>NZ_CP041692.1:0-2560597 GCF_007362775.1 Microlunatus elymi
GGGATGGTGGTGTTGCGCTCGATGATCTTGGTCATCACGCCGCCCTTGGTCTCGATGCCCAGGCTCAGCGGGGTGACGTCGAGCAGCAGGACGTCCTTGACTTCGCCCTTCAGCACACCGGCCTGCAGGCTGGCGCCCAGCGCAACGACCTCGTCCGGATTGACGCCCTTGTTGGGCTCCTTGCCGCCGGTCAGCTCCTTGACAAGATCAACAACGGCGGGCATCCGGGTCGAACCACCGACCAAGATCACGTGATCGATCTGGCCGACGCTGATCTTGGCGTCCTCGATCACGGCATGGAACGGGGCGCGGGTGCGATCGAGCAGATCGTTGGTCATCCGCTGGAACTCCGAACGGGTCAGCCGCTCCTCCAGGTGCAGCGGGCCGGACTCGCCGAGAGTCACGTACGGCAGGTTGATCTGGGTCTCGCTGGCCGAGGAGAGTTCGATCTTCGCCTTCTCGGCGGCTTCCTGCAGCCGCTGCCGGGCGAACTTGTCCTGAGCCAGGTCGACGCCGTTCTTGTTCTTGAACTGGGTCACCAGCCACTCGACGATCCGGGCGTCCCAGTCGTCGCCACCGAGCCGGTTGTCACCCTTGGTCGCCTTCACCTCGAAGACGCCGTCACCGATCTCCAGCAGGGAGACGTCGAAGGTGCCGCCACCGAGGTCGAAGACCAGGATGGTCTGCTCGCTGTCGGCCTTGTCCATGCCGTAGGCGAGGGCGGCCGCGGTCGGCTCGTTGATGATCCGGTCGACGGTCAGGCCGGCGATCTCACCGGCTTCCTTGGTGGCCTGCCGCTCGGCGTCGGAGAAGTACGCCGGGACGGTGATCACCGCGTTGGTGACGGTCTCACCGAGGTAGGCCTCGGCGTCCCGCTTCAGCTTCTGCAGCACGAAGGCGCTGATCTGCTGCGGCTTGTAGTCCTTGTCGTCGATCTTGACATGCCAGTCGGTGCCCATGTGGCGCTTGACGGAGCGGATGGTCCGCTCGACGTTGGTTGCGGCCTGGCGCTTGGCGACTTCACCGACCAGCACCTCGCCGCCCTTGGCGAATGCGACCACCGACGGGGTCGTACGCGACCCTTCGGCGTTGGGAATGACGGTGGGTTCTCCACCCTCGAGTACGGCGACGACCGAGTTGGTCGTGCCCAGGTCGATGCCGACTGCACGAGCCATGGTTTGTGTTCCTCCGGTTGCTTGACGTTGGTTCTCGTTGTTTGGGTAGCCGCCATGCTCGGCGGCCAGCCTGTACAACAAGCGAGGGTTGAGTCTATTCCACTCAACTTGGCCCTTGAGCGAGCCGGGCTCAACTATGCCCGATGGGCGGTCCAACTTCAACCGCGAGTTGAGCCGAATCCACTCAACCGGATGCGCGCTCACAGCCGCAGAAGCGACTCCCGCACCCAAAACTGGTCGGGCCGACGACAGCCGCGCGCACGACCGACTCCCGCAGCCGATATTTCGCGTGCGGCGGTGGATTTCGGGTGCGGGAGTGCGCGGACCGCGGCCGATTGGCGCGCGGCGGCCGATACCGGGTGCTGGTGTGCGCGCGGTTCCGGTGGCCCGCGGGATTCGGTGGCCTCGCTCCCGAGCCTTCGGTGGCCCCGGCGGCGACGCCGCCCCGTCGAGCCGAAATCACAGGAGCGTAGGCACCCATACGCGTACGAGAACAGCCGAAACCTCCTCGGATCCGCCGAAATGGACCGGCAGACAGCAACAGCCGCGCGCACGACCGACTCCCGCAGCCGATATTTCGCGCGCGGCGGTGGAGTTCGGGTGCGGGAGTGCCGGCCCACCGGTCTCCAGGGCAACCCGCGCGCGGCGGTGGAGTTCGGGTGCGGGACTGCAAGGCCACCGGGCCCAGGACGTCCTGGCGGCGTACCCGAGTTGCACGGCCCGGCGTGGGGGCCGCGTTCCGGGGCCGGAGTCGTCTAGATTCGAGGCCTTCCATCCCGACCGCCCACGCACGCATTCCGTGCTCCCCCAGGAGTGAGTTCCGATGGCTCGTTTCCTCCAGATCGCCCGCGACCTGGCACTGCTGTTGGCCCGGGTCGGATTGGGGTTCGTGTTGATCATGCACGGCTGGCGGCGCTGGCAGGTGCAGGGCGTCGAGAGCCAGATCGCCTACCTGCGTCGCTTCGGCACACCGTTCGCCGATTACGCCGCCTGGGGCGGCACCCTGCTCGAGCTGATCGGCGGGGTCTTCCTGATCGTCGGTGCCCTCACCCCGTTGGTGGCTGCCGCGGTCGTGGTCGAACAGGTGTTGATCATCTCGTACACGGCCTGGTCGAACTTCTTCATCACGCACGTCCGGGGCGACACCGTGACCTGGCAACGCGGCTACGAATACAACCTGATCATCGGGTTGCTGGCCCTGCTGCTGGTCGTCTTCGGCGGCGGTCGGATTGCGATCGATCGGCTGTTCCGCCGCAACCGCGCCGCGAACGACGAGCTCACCACCGATCAGACCTGACCCGAGCTCTGCGCCGAGCGCCGGCTGATCCGTACGACTACGGTGATCCGAAGAACGGCTTCACAGATAACCCACAGCGCGCACCCACCGGGTCCGCAGACTGTGCTGGGAGGGTGATGACCATGGCGCGATCAGAGCAACTCGGGGTCTCGGCCCCGACAGGCATGTCCCGGCCCGGGACGCCGACGCGGAATTCCACCGCAGCAGCGGCCCAGGCACCGATGACCCGACCGGACGGCACCCCGATCCGGGTGCTGGCGGTCGACGACGAGCAGAGCCTGACCGAACTGCTGTCGATGGCGATGCGGTACGAGGGTTGGCAGGTCACCACGGCCGGTTCCGGCAACGACGCGGTCCGCGCGGCCCGCGAGGTACGGCCCGACGTGATCGTGCTGGACATGATGTTGCCGGACTTCGACGGGTTGGAGGTGATGCGCAGGATCCGTACCGAGGACCCGGACGTGCCGGTGATCTTCCTGACCGCCAAGGACGCGGTCGAGGACCGGATCGGCGGGCTGACCGCCGGCGGCGACGACTACGTGACCAAGCCGTTCAGCCTGGAGGAGTTGATCGCCCGGCTGCGCGGACTGCTCCGCCGCAGCGGCGCCGGTGCCGCCCGCGACGACTCCAGCCTGGTGGTCGGCGACCTGGTGCTGAACGAGGACTCGCACGAGGTCTACCGCGCCGGTCAGGAGATCCACCTGACTGCGACCGAGTTCGAGCTGCTGCGCTATCTGATGCGTAACCCGCGCCGGGTGCTGTCCAAGGCGCAGATCCTGGACCGGGTCTGGAACTACGACTTCGGCGGTCAGGCCAACGTGGTCGAGCTCTACATCTCCTACCTGCGCAAGAAGATCGACGCCAACCGGTCACCGATGATCCACACCATGCGCGGCGCGGGCTACGTGCTGCGCCCCGCCGCCGACTGAGAAGTCCGTACGTGACCGACGATCGTTCCACCCCGGTGTCGTCGACCGACGCGCCATCCGCCTCAGCCGCCGGTCCGGTGACACAGCAGCCGGCGCAGCAACCGCCAACACTCCCCGGCGGCCCGCCCGGCCGCCCTTCCTCCGTCGACCCGGCGCGCGCCGAGGCGGTTCCCGTGTCGGACCTGGCTGTCGTCTCGCCACAACCCGGAGTGTTCGCCCGCGGCACGCTGGGTCGGCAACTGCTGATCCGAGTGGTGCTGATCGTCGCCGCGATCGCCGTCCTGCTCAGTGCCGCCAGCCTGTTCACCACCCAGCAGTTGATGTTGCAGAACACCGACTCGCAGCTGCAGGGGATTGTCGCTCGGTTGCGGGCACCCGACGGGACAACGGCCGACCGGTTGCTGCAGCCCGGCCAACCGCAGGGCACGCTCTATGCGATCTTCACAGGCGGCGCGACCCCCGCCGAGTCCGGGCTGCTGGTCAAGCAGCAGGGGCATGCTCCGTTGGAACGGACTTCGTTGCCGGACCAAGCGTTGTCGACCCTGTCCGACGTCCCGGTGGACGGCAACTACCACACCGTGCATCTGGGTAGCTCGCTCGGCGCCTATCGAGTGACCGCTCTGTCCGCCACGTATGGCAACACACCCAGCTCATCGGTCCCGGCCACGCTGGTGGTCGGCACCTCCCTGTCCGACGTCAACCACATGCTGCAGCAGATCATCCGGGTCGCCGTCCCGCTGTCACTGCTGGCGATCATCGTTGCCGGACTGGCGGTCGGCATCGTGGTACGACGCAGCCTGCGGCCGCTCAATCGGGTTGCCACCACCGCCCAGCAGGTCTCCCAACTGCAGCTGGATCGCGGCGAGGTCGCGCTGGCGATGCGGGTGCCGCAGGCCGACGCCAATCCGGCGTCCGAGGTCGGCCGGGTCGGACAGGCGCTCAATCACATGCTGGACAACGTCGATGGGGCCTTGGCCGCACGGCAGGCCAGCGAGACCAAGCTCAAGCAGTTCATCGCCGACGCCTCCCACGAGCTGCGCAATCCGCTGGCCTCGATCAGCGGCTACGCGGAGCTGACCCGGCGCGGCCGTGATCAACTTCCTGCCGACACCGCGTTCGCGCTCGGCCGGGTCGAGTCCGAGGCCCGGCGGATGTCCCGTCTGGTCGAGGATCTGCTGCTGCTGGCCCGGCTCGACTCCGGACCCAACATCGACATCGGGCCGGTCGACCTGACCGAGTTGTTGATCAATGCCGTCAGTGACGCCCGCGCGGCCGGCCAAGATCATCAGTGGATTCTCGATCTCGACAGTGCCTCCGTCGGCGGAGATTCGATGATCATCACCGGCGATCGCTACCGGCTGCACCAGGCCGTACTGAACCTGCTGACCAACGCTCGCACCCACACCCCCGCGGGAACCACGGTCCGCGTCGGGCTGCGCGTCGACCGGACCGACGCCTTGATCACGGTCGCCGACAACGGCCCGGGGATCCCGCAAAAGCTGCAGGGGCAGGTGTTCGAACGGTTCACCCGTGCCGACAGCAGCCGCGCCCGCACCGGCGATCCCAGCAGCGGCAGCACCGGACTCGGACTGGCCATCGTCGCCGCCGTGGTCGAGGCCCATCACGGACGAGTGGCCGTGCAGAGCGTTCCCGGCAGCACCGAGTTCAGCATCAGGCTGCCGCTGCCGCAGCGCTGACGAGCTGATCATCTCCTGCACCTTCGCAGCCGTTCGCCAGTGGCCCTGGCGCTATCGGAGCCTTTCCTTATAGGGTTGCTATCAGTCTCGGGGAGTTCCTGATCAGAGCTCGAGGACTCGCAATGAAGAAGACTGCAAAGGGCGCCATTGCCGCTTCTGCCGCGGTGGTGCTGTTGGCCGGCGGCGCCGGATCGCTGGCCTACTGGACCGACAGCGCATCGGTCGACGGCGGCACGATCAACTCCGGTCACCTGCGTCTGGTGACCGACGACACAAACACCGGTTGTACCGACTGGACCCTCGACGGCGGCGACCCGTACGTGGCCGGCACCACCGAGGTCGTTCCGGGTGACGTACTGACCAAGACCTGCGCCTTCACCCTGGAGGCGGCCGGCGACCACCTGGAGGGGACGGTCGAGGCATCGGCAGCGAATGTGACCGGCGACTTGGCCGCCGCCCTCGACGTCAACGTCAGCGGACTCACGCTGAACGGCGAGGCGGCCAGCACCTTCACCGAGGCCAACGACGGGCAGGCGCTCGGCGTCGACGTCTCCGTGACCGTCCGGCCCGAATCCGACAACACGACGATGGATGTGTCGGCCGTGTTGGACAGCATCACGGTGACGGCGACCCAGACTCACGCCTGAGTGTCGGCGATGAGCAAGATCACCGGCGGACTCATCAGCCGGTCGACGATGATCAGACCGTCCGTGATCATCGGCTGGGTCGGCCGCATCCTGCTCTGGATGATCATCCTCGGCTGCTTGGCGATCCTGCTGCTCACGGTGCTGATCCCTCGGCTGGCCGGCGCCACCCCGTACACGATCATGACCGGTTCGATGCGACCTGCACTGCCACCCGGGACGCTCGTGGTGGTCAGGCCGGTCCCGGTGGAACGAATCGGTGTCGGCTCGGTGATCACCTACCAGCTGAAGTCGGGACAACCCACGGTGGTGACGCACCGGGTGATCAGTCAAGGCACGAACGGCAAGGGAGAGCTGCGATTCCGGACCCAGGGAGATGCCAACGACGTCGCAGACCAGGCCTGGGTGCGGTCGGTCCAGATCCGCGGTGAGGTCTGGTACGCGCTGCCTTTCCTCGGCTACCCAGCCCAGTTGATCACCGGCCGGCAGCACCAACTGCTGGTGTATCTGCTCAGTGTCGTGTTGCTGGGTTATGCCGTCTTCATGTTCGCCTCCGCGGTCCGCGATCGCCGTAGGCCGCGCAGGTCACAGCAGCGGGAGGTGCAGAAGGCAGCATGAAGATCATCTGGCGCGCAGGCATCGCCTTGGCGATCACGACCGGTCTGCTGACGGCGCTGCCGTCGGCCCCGGCGCACGCCCAGGACGAGGTGCTGCTCAGCCGTGATCGACACAGCTGGGCGCCGGGACTGGACCGGCCGCTCTTCGATCCCACGACCCACTGGGTCCCCGGCGATGTGGCTGAATCCGCCTTCTGGGTAAGGAATGCGGCCGTCACAGCGGGGACACTCGGCCTCGCGTTGAACGTTGACGCCGAAGATCGCCTGCTGAGGACCGGCATCGTCCGGATCACGGCTCGGGTCGCGGGCAGCGACTGGGTTGCACTGGTTCCCGACGGCGTGCAGCAACGGCTGGACCCGTCGCTGCCATCGGGCGCCGAGACCAAGATCATCATCCGAGTTCGTTATCGCTGGTCTGCCGACAACTCAACCCAGTACGAGCTCAGTCCGCTGAACCTCCGAGTGACGCTGACGCAATCGACAGCCACTGATCACCGACCACCGACCGGTCACGCCCATCCGCCACTTCCCCATACCGGCAACATGATCGCCGGCTGGCTGGCCCCCGTCGGCGGACTGTTGATCGGTGTCGGCCTGGTGCTGGTGCTGGTGCGATCCCGGCGTCCACGTCGTACGGGAGGCGATCGTGGCTGACAAGAGACGGACTCGGCGCAGCCTGCGCTCGATGCGGATACGAGCCGCGCTCGCGTTGGGCGCCGTGGCCTGCGTCGGCGTGGCCGGCACCTACGCCTACTGGACCGACAGTGTCCCGGTCAGCGGCGTGACCATCTCCACCGGCACACTTGATCTCAAGATCAACAACGCCGATTCGCTACCGAACTACACCGCACTGAATCTCACCGGCATGGTGCCGGGCAACTCGAGCGCGGCCGTGCTGACGGTCCGCAACGGCGGCACCGTCCCGTTGACCTACTATGCCGATTCGACGGCCGGCGGAACCCTCGGTAGCGCGTTCACGGTCAAGATCACTGCAGACACCGCGACCGGCGGTTCCGGCAGCAGCAAGACCTGTCCCGGCAGCACCTTGACCGGCACCGGAACCAGCTTCGGCAACAACCTGATCGGATCCAGCGCCAACCCGCGATCGCTGGCCGTCAGCGGATCTGAATCGCTGTGCATACAGGTGACACTGCCGAACTCGGCGACCTCCAGCCTGCAGGGCACCAGCAGCAACGTCACGCTGACGTTCAATGCCGAGCAGGTGCACTGATGCGGCGAGTCGCGTACCGCTTCGGCGATGCCGCCCTGTGGTTCGTGGCGATCATCGGCTGCTGCTGCCTCATCCTGATCTTCGCTGGTCTCGCTCTCGGCACTCATCCGTTGATCTTTCGATCGGGCTCGATGTCGCCGACGATCACCGCCGGAAGCCTCGGCGTCGCCCGCGAGGTCCCCGCCGACAAGATCGCGATCGGCGACATCGTTTCCGTTCCTGCACAGGGATCCCGGGTCACCCATCGGGTGGTGTCGGCCCACCTCACTGATGGAGTTACCGAACTCCACCTCAAGGGCGACGCCAATCATCAACCCGATGAGCAGACCTACCGGGTCGAGGAGGTCGACCGGTTGTGGTTCGCCGTTCCTGGACTGGGGTACGTGGTTGCCTGGCTGTCCCGGCCGCCGGGGGTGTTCGTGCTCGCACTGTACGCCGCGGTGATGATCGCGATCTTGATCCGACGGCCCGGACCGCGATCGGAGGACGGCGATCGATCGGGCGACGACAGCTCGACCGGACCCGAAGAAGTTGATCATGATCGGCGGGCCGCGGGGCCACCGGCCCGACGTGTCGCCGATGTCCGTGCAGCGCGCCGCGCAACAGGGCGGATTGCTCGGCGCGCACCCGTGGCAGCGTTCGGCGTCGTACTGATCGGGATCACGACTGTGATGGCGAGACCGAGTTGGGCGGCGTTCACCGACCCGGCGCCGATCTCGGGTGCCACCCTCAGTGCGTACACGATTCCGGCCACAACCCTCAGCTGTGGCACGCTCGCGGTCGGAGCAGTCACCTTCACCTGGACGGCAGTTCCCAACGCGACCAACTACACGCTGCATTACGGATCCGGAGGCGTACAGACAGCCATCGTCTCGGGCACCAGTCGGCGAGTGACGGGCGTGATCGCCAGCGGCACCGCCTGGGTGGAGGTCAATCGCTCGTTCGGGACCGGGAGCACGACCTGGACCTCGGCCCAATCCAACCGCCGCACCTACAGCATCACTGCAGCTGTGATCGCTCTGTGCAGCTGACCGGGCCGTCGTCTCCCTCCGCCACCTGCACCCGCCGCGCCGGTGGATCGCAATCGCAGGAGGTTCGGCACCCATACCCGCCCCAGAAGCGCCAGAACCTCCTTCGATCTGCTCAGCCGAGCACAGCGCGGATCCAGGTTGAGCCGATCTGCCGGTGAGGGTGAGCGCTGATCAGCTACCCGGCCCCGACATCGCCCGGCCCGGGACAGCCGCGCGCAGAATCTTCTCCCGCTGCCGATGTTTCGGGTGCGCGGGGCGATTTCGGGTGCGCGGGGCGAGTTCGGGTGCGAGAACTGGCCGGGCCCGGATCTCGATGACCCGGCCGGAGCTCGGTGGATGCCGCCTGATCCAGACCCAGGGTCGGATGCTGGTCGGGTGAGGTGCGGAGTTGCACCGCGTGCAAGACTGTTCAGCGGAAGAACTTTGCGTGCTCTGGGGTCGGTGTAACTCCGAGCCGGCGGTAACAGTCCGCGACCCGTTCACAGCCAGTGAGCGGTTGATCAGGTGAAACTCCTGGACCGACGGTGAAAGTCCGGATGGGAAGCGCACGCGGAGAGTCGATGCCGTTCTTGTTCGGTGTCGGTGCTGCCGGCTATCCGCCGCTGCTCATCGATCACCATTCCAGACGGCCGATTTCTCTGACGCCCCGGAGTCCGTCGGACCGAGGGAGCGATGATCACCGAACAGTACGAAGCAGACGCAGCTCAGCCGTACGACGCCGACGTCCAAGCAGCCCGTCACGACGATGCCGCGCGGGCCCGTCGCGTCGATGCCACGGAGCCGACACGGTACGAGAAGCAGGCGATGGAGCGAGCCCTGGAGCTGGCGCGCACCGGCGACTTCCGCCGCCGCGGCGGCAACCCGCGGGTCGGCTGCGTGGTGCTCGACGCGTCCGGGGTGCCGATCGCCGACGGACATCATCGCGGTGCCGGGGAGCCGCACGCCGAGGTGGTCGCGCTGGCCGCGGCCGGATCGGGCGCCCGCGGCGGCAGCGCCGTCGTCACCCTCGAACCCTGCAACCACACGGGTCGCACCGGCCCGTGCACCGAGGCGCTGATCGCGGCCGGCATCTCACGAGTGATCTTCGCTCAGCCCGACCCCAATCCGTTGGCGGCCGACGGTGCGCAGCGACTGCGAGCCGCCGGCGTCACCGTACTGAGCGGATGGCGGGCTGCCGAGGCGACCAAGATCAACTTCAAATGGACCTTCGCTCAGCAGCACCGCCGGCCGTTCGTGCGGCTCAAGCTGGCCAGCACCTTGGACGGCCGGGTCGCGGCCCGTGACGGCAGCAGCCGGTGGATCACCTCGGCACCTGCCCGCGCCGACGGGCACCGGCTGCGGGCACACTGTGACGCCGTGCTGGCCGGCACCGGCACGATCCTGGCCGACGACCCGCGGCTTACCGCCAGGCCCGGTAAATCGGTGGAGTCGCCGCAGCAGCCGGGAGCGGTGATGGAGGAGGCAACCGTGGGCGGCGAGATCGAGCAGCCGATCAGGGCGGTCTTCGGCACCAGCGCGCTGCCGCCCGACGCGATGATCTTCGACGACGCCGCCGAAACGGTCCTGCTGCGGACCCGTTCGCCGAAGCAGGCCCTGGCCGAGTTGCGTGGGCTCGGGGTTTCGTCGGTGCTGATCGAAGGCGGGCCGGGCGCCGCCGCGGCGTTTCTCGAAGCAGGGTTGGTGGATGAGGTGATCAACTACGTCGCCCCGGTGATCCTCGGGTCCGGGCCGGCGGCGGTCGGCGATCTGGGAATCGACACCATCGCCGACGCCCTACGCGGCCGGATCACCGACGTTCGATCCGTCGGCGACGGCACCGACCTGTGCGTACGCATCACCACCCGGTTGGCGACTGCCGACACCAAAATTGATCATGAAATCGAGGAGTAGAACGATGTTCACGGGAATCGTCGAGGATCTGGGGCAGGTCACCTCGTTGACTCGGCTGGGCGACTCGGCTCGGCTGGCAGTGCGGACGAAGTTGCCGGTGCAGGATGCGACGTTGGGTAGTTCCGTCGCGGTCAACGGCGTCTGTCTCACCGTGGTGGAACAGACTACCGACGGTTTCGTCGCCGACGTGATGGCCGAGACGCTCTCCCGGAGCACGATCGGTGATCTTGGTCCGGGCGATCCGGTCAACCTGGAACGAGCCATGCCCGCCGACGGCCGGCTGGACGGCCACATCGTCCAGGGTCACGTCGACGGGACCGGGACGGTCATCGAACGCATCCCGGGCGAGCGCTGGGAGGTGGTCCGAGTCGCGCTACCGGCCGAGCTCGCCAGATACGTTGCAGAGAAGGGATCCATCGCGATCGATGGCACCTCGCTCACGGTGGTCGAGGTGACCGACCGACCGGCGGCCACCATCTCGGTCGCACTGATACCGGAGACTCTGGCGCGGACCACCTTGGGCGCACTGCCGGTGGGCGGCCGGGTCAATCTGGAGGTGGATGTGATCGCCAAGTACGTCGAACGGCTGATCACGGCCCGGCCGGCGCCGCACCCGGCCGACGACGCCGCGGCGCCGGAGCGGCAGACATCATGATCACCGGGACCCGAATCCCGGGACGGTCGGCGTTGTCCGACCCCGGGAATGTTGATCCTCATCTGCAGCGAGCCGACGACCGGATCGAACGTGCGATCGCGGCCGTCGCCGCCGGCCACCCGGTGGTGGTGGCCGACGACGAGGACCGGGAGAACGAGGGCGACCTGATCTTCGCCGCCCAGAAGGCAACGCCCGAGCTGATGGCGTTCATGATCAGACACGGCTCCGGCGTGGTCTGCGTGCCGATGACCGGCGATGATCTTGATCGCCTGGCGATCGGGCCGATGGTTGCCCGCAACGCCGATCCGATGCGGACCGCGTACACGATCACGGTGGACGCGTCCCGGGGCGTGACCACCGGCATCTCGGCGGCAGACCGAACCCGTACGGCGCAGATGCTGGCCGATCCGGCCAGTGAGCCGGCCGATCTCACTCGGCCCGGGCACGTCTTCCCGCTGCGAGCTCGCGACGGTGGCGTGCTGGAGCGGCGCGGTCACACCGAGGCCGGAGTTGATCTTGCTCGGCTGGCCGGAGTGCGTCCGGCGGGAGTGATCTGCGAACTGGTCAACGACGACGGGACGATGATGCGTGGCCCGCAGTTGCGGAGATTCGCCCAGCGGCACGACTTGATCATGATCAGCATCGAGCAGTTGGCCCGTTACCGGTGGCGGCATGAACGGATGGTCGAACGGATCGCGGTCACCCGGCTGCCGACCGCCTACGGCGAGTTCACCGCGTACGGCTATCGCTCCCGATTGACCGGCGTGGAGCATGTCGCACTGGTGTCCGGCCGCCCGGGCACTGACGCCGTCCTCGCCCGGGTGCACTCCGAATGCCTGACCGGTGACGTCTTCGGCTCATTGCGGTGTGACTGTGGGCCACAGCTGCAGGACGCGATGGCCCGGATCGGCCGGGACGGCGGCGTCCTGATCTATCTGCGCGGGCAGGAGGGCCGGGGCATCGGGCTCGTGCCCAAACTCCGCGCCTATCAACTGCAGGAGCGCGGCCGGGACACCGTGGATGCCAATCTTGATCTTGGGCTGCCGGCCGACGCCCGCAGTTACGACGATGCCGCGCAGATCCTTCGTGATCTTGACATTGCCTCGGTGCGGTTGATCACCAACAACCCGGCCAAACAGGACGGCCTGGTGCGTGGCGGCATCCGCGTCGTCGAGCGCATCGACACCGGCACGTTCTCCGGACCGGACAACCTGCGCTATCTGCAGACCAAACGCGACCGGATGGGCCACCGACTGACCGGCCTCGACCTGGCCGCCGACCGGGATCTGACCACTGATCCCGGCAAGACAAGCGAACCCGGCAACTCGGCCGAGCTTGACGAATCCAGCCGATCCCGACCGACAGGAGCAACCTCATGAGCCGAATCGGCGCCCCCAGTCCGGACAGCCTGCAGGCTCCCGGGTTGACCGTGGCGATCATCGCGTCCCGCTGGCATCAGGTGGTGATGGACGGACTCCTGGCCGGAGCACGGCGCGCCTGCACCGACGCCGCCACCGCCACCCCGGAAGTGATCCGGGTGCCGGGATCGTTCGAGTTGCCGATCGGGGCGGCTGCGGCCATCGACCGCGGCTACCGGGCGGTGGTCGCGCTCGGTGTGGTGATCCGCGGCGACACCCCGCACTTCGACTACGTCTGCAACGGCGCCACCGACCAAATCGCCCGGCTCGCCGTCGACACCCGGGTGCCGATCGGCTTCGGGCTGCTCACCTGCGACACCGAGGACCAGGCGCTGGCCCGGGCCGGGCTGCCGGACTCGATCGAGGACAAGGGCTACGAGGCTGCGACGGCCGCGATCGAGGTCGCCACCACACTGGCCGCGCTCACCCCGGTCGGCTGAGCACGGCGACCACTTTTGTCAACGCGTCCGCCGACACCGACCCGATGGGGTCGCTTCGAGCCAACGCGTAGACAAATCTCATCACTCCGGGATCGCCCGGATGCGGGCCGGCGACGGCTGGGGGTATCCCCACCCCGACTTCACCGGCGCTCCCGATGGCGTACCGAGCCCGGATCGGGAAGGCTGATGCCAGACTCGCCAGCACTGAGCAGTAGGGGGCAACAGCCATGAACGCGCCGATCGGACGGATCCTCGATCCGCAGGATCCCGGATCCACCTCGGCAGCCGACGAACCACGAACCGAGTCACCGGCCCCGAGCCGGAGCCTCGGTGAGCTGGTCCGTCGTACCTGTCAGGACTTCGGCTTCCTGGTGGCCAGCTTCTTCATCTCGCTGTTCGGCTTCATCGTCTGCATCCCGCTCTTCGCCGTCGGGCTCGGCACCACCCCGATCATCGTCGGCTTCGCCGTGCTGACGCTGTGCCTGAGCATCTCCGGTGGTCTGGCCCGCTATCACCGCAGGCTGCTCGGCTCGCTCGGCTACGAGATCACCCAGACCATCTACCCGCCGAAGACCAAGGGGCTGCGCAGCCGATTCCGCCGCCTCGGCCACGCCCAGTCCTGGCGGGAGTTCCTGCACGTGGTGATCATCTTCATCGTCGCCACCACCTGCTTCCCGATCGCGGTCACCTGGTTCGTCGCCGGCCCGGGCGGTCTGCTGTACGGGTTGTGGAGCGTCTGGCTGCCGGGCCAGGGCACTGACAGCGGATTGGCGTTCCTGCTGGGATTCCCGGGCCGGCTGGCCGACGTCGCGCTGAACATGGCACTGGGTGCGGTTTTCTTGATCACCGCGCCGTTCGTGATGCGCGGACTGGTGGCCCTGCAGGCAGGGATCGCCCGTGGTCTGCTGGACGACGAGACCTCGGTGCTGCGGCAGCAGGTCAGCCAGTTGGCAACCAGCCGGGCCGCCGCCGGCGAGGCCGAGGCGCTGACCCTGCGCAAGCTGGAGCGGGATCTGCATGACGGTCCGCAGCAACGGCTGGTCCGGCTCGGCATGGACATCAGCGCGGCCGAACGCCGGATCGCCACCGATCCGGACGAGGCGCGGGCGATGATGCGATCCGCTTTCGATCAGTCGCAGGAGGCGCTGGCCGAGATCCGTACGCTGTCCCGCGGGATCGCTCCGCCGATCCTGTCCGAGCAGGGACTGTCCGCGGCGATCACCGCGCTGGCCGCCCGCTCCGGCACCCCGACCACGGTGGACATCGACGACGTCGAGCTCAGCGATCCGGCGCAGAACGCGGTCTACTTCGTCACCGCCGAGGCGCTGACGAACATGGCCAAACACAGCGCCGCGCAGAACTGCTGGGTGGAGTTGCGCGCGGTCGGGGCGATCGCGGTGCTGACGATCACCGACGACGGGATGGGCGGTGCCTCGCTGGCAAAGGGACACGGACTGGCCGGGCTGGCCGAACGTCTGCGTGGCGTGGACGGCACCCTGACCGTGTCGTCACCGATCGGTGGGCCGACACACCTGACCGCGACCATCCCGCTGCAGGCCTCCGCTTCATGACCGGTGCCTCCTTCGCCGGGATCGAACTCATGATCAACAACGGGCTCGATCGCGGCATACCGGCGGACCGCGGTGGTGATCATGATGACGATCACTGAGCTGGTCGGCCCGGCCGCGTACCCGATGCTGCCGGGATACGAGACACTGTCGGGCATGCGTGTGCTTGTTGCCGACGATTCCGTGTTACTGCGTGAGGGACTGATCCGTCTGCTCGCCGAGGTCGGCTGTGAGGTGGTCGACGCGGTGCCCGACGCGCCCAGCCTGGTCGAGGCCGCGGCCAAGCACCGGCCGGACGTGGCCGTGGTGGACATCCGGATGCCGCCGTCGAACACCGACGACGGGCTGCGGGCTGCGGTCGAGGCGCGTACCGCCAACCCCGAGCTCGGCATCCTGATGCTCTCGGCCTACATCGAGCTGTCGTACGCGGATGTGTTGCTGTCCGACGGTCGCGGCGGCGTCGGCTATCTGTTGAAGGACCGGGTGACTTCACTGGACACCCTGGCGGACGCGCTGAAGACCATTTCCGAGGGCGGTACGGTGCTCGACCCGGAGGTGGTTGCCCAACTGCTGGTGGCCCGGCGCAAGCAGGATCCGCTGGCCGCGCTGACTCCGCGCGAACGCGAGGTGCTCGCGCTGATGGCCGAGGGCCGCAGCAACTCCGCGATCGCCCAGCAGTTGGTGGTCACCGGCGGCGCCGTGGAGAAGCACGTGTCCAACATCTTCGCCAAGATCAACTTGCCCGACGTCGGTTCCGACAACCGCCGGGTGCTGGCCGTGCTGGCCTGGCTCAAGGCCCGCTGAGCCGACAGCTACTTGGCCTGACCGTAGTCGTCGACGACCGCGATCTGCAGCGCGAACTCGACTCCCGAGTCACCGAACAACATCACGCCGGCTTGATCGGCGGCGTCCTTGATCAACTTCGCCACCTGTTCGGCACAGTCGGTGGGGCTGTGCACGATCACCTCATCGTGCAGGAAGTAGACCAACTCAGGTCGGGCGTCCGGCTGACCAAGATCAACAAGAGACTGCCGGAGCCGGGCCATCCAGCACAGCGCCCACTCCGCGGCGGTGCCCTGGACCACGAAGTTGCGGGTGAAGCGCCCCCAGTCGCGGGCTTGCTGACGAGCCTTCCGAGCTTCCTCCGCCGACGCTTCGCCGCTGCCCGCGAGACGTTGCAGCTCCTGCCAGGACTCCGGCGGCAGCGGTGACCGGCGGCCGAGGAAGGTGCTGACGACCTCGCCGCGTTCGCCGGCCCGAGCCGCGTCCTCGACCACCCCGGTCGCCCGCGGGTAGGCCTTGATCAGCCGCGGCATCAGCTGACCGCCGAAGCCGGCGGTGGCCCCGTACAACGCACCGAGCATGGCGACCTTCGCGTGTGCGCGGGTGTCCACCACGCCGGCATCGACCAGGCCTTGATAAAGATCATGACCGCGGGCCGCGGTGGCCAGTTGATCATCGGCGGCCATCGCGGCCAGCACCCTGGGCTCCAACTGCGACGCGTCGGAGACCACCAGCTTCCAGCCGGGATCGGCCTTCGCGGCGCGGCGGATCTGCTTCGGCAGCTGCAGCGCCCCGCCGCCACTGGTGGCCCAGCGCCCGGTGACCACACCCCCGACGACATAGTCCGGCCGAAACCGCCCGTCGTGGACCCAGGCGTCCAGCCACGCCCAGCCGTTGGCCGACAGCAACCGAGACAGCTTCTTGTACTCCAGCAGGGGCGGGATGGCCGGATGATCGATCTGCTGCAGCTCCCACTTGCGGGTGGACTCGACCTTGATACCGGCCCGGTGCAACGCCTGCAGCAGATCGACCGGCGAGTCCGGGTTGAACGCGCCGACTCCCAGCTTGGTGATCAACTCGTCCGCGATCGCCTGCAACTTGACCGGCCGACCGCCGAACCGCGGTCGCGGGCCGAGCAGCTCGGTCAGTTGTTGATCATGGACCGCGGCGTCCCAGGGTAGGCCGACGTGAGCCATCTCGGCGGCGATCAGGGCGCCGGCCGACTCCGCAGCCAGCAACAACCTCAGCTTGGCCCGGCGGATCCGGTCCTGATCATCTGCATCCTCCTCGACGGCGATCCGCCGTCGCTGCCGCAGGTGCTCGGCAACGACCTCGGCCAGCTCGACACGTTCCTCACTCGGTTGATCATCGAGCAGAGTCGGCTCGGTCTCGGTGAGATGCTGAGCGCGCCAGCGCACATCCTCGGCCAACTGTTGATCATGACCGGACAGGATTGCGTGACACAGTCGCAGATCGTGGCAGCGCTGCACCCGTACGCCGCCGGCCAGCAGCCGGGGATAGATCGCCTTGGTGTCGGCCCAGACCCAGCGGACCGTGCCAGCCGGAACCCACGCGATCAGCTCGGCGATCCGGTCCGGGTCGACGCGATGCCGATCCGCCGACCGGCCGTCATCGTCGAGCACGGCGGCCACCAGCTGCGCGCCCTCGTACGCCACCGCCACGTCCACCCGATCAGGTTAGGGCGTGGCACCGACATTCCCGGTCGAGTTCAGGGCAGCTCGAGCTCCTGGGGGCGGTAGCGGCGGGCGACCATCCAAATCGCGCGGGCGATGATCGCGGCCACCAGAACGCCGATCAAGATCATCGCCCACGACGGCATCCGCGGATCGGACTGCTGGCCGGCCCACACGGTGGACGCCAGGGCGACGACCAGGATGCCCATCGTCACCGCAGCCATGAAGTACAGGTCCTCGCGGAGCAGGATGTGCAACCGGGCGACGCGCTGGGGTGTCTCGGTCCACCATTCCTTGTGGGGAAGGTTGATCCAGCCGACATTCAGCGACTTCCGGCCCGCCAACCAGGCCATGCCGCCGAACAGCACGACCACCCCGGCGCCGATCAGCGCGAACGTCAGCAGAGCCGACCCGCGGCTGCCCCAGTTGTCGACCTCACCGCTGCCGTTGAAGTGCATCGGCACTCGTTCCGGCAGCTCGAACGCCGCCCAGATCAACAGTCCGGTGTAGGCCGCGACCAGCAGCCAGAACACGTACCGCATCAATTTCCCCTCTCACGTGTCAGCTTCAGGAAACGCCATCACGCGTCCTCAGGCTGACAGCTCGGTGACTGGGCAAGGATCTCGCTGAGGAACGCGATGGCGGCCGGGTAGGCGTCCTTGCGGTTCGCGCGCTTGGCCAGGCCGTGACCCTCGTCGGAGTAGACGCGCAACTCGTGCCGGATGCCGCGTTCGGCCAGGGCCGCGGTGATCTGCTCGGCCTCGGACAGCGGGACCCGCGGGTCGTTGGCGCCGTGGATGACGAACAGCGGTGCGCAAAGTTGATCAAGGTACGTGATCGGCGAGGCCTTGACCAGGAAGTCGCGATCCCGATCGAGCCGGCCGTACTCGCGCTCGCGGTAGGCGCGACGATAGCCGGACGTGTTCTCCAGGAATGTCACCAGGGAAGAGATTCCGACGATGTCGACACCGGCCGCCCACAATTGGGGCTGCATGGTGACACCGGCCAGCACCATGTAACCGCCGTACGAGCCGCCCCAGAGTGCACTGCGCCGCTGATCGAGGCCGATGCTCGGCAGCCAGTCGTGCAGCGCGGCCAGGTCGGCCACCGAATCCAGTCGCTTCTGCACGTCGTCCAGACTGACCCAACGCTTGCCGTACCCAGCCGAACCGCGGACGTTGGGCACCAGCACGGTGATGCCCACCGCGCTCAGCGCCTGCACCACCGGATTGAAGATCCGGTTCGCCTCGGCCTCCGGGCCGCCGTGCACGTGCAGCACCGAGGCTCCGGCCAACCGGGGATCTCCACCAGGTGCGGCCGGATAGACGAAACACGGAATCTCCTCGCCGTCCGGGGTCGGCACCCGGTGCACCGTCGGCTCGGACAGTTCAAGATCATCGGGAAGTTGATCACGGCCGTCGACCACGGTGATCACCTGACCGGTCCGTGCGTCGACACTGAAGATCGAACCGGGATCGCCTGCTGCGTTGACAAACAGCGCGAATCGCGACGAGTCAGGGGCCCAGACCACGGCCGGCATGCCGGGACGAGTCAACGTCACGGTGGCGCGCTGGGTGCCGTCGATGTCGTGGATGGTGAGCTCGTCGACGCCGTCGCGGTGGTGACCGACAACCATCGCGGTCGCGTCCGGGGAAACGCTGAGATGCAGATCGTGATCGTCAGCGGCGAGCAGGTCCTGCCACTGCTCGCCGTCTTCGGACACCCGGACGATCGCGGTGAACTCGCGACCGTGGTTGGAGCTCATGATCAGCGTCTGATCGTCTGCCGACCACGCGACGTCGTGATGGGCAGCGTGCTCGTCCGGGTCGGTGACACGACCGGATCGCCGGCCTGCCAGGAAAACGGTGGTGCTGGCCGGCTGCAGACTGAGCGCGGTGATCGCGATGCTTTGTTGATCATGAGAGACCGCCGCCGCGCCGATGTAACCGCCGTCGTCGTAGAGAACGGTCTCCTCGCCGCCGGCGAGTTCGCGGACGACCACATCCATGTCCACGCCGTTGCGTCGATTGGTCGAATAGATCACCGCGGTCTCGGTGACATCCTCCAGCCCGTGCAGATAGCGGCTGTCGTGCACCAGCGGCATCAGCTCGTCCAGCCGGTAAGGGATCCGGTCGTCGATGGTGATCACGGACAGCTGCATCCGCTCGTCGCCGCCGCTGTCGTGCTGGACGATCACCTGGCGTGGCTCGCTGCCGGGGACATACCGTCCGGAGGAGCGTGACGGCAGCGCTGTGAGCCGGGTCCGCGTCCCGTCGGGAAGCAGCTCGACCAGTTGCATGCTGCCGGATTCGTCATGTCCGGCAAGGATCCTGCCCTGCGCGTCGACGTCGTACACCTCCCAGCTGTGCAGGTCCAAGAGGGCGTTGATCAGGGATTCGGCAGCTCGAGGCACGTCGCCAACCTATCGAACCGGGGTTCGCAGGCACTCGATGCGTCTGGGCGCAGCCCGTCCATCGGCTATGGATCGGTTGTGCACAGCCCTGGCAAAGGCCGGCTGAACCGCCGGCACAGCGCGCGTCGGGATGGTCGCTGTCATGACGACGACCTCGCTGCACTCCGGCCCCGCCGACGCCTCGGTTGATCATGACCGGCCACAACCGGAGGTTGATCACCAGTCACCACCCCGGCGGTCAACCCGCTCGACCACCGGATCGACGCGCCGGCGCCGGCTGCGGCTCGTGTCGGTCCTCTTGCTGTTGGCGATCACGGCCGGGTTGTATCTGTGGTCGCTGTCGGCGTCTGGTTATGCGAACTCGTTCTACTCGGCTGCCGCACAGGCGGGATCGCAGAGCTGGAAGGCGTTCTTCTTCGGCTCTCTGGATGCCGGCAATTCGATCACCGTGGACAAGCCGCCGGCCTCGCTCTGGTTGATGGGTTTGTCGGTGCGGATCTTCGGGCTGAGCTCGTGGAGCATCCTCGTCCCGCAGGCGCTGCTCGGCGTCGCGACCGTCGGCGTGGTGTACGCCGCGATCAAGCGGGTCAGCGGCCACACCGCGGGACTGGCGGCAGGGCTGATCACCGCGTTGACTCCGTCGGCGGCGTTGATGTTCCGCTTCAACAATCCCGATGCGCTGTTGCTGTTCCTGTTGGTGTCGGCGGGTTATGCCGTCCTGCGTGCCACCGAGCGGGCGAGTGCCAAGTGGTTGATCCTGGCCGGATCCCTGGTGGGGCTGGGTTTCCTGACCAAGATGCTGCAGGCGTTCCTGGTGTTGCCGGTGTTTGCTCTGGTGTATTTGATCGCCCCGCCCACCACGTTCCGCAAGCGTTTGCTGCAGCTGCTCGGTGCGCTCGCGTCGGTGATCATCTCCGCCGGCTGGTGGGTTGCCATCGTCGAACTCTGGCCGAAGTCCAGCCGTCCCTACATCGACGGCTCAACGAACAACTCCGTACTGGAGCTGGTGTTCGGCTACAACGGGCTCGGCCGGCTGACCGGCAACGAGTCCGGTCAGGTCGGCGGCGGTGCCGGCGGCCGGCCGAGCGGCATGGAACTGCCCGCCGGGACGGAGATGTTCGGCGGTGGTGGGCCCGGCAGCGGTGGCGGCATGTCCGGCAGCGGCACCGGCATCCTGCGCCTCTTCGAAAGCGTGTCCGGGGGCATGATCAGTTGGCTGATCCCGGCTGCCCTGCTGGTGATGATCGTCGCGTTGATCAAGATCGGCAGGGCGCCGCGTACCGATTGGGCCCGGGCTGCGTTGATCATCTTCGGCGGCTCCATGATCATCACCGGCCTGTTCTTCTCCTTCATGGCCGGCATCTACCACGACTACTACACCGTTGCGCTCGCACCGTGGATCGCCGGCACCGTGATCATCGGCGGCACCGTGCTCTGGCGTCGCCGCCACGAGTTGGTGTCGCGGCTCGCGCTGGCGGTTGCGGCTGCCGGTACCAGCGCCTGGGCGTTCGTCCTGTTGGGCGAGTCGGGTGAGCAGCCGTACCAGAGTTTGCGCTGGCTGGTGCTCGGCACCGGTCTGCTGGCCACCGCCGGCTTCGCCCTGGTCGATCGGTTGCCCAAGGCCGCAGCCACTGCCGTGCTGGCGCTGGCCGGCGTGGCAGCGCTGACCGGGCCGGCCAGTTACAGCGTCGACACCGTGCTCACTCCGCACACCGGCTCGATCGTGACTGCCGGTCCGGTCAGCTCAATGGGCGGGCCCGGCGGCGGAATGCGCGGCGGCCCGGGTGGCGGTGGGATGGCGCCGACCGGGCAGTCCCGAGGTAGAAATTCCCCAGCGGGGCAGGGATCGGCCGGGCAAGCCCCAGGCGGACAGGCAATGCCGGGCGGGATGCCGGGTCAGTCGCAGAGCGGCAGCAGCGCCGGCTCCGACGGCGGCCCGGGTGGCGCGGCCGCCGGCGGTATGGGCGGTTTGATCAATGGCACCCAGGTCAGTGACCAGCTGAAGTCCCTGCTGAACCAGAACGCCGACGAATACACCTGGGTCGCGGCGACGGCCCGGGCGCAGAACGCGGCCAGCTATCAGCTCGCCACCGAGCAGCCGGTGATGGCGATCGGCGGCTTCAACGGCACCGCGGCCAGCCCGACGCTGACGCAGTTCAAGCAGTACGTCGCCGAGGGGAAGATCCACTACTTCATCTCCAGCGGCAGCGAAGGGCAACTGTCCGGCAGCAGCAGTCAGGACAGCGCGGCACAGATCCAGAGCTGGGTGCCGGACAACTTCACTGCGAAGACCGTCTCCGGTGTCACCGTCTACGACCTGAGCGGAGGCAACTGATCATGACCGAGTTTGCCTACGACGTCGACCGGACCGCGGTGACGACCCGCCGACAGCTCTCACCGGTGCAAACCGCGGTGGAGTTGGTGATCCCGGTCTACAACGAAGAAATTGATCTTGCTCCGTCGGTGATCCGGCTGGACGACTATCTGCGTGATCAACTTCCGTACGACTACTGCATCACCATCGCCGACAACGCGAGCACCGACGGCACCTGGACCGTGGCCAGGCAGCTCGCAGATCGGCTGCCCAACGTACGGGTCCTGCACCTTGATCAGAAGGGACGCGGACGGGCGCTCAAGGCGGCCTGGTCACAGTCGGTGGCCGACGTGGTCGGCTACATGGATGTTGATCTTTCCACCGATCTGCGGGCGGTGCTGCCGCTGTTGGCACCGCTGATCAGCAATCACTCCGACGTCGCGATCGGCAGCCGGTTGTCCCGCGGGAGTCGGGTGATCCGCGGCCCCAAGCGCGAGTTCATCTCCCGCTCCTACAACCTGTTGCTGCGCGGAAGCCTGTCGGCCTCGTTCTCCGATGCCCAGTGCGGCTTCAAGGCGATCCGGCGAGAGGTGGCCGAGCAGTTGCTGCCGCTGGTCGAGGACAACAACTGGTTCTTCGACACCGAGTTGCTGGTGCTGGCCGAACGAGCCGGTCTGCGCATCCACGAGGTGCCGGTGGACTGGACCGACGACCCCGACTCGCGCGTGGACATCGTGTCCACCGCGTCGGAGGATCTGCGCGGAATCGTACGGCTGGGCAAGGGTTTCCTGCTCGGCCGGATCCCGATCAGCCGGGTGCGGGACGAGTTCGTCCGGCGCAGCACCGCCGACGCGAGCGCGCCGGGCCGCTGGCGGATGCAACAGCCGTCCGGCGGGTTGCTCGGGCAGTTGATCAGGTTCGGATTCGTCGGTGTGTTCAGCACCGTGGCCTATCTGGTGCTGTACGTGATCTTGCGGACCCTTGTCGACGCGCAGGCCGCCAACCTGGTCGCGTTGCTGGCCACCGCGATAGCCAACACTGCGGCGAACAGGCGGATGACCTTCGGCGTACGAGGTTCGCAGATGTTGATCAAGCACCATGCCGGCGGACTGATCGCCTTCGGCATCGGCCTGGCGCTCACCAGCGGATCTCTCGGACTCCTGCACCACTACCAGCCCACGCCGGCCCGCGGCGTCGAACTGACGGTGCTGGTGATCGCCAACGCGGTCTCAACCTTGATCAGATTCCTCACCTTGCGAGGGTTGATGAAGGACGTCAGCTGAGGCCCTTGCTGCTGAGCCAGGCCTTGGCGACATCGGCGGTGGTCTGGTGTTCGACGTCGACCTTCTTGATCAGTGCGGTCAGATCCTCGGTGGTCAGCTGGGCGCCGACCGCGTTCATCGCATCGACCGCCTTGGTGTTCTTCTTCACGTCGGCGCGGACCAGCGGAATCACGTTCTGCGGCAGGATCATGCTCTGCGGGTCCTCCAGCTTGACGAAGCCGTTGTCGGCGATGGCCGCGTCAGTGGTGAAGAAGTCGGCGGTGGTGATCTTGCCGTCCTTCAGGTCCTTGACCTTGATCGCCGGCGAGTCGTAGGCCTGGAACTTGGCCACCTTCAGCTTGTAGATGCCCTCCAGACCGGGCGGACCGTACGGCCGGTCCTGCAACTCGGTCGGGCCGCCGACGGTCAGGTTGGGCACCTTGGACAGGTCGCCGATGGTCTTCAGCTGATATTTGTCGGCGGTCGCCTTGGTCACCACGTAGCAGTCCTGATCGACCGCCTTGGTGGTGTCCAGCACGTCGAAGCCCTGCTTCTGGGCGGCCTTCGGCAGCTGCTCGTCGACCTCGGCGGCCGTGGTCGCCGTGGTCTTCGGATCCAGGTACTGCAGCAGATTGCCGGTGTACTCCGGGACGACCGAGATCGATCCGTCCTTCAGCGCTCGGATGTAGAGCTCACGGGAGCCGATGTCCAGATGGGTGGACGCCTTGACGCCCTTGGCCTGGATGGCCTGAGCGTACAGCTCGGCCAGCACCTGGTTCTCGGTGAAGTTCGCCGACCCGACGACGATCTCGCTGCTGCCACCACCCGCACTCGGCGATGCACTGTTTCCGGACAGCGGGTTGCCCCCACCGCTGCCGCACCCGGCCACCACGGTGACGGCGGACACCAGCATTGCGGCCAGGACGGCCCTGCGACTGCGAACGGACATGACGAACTCCTCGTCTCGGCTTTGCCCTACCCTGCCACCCGCCTCCGACAGCGCAAGCCGGATCCCACAGGTGGGGCTGGAATTTGTGTGCGAGTTGTCGATTCCTTGACCAACAGGCTCAGCCTGGTGGATCCCAGGCTCAGGCCGCTGCCTGTTCCTGCTCCTCGGCTGCGGGTGTCGGCGCGGTGGTCAGCGCGGTCAGCCGCGGCGGCTTCAGTCGGAGATGCCGGCTGAACGAGCGACCGACCAGAGCCAGCACGATGTCGATCACGATCGCCAGCACCGCGACCAGAATCGCGCCGGCCAACACCTCGCCGTAGTTTCGAGGAGGAATGCCGTCCAGAATGGTCCGGCCCAGACCGCCGACTCCGGGGACGTACGCGGCGACCGTCGCGGTGGCGATCACCTGCAGCGTCGCGCTGCGCAGACCGGCAATGACCAACGGCATCGCCAGCGGCATCTCCACCCGCATCAGCACCTGGCCGCCGGACATGCCGAGTCCCCGCGCGGCCCGGACGGCTTCCTGATCGGCCTGCATGATCCCGGTCGCGGTACCGGTCAGCAACGGCGGCAGCGCCAGCACGCCGAGCACGCAGACCACCGGGATCCAGCTGGTCTGTGTGAGCAGAACGACCAAGATCAACAAGCCGAGCGTCGGGATCGCCCGGAACGAGTTGGCCAGCCCGAGCACGATCACCCGGCCACGCCGAGTGTGCCCGATCAGCATCCCGATCGGTACGCCGATCACGGCCGCAATCGCGACGGCGATCAGACTGTAGAGCAGGTGCTGGCCGACCCGGATCCCGAGCCCGCCGCTGCCGGTCCAGCTGTTCGGGTCGAACAGGTACTGCAGATAGCTCATGTGGTGACCCTCCTCCGCGCCCACGGCAGGGTGCCTCGTTGAATCAGGACGATCACCAGATCCGCCAGCAAGGCGACCAGAATCGACAAGATCACTCCAACCCAGACCGGCGTGAGGAAGCCGGTCTGAAGGGTGATGTTGAACAATGATCCCAGTGACGGAACGCCGATCAAGATCGAGATGCTGACCAACGCGATGTTGGAGACAGACGCGATCCGCAACCCGGCGAAGATCACCGGCATGGCCAGCGGAAGCTCCACCCGGAACAGTCGGCGACCGCGACCGAAGCCGATCGCGTCCGCCGATTGTTTGACGTCGAGCGGCACGTCCCGCAGCCCGTCCACCACACTGCGGGACAGCAGCGCGGTGGTGTAGATGGTCAACGCCACCACGACGTTCAGCGGATCGAGCACCTGGGTCCCGAGGACCAACGGCAGCATCACGAAGATCGCCAGCGAAGGGATCGAGTAGATCGCGCCGAAGATCGCCAAGATCACGTTGGCGGCCGGACCGCTGCGGAAAATCAGGTAGCCGATCGGAATCGAGATGACGAACGAGACGATCACCGGGATCAGCGCCAGCAGCAGGTGTTGCCACAGGTCGGTGCCGATCATGCCGGCGTTGTCGACGATCCACTGCCAGTTCATAGCTTGCGGATCTCCGTGTCGTCGTTCAGCTCCGGCCGTCCGCCCCGGGAGTCCTCATGATCATCATTCGCTTGATCATCGGACTGCGGATCAGCACTCGGCTGCTCCTCGACCCCTTGATCATCCGTAGCTTGATCATCCGTGGCTTGATCATCCGTGGCTTGATCATCGGCTCGGGGCTCGGGGCTCTGCTCGGCTTGTTCGGCCTGCTGCGCAGCGGCTTCCTTCACCGCGGCTTGCTCTTCGGCGGCAGCGGCCTGTGCCTCGGCCTCGTCGGCAGCTCGTACGGCCGCCTCGATCCGATCCGCTTCCTCGGCTTCGGCGTTGGCCGACTCCGCGATCGCCGACGCCTCGGCCCGGACGCGTTCGGCCTCGTGCCGCATCGCCTCCGCATCGGTCTTGGCCGCATCGGCCTCGGTCCGGGCCGAGATCGCGTCGGCCACCGACGCCTTCAGGTAGCGAACCTGATCAAGGATCTGACTTGCCGTGACGACCCCGGCAAAACGGCCGTTGCCGCCGACCGCCACCGCGAGACCGACCGGGGAGTTGAGGGCCGAGTCCAGCGCCGTACGCATGGTGTCGGTCTCGGGCAGGAAGGTCGAGCCGAGCATCTGGATGTTGCCCGGCCGGGTCTGATCGGCCCAGCCCAGCGGGGTGGCGTCAGCATCGATCACCAGCACCGGTTGATCACCGCGCGCGGCCGCCGGATCCCGTACCAATTGGACGCTCTCCAACGGCAGACCGGACGCCGGTACGAAGCTCAGGCCGCGATAGCCGCGGTCCTTGCCGACGAAGCCGGCGACGAAATCGTCGGCCGGCTCCTCCAGCAATTGTTGCGGACTGCCGACCTGCGCCAGTACCCCGCCCTTGCGCATGATCGCGATCTGATCGCCCAGCCGGATGGCCTCGTCGATGTCGTGGGTAATCATCACGATGGTCTTGCCGATTTGCTGCTGTAGTTGAAGAAACTGCTCGTGCAGCTCACCGCGGACGATCGGATCGACCGCGGAGAACGGCTCGTCCATCAACATCACGATCGGATCGGCGGCCAACGCGCGGGCGACGCCGACTCGCTGCTGCTGACCGCCGGAAAGTTGGCTGGGATAGCGGTTCGCCTGGTTGCGTTCCAGGCCGACCATCTCCAGCAACTCGTAGCTGCGGTCGCGGTTCTTGGTCTTGGCCCAACCCAGCAGGGTGGGCACGGTCTGGATGTTTTCGATCACGGTCCGGTGCGGGAACAGCCCGCCGCTCTGGATCACGTAGCCCATCTGCCGGCGCAGCTGGGTCTTGCGCTGCGACTTCAGCGGCTTGCCGTCCCAGACGATCCTGCCCTTCGTCGGCTCCAGCATCCGGTTGATCATCCGCAGCGTGGTGGTCTTGCCGCAGCCGGAGGGGCCGACGATGACGGTGATCTTGTCGGACGGGATGGTCAGGTTGAGATCCTGTACCGCGGTCGTCCCGTCGCGATACCTCTTGGTCACCGACTCGAACTCGATCACGACATCCTCAATTACTTGGATGGGCCCAATGTGCTCCGAACATGCAGTGGACACCATTGCTCCACAGAACCACTCGACCCTAACTGCCGCTCCCGGCAAATGGCCGCAGATTCGCGGGCGTGCCCCGCTCCCGTTCCCTGAGGCCGCACCCGACACCGCCCGCCGCTGCCACAGCCGCGCGCAAGATCGACCGCCGCGCGCGAAATACCGGGTGCGGGAGTGGGTTTCGCGCGCAGCTGTATGAATCACCGCGCTCGCCGCCGCTCCCGGGGCCGGCGATGAGCTACCGCGCGGTGCGCAATGAACCGGCGGCGGCGAACCCGACGGCGAGCAGGATCACGATCAGCCACAGCGCGTCCAGCAGCCCGAACGACCGGGACAGGAAGCCGACCACCGGCGGTCCGGCGAGATTGGCGACGTAGCCGATCGAGGCGACCACGCTGACCCGGGCCGCCGGGTTGGGACCGCTGTCGGCCGCCGCCGACATGCCCAGCGGGAATCCCATCGACACCCCGACCGCCCAAAGCACCACGCCGATCAAGATCAACCAGGCGTGATCGCCGAGGATGAAGAACAGCAGGCCGAGGATGCCGAGCGCGGTGGTGAGCCGGATCGTCATCACCCGGCCGATCCGGTCGACCAGCGGTCCACCGAACACCCGGGCCGCGGTCTCGCCGATCGCGAACACGGTGAAGAAGGCGGCAGCGACCGCATCGGTCTTGTCGTGCCCGTCGCGTACGGCCAGGGTCAGCCAGTTGTTCGCCGAGCCCTCGCCGAGCTCGACGCCGAGCATCACCAGACCGATCAGCAGCAGGCGGAGCTGGGTCCAGCCCTTGAGCCAGCCGATCACCCGGTCCTTCAACGGCGGCCGATCGTCGGGTACGTCGTCGGCCAGCCGGGCCGGCAGATAGCGGGCCGCGATGGTGATACCGATCGCGATGATCACCGCCTCGCCGAGAAACTGCCACTGATAGTCGAGATCGACCAGCGCACAGAGCGCGCCCAGTCCGGCGCCGACCACCGCGCCCGCCGACCAGCCGGCATGCATCAGCGGCATCAGGGTCTTGCCGATGGCGCGTTCGACGGCCGCCCCGTCGACGTTGATCATCACGTCCAGGGAGCCGATGCCGAAGCCGAGGATCGCGAACGCGACGGCGGTGAAGATCACGCTGTGCAGCAATCCGGCACCGACCGCGATCGCCGCGACTCCGGCCGCGATCAGCCACAGCATGGTACGAATTGCGGCCCGGGATCCCAACCAGGACAGCAAAGCCGACGACGCGACCAGTCCGACGATCGAGCCGACGGTGACTCCGGACAGCACGATGCCGATGCCGGCGTTGTCCAATCCCAGGTCGGCTCGGATGCTCGGCATCCGCGGTCCCCAGGTCGCCATCGTCAGCCCGCCGAGCGCGAAAGCGATCAGGACGGCGTTGCGCCATCCCCGCAGCGACCGGACACCCTCGACCGGCAGGGTCAGGCCACCCTCAGCACTCACTCGCGCGACGCTATCAGCCCCGTTTCTCCACCGACTTGTCAGCGTTAGGAAGCGCTATAGCGCCGTCTCGCGCTGACAAGTCGGATCAGCGGTTGCTGCGGCGGCGGACGAAGTCGGCAAGATCATCACTCTGCTGCAGCCGGCTCGGCTCGTGCACGTACATCATGTGCCCGGCCTCGTAGTAGTGATGCTCGAGGTTGTCGCGAGCCGAAGCCGGAATCTGCAAGTGGGCAACGGAATTCTCGGCCGCGTAGTAGGGCGTGGCACCGTCGTAATAGCCGTAGGCGAAGTGCACGGCCAGATGCGGATTCTGCCGCATCGCCCGGGACAGCTTGTCGATCACGTACACCGGGGAGTTCTCGAACTCCTTGTAGCTCCACTTCTCGATCACGCCCTTGCCGAAGACGTGGAACTGGCTGTTGTCGCGGACGTCGAGCTCGTCGAACAAGTAGCGCTGGTAGGCGGCGGCGTACGGGCCCATGATCGCGTCCATCGACGGGTCGGCGTCCATGTGCTCGGCGATCCCGCTGGCCGCGGCTCCGGTGAAGCGGGAGTCCAGCCGGCCGACGGTCAGGCCTTCGTCGCGGCGCAGTTCGCCGAAGTAGCGCCAGTGCTCGGGCCGCAGATCCGCCCTGGAAACGTAGTCCTCGCTGACGCCGATCAGCCGAGCGATGGTCGCCACGGCCTCGGCCCGCTCGGCCGATGTCAACCTGTTGCCGCGAGCCAGCAGGTAGGGATAGTCGCGAGCCGCGAACGACTCGGCCTCGGCCAGCACGGTGCGCAGCGACTTGCGGCCGTGCTTGCCGTGATAGTGCGCAGTCGCGGCGTAGAACGGCAGGTACATCACGCACGCGCGATCGCCGCCGCGTTCGAAGTTGGCGGTGCCGAAGTCGAGCACGCTGGAGATCAACATCAGCCCGTTCAGGTACATGCCGTGCTCGGACTGCAGGTGCTCGGCCAGACCGGCGGCCCGGGTGGTCCCGTACGACTCGCCGGCGAGGAATTTCGGCGAACCCCACCGGCCCTCGGTGGTGACCCACTGCCGGATGATCTCGCCTACGGAGGCGATGTCGGCGGTGAAGCCGTGGAAGTCCTGCGCCTTCTCCCCCTCGACCACCCGGGAGCGGCCGGTGGAGACCGGATCGATGAAGACCAGATCGCTGACCGCCAGCAGGGACTGCGGGTTGTCCGCGAGTCCGTACGGCGGAGCCTGCAGCTCGCCGGCGTCGCCCATGATCACCCGCTTGGGTCCGAGCAGACCCATGTGCAGCCAGAGGCTTGACGACCCCGGACCGCCGTTGAACGCGAACGTGATCGGCCGGGTTGTCGGGTCAGCGTCGTCCAGGGTGTACGCGGTGACACTCACCTGCGCCCGCGGCTTGCGTCCCTCCCAGACGCCGTCGGTGATCTTCTCCTCCCACAGCACGACCTTCCCGCTGCGGGCGGTGTAGCGGAGGCTTCGCCTACCCACCTTGAGTTGGTGCCGGGTGGCGATCAACTCGTCCTGCACCTGCGGCACGGATTGCTTCTCTGGCCCGGCAGCGTTGCTGGCGTCATCGGACTTGGCGGCGTCGGACTTGGCGGTGCGGTCGGACTTGGCGGTGGGCTCGGTCACGCGACCGACCCTAGCTAGACGAACAGAATCACCCGCGCATTCGACCGAAACACCGGATACGTCCCGGATCGGCGCAATGCGCGGGTGATTCTGTTCGCGAGTCCGGGCCGAGCCCGGCTTCGGCTAGATCGGACAGACGTGGTCTGCGGCCGAGCCGGATTGCTCTGAGCCCGACCGCGGAGCAGGATGCAGGCGTGACCAGTGCGACCGAGACCCAGCCCGCAGCGAGCATCGGCTCGCTCGATCGATCGTTGACCTCCGACGAGACCCGCAGCTTCATCACCGAGCAGCTCGCCGGACAGGATTTCGACGGACACGACGTGACCGTGATCGTCCCGGACAGCACCCGGTCCTGTCCGCTGCAGCTGCTGATGGACACGGTCTACGGTGCGCTGGCGCCGCGGGTCCGCCGGCTGCGGGTGATCATCGCGCTCGGCACCCACCCGGAAATGACCGACGCCCAACTGGAGAAGATGTTCGAGGTCGGTCCCGGCGAGTTGACGACCCGCTGGCCGAAGGCGGAGATCGCCAACCACGAGTGGTGGCGGCCGAGCGAGCTGGTCAGCATCGGCACCATCCCGGCCGGCCGGGTGGAGGAACTGTCGGAGGGACGACTCAGTCTCGACGTCGACGTCACCATCAACCGGGCCGCGGTCGAGGCCGACGACGTGTTGATCGTCGGGCCGGTGTTCCCACACGAGGTGGTCGGTTTCTCCGGCGGCACGAAGTACCTCTTCCCCGGCATATCCGGCCAGCAAATGATCGACGTGTCGCACTGGCTGGGCGCGTTGATCACCAGCGCCGACATCATCGGCACCCTCGGCATCACGCCGGTCCGAGCCATGATCAACGAGGCCGCGGCCAAGCTCACCTCGCGGCTGCTGGCCTGCTGTGTGGTGGTCAAGTCGGGTACTCACGAGTTGCACGGGGTCGCGGTCGGCGAGATCCAGTCCGCCTGGCGAGCCGCAGCCGCGTTGTCGGCGAACACCCACATCCGTTACCTGCAAGAGCCGGTACGTCGGGTGATCTCGATCATCCCCGATCGCTACGACGAGATCTGGACCGCGGCCAAGGGCATGTACAAGGTGGAACCGATCGTCGCCGACGGTGGGGAGGTGATCATCTACGCGCCGCATCTGTCGGTGGTCAGCCACACCCATGGTGCCGAGATCGCCAAGATCGGCTATCACTGCCGGGACTACTTCGCCAAGCGCTGGGACGAATTCCAAGATCACCCGTGGGGCGTGCTGGCCCACTCCACCCACCTGCGCGGCGCCGGCACCTGGACCCCCGAGGACGGCGAACACGACCGCGTCACCGTCACCCTGGCCACCCAGATCAGCGAAGAAGAGACCAGGGCTCTGGCGCTGAACTATCTCTCCCCGGAGGCGCTTGATCTTGAAGCGGCCCGTCAGGATCCTGACACGCTGGTGGTGGACAACGCCGGTGAGGTGCTCTTCCGCCTCGGCGAACCACCCCAGGTCGGCTGACACAATCAGGTTCGGCTGACGCAACCAAGTACGGCTGACACAAGCAAGGGTCGTGAGCCTGTCGAAGGACCGTCAAGCCGTGCATTGGCCCACTTCGCCAGCCGGGTAACGTTCCAGACCCTTCGACGAGCTCAGGGCTCTTCGATTGCGATCCTGCCGCGCCCACGTCGACACCATCGCGCTGAACAAGAAGAGTTCGCTTTGCAGGTCTCCCGAGGCACCGAATCTCAGGAGGTACGACACCCATATTCGCCCCGGATTGACTCGAACCTCCTGCAATTCGTACGGCTGGCGAAGCACAGCGGGCGCGGCGCGTCCTGGTGTCTTCGCGCGGAGAGTCCCAGTAGCTGACCGCTCTTGGCCGTCCGGCACCCGGAATCCGGTGCTTCGACAGGCTCAGCGCTCTTCGATGAGTCCACAAGCCCGCGTCACGGTCCTTCGACAAGCTCACGGCCCTTTGGTTGCGGACCTTCGACAAGTTCAAGGGTGTTTGGTGGCGGTCCGGGCTGGCTCGACGGCGTAGTTACTCGCGGGTAACATCTGGCGGACCGGGCGGATGGTGAAGACTGACTGCCAGGACGAGCGAGGGCGCCGGCTGTGCGTACGGAGGATTGATGAGGATTCTGGCGATCGTGCTGTGCCTGGCGGCGACGGCGGCGGGCTTCGGGCTGTTCATCTATGGCATCAGCCGGATCGTGACGGTGGTACGGACCGGTCGTTCGGTGCACGGACGCCGCCGCGACCAGCCGGGCAAGCGCTGGGGTCACATGATCAAGGAGACGCTGCTGCATTCCCGGATGCTGCAGTGGAGTCACATCGGGATCGCTCACTGGTTCGTCTTCATCGCGTTCGGCGCGTTGCTGTTCAGCTTGGCCACCGCGTACGGGCAGATCTTCGACCCGGCGTTCGCGCTGCCGATCATCGGCCACTGGATCGTGTACGAGTGGCTGAGCGAGAGCATCGCCTGGCTCAGCCTGCTGGCGATCGTGTTCTTGATCATCTACCGCCAGGTCAATCTGCGCCGCGGCCGCTCATCTCGCTTCTACGGTTCGAATCTGGGCCAGGCGTACTACATCGAGGCCACCGTGCTCTCGGTGGTGATCTGCGTGCTGCTGCTGCGGGCGCTGGAGTTCCAACTGCTCGGCGAGGAGACCACCCGCTGGCACTTCCCGCTGACCAACTTCCTGCTGCCCGCCGGAATCTCGTACGACAGTGTGGCCGACGCGATCATCGTTGTCGCCATGATCAAGATCTTGATCTCGATGCTGATGCTGGCGATCTTCGGCCTGAACATCACCATGGGTGTCGGCTGGCACAGATTCCTTGCCTGGTTCAACATCTGGTTCAAGCGCGAGTCCGACGGCAAGCCGGCGCTGGGCCCGCTGCAACCGATCATGGTCAACAGTGAGCCGTTGAATTTCGCCGAACTCGAGGACATCGACGAGGACACCCCACTCGGCGTCGGCAAGGTCGAGGACTTCACCTGGAAGGGACTGCTGGACTTCACCACCTGCACCGAGTGCGGCCGTTGTCAGAGTCAGTGCCCGGCCTGGAACACCCAGAAGCCGCTGTCGCCGAAGTTGTTGATCACCGATCTTCGCGATCATGCTCACGCCAAGGCCCCGTACCTGCTGGCCGCGGAGGAGGCCCGCGGCAGTCTGGCCACCGCGACCATGCAGGAGGCGGAGCGTCCACTGGTCGGCCCGATCCAGGTGACCGACGGGCTGGCCGGCGTGATCGATCCGGACGTCCTGTGGTCGTGTACGTCCTGTGGTGCCTGCGTCCAGCAATGCCCGGTCGACATCGAACATGTTGATCACATCATGGACATGCGGCGCTACCAGGTGATGATCGAATCGGAGTTCCCGAGCGAGCTGAGTGGACTCTTCAAGGGCCTGGAGAAGAAGGGCAATCCGTGGAACATGAGCCAGCGCAAGCGGCTCGAATGGACCAAGGAGCTCGACTTCGAGGTGCCGGTGATCGGTGTTGACGTGGAGGACCTGACCGAGGTCGAGTATCTGTTCTGGGTCGGCTGCGCGGGAGCGTACGAGGACCGGGCCAAGAAGACCACCCAGGCCGTCGCCGAGTTACTGCACACCGCCGGAGTTTCCTTTGCCGTGTTGGGAAACGGCGAGACCTGCACCGGCGACCCGGCACGCCGCGCCGGCAACGAATTCGTCTTCCAGCAACTCGCGCTGGAGAACGCGGAGACGCTCAAACATGCCAAGGCACACAAGGTCGTGGTCACCTGCGCGCACTGCCTGAACACGTTGAAGAACGAGTATCCGCAGGTCGGTGTTGATCTTGAAGTCGTGCACCACACCCAGCTGCTGAACCGGCTCGTCCGCGAGGGCAAACTGACCCCGGTGGCACCGCCGGCCGGCGCGGTGGGTGGCCGGACGATCACCTACCACGATCCGTGTTACCTGGGCCGGCACAACCAGATCTACGACCCGCCGCGGGATCTGCTCGGTTCGCTGCCCGGCACCACCTTCGCGGAGATGCCGCGTAACAAGGAGCGTTCCTTCTGCTGCGGTGCCGGTGGCGCTCGGATGTGGATGGAGGAGAAGATCGGCACCCGGATCAACCTGAACCGGACCGACGAGGCGATCGAGACGTTGAACGCCGGCCTCCAGCAGGTCGACGGCAGTGCGGCGATTGCGACCGGCTGCCCGTTCTGCCGGGTGATGCTGTCCGACGGTCTGACGGCACGGCAGTCCGAGGGCCAGGCACCGGAATCGGTCGAGGTGCTGGACGTTGCCCAACTCCTGCTCGAGTCCGTTCACCGGGGCGCCGGCGCCGACGAGCAGTCCTAACCCACTGACACCACAAAACTTCAAAATGGCGCCATATTGTCTTGCGTATGACACCACAATGGTGTCATGCTGGCGTCATGGACATTTCAAAGCATGTCGACACCGTACGAAGCGGGATCGTCGACGCGGCCGCATTGGCCGATGAAAACACCCAGGAGGTGGCGCGCCGGCTCGGCACCGCGGTCGGTTCCTCGGCCCGGCTGGCGCTGCTGGACGCGATCTCCGATGCCACCACCGAGATCAGCGCGGAGCTGGCCCCGGGGTCGGTCGAGTTGCGGGTGGTCGACGGCAACCCGAACTTCACCGTGCACGTGCCGCAGTCGGCCGAGCCGACGCTGATCCTGCCGGATCAGCCGGCGGCCCAACAGCAGGAGCGGGAGGCGGAACCGGAAGCGGAGATCACCGACGAGCCCGACGAGGACGAGCCGATGGTACGAGTAAGCCTCCGGCTGCCGGCCTCGGTCAAGAACAAGGTCGACGAGGCCGCCGACAGCGAGGGGATCTCGACCAACGCGTGGCTGGTCCGGGCGATTCAGAACGCGCTCGTACCCATTCCGCCCACGCCACCGACCCCGCCGTCGGGTTCGTCGATCCCCGGCGTCAACGAGGTCTTCGGGCCCAACGGTCCCCTGGGTCCGCAGGGCATCTTCGGCCCGGAAGGGATCTTCGGTCCCGGTGGTGTGTTCGGAGGGGAACAGTCCAGGCCGGGCCACCAGCGCCGCGGCCGCAACGTGAAGGGATGGGTCAAGTGAGCACCATCGATGTCGCCTACGACGGTGTGAAGTCGATCCTGATCAACAACGTCGGCGGCGGAGCGGTCACCATCACCGAGTCCGCCGACGGCAAGGTCACCGGTTCGATCAACAGCAGCCAGCCGGACCTCCTGCAGGAGGTGACGGTGCATCAGTCTCATGATCAACTGCGGATCTCCTTCCCCCAGTGGCGATTCCGCTCGCCTCAGGTGTACGTCGACCTGGCCGTGCCGGCCGGTACGGATCTGATCACCAGCACCGGCTCCGCCGATGTCGACGTCCGGGTGCCGCTGGGAGCGACCAAGATCAACACCGGATCCGGCGACGTGGGCGTCAGCGAGGCAACCTCGCTGCGTTGCAACACCGGCTCCGGCGACATCGGCGTCGGCACGCTGACCGGATCCGGCAGCGACCTGACCAGCGGTTCGGGTGACGTCACCATTGATCGAGCAACGGCAAACCTGCAAGCGAAATCGGCCTCCGGCGACGTACGCATCCGCGAGTTCAACGGCGTCCTGCGCGCCAACACCGCCTCGGGCGACATCGACGTGCCGTCGGCGGCCGGTGCACTCGAGCTTCGGTGCGCCTCCGGATCGATCAGCGTCGGTGTGGCCGGCGAACTGCCGGCCTGGCTGGACGTGAACTCGGTCAGCGGAGATGTCGACATCAGCCTGGAGGCCAGCACCCAACCGGCCGCGGGCGAACCGTTCGTCAGCATCAAGGCGTCCACCGCCAGCGGTGACGTTTCCATCTATCGCGCCTGAGGCCTGCCGTCCACCAGGTGAAAGGACCGACGATCATGATCGAGAACGACTACATCGACCCGTACACAGGAATGTCGCTGGTCCGGCTTCGCGGCGAGGAACTGCGCCGGGAAGCCGAACACCAGCGGATGGTCGAGGAGTGCCGACTCGCGCATCCGGAACTGCGGGCGCGTAACCGGATGGCGGCCATGCTCCGTCGCGCGGCCGACCGCCTGGCGCCCGAGCCGGCGACACCGGCAGTCGCCTGGCGACCGGTCAACGTGAGCCGCCCCTCTCCCTCGTGAGATCCGTACCGGCCCTTCGACAAGCTCAGGGCTTTGGTTCAGATCCTGGTGCGGTGGAAGTTGCTGCCGGACCGGCTCGGGGTCGGACCACGCTGCCCCTGGTAGCGAGAGCCGTACGCGGCCGTGCCGTAGGGGTGTTCGGCCGGCGACGACAGCCGGAAGAAGCAGAACTGGCCGATCTTCATCCCCGGCCAGAGCTTGATCGGCAGCGTGGCGACGTTGGACAACTCCAACGTGACGTGCCCGGAGAAGCCGGGATCGATGAAGCCGGCGGTGGAGTGCGTGAGCAGACCGAGCCGGCCCAGCGAGGACTTGCCCTCCAGCCGGGCGGCGATCTGATCGCCGAGGGTGACCACCTCGTAGGTGGATCCGAGCACGAACTCCCCCGGATGCAGGATGAACGGGTCGTCGCCGGCCGGCTCGACCTCGCGGGTCAGCTCGGACTGATCCTCGGCCGGGTCGATGTGCGGATAGCGATGATTCTCGAAGACCCGGAACAGCCGATCCAGCCGGACGTCGATACTGGCCGGCTGGATCATCTCCGGCGAATACGGGTCGAGCGCGATCTGACCGGACTCGATCTCGGCCTTGATGTCGCGATCCGAAAGAAGCATGGGCCAGACCTTAGCCTGGATCCAGGCGTAGCCCGGATCCGCGTTCACCGTGCGCTGCGGGCGATCCGGATCTTGTGCTTGCCGAACGAAATCAGGTAGCCCGGGGTGTGGATCCGTCGCGGCACCTCAGGGACGAGCAACTCGTACCCGCCGTCGGCGTCGGTGATCGCGGTCCCGTTCGTCGATCCGCGGTCGGTGATCGACACCCCACGCGCGTCGACGTTGATCGCCAGGTGCGTCTTCGACACCGTACGCGCCTCGTCGACCACCTTGATCAACTGGACGTCGTCCTCGCCGGCCCGTGGCTGGGGGTTGCGGCCGACCAGGACGAGCCGGTTGATCGGCACCTGCCGGCCGTCCTCCAGCACGACAAGCCAACCCTGGTTGGGTGGCAGCGGAGCCGGCTCATCCGGGTCGGCTTCGCCGGACGACTGGACCGCGGCCGCAACCCGGGTCTCCTGCTCCGGCTCGACTTCCTCGATCAGATCGGTCCGTTCGACCGGACGGGCCGGCTGCTGAAGATCATCGACGTGCTGATCACCGGGTTCATGATCATCCGGCTCCTCGATCAGAGAGACGAATTCATGATCAACAGCGGCCGGAGCGACCGCCGGTTCGGTGATCTTGGTCCGCGGCGGAGCCAGCGGGCGCGCCTCGATCACCACCGAGTCGGCAGCCAGATCGTGCCAGCCCTGCCGGCGTCGTTGGGTCAACATCAGCGCCGCCATGATGATCAAGACGATGGTGCTGGCGCAGAGCAGCAGGAGGATCACGCCGCGCAGCAGCGCCCGACCCCAGCCGATCGGGCGGCCGTCGTGCAGCCCGACGACTTGCAGGCCGAGCAGCCGCATCCCGACTCCGGCCGCGCGGGTCGCGTACAGCCACCAGGACAGCGCCGCCCACCCTGCGACCAGGACGCCGCAGATCATCGACGGCACGTTCGGGCCGTCGGTGCCGAGCAGGATCAGGCCGATCACCAACACCAGGTACGGCAGGATCACGTCGATCGCGAAGGCGGCCAGTCGGCGGCCCAACCGCGCCAGGTGCACGCCGTCGGGCAGCCCGGCCGACCGGTCGCCGTACTCCGTCTCTGCCGGCGCCACCGGGCTCACCTCAGCCGCGGTCGACCGCAATGGTGATCCCATCGCCGAGGTCGATCAGGCTGCCGTACTCCAGCGGCACGCCGACGCCCGGCCGCAGATCGCTGCGCCGGCCGTCGGGCGAGACCAGGATGGTGCCGTTGGTCGAATTCAGATCCGTGACCACCAACCGGCCCTCCTGCGGCGCCACCTGGACGTGGGTCCGGCTGATGTCGTGACTCGGGCTCGGCACCGTCAGCAACCGCGGCAACTGATCGCTGCGGACGCGGCTGGCCACCGGCGACCGGCCGATCACCACCGGACGATCGACCACCACCTGGCCGCCACTGGACGGGTGCAGCACCCCGAGCACGGGACGGTGCTGGGAATCCGAGAGTTGAAGTCCGGGCAGACTGCTGGCGAACACGGTCTGGCCGGACTCGGCGGGATCAAGGCGTACCGTCGGCTCCGGCTGGGCCGCGGTGGACAACGCGGCCGCGGCCACCGCAGCAGGTGTGGCGGACTCGGAGGTCTGCCCTTCGACCGGCCCAGGGAGCTTCGCTGCCGGTTCGGCTGTCCTCGCTGCTGACTCGGCCGACGGCCCTTCGACAAGCTCAGCGCCCGTTGTGGAATCCTCGGGCGCGGACAGCAGGCGAAGAGCTTCCTGGTCGCCGACGAAGGTGCCCTGCGGGGAGCGGATCTGGATCGGTTCGGAGCAGTCCAGCAGCACCCGGGAGGCGCCGACCGCGCCGATCACCAGCGGCAACTCGAGTTGCTCGCCCTCGTTCTGTTCGCCGGCCCGCAACTCCACCTGCTGCAGGTCGCCGAGGCCGATCTCGGTCCAGGTCTGTACGCCCTGGCCGTCGGCCACCGACTGTCCGGACTTCGGATCGACCAGCTTGACCGCACCCCGTACCAGTGACCGCATGCCACCGTGATCCCAGAAGATCGCCGCGAAGTCGGGCATCGCGTCCAGCCGGAAGTCGGCCAGCCGAGCCGCCAACTCCTGAATCGATGCCGCGCCGACGACCTCCTCCCAGACCACCTCGATCAGGTCCGACCACTGCGGGGCAGCCGGCTGCATCAACACCAACGAGGTCGGTCCGGCCAGCACCAGCCAATCGCCCGGGCGGTAGCGCGCCCGCCACTGGCTCGTCCAATGCGGCCCGATCCCGTGGGGCTCGGCATCCGCCCCCTGCTTCGCGTTCGTCATCGGTTTGCCCCTAGTCCTCTGTCTGCCCCGACATACATTCCCCCCGGCCGCTGCGGGCCGCCCGGTCCGAGCGTAATGGTGCTGCCATCGATGCGCTTATACAGAATCCGGGACAGGGGCATGCGGGTGCGGCTGCACCGAGGTCACCTCGTCCGATTCCGGCTCACCGGCGGCGACGGCCGCGACGTCGACCACGATGATCGAGACGTTGTCGGTCGCACCGGCAGCCAGCGCGAGCTGCAGCAGATCGTCGGCCGCTGCCGCCGCTTCGGACGGCTGCAGCAGCCGACCCAACAGGTCCGCGTACGGCGCCGCCAGCAGTCCGTCGGAACAGATCAGCAACCGGTCGCCGGGAACCATCGGAATCATCCAGAAGTCCGGTTCGCAGTCGGCCTCGGCGCCGATCGCCCGGGTGACCAGATTGCGGTCGGGATGCCCCGCGGCCTGATCGGCGGTGATCACGCCGGCGTCGACGAGTTCCTGGACGTGCGAGTGGTCAACGCTGATCTGGCTGAGTTCGCGCTCGTCGGCACCTTCGCTCGGGTGGGCCGGCAACCGGTAGATCCTGCTGTCGCCGATGTTGAACACCAGCCAGTACGGTTCCTCACCGGCCAGCAGTCCGACCGCGCCGACCGCGGTGCTGCTCGGACCGTGCGGCTCGTCGGCGACGTTCAAACCGCGGACCCGGAGATGGGCGGCCTGGATGGTGGCGCTGACCGCGTCCGCGTCGATCACCGGCCGGCGCGCCAGCTTGCCGAACTCCTCCACCACGATCGCGCTGGCCAATTCACCGTCGGCGTTTCCGCCGACGCCGTCGGCAACGACAAAGACCGGCGGCGAGGCAAGGATGCTGTCCTCATTGACGCTGCGGACCGTGCCGCGGTCGGTGACGGCTCCGTATTCGAGCAGGTGCACGGCAGCCGAGCCTAATGCCGGGCGCGGAGAGTTCGGGACCGAATCGGCCGGCCGGAGCCGAATTTTCTGTCAGCTCCCCGGCTCAGACCTTCAGGTCGGCCGCTTCTGCGGCCTCGACCTGCGCCATGAATTCCCGCTTGCCGGACTGCCAGGCGTCCTCGTTCTGCCCGGTCCGCCAGTAGCCCGAGATGGAGACCTGGCGCCGGTCCAAGTGCTGCTCGACGAACAGGTAGCGTCGCAGATCCTTGATCATCTCGGCATTGCCGTGGATGAAGACCTGCAGTTTTCCGTCCGGCAGGCCCTGCTCTCGTACGGTCCGGGCCAGCGGTTCGCCGTAGGGCCGATCGCCGCGGTGGACCCAGACCACGCTGGTCCGATCCTCGGCCGGCAGCGGCTGATGATGCTCGCTGTCGGACACCTCCAGATAGACCGTTGCCCGGGCGTGGGCGGGCAGCCGATCCAACGCCGCGGCGATCGCGGGGATGGCGGCCTCGTCACCGGCCAGCAGATGGCTGTCGAAATCGTCCTGCGGCGCGTACGCCCCGCCCGGACCGCGGAATCCGATCTGCGCACCGGGCTCGGCTGCCGCGGCCCACGGCCCGGCCAGCCCCTCGTCGCCGTGCACGACGAAGTCGATCGCCAGTTCGCCGGAGTCGCGGTCGAAGGAGCGGATCGTGTAGGTCCTGGTGACCGGCCACTGATCGGCCGGTGCACTCTCCCGCAGCGCATCCGGGTCGAACGGCCAGCTGAAATCCGCACCCGCCGGCGGGAACAGGATCTTCACGTAGTGATCGGTGAAGGTGAGCTCCGGCAACTCGGAGAGATCCGGCCCGGTGAAATAGAGCCGGACCATGTCCGGGTTGAGCCACTGTTTGCGGGCAACCGTCGCGGTACGAATCTTGCGCGGCTTCGGTGTGCGGGCGGGTGACTGGGAACCTTCGGCCTGCTGGGGCATGCAACTCCTCGAGATGTCCGGGTCGTCCCGCCACAGCCGCACCAGTTGCGGCCAGCCGCACCGGGTGCAGCTGGTGCGGCTGGCCGCAACTGGTGCGGCTGTGGGTCGGGCGGCGTACTTAGGCCAGCCTAACCCCAGATTCGGGTGGTGTTGCTGTGAGGTCGTTATGGATCTCAGGCGACCACGGCGCGGACGGAGTAGATGTCAGGCAGGTGTGCGGCCAGCTGCTGCCAGTGCTCGCCGTCGTCGGTGGTGCCGTACAGGGTGCCGTCGCGAGCGCCGAAGTAGAGCCCGGCGTCGGCGGCGTTGTCGGCGCTGAACGCGTCCCGCATCACGGCCGCATAGAAGCTGTCCGGCAGGCCGTCGTCGGTGGCCGTCCAGTGTTCGCCGGCGTCGGTCGACCGCCAGACCCGAGCCCTTCCCTCGGGCGGGATTCGCTGGCCGTCGGCCACCAGCGGGAACACGAAGACCGTGTCGGGCTGGTTGGGATGCACCACGATCGGGAAGCCGAAGTCGCTGGGCAGACCCTCGGCGATCGAGTTCCAGTGCTCGCCGCCGTCGTCGGAGCGGTAGACGCCGTGATGGTTCTGGGCGTACATCCGGTCCGGGTTGGTCGGATGCGCGGCGACCTTGTGCACGCACTGCCCGTACTCCGGCCACGGGTCGGGCATGAAGTACGCCTTGATGCCGACGTTCGCCGGCGCCCAGCTCTGCCCGGCGTCGCTGGTCCGGTAGACGCCGCCGGTGGACATCGCGACCGTCAGCCGGTCCTTGTCCTTCGGATTCGGCACGATGGTGTGGATCGCCTGACCGCCGTAGCCGGCGTCCCAGTGTTCGCGATGCGGGTGGTCCCACAGCGGCCGGATCAACTGGAACGACTCGCCCCGGTCCTCCGACCGGAACAACGCCGACGGCTGGGTGCCGGCGTAGATCACGTCGGGTTCGGCCGCCGAGGCCGGTTGGATCTGCCAGACCCGCTCGACACTGGCGCCCAGGTCGGGCTCGAACCGGACCGCCGCACCCTGGGTCTCGGTCCAGGTCCGGCCAAGATCATCGGAGTAGTAGACGCCCGGGCCCCAATGCTCGCTGGTGCCGCTGACGAAGATCCGCGGCCGGTCGCCACGGGTGTCGACGCCGACTCCGTACACCGCCTCCATCAGGAACCTGGGATCGTCGAACTCCCAGGCCGTACGACGCTCGTCGGATCGTCCGATCCACAAGCCTTTCCGGGTGCCCACCAGCAACACTGCTTCGGACATGACCTCTCCGTCGGGTCGTTGCGTGCGCTTTCGGACGGGGCACGCAGACAGGGTCAAGACTCGTCGCCGATCTGGGCCTCGTCAAGTGCCACACGGACTCCCGAACCCGTCGCCGTCGAGATCGAATTCAGCTACCGTCCGGGTCATGTCAGCCGTCCGACTCATCCGTTCCGCTGTTCTGTCCGAGACTGCCGAATACGCCTACGCCGCCACGGTCGATGCCGCCGGTCTCCGGATGATCTTCACCGCGGGCGCCTGCCCGCTGGATTCGGACGGCAACACCGTCGCGGTCGGTGACGTCGCCGGGCAGGCGCGGCAGGTGATGGCCAATCTGGAGCAGGCACTCGGCGACGCCGGAGCGGAGCTCACCGACGTGCTGCAGACGACGGTGTACGTCGCCTCGTCCGATCGTTCCGACCTCACAACGGCCTGGCGGGTGGTGCGAAATGGGTTCGGCGAACACGATGCGCCCAGCACGCTGCTCGGAGTGGCGGCATTCGGCTACCCCGACCAACTGGTCGAAGTGGTCGCCACTGCGGCCACAGTTGTCGCGCGCGAGCCGAGCTGAACCTGATCCTCGGGAAGTTAACTCAGGAATCGGCACACTCGTTGGGCTTCCCGGCCCGGTCGCACGCTCAGCGCGGCCGGACAGAGCTGACGAGTGTGCCGATTCCTGAGTTATCGCCGTCGGCATCAGTGCGGCTCAGGACTTCGACTTCTTCCCGTTCTGCGGATGGTGATCAACTCCGGGCGTCCAGTTCAGTGCGGCGGCGCGCTCGAGGAACTCGTCGCTGGCGATCTCCCCGTTGGCGAACCGGGTGGCCAGCAGCTTGCGCGCCTCGAACTCCGGACTCAACGGACCGATCCGGTTGCCGCCGGCAGCCCATGGCGGCGGACCGATCTTGCCCTTGCGGGCCAGGAAGAACAGCACGGCGCCGATCAGCAGCAGGGTGAGCAGAAACATGACAACTCCTAGAAATGGTGCGAAGAACGGCACACCGCCGCCCCAGGTGTGGAAACCGGGGCCCGGGCCGCCCCAACCGTGTGGATTCATGCGACCCACGATTCAACGCGTCAGCCTCCCCCGCATCGGCTGTCAGGCGACACCTTCACTACGTCAGCCGACGTAGCGCGGCTACGTCGGTGATGCGATGTCTCGGCGCTACCGGCCCAGTAGTGTCATGAACTGCTCACAGGGAGGGAGGTGGACGGTGGCCGATTCGAAGTCGCGGCTGCTGTTGCTGGACGTCCCGTTGGCGCTGGTGATCGGTTCCGGGTCGTTGGCGGTGGCCCGCATCTTTGCCGAACTCTCCCAGCAGCCCCTCGGTCGGAGTGGAGCCGAGTTTCCGATGGGGCCACCGTGGGCGCACCCGGGCCGCGGCCATGTTGAGACCTGGTCGCCGCCGTCGTTCCGCGCTGATCTTGGTGAGCCGTACACCTGGATCGCACTGATCTGGGTGTTGATCTTGATGCTGGGGATCGCGTTCCGGCGGGTTCGGCCTCGAACCGGGTACGCGATCACGGTCGTCGGCGCGACCGGCTATCTGGCTGCAGGGCTGCCGTTCGGGCCGGTGCTGGTGGCCCCGGCGCTCGGTCTGGTCACCATGGCGATGCGGTTGAGCGTGCGCCGATGGGCGCCCTGGACGGTGCTGCTGGCGCCGATGATCTGGGCCGGTTTCGTCTCCGAGGACTACTTCGGGCTGACCGATCCGACCTTCTACAGCACCTTGATCATGTTGTCCGCGGCGATGTTGATGCCGGCACTGTTCGCCACCCTGCGGCGCAACCGGCTCGATGCCGGCCGGCGGACCCGGCAGCTGGAGCTGCGGCGGGCAGCGTACCAGGAACGACTGCGGATCGCCCGGGACGTGCATGACCTGATCGGGCACAGCCTTTCGGTGATCAACATGCAGGCAGGTGTGGCCCTGTACGTGTTGGACAAGGAACGCGGCGCGGGTGCTGCCGACGGCGCGGCGGGTGACAGCACCAAGATCACCGAATCGCTGCAGGCCATCCGATCCACCAGCAAGAACGCGCTGGACGAGTTGCGGGCGACGCTGGGCGTCTTCCGCGGCGAGGCAACCGACACCGGTGAGCAACGGGCGCCGGTGGCGGGACTGCAACGGGTCCCCGAGTTGGTGGCGTCGTTTCGCCGGGCAGGCGGTGCGGTTGAGTTGATCATGGACGACACTGTGGACGACCTGCCCGGTCCGGTCGACTCGGCAGCGTACCGCATCGTCCAGGAGGGCTTGACCAACGTCGCCAAGCATGCCGGCCGAGCCACCGCTACGGTACGAATCCACCGCGAACCGGAGTCGCTGGTGATCGACATCAGCGATGACGGGCCGCCGGTCCGCAGCACTGCCGCCGCTCGCGACAGCGGCGGCAACGGCCTGATCGGGATGGCCGAACGGGCATCATCGGTCGGCGGTACCGTCTGGGCCGGTCCACTGCCGGATCGCGGATTCGGCGTGCACGCGGAGTTTCCGTTGCTGACCAACAGGAGTACGACATGACGATCACCGTCGCGCTGGCCGATGATCAACCGCTGGTCCGGATGGGTCTGCGCGTCCTGCTGGACGCAGAAGATGATCTTGAACTGGTCGGTGAGGCGGGCAACGGGCACGAGATCGTCGACCTGGTTCGGCGCTTGCATCCCGACGTGGTGTTGATGGATGTCCGGATGCCGCTGGCGGACGGCCTGCAGGCGCTGGCCAAGATCAAATCCGATCCGGCGACGGCCGAGACCAAGGTGGTGATGCTGACCACGTTCGAGCTGGACGAGTATGTGTTCGAGGCACTGTCCAGCGGTGCCAGCGGATTCTTGATCAAGGACAGCGACCCGGCCGACTTCATCCGGGCGATCCGGGTAGCGGCCTCGGGCGAGTCGTTGCTGAGCCCGTCGGTGACCCGCCGGGTTATCTCCTCCTTCACCGGTTCCCGGCCGGCCGTGCACAAGCCGCATCCGCTGCTGGGCGAGCTGACCGATCGGGAGACCGAGGTGCTCGGGCTGGTCGGCGAGGGCTTGAGCAACGACGAGATTGCCGACCGGCTGGTGGTCAGCCCGGCCACGGCCCGTACCCATGTCAGCCGAACGATGGTCAAGCTGCAGGCCCGGGATCGGGCGCAGCTGGTGGTGATCGCCTACCAGGCCGGGTTGGTGACCTGACAGACGATGAGATGTGTCTACGCGTTCACCCGTCGGCGCCGAATCGCACCGAATTCCGCCGACGCGTAGACAAATCTGGTCGCTCCCACGGCCGTGCTGCTGCGACAATCCGGGAATCGTGACCGCACATTCGAACCTCGATCTGCTGCAAGCCGAGATCGAGGTGATCTGGGGACCGGAGCGCCGCGCGCCCGAGGCACCGCCGTCGGTGGTGATCGGCGACGCCGCAGCCGTTGGCGACGGCGCGGGTGATCACGGAACCGGCGGCATGATCATCGAGGTACGTTCCGATCTTGACCGAGCGTTGCTGCCCGAGTTGCGGTCGATCGCCGAAGATCATCAACCGTCGTTGGCAGTCGGGTTGGTGCAGGGCCAATTGCGTCGCTGGTTCGGCCCGCTCGAGATCACCGTCGGTCCCGGCTACGACTGCAGTGCTCCTGCGGCCCAGGCGACGCCGGAGATCGGACGGCTGATCCGCTCCGATCGGCCGCACGCGGCAACTGCCTTGCGGCGGCCGCCGACCTGGGACGACGAGGAGTGGCCGAAACTGCTGTCCGGCGGCTTCGGCCCCTGGGCAATGGTGGTCGACGGCGATCGGATGCTGTCGCTGTGTCATTGCGCCCGGTTGGCCCCGGCCGGCGTCGAAGCGGGCACCTGGACCGCCGAGGACGTACGCGGCCGCGGGCTCGCCGCGGTGGCGACCGCTGCCTGGGCCGACGCCTGCCGCTCGTTGCCGGGACACGTCTTCTACAGCACCGATCGCGCCAACGTCGCCTCGCAGCGCGTGGCGGCCCGGCTGAATTTGCCGCTGATCGGGCAACTGTGGAAATTCAGAACGGCCGACGAGGACGACGGCCCGCTCGGCGAGCGGCTCTCGGTGATCGCCCGGGTTGAATATCGGCTGTGAGCCGGCCCGCGGCCCGACGTTCGGCGGTCCGGACCGGCCGCGTACGGTCGGCCGCATGGCATTGCGTAGCGCAGAAGAAGTCTCCACCGCACCCGTGGTCGCGACCGGCCTGATCGGCGGCTACCTGGCGGCGCGGGAGACCGGCATCCGTCCACTCGGCGGGGTGGTGCTCGGCCTGGCCGGTGCGTACGCGGGCCGGACCTGGCTGGCGAAGAAAGGGCCGGTCGTCACCGCAGCGCTCGCAGCTCTCTACGTCGGTGGGTTCGGTGCATCCCATCCGCTGGCCAAGAAGATCGGCGCCTGGCCGGCGGTGCTGACCGTGACGGCGGCAGCCGCCGGCGCCGCCTGGGCCCTGGCCGACCGCGACTCCTGACCGAGCATCCTCTTCCCGCGCGCACCTTCGGTTCTCCCGCGCGCCGTCGTGACGCGGAGGAACCTTCCCGCACACCTTCGGCTCTCCCGCACACGTTCCAACTTGCGCGGCAGCGCCGACGGTGCGCGGGACGGCGACGGCGAGCCGGTCTAAGCCTCGATCCGTGGACGAGTAGTCGGTTGGGTGGGGCTGTCCAGCGTGTGAGGACGTGAGAGGCCTTCCTGGCAAGGGAGAATCTGTGTTGCTAACGCACTGATCCGACCGAACCAAGAAGGCACTGATAGTGAAACTACCTCATGGGTGGACGCGGGCTGTTCCGATGTTCGATGAGGAGCACCTGGTGTCGTGTGCCGGGCTGGCTCCGGTGATGGGTCTGGCCGAGCGGGCCGGCTTGTCGGAGTTGCTGGCCGACCGGGTTCGGGTCGATTCGGCATGGGTGGCCTCGTCTGGGGTCAACCCGGCGGGGAAGGTCACCTCGATCATCGCCGGGATGGCCGCAGGTGCGGACTGTATCGATGATCTGGACGTGATCCGGGCTGGTGGAACGGCGCGACTGTTCAAGCAGGTGTACGCGCCCGCGACCTTGGGTCAGTTCCTGCGCAACCTCAGCCATGGACACACCAGCCAGCTGGCGTCGGTGGCCCGAGCCCACCTGGTCAACCTCGTCGGCTGCAGCGACTTGTTGCCGGGGATCGAGCAGCGGGCGTTGATCGATATCGACTCGCTGCTCCGTCCGGTCTACGGGCATGCCAAGGAGGGTGCGAGTTTCGGGCACGCCAAGATCGCCGGCAAACAGGTGCTCCGCAAGGGCCTGTCGCCGCTGGTGACCACGATCAGCACTACCGACGGTGCCCCGGTAGTGGCGGGGATCCGGCTGAGGGCCGGGAAGGCCGGATCCGGGCGTGGTGCGGCATCGATGGTGACCGAGGCCATCGGCACCGCCCGACAGGCCGGCGCGACCGGCGAGATTTTGGTGCGGGGCGATTCGGCTTACGGCAACCACCTGGTCGCTGGAGCCTGCCTGGACCACGGCGTGCGGTTCTCACTGGTGTTGACCCGCAACGCCGCGCTCGACCAAGCGATTGCCTCGATCGCGGAGGATGCCTGGACTGCCGTGCACTATCCCGGTGCCGTCGTCGACCCCGACACCGGCGTGTTGATCTCCGACGCCCAGGTCGCCGAGGTCGAGGCGTTCACCGCCTTCGCCAGCACTGCCCGGCCGATCACCGCCCGGCTGGTCGTCCGCCGAGTGCGGGATGTCGCCAGGCTCGACGAGTTGTTCCCGGTGTGGCGCTACCACCCGTTCCTGACCAACAGTCTCGAATCCGTCACCCGAGCCGATGTGACCCATCGCCAACACGCGATCATCGAAACCGTGCACTCGGATCTGATCGACGGCCCGTTGGCTCACCTGCCGTCGGGCCGATTCGCCGCCAACACAGCCTGGGCGATCTGCGCCGGGATCTGTCACAACCTGCTCCGCGCCGCCGGCAGCCTGGTCGGCGGCCGGCATGCCGTGGCTCGGGGAGCCACCCTGCGCCGGCACCTGATCATGGTGCCCGCCCGGATCGCGCGGCCGGCCCGCCGAAAGTTCCTGCACCTACCCGCTCACTGGCCCTGGGCCGATCAGTGGCTCCGATTGTGGCACCACGTGTTCACCAACAGCATCGGGCCACCGGCAGCCACATAGCCCATCGACCCGACCGCCGCATCGGCGCCAACCGGAGAGCAGACGTGGAAAAGCTGGGCAGACCAGCAACTCACCCATGCCCCGACGACAAACAACGAGCCAATCCAAGATCAACATCACAAACCAAGATCAACACCCGAGCCAGTCCACGGATTGAGGCTAAGCTCGGCGCCATGGCACCGGATGCACTCTCCACCGCCGACAGTCAGCAACGTCGCTACTGGGATGATCACGCCACCACCTACGACCGGGGCATGGGCTTCGCCGAGCGGCGGATCCTCCGCGACACCCGAGGCTGGGTTTGCCAGCAGGCAACGGGAAACACGCTCGAGGTGGCGATCGGCACCGGCCTCAACCTGCCCTGGTACCCGAAGTCGATCAAGCTCACCGGGCTGGACCTGAGCCCGCGGATGCTGCAGCTGGCCAAGCGCCGCGCCGATGAACTTGATCTTGCTGTCGAACTGAAGGAAGGCACCGCCAGCGAGCTCCCCTTCGACGACAGCACCTTCGACACGGTCGTCAGCACCCTCTCACTGTGCTCCATCCCCGACGACAAGCAGGCAGTCTCGGAGATGATCCGGGTGCTCAAGCCAGGCGGCAAGTTGATCTTGGCCGACCACGTCGAGTCATCCTCGGCGATCTTGCGGCTGCTGCAACGCGGCGTCGAGCTGTGGAGTCTGCGTCAGGGTGAGCACTTCACCCGACGCCCCATCCACCACCTGTACGCCGCCGGCGTTCACATCCAAGATCACGAACGTTTCCTGGCAGGCATGATCGAGCGCGAGGTCGCGATCAAGCCCGCCTGGTGAGCGATTGCGGATATTGCACGGCGTGTCCACGGGTACGTAGGTAGCTTGTCCCGGTGTCCGTGATCGCGGCGCCACTGCCGGAGTGCACGGTGCTCACCGAGCCGGAGCACGAGGCCGGCGCGGTGCTCGGCGTGATCAAGCTCGGCCAGTAGCACCCAGCGCCGGCATAGTTCGCCGGCGATCGGCCACGAGCCGCTATGCTGCCGCCCATGTTCCGTTCCTGATCAAGCCGACGACCAATCCGCCCTGATCGAATGGAACGCCCATGCCCACCATCCGCCCCTATCTGCCCACGGACCAGACCAGCTGGCTGCGCTGCCGCGTCCTCAGTTTCCTGAACACCTGCTACTACGACGATGTCCGCCGGACCAGACCGCACGAAGACGATCTTGTCGTTTCCCTCGTCGCCGCGTCGGGCGACGAGGTGGTCGGTCTGATCGATGTCACCGTTGATGGCTCGGCGGCGACCATCGACTGCATCGCCATACATCCGGATCACCAGCCCCACGGTCTCGGCGCACGCCTCTTCGAAGCAGCCCTAGCCGAGCTTGGCTCGGAGGTCGAAACCATCGACGCCTGGACCCGCGAGGACGAAGCAGCCAACCGCTGGTACCGCTCTCGTGGCTTCCGGGAGAATTCCCGCTATCTCCACGTGTACAAGGATTGGGATGAGTCGGTCGACGCCTTCAGCACGCCGGAGCCGCTGTCCACACCGGTACAGGCGTTCATGCAGGCCAAGATCGAGCACGAGGCAGAGCTGCGGACCCGATTCCGTCGGGTCTACGTCTGTCGCCAATACCTCAAGATCATCTGCCCAGAGCCATCTACACCGTGAGGATCGCGGAGAGATCGACAGCTGCAGCGCAGTGGCCATGATTGGGTGGATTTCGCACCGAATGTCGGTGCGTAACTACCCCAATGGGTGCGACGCGAGATCAGCACTAGATCACGGAGTCGACGACCGGATGTGAAAGTGTGGCTGCTGCTCCCGGCACATCCTCCAATCGTGCCTCAAGTGTGGCCCGTGCCAAGTCGGGCGGCAGCAACTCCGAGAACTTCAACTGTTCGAGCGCCTGTTGGGTCACAATCGGCCGGATACCCGAGTCAGACTTGCCAAGTTGGCCACGCGCTCGGACAAGGACAGATCGCAGGGCACCGGCGTCAACTCCTGCTCGGAGTGCAATCGAGCGGTTGTCGAAAACGTAACCCTCGTCGATCAGTGCGGGATCCATCGCCTCGAGCGCAGCCATCAGCGATGCGTTGGCCCGTCCACCGGCCCAGGTCCACCACCGGCTCCGACCGGTTGTTGATTCGATCACTGTTGCACGATGATCTACTCGCCCAGCGAGTTCCTCCCGGATCCGGATCAACTGACTGCCCGCCCGATCGGACATCTGTACGGAGGCCGGTGCTGAGCCGAGCAGGACGCCCCGTTCGGCCTGCATCAGCTGGTACGACAGTGGTTGGGGAATCCCGATCCAGCGCGACGTACCGAGGCTCTCAGACGGTTCGACATAGGCCCGCCTGCGGGACCAGTCGATGTGCTGGACGAGCCAGCCGCGACCCGCAAGAGTGATCACCCGCGGACCGTTCACTTTTCGGATCAATGCGTACGGATCGATGCTGCCGACCTCGTGACTTCCGTGCACCACAAGGAATTCCGGCGCCGAGGTGAAGAGCGACAAGAGCTCTATGAAGTGTCGATACCCGTAACGTCGCTCGGCTTCTGGTCCGACAAACAGCATGGCGCTGTCCACATCGACATGCTCGGATTCGATCATCCACTCAGTGATCTTCATTGTCTCCACGTCGCTGGTCAGCCCAAGGTCACGCAGCGGCTCGACCCAGGTCGTTCGGCCGACCTGTCCCTTCTGCAGGCACAACGCCAGCAGCTGTTGAGCGAGCAGATGTCGTGGCCCGGGCGGGGCGACGACGGACTCCACGTATCCTTGCGACCACCGCAGCAACAGCGCCGCAGCGGTGAGCAGCTCATCGTCGGAGGTCGTGAGGAAGAGGGCGTTCCGGCTCGTCCCACGCCGACGCCCGGTCCGCCCCAACCGCTGCAGGAACGCAGCCACCGAGGTGGGTGTGCCGACCTGGATGACCCGATCAAGATCACCGACGTCGATGCCGAGCTCGAGGGTCGAGGTGGCGACTATGACACAGTCACGAGCCTCAGCGAAGGCACGTTCTGCTCGTCGGCGTTCGGCTGCCGACAGGGATGAGTGCGAGACGTACGTTTCGGTGCCCAGGTCAATCAATCGCTGGGCCAATTCCTCTACCCGGGCTCGGCTTTCGGCGAACACCAACCGCTTCTGTCCACGATGCAGAGCGGAAATGATCTTGGCCGCATTGGTCACCGAGCCGACATAGTCCAGCTCGACGTCGGCACTCGTCGAGCCGGGCACCTCGGGATTGATCACCTGCGCAGACCGCCGTCCCCGGCCCGATCCTTGGAGCCAGGTCAGCAGTTCCGGCGCGTTTCCCACCGTCGCCGACAGCCCGATTCGTTGCAGCGGCCGGCCAACCAGCTCCGCGATTCGCTCCAGCACCGCCAGCAGATGCCACCCGCGATCGTCACCGGCAAAGGCGTGCACCTCGTCAACGACCACTGTCCGGACCTCGGACAGCAGGATGCGTGCGTCGATCGTGGTGGACACCAACATGGCTTCGAGCGATTCGGGCGTGGTCAGCACAATGTCAGGGCGATCGATCGCGATCCGGCGGCGGGCACCAGCACCGGTGTCACCATGGCGGACGGCAACGCTCCGGCCGAGCCAGCCGGCATAACTTGCGATCCGCGGCTCGAGGTTGTTCAGCAGAGCCCGCAGTGGGCACACGTAGAGCACCGACGGCCCGGCCCAGGATTCGTTTGCCATCCGCGTCAGCAGCGGGAAGAGTGCGGCCTCCGTCTTCCCGCCCGCGGTCGGCGCGAGCAACAGGGCGTCCTCGCCGGCCACGACCGGCGCAATCGCCGCCTGCTGCAACGGTCGAAGCTCCCGCCAACCGAGGGTGTTGACGATGTGGTGCTGCAGCACCGGATGCAGTTCGGAAAACCCTGCAGGCGTTGACATGGCACTCCTCACAGCTCGAGGTCGATGTCGCCCGCGCGCGCCGGTTGCGCCAGATTCCTTTCGACGTCGGTCAACTCACCGGAGCTGACGGTGAGCTGATAGTGCTGGCGCGGATCGAAGTCGTCGAATTGATCAACGCGATCCAGCACATCACCGACGAGCTTCTTCAGGAACACCCGCGGCGCGATTCCGACCTGACCACCCAACGATCCGGCCACGGCGTCGGCCAGCAAGCCCAGGTAGTCGTCGTCGACCAGGGTACGGATCCGGTCGCCCTGGGTGCTGCCTTCGGCGTAAAGATCACGGACCCGCTGGCCCAGCTCGACCAGGCTGTCATGATCAAATCCACGCAGCCGGATCTGCACCGCCCGCGGGTTGTCAAATCGTGGATCGGTGTCGAAGTCGACGCGCAGTCGGCCGGCCAACGGTGGCAGCCGGGAAATTCCGGACGGACCTTCGAAGAAGGCCGGGGTGCCAGTGATCAACAAGTACAAGCCGGGAAACCGGCCCGCATCCACCTCGTCGATCAACTGCCGCATCGCGTTCAGCGCCTTGTCCCGGACGTCACCGCGCATCCGCTGCAGGGTTTCGACCTCGTCAAGCACGACCAACAGCCCTGGGTGCCCAGCATCGCGCAGCACCACAAGCAGTCCTTGTAGTGCACCCATGGCGCCGAAATGATCAAGGTCGCCCTTGATCCCGGCTGACCGCTTCGCGGCCGCGGCAACGTGCGGCTGCCCGCCGAGCCAGGCCACCAGTGCTTCCGCCCGGGCCGTGTCACCGGTGTCGACGGCCGACCGGTACGCCCGCAGCACCGCGGCGAACGCGGGCGTGGAAGGCCTTCCACTCCTGCCAGCCGTCGCCCTCGGCGATAGCCTGTTCGGTGATCACCCAGGATCCGGCCTCGCGTTGGCGGCGCTGGACCAGGCCGATCCGGCTCATCAGCTCGGCCAGGACGGTTTCACGGATCGGATGCCGCTGATCGCCGGGTTCGAGCAGCAACTCGGAGATGCCTGGCAGGTGGCTGTGGTTCTCGAGCCCATCAATGCCGTACAGACCCATCGCGCTCGACTCGGACAACTCGGAGACCAGCTGCGGGTGATGCAGGAACACCGACTCCTGCACCCACGGGATGACCTGGTAAGCCGGTGGGGCGTTGCGAACGCGTCGCTCACGCACCCAGCGGTCGTACTCGTCGGTCAGCTTGCTCTTGAAGTACTGCGCCTTGCGCCGGGCCAGCTTGAGCGGCGAATCCTCCGCCCGGTGGCCGCTGCGCAGCCAGGTGTGATCGTCTCCGCGCAGCTGCCCCGAGTAGTACTTGAGCTCGATCAGGTGCAGTCTGCGGCGGCCGAGCACCAACAGGTCGACCTCATGCCAGCGGCCGTGGCTGTCCCGGAACTCGAAGTTGGACCAGGCACGAAAAGGAGGCTGGTCGGGCAGCAGATTGCGCACGATCTGCAAGCCCTCAGCCTCGTGGGTGAGCTACGAATCAGCTACCTCGATCCACCGGTCGTCAGCGGGTGACGTCACATGTACCTCCTGTCCCCCACGACGTTCGGTCTCACCCTAAACCGTCGGCCCGGCTCGACTGACGACGCTCCGGCATCAGGTCCGCCGGAGGGCCGAGGGAGTCAGGATGCCCAGGGATCGACCAGTTCGATCCCTGTATTGGCGAAGTCCTTGGTGTTCCTGGTGGCGCAGGTGGCTGAGTTTGCTCGACAGATCGCCGCGATCTGAGCATCTGCAGTGTGGATCGGCAGGCCGGCGCGTTCGCGCGCGACCAGGATGTTGGGATAGGACTCCGCCGCACGGTCGTCGAACGCGAGGATCGCGCGGGTCTCTCGATATGGCTCCAGTGCGGAATCGATCTGCGTGGCCAGCTTCGAACGACGCCTACCGGCAGGTAGCCGACGAACGCCCGCCAACAGCTCGGCCAGCGTGATCGCCGTGATCGCGACGTCGCCAGTCAAGGTCTCGATCCAATCGATGACCTGCGCATCCGGATCTGGCCGGAAGACCTCGGACAGGACGTTCGTGTCGAGGACGATCATCCCAGGTCCGCCGACCGGGCCAGATCAGTTCGGTCCGGCACGGGCAAGTCCTCGACGCCACCGACCTCCCGTGCAGCAGCTACCAGCGCAAGGCCGATGTGGGGTTGGCGCGTGGCCTTGGTGAGGATGTCGCGAGCCTCCGCCTCCATCGACCGGCCATGTTCCCTTGCCTGTGCTGCGAGCTGCTTCTTGACGGACTCGTCCAGCCCACGGATGACGACGGATGCCATCGAGATCACCTCCAACTCCGGATTGCTATCAGTGATGATAGCGCCCTCGATCGGTACGTGGCCTTGGTGTGCAGCACTCACGCGCGCCGAATGACCCGCCTAGCCGTCGAGACTGCCCGTGATTGCGGTCAGCGCCGTGTCGAGTTGATCATCGGTGATGCCGCCGAAGCCGATGATCACGCCGTGTTGGACGGTGCTGCGGCAGTAGTCGGCGAGCAGCGGAACGTCGAAGCCTGCCGTGCGTGCGGCAGCGCGTGCGACGGCTGCTCGCGCCTTCGACATTCGGATCGTCACGTACATGCCGGCCACCGGGCCGACGATGTCGCCGTACGGGGTCATGGCCCCGACGACTCGGGCGGCGCGGTCGGCGTAGACGCGACGGGCGGAGCGGATGATCTTGTCCAGGTAGCCGTCGCGGAGCAGCGACAGAAACGCGCGCTGTACCGGCCAGGAGGCGACCTCGTGGGTGATCGTACGTCGCCGCAGCAGCGCGTCGAACTGATCCGGAGGTGGCACCATCCAGCCCAGCCGTAGGCTCGGCGCTACCGACTTGCTCGCCGTCCCGAGGTAGCAGACCTGATCTTGGTCCAGGCTCGCCAGTGCTGGCACCGGCGCAACGTCGTAACGAAACTCCGAGTCGTAGTCGTCCTCGATGATCATGGAATCCGCAGCACGGGCAGCGGCCAGCAGGCGGAGTCGTTCCGCGGCCGGCATGGTGGCTCCGAGCGGGTGCTGATGCGCAGGGGTGACGTACGTCGCGACGGTTCCGGCGGGATCGGCGCCCTGGCCGACCGAAATGTTGATCAAGGTACGGCCGGCCGCGCGGATGGTCTCGGCCGCCGCGCGATAACCGGGATCCTCCAGGGCCACCGGCCCCTCGGGCAGCACGGTGAGCAACTGGCGAAACCCGTCCGTGGTGCCGGTGGTGATCAAGATCTGCTCGGCGTCGACGACGATACCGCGGAGCCGGCCGAGCCGTTCGGCCAACTCGGTGCGCAACTCGGCGATCCCCCGCGGATCGTCGTAACCGGCGGGCGGCCGGGCGACCGAGACGTCACGCCACGCGCGCCGCCAGGCCGCAGCCTGGCGCGGATCGATCCACGGCGTTCCGGTGTCGAGGCGGATCAGCTCGCGAGCCGTGGACCGACTGCCCCGGCGCCGAGGTCGGGCCGGCGCAAGTGGTGGAGCGCCGGCGACGAAGGTGCCCGAGCCTTGCCACCCCTGCAGCCACCCTTCGGCCACCAGTTGGCCGTAGGCCTGCTCGGTGACTGCGCGGGCGACCACCAGCTCGGCGGCCAGGGCGCGGCTGCTCGGCAGGCGTTCACCGCCGGGGAGAAGTCCGCGGACGATGCGGTCCCGGATCTGATCTGCGAGCTGGGTACCCAGCGGGCGGCCGTCGGACCGATCCAGGGTGACCGAAAGAGCAGGCATGAAGTGTCCTGTCGAAACTGACGCGGATTGGCCCGTGCACCCAGGCCACTTCTGGTCAACCATGGTGCCATGAGCACCGCTACCGATGCACCCGGGATCGCCGACACTCTGTCACCGACAGCTCGGACGCGAATAGGTCGTGGCCGGAATCGGATGGTCGCCGAACGCGACCGGCTGCACACCTTCCTCGCCGAAGCCCTGGTCGCCCATCTCGGGCTAATGGTGGGCAGCGGCGCCGACGCGCATCCGATCGTGCTGCCGACGGCGTTCGCGATCGACCTCGACGGCCCGGACCAGTGCGGGACGCTCTACCTGCACGGGTCGGTCGGCGCGCGTTGGCTGCGTACGGCTCCGGACGCGTCGATCTGCGTCACCGTGACCGAGTTGGACGGTCTGGTGGCCGGCCGATCGGCCTTCCATCATTCGATGAACTACCGATCGGCGGTGATCATCGGCCGACCGCGGCTGGTCGATGATCATGACGAGCGACAGCGCGCGCTGGACCTGATCGTCGACCACATGATTCCCGGCCGGTCCGCGACGCTGCGTCCCAGCACCCGCAAGGAACTCGCCGCCACCGCGGTGCTCGCACTGGGTTTAGTGGAGGCGTCGATGAAGGCTCGCGACGGCGGTCCGGGCGACGAACCGGAGGACATCGAGGTCGGTGTTTGGGGCGGCCACATCCCGCTCCGCCGGGTCAGCGGCGCTCCGGTCCCCGACGACGATGCGCGGGGTCAGGTCCCGGCCGACGTCAGCAACCGAGCCGTCGGCCTCGCCGGCTGACACAACCGTGCGGTGATGACATCTGTCTGCGCGTCGGGCCGACAGAGCGGAAATGTGCCGATTTCGGGCGACGCGTAGACGAATCTCATCATCCCCGGAATGCGGCGGACAGTTCGTGCGCGGCCTGCAGACCCTGGCTGGTCGCACGCACCGCGTTCAGCCCGGCAGTGTCAGCGGCGCCGCCGATCACTCGGTACGGCACACCCAGCTCGGAGATGATCTTGGTCAGCTCGTCGTTGGGTTCCTGGCCGGCGGCGATGATCACCGTGTCGGCCTCGACCAGTTGATCACCGTCGGCGGTGCTGATGATCAGTCCCTGTTCGGTGATCTTGCGATAGCTCAGGTCGGTGATCATGGTCGCGCCGTGATGCCGTACGGTGCCGACCACGGCCCAGCGAGTGGTCAGCCCCATCCCGGCGCCGATCTTGCCGGTGCGGCGCATCAGGGTGACGGCTCGCTTGGACTCCGGTAGTACTGGCTCCTGATCAACGCCCCATTCGGCACGGAACGCGCGACTGCGGCTTTCAAGATGGTCGTCGGCCCCGTCCAGCAGCAGATGCGCAAGATCAACAGCGATCCCGCCGCCGCCGACGATCGCGACCCGATCACCGATCGCACTCACCTCGGCGAAGGCTTGGTGATAGCTGATCACGTTCGGTCGGTCGCTGCCCGGCAGGTCGATCACGCGCGGATGGACGCCGGTGGCGATGATGACCCCGTCGAAGCCTCGCAGCTCGGCCGCATCGCCGTCGGTGATGACGTGGTCGAGTCGGATATCGACCCCGAGCTCGGCCAACTGGGCAGTGAAGTAGCGGATCGTCTCGCCGAAGTCACGCTTGCCGGGGACCTGCCGGGCCATCCGGAACTGGCCACCCAGCTCGGGCTCGGCCTCGTACAGCACCACCTGATGTCCCAACGAGGCCAGGGATCTGGCGGCTTCCAGCCCGGCCGGGCCGCCGCCGATCACAGCGAACCGCCCAGCGGGTCCTGAGCCTGCGGGCGGCTCCGGGACGTCGAGTTCGCGGCCGGCGCGGGGGTTGACCAGGCAGGAGACCTCGGCGTCGCCGATGGAGCGGTCGATGCAGGCTTCGTTGCAGGCGATGCAGGTGTTGACCAGGTCGTGCCGGCCGGCGCGCGATTTGGCCACGATGGCCGGGTCGGCGAGGAACGGCCGGGCCATCGAGACGAAGTCGATCTTGCCGCCGGCGAGGATACGTTCGGCATGATCGACATGGTTCACCCGATTGGAGGCGATCACCGGCACCTCGACGTCGGCATTCTGCAGCGCGTCCTTGATCATTTCCGCGTACGGCACCCAGACGCCTTGGGGGACAAGGGTTTGCACGGTCGGCACCCGCGCTTCGTGCCAGCCGACGCCGACGTTGATCGCGTCCACGCCGGCTCGAGCCAGCGCAGTCGCGTAGTCGGCGATCTCGTCATGACTGCTGGACCCCGGCATCAGATCAGCGCCGGAGATCCGGAAGATCACCGGCAGGTCGGTGGCGTCCTTGATCATCCGCAACACCGCCAGCCCGAAGTTCCGCCGCCGCGACGGATCGCCGCCCCAGTGATCATCGCGCTGATTGGTCAGCGGCGACAGGAACTGGTTCAGCAGATAGCCCTCGGACGCCATCACCTCGATCGCGTCGAATCCCAACCCGGCGGCGGCTTCGGCTGCTCGACCGAAGTCCTCGAGGGTCTCGTCGATCTGCTCGGCCGACATCGGCTCCGGCATGCATCGGGAGAAGTTGCTGAAGACCGCGGACGGCGCCAGCGGGGTCAGCCCGAACGCCGATTCGAAGGCGTAACGGCCGGCGTGGAACAGCTGCGCGGCGATCTTGGCCCCGCCGTCGTGGGCAGCGGCCACCGCGCGAGCCAACGCAGGCTGATGGGAGGCCTCGCCGATCAAGGAGTACATCCGGCCGCCGGCCCCGACCCGGTTGATCGCGATCCCGCCGGTGACGATCAGGGCTGCGCCGCCACGGGCCCGTTCGGCATAGAAGGCGGCCAGCGCTGCACCGTGATCATCTCGCCCCTCCAGATTGAGGTGCATGGATCCCACGATCAGCCGGTGATCGACTTCCAGTGAGCCGATCCGGCCGGGCTGCCAAACCTTCATGATCAACTGGCCCCGAGTCCAGGGGTCAGCGGGTCGGACGCTCGGGCAGCGTCAGCGGCGCATCGACGTCGGCGAAGAACGGCGGGGCGGTGATGCTCAGCCCGCCGTCGACCACGATGGTCTGACCGGTGATGTACTCCGACGCCGGCGCCAGCAGGAAGGCGCAGGTGTCGGCAACCTCCTGCACGGTGCCGGGCCGCCGCTTCGGGATCCGGTCCAGCACCGTCTGCATCGGCGCCATCCCCGGCACGTTGTAGAAGAACTCGAGCGAGTCGGAGTCGATCAACCCGCCGTTGACCGCGTTCACGTTGATCCCGTACGGCGCGAACTCGACGGCCATGTAACGAACCCAGGCCTCCACTGCGGCCTTCATCGCGCCCAGCGTGGCGTACGTCGGATAGGCACGGATGCTGCCGTACGAGGTCAGTGTCAGGATCCTGCCACCGTTGTCCATCAGCTTGATCGCTTGCTGCGCCCCGAGCACGAAGGACCGCATGTTCATCGCGTACGAGCGATCCAGGTGATGCGGCTTCAGATCAACGATGTTCTTGAACGCGCTGGCCGCGGCGTTGGCGACGAAGTAGTCCAACCGGCCGTACTGATCGGCCACGGCGTCGAACAGCGCCGCGATCCCGTCCTCGGTCTCCACGTCGGCCTGGACGGCAACGCCCTGCCCGCCGGCCTCGGCCACATCGGCGACGACCTTCTCGGCCAGGTCGGCGTTCTTCTTGTAGTTGACCACCACCGTGGCGCCCTCGGCGGCCAGGGTGAGTGCCAGCGTCCGGCCGATGCCCCGGGAGGCACCGGTGATCAACGCGATCTTGTTCTCGTGCAGCTTGCTCAAAATGTGTTCCTTCTCATCCGACTTGTCAGAATGTAGTTGGGCTATAACCCAACCAGCTTCTGACAACTCAGCGGGTCTTGGTCTTTTGTAGTTCGCGGAAGACGACCATCTTCTGGATCTCGTTGGTCCCCTCCTCGAAGCGCTGAGCGCGTGCGTCCCGGTAGACGCGTTCGATCTTCTCGGTCTTCCAGTAGCCGAGTCCGCCGTGAATCTGCAGCGCCTTGTCGGTGACCCGGCCGAGCATGCTGACCGCGGTCATCTTGGCCATCGAGCTCAGCGCCTGCGACCGCGGGCTGCCGGCTTCCCACTCACGGGCGGCGTACAAGATCAACTGTTTGGCCGCCTCGATGTCGGCCTCGTTCTCGGCCAACATGAACTGGATGGCCTGCCGCTGGGTCAACGACTTGCCGAAGGTCACCCGACGCTCGGCGTAGTCGTAGGCCAACTCCTGCGCGCGCTCGGCCAGACCGACGCAACTCATCGCCACCGAAACCCTTGACGGCAACAGGAAACCGCCGAGTGCGACCTGAAGTCCCTGTCCCTCCTCGCCGAGCCGATTGGCCACCGGCACCGGCGCCCGGTCGAAGATCATGTGCGCGTGATCGGTGCCGGTCACCCCCATCGTCTGCGAGGTGTCCTCCACCCGCACCCCGGGAACATCGCGCGGCACCATCAACGCCACCGTGCCCTCATGCCCGGTCGAACCGGCCAGCCGTGCGGCCAACAGCCAGTAGTCACACCGAACACCGAAGGTGATCAAGTGCTTCTCGCCGGACAGGTAGTACGTGTCCCCCTCGCGCTCGACCGAGCAGCTGATGTCGGCGCCGGTGCCGTTGCCCGGTTCGGTCAGAGCGAAGGCGACCTTCTTGGTGCCGGCCACCGACGGGCGGACGAATTGATCACGCTGCTCCTCGGTGGCCCATGGATCCATCGCCCGCCAGGTGCCGTTGACCACGTGCACGATCATCCGCACCGACGCGTGGGATCGGGAGAAGATCTCCATCAGGCCGAGCCACTGTTCGAAGCTCAATCCCTTGCCACCAAGGCGTTGTGGTGCGGCCATCGACAGGTAGCCGCGTTCCCGGAGCTCGCTCCACAGCTCCTCCGGCACCTCGCCGGACGCCTCGATCCGGTCCGCCCAGTCCTCGCCCGGACCGGTGACCCATTCGGTCACCTCGGTGATCAACTTCTCGTACGAGCCCTGGTCGATGCCGACACCTTGCGGGTTGGTCACCTGGTCACTTCCCTTCGATGCGCTGCGGGCGCAGTTCCTTGGCCTGCTCGCGAAGCAGGAATTTCTGGATCTTTCCGGCAGCGTTGCGCGGCAGCGCGTCGATCAACTGCAGTCGCTCCGGCCAGTAGTACTTCGCGACCTGACGATCATCGAGGTATGTGATCATGTCCTCGAAGCCCAGGCTGTGGCCACTCTTCAACACCACGAAGGCACAGGCCCGCTCGCCCAGACGCTCGTCCGGCATCGCCACCACCGCAACATCGTCGACACTGGGGTGGTCGTAGATCAGATTCTCGATCTCGGCCACCGGCACCTTCTCGCCGCCGCGGTTGATCACGTCCTTGACCCGGCCGGTGATCCGGATGAATCCGGACTCGTCGATGACGCCGAGGTCACCGGTCTTGTACCAGCCGTCGGCGGTGTAGACCTCCGCCGTCAGATCCGGACGATCCAGATAACCCTCGAAGTAGGTCGGCGACAGGATCTCGAAGTTGCCCTCCGTGCCGGCGGCCAACACCCGCCCGGTGTCGTCGGTGATCCGCAACTTGATCCCGTCCAGCGCCCGGCCGTCGGTGCCCCACACCTTGACCGGCTCGTCCGTCGGCGCGCTCAGCGCGCCCAGACAAGTCTCGGTTGTGCCGAAGGCGCCACAGACCGCCGTGCCCAGCACCCGAGTCGCTCGTTCGGCCAGGCCACGCGGGACCGCTGCACCGGTGGCCACGAAGATCCGCAGCTCCGGCGGCGCCTCCTCGCCGGCCTCGACCGCCTTGACCAGATCGGCCAGGAACGGAGTCGCCGCCTGGACGAAGCTGCCGTTGCCTTCACGCAGCGCGGCCAGCGCCCGCCGCGGATCCCAGACCGCCTGGATGATCTGCGGCACACCGAGCTCCATCGCCAGCCACATGCCGTAGAGGAATCCGGTCTGATGTGCCAGCGGGGAAGGGATGTAGACGGCATCGGAGGCGTCCAGGCCGAGGTGCTTGATCTCCATCGACGCGGCCCGGGACAGGGTGCCGCCGGTCATCAGCGACCCCTTCGGCTCGCCGGTGGTGCCGGAGGTGAAGAGCAGTTGAGCGGTCTGCTCGGGCGTCGGCTTCCGCTGCGCCAGGGCCTCGACGTCAACCTCGCCGGACAGCAGGTCGTTCCAATCGTGCCAGGCCACCGGTCCCGGCACCCAGTCGCCGCCGGACTGCACGTCGCCCGGCAACACCACCACGTGCTTGAGCTCCTCCGGCGGCTCGACACCATCGCCGTCGACCAGCCGGGAGATCTCGGCGGCGTACTCGCGACCGCGGAAGGTCTCCGGTACGAACAACACGCGAGCCTTGGCTCGGCGCAGCATGAAGGCGATCTCGCGCTCCCGGAAGATCGGCATCAGCGGGCAGCAGACGGCGCCGATCCGCATGGTGGCCAGCGCGATGATCACGAACTCGGTCCAGTTCGGCAACTGCAGCGCCACAGGTTCTCCGGGCTGCACACCGAGCTTGATCAACTGGCTGGCGACGACGTCGACCCGTTGGTTCAGCTCACCCCAGGTGATCTTGGTCGTCGCCCGCGGCCGGGCGTCCAGCACGGCAAGATCATCCGGTCGTTCCTCGGCCCAGCGCGCAAGCCAGTCGGACAAGGTGGTCTTGGCAGCAAGATCGGGACGGCTGGCCTGGATCGGCAACGTACGCTGCGGGCGCTCGTTCTTGCTCGGCGTACCACCCTCGACGCTCATCGGGATGCCGAAGCCGTTCATCGCTTCCAGATAAGCGGGATAGGAGATCCGGTACGCGTTCGGGTAGGTCAGCGTCGACTCGCCGCGAGCGGTCGACGCAGCCACCGCCAGCGACATCAACACTCGGTGATCGTTGAACGAGGACAGCTTCGCGCCGACCAGACCGTCCACACCCCGTACCCGCAGGATGTCTCCGTCAAGATCAAGGTCTCCGCCCATCTGGTTCAACTGCAGCATGGCCGACACCCGGTCGGACTCCTTCAGCCGGACGTGGGCGATGTTGGAGAAGGTGGTCTCGCCGTCGGCGAAGGTGCCCATCACGCTCAAGATCGGCAGCATGTCGGGGATTCCGCGACAGTCGATCTTGGTCGGGTTGAGCCGGATGCCGTCGTGCCGGATCCTCACCCCTTCGTCGGTCAGCTCCATCGGCACGCCCATCTCCCGGGCGACGTCGAGGAAGTGCACCTCGGGGTGATCGGCCGGCCCACCGGAGAGTTGATGCAGTCCGCGGAGCAGGATGTCGGACGGATGCAGAGCAGCCGCGGCGATCCCGAACGCCGCCGAACCGATGTCCGGAGGCATGATCAAATCGCACGGAGTCGCCTGCTGGTCGGGTTCGATCTCGAAGCGACGCCAGTCCGGCGACGCCTTCACGATCAGGCCGAACTGCTTCATCATCTCGACGGTCAGCTCGATGTAGGGCTGCTCGTTGAGCTCGCCCTCGACCTCGATCACCGTCCTGCCGGTGGCGAACGGGGCGAGCAAGATCAAACCGGAGATCCACTGCGACAGGGTGCCGGCGATGGTGACGTGACCGCCGGTAGGTCGCTTCGCGGCAACACTGATCGGCGGGCAGTCGTCGGCGGACTCGAGCTCGACGCCCATCTGTTGCAACGATCGCAGCAGCGGGCCGACGGGCCGGCGCTGGAAGTACTTCTGACCGGTGACCACGACCGGAGTCTCGGCCAGCGACGCCAATCCGATCATGAAATACAGCGTGGTCCCGGAACTGCCGGCCGAGACGCTGTCGCGCACTGGACGGTAGGGGCCGCCGTGAACGATGAAGGTGTCGCCCTCGATGTCGATCTTGGTGCCCAGTCCACGCAACAGCCCGACCGTGTATTGCACGTGCCGCGCATCGGACAATCCGGTGATCCGGCTGACGCCGGGTGCCAGCGAAGCCAGAATCAAGGCCCGATGGGCGTGGTATTTCGAGTTGGGTACGAGCGCCTCGCCGGTCAGCCGGCCACTGGTCCCTTTGACGAGTAGATGCATGGGTTGACTCCCGTCCCTCTCCTGGTCGCCTGGCGGCTGCACTGCCTGGACCATCCGGTTGTCCTGCACGGTCGACGACTCAGTCGCACTTTAGCGACCGACCGTACGCTAACTGCCGATTCGTCAACATACGCCCACCTCTCAGCCGGCGCATCCCGGGGCCACGGCGTGTCCGCCGCCGACCTTGGAATTTCCTAAGGGCAACGTCCAGTGGACAACCACAGCAACGGGCCAGAACAGCAATGAATATCCCGTTGAGCGCCCCAGCGCGAAACCGTGCCCGCAGCGAAGCGAAGGGGGCGGCAGCACTATCGGCACCCCGAGCGGCCGAGGCGGGGGCCCGGGGCCCTCCCCGGAAGCCCAACCCGTAGCACACAAGACCGGCGGCAGCCGCACCCAAAGGACTGAATTCAGACGACTATTCGGTCATCACCCGACGGGCGACCCGAGTCACCACGGCGCGGAACGCGGCCTGCACCTCGGCCGCCTCGGCATCGGGCATCAGCTCCGGCAACTGCTCCAGCAGCCAGGCGGTCCAGGCGCCGATCAGCGCACCGACAACGGCCCGGCCCTGTTCGGTCAGCCGCAGGCCGTCGTCGCGGATCAGAAAACCGGCGGCGACCAGCCCATCGAAGAAGGACGTGAGGACACCGTGCGGCACTCCCAGCCGATCCTCCACGTCCGCCTGCCGGGGACGGCGATCCTCGGCCAGTCGCCGCGCCTGCACGTTCAACAGACCCCAGGCGGTCGGCGGATCGATGTCGATGTGGGCGTTGGCCAGCACCTCCTCGAAGGCGTGCGGATGCTGCCGCAGCACTCGCCCGATCATGGTTTCCAACTGGTGATCGGAGCTGACGCTGGACGGCATCGCGAAGCCCTCGCCGGTGTCGCGCGCGCTGTCCGCGGCGACTCCGCGCATCGCGACCTGAGGCAGGAAGATCGCCAGCAGCAGGCCGAGCAGGGCGACCGGGATGATCCAGGTGAAGACGGCCTGCATGGACTCGGCGTAGGCACGCACGATCGGAGCCTGCTGGGTGGCGTTGAGCTGATGGACAGCCGCCGGCGTGGTCACCGCAGCCGGCGAGACCCCGGCCTGGGCCAGCGCAGGCGGCAGCAGAGTGTCGATCCGGTTGGCGTAGATGGTGCCCATGATCGACGTACCGAAGGAGCCGCCGATGGTACGGAAGAAGGTCAGCCCCGAGGTCGCCGCACCGAGATCCTGATAGTCGGCGGTGCTCTGTACGACCAGGGTGAGCACCTGCATGACCAGGCCGATCCCGGCCCCGAAGACGAACATCGCGATCGACTGAACCAGCACCGTACTGGCCTCGTCCAGCCGGGACAGCAGGAACAGTCCGATCGCGATCACCGCCGTGCCGACGATCGGAAACGCCTTGTATTTTCCGGTCTTGCCGACCACCTGGCCGGCGGCGACCGAGCAGATCAGCAGGCCGACCACCATCGGCAACACGCGCAGCCCGGAGCTGGTCGCCGTCGCGCCGTGGACGTACTGCAGGTAGGTGGGCAGGTAGCTGATGCCGCCCAACATCACGAAGCCGACGAGGAAACTCAGCAGACTGGAGATCACGAACACCCGCGATCGGAACAGTCGCATCGGCAGGATCGGTTCCTCCGCACGCCTCTCGACCAGGACGAAGATCACCAACGAAGCGACCGAGCCGGCGAACAAGCCGATGATCACCGGCGATCCCCACGGGTGTTGGGTGCCGCCCCAGGAGGTCGCCAAGGTCAAACCGCTGGCGCCGAGTGCCACGAACACCACACCCAGGTAGTCGATCTTGGCGCGCTTGAGGTCGCTCAGTCCGGGAATCGTGCTGGCGGCCAGCACCACGACCAAGATCGCCAGCGGGATGTTGATGTAGAACACCCAACGCCAGGACAGGTGATCGGTGAACAGCCCGCCGATCAGCGGCCCGATCACGGTCGCGACGCCGAAGACCGCGCCCATCGCGCCCTGATACTTCCCGCGCTGCCGCAGCGGAATGACCTCGCCGATGAGGGCGGTCGCGGTGACCGCGATGCCACCACCGCCGATCCCCTGCACGGCCCGCGCGATGATCAACATCGTCATGTTCTCGCTCAGGCCGCAGAAGAACGACCCGACGATGAAGATCACCACACTGATCTGGAACAGCCGTTTCCGGCCGAACAGATCGCCGAACTTGCCGGCCAGCACGGTGGCGATGGTTTCCGCCAGCAGGTAGGCCGAGATCACCCAGCTCATGTGCCCGGAGCCGCCCAGCTCGCCGACGATGGTCGGCAGGGCGGTGGACACGATCGTCTGGTCGAGCGCCGACAGCAGCATCCCGAGCACGATCGTCAGGAAGATGATGTTGCGCCGCCGTGAACTGAGCTCCGGCGGCGCGGGCTCGTCCGGTTCGGCTGCTTCCGGTTCTGCGACCCGGGTCGCCGTCATCGGTTCACCTCCGCCATGATCGCCGATCAGCCGTCGGAGCTGCGGGGCCGGTTGGTAGGGCGTGCCTGGCCGCGCGCACGATCGCGACATTATCGTTGCGGGCACCACACCGCTACACCGCAGGCACTCCAACCACCAACCGGCCGAAGGATCATCGTGGCAGCGCTTGAATGGGACACCTCTGCACTCACCCTGCAGTTCAGCATCGACACCGACGGCCCGGTCCAGCTGACCGACATCCGGCTCGCCGACCAGCCCGCGGCCGAGTCCGGCCGGGCCCGGCAACCGTTGGTCGAGATCCTCACGCCCGCCTGGGGCAACGAGAACTGGGGCAGTTGCAATCGGCACAGCGGCACTCGGATCGGCGCCGATCTGCGTTACGTCTCGCACCGGCAAGATCAGCACGGCAAGATCAACAGTTTGTCGATCACCCAGATCGCGCCGGAGTCCGGACTGGAGGTGACCTCCGAATTCCGTTCCTACACAGGGATCCCAGCGGTGCACGCCACCACGACCGTTGGTGTGCAGGCCGGTTCCGAGCCGGTGACGCTGTGGGCGGTGACCAGTCTGGCAACCGGTGCGGTGATCAGTGATCAACCGAACAACCTCGACGTCTGGTACGCGGAGACCAGTTGGTGTGCCGAGAATCGCTGGCGGTCCCGTCCGCTGCGCTCGGCGGGCATGATCACCACCGATTCGGCGGCGCGCGGGGCGACCACCCGGGACAGCATCCGAATCTCGTCGGTCGGTTCCTGGTCCTCCGGGGCCTTTCTGCCAGCCGGAGCCGTTCAAGATCGCGAATCCGGCCGGACACTGGCCTGGCAGATCGAACACAACGGCGGCTGGCAGTGGGAGGTCGGCGAGCGACCGCACACCGTGCCCGCCGAGGCTGACGAAACCTCGACCGGCGGGCCGGTGGTGGGCAGCGAGGAGGCCGCCGGGCCGCCGCGGACCGAGGGCCGTGACGACGGCGCCTACCTTGCGCTGCTCGGCCCCATCGACGCGCTGCACCAGTGGTCGTACACCGTGGACGCCGATCATCGGTTCACCACGGTTCCGGTCACGTTCACCGCCGGCACCTCCTTCGAGGACGCCTTCGGTCAGCTCGCGGCCTATCGACGGGCGGCGCGTCGGTCGCACCCGCAGAACACCGACCTGCCGGTGATCTTCAACGACTACATGGACACCCTGGAAGGCGATCCGACCGAAGCCAAGCTGCTGCCGTTGATCGACGCCGCGGCCGAGGTGGGCTGCGAGTACTTCTGCATCGACGCCGGCTGGTACGACGACACGTCCGGTTGGTGGGAGAGCGTCGGCGACTGGGAACCGTCCACGGTGCGCTTCCCGCGCGGGTTGCGATTCGTCCTTGACCACATCCGTTCCCGCGGCATGATCCCCGGCCTGTGGATGGAGCCGGAGGTGGTCGGGATCACCTCGCGCGCAGCGACGACGCTGCCCGATTCTGCTTTCCTGCAACGCAACGGCATTCGAATTCGAGAGCGGAACCGCTACCTGCTGGACCTGCGCAGCACCGACGCGACCGCGCACCTCGACGCGGCGGTCGATCGCTTGATCAGCGAGCTCGGCGTCGGATTCTTCAAGTTCGACTACAACGTGACACCCGGATCCGGCACCGATCTCGATGCGCCGTCGGTGGGTCACGGCCTGCTCGAACACAACCGTGCCTTGTTGGACTGGCTGGATCGGTTGCTGGATCGCCATCCGCAGTTGATCATCGAGAACTGCGCCTCGGGCGCGATGCGTTCGGACTTCGCGATGCTGTCCCGGTTGGCGTTGCAGTCGACCACCGACCAGCAGGATCCGTTGTTGTACCCGGCGATCGCGGCCGGCGCACTGGTGCACCTGCTGCCCGAGCAGGCCGGGAACTGGGCCTACCCACAGGCCGCCATGACCGACGAGATGATCAGCTTCACAATGTGTACGGGGCTGGCCGGCCGGATCTATCAGGCCGGTCTGATCGACCGGATGTCGCCGGCGCAGGAGGCGCTGGTCGCTGCCGGGATCGCTGTGCACAAACAGATGCGGCACGATCTGGTTCGCTCGATTCCGCGATTCCCGACCGGGATGCCCAGCTGGGACCAGCCGTGGACCACGGTCGGGTTGGACGCCGGCGAGGCGACCTACCTGATCGCCTGGCGGCAGCAACACGCACCCGAGAGCGTACGACTCGAGCTGGCCGGTGTCGCCGACCGGACCATCGAACAGCTCTATCCGCCCGTCGGCACCGTGCCGGACTGGCAGGTCGAGCGGCACTCCGGGGGCTTGACCTTGATCGCCGCGGAGCCGGTTGCCGCCGCCCGCGTCTACAAGATCACCGACTGAGGCGCTTCACCGTTGCAGCCGCGCGTCCTGGGTCGGGTCGGCGTACATCGGCGGGCAACCGTGATCAATCGCGTCCGGGCGTAGCTCGAAGTGCCAGGTTTCGTTGCGGTAGATCTGACACAAGCCGTACTTGGATCCGTTTCTGGACAGCCACGTGGTGGCATCGGATTCACCCAGATCGACCGCCTCCCCGGCTTCGTGTACGGAGGTCCCGGGCCGCGCCACCCAGCGTGCTGCCTCGGCGGTCGAGCCGTACTTCGCCACCGCCTCGGCGAACAGTTGATCTTGGTAAGCCTTCGAACGCCAGCCACTGTTGACGTAGAAAGTGATGCGGCCCCGACCGGCATCGGTAGCAGCCCGGCGCAGTGCGGCGAGCAGCTGCGGTTGAAGCTTGGTCACGCCCGGGTTCACGGTGTCGAAAACGGTCACCCCGTCGCGCAACACCCCGTCGGCCGGCCCGATCGTGGCGTGCTGGTTGTCGCCTGCCCTGGCGTCAGGAGCGCCGTGCTTCTTTGCCCCGTTCTGCCGGCCGTGGGCCACCGGCCGTACCGTTTCGGGCGTGATCGCCGCCGAGGGAGCCGACGCCGATCGGTGGCCGAGGACGCCGACCAGGGTGGCGAAGATGCCGACGGTCAGGACGACGAGGACGACCGATCGGAGGCGTGGTGGCCGGTGCGGGGCCGGTTCGCTGAAGGACATGCGTTCCAGTCAAGACACCGCGATGTTGCCCGCCCGTATCAGGATTTCGATATGCCGGCGATAGGTGTCGGCCCGTAGCATCGACGAATGCGCGTGTTGATCGTCGAGGACGAGCCGTTTATGGCTGACGCCATCCGCGACGGGCTTCGGCTGGAGGCGATCGCTGCCGACACCGCCGGCGACGGCGACACCGCCCTGGAGTTGCTGAGCGTCAACAGCTACGACATCGCCGTCCTGGATCGCGACATCCCCGGCCCGTCCGGCGACGAGATCGCCGCTCACATCGTTCGGAACGGCAGCGGCCTGCCGATCCTGATGCTGACCGCCGCGGACCGGATCGACGACAAGTCCACCGGCTTCGAACTCGGCGCCGACGACTACCTGACCAAGCCGTTCGAGTTGCGCGAACTGGTGCTCAGGCTCAGGGCTTTGGACCGCCGGCGGGCGCGTAGTCGGCCGCCGATTCGCGAACTGGCCGGATTACGGCTGGATCCGTTCCGCCGCGAGGTCTACCGGGACGGTCGCTTCGTCGCGCTGACCCGCAAGCAGTTCGCGGTCCTGGAGGTGCTGGTCGAGGCCGAAAGGTGGTGTGATCAGTGCCGAGGAACTGTTGGAGCGGGCATGGGACGAGAACGCCGATCCCTTCACCAACGCCGTCCGAATCACGGTTTCCGCGCTGCGCAAGCGGCTCGGCGAGCCGGGGCTGATCGCGACGGTGCCAGGGGTGGGCTACCGCATCGACACCGGATCCGGGCGAAGTTGATCATGAAGACCAAGATGATCATGAACCGACAACCGGGCTTGAGCGTCCGGCTGAAACTGACCCTCAGTTACGCCGGCTTCCTGATGCTCGCCGGTGCGGCGGTGCTGGCCGTGGTCTGGGTCTTTTTGCTGCGCTACGTGCCGGACGTGATTCACACCCGCGGCTTCGCACCGTTCATCCCCAGCCGGTCCGATCTGGAGCGCGCGTTCGCGCCGAGGGTCGCCCTGATGCTGGGATTCCTGCTGCTCTTCGGCCTGCTCGGCGGTTGGATCCTGGCCGGCCGGATGCTGGCGCCGCTACACCGGATCACCGAGGCGGCTCGACTGGCCGCCGACGGTTCGCTGTCGCATCGGATCCGACTGCCCGGCCGGAAGGACGAATTCCGGGAGTTGGCCGACGTCTTCGACGGCATGCTGTCCCGGATCGAGGCCCAAGTCCTTGAACAGCAGCGATTCGCCGCGAACGCGTCACACGAACTTCGTACGCCGCTCGCGGTCACCCAGACCATGCTGGACGTGGCCCGCACCGACCCCGATCGTGATCCGAAGGAACTGGTCGAACGGCTGTCCGCGGTGAACACGCGGGCGATCGAGCTGACCGAAGCGTTGCTGGTGCTCAGTCGCACCGAGCAGGGTGCCTTCACCCGCGAGCAGGTCGACCTGTCGCTGATCGCCGAGGAGGCCGCCGAGACTCTTTTCCCGCTGGCGGAGAAGCGCGGCGTCACGATCCGGATCAGCGGCGACATCACCCCCGCGATCGGCTCGTACTCCCTGCTGTTGCAGCTGACCGCCAACCTGTTGCACAACGCCGTCGTGCACAACCTGCCCGAACGGGGCGGCGTGCACATCAGCACCGCGACCGGCCCCCGATATGTCCTGCTCCGGGTCGAGAACACCGGCTCGCAACTGTCCCCCCGATTGGTCGCAACCCTGACCGAACCCTTCCAGCGTGGCAGCGAACGGATCCGCACCGATCATGCCGGCGTCGGTCTCGGCCTGGCGATCGCCAACAGCATCGTCCAAGCCCACAACGGAATTCTTACTCTGACGGCTCGGCCCGAGGGCGGCCTGGTCGCCACCGTGCAACTGCCCGCCGCAGCACCGGCGACCACCGGACGAGATGGTCGGATCCTGCCCTAGCTCGTACCGACCAAGATCAGTTCAACGTCCGTCCGATGACACCTTGCTTGATCAGCCGTGCTGCGACACGTCGTCCAGCCGGGCGGTGCGGAACGGCGAGAGGGCCAGCGCGATCGCTACCACGGCGAAGCCGGCAGCGATGCCCCACAACACCGTACGGTCGCCGAGGGCTTCGGCCAGGAAGCCGCCGGCCAGCGCTCCGACAACGATCATCGCCCGATTGGTCGAGCGCATGATCGCGTTCGTACGACCTTGCAGTTCATCCGGTGTGATCATCTGCCGGTACGCCAACGAGTTCGTGTTCTCCGCACCGCCGACCAGCCCGAGGATGAACTGGGCGGTGCCGAACGTGAGCCATCCCGGCCATCCGTTCCCCGGGCAGAGGGCGATCAGCGCCCAGCCGATCGGATAGCCGATGAGTGCCGCGACCACCACTCGGCCGATCCCGAACGCGGCGCCGAGTCGCACGGCGAAGAGGGCGCCGATCAGGGCTCCGACGCCGCCGGCCGCCATCGCCAGACCGAAGGCGGCGGCCCCGAATCCCAACTGCTGATACACATACGGCACGAGCACGGCATTGGCCGCCGCGTTGCAGATGAACCACGTGTTGGTGTTCAGCGCCAGCGGCATCAGCATCCGATGCCCGTACACCCAGCGCAGTCCGTCAGCCGCCTCCCGCCCGATCCGACGCAGCCGGCCGGCGGTGTCGTCGCGTCGAGGGGGCGGCTCCTCGACGCGTACGATCAGCGTGAGCACGGCCGAGGCGAGGTAACTCGCGGCATCAACCAAGACCGCCCACGGCGCGGTGATCAACTTCACCAGCGATCCGCCGAGCGCCGGTCCGGCGACCTGGACGACGGCTGCCGCTTGGTCGATGCGGGCGTTCGCGGCCGGCAACTGATGGCGCGGCACCAGTCGGGGCAGGATCGACTGCGAGGCGGCGTCGTTGGCCAGCGACAGCATCCCGAAGATGATCATGAAAATGATCAGGCTCGGCACCGACAGCAGGCCGGCCAAGGCCAGTGCCGGGATCGCCATCAGCAGCAGGCCGCGACCAAGATCAGTGATCACCAGCACCGGCCGTCGCCGCAGTCGATCGATGATCACTCCGGCCAGCAGGCCGAAGATCATGTACGGCAACCAGCGAGCTGCGTTCACCATTCCGGTGACGTCCGAACCGCGGCCCAGTGTGTCGACGATCAACCACTGCAGCGCGATCGCGGTGATCGCCGAACCGAATCCGGAAACCGTCTCGGCCGTCCAGAACCGTACGAACCCGCCCCGCTCGCCCAGCGATCGGTCCCGGCCCATCCCCGCATCCTGCCAGGTGGCCGCCCCGACCCACCCCCCACAGCCGCGCGCAAGAACTGCCGCCGCCCGCGAAATATCGGCCGCGGGAGCACGTTTCGCGTGCGGGAGTGTCCGGCCAACGCAGCCGCGCGCGAAATAGCCCGTTCGTGCGGGGATTGACGGGGGATTTGATCAGCTCGAGGGACGGAGCGGGTGACGGGAGTCGAACCCGCCTCTCGACCTTGGGAAGGTCGCGTTCTACCGATGAACTACACCCGCAGGCGACTTCTGCGAGCCGCGGCATCGGAGTCTACACAATCTCAACGCGCCGGGATGCACCGACCGAACCAACCACGTGCGCTGGCTGACCTGGGCAGGATTACAAGATCCCTGCACCAGTGGCATCGAGGTCCCCGAAATCAGGTACCAAACCCTGACTGGCGCAGCACTCTTGTCATCCCACCGCGGACTGGGCACGAACGCCGGCGATCTCGTGCGGCCCCACTGGATTCCAGGAGCTTGCGCGCCGGCCACCCCGGAGTAATGTGATGGTATTAGCTATCACTTTTCGAAGGGAGTCGGTGATGACTCAGCCACAGGTGACCGGGGACGTCGGACCGGTCGGCCATCAGGGAGCGCGGGTGGGCGTCAGTCAACGCAAGGCGCTGGCGGTCAACGGCTGGATCGGGGTGCTGATCGGCGCGGCCAGCATCTACGGCATCGTCGAGGCAGTGCTCAACAGCAGCAAGCTGATCTGGATCCCGATCGTCGTGCTGGTGCTGATCTGCACCATGCTGGTGGTGGTCCCGCCGGGGCGTACCTCGGTGATCCAGTTCTTCGGCAGCTACATCGGTACGGTGCTGCGTCCCGGCTTCTGGATCGTGGTTCCGCTGACCACCAAACGCACGGTCAGCGTCCGGGTCCGTAACTTCGAGACCAGCCGGCTGAAGGTCAACGACGCCGACGGCAACCCGATCGAGATCGCAGCCATCGTGGTGTGGCAGGTCCGCGACACCGCCAAGTCGACGTACGCGGTGGACAACTACCTCGACTTCGTCTCCGTCCAGTCGGAGTCGGCGCTGCGGCATGTCGCCAACAGCTATCCGTACGACATTCCCGGTAGCTCGGTGAAGGAAGTTCAGAGCGGATCCGAGAGCACCGGCACCTCGCTGCGGGGTTCCACCGACGAGGTCGCGGGCGAGTTGGCCCGCGAGGTCGCCGAACGGGTATCCGTTGCCGGGGTGGAGATCCTCGAGGTACGCATCTCCCACCTCGCTTACGCACAAGAGATCGCCCAGGCGATGTTGCGGCGGCAGCAGGCCAGCGCGGTCGTCGCGGCTCGCGGACGGATCGTCGAGGGCGCCGTCGGCATGGTCGAGTTGGCGCTGGCCCGGCTGACCGAGGACGGCGTGGTCGACCTGGACGAGGAGCGCAAGGCCAGCATGGTCAGCAATCTGATGGTGGTGCTGTGCGGGGATCAGCCGCCGTCGCCGATCGTGAACACCGGCTCGCTGTACACCTGAGGGCAGGCCGGTGAGCGAACGACGCCAGGTCCTGCTCCGACTGGATCCCGCCGTCCACGATGCCCTGATGCGCTGGGCCGACGACGAATTCCGCAGCCTGAACGGCCAGGTCGACCTGCTGCTGCGCCGGGCCCTGACCGAGGCCGGGCGGATGCCCCGCAACGTCGGACCGCCCCCCCGCCGCGGCCGCCCGCCCGCCCGGGACACGACGGACTCCTAGCCGACCTGTCAGCATCAGGAAGCGCCAGAGCGCCCGGTGAGGCTGACAAGTCGGGAGAATTCACTGGCTAGGTTGGGGACATGGCCAAGATCGAGTCACTCGACGAGGAGAGTCCTGAAACCGACGAGCGCCAGGAAGACGACCGACAGCTGACCTACGCCGATTATCTGCACCTTGATCAACTTCTCGGCGCCCAGCAACCAAGATCACGCCCGGTGCATCACGACGAATTGCTGTTCATCATCCAGCATCAGACCAGCGAGCTCTGGCTGAAGTTGATCTTGCACGAGTTGATCAGCGCCCGGGACGGTTTCCGCAACGACCAGATCCCCCTTGCGTTGAAGCGATTGGCGCGGGTCAAGCACATCCAGCACACGTTGGCCGATCAATGGTCGATTCTGGCCACGCTGACGCCCAGTGAGTACCTGCAGTTCCGCGACTTCCTGGCCACCTCGTCGGGATTCCAGTCCTATCAGTACCGCGCGGTCGAATTCATCCTCGGCAACAAGGACGCCAAGTTGATCACCGGATTCGATCATGATGAACAGGCGTCGGCGATGCTCGCGGCACTGTTGAACAGCCCCAGCCTGTACGACGAATTCCTGCATCACCTGTCCCGGCAGGGCTACCCCATCCCGACCGCCGTGTTGAACCGCGACCCGACCTTGCCGTACGTCGCCGACGACCGGCTGCTGCCCACGTTCAAGATCATCTATACCGATCCGCAGCAGCACTGGGCCGCGTACGAGACCTGCGAGGAGCTGATCGACATCGAGGACAACTTCCAGCTCTGGCGGTTCCGGCACCTGAAGACGGTCGAACGCACCATCGGGCACAAGGTCGGCACCGGCGGCTCCAGCGGCGTCGACTTCCTGCACAAGGCGCTGGACCGGACCTTCTTTCCCGAGCTGTACGCGGTCCGGACGATCCTGGAACCGGCCGGCCGTCGCGACGGCTGACACGAACAACGACCCGCGGTCGGATATGCGGAGCCACAGCGACGGCATACCCTGGGCGACGGGGATAACCCTGATCGTTCCCGACGTAGTAGCCAAATAGCCCTGGAACGACCGATTCCGCACCGTCGCCGGATTTAGGTTGAACGCCGTGAGCACTGAACCAACACCGAACACCCCAGCGGAAGCACCCGCTGCCCAGCGCCCGTCCGCCCCGGCGGCCGGTGGCCTGCGCGCCTCCGACGCCGATCGGGACCAGGTCGCAACCGTCCTCAGCACCGCCTACGCCGAGGGCCGGCTGACGCTGGAGGAACACGACGACCGGCTCAGCCAGGCGATGGCGGCCAAGACCTTCGCCGAGCTGATCCCGATCACCCAGGACCTGGTCTACACCGGCAGCCCGCAGCCGAAGACCGCGCCCGAGCCCGAGTCGCAGATCGACACCAACGGTGCCACCACCGAGCCGGACCGGATGATGGCCGTCTTCGGCGGCACCACCCGTAAGGGCCGTTGGCGCGTTCGCAAGCACATCCAGGCCTACGCCCTCTTCGGCGGTCAGGACCTGGACATGCGCGACGCCATCTTCGAGAGCCCGGTGGTCGAGATCTCCGGCTTCTGGTGCTTCGGCGGACTCGACCTCAAGGTCCCCGAGGGGATGGAGATCCGCGACCAGACGATGGGCATCTTCGGCGGCACCGAGATCAAGCACGTCGGCGAACCCGAGCCCGGCGCCCCCGTCCTGGTGATCAAGGGCGTCTGCCTGTTCGGCGGCGTCAGCGTCAAGGGCATGGCCCGAAGGCCCAAGGCGACCAAGGCCGCGCAGGATCACTGGCGCGAGCGGACCGACGAGTGGCAACAACGCTGGGCCGAGCGAGCCGAGGAACGCCAACAGCGCTGGGCCGACCGGATCGAGGAACGCAAGCGCCGGCACAGTCATCGGGACTGGTGAACCCCGGCTCGTTGGTTCCCGCACCGGTCCCAGCACGCAGCACCATCTGCACCCGGTGCGGCGTGCTGGGACCGGTGCGGGAAGAGGGACCACCGTAAGCTCTGGGCATGCCGATGGAAGCCCTGTTCGCCCCGCCCGACGAGGACTGGCAGCCGATCTCCCCGAAGTACCGGACGATGCGGCGGCTGAATTCGGTCCTCTGGATCGGGGTGATCTTCACCGCCGGCGCGCTGTACGCCGGGCTCGGCTTCGGACTGTGGTGGCTGGCCGCGGTGATCTGGGCGGTCGCTTTGGCGATCGGCATCCCGCGCTGGATCGTCATCGGCCGCAACTGGCGCTCGTGGGGCTATCTCGAACGCGACGACGACCTTTACATCACCCACGGCGTACTGTTCCGCGAGCTCACCGCGGTCCCGTACGGACGGATGCAGGCCGTCGAGGTCCGCACCACTCCGCTGCAGCGGGCGTTCGGTCTGGCCACCGTGCAACTGGTCACTGCCAGCGCCGCCACCGACGCGGTCATTCCCGGGCTGCTGCCGGATGAGGCCGCTCGGCTGCGGGATCGGCTGACCCAGGTCGGCGAGGCCCAGGCATCCGGCCTATGAGCGAGCAGCCTGGCACGACGCCGACTTCGCGGGAGGCCGACGTGACGCCGACTTCACGCGAAGCTGACACGACCCCGACGCCGCCTCCGCCCAAGGAGACCGAGCGTCCGCATCCGCTCACTCCGCTGATCCGCGGCTGGGCCGTCCTGGTGGTGATCATCTTCCTGGCCGGCCGCGAGGCGGTCCCGGACGAGCACGGCAAGTCGAATCTGCAACAGGTCCTGTCGCTGGGCATCGGCTGGCTGCTGCTCGGCGTGCTGGTGATCGTGCTGTTCGCCGGCGCGGCCGGCTTCGTCTCCTGGTACTTCACCCGGTACGTGATCGACGACGAGGAGCTCCGGGTGGAGACCGGGGCGCTGGCCAAGCGCTCCCGCCGGATCGCCTTCCAGCGGATCCAGTCCGTCGACATCATCCAGCCGCTGGCCGCGCGGATCTTCGGCCTGGTCGAGCTGCGGATCGAGGCCGGCGCCGGCGACAGCCGGACCGTGCTGCGTTATCTGACCCGCAGTCAGGCAACCCAGCTGCGGGACTATCTGCTGGCTCGAGCCCATGGTGATCAAGTCACTCTGGCCGGCTCGGCCGCGCTGCCCCAGGCCAGCGCCTTCACCGATCTCAGCGCCGCCGAACGCACCCTGGTCACGCTGAGTCCCGGGTTGTTGATCATGGGCCTGGTGCTGTCCACCGAGTTCGCCGTGTCGGTCGGGATCCTGGTGGTGATGGTGATCATCAGTACGGTGGCGGGCGCGCCCCTGGTCGGCCTGTTCGGCCTGCTGCCGCTGGCACTGACCGTGGTCGGTCTGGTGAGCCGGCGGGTGACGGCACAGTTCAACTACACCCTGGCCGAGTCGGGTCGGGGCCTGCGGATCACCCGTGGGCTGACCAACCTGAGCAGTCAATCGCTGCCGCTGAACCGGATCCAGGGCGTACGGATCACCGAACCGCTGCTGTGGCGTCGCTTCGGCTGGGCCCGGGTCGACGTCGACGTGCTCGGCTACGGCAGTCACGACCACGAGGACAACAGCACCGACGTCAGCAGCATCCTGCTGCCGATCGCCCGGCTGGATCAGGTCCGTACGGCGTTGTCCCGGGTGCTGCCGGGCGCCGAGTTGGACGGCATCGACCTGCGGCCGTCGCCGAAGCGGGCTCGGGCGATCCGCTGGTTCGACGGCTGGACGTTGCGCTACGGCTGGAATGCCGCGGTGATCACGGCCCGGCGTGGATTCCTGGACCGGGTGACCGACGTGGTACCGCACGCCAAGACGCAGTCGGTGCAGATCAGCCGCGGACCACTGCAGCGTCGGCTGCGGCTGGCCAGCGTGCATGTCCACACGCCCAAGGGTCCGGTCGATCTGATCGCCCGGCACCTGGATCCGGCGGTGGCGCGGGAGTTGGCGATGACGCAACTGGACCGGGCCCGGACCGCACGCCGTACCTCGCTGACCGGCACCGGCGAAGCGGCGGACGAACCGGTGCTGGAACGCTTCGGTATCCCCGGGGTGACACCGCTCGGCTCCGGCGGTGAGTCGGTGGTCTACCCGCTCGGTGATGATCATGTGCTGCGGATCTATCGCTCCGGTCACGAATCCGCCCAGCGGATGATCGAACAGCTCCGCCCGGCCTACCGGTCGTTCGCAGGAGTTGATCTTGGTTTTCGTACGCCGGAGATCATCGAGTCCGGCGAGATCGGCGGCCGGACCTACACGGTGGATCGGCGGATCGCCGGCACGTCGCTGTCGGCCTGGTTGCCGACTGCGACCGGCGACGTACGCCGCCAGGTCCTTGATCAATATCTGCAAGCAGCGGCCAGCATGAGCCAGCTGCCCTTGCCCAGCAGGCAATTCGCTCGGTTGTTCGGGCACGACCCGCGAATCTTCGACTCGCTCGGCGATCTGCTCGAAGATCAACTTCGGACGGCCGAGCAGCGGGTCCGAGACAATCTTGATCGTGATCTTCCGGCCGGCTCGGTGCAGCGAGTGATCGCCGAGGTCCGGCAGCGGGTGTGCGAGCCGGCCCTGGTGCACGGCGATTTCTATCCCGGCAACGTGATGGTCGGCGCGACCCGGCGACCGGATCCGGGTGGCGACGCGGTGCAGACCGTGATCACCGGAGTCGCCGACTTCAGCCCGCATACGCTGGCCGCCGACCCGGTGATGGATCTGGCCGGAGCGATCACGCTGATGGGGATGGAGCAGTATCCGGACGTGCTGGATGATCAACGCTTCCTGCACGAACTCGCGATCAACCGCTACGGCCCGTACGTGCTTGATCTCGAGCACTGGCTGGACGTGTATCGGCGTTACTACGCGATCTACTACGCCGACGATCCGATGGTCTACCCGTACTCGATCGAACACCTGCAGGGCTGACAGCATCGAGGATCTGCAGCCCTGACAACTCTTCGGGGCTGCCCGGAGAAATTCCTTGCGATTGATCGGAACCGGTCAGGGGATCGCGCCGTCCCAGACCCCGACTTGCCGCTCAGCGGCCCTGATCTATCGGCGAGTCGAATGCCAGGAGGTTCAGGTCCTCCCAGAGCGCGTATGGGTGCGCAGCCTCCTGGAATTCGACCCGTCGGGCCGGGGCTCAGCTCGAACATCGGGATTTCAGGAGGTTCGGGTCCCAACAACCCTCGTATGGGTGCACAGGCTCCTGAAATCCGATCCGGGGCCGGGGCGCGGCTGAGGACGGTGCGCCGGCGGGTGACACCGTGCCGATAATCTGCTCCCCATGAGCGAAACCACCGCAGCTTCTGGATCCGACGGCGTCGCGTCACCCACCACGGGTTCGGCCTCGGACCGTCCGGTGCTCGGCATCGACATCGGCGGATCCGGGATCAAAGGCGCGCCGGTCGATCTGCACACCGGCGAATTCGCCGCCGACCGGCTCCGCATCGACACGCCCGCCGACTCCACGCCGGAGAACGTCGCCCGGGTGGTGGCCAAGATCGTTTCCGAGTTCACCGACCAGATCGGCGATGGCCCGATCGGTGTCACCATCCCTGCGGTGGTCAATCACGGCATCACCCGCTCGGCAGCCAACATCGACAAGTCCTGGATCGATCATCCGGCGGAGAAGACCTTCGAGGACGTGCTCGGCCGCAACATCGTGCTGGTCAACGACGCCGACGCCGCCGGTGTCGCCGAGGTTCAGTACGGGGCGGCCAAGGGCAACCTCGGCGTCGTACTGCTGACCACGCTCGGCACCGGCATCGGCAGCGCGCTGATCCACAACGGGATGCTGGTGCCCAACACCGAGTTCGGACACCTGGAGATCGACGGGCATGATGCCGAGTCCCGCGCCTCGGCGAAGTTCAAGGAAGACAAGGGTCTGTCGTACAAGAAGTGGGCCGAGAAGCATCTGCAGCGTTACTACGAGGTGCTCGAGTCGCTGACCTGGCCCGACCTGATCGTGGTCGGCGGCGGAGTCAGCCGGAAGTCGGAGAAATTCCTCCCGCTGCTCAAGCTGAACGCCGAGATCGTCCCGGCCAAGCTGCAGAACTCCGCCGGCATCGTCGGCGCCGCCTGGCTGGCCCACAACTGGAAGGGCTGACTCCTGCCGACTTGTCAGAAGGTAGTGGTGCTATAGCCCATGTACATTCTGACAACTCGGGTCACATGCGGTCGGGGGCTTCGATTCCCAGCAGGTCGAGGCCCTTGGCGAGGACTCGCTGGGTGGCCAGGCAGAGGGCCAGCCGCGAGCCGCGTACCTCACCTTCGGACTTCAGCACCGGGCACTGCTCGTAGAAGGTCGAGTACGCGACCGCGACGTCGTGCAGGTAGCCGCAGAGCCGATGCGGCTGCAGGGTGTCGGCGACCTCGTTGACGATCTCGGCGAACCGCGGCAGCAACAGCGCCAGCTGCTGCTCGGCCGGCTCGTCCAGCACCGTGATCTTGTCCGGTACGGCGATGCCTTCGGCTTCGGCCTTGCGCAGCACCTGATGGGTCCGGGCGTGCGCGTACTGCAGGTACGGGCCGGTGTTGCCGGTGGTCGCCACCATTCGGTCGACGTCGAAGACGTAATCCTTGTTCAGCCCGCTGGAAAGGTCGGCGTACTTGATCGCGGCCAGCGCAACCGCCGGCGCAGCCTTCTCCTCGGCCGCGTCCAGCAAGCTCTTCAGCGTGGCCACCTTGCCGTCACGGGTCTTGAACGGCTTCCCGTCCTTGCCCATCACCATTCCGAACGCGACGTGTTCGGCGCTCACGTTCTCCGGCAGGTAACCGACCTTGCGGCTTACCGCGAACACCTGGTCGAAGTGCGCCGACTGCCGCATGTCGACCACGTAGACGATCCGGTCCGCGTGCAACTCCCGCACCCGACGCCGGATCGCGGCCAGATCGGTGGTCGCGTACCCGTAACCGCCGTCGCTCTTGCGGATGATCATCGGAGCATTGAAGCCCTCGACGAACACACATAGCGCACCGTCGTCGATGACCGCGGTGCCGTTGGCCTCCAACTCCGCGACAACCTTCGGCAGATCGTCGTTGTAGCTGGACTCGCCGGCAAGATCATCATCGGTGAGCCGGATGTTCATCCGTTGATAGGTGGCGTTGAAGCCGGGCAGCGAGATCTTGATCAATTGCTGCCAGATCGTCCGGGTTTCTTCGTCACCGGCCTGCAGCGCGACCACCCGTTTGCGCGCCCGATCCGCGAAATCCTGGTCCTGCTTGAAGTGTGCTGACGCCCGGACATAGAGCTCAGCGGCCGACTCCAGATCGAGGGTGCCGGCATCGATTCCCTCGTCGAGGATCTGCTCGACCAGCTGACCGAACTGGGTTCCCCAGTCGCCGATGTGGTTCTGCGGAATGACGTGGTGTCCGAGCACCGACAGCACCCGGTTGAGGGTGTCGCCGATGATCGTCGAACGCAGATGCCCCACGTGCATCTGCTTGGCGACGTTCGGCGCGGAGTAGTCGATCACAACGGTCTGCGGCTGGTCGGCCTGCTCAAGACCGATCCGCGGATCGGCCAGCTGCTCGCTCGCCGCCGCGGCCAGAGTCTCGGCCTTGAGCCGGAAGTTGATGAAGCCGGGGCCGGCCAGGTCCGGCGGCTCGCAGAGGTCGGCCACGTCGAGGCTGTCGATGATCCGCTGCGCCACCTCACGCGGCGGCTTGCCCTCCTGCTTGGCCAGGCGCAGCGCGACGTTGGACTGGAAGTGGCCGAACTGCGGCTTGGTCGCCGGTCGCAACTCAGGGTCGACTTCCGCGACGGACTGGATGCGGGCGCTGAGGATGGCAGGAAGTGAAGACATGATGGACGCGATTATTTCACCCTCGGCATAGTGCTTTCTCCACCTCCGCCCGGCTCCGGAGCGTTCCCTGCACCATCGGCGTGCCCGCGGAACCCCGGCGCTCCAGCGGATGCACGCCCGACCACCCTTCCCGCGCACCTACGGCGCTGCCGCGGATGCACGAACCTGCGCGGGAGAACCGACGATGCGCGGGAAGGATCGAGGGCCACCGGTCCGGTGAGCGGATCGGGCGGAGGTTGCGCAAGATCGTTGGCTACCGTAGTGCGGAGACGCCGTCCGCGATCGTGGATGGCGCGTCCCGGCCGGCCGCGGCCCCACGTCGTACGCAGTCCGGCAGCAATCCAAACCGTGAGGAGTTCTACCCCTATGGCGCAGGTTCCCACCATCACGTTGAACGACGGCCGTTCGATCCCGCAGTTCGGCATCGGGGTCTGGCAGGTGTCCACCGACGACATCGTCCCCACCGTCAGCAAGGCGCTCGAGGTCGGCTACCGGCACATCGACACCGCCCAGGGCTACCAGAACGAGGAGGGCGTCGGTGAGGCGATCGCCGCCTCCGGCATCGCCCGCGACGAACTCTGGGTGACCACCAAGCTGGCCAACGGCAAGCACGAACGCAGCGACGCCGTCGCCGAGCTCAAGACCAGCCTGGCCAAGCTGCGGCTGGACTACGTCGACCTGTATCTCATCCACTGGCCGACTCCGAACAGCGGTGACTACGTCGAGACCTGGCGCGGCATGCAGGACTGCCTGGAGCAGGGTCTGGCGAAGTCGATCGGCGTCTCCAACTTCCAGCCCGATCATCTGGACAAGATCATCTCCGAGACCGGTACGACGCCGGCGGTGAATCAGATCGAGGTGCACCCGACCTTCGCCAACCAGGCCGCGGTCGACGGCAGCCTCAAGCACGGCGTCCGGGTCGAGGCCTGGAGCCCGCTCGGACTCGGCTCCGATCTGAAGAGCCCGGAGATCGGCGAGATTGCAGCCAGGGTAGGGAAAACTCCGGCCCAGGTGATCTTGCGCTGGCACCTGCAGAAGGGCTACATCGTCTTCCCGAAGTCGGTCACGCCGGCTCGGATCGAGGAGAACTTCCAGGTGTTCGACTTCGAGCTGACCGCGGATGATCTTGCCGCAATCGACGCTCTGGACGAGGGCAACCGGACCGGGCCGAACCCGGACACGTTCGGCTGATCCATCGTCCGAAGAGTCACCCGTGATCGCCGCCGGCCGACACCAGTTCGGCTCGGCGGCGAGCAAGGTAGGCGGTCTCGGCGGTGTTGCCTGCCGACTCGATGGCCGCGTCGTACGCGGCCAGTGACTCCTCGGTCCGGCCCAGCCGACGCAACAGGTCGGCCCGGGTGACGTGGAACGGGTGATAGCCGGACAACTCGCTGGCAAGATCATCAACGGTGGCCAACGCCGACTCGGGGCCGGTCAACTCCGCTACCGCGACCGCCCGATTGAGGGCGATGATCGGCGACGGGTCGAGCCGGACCAATCGGTCGTAGAGCGCGACGACCTGCGACCAGTCGGTGTCCCGGGCCTCCCGTGCCGAGGTGTGGACGGCGTTGATCGCGGCCAGCAACTGGTAGCGTCCCGGCGCAACTGGGGCCGCCAGCCGCTCGCGGACCAGCCGATGCCCCTCGGTGATCAACTCCGCATCCCAGCTGCTGCGGTCCTGCTGACCGAGCGGAACCAGTTCGCCGGCGGCCGAGGTCCGCGCGGTCCGGCGGGCCTCGGTCAGCAACATCAGGGCCAGCAAGCCGCTCACCTCGCCGTCGTCCGGCAGTAGCTCCCGCAGCAGCCGGGTCAGCCGGATCGCTTCGGCGGTCAGCTCACGGCGTACCGGATCGGTGTCCGGGCCGGTCGCCAGATAGCCCTCGTTGAAGATCAGATACAACGCCGCCAGCACCCCGCCGACTCGATCCGGAAGGTCCTCGGCCGACGGGATCCGGTACGGGATGTTGGCGCCCTTGATCTTGGCCTTCGCCCGGGTGATCCGTTGTGCCATCGCGGTCTCGCTGACCAGGAACGCGCGGGCGATCTCGGCCACGGTCAGCCCGCCGAGCATCCGCAGGGTCAACGCGACCCGGGCCTCGATCGCCAGCGCCGGATGGCAGCAGGTGAAGATCAGTCGCAGCCGTTCGTCCTCGATCGCCCCAGCAGACTCGACCGGCTCGGCCGGCACCGCTTCGTAGCGTGACGCCTCACGCTGTTTCCCGTCGCGCTTGCTCTCCCGTCGGATCCGGTCGATCGCCTTGCGATTCGCGGTAGTGGCCAGCCAACCGCCTGGGTTGACGGGCACGCCGTCGACCGGCCAGCGGTGTACGGCCGCCGCGAACGCCTCGGCCGCCGCCTCCTCGGCCAGGTCCAGGTCGCCGAAGCGGCGGGCCAGCGCGGCAACCAGGCGTGCCCATTCGTGCCGATACGCCCGGCTGAGTTCTTCCTGCACATCGTCGGGTCCGGAGTCGCCGAGTTGTCGGCGGTCCGGTGCCGTCGGGTTGAACTCGCTCGATGAGTTCATCTGCCAGACGTTAGCCCAAACCGTTAGCGTGGTCGCCGCAGGTCGCGCGCACGAACAAAGATGATCACGAAGGAGGGCGGATGGAGATTCGTGATGCCGAGGCAGCGGACTGGGAGGCGATCTGGGCGATCTTCCAGCCGATCGTGGCCGCCGGTGAGACGTACGAGTACCCGCGGAGGAGTACATCGGAGCAGGGTCGGCAGTTGTGGATGCTCGAGCCGCCCGGACGGACCGCGGTCGCGGTGGCTGACGACGGCGTCGTCGTCGGCACCTCGCACATGAATCCGAACCGGCTGGGCGCCGGGTCCCATGTGGCCAACGCAAGCTACATGGTCCATCCCGACAAGGCCGGTCGAGGGATCGGCCGGGCCCTGGTGGTCGAGTCGCTGGAGTGGGCGAAGAACAACGGCTATCGGGCGATGCAGTTCAACGCCGTGGTGGACACCAACGCCGGTGCGGTCGGGTTGTACGAGAAGCTCGGTTTCACGATCATCGGCACGGTCCCGGAGGCGTTTCTCTCACCCAGCAAGGGATATGTCGGGCTGCACGTGATGCACCGCTTCCTCTGAACGCGGCCAGGAATCAGACTGGCTCGACGTGAATCCAGCCGCAGCTCAGCCCAGTCGGTAGCCGCGGCGGACCACCGTGGTGATCATCCCGGACACACCGAGTGAGCCGCGCAGCCGGCCGATCGCAACCTCCAGACCATGATCATCACTGACACCCGGCAGAAGTTCTCGGAGCCGCTCCTTGCTCACCACGCCGCCCTCGGCGTTGATCAAGATCTTCAAGATCATCGCACCCGTCGGCGACAGCAGCACACCATGATCAGCCGCGCCCGCGATCACGACCCGGCGGCCGCGCAGCTCGATCGACCCGACCGCGGTGCAGGCGTGCAGGACCCGGGCCTCCAACTGTTCGCACACCGTCCGCACCAGGGCGCCGAGCCGGAAGCGGTCGGGATGGACCGGGTTCAGCCCGACTCGGCGCAGCGGTGCCGCAGTCACGGTGCCGACCGCGATCGGCAGCACGTCACCGGCGAGGGCGGCCAGCAGGCCGGACAACTGGTCGGCGCGTTCGGCGGCCTGCAGCAGCGCCTCCGCCGCGGGGGCGCTGGTGAACGTGACCACGTCGAGTTGCCGTCCGACAATCGCCTCGATCAGCCGGTCCACCTGGCGCGGATCCGGCGGATCGGCCCAGCGGTAGGGGGCCACCGTCAGCAGTCGCGCGCCGGCCTCGGTCAGCCGATCGAGTTGATCTTGGTCGACATAGCCGTGCAACTGCATCGCCACCGTCTGCTGATCGACGCCGCGATCCAGCACGAGGTCGACCAGGCTGGCGGTCGTCTCCTCCGCACCGCTGCCCTGCTCGCTGAGCCCGGCGGCTCGAACCGCGCCGCGGGCCTTCGGTCCCCGGACCAGGATCCGTGCACCGGCCAGGACCTCCAACAGGTGCGGGCCGAGGCCCGCTGCGTCAGCGGCGTCCATCCAGCCGTTGAATCCGTACGAGGTGGTCGCCAGGACGATGTCGGGGCGAGCCTCGATCACCGCGTGGGTGTCGGCGATCAGCCGGTCGTCCTCACCTGCAGGCACGATCCGCAGCGTCGGCGCGTGCAGCACCTCGGCACCACGTCGGACCAACGCCGCGATCAGGTCGTCGGATCGGCGATCTGCGGTGACCCCGATGGTGAAGCCGGCCAGTTGATCACTGCTGTAGCCGATCTGCGCGCTGCTCAGATTCCCCACCCATCACTCGTCGGCCCGTTGCTCGGCGGCCCGCTACTCGCCGGATCCGCGGGTACGCCGACCGGGATCCTCGGTCCGCACGCTAGCACCGCGCGATCGCGTTCGTGTTCCAGCGGCGGCCGCTGCTGACCACGTTCGGTGACCCGGGTGATGGTGGTGTCGGCTCCCTCGGGCGCGTTCACGAAACCGCGGAATCGACGCAGCATCTGAGGATCAGACAGTGTCGCGGCCCACTCGTCGCGATAACCCGCGACGTGCTGCGCCATGGCTTGCTCCAGGTCGGCGCAGATGCCCAGCGAGTCGTCCAAGATCACGTCTCGAAGATGATCAAGTCCACCGTCCAGGTCGGCGATCCACGCTGCGGTCCGTTGCAGTCGATCTGCTGTCCGGACGTAGTACATCACGAACCGGTCGATCACCGTGATCAACATCTCGTCGGTCAGGTCGCCGGCCAGCAGTTCGGCGTGCCGTGGGGTGAAGCCGCCATTTCCGCCCACGTAGAGATTCCAGCCCTTGTCGGTGGCGATCACCCCAACGTCCTTACTGCGCGCCTCGGCACATTCCCGGGCACAGCCGGAGACGCCGAGTTTGATCTTGTGCGGCGACCGCAGCCCGCGGTAACGCAACTCCAGCTCGATCGCCATCCCGACCGAATCCTGCACGCCGTACCGGCACCAGGTGCTGCCCACGCACGACTTCACCGTACGGACCGCCTTGCCGTAGGCGTGCCCGGACTCCATTCCGGCGTCGATCAGGCGTTGCCAGATGCTCGGCAGTTGATCAAGCCGCGCGCCGAACAGGTCGATCCGCTGCCCGCCGGTGATCTTGGTGTAGAGACCGAACTCCTCGGCCACCTCCGCGATCACCTTCAGCTTGGCCGGGGTGATCTCGCCGCCGGGGATCCTGGGCACCACCGAATAGGTGCCGTCCTTCTGCATGTTGGCCAGCGCGCGGTCGTTGGTGTCCTGCAGGGTGCCGCGGCCGTCGGACAACACGTACTCGTTGAACTGACTGGCCAGGATCGAGGCGACCATCGGCCGGCAGATGTCGCAGCCGCGGTTGCTGTCGCCGTCCTGAGCGGCAGCACCGAATCGTTCCACGATCGCCGAGAACGACGTCAACCGCGCGACCCGGATCGACTCGAACAACTCCGATCGCGACATCGCGAAGTGCTCGCAGACGGCCTTCGGGATCTCCACCCCGGCCGCCGCCAGCTCGTTGTTGATCAACTTCTGCACCAGACCCACACACGAGCCGCACTGGCTGCCGGCCCGCGTGCACGCCTTGACTCCCGCCACATCGGTGCAGCCGTCATCCTTGACCGCACAGCGAATGGTGCCGGCGCTGACCGCGTTGCAGGAGCAGACCTGCGCATCGTCGGGAAGGTCGGTCGCGCCGGGTAACTCCGCGCCGGCCGCAGCCAGATAGGAGGCCGGTTCGTTGCCGAGCTCGCGCCCGATCATCGGCCGCAGCGATGAGTACGCTGCTGCGTCGCCGACGAGGATGCCGCCGAGCAAGGTGCGGCCGTCGTCGCTCATCACGAGCTTCTGATAGACGCCGCGGGCCGGGTCGGCGTAGACCACGTCCAGGCAATCCGCGGTCTTGCTCAGCGCATCGCCGAAGACCGCGACGTCGATTCCGGAGAGCTTGAGTTTGGTCGAGTCGTCGACGCCGGGGAAGGTGGCCGGCCCACCCAGCAGCCGGTCCGCCACCACTTCGGCCATCGCGTTGGCGGGCGCGACCAACCCGACGCAGCCGGAGCCGGGCAGCGAGGCGATCTCGCCGATCGCCCAGATCCTCGGATCGGTGGATCGGCAACTTTCGTCGACCAGGACCCCGCCGCGCGGCCCCAGTTCCAGACCCGCATCGCGTCCGAGTTCGTCCCGTGGCCGGACGCCGACCGCGAAGATCACCATGTCGGCGTCGACCTCACGGCCGTCGGTCAACCGGACCGACAGACCATGATCAACAGCGTTGATCTGCTCCGGCCCGACGCCGCCCAGCACGCTGACGCCAAGATCGTTGATCAACCGGCCGAGTGCCTGACCGGCACCTTGATCAAGTTGGGTCGGCATCAGCCAAGGAGCCAGCTGCACCACCCGGACGTCCATCCCCTGGGCGACCAGACCGCCGGCCGCCTCGAGTCCGAGCAAGCCGCCACCCACGATCAGCGCCTTCGGACTCTCCTTGCCGGCAAGGGATTCCAGGTGGCTCTTCATCCGATCGACGTCGGCGATCGTGCGATAGATGTGCACTCCTGGCAGGTCGGCACCAGGAACCGGCGGCACCCACGCATAAGAACCGGTTGCCAGCACCAGCTGGTCGTAGCCGATCTCCGCCCCGCCATCGGTTGTCACGGTGCGATGGTCGCGATCGATCGCGACCACCCGCTCGCCCGACCGCAGTCGTACGCCGGGTCGGCTCCACAGGTCGACGTCTCCCAGCTGCAGATCGGCCTCCGGATCCCAACGCTGTGCCAGATTGACCCGATCGTACGGAGCATGCGGCTCCTCGCCGATCACCGTCAGTGTCCGCTCCCCCAACCCGCGGCTGACCAGCGCGTCGGTCAGCCGGTACGCCGCCGGTCCCGCCCCGACGACGACGATTCGGTCGGGCCGCGCAGTGGGCGAACCGTTCACGGGTCCAGGTTCAGTGTCCACGAGTTCCTCCGCGTCGGTGATCAGGGACGAGCTGAACCAGACCCTAGGAAGATCGGATTTCCTCACCGCTTCATCGCTGTAACGACGTTGTTTCAGCGACCTCACCGTGTGCGCCCGGGCCGGTGTGAACGCCGGAACCCGTCGGTAACCGAGGCCGACAGTGGTCGAAACAAGCCACCCATAGCGTCAACGCCGCAAGGGCAGCCGTCATTGTCGCCAGCTCCCGCCCCACCCGCCCGGAGATCGGAGAGCCGACGATGAGCCTTACCAACAAGGGCCCCGAGCTCGCCACCCGCGCTCAAGCCCCGGATCGGGTGCCGCCGCGCGGTGGCAGCTGGATCGACGACTGGCGCCCCGAAGACGAGACCTTCTGGCAGCAGACCGGACGCGCGGTGGCCCGGCGCAATCTGGGCTGGTCGATCTTCACCGAGTTCCTCGGCTTCGTGGTGTGGCAGCTGTGGAGCATCGTCGTGGTGATGTTGCCGAAAGACGGCTTCACCCTGACCACCAGCCAGGCGTTCTGGCTCATCTCGCTGCCGAGTCTGGTCGGCGCCACGATGCGGTTCCCGTACACGTTCATGGTGGGGCGCTTCGGCGGCCGGAACTGGACCATCATCTCGGCGTTGTTGCTGCTGATCCCGACCACCGGCTTGGCCGTCGTGGTCAGCAATCCGCAGACGCCGTTCCCGGTGCTGCTGGTGGTTGCCGGACTTGCCGGACTCGGTGGCGGCAACTTCGCCAGTTCGATGGCCAACATCACCTTCTTCTTCCCAGCAAGGGAAAAGGGCTGGGCGCTCGGTCTCAACGCGGCCGGCGGAAATCTCGGCGCCTCGGTTGCTCAGCTGGTCGTCCCGATCGCGGTGACGATCACCGCCGGCGCAGGTCTCAACCTGCCCATCGCCGGGCTGCTGTGGATGCCGTTGATCTTGCTCGCCGCCTTCGGCGCCTGGCGGTTCATGAACAATCTGACCGGCGCTCGGAGCGACTTCGCCGGTTCGCTGGCGGCGATCAAGGAGCCGCACCTTTGGCTGATGGCGCTGCTCTACGTCGGCACCTTCGGCTCGTTCATCGGCTTCGCCGGCGTCTTTCCGAAGTTGATCAATGACACCTTCGCCGAGTACTCGACGTTTCAGGTCGGGTCGGCGGCGCTGTCACTGGCATTCCTCGGCGCCCTGGTCGGCTCACTGGCCAGACCGTACGGAGGCCGGCTGGCAGACCGCTTCGGCGGCGCCCGGATCGCCGCAGTCGCCTTTGCCGCGATGGCGGTCGGTTCGTGCACCGTGGTGGCAACCCTGCCGCTGAAGAGCTTCGCGCTGTTCCTGGCCTGCTTCCTGTTCATGTTCGTCGCGACCGGGATCGGCAACGGGGCCACGTACCGGATGATTCCGGCGATCTTCGCCGCGCGCGCAGTCCGCACCGACGCGCCGGGCAGCGGCGGCGCGATCAGTCATCAGCGCAAGGCGTCTGCGGCGCTGGGGCTGGTCGCCGCCGTCGGCGCGTACGGCGGCTTCATCATCCCGCAGATCCTCAGTGCGTCGAAGCAGTCCACCGGTGGCTACGCGAGCGCGTTCCTGTGCTTCGCCGGGGCCTACCTGGTGATGTTGATCATCACCGTCGCGGTGTACGTCCGCGGCCGCGCCGGACTCGGCGGAGCGAGGATCTAGTGATCAACAGCGCCGTTCCGGGTCGGACCGACCTTCCGGACTCCGTCGACACCCACTGTCCGTATTGCGCGTTGCAGTGCGCCATGACGTTGACCCGTGGGTCCGACGACGCCGTCACCGTGACCGGGCGCGACTTTCCCACCAACCGCGGCGGCCTGTGCCGCAAGGGGTGGACCGCGGCCGAGCTCATCCGGCATCCGGATCGGCTGACCCGGCCGATGCTGCGTGATCGTCACGGCGACCTCCGGCCGATCGGCTGGGACCGCGCGTACGACGTCATCGTCGAGCAGATCCGTCGGACTCAACGCGATCACGGCCATGACGCGGTCGCGGTCTTCGGCGGTGGCGGCCTGACCAACGAAAAGGCTTACCTGCTGGGGAAATTCGCCCGGGTCGCTCTGGGCACGGCGATGATCGACTACAACGGGCGCTTCTGCATGTCGTCGGCTGCGGCGGCCGCCAACCGCGCGTTCGGCATCGACCGTGGGCTGCCGTTCCCGGTCGCTGATCTTGATCGCGCGAACACGATCATGCTGCTCGGCTCCAACGTGGCCGACACGATGCCGCCGTTCGTTCAGCATCTGGCCGGCGCCGTTGCGGCCGGCGGTCTGATCGTGGTCGATCCCCGGGTGTCGGCGACAGCGCGGCTGACCGCGGGCGGCTCCGGACTGCATCTCCAGCCGGCGCCGGGCACCGACCTGGAGTTGCTGCTCGGCATCACCCAGGTGCTGTTCGCGGAGAAGTTGATCAAGAACGACTATCTGGCCAGGCGTGCGGTCGGGGTCGGCACGATCCGGCGCAGCGTTGCCGCACTCTGGCCCGAGCGGGTCCAGTCGATCACCGGTGTCCCGGCCGACACCATCCGAGAGGTTGCCCGACGGCTGGCCTGGGCTGCGGATCACGGCGGCTGCTACCTGCTCACCGGTCGGGGTGTGGAGCAGCACGTGAACGGCACCGACACCGCGACCGCGGCCATCAACCTGGCCTTGTTGCTCGGACTCCCCGGCTCGCCCGACTCCGGCTACGGCACGCTGACCGGACAGGGCAACGGCCAGGGCGGCCGCGAGCACGGCCAGAAGTCGGATCAACTGCCCGGCTACCGCAAGATCACCGACCCGGCCGCGCGTGATCACGTTGCTCGAGTCTGGGGTGTCGACGTCGATCAACTTCCCGGACCGGGACTGCCGGCGGTGCAGTTGCTGGAGCGACTCGGCCGGCCGGACGGAGTCCGGATGCTGATGGTGCACGGTTCCAATCTGCTGGTGTCCGCACCCGATGCCACCCGGTTGCAGCGCCGCCTTGCTGATCTTGACTTCCTGGTGGTCAGCGACTTCGTCCTCTCCGAGACCGCTCTGCGGGCCGACCTGGTGCTGCCGGTGCTGCAGTGGGCCGAGGAGGACGGCACCATGACCAACCTGGAGGGCCGGGTGATCAGACGCCGCGCGGTGATCGAACCACCCGGCCAGGCCAAGAGCGAGTTGGAGATTCTGCAGGAGCTGGCCCGGCGGCTCGGTGCCTCCTCGGCGTTCCCGGCCAGTGCGCGCGAGGTGTTCGAAGAGCTCCGACTGGCCAGCGCCGGTGGCATCGCGGACTACTCGGGGATCGACTACGACCTGCTTGACCGAGACGCAGCGGCTCACTGGCCGTACCGCTCGGAGAGCACGCCGCGTCTGTTCACCGACTCCTTCGGCACGGCCGACGGCAAGGCGGTGCTGGTGCCGGTCCGCCCCAGTCGGCCGGTCGACGCGCCACCGTCGGGCCGGCAGCTGACGCTGATCACCGGCCGGCTGCTGGAGCATTATCAGTCCGGCGTCCAGACCCGACGGATTCCGGAACTTGACCATGCTGTTCCCCGAGCCAGGTTGCAGATCCACCCGGCCGCCGCTGCCCGGCTGGGAATCGACGACGGCGACGAAGTGCTGGTCCGCAGCGACCGAGGTGCCGCGGTCTGCTGGGCCGAGCTGACCACCTTGATCCGGCAGGACTCGGTGTTTCTCGCTTTTCACTTCGCCGAGGACGCGTCCGCCAACCGGCTGACCGCCGCGGTCGCCGATCCGATTTCCGGGATGCCGGAGTTCAAGACAAGCAACGTCACGGTCGAGCGCGTCACCTCCGGACAGTCTGGCGGGGCGCAGTTCGACGGCGAGGAGGTCGCGTGATGTTGCTCCAGCACGCACGGCGCGCGCGCCGACTGGTGATCATCGGCTTCGGTCCGGTTGCGTCCCGACTGATCGATGAGTTGCTGCCGGCAGTACGTGATCACCGTCTGCAACTGCTGGTGATCGGTGCGGAGTCGCAGCCGGCCTACAACCGGATCATGATCGGCGAACTGGCACTGGGGAGCATCGATCAAGAGCTGATGATCATGTCGGACCTGCAGGAACTGGAGGCCGACGGCGTCCGGTTTCGGCTGGGGGTGCCGGTGACCGAGATCGATCGGGACCGTCGGTTCGTGACCCTGGCCGACGGTGATCAGTACGCCTACGACGAGTTGATCTTCGCCACCGGTGCCGCGGCCCGGGTGCCCCGACTCGCCGGGTTGCCGGAGTGCCCGCCCGGGCAGGATCCGATGCTGCCGGCCGGTGTCACGGTGTTGCGTGATCTTGGCGATGCGGAACGATTGGCGACGATGTCGCAGCGGGGGCGCGAACTGGTTGTTCTCGGCGGTGGGGTGCTGGGCATGGAGCTGGCACTGACCGCAGCCGAAGCCGGTGCCGTTGTCACCCTCGTACACGCCGGCCGGGTGCCGATGGAACGCAACCTCGACCCGACTGCGGCCGCGATCGTGGCTCGACACCTGCGTCGCCGGCGGATCCGCATTGTCGCCGATGCTCGGGCTGCCGCGGTGCGGCTGCACGAGGGCCGGTTCGCCGGTCTCGGGCTCGCCGACGGCAGTCAGATCTCCGGTGACGGGCTGGTGGTCTGCTGTGGCGCTGCACCGCGCACCGGCTTGGCGGCGCGTTCCGGACTACTCGTCGACGTGGGCATCGTGGTTGATCATCAGCTGCGTACGGTCGACGACGCCACGATCTCGGCAATCGGCGACTGTGCTCAGATGCGTTGTGCAGAAGACGATTGCGAGCGGTGCGTCGCGATCAGTGCACCGAGCGGACTGATCGGTCCCGGCTTTGCTCAGGCCGAATGGCTGGCCGCTCGGCTGCTGGCCGACCGCCACCAGCGCCAGCCGGTTGAGTCGCCGGCAGTTCGGTCGCCGGCGTCGGGCGACGACGCACCGTGCGACGGCGCACCGGTGATGATCTTGAAGACGCCGGGGCTTTCGGTGGTGTCGGCAGGCTCGGTGGATCTCGATCCGCTGGATTGTCTGGTCGGCGAAGATGATCGCCGGGTTGCGCAATGGAGCGATCCGGAGCTCGGCCGGTACGCGAAGATGATCACTCGCGGCGGGACGTTGGAGGGGCTGATCTGCATCGGATTGCCGCGCACCGCGGCCGAGCTGACGCTGTTGTACGAACGCGGCAGCGAACTGCCCAGCGACCGATCGAGCCTGCTGCGGCATGACGGGCCCGATCACGCAAGCGGCACCGATCCGCTCGGTCCCGATGCCACCGTCTGTCGCTGCAACGGTGTCTCGGCCGGTGCGATCAACGCCGCCATCGACGACGGCCATCGCGATGTCACCGCGATCGGTCGCGCTACTCGAGCCGGCACCGGTTGCGGGACCTGCAAGGACCGCATCTGCGAGCTGCTGCGAACTCGGACGGAGGTGGTCGTCGCCTGATCCCAACCGTGCACGTGATGCCTGATCAACCGACGCGGCTTGATCAAGTCCTTGTTCCCGATCCGAACCGACGCTTCCTTGACCGAGGTGATCTTGATGACTCTGACCGCTGACAACCCAACCCTTGTCGATCTTGCCTGGACCGACGTCTGCTCGCTGACTGATCTCGAGCCCGAATGGGGCGAAGCCGCTCTGCTGGACGGCCGCCAACTGGCCGTGTTCCGGCTGTGGGACGACCAGGTGGTGATCACCTCGAACCTGGACCCGCGGACCGGCTCAGCGGTGATCTCCCGCGGCATCGTCGGCACCCGGTCGGGCTGCCCGACCGTTGCTTCGCCCCTGCACAAGGAGTCGTACAGCTTGATCACCGGCGAGTGCTTCGGCAATCCCGACCTGCGACTGCAGATCTACCTCGCCCGCGTCGTCGCCGGTCGAGTCCAGGTCGCCCTCTGATCGCAAACGCGACCCACCGATCCGCGATGCGACGGGACTCGGCATCATCGCCGCGGTTGGCAGTGCGGGCACCAATAGCTGAGGCGTTCCTGCCCGCCCGGGCCGAATTCCTCGACCGCGATCGGGGTGCCGCAGCGCCGACAAGGCCGGCCGCTGCGTCCGTAGACCCAATGGGCGCGGCTCGGCCGTCGATCACCGGTGGTGTTCTGCTCGAAGCCGCCGAGGTTGTTGATCATCAACGTACGGGCTCGTTCGCACAGGCGGCGCAGATCGGGCACGTCACCGACCCTGGTACGCGGGTGAATGCCTTGCAGGAAAAGGATTTCTGCGCGGTAGACGGTGCCGATGCCGGCGAGATTGCGCTGATCGAGCAGGGCTTCGCCGATGGAGCGGTTCGGATTCGATCGCAATCTGCGTACGGCAACGTCTGGATCCCAGTTCTTGTCGAGCAGATCCGGGCCGAGGTGTCCCAGGACGTGCTGTTCGTGGTCGGTCAAGATCAATTCCAGCACCGGCAGCCGGTAGCCGACGGCTGTTGCGCCCCGCACGCCAAGAACGGCGCGAATCTCATGGATGGGTCCGCCATTCCAGTTGCGGCCGTCGGCGAAGACCCGCCAAGCACCGTCCATCTGCAGGTGGGAGTGCAAGGTGTAGCCGTTGCCGAAGCGGACGAGCAGGTGTTTGCCGCGTGGCCGTACCTCGTTGACGATCTCTCCGGTGAGGTCGGTCACAGCGAGGGCGGGGACGCGGAATTCGCAACGGGTCAAGGACTTTCCGGCCAGCGCACGATGAAGTTGCCGGCAAACCGACCAGACGATGTCACCCTCCGGCATCGGCCCTCCCCGGTCGTCGGTTCGCCGTGATCGGCGCGGCTTCTGGTCATGATCGTCACGGCCCAGGGACCAGTATCCAAAAGTCTGAAAAGGATCGCTGCCAACTCTGGGGCCACAGGAATCGGCCCCTAGGATTGGGAGGTGCCTCGACACCGTGCCCGCAAGCAAGCGCAGCCGACCGGCTACGTCCCCCGGGTCGGGCAGGTTGCATTGCTGGGGGCCGGTGTTGGGGTCGCGGCGTTGGCCGGTTCGGTCGGCTACGTCCGTTCCTTCGCCCGCGGCCGGCTGTTCAGCGCCGCCGATGTCCCCTATGCCCCGGTCGGTCTGGTGCTGGGCGCCTTGGCGTACTCCGACGGCACACCCTCGCCCTTCCTGCAAGCGCGACTTGATCTGGCACGACAACTGCTGGCAGCCGGCAAGATCGGAATGATCTTGGTCTCCGGTGATCATGCCGCGCCCGCCTTTGACGAAACCCTGTGCATGCAGGAATATCTGCATGCGCGCGGTGTCCGCAGGGACAAGATCGTCGTCGACCGGCATGGTTATGACACCTACGACTCCTGCGTTCGAGCCCGCGACGTCTTCGGCGTGACCAAGGTCACCGTGATCACCCAGAGCTATCACCTCCCCCGCGCCGTCGGCACCGCTCGTGCGATCGGACTGGACGCCAACGGCGTGGGTGACGACACCGTTCGCGAACGCAGGACATCCTGGACCCGTGGCGCGATCCGCGATCAGCTCGCCTGTCTGAAGACCGTGACCGACCTCGCCCTGCAGCGCCGCCCGGTGCTGCAGAACCCGACCGATCAGGTCCAACGCGCCCTGGATCCTGCTCGCCCCCGCCACAACTGATCGCCAGCAGATCCGCCGGGCTGGCGCTGTTCTCCCGCGCCGGTTCTCCACGCCGACCTCGGCAAATCCTTGAGCTGTTGTGCGTCCGAGGTAATGGTGTAATCATGTAATCGTCATGTCGTACGGAGGAAGGAGGACATGATGAGAGGCACAGATTTCCCGGGTGGCGGTTTCGGCCCCGGCGGGTTCGGTCCACGGGGCTTCGGTCCCGAGGGGCCCGGTCCCGGCGGTCGTCGCGGGCCCGGTGCGCGCGGCCCGGAAGGCCGCGGCGGAGGCCGAGGCGGACGCCGCCGCGACTCCGAAGATGACGATCCCCGCGAAGGACGGGGGGGTGGTCGTGGTCGAGGTGGGCACGGTCCGGGCGGGCACCATCACGGCGGCTTCGAACCGAGCCCGGAAGCACTCCGGGAGTGGTTGTCGGATCCGGCCAACATTCCGTGGGGCCGCGGCCGCGGCCGACGCGGGCCGCGCGGATTCGGCCGGCCCGGCGGATGGCAGCAGAGCGATCTGCCGGCCACCGACGACATCGAGTCCTGGTTCAACGGGCGCCTGCCCGGCGAATGGTTTTCGGCCGTCGAGGTGACCGCGGATCGCGAGGAGATCATCGTCGTCGGCACCCTGGCCGACACCGACGAATTGACCGGAGCCGAGGCCGAAGGACGGATCAGCCGGTTCCGTTCGGACAGCCGGGAGACCCGAATGGAGATCGCCGACGAAGCCCAGGAACGCTATCGCCGCAAGGTCTCCTGGGGTGCCCGCGCCGGCGATGTGGACGAACTGTTCACCCACATCTCGGTGCCGGTGATGACTCGACTCAAGCAACCGGAGCGTCAAGTTCTTGACACGTTGGTCGACGCCGGCGTCGCGCGGTCTCGTTCCGAGGCACTGTCCTGGGCGGTCAAGCTGGTCGGCGAGCACACCGAGACCTGGTTGACCGATCTTCGGGCCGCGATGGCCGAGGTCGACAAGCTCCGGGCCGAGGGTCCGCAAGTCGCGACCGCTACCGACGAGAACGACGCGGACGACGAGCAGGACTGACCCCGCCTGAGATCGAGGCACTGACCCCACAGCCGCACCAGTTGCCGCACGCCGCACCGGCTGCAACTAGTGCGGCTGACTGCAAGTGGTGCGGCTGTGAGACGCGGCAGCGGCATCAGGCCCGGCGGCGCTGCGATCGGTAGTAGTCGATCAAGGACTGGGTCGAGGAATCCTGGTTGGCCAGGGCATCGGCGTCACCACCGACGGCGGGCGCGACCTCGAGCGCGAGTTGCTTGCCCAACTCGACGCCCCACTGATCGAAGCTGTCGATTCCCCACACCGTTCCTTCGGTGAAGGTGATGTGCTCGTACAGCGCGACCAGCTGACCGAGCACCGCGGGGGTGAGTGCCGGGGCCATGATCGAACTCGTCGGCCGATTGCCGGTGAACACCCGGGCCGGCACGATCGACTCCGGCGTCCCCTCGGCCCGCACCTGGTCGGCGGTCTTGCCGAATGCGAGCGCACGGGTCTGAGCGAAGAAGTTCGCCAGGAACAGCTCGTGTACGTCGACATCCCCGTCCTGCAAGGGATGTGAGGGGTTGGCGACGGTGATGAAGTCACACGGGATCAGCCGGGTGCCCTGGTGGATCAGCTGGTAGAACGCGTGCTGGCCGTTGGTGCCGGGTTCCCCCCAGAACACCTCACCAGTCGAGGTTGTGACCGGGCTGCCGTCGTAGCGGACGCCCTTGCCGTTGGACTCCATCGTCAGCTGCTGCAGATAGGCCGGGAAGCGATGCAGATATTGCGCGTACGGCAGCACCGCATGCGTCTCGGCGCCGAAGAAGTTGTTGTACCAGACGTTCAGCAAGCCCATCAGAGCCGGCACGTTCTGCTCCAGCGGGGTCGTGCGGAAATGTTCGTCGATCTTGTGGAAACCGGCCAGGAAGTCGGCGAAGTTGTCCGGCCCGATGGCCACGGCCAACGAGGTGCCGATGGCGGAGTCGACCGAGTAGCGGCCGCCGACCCAATCCCAGAAGCCGAAGGCGTTCGCCGGATCGATGCCGAAGTCGGCGACCTTGTCCAGCGCCGTCGACACCGCGACGAAATGCTTGGCCACGGCTTCCTTGCGTGAGTCCTCGTCGCCGGAGATCGCCCCCGACGCGATCAGCCCGTCCAGCAGCCACGACCGGGACAGTCGGGCATTGGTGAGCGTCTCCAGGGTGCCGAAGGTCTTGGAGCTGACGATGAAGAGTGTCGTCTCCGGATCAAGATCGTGAGTCTTGGTGTACGCGTCGGTCGGGTCGATGTTGGAGATGAAGCGCGCGGTCAGCCCATCCTGCTTGTACGGCAACAGGGCCTCGTACGCCATCACCGGACCAAGATCAGAACCGCCGATGCCGATGTTGACGACGGTCTCGATCCGCTTGCCGGTGACACCGGTCCACGTCCCGCCGCGGACCTTGTCGGCAAACTCGTACACCCGCCTCAGAACCTCGTGCACCTCGCCGACCACGTCCTGACCGTCGACCTCGAGGGTGCCGTCTTCGGGAGCGCGCAGCGCGGTGTGCAGGACGGCGCGATCCTCGGTTACGTTGATGTGCTGGCCGGAGAACATCTGCTCGATCCGATCGGTCAGACCGACCTGCTCGGCCAGCGCGATCAGGGCCTGCTTGATCTGCGGGTTGAGGAAGTTCTTCGACAGGTCGACGAAGAGGTCGCCGGCGGTGAACGTGTACGTGGCGGCCCGCTGCGGATCTGCCGCGAACCAGCCGCGCAGATCGGGCTGGAAGTCGTGCTGCAGTTCGGTGAGCGTGGCCCAGGCCTCGGTGCCAGTGGGATCGACCGGTGCTGTCATGTCTACCGCCTTGTCGAGGTGCGTGTTCTCCCAAGGCCGAGCAGCAGCCCGGGCCTGCGGCCCGGCAATTCAGCTCACCCTCCGCCGCCTCTGGTGAAGGGCAACATCGGCCGGTTCGCACACTACTGACCCGTCCCGCCGCCGTCTCCATCGGCCCCGGCCTGGGACAGGTCAACGTCAGGGGGCGCTGTCATGCGTCCGGGCGCGTGCCTTCTCGGCGGATTTGAGTTGATCGGGCAGGGTTGCCGGGTGGAGGTTGTGACCGAGATCTGGCAGCGAGCCACCGCAACGCAGCCGCCGCCGCACCCGCAGGTGGTCGGCGTGATCGCGGTGATCGGAATGATTCTGGTGCTCTACCGGCGGACCTGGCCGGTCACCCGGCTGTTGGTCACCATCACCCACGAGGGCGCGCACGCGCTGGCGGCGATGCTGGCCGGGCGTCGGCTGACCGCCATCCATCTGAACAGCGACACCTCGGGCCTGACCGTCTCGCACGGCAAAGCCAGAGGGCCGGGCATGATCATCATGCTGACAGTCGGCTACCTCGGGCCGGCGCTGGCCGGGCTGGGCGCCGCCGCGCTGCTCGCGGCCGGACACAGCATCGGTCTGCTCTGGCTGCTGGTGTTGCTGCTGTCGCTGATGTTGCTGCTGATCAGGAACGCGTACGGGATCCTGGTGCTGCTGGTCGCGGGTGGTTCGGTGTTCTTGATCAGCTGGTATCTGGACCCGGTCTGGCAATCCGCGGCGGCCTACCTGATCACCTGGATCCTGCTGATCGCAGCACCGAAGCCGGTGATCGAGTTGATCATGCAACGGCGGCGCGGCGGCGATCGTAGCTCCGACGTCGCGCAACTGGTGACGCTGACCCGGATCCCCGGCCCTATCTGGAGCGGGCTTTTCCTGGTGTGCAGTCTGGCCGGTTTGGCACTGGGAACCGCGGTCCTGCTGCCGAGCCTGATCGAGCTGTTCGAACCGATGTTCACCGGCTGAATGCGATGTCGCCGATATCCACGAGAAGGCTTACAGTGCAGCAAAAAGGGCTTCCGTTCACGACGGAAGCCCTTGTCGGTTTGCCACCGGATGGATCAGCGGAAGCGCCGATCGAATCCATCGCGCTGAGAGATGACGATCAACTCATCACGCATGGTGGGTGTCGGAGCCTTCGCGATCGCACGATCGAGAGCACGACGATTACGAGCAACCTCACGGCGGCGAAGAGCCCTGCCGAGGCGGGACATGGCGGATCCTTTCCTGCTGACCTTCTTTTTACAGTGGCCATCGATCCGCCGAGGATCAAGCCGCGGCGCGAACGATGGAGAAACTTCGACGCCGAAGCTCACATAGCTTAACAGCCGCCTGCCGGCAGCTATTCCGTGGCGTCCGAGAATCCGCTAAACATCGCCCCAGGATCATCCGAACTCAGCCTGGACCGGGCTGAATGATCCTGAAAGGATCGTCAGGCGTTCTGACCGTGGCGGCGGATGTTGCTGATCACGATGCCGTGCCCCTCGAGCATCGCCTCGACCCGCAGACGCTCGATGTCGCGTTCCAGTCCTTCGGTCGGCAGATCGAGATGATGCGGCAGGTCCAGCATCGCGCAGGTCTCGATCAGGACCCGGTCGTAGGCCTGGCGCAGGGCAGCCTGTTGAGTTGCCGAGGCATGTTCACTGTGCCGGATCAGTTCCCGCAGCCGGCGCAAGTCAGCGCCGAGCCGTTCGATCGGCACGCCGACCTGATGCTTGAGCGCACGGACATTTCGGCGGTGTTCGCGCCGTTCCTTCAGCGGTTGCGAAATCCGCTGAATGCCTGACTCACGTAGCGTCTCGTCGTAGCGGCCGATGAGAGCATCGAAGCCGACCATGATCAACAACGGCAGAGCGGCGATGATCAACATCGCCAGCACGCCGAGGGTAATCTGGACCGGCTGCACCATGTCTTCAGGCTACGTCCGGATGGTGGATTCGGGCGACGGAGTCATCGATCCTCCCGATAAGTCTTATAAGCGCTCACAGGACCGGATCTGCGCAGTCAACTTGTGAGGCGTACGCGGCTGGTGAGGCTGCTGAGGTGACGCTTGCTGTTTCTGCGGAGTGCTGATCTGTAGTTTGAGCGCATGGAACGCTTTGATGCGATCGTGATCGGCGCCGGTCAAGCCGGTCCCAGTGTTGCCGGCCAGCTGGCCGGCGACGGGCAGCGGGTGGCGCTGGTGGAGTTCGAGCAGGTCGGAGGCACCTGTCTCAACCACGGCTGTCGCCCGACGAAGGCGCTGCGAGCCAGCGCGGTCGCGGCGCATCGGGCCCGTCGAGCCGGCGACTACGGCATCAGGACCGGTCCCGTACGAGTTGACTTCCCGGCAGTCATGCAGCGCATGCACAGCATGATCGACGAGATGCGATCCGGACTGCTCGACTGGCTGGAATCCCTGCCCGGGTTGGAATTGGTGAGTGGCCAGGCGACCCTGCAGACCGGCGACGGCGAGCACCGGGTGTTGACCGACGACGGCCGCGAACTGGTTTCACCTCGCATCTATCTCGATCTGGGAGCTCGTGCCGCAACGCCGCCGATCCCGGGACTGGACGCGGTCAACTTCCTGACCGAGGTCGAACTGTTGCAACTGACCGAGCTGCCGGAGGACTTGATCATCATCGGCGGCAGTTACATCGGCTGCGAGTTCGGTCAGATGTTTGCCCGGTTCGGATCTCGGGTGACGATCATCGGCGCGATCGCCCCGCGCGAGGATCCGGATGTCTCCTCGGCAGTGGCCGAAATGCTTTCCAGTGAAGGGATCCGACTGATTCCGAGCCATGCCGACGAGGTCAGCGAGAACGAGGGGCGAATCACGGTTCGCTGCCAGGACGGCACCTCGGTCTCCGGTGAGCAACTCCTGGTGGCCGCCGGCCGGCGGCCCAACACCGACCTGATCGGGAACGAACACGGCCTGGAGGTCGACGAGCACGGCTACCTGCGGATCGATGATCGCTACGCCACCTCGGTCCCGGGTGTCTGGGCGCTGGGCGACATCAACGGGCACGGCGCCTTCACCCACACGGCTTATCAGGACAGCCAGATCCTGCTCGATCCGGATCGGAGCGTTGCCGCGCGGATCACCGCATACGCGATGTTCACCGATCCGCCGCTGGGCCGCGTCGGCATGACCCAGACCGAGGCGCGGGCATCCGGGCGTCGGGTGCTCACGTCGAAGCTGCCGATGTCTGCGGTGAGCCGAGCCAGATTGGACAGCGAGACAGTCGGACTGATGCGGGTCCTGGTGGACGCCGACACCGAGGAGATCCTCGGCGCCACCTTCTTCGGGCTGGACGGAGACGATCTCGTGCAGCAGGTCGGCCTCGCGATGCAGGCGAAGGTCGGCTATCGCCGGGTCCGCGACGCGCTGCCGATCCATCCGACGGTTGCCGAGTTCATTCCGACGTTGATGTCCTCGCTGGCCCCGTTGGATCAGTAGATCGTGGCTCAGTCCGTCACCGGGTCGACCCCGCGTCGCTTGCGCGGGGTGTGTCGGCGATAGGCAGAGACATGCTGATCATCGGCGATCCAGAACCGCCAAGGCCGCTCCATCTCCTTGCTGATGCCGACCCGCGGGCCGGTGTTGATCTTGGGCGGCGGCGTGGCTCGGGGCAACAGTCGGACCGCGTCGGTCGCCGGGTCGGTTGCCAGCAGGTCGGTCCCGTTGTCGGCCCGGGTGATGCCCAGCGCCTGGGTCAGCCGACCGGGGCCGCGAGCAAGATCACGATCGACGACCGCGGGTCCCCGGCGCTGTCGAGCAAGATCGATTCCGCGGATCACCTCGCCGGCGCGCAGCAACACCCCGCTGCCTCGACCGTCGGGCCCGGCCGACACGTTGGCGGCGTGATGCATGCCGTAGTTGAAGTAGACGTACAGATGGCCGGCCGGTCCGAACATCACCCAGTTGCGATCCGTCTTGCCGTTGTAGGTGTGGGCGGCCGGGTCGGTCGGACCGTCGTACGCCTCCACCTCAACGATCCGCACCGCGACCTCGCCTCGTTGCAAGGTCGCCCCGAGCAGCGTCCGAGCCGCCACCGTCACATCACCGGCCAGTTCGGTCCGCACGCTGCCGCCTCCCCTCGGAGCGCCGGCTGAGCCTGAGCCGCACTCACGTTGGCTGTCTGGATTCACCGACTGCACCGTAGCCAGCGGCACAAGAACCGTGCCAACCACTCGCCGACAGCCTCGGAAATCTTCGTTCGAGTCCACAGATCGGCGGCCGTCCGGTGGCGAAGCGGCCCGGTTTGGCGGTAGAAGTATCGGATGGGGGACGTCGCGGACTCGGCGATCGATCCGGCACGGTTCGGTCACAGCGATTGGCCGTTCTGTGCCCGCGGCGAGGAATTCGACGTGATCACCGCTCTGTTCGCCGAGCAGCTCGGCGCCGCTGATCCGGCCAACGTCTCCGCAGCAGGCACGCCCCCGACGGCCGACGCCCCCACTCACCCCGACACCTCGTCTCCGACAGGTGCGGTGGTGGTGGCACCGGCGGGGATCGGGAAGAGCCGGCTGCTCAAGGAGGTGCAGTCCTGGGCTCGGCGGCAGCAGCTCCGTACCGCGACAGTGATCGGGACCAGGGCAGCCGCGACCACCCCATACGGAGCGATGTTGCATCTGGTGCCGGCCGAGGCACGGCAGGGCCATACCGACGCGACCTCCTGGTACGGCGCCGTCATCGGCGCGCTGCGATCGGGCGGCGATCCGCTGTTGTTGATCATCGACGACGCCCAACTACTCGACGCCGGCAGCGCGGATCTGATCTTGCATCTGGTGTTGGAGGGCGTGATCCGGCCGCTGGTCGCGATCCGGCGCGGCGAGCCCGTACCGGATCCGATCACCGCTCTGTGGAAGGACGGCTACGCCATCCGGATCGACCTGCAACCCTTCTCCACAAGGGAGATCAAGGAGTTGCTGCGTGCCGCGTTGGGTGGCGAACTGAGCGCCAGGACGGCCGATCTGCTGGCCCGGATGGTCCAGGGCAACGTGCTGTACGCCCGTGAACTGGTCACCGGCGCGGTCCAGGACGGAGCGCTGCGCCGAATCGACGGCGTCTGGCGATGGAACGAGCAGCTGGTCCTCGCGCCGCGGCTGATCGACGCGGTCGGACAACGGCTGTCCGGTTTGAGCGAGTCCGACCGGCAGACGCTGGCGATGCTGGCGTTGGGCGAGCCGCTGCCGCCGAGCTGCGTCGAACGGCTGGCCGACCCCGAAGCGCTGACCCGGCTGGAACGGGCCGGCCTGCTGCAGGACGACCAGGACGAGCTGCGGCTGCACCATCCGCTCTACGGCGAGGTGATCCTGTCCCAGATCGGGGTGATGACCCGCCGCCGGCTGCTCCGGCGACTGGCCGATGCCCTGGAGGCCGACCGGCCGGCCTCCCGCCCCGGAGAAGTTGATCAAGAACGCGAAGTTGATCAAGAAGAAGTTGATCAAGGACGAGGCAACCCGGAAACGCTGCTCCGGATCGCGAGTTGGCGGCTGGAGGCGGGCGGCGAGGTACCGCCGCAGATGCTGACGGCAGCAGCGACCCAGGCCAATCGCGTGTTCGACTACGTCCTGGGCGAAAGGCTGGCCCGGGCGGCTCGCGCCCGCGGCGCCGGGGTGGCCGCGTCGATGGAAGTCGCCCGCGGACTTGCCGGCCAGAATCGGTATCCGGAGGCGGAACGGGTGCTCGCCGACAACGAGCAGGCCGTGCTGGCCGAGACCGACGCGGAGCTGCATCAGACCTACCTGAGCTGCCGAGTCCGGGGGCTCTACCTGGGGCTCGGTCGGCGCGACGAGACGGCGGCCATGCTGGAGCGATTCCACGCCGCGCATCACGACCCGGCTGCCCGGTTGACGCCGGCCCATGTCCGAGAGGCCGACCATCAGTACCTCGGTTACCGGGCCAACCTCGACATCGACGACGGCCGCGCAGCCGATGTCCTCGATCGGGTGCAGCCGGTGTTCGCCGACCCCGAATCCAGCGCGCAGTCTCGGCTGTTGGCGCTGGAGACCAGTGGCGAGGCGTTGGCCTACCTCGGCCTGCACGCCCGAGCCCAGCAGGTGCAGGATTCGCTGCGCCGGTTGTCCCAGGACGCCTTCACCAATGTCGCCGCCGCAGCCGACGTGGCCAGCGCTGCCGCGGAGGCAACCCTGCAACAGGCGCTCTGTCTCACCCTGGACGGCCAGGCCGATCAGGCCACCGCGATGGTCTCGGCGATCCAGGACGCGCTGGTGCACAGCCCGGACGCGATCAACCGCGGTCTGTCCGCGCTGGCTCTCGGCAAATGCCTGCTGTTACAGGGAAAACCGGCCGAAGCACGTGGCCCGCTGATGGATGCGGAGGTCGCCTTCCGCAGCGCCGAGGTCGGTGGGTCGCGTTCCTGGGCGTTGGCGATGCTGGCCCAGACCGCGGCGTTGACGGGCGACATGACGACCGCTCGACGGTGGCTGGGACAGAGTCGGGAACGCGCGCTGGATCGGCGGGTCGCCCGGACCGAGGAGGACGCGGTCGCAGCCGCCGTCTGGATCGCCGTGCTCGAAGGCGATGCGACCGGCGCCGCACGGATCGCCGTCGAGGGCGCGGAGCAGCTGCGCGAGTTACCGATGCCGCGGGCCGGCCTGCTGCACCTGTCCGTACGCGTCGGTGGATCAGCATCGGCCGTCCGCCGGCCGTTGCAGGAGCTCGCGGACAGTTCCGAATGCACCTTCCCGGGGCTGCTGGCCGACCACGTCGACGCGACCGCCGGCGATGATGCGATCGCGCTCGAACACTGCGCCGAACGGTTCGCCGAGCGTGGCCTGCGACTGCTCGCCGCCGAGGCCGCCGCGCAGGCGTCCGTCAGCCATGCCGCGTCCGCTCGGAGCTCGGCCGCATCGCGTACGGCGGTTCGCAGTCAGCAACTCGCGGCCGGGTCCGCGGGCGTACGGACTCCGTTGCTGTTGGACGAGCGGCCGCGATGGCCCGAACTCAGCCGCCGGGAACGCGAGGTCGCCCGGCTGGCCGCCGACGGTTTGTCGAATGCTGCCATCGCGTCCCGGTTGGTGCTTTCGGTGCGGACGGTCGAGTCGCATCTCTACCAGGCGTACGCCAAACTCGGCGTCGAGAGCCGTGCCGAGCTGGTCCGTTATCTCGGCACCGACTGAATTCCGGACCGGACGGATCGGCGGCCAGGCACAGAAATCAGTAGCCGACTACCGAGCCGTACGGGTCGCCGGCGCCGTAGCTTGCCTGACATGGAGCGCGATCAGCTCATCGATGAGCTACCCGACGGCCTGGCGGCAACGCTGCGCCTGTACGAGGCGGGCCAGCCGAGCAGCGTGATCGCCGTGGCCTTGGCCGTGCCGGTGGAGAGTGTGCCGACGCTGCTGCAACTGGCATTGGCCAAACTGCAGAAGCTGATCGACGAGTCCGAACTCGCAGCGGATTCCGGAATCGACCAGCATGGTCCGCGAACCGAATCCCGAGCTCCCGAATCCGCAAGCCCTAAATCCGTAGGTTCGAATCAGTAGGCCCGATCCAGTAGGCCCCGAACCAGTAGTCCAGTACTGAGGCGATCAGCGCGGGCCGTCGTTAGCGTCGGCCATCGGAAGCGACGCGATGGCAGCAGCAATCCCTGGGTGTTGCCGGCGATTTCATCGGCGGTTGTCGGGTCGTGGATGACAACGGTGTGGTGGCGGCCGCCCAGCCTGACGGGGGACGTCGGGAACGGCGTAGGAAGGCGAGCCGCCATCTCATCGGGAGTTCTGGCCATCGGGGGTTCTGGCCCATCGCGGATGGGTCAGACCGTCTCCCACGCCCGGGAGTCAACCGAGCGCAGCATGGCGTCACAGATCTGGGCTGCGCGCAGCCCGTCGGCGAAGGTCGGCAGTCCCTCGGGAGCCTCGCCGTTTCCAACGTAGGCGTCGATCGCGGCGTAGCTGTCGGCAACGAAATTCTCGAAGCACTGCGCGTATCCCTGGGCATGGCCGGCCGGCAGCTGGGACAGCCGCCGCTGCTCGGCGCTGCCGTGGTTGGGGTCGCGGACCACCGTGATCGACTCGGCGTCGCCACCGATCCACAGCTCCTCGGCATGTTCTTGATCAAAAACAGCACTGTGCACGGCGCCGTCGACCTCCAACCACAGGCGATTCTTGCGGCCGGCGGCGAGCTGACTGATCACCGCCGAACCCGAGGTGCCGCGGTCGGTCCTGAACAAGATCAACGCACTGTCCTCGGTGGTCACATCCACCAACGGCCCCTCGCCGCTGGCCGTGGTGAAGGAGGCGGCGGTGCCGGCGGGCCGCTGGGGGATGGCGATCGACGTGTCGGCCACCACCTGGACGATCCGTTCCCCGGTCACCCATTCGGCCAGATCGCACCAGTGCGATCCGATGTCGCCGAAGGCCCGCGACGGACCGCCGGCCTGCGGGTCGACCCGCCAGCCGCTGGCCATCGGATCCAGCATCCAGTCCTGCAGATAGGAGCCGTGGATGAGGTTGGGCGCGCCGAACTCCTCGGACTGCACCCGAGCTCGCATCTCCCGGGCGATCGGATGGAAGCGATAGGCGAACGGCATGGTGTTGACCAGGCCGGCCTTCTCGGCCGCCGCGGCCGCCTGCTGAGCGGTCTCCAGGCTGACCCCCAGGGGCTTCTCGCAGAGCACGTGCTTGCCGGCTTCCAGGGCGGCGATCGAGAACGGCACGTGGGACGAGTTCGGGGTGCAGATGTGGACCGCGTCGATGTCGGAGGCAACCACCTCGTCGATGCTGGCGAAGGCGTGTTCGACACCCCACTGCGCTGCTACCTCGCGGGAACGCTCCGGGCTGGACGCCATCACGCCGACCACCTGGGCACCGGCCAGGATCGCCGCCCGGCGGTGCACTTCGCCGATCATGCCCGCTCCGAGAATCGCCACTTTTCGTACGCCGTTGTTCATGGCGCTCAGAGTAGTGGAGGCGACTTGCGCAACCGCTGCCCGGATCCGCGGTCCAGCCCGCGAAGCGTGCCGATCCGCGTCGGTCGTGCCGGCGCCTAACGGTCGTGCACCAGCTGGGTCACAGCCCCAGCAAGATCATCCGACGGCAGCGCGATGACCCTGCCGAGTCGCTAGGTTTCCCACGAGAGGGGAACAGATGACCATCGAAGCCAGTGGACCCGGGACCGATCAGTCGTCCGGAACGATCGAGTGCACCATGATCAAGACCGAGGACGCGCAGTTGCCGCCGGCCCTGCAGCACCGTGGCCCACGGCTGACCGAACGGTTTCCGTTCCTCTATCCGGCAGCGGTGGAGCTGCTGCGGCTGCGCCGCCGACTGCAGTGGAGTCGCTGGCAGATCGACTGGGCAGGAGACCGCAGCGAAGATGATCTTCCGGTACGGGTCAAACAGCACAAGTCGCTGCTGCTGCGCACGCTCGGTGACTCCGAGATGTGGATGCAGCACAACAAGGTGCAGAATCTGCGGCTGGTCGCCGACCGGCTGGACGGGATCATGATCAAACCCGGCGAGGAGTTCTCCTTCTGCCGGCTGGTCGGCAAGGCCACCCGGCGGAAGGGCTATCTGGACGGCATGCTGCTGGACAACGGCGAGGCCAAGGCCGGGCTCGGCGGCGGCATCTGCCAGATGGCCAACCTGCTGCACTGGATGATCTTGCACAGTCCGCTGGTGGTGACCGAGCGTTCGGAGCACTCCTTCGATCCCTTCCCGGACAACGGCCGGGTGCTGCCCTGGGGTGTCGGGTGTGCCGTCTACTACAACTACGTTGATCTTCGTTTCCGCAACGACACCGACGTCACCTTCCAGCTCCGTACGAAGGTCGGCGAACGTTATCTCGAGGGCGAGTTGCGGGCTTCCGGTCGGGTGCCCTACTCGTACAGCGTGTATGCGAAGGACGAACACTTCACCCGCCAGGGCGACGACTGGTTCCGGCACAACGAGATCTGGCGCGATCTGATCGATCGCACCACCGGCAACCGAGTCGGCAGCGAGTTGATCAAGAAGAACTGCGCGCTGGTGAAGTACGTACCACAAACACCTGCTGTCCCCAGCTGATCAAGATCTTTTCGGGACGTTGGTCACCTCTTTACTCAGATCCCTCTCACCACCATCGGCACGTCGTTAGCTTGCTGCTGTCGGCAGGTGTCGGGCCCGCCGACTGGTCGACATGAATTGCCTGGCTGGGCGTGCCTCTGGGGGGAGAGCCATGACCTTCATAGCCGAGAGTGCCGATGTCGCCGATCCGCACAGGGTGGGCGAGCGGACGAGGATCTGGCATCTCGCGCAGGTCCGCGAGGATGCCGAGATCGGCTCGGACAGCATCATCGGTCGCGGCGCCTACGTCGGTCCGGGAGTACGGATCGGCAACCGTTGCAAGCTGCAGAACTACGCCCTGGTGTATGAGCCGGCCCGGCTGGAGGACGGCGTCTTCATCGGGCCGGCCGCGGTGCTGACCAACGACCTGCACCCGCGCGCGATCAATCCGGACGGGGGCCTGAAGACGGCGGAGGACTGGCGGGCCGTGGGAGTGACGGTCCGCGAGGGCGCCTCGATCGGGGCCCGTGCTGTGTGCGTGGCTCCGGTGACGATCGGACGTTGGGCGACGGTGGCGGCGGGAGCGGTGGTGACCCGCGACGTACCTGATCATGCACTGATGGTCGGCGTTCCGGCTCGGCAGACCGGCTGGGTCGGCGAGTCCGGTCACCGGCTGCAACCCGATGGTGATCACTGGGTGTGTCCGGCGTCCGCGGCCCGATACCGGGTCGAAGACGGAAGGTTGGTGCCGGCATGACCGCCGTCGAGATGATCAACACCGGTTGGCCGCGCGTCAGTCTGGCCGGAGTCCCGGTCGATCTCCTGGACACCGAACCGGCGGTCGCGTTGATCGGCCGGCGAGCTCGGTACGGATCCGACAGCGGGCGGCCGCTGTCCGTCGTCTCGGCCAACCTGGATCACCTTGCCCAGTTCGGATCCAGCGGGAGATGGTTCGACACGTTGGACTACCGGCTGGGCGCCGTCGGCGGGCCGGGCGACGAAGTTGATCATGACCAGGAGTCGACCCTCAGCCCACCCGGATCGGACTGGCTGACCCTGCTGGACGGCGCCCCGCTGGTCGTCGAGGCGTCCCGGCTGACCGGGCGGGCATGGCCGCGGCTGGCCGGCAGTGACCTGATCGGGCCGCTGCTGGACCGGGCCGAAGCCGACGGCACCACGGTCGGTTTCCTGGGCGGGTCGTACGTGATCCAGCGGCTGTTGTCGCGTCAGCTGACCAGGACTCGGCCGGGGTTGATCGTGTCGGGGTTGTGGGCGCCGGATCGAGCCGAGTTGGCGGATCCCGAAGCGTCGCGGGAGCTGGCCGCGACCATCGCATCGTCCGGCACCCAGCTGCTGGTGGTCGGTCTGGGCAAGCCGCGGCAGGAGCTCTGGATGGCCAAGTACGGTCTGGCCACCGGGGCGAACGTGTTGCTGGCCTTCGGTGCGGTGGTTGACTTCCTGGCCGGTGGGGTGCGTCGGGCGCCGCAGTGGGCAGCCGGCCACGGGCTGGAGTGGGCCTGGCGGTTGGCGCTGGAGCCGCGCCGGCTCGCGCGTCGCTATTTGATCGACGATCCGCCCAGCCTGATCCAGTTGCGACGCGATTCGCGGTTGCTCGATGCCGCCGAGCCGGCGGGCGATGGTCGGCCCTACTCGGATCGGCCGGCATCTGCCGAGTCGTCGCCCGAGCAGGTCCTGATCGGCACCGCCGACGGCCGATTCGTTGCCGCGGGCGAGCAGGCCGATGTGGTTGTCCATGTCGTGACGTACAACAGCGCGGGCGCGATCGGCCAACTGTTGCGGAGTCTGCGCGCCGACGCCAGGATGCTGCGACTTCGGGTGATCGTCGTCGACAATGCCTCCACCGACGGCACGCTGGACGCCTTGTCCGGTCTCGATGACGTGACGATCATCTCGACCGGTGGAAACCTCGGCTACGCCGGCGGAATCAACGCGGCGCTGCACCGGTCTCGTACTGCAGAGGCGGTGCTGGTGCTCAATCCTGATCTTGAAGTCGTGCCGGGCGCCGTTCGTGCCCTTTTCCTGCGTATGCGGCGATCCGGTGCCGGGATCGTGGTGCCGCGGCTGCTCAGTGACGACGGCAGCGTGTATCCGTCGGTGCGCCATGAGCCGACGGTGCTGGCGGCGTTCGGCGATGCGGTCCTGGGCAGTCATCTGCCTGGTCGGCCGCGCGCTCTGTCAGAGATCGAATTCAATCGGGAGAGCTATCAACACCCGCATCGGATCGCCTGGGCGACCGGGGCCGCGTTGCTGGTACGGGCCGAACTGGCCGAGCGGCTGGGTGATTGGGACGAGCAGTTCTTTCAGTACTCGGACGACACCGACTACTGTCGTCGGGCCCGCGAACTGGGCGACACGATCTGGTACGAGCCGTCGGCCGTCGTCAAGTTCGGACCGGAGCTGATCAGCCAACCCTCGGAACTCACCGCCTTGATGGCGATCAACCGCATCCGGTACGTCCGCAAACACCGGCCGCGTCCCTATGCTCGGTGGTTCTTTCGTACGGTGGTGCTGGCCGAAACGCTGAGGGCATGGAAGCCGGATCGCCACGGTGTGCTCGCGACCGTGGTCGACGAGGGGACCTGGGACCAGTTGCCCCGGCACCGCCGGGCCGAGCCGTCAGCTCGGACTCTGGACCAGTTTCCGACCGGTTCGGTGATCATCCCGGCACACAATGAGGCCGAGGTGATCGGCCGAACCTTGCAGCACCTCCTACCTGCGTTGGCTTCCGGACGGATCGAGGTGATCGTTGCCTGCAACGGGTGCACGGACAGAACTGCGGAGATCGCACGAAGTTTCGGCGACGTTCGGGTGCTGGAAGTCGGCGAGGCATCCAAGATCACGGCGCTGAACGCCGCCGACGCGGTGGCGACGCACTGGCCACGGATCTACCTCGACGCTGACATCGAACTCGATCCGCTTGCGCTCCGAATGGTTCTCGACCGGCTGCATCGTGGAAGGGTATTGGCTGCCAGGCCGGCGTTTCACTACCAGGACAAGGATGCATCGCCGCCAGTACGTGCCTTCTATCGCGCCCGGCGGCGGATCGGTTCAACCCGGAGTGCCATGTGGGGCGCCGGCGTGTATGGGCTCACCGTCGAGGGTCACGAGCGGTTCGGCAGCTTTCCGCCGGTTGTCGCCGATGACCTCTTTCTGGATGATCAGTTCAGTGCGGAGGAGAAGGTGGTCGTCCCGACATCGCCGGTGACGGTGCACACACCGCGGACTTCAGCCGCGCTCTTGCGCATTCTCCACCGCAATTACCGGGGACAAGCAGACCTTGTCCAGCAGCGGTCCTCTGGCACCGTCGAGCCGATCAAGGGGCGTCCGCACAACACCGCCGACACGGCGCGTGAGCTGATCGCTTCGGTGCACGGCCCGTGGAGTGCCATCGACGCCTTCGCCTATGCAGCGTTTGTCGCCGCGGCCAGACTGTGGCGAACACCGGCCTCTGCGCCCAGTTGGGAACGTGACGAGACGAGCCGCGCAGAAGGAGGGCCAGCATGACCCGGCGCCACTTCACCGCAATCACCATCGCGATCATCACCTACAACAGCGCAGACCACATTGAGAAACTCATCGACGGCATACCCGCCGCAGCGGCCGGCTTGGACACGCGCATCATCGTCGTGGACAACTCATCCAGCGACGACACGATCGAGCGAGTGCGCAGACATCCCGACGTTCTGTTGATCAGCGCAGGCGGCAACACCGGGTACTCGGGCGGCATCAACATCGCCCGCGAGCAGGCGATCGACGGCGCACCGGTCGCCGTGCTGAATCCCGACTTGATCTTGAAGCCTGGCACACTCAGCAGGCTCGTCACCGAACTCGAGTCCTCCGAGACCATCGGGATCGCCGTCCCGCAATTGACCAAACCTGATGGTGCGATCTTCCGGCACCTTCGACGGGAGCCGACGCCGGCTGGAGCGCTCGGCGAGGCACTCTTCGGCGCACACTGGTCGGCCCGGCCAAGATCGCTGGTCGAGATCCTCCAACGCGACACCGACTACGTCGCTGATCACGACGTGGATTGGGCGGGAGCCGCGTTGTGGGTGATCTCGCCCGAGTGCGACAGAGCGGTCGGTGCATGGGATGCCGAGCGATATTTCCTTTTCTCGGAGGAGACCGACTACGCCTACCGGGCTCGACGCCTCGGCTTTCGCGTGCGGTATGTCTCGGCGGCACAAGCAGTACACGAGGGCAGCGGCTCGGGGACGGCAACGATCTTGCTCGCGCTGCTGTCGGTCAACCGGATCCGCCACATCGAGCGGACGCGTACCCGATGGGTTGCCCTTCGCTTCCGGGCCGCGGTCGTCGTTCAACATCTGCTCCGGGCCCACCGGGAGGAGAACAGGCTCACTCTGAAGTACCTGCTCTCACGCAGATCCTGGGACCGTCTGCCGCACGGCGATCCACCGGCGCCGAGGGTCCTGTCGTCCATCGGATCCAAGGACGGCGCCGCATGATCACAATCGGAACGCATCGAGTCAGCACGCTGTGTTTCCATGGGGTCGGGACGCCGGGACGTGTCCTCGAACCTGGCGAGGAGCGGTTCTGGATCAGCGAATCTCGATTCACCGAGATGCTCGATCTGCTGGCTGGCCACCGTCAGGTCGAGATCACCTTTGACGACTCCAACGAGTCCGATCATCGGTTGGCGTTGCCGCAGCTGCAGCAGCGTGGACTGGCGGCGACCTTTTTCGTCATCGCCGGTCGGGTCGATACCGCGGGGTCCCTCAGCTCAGCGCAATTGGTCGAGCTGGCTGCGGCGGGCATGAGCATCGGTTCACATGGAATGGACCACGTCTCCTGGCGTTCGTTGACGACGGCAGCCGATCGACATCGCGAGTTCACCGAGGCAGCGGTGCGGATCGAAGGAGTGACCGGGGCGAAGGTGCGCCGAGTCGCCTGTCCGAACGGTCAGTACGACCGGCGGGTGCTGGCGGGCCTGCGTGCGCACGGATATGAGCGGGTGTACACGGTCGATGGGGGCGCTTCATGGTCATCGGCGTGGGTCCGCGATCGCTACACCATCACCTGTCATGACACGACCGAGTCCTTGGCCGAATACCTCACCGCACCTGACGGAGCACTTCGGACCCGGGCCGCACGGACAGCGCGAGGAGTGATCAAGAGATGGCGCTGACGATCATGATCGGCTTCGCCGACGCCTTCTCCGCGATCGAGGTGGCCTGGTCACTGCAATCCGCAGGATTCTCGGTGGTGGCGTTGAACCGCTCGGGCACTCGACCCGCGCTCCGCCACGTCCGCGGCGTACGGCTGATCGAGGTGACCAGGCCCGAGCACAGCGCGGCACGGTGTCTGGACGACATCACGACCGCTGTCGAAAGCATCGGACCGGCTGCGATGATGCCCTTGGACGATGCGTCGTTGTGGCTGTTCTCCCGGGTCGACGCCGGGGAATCTGTGCTGGTGGGACCTGATCGGAACGGTGCCGATTGGGCGTTGAACAAGGCAGCTCAATTGCGCACAGCGTCTGCGCACGGCCTGGCCGTACCGGACACGCTGGTGATCACGGCGGCATCGCAACTCGACACCCTCGACCTGCCATGCATCGTGAAGCCTTCGGCTGCTGTCGAACTCGTCGATGATCATCTTGTCCGGCCGACCGGCCGGGTATGCGGCGACCGATCCGAGGTAGACCGAGCCCGTACTTCCTTGTCCGGGTATCCCCTGCTGGCACAGCCGATCAAGACCGGGGTCGGCGAAGGAGTCTTCGGCTACGTCGGTCCGGAAGGTCCGACTGCGTGGTCAGCGCATCGACGCGTACGGATGGTGAACCCACAGGGTTCGGCATCATCTGCCTGCGAGTCGGCCGACCCCGATCCTGCGCTACTGAACAGCGTTTCGGCGATGATGGCCGCGCTGGGATGGCGCGGACAGTTCATGGCCGAGTTCCTCCGCGACGTCGACGGAACTCCGTGGTTCATGGAGGTCAACGGCAGGGCCTGGGGAAGCATGGCTCTATCACGTCGTCGCGGTTACGAGTACCCCGCCTGGACGGTGCAGCAGGCACTAGGTCTGCCGATCCGGCCGAGCGTTCCCGTCGATGCGCCGCATGTGAGATGTCGGCACGTCGGCCGGGAGATCCTGCATGCAGCGTTCGTATGGCGAGGGCCCCAATCACAGGCACTTGATCATTGGCCGAAGCGCGGCGCGACGATCCGAGGTTTGCTGACGGTGCAACGACGGGATCGCGTGTACAACTGGAATCGTCGGCAGCCGCACGTGCTGCTCGCCGACACCTGGCAGGCGCTGAGCAGCCAGGCTCGTGGCCGGAAGCGAGCCGTGCGATGAAGTATCGGCGACTCGCCGCTCACATTCACTCGGACTTCTCCGACGACTGCGACTGGCCGTTGATCAAAATCGTCCGTCGGCTGCGGTGGATGGGCTACGACGGTGCGATGGTCTGCGAACACGATCGGACGATGACCGACGAGAAGTGGCAGTTGATCGTCCGCACCTGCGAGCAGATCAGTGCCACCGGCTTCCTGATTGTGCCGGGGATCGAATACCAGGATCCGAGCCACACGATCCACCTGCCCGTGTACGGCGAGATCCCCTTTCTCGGCAGCAGCCCGGCGGTACCGGAGCTACTGTCGCACGCCCGTAGCCACGGTGCGGTCAGTGTTTTCGCCCACCCGGCTCGCCGGTCGGCTCATGATCATTTCGACCCGGCGTGGTTCGCCGATCTCACCGCGATCGAAGTATGGAACCGCAAGTACGACGGGGTTCGGCCCAACACCTGGGCTTTGCGGACCGCCGCCGAGAACAACCTGATGCAGTTCACCGCGCTCGACTTCCACGGCCCTCGCCAGCTGTTCCCCCTGTCCGTGCGGGTACGCGCTTCGGCCGGCGACACCGCCGGTGGGGTGGTGGCCGCAATTTTCTCCGGGGCGTCCATGCCCGGTGCCATCGGGACCAGTCCGGACCGGCTCGCCGACGGTCTAGCCGGTCGGGCGTTGGCAGGGATGGAGGCCAGGCGAGCGGCCCTTGCCCCGGTCATCCGGCGCTGGGAGTCGCTGCTGACCGGTCATCGAGGCATGAGCTGAGAATCGGCAGGTTTGCCGCGGGCAGCTGCTGTCCGAGGAACATAGCGACGAAAGTCCCGAGATGGATCAACGGTCCACGCCGACACTCCTGCGCGGCTAAGTTGACTATGGCAGCGGGCGCCGATTCCTGCTGCAAACGAGGTGAATGCCTGGCTAGGGGGAGCCATGACTTTCATCGCCGACCAGCATGTCGTCGATTCGGCGTGGTCCATCGACCACGTGATCATCACTCGGTTCAACCTCCCGTCGCCCGGACGCGAGCAGAGCATCCGCTCTCGCGAAGGGTGGCTGAGGAGGCGGGTCGAGTTGTTCGAAACCTATTGCGAACCGTCCGTCGTCCGACAGACGTCGCAGGACTTTCATTGGTTGATCTACTTCGACCCGGACAGCCCTGACTGGCTGAAGGCCTGGATCGAACGTAACGACCGACGGTTCACGCCATTCTTCCGGACGAGCGTTCCGCACGACGCCCTGATCGATGATCTTCGTCGGCTGACGGGCGCCACAGGGCAGATCTTGATCACCACCAACCTGGACAACGACGACGGGCTGTCTCCCGATTTCGTCGCTCGGGTTCAGCAGTCGACATCGGGGACTGCGCGGCGGGCGATCTATCTGACCCGGGGTGTGATCATGCACGGTCACAAGCTCTACTTGTACCGCGATCGGTTAAACGCCTTCTGCTCGGTCTCGGAGAGTTGGGAGGCCCCGGTCACCGCGTGGGCGGATTGGCACAACCGGCTCGGTCGCTCGATGCCGGTTGCCCAGCTGACCGGCGCGCCCGGGTGGTTGCAGGTCGTTCATGGTGGCAATGTGAGCAACCGCGTCCACGGTCGACGTGTGGCACTGAGCAAGGTCGCCGGCTTGTTGCCGGGCACCGTACCGATGCCCGATGACCCGGGTCAGATCCGTTGCCTGGCAGAGAATCTCACACTACGACCGATGCGGGGCGTGCGGACGGTAGTTCGCTCCACCATCCGTCGAACGCTCATTCGAGCCTTCGGACGGGACGGCTTCGATCGGCTCAAGAACGCAGTAGCCGAGATCCCCCAACGCGTAGGTGGCAGCCTTCCCGAAGCCTCCGTCGGCGACGGGGAGCAGGTCCGCTGATGCGGCTCGTCGACACCCTTCGCAGCTTGGCGCGCCGGTGGTACATCCTGCTCGCCGGGATCTTGGTGACCGGTGCGATCGCCTACGGCGCCTTCACCTCGATCACACCGACCTACCAAGCGCAGGGGCGAGTGCTGCTGATGCCTCCGACGCTGACGGTCGGGCCCAAGGGCAACCCGTACCTCTTCCTCGGCGGCATGTCGCAGGCCGTTGACGTGTTGATCGGCAAGGCGAGCGCCGAGACGATCGTCGAATCGATCACGACCGCCCACCCCGGCACGACGTACACGCTCGTGGCCGATCCGACGACCAGCGCGCCGGTGGTCCTGATCACCGCGACAAGCCATGACCCGGACTCTGCGATGGCGGTGATGAAGCAGGCCGTGGGAACGGTCGACACCACCTTGACCAGGATGCAGGACGCAGAACATCTCGGCGACAAGCTCCGCATCCGGGCCGAAACCCTTGACCTGGATTCGGAGCCGACGCCGCAGACCAAGACCCAACTCGCTGCGACCATCGTCGCGGCCGGGGCCGGACTGGTCGGGACCGTCGTGCTCACAGGGTTCATCGATGGCTGGCTGGTCCAGCGACGGCTTCGCCGGCAGGGTACGCAGCCGGAGTCGGACCGCAACGGCGGGCCCGAGGAGTCACCCGAGAGTTCAGCCCCATCGGACGTCGCCGAGCCGACGCCAGGTCCCGGCTCTGCCGAGGCAGCACGCGAACCGGCTGCCGGCTCCGATCCGGCCGGCTCCGGGGCCACACCGCCGGACGACCGAACGTCCGGAGCCGGGAGATCACGCGAAACCGCGACCGTCCCGTGACGACTCGTCAAGTTGCGCTGGCGCTGCGTCGGCGTTGGTACGTGGTGCTGTTCGGTCTGCTCTGTTCGGTGGCCGGCGTGATCGGCCTCGACGGTCCGCACCGGCTCTACACCGTGCAGACCGAGTTCGTGTTCGTCGGGCCCGGCAATCCTGCGATCACCGGCCTTCCCGATGCGCGAGCCGAGACGTTGACCGACTTCGCGGGCGTTGTGGGGCGCAAGTACGAGGCTTCCCATCCGACCATCGAGCTCACGTCCCCGACCGCAACCTTGTTCGGCAACGGAATTCGACAAGGGGTGTCCGTTCAACTCGCCAACGCCGGCAGCCAGTGGGTGCACTCGTACAACCGGCCGGTGTTGATCGTTCAGATCATCGGCGATGATCCGGTAGAGGTCCAGCAGACACTCGGCCAGGTGAGCACCGCCCTTACCGCGATCACGCGCCAGTTGCAGACCGAGGCCGGTGCCGCTCCGAGCACGTACATCACGGTCTTCAACGACACCCAGCACAGTCTGATCGGATCGTTCGGCAACTCTCGGATGAGCCGAATGAAGGCCGCCGGAATCATCGCCGGTCTCGGCGTCGGTGCCTCGATCGCGCTCGCGGTCGCCGCCGATGAGTTCATCGGTCGGCGACGGTCGCAGACGATCGTGCGAGCGGCCACCGGACCGACACCGGGCCGAAGTGACGGCCGTGGCGGCACCGGTTTCGACGCCGTGACGTTCCTGACCATCTATCTCGTGCTGGCCTGCGCATTGCCGTCCTACTTGGTGATTCCCGCGCTCGGCCAGATCGGCCGTCCCTCGATTCTCTGGGGCCTCGCCGGCGTTGTCTGGTGGGTCTATTTCCGATTGCAACGAACGACGCCGCTGGCGACCGGCGCCAGGTCGGTCCATCTGGCTCTGTGGGCATTCCTCGCCGTCGCCCTCGCCGGCCTGGCGCGCGCCTATCTCCTTGGCCTGCCGACAACGCAGACCGGTCCGGCCGATGCCGGGCTCCTGCGCCTGCTGAGCTGGGCCGGTGTCGCCCTGGTCGCGCTGGACGGTATCCCCAGTCTCGACCGATTGCTGACGCTGTTGCGGCGGATCGCCCTACTTGGCGGCCTGATGGCGATCCTGGGGCTACTGCAATTCGCCACTGGCCGATCGTTCGTCGACGCGCTGACCCTGCCCGGGTTCGCGGTGAGCTCGGACTTCGACAGCATTCAGGGACGCGCAGGATTCGTACGTGCCGCAGGCACCGCGTCCCATCCGTTGGAGTATGCCTCAGTGCTGTGCATCGCACTGCCGATCGGCATCGTGTTGGGAGCGACGGATCGGCGGCGCGGAGTTCTGCTGCGCTGGTGGCCACCGCTGGTGATCAGCCTTGCCGTGTTGATCTCCGTGTCCAGATCGGCGATCGTCGGAACGGTTGCCGGCGTGGTGTTGCTACTGCCCGCCATTCCCCCGCGGCTCCGGGTCAAGGCCGTCGGTGTCGTCTTCACGCTGCTCGGTCTGGTCTTCTTCCTGGTGCCCGGGATGATCGGTACGTTGCGAGGTCTGTTTCTCGGCATCAACGGCGATCCGAGCACGCAGTCGCGGACTGACAGCGTTGCGGGTGCCGTCGCGATCGCCGGCCGGGCACCCTTGATCGGTAGCGGTTTCGGCACGTTCCTCCCCCAGGAGTTGATCTTGGACAACGAGTATCTGGGATTGGTGATCGAGGTCGGCTTCATCGGTTGCGGATTGTTCATCATCGCTTTGATCGCTGCCGCTTGGTCGGCTTGGCGGTCCGGGCGAGGTGCCGCTCGTGAGCCGTGGGTCCAACTCGGCCCCGCCGTTGCGGCTGCACTGGTGTCCGGATCAACCACGATGATCTTCTTCGACGGCCTGTCGTTTCCGATGTCCGCCGCGCTTCTCTTTGTGCTGCTCGGAATCGCCGGTGCGCTGAGCCGGCTGCTCGCTGGCGACCAGCGTGTCTCAGCCAGTCAAGACGCGCTTGTTGCGCGAGTGCGGTGGCCGGCCCGAAGCGTAGAGACGGCAACCCCGAAATCCTCCTCGATGACCCCTGCCAGCTGACTCCCCGTCTCACCCCAGCTGCAACCGCGGGTCCGAGCCGCTTGGGCGGCCTGTACCGATCTGTCGGGACCGCCGACAGCCTCGGTCAAACCAGCTGCGATCCCGTCCGGAGTGGCGGGCGCCCAGATCGCGCCGTCGTCTGCGAGCCCGAGCCTCGCCAAGGGAGAGTCGTTGATCACGGGGATTGTGCCCGCCGCCAGCATCTCCTCGGCGACCAACGAGATGTTGGTGAAGGACAGCGAGACGCCTGCAATCGTTTGGTTGTAGAGCTCATTCAGCGCCCGCGGCGAAACGCTACCGTGCTGAGTCAATGGAATGGACCAGCCGGTTACCTGGTCTCCAACGACATGGATGGCTTGCTCGGGGTGACTTTGGTGAAAGAGATGCAGCGCTCGACGCGCCAACCAATATCCCCGACGATCGGCTCCGGTCTTGGCGTAGAACACGACCCCTGACCTGACGGCACGTCGATCCGTACCATCGAGCAGGCAGTAGGTGTCCGTGTCACAGCCGAACGGCACGGTCGCTCGCGTCTCGACGCCCAATTGGGCCTCAATACAAGCCGCCGGCATGTCGCCGAGCGCGATGATCTTGAACCCGAAGCGGTAACTGTCCTCGGCGAGAGCATGGAGGAATCCCTGCGGGTAAAAATACGGTTCGTAGTCCTGAACAAAGTAGTAGCGTTCGATCGCCCGATCGGCACGGCAGGCAACCACATGCGCGGTTTCCCAACTGCTGGCCAACACCGCATCGATGCCATCAATCCGTGGCCGGGCACTGCGAATCGGCACATCCATCCAAGGCCATCCGCGCCGGATCACATCCACGTGTCTGGTCACGTCTTCGGTATCTCTGTCATAGAGGTACAGCACGCACTCATGACCTCGGGACTGCAGTGTCTTGATCATCCTGAAAAGTGTCGTGTGACCGCCCGACCCTTGGGCCGGCGGAAAGCACACAACGCCCACGCGCAGAGGCTCATGGTTTCGATCCAGACGACTCGCGGAGACATTCCGGGGGACGGCGGCGGAGTTGGTTATGTCTTCGGGCCGAAGCAGGAACTGCCGCTCCGGCCATGCATATCGATCGCTCATCCACCGGCCGAGCCGAAGCGATGCCCTGGCCATCAGCTCTTCGCGACCGCCCGCTCGCCAGACACGCGCGACGCGCCGAGTCATTTCCGCAGCCTTCGTGATCATGATCATCAACTCCATTCCGGTCATCCCACGCGGGGCACTGACCCGTGACGCGACTTGTGGTGAAGGATCTTCAGACCTCCGGCGGTTACCTGTTCCAAAATTGCGCCCCATGACAACACCAGATAGCAGAGCCCACCAGCTAGACCCCCAACCAGCAAAGCCACGATGTTCTGACTGATCACAATCTCGGTCAAGCGAGCGATCACCCCGGCAACGATGGCAGCCATCAGCGGGCCCTTCAGCGCGTGCAGCATCGCAACCGGACCGCCAGGCGCAATCCGGCGGATCAAGATCATGTAGGCCGGCAAGATTGCCACGGTCACGACGACGACGTGAGCAGTTGCCACGCCACGCAGACCGTCCCAGGCCGCGCCCGCCCACATTGCCGGGAGCAGGAGGATCAGCCACCCCGCCTGCACGGCCATGAGCACAGCGGTACGCCCGGTGCCGACGAGCAGGTTCGCGAACAACAAGGAGATCACGAACAGCGCGCCGTAGGCGCCCAAAATCTGCAGCACCGGAACGGCGGCGGTCCACTGCCTCCCATAGACGGTAGTGATCAACGGACCGGCCAATGCGATCGTCAAGGCGCTGATCGGAAATGCCACCAGGCCGACACTTCGCGCTGCGGTGGCCAACGCCGAACGCAGCGCGGTTTCGTCCTTGCCCACTTGGGAAAACGCTGGCATGGCCACCGTGTTCACCGTTGACGACAACACAGACGTTGCCCACGACGCAGTGTTGAATGCCAACATGTAGACGCCCAGGACGATTGGCCCCATGCGGTGACCGACGAAGATGTAGTCGAGATTCAGAAAGGTGAAGTTGATCAGGTTTGCCCCGGCCAACGGCACGCCGAACCGCAAGATCATCTTCAACTGGGAGCGATCGATGTTTGGGCGAACGAACGCCCTGAGCTGCCAGGCCAGGAACGCGCCCGAACACAGCTGACCGATCACTCGCGACCAGGCAAACGCCATCGTGCCGTCCCCGTGAACCGCAAGCAGGACGAGCGATGCGTTCGCCGGGACGAACCCCACCAACGACGAACTGAAAACCAGCCGCTGCCGGAAGTCCCTGGCCGCCAGCGCAGTCGGCGCGGTGAACACCCCATTGAGGATGATTGACAGCGCGAGTACCCGGACCGCACCTGCCGCGTCCGGCGCGCCCATCACCGTTGCCAACGGACCCGCCATCATCATCGTCGCAATGCCCAGCGACGTTGTCGTCACCAATGCCAAGGCCACGACGGTCGGCCCAATCTTGCGTGGGTCGAAGTCTCGCCGCTGAAGGCAGGAGCCCAAGCCGAAGTCTGAGAAGCTCGAAACAATCGCATACACGGTGGCAGCGACCGCGAAGACACCGAACTCACGTGGTGTGACGATCCGCAACACGATGGCCGTGATCGCGATCGTGACCAGCTTGACGAAGATCGTGTTGGCCGCGCTCCACATGGCGCCGCTGCGGACCGCCCCCGCGTCCAGGACGGCGCTACGTTTTTCGCTCATGTGCCGGTCACGCGCCATCTGCGCCAGCGGTAGGACTCGACGATGCGGTTCAGCGCCCGGTCGGCCCCGGCGAGCGCGCCCGAACTCGAGATCGACTGATAGTGATCGAACTGGCGCCAGGCAAGGGTGGACACGATCTCGGGGCATACCTGACGCGCAAAGCCGGCTAACTCCTGGGCCGACGCTGAGCTACCACCATCCGCGAGTGCCGCCATCCGTGCCCGCCGGAGGGCCTCGTTCGCCAACGCTCGGCGGGCCGCATGATGAGCCCGATCTCCGATCCGCGACGCCACCGTAGGATGCTCAGCGAAGAACGTGTCGAACACATTGGTTCGAGCTTGAAGGTCGGCCAACCAGAGACCTTCGGATCGGCCATGGTGCATATTGGCGCCGTGATCGCGGTAGTAGGCCTGATCCGGTCCGTTGATGCGGCCGACATCGCTGACCGCTGCGATGCGTAGCCATAACTCCATGTCGGCCTCATGTGGCATGTCGGCGCGGTAGCCGACCAGTCGACGCATGATGTCGGTTCGGACAACGGCCTCCGGGCTGAGGATGACATTGCCGCCGCGACGGCACAGCCGCCGGATCCATCCGACTCCGTTCCACACGGTCCAACTGCTGCGGCGCCCAATGAACTCCGGCGGAGTGTCGACGAAATCCTGTGGATGGCCGTAGACCAATCCGACGGTGGGATTGGCGCGCATCAGGCCCGTGGCCCGGCCGAGCGAGCCTGGCGCGAGCAGATCGTCAGCAGACAACAAGACGACGTATTCGCCGCGCGCACGGGACAAGCCCTCGTTGTAGGTGGCGATGTGGCCGGCGTTTCGCTCGTGCAGCAAGACCTTGACTCGGGGGTTGGCATCAGCCAACTCTTGAGCGACCGCCTGGCTGCCGTCGGTCGAGCAGTCGTCGACGATCAACACGTCAACCGCGACGCCTGGCTGATCGAGCACCGAATGCACGGCCTGCGGCAAGTAGCGGCCGTAGTTGTAGCACGGGACCACGACCGAGACGGTGGGTAGAGGCACCTGGCTCCCCGGAGTTGATCTCGGGAGCATCCAGCGCGGCACGTCAGCCCCTCGTTCGCGCTGCCATGGCGGTGACCATTACCTGAGCAACAAACTCCTGCTGATCAACCGTCAGGTGGGGATGGATCGGCAGCGACAGGATCTCCCGCGCGGCTTGTTCCGCAACCGGGAACGAGCCGGGACCGTAACCCAGGTGGGCAAACGCGGGAGTCAGATGTATTGGGACCGGGTAGTGGATGCCGGCGCCGACGCCGGCTCTGTTGAGCGTCTGCAGCAGTTGATCACGGTGCGGCACTCGGACCACGTACAGGTGCCAGACGTCCTCGTTGCCGGGCGCACCCCGCGGCAGTCTGATTCCGGACAGATCATCGAGCAGGCCCCCATAACGCGCGGCGGTCCGGCGGCGACGGTCGTTCCAATCGGCCAGCCGCGACAGTTTCGCGTTCAGCACCACCGCCTGGATCGAGTCGAGCCGGGAATTGATCCCGACCACTTCGTGGTGATACTTGCGAGCACTGCCGTGTGCACTGATCAATCGAACCATCGCAGCAAGATCATCATCGTCGGTGAGGACGGCCCCGGCGTCGCCGGCTGCACCCAGATTCTTGCCCGGGTAGAAGCTTGTCGCGGCAATCCGACCGAGCGAGCCTGCGGCCCGACCATGTCGCCGCGCCCCTTGCGACTGCGCTGCGTCCTCGATGATCACCGCGCCACAGTCGCGCGCGATCGGCTCCAGCTGTTCGACGAACGCGGTCTGCCCGAAGAGGTGGACCGGCACGATCGCCTTGGTTCGCTCGGTGACCGCCGCCGCAACCTGCTGCGGATCGATCAACAGGTGATCGTGATCGACATCGACCGGCACCGGCAGCGCCCCGATCCGCGCGGCCGCCTCGGCTGTCGCAATGAACGTGTTGGCCGGCATGATCACCTCGTCGCCGGGTCCGACGCCTGCTGCCCGCATCGCCAACTCCAGAGCATCCGTGCCGTTGCCGACGCCGACGCAGTGCCGGACACCGATCAGATCGGCGTAGCCGGCCTCGAACTCGGCAACCGCCGGGCCACCGATGAAGGCGGTGTCGGCAAAGAGCTGCTTCAAGCCGACCTGTACGTCCGCGTCGATCTCTGCCTGCTGCGCACCAAGATCAACCATCGGAATCTGCATCAGGGGTTCACCATCCCTTCCCTGCTTGCCGTTTCATGCTTGACCACATCCCCCATCCGTTCGGCCAGCCGATACCGGGTGACATCGACTGCCGAGCGCGCCAATGACGGCGCCATCCGTCGCAGCCGCAACCGATTGCTGCCCACCTCTGCGTACACGCCGGCCAGCCGCCGCGAAGCCCGGCCGGTGCTGTAGCGGTAGCCGACCAACTCACGACCGAATCGGCCCAACTCGGTGCGCAGCCCGGCATCGCCCAACAACGGCCGCAACGCACCTTCCAGATCACGTACACCCGCGCCCCCGGCGCCGAACCAACCCGCGTGCAGGAATCGTTCGGAGTTGTCGGGCCGCAGCGACTGCCAGAATCCGGCCTCACCCTGGACGATCAGCGGCTTGCCGTGGGCCATCGCCTTGATCGCCGACGTACCCATCCCGATCGCCACATCGGCCGCCTCGTACACCGGCTCCGGATCCGGCAGGAACCCCAGCGGGCGGACGATTTCGCGGCCGTGACGCTGATTGACCTGCTGAGCACGACGACAAACCTGCTCGAACCCTTCTCCGTCGCCGGCGATCAACAGCCGGATCGGGTAGTCGGCAGACAGCCGATCGACAACCGCAATCAACGCCAGCACACCCTGCAGCTTTTCCAGCTCGGTGGTCAGCATCGACACCGTCGAGATCACCAGCTCATCGGACCGAACCCCCCACCGAGCGCGTGCAGCCACCACATCCCTGCTCTGGTTGGTGATCATGTCCACCGACGGTTCAATCAGGAACGTCCGACGGCCGAGCGAGTGCTGCCGAGTGGCAAGCGCCGGAGTACCGACCACGATCGGCAACCCACGCGGCAAGAACGCCGGAACCGCCATCGACAGCACCGACATCAGCACCGGGGTGCGACGCAACACGCCGGCCCCGAAGGCCGCGTCCAGGCACGGTCGCCATTCGTACCCGTGGACCAGATCGATGTGCTGTTGCCCGATCACGGTGATCAACTTGCGCACCCACTCCCGTCCGCGGCGCGGATCGGGAGCAGTGATCAGCTCCAGTCCCAGCGTGCGGGCCCGGTCGACCAGGACGCCTGCCGGGGCGAAGATGCTGACCCGGTGCCCGTGACCGCCCATCGCGGCGGCCAGCTCGATGGCGGTCAGCTGACTGCCGCCCATGCCCATCTGATGCGGGCAGACCAGGATCCTCATGACAGCCTCTCAGAGGTGAGATGCAGACTCGCAGCCCGCCCGATCCGGTGATGATCAAAAAGATCCCGTCCGTCCAGCCGGCGGGCGGGCACCCCGGCCCAGGTCTCGTACGACGGGAGATCATCGACGAGCACGCCGCCCATGCCCAACGTCGCGTACGCACCGACCGCCAGTCGTTGCCGGACCGATGAGCCCATGCCCAGGTAGGCTCCCCGTCCGACCCGCACGCCGCCGCCGAGCAGCACACCCGCTGCCAGGGTTGCAAAGTCGGCGACCACGTCGTCGTGGGTGAGCACCACCGACGGCATCGCCACCACGTGTGCACCGACCGTCACCGAGGCGGTCAGCACGACTCCCGACAGCAGGATGCTGCCGGGACCGACCACGCAACCGGGCGGGATCCGAACCCCGCGGTCGATACAGGTCGCGAATCGCTGCTGCTCCACACCGGCCGTGATCAGCCGGCGGACCACGCGTTCTCGGGCCGGACCGGCGCCGATGCAGACCAGCAGCTGTTCGTCCCGCAGTGGCGCCTGGCTGACGTGCCCGATCACCGGGACGCCGTCCAGCTGCGAACCGTGCAGGCTTTCGTTGTCGTCGAGCACTCCGACGATCCGATGCGTTCCCGTCGCGGCGACGGAGGCGATCACCTCCCGCGCCAATCCGCCGGCCCCCAACAACAGCAGCGATTTCATGATCGCTCCGCCCCCGAGGCCGCCTGCAAGCAGTCGATCACTCGTTGTTGATCTTCAACGCTGAGCTGGTGGTAGAGCGGAAGGATGATCGTGTGACCGGTGAGCCGTTCGGTGTTGGGCAGCGGTGTCACCAGCTCCGCCGCCGCATACGCCGGCTGCCGATGCGCGGCCATGATTCCTCTGCGGGCCGAGATTCCCTCGCTGGCGAGCTTCTCCAGCAGCTCCTCCCGGTTCAACGGGAACTCGGCGGCGAGCTCGATCCAGTACGACTGGAAGTTGCTCATCCCCCACGGCGGATCAGTGACCACCCGGACACCCGGGATGTCGACGAGCGCTGTCCGATAGCGGGCTGCCAACGCCCGCCGACGATTCACCAGCTGATCGAGTTTTTCCAGCTGGACAAGGCCGACCGCGGCCTGGAGGTCAGTCATCCGATAGTTGAAGCCGACCTCGGCATACTTCTCCGCCGGCGACAACAGCACGCTGTGCCGATCAGCCGCGGACGTGCTCATCGCGTGCTCGCGCAGGGTACGGGCGCGCTCGGCCCAGCGCCGATTGCCGGTAGTGATCATGCCGCCCTCGCCGGTCGTGATCAACTTCCGCGGATGGAACGACCAGGTGGCCAGATCCGCACCGACACCGACTGGCCGGCCGCGATAGCTGGATCCCGCCGCACAGGCGGCATCCTCGATCAGCACGACGCCGCGACCGTCGCAAACCTCCCGAATCGGTTCAAGATCAACAGGCAGCCCACCTTGATCGACGATGATCACCGCGGTCGTCCGCGCGGTCATCGCCGCCTCGATCGTTGCTGCCGTCACGTTCCCGGTGACTGGATCGACGTCTGCGAACACCGGCCGCGCCCCGGCGTAGGTCGGCGCATTGGCGGTGGCGATGAAGGACAACGACGGGACGACCACGTCGTCCCCTTGTCCCACCCCCGCCACCAACAACGCGAGATGCAACGCCGCCGTACAACTGGAGGTCGCAATCGCATACGGGGCTTGCTGACGGTCGGCGAACGCCGCTTCGAACTGAGCCACCCGCGGTCCCTGCGCGACCCAGCCGGAGGCGATCGTCTCGGCAACCGCTGCGGCTTCTTCCGTACCCAGCCACGGTTTCATCACGTTGATCCGCTCGGTCATCGCACGACCTCCGCAATGCGCTGACCGGCAACCTCGGCTCGTACCGGCCGCCACCAGTCGACGAGCCGCCGCAGTCCCTCGTCCAGACCGACCTCGGCCGCGAAACCGAGATCGCGACGAGCCGCTGCCACGTCGGCAAGCCGACGAGTGACGCCGTTCACTGCGCGCTCCGGGCCGAACTCGACACCGACGGACTCCGCGTCCATGGCCCGCAGCAAGGCGCGAGCCAGGCCGAGCAGACTGGTCTCGGTCCCACTGGCAACGTTGTAGACACCGTCCACAACCTGATCTTGGGTCGCGGCCAACAGGTTGGCCCGGGCGATGTCCTCGGTGAAGACGAAGTCCATCGTCTGTGCGCCGTCGCCGAAGATCAACGGTGGCAGGCCGTCGGCGATCCGCTCCATCCAGCGCACCAGCACCTCGGTGTAGAGGCCGTGCACGTCCATCCGCGGTCCGTACACGTTGAAGTAGCGCAACGCGACGTAGTTCAATCCGTACATCGCTCGGAAGCTGCGAAGCATCCCCTCGTTGAACGACTTTGCCGCACCGTAGAAGGTGTCGTTGTTGTGATGGTGATGTCGTTCACCGGTTGGGAATTCCTCCGCCAGCCCGTACACCGACGCGCTCGACGCGGCCACCACCTTGCGGACGCCGGTTCGGACGGCGGCTTCCAGCACGTTGAAGGTGCCGTCCACCAGCACCTCCAGGGCCAGCCGTGGTTCTTCGGCGCACTGGGTGATCCGGATCGCCGCCTGATGGAAGACCGTGTCCTTGCCGTCGGTCAGCTCACGGAGCAGCGAGCGGTCGCCGATGTCGCCCTCGATCAGGCGGACCCGCCCGCTGCTGAACGCTGCGGCCAGGTTGTCGCGCCGGCCGCGGACCAGGTTGTCCAACACGTCGACGTGCTCGGCGCCGGCCGCGACCAGCTGGTCAACAATCTGCGAACCGATGGTGCCGGCTCCGCCGGTGACGAGATATTGCTTACCAGCAAGGGATGTGAGTGTCATCCGACGACCTCCAGGCTCGGCTCGGGACGGGTGACGGATTGGCAGCGGCTGCCCTGCGTCAGGCTTCGCTGCGCTGCCTCCAGCACAGCCAGCACCCGCAGCGCGGCCCCGCCGTCGGTACGGGCCGGTCGCTGTTCCCGGATGCTCGCCGCAAATTCGGCGACCATCCGGCCGAGCGGCTCGTACTCGGGCAGGGCCGGCGCCCAGGTGTCGCCGAGACGGTACGAGATCTGTGCGGCTTTGCGGCGGCTGGAGTCGCCGAGCATGTCGGCCTGTCGTTGGAGGTCGACGCCGCGGTCGAAGACGCTGACCCGCTGTTGCGGGTTGAGGTCGTCCCACAACAGGGTCCGCCGGCTGCCGCCGATCACCAGCTGTCTGATCTTGGTCGGGCTCAGCCAGTTGACGTGGACGTGGGCCAACGCACCGGCCGGCAGCGTCAGTCCAAGGTAGCCGACGCAGGATCGCCCGGATCCCAGCGGGTCTGCGCCCTGTGCGGTCACCCCGTCCGGTGCCAGCCCGTCGGGCAGCACGAAATCGAGGATGGACAGATCGTGGGGCGCGAGATCCCAGAACACGTCGACGTCCGGCTGCACCAGTCCGAGGTTGATTCGCACGGAGTCCACGTAGAGGACATCGCCGAGCTCGCCGTTTTCGATCAGTTCTTTGATCTTCACCACCGCGGGCGTGTAGCAGTAGGTGTGGTCTGCCATCAGGATCAGCCCGCGTTGCTGTGCGGCGCGCACCATCCGCCGACCCGCCTCGACGGTGTCCGCGAGCGGTTTCTCAACCAGTACGTGTTTTCCGGCGCTCAGCGCGGCCATCGCGATGTCGGCATGAGTCCGTGCCGGTGTGGCGATGGCGATCGCGTCGATCTGCCGCCGATCCAACAATTCGTCCACCGAGTGCTCGACCGCGGCACCGGTCCGGTCGGCGAGTGCGCGGGCCCGTTCATCGTCCCGGTCGCAGATCGCGACCAGATCCCAGTCAGGGCTGGCCGCGAAGTTGCGGGCGAGGTTCGGTCCCCAGTAGCCGGCGCCGACAACGGCCACCTTCAGTTTTCGGACATGGCGAAGCATCGATTCTCATTCCCCCGAATGATCAACAGTGGAACGCGGCGCTCGTCTCGGCGCCCGTTCTATGGCTATGGAGCGTCTGTGCAAGGAAGGGTCTGCGCTTCGTCGCCGCAGGGTCCAGGCGGCGGACGTGTCGTCGCTTCGACGCGGCGCGTTACTCACCGGCCGCCGGCACCAGACAGGAGGCCATCCGATCCGGATTTGTCCAGATCCCGTGCCTGCTTGGCAACCGACGGCGCGGAGGTCAGCCGCGCGTTCGTTGGCTACATCGTCGGCTTGTGCGCCGGATCGCAGTACGCCTTGGTTGCACCGGATCTCCGGTCGGATGCCGCGGATGCCGGCTCCGGACCGCGCTGCTGACGCGTGTCGTGATCATGAAAGATTCCCCCGAATCACTGCGGCCCCCGATGACCGCCGATGGAGCGACAGTAGCGCCGACCGATACGGGTCGTGATTGAATCCTTAAATTTGGCTGTCGATCAAGGTCCTTGGTCCCGTCGATCAACTATCGCGGCAACGGGCAGATCCAGTCTTGGGCCGGCTTGGGTCAGAATGGGGGCATGGATCTGGATCAGGTGGCGGCCGAGTTGTACGCCGGCGCACCCGAGGATTTCACCGCTCGGCGGAAGACCCGCGCGGACGAGGCTCGCGCCGCCGGCGACCGCAGTCTGGCCAAGCAGATCACCGCGTTGCGCCGGCCGACGCGATCGGCCTGGATCGTCAACCTGCTGACGGATCAGGCCGCCGACGAGCTGGCCGAACTGCTCGATCTCGGTGCCGCCCTGGTCCAGGCCCAGCAGCAATTGTCCGGACCGGAGCTGCGCAGGCTGTCCGGCCGACGCCATGCGGCGATCGCGGCGTTGGTTCGCCGTGGCACCCAGCTGGCCGAGGTGCGCGGACACACGCCGAGTGAGGCCACCCTGCGCGAAGTGTCCGCCACGCTGCAGGCAGCCTTGTCCGATCCCGAGATTGCCGCCGAGGTCCGACAAGGCCGGCTCGCCCAGCCACGGGAGTACAGCGGCTTCGGACCGCAGCTCACCTTTGCCCCGCCGGCGGTCCAAGATCAACAGTTCGAGGAGACTGCCGATGACGACCGGCAGTCGTCCGCGGGGGGTGACGCCGAGACCGACCATGATCAGCTGTTGGAGCAGTTGAGTCGTGCGCAGTCAGCCCTGGATCGGATCCGAACTGCTGCCCAGCACGCCCAGCAGCGTGTCGACCGAGCCGCCGAAACCGCCCAACGCACGTCCGCCCGAGTCACCGAGCTCAAAGATCAACTTCGGCGAGCCGAGCAGGAAGCGGCGACGGCGGCGGCAAAACTTGCCGATCACCGGACCGCCGTCGAGGACTTGCGTCGCGACGAACAGGCCGCCGAAGCCGCGGTCTCCGAAGCTCTGGCCCAGCTCGCCGGCGACGACTAGGCCGCTCTACCTCCGTACGCTGCTGCGATTCAAGATCAACACCGCCACGCCTCCCGCCGCCAGCAGCGCCGTGGCCAGCGCGACCGCGTACGTCCAGCCCGACTCGAGCTGCCGTCGATCCATCCCTCCGTGGAGCAGCAGACTCGCGCAGAGGGTCACTCCGATCGCCGACCCGAGGTAGCGTGCGGTGTTGTTGATCCCGCTCCCCAACCCGGTCCGGCCCTCCGGCGCAGTGCCCGCGGTCTCCCGCCCGAGCGCGGAATTCACCACGCCGGCGGCGATTCCGGCGATCAGGAAGCCGGGCAACATCGCCGCGACCGACTCGGCCCGGATCAGGGTCAGCTGCCCAACCGCGATGATCAACAGTGCTACCCCCAGCTGTCTGCGGCCGCGCAGCCAACCCGGCAGTCGGCGAGCGAAATACGCGGTCACTGTGCTGGCCAAGGACCAGCAAGTGAAGACGATCGACGTCGCGAGGACGCCGAGGTGAAAATCGGCGATCATGAAGACCCCGGACACCGACATCAATCCGATCGACCCCAGTCCGACGGCGAATGCCGCCACCTGAACCGCAGCGAAGTCCCGATCCCGGAAGTAGCGAGGGTCGAGCATGGGATCCCGGCGCCTGAACTCGATCATGACGAAGGCGACGAACAGCAGCACGGCGACGGCGATCATGATCACGGGTTCACGTCGGTCGGCTGACGTCCGCAGATCGACCAGGCCGATCAAGATCGTCACGGCGGCCAACAGAAACATCACGGCCCCGGCCAGATCCAACCGTCGCCGGTCAGCGGAGCGTGACTCGGCGAGCCCCCTGCCGCCGACGACCAAGAGCGCGGCACTCAGCACGGCGAGCCCGAGATAGCTGAGCCACCACTGCCCGGCACGGTTGGCCAGGGCTGCGCCGAACGGGCCGGCCGCGATGCCGGCGCCCAGCGCGACAGCCCAGGTGCTGCCCGCGGTCGCTCGTTCCGCCGGACGCGGAAACGCCTCGGCCAACAGCGCCAGCGCGGCCGCCACGACCGCGGCCGCGCCGATGCCGGTGATCACCCGCCCGACGATGAAGGTCACCGACCTGAGGTCGACGTTCACGATCCCAGCGGCAAGATCAACGACCGTGCCCAGCAGCAGCACGGCCGCGCCGAGCACGAACATCCGCCGACGGCCGTACCGATCGGCCAGGGTGCCGGCCAGCAACATCGCAGCCGTCAGTCCGACGCTCATCGAGCTGAGGATCCAGGTGCGCGCGGCCGCGCCGGCTGCCAGCGCAGAACTCAGCGTCGCCAGGTCGGTCAGCGGAAGGGTGTAGGCCGCCAAGGCGAGGAAAGTCCCGGCAGCGGTGATGATCAGCGTCGCGTTCCGAGACCGGGCAGGACCGACCGCTCGGGGTGCCGTGGGTGCGGGCATGGTTCGCCCGTCGATTCTTGACATGCTCTTGCCGCCTTGCTCGATGAGATGCGGCTGAACCGCCGTGCCGGCCCGCCCTGAGTCTGGAATCCAGACTCGGCCGTACGACTCAGCTGGTCTGTTGACCGAACCAAACTGTGACACACTTCCGGTCTGGTGACAAGACCAAATTTCGATAGACTCTCAGCATGGCTTTGGGCAGTGGGTACGACGCTCAGGACTGCGCGGTGGCGCGGGCCTTGGAAGTCGTCGGCGAGCGGTGGACCATGTTGATCATCCGCGACTGCTTCCTGGGGGTACGCCGCTTCAGCGACCTGCAGGCGCATCTCGACATCTCCAAGGCCGTGCTCACCGACCGGTTGAACCGGCTGGTGGAGCAGGGGGTGCTCGAGCGGGACGGCGACCGCGGTCATCAGGAGTATCTGCTGACGAAGGCCGGCCGGGCCCTCGCGCCCGTGCTCGCGACGTTGTCCTACTGGGGCCGGACGTACGGCAACCCGGACGAACGTCCGACCCGGCAACTCGTCCACAGTTGCGGCGCCGAACTGGACGCGAACGGGCGCTGCGGTCCCTGCGACGTCACGCCTCGAGTGGCCGAGATGATCAGCCGTCCCGATCCGAACCGCCCGTCGCGCCGCAACGATTTCGTCACCCGCCAACTGGCCGGCGACCACCGACTGTTGGATCCGATCCGACCTTGATCAACTTCGGCTCTGCGAAGTTGATCAACGGTTCGCACCCACGTCTGGGGCCGCCAGTTTCAGGCGACGGTGGCGTGTTCGGGCCGTTCGGCCATCCAGTCGTCCAGGGTCGCAACACGCTGGGGATGACTTCGACTGCGGGCCAGGAAGCCGGCACCATGCTGGGGCATCGGGTCCTGGTCGGTCGGCTGGTAGCGCAGATCGACGCTCCACCGGACATGGTCGGAATCGTTCGGAGTCGAACTGTGCACCAGACGATCGTTGAACAAGATCGCCGTTCCGGCCCGCACGGGTAGCGCTACCGGCCCGCGCTCGACAGCTCCCAGCTCGGAGACGTCGAGTTCGAGGAAGCCCGTACCGCTGTAGTCCTCCTGGTGGTAGCCCATCACCCGGTGCCGTTGAGTCCTCGGATACACGTGCAGGCAACCGTTCTCCAGCGTCGCGTCGACGAAGGAGATCCACACGGTGATCACCGGATTGGAGTTCGCGTCCGGCCAGTACGACTTGTCCTGATGCCACGGCACGGCACCGGCGGCGATCCTGGGGACCTTCGGCCGCACGTTGTAGACCGGATTGGAGAAGATCTCCGGACCGATCAAGCTTTCCACCACGTCCAGGATCCGCGGGTTGCTCATCAGCGTGTAGTAGCCGGGGATCCGGTCCCGCCAGCTCCGGCCGTACTCCAGGAACTGATCGGGCTCGAGCCCGTCGAACAGATTTGCCAGCCGGTACGGGAACGCCGCCTCGGTCAGCGGATCATCGATCAGCCCTGCCTCGATCAGTTCGTCGGCGATACGGTCCACCTTTTCGGTGAGGGCGCTGCGGACCGGGGCCATGTCCTCCTCCGACAAGAGGTCGGGAAGGACGAGATAGCCCTCGGTGTCGTACTGCTCGACCTGTTCGGCGGTCAACGTCCCCTGGTTGCCAGCACGCATCCGGGCGTTCCCGGTGGCGTCGTCCTGGCGCTGGATGGCAGCTCTCATGTCCCATGACACTAGGGAAGATTGTCGACGCTGTCGTGGTTTACGACGCCCAACAAGTGGTATGAATCGCTCATGATCACACCGCCCGCCGGGCAGCTGATCGCGGTGCCGCTGCAGCATCCGCCGCAGGTGGTGAGTCTTGGCTTCGGGTTGCACGGCGTACGAGATCGGGTCGAGCATTGGTTGTTGCCCGAGCTGTATGCGTTGCACATCTACGACTGGCACGGCAGCTTGAAGATCGGTGCCGTGGTGCATCCGATCCGGCCGGGGGATCTGAGCCTCATCCCGCCGGGGACGCCGATGGAGTATCGCTACAGCGGCCCGTCGCCGCACCTCTATGCACACTTCCGGCTGACCGGCGGCGCGTCGTCGATCGAGATCCCGACCGTGCAACCGCTGGGTCCGCTGGCGTCGGAGTTTCGCAGGCGGCTCGGGGCGGTCAGCAGCACCGATGATCGGGCGCAAACCTCGGCCGCCGTCTGGGCGCTGCTGTGGGAGGCGGCCGCCCGGCGACGCGAGCCGGAGCCGCCGGCCGGTGATCAACACGCCGCTGTCGTCACGGCGGTCGGCTACATCGAACGCAACCTGGCCGGGCCGCTCCGGGTGAGTGTGATCGCTCGCCACGCGCTGGTCTCGCCCAGCCACCTGAACCGGCTGTTCCACGCGACCCACGGGATCAGTGTTTCGACCTACATCCGCGACCAGCGTGCGGAGCGGGCCGCCCACCTGCTGCGTGACACCACCCAGACCATCAGCTCCGTCGCGGCCAGTGTCGGGATGCCTGATCTGCAGGCGTTCAACAAGTTCTGCCGCAGTCGGCTCGGTGCTCCGCCGAGCCGACTGCGACCACAATCCGACAGATCAAAGCCATAATCCAACAGGTCAGAACAGGCCCTGCTTGGCAACCCGTCGGGCCAGCCAGTTGGCCAGCAAGATCAAGATCAGTGAGATGACGGCCTTGAACAGTGCGATCGCCGTCGCGTACGAGTACTGCGGAATCTGTGACTGGAAAGCGATCTGGAACGAGTACGTGTCAAGAACCTGCGACACAGACAGGTTGTTCGGGTTCTGCATCAGGAGAACCTTCTCGAACCCGACGCTGAGCATCTGCCCCATGTTCAAGATCAACAAGGTGACGGTGACCGGCAGGATGCTGGGCAGATCGATGTGCCAGATCCGGCTGATGATGCTGGCACCGTCGACCCGGGCGGCCTCGTGCAATTGCGGATCGACGCTGGCCAGCGCAGCCAGGAAGATGATCGCGGAGTAGCCCAGGGTCTGCCAGGCTCCCGACCACACGTAGGTGTGCCGGAACAGGCCCTCGCTGAGGAAGTCGACCGGATTCCCTGTCAGTGCGGTGATCGGGCGGTTCACCACGCCCGTCGTTGGCGAGAACAACATCAGGATGATGCCGACCAGCACCACGGTCGAGATGAAGTACGGCGCGTAGGTGATCAGTTGCACCGCCTTCTTGAACCGCTGGTTGCGCAGGGAGTTGAGCAGCAGGGCCAGGATGATCGGCAACGGGAACAAGGCGATCAACGCGTAGATGTTGAGCACCAGGGTGTTCTTGATCACCGGCCAGAACAGGTGGCTGTGGAAGAACTGCGAGACGTACTGCATCCCGACCCACGGGCTGCCGTTGATGCCCTCGACGATGTTGTAGTTCTTGAAGGCCAACTGCAACCCGTACATCGGCCAGTAGAGGAAGATCAGCGAGAAGACCACCGGCGGGATCAGCAGCACGTACAACTGCCAGGCCCGTCGCATGCGGCGCAGAAGTGAGGTCTTGCGCGGCTTGGTCTTCGTCGACCGGCGAGTCTTGGACGTCGTCTCGGCCGCGCGTACGGAGGTTGTGGTCATTTGACTGATCCGATCAGTGCGCCCTTGACGAAGTGTTTCTGGACGAACGGGTAGGCGACCAACGGCGGGATCATCGCGACCACGATCATCGCGTACTTCAGCTTGTCGAACAGTTCCTTACGACGCAGCAGTTCTGCCACATCGCCGCTTCCGATCATGGACGGGTTGATCGCGCTCTGCGACAACAACTCCCGAAGCACCAACTGCAGCGGCTGCAACCCGGGATCGGTGGTGTACAGGAATGCGTTGAACCAGCCGTTCCACTGGGTGATCCCGTAGAACAGCAGATTCACGGCGATGATCGGCTTGCTCAACGGGAGCGCGATCCGAAAGAAGAAGCGGAAGTCGTTCGCCCCGTCCACCTTCGCCGCTTCGAGCATCTCGTTGGGAACGTTCATCTGATAGAAGGTCCGGGTGATGATCACGTTGAACACGCTCATCGCTCCGGGCAGGATGATCGCCCACCGGGTGTCCAGCAGCCCGAGCTGCTGGACCACGATGTAGGTCGGAACGATGCCACCGGCGAACAATGCTGGGATCAGGAAGAAGAACGTGATCAGCCGCCGAAACGGAAGATCATCGCGCGAGGATGCGTACCCGGCCAGCAACGTCAGCGCTGTCCCGATCACAGCTCCGGCGACCGTGTAGAGCACGGAGTTGCCGAAGCCGATCACCAGGTTCGGTGACTGAATGATCGTCTTGTACGCGTCCGCGGTGAACCCGACCGGCCACAACACGACCTCGTTGTTCGCGATCGCCGAAGCGCTGGAGAAGGACGCGCTGAAGACGTAGATCAGCGGGTACAGCACCATCAACGTGAACAAGATCAACACGCTGTAGTTGACGATGTAGTAGGCCCGATCGCCCTTCGGTTCTCTGATCCGCATGATCACTTCGGCCTGGAGTCGTAGGCCTTCTGGTAGATATCCAGGTAGCCCTGCAGGTTCATCTGCTTGAAACCGTCCAGGTAGGCGTTCCAGTCGGCGTCGCTGTTGATGTTCTTCTTTCCCAGGGCAAACTGAGACATCGCCTGCTTGACCTGCTGCTGGATCGACGTCGCCGTGTCGGCGACCTGCGCCGCGCTCTCGTCGGGAATGATCAGCGGCGGCAGCTGCAACTCCTTCGGCTCGGCGTGCTGCTCGTACACCTTGCCTGCCTCGTACAGACCCTTCTCATAGGTCGGCGCCTTCGGGTTCACCTGTTGCCCGTTGCGGAAGTCCAGCGATCGAACCGGAGACGTACGAGAAGTATCAGCAGTATTTCGCTGCCGATCGCTACGACCCGAAGAAGTGGGCCGAACTCGCGGCCGAGGCCGGCATGAAGTACGTCGTGCTGACGACCAAGCATCATGAGGGTTTTTGCTTGTGGGACACGCAACTGACCGACTACAAGTCGACCAACACCCCGTTCGGTCGGGATGCCGTCGCCGAATTCGTCGAGGCTGTCCGCGGAGCAGGACTCAAGGTCGGCTTCTACCACTCGCTGATCGACTGGCACCATCCTGACTTCCCGATCGATCAGATCCACCCGCTGCGTGATCATCCGGATGCCGCCAAACTCAACGAGAGCAGGGACATCGCGAAGTACCGCGACTATCTGCACGGTCAGGTCACCGAGTTGCTGACCAACTACGGCGAGATCTCCTACCTGTTCTACGACTTCTCCTACCCCGACTCCCGAGATCCGCGCTATGCCGGCAAGGGCAAGGACGACTGGGGATCGGAAGAGTTGCTGGCGCTGACCCGCAAGCTCCAGCCGGGCATCATCGTGAACGATCGGCTCGATCTGCCGGGCGACCTGGCCACTCCGGAGCAGTACCAACCGTCCGGGCCGATGCTGCGCGACGGTCAGCAGGTGCGTTGGGAGGCCTGCCAGACGATCAACGGCAGCTGGGGCTACGACCGGGACAACCTGGACGCCAAGCCGGTCGACCTGCTGGTACGGATGTTGGTCGACGGCGTTTCCAAGGGTGGCAACCTGTTGCTGAACGTCGGTCCGAACGGTCGCGGCGAGATCGACCCACCGGACGCCGCCCGGCTGCGCGAGATCGGCGAGTGGATGGATCTGCATGCCGACTCGATCTACGGCGCGGGTCCCAGTGACTTCACTCCGCCACCGGGAGCGGTCTACACCCAGCGCGGTGACCGTCTCTACCTGCATCTGTTCAGCTGGCCGATGCGCCATGTGCACCTGCCGAACCTCGCCGGCAAGGTCCGCTACGCGCAGCTGCTCAACGATGCCTCCGAGGTTCGGTTCCGCGAGGTCGACCCGGACCAGCAGGCTCAGAACACCACCCCAGGCGGCCAGCCTGCCGGTACGGTCACGCTGACCCTGCCGATCCGACCGCCCCAGGTCGCGGTGCCGGTGGTGGAGATCTTCTTGGCGTGAGCCGGGGAGTCGGCGGATTGATCATGGTCGAGCGGTCGGCTCGATCATGATCAATCCGTACGCATCGCGCGGCGGATGACGCCGCCGACGGCTTGCAGGAAACGATCTTCCGGGGATCCGAAGGCCATGTCGTCGACCATGTAGGTCCAGGTCGAGGTGGGGCGTTCCATCCCGGACGCCTCCTCGTCCAGGCCGTCGGCGGTGATCACGGCTGTCTCGAACGCCTCGGTTGCCTTGCCCAGCAGGCCGTCCCGCAATCCGCGATAGGCCTGATCACAGGCCGAATGGAACGCCATCAGCGGGGTTTCCCGGCCGAGCGCACGCAGGTGAATGCCTTCGCGAAGCTCGTCGGCAAAGGCGAGATGATCACTCCAGGCACGGTCCAGCACATGCAGCATCACCTGCCGTGCTGCCTCCTCCAAGACTTCGGGCTCAACAGCCTCGGACAACTCCGCCCAGCGCTCAGGGCAGAGCCGGGCGAACTCGACCGCGGCAAGATCATCGCGCAGCACTCGATCGCGATACCCGACCACGTCGTTGCGCTGCGACTCCAGCTGCTGGCTGTAGTTCCAGCTGTTCTGGTGGGTGTCCAGCAGCGCACCTTCGCTGATCCGCTGGGTCTGCTCGACCTTGTCGATCAGTTGCTGGGAAGAGATCTCACCGGTCTCGTCGTCGATCGCCCACCGCAACTGCAGCTCACTGGTGTTGGGGTCATCGTCCAGGCTGACGAAGATCACCGACTCCCCCGGATCGCCCTGGCGGCCGGCCCGCCCGCGAAGTTGATCATCGAGCCGGCGGGTGTGGTAGTGCCCGTGTCCGATCACCAACAGCCCGCCCAGCTCGGCAACTTGATCATGCTCATCGGTGTCGCCGTCGCCGAGCTTGATGTCCACGCCGCGACCAGCCATCTGAGTGGACACCGTGACCGCAGCCAGCCGACCTGCTGCCGCGATCACCTCGGCCTCGACCTCGTCGTTCTTCGCGTTCAGCACGGCGGGCTCGATGCCGTCTTCCCGCAGCAGGTCGGCGATCCGTTCCGAGCCGGCAACGCTGTGCGTACCGACCAGCACCGGGCGCCGCTCGCCATGCTGTTGTTTGATCAACTCGATCATCGCCGCATCGCGATCTTGGTCGTTCTCGAAGATCCGGTCCGGCTGGTCGATCCGGATGCATTCGGCGTTGGTCGGCACCGCACCGGTCTCCAGGCCGTAGAAACCGCGGAACTGTTCGGCCGCGGCCAGCGCCGTGCCGGTCATCCCGCCGACCAGGTCGTAGCGCTTGATCAACGCCTGCACGGTGATGGTGTCCAGGATCTCGCCGTGATCGGTGAGCTCCAAGCCCTCCTTGGCCTCCACCGCAGCATGCAGACCGTCCGGCCAGCGCTGCCGCTGCGCCACCCTGCCACGGTTGGGATCGACCAGCCGTACGGTGCCGTCGCTGACGATGTAGTCCACGTCGCGTTGCACCAGCGTCTCGGCGTACAGGGCGACATTGATCTTACTCAGCAGCAGTTCGTTGCCCTCTGCGTAGAGATTGTCGACGCCCAGCAACTCCTCGACCCGACGCAGCCCGTGATCGGTGAGGTTGACCTGCATGCCGTCGTCGGCCGACTCGTAGTCCTCCTGCTTGATCAACTTCCGGACCACGTCGGCCAGGTTGCCGCCGTCATCGGACACCGGCAAGCTGCCGGCCAGCACCAGCGGCACCTTCGCCTCGTCGATCATCACCGAGTCCGCCTCGTCGATGATCAACGCGTCCGGTTCCGGCTGCACGATCTGATCAACACTGGTCCGCAACCGATCCCGAAGCAGGTCGAAGCCGATCTCGCTGACCGATCCGTAGCAGATGTCGGCGGCGTAGGCGGCGGCGCGATGATCATGATCAACGGTGCCGGTGACCCAGCCGACCTCGATCCCGAACAGCTCGTACAGCGGTCCCATCCACTCGGCGTCCCGGCGAGCCAGATAGTCGTTGACGCTCATCACCTGCACCCGCCGGCCGCGGGCGATCATGCCCAGCGCGGCGATCGCCCCGGCCAGCGTCTTGCCCTCGCCGGTGGCCATCTCCACCACCGTGCCGTCGAGGATGCCGAGCGCGCCCTGCAACTGGACGTCGTACGGACGTTCGCCGATCGTGCGGCGCGCGCCCTCCCGTGCCAGCGCACAGAACTCGCGCAACTCGTTCCGGCCGTCCATCGGCCCCCAGAGCGCGTCGTAGCGCTCCTTCAGGCTCGCGTCGTCCAGTTGCTCGAGCTCCGACTCCAGTTCGCCGGCCGCGACCGCAATCGTGTGCTGCTTGCCGAATCCGGCCGACCCCGGCTTGCCGACCAGCCGCCGGAGCGACGATTTCAATCCCACCCGAGCGACAGTACCGCCCGCCGGATCAGAACGCCTGTTCGTCCAACTCCATCGCGGCCAGATCGGTGTTCTCGGCGATCACGCGCTCGGCGGAGAGCTTGGGCAGCACCGTACGGGCGAACCAGCCGGCGGAGGCGACCTTGCCCTCGTAGAAGTGCCGCTCGGGTTCGGACAGCTCGCCGTTCAGCGCTGCCAGGGCGACCTCGGCGCCGCGCAGCAGCAGCCAGCCGCAGACCACGTCACCCAGTGCGAACAGCAGCCGGGAGGTGTTCAGGCCGATCTTGTAGAGATTTCGCGGATCGCCGCCGGGCACCCGCGGATCCGAGGACATCGCATCGGTCGCCATCACGGTGCCGATCGCCTCGACATCCTCCAACGCCTTAGCCAGCAACGCCCGCTCCTCCTTCAACTGGCCGTTGCCGGACTCGGCCTGCAGGAAGCCGGCGACCTCTGCCTGAAGCTGGCCGAGTGCCTGGCCCTGGTTGCGGATGATCTTGCGGAAGAACAGGTCCTGGCCCTGGATCGCGGTGGTGCCTTCGTACAGGGTGTCGATCTTGGCATCGCGAACGTACTGTTCCAGCGGATAGTCGGCCAGGAAGCCGGAGCCGCCGAACGTCTGCAGCGACTCGGTGCCGAGCAGCGTCCAGGACCGTTCCGAACCGTAGCCCTTGACGATCGGCAGCAGCAGGTCGTTCAGGGCGATCGCGTCCCGGTCCTCGCGGCCCTCCGCAGCGGCGAGCGCCACCTGATCCTGGATGCTCGCGGTGTAGAGCACCAGTGCCCGCATCCCTTCCACGTAAGCCTTCTGGGTCAGCAGCGAGCGCCGTACGTCGGGGTGGTGGGTGATCGTCACGCGGGGCGCGGTCTTGTCCCGGTTGTTGATCAGGTCCGCACCCTGGACGCGGCTCTTGGCGTAGTCCAGCGCATTCAGGTAGCCGGTGGACAACGTCGCGATCGCCTTGGTGCCGACCATCATCCGGGCGTCCTCGATCACCTGGAACATCTGCGCGATGCCGTCGTGCACGTCGCCGAGCAGCCAGCCCTTGGCCGGTTCGTCCGCACCGAAGGTCAGTTCGCAGGTGTTGGAGACCTTCAAGCCCATCTTGTGCTCGACTCCGGTGACGACGACACCGTTGCGCTCACCCAACTCGCCGGTTTCAAGATCGAACTCGTACTTCGGGACCACGAACAGGCTCAGCCCCTTGGTGCCCGGGCCACCGACGCCCTCGACGCCGACCGGACGGGCCAGCACCAGGTGGATGATCTGATCGGAAAGATCATGCTCGGCCGAGGTGATGAACCGCTTGACGCCCTCGATGTGCCAGATGCCGTCCTCCTGCGGGATCGCTCGGGTGCGACCGGCACCGACGTCGGAGCCGGCATCAGGTTCGGTCAACACCATGGTGGCGCCCCAGAGCTTCTGCGCCATCAGTCTGCCGAGCTTCTGGTCCCGCTCGGTGCCGTTACGGAACAGCATCTCGCCGAACTTGGGACCGGAGGCGTACATGTAGATGGCCGGGTTCGATCCCAAGATCAACTCGTTCATCGCCCACCGCACCGACGGTGGTGCCGGCACGCCGTCGACATCGGCGAGCAGGCCGATCTTGTAGAACTCCGAATCCATCAGCGCCCGGAAGGACTTCTTGAACGACTCCGGCAGCGGAGCGGTGTGGGTCTGCGGATCGAAGACCGGCGGCTCGCGATCCGCCTCGACGAAGGACTCGGCCAGCTTCGTCCGGGCCAGATGATCAACCTCGTCCAGGACGGCTTCGGCGGTCTCGGCGTCCATGTCCTCATAAGGGCCCCGGCCCAGGATCCTCGAGCGCCCCAGCACCTCGAACAGGTTGAACTTGATGTCGCGGAGGTTGGACTTGTAGTGAGTCATCGTACGCACCTCGGGTCTTCGTCGAGCCTGCCGGCCGGTTCTGCGGAAGGGTTGTTACTGGTGAGTAACTTCGGCTGATCTTACTCGTCGGTAACCGGCACGCCAAGATGTCCGGGACCGGGAATCGATGACAGGAATCCTGCGCCAGTCGCACTCAGCCGGCCCGATCCGGGCAGCAACTGCCGACTGGTGCACGATTCCTGCGATCCTCCGAGCGACGGACCCGCACTCCCACGGTGATTGTCAGGGCGTCCGCGGCTGGGCAGGATGGCGGCATGACGCATCCCGATCCCCCCAACGAGGCCGACCAGCCGACCCAGGTCAATCCGGCCGTTCCATCCGACCCATCCCGGGCCAATCCTTCCCAGGCTGATTCCTCCCCGGTGCAGAACGAGCCGTCGCAGGATGAGCCGACCCAGGCCCTGGGCTCGCAGTCCGAGCCGACCCAGCAGGTCTCTTCCCAGCCGGGTCAGTGGCACCAGCCCGGTTCCGAACCTCAGCAATGGGGTCAGCAGCCCGACGACGCGGGCGCCCAGCATCCCGGCAGCACATGGACTCAACCACCGGCCAGTCAACCCACCCAGTCGCAACCGTCGGCCGGCCAGTGGCAGAGCCAGCCGTCGGCGAGTCAGTGGCAGAGCCAGCCATCGGCGAGCCAGTGGCAGACCGGACACAGTGGCCAGCCGGGGCCTGCCGGGCACTCGGCACCGGGTGGCCAGTGGGGGCAAGGCCCGTCGGGCACGCAGCAACCCACCGGCGCCCAGGCACCTCAGCCGGGCCACCCCCAGGGACAGGGGTCGGCGAATTTCGGTGCCGCACCGCAGTACCCTCCGATGGGCCAACCACCGACCCAGCCCACCGCGTACCAGAACTGGCAGCAGCCGTCCGGCCGCAAGATCGCGGACGCCAATCCGATCCGGGCCGCCTTCGACTTCAGCTTCAGCCGGTACGCCACCCCCGGCCTGGTCAAGATCATCTACGTGCTCGCGGTGATCATTGCGGCACTGTGGTGGGTCGGTGGAACGATCATCACGTTCATCGCCGGTGCCGCGGCATCCAGTGTCACCGACATGTACGGGAACAGCAGCGGCGGCGGCACGATCTTCTTCGGCTTCGTCTACCTGGTGCTCGGCTGGATCCCGGCCCTGCTGTGGGTGCTCTTCGTCCGGGTCGTGCTGGAGGGCCTGATGGCGCTGGTCCGAGTGGCCGAAGATGCACGCGGCATCCGGGAGAAGGTCGCCGAGTAACGCGCTCGGGACCGTCAGTTCGGGTCGTCACCTCGACCGCTGCCGAGGTGGCGGTCTGCCAGTTCGGTCAGCACCGGCAGGGCAGCTGCCAGGGTGGCACGTTGCGCTGCGGTCAACTCGGCGATTCCTTCGCTGAGCACTCCGGTGCCGGCGCAACGCAAGCCGGCCAGCGTCGTACGCCCGTGATCGGACAGCGCCAGCAGATACGCCCGCCGATCATGGTGATCTTGCTGTCGCGACACCCAGCCACCGTCGGTCAACGCCTCGACCAGACGGGACATGCTCGGCGCGGTCACGCCGAGCGCGGCAGCAAGATCGCCGGGCCGCAGCGGACCGAGCTTCTCCAACGCGGCCAGGGCAGTCAGCCGGGTCGGCGTCAGGCCCTCGCGGGTCGCCGGCTGCCGCAGGTGATAGCCGAGCCGGTTGATCACCGTACGGAGTTGGCCGGCCAGTTGAGCGGTGTCGGACCGCTCGGTCGAGTTGATCATCCTTCACTCCTCGACCCCGCCGGCTGCTGATCCTCGGCCACTTCCGGGGCGTCGACGTGGACGTACTTGCCGCCGCGCAGAGCAGAGGCGATCGCGGCCACCACGCAGGCCAACGCGGCGAATCCGAAGGCGATGCCGAGTCCGGCGGAGAACGGCTGCGAGATCAACGAGGGAAAGAATTCTCGGCCCGTCAGGTAGGCGGCCTGAGGTGCGGCCAGCCGACCGAGCACGGTCGGTCCGAGCAGGGTCTGGACCGGGTTGTAGCCCAGCAGCGAGGCGAACAACACGCTGACCGGTGGCAGAGCGCCGATCTCGGCCGCGGAGGCCGCCGGCACACCTTGCGCGGTCAGTCCGGCCGTCAACGTGTGCGGCAGCGTCCGGGCCAGGCCGGTGATCATCAACGAGAAGAAGATGCCGATGCTGAGCACCATCGCGGAGTTCTGGAAGGTCGTACTCATCCCGGCCCCGACACCGCGCTGGTGCGCCGGCAGGCTGTTCATGATGCCGGCCCGGTTGGGTGCGGCGAACATGCCCATTCCGAGACCGTTGATCAACAACGCCACGGCGAACTGCCAGTAGGCGAAGTCGACCGGCAACACGTACAACCAGACGAAGCTGGCCGCGGCGACCAGCATCCCTACGGTGGCGAAGGTTCTGGCGCCGAAGCGATCGGACAACCATCCCGAGGTCGGCCCCGCCACCAGGAAGCCCACGGTCAGCGGCAGCATGTAGATGCCGGCCCACAACGGCGTCGACTCGAAGCTGTAACCGTGGATCGGCAACCAGATCCCCTGCAGCCAGATGATCATGATGAACATCAGCCCGCCGCGCCCCAGCGCACTCAGCAACGACGCGATGTTGCCCGCTGCGAAGGCGCGGATCTTGAACAGCTCGATCCGAAACATCGGCTCGGCCACCCGGGTCTCGATCACGCAGAAGACGACCAGCACCGCACCGCCGCCGATCAACGCGGTCAGCACCCACGGATTGGTCCAGCCCATCGTGTGGCCGGCGTAGGGCTGGATCCCGTAGGTGATTCCGACCAGCACCGAGATCAAGCCGATGGCGAAGGTGATGTTGCCCCACCAGTCCATCCGAGCATGCCGGCGGACGCCGGTGTCGTGCAGCTTGAGGTAGGCCCAGACCGTACCGAACAGTCCGAACGGCACCGAGACCAGGAACACCAGATGCCACTCGATCGGTCCGAGCAGACCGCCGATCACCAAGCCGACAAAGGATCCGGCGATTCCGGCCACCTGGTTGAGCCCGAGACCGAAGCCGCGTTGATCAACCGGGAAGGCGTCGGTGATGATCGCATTCGAGTTGGCCATCAACATCGCACCGCCGACGCCCTGCAGTACCCGCATGATGATCAACCACAACACCGCCGGCGTGCCGTGCATCCAGGTGATCGACAACAGGATCGAGAACAAGGTGAACACGGCGAAACCGGCGTTGTACATCCGCACTCTGCCGTACATGTCGCCGAGCCGCCCGAAGCTGACCACCAGGACCGCGGTGACCAGCAGATAGCCCATGATCACCCACAGCAGCAGGCTGGTGTTGCCCGGTGCCAGCGGATTGATCCTGATCCCGCGGAAGATGTCCGGCAGCGCGATCAGCAGGATGGACGAGTTGATCACAGCCATCAGTACGCCGAGGGTGGTGTTGGACAGCACGATCCACTTGTAGTGCGGGCTGCGTACCGCGATCCGGGCGCGCTCTGCTCGACTCATGCTCATCATCGGACCCCTGGATCCAACTCAGGAAGGGCGAACAGTTAGTTGTCGTGTACTAACCAGTCCCGACGTTAGGCCCGATCCGTGCCGGGCGCGGTCGCTTCTCAGCCCACTGCCAGCCCCGGCGACCGTCCGGCCGAAAAAGTCCTGAGCTTCGGTTGCTCAGAACAGCAGGGCGGTGGCGGGGTCAGAGAGGATGGCAGCGACGTCGGCCAGGAAGCGGGAGCCCTGTTCCCCGTCGACGATGCGGTGGTCGAAGGAGACGGCCAGGGTGGTGACCCAGCGCGGTTCGATCCGTTCGTCGGCTCCGGTGCCGACCACCCACGGGCGACGATTGATCGCGCCGACCGCCAGGATGCCGGATTCGCCCGGGTTGAGGATCGGCGTACCGGCGTCGACACCGAAGACTCCGACGTTGGTGATGGTGAACGTGCCTCCGGCCAGATCCGCCGGCTGACTCTTGCCCTCGCGAGCGACCATGATCAACTTCTGCAACGCTCCGGCCAGCTCGCGCAGGCTCATCAGGTCGGCGTTCTTGATCTTGGGCACAACCAGGCCCCGCGGGGTGGCAGCAGCGATGCCGAGGTTGACCGCGCCGTGCTGGACGATCTCCTGCGCCGGCTCGTCCCAACGTGAATTCATCGAGGGCGTACGCCGTAGGGCCAACAGGCAGGCCTTTGCGATGATCAACAGCGGCGAGACCTTGACCTCGGCGAATTCCTTGCGTGCCTTGATCGATTCGACCAGCGCCATCGTCGCGGACACGTCGCAGGTGACCCACTCGGTGACGTGCGGCGCGGTGAACGCGGAAGTCACCATGGCCTGCGCGGTTGCCTTGCGGACGCCCTTGATCGGGATTCGTACGTCCTGGCGACCGGGGGCCGGTGCTCTCGTCGTGTCGGATTCCGGTCCTTCGACAAGCTCAGGACCCTTGGAGGCCGGCTCAGGAGCATTGGAGGCTGCGGATTCGACGTCGTCGCGGGTGATCACGCCGCCCGGTCCGCTGCCGTTCACGGCAGCAAGATCAACTCCAAGATCCTTGGCCAGCTTGCGAACCGGCGGTTTGGCCAGCACCCGGCCACCGCTGGGATGCGGCTCGGCATGGGGCTGACCGGGCTGCGGCAGCGGATCGCCGACCGGCTCGGCCGGAACCGGGTGCAACGGCGCCGGCTCGCCGTGCCGGTAGGAGACCGGGTGGTCGGTGCCGAACGCGTCGGCCACCGCCGCATGCGGTTCCTCCGGCTTGTCGGCGACCTTGCGGGCCCGGCGCTTGGTGGAGCCTGCGCGGGCCCCATAGCCGACCAATACGGGTTCGCGTTTGCCGGGATCGGCCTGCTGTGGTTGGGCTTCTTGCCCTTCGGCGGGCTCAGGGCCCTTCGGAGCGGCTTCCTGCCCTCGGGTGGATCCCGACCGTTCGACAGGCTCAGGGACCGTGACGGAGGTGCCGTCGTCAATGGTGATGATCGGGGTGCCGACGTCGACGGTGTCGCCCTCGCCGACCAGCAACTCCGTCACCGTTCCCGCGTACGGGCTGGGCAATTCGACGATCGACTTGCTGGTCTCGACCTCGAGCAGGATGTCGTTGATCTTGACCTGATCACCCGGAGCGACGTGCCAGCTGACGATGTCCGCCTCGACCAGCCCCTCGCCGGGATCGGGCAATCGGAACTGCTTCATGATCACTCTCCTCAGAAGGCCAGTGAGCGGTCGACGCCGTCCAGCACTCGATCAAGATCAGGAAGATACTCTTCCTCCAGCCGGCTTGCCGGGTAGGGAATGTCGAAGCCACCGACGCGCAGCACCGGCGCCTCCAGCGAGTAGAAGCAGTGCTCGCCGATCCGCGCGGCGATCTCGCCACCCAGACCACCGCTGACCGCGGCCTCGTGCACGATGATCACCCGACCGGTCTTCTGCGCCGACTCGGTGATCATGGTCATGTCCAACGGGGACAGCGTTCGCAGGTCGATGACCTCGAGGCTGCGCCCCTCGTCCTCGGCGGCGGTGGCGGCGTCCAGGCACACCTTCACCATCGGCCCGTACGCCAACACGGTGACGTCGCTGCCCGGCCGTACCACCGAGGACGTGTGCAGGGGTTGCGGTTCGGTGTGCTCGTCCACCTCGCCGCGTTCGTGGTAGCGACGCTTCGGCTCGAAGAAGATCACCGGATCGTCGGACGCTACCGCCTGCTGGATCATCCAGTACGCGTCGTGGGCGTTCGACGGCGAGACGACCTTGAGCCCTGGCGTGTGGCAGAAGTACGCCTCGGGTGACTCGCTGTGGTGCTCGACGGCTCCAATCCCTCCTCCGTACGGGATCCGGATCACCACCGGCATCTTGAGCCGGCCGGCGGATCGGTTGCGCATCTTGGCGACCTGGTTCACGATCTGGTCGAAGGCGGGCATGGTGAAGCCGTCGAACTGCATCTCGCAGACCGGACGATAGCCACGCAGCGCCATCCCCACCGCGGTGCCGACGATGCCGGACTCGGCCAGCGGCGAATCGATCACCCGCGCTTCGCCGAAATCCTTCTGCAAACCTTCGGTGACACGGAAAACTCCGCCCAGCTTGCCGATGTCCTCACCGGCCAGCACCACCTTCGGGTCGGCTTCCAGCGCGCGCCGCAAACCGGCGTTCAACGCCTTGGCGATGGTCAGCCGGCTCATCGCACACCCCCTTGGACCGGAAGTTGATCTTCTTGATCGTCATCGGTGAAGGTGTCCAGGTAGGCCGCGTAGTTGGCCTTCTGCTCTTCCAGGTAAGGGGTTTGCTCGGCGTAGACGTGATCGAAGGCGTCGACCAGCCGCGGTTCCGGCAACTCCAGGCACCGCTTGCGCAGATCGGCAGCAAGATCATCCGCCTCGGCGTCGATCTCGGTGAAGTAGTCCTCGGTGACTGCCCCATTACGCACCAGGTAGGCCTTCACCCGGGCGATCGGATCCTTCAGCCGCCAGTGCTCGACCTCGTCGCCCAGCCGGTATTTCGTCGGGTCGTCGGAGGTGGTGTGGGCGCCCATCCGATAGGTGTAGGCCTCGATGAAGGACGGGCCGCTGCCCGACCGGGCCCGTTCCAGCGCCTGCTGGGTGACCGCGTACATCGCCAGCACGTCGTTCCCGTCAACCCGTACGCCGGGAAAGCCGAAGCCGGCCGACCTGCGGTAGAGCGGGATTCGGGACTGCCGTTCGATCGGTTCGGAGATCGCCCACTGATTGTTCTGGCAGATGAAGACCACCGGCGCGTTGTACGAGGCCGCGAAGACGAACGCCTCGCTGACGTCACCCTGACTGGTGGCACCGTCGCCCAGATAGCCGATCACCGCCGCATCCCGATCCGGATCACCGGTGCCGACCAGCCCGTCCCGCTCCAGCCCCATCGCATAACCGGTGGCGTGCAGCGTCTGCGCGCCGATCACGATCGTGTAGAGGTTGAACCGGGTCTGATCGGGATCCCAGCCGCCCAGATCGACACCACGGAAGAGCCGCAGCAGGTCGACCGGATCGATCCCCAGCGTCCAGGCGACCCCATGCTCACGGTAGGTCGGGAAGACGTGATCCTGACCGCCGAGCGCACGGCCGGAGCCGATCTGCGCCGCCTCCTGGCCCAGGCAGGAAGCCCAGAGTCCGAGTTCTCCCTGTCGCTGCAGGGCCGTCGCCTCGGTGTCGATCCGGCGGGTCAGCGTCATGTCCCGGTAGAACCCGGCGATCTGCTCGTCGGTGCAGGTGTTCTGATACTCGTCGGAGGAGACGAGAGTCCCCTCCGGAGTCAGCAGCTGAATGAAGTCGACGTCGGTCGACGAGCCGCTCATCTCGCCCATCGAAGGTTCCTCTCGCGTCGTTGCGGGATCGCCGCAGCTGTGCACGTTCGGCCGATCGGAAACAGCCTGGGGCCGGAGAACAGCCTGGGTGTGGCCGTACGCCAGCCTGTGGCGCCCAACGTACCCCGGCCGTGTTGTTCGGGAGAAAAGAACTTGCCCACCCGAGTTGTTTTGCCCGATGCTGTCCCCGCCTGTTATGCGCAGCCTCGTCGGACACGTTCCGATCGTCGCTGCGGCCCACAGGTTCTGGATCGCCGGCGAGGCCCTAACTCCGCCGGCCCGCAAGAAGGGAGGCGCCGCCGTGATTGTCGTGCTTGATCGCGCCCGCTTGCCGATCCAGAACCCAGGAGCCTTCCGTGACCTCGTCACCGCTTTCCCGTCCCGACTGGGACACCCCCGCCGCTGACAGTTCAACTGCCGGCAGCGACACCGCTGCATTCTCGTTCTCCTTCGTCCCGGTAGCCGAGCCCGGGCCCGGTCAGCGCTGGTCCGCCTACGACGACCCCGGCATCCTGACCGGCCCGGAGCCCGTGCCCGACTGGGTGATCACCGAATCCGGCGCCATCGAGACCGAGCTCGGCACCCTCAAGTCCGGCAAGGAGGCCGACGTCGACCTGATCGAACGTGCCCTCGGTGAACGTCGTACGGTGTTGGCCGCCAAGCGCTACCGGAGCACGGATCATCGCCAGTTCCACCGCGACACCGGCTACACCGAGGGTCGCCGGGTCCGCAACAGCCGCGACCGGCGGGCGATGGCCAAGGGCACCCGCCACGGTCGGTCGGTGGAGGCCGGGCAATGGGCCGCGGCGGAGTTCTTCACCCTGGCCGATCTGTGGTCGGCCGGGCTGCCGGTGCCCTATCCGATCCAGTTGGACGGCACCGAGATCCTGATGGAGTTCATCACCGTCGAGGACGGGACCGGGGCGCCGCGGCTGGCGCAGACCCGTCCCGACCAAGATCAACTCGCGTCCTACTGGGAGCAGTTGCACCAGGCGATGGTGGTGCTCGCCGGGCGGCAGCAGGCACATGGCGACCTGTCCCCGTACAACCTGCTGGTGGCCGATGATCGACTGGTGATCATCGACCTGCCGCAGGTGGTTGACATCGTCGCAAACCCCAGCGGGATGGAGTTTCTGGCTCGCGACTGTCGCAATGTGTGCAGCTGGTTCACCGCCCGCGGGCTGGAGGTCGACGCCGACGACCTGCTGGCCGAGTTGACCTCCTACGCCTGGTGACCACCGACTGACAACTCCCGTCAATCCAAGCAGAACTCGTTGCCCTCGGGGTCGGCCATGATGATGTGGCCCAGGCCCATCGGCGGACTGGGCTCGTGGCGCTGCAATCGGCTGGCTCCGCGGGCGACCAGCCGCTCGGCCTCGGCCTCCAGGGCGGCCATCCGCTGCTCGCCCTCGTGACCCGGTGCTGCTCGTACGTCGAGATGCAACCGGTTCTTGGCCTGCTTGGGTTCGGGCACCCGCTGGAAGTAGAGCCGTGGGCCGACGCCGTCCGGATCGTGCACGGCAGAGGCGTTGTTGCGCTCGGACTCCGGTACGCCGAACGCGTCCAGGGCGGCGTCCCAGGAGTCGAAGCCGGCGGGCGGATCGTCCAGCCGGTAGCCGAGCGCGTCGGCCCAGAATTCGGCCAGCCGGCCGGGATCGGCGCAGTCGAACGTGATCTGTACGGTGCGGGTCATCTCAACTCGCCACCCTTTCGGTTGAGTGCCCTGATTGTGACGATTGCCCTGCTAAATGCGTGTGCAGGTAAAGATCGCGGAGCAGGCACACCTCGGACAAGTGGTGAATCAGCTCGCGGTTGATGTGCAGCACCAGCGCGGACATCGGGTGGTCGGCCCACTCCCCTTCGGCCGGGCCGCACGGGCGGGACAGACCTTCCTCGCCGAGCGCGGCGACGCCCTCTTGCCAGGTCTCGTACTCCGCATCGAGCTGCGCCAACGCCTCGCTCGCGGTCGCAGCGTAATCGAACGCGTGATAGTCGGTCGGCGTCCGGCCGAAGTGGGAGGCGTTGCGCATCGCCAGAACGCCCACGATCACGTGGCCGAGACGCCAGGCAATGGTGGTGAACGGCGGCGGCTCGGGCGGCGGGAAGGCGAAGTCGATCGTCATCGCGCCGCTGCCGGCCTGGACCGGCGCCGTACCCGTGCCCCGCGGACGGACGTTCCAGGTGCCCGGCGCCGGCTCGTCGAAGTATTCGTCATCGGTCAGCCCGTCCAGGCGGGGCCGGGCTTGATGCCGCCAGTGCCAGTCCAGCTGGTCACGCAGCTGCTCGTTCCAGGTGATTTCGGTCATGGGCACAGCCTGCCGCAGATAGCGGACAGAATCGTTCCGCGATCCGTGCGACGATTTCGGCGTGAATCAGGAGTCGACGACCGAGCGGGTGCTGCGACTGCTGTCCTTGCTACAGCGCCGTCCGACCTGGACCTCGGCCGAACTCGCGGATGAGCTCGGCGTGACCACGCGATGCATCCGCCGCGATGTGGAACGGCTGCGCATCCTCGGCTATCCGGTGCACGCAACGGCCGGCGTCGGCGGTGGCTATCAACTCGGCGCCGGTACGCGACTGCCGCCGCTGCTGCTCGATGATCAAGAAGCGATCGCGACCGCGGTGTCGCTGCGCCTCGCTTCGGCAGGAACGGTCGCCGGTGCGTCCGAGGCAGCATTGCGAGCACTGACCAAACTCGATCAGGTGATGCCGCCGCGATTGCGGTCGGAGGTCAGGGCTGTGCACGGTGCCACCGACACGTTGCTCGGCCCGGGTTATGAGGTCGATCCCGAGTTGCTGGCCGGCCTGGCGCGATCCTGCCGCGACACCGTACGCGTGCGGTTTCGATATGCGGGCCGCAGCGGTGACGAGCAGCTGCGCACGGTCGAGCCGATCCGGATGGTGACCACCGGCCGGCGCTGGTACCTGATGGCCCGCGATGTCGATCGCGACGACTGGCGGACCTTCCGGCTTGACCGGATGCGCGAGTTGATCACGACCAGTTGGCGGTTCCGGATCGGTGATCATCCCGATCCGGTGGAGTATGTGCAACGATCGGTCACTGCGTCGCCGTACCGGCATCTGGCAAGGGTCCGGTTGCACACCGACCCGGAGCATGCGCGCTCGCTGATCCCTCCACAGGTGGGCCGGATCGAAGATGATCATGATGGCTGGTGCGTGCTGCTCGCCGGTGGGGACAGTCTGGACTGGATCGCCGTACACCTGGCGATGCTCGATCTGGAGTTGGAGATCCTGGAGCCGGTTGAGCTTCGCGATGCGACCGCGAAGTTGGCCCGGCGGCTCGCCGCGATCGCCGACTCCGCAGCCACACCGCGAGAGTCGAGGCAGCCATGATCAACCTGCCTCCTGGGCTCGACGTCGGCCTGGGTGGCAGACTTCTCGGGGTATCACCGCCCGAACGGAGGTCGACGGATGACGTGGGTCGAGCAGGAGAAGACGGCACTGGTCGCGACGTTCCGCAGCTCGGATGCTGAGGCGCCGACGCTGTGCGAGGGCTGGAACGTACGCCGGTTGCTCGCACACCTGATCCAGCGCGAGCAGCGGCCGGCGGGAGTCCTCGGTGACGTGATCTCGCGAAAGCCGCCGGGACAGGAGCCCGGACTCACCAAGCTCACCGGCACCGCGATGACGCCGGCGGGATACCAGGAGCTGATCGATCGGTTCAGCCGGGACACTCCGCGGTGGTCTCCGATGAGCTGGGCGGCGGAGAAGCTCAACCTCGTCGAGTACGTCATTCATCACGAGGACATCCGGCGGGCCGGCACGGAGCCTGCCGAACCGAGGGACCTGCCCGAGGACGAGCAACTGGCGATCCGGCGGCAACTCGGGACGCTGGCCAAGCTCGGGCTGCGCAAGGCGCCCGTCGGTGTACGGCTGGCAACCCCGCAGGGCGAGAGCCGAGAGATCAAACCGGGCGACGGCGTGACCCTCACCGGCGACCCGGTCGAGCTCGCCTTATGGGTGAGTGGCCGCCGGGACGCAGCCCACGTCAACGTCACCGGCGATCCTGGCGCGGTCAACGCCTTCCAGACCTGGGCTCGGGCAAAATAGCCGGGCGACTACCACGTCACGTCGTCGAGCGCCGGCCAGGGTGGGCCGGCCCGCAGAGCGTTGAGGAATGCCGTCCCCGACTCCCTGCCACTGGGGTGCCGGTCGCCGCGCCGCCATCGATAGGCCGCGACCATCGACAGTACGAGGCCGCGACAGCCATCAACCAGCTGCTGGTCGGCCTGGGTGTAGCGGTCGCTCACCCGTATCGGCAACCAGCCGAGGTCGTACTCGACGGGTCCGCGGGCGGTGTTCTCGAAGTCGATGAAGAGCGGCCCGTCTCTGGTGACGAGCACATTCCCCGGGTGTGGCTCGCCGTGCAGTAGCTGCTCGGGTGCGCGTCGATCCGTGATCGACAGCGTCAGATCGCCCAGCGTGCTGGCAAGGAACGCGCGGTCCGCATCGGTGAGCTCGGGCGTGACGTCGCGGTTGGCGACGTCTTGTTGTACGGCGGTGACGCGGTCCGTGATATGCGGCGTCGTCACCCCGAGCTGCCGCAGACCGACATGAAGGCGCTCAAGGGCCCGCGTGTAGTCGGCGGGCGGAACACGTGACTGCATCGGTTCGAAGTACGTCCAGAAAGTGATCGCGAAGCCGTCCCGCACCTGGACCCGCGGCTCGACCCGCGGGTCGAGTTGAGCAACCGGGCTGTCTGTTTGCCCGAGCCCTGCCACGATCTCGACTTCTCGTTCCGGACTCATCCAATGGCCCGCGTAGTGCGTCGTCGGGGTGACTCGAGCGACCGTGTCGCAGGGCGTCAACCGGACGACCATCCGATTGGAGTCGTTGAGGACCACTGCGTCGTCCACCGCCAAGCCAAGGGCCGAGCCGGTCGACATCGCAGCAGTCACCGCACGCCGTGAATGGGACAACTCCATCCCGTACGCCTCCTAGCCCCGCGCAAGCACCCTACTCGTCCAACGGCGCGACACGACGTCGCGAGATCCAGCGATCTCACGGCGTACTGGCGCTGCATGCTCAGCCTTCTGCGACTCTCGGCTGACTGCCACTGTCGGAGCCATCAACCAGACACAGCACGGCAGGACGCAGCAAGGCGATCACCTCATCCGGGTCGGCGTCGGCCAGCTCGGGTGACTTGATCAGGTGCCGGGACAGAGTCACCCCAAACGTGATCGCGCTGATGATCGCAGCGCGTAGCTGCGCATCATGGCTGGGGATGGCGCGAGCGATCTGCTTCTGGTAGCGCGCGATCCCGGTGCTGGCAGCATTGGCCGCTTCGGGGTTGGTCAGCACCGAGCGCAGCATCGCCAAGGATGCCTCGGGGGCATTGGCGAGCTGGCCGGCGAGGATGGAGAGGAGCTGGTTTGGTCGCTTCGGCCGGTGTTCCACTGACCGGGTCATGGTCAAGCAGGAGCCGGGCAACTGTGCGGCGGTGGGCATACACAAGTCCACCCGCCGCGACGGCCAACTTGCGTGACGAAGGTGCAGAGTTTCAGCCTCCGGAACTGCACCTTCGTCACGCAACTTGATCTTGGCCCAGGCGAAACCCTGACGGGACCGGGGTGCTCGTCGCAGCCGACCTCACTGGCGGCTGACGTCGACCACACCAATTCACGCGACCACCGCAACAGCTGTGCGGCCGCCGTCGACGTCGAGCACCGTGCCGTGCACGAAAACGCTGTTGTCACTGGCCAGGTAGACGGCTGCGGCGCCGATCCCTGAGGCGTTTCCGGCTGCGGCCGCCGGTGTGCCGTTCATCAGAGCAGCACCGGGGAAATCTCCGTCGGCGGCGTGCTCCTCTGGTCTGATGACGCCGGGCGAAATCGCGTTCACACGGATGCCGTGTGGGCCGAACTCTGCAGACCATGCTCGAGTCAGCGTTTCCATCGCTCCCTTGGTCGATGCGTACAGCGCGCCGACCGGGACGGCGAGCCGGGCGATCCAGGATCCGAGATTGATCACCACGCCACCGCCGGATTCGATCATGGACGGCACGACTGCCGCGGTCAGGAAGTACGGAGCCTTGACGTTGATCGCATACATCCGATCGAAGGCGGCCTCGTCGGTGTCGACGGTGCTGACCGCCGGGTAGATGCCGGCGTTGTTGACCAGGATGTCGAGCCTGCCGCCCGCTGCGGTCAGGGCATCCGCGGCCAGCCGCCGACTCGCCTCCGGCGAACCGTCGAGGTCCGCGGGGACGAAGGCCGCGTGGCCACCGGCACCGGTAATCGTGTCGACGACCTCGGCGCCGCGCGCGGTGTCCCGTCCGGAGACGATGACGAACGCACCTTCGGCCGCCAGCGCGACGGCGATCGCAGAGCCGATGTTGCGGGTGGATCCGGTGACCAGAGCGGTCTTGCCTTGCAAACGGGTACCTGTACGTGGGTTCATGGGCCATGACGGTAGGAACATCTTTTTGGACTCGAAAGTCCAAAGTTTCGGGCTAGCGTGGTGCCCAACGCACAGGAGGGCGTGAGTTCGTGGACCGTACGGCCAAGCTGACACCGAAGGGCGAAGCAACGCGGCGCCGGATCATTGCCGGTGCGGCACAGCAGCTCCGCGACTTCGGCGTCGCCGATACCACCCTGGACGATGTCCGGGCCCGGACGTCGACCAGCAAGAGTCAGCTGTTCCACTACTTTCCCGGCGGACGGGAGGAGTTGCTGCTCGCGGTCGCCCGGTACGAAGCCGAGCGGGTGCTGACCGATCAGGACCCGTACCTGAGCGAACTCACCAGCTGGGCTGCCTGGGGACGTTGGCGCGACGCCGTGATCGCCCGCTATCGAGCGCAGGGGCCCAACTGCCCACTGGCGGCGTTGATGTCCCAGGTGCGGCAGACCCAGGGCGCCGGTGAGGTGACGACGGTGCTGCTGGCGCAGTGGGCGGACAAGCTGGCCGCCGGCGTGGTCGCGATGCAGCGCTTGGGCAAGGTCCGCACCGGCCTCGACCCACGCCGGACCGCGCAAGCCATCGTGGCTCTGATCCAGGGCGGGGTGGCCGTGCTGATGGCCACCGGCCGGATCGATCACCTGGAGGCCGCGATGGACCTGGCGCTGAACTACCTCCGTTCCCAGGCCCCCGGGAGCAGGAGATAGCGGCGTCCTGATTGCCGACGCAATCCAAGATCAACTCGGAGCCGGACCCGTACTCTGCCTGATGATCAGATCGGTAGCAAGATCAACTCGAGGGGCCGGGCCGGTCTCGTCGAGGCTGAGGACCATCTGGGCGGCCTGCCGACCCATCTCCAGCAGCGGCTGCCGAACGGTGGTCAGCGGCGGCCCGGTCCACTCGGCGACGTTGAGATCGTCGTAGCCGATCACCGACAGATCGTCCGGAATCGTCAGTCCCGCCAGCCGTGCGGCCTCGTACACGCCGAGCGCCATCAGGTCGTTGCAGGCGAAGATCGCCGTCGGTGGATCGGGCAGTGCCAGCAACCGCTGGGCCTGCCGCAGTCCGCTGTCGCGTTCGAAGTCGCCGGCCAGGATCAACTCCTCGCAGACCGGCACCCCGGCCTCCTCCAGCGCCGAACGATAACCGGCCAGCCGGGCCCGGGAACAGATCATGTCCACCGGACCGCCGATGATGCCGATCCGGCGATGTCCCAGTTGGAGCAGGTGCCGGGTTGCCGACAGGCCGCCGTTCCAGTTCGCCGAACCGACCGACGCGACGCCGGGCGCCGGGTTCCCGGCCGGATCCACAATCACCACAGGGATTCCGCGGGCTTGCAACTGTTGCCGCTGGGACCTGGTGACCCCCGACAGCACCAGCACCACACCGATCGGATTGCGCTGCAGCACGCCGTCCATCCACTCCGGACCGGGCGCTCGATGATCACCGCTCTCGGTCACCACCACGCCGAGTCCGCGGGCGGCCGCGGCCGTCTGTACGCCGCGCAGGATCTCCAACGCCCAGACCGTACTGAAGTTGGCGAAGACCAACTCGATCAGCGCTGCCGGGTCACGCAACCCACGTCGCTGATAGCCGTGCTGATGCAGCAGATCCTCGACCCTGGCTCGGGTCGCCTCCGAGACGCCCGCGCGACCGTTCAGCACCTTGGAGACGGTCGAGGTGGAGACGTCCGCGTCAGCAGCGATCCGGGACAACGTCGACCGTTCCTGCGCAGTCACCTGGGCGTCCGCCATTGTCCCCTCCCCGATCGGTCGTCGTCATCCATCTTTCCCGGCAGGATCATGCCGCACCCGTGGCTCTCAGGTGGCTGATGTCGGCAATTGCCCGAGCTGCCGTTGTCGAGCATCGTTCGGGCCGCCGACGTCAGGCGATCTTGATCATCGCCCGGCGAGTGCCCCACCGATGCCGCCGACACTGAAGTACTTGTTCAGCGCGGCGAACAAGATCACCGGCGGCAACATCATCACCACGGCCACCGCCATCACCAGACCCCAGTTGGTGGCGTTCTGCTGGAAGAAGGTCTCCAACCCGATCGGCAGCGTGTAGTTCAGGTCCGAACGCAGGAACACCAACGCGATCAGGTAATCGTTCCAGGAGAGCAGGAAGCAGAAGATTGCCGTCGACAGTACGCCGGGCAACGAGTTGCGCAGCACCACCCGCAGGAATCCGCCGAACAGCGAGCAGCCGTCCATCCAGGCTGCTTCCTCCAGCGAGATCGGGATCGAGTCGTAGTAGGCGGCCATCATCCAGATCGACACCGACAGACTGGAGCTGACGTAGACGATCACCACGCCGCCGAGGTTGTCGACCAGATTGATCTTGGCGAACAGGATGAACAGCGGAATCACCGCGGTGACCACCGGCAACGACTGCACGATGAACAGCACCAGCGAGTAGCCCGACACGAGTTTGTTGCGGACCCGCGAGATCACGTAGCCGGCCGGCGCCGCCACGGCGAGCGCGATGATCACCGTGACGAAGGTGACACCGAGGCTGTTCTCCAGCCAGTAGACGATGTTGGTCTGCTCGAAGACGTGCTGGAAGTTCTCCAGCGTCGCGCCGGTCGCCGAACTGCCGAGTCCAGGACGGACCGACAAGATCAACACGCCGACGACGGGGATGATCACGATCGCGGTGATCACCAAGATCAACACGAACCGCCACCACTTGCCGCGTTCGTCCGGCGGTGCGGACCGGCGACGTGGCGACTCCTGCGCCGACGTGGGAGATGCCGCCTGCAGCATGGTCTCGGTCATTCGATGTTCACCTTCTTGATCTGGCGGTACAGCACGACCGACACCACAACCAGCACCAGCGTCATCAGGAACGCGATGGCCACCCCGGGCCCGGTCTGGAAGTTCTGGAAGACGGTCCGATATGCCAGCACCACCAGAGATGTGGTCGCGTTCACCGGTCCGCCGCCGGTGAGCAGGAAGATCGTCGGGAAGTCGTTCACACAGAAGATCGTCATCAGGATCCAGCTGATGTAGGTGGATCGCGAGATCAGCGGCATGGTGATGTTGCGGAACGCCTGCCAGCCGGTCGCGCCGTCGACCTTTGCGGCCTCGTACACGTTGACGTCGACCGAAGCCAGCGCCGAACTCATCATCATCATCATGAACGGGAAGCTGATCCAGACCTTGAACACACAAACGGTGATCTTGGCCAGGGTCGGATCGGCCAGGAAGAGTACGTTGCCGAAGCCGAGATGCTCCAACAGGATCGGCAGCGGGCTCTGCGGCGTCGCCACCAACCAGTTCCAGGCCGTCGACGACACCACCACCGGCACCACCCAGGGCAACAGCAGCAGCACCTTGAACAGGGTTCCGGCGGGGATCTTCGTCCGCAGCAGCATCGCCAGCGCCAGACCGATGATCCAGCTACCGAAGACGCCGGTGATGGTGAAGATCAACGTGAACAGTGCGGCGTGCCAGAAGGCCGGATCGGTGAGGACGTCGGCGTAGTTCTGCAGTCCGATGAAGTCGCCCGTCTTGATCAACGTGCCGTCGCGAACCGACTGCAATGCCGCGTACAACAGCGGGTACAAGTTGATCAACAACAGCAGGAACAACGACGGCGCGGCGAGCAAGATCAACGTCACCGCATTGCGGCTCAGTCGGTTGCGCTTACCCGGCGGCACCGGCCGTGCGCCGGTGCCGACGCCGACACCGCGACGTGCCTTGTCGAAATTCTCCGCGAGTGCGGACCCTGACATGAATCAAGCCTCCTAGCACAGCTGGTCAGCCCGGCCGGTGTGCCGACCGGGCTCACCCAGCGATCGCCGCAAAATCAGCCCAGCGACTTGATCGTCTTGGCCACGGCATCCTGCAACTTGGACAGTGCGTCCTTCGACGTGGTCTTGCCGCCCAGGATCGACTGGGTGAAGGTGTCCATCGCCGGTGTGCCGTCAACGGCGGTGACGCCGAGGAAGAGCGCGTCGGAACCGGGCGCCGACCAGGTGTGCGAGATCGGCTGCCACTCCTTGATCGCCTTCACCGCGTTGGCATCCTGCTGGAACTCGGCGGTCTCACTGATCGACTTCAGCGGCGGCAACCCGATGCCGGTGTGCTTGGTCCACAGCTGCGCCATGTTCTTGTAGTAGTAGGTGAGGAACGCCTCGGACGCCTTCTGGCTCGGGGTGTTGGTGTACATCATGATGTTGTTCGGGAAGTAGAGCGCACCCTTCTTGCCCGACGGCCCGGTCAGCGGGCTCATCACCAACAGATCCTTGCCGACCGAACCGCCGATGTTGTTGGCCAGCCCGGCGGTGTCGATGCCCATGGCGAACTTCTTGCTCCGCCACTGGGTGTCGCCGTTGTCGTTGCTGTAGCTGACCGCGCGCGGGTCGGAGTAGCCCTTCTTCACCAACTCCAGCACAAAGTCCATCGCCTCGACGTTGGCGTCGGTGACCATCTCGGGCTCGTGGCCCTCGTTGAACAGTCCGCCGCCGTTGTTGATCATCCAGCAGACCAGGGCGTGGCTGCCGAGGTAGGCACCGGCGCCCGCGCGGGTGCCGTAGCCGAAGGTGCCGATCTTCTTCAGTGCCGCACAGGACTTGAGGTAGCTGTCCCAGTCGGTCGGGATGTCCGCTCCGGCCTTCTCCAGCAGGGATTTGTTGTACCACATCACCCGCATGTCGAGGTTGTACGGAACTGCCGCGTAGCCCTTCTGGACCTTCATGGTGTCGAGCAGGTTGGGCAGGAAGTCGTCGTAGAGGCCGTTGCTCTTCCACGAATTCAGCAGGTCGTCGGCGTAGGCGATCTTGCCCTGCGACTCGAACTGGAACGCCTGGGTACCGCCGCCGGAGCTGACCGCCGGTCCGGTGTTGGAGGCGACCGCGGACGAGAAGGTCTGGGTGAAGTTCGCCCACTGAATGACCTGGTACGTCGCCGGATTCAGTCCCTCGGCGGGCTTGTAGTCGGTGGTGATCTTCTTGTCCAGCACGTTGAACTGGTCGTTGCCCCAGGGCATGTTCCAGAACTTCAACGCGGTCTTGCCGCCGCCTCCTCCGCCACCACCGCTGCTGGCAGCGCGGTTGCAGCCGGTCAGGGTCGCGGCACCCGCCAGTCCAGCCCCCGCGGCCAGACCGATGAATCCCCGACGGGAGAACGCAGAACTAGGACGTGGAGCCATGATCGGTCCTTCCGAACCCGCCGAGATCGTGCGGGTCATTGCTCGTCTCTGAACGAAAACTGTCGAAACCAGAGCAGCTGCGAACGCCCTCAGAAGTCGACTCGGATAACAATGAGCCGCCCGACCGGGGCTTGTCAACCGCCTCGGCCGAACTTCTGCTCGGATCGCCGCAATCGTGTCCAAAACGTCATCAGAAGACCCGCCCTGACCACCTCAATGATCGATTAACCTGGCTCTGGCTAGGGATTTTACCGTCCGGGACCGCTTTCCGACCCGGTCTTGAGCCACCGCGGACTTGACGTCAACTGAAGCGCTTCGGTAGCTTTCGATCGGAGCCCATCAGGGAAGGGACGCGTGTGCCCGAGAGGTACCGCAACAATTTCTCATCCGGCACGAAAAAATTCGCATGCCGCGGATTGCGAAGCACGCGGCCGCCCCGGACGCTCGGCCGATCCGACCGAGGAAGTCAACGTCCGCCGAGACGAGCACACCGCACGCGGATCCGGTGCGGAACAATGACACCGGCCCACCGCCGGGGTGGGCCGCGGACACCGGGAGCCTGAATTGGGTTTGTGGCGAGGTCTTGAGGTCGGCGGGCGACGGATTCTGGCGATCGGTCGGGACGGATCGGCCGTGGCCGCCGTCTCCGCGCTGCTCGACGCCGGCGCCCGTGTCCGGGTGCTCGCGGCTGCTCCGACTCCAGCCCTTCGTGATCTTGCCCAACGCGGCCGGATCGAGCTGGCGGACAGCTTTGCAGCGGAATTCTTGGCCGGCGTCGCGCTGTTGATCATCGCCGAGGATGTTGATCGTGATCATCGGGCGTTGCGGGCCGCCGCCGAGCACGGCATCGTCGTGTACACCCTGCCCGGAAGTGGTTCGGCCGCGGGCCAGCAGCGTAGCGATGACTCACCGAGCAGCAATTCCTTGCTGGACAGGGATTCGGGCGAGGACGCAGTCCGCGCCGGTGAAGTGGTATTGGTCGGTGGCGGCCCCGGAGATCCCGGTCTGCTGACCGTGGCCGGCCTGGCGGCGATCAAGGACGCCGACGTGATCGCTGCCGATCGGTTGGCACCCCTGGCCGCGCTGGCCCAGGCCAGACCGGACGCCGAGATCATCGACGTGGGCAAGATTCCGCGCGGCCCGGCTGCCGAGCAACGTTCGATCGAGGCCCTGCTGATCGAGCGCGCTCAGCAGGGCCTGAAGGTGGTCCGCTTCAAGGGCGGCGACAACTTCGTGTTCGGCCGCGGCGGCGAGGAATGGCAGGCCTGCGCGGCCGCCGGCGTGCCGGTACGGATCATTCCCGGAGTCACCTCGGCGATCGCGGCGCCCGCTGCCGCGGGCATCCCGGTGACTCACCGCAGTCTGACCCAGGGGTTCACCGTGGTGACCGGCCACGTACGCCCGGACGATCCACGTTCGACCGTCGACTGGGCGGCACTCGCGCGCACCGGTACCAGCCTGGTGATCATGATGGGAATGGCGCACCTGCCGGTGATCACCGAGACCTTGATCAACAACGGGTTGGCCGCCGACACTCCGGCGGCCGTGATCGAGGACGGCACGCTGTCCACCATGCGCATTGTCCGCGCGCCGCTGGCCGACATCGCCGCCAGCACCCGCGCCGAAGGCCTGGGCGCTCCGGCCACCATCGTCATCGGCGCGGTCGCCGCCTTCGACCCGTACGCCGATCTCTGAACCCTGTAAGGGATCCAGCCCGTAGGTCCGCGATCACATCTGCCAGACCGTCAGACAGAACGGGTGGCCGGCCGGATCGAGCAGCACGCGCCAGGTTTCGCCGGGCTGATGATCGGGGACGGTAGCGCCCAGTTCCACGGCGGCCTTCTCGGCGGCCGGTATGTCGGCGACCTTGAGGTCCAGGTGGAACTGCTTGTCGCTGTTGTCATCCGGCCACGCCGGGGGCGTGTAGTGATCAACCTTGCCGAAGCCGATCGCCGGCCCGTTCTCGCCGGCCAGCATGCCGACATTCTCGTCCTGGTAGGCGATCGTCATGCCCAACAGTCGGGAGTAGAAGTCCAGCAACGGCTTCGGATCGGCACAGTCGATGGTGAACATGGCCACGCTTGCCACCGGCGTGGCGGTGCTGCTTTCGGATTGCTGTGTTTCGGTCATGGGGATGAGTCAACCCGCCTAGGGCGTCCGCGTCTTGAAGATTCCCGACGCGCCCGCCGGCCCCATGAATCGGCCCTGTCAGTCGGCTCGCGCGGCGTTGGCGTCGAGCATGAATCGCCAGACCAGTCCGTGCGCCAAAATCACCAGGATGATCAACAGCAGCGCAGCCACCTGGATCGGCTTCAACCCGATGCCGCCCACCAGACCCGGTGCGACGCCGAGCACGGCGATCAGCAGATAGGCCAGCAGTCCGCCGGCCTGGGCCGCCCTGACGACCGAATTCGACCGGTCACCACGGGCCCGCGACAACAGCCGGAGCATCGAGACCGCACCGACGAGCGAGATCACGACGAACGAGATCCGCCACACCGCCGGCGACGTCGTGCCGCCGACCTGGGCGAACAACCCCATCAGGGCCGGCAGCAGGAACGACAGGTAGATGCCGCCGATCGTTCGGCGCATCGCGCTGTCCCGGCTCCAGTCGGGCCGGTTGTGAACGACGTTCCACCACAACCCGGTGAGCGTGAAGCAGGTTGTCGAGAACAGCGCGTAGAACGTACTGACGTCCACCTTCTCAAGGTAGCCATCCCGGTCGAGCGCGGAGCGCGATTCGCACACTCCGGGACACACGTCCCGCAGCAGCGCACGAGATCTGTCGCCCCCCGTCCGCCGCGGTGATCGGGACGGGCAGCCGGGGCCGGGCGGGGCCGGATGAATGGCCGTTGGCAGGATGTCGATCATGACCGCGCCGATGTCCACTCCAGAGCCCGACCAGTCCGACCGGGAGAACTTGATCAAGGTCCCGATCACGGCCGACCTGCTGCACGGGGTTGTCGAGTTGGAACAGACCGAACGAGGGGTACGGCCACATCGGCTGCCGGGTTGGGCTCGGGCCCAGACCGCGGATCCGCAACTGGCGATGGTGGAGGCACAGACCTCCGGCGTCCGGCTGGTGTTTCGTACGACGGCCGACGTGGTGGAGTTGGAGGTGCTGCCGACCAAGGTCGTCTATCCGGGCGCACCGCCGCGGCCGGGTGTTCGCTATCACTTGGTCGTCGACGGCGAGCTTCGGGCCGAGACCGAGGCAGCGGCTGGCAACGTCCTGAGTGTTGACCTTGCCACGGGCAGCAGCCGGTTGGAGCCGGGACCGAGTCACACGTTGCGGTTTGATGATCTTGGCCCGGCCCCAAAGACCGTCGAGATCTGGCTCCCGTACGGCGAAGTCAGCGAGCTGATCGAGCTCCGGTCCGACGCGCCGATCGTGCCAGTGACCGATGATCGCCGACGCTGGGTGCATCACGGCAGCTCGATCAGCCACGGCTCGAACGCCGACGGCCCGACGACCATCTGGCCGGTCGTCGCCGCCCGGGGCGGCGACGTCAATCTGACCAACCTCGGATTGGGTGGGGGTGCGCTGCTCGACCCGTTCATCGCGCGGACCGTCCGCGATCTGCCCGCGGACCTGATCAGCATCAAGCTCGGCATAAACCTCACCAACGCCGACCTGATCCGGATGCGTGCCTTCACGCCGGCTGTGCACGGCTACCTCGACACCATCCGCGACGCCCACCCGGACACGCCGTTGCTGCTGATCTCGCCGATCTACTGCCCGATCCACGAAGACACTCCGGGTCCCGGCGCGCCCCAGTTCCGTGAGGACGGCACCATCGCTTTCGTCGCCACCGGAGATCCTGCCGAGGTGGCCCAGGGCAAGCTCACCCTGAACACCATCCGGGACGAGCTGGGGAGAATCGTGCAGCAACGCGGCGCCGCCGATCCGCAGCTCCACTACCTGGACGGCCGACGGCTCTACGGTCCGGATGATCACGACGAGCTGCCGCTGCCGGACAACCTGCACCCCGATCCGGCCACCCATCGCCGGATCGGCGAACGCTTCACCGAGATCGTCTTCGGCGCGGGCGGACCGTTCGCGGGTTGACGGCTCCGCGTCGGTTGCGCCGGACGGGATCGGATTCAGTCGGTGGACGCGCGGGCGACGATCTGCAGATCGGGTGCGGTCTCGTGCAACAACCGGCCCGCCGCGGCGGCGACCAGGCACCTGCCGACCGATCGGCCGAGCTCCTCGACGTGGTGGTTGAGCGCCGTGATCGGCGGATCGGCCCGCTGGCAGGTCAGCGAGTCGTCCCAACACATCAGCGCCACGTCACCGGGGACCGAGAAGCCCAGTTCGCGGATTCGCTCCAGCACCCGGATCCCCACGTCCTCGCCATCCAGCAGAAACGCCCGCGGTCGGACGTCCCGCTGCAGCGCCGCGGTGATCAGTTCGAGGCAGCGGTCGACGTCGTAGTCGGCCTCCGCCGCCTGACCGAGGATCCGCCCGTCGGCCCGATACTGTTCGAACACGCCGAGCCGAACGTGGGTGTGCAGCTGCCGCTGTGGGCCCGAGATCCAGTCGATCTCGTGCCGGCCGCCCGCGATCAGGTGGTCCAGCACCCGGCGCATCCCGTCCGCGTTGTTGACCGCCACCAGGTTGGCGTGATTGAGCTGGGACGAGTCGCCGAGGATCGCGTACGCGAGTCCGGTCCGCTGCACCGAGGCCTCGAAGTCGTCCCCGACAGCGATGTCCTTGCACACAACGCCCTGTACGGCGCCGTCCCGGGCCCACTGCCGGAGCGTCGAAAGCTCCTCGTCCCGGTCAGAAACGATCTTGATCAGTAGTCCGTGAGCTTGCGCGACCAGTTCGTCCTCCAGGCCGACCAACAACCGGTTGTAGAACTGCTCACTGCGCGGTGACCAAGCAGCATTCTGAATTGCCATGCCGAATACGGACACCTGTCTTCGCCTAACTCCTCGGCCATTCGCCTAACTCCTCGGCCATGGGTACGCGGTTGATTTGCATTACCCTCGATCCAGATTTGCCCTCGATCCAGATTTACCGAACACCGACTTCTCCTCGGTTCCGATTGGACGGCAGCTGCTTGAGGTCCTTGGTGAGCCAGAGGATCAGCGAGTGGTCGACTGTGACAATCTCGCCCTCACACAGCGGTGTTCGTGCTCGGCAGGCACCTTTCCCGTCCGGCACGTACCCGCGTTTGGCGTATAACCGTTGGGCGGGCCCGTACTGATCGAACAGGCCGACGGTGATGCCCACGGTCGTCCGGCCCCGGTCCGCCGCCAGTCGTTCGGCCGCGTCCAGTAATGCCGTGCCGATCCCCGTCCGCCGGTGACCGGGTACGACCATCAGTTGATGCACCAACGGGATGTTGTGCGCGGCGAAGTCCGGATTGTTCGACGTCCAACGCAGGGTGACGAGGCCGACAACGGTCCCATCGAGCCTGGCGGTCAGCGTCGTCCCAGCGCCGTCGGCGTGGTCGGCGACGTGCTGCTCCGCGACGCCATTACTGCCGGCCACCCACTCCGTGAGAAAGTCCAGCACGGCAGCCGGATCGGGGTCCCGGCCGAAGTCCGTGATTGCGATGTCGTGGTTCGTCACCGTGATGGCGCCGCGTCAGTTGTATGAGGTGTTCAGTCGCAGGTCCTCTGCCTGTTTCCGCTCCCGCTGCGCCTTGACCCGAGCCGGAACGATCGACTCCCGCGGCTGGGTCGGCTCGAAGTGGTAGCGCTCGGTGCCGAGGGCCCGCAGGACGGCCTGTTCGACCAAGGAATGATCCGAAAACTGCTCCCGGTCGAAACGCATCGGCGCATTCAGATGAATCGGCGGGTTCGTGATGTACCGCGGCGTCCGCGTCACGTTCTGCGCTTTCGCGTGCAGGATGTACGGATGCAACAGGTAGACCGTTCCGATCTCTCCGGTCGCCTCGGCAAAATGCGAGCACTGATCGATCAACCGTGCTTGGGAGAATGCGCCGGGGCCAACACCCTCCGGATGGTCGGCCAGGAAGTTGGCGACGTGACCGACTGAATCGGTCGCGACGAAGGTGGCGCCGCCCTGATGCTGTACGTCCGACCACAGAACCAGGGTGAGAAGACCTTGTTCGGGAGAGTCCAGGAAGTGCCGGAAGAAATCACCATCCTTGTGCCAGCCGGGCGAGGTGGCCGACGCGTCTTCCCAGGGCGTGTCCGCGCCTTCCCACAGGTTGACGATGAATCCGTCACCCCAGGTGTACGGCTCCTTCACCCGGTCGGCTCCGCCGACCAATTCACAGGCAGCCTGCCAGGCCTTGGGCGCAAAGGATTTGACGTCGATCGTGCGATGTGTCGGCATGTGAATCGACGACTCGGCCCAGGTGGACTGGTCATCACTGCGATAGCCCAGACGAGTCCAGATCCACGACGTGTACTCGGCGGCCGCCTTCCGCGAAAAGCAGTCCGGGATGCGTACGAATCCTTGCTCCAGGAATTGCTCGCGCTGATGCGAGTCGAGAACTTCGTACTTCACGGTTCTTCCTTCTTCCGTTGGTGATCAGTTGCTCAGGCAGGCCGCACGGCAGCAGCCTCAGGTGTCGACCTTCGAGGCAGATCGCACCGTGGTGTCGAGCACCTTGGTCAGCCGTGGGGTGGTCGATGCCGTGGCGTCGGCCGGGGCAAGCGGGTAGTGGCAGGCGACCAGTCGTCCCGACGCGTCCTTTTGCAGTGAAGGCTTCTCGTGCTGGCACTTGTCGGTGGCGATCGGGCACCGCGGGTGGTAGGGGCAGCCGGACGGCGGCGACAACGGTGAGGGGATCTCCCCCCGGGGCGGGGCGATCATCCGACGGTCAGCTGCGCTGTGCGGCACCCGAAGGATGGAGTCGATCAGCGCCCGCGTGTACGGATGCCGGGGAGCGTCGAAGAGCTGCTCCGCGGGAGCCTGCTCGACAACCTCGCCCAGGTAGAGGACCAACACCGTGTCACTCAGATACTGGACGACGGCGAGGTTGTGCGAGATGAACACATAAGCGATGCCGAGCTCCTCCTGCAATTCCCGCAGCAGGTCGATGATCTGCACCTGGATGGACACGTCGACGGCGGAGACCGGCTCGTCGCAGACGACGAGTTTGGGCGACAGGGACAGGGCGCGGGCAATCCCCACTCGCTGCTGTTGGCCGCCGGACAGTTCGAACGGGTGAGCATCCCGGACCGAGCGTGGCAGACCCACGCGTGTCAGCAGATCACCCACTCGGGCCCGCCGGGCCGCGGCCGATCCGCCCATCTTCTGGACGATCAGGGCGTCCTCGATCGCGGCTCCCATGGTCATCCGCGGATTCAGGCTGGCCAGCGGGTTCTGGAAGATCATCTGCAGGTCGCGACGGCGCTCTCGCAGCTCCTTCTGCCCGAGGTCCGCCAGGTCCTGCCCTTCGAAGAGGACCCGACCGGCGTCGGCTTGCAGCAGGCGCAGCGCGACCCGGCCGAGAGTGGACTTTCCGGACCCGCTCTCGCCGACAACTCCCAGCGTCTGGCCGGGTTTCACCTCGAACGAGACCGACTCCACGGCATGCAGCGTCCGTCCGCCGATCCGGAATCGCTTCGACACCGACTCGACCTGCAACAGCGCATCAGCTGGCACGTGACATCACCTCTTCGGCTCGGTGGCAAGCCACGGTGTGACCGGGCCCCAAAGACCGCAACTGGGGCACCTCTTGGGTGCAGCGATCGATCGCCATGCTGCATCGGGGAGCGAACGGGCAGCCGCGGATCGGCTCGGTCAGAGTGGCCGCCATCCCCGGGATCGGGGTGAGCTTTCGCCCTCGCTGACCGACTTCGATGACCGAGTCCCTCAGCCCGACCGTATAGGGATGTGCCGGGCAAGCGAGAAACTCCGCCAACCGCGCGCTCTCCATCACCTTGCCCGCGTACAGCACGACGATCCGGTCGCAGAAGTTGGTGGCGACGCCGAAGTCGTGAGTGATCAGGATGATGCTCATCCGGCGGCCCTTGCGAAGATCGTCCAGGAGATCGAGGATCTGCGCTTGCACGGTGACGTCAACGGCGGTGGTGGCCTCGTCGGCAATAAGCAACTGCGGCTCACAGGCGATGGCCATGGCGATCATCGCCCGCTGTCGCATGCCGCCGGAGAACTCGTGCGGATAGCTGCGGAACCGCGCCCGGGCCTCTGGGATGCCGACCTTGTCCAACAGCTCAAGCGTCCTGGCAAAGGCGCCCTTGCGGTTGGTGTAATGGTGGGTCAGCATCGCCTCCATGATCTGATCGCCAATGCGCATCGCCGGATTCAGGCTGGTCATCGGGTCCTGAAAGATCATCCCGATGTCGCGGCCCCTGATGTCCTCCAACTGACGCCGGCGCAGTTTGAGCAGGTCGGTTCCCATGAACCGGGCCGTTCCGGATACCGAGCGGGCTCCGCGGGCCAGGCCCAAGATCGACAACAGCGACACTGACTTGCCGGAGCCGCTCTCACCCACGATGCCGAGCGTCTCTCCCGGTGCCACCGAGAAACTCACCGAGTTGACCGCATAGATCGTGTCGTCGCCTCGCCGGAACCGTGTCTCCAGGTTCTCGACCGTGAGTACGTCCTCAGCCGTCTGGTTTTCGGTCGCCAGCTTCTCGGCTGTCAGATCCTCGATCATCTATGAGCCTCCTTTGGGATCCAACGCTTCCTGCAGTCCGTCCGCGACGAAGAGGAACGACAGCAGCGTGATGGCGAAGATGCCGGCCGGGAAGTAGAGCAACCACGGATAGCCCAGCACGTTCGCGCCGGCCTGGGCGATGAGATTTCCGAAGCTGGGTAGCGGGGGCAACAACCCGAGGCCGACCAGACTCAGGGCGGCCATGATGACCAGGTCCGCGGGAATGCCGAAGGCCAGCGCCACCAGCATGTTGCTGATGGAATTGGGCAACAGGTACCGGCGTGCGATGTGCGGCCAGCTCGCGCCGAGCGCGCGTGCCGCTTCCACCATTTCACCGTTGCGCATGCTCAGCACCAGACCCCGAATGAGCCGAGCGTACGAGGCCCACCCGGTGATCCCGATGGCGATCATGATCGGAAACATTCCCCTTCCCAGCGTGACCACGAGAATGAGGTCGAGAAAGTAAGTGGGGAACGCGAACATGAAATCCACCACGCGCATGATCACCATGTCGGCGGCGCCACCGCGCAGCCCGGCCCAAAGGCCGAGCGCACAGCCGATCACGAAGCTGACGAGGGTGGCACCGAGGGCGATCTCCAGAGCGTTTCGGACGCTCCACAGGATCTGACTGAACATGTCGTGGCCGAGGCCGTCGGTGCCGAACGGGTGTTTCAGCGACGGGGGTTGGTTGGCGTTGATGAAGTCCGTCTCGGTGTAGCTGTGCGGTGCGATCCACGGTCCGATCACGCCGGCGACGAAGAAGATGGCCACCCATACGGCGCCGGCGACCGGCAGCCAGCTCCGACGGTATCGCCGCCACGCAAGACGTGCTTGGGATCGGGGCCGGTCTGGCACTCCGGCAATCGCGCCGGACACCATTTGCGTCACTGCCAAGGCTCTCTCGCTCTCTCTCGCCGCAACGACGGCTGGTGGACCGGTAGCGTGTTCATTCGAGCGCAACCCTCGGGTCGAAGGCGCGATACAACACGTCGACGACGACGTTCATCCCCATCACCATCAGCGACAGGATGTACACCGAGGTGATTGACAACGGGACGTCCTTGGTGGGGAAGGCCGCGCCCATCAAGTTGCCCATTCCGGGGATCGAGAAGATCTGCTCGACCCATACCGTGCTGACCACCGCAAAGGCGAAGGTCGGTCCGATCACTGTGATCAGCGCCGTCAGCGAGTTGCGCATCGCGTGACGGACGACAACTCTTCGACGGGGCACGCCCTTGGCTTCAGCGGTCCGCACGTAGTCCTGACGGAGGCCCTCGATCAGCGAACCTCGCATGTAGCGGGTGATGATGCCGACGCTGCCGGCCGACAACGCGATGATCGGCAGAACTGCTTCGCCGAACGTCCCCCAACCATTGACCGGCAGGATGCCCGGGACCACTACTCCGAAGAGCAGCACCAAGAGGACCGCCAGCACATAGGACGGAATGGCCTGACCGGCAACCGACAATGTGGTCAGCGCGGAGTCGATCCAGGTGTGGCGTTTCAGCGCCGCGACGACCCCCAACGGGATGCCGATGAGAATCGCAAGGAAGACCGACCCGAGCGCCAGCACAGCACTGATCGGGAACGCACTCTTGAGCTGCTGCATGATCGGCACCGACGGATTCGCGAACGACGTCCCGAAGTTGAACGTCAGCGAATGCCACACGTACTTGGCAACCTGCTGCCAGAGCGGCTGGTCGAGCCCGTACCTGCTCTGGAACTGATCGACGTACTGCTGGTAGAGCGCTGGGTTCTGAAGGCGGAGTTGGCCGAGGCCCGCACCGATGTTGGTGGAGTTGAAGAACGAGCCCGGCGCTGCGTACATGAGCAGGTAGGCCACGGCCAGCACCGCCGAAATCGTCATGACCAGCGCGACGAGTCGTTTGGTCAGAAACTTGACAAAGCCCACGTCACCCGACCAATCTTCGGCCTGCGTTGAGTTTTCGCATCGGGCTCGCCCCTACTTCCAGGTGGCGTACTGCAGCTGGAACAGACCGCTCCACGACCAGGGGTTGGGCTGGATTCCGGTGAGTCCAGGCTGGGTCAGGTAGAACGTCTTCTGGAAGTAGAGCGGCATTCCGTAGCCGTTGTTCAGCACGTAGTTGTCAATGTTCGCGCTCAGCTGGTTCGCCGTGTCCTGGTCAATTGCGGCGTTGAGCTCGGCGTTCCACATGATGGCGTCGTGAACCTCCTGCGGCATGTTCTTGTCATCCCAGACCTGGCCGTTCAGGCCGACATTGGCGCCGCCGTTGCCTGCACTCCAGTCCCCGACGAACTTCCATGCCGACACCCATGCGTCGTGCTTGTCCGCTGCACTCTTGGCCTGCTCCCACGCCTTGGTGTAGTTGTCCCATTGGTCCTGGTTGGTCGCCGCACCAGGGATGACGAGAACCTTCTGATAATCGGCCGGCTGCTGCTTGTTCCACTTGTCCAGGTAGGCGATGTCGGCCTTGGCGGCGTCGTCGAGCTTCTTCCAATCTGCCTCCGTCGTCCCCGCAGTCTTGTCATCGGGGTTTCCGAGCTGCTTGACGTCGTTGGGGTCGTACTTGGGGAGGTAGTAGTTCGCGATGTGCTGGCGATAGGACACGGGCCCCTGTGAACCGGAAAAGATGATCTCCTGATTGGCCTGGATCGGCAGACTGGTGAAATCGCTCCAGTTCGGAGTACCGCCGCCGATCACATAACCGGGATGGATGTCTGGGTTGATTCCGCCCCAGGTGATGTTTCCGTAGAGCGTCGATGCCTCCGGCACGATCTTGGTCGTGATGCCCAGGCCCTCTTTGAGCTCCTGTTGGATGGCCTCGGCCACCGGGATGCTGTTGGGATTGTCGGCGGCCGTCTGGGTATAGATGTAGAGCGTGGGCATTCCCTTGCCACCGGGATATCCGGCCTCAGTCAGCAACTGCTTCGCCTTCGCCGTGTCGTACGGAAGGGGATGCTGCAGCGAGAAGGTCGGCCAGCCGGGGAAGCCGAACGCCGACGTGACGCCACCCATGCCGTTGAGGACGTTCTGCACGATCGGTTGGCGGTTCAGGGTCATAGCGACGGCCTGACGCACCTTGATGTCGTCCAGCGGTGAGGCCTCGGTCGACTTGTCCCACTGGAGATAGCTGACCAGATTGTCGGCCTGCGACTTCAGGTTGGCCTTCAGATTGGGGTGAGTTTGAACGTACTTGTAGTCCGACGGCTGGGTGATGACCGCGGCACTCAGTTTCTTGGCCAGGAAATCCTCAACCGGGACGTTCGGCGTCGGGATGACGTTGATCGTCTTGATGTTGCCGACGTTCGTCTGGTTCGGTGCGCCGACATACTCGGGATTGCGGACCAGGGTGACCTTGCCGTTGGGCACAAACGATTTCACGACGTAGGGCCCGTTGCCGACAAAGTAGTCCGGCATGAACCACTTGCTCGGGTGTGCGTCGACCGATGGGCCGTACAGCGGCATCGATCCGGTGATGGCCATCGCGCCGAGGATGTTGTGCGGTGAGGTCAGGGTGAGCTTGATTTCGTAGGGGTTGACCACCTTGACGCCGACATCTTTGGCGGGAACGCCCCCGGCGTGGTAGCTGTAGGCGTTGTTGACGTACGTCATCACGCTCGCCCACATAGCGTCGCTGCTGTTCTTGGGCGAAGCCGTCCGCATCCAGGAGTAGTAGAAGTCCTGGGCCGTCACCGGCTTCCCGTTCGACCACTTGGCGTCATGGCGCAGAAAGAAGGTCCACACCTTTCCGCCCTCGGAGGTCTTGTAGTGGGTGGCGACTTTGGGGACGATCTTGCCGTCCGGCCCGTACCCGTACAGTCCCTCCATGACTGTGCCCTGATCGATCAGGATCTGCGCGCCCCATTGAGACGGATCGAGGGTCGAGACTGCATTTCCGGTCTGACCGACCCCGATCGTGATCTCGGACGGCGCGGCCGCCTTGCCTCCGACCTGGTTGGAGCCATTGGCGCCGGATGTAGCTCCGCCGCCGGATGAGCAGGCTGCAGCAACCATGACGCTGAGTGATGCGACCGCCACCAGAAGGGCTGAACGTTTTCCTCTGTTCATTCCTGTCGAACCTTTCTGCGGACCCGGGTGCCGACGGCCACCGTGGCCGGGCCCCTTCCAGTTGACCGCCGGTTGAGATACCGGCGGTCCGCGCTTAGCGCTTCCGCTGAAGGCCGTCGACGGTGACGAGCCGAACACCAAAGAATTTGGGAACCAACCGACGAAAGAACTCTGTACGTGGAGCCATCGGTGGCCGCGACACGGCTGAATCGGAATGCTGCGCAGCGTTCCGCCGTGCTTTGTGGCCGCCAACAGGCTGACCCGGCGTCGCGCCCTCACAGGAGAGAGTGTCGCCACATCGAGACACTTCGTTCACTAGCTGAATAAACTTCGGGTAGTCTGCCCGAGCGTCGCCAACGTTGTCAACGGTCAAGTCGGAGACATTCTGCGAAGGCGGCTCAAGCCTGAGTTCAGGCTGAGGGAAGGGCCGTGCAGGCTGCAGATCGAGCCAGTAACCGAAGAGCTTGGAGGTCGGCCGGTGCAGCGATCCACGCAAGTACTCGACCATGCCGTGCTCGAACTGGCGCGGCGGCGGGGCGCCGTTACTCGCCCTGAACTGGCCCTCGACCTGGGCGTGACCGCGGCGACGATTACCAACGTGGTCAAACGGCTGCTCGGCGATCAGCTGCTGGTCGAGTCCGGGCATCTTGCTTCCACCGGCGGCAAGCCTCGCTCGTTGCTGCGACTCAATCCCACTTCGCGCTACTCGCTAGGCGTCAGCTTCGGGCCCGGTCGGCTCATCGTCGCGCTCACCGACTTCACCGGCGCAGCAGTCGGTCGGGCGGCGTTCCCGATGCAGGCGGTCGGCCGTGCCGCGGATCTTCGGCGTGGCCTGAGCGACCGGCTGGACGACATCCTGAAGAGCTTCGACGTCAGCCATCAGTCGCTGGCGGGCATCGGAGTGGCCGACCCGGTCGGAGCCGGCACCCCGTGGCTCGACGGCGAGGACGGTGCTCTGAGCGTCAGCGAACCCGCGATCGAGCAAGTTCGGCGCGACACTGGCCTACCCGTGGTCGTGGGAGACGAGGCAAGCTGCGCCGCGCTTGCCGAACTATGGAACGGCTCGCCGGTTGAGGTGGGCGCCAATTTCGCCACCCTCTACATGTCGACACAGATCACTGCGGGCCTGGTGCTGAACGGCCGAATCCACCAGGTGACGCCGCGAGGCAGCCTCGGGCATGTGTCCATCGACCGCAACGGAGCACCCTGCCCATGCGGAGCCCGCGGGTGTATCGACGTGTTGGCCTCGCCGGCAGCGGTCGTCGAACATGTGTTGACGAATGCGCCGCATGCACGCCGGCTCGGTCTGCTGGGCGCGCCGACGACTCGGGCGGTCGACTTCGCCCAGATCGGACGTGCAGCCGTACAGGGTGACAAGACCTGCAGTGCGGCCATCCACGATTCTGCCGAGGCGCTCGCGGTCGGCGTCGCCAACCTGGTCGTGATGCTCGACGTGCAGCGGGTCTTCCTGGCCGGGCCTGGATTCGCCGACGCCGGCAGCATCTATGAGCAGGTGATCAACGACGGGTTGGCGCGAGTGCACCGCACGGGCACCCGGCCGGTGCGGGTCACACTTTCTCGACTCGATCTTGGCTCGGCCGCAATCGGGGCGGCGTCGCTGGTCCTTCAGTCGCGTGCGTTGCGGTAAGGCTCCACACCGACTTATTTCAGCAGCTTGATTTAGCACACGGGCCGTCTTCACGGTCGGCACCGGCGACCGGCCATCTGAGTCGCAGGATGCAGATCCACACTCGGGCCGCACGCCAGGAGGAGAAGTTGATCAAGGTCCCGATCACGGCCGACCTGCTGCACGGTGTTGTTGAGCTGGAACAGACCGCCCGAGGGCTGCGGCCGAGCTGGGAAAGCGGGTAAAACGTAGGAGCAGTCGGCCGGAAACCCTTGAAAACATGGGGTTCCGGCCGACTGCTCCTACGTTCTTACCGCCGAGCCCGGCAACCGGTCAGGCCAGGGACTCCTCCCAGGCCTCGTACAGGGCGGCGTAGCGGCCGCCTTCGGCGTGCATCAACTCGGCCGGGCTGCCGTCCTCCAGGATCCGTCCGTGCTCGAGGACGAGCACCCGGTCGGCGATCTCGACGGTGCTCAACCGATGGGCGATGATCACCGCGGTCCGGCTGGCCAGGATCGTCTGCAACGCCTGCTGCACCAGCCGTTCGCTCGGGATGTCCAGGCTCGACGTGGCCTCGTCCAAGATCAACACCGCCGGATCGGCGAGGAAGGCCCGGGCGAAGGCAACCAGCTGTCGCTGACCGGCGGACAGCCGGCCGCCCCGCTTCTCCACGTCGGTGTCGTAGCCCTTCGGCAGCGCGCTGATGAATTCGTGCGCGCCGACCGCCTTCGCCGCCTCGATCACCTGCTCCCGGCTCGCGCTGGGCCTGCCGAAGAGAATGTTGTCGGCGACCGTCCCGTCGAACATGAAGTTCTCCTGGGTCACCATCACCACGTTGCGGCGCAGGTCCTCGTCACTCAGCTCACGAAGATCGACGCCATCCAGGGTGATCCGGCCGCCGGTCGGGTCGTAGAAGCGGGAGATCATCTTCGCGATCGTGGTCTTGCCCGCGCCGGTGGTGCCGACCAGCGCAACCGTCTGTCCGGCCGGGATCGTCAGATCAAGATCAGGAAGCACCGGTCGATCGTCGACGTAGCTGAAGTCGACGTTCTCGAACTGCACCCGGCCAGCGGCCCGATCCATCGGCACCGGCTCGCTCGGATCGACCACCTCCGGATCCTGCTCCAGCACCCCGGACAGCTTCTCCAGCGCAGCCGACGCGGACTGGAAGAGGTTGTAGAACTGGCTGATGTCCTGCATCGGATCGAAGAACATCCGCAGGTACAGCAGGAACGCGGTCAGCACGCCGATGGTCAGATCGCCTTCCATCGCCCGCCAGCCGCCGTACAGCACGACGATGCCGATGGTGATGTTGCCGATCAGCTTGACGCCCGGCATGAACAGCGCGACCAGCCGGAAGGCCTTGGTGTTGATGTCGCGGTATTCGCCGGCCAGATCCTCGAAGATCTCCGAGTTCCGCGGCTCCCGACGGTAGGCCTGCACCGCCCGGATGCCGGTCATCGTCTCCACGAACTGCACGATCACCATCGCCGAGAACTCCCGCACCCTGCGGTACGTCTTGGACGAGTTCACCGAGAACCAGCGCACCAGCAGCATCAGGATCGGGAAGCTCAGCAGGCAGATGATGCCGAGCTTGGTGTCCAAGGTGATCAACATGATGCCGACACCGACCAGGGTCAGTACGGCCCGGATCAGGCTGTCGAAGCCACCGTTCAGCATCTCCTGAATGGCTTCCACATCGCTGGTCAGCCGGGACACCACCCGGCCGGAGGTGTATCGATCATGGAATTTCACGTCCAGCTTCTGGAAGTGCTTGAACACTCGGCGGCGTACCTCGAGCAGCACGTCCTGACCGACCTTGCCCGAGGTCCGCTGGAAGATCACCCGGGTGACCGCCTGGATCGCGGTGATGATCAACATCGCGATCACGATCTCGATCAGCACCGTGGCAGCGCCGTGATGCATGATCGGCGGCACACCCTTGTCGATGCCCAGGCTGACCAGGTACGGGATCGCCAGCCGGGCCGCGTTCTCGATCACCACCACGATGATCATGAACACCACGGTCAGTTTGTGCGGTGCGAGCAGGTCGCCGAGCAGCCGCCGGCTGCGCTGTTTGAGGAAGACGCTGCCCTTGGCACTCAGCTCCGCCGAGTCCTCGGCGCCGACGCCGCGCCATTGCTGCAGGTTGTCCTCGGGCCGGCTCTGCTCGGATTCGGTAGGTCGGGTTTCGACCTGAGTGCTCATCGGTGCGCCCCCTCCTCCAGCAAATCGAATTCGTCCTGCGGATTGAAGTCCGCACTCAGCAGCTCGCGATACTCCGGCACGGTGTCCAGCAGCTCGGTGTGCGAACCGACGTGGGTGATGGTGCCGCCGGACAGCATCGCCACCCGATCGGCCAGCAGCACGGTGGATGCGCGGTGCGCGACCACGATCCCGGTGACCCCGACCAGCACCCGCTTGAGTGCCTGTTCGACCAGCGCCTCGGTGTGGATGTCGAGCGCGGACAGGGTGTCGTCGAGAACCAGCACCGACGGCTTGGCCAGTACGGCGCGGGCCAGCGCCAGCCGCTGCCGCTGACCACCGGACAGGCTCATCCCCTGCTCACCGATCCGGGTGTCCAGGCCCCAGGGCAGGTCGTAGACGAAGTGCGCCTGGGCGACGTCGATCGCCTCGTCGATTTCGTCCTCGGTCGCGTTCGGCCGGCCGAGCGTCAGGTTCTCCCGCGCCGACATCGAGAACAGGGTCGGATCCTCGAAGGCGGTCGCGACGACCTGCCGCAGCTCGGTCAGCTTGAGCTGCCGGATGTCGGTGCCGTCGATGGTGATCCGGCCCTCGGTGACGTCGTACAGCCGTGCGACCAGGCTGGTCAGGATGGACTTGCCGGCACCGGTGGCGCCGACCAGCGCCACCGTCTCACCCGGCGCGATGTCCAGACTCAGACCGGACAACACCGGGGTGTCCGAATCGGGGAAGGTGAAGCCCGCCCCGTCCAGTTGCAGGTGTCCGCGGACCGGCTGAGACAGTTCGGCCGGGCCGTCGGTGATCGTGTTCTCGGTGTCGAAGATGTCGGCCAGCCGATCGGAGGCGGTCATCGACTCCTGCGCCTGGGAGATCTGCATGCCCAGCATCGAGATCGGGCCGACCAGCGAGGTCATCAGGGTGGTGAACGCGACCAGGGTGCCCAGGGTCAGCTTGTCCTGGCCGGCGGCGACCGCGCCGAGCGCCAGCACGACGATCAGCGTCGCGTTCGGAATCACCTCCAGGAAGGTCCAGAAGTTGGACTGCAGCCGGACCTTCTTCAGCGAGGTGTCGTACAGCTTGACGCTGCGCGCGTCGAACTTGTCGAACATGTACGCCGACCGGCCGAACGACTTGATCACCCGCAGTCCGTGCGCACCCTCCTCGATGGTGGAGGCGACGTCACCGGTCTCGTCCTGGATCTTGCGGGACAGCCGGACGTACTCCCGGGTCACCCGCAGGCAGACCGCGACGATCGGCACGATCGAGACCAGCACCACCACGCCCAGCGGCCAGTAGAGGTTGATCAAGATCAGCGTGACCACGGCGATCTGCAGCGTGTTCAGGATCAGGAACAGCAGACCGAAGCCGAGGAACCGGCGGATGGTGGACAGGTCGCTCATCATCCGCGACAGCAACTGGCCGGACTCCCAGCGATCGTGGAAGGCCATCGGCAGTCGCTGCAGCTTGGCATACAGGTCGATCCGTATGTCGTACTCGACGCCCAGGGTGGCCTTGGCCACGGTCCAGCGACGGCCGAAGATCAGGATCGCCTCGACGATGCCGAGGCCGATCGCGAACAAGCCCAGGGCCCACAACCCCTTGTTGTCCTTGTGGGCGACCGGGCCGTCGATCACCGCCCGGGTGACCAAGGGGACCACGATGGTCGCGCCGACGCTGAGCCCGCCGAAGACGAACATCGCGATGAACCGCGGCAGGTACGGCAGCATGTAGCTGCGCAGCCGCCACAGTGAGGTGTACGAGTGCCGCTTCGGGTTGCCGTCCTTGTCGTACTTCACCGGCGGCGGCGGCAGGATGGCCGCCGGTCGATCCAGGGCAGTCGCGGTGGGGCCGGCGGCCAGGCCCTGCCGTGTCTTGGTAGCTGTTGGTTCGTCCTTGCTCTGTGACGTCCGAGACGTCGGTGCCGATAAATCGGCGGACATGGGGCATACCTCAATAGCTCGGTGGCGGAGAGCACGAGCGCAGCGTGCTCCTTCTTGCGTGCAGGTTCACTGACAACTCAGCCCCTGCGCGTGCCCACAGATCGAGTCAGCGGATCGAGCCCCGACGATGGGGCGGGAAGTCGCCGGACGAGGTACGGACCCCACGGCAGGGGCGGCTGAGCTTGACCAGTCTGCAAGCTCAACTTCGGTTGAGGTCAACTGGAATCCTGCAAGCCATGGCGCGGAGATTTTCTTCGCAGCCGAGGCATCACTCTATCGGAGTTCACCCGATCCGCATCGATCGATTAACCGGCAGTCTCACCTGTCGTACGTTTCCGTTGATGTTTCGCGTTGCTAACCAAGTCCGGTTGCCGGCGGGCAGTGTCGGTCAGGGCGCGGTCGCGGGCTGCAGCTCGGCGACGGCGAACCGGTGCGCCGGCGACGTCACCGCACCGGCCAGCAGCGGATCGTCGGTGGCGGCCATCCAGGAACCGAGTCGAGCCAGCAGATCGGCCCTGACCTCGGCCAGCGCGGGATCATCGGCGCGGTTGCGCAACTCGTACGGATCCTCGGCCAGGTCGTACAGCTCGACGATGGGGTCGTGGCCGATGTTGCCGTTGGGCGCGTGCACCGGGATGCAGCGCCTGACCCAGGACTGGCTCGGGTCCATGAACTTCGGCGCTGCGGTGAAGTTGACGATCAGCTTGTGCCGCTGCGTGCGTACGGAGCGCTTCGGGTCGTAGTAGTCGTGATAGGTCAGCTCGCCGAAGACCTCACCCCGAGTCGCCTGTCCGGATGCTTCACCGTCGGGCTGCTCACCGGGCAACAGCGGCAGGAAACTCCGGCCGTCGATCGCCGGTGCTCCGGCCGGCCCGTCCTGCTCCAGTCCGAGCGCCACCAGCAGCGTCGGCGTCACGTCCAGATTGAGCAGCAGCGGTTCCAGGTGTACGCCTCCGGTCCAGCCGGCCGCCGGCCAGCGGATCATGAACGCGACCTCCAGGCCGGGGTCGTAGAGCGAGCACTTGGCCCGCGGCAGCGCCAGCCCGTGGTCGGTGGTGAAGATGGTGATCGTGTTCTCGGCCAGTCCCAGCCGATCCAACTCGTCCAGCACCCGGCCGGCGCAGTCGTCCATGAACTTGATCGCGCCCTGCAGTTCGGCGATCTCCTCCCGCGCCGATTCGGTGTCGGCCAAATAGCCCGGCACCTCGACGCCGCGGCTGTCGTCGGGCTGCAGGTGATTGCCGATGAAGCCCATCACGCCCGGCGCGTCGCGCTCCCCGGGCCTGCGATGCGGCTCGCTGAAGCCGGCCTGCAGATAGAACGGTTCGTCAGCAGCGGCCAGTCGCCGCAGCGCGTCGGTGGTGCGCTCGACGACCACCTCGCCCAGCCCCTCCGCCTGCACCCGATCGAAGCCGAGCCGGGCGGCGACCTGGTCATCGGCCAGCCGCCGCGACTCGTGATGCTGGCCGACCAATTCGGTCCGGTAACCCGCTCGGCGCAGCCGAGCGGCCAGGTGCTGCTCATCCGCGTGCAGGTCCCAGCCGAAGATGTCGTGGGTCAGCCCGAGGACGCCGTTGTGATGAGGCCAGCGGCCGGTGAACAGGCCCGCTCGGGACGGGCTGCACTGCGGCGCCGTCGCGTACATCTGGTCGGCGATGACGGCGTCTGCGGCGAACGCGTCCAGTCTCGGCGAGCTGACCGTCTTCGCGCCGTACACGTTGAGATGGCGGCCCAGATCGTGACAGTGCAACAACAGCACGTTGGGTCGGCGGACGTTTCCGGCGGTCGGTTCTGCGGTGGACTGCACTGTCTCGGTCGGCATGGATCGTCATTCTCGCGGGCCGGGTGGTTCGTCGCCACCCCGGGGTCCGGCCGATGCGTTTGGCCGGGCTCCGTCGGGTCGCCGGGACCGAAAGCTGACGCCGCGGACGTGTGGGAGAGTTTGACTGGCAGCAAGCCTTCTACGATGAGTCCCTGGTTGCGCAGCCGCGGCCGGTGAGCCGCCAATTCGACAAGGAGATCGGATGCCCCAGCAGGTCAACGGTGTGATCGTACGAGCCAAGGGGGCGCCGACCGAGCTGGTGCCGATCATCATTCCCGATCCCGGTCCGGGCGAGGCCGTGGTGCGGATTCAGGCCTGCGGGGTCTGCCACACCGACCTGCATTATCGCGAGGGTGACATCGGTGACGATTACCCCTATCTGCTCGGGCACGAGGCCGCGGGCGTGGTCGAGTCGATCGGCGACGGTGTCACCGATCTTGCTCCCGGCGACTACGTGATCTTGAACTGGCGCGCGGTCTGCGGGACCTGCCGGGCCTGCAAGCGGGGCCGGCCGTGGCTGTGTTTCGCCACCCACAACGCGAGCCAGAAGATGACGTTGACCGACGGCACCGAGTTGTCGCCGGCGCTGGGCATCGGCGCCTTCGCCGACAAGACGCTGGTGGCGGCGGGCCAATGTACGAAGGTGGATCCGGCCGCCCGGCCGGCTGCGGCCGGGCTGCTCGGCTGCGGGATCATGGCCGGCCTGGGTGCGGCGATCAACACCGGCGGGGTCGGCCGCGGCGACTCGGTCGCGGTGATCGGCTGCGGCGGCGTCGGTGCGGCCGCGATCGCCGGTGCCCGGCTGGCCGGCGCGAGCAAGATCATCGCTGTTGATCTTGACGAGCAGAAGCTGGCCGGCGCTCGTGATCTTGGTGCCACCGACGTGATCAACTCCTCCCAGGGTGACCCGGTGGCGGCGATCCAGCAGCTGACCGGAGGCTTCGGCGCCGACGTGGTGATCGACGCGGTCGGCCGGCCGGAGACGTGGAAGCAGGCCTTCTACGCCAGGGACCTGGCCGGCACCGTCGTGCTGGTCGGCGTACCGACTCCGGAGATGACGTTGGAGATGCCGCTGCTGGACTTCTTCAGCCACGGCGGTTCGCTGAAGTCCAGCTGGTACGGCGATTGTCTGCCGGAGCGGGACTTCCCGATGTTGATCGACCTCTACCTGCAGGGCCGGCTGCCGCTGGACCGGTTCGTCAGTGAAGAGATCGGGATCGGCGAAGTTGATCAAGCATTCGAGACGATGGCATCGGGACGCGTGCTCCGTTCCGTGGTGGTGATGGAGGCAACGGCATGAGCGAGCTGGATCGGGAACCCGATCTTGACGACGATGACGATTACGAGGACGGCCCGGATTTCGGTCCGCACGGCGAAGCCAGGATCGATCATGCGATCACCTCGGGCACGTTCTCCCTGGACGGTCAGACCTTCGAGGTGGAGAACAACGTCTGGGTTGTCGGCGACGAGGCCGAGTGTGTGGTGATCGACGCACCGCACGACGTGGCCGAGATCCTGCAGGTGGTCAGTGGCCGGCGGGTGATCGGGATCCTCTGCACCCACGGTCATGATGATCATGTCCGGTACGCGTTGGATCTGGCGCGGGCCACCACCTCCCGGGTGCTGATCCATCCCGGCGACGAGCCGGTCTGGAAGCTCACCCACAGCCGGCAGCCGCACGGGCAACTGCGCGACGGTCAGCTCATCCCGATCGCCGGAGTTGATCTTCGGGTGATCCACACCCCCGGACACACACCGGGCTCGGTCTGCTTCTACGCCGAGGAATTCCCCGGCTACCGCGACGGCGTGGTCTTCACCGGTGACACGTTGTTCAACGGTGGTCCGGGCGCGACCGGGCGCAGCTTCTCCGACCACTCCGAGATCATCGACTCGATCCGGACCCGGCTGCTCACCCTGCCGTCCGAGACCGTGGTGAAGACCGGACACGGCCCGGACACCACCATCGGCGCCGAACGTGCCAACGTCTGAAGCGGCTAGCGATCCGCGTCAGCCCGACTGATGGCGGCTACCGGGTCGCGCCGAGAACTCCATCGACCAATTGACGGAGGTCACTCTTTGCCTGGGTGACGCTGCGGCCGTCCAGGTGGCGCAGCTGGTGCCAGGTGGCCACGTCGAGAACGGTTGCCAGCAGCCCGGCTACGACCTTGCGCCGGCCAGGAGCGAGGACGGCCAGCTGCGGTCCGAACACCGATTCGACCCAGGCCCGATGCGCTTGCCGGCCGTAGCGGACAGCATCCGCGACGCCGTCGGAGCGTTCGGCCTGCGCTCGCATCCGCATCGCCCCCAACCCGGTCTGCTCGTAGTCGCCGATCACGGTGGTGATGATCGACGCTGGATCACCAGGGCGCGCCCGCGAGCGATAGTCGGTGACCCGAGGGCCGACGAGCTCGACGATCCCGCGCAGGTAGACGCCTTCCTTGGATCCGAAGTGATTGATCACCGTCGGCTGCGAGACGCCGGCCGCACCGGCGATGTCGGCCAGGCTCACCTCGTCGTACCAGCGTTTGTCGAAGAGTTGTTCGGCTGCCCGCAGGATCGCCTGACGTGTCTGCTGAACGGCCTGCGCCCGCGCTCCGAGTCGATAGCCACGGCGCGGCCGAGGTTCATTTTCGCTTCTCCTTGACACAAGTCAATTGTAGCGCGCATAATCGAAACCGTCATCGTCGCCACACACGAATCGGGGAAAATCTGATGGCGCGCATCCTCGCTTACACACCACCCGCAACCGGCCACGCGTTTCCGCTGGTGTCAGGCTTGCTCACACTGCAACGCTACGGCCACACGGTCCATGTGCGGACGTCGCCACGGATCGTCGACGTGCTCCGCCGGGCCGGCCTGGAGACATCAGCCCTCGGCCCTGACGTCCTGGGGTCCGAATCCGACAACGGCGCGGCCGCCGGCAAGCCCGGCCAATTGGCCACCGGCCTGCAGGAGGTGCTTCGTCGCGGATCGGCCGAGATGGCTGATCTTGATGCTGCGGTGGGCGCAGTCCGGCCGGACGTGCTGCTCGTGGACGGCATGGCGTACGGGGCACTGACCCGTGCCGAAGCCGGCGGCCTGCCCTGGGCACTCACATTGCCGTCACTGCTGCCAATGCGCGAGCCCGGCATCCCTCCGTACAGCCTGGGGATGCGGCCGGCGCGCACACCGATCGGACGCGCCCGGGATGCCGTGCTTTGGCCGATCGTCGAACGCGCCTTCGGCAGGGCGCTGCTGCCCGGAATCAACGGCCTGCGCCGGGAGGTCGGCCTCCCGGCGTTCACCTCACCGCTGGACGTCTACAACACCCCCAACCTCGTGATCGCGATGACCGGGGAGCCGATCGAGTACCGGCGTCACCGGCTTCCGGGCAATGTCCGGATGGTCGGCTTCCAACCGTGGGATCCGCCCGCACCGGGCCCGGACTACCTGCGCCAGGCGGGTGATCCGTGGATCCTGGTGACCTGCTCCACCGACTACCAGGGCGACGAATCACTGGCCCAGGTCGTCGCCGCAGCGCTGGCCGGCCGACCGTACCGAGTGTTGATCACGTTGGCCGACAGCTACGGCAGGGTCGACCTCCCGACCGCACCCAACATCTTCGTCGAGCGGTTCGCCCCACACGCCGCCGCGCTCCAGCACGCAGCCCTGGTGATCACCCACTCCGGCATGGGCATTGTCGGCAAGGCCACTCGAGCCGGAGTTCCGGTGGTCGCGGTGCCGTTCGGGCGCGACCAGCCGGAGATCGCACGTCGCGTGGTCGAAGCCGGCACCGGCGTCCGACTACCGGCCGCACGGCTGACCACCGAGCGGGTTCGCACCGCGGTCCGAAGCGCCGTCGCCCTGCAGCCACGAGCCGCGCAGGTGGCCGCCCGACTCGCGCTGACCGATCCGGCCACCGACTTCGCCGATGCGGTCAGTGAACTGATCACCTCTGCACGGCCGACGTTGATCGGCCCGGCGGGCAGATCTGACTGACCATTGCCGCGTCGACGCGGTGAGCCGGCTGTGGACTCGGCGGTCAGCGCGGCAGTTCGGCCGGCAGCCGCGGCGTGTACGGCGCCTCCAGCCGGGCGATCTCGGTCTCGGTCAGGTCAAGCTCGACCGAGGCCAGCGCGTCGGCCAGGTGCTCTGGCTTGCTCATGCCGACGATCGGCGCGGTGACCACCGGGTTCGCACTCACCCAGGCCAGCGCCACCTGGGCCGGTGCGACACCGCGTACCGCGGCAATGTCCAACACTGCTTGGACGATCTCGCGATCGCTGTCCTGGTAGAGGCTCTTGCCGAATTGATCGGTCTCCAGCCGTTGGGTGCTCTGATCCCAGGGCCGGGTCAGCCGACCGCGGGCCAGCGGACTCCACGGGATCAGCCCGACACCAAGATCATCACACAGCGGCAGCATCTCCCGTTCCTCCTCGCGGGCGAGCAGGTTGTAGTGATCTTGCATGCTGACGAACGGCGTCCAACCCCCTGCCATGGCAACGTACTGCGCCTTGGAGAACTGCCAGGCGTACATCGAGGAGGCGCCGAGGTAGCGAGCCTTGCCGGCCTTGACCACGTCGTGCAGCGCCTCCATGGTTTCCTCGATCGGTGTGATCGGGTCCCACCGATGGATCTGGTAGAGGTCGACGTAGTCGGTGCCGAGCCGGCGCAGCGAGTTGTCGATCTCCTGCAGAATCGCCTTGCGGGACAGGCCACCTCCGTTCGGTCCGTCGCTCATCCGGCCGTGCACTTTGGTGGCCAGCACGATGTTGTCCCGCTGAGCGAAGTCGCGCAACGCCCGGCCGGTGATCTCCTCACTGGTGCCGGCGGCGTACACGTTGGCGGTGTCGAAGAAGTTGATCCCGGCCTCGATCGCGTGCTGGATCAGATCGCGCGCTGCGTCCTCCTGCAGCGTCCACGGCCGTCCCTTCGCCGGATCCCCCCAGGACATGCAGCCCACACAGATCGGCGACACTTCCAGCCCGGTGTGGCCCAGCCGTACGTATTCCATGATCATCTCCCGTCGCGATCGCACCCCTTTGCGCCCAACCTATTCCTTGCCCACCTCCCGCGTTCTCGCACCTGGGCGGGATCCGGCTGACGGAGCGTCGGCTGACGTGACAGGATCGAAGTCATGAGATGGCTCCTTCGGCTGCTGGTGAACGCGGCCGCGCTGGCGTTGGCGACCTGGCTGCTCAGCGGCATCACGTTGACCGGGGCGACAGACACCGACAAGGTGCTGATGATGCTGGCGGTGGCGCTGATCTTCGGCATCGTGAACGCGATCGTCAAGCCGCTGTTCAAGCTGGTGACGTTGCCGATCCTGTTGCTCACGCTCGGTCTGTTCCTGCTGGTGATTAATGCGCTGATGTTGATGTTGACGTCGTGGTTGGCCGGATTGTTCAACCTGGGTTGGCATGTCGACGGTTTCTGGACCGCGGTGCTGGGCGCGTTGATCGTCTCGGTGGTGAGCTGGCTGCTGAACACGTTCATCCCGGACAAGCACGAGGAGCGGCGGTGACCGGCTCGGAGCTGTCGGTGATCTTCGTCTGCTGGGGCAACATCTGCCGGTCCCCGATCGCCGAACGGGTCGCCGAGAAGTACGCCGCCGACGGGGGCCTGACCGGTGTCGCATTCAGCAGCGCCGCGACCAGCACCGAGGAGCTCGGCGAACCGATGGATCGGCGTGCGACCGAGGTGCTGCGCCGCCACGGCTATCGCACCGGTGATCATGTCGCGCATCAGATCCAGCCGTCCGAGCTCGCCGATGCGGATCTGGTGATCGCGATGGAGCCGCTACACATCGACCGGATGGGCCGGATCGGCGACAGCAGCCGCGTCCGGTTGCTGACCGATTTCGATCCCGACGCCGAGCCGGGCTCGGGAGTGCCCGATCCCTGGTACGGCGGCCCGGAGGGCTTCGACGACACTCTGGCCGCGGTGGAGGCGGCCATGCCCGGCGTCCTTGATCAGGTACGAGACCTGCAACGGGACTCCGTACGCTGACGCCGTTCCCAGCGATCGCCCCCAGCTCCGATCCAGCCACCGGCTCCGGTCCAGCTGCCGGTTCAGGCGGCCAGGGCCAGCCGCTGCCTGATCCGCCAGGCCCGCAACCCGAGCGTCGGATCGTGTTCGGCCTCGGCGATCTTGGTCAATGCCGACACCAGCGGTCGGCCGCCGCAACGACGGGCGGCGGCGTCATCGGCGATCAGCTCGATCAGCAACCCGGTGGCCCGGCCCAGCTCACGTGCGGTCCGCGAGGTCGGCAGACAGGCCTGGTTGAGCACCGCCAGCCGGGAGAAGATCAGATGCCCACCTCGCAGATGCGCCCGCTCATGCTCCACCACCGCCCGCAGTTCGTCGGCCGACAACGCGAGGTCGAGCCCGGACGAAACGATCACCTCCGCTGACGCGCCCGACTTGTCAGCGTTGGAAGGCGCCATGGCGCTCTGTGCCGCTGACAGGTCGGTGGCGTGGCGCCGGTGCAGGCCGCAGGCGATCAACCGGCGGCTGGTCACGTACGTCACCGGGGTGCCGGCGATCAGCTCGCGCCGATAGCCCGCGCGGGCGACCAGTTCGTTCACCTCGGCCCGGATCCGTCGTTGCGCCAAGATCAACTTCTGGGTACGGGTGGCGACCAGGCTGATCAACGCGCCGCCGATCGCCAGCGCCGACCAGCCGATGATGCCGCCGACCACCCGCGTCGCCGGGCCGATCCAATCGACCGCGCCGAAGCCGAACGAGTTGGCCAGGGTGTCGCCGTCGACCTGGATCCGCCAGCCTTCCCAGACCGCGACGGTGCCGGAGGCGACGGCCGCGGCGACACCGGTGAGGAACAGCAGGTACCACAGCGACAGACACAGCCGCGGATAGTGCACCCGCCAATGTCCGCGGGTCAGCAGCTGCGGGGCCGACACCAGCGTGATCACCGCGTACGCCGCCAGCGCGAGCGCGATGATCATCCGCGGTCCTTGACTCCGCCGGACGAGTCGGCCCTGGAGCCGGGCCGGGTACGCCGCCGGTCCCTTCCCTCCAGGGCACGCCGCAACAGCTCGGCGTCGGCACGGTCCAGGTCGCCGGCGAATCGGAGCAGCACCGCCTGCCGGTCGCCGGTCGTCTCCAGTGACTGCAACATGTTCTCCACCGCATGGTCGGACTCGGACCGGGTCGCGGTGAAGGTGATGTTGGTCTTCGCATCCGAGCGCGTGACCAGGCCCTTGCGCCGCAGCCGGTCCAGCACCGTGAGCACGGTGGTGACGGCCGGCGCCGAACCCTCGAATCCCGCTTGGAGTTCCTTGGCCGTCCGCGGCGCGTCGGCGTCCCAGAGCAGCCGCATCACATCGGCCTCCAACTGGCCCCGATCCCGCGTCACCCGACAACCTCCGCTCGCTCCTGCCCGGCCGATCATACGGCGCCCCGCGCCAACTACGCGCTCCCGGCTCCGGCGCAGCCGGGGGTCGTCGGCCCGGCGCCGAAAGCCCGCACGTGCTGGAAAATACGGCCGAACCAACCCCGACCCGGCCCGAGAACCCAGCACGTGCTGGAAAGTTCGGGACGGGACCTAACCTCGAGCGGGGTGGGTCAGCCGACGGCGGGGACGATCGAGGGGGCAACCCGGCGGCGGACGACGGCCAGGATGCCGGCCACGGCACCGATCACCAGCCAGGCGATCAGTACGCCGATCTGGTCGCCGGCCGAGGAGCCGGTGATGATCGCCCGGGCACCGTCCAACGCCGGGGTGGTCGGCAGGTACGGCCGGATCACACCGAACAAGTCCGGCAGTGCGGTGGTCAGCGCACCCGCGGTGGCCAGCACCGCGACCGCAAGCGAGACGAACCGTCCGATGCCGCCGAACCACGCCACCAGGGCATGGTTGACCACCGCGAACGCGATCGCCGCCAGCAGCGCGAAGCCCAACAGGCCGAACGTCCGCCCGACCGACAGGTCGAGCAGCACGCCCATCATCACCGACAGCACGACCGCCTGCGCGGCGCCGATGACGACGCCGGGAGCGATGCCTTCCAGCGCCAGCCGGAGTGACGACTTCGACGAGCCGAACGCGTCCCGCGGCACCGCCCGGACCACCAGGTAGGTGGCCAGCCCGCCGATCCACAGCGCCAGCGCCATCAACAGCGTGGTGGTCACCACGTTGGAGAAGAGCTCGTCGGACTGATCGGCGGCCACCGGCGCGCTGGCCACCTTGGCCAGCTGGGTGCGGTCGTTCTTGGAGTACGACGGCAGCTGGTCGGCCGCCTTCGCCAGCCCGTCGGCCAGGCTCTTGGTGCCGTCGGCCAACTGAGTGCCGCCGGTGTGCAGCTGGGTCAGCCCCTTGGTCAGCTGGGCCGAACCGGTGGCGGACTGTTTGGTGCCTGTCGCCAGTTGATCACCGGCGTCGGCGAGCTTGCCGGTGCCGTCGCTCAGCTTGGTCGCCCCGGAGCTCAACTGGGTGGCGCCCTTGCTGAGCTTGGCGGTGCCGTCGGCCAGTTTGCCGGTCGCGTCGTGGATGCCGGAGACGCCGGTCTGCAGCTGCTTCGCGCCGGCGGCCAGCTTGCCGACGCCGGTGCCGAGTTGATCACCGCTCTTGCTGATCGTGGTTCCGGAGGTGCCGAGCTTGGTGCCTCTGCTGGCCAGCTTCTCGCCGCCCTTGGTCAGCTTGGTGCCGGCCTGTTTCAGCTGCTTGAGGTCGCCGGTGCCTCCGGTCGAGGCCCCGGAGAGGCTCTTCTGCAGATCGGCCGATCCGCTGATGATCCTCTTGCCTGCTTCGGAGTTCGAGCCGACTCCCTGCTTGACGCCGGCGGCCGTGCCCTCGGCGCCGGTCTTCAATCCCTGTTGCATACCGGCGATGTAGGCCCCGCAGGTGGTCGCGTCCCAGCCCTGCTTGGTGCACATCGCCTGGATCTGTTGCTTGTTCCTCGATGCCGTCGGATCGGCCTGGTTGATCACGGCCTGGGATGCGCCGTCGGCTGCCTTGTCCACACCCTTGACGTAGCTCGACGTGCCGGCCGCGTACTGCGTCAACTGTCCGGTGGCCGCCGACGACTTCTGCATGCCCTTGATCAACTGGTTGACACCGCCGACGTACTGATCAACGCCGTCGGCGTAGCCCGACACACCGTCGGTGTACTTCTTCACGCCGTCGGCGTACTTGCCGACGCCCTTGGTGTATTTCGTCACCCCGGTGGAGGTCTGCTTGGCGCCCTTGCTGAAGTCGCCCATCGACGTGTCCAGCTTGCCGACACCCTTGTCCAGCTTGGAAACTCCGCCGCTGGTCTGCTTCAACCCGGTGGCCAGTTGCTCGGCTCCGGTGGCCAGTTGGGTGGACCCGGTGTCCGTCTGGTCGAGACCAGTGGACAGTTGCTTGGTTCCGTCGCCGAGTTGATCAAGACCGTTGGTCAGCTTCTGCGACCCGGCGGCCGACTTGCCGATCCCGTCGCTGAGCCGGCTGGCACCGTCGTTCAGCTTGTCCGCGCCGTCGGCCGATTTCTTCATCCCGGCAGAGGTCTGGTTGAAGCCGAGATAGAGGTTGTCCAGGTAGGACTTGGTCAGCTGATTGTTCATCGACGACACCGCAGCCGCGGAGATCGCCTGCGCGATCGCCGAGTCGGTCACCCCGGACACGTTCGAGGTGGCGATGTCGAGGGTCGCCTGTTCGGCCTTGTCCCCCGTGTTCTTCGAGTACGAGGTGGCGTCGGCGGAGAAGTTCTTCGGAATGGTGACCACGGCCGCGTACTGACCGTCGGCCAGCCCGTCGGCGGCGTCATCGGAGTCGGTGATCACCCAGTCGAAGTTGTTCCGGTTCGCGTTGTCGTTCTTGGATCCGGCGTCCACCAGTCCACCGGCCAGCTGCCGTCCCAGCGGTACGGTCTGCCCGTTGATCTTGGCGCCGGCGTCGTTGTTCACGATCGCCGCCTGCACCTTGCCCCAACGCGAACTCGAATTCCAGGTGGCCGCCAGGAATCCTCCCGCGACGATCATCGGGACCAGCAGCACGCCGACCACCGACACCCAGCTCAGCCGCCGCTTGCCGGTCGTACGTTCAAGACGGAACATCATGCTTTCCCTTGCTCTGTTGCTTTTCTGTCGGTACGCGGTTGGTTGGTCTGCGCCGCGCTTCAGACGGTTGCGGGCGCGAGTCGGTGATCTTCACTGCCGATCGGCGCCAGCCGCAGCTGCAGGTAACTGCTCGGCAGCAGCGACGCCATCCGTTCCGGATCGGCGGTGGACAGCACCAGACCCCGACCGCTGGTCCGGCAGTCGTTGATCAACTCCGACAAGGCGCCGACCGGGGCGCCGTGCTCCAGCCGTTCGACGTGGTCGACCATGATCACCTTCGCCCGGTGATCACGCGACGCACTGATCGCGGCGACCTGGTCGTCGACCGCGGCCAGGTCGACCAACCGGACTCGGCGGCGTACGGCTCCGGCTTGTTGCGGCAGTACCGAACCGACGGCTTTCAGCTTGCCCGTGGTCGGTCGCATGCGTCCGGACAAGGTCCACAGCAGGCTGGACCGGGCCTCGGCGTCCTCACCGCCGACCACCAGCACCTGGCCGGGCAGCAGCTCCATGTCGGTCCGATCGAAGATCAACTTCTCGCCGCCGCGCTGCTGGGTGCGGACGGTCAATCCCTCGGCGCTGATCAGCGCCCGACTGTCCGGTTGCGGCCAGTCGCGCAGCTCGATTAGGCGGGCCAGACCGGCCCCCTCCACGTCGAACGACGGCAGTCGCTTGTCGATCCATTTCGGTAGCTTCCAGGCGCTCTTTCCCAACAGGGCAAGGACTGCCGGCACCAACGTCATCCGGACGATGAAGGCGTCGACGAAGACACCGGTGGCCAGCCCGACCGCGATCGACTTGATGGTGGAGTCACCCTCGGGGATGAATGCGGCGAACACCGAGAACATGATCACCGCGGCCGCGGTCACCACCCGAGCGGAACTGATGAAGCCGGTCCGGATCGCTCGCTGCGCATCACCTCCGTGTACGTAGTCCTCCCGGATCCGGGAGACCAGGAACACCTCGTAGTCCATCGCCAGCCCGAACAGGATGCCCATCAGCACGATCGGCAGGAAGCTCAGCACCGGGCCCTGGCTGTCCACGTTGAGAAGATCGGACAGGAAGCCGTGCTGGAAGACCAGGGTGACCACGCCGAACGATGCGCCGACGCTGAGCAGGTAGCCGACCGCCGCCTTCAACGGCACCGCGATCGAGCGGAACACCATCATCAGCAACACCAGCGACAGCCCGACGACGAGAATCCCGAACGGGAGCAGGGCATCGCCGAGCTTGTCCGACACGTCGATCGCGATCGCGGTACTGCCGGTGACGGCGATCGCCGTGCCGTGCTCCCGCTCGAATCCGGGAGCAAGATCACGAATCCGCTGGACGAGTTGCTTGGTCTGTTCGGAGTCGCCGGCCGAGCTCGGTACGACCTGGACGATGCCGGTGTCCGCGTTCTGGTTCGGTGTCGCCAGCGGCACGCTCGCCACCCCGGGCAGGTCCTCGATCTCGGACTTGAGGTCGTCCATCACGCCGAGCGGATCGCTGGAGGTGACGATGTTCGCGGTGACGATCAGCGGCGCGTTGTAGCCCGGCCCGAAGTACTTGCCGATCAGATCGAAGGTGACCCGGGCCGGTGAACCGGCCGCAGCACTTCCGTTGTCCGGAAGGGCGAGCTCGAGCCCACGGGCCGGCAGAGCCAGCGCACCCAACCCGCCGACGATCACCACCACGGTCAGGATCGGGATCTTGGTCGCCACCTTCACCCAGCCCGCGAAGAAGCGCTGAGCGCCCCGCAGCTCGGGCACCCGAGCACCGTCCGACGCCTTGCTCAGAGCGCTCTGCTTGCGTTCCTTGCGGCTGGGCTTGGGGCGCAGGCGGTCGCCGGCCAGGCCGAGCATGGCGGGCAACAGGGTGAGGGCGATGGCCACGGCGATGGCGACGCCGATGGCGGCGGCGACACCCATCGTGGTCAGGAACGGGATACCCGCCACCCCGAGGCCGGCCAGCGCAATCATCACGGTCAGGCCGGCGAAGACGACGGCCGAGCCGGCGGTGGCGACCGAGCGGGCGGCCGACTCCTCGGCGTCCATCCCGTCGCGAAGTTGATCACGGTGCCGGGAGATGATGAACAGCGCGTAGTCGATGCCGACCGCCAGGCCGAGCATCAGGGCCAGCATCGGCGTGGACGAGTTGATGGTGGCGACCCCCGTCGCCGCCATGATCCCGGCCATCGTGATGATCACCCCGAGAATCGCGTTCAGCAACGGCATTCCCGCCGCGACGAACGAGCCGAGGGTGATCATCAGCACCACCAGCGCGACCACCACGCCGACCACCTCGGTGATGCTGATGGAGACCGAATCCATGCTGTAGGCGTCTCCGCCGGCAGAGGCCTGGGAGCCGGGCACGGCATCCTGCAGCTGCTCGGTGATCTTGCTGACCTGCTCGGTGGTGGCGTCGGTGACGTCGGCCCGTTCGCCGTCGAACTGGACGGTGATCAGCGCCGCCTGGCCGTTGTCGGAGATCGCGTCGGCGACCTGCTTGGAATACGGCGAGGACACGGCCTGGACCTGATCGAGCTTCTCGAACTTGTCGATCGCGACGTTGATCGCCTGCTTGACCTCGCTGTCGCGGACGGTCTCACCGTCCGGCGCGACCATGATCACCTGCGCCGAGGTGCCGCTGACCTGCGGGAAGGTTCGCTGCAGTTGGGTCAGTGCCTGTTGCGACGACGTGCCCGGCAGCGAGAACGAGTTGTCGAAGGACTTCCCCAGGCCGAGCGCGGCCAATCCGGCGACGACGAGCACCGCCAGCCAGATCCCGAGCACCCGAAGCCGATGCCGGTAGGCCATTCGGCCGAGTCCGTAGAGAAAAGTCGACACGGAGCCTCCATGGCGCTTGGACAACGTACGCGATGGCGACCCGGCGCTGGATCACGCAACGATGGGATTCAGGAACGATTGGATACAGTACTGTATCCGGATACAGAACTGTATCCGCGCTGATGCGACCTGCGCCACAGTCGATCCGACCGGCACAGCTGACGACAGCCCCGCACCACAGATGGCCCTCAGGCTAGGTTTGGGGCGAGGGGTGAATCGATGACCAGCAGTACGGCGGCGCAGGCCGCCTCGGTGAGCGCACCGTCCGCGCGGCGTACCCAGACCCGCGAGCGGCTGATCAATGCGGCCGTCGGCGTCTTCGCCGAACGCGGCATCATCGGTGCCAGCGTGGAGGAGATCAGCGACCGAGCGGGCTTCACCCGGGGCGCCTTCTACTCCAACTTCGCCGACAAGGACGCGCTGGTGCTGGCCATCGTTCAGCACGACGCCGAGCGGGATCTGCAAGCCGTGCAGGACATCTCGGAGGCGCTGATGAACAACGCCGAGCTCGCCGCCAGTGCGCCGGAATCCTTGATCAACATCGCCCTGACCCGGTTGTTCGGCGACGCCGCTCACGACCGGGACGCGATGCTGGCGCGGCACGAGATGAAGCTGTATGCGATCCGCCGGCCCGCGCTGCGGACGGCCTATCGCAGCTACCTGGACGAGTTGTACGGACGGATCGGCGGACTGGTCGACCGGGCGATGACGGCGATCGGGATCGAGTTCACTGTCGACTACCAGGTCGCCATCCCGATGCTGCACGCCTGTTCGGACCACATCGAGATGGGTGCACTGCTGGCCGACGCACCGGCCGACACCGCGCCGATGGAGGCGCTGATCAAGGCCATCAGCCGACCCGTCGGCGGTTGCTCCGAAGGCGGCCAACACACGTCCTAACGCCGGATTGCGGCTCCGGTCGGGCAAGATGGGCCCCAGCACTTCGCCGGTGATGGGCGTTCCGGGTTTCGACAACGGGAGTCAGATGTCAGACATGCACGTGCTGGTCGTCGATGACGACCAGGCGGTGAGGGATTCGCTGCGCCGGTCGCTGGCCTACAACGGCTATCAGGTGAGCACGGCCGGCGACGGTCTGGAGGCGCTGGCCCGGCTGGGCGCGGTCCGTCCGGACGCGGTGATCATGGACGTGATGATGCCGAAACTGGACGGCCTGGAGGCCACCCGGATGCTGCGGTCGGCGGGCAACGACGTACCCATCCTGGTGCTCACCGCACGCGACGCCGTCGGCGATCGGGTGGACGGGCTGGACGCCGGCGCCGACGACTACATGGTCAAGCCGTTCGCTCTGGACGAGTTGCTGGCCCGGCTGCGGGCGCTGGTCCGGCGGGCCGGCACCGTCGCGGACTCGGCCGATCCGTCCACCCACAGCATCAGCTTCAGTGATCTGGCGCTCAACACCCACACCCGCGAGGTGATCCGGGGCGGCCGTTCGATCACGCTGACCCGAACCGAATTCGCCCTGCTCGAGGCGTTCATGGACCATCCGCGCCGGGTGCTGGAGCGGTCCTGGCTGCTGAACGAGGTCTGGGGTTTCGACTTCCCCACCACGGCGAACTCGCTCGAGGTCTACATCGGCTACCTGCGCCGCAAGACCGAGGCCGAAGGCGAGCCGCGACTGATCCACACCGTACGCGGCGTGGGTTACGTGCTCCGCGAGACGCCCCCGTGATCTGTGGATCGTGATCCGCAGTGGCCGATCAACCGCACGACGACAACCCACCCGGCAACCATGATCAACAGGCAGTTGATGATGAGCTGACACCGGCCGATGATCATGATCAACGAGATGTTGATCATGACGACGACTGGGGGCCTCCGGAGCCTCGGGTGCTGCGGATCCGTGGCACCCAGCTGGTCATCCCGGGGTCGTTGATCCTTCGCTTCCGCGGGTTCCTGCGTACGTTCTCGCTGCAGACCCGGGTCACCGTGCTGACCGCGGTCGCCGTGGCGATGGCGGTTGCGGTCACCGGCGCGGCGGCGTACCTGACCACCCGAGTGGCGCTCTACCAGCAGCTCGACTCCCAGCTGCTGGACCTGGCCACCACGGTGGCGACGCCGATCGGCGACGACCCGCAGGATCTCGGCAACGTCAACGCAACCGCCTTGCAGGCGGCCACCGTGAGCGCGGCGCTGGTCCGGGCCAACGGGCAGATCTATCAACTGCCACAGGCGCAGGTGGACCTCAGACCGGGCGCGCCCGAGTTGGCCGTGGCCCGGCTGGGCAGCAGCCGTTCGGTGCGGACCGCGTTGGCCTCCAACGGCGAGCCGTATCGTGTGGTCGCGGTGCCGGTGCCCAATTCTGATCTTGCTCTGGTGCTCGGCCGGCCGCTGCGGCAGACGAACTTGATCTTGAGTTCGCTCTGGCTGGTGTTGGTGATCTTCGGTGCCGCCGGGGTGGTCTGGGCAGCGATTGCGGGCTCGGCGGTGGCCAGATCCGGCCTGCGTCCGGTCCGGCGACTTACTGCGGCCGCCGAGCACGTGGCCGACACCGATGATCTTGCTCCGATCGCGGTCACCGGGAACGACGAGCTGTCCCGGCTGGCCGACTCGTTCAACCAGATGCTGCGTTCGCTGGCCCAGTCCCGGGAACGGCAGAAGCAGCTGATCGCCGACACCGGGCACGAGCTGCGGACGCCGTTGACCAGTCTGCGGACCAACATCGAGCTGCTGGTGGCCGACGAGAAGCAGGGCAACCTGCCGCCTGCTGCGCGGGACGAGATCCTCGGCGACGTGTCGGCCCAGCTCGCCGAATTCACCAGCCTGATCGGCGATCTGGTGCAGCTGGCCCGAGATGATCAGGTCACCCCGGCGCCGGAGCCGATCGACTTCCGCAACGTGGTGAATGCCGCCCTGGAACGCGCCCGGCGGCGCGGTCCGGGGCTGCACTTCGACGTCGAGCTCAACCCGTTCTATGTGGTCGGCGAGGCGGACACACTGGAGCGGGCGATCACCAACCTGCTGGACAACGCGGTCAAGTGGAGCCCGCCGGGCGGCACCATCCGGGTGCAGTTGGAGGGCGATCGGCTGCGGGTAGCCGACGAGGGCCCGGGCATCGCCGAGAAGGATCTGCCGTACATCTTCGACCGGTTCTATCGGGCGGATACCTCCCGCAACACTCCCGGCACCGGGCTCGGGTTGTCGATCGTGGCGCAGACGGTGGCCCGGCACGGCGGCACCGTGCAGGTCGCCCGGTCCGCGCAGGGTGGCGCCGAATTCACCGTACGACTCCCCGGCTCGACCACCTTCGAGGGCCTGAACCTCCCCCACTGAGCCGACTTGTCAGTCGCTGGTGTGGCTATGACCAAACCACCGACTGACAACTCGGCCATACTGCTCGGCAATGCGCACGAATCTCAGGGTCGGCCTGGCCACCACTCAACTCACGCTTGGCGTCGTCGCCGTGCTGCTCACCGCGGCCGCCCTCATCTACACGACCGAACCCGACGAATCCGAGCGGGCCGGCAACCTGCTGCTCGGGACCGGGTTCGGGTTAGGGATCGGTCTGCTCATCGTTTGGGCGTACGCCCGGCGTAGGCCATGGCTACGCAGCGTACTGGCGATCATCTGCGCACTGCTGGCCGCGGGCGGGCTGGTCATGGCCACCCTGATGATCCGCAGTGCCCGGATCAACCCGGATGCCGCGATTCCGATCGGCGCGTTGGCAGCGGCCTCGGCCACGCTCGCGTGGGCGGTCATCGCGGTGGCCGCAGGTTGGGAGGGCCGATTCACGACCGCCATCGTCGAGACGGCAGAGGTGGAGGAGAACAGCGGCGACACCCTGGATCCGGGCCGGCGGCGCTTCGAGACCTTCGGCGTTGTGGTCGTGGTGGTCGCCGCGGTCACGCTGCTGACGGCGGTGGCCGTGGTTGCCGTGAAACCGATCATGTACGGCCTCAATCAGGTCCGCACCTCCTCGGGAACTGTCGCCGGCTCGGTCCGGCGATCGACTCTCGACGGAGGCGCCCGATGGAGCAGGACGATCGACGCCCGCGACGTCGTACCGACCGTGGCCGGGTTGGCGGCCGCAGTCGACGATGGCGTGATCATGATCGATCCGGCAACCGGCAAGACGCTGTGGAGCTACGGACTGCGCTCGGTACATCAGCCGCCGGCGATCTGGCCGGCGGACGCCGGGTCCAAGATCATCGTCAGCTGGGACGACGATCAGGTGGTCGACGGTCTCGATGGATACATCGCCCTGGATGCTCGAACCGGACGCAATGTCGGCAGCTGGCCCACCCGGTTCGACGGAGACGACCTGGCAAGCTCCGACCCGGCGCTGATCAGTCACCAGGTCGGCCTCGGTTCGGATTCGATCGTGGGGATGTCGGCGACCGGAGGCGAGTTGTGGCGCTACCGGCCGGGCCGGTGCATCGACATGGTCGCCGACGGGACGCCATCGATGATCCTCGTGCTGGATCAGCGTTCCTGTGCCAACGGATCGAACACCCTCGTCGGCCTGGACCCGCGGAACGGCCGACAGCGCTGGCAGCAGCCCGCGCCCGCTCCCGATTCCGTCGACCTGACCGTCGCCGGTCTGCGACTCGAGTACGACGGATCGCAGTTGCGACGCCGATCATTGGAGACCGGCCGAATCCAATGGACTTCGCCGGCCGCATCGCTGCACTGCCAACGCCGAACGGAACTGCTGGACAGTGCCGACGGCGTCAACTATCTGGCCGGTTGTCGCGCCGCGGGCGCGGACGCAATCGATGTGGTGCAGGGATACCGAGCCGCCGACGGTACGCCGACGTGGAAGACGGCATTGCCCTTCCCGATGGAGTCGCTGACGGCGGTCGACGACCGGCAGGTGCTGGCGATCACCTCCGGATCGGCGTGCCGGCTGCTGGTGGTCGGAGAGTCCGGCAGTCGGCCACTGTCGGCTTTCCAGTCGCGGGCCGATGCCAGCCGTTGTCGTGCGTCTTCGGTGATCCGGATGGGTGGGGCGTACTTCCTCAACCTGCAGACCGGCGACGAGGCGACCACCCGGCTGATCGCGCTCTCCTGAGTGGCCGCTACGACTTGGTGCTCTGCAGCGTGCCGGGTCAGTCAGGAACGGCCGCGGGTGGCGTACGGGGTGTGCGTCGGGAGCGTCATCCGGGGCGCTCGGCGCGGGCGATGCAGGCCCATCAGTCCGAGCAGCGTCTGGACCCGGAAGCGGTGCCCGCGATAGGGCTCCAGCAACTCCTCGGCCGCGGCATCGTCGAGCACCTCAGCGGTCAGCGCCCAGCAGATGTCCTTGCCGACGTGATAGTCGCCGATGCTCCAGGCGTCCGGGTCGCCGTGGCTGCGCTGGCGTACCTCGGCCGACGTCCAGGGTCCGACGCCGGGCAGGCTGCGCAGGCCCCGATCCGCGTCGGCCGCCGGTCGAGTGACCAGCCGGTCGATCGCGGCAGCCCGACGGGCGGCGCTCACCAACGTACGGCTGCGGTTGGACTCCAGGCCGAGCTGGAGAAACTGCCAACTCGGGATTGTCGCCCAGGCCCGCGGCGTCGGCGGCACTCTCATCCCGTACGCCGCCGAGGCCGGATCCTGCGCAGGTCCCGGCGCCGGTTCGCCGTAGCGGGTGACCAGTCGGCGGAAGGCGCCGTAAGCCTCCAGGCCGGTCACCTTCTGTTCGATGATCGACGGCGCCAGCGCCTCGAAGGCGAGTTCGGTCCGGCCGATCCGCAGCTGCGGATACCGTCGCGCGGCCTCGACCAACACCGGATGCCGCGGCCGGAAGCCGGTCGGATCATCCGCCTCGCCGAGCAGCGCCGGCAACTGTTCCAGCGCCCAGTCGGCGCCCTCGCCCCAGGCTCGCGCGTGCACGCCGCCGGCAGCCGGGTTGATCTTGATCAGGACCGGCCCCTGCGGTGTCAGCGAAGCGCGCAAACAGCCGTCGCCGATCCGGCGGTGGGTCGGATCGTGTGCGCCGCGCTGCAAGGAGCCGAAGACCATCCCCAACGCAACCGGGCGATCAAGCCTGAGGGTTCGTGACCGACTGCGCTGGAGCGGTCGAGGCAGCGGTTCGGCGACGGTCACGGTGCCATCATGCCCGTCCGGTCGCCGCAATCCCTGACCGCCATGGGCTACGCGGCTTGCGTTGACAAGAATCCTGCGCCAGTGAGCCCCGCCTCCGGCTGAGACGCCCGGTGAGTCCGACTGGTGCAGGATTCTTGTAAGACAGACCAACGCGTCAACGGGTCAGCGGTGCTTTGCGCTGAGCGCGGCACCGCCGTCCGCCCGACCCCGACTGCCGCGCGAACCGCGGCGTCGACGCGGTCGTCCCTGATGAGCGGTGCCGCCGCTCCGCGGCTGCTCGGATGCGGGTCGCCGATGTCCGGCCGGCGCGCCCCGGCGGGACTGGTTGCCGCCAGATTGCGCGACACGGGTCTGATCAGCACCGGTCTGGGTGGCCCGGGTCCGCGTACCCGGGGCTAGCTCGACGAGCACCGCGTCGTCGGTGGAGTTCACCGTGGTGGTGGTCGGCTTGATGCCGGCAGCTCGCGTCAGCTGTTTGACCTGCTGCACCTGGTCGGGAGTGGCCAGGGTGACCACCGTGCCGGACTTGCCGGCACGGGCGGTCCGCCCGGAGCGGTGCAGGTAGGCCTTGTGCTCGACCGGCGGGTCGGCATGGATCACCAGCGCGACGTCGTCGACGTGGATGCCCCGGGCGGCGATGTCGGTGGCGACCAGGGTCGAAGCCTCCCCGGAGTGGAAGGCGTCGAGATTGCGGATCCGTGCGTTCTGGCTGAGGTTGCCGTGCAGTTCGACCGCCGGAACGCCGCCGCGATTCAGTTGGCGCGCCAGCCCCTTGGCGCCGTACTTGGTCCGGGTGAAGACCACGGTCCGGCCGGGAGCGCTGGTCAGGTCGATCAGCACCGGCAGCCGGTTCTCGCGTGTCAGCTGAAGCACATGGTGCGACATCGTGTTCACCGGCGACTGCGCCGAATCGGCCTGGTGGACGCGCGGATCGGACAGGAACTGCCGCACCAGCGCGTCGACCGCCTTGTCCAGGGTCGCCGAGAACAGCATTCGCTGGCTCGTGGTCGGAGTCAGCGTGAGCAGTCTCCGTACGGCGGGCAGGAAGCCGAGATCGGCCATGTGATCTGCCTCGTCCAGCACGGTGACCTCGACCTGGGACAGCGAGCAGTGCCCCTGCTCGATCAGGTCTTCGAGTCGGCCGGGGCAGGCGACGATGATGTCCGTGCCGCGCTTGAGCGCCGCCACCTGGCCGCCCTGGCCGACACCGCCGAAGACCGTGTACGAGGTGAGCCGCGCCGCCTGCGCGAGCGGCTGCAGCGCCGCGTCGATCTGGGCCACGAGTTCGCGGGTCGGAGCGAGGATCAGGGCCCGGGGAGCGCCACGGCCGGCCCGCGGCTTGCCGGACAGCCGAGCCACCAGCGGGACCAGGAAGGCCAGCGTCTTGCCGGAGCCGGTGCGACCGCGGCCGAGCACGTCTCTGCCGGCCAGGGCGTCGGGAAGGGTCGCCTGCTGGATCGGCGTCGCGGAGTCGAATCCGAGATCGGTCAGGACGGTGGACAGGCGCGCGGGCACGCCGAGTTGGGCGAACGAGGTCAAGGCAATGGCAATCTGTGAGAGGTATCCCGCCGACAACCGCGACCGGATTTGGCCCGGCAGGTTACGTGCGGAGCAAAGGAGCTTGCTGCAACGCACGGACAACCCGCAGCAGGAACGTGACGAGTTGCGCAGCCGAGGATAGCAGCCGATCGCCGCTGGACCCGCTTCGCGGCTCGACGCGATGGCCTACATCCGTCCGGTCGGGTCGGTGATCACGGTCAGTTCCCAGCCGGTACGCGTCGGCCCGGTCAGCTCGCAACTTGCGTGTTCGGCGACGATCTCGGCGACTTGGGCGACAGTCCTCGGCGACCGCGGCGCCTGCAGCAGCAGTCGGGCCACCGCACCGCGAGTGTGCTTGGCGAAGTGCGAGACCACGCTGCGGTTGCCGGCTCGTTCGGTGACCGCGTTGACCTTGATCAACTTGTCCGTCCGCTCCGGCCGCCAGGCCGCGGCGTAGCCGGTGGAACGGCAGTCGATGATCAACTCCTGGGCGTGGGCGTCGTCCAGCACGCCGGCCAACTGCTGGCGCCATAACGCCGGCAGCGGGCCGATGCCGGGCAGGTTGGTACCGATCGACAACCGGTAGGGCGGGATCCGGTCGGTGATCTTGATCGGACCCCACAACGCGCTCTGCACCCGGATCGCCGCCGAGGCACGACGGCGGGCCGCGCTCTCCAGCCCGGCCAGGTCGAGGGCGTCGTACAGCACCCCGGTGTAGATCTCCGCGGCCGGCCGGGCCGGTTGTTCCAGCAGGGTCCGATTCAGCTCCAGCTCGCCGACAGCGGTCGGACCGAGGTCGAGGATCTCGGCCGCCTGCGGTCCGCTGGAGATGTTGATCAAGGCGTCGATGATCTTGCTCCGGCCGGGATTCAGCTCCGGCAGCGACAGCCGATCAAGATCAACCGGACGGCCGCGGCGAAACGGGCCGGCCTTCCCCTCGGACGGCGGCAGCAAGATCAACAACGGGTCAGCCCTTCGGATACGGCCACGGATTCTTCTTGCAGCCATGCAAACCCTTGGTCTGCTGCATCATGATCGGTGCCGCCTTGCCCGGACCCGGACAGCGGACATGATCATGGCCGAGCGCATGGCCGAACTCGTGGTTGACGACGTTGCGACGATAACCGATCAGATCGGAGCCGTACGATTTCGCGCCGTAGGCCCAGCGGTCGGCGTTCAGCACCACCCGATGCTTGTTGAAGCAGGACACCTTTCCCTCGGTCTGCAGCGGCTCGCACAGCCGGTCGGTGGTGGTGCGGGTGACCAGATAGACGCTGACGTCGGCCTTGGTGTCGGGGCCGACCAGCTTCAGCCGCCAGTCGCCGGACCGGCCCCAGCTGCGCGGGTCGTTGAGGACGGCGTGGATGAAGCGGGCCGTCGCATCCGGGTCGTACGGCAGTCCGCGCTGGACTCGTACCGAATAGGTGATCAGCGCACCGCGGTGTCCCTTCGGCGGCGCGGTGATCTTGGCCGGGCGATACTGCCGCGGGCCGGCGGCCGGAATCTTCACCTTCGCCGGTCGGCTGCTCGGTTCGGCAGCGGATTTCTTCGGGGTCGTCGTGCCGGGTCGCGGAGCAGTCGAGGGGGTTGGGGTGGTGCGTGAGCCGGCGTCCGGGATCGGCCGGGGCTGACCGGCGGCGGTCAGCTGGGTGATCAGGATCAGCGCGAGCAGGCCGGCGCCGACCGCCAGCAACACCGCGCCGGCGGGCCACAGACGGATCGGCCAGAAGCCGCGCCCCGCACCACTCCGCGGCTGCTGGCGGGCCCGGCGGGGCCGCCCGGGATCGGTCGAATCACGCGGGGGTGGGGTCGGGTCTGTACGGTTCGGTTGTCCGCTGGAAGGCCCCACATCAGGAAAGACTAGGACCCGTGAGCCATACGCACGTCTCCGACCATCCGACGACGGCCGAGAGCTCGGTTCGCCAGGTGAAGGCGCTGCGCCTGATGATCGTGATTCTGATCCCGATCGCGATCTGGACCGTGGTCGGCCTGGTCTGGCTGTGGCCGCATCACACGGACGCGCACATCCGCGAGGACACTTCGACCTATTCGGCCAAGGGGGTCACTCTGCCCAAGGGTGAGATCACCAAGGTGCAGCCGATGTCCTGCGAGGGTCAGGCCGGAACCAGTTCCGGCGGCGGTCAGGGTGAGCAGCCGTCCTGCGCGACCATCACGGTGAAGTTGTTGGAGGGACCGGAGCAGGGTCAGCAGACCGACGTGGTGCTGACCTCGGCTCAGTACGGATCGGGCGTGCACGTCGGGCAGAAGGTGAAGCTGTTCCGGGTCCCGCCGGCTCAGGGTGCAGACGGCAAGGCCTCGTACCAGTTCTCCGATTTCGACCGCAGCGTGCCGTTGATCGCGCTGGCGGTGGCGTTCGCGATCGCGGTGATCGTGGTGGCTCGTTGGCGCGGTTTCGCCTCCCTGATCGGGCTCGCCTTCGCCGGCTTCATCCTGATCGAATTCATGTTCCCGGCCCTGGTCAGCGGTCAGAATCCGCTGCTGGTCGGGCTGATCGGCTCGTCCGCGATCATGTTCGTGGTGTTGTACGCGGCGCACGGGTTCAGCGCCCGGACCACCACCGCGCTGGTCGGCACCCTGTTCGGGCTGCTGCTGACCGCGGGACTCGGCTGGGCGGTCGGCAAGTGGGCGCATCTGACCGGGGTGGCCACCGAGGACGACTATCTGCTGGCCGCATCCGCGCCGGACCTGACGCTCAACTCGGTGGTGCTCTGCGGCATCATCATCGCCGGTCTCGGCGTGCTCAACGACGTCACCATCACCCAGGCCTCGGCGGTCTGGGAGTTGGCCGAGTCCGATCCGGATCAGCAGAAGCTCTTCTCCCGGGCGATGCGGATCGGCCGTGATCACATCGCCTCCAGCGTCTACACGATCGCCTTCGCCACCGCCGGCGCCGGCCTGTCCGCGCTGCTGCTGATCACCGTGTACGGACGGCCGCTGACCGAGGTGGCGCAGACCGAGGCGCTGGCCGAGGAGATCATCCGGACCCTGGTCGGCGCCATCGGGCTGGTGTTGGCGATGCCGCTGACGACCGCGATCGGCGTTGCCGTGGTCCGCGCCGGAAAGCTCGGGCGACACCCCGCGGCCGAGACCGGCCGAGCGGACGCCGAGCCGGAATCTCGTACCGGAGAGATCGGCGCACGGACCGGAACGGAGGCGACGAGCGCGGAAGCTGCCTCGAGCGCCGAGGACTCCTTCGCCGCCACGGCAGCTGCGAAGAATCCGAGCGATGCCGGCACCGACGTCGGCGCAGCGCCGACCCGAGTCCGGCCGACGGCGGCCACGACCGCGCCGATGGACGACCGGGAGACCACCGAACTGCCCCGGATCCGGCGCGCGAAGGATGCGTCGACCGAACAGCAGTCGTCGTCGGGCCGCCGCTCCCGACGGGCCCACGACGACGACTCCTTCAATTTCGCCGACCTGCGCGAGGACGACGAGGACGAGCAGCCTCGCGGTCGTCGCTGGCGGTGAGCCGGGCCGGGCCGAAGCTGGGCGACATTCGCAACCGGGACCGCAGTCAGTCCATCGGCTTGCCCGGCTCGTAGTTGCGGCTGGGTCGCAGCCCGGCCGACTGGCCGCCGTCGATGGGGATGACGGCTCCGGTCACGTACGAGGCCGCCGACGAGCACAACCACAGCACGACCTCGCTCACCTCGGCCGGTGCGCCCATCCGCTGGATCGGCACCGATTGGGCGGCCAGCTGCTGGGCGCGCTCACCGGCCGACTCGATGTGATGGGTACGGATCGGGCCGGGCGCGATCGCGTTCACCCGGATGCCCTGGTCGGCGTAGTCCAGCGCGGCGACCCGGCTCAGTCCGATGATCCCGGCCTTGCCGGCCACGTACGGCGCCAGCCGAGCAGTCGCGGTCAGGCCGGCCACCGAGGCCATGTTGACGATGGCGCCGCCGCCGCTCTTCAGCATGGCGGGGATCTGGGCCTTCATGCCGAGGAAGGTGCCGCGGACGTTGGTGGCGATCTCCCGGTCGAACTCCTCCAGGGTGATGTCGGCCAGCAGGGCCGGCCGGTGCCCGCCGGTGGCGTTGTTGAAGGCGAAGTCGAGACGGCCGAACTGTTCGACAGCGGTGTCGACCAGAGCCTGGCAGTCCTCGGCGACCGTCACGTCGGAACGCACGCCGACGGCCCGGCCGCCGGCCTCCGAGATCTCGGCGGCCAACTTCTGCAGGAGTGGCTGGTCCCGGGCGCCGATCACCACCGCTGCCCCGGCTGCGGCGAACGCCCGGGCCGCGTCGGCGCCGATGCCCTTGCTGCCTCCGGCGATCAGTGCCACAGTTCCGATCAGATCGTGTTCCAGGGTTGTCTGCTGCACCATCAAGATCATCTCCCTCGATCGAACCGTTCGATGGTTCGAAGATGATCATCACGCTACGGCGGCGGAGCACTGACATCCAGCGGTCGGCCGCCTGAAACTGTTACCTGGCAGGAAAATACGTCCGGTTGCGTAGGGCACGGCCGCTTCACGACGTAGCCGACCGGTCGCCGCAGACCCGGCGGCAGCGATCCGTCAGCTGACGGTGACGGTGGCGGTACGGGTGACGCCGTTGACGGTGACCGACAGGGTTGCCGTGCCGCTGCGGAGCGCGGTCAGCCGGCCGGTGGCGGAGTCGAAGGCGAGCACCGCGGGTCCGTGATCATCGTCGATCCGGACTCGATCTCCGGACCATCGGGCGCTGACCGGCCAGGCCACCGGGACCCGGCGATCGCCGTCCTGAATGAGCGTCGCGCTCACCGTCGCCGACGCGCCCCGGCGCAGCTTTGCCGGCGCGTCGAGGCTGAGGTCGTCGACCCGGGCATGGGTCTCGACCCGCAGCCAACCCAGCCGCTCACCGGTCGCCGGAACCGGGTTGGCCGATGCAGCAGCCGCGACCCGGCCATGGCGCGGATCGACCCCGAGCATCGTCCAGCCGGTGAAACCGCCTTGGGCGGCCGTCCCGCTCGGTGTCTTGCCCGAGTTGCCGTTGATCACTCGGGTGACGCCGCCGGCCGCGTCGGTGTAGAAGATGCCGACGTGGCCGTTGACCTGGGCGACGGACTTGCCGGTCTCGGCCGTGAACGCCGACAGCGTCCGGGCCAGCGCGGCTGCCTCGTACCGGTCACCGAGCTGGGATGCCTTGTCCGGTTGGGGATCGTCGACCGGATGATGATCGAAGATCAGCACCCCGGTGATCTTCGGGTCGCTGGCCGCGTCGGCGAGTTGATCTTGAAGCATCCGCAGCTGATCGGTGGAGCCGGCCGGATGCAGGGTGCCCGAGGACGAGTCCAGGGTGATGATCTTGATCGCGGTACGGCCTGGCCCGGCAAGATCACGATGGGTCGCGGCCGGGCCGAAGACGTCGGTGAAGTTGCTGATCTTGCCGCCCATGATCTCGTGGTTGCCGGGCACATAGACGTACGGGATCTTGGTGCCGATCTCCTGGTCCAGGATCTGCTGGGCCAGTTGAAGATCCGCCGGCGATCCCTCGTCGACGAAGTCGCCGTCGATGACGAGCAGGTCCGGCTTGGCGGCGACGATCTCCCGCAGCGTACGACGGCCGGCCTGGACGATCGGCGAATCGGGATCGCGGGCGACGAACTGGGTGTCGCTGAGCACCGCGATCCGCTGCGGACGACGATCCACTGTGCCGTTGCCGATCACGGCCGGATCGTGCGGCCAGACCTGATCCGGCAGCTCGGTGTCCAGCGGCACCTGCGCTCGCAGATCGGCGATCGCGAGCTGGTCGGTGTAGCCGGCGTCCGACCGGGTCTCCATGAATCTGATCTTGGTCAGCGTGATCGGGTACGGAGTCCCGGCCGGCACCGGGAAGCGGACCTGCTGCCAGCCGTTCCAGCTGATGATCGGGTTGCTGGCCCCCTGCTCGGGATCGAGATTGGTGACCGTGCCGTCGCCCTTGGTGATCATCAACCGCGGCCACTCGCCCTTGCCGTTCCCCTTGATCCAGAGCGCGAGCGCCTGCGGCTGGCCGGGCACCGCGATCGGGGCCGGCGGCACGGCGTAGGCACCCCGGGTGGCGGTGCTGGTGCTGAAGTCGAAGCTCAATCCCAGCCCTGCTTTGCCGTCCGGGCCGTCGGCCGGTGCCACCGATCCGGTGGCCCGGTCCGCGGCGAACGTCCAGGACCCGGCGTCGACGAAGTCGGCCAGCTGCGTCTCCTGGTAGCCGACCGTGACCGGCACCGTCAGCTGGTGCCCGGCGACGGTGAAGTTGATCTTGGTCGACAACAGATCGCGTTGTGGCGTGATCGTGAAGCTCGCGGGTCCGTCGGCGGCGACCGTGATGCCGTCGCCGGCGCTGACCGTAACGTCGCGAGTCTCCACCGGGACTCGGTAGCCGTCCGGATCGATCGCGGTCAGCGACAGCGTCCCGGTCGCGTCGCCGGACGGAATCGACAGCACCTGGCTGGAGGCAACGATGCGCTGCACCGGGCCGTGCACGGTGATCTTGGTGTCGGTGCGGTGTCGGCGGTTGGCGTAGGTGATCGTCGCCGCTCCGGTGTCCCGGCCGCGTACCACGAGGGTGTCGGAGGTCTTCTGCTCTTGGTCGGACACGATCGACAGGGTTCGGCCCGGGACGCGGAAGCGGCCCCCGCCGGACGCGGCGGCGAGGTTGCCGTCGGTCCCGGTGCCGGTGATGGTGCGGCTCAACCCGACCAGCAGCTCCGCGGCGCCGTCGACGGCCAGTCCCGCGGCCGGTTGCAGCTCGGGCCGGGCAACGGCATCTCCAGGCGCCGACGGGGCCGCCGTGGAGCGGAAGACCAGCGCGTTGGTCACCTTGCGCTGGTTGCCGTCGGACGGCCGGTCGGTCAGGGTCGGCTCGGTGGTGCCGGCGGCACGCGCGACCAGCGTGGTGGAACCGCCGCCGTCCAGGTTGAGCGCGTTCCAGGCGCCGAGATCGGCCATCATCGCGGCCAGTTCCTGGATGGTCATGCCGTGGCTGTCGCCCTGACGGCCGTCGATGCTGACCACCCAGAGACGGCTGCCGTCCTTGCCGATGCCGATCGCGGTCCGGCCGGCGGTGACCTGGTCCTCGGTGGTCGGGATGCCGTCGGTGAGCAGTCGCTGGCTGCCGCCGACCGCAAGATCAACATCGGCGCTGGCCTTGACGGTGAGGTCGACGTGTTCGCCGATCGTCAACGCAGCAAGGGTTTCTGCGCCCTGGCCGCGGCCGACCAGGATCGAGGTGCCGGCCGGCACGGCTTCGGCGTCGGTGATGCCGGAACGGTCGTCACTGACGGCGGTGACCACGCCGTCGACCACCCGCACCACCCGGACCGCATCGGCGGCCGGGATCAGCCGGGCGATCGGGTAGCTGCCCCAGACCGAGTTGAAGAGGCCGATCGAGTCGGCGGCGAAGGTCGGCGAGTTGACCGAGCCGATCTTGGTGCTGCTGCCGCCGGCGGCGTATTCGGCTGCCGACATCAGCGCCTGGATCGCGGCCCGGCCGCCGCTGATGGTGAAGGCCTCTCGCGGGGTCGAGCCGGCGCTGCGCAGACCGGCACTGGAGACGTCGGTGCCGACCGGGGCGTCGGAGGCGTTCATGTCGAAGTAGTCCCCGTTCACCGCGGCCACGACGCGATCGTCGGTGCCGGCGAACTCGCCGACGGTCTGATTGGAGGCCGACACCGTACCGCCGTCGGCGACGTCCAGCGACAGGCTCGGCGTGGTCAGATCAGCGGTCATCACGTGCCCGGTCACCCAGCCGCCCGGCTGCAGCCGCTGGAACGAGGTGAGGTTGAGTCCGGGCGCGATCGCGGTCCCGCGCTGCCGCAGGTAGACCGAGTCGGCGCCGTCCAGCCCCGCCAGCCCGCCGGTCGGTGGCGGGCTGGTCGGCGGCGCCGGCTTCGCGGCCGCGTACGGCGTCATCAGCCAGCCGGCGGACAGCACGACCAGGGCGAGCGCAGCGACCGAACCCCGGCGCGCGAACGAAATTGACATCACCCGCCAACCTTGGCGTGAATCAGCAACCTCGGCAAGGGTCGGCGCCGATTCCGTCCTCACAGCCGCGCGCAAAACCGACCGCCGCACCCGAAACCGGCCGCCATCCCCACAGCCGCGCGCGAAACCTGCCGCCGCACCCGCTATTTCGCGCGCGGCGGCAGGTTTCGCGCGCGGCTATGGGGGCGGGTGCCGATTTCGGGTGCGGCTGCGAACGCGCGGGCCCGATTTCCCGCGACCGGGCTACCAGCCGTGGGTCATGATGGCGGGGATCTCGCCGCTGCCGTGGAATTCGGCGCGCAGCGCCATCAGCACCTGGAGCTCGTGCGGGACCACCGGCTCGGGCAGTTCGTCCAGGGCGAACCAGTCCAGGCCGGAGGACTTCTCCGGCTCCATGGTCCGGGGCTTTCCCTTCCAGTGCTGGGTTGTGAAGAAGAAGTCGACGCGTTCGTCCAGGTCACTGTGCCGCCGGTCGGCGTCCCGGCTGGTGCGGTGCAGGGTGGTCAGCGGCTCCAGGTTGGACTCCTCCACCTCGACGCCGAGCTCCTCGAAGGCCTCCCGGCAGGCGGCCCGCCAGACCGACTCACCCTGCTCGACGTGGCCGGCGGCGCCGGCGGCCCAGTAGCCGTCGCGATAACCGGTGTTGCTGCGTTGCTGCAGCAGCACGTGGTCGTCACGCCGGAGGATCAGGTACGCCGCGGGAACGACCCGGAAACGATCCTTCACAAGTTGATCTTGATGGGTCGAGTTGAGTTCTTCATTGCGCACCGTTGCGTTTCACATCCCATATCTCATTGCGTTTCACTACATTCGGTCCGGACGAACACGAGCCGACGAGTCCGGCCGGCTCCCGGCTGTCAATCGCGTTCGCTGCGGTCGTCCACCGACTTCAGGATCGTCAACAGATCGGGCCGGTCGAAGAAGGTAGCAGTGTCCCAGGCCGACGGCGTACCCGCCCGGGGGTTGGCGCCGGCATCCACCAGCAGCCGCACCACGTCCTCGTACCCCTTGAAGACCGCGCCCGCCAACGGGGTCTGGCCGCGCTCGTTCAGGGCGTCCACGGTGGCCCCGTGGTCGATCAGCGTCCGCACCGTGCCGGCGTGACCGTGGTACGCGGCCAGCATCAGCAATGTGTTGCCGCGGGCGTCGGTCAGGTTCACCGGCATTCCGGCCTCGATGTGGGCGGCCAGCTGTTCCGACTCGCCGGCCCGGGCGCGGTCGAACAGCCACCCGGCCAACTCCCCCGGATCCGAGCCGTGAGGAGCGGACCCGTCGGGAGCGTCGGAGTTGCTGGACGTCGAATCGTCGGCAGCCGACCCGGGATCGGGGTCGCCCATCCTCCTCAGCCCTCCGGCTTGAGCAGCGGGAACAAGACCGTTTCGCGCAGCCCGACGCCGTAGAAGAGCGCCAGCAAACGATCGATGCCGAGCCCCACACCGCCCATCGGCGGAGCGCCGAATTCCAACGCGGCAAGGAAATCCTCGTCCAGCTGCATCGCCTCCGGATCGCCCTTGGCGGCCTCCAGCGACTGCTGGTGGAGCCGATCACGCTGGATCACCGGATCGATCAACTCGCTGAACCCGGTGCCGCGTTCGACGCCGCCGATGATCAGATCCCAGGCCTCGATCAGGTTCGGATCATCGCGGTGCGGCCGGGCCAACGGCTGCGCGATCGGCGGATAGTCGCAGACGAAGGTGGGCTGGATCAGGTCCGGCTCGACCAACTCGCCGAACAGCTCCATCACCAGCTTCTGCGCACCCCACGCCGGGTCGTACTCGACCCCGTTCGCGTCGGCGTATTTGATCAAGGTCGGCAGATCGGTCTGCGGGGTGATCTCCTCGCCCAGCTTGGCAGACAGACCCGGATAGACGCTCAGCCAGGCCCACTCCCCGTCAAGATCAATGGTGCCCATGGGGCTCTCGATCTGTCGCATGCCAACCGCATCGGCTGCGTCCACGATGATCTTGCGGGTGAGTTCGGCGACGGTTCGCTGATCACCCCAGGCCTGGTAGAACTCGAGCATGGTGAATTCGGGCGAGTGGGTGTGATCGCTGCCCTCGTTACGGAAGATCTTGCCCAGCTCGTACACCTGTTCGACGCCGCCGACCACGGCTCGCTTGAGGAAGAGCTCCAGCGCGATCCGCAACGTCATGCCGATGTCGAACGCGTTCAGGTGGGTGTTGAACGGGCGGGCATGCGCGCCACCGTGCACCAACTGCAGCACCGGCGTCTCGATCTCCACGAATCCCTGTGTGTGCAGGGTTTCTCGGATGCTGCGGGTGACCGCGGCCCGGTTGCGGACCATGTCCCGGGCGGCTTCTCGTACGGTCAGGTCGGCGTAGCGTTGCCGGACCCGGGTCTCGTCGGACAACTCCTTGTGGAGGGTCGGCATCGGCCGCAGCGCCTTCGACGCCAGCTGCCAGTCCGAAGCCATCACCGACAGCTCGCCACGGCGGGAGCTGATCACCCGGCCCTCGACGAAGACGAAGTCACCAAGATCAACATCCGCCTTCCAGGCGGCCAGCGACTCCTCGCCGACCTCGGCCAGCGACAGCATCACCTGCAGCCGGCTGACCGAGCTGTCCTGGGTGAGGCCCTCCTGCAGGGTGGCGAAGCAGAGCTTGCCGGTGTTGCGGACGAAGACCACCCGGCCGGTGACGCCGACCCGGTCCTGGGTCTCCTCGCCGGTCTCCAGCTGCCCCCACTGATCGCGGACCTGGCGCAGCGAGTGGGTGCGCGGCACCGAGACGGGGTACGGCTGCTTGCCCTGCTCCAGCAATCGGGCGCGCTTCTCGTGCCGCACCCGGGTCTGCTCGGGTACGTCGCTGCCGAATTCGTCCTCGCTCACAGCGGGCAAGCCTAGACGAGTGATTCCCGGGGCACGCGGCGGTAAGGGGTGGCCACGGCGGCGCTCGGTCGATAAGAATGGCGGCATGACCTCCGATAACGACAACACAGCCCAGAACTCGAACGGGCAGGAGTCCGCGCAGGAGGCGACCAAGCGTCGCTTCCGGGAGGCCTTGGAAGCCAAGCAGGGCCGCAACGGCACCGACCACGTCGACTCCGATCCGCACCCGACCGAGCATGCGCATGGCCCGGTGGACGCCAAGCGGACCTTCCGCCGCAAGACCGGCTAGTTCCAGCGCCTCGTCGTAGGGCCTCAGGCCCCTGCACCGACGTGACGGATCAGGCGGATCTCACCGCTCGTCGGATCTGTCTCCCAGCCGACGGCGGCCAGGTTCTCCACCACCAGATCGGCCTGCAGCTCGCTCCGCGGGCTGGTGGTGATCACGGCCAGGGTCGCCGCCCCGGCGGCACGAGCCGACTGGAGTCCCTTGGGCGCGTCCTCGACCACCAGGCAGTCCGCCGGGTCGAAGCCGAGCCGCTCGGCCGCTGCCAGGTACGGGTCCGGCGCCGGTTTCCCGTGCTCGACGTCGTCGACGGTGACCAGCACCTTCGGCCACCTCAGCCCGGACGCCGTCAGCCGAGCCTCGGCCAGCGGCGCCGTACAGGAGGTCGCGATGGCTACCCGGTCGACCGGCAACCGGTCGAAGGCGTCGATCGCGCCGGGCAACGGCACGATGCCCTCGGTGTCGGTCAGCTCCAGGCGGTTGATCCGCTCCAACGCCTCGGCCTGCCGCTCCGCCGGCAGCACCGCAGCCACCACGCCCTCTGCCGGCACGCCGTGGAAGCCGGTCAGCGCGGCGGCCGGCACCCGCTCGTCGATCGCCCACTGGGTCCACGCGCGAAGCACCGCCGGCGTCGAGTCGATCAGGGTGCCGTCCATGTCGAAGATCACCGCCGCGAACGTCCGGTCGATCAGTTCGGTGGGCATGCCTACTCCTCGTTGCTTCGGTTCGCTTCTGGGCTTCGGTTCGCCTGGGCTGTGTCCGTCACCGCGCCGGGCCGGGCTCGCCAGCGGCGCAGCGTGCCGGTGACGGCCTCGACCAGGGTCTCCGTGGTGAGCAACACCAGACCCCAGCTCAGAATTTCGACCACGTTGCCGTTCAGCTGCGCGATCGCGAACAGCACCGCGACCAACAGCAGCCGTCCGTCCAGCCCCAGCAACGGAGCCGGGCCCATCCGGCCGCGGAGCCGGATCGAGTAGATCAACTCGTACCGCCGGTAGGCGATGGCGGCGAGAGTGACGAAGATCAACAAGCCGGCTACCTCGTCGGCCAGCAGCGCGCTGATCACTGCCGCCTCGGCGATCCAGACCAGCGGCAGGGCCAGCCAGCCGAGCCCATGCACCAGTGGCGCTCGCAGGGTGCCGCCGACCGCGAAGATCAACACCACCGCGGCGATCAGGGTCAGCAGCCACCAGCCCAGGCAGATGCCCAAGATCATCGCCAGCCAGCAGCCGATCATGACCGCAACGCAGATCAGGTACGGGATCCTGACCACGCCGGCGAACCGGGCCAGCCGGCCGACGTCCAGCTGATCATCAAGTTCTCCCGACCTGTCAGCGGCAGAGGTCGCCATGGCGCCTTGTGAGGCTGACAAGTCGGGAGTTTTGAGGGCGCGGAGGAAGCGGCCGCCGGCTGTCCAGGCCAGGGCGAACGCGGAGACCGCGATGGCGGCGATCAGCACCCACAACGGCTGCCTGGTGAGCAGGGTGAGGCTCAAGATCAGATAGCGTTCGGCGATCGGTACGTGGGCGATCTTCTTTACCCAGAAGGAGATCCGCTGGTTGCGCGAGGCGGGTGCGGGCAAACTCGTACGCGCGGACGGGTCGGCGGCCAACCCGGCGTCGACCGGATCGAGAATCGACCGCAGAAGCGCTCGGGCCCGATCGGCTGCACCGGCGGCGCGCAGGACCGTGGTCCGATCGGTGTAGGCGTAATCCTCCAGATGCCGGGCGGTGACGATCACCATCGCGATGATCGCCAACAGCCAGGCCGACGAATGCCCATCGCGTACGCCGACCGCTGCGACGGCGGCGAAGACCAGATACTCCTTGATCCGATCGCCGATGCCGTCCAGCCAGCCGCCGAACGCGGAGAAGCGGCGGGTGAAGCGAGCGACCTCGCCGTCCATGCAGTCGATCACCAGGGCCAACTGCAGCAGCACCGCAGCCGCCACCCAGGCCCACCCCGTACCGGTCAAGATCAACAACCCGGCGACGATGCCGACACCCAGACTGATCGCGGTGATCACGTTCGGCGTCAGCCCGATCCGCAGCGCCAGCCGAGTGCCCAGCCGCGACAGCGGCCGGACCACCGCGGCGGAGTAGGCACCGTCCCCCAGCCGGGACGCGGAACGCAGCCGCTGCCGCCACGGCGACGACCCGAGCCCGCGCTGGCCGACGTGAGAGTGGTCGCGGCCCGGCCGGGACCAGTCGTAGTAGCCCAGCGGTTGTCCGCCGAGCGGCAACCCACCCCGTACCAAGATCAACAACGCCAGGTCGAAGAGGTTGTTGCCGGTGATCAACTCCGGATGGCCGGCAAGCTCATCCACCGCCGTACGCCAGAGCTCGGCGGCACGATCGCGGTCGGCGGCCCGGACCCGCAGCAGCCCGACCGAGACCCGGTTCGGCTCGCCGACCCGATGCCGGACACTGCCCGCCGACTCGATCGTCCGGCCGTCCACCCCCACCCGCAGCACAGTGGCCCGATCAAGATCAACTTCCGGCTGCCGCGGCGCCTCGATGTTGCGCGGATCAGCGACCAGCGCCGCAGTCGGATCACCCGGCACGTCCAGCAGATCCAGAACCGCCGGCAGACTGATCCGCAGCTCGGCGTCGGCAAGCACCAACGGCCCGCTGCCGTCCGCGGCCAGCTCGGCCAACCGACCAAGATCATCAACCGTGCTCAACCGGGCCGGTGCGCAGACCTCGGCCAGCGGCCCTTCGACAAGCTCAGGGATCTTCGGTTCAGTTTGCGGCCCTTGGGCGGGGCCTGGTGACTTAGGGAAAGGCCCTGAGCGTCTTGTCGAAGGGCCGTTCGGCGAGGCGAGCAGGACGCAATCGGCGCCGCGACTGGAACCGCGCACCGAACGCGCCCCCGCGTTACCGATCAGTGCGGCTTTGCCGATCAGCGGCGCATCGCCGGCCGGGGTCGGGCTGCCGATCGAGGACTCGGGCGGCAACTCGGACACGGGCGCATGGTAACCGGCGGACGAGACTGTCGCCGATCCGCAAACATCGACGCGCGACAGCGGGCCGAGGGTACGAGCCGTCACGGCAGACTGGGGGCATGTTCGGGACAACGCTGCCGCTGGGACGGATCGCCGGGATCCGGATCCGGGCGCACTGGTCGGTCGTCATCGTGCTGGCGATGCTGGCCTGGGTGCTCGGCAGCAGCGTGCTGCCCGCGTCGGTGCCGGGCTACAGCTCGCTCGCGTACGGGTTGGCCTCGCTGTTGTTCGCCGTCTGCTTCCTCGGCGGGCTGCTGGCCCACGAACTCACCCACTCCTTCATCGCCCGCCGGTTCGGGCTGGAGGTGGACGGCATCACGCTGTGGGCGCTCGGCGGCGTGGCCCAGCTGAAGGGCGAGCCGCCGAGCCCGAAGGCCGACCTGCTGGTGGCGGCCGGCGGACCGGCGATGAGCGCGCTGATCGGCGGCGCGTGCCTGGGCGCCTCGTACCTCTTCGACGACGGCAGCACGCCACTGCTGCTGATCGCCGGGCTCGCCTGGCTCGGCGTGACCAACCTCTTCCTGGCCGGCTTCAACCTGTTGCCCGGGACGCCGCTGGACGGCGGCCGGGTGCTGCGCTCGGCGGTCTGGCGGGCCACCGGCAATCGGGCCAAGGCGGTGGCGGTCGCGGCCCGTTGTGGGCAGGTCCTCGGCGTGCTGCTGATCGCTGCCGGCATCGCCGAGTTGGTGTTCTGGCGGCAGACCACCGGGCTGTGGCTGGCAGTGATCGGACTGTTCCTGATCTCCTCGGCCCGCAGCGAACTCAACGCCGAACGCGCCCGCGGCCGATTGGTCACGATCCTCGTTCGCACCGTGATGGACAGCCGACCGACGCTGGCGCCCGGCTGGTGGCCGATCGACGCCTTCCTGCAGCAGTTGGGTCCCAACCCGCGGCGGCGGGTCTTCTGCGTGATGTCCGAGCAGAACCAACTGATCGGGCTGACCAGCCTGGCCGAACTGAACGGTCTCGCCGGCACCGGCGGTGGCGGCCTGCGGATCGCCGACGTCTGCCGGGACGCGCCCCGCCAGGTCGGCCCGGACGAGCCGCTGCTGCAGGCGCTCTCCGGAATCTCCCTGCGACCGGGACTCGACCTGCTCGCCGTCCTCGACGACGATCGGCTGATCGGTGTCGTGGACGCCGACGATCTGGTCCGGTCGTGACAGTTGTCATCGATCCTCTCCGCTGCACACGAGAGAGTGATCTGCGGACCAAAACCGCTTGAGTGAGTGAGCACTCACTCACTAGAATCCCGCTCGTGCCTCGCGCGACCGCCCTACCACCCGATGAACGCCGCAGCCAGATCCTGGATGCGGCCGAACCGCTGCTCCGCGTCCACGGACGCAAGGTCAGCACCCGAGAGATCGCCCAGGCCGCCGAGGTTGCCGAGGGCACCATCTTCCGGGTGTTCGACAGCAAGGAAGATCTGATCAACCAGACCATCGTTCGGGCCATCCGGGCCGAACGGACCGTCGCACAGTTGGAGGAGATCGACCCGGATCTTGATCTCGAGGACACTCTGGTCGCGGTCGCGCAAGTCCTGCGCGAACGGCTCCGGCAGACCTTCGAGCTGCTCCGCAGCATCGGCCCGCCGGCCAATGCCACCGAGCAGGACCGGCAGGCCTTCCACGACTACATGGTCGATCAGAATCGGTTGATCACCGCCGCGGTCACCCAGCTGATCGGGCCCGACCAAGATCAACTCGTACTGACCCTGGACCAGACCGTTCAACTGCTCACCACTCTCACCATGACCGTCTCGCACCCGCTGCTCTCCCGTGCGCATGAGCTGTCACACCTGTCGGATGATCCGCGTGCGCTGGTCGATCTGCTCCTGCACGGGGCTCTGATCGACAGCACGCGGACTCGGCAGTCCTTCGATCATCGCTCCGCCGACCCCGCCCCGATGGACATTTCCGCCTGGGCATCCGCTCCCGCCTCCTAACCGAACGCTTCCGCAGAAGGGACGCTTCGTGCTCATCTCGCTGTTACGCCGATATCTGGCGCCCTACAAGGTCTTCTTGGGCCTGGTAGTGCTGTTCCAGTTGATCGGCACACTGGCCAACCTCTATCTACCCAGCCTGAACGCCAAGATCATCGACAACGGCGTGGCCAAGGCCGACATCGACTACATCTGGCGGACCGGCGGAATCATGCTGGTGATCAGCCTGGTCCAGGTGCTGTGCACCATCACCGCGGTCTACTTCGGTGCCCGGACCGCGATGGCGTACGGACGCGACGTCCGGTCGGCGCTCTTCGATCGGGTGCTGACCTTCTCCGCCCGTGAGGTCAACCACTTCGGTGCCCCGTCGTTGATCACTCGCAACACCAACGACGTCAATCAGGTCCAGATGCTGGTGCTGATGAGCTGCACGATGCTGGTGGCGGCGCCGATCACCATGGTCGGCGGCGTGATCATGGCGCTGCGCGAGAACGCCGGCCTGGCCTGGCTGATCGTGGTCGCCGTACCGGTGCTGGCGCTGTCGGTGGGCGCGATCGTGATCCGGCTCGGCCCGCTGTTCCGCAAGATGCAGGAGCGGATCGACGTGGTCAACCGGGTACTGCGCGAACAGATCACCGGCATCCGGGTGGTCCGCGCTTTCGTCCGCGAGCCGTACGAGACCGACCGTTTCGCCCAGGCCAACGCAGACCTGACCGACATCGCGCTGCGGGTCGGCCGGCTGTTCGCGTTGATGTTCCCGGTCGTGATGTTGATCATGAACCTGTCCAGCGCCGCGGTCATCTGGTTCGGCGGACACCGGATCGATGCCGGGAACATGCAGATCGGACAGATGACCGCCTTCCTCACCTATCTGATCCAGATCCTGATGTCGGTGATGATGGCGACCTTCCTGCTGATGATCGCCCCGCGCGCCGCGGTGTCGGCCGAGCGGATCAGCGCGGTGCTGAACACCGAATCCAGTGTTGTGCTGCCGGACCATCCGGTGACCGAGGTCCCCGAACGGGGTGTGGTGAGGTTCAGCAGCGCCGAATTCACCTACCCGGGCGCGGATTCGCCGGTGCTGCAGGACATCAGCTTCGTGGCCGAGCCCGGCAAGACGACAGCGGTGATCGGGTCCACCGGCGCCGGCAAGACCACCCTGATCTCGTTGATTCCACGGCTCTTCGACCTGACCGGCGGTTCGGTCACGGTGGACGGGGTCGAGGTTCGTGATCTTGATGCGGAATTGCTGTGGAGCAAGGTCGGGCTGGTGCCGCAGCGACCGTTCCTGTTCTCCGGAACGGTCGCCAGCAACCTGCGCTACGGCAATCCGGATGCCACCGACGAGGAGCTGTGGCATGCGCTGCGGGTAGCTCAGGCGGCCGACTTCGTGGCCGAGATGCCCGGCGGCCTGGACGCGTCCATCTCCCAGGGTGGCACCAACGTGTCCGGCGGTCAGCGGCAACGCTTGTCGATCGCACGGGCCCTGGTCCGGAAGCCGGAGATCTACGTCTTCGACGATTCCTTCTCCGCCCTGGACGTCACGACGGACGCCAGGCTGCGGGCGGCGCTGCGATCGGAAACCACCGACGCCTGCGTGATCATCGTCGGTCAGCGGGTCTCCACCATCGCCGATGCGGACCAGATCATCGTCCTCGAGGACGGCCGGATCGTCGGCATCGGAACTCATGATCAACTTCTGGAGACCAGTCCGACGTACGCCGAGATCGTCGACTCCCAGCTCAGCGCCGAGGAGGCTGCAGCGTGACCGACAACACTCGTACCGAAGTGACCGAGGACGACTCCGTCAAGACCGGCCCGGACGCCTCGACCACCGCAACCGCGCCGGTCAAGGCCAAGTCGAACGAACGCCCCGACTACGCCAAGAACGCCCGCGGCGGCCACGGCCCGGGCAGCGCTCAGGTGCACGAGAAGGCGATGAACTTCTGGCCGTCGCTGAAACGACTGCTCGGTCACCTGGCGCCCGAACGCGTACGGATCGTCTTCGTCGTCCTGCTGGCGATCGTCGGCATCGTGATGAGCGTGGTCGGCCCGAAGATCCTGGGTCGGGGCACCGACATTCTCTTCGCCGGCATCGTGGGCCGGCAGTTGGCCGGCAAGTTTCCGCCCGGCACCACTCAGCAACAGGTGGTGGACGCGCTTCGCGCGGCCGGCCAGAATCAACTCGCCGATCTGGTCTCCGGGCTGAGGGATCTGGTGCCCGGTCAAGGCATCGACTTCGGCCATCTGGCCCAGGTGCTCGGTCTGGCAGTCGGGCTGTTCGTCCTCTCCTCGATCGCCTTGGCCATCCAGGGTCGGATCCTGAACGTGGTCGTCCAGCGGTCGATCTACCGGCTTCGTGGTGAGATCGAGTCCAAGATCAACAAGCTGCCGCTGAGTTACTTCGACCGGCAGACCCGCGGTGAGTTGCTCAGCCGGGTGACCAACGACATCGACAACATCTCCCAATCACTGCAGCAAACGCTGAGTCAGTTGCTCACCTCGCTGCTGACCGTGATCGGTGTGTTGATCATGATGTTCTCGATCTCGCCGCTGTTGTCGGTGATCGCGTTGATCACCATTCCGGTGGCGCTCGGGGTGACCACGATCATCGGCAAGCAGTCACAGAAGCGATTCGTGCAGATGTGGCGGAGCACCGGCGAGGTGAACAGCCACGTCGAGGAGGCGTACACCGGCCACGCGCTGGTCAAGGTGTTCGGCCGCAGGCAGGAGGTCGAGACGGCCTTCAACGAGAAGAACGACGAGCTCTACAAGGCCGGCTTCGGCGCCCAGTTCATCTCCGGCATGATGATGCCGATCATGATGTTCGTGGGCAACCTCAACTACGTGGTGATCGCGGTGGTCGGCGGGCTCCGGGTGGCGAACGGCCAGATCAGCCTCGGCGACGTACAGGCGTTCATCCAGTACAGCCGGCAGTTCACTCAGCCACTGACCCAGTTGGCGTCGATGGCCAACCTGCTGCAGTCCGGTGTGGCCTCGGCCGAACGCGTCTTCGAGGTCCTGGACGAGGAGGAGCAAACGGCCGAGCTGCAGGGTGCGATGAATCCGACCGAGGGCCGGATCGCCTTCGAGCACGTGGATTTCTCCTACGACCCGGAGAAGCCGTTGATCACCGACCTGTCGCTGGTGGCCGAGCCGGGGCAGACGGTGGCGATCGTCGGCCCGACCGGTGCGGGCAAGACCACGCTGGTGAACTTGATCATGCGGTTCTACGAGTTGAACAAGGGCCGGATCACCTTGGACGGAGTGGACATCTCGACCGTGCCGCGGTCGGATCTGCGATCCAAGATCGGCATGGTGCTGCAGGACACCTGGCTGTTCCACGGCACCATCCGAGACAACATCGCCTACGGTCGGCCGGACGCGACCGAGGAGGAAATCCTCGCTGCCGCCGAGGCGACCTACGTGGATCGGTTCGTGCACTCACTTCCGGACGGCTACGACACGGTGATCGACGAGGAGGGCAGCAACGTCTCCGCCGGTGAGAAGCAGTTGCTCACCATCGCCCGCGCATTCCTCGCCGATCCGGCATTGTTGATCTTGGACGAGGCGACGAGCTCGGTGGACACCCGGACCGAGTTGCTGGTGCAGCAGGCCATGGCCCGGCTGCGCAGCGACCGGACCAGCTTCGTGATCGCTCACCGGCTCTCCACCATCCGGGACGCCGACGTGATCTTGGTGATGGAGCACGGCGCGATCGTCGAACAGGGCAACCACGACACCCTGCTGGAAGCTCGCGGCGCCTACTACGAGCTCTACAACAGCCAGTTCAACAACGCACCGGAGGAGATGGAAGAGGTTCCCGAGACCGCCGCCATCCCGGCGGGCTAGTCGCCGGGTCCTGAGCCTGTCGAAGGACCGGATACCCAACCACACAAGGGCCCTGAGCTCATCGAAGGATTGCATCCCCTTCGACAAGCGCAGGGCCCTTGTTGCGTCTCTGCCCGGCACACGCTGAGGTCCCTCGCCAACCGCAGGGGCCCGTTGGGGCTCAATCCTCGAGCAGGCTCTGGACGGGCCGATCGAGTCGCTCGACCATCGCGGTCACGGCTGTCGTGGCGGCGTCGGCGAACTTGCGATCGGGGTCGCTCGTCGCCGTCACCAGCGCCGCCGCATGCTCGGCTTCGCCCAGCCGGCTCAACACCGTGATCGCGGCGAGTCGAACCCGGGCCGTGTCATCGCGTACGACGAGAGTCGCGCACCCTTCGGCTGCCGCTGCCAGGTCGTGTCTGGCGGCGACCTTGGCGCACATCTCTCGAACCCGCCAGTGATCGTCGGCCAGACCGGAGACGATCGCCGGCTCGGCCAACGGACTCCACTGATGCAACAGGCTGCGCGCGGCCCAGACCCGTGGCCAGTAAGCCATCCCGCGTTCGGTCCAGGTCTCGGCAGGCCCCAGGCCGACCAGGCGCCGTCGGCGAGCCAGCGTGGGTCCGGCTCCGGTTCGGTGATCAACTGCTCCATGCCGATCGCACCGGTCAGCACGCCGGCGCACATGCTGCAAATGCTTCTGGTACCAGCACGGCAACCGCCGCAGCCGCCCGGTCCGACGGCGAGAGCTGATGGCTCCACGGATCCGACAGCGGGCTCACCTGCCCGAAGTGCAGTTGGTCCGTTTCATCGTGCCAGGCTGGGAAACGGCGGGTGAAAGGTTGCACCGGTAGCAGGTGCTTCCCGACGTTCCCGCACACGAGACCCTGAGATCAAGGCGCCAGATGCGCAGCACGCCGCCCACGAACCGATTTTGCCCCGCTGGCGCCTGGATCTCAGGTTTTCCGTTGCCGGGCCTGCCCAGGATCCGAATCTTGCCGTCCCCGGCGCCGTCCGGCTGCCATCATCAACTCCGCGGGTCGCCGTACAGAAAGGGGAAGGCCGATGACGTTCGTGCTGCAGGCGCCGGTGCTGGAGGGCCGTCGGGTCCGGCTGGAGCCGCTTGATCATCGACACACCGCGGACCTGGCGGAGGCGGTCGAGCAGGATCGCAGCTCGTACGAGTTCACCTGGGTGCCGACGGCCGACGAGGTCGACGTCTACATCGACGCACAGTTGGGCCGCAAGGCGGAAGGCAAGCTGGCGCCCTACGCCCAGATCGAGGTGAGCAGCGGCAAGGCCGTCGGGTCGACGTCGTACTGGGATCCGCGGTTCTGGCCGGACACCGACCGGCTGTCCGCGATCGAGGTCGGGTTCAGCTGGCTGGCCGGCCCGGCGCAAGGCACCGGCATCAACACCGAGGCGAAGTTTCTGCTGTTCCGCCACGCCTTCGAGGTCTGGCAGGTCGCCCGGGTCGACCTGAAGACCGACGCGCGCAACGCCCGATCCCGCGCCGCGATCGCGAGCGTCGGCGGCCGGTTCGAGGGCGTGCTGCGGAAGTACTCGAAATCCTGGGCGCCCGGAGAGGACGGCCTGCTCCGCGACTCGGCCGTGTTCTCCATCCTCGACACCGAGTGGCCCGACCTCAAACCCCGCCTCGAATCCCGACTTGTCAGTCGGTACTTTGGCTATAGCCACACCAGCGGCTGACAAGTCGGCTAGGCGAGGCCGGTTTTCAGGCCGGCGCCGCAGAGCGGGGCGACGGTTTCATGATCACGAAGCAGTCGCCAGCCGAGTTGACCATCGTCGGTTTGTTCGGCGTGCCGGACCGCGGCCCAGCAGGCCGCCGCAGTGGCCTCGACGTAGAGACCACGACCGGCCAGATCCCGTTGTGCTGCACGGACCTCGTCGTCGTCGACGGTGACGATGTCGCCGTACGACTCGTCGACGGCTCGCAGGATCTGCTCCGCCCGAGCGGGTTCGGCGATGGCGATTCCCTCGGTGATCGTCTCCGCGCCGTGGGCGTAGCCCGGCGGCAGCTCGGTCAGCCCGGCAGCGCGGGCTCGGGCCAACGGTGCGACCGACTCGGCCTGCACCGCCACCAGCCGCGGCCGCTGGTCGGTCAGACCATGATCAACGAGCTCGGCGATCGCCAACGCCACTCCGAGCACCAGCGTCCCGTTGCCGACCGGCAGCACGACCACCTCGGGCAGCCGGCCGCCAAGGTCCTCCCAGAGTTCGTAACCGTAGGTCTTGGTCCCGTGCAGGAAGTACGGGTTGTAGACGTGGCTGGCGTAGAAGCTGCCGTCCTCGTCGGCGGCCTGCTGCGCCGCGGTCGCGGTCGCCTCCCGATCGCCGTCGATGATCATCACCTCGGCGCCGTGGGCGCGCACCTGTTCGATCTTCTTGGCCGAGGTGCTCGCCGGAACGTAGATCCGGGCGGGCAATCCGGCGCGGGCGGCGTAGGCGGCCACTGCAGTGCCCGCGTTGCCGCTGCTGTCAGCGATCACGCGCGCGGGCCGCAGCCGCCGCGCCGCCTCGAGCAGCATCACCGCACCGCGGTCCTTGAAGGACAGCGTCGGCATCAGGTAGTCGAGCTTGACACTCAGCCGATCGGTGATCGACACCAGCGGCGTACGGCCCTCGCCGAAGCTGATCTTCGGATCGACCAGCGGCAGCGCCTCGGCGTAGCGCCACAACGAGTTGACCCGCTGCGGAAGTTGATCATGCTCGACGACGCCGGCGGTGAAGTCGAGATCCCACGGACCTCCGCAATCCGGACAGCGCCACGCCAGCTCGGACGCCGCCGAGGTGCGGCCGTCACGGGGGCAGCGGTAGCCCGCGATCATGGGCTCTCCCGTGATCATGGCAGGGGCCGGATCGGCAGTTCGGTGGTGTGTTCGGCCCGAAAGCCCAGCACCGTACGGGATCGGGTCAGGTCGATCGGCACCTCCCGGCCGGCAAAGGTACGCGTGCGCAGCACACCCGGCGCGTATCGGTCCAGCAGATCCTCGGTCGCGTACGGCGCACCCGTCACGTCGGCGGCCACCAGCACCGGTTGTACCCCGGGAGCGCTGCACAGCAAGGACTTCTCCACCGCGACCGCGGCGTCCCGCACGTCCAGGTGCGACCACGCCTCGACCACCGCGTGCGCCGGATCCCGGCTGAGCCAGCCGACGTGTTCGGCGATTCCCTCCGCCGGCGCGGTGTACGGGAACCGCAGCGCGACGATGTCCGTCCCCCAATGCCGGTGCACCATCCGGGCACTGATCTCGTCCACGTACTTGCTCAGCGCATACGCGTCGTCCAGATCCGACGGCAGCTGCTCGTCGATCGGGAAGTAGGCCGGCACCACCTCGTGCGAGTTGTACGGAAGCCCGCTGTGGTTGATGCTGCTGGCGATCACCGCCCGCCGGATGCCACGCTCGGCAGCCTGGGTGAGCACGTTGAAGGTGGCGTCGGTGTTGGTCCGGAACACGGTGTACGGCGTGTTGTTCAGCGGATGCGGGATCGCGCCGAGATGGACCACCAGCTCGACCCCGTCCAATGCGTCGGCAACCGTGTCCACGTCGCAGGCGTCGCCGATCAACCGCCGACTCAGCGGCGGCGGTTCATGATCACCGTTGGGCGACAGCGACAGCCCGGTGATGACCGCGTCCAGACCGGACAGCCGGGTGCAGACGGCTCGACCGATGGTGCCCTCGGCACCGGTGACCAGGATCCGCCTGCCCGCCAACGGATGTGCGGTCACCGGGCGGACTCCGCGGACAGCTGGGCCACAGCCCGATCAAGATCAGCGAGCCCGACGCCGAACATGCCGAACCCGGCCAGTGTCGACATCGGCATCTGCCCGATCATCTGCCGCATCGGGCCGTCCAACTGCTGCAGGATCGGACCGACCTTCGGGTCGGCCTCCAGCAAGCCACGGCCCCGGGCATCGGACAACCACTCATCCAGCGTGGATTCGCTGCCCAGCGGGCCGTCGATCGACGGTGCGTCCAGGGTGATGGTCTGCTTCTGGGTCAACTCCCGCGACGACGATCCGACCGCGATCTCGAAATCCCCCGCCTCGACCGCCCACCGGTGCAGTCGCTCGGACCAGAAGGCGAACGCTCGCTGCTCCAACCGGAATTCGACCTCGCCGGATTCGCCCGGTGCCAAGTTGATCTTGGCGAAACCCTTCAACTCGCGCATCGGACGCGGCACCGTGGACGCCGGATCGGCAACGTAGAGCTGCACGACCTCGGCACCGTCGCGATCACCGGTGTTGCGGACCGTGGCCCGGGCGACCACCTCCAGGTCACCGTCCGCGACGCTGCCGCCCACCGTGACGTCGAGATCGGAGACGGCGAAGCTGGTGTAGGACAAGCCGTGCCCGAACGGGTACGCCACCTCGAGCTCGGCCTTGTCGTAGCCACGGTAGCCGATGAAGACGCCTTCGCCGTAACGCACAATCCCTTGCCCACCAGGGAAATTGAGGTAGGAGGGGTTGTCCTGCAGCCGGTCCGGGATGGTCTCGGCGAGCTTGCCGCTGGGGTTGGCCCGGCCGAAGATCAGATCCGCGACCGCGCCCCCGGCGGCCTGGCCGCCCAGCCAGCATTCCAGGATCGCCGTCGCGTGTTGCTGCCAGTCGCTGACGCTGACGGCCGCTCCGTTCGCCAGCAGCACGGCGATCCTGGAGTTCGCCCCGGCCAGCGCGGCCAGCAGGTCGCGTTGACTGGCCGGCAGGTCGATGTCGGTACGGTCGAAGCCCTCCGACTCGGCGGCCGCGGGCAACCCGAGGAAGGCGAGCACCACATCGGCTTCGGCTGCCGCCGCAATCGCCTCGTCCTGCAACGTCGCGTCGTCGCCGCCGTCCTCTAGCCCGTAGCCCGGTACGAAGTTGATCACGACCTCCGGGCCGGCCAATGTGCGCAGCTCCTCCAGTGGGAGGTCGATGCGGGTCGGGTTCACCTGAGAGGAGCCGGCACCCTGGAAGCGCGGCTGCCAAGCGAACTCGCCGACCACCAAGATGTTGATCTTGCTGTCCGCCGCCAGTGGTAGCAGCTGATCATCATTCTTCAGCAGCACGGCCGATTCAGCCGCGGCCCGACGGGCCAGCCGATGGTGTTCGTCGGCGTCGAAACCTTGTTGATCTTCGCGTGCCGGCCGGGTCCGGTCCACCAGGTCGAGCAACCTCCGTACCGTGTCTTCCAGCACCGATTCGTCCAGCTCGCCGGAGCGTACGGCCTCGACCACCGCAGTGTCGCTGTAGCCGATCTTCGGCGGCATCTCGAGATCGAGACCGGCGCGCAGCGCAGCCACCCGATCATGAACGGCACCCCAGTCGGAAACCACCAGCCCGTCGAATCCCCACTCCTGCCGCAACAACTCGGTCAGCAGCCAGTGGTCTTGCGAGGCGTAGACGTTGTTGATCTTGTTGTAGGAACACATCACCGTCCACGGCTTCGCCTCGGTGACCACCCGTTCGAAGGCGGGCAGGTAGATCTCCCGCAGGGTGCGCTCGTCGACCTCGGCGCTGACCCGCATCCGGTCGGTCTCCTGATTGTTGACCGCGAAGTGCTTCAAGGAGGTGCCGATGCCCAAGCTCTGCACGCCGCGCACCATCGCGCCGGCCAGCACGCCGGCCTGGTAGGGGTCCTCGGAGAAGTATTCGAAGTTGCGGCCGCACAACGGCGATCGCTTCATGTTCACGCCGGGGCCGAGCAGCACCGAGACACCCCAGTGCAGGCATTCGCGGGCCAGTGCCTGGCCGACCTCGTACAGCAGCTCCGGGTTCCAGGACGAGGCCAGCGCGGAAGCGGTCGGGAAGCAGGTCGCCGGAACGCTGTCGCCGATGCCGACGTGGTCGCCGTGTTCGAACTGGGCCCGCAGGCCGTGCGGTCCGTCGGAGACCATGATCGATTCGAGCCCGAGCCGCTCCACCGCCGCGGTGTGCCACATGTCCGAACCGATGCTGAGCGCGGCCTTCTCCTCCAGCGTCAGGTCGGCCAGTACCGAGTCCACGTCCAGCGCCATCAGTCCTCCTCGATCACGGCAGCTCACCGGACGACGCCGGCCTGCCGCAGATGCTATCCGCGGGCGGCCGGGCGCGAGCCGAAAGGTGGCCAGCGGGCCGTTCGGGTGCGGGCGGGCTGTCCACCATGCCGACCGTCGGGGCGCGGTTCGTGGCGGAGTGTCAGGATGGTCGCCGTGCACAAGATCCGGCAGAGCAGGAAGTTGACGGGCGTCCGCTACGACGTACGCGGGCCGATCCTGGTCGAGGCCCAACGACTGGAGGCCGAGGGGCATCGCATCCTCAAGCTGAACATCGGCAACCCGGCCCCGTTCGGCTACGAAGCCCCGCCGCAGATGCTCGCCGACGTCATCCACCATCTGCCCGAGTCGCACGGCTACAGCGACTCCCGCGGGATCTATTCGGCCCGGACCGCGGTCGCGCAGTACTACCAGTCGCACGGGCTGCGGGACGTCGAGGTGGACGACGTCTTCATCGGCAACGGGGTCTCCGAGTTGATCTCGATGGTGTTGCAGGCGTTCGTCGACGACGGCAACGAGATCCTGGTGCCGGCTCCGGACTATCCGCTCTGGACAGGAGCGGTCACCTTGTCCGGCGGAACTCCGGTGCACTACCTGTGCGACGAGGACAACGACTGGAATCCCGACCTGACCGACGTCGAGTCCAAGATCACCGAGAACACTCATGCGATCGTGATCATCAACCCGAACAATCCGACCGGAGCCGTTTACAGCAAGGAGATTGTCGCCGGTCTGGTGGACATCGCCCGGCGTCATGATCTTGTCGTGTTCGCCGACGAGATCTACGAGAAGATCATCTTCGACGACGCGGTCCATCATCATGCGGCGACCGCGGCCGGCGACGACGTGTTGTGCCTGACCTTCAGCGGGCTGTCGAAGTCGCATCGGGTCTGCGGCTACCGGGCCGGCTGGGTGATGATCTCCGGTCCGAAGGAGATCGCCGAGGATTTCCTCGAGGGCCTGACCCTGATCTCCAACATGCGGATGTGTGCCAACGTGCCCGGCCAGCACGCGATTCAGACCGCGCTCGGCGGCTATCAGTCGATCGACGAGTTGGTGAAGCCGGGCGGGCGTTTCTACGAGCAGAGCATGCTGGCCGATCGGCTGCTGAACGAGATCCCGGGCGTCAGCAGCGTACGGCCGAAGGGTGCGCTCTACTGCTTCCCTCGACTCGATCCGGACGTCTACAAGATCACCGACGACGAGACGTTCGTGATCGACCTGCTGCGGGCCAAGAAGATCTTGGTCACCCACGGCACCGGGTTCAACTGGCCCACCCCCGACCACTTCCGGCTCGTCACCCTGCCCGACGTGGAACTGCTCGAGGAAGCCATCGGCCGGATCGCCGACTTCCTCGCCACCCGCCGCTGACCGGTCCTGCCAGAGGTTCAGCCGAACCAGCGGTAGGTGAGGTTCATCCGCGGCCCGACCGCGGTACGCGTCTTGGGCACGGCGTGCCGGTAGTCGGACTGCGACTCGTCCTTCATGATCAACAAGTCGCCGGCGCCGAGGTCGAGCTGCCACCGTTGCCCGGATTCCTGGTGCCGGATGGTGAAGCGGCGGCGAGCGCCGAGGCTGATGGAGGCGATGGTCGGCCGGTCGCCCAGCTCCGGTTCGTCGTCGCTGTGGTAGGAGATCGAGTCCCGGCCGTCGCGATACAGGTTGGCCAGACAAGAGTTGTACGTCGCCGCCGACTCCTGCTCCAGTCGCCGCTGCAACGCCTGCAGCGCCTCCGGCGCCGGCTTCGGCTCGTTGCGTACGCCGGAGTAGGTGTAGGCGGCGTCCCCCATCCAGCAGGTCAGCCGCGGGATCTTGATCGTCCGCCCCGCGATCGTGATGTCGTTCTGCTCCCACGCGATCGCGTCGACCAACGCTGCGTACACCCGGTCCTCGTCCTCGACCCAGCCGGGGAGGTAGCGAAAACACGCGGGCAGTTCCATCGCTCCTCCGATCCATCGCGGACTACCAACGTACGCAGGGTGGGACGCCGCTTCAGGGGATCTGGACACAGATGACTGCCAGCGATTGCGGATCGCTGACGGATCGGGGCACGCCGGGCCGCAAACGACCGGATCGGGGCACGATGGTCTGGTGACCAACACAACGCTCGCCACCGCGCCGGCCGACGCGGCACGACCGGATCGACGGGGGCCTGGCTGGGCCTGGTTGAGCGGCATCGCCGCCGCCCTGGCCGGGCTGGCCGCGGCAGAGCTGCTGACCTGGCTGATCGCGCCGCTCGGCTCACCGATCAGCGCCGTCGGCACGTACTTGATCAAGGTGCTGCCGGCACCCTTGATCAACTTCGGCAAGGAGACCCTGGGCTTTGCCGACAAGCCGGTGCTGCTGGTGGTGATCACGATCGTCGCGCTGGCCGTGGGCGGATTCGCCGGCCGGCTCGAGTACGCCCGAACCGGGCTCGGCGCGATCGGGGCCGCGCTGCTGGCGGTGCTCTCGATCTTCGCCATCGCAGCACAACCGGACGTCTCGGCCAACGCGTACGCACCGGTGCTGATCGGGATGGTGGTCGCCTATCTGGTGCTGCGGTTGTTGATCACCCGGCTGCATCGAGTCGAGGCGCCACCCAGCGTCCCGGCCACCCGAGAGATGACCGCAGACCGGCGCCACTTCCTGATCTTGACCGGAGCGATCGCGGCCGGTTCGCTGATCATCGGCGGCGGCAGTCGGGTCCTCGCCAGCGGCAAATCCCTTGCCCTGCAGGCACGTTCCATGATCAAACTTCCGGCAGCTGCCGAACCTGCCCCGCCGGTGCCGGCCGGCGCGAACCTCAAGATCAACAACCTCACCCCGTACATGACCGCCAACGACAACTTCTACCGGGTCGATACCGCCCTGACCGTACCGATCGTCAACCCGACCGACTGGACCTTGCGGATCACCGGCATGGTCGAACGGGAGGTGACGATCAGCTGGCAGGAGCTGCTGAAGCTGCCCCTGTCGGAGTTCTATGTGACCCTGACCTGCGTCTCCAACGAGGTCGGCGGCAACCTGGCCGGCAACGCCCGCTGGCTGGGCTACCCGTTGCGGGAGCTGCTGTCGCGGGCCGGTCCCAAGCCGGGGGCCGACATGGTGTTGTCCCGCAGCGTCGACGGTTTCACCGCGGGCAGTCCGCTGTCGGCACTCACCGATCCGCACCGGGACGCGATCATCGCGATCGGGATGAACGGCGAACCGCTGCCGGCCGAGCACGGCTTCCCGGCCCGGTTGGTGGTGCCGGGCCTGTACGGCTACGTGTCGGCGACCAAGTGGGTCAAGGAACTCAAGGTCACCACGTACGCCGACGATCAGGCCTACTGGACGCCGCTGGGCTGGTCGGCCCGCGGGCCGATCAAGCTCGCCTCGCGGATCGACACCCCGACCGGTGCGGTGAACGCCGGGCGGGTCGCGGTGGCCGGGGTCGCCTGGGCCCAGCACACCGGCATCTCCAAGGTCGAGGTCCGGGTCGATTCGCAACCCTGGCGCACCGCCCGGCTGGCGGCCACGGTCAGCGCCGACACCTGGCGGCAGTGGGTGTACGAGTGGGATGCAGCGCCCGGCGATCATCAACTGACCGTGCGCGCCACCGATGCCGACGGCAACCTGCAGACCGCGGCCTCCGCACCGCCCGCACCCGACGGCGCCACCGGCTGGCACACGGTCAACGTACGGGTCCGCTGACGCTCGGCGACCCGGCGGCCCGGGCCGTCCCGTGCTCGAGCCGGCGCGGCAATTCGCTGGCCGTTTCGGGCAGTCAGTCGGCACGATGTGCGGGTGACCTACGGCTTCGATCTCCCGGCTGACCTGCACCGGCAACTGCGCGGAGAAGTGCCGGAGGCGGCGCTGCGCTGGGTAGAGGAACAGACCGGCCGCCGGGTGGTCACTGCCGAACCGCTGGACGGCGGGCAGTCGGCGGCGCTGCATCGGCTCACTGTTTCCGGGGCCGACGGCGAGGATGTTGATTCGCTGGTGTTGCAACGGTTCGTGCTCGACTGGATCGACGAGGAGCCGTGGGCGCCACGCAACGAGCTCCTCGCCTTCGAATTGCTGGAGAATTCGCCGGTGCCGGCGCCGCGAACGGTCGCGGCCGATCCGGACGGCCTGAACACCGGATCCCCGATGGTCTTGATGAGTGCGCTGCCCGGCGAGGTGATCTGGGATCCGCCGGAGCTCGACCGATGGCTGTCCGCGCTGCTGCAGACCATGATCACGATCCACCGCACGCCGAGACCTGCCACGATGCGGGACTGGTCGCCGTACCCGCCCGAGGAGGTGCCCCCGACCTGGACCCGACACCGCTGGGCTTGGGAGCGCGCGATCACCGCGTACGAGGGTGACCGGCCGCCATCGGAACGCGTCTTCCTGCATCGCGACTTTCATCCTGGCAACGTGTTGTGGCAGGACGGTTCGGTGTCCGGCGTGGTGGACTGGGTGTCGGCTTGCGCCGGCCCGCCCGAGGAGGATGTCGCCCTCTGCCGGATCGACCTGGCCCGCCGCCACGGCCAACCGGTGGCCGACCGCTTCCTTGACCTGTGGCTGCAAGCGACCGGCCGGCGCGAGTACGACCCGTACTGGGATCTGGTCACCGCCGTCTCGATGGGCGGCGATCCCCACCCGCGGCTGGACGAGTTCGTCCGATCCGCCGCCGCCCGCCTCTGACCGCGTCAGGTTTACAACATCTCTGCACCAGTGACGCCGCACTGCCCGAAATCCGCCAGCACACGCCAAGTGGCGCAGCATTTTTGTAATGCCGCCCCCAGATGACTCAATACCAGCCGAGGTTCAGCCCGGTCACGTGCAGCCAGGCGAACACCGTCGGGGCGCCGAGAATGACCAGCGGCAGCGCGATCAGCCCGAGGGCCAGCGCGTAGATGCCGGCACTGAGAAGTCGATGCGGCCGTGGCCGTTCCGCCAGCCGGGCGACCCGTACGGCGGTGCCGTAGCTGACGCCCATGGCGAACCCGGGCACCGGGGCTGCGGCCATCGCGACCAGGGCGCGGGCCAGCGGGATCGGTCCGGTGCGACGGCGGGCGGCGTCATCGGCGAGCAACTCCACCAGCAGCCGCGCCTCGTTCAGCGGGACCTCGCTGCGGACCGCGATCGGGAAGGCTCGGTGCAGTGCGGCGAAGGTGTCCAGCACCAGATCGTGCCGGGCGCGTACGTGGGCTTCCTCGTGGGCCAGCACGGCGGCGACCTCATCGGCGGCGAGCGTCTGCAGTGCGCCCTCGCTGAGCACGACCCGGGACTGCCGCACCGCCGGCAGACAATAGGCGACCGGCTCGGCAGCCGACATCACCCGCAGCCCCGGGCTGGCCACCACTCCGGGAAGTGCGGTCCGCCGCTCGATCTGGTCGAGCAGGTCGAGGGCGTGGCGATGCCGGGTCCGGCGGAGCCGGGACGTGCGGCCGACGATGAGCAACGACCAGATCAGCCGGAGCACCACGATCACCGTGAACAGCAGCACCGTGCCGTACACGATGATCTCGGCCAGCGGCGGTTCCGGCGTACGAAACAGGCCGAGGCTGAGCGCGAAACCGGCACCGACGACCGACAGCAACGCAGCCACCGAACCCGCCTGCCACAACGCAACCGCCGGCCGCGGCGCCCGGTGCAGGAAACGCCAGCGACCGACCCAGATCGAGCCGGGGCCGACCAGGATCACGGCCAGGATGCCGAGCGCAACACCAATCATGCCAACGCAGCCGGTCGGGTCAGTTCTTGGCGGAGTCGGCGGGTGCGGCGCCGGCCTCGAGTTTGGCCAGTGCCTCGCGCATGGTCGCCGCCTCGTCTGGCGTCACCTTGCCGACGAACGCGACCAACGCAGCGGTGCGATCCCGCTCGCTGCCGACCAACGCGTCGTGCATCACGTCGGCGACCATTTCCTCGCGGGTCTGCACGGCGGCGTAGAGGTAGGCGCGCCCGGAACTCTCCCGATGCACCAATCCCTTCTTCGCCAACCGGTCGAGGACCGTCATCACCGTCGTATATGCCAGGTCCCGCTCGCGCGTGAGCGCAGCGTGGACGTCACGGACCGAGCGCGGGCCGTCGGAACTCCACAGTTCCTCCATCACCCGGCGCTCCAGATCCCCCAGAGAACTAACCACGCCCGCATCCTAGCTCGCGTACTACCGTGATCAGTACTACATCGATTCGTACTACGGTTCGTAGTAGTTCTGCGTTACCGTCATGCACATGGACACGGAACTGCTGTCGCGAATCCAGTTCGGGACCACGACCGTCTATCACTTCTTCTTCGTCCCGGTCACGATCGGGATGGCCGGCCTGGTCGCCGGTTTCCAGACCGCCTGGGTACGCACCGGCAAGGACCGCTACCTTCGCCTCACCCGGCTGTACGGGAAGTTGTTCCTGATCAACTTCGCCATCGGAGTGGCCACCGGCATCGTGCAGGAATTCCAGTTCGGGATGAACTGGAGCCAGTTCTCCCGCTTCGTCGGCGACATCTTCGGCGCACCGCTGGCACTGGAGGGGTTGCTGGCGTTCTTCCTGGAGTCGACCTTCCTCGGCCTGTGGATCTTCGGTTGGGATCGGCTGCCGAAAAGGGTGCATCTGGCCTGCATCTGGATCGTCGCCGGCGCCACCGTGCTCAGCGCGACCTTCATCCTCGCGGCGAACTCGTTCATGCAGCATCCGGTCGGCTTCCAGCTCGTGAACGGACGTGCCGAACTGACCGACTTCGGCGCGGTGCTGACCAACCCGGTCTTGCTGGTCACGCTGCCGCATCAGATCTTCGCCTGCTACCTGGTCGGCGCCGGCATCGTCGTAGCCGTCGCCGCCTGGCACCTGACGCGGATCGCCCGCGCCGGCAAAGAACGTGAGCCTGTCGAACGGCCGGAGCAAGACATGATCACCGGCCCTTCGACAGGCTCAGGGATCGATGAGGAGCGGGCCACCTTCCGTACGGCGTTGCGGGTCGGGGCAGTCGCGTTGCTGGTCGCGGGTGCGGGCACGTTCATCTCCGGCGACCTGCAGGGCAAGGTGATGACCGACGTCCAGCCGATGAAGATGGCCGCGGCCGAGGCGCTCTACAACACCGAGAAGCCGGCCTCGTTCTCGATCTTGACCATCGGCACCCTGGACGGCAAGCACGAGGTCTGGTCGATCAAGATTCCTCGGCTGTTGTCCTTCCTGGCCGAGGAGAACTTCACCGCCGAGGTGCACGGCATCAACGACCTGCAGGCCCAGTACGAGCAGACCTACGGCCCGGGCGAGTACGCGCCGAACATCCCCACCACCTACTGGACCTTCCGGCTGATGATGGGGATGGGCATCGCGGCGTTCGGCGGCGGTGCGTTGATCTTGTGGCTGACCCGCAAGAACCGTGACCCGGTGACGACCGGCCTGTGGGGTCTGGTCTGGCGATTCGGCCCGATCCTGTTGCCCTTCCTGCCCATCCTCGGCAATTCGTTCGGCTGGATCTTCACCGAGACCGGGAGACAACCCTGGCTTGTGTTCGGCCTGCTGCCGACCAAGGCCGGGGTCTCACCGAACCTCAGTCCGACCGAGGTGTGGATCTCGCTGATCGTCTTCACCCTGCTCTACGGCATCCTCGCGGTGATCGAGCTCCGGCTGTTCACCCGCACCATCGGTCAAGGACTGCCCGTGCTGGATGCCGAGCCCGAAGACGAGGCAACCGACCGACCCCTCTCCTACGCCTTCTGAGGAGCTGATCATGGAACTCACCACGGTCTGGTTCGTCGCCCAGCTGATCTTGTGGCTCGGCTACTTCGTGCTCGAGGGGTTCGACTTCGGGGTCGGCATGCTGCTGCCGGTGATCGGCCGCCGGGAGGGCGATCGCAGAGCGATGCTGAGCACCATCGGGCCGATCTGGGACGGCAACGAGGTCTGGCTGATCGTTGCCGCCGGCGCGATGTTCGCCGCCTTCCCCGGCTGGTACGCAAGCACGTTCAGCGCCTTCTACCTGCTGCTGTTGATGATCCTGGTCGGTCTGATCGTCCGAGTGATCTCGTTCGAGTATCGCGAGCATCACGAGACCGTCCGCTGGCGGCGCGGCTGGGATGCCTGCCAGATCGTCGGGTCCACACTGCCGTCCTTCCTGTGGGGTTTGATCTTCGCCAACCTGGTCCGCGGGCTGCCGATCAACGCCGACCAGGACTTCACCGGAGGCTTCACCGACCTACTGAATCCCTTTGCCCTGCTGGGCGGAGCGGTGACACTGCTGCTCTTCCTCACCCACGGCGCGGTGTTCCTGGCGCTGAAGACGACCGGTGCACTGCGGCTGCGCGCCAAGCGGACGGCCAGCGTGATCGGCACGGTCACGGCCGCAGCGGCACTCAGCTTCGGTTGCTGGTTCAATTTCGGCGTCGTGACGATCAATCACGGTTGGGTGCTGCTGGCCTCGGTCATCTCGTTGGCCGGGCTGATCTTCGGACTCGGCATGCATCTGCGCAATCGTGACGGCTGGTCCTTTGCCGGCACCGCGGTCGCAGTGGCCGGCCTGGTGGTCTCCTTCTTCGCCTCGCTCTACCCGCGGCTCATCCCCAGCACCAGCAACCCCGCCTGGAGCCTGACCATCCACAACGCCTCGGCAAGCCACTACACGCTGACGATCATGAGTTGGTCCGCGCTGGTGCTGTTGCCGCTGGTGCTGGCCTACCAGGCGTGGACCTACTGGGTCTTCCGCAAGCGGATCACCGTCGCGATGGAGGAACCAGAGTCGGTAGCCGCCCAACCATCCGTGGTGCCGTGACGATGCCCAGTTTGATCACCGAGGGTGTGCGTACCGGCTCGAGTCCCGGTCCCTCGACAGGCTCAGGACACTTGAGCGCGGATCGCCGTTGCCAGCAAGGGCAACCTCTCGCCCGGGGTTCTGAGCTCGTCGAAGGACCAGGAACGCAAGCCAAGGCGATCCAGCACCACACCGGACCGAGTGCTCCTGGCGGAGCAGACCAAGATCAACATCGCGGGCCGGTTGATCCGCAGCTGCTCCGCCGGGCGGCAGCGGCGCGTCGGTTGCTGATCCTGCAGACGATCATCGGCACGGCGAGTTCGCTAACCGTTGTGCTGATTGCCTGGTTCATCGCGTACGGCGTCGGCAGCGCGTTCGACTCCGGCCGACCGCAGCCGCTGGTCGAGGTCGCGCCGTGGTTGGCGGCTGCCTTCGTGGCGCGTGGATTGCTGTCCTGGTTGAGCGATCTGGCGGCGGTGCGCGCGTCGATCGCGGTCAAGGCGCAGCTGCGTCGCGACGTGATGCAGGCGTATCTGGTCCCGTCGGCCGGGCAGCCCGATCACGGCACCGTGACAACGCTGATCAGCAGCGGCCTCGATGATCTTGACGGCTACTTCGCCAAGTACCTGCCGCAGCTGGTGCTGGCGGTCACGGTTCCGTTGGTGATCGGGATCGCGATCGCCGTTCAGGACTTGCTCAGTGCGGTGATCATCGCGGGGACCCTGCCGTTGATCCCGATCTTCATGATCTTGATCGGCTGGACCACGCAGAAGTTGACCGGTCGCCGCTGGCGGGTGCAGGCTCGGCTGGCCCACCACTTCGCCGATCTGATCGCCGGCCTGCCCACGCTGCGCGCCTTCGGTCGGGCCAAGGCTCAGGCCGAAGGTTTGCGCCGCTCGGGCGAGGCGAATCGGGTGGAGACGCTGGCGACCTTGCGGATTGCCCTGCTGTCGGCGCTGGTGCTGGAGCTGCTGGCCACTCTGTCGGTGGCCATCGTGGCGGTGGTGATCGGACTGCGGGTGATCAGCGGCTCGGTCGACCTGACTACGTCCCTGTTCGTGTTGATCTTGGCGCCGGAGGCGTATCTGCCGCTGCGCAAGGTCGGCAGCCACTACCACGACGCCGCCAACGGTGCTGCCGCCGCACGGGCGGCACTCGATCTGATCGACGCCGCGCCAGAGCCGTCGGTCGGCGAGGACGAACTTCCGGCTGGTCCGCTGACCGTGACCGTAGCCGGCGTAGGGTTCGCCTACCCCGGCGCGGCACCGGTGCTCGACAGTGTCGACCTGATTGCGCCGGCCCGCAGGCTGACCTGCTTGACCGGACCGAGTGGTGGCGGCAAGTCCACCCTGCTGTCGATGATCATGGGCTGGACCCGACCGGACGCCGGGCGGCTGATGATCAACGATCGCGATCTCGCCCGGATCCGGCCGGACGCACTCCGGAACGCGATCGCCTGGGTCGGGCAGAATCCCGCGCTGGTCACCGGCACCGTTGCCGACAACGTACGGATGGGTCGGCCGTCCGCATCGCTGGTGCAGGTCAAGCGGGCGATGGCCGCCGCGGGGGTTGATCTTGATCCGGATCGGAGGTTGCAACCTCCGGACGGCATGCTCTCCGCCGGCGAGCTGCGCCGGCTGGCGCTGGCCCGTGCGTGGCTGCGGGTGCGATACGGCGGAGCCCGGTTGATGATCTTGGACGAGCCGACCGCGGGACTGGACGAACAGACCGAACTCGACGCACTCGCCACCATTCGTCGGCTCGGCGTGACCGCGCTGGTGGTCTCGCACCGCCCGGCGGTGCTCGCCTCGGCCGACGAGGTCATCCAGCTCACCGGACCCGGAACCGGATCAGAACCTGGTCAGGGATCCACGTCTGGACAGGGATCCGCGACCGGCGACGGCTCCGGGGCGTTGCTCGCGTCCGGAACGGAGCGCCGTCGAGCATGATCGGCGAACCCGCCGCTGCCGTGCACGCCACCTCCCACCGGGGTGTCGCCGAACCCCGTCCGGAGCAGCGAATTCGCCTGCTGGGCAAGGATTCCGGCTGGCCGATGATTCGCCCGATCCTGCTCGGCGCACTGGCGCAACTGTCCGCGGTCGGGCTGATGGCGCTGTCCGGCTGGCTGCTGTCCCGGGCGGCGCAGCATCCCCCGGTGCTCTACCTGATGTCGGCCATCGTTGCCGTGCGAGCGCTCGGCATCGGTCGCGGCGTATTCCGCTATCGGGAACGAATCGCCGGCCATGATGTCGCGTTGCGCTGGCAGGCGAAGTTGCGGCTGCGAGTGTTCGAGCGTCTCGCCGACGGACGGCCGCTGCGCCGTGGCGGTGACCTGCTGGCACGGGTGCTGGCCGACGTCGACGCGGTCCAGGATCTCGTCGTACGGGTTATGGTCCCGGTGGCGTCCACGGCCATCGTGATCATCGCGGCGTCAGCGGCGATCACGTTCATCTCCTGGCCGGCCGGCGTGCTGCTGCTGGTCGGTTCGGTGTTGTCCGGGGTGCTGGTGCCACTGCTGATCGCGCGCGGGTCAGCGGCCGCGACCGCATCGATGGCACCGCTGCGCGCCGAACTGGCCGATCAGGTGGACGAGGTCGCCCGGGCACGGCAGGGCCTGGTGGCCAACGGCGCCGACGCGGCGGCTCTCGGTCGGCTGAGCACGGTCAGTAGGAGGCTGGCTGCGGCCGAGCGGCGTGCCGCGTACTGGTCCGGGCTCGCGGGCGGCCTGCAATGGTCGATCACCGGGCTGGTGATCGTCGGCTCGCTGCTGATCGGCGGCAGCGCTGTTGTTGATCATGGCCTGGACCCGGTGTATCTCGCCGTGTTTGCGTTGACGCCGCTGGCTCTGCACGAGGTCGTCGCCCAGCTGCCAGTGACGGCGCAGACCTGGCTGCGGACCCGTACCTCATTGCACCGGGTTGCAGCGCTGCTGTCTCGTCCGCTGACTCGATCGACAGGAACGCGTACGGCGACGGCCGCCGACAGCGAGATCGCCTTGCAGGTAAAGGATCTCACGGTCGGCTGGCCCGGAACAGCTGCGGTGGTGGCGGGGTTCGAGCTCACGCTACGGCGTGGCGAGCGCGTCGCCCTGATCGGTCCGAGCGGTCGCGGCAAGTCCACCATCGCCCAGACGATCATGGGATTCCTGCCGCCGGTCGCCGGTTCGATTCTCGTGCCGCACCGGCTCGGATATCTGGCTCAGGACGCGCACCTCTTCGACACCACGGTGGCCGAGAACGTACGGATCGGCGCCAAGGACGCATCCGATGCCGAGGTCCGGGCAGCCCTGACGAGCGTCGGACTCGATTTTGATCTTGATCGCCAGGTCGGTGAGTACGGCGCCGCGATCTCGGGCGGCGAGGCTCGGCGGCTGGCGCTGGCCCGGCTCGAGGTGTCCCGCTCGTGCGCCGGCGACTTCGATCTGTTGATCATGGACGAGCCGACCGAACATCTCGATCGCAACAACGCCGAAGCGATCACCGAGTTGGTCATGACCGTGCCTGCGCGAACGGCGGTGCTGGTGATCACCCACGATCCGCGGTTGATGAGTTGCTGCGATCGCGTGGTTCACCTCTGACCTCTTGGGCACGCTCGCTCGGTACGCCGTTGTGCAACTGCTGGGTTGCACTTCTCGCGATTATGTGCAACCCTAGAATTGCAGTTACTCATCGAGGAGGAAGCATGAACAACGCAGTGCAGGAAGCCACCGAGATCGATCCGCTGGATCGGATCGAGAAGAACATCAAGATCAACGCCGGCCCGGAGAAGGTGTTCGAGATCGTGTCCCGGCCGGGTTGGTGGATCAACGACGGCACCGAGATCGATCCCGAACCGGACCTGCGCCAAGAGGGCGACGTCACCGTGGTGAGCAGTCCGAAGCTCGGCGAGTACCGGATGCAGACCGTCGCGTCCGACCCACCTCACTACGTCGCCATCCGCTGGCACCATCAACTGCCGGACGACGGCATCAAGCGGTCGACGCTGGTGGAGTTCCGACTCGAACCGCAGCCCGACGGCGTCCTACTGAGCGTGGTCGAGAGCGGATTCAGCAAGCTGCAGAAGCCGCGCGAGGACTGGCTCGCCGATCGGGCCGGCAACACCGAGGGTTGGGAGCTGGAGCTGGGTCTGGTTCGTGCCCTCGTCGAGGCGTCGTGACCCACGCCTTGACCGACGTGTTCGCTGCTCTGGCCGACGACACCCGTTGGGCGATCCTGAGCAGGCTGGGCGAGGGGCCGGCGTCCGCGTCGGCCCTCGCTCGGGAGTTCCCGGTCAGCCGGCAGGCGATCGTCCGGCACCTGGACGTGCTGCAGGCGGTCGGTCTGGTCGAGGCCGAGCAGCGGGGCCGTGAGGTGATCCACCGCGCGCTCGGTGGCCGGCTCGACGAGCTGGCCCGCGACCTGGAGCAGATCGCCCGCACCTGGGACCGCCGGCTGGCCAGGATCAAGGAGCTGGCCGAAGATCAGACCTGACCGGGTTCGATCAGTCGCGGGCGGTCAACACCAGCGGTTCGCCGTCGGTGATCACCACGGTGTGCTCGGCATGGGCGCCCCGTGAACCGTCGACGCTGCGCAGGGTCCAGCCGTCGCGATCGGTGTAGATCTGGTCGGTGGTGTGCAGGAACCAGGGTTCGATCGCCAGCACCAGACCCGGCCGCAACCGCAGACCCTTGCCACGGCGGCCGTTGTTGGGCAGGTGCGGATCGCCGTGCATGGTGTGCCCGACGCCGTGTCCGCCGAACTCCAGATTGACCTGCAGCCGATGCTGCTTGGCGACGGCGCCGATCGCCGCGGAGATGTCGCCGAGCTTGTTGCCCGGTCGGGCCTGGGCGATGCCGGCCCGCAGCGCGTCGTTGGTGATCTCGATCAGCCGCTGGTCCTGTGGCCGCGGTTCACCGACGATCACGGTCAGCGCCGAGTCCGACACCCAGCCGTCCACCGAGGCGGCGAAGTCGAAGCTGACCAGGTCACCGTCGGCCAGGTCGTAGTCGTACGGCAGTCCGTGCAGCACCGCGTCGTTGACCGACGTACACAGCACCTTGCCGAACGGCATCGCACCGAACGACGGGTGGTAGTCGATGTAGCAGGACTCGGCGCCGCGGTCCTTGATCATCTCGTGCGCCAGCGCGTCCAGATCGAGCAGATTGCTGCCCACCTTGGCTTCTTTGGCCAGCGCCGTCAGTACGTCGGCGACGAAGCGTCCCGCCGGACGCATCTCCTCGACCTCTTCGGGCGTGCGGTACTCGATCACCCGTGCACCCTACCCCCACGGCGTCGGCTGGCGATGCTCGGCGCTGAGCGGTAAGAACGTCGGAGCAGATGGCCCGAAACCCCCGATCTGGCGGGTTCAAAGCCATCTGCTCCGACGTTCTTACCTCGCTCGCGCAGCACTCAGGGAATCAGCGACACCTTGATCGACTTGGTGCCGTCCGAGACCAGGTCGAGCCCGGCCTGGAACTCGGCCAGCGGCAGCTGGTGGGTGCAGATCTCGTCCATCGGCAGGATGCCCGACTCGAGCAGCTTGATCGCGGCCGGCCAGCAGTACGGGCCGAGGTGGGCGCCGAGCACGTTCAGCTCCTTGTCGTCGGAGATGATCGACCAGTCCACGGTGACGTCGGAGCCGAACACGCTGTACTCGACGTAGGTGCCGAGCTTGCGCAGCAGGTTCAGGCCCTGCGGCACGGCCGACGGATGCCCGGTGCCCTCAATGTAGACGTCGGCGCCGTAGCCGTCGGTCAGGTCCTTGATCGCTTGTACGACGTCGACCTCGGCGATGTTGAGGGCCAGGTCGGCGCCACACTTCTTGGCCAGCTCAAGCTTGTTCGGCGCGACGTCGAGGGCGATCACTCGCAGCGGGTTCTTCGCCTTCGCCCCGGCGATCATGCCGAGTCCGATCGGGCCCGCGCCGGCGATCACCACGGTGTCCTCGAACTTGATTCCTCCCCGCTCGACCGCGTGCAGTGAACAGGACAGCGGCTCGACGAAGGCGGCGTGGGCCGGCGGCAGGTCCTTGCTGATCTTGTGCACGAGGGCGTCGGTGGAGTAGATCATGTACTCCGCCATCGCGCCCGGATTCCTGCGCTTGAAGCCGTGCATGTCGTGCGGCCCGCACATCCAGTACTCACCGCGTACGCAGTAGCGGCACTTCCAGCACGGCACGATCTGCTCGGCGGTGACCCGGTCACCGACCTCGACCCCACGCTTGTTGCGGGCTTGATCATCCAGCTGGACGACGGTGCCGACGAACTCGTGCCCGGGCACCACCTCGGTCTCGGCCCAGGCCGGCCGGTTCTCGTCGCCCCAGAATTTCGCCGCGCCGTGGTAGCACTTCAGGTCGCTGGCGCAGATGCCGACGGCCTCGACCTTGACCAGGATCTCGCCCGGGCCGGGCCTCGGTACGGCGATCTCCTCCAGCGAATAGTTCTCGGGTCCGTGACAGATGACGGCCTTCATCCGATCCGGAATGACGTCGACCATGTGGCTTCTCCTCCTCGCGCTGACGCTGCCTGTCACCGTAGAAGGTCGCGCGCACACCACGCCACCCGGTCACCCTTCGATGCGGATGATCCAGTCCGGCTCGGCCGCCAACGCGCCGTGTACGAGTGCGGTGTAGTCAGCCGCCAGACCGGCGGTGATCGGGCCCGGCCGATGTCCGAAAGTACGGGTCCGGCCGGCGTCGGTGACGATCGTGCGGACCGGTGCGACGCCGGCTGCGGTACCGCAGGCGAACACCTCGCTGATCATGCCGTCCGGGTCGAGCACCTCGTCCAGCGCGATCGGCGCTTCCCGCACCGCGATCCCCCGGCGCTGGGCCAAGTTGATCACCGTGGCGCGGGTGTGGCCGGGCAGGATGGTGCCGGTCAACGGTGGCGTGATCAACTCTGCGGAAGCCCCGGATCCCTGCACCACAAAGCAATTCATCGCCCCGAACTCTTCCAGGAAGCGGTGTTCGACGGCGTCCAGCCAAAGCACCTCGTCGCAGCCGCGGGACATCGCCTCGGTCTTGGCCGCCATCGCGCCGGCGTAGTTGCCGGCGCATTTCACATCGCCGGTGCCGCCGAGCGCGGCCCGGATGTGGCTGCGCTGGGCGTACGCGTCGATCATGGTCCGGCCGCTGGCGAAGAAGCTGTCCACCGGCGAGGCCAGCACCAGGAAGCGAAACTCGGTCGACGGCCGCACTGCCAGCGACGGCTCGTCGGCGAACATCACCGGCCGGATGTATATCGCACTGCCGGGCGAGCTCGGCACCTCGGCGGCGTCGGCGCTGATCAGCCGGGTCACCGCGTCGACGAACAGGCCCGGCGGCAACGGCGGCATCCCCATCCGGGTCGCACTACGGTCGAATCGGGTCGCGCAGTCGGCCGCTCGGAAGATCAACACTGTCCGCTGATCGGCCCGGAAAGCCTTCAGGCCTTCGAAAATCGCCTGTCCGTAGTGCATCACCATTGCCGCCGGTGACATCCGCAGATCGTCGAAGTCGAGCAGCTCGGTTCCCGACCAGACACCGTCGGCGTAGCGGGCGCTGATCACGTGCCGGCTGAACAAGGCGCCGAAGCCGAGCCGCCGTTCACCGTGCTCCGGTTCGGTGGTCTCCGGCGTGCGTGCTTCCTCGGTCTGGCTCATTTTCAGCACGTTACGCCGCGGGTTCGGCCGTGGCGTCATCAGCTGCGGTAGACGATCACCTTGTCGCCGACCTGCGCCTGGCTGAACAGGCTCTGGATGCCGGTCAGGTCTCGTACGTTGACACAGCCGTGGGATGCGCCGGCGTACCCGCGGGCGGCGAAGTCGGAGGAGTAGTGCACCGCCTGGCCGCCGGAGAAGAACATCGAGTACGGCATCTTCGAGTGGTAGATGGTCGAAGTCCAGTCCTTGGCCTTCCAGCCGACGCTGAACGCACCCTCGCGGGTCGGCGAGGTGTCGGCCCCGAACCGGACGTCGAAACGCAATTGAGGCTTGCCGTCGATCACCCAGACGAGCTGGTTCCTGGTCTTGTCGATGCACATCGCCCGACCGGTCAGGCAGCGTTGATCAAGTTCGCTCGTGCTGCCGCCGGATTGGGTCCTCGGATCGTTGCCGGACAGCTCGTCCTTGGTCGGTTCCTTCGTCATGCCGACCAGCCGATCCCAGGTCTTCTGGTCGACGTCACCGGTGGCCGGCAGGCGGCGCTTGTCCTGGAATCCCTTCACTGCTTGCGATGTGACTGACCCGTAGTAGCCGGTGATCTTCTCACTGAACCAGTCCAGCTGGGCCAGTCGTGCCTGCAGTTGTTTGATCTTGGTGCCGTTGTCGCCCTGTTTCATGATCGCCGGGCCGGCCGGTTCGATGTTGTACAGCTCGTTGTGACTGGGTTGCTGGGTCATCGCGGTCAGCTTGGCCCAGGTGACCTCGTCCACAACTCCCGTGGGGGACAAATCACGCTTGTCCTGGAACCCCTTCACCGCGGTCGCGGTCTGCGCACCGTAGTGCGGGGTGACGTCGCCGGAATACCAACCGACCTGCTTCAGCCGGGCCTGCAGTTCCCGGATCTGCTGCCCGTCGTCGCCGGTCCGGTAGATGATCTTGGCCGGCGCCGTGGTCTTCTTCGCGGCCGGTTTGTCCGTGTGCTTGCTGGACGGCTTGGTGGACGTCGTGGACTTGGGCTTCGCGGCCGGTTCGGCGGCCGAGGTCGTGGCTGTCGCCTTGGTCGAGGACGGGCTGCTGCTCGGTGCGGCACTGATGCCCGGAGGGCTGCTGCTGGCCGATGCCACCGGTTTGCCGGAGGAGGCTCCGGCTCCCGGCTTGGCCATGTCGGCCGGCAGCTGTCCGCAGCCGACCAGCACGACCGCGGCCAGGGCTCCGGTGATCGAGGTCACCGCGGCGGTCCGGATCGACCGCGGGCCCGTGCCGGACTTCGTGGTGAGTGCGGAATGCTGGGTGGCGCGGCGGCTCGTCCGCGGCCGGTTGTCGGCCACATCGACTCCTTGCGGGTGCTGGGGAACGCATCCGTCGTACGGTTTCGGGCGCGGCCCGGACACGTACGACGGCCTCAACCTACGGGCCAACCTGCCGGTGCGGCGCCACCGACACCAGCCCGTGCGTCGATCCGTTATCTGCTCGCAACCATCCGCTACTCGGCGCCACGAGCCTTCCCGCGCACCGTCGGTCCTCCCGCGCACGTTCCTACCTGCGCCGCAGCGTCGCCGGTGCGCGGGAGCGAGGGTGGCGAGCCGGTACGTTGGCGGGGTGCGGATCTGTGTCTTCTGCGGCTCGTCGACCGGCCGGATCCCGGCGTATGCACAGGCGGCCGCCGGGCTGGGTCGACTGTTGGCCGAGCGCGGCATCGGATTGGTCTACGGCGGCGCCACGGTCGGCACCATGGGCGTGATGGCCGACGCCGCGTTGGCCGCCGGCGGACAGGTGTACGGGGTGATCCCGGGGCAGCTGGTCGATCGGGAGATCGCCCACCGCAGCCTGACCGAGCTGTACGAGGTCGCCGACATGCATCAGCGCAAGGCAAAGATGGCCGAGCTGGCCGACGCGTTCATCGCTCTCCCCGGCGGCGCCGGCACGCTGGAGGAGCTCTTCGAGGTGTGGACCTGGGCCCAGCTCGGGCTGCACAACAAACCGATCGGGCTGCTCGACGTGGCCGGTTACTTCCAGCTGATGACGCCGCTGCTCGATCACATGGTGGCCGAGGGGTTCCTCAAGCCGCAATATCGCGAAGCGTTGCAGATCGATGCCGACCCAGAGTTGCTGTTGAAGCGACTGGCCGCGGTCGAACCGCCGCCGCCGAAATGGTCGGGCGCCGCAGCGTCGGCCGGCGACAAGGAACGCTGACCCCCGGCGAAGCTGATCATGAATTACGCCCTGGAGGACCAGAATCGGCGGATGCTGCGGGCCCGGGACGCGATGGATCGGACCTTCGCCGAGCAGCTCGACATCCCTGCCCTGGCAGGGATCGCGCATGTCTCCGAAGCGCACTTCATCCGTACGTTCTCGGCGACGTTCGGCGAAACACCGCATCGCTATCTGCAACGGCGTCGGGTCGAACGGGCGATGTTTCTGCTCCGCAACACCGACCTGTCGGTGACCGAGATCTGCTACCGAGTCGGTTTCTCCAGTCTGGGCACCTTCAGCCGGACCTTCACCGCGATCGTCGGCGAGCCTCCGTCCAGACATCGCGGCCGCGGCCCGATCCCGCCGATCCCCGGCTGCTTCGTGATGTCCTGGACCCGCCCCACCCGGCCGACTTGTCAGTAGCTGGTGTGGTTTGAGGAGCGTGCTGAACAATCCGCTCTGCTGCGCGACGAGCGCCTTGTTCAGCACCCTCCTAGCCAAACCACCGACTGACAAGTCGGCTGGAAGTGAGCAGTTTTGGATAAGCAGCGGCGGTCGGTCGAGCCCTAGATTCGACCTCATGTTGAACTCAGTGAGTCAGTCCCAGATCTTCGTCCTCGACCAGGACGAGGCCCTCGATTTCTACACCAACAAGCTCGGCCTGGAGGTCGGCACCGACTTCGACCTCGGCTTCATGCGCTGGCTGACCGTCCAGGTGCCCGGGCATCCGGAACGGCAGATCCTGCTGGAACGTCCCGGAGCCCCGGCGATGGACGAAGCCACCGCCGCGCAGGTACGAGACCTGCTCACCAAGGGAGTGATGGGCGGCTGGTTGATCTTCACCACCGACGACGCCTACGCCTGCTACGAGGACCTGAAGGCCAAGGGAGTCGAGCTCACCGACGGTCCGACCGAGCAGCCGTACGGGGTGGACTTCGGCCTGCGCGACCCGTTCGGCAACCGGATCCGGATCGGCACGATCAAGGTCTGGGCCAACGACCTGCCCGCTGACGCGTTTTCCCAGAACGCGAACTGACCTCGGCGAGTCCACCCGCCTCACAACGTCGGAGCGCGATCGGTGGGGTCGGAACTCCTCGCGCTCGGACCGCATGACAAGATCCCTGCACCAGTGACCTCGAACCGCCCGATCTCGGGCAGTCTGTGCTCACTGGCGCAGCATTCTTGTAATCCCAGCAGAGGGCGCCTTACGCGTGGCCATAGCTCCTGGGATTCGAGCCGGGCGGTCACCCGCGTCCACCGACACGGCGGGTGCCGGCTCACTCGGAGTTGATCATGCTGGTCCGCAGCCGGTGGTTGCCGAGCACCACCGGCGCGGCGGCGGCACAGATCCCGGCGGTGACCAGGAGGGCGCTGCCGGCGCCGAGCCGGGCGGCGATCAGGCCGTAGGCCAGGTTCATGATCACCATCGGCACCGCCTGCACGATGCCGAACAGGGATTGGAATCTGGCCGTCAACTCCGGCGGCGTCCAGACCAGGAACAGCGGGATCAGGTGACCGGTGAAGGTCGCCGTGCCGATGCCCATCAGCACCGACCCGGACACCGCGCACGGCAGCGTCGGCGCGACCGCGATCATGATCGCCCCGACTGCGGCGGCCAACGGCCCGATCATGATCATCCTCCGGCCCGGCGGTAGGCGCCCCAGCGGGCCATGATCACCGTCACCAGCAGCGAGCCGACGATCCAGGCACTCTCGATCCAACCGGCGGCGCGGACACCCCGGCCTTGTTCGCGGACCAGCAGCGGCACTCCGAGATAGATCACCGGCAGGACGCCGCCGGCCACCAGGGCCAGCGAGCCGAGCGCGGCGGGCATTCCGGCAGTCCGCCCGGCCTGCCGCAGGCCGTCCAGCACCTGACCGGCGGTGCCCTTGACCGCGGGGTGCTCACCCGAATCGGCGGCAAGCCGGATCGGCGGCCGGACCACGAGCAGCGCGACCATGATCACCAGGTAGCTGATCAGGTTTGCGCCCAGCGCACCGATCAGGCCGGCGGCCACCACCACCAGCGCACCCAGCCCCGGGCCGACGAGTCGCGCCACCTGCTGCACACCGCCGACCCGGGCCATCACCTTCGGCAGTCGCTCGGCCGGCACGAAGAGACGGACGAATCCGCCGGCCGCCGGCAGGTAGAAGGCGGAGATCGCACCGCCGAGCACGGACAGCCCGATGATCACCGGCAGTGTCGACTCGGTGCCGATCAAGATCGAAAGCGAGCTGATCAAGATCGTCGTCATGCACGCATCGCAGATGATCATGATCCGGCGGATCCCGTGCCGATCGGCGATCGCGCCGCCCAGCAACATCAGGATCGCCCGCGGCAGTGCACCGAGGGTCGCCACCAGACCGGCGATGCGAGCGCCGAACCCGGTCGCCTCCCAGTTGACGGCGAAGGCCAGCATGGTGCTGCCGAGGCCGGCCAGCGTGCTCGCGCCGACGTAGAGCCCGAAGCCGGCCGACCCGGACCGCCAACCCGCCCGGACGGCGTACTGCTGTCCGGTCATGATCAACTCGGCGTGCCCGCACCCGGGTCAGGCGACGAGTCACGGGTCGGATCGCCGGGTGCATCACCGGTGCCATCCAGCCGACGCGGCATCACCAGGGTGCTGAAACTGCCCTGATCGGCCGACCGCACCACGGCCGCCCGCCCGGGCGCGCCCTCGATCAGCACGTCCGGGCCGACGCTGCTCTGCAGCGCCGAAGCCAACAGGGCGGGCGAGAACGCCATCGGGTGCAAGGGGCCGGAGCAGTAGGCGGGCAACGTCCGGGTCTCCGGATCGTTCAGCCGTCCGATCCGAAGTTGATCTTGTTCCGGTTGGAGCACGACGGTGCTGGTCTGATCGGCCGCGATCAACGTCAGCAGGCGGACGCGATCGGTGATCACCCGGCTCCTGACGGCCTCCTCCGCCGTTCCGGTCAGCACCCGACGGTAGTCCGGGAAACGATCGTGGACGACGGCCACCTCGACCCGTTCCGGCTCTTGAAGTTGATCATGGTCGCTGATCATCAACGATCCGGCCCGACCGGTCAGCCGGACCCGGCGACGACGCATCAGCCAGTCGACGACGTCGGTCAGCGCCGCGGCGGGCACGGGCATCCGGCGAGGCGCCCCTTCCAGCTCGCTCAGCGGCAGGGTTCGAGCGGCCATCCGATAGCGGTCGGTCGCGGCCAGCGTCAATTCACCCTCACTCGCGTCGACCAACACACAGTCCAACGCCGCCTCGTCATGATCGGCGGCGGCGAACGGCGCCACCTGCCGGATCGCCCCGGCCAACTCGACCGCACCGACCACGAATGTCGTCGCCGAATCCGCCGCCTCGATCCCACGGCCGCGCAGGGCGCCGACGATCTCGTCCACCGCGGCCCGTGCGCGGTCGGCCCGTTCGGTCAGCCGTTCTGCGTGCGTACGCAGCAAGGCCTCGGCCTGGTCGGGCTCGGCCTCCAAGACCGCCCGCATGGTGGTCAGCGGCACGTCCAGTTCGCGCATCTGCCGGACCAGGACTGCCTGCTGGCGTTGGCCGTCGTCGTAGTAGCGGTAGCCGGTCCGGCCGTCCACGGTGGCCGGCGCGAGCAGCCCGGCGTCGTCGTAGAACCGCAGCGCGCTCGGCGTCAGCCCGACCGATCGGGCGAAGGCGCCGATGGTCAGCAGCGAGGTCTGGGTCACAAGATCATCCTGCGGCTTCGAGTTGGTCGAAGGTCAAGCGCCGCCGGGGTCCGCCCCGTACGCCGATAGCCGCACCAGTTACCGCAAGCCGCACCGGTTGCAACCGGTGCGGCTTGCGGTAAGTAGTGCGGCTGTGGGATTGGGGACTGGGTCGGGTCAGTCCTGACTGCTGCCCAGGGCTGCGGCCAGGTTGGGAGTCTTCAACGATCCGATCCCGGTGATGTCGTCATAACCGGTCCGGGTCTTCAGGGTGCCGCCCTGGTTCAGGGTGACCAGATAGAGGTTGCCCGACTTGGCACTGGTGTAGCTCAGTGCCTGCGGGGCGGCCGGAGTGACGATGTCGTGGAACGCGCCCGGATGTGCCTTCGCCTGCTGGTAGAGCGCCGGATTCGCGAAGCCGAGCTGCTGTCCGGTCCTCTGCTGGGTGATCGCCATCTTGGCCGCGACGATCGGGCTGGCCAGACTCGTACCACCCCAGGTCTGATACTCGAGGTCACCGGTGGCCAGCGTGCTGTCGTCGGTGATCGGCCGGATCGCGATCTGGAATCCGGTGTACGGATCGGCCAGGTCGGCCACGTCCGGGATCACCCGGGACGCCTTGTTTCCCTTACCTGACAGGGATGTCGGCACCACGCCCCGCTGATACTCGGGCTCGGCGATCACCGTACTGACGCCGCCGCCGGCACCGCCGCCGTAGGTGTCACCGGGCAGCGGCGAGCTGTATTTGCCGTTCACCACCTTGTCCAGCTGGTCACCCCAGCCGACCTCGGACTTGTAACCGCCGCGGGCGTTGATCGCCTCGCTGGTGCCGCCGACCGCGGTCACGTACGGCGAGGTGGCCGGCCAGTTCGCGGCGGGGTAACCAAGATCAACAGTGTCGTCACCGTCGTCGCCGCTGGAGAAGTAGAGACCGATGCCGGTGCCGGCAGCCTGGATGTGGATGTTCTGCTGGCCGCGGATGACGTCGTTGCCGACCGCCTCGCCGGTGTAGCCGTAGCTGTTGCTGACCAGGTCGGCCCGGCCGTGATCGAGGATCGCCGACAGGGCGATGTCCATCCCGCCGCCGCAGTTGAAGGCGCCGGAGTAGAGGATGTGAGCGTCCGGCGCGACCGAATGTGCCGACTGGACGTCGATGGTCTCCTCGGTCTGCCACCCGGACGGATAGCCGCAGAGCGCCTCGTCGGAGAAGTCGGCCGGCTTGGCACCGATCTGGGTGAACCGGCTCATCAGCGGTTCGTAGACCGCGCGCATGTAGTCGTTGGTGTCCTGCACGATCGTCGGTGAGGCGTACGCGTCCACGATGCCGACGGTGACGCCGCTGCCGTCATAGCCGGAGTTGATCAGTCGGTCCACGTTGCCGGCCGACCGCAGTTGGCTGGGCAGGTAGCCGCAGACGAAGGTCGGGAACTTGGTCCTGCCGTACGCGCTCGGCATCGTGGCCTTGTACTCGCCGTAGTAGGTCGAGCACTGGCTGGTGGTGGCGGCCTGGCTGCGCGGTGTCGCCTTGGCCGCGCCGCTGGTGGTCGCGCCGGAGCCCTGGACCCCGGTGCTGGAACGCTGGGCACCCGGTACGCCCTCGCCCTGGCGGACGCTGGAGGGCCGAGTCAGCTTGCTGCGCGCGTTGCCGAGACTGATGCCGAGCACCTTGCCGGCGACCGAAACGGGCAGCGTCGGCGCCTTGCTCGGTGCCGAGACGGTGGTGCCGTCGATCCGGTAGTTGTGCAGTGCCGTGCCGAAGGCGGCGTCGACCTCGTCGGCCGGGCCGCGGAAGACCACGTACTCGCGGCTCGCCGGGATCGCTGTGATGGTCATCCCGCTCTGCTTCAGATACTTCTTCACCGAGGCCAGGTCGGCCTTGGTCGGCGCGAACCGCTTGATCCACTGCGCCGGCGTCAGGTATTTGCCGTAGCTGGCGTTACCGGGCGTAGAGACCGCGGTAGCCAACCGCTGGGCGCCCACCTCGTCCTGCAGGTCGAGGTAGACCTCGCCTTCGACGGTGGTGTCGCTGCTGGCTCCGACGTCGTTGGCGGCGGAGACGAAGGCCGGCACGGAGCCGGGGAAGGACCGGCGAGCTCCTGGGTCGGCAGACGAGGTGGTGCTGGCGAGTCCGACCATCGCGACGCTGAGCGTCGTCATGCCTGCGATGGTCAGTCCGCGCTTCAACCGGGGGGAACGGCTGCGCATGATTTCCTTCCTGGTCCGGGTGGCTGGCGATCCGCTGGATTGCGGCCGATGGCCAGCAACTTAGGGACCTGAGCCGTTGCGTGGCGCAACCGGCAGTCGATTCGTACGCGACACGCTGACCGTTGCTGAGAATCTCTCAGGAACGGTACGAGGGTCTCCGAACCGACGCCACCGCGAGCATTGACAAACCGCGGCTGCAGTGATCGTCGGCCACTCCCCGCGGACGACCCAAACCCGCGTTGTCACGACTTCCGGCAGACGAACCGACACCCCCGGCCGCCCGAACCCGCGTTGTCGCGACTTTGAGCGGTGTCCTGGCCGCGGTCGAACGCCCGAACTCGTGTTGTCGCGACTTCCGGCGGTCGGTCCGGGCGGGGCAGGAGCTTGACTGCTGGGTGGGACTTTGGACCTAGAGTCGGCGGCATGGGGCAGGATCTGGACGGCACGGCAGCTCGGCAGCCCACCACCGCAGACCTGCGGGACCTTGCCGCCGGTCTGCCGGTCGAGCCGGTGCCGGCGGACTGCGAGCTCGCACGCCGGGCGGTCGGGCACTACTTCGCCGAACTCGACCGGCGATTCGAAGCCGGATTCGCCGCCGCCGAACAGTCGGCGCACGACGCCGAGGCGATGAGCCCGCCGGACGGCATCTTCCTCGTCGTGGTCGACGACGTTGAACCTGTCGCGTGCGGTGGACTGCAGACGATCGGACCCGGAATCGCCGAGATCAAACGGATGTGGGTGCACCCGGAATGGCGCGGTGCCGGCCTGGGGAGACGACTGCTGGCGGCGCTGGAACTGCGGGCGGTCGAACTCGGCCGGGACCGGATCCGGCTGGACACCAACGACACGCTGACCGAGGCGATCGCCATGTATCAGCGGGCCGGCTACCGGAAGGTCGATCGCTACAACGACAACCCGTACGCCCGGCTCTGGTTCGAGAAGGAACTCCGGCAGGAGTCGATCAGCGATCCAGTTGATCCATGATCAACTCGGCGGACGCGCACATGCCCGCGGCATTGGGATGGAAGCGGCTGCCGTCGTCGGCCGGCGGCCGGAAGCCGTTCACCCACGGTTCGGTGCTGCCGATGGCGTGATCACGACTGGGCTCGGACACCACCACGAGCTCGGCGCCGGACTGCTCGGCCGCGGCGGCGAACACGCCGACCAGTTGCTCGCCGATCCGATGCAGGAACCGCAACTCGTCCGGCTCGACCGGCAGCTGTGGCCCGACCACGGTGTCGGGACCGATCAAGATCGGATAATCCACCAACATGATCCGCGCTGCCGGCGCACGCTTCCGGGCGGCATCGACGACGCGCTCGAGACCGGCGATCGCGTTGTCGACGTCGGCTTCGGACGGCGGCTCGGCGGTCGAGCGTGGCAGTCGGCGCAGCACCGGTCCGAGCAGCCGGTTGCTCCGCAGCCGGCCGGCCGCAGACAGCCGCATCATCGAGCCGATGTAACCAAGATCATTTCCGCCGGCGGTGATCATGATCAACTCTGCGTCCGCCGGCAGCTCCGACAGCTGCGGCGGGTACTTCTTGATCAACATCCGCTGCGGGCTGTCCAGCAACGTCTCGGTGGTGGCGCCGGAGACGCTCAGGTCGACCAACTCGGTACCCAATCGACGGGCGACCAGCTGACCGTAGTTGTTGGCCGATCGTCCGGCCCACCGATCGCGGACCGGTGCGATGCCCGGCCCGGCGGCGAAGGAACTGCCCAGCAGGACCACCCGGTTGACGTCGCTCACGCCACCATCATGGTCGTCGGGTGACGATGTGGGACGCCAACCCGCTGGGATCGCCGGAGCTCGGCCATCCAGGTCGCACCGCGCTCCTTCGACAACCCGGCGGGCACTGTCGGTGCCGGGTGACAGGATGCCGGCATGCGGTATTCGATCAACATCCCCAACTTCGGCAACTTCGCCGACGCACGCGCCGTGCAGCGGGTTGCGGTCGCGGCCGAGCAGGCCGGCTGGGACGGCGTGTTCGTCTGGGACCACGTCGTGCACAACAAGGTGCAGCGTCGAGGCCAGCCGTTCGGCGATCCGTGGATGCTGCTGACCGCGGCAGCGCTGGCCACCAGCAAGATCAAACTCGGCACGTTGCTGACGCCGGTGGCTCGTCGCCGACCCGAGCAGCTGGCCCGTCAGGTGGCCACGCTGGACGCGATCAGCGCAGGCCGGGTGATCTTCGGCGCCGGTCTGGGCGCCCCGATCGAGGACGAGTTCGGCAGCTTCGGCGACACAACCGACGGCCGGGTGCTGGCGGAGCGGCTGGACGAGGGGCTGGAGCTGCTGGCTCGTTACTGGACCGGGCTGCGCGTTGATCATGACGGTCGGCATTATCGGGTACGGGAGGTGACGTTGCTGCCACCGACGGTGCAGCAGCCGCGGCCACCGATCTGGATCGGCGGCTATTGGCCGAACCGGCCGCCGATGCGGCGAGCTGCCCGCTGGGACGGCGTGGTGCCGTTGTTCGCCAGTGCCCAGCATGGCCAGGTCCCGGCGCTGGACGAGGTTCGTTCCATGATCAACTTCGTCCGGGAGCAGCGTGGCAACGTTCCCGACCCGTACGACATCGTGGTCGGCGGCACCACCGATCCCGGCTCCGCGGCCGAGATCATCGGCCCGTTCGCAGACTCCGGCGTCACCTGGTGGGACGAGCGGATGGTCCAGTCCGAGGACGGCTTCGACCGCCTCGCCCCGGTGCTGCGCCGGATCGACCAAGGCCCGCCAAACCTCTGAAACCCAACAACACAAGGGCCCCGAGCTTGCCGAGGTATCCCTGAGCTTGTCGAAGGGGCCTGAGCTAGTCGAAGAGCGCAAACTCGACCACCGCGACTATCCGCGACCCGCCAACAACTCGGCCAGCAAGATCGGCCGACGACCGGTGATCCGCTCGACGTCCGAGCTGACCGCCGCCAGCTCGCCGGCGGCGATCGCGGTGTAGGTGGACACCCAGGCGTCGTACTGCCAATCCGGTGCCGGCCAGCGTTTCCGCGAGGCGTAGGCCTCGGCCACGGTCTCGTCGTGGAAGCGCACCGGTCGTCCGGTCTGCTCGCCGATCGCTGCGGCGATCTCGGCCATGGTCAGCGCCTGCGGCCCGGTGAGGTCGTAGCTGACGTTGCGGTGTGCGGCCGGATCGGCCAGCACCTCGGTTGCCACCCCGGCAACGTCCGCGCGGGCGATCGCGGCCAGCCGACCGTCGCCGGCCGGTCCGCGGATCACCCCGTCCTCGCCGGCGAAACTCGGCAGCAGGTCGAGGTAGAAGTTGTCCCGCAGGAAGGTGTGGGTCAGACCGCGGGACCGGATGTGTTCCTCGGTGGCGTAGTGATCACGTCCGAAGGTGAAGGTGCAGTCGGCCGCCGCGCCGTAGAAGGAGGTGTAGATCAGCTGTTCGACACCCGCCTCGGACGCGGCGTCGATGAACGTACGGTGCTGATCCAGTCGGTCCGGCGCCTCGGTCGCCGACACCATGAACAGCACCCGCACACCATCGAGCGAGCGCAGCGCCAACGCCCGATCCGCGTACGAGGTCGGCACCGCCACCGCCCCATCCACCCTCGGCGCTCGGTCCGGCGTCCGGACCAGCAGCCGTTGCGCGATCCCGCGCTCGGCCAACCCGAGCGCAACCAGCCCGCCGACCGCCCCGGTCGAACCCGTGACCCCGATCTCCGGCAACGAACTCATCACCCTCCTCGCCCCGATCATGATCATCATCGAACCGGGCAGTCAACAGCAAGCCAGCATCCAGGTCCTGAGCCTGTTCGAAGGACCAGAAACTCAACCCCGCGGGCCCTGAGCAAAGCGCAAGGGCCAGAAACTCAACCCAGGGTCCTGAGCGAGGTGCAAAGGGCCAGAAACTCAACCCAGGGTCCTGAGCGAGGCGCAAGGGCCAGAAACTCAACCCAGCGTCCCGAGCACGCCGAAGGATTTCCAACCTCCGCCACTCTTCCTTCTGCTTCTCGTCGTCAAGCCACCGCCCAAGATCACTTACTGGCATTGGTGGGCTCCCGGTCTCAGCAACTGAGCACGTGCGAGTTCACGGGATAGCAGGAGCATGCGCACCCATAGAGGCGCGTCAGCGGTCCGAACCTCATGCAATCGGAGGGGCTGCGGTCGGTTCACGGCCCTCGCGAGGCCGAGCTCCGAGAGACAGCCGAGCGGGTGCCAGTTTTCCGGATTCCAGGAGTCTGCGCACCCATAAACGCGTCCGAGTGGACCGAACCTCCTGAAATCCCGAGGACTGAAGGCGATCGACGCCCTCGACAGGTTGAGGAGCCCTTCGACAGGCTCAGGGACCGGTTTCAAGGAAGTGCCGACGCTACGGTTGCCGGCCGATGATCAAGATCATTTCCCTACTCGGCCGGGTGCCGAAGCCGGCTCATCGGGAGGCCCGACCGGCCCGTGCGGACCAGCGGCCGTCGTGACGGCTGACCCGGATGTCGTGCTGGAAGGCGGCGGTGACGTTCTCGGTGTTGATCACTGCATCCGCCGGACCCTGGGCGACGACCGAACCGTCGGCGATCAGCAGCGCATGGGTGGTGCTGATCGGCAACTCCTCCAGGTGGTGGGTCACCAGCACCCAGGCCAACTCCGGCGCGATCACATCCAGCTCGTCGACGGTCTCCAGCAGTTGCTCGCGGGCGGCCACGTCCAGCCCGGTCGACGGTTCGTCGAGCAGCAGCAGCGCCGGATTATGGACCAGCGCGCGGGCGATCAGGGTCCGGCCGCGTTCGCCCTGAGACAGGGTCGGCCAGCGTTCATCGGCCATTCTGTCCAACCGCAGGGTGAACAGCAGCTTGGCCACCCGGTCGAGTTGTTCCTCGGTCGGCTGCCAACGCAGCGGCGTCTCGATGGTGCCGGTGAATCCGGTCAGCACGACCTCGCGTACGGTCAGCGGGCTGCGCAGCGGATGGCGCGGATTGACGTGCCCGATCCGGCGCCGAAGCGCCTGCAGCTCGACGCGGCCGAGCCGCCGGCCGAGCACGTCGACGGTGCCGGTGGTCGGGTGGGTGACCGCGCCGCAGAAGCCGAGGATGGTGCTCTTGCCGGCGCCGTTGGGACCGAGCAGGGCCCAGTGCTCACCGGCCCGGACGGTGAACGAGATCCCGTGCAGGATCTCCTTCTCGTTGCGCCGGAACGTGACCCGGTCGAGGTCGAGTACGGCGTCGGGTCGCGGCTGCTGGCCCTCCGACTCGGCGATGCGCACGCAGCTACTCCTTCCCCGACGACTCACCCAGCAGCCTGACGATTTCAGCTCGTCGCAGTAGTTGTCCAACCGGTTGTCTCAGATCTCCGGCAGTTCCGTGATCGCTCCCTGCAACGCCGCCGCCGGGTTCGTCGTCTGCATGCCGCCCAACCGAGCAACCACCGGCCGATCCGAGCTGAGTCAGAAGCTCGCCGCGCAAGCGTTACAGCGCTGAAATTGGCCGCCGGAGGTAACCGCTGATTGCCCACGCTGTCAACGGTAGGGTTCGGTGCGCCGGGGAAACGGGGCGAAGGGAGACGCCGGATGGCGAGGGTGCGGCTGCAGGATGTCGCGGCGTTGGCCGGGGTGTCGATGAAGACGGTGTCCAACGTGGTGCACGGGCATCCGGTGGTCCGTGCCGAGACTCGGGAACGGGTGCAGCGGGCGATCGACCAACTCGGCTATCGGCCGCACCTGCAGGCCCGGAATCTCGTCACCGGCCGGACCGGCTTGCTGGCGCTCGCCTTCCCGACCCTGCTCAACCCGTACTTCGCCGAGCTGGCCCACGTGTTCTCCGCAGCCGCCGCCGAACGCGGGTACCGACTGCTGCTGGAGGAGACCGGCGGGCACAGCGACAGCGAACGGCAGATCCTGTCCGGTCGGGAGGCCGGCATGGTCGACGGCGTGCTGTTCCATCCGATGCGGCTGACCAGCGTCGAGATCGCGCAGGCCGCCGGCGATCTGCCGCTGGTGCTGCTCGGCGAGGAACCGGCACCGATCAGCAACGACCACGTGATGATCGACAATCTCGCCGCCGCCGCCGAAGCCGTCGCTCACCTGCTGGCTCTGGGCCGGCGTCGGATCGGGTTCCTCGGACACGAAGCCGGCGAGCTCAGCCACACCTCACGGACACGGCTGCTCGGCTACCAGCAGGGGCTCGAGGCCGGCCGGCTGCGGCTGGACACCTCGCTGCTGGTGCGGGCCGAGACCGGCGACGCGGCCGGCGCCGAACGGGCGCTGTCGGCTGCGCTCAACGACGGGTTGCAGATCGACGCGCTGATCTGCCGGCACGACCTCGTCGCGATCGGAGCGCTGCGCGCGCTGGCCGCGCACGGGCTGACCGTGCCGGGCGACGTGGCCATCATCGGCTGGGACGACATCACCGTGGCCGCCGAGCTGAGGCCGAGCCTGACCTCGGTCCAGCCCGACCTACCGGCGCTGGCCCGCCGTGCGCTGGACCTGCTGGCGGAGCGGATCGACGACTACAGCGGGGTCGGCCGGCATGAACTGGTCGGCCATCGGCTCGCGGTACGGGAGAGCGCGCCGGCCTCCTGACCGCATCGCGGTTGCCGAATTGCAGCGCTGGAATCCGTACGGCATGATGGCGGTCCATGAGCATCGCGTTGCGCGCCAGTCAGCAGGACGGCAGCTACCCCCGCCCGCAACTGCTGCGGCCGGCCTGGACCGACCTGTCGGACACCTGGTCCTTTCGCTACGACGACGAGGATCGCGGTCTGACCGAGGGCTGGCGGCAGGGGCTGCCGGCGGCCGACGGCGGGCCGGACTCGATCGTGGTGCCGTTCCCGCCGGAGTCGGTCGCGTCCGGGATCGGCGACACCGGCTTCCATCCGGTGGTCTGGTATGCCCGCAACTTCGGCGAGCACGAGCTGTCTGCAGCCGGGGAGGCGGGCGGCCGTACGTTGCTGCACTTCGGCGCGGTGGACTACTTCGCCGAGGTCTGGTTGAACGGGCAGTACCTCGGTGATCACGAGGGCGGCAACACCCCGTTCAGCTTCGACGTCACCGACGCGCTGGTGGACGGTGATCAACTGTTGGTGGTGCGCGCCTACGACGATCCGCACGATCTGACGCAGCCGCGGGGCAAGCAGGATTGGCACCGCGACCCGCACGCGATCTGGTACCACCGCACCACCGGCATCTGGCAGCCGGTCTGGTTGGAGCGGGTGCCGGCGACCTCGATCGCCGAACTGGCCTGGATCCCGGACCTGTTCACCGCGACCGTCCGACTGACCGCAAGCATCCGCGGTCCGATCGGCTCCGGCGCCTCCCTGCGCACCGTGCTCGACTTCGACGGCGAGCAACTCGCCGAGCTCAGCTTCCCGGTCGACCGGGCCAAGATCGACATCACCATCCCGCTGCCCCGGCAGCGCAACGGCCAGGGCTACGACGAGGTGATCTGGACCCCGGAGCAGCCGCGCCTGGTCGACGCCGCCGTGCAACTGGTGTCCGACGGCACGGTCACCGACGAGGTGAATTCCTATCTGGGCTTGCGTTCTGCGGTGGTCGACGGCGGCCACTTCCTGCTCAACGACCGCCCCTACGACGTACGCAGTGTGCTCAACCAGGGCTACTGGCCGGACAGTCACCTGGCCGCGCCGTCGGCCGCCGCGCTGCGCCGCGAGGTGGAGTTGATCAAGGAACTCGGCTTCAACGCGGCCCGGATCCACCAGAAGGTCGAGGACCCGCGGTTCCTGTTCTGGGCCGACAAGCTGGGCTTGTTGGTGTGGGGCGAGATCGCCAACGCGTACGAGTTCTCCTTCGACGCGGTCCGTCGGCTGGCAGCGGAGTGGACCGAGGCGGTCCGGCGGGACCTGTCGCATCCGTGCATCGTGAGCTGGGTGCCGATCAACGAGAGTTGGGGTGTCCAGCACAATCCGCAGCAGACCGATCAGCAGGCCTACCAGCGGGCGCTGGCCGATCTGACCCGGGCGTTGGATCCGAGCCGTCCGGTGCTCTCCAACGAGGGCTGGGAGCATCAGAACTCCGACATCATCGGCATCCACGACTACCAGCAGGATGCCGGAATCCTCGCCGAAACCTATGCCCGGTTGGAGAATCGTACCGAGGTGCTGTCCGGTGTCGGGCCGGCCGGGCGTCGGATCATGATCAAGAACGCTACCCTCGGTGGCGAGCAGTACGGCGCCGGCGGCGTTCCGGGTGATCATGGTCAGCCGATCATGCTGACCGAGTTCGGCGGCATCAGCTACGCACCCGACGATGCGCCGGAGCGGCACTGGGGTTACTCCGCGGTGACCGACGCCGACACCTTCCGGACCCGGCTGACCGCGTTGTACGACGCGGTTCGGGCCAGCCGGCTGCTGTCAGGTTCCTGCTACACGCAGCTCACGGACACCTTGCAGGAGACGAACGGATTGTTGACCGCCCGGCGCGAACCGAAGCTGCCGATGGCCGAACTGCGCAAGGCGATTCTGGGAGACTGAGGTGGCCCGATGGCGACGGTTGACGATGTCCGATCCCTCGCACTGAGTCTCGACCGGTCGTATGAGGTCTTCGTCCGCGGACGCCGCAAGTTCCGGATCGGCGACATCGTTTATCTCGCCTTCTCCAGCGACGAAACGATCATGGAATTCGCGTTTCCCAAGGTCGAGCGGGATGCACTCATCGCCGGCGCCCCGCAGAAGTTCCTGCTGCCGGACGTCTCCGACCTCCGGTTCAACTGGGTGCGTTCCCGGCTGGCCGTACTCGATCCGGCCGAAGCGCGCGAACTCGTCCTGGACGCCTGGCGGCTGTGCGTACCGAAGAGGCTGTCCCGCGCGTACGACCTCGACCATCCCGACGGACCCGGATAGATCCGCGAGGCCACGCCTTGTCTTCTTCCCTTCGGCCGTCGGCGTGCTCCGTCACCGGTGTCGAGCGTCGTAAACGACCCACCGCGAGTAGCGTTGTGATCGCTCGCGCAGAGCCCGACCGTGCTCGCGCGGCGCCGGACCGAGGAGGGCACCATGTTCAACTTCTGGACTGTTCTTTATCTGCTTGTGGTCGGCTTGATTGCGGGCTTCATCGCCCGCCTGGTGGTCAAGGGTCGCGACCCGATGCCGTGGTGGATGACTCTGCTGCTCGGCATCATCGGGTCGTTCGTCGGCGGGTTCGCCGGCTATCTCCTGTTCGGATGGGACAAGGAAGAGGGGTTCTTCCAACCGGGCGGCCTGATCTTCTCGATTCTGGGCGCGATCGTCGTCCTGCTGCTGTTGCGGCTGATCCGGCGCCGCCGGTCGCCGAATCCGAGCGGCGGGAGTTCCGAGTCGTAGCCTCCCGGACCGATCGGTACAAGTCGTCCTTGTCCGGCGCTGCGGCCGGCAATTCGGTCGGCCGGCGTCCCTCCGCCGGTAGTTTCCCCGGCATGGCCGAGGCCGCAGCCGTGACGAACACCGTCGGAGCCACCTCCTGGTGGCGCCGCTGGATCCCGGTTGCCGGGTTGTTCCTGTTGTCGCCGTTCTGCGCGGAGTATCTCGTCGGCTACCAGGGTGTGATCATCAACCCGGCGGGCCTGTTGGTCGCGGTGTTGTTCGTCGCGCCGATCTACGGTGCGCCGGCCATGCTGATTCGCGAGATCACCCGCCGTCGCGGGGGTGGTTGGCCGACGATGTTGCTGTTGGCGACGTCGATGCGGCTCAGTTGATCACGTTCGTCGTCGGCCACATCGTCTGGAGCTTCGGCTCGCCGATCGCGGTGATCGAGTCCTGCGTGCCGACACGCGCGGACCGTCCCTGGTTGGAGCGCCCGGGCCTGATCGCGATGGCGATCATCTATCTCAGCGGCGCGATCTTTTTCTCCTACCAGCTGGTGGTCGCGGTTGGCTTTCACGCTTCGGCGTTCCAGTTGATCATGGTTGTGTTGGCGATCGTCGCTGCGGTGGTGGCGGCATTGCTGCTGCCATGCCGACGCAGATCGACTGCGGAGCGGGGTGACGCGCGGAGCACTGGCCGCTCTGCTCCGCCGCCGTGGTTGATCGGTCCGGTCAGCTTGGCGCTGTTGCTCGGCTATGTGTTGGTCCTCGATCAGTGGGGTTGGGTCGGCGTCGCACTCGGCTCGGCGGCGCTGGCGCTGCTCGGTCTGATCTTGATCATCTTCTCCCGGCGCCCGGGTTGGGGGCAGGCTCACATCCTGGCCGCAGCGGGCGGGGCACTGCTGACGTACGCGATCATCGCGTTCTGGGTGAACCCGGAGCACGTCTCGCGGTCGGAGTTGATCTTGGGCCGCGGCGCGACCCTGCTCGGCATGCTCGCGTTGTTGATCTTCGCCGCCGTTCGCTTTCACCGGGCCGCGCGAGTCCCCGAGGAGCGTGCCGAGTAGTCCGCTTTGCTGCGACGAGCGTCGTATTCAGCACCCTCCTTGCGTGCCTCGGCCGCTCGGGCCGACATCGCAGGAGCCTACGCACGCATAGACGATCGCGGAACGACCCGAACCTGCTGCAATCCACACGCCGGCGTCTACGACCGCGACCCTTACCTGCCTGCGGATGATTTCCAACCATGGTTGGGTTTCGGACCGGCAGACCTCGTTTGCGCGCGTCCCTTCTCTTCTCTGGTTGGGTTTCGGACCTTCACCCGGCACTGGCCACCACGGTCACCGGCTGTCGCAGGATCGTCCGCAGCTTCGACGGTTCGACCCGGCGGGCGTCGCTGAGGTAGATCTCGTGGTGCCTGCCGGTCATCCGCAGTCCGGCGGAGGGGATGAACCGGTCGTGCAGGTCGGCGAGCACCTCCGCTTCGTCGTCGTACGAGCCGATGTGCAGCGTCTGCACCGCGGTACCCTCACCCAGGCTTGCCAGCCGGAGCTCGGTCAACCTCGGCGCCGAGCCCTTGCGCGCCGCGGTCGCCACTGCGGCCTCGTACAGCTCGGCATCGATCCAGTCCGGCACCATGATCATCGCCGTCCAACTCCACCGCGACTTGTCCCGGGCCGAGGTGAAGACGCTCAGGTCGTCGGCCCACCACAGCGCCTCCAGCGGAGGGACGACGTAGTCGCGGCCCAGCCCGGTCCTGCTGGCGAACTTCACCGCGTACGCGACCGGGAAGAGTGTCGCGATCGCCCCGGCGTAGGCAGCCGACGTGTTGGGGTCACCGTGGCCGTCGATCATCAGGTACTGCAGCGGCGGCACCTCGACGATCCGAAACTGCCCTTGCCGCGCCCGGTAGCAGTCCAGCGTCTTCTTGAAATCGATCTTCCCTGCCGGCTGCCTCACGCGAGCTGACTCTATCCCGCGGTTTCCCGGCGACGGAGTCCGCGCAGCGCTCAAACCACGCCCATCCGACAACGAGTGGTGCGGAGCTGCACGCAGTGAAGATCGGCCGCTGGGGAAGATCGACTGGGAGCCGGGCCGCGGTCCGATCAGTCCGCGCCCTTGAGCATCGCCGCGGTCAGCACGGTGCCGCCGATACCCCAGCCACCGTCGACGACCTCGTCGACGATCACGAGCGTGTTGGGTCGCGCCACCTCGCCGTAGAGCTCGGCGTAGAGGTCGGTGGCGCGGTCGATGATCTGCTGCTTCTGCTCGGGGCCGAGAGTTCCGGCGGGAACCTTGAAGTTGGCGAACGGCATGCTGATCTCCTTGTGGTGTTGAGTTTCGTCGGTTCGGGTTGTCGCGGTTGAGGTGATGGTGGATCGAGGGTTCCTGGCTGCGTACGTGGTCAGCGGCCGATTCTCTCGGGTGACAGCTCGGCGTCGTTCGGCTGTTGCGTGCCGTGCGGGTCGAGCTGGTTCAGGGTGGCGACGACTTGGTCGTAGTCGCCGCGAGCCTCGCCGTAGCGGAGGAACTTGACCCGCTCGACTTGGATCTCGCGGGCGTCGGGCTGGGTCTCGATCAGGTCGACGACCTCGCCGATGAACTCGTCCAGCGGCATCGCGAAGCTGCTCTCCCGCTGCCCGGGCAGCAGGTCGGTGGCAACCGACGGGGGCTCCAGCTCCAGCACCTTCACGCTGGTGTCGGCGAGTTGCAGGCGGATCGACTCGCTGAGCATGTGGATCGCGGCCTTGGTCGCGTTGTAGCTGGGCGTCGCCGTGAGCGGGGTGAAGGCCAGCCCCGAGGAGACCGTGACGATGGTGGCGTCCGGGCGGCCGCGGAGGTGCTCGACGAAGGCCGCGATCAATCGGATGGGCCCGAGCAGGTTGGTGGTGACCGTGGCCTCCGCGTCGGCGAGGAATCCCGGAGTCGTCCAGTCCTCGACGCGCATGATGCCGGCCATGGTGATCAGGACGTTCAGGTCCGGGTACGCGGACCTGACGTCGGCGGCCGCCCGCCGGATGCTGGCCGGGTCGGCGGTGTCGATGGTCACGGTGCCGATGCCCGGATGGTCGGTGGCGATCTGCTGGAGCAGCTCGGCCCGGCGACCGCCCACGATGACGGTGTTGCCCCTCGCCTGCAGGGCGAGTGCAAGGGCCAGGCCGATGCCGCTGGTCGCCCCGGGGATGAAGATGGTGTTGTCATTGATTTGCACACCACGAGTCAACCGACATTGTCGGGCTCCCGGCAGAGACCGGTTATCGGGGGATTGCCGGTCCCTGCCTCGGCCGCACGGCGGGGCTGGATAATCGGCGCCGTGGATCGAACCGCGCTCGCCGAGTTCCTGGTGCGTCGGCGCCAGTCGCTGTTGCCGGCCGACGTCGGGCTACCGGCCGGAGCGCGGCGTCGTACCCAGGGGTTGCGCCGCGAGGAGGTCGCGTTTCTTGCGGCCATGTCCACCGACTACTACACCCGACTCGAACAGCAGCGGGGTCCGCAACCGAGCACGCAGCTGCTCGGCTCGCTGGCGCGTGCGCTGCGTCTGTCCCCGGACGAACGCGACTACCTGTTCCGCGTCGCCGGTCATGACGCGCCGGACCGGGCGGTTTCGACCCCGTACGTCGCGCCGGCGTTGATGCGCGTGCTCGACCGCCTCACCGACACGCCCGCCCTGATCCTCTCCGCGCTCGGGGAGACCCTGGTGCAGAACGATCCGGCGCGAGCGCTGCTGGGCGACCGCACCTCGTACCAGGGGTTCGAACGCAGCGAGATCTACCGGTGGTTCGCATCGCCCGACCACGAACGACGGATGTATCCCGAACACGACCGCGAACGCGCCGGCCGCGCGCAGGTGGCAACCCTGCGCGCCGCCTACGGTTCGATGGGCCCGCAGTCGCAGGCCGGTGCGCTGGTAGCCGAGTTGTTGCGGATCAGCCCCGAGTTCGTCGAGCTTTGGGACAGGCAGGAGGTGGCCCGCAGGTTCGAGGACCACAAGATCCTCATCCATCCCGAGGTCGGCGAACTCGAACTCGACTGTCAGGCGCTCTTCACCGAGGACCAGTCCCAGGCACTCCTCGTGCTGACCGCCGCACCGCGCAGCGACAGCGAGCAGAAACTGAAACTGCTCGCCGTCGTCGGTACCCAGCGGTTCAGCAACGCGTAACGCCCCGCCCGGGGCGACCGTCTGTCGCCGGCAGTTGTCGACTTTGCCGGCTGCCTGCTCGGCCTCACTGATGCATGTCGATGAAGCGGGAGTAGTGGCCCTGGAAGGCGACCGTGATCGTCTTGGTCGGCCCGTTGCGGTGTTTGGCGACATCGAAGTCCGCCTCACCGGCCCGCTCGGACTCCTTGTCGTAGATGTCCGGCCGGTTGAGCAAGATCACCATGTCGGCGTCCTGCTCCAGGCTGTTGTGCACGGAAATCCCGTTGGCGACGAAGTTGTGAGTGCCGAGCACGGTCGCGTCATAGACCGGCTGCCTGCCGAGGGATTCGATCGCGGCAACCTCGTCCCAGAAGACGTCGTTGCTGGCCTCCAGATGCAGCTGTTGATCATGCAAGAGGTCCGCAACCCGCGCCAGCCGCTGCCGGCTCGGCGCGTGCTTCCACATCGTCGACCCGCAGAAGCTGGTGTCCATGGCGGTGGCGACCTGGCGATGTGTCGTCGACTGCTCGGTGAGCACCTGCTTGACGTTCAACCAGACGTCCGTCGGGATGGTGTCCACGTTCGTGTTCGCCTCGATCGAACGCAGCCTGGCGCGCACCTCGGCAACCTGGGCCGAGCGGGCGCCATGCACACCAATCTCGTTGCAGAAGCGCAACTGCTGGTCCACGCCGTTGATGATCAAGTGATAGCCGTCGCGATACCCGGCCTTCTTGACCGTCTTGATCCGCGTCAGGATCCCGCACCGCAGCAACAGTCGAGCAAGATCATCGGTCAGCCGGCGACTGGTGCTGGCGTAGTGGATGCGTCCCTGACCGGCGCGGGCATCCCAGCGGACCGAGCCGTCGGTCGCCCACAGATGTTCGATGAAGATCCTGATCTGTGGGGTCGGCAGCTTGAACACCCAGTCCGGTACGAACCTTTCGTGACTGCGCAGTCCGAACAGGCCTGATTCGTCCAGATTCGCCTCATCGGTGCTGGCGTGGCGGATCGGCTGGCGACGGACGAACGACCCGTCCCCGAGCAGGTGGGCCAGCAGCTTGATCTCGTCGGTGTCGTGGGGCTCGACGTGCAGCGGGGTCGGCAGGGTCCGGGGCACGGCGAGGCGGCTGCCGGGCGCCAGTTCGGCCAACGGTTGCCAGCCCTGATAGGTCAGGAACGGATGATTGGCGGTCGCCTCGACCTCACGACCAGATGTCAGCCGCAGTCGGAAGACTTCCTTCGTACCGCTGGGGAAGGCATGCGTCATGGTCCGGGGCACCAGCCGGAGGTGTTCGTCCAGCGACCAGACCGGAATGTCCGTGATGCCGCCGTTCATCAGCTCACCCAGGGTGACCTCGGCACCCGTGTCGGCGCGTTGGATCCGCGTACTCGCGGTCAGGCATCCCGATTCACGAAGGTCGGAGAGCATCGGCTTCTTGTCCCCACCGCGGGTCTCCGGGCCACGGTTCAGCTGGGCCAGCGCGACCACCGGGAGCTCGAGCTCCTTGGCCAGCAGCTTCAGCTGGCGGGAGAACTCGGAGACCTCGACCTGGCGGGACTCCACCTTCTTGCCGGAGGTGAGCAGCTGCAGGTAGTCGATGATGATCAACTTCAGCTCGTGCCGCTGCCGCAACCGCCGGGCCTTGGCCCGGATCTCCATCATGGTCAGGTTCGGCGAGTCGTCGATGAACAGCGGCGCCTCGGCCACCTCGCCCATCTTCTTGGCCATCCGCTGCCAGTCGTCGTCGTTCATCTTGCCGTTGCGGATGTGGTTCAGCGGGATCTGCGCCTCGGCCGACAGCAGCCGCATCACGATCTCGATCTGGCTCATCTCCAGCGAGAAGATCGCCGAGGTGAGGCCGCTCTTGATCGACGCGGCGCGCGCAAGATCCAATCCCAGGGTGCTTTTCCCCATCCCGGGCCTGGCGGCAACGATGATCATCTGGCCGGGGTGCATGCCGTTGGTCAGGTCGTCGAGATCGGCGAAACCGGTCGGTACGCCGGCCAGCTGGCCGCCGCGGGAGCCGATCGCCTCGATCTCGTCCATGGTCGGCTGCATCAGCTCCGACAGCGACTTGTAGTCCTCGCTGGTGCGCTTGTCGGTGACCGAGTAGACCTCCGCCTGGGCCCGGTCGACGATGTCGTTGACGTCGCCCTCGGCCGCGTACGACATCTGGCCGATCCGGATCGAGGCGTCGGCCAGTCGACGCAGGATCGCCTTCTCCCGGACGATCTCGGCGTAGTAGCCGGCGTTGGCCGCAATCGACGTGCTGGCCAGCAGGTCGTGCAGATAGGGCGCGCCGCCGACCCGGGCGATCTCGCCGCGGCGGGTCAGCTCGGCCGCGACGGTGACGGCATCGGCCGGCTCGCCCCGGCCGTACAGATCGAGAACGGCGTCGTAGACGAGCTCGTGCGCGGGCCGGTAGAAGTCGGGGCCGCGCAACACCTCGACCACATCGGCGATGGCGTCCTTGCTCATCAGCATCGCGCCGAGCACCGACTGCTCGGCGATCAGGTCCTGCGGCGGCGTCCGATCACCGGCCGAACTGCGGGGGCTGCGGACGTCCTCGTCACCGTACGGCGCGTTGACCTCGGCCAGGCTCACTGAATCCCCCTGCACATTCGTCATCCCACCGGCCGCCGCGTTGTCGGTGGCGACCGCTCGCATATCTCCTGCCGACGAATCACATGCCTGTCATTCGCTCTGCCGCCACTCTAGGTTCGGGCCCTGACAGTTCATCCGGCATCGCGTCACCGAGCGTGCTCGATGGACACTCGGATGGGCACGACAGGGTCCTGCGAGCAAACCCCGCGGCGCAGGTTGGGGCCGGCCGGTCATCGATCGAGCAGCTGGTCTCAGACGGTCCGCCCGGATGACCGAGCAGCACCGTACGCCGGTTCGAGGACCCTGAAAAGCCCGTTGTCCACAGCCCGTGTGGACAAGATCGGATCCCTTGTGGAGACACGCTTGCTGGTTGTGCACCGGCTGCGGACAGCGCTGGGGATAACCGAGCACTCACGCCGGAAAAGCGGTTCTGACTAGGTGTAACGCGATCCACGATCGGTGGACGAGAAGAAGTCCGAGCGGCCGGCAACCGACGGCACGGTCGTCTGCGGCGAGTTGACAGCAGCCGCCTGGTGTGCCTTATCCACGGCGCTTGGGGATAACTGTTGATAACCATGGCCACACGCCGATTACTCGCTTTGTCGACATTTGGTGCGGTTGCCGTTGGGCCCGGAGACCCAGCCGCGCGCAGAACCTGCCGGCGCGCGCGAAATACCCGGTGCGGCGGTCGCTATCGCGCGCGGTAGTTACCGCCACCGGGGATTTCGCGCGCAGCTGTACCGCAACGGGGATTTCGCGCGCGACTGTCTGAACGTGGCGTCGTCGCGACTCCGGGCACCTTCTGGAGGGCTACCCCGGTGGGGTATAGTTTCGGGAGTTGGGAGACAGGGGAGAGAGCGATGAGCACACCGTCCACCGCCACCGCTTCGGCGGCCGCCGGCGAAGCGGAGACCGGGCACAGCCATGGGTATCTGAGCAACAACCACAAGGACGACTACCTCAAGCGGCTGCGGCGGATCGAGGGACAGGCCCGCGGGCTGCAGCGGATGATCGAGGACGAAAAGTACTGCATCGACATCCTCACCCAGGTCTCGGCGATGACCAGCGCGCTGCAGTCGGTGGCGCTCGGCCTGCTCGATGATCATCTGGATCACTGTGTCACCGAAGCCGTGCAGTCCGGTGGTGACGAGGCGAACGAAAAGTTGAAGGAAGCGTCCAAGGCGATCGCCCGCCTGGTTCGCTCCTGAGACCGTCGCAGCCAGGGTCCGGTAAGTCTGCCCGTCGCTCCTTCATGATCAAGTTTTCATGATCAACTCGAAGTTGCAGGATCTTCGAATCCCCAGCGTGAAAGGCGAAATTCATGATCAACACTTATTCCGTACGCGGCATGAGCTGTGAGCATTGCGTGCATGCGGTGACCGAAGAGGTCAGTGCGATCCCCGGCGTCGAGGCGGCCGCTGTCGACCTGGAAGCCGGATCGCTGACGGTGACCAGTGAGCAGCCCATCGATTTCACGCTGATCGAGGCGGCTGTCGACGAAGCCGGTGACTACACCGTCAGCGCGGCCTGATCACCTTCCGAAGGTCGGCCGATCGACTGCGCGGTCGGCCGATCTCTTCCTGGTCCGCCGCGACCCGGATGCCGCTGAGATCAGCCCCGCGGCACGCGATAGCGCAATTCCGCGAATACGCCGCCGACCACCCGAGTCCCTGCCAATTCCAATGGCGGCGTGCTGATCTTGCGCGGGAGCAGCGGCGCCCCGGAACCGAGGAAGACCGGCGCGACGCTGAGGATGACCTCGTCCAACAGGCCGTGATCATGGAACTGGCCGACCAGTTCGCCGCCGCCGACCAGCCAGATGTTCTCCCCGGCCGCCGCCTCGGTCATCGCGGCGTGGATCGGGACGACGTCGCCGGCGGCGAAGTGCAGGTCCGCTCCGTCGACTGCGGGCAGCTCGCGATGGGTCAGAATCCAGCACGGCTGTCGGTACGGCCACGGTTGCGGGCGGGCGGCATCGGCGTTGACGTGGTGGGCGAGAATCCATTCGTACGTGGTCGCGCCCATCGCGATCGCGCCGACCTTCTCGATGAACTCCGGGTAACCCGACTCGTCGCCCTCGTCGAACTGGAACAGCCAGTCCAGTGAGTTCTCCGCATCGGCAATGAAGCCGTCGATGCTGGTCGCGGTGTAGTACTGCGTTGCCATTCCGACAGCCTGACACGGTGCGGGCTGACACGGTGCGGGCTGACACGGTGCGGGCGGCGCCTGCCGGGTCGACCTGGTCGGCCCGTACGGACACAACTGCCGGCAGGATTACGCCCGGGCCCGGAGCCGACCCTCCATCACCTGCTGCAGCAGGTCAACGGTGTCCGGATGCAGGTCCACGCCGAGCGCCCTGCCCTGGGCAGCGAGTTGGAGGGCCAGTCGCTCCACCTCGGCCGCGTTGCCGGCCTGGAACTCGGTACGAATCCGGGCACCCATCAGGAACTCGTCCTGTGGCGCTGCGGTCAGCCCGCGGGAGGCTGCCCACCGGGCGAGATCGACATCGGAGTCGGCCAGAGCGCGTTCGGTGATCTCGACGGCGATGTCGCGGATCACCGACACCATGTCGGTTCGCATCTCCTCGGCCCAATGCCACTGGGTCGGTGCCGCATCGGCCAGCGGCGCGCCGCGCACCAGATCCAACGCCTTGCACAACCCCTCGGTGCTGGTGACGTTGACCCCCGTACCGGTGAGGATCTGCAACCGGTGCCAGTCCGATCCCACCAGGGCAGACAGCACGATCCGGCCCGAATACGCGTCCGGCAGGTAGGGCCGGCCCTCCTCGTCCGCACCGAGCCAGGTACGCAACCGGCTGACATTCGACCGCCGGGTCCCCTCGGCCACCACCAGACCGGCCGCCATCGCGTGCGCGGTGCTGCCGGGATGCTCCAGCAACCACGCAGCGTACTCGATGCATTGCAGCACCGCCCTGCTCGGCCGCGGACCGCCGGCGCCGATCAGGTCGATCGGTCCCAGCAGCATCAACGTCGGGTGCCGGGGTGGCGGCGGCTGTTCCGCGGCGAACGGGCTGGGCACGATCTCGAACTCCTTACTCGCCCCTTGCCTGACCAGCGGGGCCGTCCGGCCCGGCCGATCATCGGATCCGGCTGGCGGATCCGCGGCGACGTCATTGCCGCCGGGGTGAACTGCGGCCGATGGCCAACTCAGGTTGGCGGCCGATGGCCGCCGATGATCAACTTCGGGGCGCTGGTCAGACACCGGTACGGCGTCCGAACGAGCCCGGCTGGGCCGATGGCTTCCGGGCGGGAAGTCGGCAACCCACCACGGAGCCGGCTCGGTGTCCTGCCGCCCGGTGCACTCGATCAGCTGCTGAATCAGACCCGCTGCCGGCGAACCCAACAGCTGGGCGGTGAACTTCCAGCCGGGCGGATCGAGCTCGGCATCGACTAAGTCAGAAGCCGACGGCGACAGCCGAAGCCGCGCCCCTGCGGTCAGCCCGCGTCCGCACAGCACAACCGACAAGCCGACCCGAGGTTCGCTGAGCAACAACTCGGCGAGCTGCTCGGCCTGACGCGGGCTCGGCCGCTGGCTGACGATCGCCACTTCCGGGACCCACGGATCACCAAGATCAGGATCGACTCGGAAGTCGACCGGCGTACGCTTCCTGCCGGCCGCCAGCTGTTCGCGCTGCCGGCCGGCGCGCTGCTGCCAGCGCCACAGAAGTTGATCAAGGTCGGTGACGGTGCCGACGTTGTGCTGATCGACCGACTCGGGCAGCCCGGTCCGATCACCGACGACGGTGATCACCATCTCTTCGGACCAGGGAACGAAGGCGAGCTCGGCGATCATCGCGGTCAGCACGTCCGACGGAGCCGAGCCGGTCCCCTCGACCGCGAACACCCCGGCGGCCTCGAGGTTCACCAGGATCACCGATCCGGCCGAGTCGGTGCCGACCGACACCAGGGCCGGGTACGGCTGCGGACTGTCGGCGAGGTCGCGATCCTGCAGCAGGAACTCCGCATCGGCGACGGACAACCGCCAGTGCACACCATCCGCCACGAAACCGGTCGGCACCGATGCGGCAGGCTCTCTCATGATCAGGTCGAGTTCGCGGCCGGACAGCCGAGCCGCCTGCAGGATCGGTACCGCGACGCCACGTTCCAGGCAGTCCCGGCCGATTGCGCGCAGCGCCCGATCGAGCTGCTCCAGGCTGAGAAGTTGGCGACGACCGAGATCTGCCTGCGCTCGGCCGGCCGCCGGCGGCGGTTGAGGGATCCGCCGGCCGACCGGCCGGGCCCGCAACTGCAGCTGACGTCGGCTGACCAGTCCGGCGGTCAACGCCGCCGCCAGCAGACCTCCGACGCCGGCCAATTGGGCCGGTACGGCCGGTAGATCTCGATCGGCATCCCCCACCGCCTCCGCGTACTCCCCGGCCGGCTGCGGTGCGGACGTGGGTCGGGTTGAGGCGCCTGCCCCGCCCGTGCCCGGCTCACCGGCCCCGGGCGCGGCCGACTCATCGGTGGGCGGGCCCGACTCATCATCGCGGGGCGGGGCCGAACTGTCGCCACCCCGAGACGGAGCCGACGCATCGCCCCGGGGTGCGTTCGATCGACGGTTGTCCAACCGTTGGCTGGATTCATCGTCGTCGGCGGCATCGGCCGTCGGATCGGCGGCGGAGCCCTCGCCGGTCGACCGCCGGCCGGCTGATCGCCCGGCCGAAGGCTCCTGCGGATGCGCCGGATCCGGGCCCGGCGGGATCAGCAGCCGGAGACCGATCGGCACCAGGTCCGGGTCGGCCAGCACACTGCGGTTGGCGTGATAGATCTGCGGCCACGCCGCCGGATCGCCGTAGACCCGATCGGCAATGGTCGAGAGGGTTTCGCCGGGCCGGACGCGAACCTCTCGGGCCGCAGGGCCGACTCCGGGAATGATCAGCCGCCACCCCGGCAGCAGCCGGTCGGGTCCACCGCTGAGCACCGACGGGTTGGCGCGGGCGATCGTCCGCCACTCCTGGCCGCGGCCGTAGTACTGCTCGGCCAGACTCCACAAGTCGTCGCCGTCGCGGACGACATGGACGAGCCGATCCGCATCGCCGGCTCGTTCGTCGGCCAGGGCAGGCCGGTTCCCGTCGCCGGCGCTGCGCGACGAGCGCAATGCCCCAGGCCCAGCAGGCCCAGCAGGCCGGGTCGGTCCGTGCGGTTCAGAACCGGCGCTCGGCGCGGCAGCGGCCGGATCCCCGGGGACCGGATCGGCCGGATGCGGGACCGCGTCGGACGAGGCGGTCTTGTTTGCATCGGTGACGGGCGGTTCGGCGGCGGTCGGGCCGGCGGCGGGAGAATCGACCGGCCCAGGTCTGTCCGGCGCCGAGGCCACGCCTCCCGAGTTCGCCGACCCTGACGCACCGGGCCCCGTTGCTACCGGACCGACCAGCCCCGGAGCCGCTGCGGCGAGTTGGCTCGGCATCACGAACATGCCGAGCACCAGCAGCACGAGTCCGCCGGAGATCTTCTGCATCCCGCCGAGCCCGGGCAGCCGGAGCCGGATCCGCTGCCGACTCACCACCGCGACCACCTCGAGAATCACCGAGATCGCGAACACCAGCCAAGCGACCCAGCCCACGACGGCGATCAGGCCAACCAGAACCGTGCCGTCGTCGGGCGTGGTCAGTGCCGCCCAGATCCGATTCGGATCGAGTCGCTCGGGCAGTGGATTGCCGGCCAACTCGACCAACAGCCAGGGCACCCCGACCACCGCGCCGAGCAGCGCAACCAGTGCTGCGACGCCCTTGACCAAGCGCCCGGCCGCCCCGGTCCTGTCGGGCCCCGTGCGGTGCTGCCGTTGGGTGATCATGAGGGCACCACCCGGGCGGTGGCCTCGCCGGTCCCGGTCACCGAGTCGATACCGATCACGGACAGGAAGATGGTGCGGGCGGTGGCATGGGTGGTGACGATCACGGTCCCGCCTCGGATCTGCACCGATCCGCCCACCTGCGGACCGGGACCCGTTGCCGCGCCGGCGAGATAGTTCCGGGCTGCCGACCGTGCCGAACCGCCGGCCAGACCGGACGACTCGCCGGTGGCGAACGATCCCGACGCACCGGCGTCGGCTGCGGCTCGGGCGGCACCGGCGGCGACGGACTCCGCCCGGCTCACCGCTGCGGCCTTCTGCCCGCCGTCGACGACGAGACCGGCAACCAGGATGAGCGCCGCCGTCGCCACCAGCACGAACACGCTCAGCGCTTGGCCACGGGCATCTCCCCAGGTTCGACGCACAACGCTGCGGAGGGCTCCAAGGGATGCCCGGATGCCGGCGATCGTCATGTCTCATCGCTCCCGATAGGTGTCGATCACGGCCGAGGAACGCCCGGTCAGCCAGAGCGATCCCGGAAAGCCCGGTAGCAGGACGTCGCCGAATTCGACCCGGCACCGTACGACCCCGGTGACCGCGGCCGGCTGCCCGACCGGGGCCCTGAAGCCGCCGAGGTCGAAGCTGATCCGTCGCTGCGCGCAGTCCACGCCGTCGGTCTGCAGTTGCGCGTCGGCGGCAGCGGTCGCGGCCTCGGCGGCGCTGTCGATGCTGCGTTGGATCGACGCCGCCCGTGCACCGGAGTAGGCGGCCTCGGTCAGCGTCGAACGGACGAACCAGATCCGGGCACCGGCCACCACCAGTCCGAGCAAGATCATCAGCGCCGGTGCCAGGATGACCAGCTCGATTGCCGGCGACAGGCCGCGCTGATCGCTGCCGGCCCGCAGAGCACGCCCTGCGGCGACGATCGTCTTGTCCGGCGATGCTGTGTTCGGAGCCGTGTTGATCATGGTCTGGTCACCCGCTCCATCGGTGCGGTGGCGATCTCGGTGATCCGGCCGCGACCGATGTCGAAGATCAGCGGCGCCCGAGCCGACAGTTCCACCCGTACGTTGTCCCCGGAGCGATCGACCCGCAACCGGACGTCCCGCAGACCGCCCACCGCAGCGACCCGGAGCGCCGCCTCAGCCGCTGCGGATCGGTCGCCGTGGTAGTTGCGCGCCACGTCGGCGGCCGCATGCGCTGCTTCGGCGGCGACATTGCGTCCGTGCAGCCAGACACCTGCCTGCACGACGCCGAGCAGGCACAGCATCAGCAGCGGCGCGAGGACGGCGAACTGCAGACTCGTACTGAGCCCCCGTTCGTCGTCAACCGATCGTCCGCGGCGACTGCTGGTGATCATGATCATTGGCCCCAGCGGCAATCAGAACCCGGAGAGCTTCTTGGACACGAACGCCTTCACCGCGACGACGATCGCAGCGGCCACGGTAAGCGCTGCGGCCAGCAGGATCGCCACCTCGGTGGATTGGCTCAGCCCGCGCTGGGACTGGCGCGGGTCGGACCGCAGTGCGACGATCCAGCCGATGGCCAGCTCAAGGTAATGCTTCATGGGTAGGTGATTCCTTCCTCGGTGCTCTGTGTTCTCTGTCCGAAAAGTTGTGCCCGCGGTCAACTCGTCACCAGCCGGATCAGGGCGGGTATCAGGAAGATCAGCGCGAAGATGATCGACGGAATCGTCATGTAGACGGTCATCCCCTCCGATGCCGAGTTGGCCTCGCGCAGCGCGATGGTGAGGTTGGCGTCGCGAAGCTCGCGGACGCGGGCGCGCAGCACCCCGGACAGCGCCACGCCGCTCTCGTCGGTCTGCATTACGTCGGCCAGATCTCGCAGTTCCGGCAGATCAAGATCATCAGCGAGCCGGCGCAGCTCGATGAACGGCGGCTGCTGCTCCAGCCGAGCCCGTTCCAGCGCGGCCCGCAGCTGCCGGAACAGCGGCACGTCGGACAGGGCGGCGGCGTTCTGCAGTGCCTGGGTGCTGGAGGCGTTCGACAGCCGTTCCAGGGTGACCAGATCGATGTACATCAACAGTGCCGAGGCCGCGTCGCCACGGGTCGTCCTGGCCTCGCCGCGCAACATCAGGTCCGGCACGAAAAAGCCGGCGCCCGCACCGGCCAGACCGACCAGAACCGGCACCGGTGCGGCGATCGTGCCGCCCAGCAGTGCCCACAGTCCGGCCAGGATCGGCGGCACGGTCAATCCGATCAGCGCCCAGACGGCCTTGTCGGCATAGAACTCGCTGACCGAGCGGCCACGGATCCGCAGTGCCCGATGCTGGCCCGGCGTCAGCGGGATCGGAGATCGGCGATACACCCAGCTGCCGAACCGTTCCGATCTGGTCTGCGCGATCGGTTCGGCGGCTGCACCCCAGCGCTCGCCGGTGATCGTCCAGGGCCGGCTCAGCCGGGCAATGGTGTCGGCGAGGTGCGGAGTCGCCGGCACCAGCCCGGCGACGATCAACACCACGCCGCCGCTGAGCAGGATCCCGGAGAGCAGGATCATGCCGGCGTTCATCGCCCCGTCCCGAGCAGGATTCGCCGGCGGCGAGGTGGCAGAGCGCGTCGTCGCATCAACATCAGCGCGCCCAGATACAGCGCGGCCAGGATGGCGAGCAACAACTGCCCCAGCCCCGACTGGTACGGGGCGAAGTAGTCGCGGGCGAAGACGAACGCGATGGCCAGCGTGCCGAGCGTGATCACCGTGACCTGACGTACGACCAGGTACGGCTTGGCTCGCTCGGTCTCGATCTCTCGGCGGCCCTTGAGCTGTGCCTGGATCGAGTCTGCCAACTCCGACAGTGTCAGCGCGGCACCGTTGGCGCCACGGTTGGCGGCCAGGATCAGCGCCGCGATCACGGTGTCGGCGTCCGGGCTGTCCAGGTCGTCGGCGAATCGCATCAGCGCTTCCCGGCTGTCCCAGCGGTGGTTCAGACGGCTGATCAGCGAACTCAGCGGATCGCGGATCGTCTCCGGAGCGGTGCGGCCGGAGATCCGGATCGCATCCGGAATGGATTTGCCGGTAGGCAACGTCGCCGCCAGATTTCGTACCCAACGGTCGAGCGCCTCGAGCAGCACGACGTCACGGTCCTTCGGCGGGGTCAAGATCACCGGCAGGGTCCAGGCGATCGCCGGCAGCACCACGATCATCACCACCCAGCCGGAAAAGGCCGCGATCACGAATCCGGTCACCAGTGCCGCCAGCAGGATCAGATCCCGCCGCCGGCCGGCCGCTCCCGGTGGGCGGCGGCTGATCCGGACCCACAGTTGCCCGATCGACGGCCGTTCGCGCCGCGATCGAGGCGCCGGATCGACCGCGACCGGACGCCACCCGACGATCACCAGGACGACGCCGCCGATCAACAGCAGCCCGGCCCAGACGGCCACGAACGGTTCCATCAGCCGGCCGCCTCGATTCGATCCTCGCGGTCGCCATCCTCGCCCCGATCCGGCCTGGGACGAGTCTCGGAGGTTGGGGACCAGCCGGGCAGCGGCCGGTGGAAGGGGGCGAGTTCGGCCGCGAAGTCGGCGTCGGGGTAGAAGCCGGGAGGCTGGGCGCCGGTACCGTGCGAGCTGTAGGCCAGGTGGGTCACCGGCCGGCCGTTCTCGATCGACCGGGTGAGCGTACGGATCTCGGAGATCAGCCGGCGCCGGGTGCCGCCCTTCCAGGTTTCGTCGACCAGGCGGACGTAGATCAGCACGCCGATGTTCAGCGCGATCTGCCGATAGGCCTCGTCGATGGTCAGCACGCCGCCTTGCGCGACCCGGGCGGCGAGCCGATCCATGGTCGATTCGGCCGAGTGCGAGTGCGTCGTGGAGAGCGTGCCCGCCCCGGATTGCATCGCCTCGAACATCGCGAACGCCTCGCCGCCGCGGACCTCGCCGACGACGAGCCGGGCGAGGTTCTGCCGCAATGCCTCGGGAAAGAGCCGGGCGACGGTGAAGTTGCCCGTTTCCTCGGCGCCGTCGCGTTCGCCATGACCGACTCTCGCCTGCAACGCGAGGATGTTCTCCCGGCCCGGCTGCAGATGGGTCATCAATTCGTAGTCGGTCTCCAGGGTGCCGAACCGCTCGCCGGCCGGGATCGCATCGATCAGTCCGCGCAGCAGAGTTGTCTTGCCGGCACCCTGGTCGCCGGCGATCACCATCGACTTGCGGGCCAGTACCGCCGCGTCCAGGAACTGCGCCACCTCCAACGGCATCAGTCCGCCCCGCGCCAGGTCGGCCAGCGACGTACGGGTCAAGGTGTGCTGTCGAATCACGATGCTCGGCCGATAGGACAGCCCGAAGCCGATCGCGTGCAGCCGGAAGCGGTCCCCCAGCGCGAGCGTCATGGTCGGATGGCTGTCGTCGAAGGGCCGGCTCGGCCGGGCGTTCTCGCCGAGGAAGCGGATCGCATCGATCAGTTCCTCGTCGCTGTCCGCGACCGGAGGCAGCTTCTTGCGCCGGCCGTCGCCGTACTGCACCACCACCGAGTCCCAGCCGTGGATCTCGATGTTCTCGGCATCGTCGATCTCGAACAACGGTTGCATCCGGCCGTAGCCGAAGACGCTGTCCTCGAGTACGCGGACGTAATGCCGCTCGGTCTGCGGCGACCACAGCGCGGCTCCCTCGCGATGCAGCGCCCGCACGTGGGCGTTGACCACTCGGCCGATCACCGCCCGGCCCATCAACAGCCGGTCCTCGGCCGGCATCGCCCGCCCGTTCTCGGCCAGGTGAGCCTGGCTCTCTGCCGTGATCTGCTCGGAGGCCTGCTTGCGCAGTAACACCACCTGGGCCCAGTCGACCTCGTCGGACTGGGACCCGCCCGGAACATCGGACGCCGACCGGCCCGACCGCGCCGCCGATCGGTCCGCCGAGTCCGGCGGGCCGAGCCGCGAGCGGTGCGGCAGATCGCGTTCGGGCTGATGCCAGGTCCGGAGCCCGCTCCCCGGGTCGCCGGCAAGTGGCCGCGCCAGGATCGGAACCGCGTCCAGCGGAGGGGTCTTGGTCGCCTCGTCCACGGCCGCGCGGTCCTGCTCAGGCATCGCGATCACCGCCCGGCCACATCCCCGCCGAGAGCCAGCCGCCGGCGCCGATCGGCATCGGTTCCCGCGGATCCTCCAGCCGGGTCTGCCGCCGTCGGATCGTGGCGTTGAGATCGTCGACGGCGGCCTGCAGCGATCGCACCAGCGGAGACCGGTCGAATCGTCGAGGGCGGCGCGCTCCGTCGGAGAACACCCGCGCCGACTCCGGGTCGTCGGCGATCACCGACACCGCGGGCAGGCCGAGCTGCCGGGCGATCTCCCGCCGCCCGTACGGCTGGTTCTCACCCCGCAGGATCAGGCCGAGGTTCGGCTCGCCGGCACTGCGTTCTCGCAGGGTTGTCGCCGCGTTCCGCGCGGCCGCGACCGAGCGGAGATCCGAGGCCAGCATCAGCGCCACCAGATCCGCCCGGTCGACCAGTGGCTGGGGCAATCCCTGTGCGTCCATCCGGCCGGCGTCGAGCAGCACGTCGATGCCGGCTCTGCCGTAGTCGACCAGTGCGTCGGCGAGGTCGGCCCAGACCGATGAGAACAGCGCCGCGTTGGCCGGCCGGACGAACCCCGGGAGCAGCCTTCGGCTCGACGCGGCAGTCGAGTGGTCGGCGGCGTCGGCCTGCGCAGCGGGCTCGACCGCACCGGCAACCGGCTGATCGGTCAGCGGCACCGTTTCGTCACTGATCACCTCGACCAGGCGGCGGCGGTCGCGATGTGCCTCTGCGACCCGCTGCAGTCCCTTCTCGGTCGGCAACTGCCCGCGCAGATAACCGGCCAGTACGGCTTGAAAGGCACCCGGATCGGCGTCGACCAGAATCGCCGACCGATGCCAGGCGAGCGTCAGGCCGACCGCTGTGCTGGTGACTCCCGGCGATCCGGCGGCGGAGGTCAGCACGATCAGCGCCATCTCACCGCTCCGACTCGCGGATCACGACCACCCGGTCCTCGGCCGCGTACGCAGCCGCGTCGATCGCCTGTCGGGCGTCCAGTTCGATGTTCAGGTAGATGCCGTCGTCCAACCGCTCGGAGCTGACGACGGCGGCGGTGATGGTCGGGAGCTGATCGGACCCGGATGCCGGCTGAGCGGTCGCCACCGGTGGAGCTGCGGCGTCCGAATCGGCCGATCCGGCGCCGGCGGCCGACGCCGGCAGCACCACCAGTCGGATCGGACTGCCCGGGGTCAGAAAGCCACTGGGTGCGCGGCCGATCGCGACCCGAATGCCGACCACGCTCTTGCTCTTGGCCGGCGGCAGATTGTCGGTGGTGGCATCTGCCGGGAGCAGCGAGCCGGCGACCAGGTCGTAGGCGGCGACCTGACCGACCAGTGACGGCAACCGATCCGCCGGCACGGCCTGGGCCCCGCCGATGTCGCCGACCGAAACAACCGCCAGATCGTCGGCGCCGATCGTGGTCCCCCGCGTAACCGTATGCCGGATCGCCACCACCTGATGCGATTCGGAGAGCTGCGAATAGAGAAAGAACGAAGCCAGCGCACCCAGGCAGATCGCCACGATACCCAGCGCGATCCAGCGGGGATTTCGTCTGGTCCGGACGCGCGGTCCGACCGGCAGCTGCGGCACCGCGGCCGGCACCGTCGAGGTGTCCGGCATCCGTTCATCAATAGCCATCCTGGGGCCCTCCCATACTGCTCGGGCCCAGAGCCCGCCATTGCTCAGCGCCTGCCGATCCGTGGATCGAACAGGGGATCAAAGGATTGGTTGTGCCCGAACAGAATGTCAAGCGAATGCGGCTAATTGACGATTTCCAAAGGCCTTCTTCAAATTCAATGCCCGCAAAATTGGTGGTGAGGCTTGAGCCGCGATCGGGCGATGAGGACCGCATCATGCGGCCTCGGCGATCACGGCGGCGTGCGCGGCCAACTTGCGGATGGCCCTGCTGCAGCGGAAGCGAACCGTCTCGGCCGTCAGGCCGAATCGGCGGCCGGCCTCGGCGCTGGACAGGACCTCCACATAGACGCTGAGCAGCAGGTTTCGGGTCGCTTCGTCGATGAGCTCCAGCTCAGCCGCCGCTCGGAGCACCCGGCGGGCGTTCAGATCGGTTACCTCCTCGGTTCCCGATCGACCGAAGCCGGCCAGCTCCAATTCCCGGGCGGACAGCGGGAGAGTTGCGATCGAACCGGACGCGGTGGACGCGTCGCGAGTCACCTGCTTCAGGGTGTCCAGCGCGAGGTTGGCCGCTATCCGGCGTGGCCGATGCACCAGCGGGTAGCTGCCGATCCTCGCCCACAACTGGCCGACATAGTCCTCGATCCGATGGCGGTGATCGCGCCGCGCCATCGTCACCAGCTTGCCGAGCATGGTCTGCAGCACGATCCGGCCGGCCAGCTCACCGCCCGGCGAACGGCGCCGGACACCTGCCCCGAGATCGGCCGTGTCCTGTTGATGAATCACGATCAGGGCCGCCAGCACGGCATCCGGGTTGTCCCGAATCGCGGTCAGCACGTCGGCCGCGGTGCGGCAACCGGCCAACGCCGGATGCTCGGTGAGCCACCTCCGGATCTCGGCGCGGCTGTAGCTCGCCAGCCAGCGATCCTGATCGAACTGCGACCATTCGACATTCAGGGCATCGATGAGCGCGAAACGGGACGTACCCGGGCGCGCAGAGCGCGTCTCGACGACGCGCGCTGGGCGCGACTGATCGACGCACCTGGGGCGCGAGCCGCCCGCGGGTTGAGCGCGGCTGCCGACTGCTGACGTCACCGACATGGTGTCCTTCGTGGGTTGGCCGTTTCCGACCTACGTCACACTGCTCCCACGGTGTTGGCAGGAGTGTTGTCCGGCCCTGCGACGTTGTTGTCCGAGAAGCCGAGTTGTTGCCCGCTGCGGTCACCATGACTCGGCACCCCCGACTCTGCACCTGCTTGCAGTTCGTGCGCGAGAACACCGGGCTGTCGGCGGCTGCGGTCAGCCAAACGTCGGCCTGCCGAAACCCTTGGTTGAATCTGATCGCATCTGGCTGGATATTTCCGATCCGGGTGAGCAGGGTGATCGGTAGCGAAATTCGGGTGCCCTGGGGAGAGCGACCCGATTCGCCCATCAGTGGCCCAGGGGGGATGGGACCAACTGAAGGCCAGTTGCCGCTGTTCGTGATTCCGCCTCAGGCGAAGTGATCTCGGGCTCCGGTGGCTGATGACGTGGGTCGGCCCCCGCGATCAAGCGCCGGGGCCGACTCACCACGTACAGGACTCACCACGCACAGGGGGTCGACCGCCGATACGCGGCGATCGGGCCAAGCCGTGGCAGACTGTTCCAGGCCTCGCGCCAGCCCCGACCGGTACGTGGCGGGTCGCGGAGCCGCGGGCCGGGCGTTGTTCTTGATGACCGGTATGCCTTCCAGTAGTAGGACGAGGAGCGGAGCCGGGATGCCAGTTCAGGGCGCGCCGACGCAGACCGCCGTCTATCAGCAGTTCACCCCGCACCGGGTCGGACTACCCAACCTGATCGACTACTTCCGCAATCTGTGGCAGCGGCGCGAGTTCGCCGACGAGATGAGCCGGTCCCGGCTGCGTGGGGCCAACACCAACACCTTCTTCGGCCAGGCCTGGCTGCTGCTCGATCCGCTGCTGCAGGCAGCGGTCTACTTCCTGCTGATCATGCTGGTCCGCGGTGGTTTCCATCACCTCGATTCGGCCAAGCAGTTGATCGCGCACCTGACCGGATCGCTGTTCGCCTTCCGGATCGCGCAGACGGCGCTCAGCACCGGTGCGAAGTCGGTGACCACGGCCGGCAAGGTGCTGCTGAACACGAACTTCCCGCGGTTGCTCATTCCGCTCTCAGCCGTACGCACGACCTTCTTCCGCTTCCTGCCGACGATCCCGCTGTATCTGGCGATTCATCTGGTGGTCGGCGGGCCGTGGTCCTGGCGGATGTTGCTGTCGATCTACTTCCTGCTCTGCATCCTGGTCTTCTCGATGGGACTGGCCGCACTGGTGGCCACGGTGAACGTCTACTTCCGCGACACCGCCAGCTTCCTGCCGTACCTGTCGCGGCTATGGATGTACATGTCGCCGATCCTGTGGCTGCCGACCCAGCTGGATCGCTATCCGGCACTGCTGCAGAGCGTGATCCAGCTCAATCCGATGTTCAGCATGCTCGGCGGGTACTCCGAGTTGTTGCAGAAGTCGAATTGGCCCGACCCGTACATGTGGTTCAGCAGCGCCGGTTGGGCGCTCGCGACGATGGTCGTAGGATTCCTGTTCTTCATCTCCAGGGAGCGTGATTTCGCTGTCCGTGTCCTCTGAGTCACCGGACCGGCCGAACGACCCGTCGGCCCGCTCCGGCGAGGTCCGCCCGCGTCGCGCCCTGGCTTCCGATCAGCAGGAACCGGCCTCGCCGCCGACCCCCGTCCGGTTGCCCGCCCGGTCGGCGTCCGACGGACCGCGCCGTGGAGCCACGCCGTCGCCGGCCGATGATGCGGATACCCAGATCTGGCGTTGGACCGACGCGCCTGATGCCTCGATCCAGGAAGCTGACCGGACCGGTCATCGCCCTGTCGAGGGCAGGCGGACGGCCTCCGGGGCCGAAGACGCCGGATCGGAGACTGCCGGACGGGCCGAATCCGCCGGGGCCGAAGCCGCCGAGGCCGTGCCCGCCAAGCCCGCACAACCGAAGCCGGCACAGGCCACAGCAGCCCAGGCCGAGCAACCGCAGGCCAAGCAGGCCCCAGGCAAGCAGGCCCAAACCAAGAACCGGCAGCCGAAACCCGCCCAGGGCAAGGGCGCCCAGGGCAAGGGCGGACAGGCCAAGCCCGGGCAGGGCAAGGGCGGCAAGGCGAAGGCAGGGCAGCAGACCAAGCAGGCCGCACTGCCCACCCGGCGGAAGAAGTTCCGCGTGCTGCAGGGCATGGGACCGATGGAGCCCCGGCCGGAGATTCCGGACCAGTCCCACCTGCCGCCGGAGCAGCGGACGGACCTCGCGGTCCGCGTCAACGACCTGTACGTGAACTACCGCACCAGCTTCGAGAAGAAGCCGACGCTGCGGCAGGCACTGATGCGATTCGGCCGCGGTCAGCGGGCGGTTCGCGAGGTGGAGGCGCTCAAGGGGATCAGCTTCGAGGTCCGCACCGGCACCTCGATGGGAATCATCGGCGCCAACGGCGCCGGCAAGTCCACCCTGATGCGAACGATGTCGGGCATCCTGTCGCCGACCAAGGGCAGCGTCGAGGTCTGGGGCCAGGCCAGCACCCTGCTCGCGCTCGGCGTCGGCTTCAACAACAACCTGTCCGGCCGGGAGAACATCATCCTCGGCGGACTCGCGGCCGGCCTGTCCCGCGAGGAGGTCGAGGAACGCGCCAACGAGATCGCCGAATGGACCGAGCTCGGTGACTTCATCGACATGCCGATGCGCAGCTACTCCTCCGGCATGTTCTCCCGGGTCTCGTTCTCGGTGGCCGTGCACATGGAACCGGACATCCTGATGATCGACGAGGCGCTGTCCACCGGCGACGCGCACTTCCGCGAGAAGGCCAGCGCCAAGATGGCCGAGCTGCGGTCCAAGGCGCGGGCGATGTTCCTGGTCAGCCACGGGTTGGGTTCGATCAAGGAACTCTGCGATGAGGCGATCTGGATCGACAAGGGTCACCTGAAGAAGGCGGGCAAGCCCGACGAGGTGGTCGAGGCCTACCTCGACTTCATGCAGGCGAAGCGCTCGGCCACCACCCTCGAAGACATCTGAGCCGCCTGCGCCGAAACGCACGACTCGTACGCCGACCGTCCCCGGCTCAGCCCTCGGCGAGCCGCTTGTCCAGGAAGAACTTCAGGTCGCCGGTCTCGCCGTCCTTGCCGCCGCGTCCGACCACCATCGGCGGCGGGCTCGGCTGCAGTCGTACGCCGCGGAGCCGTTCGGCCAGGCCGCCGGGCACCACCAGCTGGTAGTAGCCGCCGTCGGTGCCGATGGCGATGCTGTGATCGCGGCGCAGATACCAGCCCGCCCGGTCCGTCTTCACCTGCTGGCCGGACAGCAGCCGGGCCCGCAACGGTTCGGCCGCGATCCCGGCCGAGTTCGTGGCCGCGACGAAGTCGTCGATCAGCTGCTGCGCACGGGCAGCCTCGGCCCGGCGCGCGCCGGCTGCCAGCTCGGCCCGTCGGGCGGCGTCATCGGCTCGTGCCACCCCGCGATCCTACGGCCGAGGTCGGCGAGCCAGGTTCGGCGGCAAAGGATTGGCTGAGTACGGCCGTACCGCGATCTCATCCGCGGTTCACACCGATTCATTAGACTGCCCCAAGCTCGGGGGACCGGCCGCACCCTGTCCAGCGAGCACTCCTGGGGCGGCACGGCCGCACGTGGCCCGTGCGCCCCAACCCCTGACCACGAAACCAGAGGATGATTCATGTCATCGAGCACGCCGCCCGACGACCAAGGCCTCGACCTGTTCGAGCGCGACGACTCCGCTCCGGCTCCCCGTCGGGCGCCTCGCCGGCGCTGGCCGAAGCGGCTGCTGATCACCCTGCTCGCGGTGGTCGTGGTGGTGGTCGCCGCCGGCGTCATCTACGCGTTGTCGATCGAGCGCAGCATCACCGGCAATCTGAAGCACAGCGACAACCTGCCGCCGGACACCCCGACTGCGGCCGGTCAGTCGCCGCGGCCGGAGAAGCCCAGCAACGACAAGTCGCTGAACTTCGTCCTGATGGGCTCCGACAGCCGCGACCCGAACAACATGCAGGACAACGGCCGCAGCGACACGCTGATGATCCTGCATCTGGACGCGGACCGGAAGAACGCCTACATCGTGTCCTTCCCCCGCGACATGTACGTGCCGATCCCCGGCCACGGCAAGAGCAAGATCAACGCCGCGTACTCCTGGGGCGGGCCGCAGCTGGCGGTCTCCACCCTGGAGCAGTTGACCGGCACTCGGATGGATCACGTCGCCCAGGTCAACTTCGAGGGCTTCATCAACCTGACCGACACCCTCGGCGGCGTCACGGTGACCAACAAGTACGCGTTCAAGTCGCACGGCTACGACTACCCCAAGGGCAAGATCACGTTGCAGGGCGAGAAGGCGCTGTGGTTCGTCCGCGAACGCCATCACCTGCCTAACGGTGATCTCGACCGGTCCGCGAACCAGCGCAAGGTCGTCCAGGCGATCATGGCCAAGGGCCTGAGTAGTTCGACGATCAGCAACCCGCTGAAGTTCAACAGCTTCGTCTCCGGAGTCGCCAAGGACGTCACCGTGGACAACGGTCTGACCAGCAGTGAGATCCGCAACGTCGCCCTGTCGCTGCGGCTGTCGCCCAGCAACATCGAGCAGATCCAGGCCCCGGTCAGCGGCTTCGCCAACGTGTCCGGCGTGGGCAGCATCGACGTCGTCGACCAGGCCAAGATGAAGGAACTGGCGAAGGATCTGCGCAAGGACAACCTGGACGCGTACGTGAAGAAGTACCCGAAGGGCTGATCGTCGTACGGTGCCCGGGCCTGCATCCTCTGCGGTCCGGGCCGCTACGAGCCCAGGCCACGCTCCAGAATGTCGAAGGCCGCGTTGATCGCGGACACCAGGTCGGCGGTGATCTGATCGGCGGAGTCGCCGGCCAGGGTCCGTTCGACAGCGGCCAGGTAGCCGATCCGGTAGCCCGCAACCGCCAGCGCCGCGGTCAGCCGCGGATGGGGGTCGTCGCTGTGCTCGGCCAACAGTCCGGCGAGCAATATCTCCCACTCGTCGACGACCTCCCGAACCCGGGCGCGTAGCGCGGGCGAGTCCTGGACGAGCCGCCAGAAATGCGCGTACGGCTCCCGCACCCCGCCCAGCGGATGCCGCTGCTCGGCCAACTCCAGCACCAGTCCGCGCAACGCCGCCAACGGCGTGACCCCGGCCCCCCGATCACGAACCGCGGCGGTGATCAACTCGGCGGCCTGCGGGATCCGGTCGAAGAAGATGTCCTCCTTGCGCGGGAAGTAGTTGAAGACCGTCACCTTGGAGACCTCCGCCGCGGCGGCGATCTCGTTCACGGTGACGTTGTCGAAGCCACGCTCGGCGAAGAGCCCGGTGGCGATGTCGGAGATCCGTTGCCGGGTCGCCGCCTTCTTCCGTTCGCGTAGCGAGTCCACGAGTGACAATTGTACTTGACTCAATTTTGAACCGAGTTAAGGATTATTCGCATGGACTATGACGTGATCATCGCCGGCGGCGGACCGGTCGGGCTGATGCTGGCCTGCGAACTGCGGCTGCAGGGGGTTGGTGTTGCGGTGCTCGAGCGACGGACCGACATCGATCCGACGATCAAGGCCGGTTCGATCAATCTGCCCACCATGGAGGCCTTTCATCGCCGTGGCCTGCTGCCGGCGGTCGAGCAGGCACAACAGCAGACCCTGGCCGCGATGAAGGCGATGCCGGACGGGCCACGACCGGTCGGCCACTTCGCCGGCCTGTTCATGTTCAGCGACAAGCTCGACGAGTCCGCGCTGGCTGTCGACGGTCCGGCCGCCGGGCTGGGGCTGGTGTCCCAGCAGCAGGTCGAGTTGATCCTCGCTGGCCGCGCCGCCGAGCTCGGCGTCGAGATCCGCCGCGGGGTCGAGGTCACCGGGATCGACGTCGACGACGAGGGCGTGACCGTGCACGCGGGCGACCTGCTGCTGCGTACGACTTGGCTCGTCGGTTGCGACGGAGGCCGCAGCCGGGTACGCGGCTGGGCCGGATTCGACTTCCCGGGCACCGGTCCGGAGATCACCGGACACCAGGCGATGGCCGAGATCGAGGGCGAGGAACTGCTCGGTCGCGGCTGGCACACCACCCCGTACGGCACCTACGCGCACGGGCCGGCCAAGGGCCGGATCCTGACCGTGGAGTTCGACGGCCCGCCGCTGGATCGGGACGCGCCGATCACCCGCGAGGAGCTGGAGGCCAGCTTGCGGCGGGTGACCGGAGCCGACGTCCGGATCGGCGAGGTCAAGACGGCGACCCGGTTCACCGACAACGCCCGGCAGGCCAGCAGCTATCGGCGCGGCCGGGTGCTGCTGGCCGGCGACGCGGCCCACGTGCATTCGCCGTTCGGCGGACAGGGGCTCAATCTCGGCATCGGCGACGCGATGAATCTGGGCTGGAAACTTGCCGCCGAGATCCAGGGCTGGGCACCCGCCGGGCTGTTGGACAGCTACACCACCGAACGGCATCCGATCGGGGCCTGGGTGCTGGACTGGACCCGGGCCCAGGTCGCGCTGATGCGGACCGATCCGAAGAGTCGGGCGCTGCGCAGCATCGTCGCCGATCTGTTGGACACCAATGCCGGCACCACCTACATGGCGAAGAAGATCTCCGGCTACTGGCAGGGCTACGGGGATGATCCGGTGGTCGGCCGCAGCGCACCGGATCTGCTGCTCGCCGACGGCAGCCGCGTCGGTGATCACCTGCACGACGGCAAGGGCCTGTTGCTCGGCACGGCTGCTGAGCTCGACAGCGACCGGGTGATCACGCTGAGCGGCGACTGTCAGCCGTTGCTGATCCGTCCCGACGGGATCGTCGCCTGGGCCGGCGGGGACGGTCTGCACGCAGCCCTGCAGACCTGGTTCGGGGCCGCCGCGGTGCCGCAGTACGCAGCCTGAGTTGCCGGATGGCGGGCAGCCGATGAACGCGGGATAGATTTCGTCGGTGGAGTTTCTGCGGGGGCTGCGTCGGTTGTGGCGACACCGGCTGTTCCGGCGACTGTTCGCCGTCCGGGTCGCCGCGCAGGGTGCCGACGCGGTGCTGCAGGTCGCGCTGGCCTCGTACGTGTTGTTCTCGCCGGAGCGCCAACCCGACGCGGCCGCGATCGCCACCGTGCTGGCGATCACCCTGCTGCCGTTCTCGATCCTCGGCCCCTTCGTCAGCGTGGTGCTGGATCGGGTGTCCCGTCGGCAGGTGTTGTTGATCACCGAGATCTGCCGGGCCGTGCTCGGCTTCGGGCTGGCGGTGCTGGTGGCCGGCGGGATCGGTTCCGGCGCCCGCGAGGCGGTCTTCTACGGCGGCGTACTGCTGGCGATGAGCCTGAACCGGTTCCTGCTGGCCGCGCTGTCGGCGTCGCTGCCGCACACCGTCGACCCGCAGGAATATCTGGTCGCCAACTCGGTGGTGCCGACGGTCGGCCCCGCCGCAGTGATCATCGGCGGCGGCATCGCACTGGGGGTCCGGTTGGTGCTCGGTGGCCGGGTCCCTGCCAGCACCGCCGACGCGGTGTTGTTCGCGCTGGCGGCCTGCGGCTTCGTGATCAGCGCCGTGCTGAGCCTGCGGATCGGCCGCCGGCTGCTCGGTCCGGATGTGGCGGTGCCGACCCGGGCAGCCGAGGTCGTCCAGGGACTGGCCGACGCGGTGCGGCACCTGCGGCAGCGGCGCGAGGCCGGGCTCGGCTTGATCTTCATCGGCCTGCACCGGGTGCCGTACGGGGTGGTGACGGTGGCCAGCATCCTGGTCTATCGCAACTACTTCAACCGGCCGGACCAGGTCGACGCGGCGATCGGTGATCTCGGTGTGCTGGCCGCGGTGACCGGGATCGGGTTCGTGCTGGCCGCGGCGGTGACACCGATCGTCCGGCACCGGATCGGCGCCCGCGCCTGGATGGTCGGCTGCTTCCTCGGATCCGCTGTGCTGCAGGTCTTTCCGGGCGCCACCTACACCAATCTCGGCATCCTGATCGCCGCCTTCTGCTGCGGGGTGCTGGCCCAGGCGATCAAGATCAACGTCGACACCTTCGTCCAGGCCCACGTGGACGACGACTACAAGGGTCGGGTGTTCGTGATCTACGACATGATCTTCAACGTGTCGCTGGTGCTGGCCGCGGTGATCAGCATCTTCGTGCTGCCCGACAACGGCAAGTCGGTGCTGGTGTTGGTGATCATCGCCTGCTGCTACCTGGTGACGGGCATCGTCTTCGGCGTCCTCAGCCGTGGCCTGAATCTCGATCAGGGCAGCGAATCGCTGGCCACCGGGCCGGACCCCGCCCAGCCCGACCCCGCCCCGACAACCGGACGCCCGCGAACAGAATCCCCCGCTGATTGAGCGGATCCGGGCCGAATCGGCCCGATGGACGCAATCAGCGGGCGATCGTGTTCACCGGTCGCCGTCGACCCCCGGGATGTCAGCGCCCGGCACATCGCTCGGAGCGTAGATCTTCGAGTCACCCGGGTAGGGCTTCTTCCAGCCGTGGGTCTGATACCAGGTGTAGCGGTTGAACTGCTCCGGGTGCGCGTAGTCGGGGATCGCGCCGTTGCCGCTGAAGTGCTGCCGGCCGCTCCACTTCTCCCACGCCTTGGCCACGTTCTGCTGATCGGCCGGCACCGCGACGGCCTGCTTCTGTTGCGTGGCCACCTTCGTCGCGGCCGCACCGGTCTTGCCCAGGGTGTCCAGCCCGCACTCCGGCGCGGTCACCACCCCCTCGGTCAGCGGCACCTGATTCGGCACCGACAGGTACGGCGTGAAGTCCGGCTTGTTGGTGAACGCGTCGTACATCGGTGTTGCGGCGGCCACCTTCTGGTTCAGCGGCTGGGCTCCGAGGATCTGTTCGATCGTGCGCACCATGGTGATCTGCGAGAAGTAGGTGCTGATCACCTTGCCGTGTTTGGCGTACGGGCTGATCACCTGCACCGGCGCCCGGTGGCCGTCGACGTGATCGGCACCGTTCTGGCTGTCGTCCTCGACCACGAAGATCGCCGAGTTCTTCCAGTACTTGCTGTGGGAGATCTCGTCGACGATCTTGCCCACCGCCAGATCACCGTCGGCCACCTGCGCCCGCGGTCCCGCGGTGCCGCCGGTGTGATCACTGGACAGCCACATCATGTTCAGGTTGGCGGGCCCGCGCTTCTCGAAGTCCTGTTTCCAGATCTGGTAGCGATACAGGTCCGGGATGGCGGTGTCGAACTGCGGCGAGGCGTGGTTGGAGATCGCGTTCAGCGACGGGATGGCGGACTGATCGTCGACCCGCAGGGCCGAATCGGTCAGCTGGGCCGGATCGCCGCCGTCCTCGACATCCCTGCTGGCGCAGTAGTACTGCTGCCAGGTGGCGTCGGCCGGCTTGTTCTCGAAGGACATGAACTCGCCGAAGTTGCGGGCGGTCTTGCCGGCCGATGCGACCGCGGTCCACAGGAATCCCGAACGCTGGTGGCCGAGCACGTCGTTCTCGGTGTCGTAGCTGCGGATGTACTCGCCGGCGCTGGACTCGGTGTATTCGGGGTTGTCGCCCTGCATCACCCAGTTGTGCCCCTCGGCCGAGTTGGTGCCGACGTCGTAGAAGTTGTCGTAGAGGCCGAACTGCTTGGCCAGCGCGTGCTGATTGGGAGTCACGGTCTTGCCGAACTGGGCCAGGGTGGCGTCGCCGTTGCCGCGCGGATCGTCGCCGTAGATCTGGTCGTAGGTCCGATTTTCCTTCACCAGCAGGAAAACATGCTTGATCTTGGACGGGTCGCCGACCCGGCGCGGGATCGCGACCGCGGCGCGTTTCTTGCCGGTGGCCTGGGCGACGTCGTGGGCGGTCCAGCCGTTCTGGGCGAACACGGTCTTGGTGTACGCGGCGATCTTGCTGTCCTTCGGCAGCCTGAATCGGGTCAGCGAGCCGGTGGTGCTGTGGGTGCCGTGGCCGGTGGCCAGCACCGTGCCGGCGCCCTCGTTGTAGCTCAACTCCGGTCCACGGGCGTCGATGCCGCGGGTGTTGGTGACCACGACCTTGCCGTCGGCGATGGCGAGATCGGCCGGATAGAAGTCTGTCGGCAGCAGACCCAGGTAGGTCACCGGCTCCCGCGGATCGCCGTAGTACTTGAAGACCGCGACCGCGTTGGCCCGGCCGAGACCGACCAGCAGGTGCCCGTCGTCGGTCAGCGCGATGCTGTTCGGCGCGTAGCCGACATCGGAGGACGGCCACGGTTTGGTGTCGATGGTCTGCACCACCTTGTCCTTGGCGGTGTCCACCACCGAGACGCTGTCGTCGAAGGTGTTGGTGACGAAAAGCGTTGCCTGGTTGGCATTCTGGCTGACATAGAGGGCGGTCGGGTGCAGCCCGACCTTGATCGACTTCACCGCCGCGGACGGGTCGGCGATGTTGATCATGCTCAGGGTGCCGCTGGTGGAGGTGCCTTTGTACGGGTCGGCCGGGACTTGGGTGCCGTACGACTCGATGGTGTCGTCGTCGGTGGTGGCGGTCCGGCCGCCCTCGTTGCTCACGTACAGCTTGTCACCGACCAGCGCGACCGAACGCGGTGCGGTGCCGACCTGCCAGCTCTGCGTGACCTGACCGGTCGCCGCATCCAACGCCGCTACCGTGTTCTGGCCGTTGATCGGCACGTACAGCGTCGACCCGTCGGCAGAGAACACCGACTTGCCGGGCAGCGCCGAGCGGCCGTCGACCTGCGGCAGCGAGATCGCCGCCGGGGTGCCCAGGGTGCCGTCGGCGTTGATCGGGAATCGGGTGAAGCCTCCTGTTTGTGGTAGCCAGAGGAACTTGCCGTCCGGCGACCAGGTCGGCCCCTCCTGACCGACGCTGCCGTCGGTGACTTTCTGGTTGACGCCGGTGACGTTGCCGGCCATCGAGATCAGCCGGTAGTCGGACAGGTCGAAGATCTGCAGGATCACCTTCTTATCGGTCGAGGAGACCGCCAGGAATCGTCCGTCCGGGCTGAGCGTCGAGCCCATGAACTTGCCGAACTTGGTCACCAGCCGCTGGCCCAGTGGCGAGATCTGCTGGTCACCGGAGACCTGCAGCCCGGCGGCGTACTCGGTGCCGACCTGTTGCTCGCCGAAGACCGCGGTGCTCGCCGAGGCGACGCCGGATCCGATCAGGGCCGCCGCCGCGATGCCGGCGACCGCCAGCCGGGCCGGGCGGCCACGCCCCAGGTGTCCGGTCGCGTTGGCTGTCGCGGGTCGCCTGTTCCTTCTTACCTGCATGCGTTTCAGTCCTTCTGGGTTGGGGAGAGCAGATCGACCGAACCGTCGAACTGCCAGAGCGGGTTGGGCGCACTGCCGTACGGCGCCCGGACCTGGAAGAAGCCGTTGACCTCGGTCGGCCCGTCACCGTCGGCGACGTAGCGACCGTCGGCGGTGACGTCGAGCTGATAGATCGCCTGCCCGACCGCGGTGGCGCCGGGCAGATGCCAGGTCACCACGCAGCGCCAGTCGGTGCCGGGGCCCTGGTCGTCGACCATCGGACCGCCCTTGTCACAGGTCGCGGCCGCCCGCAACTGAGCCTCGGTGACGGCCGGACGATTGAGTTCTGCTGCCTGCAGCCGATACAGATGTCCGTACGCGGTGGCAAGCGAACGCTCCAGTTTCGGCTTGTCGATGCCCGACCCGGCGGCTGGTGCAGCGACCGCGATCACCAGCACCGAGGCAGCGGTCAGCACCGCCAGCGGCAGCAGCCCGGCCAGCACGAATTTGCGTCCTGACCCGTCGTTGGCCAGGTCGGTGAAGTCGCGGCGGACGAAGATCCGGTACGCGGCGCCAGTCGCCACCGCGGCCCAGGCGAGGGCCACGACGATGCCGATCAGCAGCGGCCCGGTCTGCACCGGCTCGGTGAACAGCCCGCGCCAGGCGATGAACGCCTGGCTGGGCAGGGCGAACCGGACCGCGACCGGCAGCGGCAGCAGTTGGACCACCGCCAGCAGCACGGCCAGCAGGGCCGGCAGCAGCAGCCCGACCGGGGAGCGTCCCAAGGCCACCGAGCCGAGGAAGCCGACCGCCGCGAACGCCGCGGTCGGTGCCAGCACGCAGAGCCAGGCGAGCAGATAGCGCCAGCCGATCTCGGCGCCGGTCAGCTGCCCGCCGTCCAGGCCCACCAGCGGCCGATTCCCGGCCGAGACCAGTCCGCCGGCCAGGGCGGAGACCGCGAGTCCGGCAACCAGCAGCAGGATCACGGATCCGGCGGCCAGCACCTTGGCCAGGAAGATCCGCCGGGGTGAGCGGACGGCGACCAGCAGATGCCGCCAGGTGCCGAGCCGGTCCTCCACCGCGAACACGTCGCCCGCGATCAGCGAGGTGAGCAAGGGCAGCGCCCAGCTGCAGGCGAAGGCGAGCACCACCAGCGCGCCGGCCCAGCCGGTCGCGTTCATCCAGCGGCCGAACACGGTGTCGGCCGGCAGCGAGCTCTGCCGGCTGACGATGCCGACGAAGCCGGCCGGTACGATCCAGCAGGCCAGCAGCAGGATCCGGACCCGCCACTGGGACAGCAGCTTGATCAGCTCGAAGCGGTAGCCGGCAAGCAGCGGTGCCGACCGCGAACTCGTGCGCGACAGCCCGGTGCGCGTCGAGCTGGTACGAGTACGAGCCGGAGCGACCGCGGCACTCATCAGGCGACTCCCCGCTCGGTCACCGGCTGCGCACCCCCGGGAGCGTCGCTGTCGTCACCGCACAGCGCGAGAAACGCCGCCTCCAACGGAGCCACGGTCGGCGCCAGCTCGCGGATCGCGACCTCTGCGCGTACCAGCCGGACCACCAGGTCGTCCAGTTCGCCCTGCGAGCAGCGGACGAGCAGCGAATCGTCGGGATGGGGCCGCGCCTCGTCCGGCGGCAGCAGCGTCAGGTCCGAGGCCTGGGCGATCAGCCGGGCCCGGGCCGGCTCGTCGGTGCGCACGCGGTAGTCCAGGACGTCCGTCGCGCTGGCGAGTTCGGCCAGCGGTCCGGAGAACATCACCCGGCCCGCGTTCAGGATGGTGACCTCCGAACACAGCGCGGCCAGGTCGTCCATCCGGTGACTGGACAGCACCACCGCGGTGCTGGCCGCGGCGAGCCGGCTGAGCACCCGATGTACCTGCCGGGTGCCGGCCGGGTCGAGTCCGTTGGCCGGTTCGTCCAGCACCAGCAGCCGCGGCTTGGTGAGCAGCGCGGCGGCCAGGCCGAGGCGTTGGCGCATGCCGAGGGAGAACCCACGGATCCGGTCGCCGGCCACCTCGCGCAGGCCGACCTGCTCCAGCACCTCGTCGATGTCGTCGGCGTCCTCGGCGCTGTTGTCGGCACCGTCCGTGTTGTCGGCATTTTCCGTGTTTTCGGCGTTGCCGGGGCCGCTGCCGCGGAGCGCGACCAGGGCCGCGAGGTTCTGCCGCGCAGTCAGCGAGGGATACAGTCCCGGGCCGTCGACGAAACCGGCCACGCCGTCGGGCACCGCCGGCCGACTACCGACCGGGCTGCCGAGGATCTCGAGCTGACCGCCGTCTGCTACGGCCAGGCCGAGCAGCAGCCCCAGCAGCGTGGTCTTGCCGGCCCCGTTCGGCCCGACAAGACCGTGGATGCGGCCCTGCTCGACGTCGAGGTCGACGCCGTCCAGGGCGACGACGTCACCGAAGCTCTCACTGATGTCCCGCGCTCGTACGGCGGTGGTCTGATCCATCTGCGGCCCCCAGGAGGTGAAATTCCTCGCTGAAGCTAGGGGCGCGCCGTTACCCGGTTCCCGCCGAACGGCGAACAGTCGGCGAACGATTCAAGATCATCCGGGGCCGGCGAACACAATCACCCGCGCATTGCGCGAAATCGGCTCGCATCGGGGCCGACGGCTCAATCAGCGGGTGATTGTGTTCGCTATGTCCTCGGCACGGCGTTCGGCGAAGAAGCCGCGCAGGTCGTTCAGATACACGTCGGGGACCTGATGCGCGGCGTAGTGGCCGCCCACCGAGTAGCTGTGCCAGGACACGATCCGGGCATGATCGCGTTCGGCGTAGTGCCGGATCGCCCGCACGTCGGCGGCGAACTGCGCCAGTCCGAGCGGCACGGTGGTCGGCCCCTCGGCCGGGTCCTCCAGACCGCCCTCGCGGTAGATCCGGATGGCCGATCCGCCGGTGCCGGTCAGCCAGTGCAGCGACACGTTGGTGAGCAGGAATTCCGGGTCGACGCCGTCCATCACCTGGCAGACCCAGCCCAGCAGGCCGACCGGCGAGTCGGAGAGCGCATGGGCCAGCGTCTGCGGCTGGGTCGCCTGCAGATGGTGGTACCCGGTCCCGGTCGCCTGCCATTCCCGCAGGCCGGCCAACGCGTCCCGGTCGGCGGCGGACAGTTGGTCAATGTCGGCAGGCGGCGGCGGATCCGCTGAGTACGGCAGTTCGCCATCGGGTGCGCTGAACAGCTGGGTGACGTGGACACCGACGACACGATCCGGTGCGATCCGGCCGACCTCCGGCGAGATCACCGATCCCCAGTCGTTGCCGGCAACGCCGTAGCGCCGGTAGCCGAGCCGCGCCATCAGCTGGCTCCAGGCACCGGCGATCCGCCGGGGTCCCCAGCCGGATTCGGTGGCCGAGCCGGACCAGCCGAAGCCGGGCAGCGACGGGATCACCAGATCGAAGGCGGGGTCGTCGGCGGTCGCCGGCTCGGTCAGCGGATCGATGATGTCGAGGAATTCCACCACCGATCCCGGCCAACCGTGGGTCAGCAACAGCGGCAGCGCGTCCTCGCGGGGCGAACGAACCCGCAGGAAGTGGATCCGCTGGCCGTCGATCGAGGTCACGAACTGGGGGTAGGCGTTCAGCCGCGCCTCCCAGCGACGCCAGTCGTACCGGTCGCGCCAGTGCTCGACCAGCCCCCGTACCCGATCCACGGACACGCCGTAGCCGGACGGGTCCGGTTGCGCCCCGACCGGCTCCGGCGGCGCCCAGCGCACCCGCCGAAGCCGATCCTGCAAGTCGTCGAGGTCGGCCTGGGACACCTCGATCCGAAACGGCGAGATCCGCTCGTCCTCCATCGCACTCCCCCTCTGTCGGTGGCACCTTGTCGGCGGCACCGCCGCAGTTCGCGGCGGCCGCACTCATGACACGAAGGTGGTGCGCCGAAATCGACGAGTCCGACCGGGACGGATCCGAGCTTTGGGTCAGCCGGGCAGCCGGCCGGTGGCGAAGTAGGTCGTGCAGACACCGGAGTCGTCGTAGCCGGTTGCCAGTTCGAGCAGCCGTCCCCGCTCAGGCATCGGCAGCAGCGACGAACTGTAGTTCGGGCAGTAGTTGTCGTACGGGGCTGCGATCCGGACCGGTGCCTGCGCAGTGCGCCAGCGCCCTTCGGGTGCGGCGGAGGTGTAGAAGATGGTCGAACCGTTGCCGGCTGCGACGTCGCCGTCCCGGTCGTAGAGCATCTGCCCGACGCTGAGCAGTGCGCCGCCGCCCGAGCGATCGTCGTACCAGCTGATCGTCGGCGCGTGCCGGAACTGCTGGCCGTCGCGGGTGGCCACCAGCCGGCCGAGGTCGGCGGGATCACCCCAGGACACGCCGTCGGGCGCGCGCCGGACCCGCTGCCGGCAGTCCTGTCCGGGTCCGCAGATCTCATAGCTCATCAGGTAGGAGCCGTTCGGCAGCCGACGGACCACCGGCATCCCCGGCCGCAGGTCCGGATCGGCGGCGGCCACCACGTTGCGGGCGGCCGACCAGCTCCGACCGTCCCGGCTGACGGTCTCGATCAGGGTCTGGCTGTGCGCCGGCTGCTGGGTCTCGTCGGAGACGTAGAGCACCAGCCGCCCGTCCCGAGAGACCGCGAACTCCGGCTCCCACAACCCGCCGCTGTTGGCCGCGGTCAGCACCGTGGCCAGACGTTGCCAACTCCGGCCATGATCACGGCTGGCCCAGATCGGCACCGTCATCCGCCGATCCGCGCCGGCGTTCTGCCCGACCGAGGCAGACCACAGCAGCGTTCCCGGCGTCAGGTCACCGACCCGGCGCGGCAACTCGTACAACGTCGAGCAGCACAGTCCCTGGGCGGCTCCCGGGTCGACCACCGAGCCGATCCGGCTGAAGCTGCGGCCGTCGTCCCGGCTCGCGAAGATCGCCCCGATGCCGCCGCTGTCTCCGAACGTCACCACACTCGCGATGATCCGGCCGTCCGCGGATCCGGAATGCTGCAGTCGCAACACCCGTGGATAGAGCGCCGTACCTGCCATCAGCCGGGTGCCGTTGAGTGCTCCGCCGGTCGGAACGGCCGACGCCGGCGTCAAGCCGGCCAGCGCGAGCGCCACCGCGACGCACAAGGACAGCAGGAATCGGATCGGATGACGAGACATCTCACTCCCAGCGATCGACGGTGATCGCTCAGCAGTACAGCAGATTTCTTACAACGATGGAAGAGAGGACGTGGCCCGCTGCCCCGATCCGCGCCGGGAGCGATTGCAGGACAACGGGCCCGCACTGTGGTTCGCTGTTGACCATGTTGCGCCTCACCCGGGTAGCCGTGGCCGGCGCGATCGTCACCCTGACCGTGGCGGTCCCACCGGCCTTCGGCGAGCCGACCGACAGCCCGTCACCGTCGCCGACGCCGGGCGTCACACCGGCCGCCGCCACCCCGGCAACCCGCTCGCCGTCACCCGAAGCTTCGCGCAGCCCGAGCCCGTCGGACACCCAGGCCTCGCCGACGACCTCGCCCTCGACCGAGACCTCGGGGCCACAGTCCGCGCCATCGACGGGCAAACCGTCCAAGCCACCAACGGCGTCGGCGTCGACCTCCGCCACGCCGAGTTCCCCGACGTCGAAGACCCCTGCCGCGAAGTCGGCCGAGCCGATGGCCAAGGCCCAGGCGACAACGAAGCGAAGCGTCAGCCTCAGGGTGTCGGCCGTCGACACCCCGATCAAGGGCCGGTTCTTCCAGGACATCGGCTCGTACGGTTTCAGCGGCACCGTCTCCGGCGCCACGACGGGCCAGAAGGTGGAGGTCTGGTGGGCCAAGTCCACCGGCGGTTGGCAGCGGCTGATCAGCACCACCGCGAAGTCGTCCGGCAGCTGGAGCGTCAACAAGATCACCCGCGGCCCCGGCATCCGCCGCTTCCGGGCCACCCTGGGCGGCAACCCGAGCAGTTCCGGCGTCGTGCACAGCGGCGAGGTCAAGATCAACATCGAGAACGCCTATCCGAAGGTGAACCAACCGCCTTCGTCCGTCGACTCGCTCAGTTCACCGACCATCTCCGGTACGGTTTTCCCTGCCAGAGCAGGGGTTCTGATGCATTTCCGGGTCAAGTCGGGCAAGGACTTCCACGACAAGGCGACGATGCGGACCGACAGCAAGGGCCGCTTCGGTTTCACCTTCAGCACCGGCAAGGGCGATTTGCGCAGCTACTACCTGAGGGCCGTCTACTGGGACGCCCGGGGCAAGTTTTGGGAGGGCGGCAACGTCGTCAAGGTCACCCGATCCCGGGTGCTGAACGCCAAGGTCACCAAGACCACCGCGGCCGACGTGGCCAAGACCTATCGGGCCGGCTGCCCGGTCGGCCCGTCCAAGCTGCGCACCATCAAGATGAACTACGAGGGCTTCGATCACAAGATGCACCGGGGCGTGATGATCGTCCGCTCGGATCGGGTGGACAGTGTGATCGCCTCCTTCAACAAGAGCCTGGGCAAGTCGATCCGCCGGATGGACAACCCGAACTTGTGGGGTGGCAACGATCCGAAGCAGATGGAGGCCGACAACACCTCGGCGTTCAACTGCCGCAAGGTGACCGGCAACCCGTACGCGCAATCGCCGCACAGCTACGGGATCGCGATCGACATCAACACCCGGGAGAATCCGTATCGCGACGTGAACGGCAAGTGGTGGCCGAAGAGCGGTAAGGCCTACATCAAGCGGACGCCGTTCCGGCAGGGCATGCTGACCAAGAGCAGCGGCTTGACCAAGCAGCTGCGTTCGCGTGGCTACTTCTGGGGCGGGCTGTGGAACCCGGGCCGGGACTACCAGCACTTCGAGTACGACAAGTGACGCGCCACAAGCGTCGGTTGTGCCTGCCGGTTTCCCTTGCCGGGTTGGCGATCGGGGCCGTCTTGCTGACCGGTTGCAGCCCGTCGTCGCAACCCGCGCCCTCGCCCAGCACCCCTGCGTCGCCGTCTGCGGGCACCTCGGCGACCCCGACACCCACCAGCGCGACCTCACCGGCATCCACCGGATCGGGTTCGCCGCAGCCGAGCCTGCCGCCGGAGCCGACCACCACCAACACCCTGCCGCCACCTCCGGAGCCGACCGCCCCGGCGCCCAAGTCGGCCGGACCGCTGACCGCCAAGGATCTGCCGGTGCCGGCCGGTTGGCAGCAGGTGGTCAGGGCCGGTGGTGCGGAGGAGGGCTATCGGGGCAACGGCACCTGGGTGCACGGCCGCGACCCGCGCTACGCCGCTCAGGACACCATCACGGTCGGTTGCGCGGGCATCACCCGCGACGACTACCCCGATCCGATCGCCGCCCTCGAAGGCAGCTACGGCAAGCGCGGTGCCACCGGGTCCCGGCCCGGCGTCGGACTGATCATGCAGTTCCGATCGTCGGCCGACGCGCAGCACTACTTCAGCCAGTACCTGACCCAGATCAAGGCCTGTACCGATCCGGACGCACAGACGTACGCCAAGATCACCACCACAACCGAACACAGCGTGATCGATCAACGGACCTACGACGGAAGCACCGACTGGACCGAGATCGCCGCCGTACAAGGGAATCGGGCGACCTTCATCATCCTCACCGACCCCGGCCACAAGATCAACAACAAGGAGGCCGAGGCGGTGCTGGCGAAGATCAAGAGTTGATTCCGAGAGTCACCGGCGATCATGGCCGCGCGGTGTCGTCCTCGTCCTGTGGCAGCGGATACCGGGCAATCCCGCGGATCCGGTCGGTCACCGTCCCCTCGCCGCGGTCGGCCCAGCCGACCAGCGCACGAGCTGCCGTGATCGCCGCCCGGGACGGCGGCGTGGTCACAGGAGGCTCGTCCGTCCGCATCGGGGTCTGGTTCAGCGGCTGCTCGATGGTCCGGTGGGCGTCATCGACTTCGACCTCGACGACCGCGTTCAGGATCCTCCGTACATAGCTTCGCTGCTCGGCCTGAACCATGTTCGCGTTCACCAGCGCGACCAGCGCTGCCACCCCGATCTGCTGGGTACGCGCCTGGGGAGCCACCGCCAGCCCGACCGCCCAACGTAGCGACTCCATGGTTTCCTCACGCTGCCAACCACGGTGGCCGGCCCGGGCGCTGATCCAGGCACCGACCATCGCGCCGCCGAAGGCCAGCACCCCGGTGACGACGAGCACGATCGCGTCGAACATGACCTCATCCTGCCGCGCCACACCGACGGAGCGTCTCGAACACGCCTACCGATCGCGACGGCGTTGGATGGCTAGGATTCGGGCGTGTCGTGGTGGACGCGATGGCGTGCTTATGAGTACGTGCGCAACAGCCTGTGGATCGTCCCGCTGCTGTTCGTCGCGATTGCCGTCGCGCTCGGCTTCGCGATGCCGACGATCGACGAACACACAGCCGGCCGGATCGGCATCAGCTTCGGCTCCACCGGCGCCAGCGGGGTGCTTGGCGCCATCGCCGGCGGCATGATCACCTTCACCGGTTTCGTCTTCTCCATCCTGCTGCTGGCCGTCCAGTTCGGCTCCAGCCAGTTCTCCCCGCGACTGCTGCGCCGATTCCTCCGCGACCCCACCACCAAGATCGCCTTCGGCACCTTCATCGCGACCTTCGTCTATGCGTTGATGGTGTTGCGGGTGGTCGGCACCGGACCGCGGCATGACTTCGTGCCCAACAACGCGGTGTCGGTGTCGCTGTATCTGCTGCTGGTGAGCATGCTGACGTTCCTCCGGCTGGTCAGCCGGACCACGCAAGGGCTGAGGGTGGCGACCGTGGTCAGCGAGGTCGGCCGGGACGGCCGCCGGATCATGGTCCGGAGCTATCCGGACCTGATCACCGATCCCGCCGCCGATGCCGTCCCGGCCCAACCCACGGCGCCTGGCACGGTCCACACGATCCGCCACCGGTTCGCTCCCGGCATCGTCCAGAGCGTCGGCATCCGCGGCCTGGTCGCCTTCGCGCAGCAATCGGACACCGTGATCGAGTTGGTCCCCCGAGTCGGCGACCTGGTCGCCACCGGTGATCCGATCTTCCGGGTGTACGGGTCCGGCGGGCTGAGCGCGGCCGATGAGAAGCGGCTGCAGAAGTCCATCGCCGTCGGCGACGAGCGGACGGTGACCCAGGATCCGCCGTTCGTGTTCCGGCTGCTGGCCGACATCTCCGCCAAGGCGCTGTCGCCGGCGGTCAACGATCCGACCACCTCGATCCAGGCCCTGGATCAGATCAATCTGCTGCTCCGGGTGATCGGCACTCGCCGCCTCGACACCGGCGTCGTCCGCGACGATCGGGGCACCGTTCGATTCTGGCGGCAGGTGCCGTCCTGGGAGGACTACCTGCGGCTGGCCCTGGTGGAGACCCATCAGTACGGCGTCGGCTCGGTCCAGGTGATGCGGCGGATCCGCGCCCTGCTGGAGGACGTCCGCGACAACGTGCCCGACTTCCGCCGGGCCGCGGTCGAGGCCGAACTCGAACTGGTCGCCGCGGCCGCGCTGCGTTCCTTCCCCGAGCCCGGTGACCAGCAGGCCGCCTCGGTGGCCGACCGGCAGGGCCTGGGCGCCACCGCGATCGCCCGGCCGCAGGTCGCCGAGCAGCAGCCCTGAGATTCAGGAGTTGCGCTGCTGCCACCAGGACTGCAGCTCCTGGGTAGCCCGTTCGGTGCCCAATGGGCCGTTGTCGATCCGCAGCTCGAGCAGGTACTTGTAGGCTTCGCCGACCTCGCGGCCGGGAGCGATGTCGAGGATCTGCATGATCTGGTTGCCGTCCAGGTCCGGACGCATCGCGTCCAGTTCCTCCTGCTGGGCCAGTTCGTCGATCCGCCATTCGAGTTCGTCGTAGGCCCGCCGCAGCTTGGTCGCCTTGGCCTGGTTGCGGGTGGTGCAGTCGGCCCGGGTGAGCATGTGCAGCCGTTCGAGTTGATCACCGGCGTCGCGGACGTAGCGGCGTACGGCCGAATCGGTCCAGCCGCCCTCGCCGTCGGAGTAGCCGTGGAAGCGCAGGTGCAGCTCGATCAGCTTGGCCACTGCGTTGATCTCGTCGCCCGCGTAGCGCAGCGCCTTCAGCCGCTTGCGCGCCAGCTTCGCGCCGACCACGTCGTGATGGTGGAAGGTGACCTTGCCGCCGCCCTCGAAGCGCCGGGTCCGCGGTTTGCCGATGTCGTGCAGCAGCGCGGCCAGCCGGTTGATCAGGTCCGGTTCGTGGTTGCGCGACTTCTCCAGGTCGATTGCCTGCTCCAGCACCGTCAGGCTGTGGCTGTAGACGTCCTTGTGTCGGTGATGTTCGTCGCGTTCCAGCCGCAGCGCCGGCAGCTCGGGCACGAAGATGTCTGCCAGTCCGGTCCGGACCAGCAGGTCCAGTCCGACCCGCGGCCGATCGGTCAGCAGCAACTTGGAGAACTCTTCCCGAATCCGTTCGGCGGAGACGATCTGCAGCCGCTCCCGCAGTTCGGTCATCGCGGCGATCAGCTGCGGATTCGGCAGCAGCCCGAGCCGGGCCGTGAACCGCGCCGCCCGCAGCATCCGCAGCGGGTCGTCGGTGAAGGAGATCTCCGGTTCGGCCGGTGTCCGCAGCCGCCGCTCGGCCAGGTCGTCCAGGCCGCCGTACGGGTCAATGAAGCGATGGTCGGGCAGTGACAACGCCATCGCGTTGACGGTGAAGTCGCGCCGGATCAGGTCGCCGTCCAGGCTGTCGCCGAACTCCACCACCGGCTTGCGGCTCTCGGCCTCGTACGAGTCCGCCCGGAAGGTGGTGATCTCGACCTGCCAGTCGCCGACCTGGCCGCCGATGGTGCCGAACTCCCGGCCGACGGTCCAGACCGTCTTGGTCACCGTACGGAGCAGCCGCTCGATCTCGTCCGGCCGGGCCGAGGTGGTGAAGTCCAGGTCCTGGCCGAGTTCACCGAGGATCGCATCACGTACGGTGCCGCCGACCAGGTAAAGCCGATGTCCCGCCTCGGCGAACAGCTGCCCGAGTCGATCGACCAGCGGCACCTGCTTCGTCAGCCGGTCGATCGCGGCCCGCACCCGAGCGTCCGGCCCGTGATCGGGTCCGGCAAGCGCGGCATCCTGGCCGGGTTCCATGGGGTTCGGGCGTTCAGGCACGACGGATGAGTTTAGTGTCATCGCCGCTGGTGGCCGCCCCGGCGGGTGCCCACCAAGTCGATCAATCCGGTTGCGACGAGGTCGCCCCATTAATATGGCGCAGTGCGAGATGGGCGCTGGGCAGGGTCCGGGCGTTGCGTCGTCCGGAAGAACTCCGCGACCCTGCTCGCCCTGTTGCTCGCGGCCCTGCTCGGCATCGCTTCGGCTGCGGTGGCGAACCCGGCGCGTGCCGATGCCGACTCCGGCGCCGACGTGTCGATCGCGCTCAGCAGACTCAGCCCTTCGATCGCGCACAGCGATTCCACCGTCGTCTTCGAGGGCACCGTCACCAACACCAGCGATCAGCCGCTGTCCCGGCTGCAGGCCACGATCTGGCGAGACCTGACGCCGATCACCACCCGGTCCGAGCTCGACACCGTCAACTCCTCTGCTCCGACCGACCCGGTGGGCGCGCGGATGTACAGCTCCGACACGCCGAACGCGTTCCAGGACCTGTACACCGACGCAGCTCCCGACCTGGCGCCGGGACAGTCCAAGAAGTTCAGGATCAGCGCGAAGGCCTCCGACCTGTTCGAGTCGACCACCCCCGCCTCGGGCATCTACCTGGTCGGCGTCCAGGTGCGCGAGGATGGCGTCTCGACCGTCGGCCGGACCCGTACCTATCTGCCGGTGGTGTCCGATCAGTCGTCCAACGGTCTGCAGCCCGGACAGTCCCAGATCGGCACCTCGACCCTGGTCGAGCTGACGGCGACGCCGACGATGACCCGGACCGGGGTGTTCACCGACGACCGGCTGGCCGACCAGTTGGCGCCCGGCGGCCGGCTGGACGCTCTGCTCAGCGCAGCGGAGAAGCCGAACACCAGCTATGTCGTCGACCCCAACCTGATCGCCGAACTGCGGTCGATGCGGGCCGGCTATCAGGTCGTCGACGAGGACGGCCACAAGACCGCGGGCACCGGACAGGACCTGGCCACAGACTGGTTGAACAGGTTCACCGCGATGCAGGCAAGCCATGACGGCTTCCAACTGCTGTACGCCGACGCGGACCTGACCTCGCTGGTGCACGCCGGCCGGCTGGACATCGTCGAACAAGGTCAGCAGGCCGCCGCCCGGGTACCGGAGACCAAGGATCTGCCGCTGCTGGTCACCCCGGCCGGCGGCGCAGCCGACCGGCCGACCCTGTCGGCCGCCAAGCAGCTGGGAGCCCGGGCGATCCTGCTCGCCGACGACAACGTCGGCGATCTCGGCCCCGTGGTCAGCGCGGACAACAGCCCCACCATCCTCAGCTACGACACCGAGGCGTCGACCGGCCCGGGACCCGATCCGCGCGACACCGAGGTCCAACTGCGGCAGGCCGGACTCGCCGACAGCTACATCGATTCGGTCAGCGGCGAGGATCCGAGCACGCTCGGCAGGCTGCGACTGGTCCGCAACGCCGACGAGGCCGGCAGCGAAACCGCGGTTCAGACCGCCCCGTGGCTGACCCCGCGCAGCGTCGCCGATCTGCTGAACGATCCGACGACGCCGTTGGGCAATCGGCTGAGCTATCCGGACGCGGACGGCAAGGACGAGCTGACCGGCCGGCAGCTGAACAAGATCGACCAGCTCACCGGGGACCTCACCACGTATCAGCATCTGCTGGCCCGGCCGGGCAATCTCGGCGTCCTGATCGAGCAGTCCGGTGCCCGTGCGGCCAGCAGCAGCTGGCGCAACCACCGCAAGGCGATGAGCGAATTCGTCGAGGCGCAACGCCGGCTGCTGACCAGCGTGACCGGTACGTCGCTGTCGCTGGACGACCTGATCGACGGCGACGCAGTGCGGGTGGAGAGCAATCCGCAGATCACCTTGACCGGTTCCTCGGCCACGGTGCCAGTGACGATCGTGAACACCCTTGACGTGCCGATCTCGGTGCAACTGGTGGCGTCATCGGCCAACCAGTCCCGGCTGCGGCTGGAGGACGTCGGCGCCGCCGACATCAACTCCGGCAAGGCCATCCCGCCCGGTTGTGACACGCCGGCGCCGGACTGCAAGCCCAGCCGGGTGCCGGTCCAGGTGCCGGCGCATGCCGACGCCAACGGCGATCTGCCGGTGACGTTGCGGCTGGAGACGCGCCAGGGCGAGGACGTCGGCCGGCCGCAGACGATTCGGGTCAATGCCACCCAGGCCGGCCTGGTCGGCTGGGTGATCGCGGTGGCCGCAGGCATCGTCCTGCTCGGTACGGTGGTGCTGCGGATCCGCCAGGTCGCTCGCGAGCGCGGCGAGTCCGAACCCGACGCCAGCGACACCGAACCCGACGACAGCGACACAGGACCTGACGACACCGGAACCGAGGCCGAGACCGGCCGGGCTGAACCCGAACACAGCACGGACGGGCTGCCGCGTGGCTGAACCAATGACCGGATCCGAGACCGACGCCGACGGCAAGTCCACGGCAGCGAGTGCGGGCGCCTCGCGGCTGATCTCGGCGACGGCGGTGATGGCCGCCGGCACCGGGATGTCGCGGGTGCTCGGCTTCCTCAAGGCCGTACTGCTCGGTGTCGCGCTCGGCTACGGCACCCGGCAGGCGGACATGTTCAGCTTCGCCAACGTGGTGCCGCAGGCGATCTACCTGCTGCTGGCGGGCGGCGTACTGAACACGGTCTTCGTACCGCAGATCGTCCGGGCCATGCACGAGGACGACGACGGCGGCGAGGCCTTCACCAACCGGTTGATCACCCTCGGCATGACCGCCATCGCCGGCATCGCGGTGATCGCGACGGTGGCCGCCCCGCTGATCATGTCGGTCTACCTGGACGGCCAGTGGCGACACCCGGATCTGGCCGCCCAGTTCGACTCCGTGGTGATGCTGGCCTACTTCTGCCTGCCGCAGATCTTCTTCTACGGCATCACCGTGATGCTCGGCCAGGTGCTGAACGCCCGCGGCCGGTTCGGGCCGATGATGTGGGCACCGGTGCTGAACAACGTGGTCGGCATCGCCTCGATCGGCCTGTTTCTGTTGCTGTGGCCGGGCAGCCGGGACCTCGGCGCCCCGTTCACCCTGCAGCAGGAACTGGTCCTCGGGCTGGGTGCGACGCTCGGCATCGTCGCCCAGTCGCTGGTGCTGATCCCGTTCGTCCGGGCCATCGGCTTCCGCTTCCGGCCGCGGTTCGACTTCCGGCACACCGGCCTGGGGCGGGCCGGACACGTGGCGAAGTGGACGGTCGGCTACATGATCGTCACCCAGCTGGCCCTGGTGGTGGTCAGTCGGCTGGCCAGCAGTGCGGTGCCGAGCGGACACGGTGCCGGCTGGACGGTCTATCAGAACGCCAACCTGATCTTCATGCTGCCGCATTCACTGATCACGGTCTCGCTGGTCACCGCGATGCTGCCGTCGACCTCGCGGCTGGTGATCTCCGGTGATCTGGCCGGCGCCCGGGACGAGGTCACCCGGACGATGCGGCTGACGGTCGCCGCGCTACTGCCGGCCTCGCTGGCCTTCCTGGCGCTCGCCTTCCCGATCACCGCGGTGCTGTTCGCACACGGCAACGGCTCCGAGCAGTCGGGGCTGATCGGCTGGACGCTGATCGCGTTCGCCATCGGGCTGGTCCCCTTCACCTTGCAGTACGTGTGTCTGCGCGCGTTCTACGCGTTGGAGGACACCCGCACCACGTTCTTCCTGCAGATCCTGATCGCCTCGGTGAACGTGCTGGTAGCGCTGCTGCTGGTGCTGCCGATCGGCAAGCCGAACTGGGTCGCGCCCGGGCTGGCCCTGGCGTATGCGAGTGCCTATCTGATCGGTCTGGGCGTCTCCTTCCATCAGCTCGGCAAGAAACTGCCCGGGCTGCGGGGCCGCGAGATCATCGGGCACTGCGTACGGGTTTTCCTGGCCGCGCTGCCGGCCGCCGGCATCGCGCTGCTGATCACCTGGGGATTCGGACACTGGTCGGACTCGTTCTTCGCCCGGGTGCTGGCGCTGGCGGTGGCCGGGGTGGTGGCCGTCGGTGTCTATCTCGCGATGGCACGGGTTCTGCGGATCTCAGAGGTGAATCAGATCATCAGCACCGTGCTGCGTCGCGGCACGGGCGGGACCACCGGCACCGACGGATCCGATCCCGAGTCACCGGCCGACGAGGAGGAGCCGGCGGGTCTGAACCGGGCCGCGGACGATTCCGGTTCGGTCGGCGGTTCAGTGGTGCCAGCAGCGCCGGAGTCTGGCACGATCGGAGCCGGGATGGCGGATGCGGCTGCAGCCGGCAGCTGGCCGGCGGTCGACGCGGCGACTGAGGCGTTGACCGTCACCCGGATTCGTCAAGCGATCAATCTCCCAGCGGGGCAACAAGCGATGACAGGTGGAAAGTCGGAGCAGTCGGCCGAGGCCATGGCCGACGAAGATCTTCGGCAACCTCCCAACTCGACGGACCCCGATCAGACGGCCGAGTTCTCGCTGGCCGAGCTCGAGGCCGCCGCCGACGAACCAGCCTCCGCCGACGACACCAACCCGGGGGGCAGCCACTCCCCCCTGCCGGTCGACCATCTGCCGGCCGGGGCCGTACTGGCCAGCCGGTATCGGCTGGAGGAGTTGCTCGCCTCCACCGGCAACACCGCCCGCACCTGGCGTGCCTTCGACCTGGTGCTCAGCCGGTCGGTGGTGATCCATCTGCTGCCGGTGGGCGACGAACGCAGCGCCGATCTGCTGGCGGCGGGTCGCCGTGCGGCCGCGGCCACCGATTCCCGCTTCCTGCGGGTGCTGGACGCCGTCGGTGAAGGCGGCCGGACCCCCGACGGCGAGCTGGTCGGCAGCTACATCGTCAGCGAGTACGCCAAGGGCCAGTCGCTGCAGTCGTTGCTGACCGCCGCCCCGCTGACCGGGCTGGAGTCGGCCTGGCTGATCCGCGAGGTGGCCGACGCGTTGTCCGGCGCGCACGCGCGCGGCCTGCAGCATTGCCGGCTCAATCCGGACACCGTGATCATCACCCCCAGCGGCAACATCAAGATCGTCGGACTGCTGATCGAGGCCGCGTTGCGTCCGCAGGAGTACGCGTCCGCACCGTCCGGCGCGCACGACCTGGAAGCCGCCGACATTCATGACCTCGGCCGGTTGCTGTACGCCTGCCTGGTCGCCCGTTGGCCCGGCGGCGGCGAGTTCGGCCTGCCGCCGGCACCGCCGGCCACCGGCGCCGCCCAGGAGAGCGGCCACCCGTGGCTGACCCCGCGGCAGGTCCGGCACGGCGTCTCGCCGACCCTGGACCGGGTCTGTGATCAGTTGCTCAGCGCGGTCCCGCGACAGCACGCGCCGCGGATCGTCACCGCCGCCGAGTTGGTCGGCGAACTCGATCGGGTGCTCGGTTCGGCAGATGCCTCCAGCGACCTGGAGCGACGGCTCCGCCATCCGCATCCGCTCTTCCTGAGCGAGGACACCGAGGCCGAGGACCCGTCCTTCGACACCGTCGCCGCCACCCCGTACGCCGTGGTGGAGCGGACCAGCAGCATCGCCGCCGGCACCAACACCTCCAGCCCGAGCCGCCCGGCCGCGCCGACACTGCCCCCGACGCCACCGACACCCGAACCGGAACGGCGCCGCACCGGCCCACGCCGCTGGATCTGGCTGGTGGTGATCGCGCTGCTGATCGCCGCCGTGGTCGTCACCATCGTCACCTCCCGCGGTCTGGGTCCGGCCCGCAACGCCGAACAGTCTCCGAAGGCCAAGGCGTCGGCGACCGCGCCGGCCCCGCCGCAGCAGCTCAAGATCGTCGACGGTCACGACTTCGACCCGCCGCCGGGCAACGGCGAGGAGAACCCGGACGAGGTGAAGTACGCCTACGACGGGGACCCGAAGACGCGCTGGCGGACGCTGTCCTACATCGGCAGCCCGAAACTGGGCAACCTCAAGCCGGGCGTCGGCATCGTCTTCGACCTCGGCGCGGCCAAGACGGTCGGCGAGGTGAAGCTGCTGCTGTCCGGCGACGGCACGAACCTGCAGATCCGGGTGCCGAAGTCGGACGGTGACGCTCCGGACCTGGACCATCTGAAGAGCTGGCGTACGGTGGCCGAGCAGAAGGGGGCCGGCGGTTCCGCAACGCTGACCCTGAAGCAGCAGGTCGACACCCGCTACGTGTTGGTATTCCTCACCTCCCTGCCGAGGGAGGGGGGCAACTACCGCGGCGGCATCTACGAGGCCGAGGTTCTGTCGTGACGCCTACCCCGCCGGCGGCCGCACCGGCCGAGCCGACCCGGGCTGCGGTGTCGGCTCCGGCGGATCGGCAGCGGGTGCCGACCACGCCGGCGGAGTTGGATCGGGCTGCCGGGCCGCTGTCCGAGTTGTCCGACAGCGAACTGATGGCCTCGCACGTCGCCGGCAATCCGTACGCGTTCTCGGTGCTGGTGGCCCGGCACAAGGACCGGATGTGGGCGGTCGCACTGCGTACCATGCGTAACCCCGAGGACGCCGCGGACGCACTGCAGGACGCGTACATCTCCGCGTTCCGGCGGGCGGCCAGCTTCCGTGGCGAGGCGCAGGTGACGACCTGGCTGCACCGGGTGGTGGTCAACGCCTGCCTGGACCGGATCCGCCGTAACAAGGTACGGGCCGCCGATCCGCTGCCGGAGGATCCCGATCGGGCCGGAGAGCTGGCGGCAACCGGCGACACCGAGGATCCGGTGCTGCAGCGGGAGGAACGAGCCGACATCAACTCCGCGCTGGCCCGGCTGAACCCGGACCAGCGCGCCGCCCTGGTACTGGTGGACATGGAGGGCTACTCGGTCGAGGACGCGGCGGCAATGCTCGGCTGCGCCACCGGCACCATCAAGAGCCGCTGTGCTCGCGGCCGAGCAAAACTGGTGCCATTACTCAGACATTTGCGGGAACCGGATGACGAGCCGGAACGTCGGTCGGACGGTGCCCGCACCAGATCCACCGAACCACCCGCGACCGCAGCGGCCGCCGATCGAGGAAGGACGGGTTGATGAACCGTCCCGTACGGGCCCCAGCATGGTGAACCCACCGCAGCTGACCGACGGTCACCTCGACCGCGCCGACCACCTCGAACTGGATGAGCTGGCCGACGCGGCCGAAGGTTTGCTCGCACCCGAACGGATGCGGCAGGTCGATGCCCATCTGCGCGGCTGCGCCGATTGTCGATCCCTGGCCGGCGAGCTCGCCGGCGTCACCGACCAGCTGGCCACCGCGCCGGCTCCGTCGATGCCCGATGCGGTCTTCGCCCGGTTGCAGCAGACGCTGGCGCACGAGCACGCGTTGCGGCAGCCGGCCGCCGAATCCCGGCCGGCCGGTCACCCCGGGCAGTCCAGTGCCCCGGGTGCTTCCTCCGGAGCCCCGTACGCCGACAAGCCGAGCCCGCGGGTTCATGGCGGAGGTCGGGTCGAGAAGCCACGACTGGCTGAGCACTTCGCCGACACGCTCGGCACCCGCCGCGGGATGCGGGCCCGGTTCGCCGGCGGCGCGTTGGCGGCGACCGCACTGGCCGCCGCCGTCGGTTTCGGCGGGTACGTGGCCAGCGCCTCGGCCGGCGCTGCCGAGCCGTCGCAGGATCAGCCGATGGTGGTCAGCCCCGGAGCGTTGCACGCCAGCGCCGCCGCCGAGGTCGCCGAGGGCGACCTGTCCTCCTACCGTTTCACCCAGGCCTGGTTCTGCGTCCGCAAGGTCACCGACGGCAGGATCACCGGCATCCGCTCCACCGTGCTGAACGGGGACACCGGCTACCTGGTCTTCCTCGACCGCGGCAACGGCGTCCGCGCCGTCTTCGTCACCGGCTGTGACACCGACACCCCCAAGGCCGGCCCCACCGTCACCCTCCCCGGCAAGTAGGCGCCTGAGCCCGTCGAAGGACCCGAGCCCGTCGGAGGGCCCTGCGCCCGTCGAAGGGCCCCGGGCTCACCCACCTCACCGAAGTTGCGTGCCGAAGGTGCAGATTTCGGCGATGAGTCCGTGCTCCTTCGTCCCGCAAGTTCGGTGCGTGTCACCGGACGCGGGGGATCGAGGATGCCACGAGCACCCGGGGCACGGGTGCGATGGGTTCTGCGGGTCGCGGATGGCGGAGGCCGGGTCCGGCCGCGAACACAATCACCCGCTGATTGACTCGAATCGCACGAGACCGGCCGATTCAGCTCAATGGGCGGGTGATTTTATTCGCGAGCTTCCGGGCGCAGGGCCCCAAGGTGTCCCGACCGGATCTGCCGAATCCGCGCGACCGTCGCGGATTCCGGGCGGCTCAGGCGCCGCGGGTGGTGGCGATGTGCTCGATCAGCGCGGTGGTGGAGATCGACGGCGTACGCGGCAGGTAGACGACCTTGCAGAGGTCGGAGCAGAAGTCGAATTTTCCGGCCCAGTCGTCACCCATCACCAGCACGTCAGCCGCGTGTTCGGTGATGTAGTCCCGCTTGAGGTCCAGGCTCTCCTCCACGAAGACCTGATCCACGGACTTGAGGTTGCCGACCAGCTCCAGACGTTCGTCCTGGCTGAAGACGGGGTTGCGGCCCTTTTTGGAGAAGTTCAGTGCGTCGGAGGACACACCCACGATCAGCCGATCGCCGAGCTCGGCGGCTCGGTTCAGCACCCTGACGTGTCCGACATGCAGCACATCGAAGGTCCCGAACGTGATCACAGTGGTGTTGGACACGACTACTTCTCCCACGGGTTGCGCCGAATTCTTCAGGCTCGGCGGGTGACGATTCCGCCCAACCCTACGCATTGTCACCCGATGGACGTGAATTCGTCGCCATTTCGTCCGCCACCGGCAATGTCGCCATGCTCACGGGCGCCAACTCGGTCTCCGTCGGTCTGCGGAGCTCGAACCGACCCCGCCGTACCTTTCCCCACCAGAGCAGGAAACCGACGCCGCAGCCCCGCGGCACCCCATCGTTCCCAGGACGAGTACGGGCGCGTACCTTGCTGCGACCCCGCACAAAGCTGGGCTGACTGGATCGGGCCCGGCACCCCGTCCTTCCCGGGACCCCTCCCTGCGCAGATTTCAGGAGGCTCCGGTCGCCTCCGGGCCCGTATGGGTGCGTACCCTCCTGCAATTCTGCACAGGACGGGTTGATCCCGGCCTCAGGCACGAGACGGATCGGACTTCAGGAGGTTCTGGCCGCTCCGGGACGAGTATGGGTGCGCAGCCTCCTGCAACCTGGAGAAAGCTGGGTTGGTCCGGGTCGGCCGCTGCGGCATCACGCCCCCACCCGAGCTTGATGCAGACCCAGCCACCGCGTTCGTTTCCCACCACAGCGGGAAACCAACCCGCCGCCCGCGGCACGCCCGTACGTTTCCCACCACAACGGGAACCGACGTAGGACGGGCGGAGGGAGCGACCGTCCACGCTGGAACGCACTGGAATACGGCTGGAACGCACTGGAATACGGCTGGAACGCACTGGAATACGGCTGGAACGCACTGGAATAAGGGCGGTCCATGCCCGGTTGCAGGTCGTGCCGGGCGGATCCTGCCCAGGTAGGGTGAGCGCGAACAGCTGGCGGGACAAGGAGTTCGATGAGCAACAACCTTCGCGAACCAAACGACAACATTCGCGATGTGATCATTGTCGGCAGCGGGCCGGCGGGCTACACGGCCGCCATTTACGCCGCCCGCGCGGAGTTGAAGCCACTGGTGTTCGAGGGCTCGATCACCGCCGGCGGCGCGCTGATCAACACCACCGAGGTGGAGAACTTCCCCGGCTTCCCCGAGGGCGTGATGGGCCCGCAGCTGATGAGTCGGATGCGCGACCAGGCCGAGCGCTTCGGCGCCGAGTTGATCCCCGACGACATCGTCTCGATGGAGCTGACCGGCGACATCAAGACCGTGACCGACACCGAGGGCACCGAACATCGGGCCAAGACGGTGATCTTGGCGATGGGGTCGGCGTACCGCAAACTCGGACTGCCGGACGAGGATCGACTCAGCGGACACGGCGTTTCCTGGTGCGCGACCTGTGACGGATTCTTCTTCAAGGACAAGGACATCGCGGTGGTCGGCGGTGGCGACTCGGCCATGGAGGAAGCCACCTTCCTGAGCCGCTTCGGCAAGTCGGTGACCATCGTGCATCGCCGCGACGAGCTGCGCGCGAGCAAGATCATGGCCGACCGCGCCCAGGCCGATCCCAAGATCAACTTCGCCTGGGATTCTGAGGTCGCCGACATCAACGGCGACAACTCGGTTCGTTCGATCACGCTGCGCGACACCCGGACCGGCGAGACACGTGACCTGGAGATCTCCGGCCTGTTCATCGCGGTCGGTCACGATCCCCGATCCGAACTGGTGAAGGGTCAGGTGGACCTCGACGACGAGGGTTACGTCCTCACCGAGGGGCGCAGCACTCGGACGAATCTGACCGGCGTCTTCGCCTGTGGCGACCTGGTCGACCACACCTACCGGCAAGCCATCACGGCTGCGGGTTCGGGATGTTCGGCCGCGCTGGACGCCGAACGTCACGTGGCCGACCTGGCCGACGCAGCAGCGCTGGCCGAGCCGGCCGTCGTCGGTTGAGCCGAGTGTCGGAGCCCGGCGACACAATCACGTACGCGAACAACCAACAGCTAGGAGCAGCAATGGGTGCAGTCAGTGACGTCACCGACGCCGATTTCGAGGAGCGGGTGCTCAAGTCCGACAAGCCCGTGATGGTCGACTACTGGGCCGACTGGTGCGGGCCGTGCAAGCAGGTCAGCCCGATCATCGAGGAGTTGGCCGAGGCGCACGGCGACAAGATCACGTTCGTCAAGATGGACACCAACACCAATCCGGTGACGCCGGCCAACAATCACGTCCTCGGGCTGCCAACCATCCAGGTGTACGTGGGCGGCGAGTTGGTGAAGGCGTTCAAGGGTGCCAAGTCCAAGTCGGTGCTCAAGGGCGCCATCGAGGAATACCTCTGAGCACTGACTTCTCGTAGTCCCCGGGCCCGATGCCCGGGGACTTCGTCGTTTCAGGTTTGAGGACCTTGATCAAGCCGCACGGTGATCGCATCGACCCGAGCGGCAACACGGTGACCCGGAAGAGCCCGGGCAATCACACATCGATCATTTGGGACTGGTGAACCAATGGCTGACTACTGGGATCTGCCGGGATTGGCAGAGGTGTATTTCGAGGACAGCTGGGTGCTCGACGTGATCGCCCAGCCGGGGCGGGTCGGGCTGGACATGGACATCGTGCTGCGCGAGTCGCATCCCGACTATCGGCCCCCGGCGCCGGGTGAGCAGTACTGCTATCGGCGGGGTCGGCTGATCTTCGCGCAGGTCCGTTCACTGAGCTGGCAGGACCAGGGGGCGCCGCCGGCCACCGACGCCTCGGGTGATCATGACTACGGCTCGATCGACGAGTTCGAGGTGGAGGAGGGCAACTTCACCCTGACCGGAGACTTCGGCACCGTCCGGCTGACGTCGGCGGCACCGCAGATCGTGTGGGCGCCGACCGCCGGTAGCTGATCACCAATCGTGCACGGTGCCGTCGGCCAAGCGGTTGAACGGCAGATAGGCCGTCTGGTAGGGGTACTTCCCCGCCTCGTCCACGTTCAACTCGACCCCCAAGCCCGGCTTGTCACCCGGATGCAGATAGCCGTCGGTGAAGGTCATCGACTGTTCGAAGACCGCGTTGGTCTTGGCGCCGTGCGGCATGTACTCCTGGATGCCGAAGTTGTGGATGGCAAGATCAAGATGCAGCCCGGCCGCGAAGCCGACCGGCGAGATGTCGGTCGGTCCGTGGATACCGGACTTGATCTGATACTGCCCGGCGTACTCCAAGATCTTCTTCAGCTGGGTGATGCCACCGGTGTGGGTGATCGCACTGCGTACGTAGTCGATCAACTGTTCCTTGATCAACAGCTGGTAATCCCAAACAGTGTTGAAGATCTCGCCGATCGCCAGCGGAGTGGTGGTGTGCTGGCGGACCAGCCGCAGCGCCTCCTGATTCTCGGCCGGAGTGCAATCCTCCAACCAGAAAAGATCGTACGGCTCCAACGCCTTGCCGAGCTTGGCCGCCTGGATCGGCGTCATCCGGTGATGCCCGTCATGCAGCAGCGGCAGCTGGGGCCCGAACTCGTTGCGAACAGCCTCGAACACCGTCGGCAGATGCCGCAAGTAGGCGCGGGTGTCCCAGTCCTCCTCCGGCGGCCGCAACGCCCGCTGGGCCGGCTCGTAATGATCATCACGATCATCGCCGGGCACCGGTTCGACCTTCGCGTGGACACCGTAGATCGCCCGCAGACCGGGCACGCCGGACTGCACCCGGATCGCCCGGAAACCCTGCTCCTGATGCGTTCTGATGCTGTCGAAGAGCTCCGGCAGCTCGCTGCCGCTGGCGTGGCCGTAGGCCAGGATCCCGTTCCGGCTGGCTCCGCCGAGCAACTGATAGAGCGGCAACCCGGCCTGCTTGGCCTTGATGTCCCACAGCGCCACGTCGACTGCGGCGATGGCGGCCATGGTCACCGGACCACGCCGCCAGTAGGCGCTGCGATAGAGGAACTGCCAGGTGTCCTCGATGTTCTGCGGATCCCGTTCGATCAACAGCGGGACGACATGATCCTTCAGGTACGAGGCGACGGACAGCTCGCGGCCGTTCAGGGTCGCGTCACCGAGACCGGTGATCCCGTCGTCCGTGGTGATCTTCAACGTGACGAAGTTGCGATCCGGGCTGGTGATGATCACCTCGGCCGACTTGATCAACATCGATGCTCCTACTTGACGTCCAGCTGCTTGAGTTGATCACCGATCGCCGCTGCCAACTCGTGATCATCGGCCAGGTCAGCGCCGAAGAATTCAAGCATGACAGGGATTCGCGCCGACGGCGTCGCGGTTTCGGCCGACGCGAAGCGCGAGTACAGCTCCGCCACACCTTGATCATTGACCCGATCGGTGCCCAGGTGGATCAGCCAGCCGGCCAGCGTGGCCGGCGTGCCCGGATCCAGCGGCAGCCGCGCGGCCCGCCGGGCCCGGTAGATGCCCAGTGTCCGGTTCGGCAGCTTCTGCGAACCGTCGCCGGCGATCTGGATCAGGTTGTGCCGGATCCGCGGATTGCGGAAGCGGACCCGCAGCGCCTCGCACGCACGCTCGATCTCCGCCGCGTCGAACGGCAGCACCTCGGCCGCTGCAGACCACAGCGCCTCCAGCAACTCGGTGCAGCGCGGGTCGGCCATGGTCTGGTCGATGGTCGCGTGGCCGAGCGCCAGACCGTAGTAGGCCAGCATCGAGTGGCCCGCGTTCAGCAGCCACAGCTTGCGCTGCTCGTACGGGGCCACGTCGTCGACGACGGTCACACCGACCTGATCCCAGGCGGGACGTCCTGCCGGGAAGTCACCGGCGATCACCCATTCGGTGAACGGCTCGCAGACGACCGGCATGTTGTCGATCGCCTGCTCGGCGCCCTGCTCGCGCAGCCAGGCGGTGGCCAGCTCCCGATCGGCATCGGTGGTGGCCGGTGTGATCCGATCCACCATGGTGCTCGGAAAGCTCGCCGACGTTTCGATCCAGGCCGCCAGGTCGTCGTCCCACTGCCCGGCCAGCTCGCGTACGGTCCGGCCCAGCACCTCGCCGTTGCTGGCCAGGTTGTCGCAGCTGATCACCGCCACCGGCCCGAGCCCGGCCTGCCGCCGGGTCTGCAGTCCGTACAGCAATCGCGACATCGCCGAACCCGGACGACCCGCCTGCAACGCGGGCAGATCGTCCGGCGTGACCCGATAACCGGCCTCAGTGATCGTCATGGTGACCAGCTGCAGATCGTCGACCAGCCAGGCGTCGCGCCAGGCGTCCTGGTCGGCACCGGCCGAGGCCGCGCGGATGCTGTTGATCAACTCCAGCTTGTCGCCGTCGGCGCCGCGTTCGATCAAGGTGTAACCGAATCCCTGTGCAGCAAGGGTTTCTGCGGCATCGGGCTTGCGGCCGGTGAAGGCGTGGATGCCGGTTTGTTGTCCGGTGAGCTGCTCGGCACGGTGGGTGTAGTAGGCCTGATGGGCGCGGAAGAAGGCGCCCAGACCCAGGTGGATCGTGCGCGGGTCGCTCACGCCGTCGCGTCCCGGGTGACGGTGACGGTCACGTCGTCGTACTTCCCGTTGAGGACGTCGTCGAAGTTCACCGGCTGGCCCAGCGTCGCCGAGATGTAGAGCGAGCGGACCAGGGCCAGCGACAGCATCGCCTCGGTGACGGTGACCAGCGGCTGGGTGCCGCCCCGCAGCGCTTGGGCGATGTCGTCGTACTGACGGAAATGGCCGGCGACGAAGCCGTCGGGCTCGTTCCGGCTGCCGGCGAATTCGTCCCGCTCGGCGGCTGCCTTGCCGAGCACGGCCTCGGCCTGGTTGCCGATGGTCTTGGCCTCGCGGAGGTTGTCGGAGACCTCGCCGTCACCGGCGTGGAAGTAGCGCAACTGATCGTTGTCGACGATCGCCGAGCCGAGCGAGCCGAGCACCTGGACCCGCGCGGTCAGCCCCGGGTAGGCGGCAGTCGTCATGTGGATGACGGCCAGGGCTCCGGACTCGAACCGGACCGTGGCGGTGGCGGTGTCCTCGATCTCGATCCGCTCGTGGGCCAGCTGCGCGGTGTGGGCGAAGATCTCCACCGGCCGTCCGCAGAACCAGCGCAGCAGGTCGACGGTGTGCACGCCCTGGTTCATCACGGCGCCGCCGCCGTCGAGCGCCCAGGTCCCGCGCCAGTCGCCGGAGTCGTAGTACTCCTGGCTGCGATACCAGGACATGGTCGCGACGGCGGAAGTGATCCGGCCGAACCGGTTCTCCTCGATCGCCTGGTGCACCAGCGCGCTGCCCGGATCGAACCGGTGCTGGCTGATCACCGACACCAGTTGGCCGTTCTCGGCAGCCTTCGCGGTCGCCTCGGCGAACTCCCGGCTCTTGGCCACCGACACGTCCAGCGGCTTCTCGATCACCGCATGCTTGCCGGCGTTGATCACCTCGAGCGCGTTGTCGATGTGATAGCCACTCGGCGTGCAGACCACCCCGAGGTCGACGGTGCCGGAGGCGACGGCGTCGGCGATCGAGTCGTAGATGACCGGCTCGGTGGCGCCGAGCTCGACGACCTTCTGCGCGGTCTTCTCCGCGGCGGACCGGTCGACGTCGACCAACGCGGTCACGGTGAAGTCGGGGTGCTTGGTGAGCACGTTCGCGTGGTGGACGCCGATGATCCCGCAGCCGATGATCAGGGCCCGGGTCTGCCCGGACTGCTCCGAAGTCGCCGGGGCTGCTGCGGTGGTCGATGAGGGTGTGGTCACGAGTGGTTCACTCCAGCCGTCGTTGCCGTTGTCCCCGAGCATGCCGAGCAGCTCGCTCAAAGGGGTTCTCCAACGCAGAACGTTAGAGAGCGCCGCAAGCGATGGCAAGCGTTTGCCACAGTGTTTCCAGTCCGATTCGCCCGATCCGCGGGATCGGCGTCACAGAAGGAGGCCGTCGGCTCATCGGTCGCCGGCATCCGCGTCTCGCGGAGAACTGAGCCGTGCTCAGCCGGCGATCGTCTCGCCGTGCAAACGTGCGGTGATCGGCGTACCGGTTTCGACGGTTCGGCCGACAGTGCACAACCGGTCGTGGGACTGCTTGATCGAGCGGCGCAGTACGTCGGTGGCCTGCCGTCCGCCGTCGTCGTCGGGGAAGCTGATGTCGAAGTCGATCAGCAGATCGATCAGCCGATTGCCGTGCTCGTCGGCGATCTTGTTGCCGGAGCTGGTCGCGGTGAAGGTGTCCGGCTCGGAGCGTTTGCCGGTGATGAGGTCGACGTCGATCGCGCTGCACGCGGCGATCGCAGCCAGCAGCAGTTCGACCGGGGTGAAGTCGTCGCCCTGTCCGCTGCCGATGTCGATCGTGCCTCCGCGCACGTTGGTCGCGGTGTAGCTGCCCTTAGCGGTACGTGCCAGGGTGACGCTGCGCAGGGTGTCCTTGGGGGTTTGCTCGGCCATGTGCCTGAGCCTGCCACGCCAGATCGGTTCGGCCGAACCGGGCCCGAGGCCCGTGCCGGAGGGCGGCGGCGTCGATCAGGACGAGTGCGAGAGGTGCTGCCGGACCAGATCCTGGTGCTGTTGAAAGCTCGCCGGTTGAGCCGGGCCCGGCTGGGAGACGAGGTCGGCGAACCGTTGCCAGGCGGCCGCGAAGTCCGGTCGCCAGCGAGCGGTGCTGGACGCATCCAGGCGCAGCGTCGGCGTGATTGGGTGTCGGCGAACGATGTGGAATCCCATCGCCTGCCAGAAGCTGACCGGCAACAGCACCATTCTTGACCCCTGGTCGCCATCGGCGTGCGGGATCGCGGCCGGGCCGAAGGTGCCGATCACCTCGACAGTGCCGAGTTGGCGCTTGGCCAGTTGGGCGACGGCGGTACGGACCAGGTTGCGGGCCAAGCCGCGGCCGCGATAGTCACGGCAGACCGCCACCGCCGTCAGCACGGCCGCGTCCGGACTGAGCGCGTCGGCCGAGTTGCCGCCGAGTCCGGGGAGCGGGACCGGAGGGACCAACTCGGCCGGTGCGAGGGTGAGATAGCCGGGTTGATCGCCGTTCAGTTGGGCGACGACGCCGCACAGACCCCACAGGTCGGTGGTCTCCTGGATCCAGTCCGGCAACCGATCGTCGCTGCGGCCGAAGGCGTCGATCACCGTGCGGGCGGTGAAGCCGTAGCCGCAGTGCGCGCACGGATCCTCGATCCCCGACAGGATCGGGCCGGTCAGCGGCCGGTAGCGCGGCGTGGTCATGACGCTTGTTGCCCCCGGACCGAGAAATCCTCGCGTGGCCGCGACAGCCCGGCGACGAAGCCCGCCAGCATCCCGGCCGTCGCGCCGCCGACGAGCCACAGTGCCCAGCGCAGGGCCCGTCGCCCGGTCGGATTCGGCTCCCCACTCCGACTCATGGCCTACATGCTAGGGCGTCCGGCGAAACCTCGTCCGAATCCAACGCGGCCGGAGGTCGCTCCGCTCAGAATCGTCGGCGGTGCCGGCAGTGTTCGAGAGCGGCTGGAATCGGCCGATTATCGTGGGGGCGTGAATCCGGACCGACCGCCCCGAGCCGCTGCCGTCGTTGGGCCGGTCCGCCGCAGCATTTTCGATACTTATCCGGACCGTGCATCGAGCGGCAGGAGCGATCTCGCTGCCGGTTGCGCTCTTGACCGTGGCGTCGAGTGGTGACCGTCGTCAAGCAGATCGCGGTCGTTCTGGGCGGGTTGCTGATCGCGGCGATCATGGTCGGGCTGGGCGTCTGGCAGCTCGACGTGTACGAGTCACAGGGCCACAGTGCCGCCGTTGCTCGGGCCGCCGCGCCGCCGGTCGACGTCGCGTCGGTCGCGCCGCCGGGACAGGACGTCGGCGACGCGTACGGGCGTCGTGTTCGCTTCACCGGGCATTACGACCCGAAGCTGCAGACCTACATCGCCGACCCCGAACGGCGCGGACGCTATCGCGTGCTGACCGCCTTTCGGCTGGATTCCGGCGGCGCCTTGGCCGTGGTTCGTGGTGTCACCGACGGCAAGGACGCTGCGCCGCCGCCCACGGGGACGGTCACTCAGACCGGCGTATTGCTGCCGTCGGAAGGGGCCGACGCGCAGGCGGCGCCCTCCAGCGAGCCGACCTCGGTGGTGCTGGCGTCGCTGACGCAGTCGTGGCCGATCGATCTGGTGAACGGCTATGCGACCCTCGGCGCCGACGAGGCACGGGCCCAGTCGCTCACTCCGGCGACGATCGAGCTGCCGAGCTCGCACGGGCGACTCCGCAACGGGTTCTACGCTCTGCAGTGGTGGGTGTTCGCCGGGTTCGCCGTGGTGATGGCGATCCGGATCGCCCGCGATCTCGGCCGAGACGGCGATTCGGTCGAGGCTTTTGACTCCGACGCCGACTCTGACTCCGGCGGCGCCTCAGCGGCGGCCGAGACGGAACAACACTCCTCCGACACGGCTGACCATCGTGTGTCCGGCCCCGTGCGGTCGCCGTAGTGCGCATTGTCCTCCAGGGCCACCCTGCGTTCGTCGTCTGCGTCTGGCCGCAGCTTCGGGTGTTCGAATGCGACGCTTCCGATGAGTTGCCGCTGAGCGGCGGTCCGTGGGCGATCCCCGGCGATGCGGCGCTGGATTGATCTACGACATAGAGTCGTCGTCATGCGTGGCGCCCTGATTCGGTACCGGGTGATGGCTTATGTCGTCGGCACCCTGTTGATCATCCTGATGTGCATTGCGGTGCCGTTGAAGTACTTCGCCGGAGATGATCGGCTGGTCAACGTCGCCGGCGTCGCGCACGGCTGGTTGTACATGCTCTTGATCATCTCGGCCATCGATCTCGGCCGTCGGGCGCACTGGACGTGGAAGCGCCTGCTCCTGATCGCGCTCGCCGGGACGGTGCCCTTCCTGTCGTTCGTAGCCGAACGGTCGGCGACCAAGAACGTACGCGCGAAGCTCGCTGCGGAAGAGGCCGAGGAGGCCGAGTACGTCGACAACTCCGAATACGCGGACGGTGCCGCCGACTGACCACAGGACGGCCGGGTCAGTTGACCCAGCAGGCCGCGTCCCGGGCGGTTCGGCCGGCACGATCTCGCCGGCGATGGTCCCGACATCCGGACGAACTGCCCCAAAGCCCGACGACACCCGGAGGTCATCCTGGCCACCCGGCCATCGCATCCTCTTCTTCGGTCGCAGGCCGGCAGGTCACTATTTGTCGACATATCGTCTAATTAACTAATTGCTGTAGCGTCTTCGTGACCGGACGATTCACGAGACGGCTGGCTGTGGCCCGAAGGTAATGCGGCCGAAGCGCAGCTGATGTTCATCCGACGGCGCCGGTGCGTCAGTCAAGACCGCTGGACGGGCTCCCGTCCGGGCGCGTCCGCCGATCCGAATCACGAACTCGATCGCTCCGGGTCGCAACCGCGGGCGCTCGGGACGACCCCGCTCTCACCGTCCGTCGATCAACGCGACGATGCGCTCCATGTCCTCGGCCGTGGCGAAGTCGATGGTGATCTTGCCCCGCGACTTTCCGACGTCGACCCGGACGCGGGTCTCCAGCCGATCGGACAGCCGATCGGCAATCTCCAGCGCGCGCGGGCTCGCGGCGCGACGCTCGCGGGTGCGCGAGCGAGGCTCCTCGGTGCCCTCTCCCAGGGTCACGAGCTCCTCGGTGGCACGCACCGACAGGCCCTCGGCGACAACACGCTGCGCCATCCGTTCCTGCGCCGACTGGTCCTCGACCATCAGCAACGCCCTCGCGTGGCCGGCGCTGAGCACGCCTGCCGCGACCCGACGCTGCACCGATCCGGGCAGCCGCAGCAGCCGGATCGTGTTCGAGATCTGCGGCCGCGAACGCTTGATCCGCTGCGCCAGCTCCTCCTGCGAACAACCGAAGTCATCCAGCATCTGTTGGTAGGCCGCCGCCTCCTCGAGCGGATTCAGTTGGCTGCGGTGCAGGTTCTCCAGCAGAGCGTCGCGCAGCAGGTCCGCTTCCTCCGTACGACGGACGATCGCCGGGATCGTGGTCAGCTCGGCCGCCTGGGAGGCCCGCCAACGACGCTCCCCCATCACCAGCTCGTATCTCGGATCGTCCGCATCGGCGTCGTCCAGTGGTCGCACCACGATCGGCTGCAGCAGGCCGACCTCGGTGATCGAGTCGACCAGTTCGTTCAGTTCGTCCTCGTCGAAGACGGTTCGAGGCTGCCGCGGATTCGGCCGGATGCTGCCGATCGGCACCTCGGCAAAGTAGGAGCCTTCGGGAACTGGATGCTGGTCGCCGGACGTCGCCGTCTCGGCCGGAGAAACGCCGTCGGCTTCGACCGGTGGCTTCTCCGTCGAGGGCGTGTGCGACGCGGTGGGCGGCCGCGGCTCTGAGCGTTGGATCAGCTGGCCGAGTCCGCGTCCCAGTCCGCGTGGTGCTGCGTTGCTCATCAGTTCTCCTTCGCGCCGCGGCGGGCGATCTCGTGCGCGGCTTCCAGGTACGAGACCGCACCGGCCGACTCGGGGTGATAGGTGAGGACGGTTTGGCCGTAGCTCGGTGCTTCCGAAATGCGGACCGACCGCGGAATCACGGTCGGCAGCGTCTGGTCGGCAAAGTAGGCGCGGACCTCATCCGCCACCTGCGCGGCGAGACGGGTCCGGCCGTCGTACATGGTCAGCAGGACGGTACTGAGCTGCAACTCCTCGTTCAGCTCGCCCATCACCAGATCGATCGTGTTCATCAACTGAGAGACGCCCTCCAGGGCGTAATACTCGCATTGGATCGGGATCAGCACTTCACCGGCCGCAACTAGCGCGTTGAGGGTCAACAAGCCCAACGAGGGCGGGCAGTCGATCAGGATGTAGTCCGTCGGGTTGTCGGCGAGGTAGCGCGTCAGGGCCCGCTTCAGCCGGTTCTCGCGCGCAACCACGGAGACCAGTTCGATCTCGGCGCCGGCCAGGTCGACCGTGGCCGGAAGCACCTTCAGGTTCGGAGCTTCCGGCGAGTCCACGACATGGTCGGCGATCGGCTCCCCATCGATCAGCACTTCGTAGGCGCCCTTCACACCGGTGTCGTGTTGTACGCCCAGCGCCGTCGACGCGTTTCCTTGCGGGTCGAGGTCGACAACAAGCACCGACAAACCGCCCAACGCGAGCGCGGCAGCAAGGTTCACCGACGTCGTCGTCTTGCCCACGCCGCCCTTCTGATTCGCCACCACGACAATCCGGGTCGCGTGCGGCGCGGGCATCGGATCGACCTCGGGGGTTTCACGTGAAACAGCGCCAACGTCTGGTGGTGCGTCGACAGGCTCACCAGGGGATGTTTCACCCAACGTCGGGCCATCAACACCCGCCGGGCCGACCTCGCCGACGGCTCCTCGCTCCCCGGCCACGGCCCGCGATTCGTCGGGCACGAAGGAGACCATGGCCCGCCGCGGTCGGATCTGCGACTCCTCAACCGCGTCGGCGCCGGCAACCCCGTCAGCGGATTCCGGGGCGTCGAATCCGTGTCTTTCGGTCCGATTGGTCGTCCCGACTCCAACTGCGGCAGCCGTTGTGCTGCCGATCGCCGCATCCGCTGGCACCGAGGGGCGCAACTCAACCGACGGCTGCTCGCCGGTCCTCACGCCGTAGGCGCTCCCCCGATCATGGTCCCCCTGCGCCCACGGTGCTGCCCCGCCTCCGACCGACGCCTGATCGCCGCCGACCTGATCTTCGTTGCCTCGATCGCTTCCCGCCGGAACCGTGACCGACTGGTCCTCAGCTTCTTGAGCTTCAGTCTCCCGAACTTCGGCACCCTGGTCCTCGGTGACATGGTCTGTGACCGGCTCGACTCTCGTCGACTGATGTCCGGCCGCGCGGGCTTCGCCCCGCGGGTTGCTGTCCGGGTCTGTTCCGTCCCCGACATTCGGATTGGCGGTCATCGCGTCGCGAGCCGCCATACCCGTACCGGAATCGGTCGACGGCGCAGAACCCGACGGATGCGTCGCTCCACCGTGGGCGTCGTGCCCGCCGACGGACAGAGCATCACTCCCTGCCGCTGGTGCGTCCTGCACGACCGTTGGTTCTACGGGTTGCGGTCCACCAGTGTCCTCCGAGTCGCCCTGGCTCGCACCGACTTCCCGCGATGGATTTTGCTGTGCGTCAGCCGACGTCTCGGTTCGTCGGTCCTCTGTCGACACCGGCTCGGCAGGGTCGCGCTGCCCAGCTTCACCCGGCGGGAAGACGGACATCTCAGCGCTCTCTTGCTCGGCGGCGTCCGCCGCGTCGGCGTCTTCCGATGGTTCCGCTTCGGCCGATTCGGCGGATGCGCCCTCACTGTCGGCTTCTCGGTCCCCCTCGGGCGCATCCAGACGTTCCGCCCGTTCGTGAGCTGCCAACCGCTCGCTGTCGTTGCCATCAAGGTCGACCGAGACGTCGACCGCTGTCTCTGACCCGGAAGACTCCGGTCCAGTGGCGGGGGATCGATCCAAGCCGTCATTGCCCGCGGGATCGACTTGCGCCCCGGTCCCGTCCTCGACCGGATGGACACCTTCGGACGTTTCACGTGAAACATCCGGGGTGGTCGTTTCACGTGAAACAAAGGGCCAGCCGAGCAGGCGGCCAATCTTCGGCATCTTTGGCCAGCCCAAGCCGCCACCCTTCGGAGAACTTGAATCAGAAGAATTCGTCGCCATCGGTCCTCACTCATCGACCGCCCCGCCGGCGGCACCCGCTAACGCTACAAGACCTAGCCGACACTTGCCTCTCCGCCTGCCGCGTGTCCGAGCACCCTTGTTCCGGGCACCGGGCTACGCGACTCAACCGCCATTGACACGCTCTTGAGACAACCATTCCGGGTGAGACGGGAGGCCTCAGAAGGAGAGGCCAAACGCGCTCAGCCGCGGGTCTGGCCGTCACACTCCTGGGCTCAAGCGACGTCTGCTACCCGGCCGCCGGCTGCCACCGATGCCGCCAAGTTCATCGGGACCGTGTCGACGGAGATCGACAGGAACGCTGTGACCGGGTGGGCGATTGCCTCGACCTGGTCCGCACATCGGAAGAGTTCGGGCTGTCGATGCGCTGTCAACCACAGGGTTGTGCGATCACAGCCGTTGACGACGACATGGCACGAGAGCCGGGCAGCTCCGAATCATAGGTAGATCGCTATCCGAGCGTGAGGGTGGGGCCGGACTCGCGAAAGGATCCATTCGTCCGTGTCTCCGCCCCGAACTCCGGCGTTGCTTGCGAGAGCGGACGGGTCCACCGATTGAGGCACGCGGGTCCCGAGCATCCTCGTGAGGCCGAGCGACACACCGGGCGTCGGGGCGCCGGATGCCGGACTGGTCGTACGGGGTGTGGCTGTCCCGGCAGAGGGATGCTCCGGACACGACGGTTGCGAATCAGGCAGTCGGCCCGATGGTGTCATCACGCCGGAGCAATCCGACCTGCTGCCAGAGCCGTCGGCATGGGCTGAGCACGCACGCATCGATCACGTCCAGCTGCCAGACTTCGGCTGTCGTCGGACACCACGGACCAAGAGTCAGCGCACATCGGCTTGCGACCGGGTGAACTCGGCAAGTTCGGCGGGGCAGTCTTCGGGTGGTCGCCCTGCGTATCACTCTCGGTGCCAATGCCCCGTCACGCGGTGAGCAAGGGGCCGCCGCGCGCAATGGTGCTGATTGGCCGAGCACTATCGGGCGTACCCCGAAGCGTAGGAAATGGCAGTCGGGCCATGCACCGAGCGGTGCGCAGCGGGCGAACCTTGCAATCCCACTGTCGGATCCACCCGCTGGTGGCGGCTCGTCGAGCCACCAGACTTGACAGACATTCCTGCCGGGTCAGGCGAGAGGCCCGCGACGGACACGCTCAGGCCGCCGCCTGCAGTCCGCTTGAAGCCGCCCACTGGCCCAACGAACTCCAATCAAGACGACACAGCGGTCGAGAATGAGCTCGGCGAACCAGGTCGCCACGGGCGTTCCGACTCGAGAGCCTCCAGCAGATGCTCGCCGGCCCCGCACTCCGAACGACAAGGAATCCGACGCCGAGGTCGCCGCCCGACATCGATTGTCGCGGACGAGTCAGTGGGGTTCGAACAATGCGGCTGCCGGCACTACTGAAACGATTTAGTGCCGCCGAGCTTGGGGCGCCGGACCAGACTTCCGGTCACGTGCAGTCTGGGCTGCATGAACTGCGAACGTCACGGTTTCAAGATCAGCAACCGAAGGGCGAGATGTCGGATCGGACAGATTTGTTCATGATCAACAACCCGAATTCAGTCCGGACAAGTCATGATCAACTTCGACAATCCTCTTACATACAAGGGATTTGTCATTTGATCAGCGAGTGTCGCCGTCGAGAAGTTGATCTTGCATCCAACGCTGATCGGCTGGGGGAGGGCGCGAAGTTCTGCGCAGCGAAAGCCTACTGTTGCGACGAACCACGGAATCCCAGTTCGTCTCCGCCGAGCGAGCGGGCGGCCGCATCGCATCGCCGGTCGGCAAATGAACGGGCGCCCCATTCACCCAGTCTCCTTCAGCTGGCTGGCGGGCGGGTGAGCGCTCCAAGTCGAGGACGACGCGTACGGACGGTCGCCCTCGAATTCCGTGCCCCAAGCCACCGCTTTGTGGCACAGCGCGCATCAGATGCGTATGCGTTAGCAAGGCGCCGGCGCGTTGCGGCCAGGCGACGGACCGTGAGCAGCGACAACGCGGCCACGACCACATCGGTCACGAAGTAGGTGGCGGCGCTCCGTGCAGCTGGAGTCGGTGGATCCGCGGTAATGCCTCAACTCGTGACCGGTGGGACGCGTCGGGTTTGTCGCCTGCCAGGAGGAAGGGACCACCGGTTTGCCATGAGGATGGGACCGGGTTCGTCCCCGGTGGTCGACCGTGGGACCGATGATTGCTGATGGGTGGGGTTCTGGTCAATCCTGCTGGTCGGACTCGGCTGGTTTGCCGGGTCGGGGCCGTTGTCGTTGGCGGTAGGACTCGCCTTCGACGACGAGTTCGTAGGCGGCTGATTGGAACCGGTCCATCGCGGATTGGGCGAGCAGCGGGTCGGCCATCATGGTCAGGATTTCGGGTGGCTCGCGGTTGCTGGTGATGATCATGGAGCCTTTGCGGTGTCGTTCGACGATGAGTTCGTAGAAGTCGCTGGTTTCGGTGGTTTCGAGGCGGTGCAGGGCGAGGTCGTCCATGATCAACAAGTCGACGCGGTGGAGTTTACGCATCTCGTCGTCGTAACTGCCGTCGAGCCGGGCGCCGCGGAGTCGTTTGAACAGTTTGTCGGCGCGTTCGGCGTGCACGCTGTGGTGACGTCTGACGGCGATGTGGCCGAGTGCGTTGGCCAGGAACGTCTTCCCGACGCCGACGGGTCCCATGATCAGAACGTTGTAGGCATCGGCCAGGAACCTCAGTGAGGTGAGTTCCTGCCATAGGTCCTGATCGAAGCTGGCCGGCGTGGTGTCGTCCCAGGCCTGGAGCTGCATCTGCGGGTCGAGGTGGGCTGCTTTGGCGCGGCGTTGGGCGGATTGGCGGTCGCGGCGGGTGACTTCGTCGGAGAAGATCATTTCCAGGAAGTCGTGGTGCGGCATCCGGTTCGACCGTGCCAACGCGAGCCGGTCGGGCAGGGTGTCGAGGAGTTGACCGAGTTTCAACCTGCGCATCAACGACTTCAACTCCGGGGTGACCTCGATCGGCTTGACCGCAGGCTCGGCATCCGGTCGACGACTCGCGCGCTGGCTCGTGCTCATGGCAACCTCCGGACCGTCTCCGACGACGAGTCGGAGCCTGTTGTTGATCTTGAAAGTGTTGGTCTCGACGTTGATCTTGATGTTGACGTTGATCGCCGGATGGCGAAGTCGCCGGTGTCTCGGACGAACCGGGACGGCGCTGACACCGATCTCGCTGGACCCGGTGTCGCCGAGTCCGCTGTTGCTGGCAGCAGCGCGGGCTGGGCCTGGATGGCTTGGGTGGTGGCGCGGGTGAGCATGCGGTCGATCAGGCCGATGTCGATGACTTCGGCTTCCAACGCCCGCCGGCAGGCGTCATCGACCGCTTCCGGGCCGTGGCGTTTGACCAGGCCGAGGAGCCGGTAGACCTGCCGCATCTTGGTCCACGGCAACGGATGCTCCAACACCTGCGCGGCATAGACACCGATGTGGTCGCCGTGGATCGCGGCTTTGCGTTGCAGGGCGTCGATATCACGCATCGCATAGACCGACTGATGCGCCGGCAGATCAGCCGGATCGGTCTGCCGACGACCAGGTCCCACCCTCGGGTGGACCTTGATCAACTCGGCCCGCCAATACAGCTTCACCGTCGCCGCATCGGCGCGGGCGGTGATCCGTTGCCCGATCAGATCGCCCGGGACGCTATAGAGGGCCTTGGCGACCTGGACGTGCCGGTCCGGGGCCACCTTCGGCCGGGTCCAGGACGGCACGTCGAACGGCGTCACAGGGCGGGCCAGCAGCTTCGGCTGCTCGTCGGCGGTGAACACCTCGGCCGGATGGAGCCGGGTCGTGCCATGGACCCGCATCCCGGCGGTCTCAGCACACCACCGCTCGGCCCGAGCCCGGCAATCGTCCAGGCCGTTGAAGGACTCGCCGGCGAAGAAGTTCGAGCGCGCATACTGCACGCACCGCTCGACCCTCGGTTTGTCCTGCGGGCTGCGGACCCGGGCCGGGTCGATCACGAACCCGCGGGACTCGGCATACTCCCGGAACGATTCGTTCAACCGCGGATCGGTCGCGTCCGCGCGGTCGACGATGGCCTTCATGTTGTCCGGAATCACCACCGCGAACACGCCGTCGAAGAACTCCCACGCCGCCTCGAACCCGGCAATCACCTCCTGCAATGTTTCACCGAAGGTCGGATAGACGAACATGTGCCGCGAATAGACCGCGGTGAAGATCAACCCCTTCGTCACCCGACGACGAACCTGACCGGAACCATGATCAACTTCGATCATCCCGAGTCGTCCGAAGTCGACCTGCAACTCTGCACCCGGCTCACAATCAGCGACTCGAACCGTGGCCCGCCGACGACCGAAGTCCAACTCACTGGTCGCATACCGATTCAGGGTCCGATACGACACCACCACACCCCGACGACCCAACAAGATGTTGATCTTGGTCAACGTCAGGCCCTGATCCAACCAGGCCTTGAGTTGATCATGATGAACAGCGATCGTCTCCCACGCCTCACCCTTGCCGTTGGGACGCTTGCTACGAACTCCACCGACCACCGCGGTGATCAACTCACTGGTCAGCTGGGACGCGTCCCCGTCACGGTCCAGGCCGTGGGACTGCGCCATCTCCACATACCGGCGGACCGTCTTCCGATCGGTGCCCGACAACCGGGCCACCTCCCGCAGACCGGTACCCGCCAGCCACAATCGCAAGATCTCTCGGATCTCGACCACCGAAACCTCCCGGAAGCTCATAGGGCCAATAGATCGGCCGAACAACCGAGACCCCGGCAGGCGCGCCAACGGTGGTCCCATCACTGGCAAAACCGTCAGCCAGGTGGTCCCATCACTGGCAAACCAGTGGTCCCATCCTCATGGCAAAACCGGCTCCAAAGCGGTCCCTTCCCGCTGGCAACCGACATCGGGTTGTCGGTTGACCTGCGTGGGCCGTTCCATTGGTGATCGTCCGGACCCGGATCCTGACCGCCGACTCGCCGCGATCGCACAACACCCGCGAGTCGGCCACGGCGGTCGCGCGGGCCGACTTCGCGGTCACGGTCAGCATCGACAACGGGATCCTCGCCGGGGCGCCGGCCGGAGCGTGACGCCAAAAGCGCGGTAGGCGTCGAGTTGGGCTTCGTCGAGTCGGCCGGATCAGAAGGGGACGGCGATGGTTGATTGCCGACGCCGGATCGTGATCGAGCGACCTCGAGGACCGGCGCCGGCCTACCGGTGCATCCGGATCTACTCGATGGGGTTCGGCCAACCGCCTCAACCACAAGCCAGCAGCAGCGAGCAAGCGCATTCACCGGGCAAATAGTCGCGAACGCCGGTGGGAAAGGGTCCTACCTCTAGGTCGACCGTAGAGCTTGGACCAACTGGTGCGAATCAGCGCGACGGCTCTGCCGTCGTCCGTCGACGCGCGTTTCCCCTGGTCATCGGGCTGACCGGACCCGTACGACCTGGGTAGCTTCGGCTTGCGGGTGCGCTCGGACCGACAGCACCTCAGCCGACAGCCGGCGCTTGGCCAACATTGACGACGCCTGATCGATCTCGCCCGCGGCGGAGCTGCCCTTCAGCGCCAGCAGCTCACCGTTGCCCGCCATCAGCGGCAGGCACCAGGTCAGCAGCCGGGGGAGCGGCGCCACGGCACGCGCCGTGACGACATCGAAACGCCCGTCGTGATCCTCGGCGCGGGCACGGACCACGGAGATGCGTTCGGCCAGACCCAACTCCTCGACCGCCTGGGTCAGGAAATTGAAGCGCCGCAGCAACGGTTCCAGGAGCGTCACGCGCAGGTCCGGGCGGCCGATCGCCAGCGGAACACCAGGGAGGCCGGCGCCGCTACCGACATCCACGAGGGTCGATCCCTCCGGGATCAGATCCGCCATCGCGACCGAGTTCAGCACGTGCCGATCCCACAGCCGATCGGTCTCGCGGGGCCCGATCAAGCCCCACGCAATTCCTCGATTTCTCAATATGTCGACATATTGTGAAATTTGGTCAAAGTTGGAGAAGGTCTCCCGCGCTATGCCTTCGCTGCGATCGTCTGCCACGGCGACTCCTTCCGCTCCATCGTCCCAGCCATCATCGGAGTGCGCCCGTTCACCCGGATGGATTCAGCCCGGGAGGGACACGCTCGTCGACGGATCGACGTGGCTCAGCGCCTTGATTCCATTCAGCAGCCCGGCCCGGCTCAGCAGCGCGGCTCGGTGCCACTCGATCAGCCTGCGAAGTGTCGCTGTCGAGCTCAGGAACCTCGTCGGGTTCGGCAGGATGACCCGATTCAACGGGCTGCTCGGGCACAACAGGATCCTGCGGCTCGACGGGCCGCGCGGGCTCAGGGCGGTGACCCGGTTCAGCCGGGGGAGTCCTATCGGCCGAAACGGCCGAGTCGTCGGACTCGGCCGTCGGCGCCACACGCTTCGGCTCTTCGCAGGACACAGTGGTCAGTCGGCAGGCTGAATGACGACCCGCCGCTGAGGTTCCTCGCCCTCGGACTCGCTGGTCAGCCCAGCTTCGGCAACCACGTCGTGGACAATCTTGCGCTCGAACGGGTTCATCGGGGTCAGTCGGGCCGGCTCGCCGGAGGACTTGACCTCCTCGATCGCGTCCCGAGCGAGATCGGTCAACGTCTTGCGGCGCTGCTCGCGGTAACCACCGACGTCGAGCATCAGCCGGCTCCGATTGCCGGTCTCGGTGATCACTGCCAGCCTGGCCAGCTCCTGCAGCGCCTCCAGCACCTCACCGTCGGCGCCGACCAACACCTTCGAATCGGTGATCACCGAGACGTGGGCGCGACCGTTCTCCACGTACGTGTCGATGTCGCCGTCCAGGTCGGCGATGTCCAGCAGCTCCTCGAGGTAGTCGGCAGCCACCTCGCCCTCGGTCTCGAGCGGATCCGAGTCGGAGTCGTCATCGTCGTCCGAGTCATCGTCCTCGGCGTCCGACTCCTCGTCCGAGGCGTCCGCCGCGTCGGCAGCCGCAACCGACTCGGACGTCTGGCGGTCGGCGCCGGCACCATCAGGGTCCGAGCCATCGGCCGCGTCGGTCGGGTCCTGTGCGGTGACGTCTTCGACGTCCTGCTGGGGCGACGTCTGTTCCCGATCGGCTGCTGCCGAATCGATAACGGTGGTGTCCTCTGCGCCGTCAACCACGGCTTCCTCCTGTCGTGAGCACGGACCTGATCATCCGGCCCGGTTCTACGGACGCCCGGTTCATCGACCGAGCAGGTGAAATCTGTTGTGGAAATGCGCCGTCGAGCCGAACTCGGCGGCCAATGCAACCGAGAGCGTCGTCAGTTGCGGCGCTGGGATCTGGTCTGTCGCTTCGGTTGCTGCCGAGCCGGCCGGTTCGCCGCCGGCGTGGCACCGTTGCCGCTGCTGGATCCGTTGCCGTTCGTCGGATTGCTGTTCAGAGTCGTCGTACCCGCAGTCTGGGTCGAGACCTGTCGGCCGTTGCCGGTCGCATCGGGATGCGGATGATGCTCGGCCTTGCGCTTCTGCTTGGCTTCCCAGATCTCGTACGCCTCGGTGTTGGGCATCGGATTTCGTTTGATCACGTAGAACTGCTGACCCATCGTCCACAGTTGCGAGGTGACCCAGTAGAACAGCACGCCGATCGGGATGTTCACGCCCATGAACACGAAGATCAGCGGGAAGAGGTACAGCATCATCTTCTGCTGCTGTGCCAGCGGCCCCTCCAGAGCCTCCTTCGGCATGTTCTTGCGCGTCAGCTGCAGCTGCGTGTAGAACATCGTCGCCGTCATGATCACGATCATCACCGCGGCGACGGTCTGCACACTGCTCCAGTGCTCGACCGGCCAGAACTTGTCCGCCAGCCGGGCGCCGAAGACCGTCGACTGATTCAGCGACTGCAACAGGTCCGGGTTCTTCTCAAGCCAATAGCCGTGCGCAGTCGGCTGGCCGGTCTCCGGGTTGATCCGCGACGCACCGTCCAGCACCCGGTACAGGCCGATGAAGATCGGCGACTGCAACAGCAGCGGCAGGCAGGACGCCATCGGGTTGGCGTTCTCCTCGCGATACAGCTTCATCGTCTCTTGGCCGAGCCGCTCGCGATCATGGCCGTACTTCTTCTGCAGCTCGCGAATCTTCGGCTGCAGCATCTGCATCTTGCGCGACGAGTGGATCTGGCGCACGAACAGCGGGATCAGGATGATCCGGATGATGATGGTCAAACAGACGATCGACAACGCCCAGGTCCAGCCCGAATCCGGGCCGAGCAGCGGAGCCCACATCGTGTGGAACAGGACCAACAGACCCGACACCGCCCAGTAGATGGGGGTCATGATCGTGTTGAAGAAGTCCCCGAGTGCCGACCAGATACTCAGCGGGACAAGGAGCGGGACAAGTGTGTCCATCAATTCACCATTTCCTTGGGCGCCGGGTGCGCCGGTTCATCATGCCGATGCGGATGGGCCGACTCGGCGTCGTGTGCCGGATCCGTTCCCGGTACGGGGTCGTAGCCGCCGCGTGCCCAGGGATGGCAGCGGAGCAGTCTGCGGGCGGCCAGCCAGCTGCCGCGCGCGGCACCGTGCGTCTGCACCGCGGTCAACGCGTACGCCGAACAGCTCGGGTAATAGCGGCAGACGTTGCCGTACAGCGGACTGATCACCAGCCGGTACGCCTTCAACAGGCCGATCAACAGGTACTTCATCGGGGCAGCCCCATCAGGTTCGGATCTTCCACCCCAGGCTGCCACCGGCGCACCAACCGCGACCAAGCCTGGCCGAAGTCCTGCGGCAGCCGGGCCGGTCGCTGACTGGCGGCCGGCAGTGCGCGGACCACCAACAGGGCGTTGGTCGGCAGCTCGGTCAGGTGCTCGCGGACCAGATGGCGCAGCCGCCGCCTGACCCGGTTGCGGGTCACCGCGTTGCCGATCGCCTTGGACACCACGAAGCCGACCAGGGGTCCCTGGTCGGCTTGCGGATCACGCCAGCCGTGCACGACGACGGTCGGGGTACCGACCCGCGCGCCGCGCCGTACGGTGCGGGTGAAGTCGTCGCCGGAACGCATCCTCATCGCCTGCGGCAACACCGTGCATCACCGTCCGACTCAGCAGCGTCCGGATGTCGGGCGGTCAGGCCGACAGCCGGGCCCGGCCCTTGCGGCGGCGGGCGGCCAGCACGGCGCGGCCGGCGCGGGTGCGCATCCGGTGACGGAAACCATGGGTACGGCTGCGGCGCCGGTTGCTCGGCTGGAAAGTGCGCTTGCTCACGGGTGTACTCCGACGTTGTTCGCGTTTACTGGACTGACGCCCGAGTGCAAGGGCGTAAAAGGTCAGGTCCGCTGGGCCAGCTCGACAGGTACGAGAAGGCTTCAGGTGACCGGTCTACGGTACGCACCGGCGACCGCTGGGTCAAACTGAGCCCCGGACACCGTCCTGTCCAGGCGACACGCCGCAAGAATACGCAGATTGTCGGCGTTTGCTTGCGAGCCCGAACCGAGGATTGCTAGGTTCTCGCCACACCGGTTGTTCCGGATGCGGATGACCGGCACTCCCCCGAAACACACAATCCAGCCGAGGCCCCGCGCGGGCTGCGGCCAGTCACGCCTGCACCATGCACAGCTGTGGATAGACGTGTGGACGAACTAGAGTGACCCGGTGCCGCGACTTGTCGGGGCGCCATCAACCGAGCCTTGATGCCAGAAGGACCAGCGCTGCTCCTGCGACGGCACGGGGCGAACCGACGACGACCGGGAAGCCGTGGCGGAGATCGAGTGACCGAGGAGTCCCAACACCAGGCCGGTGCCGAGAATCTGGCACAACAAGTGCTTGTCGCCTGGAATCGCGTCCGGACCGAATTGTCTCCGGAGCAACGGATCTGGCTGAACGACAGCAAGCCGCTGACCTTGCACGAGAGCACGCTGATGGTGGCCGTGCCGAGCGAATTCAACCGGGAACGGCTGGAGACCCGCTACCGGGAAAGCATCGAGAACGTGCTCAGCGATCATTTCCGGCGGCCGACGAAGGTCGCCGTGATCGTGGACAAGGCGCTCAGCCAGTCGAACCCCGAGCAGTCCGATCCCCAGTCCGCTTCGGCCCAATCCGGTCCGACCCAACCCGGTTCGGGCCAGTCCGATGATCACTCAGGTCCCGACGGCGTCGAACCTCAGCCGTCAGCCGCCGCGGGGGAGGCGGACCCGGCCGGGGCCGACGCCAGCTACCGCAGCGCCTACGCACACCGTGATTTCGGCAGCGCCGAGTACGGACCGTCCGACCAGTACCTCGGCCAGGGTTATCCGACCGAGGGCGTCGGAGGTGGCCAGCCGCCGCGCGGACTCGACGGTGCCACGCCCCGACCGGCGCGGCAGGACTCCGCCGAGTTGCCGGGTGGTGGCAGCTTCGTACCGAATCGAGGCTTCGGCGGCGAGCCGGACTCGACGACCAATCGGCGCGAGGACACGCGGCTCAATCCGAAGTACTCCTTCGAGACGTTCGTGATCGGCGGGTCCAACCGGTTCGCGCACGCCGCGGCGGTCGCCGTCGCCGAGTCGCCCGGCAAGGCGTACAACCCGCTGATGATCTACGGGGACTCCGGGCTGGGCAAGACCCACCTGCTGCACGCGCTGGGTCACTACGTCCGCAACTACTTCAGCCGAGCCCGGGTCCGCTACGTGTCCACCGAGGAGTTGACCAACGACTTCATCTCGGCGATCACCGACAACAAGACGCACCAGTTCCGCCGCAAGTATCGCGACGTCGAGGTGCTGCTGGTCGACGACATCCAGTTCCTGGAGGGCAAGGAGCAGACCCAGGAAGAGTTCTTCCACACCTTCAACACGCTGCACAACGCGCAGAAGCAGATCGTGATGACCTCGGACCGGCCGCCGAAGCTGCTGGATTCCCTGGAGGCCCGACTGCGCAGCCGATTCGAGTGGGGGCTGATCACCGACATCCAGCCACCGGACCTGGAGACCCGGATCGCGATCCTGCGCAAGAAGGCCGCTCAGGAGCGGCTGACCGCCGGCCCGGACGTGCTGGAGTTCATCGCCTCCAAGATCCAGACCAACATCCGCGAACTCGAGGGTGCCCTGATCCGGGTCACCGCCTTCGCCAGCCTGAATCGACAGCAGGTCGACATGGCGTTGGCGGAGGTGGTGCTGAAGGACCTGATCCCCGAAGGCGGCGAGGCGCAGATCACCTCCGGCATGATCATGGGCCAGGTCGCCTCCTATTTCGGGCTGACCATCGAGGACCTCTGCGGGCAGAGCCGGACCCACGTGCTGGTCACCGCCCGGCAGATCGCCATGTACCTGTGCCGTGAGTTGACCGACCTGTCGCTGCCGAAGATCGGTCAGCAGTTCGGCGGCCGTGACCACACCACCGTGATGCACGCCGAACGCAAGATCCGTACGCTGATGGCCGAGCGCCGCAGCGTGTTCAATCAGGTCACCGAACTGACCAACCGCATCAAGCAGAGTGCTCGATGACGTCCGCCTGGGTGCCGCTTCCGCTGGTCTGGGTGCTGTAGGGAACCTTCTGGTGGCGACCCCAGACCTCCGCCGTGGGCGGCTTCACTGCCTCGCTTGGCTTCACCGCCTCCGCTTCGCTCGGCGGCGGTTTCGCGCTGGGGCGCTCAACGGGTTATTCATGCAGTTTCAGGCGTTCGGTGTGGCGGCACCCTGCGGCCGACCAAGGGCGGCAGACGCTGGGAAGCCGCGACACAGGTCCTGAGCAAGGCGTGCGGACCGTTTCGCGACGCGGCGACGAACGCAACGGAAGCACACTGGGCACGAAATTGGATCGACTGACTGCCGGCTGCGACCTAGGGTTCACGACCATGGTCACGTACATGATCCAGGTGCGTCGTGTCCGGGGCACGGCGACGTCCCGGTACGGCCGTACGGTCCGCAACGACGCAGCCGTCACCGACGCGGCTCTGGGGATGGCATCGGCTGCGGCCTGAATGGGCCGAGCAACTCGTCTCGGCAGCCGGGTTGGGTCCCGGTGACCTCGTACTCGATCTCGGCGCCGGGGACGGCGCGCTGACGGCTCCGCTGGCGGCCACCGGTGCTCAGGTTCTCGCGGTTGAGCTACACCCGCAACGGCTCGCCCGACTGCGCGAGCGATTCGCCGACCATCCGCGCGTTCACGTACTGGGTCTCGATCTGCTGGACCCTCGGCTGCCGGCACGGCGTTTCCACGTCGTGGCCAACCCGCCGTGGTCGCTGGCCAAGCCGCTGATTCGCAGCCTGACCGACGCCCGCAGCCGACTGATCGGTGCGCAGTTGGTGCTGCAACGCGGTCTGGTGGCCGACTTCGACCGACGGGGTGCCGCCGGCCCGGGCGCGAGAGCTCGGTTCCGGGCCGAATACGCGGCCTCCGTGCCCCGGCAGGCGTTTCGACCCAGTCCGCCGGGTCCGGCGGCCGTACTTCAGCTCACGGCGCGGCGTGGTCGTTGATCGGGCGCGCCACTCGTCCCGGCTGCGGCGACGACGCGTCGGATTCATCCCGACCGCACGGGTACCGCGGATGTCCGCATCTGCGCATCGGTCGAAGTTGCCGGTTTCGGACAGCACAGGCCCTTGCCAAATCCGGCCGAAGCGCGATACGCACAGTTGGGGAGAACGCTGTGGATAACTGTGGACGACACGCGGCGGCGTTGGGGACGTGCTCGGGACGCTCGAGCCGGGTTCGTCCGCCCATCCCAAAATCCTCCCCGTGTAATTCCAACCTTTCCACACCGGCATCGATGCTGGCATTCGCAAGCTGACCTGCGGAAACAACGGTTATCCCCAGGCTCCACAACCGCTATGACTACTACGAGAGTTACAACTATCCCGAAAGCTTCGAAGTCAGTTGCCCCAACATCGTGTGGATGACAACCCGCGCCGACGGTAAAGATCACCGATCGGTAACGGCCATTCGCAATTGGCGCCGGACTGTGATTGCGTGGCACGGCGTAACCGCACCCCGAGACATCCAGCGGCCGTTTTTGGCTGACGACGAGCAGGAAGGGCGACACCCGGCGCATGTGGGAGTTCATCAAGAAGCAACCCGAACAGCTTCTGTACAACTCCTACCAACACGCCAGTCTTGTCATTCAAGCGGTGATCATCGCCACCGTGATCGCCGTCGCCCTGGCGATCCTGATCCTGCGGGTGCCGCGGCTGACCGGCATCGCCAACGCCGTCAGCGCCATCGGCCTGACCATCCCGTCCTTCGCCCTGCTCGGCCTGCTGATCCCGTTGATCGGCATCGGCTGGCAGCCGGCCCTGGTCGCCGTGGTCTTCTACGCCGTCCTGCCGATCCTGCGTAACGCCGTGGTCGGTCTGCAGGGCGTCGAGCCGGTGCTGGTCGAGTCCGCCCGCGGGATGGGGATGAATCCGATCCGCACCCTGCTTCGGGTCGAACTGCCGCTGGCCTGGCCGGTGATCCTGGCCGGGATCCGGATCTCGATGCAGATGTCGTTCGGGATCGCCGCCATCGCCGCGTACGTGTTGGGCCCGGGCCTGGGCACGTACATCTTCGGCGGGCTGAGCAACATCGGTGGCGCCGGCGCCACCGCATCCGCACTCACCGGGACCATCGGCGTGGTGATCATCGCGCTGATCGTGGACGGCCTGCTCGTCCTGCTCGCCCGCGCCACCACCTCGAGAGGGATTCGTGTCTGACACAGCAACCAGCGTCTCGACCCCGGCCGGAACCACTCAGCCGACCGGCAGCTCGGGGGTCACCGGTGTCGACATCGAGCTGATCGGCGTCACCAAGAAATACCCAGGGCAGAAACGGGCCGCGGTCGAGCCGCTGGACCTGCACATCCCGGCCGGCGAGATCGTGATCTTCGTCGGCCCGTCCGGCTGCGGCAAGACCACCTCGCTGAAGATGATCAACCGACTGATCGAGCCGACCGGTGGGCAGATCCTGATCGGCGGCCGGGACGCCAGGTCGGTCGACGAGAACGAGTTGCGGCGCCAGATCGGCTACGTGATCCAGGGCGGCAGTCTGTTTCCGCATCTGACCGTGGCCGACAACATCGGGCTGGTGCCGCGGCTGTTGCGCTGGAAGAAGCCGCGGATCGCCGAACGGGTGGACGAGCTGCTCGAGTTGGTCGGTCTGGATCCGCAGCGCTACCGCGACCGGTTCCCGCGCGAGCTGTCCGGCGGCCAGCAGCAACGCGTCGGCGTGGCCCGCGGACTGGCCGCCGATCCGCCGGTGATCTTGATGGACGAGCCGTTCGGCGCGGTGGACCCGATCACCCGGCAGCGGCTGCAGGACGAACTGCTCAGCATCCAGGAGGAGTTGGGCAAGACGATCGTCTGCGTCACGCACGACATCGACGAGGCGATCAAGCTCGGCGACCGGATCCTGATCCTGGCCGAGGGCGCCCAGGTGCAGCAGTACGACACTCCGGAGGCGATCCTGGCCGCCCCCGCCAACGACTTCGTGGCCGATTTCGTCGGTGCCGGTTCGTCGTTGAAGCAGCTCAGCCTGAGCCGGGTCAGCGACGTCGAGTTGAGCAAGCCGACCGTGGCCAGCGTGGGCGATTCGGCCCCCGACGCCGTCGGCCGCGCCACCGCAGCGGGTGACGATGCGGTGATCATTCTTGATCGGCGACGGCGGCCGCGAGCCTGGGTGTGGCTGCGCGAACTGCGGCAACAGCAGCAGATCGCCGACCCCGGTGATGATCGCGTGCTGACCGTGGATCGCCGCGCCACCTTGAACGACGCCCTGGACACCATGCTTACCGACAGCCACGCCGGCGCGATCGTGACCGGACGCCGAGACGAATATCTCGGAGTGATCGACTTCCAGTCGGTCACCGAGTACATGGTCGCCAGCACCGCGCAGGTCCAGGCCGATCAAGATCACCAGGGGCAAGATCAACACGACCTTGATCAACAAGAAGTTGATCATGCTCCGCCGGCGACCGGGGCGCTGTCCTGATGACGGCCGTCGTCCAGGACCCTGCGGCGGCGCCGCAACCGATCGGCGAGGCGCCGAACCCGACCGTACAGCGCCAGAAGCGTCAACGGCCGCCGATCGGACTGTTCGGCCTGCCGATCTTCGTCGCCGTGGTGATGATCTGCTGGTTGATCTGGCGACTGACCGCCGACATCGACTCGGTGGCCATGGTCACGTTGAACTGGTCGGCGCTCGGTACCGCGCTCTGGCAGCACGTCAAGCTGACCATCGTCGGCGCTGTGATCGTGATGGCGGTGGCGATGCCGTTGGGCGTCGCGCTGACCCGCAACAGCCTGCGGAAATTTTCCGGCCCGGTGGTCGCCTTCGCCAACGGCGGCCAGGCCGCACCGGCGATCGGACTGCTGGTGCTGCTGGCGATGTGGCTGGGTTTCGGCTTCTGGACGGCCATCGTCGCACTCGGTATCTACGCCATCCTGCCGGTGCTGCGAAACACCATCACCGGCCTCGACGCCGTCGACCGGACCTTGATCGAGGCCGGCCGGGGGATGGGCATGTCGAATCTCTCGGTGTTGCTGCGGATCGAGATCCCGCTGGCCATCCCGGTGATCATGTCCGGGGTACGGACCGCACTGGTGCTGATGGTCGGCACCGCCAGCCTGGCCACGTTCATCAATGCCGGCGGTCTGGGCGTGCTGATCACCACCGGCGTCAACCTCTTCCGCAACTCGGTACTGATCACGGGGGCGGTCCTGATCACCTGCCTGGCGCTGTTGATCGATTGGGTCGGCCGGCTGTTGGAGTACGTCGTCCGGCCGAAAGGGATGCGCTGAGATGAGCCTTCGCCGGAAGATCAACAAGACCAAGATCAACAACCGTCGGCAGACCAAGATCAACAAGTCGCCGGTCGGTCGCCGGATCAAGATCATCGCTGCCGCCACCGTTGCGGCGATCATGGTCCCGGTCAGTGGCTGCGGGCTCGGCACCTCCGGCGGCTACGTCCCGACGGCGGAGTTGGCCGGGCCGTTGGCCGAGGTGAAACCGCTGGACGGCGCCACCATCAGCGTGGGTTCGAAGAACTTCACCGAACAACTGCTGCTGGGCAAGATCTTGGAGATCGTGCTCAAGTCGGCCGGGGCGAATGTCGAGGATCTGACCGACATCCCCGGCAGCGCGGCCGCTCGGCAGGCCCAGCTGGCCGGGCAGGTCGATGCTCAGTGGGAGTACACCGGCACCGCCTGGCTGACCTACATGGGTGAGTCGAAGCCGATCCGCGATCCGCACCAGCAGTACGTGGCCGTCCGGGATCGGGATCTGAAGGAGAACGACCTGGTCTGGATGCCGCCGGCTCCGATGAACGACACCTACGGGTTCGCCAGCACCGCGGCCACCGCCAAGAAGCTGGGCGTGAAGACACTGGCCGACCTGAAGAAGGTGCCCGTGAAGGAGCGGACGTTCTGCATCGAGAGCGAGTTCGCCAGTCGCAGTGACGGCTTCCGGCCGATGCTCAAGGCGTACGGACTGAACTACGGCACCGACGTACCGAAGAAGAACGTCAAGATCTTCGACACCGGAGCGATCTACGCGGCCACCGCCCAGGGCGCCTGCAACTTCGGCGAGGTCTTCACCACCGACGGCCGGATCGCCGCACTCGACCTGACGGTGCTCGCCGACAACAAGAACTTCTTCCCGATCTACAACGGCTGCACCGTCGTACGCAAGGAAGTGGTGGACAAGTATCCGCAGTTGAAGGACCTGATCGACCCGCTGTCGAAGAAGCTGACCGACAAGACCATGACCGAGCTCAACGGCCGGGTCGACGTCGACGGAGAGACCCCGGCTACGGTGGCCGAGGACTGGCTGAGATCCGAAGGCTTCATCCGCTGATCGGCGCGCGGGAACGGCAGAAGCGATGGACCGACACGGACGTCCGCGGTCGTCGGTATGATCAACCGCGCCCGTGCACACAGGATTCTTCGCAGGGCTGGCTGAGCGTGGCTGCAGGCATGAGGAGGCAAGGGTGAAGATTCGACTCGAGCGCGATGTGCTGGCCGAGGCCGTGCAGTGGGCGGCCCGGAGCCTGCCGACTCGACCGAGCGTGCCGATCCTGGCCGGTCTGTTGGTCACCGCCACCGAGTCCGGTGTCACCCTGTCGAGCTTCGACTACGAGACCTCGGCCCAGATCAAGGTCGCGGCCCAGGTCAGCGACGAGGGTCAGGCGTTGGTGTCCGGCCGGCTGCTCGCCGACATCTCCCGATCGCTGCCGCACAAGCCGGTCGACCTGGTCGCCGACGAGTCCCGGATGGAGATCACCTGTGGCAGCGCGCGCTTCACCCTGCAGGCGCTGCCGGTGGGCGACTACCCGAGCCTGCCGCACATGCCGGAGGCCACCGGCACGGTTGCCAGCGACGCCTTCGCCCAGGCGGTCAGCCAGGTCGTCGTCGCCGCCGGCCGGGACGAGCTGCTGCCCGTCTTCACCGGTGTCCGGCTGGAGATCGAGGGCGACACCCTGTCGCTGCTGGCCACCGACCGCTACCGGATGGCGCTGAAGGAACTGAACTGGAATCCCGGCTCGCCGCAGCTGTCCACCGCGGCGTTGGTGCCGGCCCGGGTGCTCGCCGACACCGCCCGGTCGATGTCGGCCGGTGAGGAGATCACCCTGAGCCTGGCCGCGAGCGCGAGCGGCGACGGCATCATCGGCTTCGAGGGACACGGCTCCGGCGGCCGTCGGCAGACCACCACCCGGCTGCTGGACGGGGAATTCCCCAAGGTCCGGCACATCATGAACACCCAGTCCGCACTGAACGTGCGCGTGAACACCGGCGAGTTGATCGCGGCCGCCAAGCGCGTTGCGCTGGTCGCCGAACGGAACACCTCGGTACGGATGCTGATCGGCGACGGATCGATCACCCTGGAGGCCGCGACCGGCGACCAGGCCCAGGCATCCGAGGCGATCGAGGCGACCGTCCAAGCGGTCGGCGGTGGCGAACCGGCCCTGGACGCCGCCGGCTTCAACCCGACTTACCTGCTGGACGCGCTCGGAGTCTTCGACACTCCGTACGTGAACTTCGCCTTCACCGCGCCGGGCAAACCCTGCCTGCTCACCGGTTTGGCCGAGATCGACGGCGAGGCGGTCGGCGAGTACCGCCACGTGATCATGTTGATGCGGCTGCCGTCGTAGCGCAGTCGAGACTCTGCCGCTGCCGCGATCTGGTCTGACGGCCTGCGTTCCGGGGGCGGCCCCGTACCCCTATCGCGGTTGCGTCACGCGGCGACCTCACGCCATGCCCTCCGCTGTGCTTCGGGCACGGTCTCGCGCTGGGGCGCTCGACGGGGGCGTTCAATCTAGCCTTCAAGCGTCCGTCGTGGCGGCATCACGCCGCCACGGTGGCGTCGAGCTGCGGCAGCCACCCCGTACCAGTCGCGCGTCCAACCCGTAAGGTGATGGGCGAGGTTTCGTCGCTAGAAGGAGTGGGTCATGCAGCTGGGGATGGTCGGTCTGGGACGGATGGGCGCGAACATCGTCCGGCGGTTGATGCACGGGGGTCACGAGTGCGTGGTCTTCGACACCAATCCGGATTCGGTCAAGAACCTGGCGGCCGAGGGCGCCACCGGAGCTGAGTCGCTGGAGGACTTCGTCGGCAAGCTCACCGGGCCCAAGGTGGTCTGGGTGATGATCCCGGCGAGTATCACCGGCAAGGTGGTGGACCAGGTCGCGGCGCTGCTCGGCGACGCCGACATCATCATCGACGGCGGCAATTCCAACTATCGCGACGACGTACGCCGGGCCAAGAAGCTGTCCGAGCGCGGCATCCACTACGTCGACGTCGGCACCAGCGGCGGCGTCTTCGGGCTGGAACGCGGCTACTGCCTGATGGCCGGCGGCTCCGACTACGCCTTCGACACGATCGAGCCGTTGCTGAAGACGATCGCTCCGGGCACCGGCGAGATCGACCGCACCCCGGGCCGCAACGGCGAACTCGCCCCGGAGGAGCAGGGCTACCTGCACTGCGGTCCGTCCGGCGCCGGCCACTTCGTCAAGATGGTGCACAACGGCATCGAGTACGGGATCATGGCCGCCTTCGCCGAGGGCCTGAACATCCTCGACAACGCCGACGCCGGACTGCGCGAGACAGAACACTCCGCCGAGATCGCACCGCTCGAGGAGCCCGAGTACTACCAGTTCGACATCGACACCCCGAAGGTCGCCGAGTTGTGGCGCCGGGGATCGGTCATCTCGTCCTGGCTGCTGGACCTGACCGCCGCGGCACTGAACTCCAATCCGAACCTGGACGGGCTGGCCGGCCGGGTGTCGGACTCCGGCGAGGGCCGCTGGACCGTGAAGGCTGCCGTCGACGTCGGCGTGCCGGCACCGGTGCTCGCCGCGTCGCTGTTCGAACGGTTCGCCTCCCGCGACAACGACCACTTCGCCAACCAGGTGCTGTCGGCGATGCGGCAGCAGTTCGGCGGCCACCGCGAATTGCCGTCCGGCGACTCCCTGGAGTCCGGCGCCAACCGGGACCACGCCGAGTAAGGGCCCACTTCCACAGCCGCGCCCTCAATCGACTCCCGCACCCGAAATTCCGCGTGCGGGAGCGATTCTTGCGCGCGCCTGTCTGCAGGCTGCCGCCGTCGAAGTTGATCTTGGTCGATCCACAGAGTTCTTCACACACTGGGGATTCCCGGCATCGCTGTGGACAGGAGTTGATCACGAACGAACGACGATGTTGCGCGACGAAAGTGCGGTATTTGTCGCCGAAGGGCAGCACTCTCGTTGCGCAAGTTGGTGAGACCCGCACTGCTGGCGTTCCCCGGCGGCAGCCGGACCAAGCCGACTAGGGTGATCCGCGTGTTCGTGGACCATCTGCAGCTGACCGATTTCCGGTCCTACGCCGGGGTCGACGTGCCGCTCGGGCCGGGGATGACGACCTTCGTCGGGGCCAACGGTCAGGGCAAGACCAACCTGGTCGAGGCGGTCGAATACCTGTCCACGATGTCGTCGCATCGGGTTGCCTCGGAGACGCCGCTGGTTCGCGCCGGCGCCGAGTTGGCGTTGCTGCGGGCTCGGGTCCGGGCCGGGCTGGACGACAACCGCTCGCTGCAGCTGGAGATCGCGATCACTCCGGGCAAGGCCAACAAGGCCAAGCTCAACCGGTCGCCGCTACCGCGTGCTCGGGAACTGATCGGATTGCTGCGTACGGTGGTGTTCTCGCCCGAGGACCTCGCCGTGGTCAAGGGTGACCCGAGCGAACGACGCCGGTTCATCGACACCCTGGTGATCTCCCGCTGGCCGCGAATGTCGGCGGTCAAGGCGGACTACGACCGGGTGCTCAAACAGCGCAACACCCTGCTCAAGTCGTTGAGCGGACGGTCGGCGGGCGGCCGACGCGGCGAGGTGCTGGCCGAGGCCGCCAGCACCCTGGACGTCTGGGACTCCCACCTGGCCCAGGCCGGGGCGTCGCTGCTGCAAGCCCGACTCCGTACGCTGACCGAGCTGCAACCCCTGACCAGCAAGGCGTACGCGGAGATCGCGCCGACCAACAACCTGGTCGGCGCCGAGTACAAGACCTCGCTGGAGATCGCCGAGGTCGACGGCACGCCGGAACTGGAGCTGCTGACCGAGGCTTTGTTGCAGCGGATGCAGGAACGGCGTACCGATGAGATCCAGCGCGGCATCAGCTTGGTCGGTCCGCATCGCGACGACATCGCGCTGAGCATCGGCGACCTGCCCGCTCGTGGCTACGCCAGTCACGGCGAGTCCTGGTCGCTGGCGTTGGCGTTGCGGCTGGGCAGCTTTGCGTTGCTGCGACAGGACGGAGTGGAGCCGGTGCTGGTCCTGGACGACGTCTTCGCCGAGCTGGACGCAACCCGGCGAGATCGACTCGCCGGTCAGATCCTCGACGCCGAACAGGTGCTGATCACCGCCGCGGTCGCCGAGGACGTACCGACCCGGCTGGCCGGGCGTCGCTTCCGGGTTTCCGCCGGCGAGGTGGTCGCCGACGACGTGTCCGAGGGCCCTGAGCCAGTCGAAGGGCCGACGACGTGAGCGAGATGCGGCCAGGTCAGGAGCCCGATCGACCGGAGAAGAACAGCCAGGAGGAGCAGAGGCCGGAGCATGACCCAACCGGGTTGGGGCTGGCCCGGGCGATCGCCGGATCGGTCGCGGGCAGCAGGTATCGGCGGCGCAAGCCGCGGCCGTCAGCGCCCCTCGAACCGCAGTCGACCGGTGCGCATCCCGACGACCGCGACCCGCAGTTGCTCGGCGCGGCCCTGGATCGGCTGGTCGATTCGCAGGGCTGGTCCAAGGAGATCAACGTTCGGCTGCTGCTCGGCAAGTGGCCGGTGTTGGTGGGCCCGGTGAACGCTCAGCACAGCACGCCGATCGGCTACCAGGACACCGTGGTGACGGTGCGGACCGACGCGACCGCGTGGGCGACCCAGCTCCGTACGATGGCACCGCAGTTGGTCGCCAAACTCAACGAGGCTCTTGGCGACGGGACCGTGACCCGGATCGAGATCCTCGGTCCCGAAGTGCCGTCGTGGAAGAAGGGACGACGCTCGGTCCGCGGCCGCGGACCGCGCGACACCTACGGCTGACCGCAGTCACTGCATCGCACAAGAATCCTGCACCAGTTGCGTCCGACCTCACGCACCCGGCGAGCAGACCTCAACTGGAGCAGCATTCTTGTCATTTCGACGTGGCAGGCGCGGTAGCGCGCCGGTCCCGGCGAGCCAGCCAGCGCAACTGGATGATCCGGGCGATGCCGAGCAGGATCACCAGGAAGGCCCCGCCGGCCGCGGCGAACAGCAGCAGCACGCCGAGCGGCATGCTGCCCTGGGCGCCGAAGTAGTGGACCGTGACGGGATCGAGGTTCTGCAGGATGAAGATCAACAGCAGCACCAGCACCACGAATCCGACGGCGACGGCGACCCAGGCGGCACCGATCCGGGTACGGGTGTTCACCGCCGGCGGCGCCGGCTTGGTCACGGCGTCGGGAACCGATTCGTCTGCAGGGACGAGCGTGCCCGAGTCCTCGGGCTGGGTCGAGTCCGTCGGCTCCGGTGACGCGACGTCATCGGACGCGATGCGTTCCTCTGGCTGATCCGTCATGGCTCTCCGTCCGCAAGGGCCCTGATGAGCCCTGATGAGTAGTGGCCCTGATGACCTCATGCATACCCGCTGTGGCCGGCAGGTCACCCTGCCTGAACGCTAACGGTCGGTGGCCGAGCCTCCCTGCCCATCCGTACGGCGCGCCCCAGGTCGCGATCCGGCCGGCGCTTCGATCCTGACGATGTCGTACGTGACCGACCGACACCCTAAGATCACCACCGATGACCGCCCTGGCCATGCTGTGGACCGACATCCGGATCCTGTTGGTCGACACCACCAAGATCTGGTGGAAGCTGCTGCCCAAGATCCTGGCGATCTTCCTGTTCGGCTGGCTCGGCTACCAACTCGGGCTGGAGGCGGCCGTGTTCGTCGGTCAGGCCAACGCCTGGTTGGCGCTGTTGATCTTCGCCTTCTCCTTCGTCAGCAAGCTGGTCGCGGTGGTGCTGATCCTGCGACTGGTCGGCAACGCGCTCGGGCTGCGTGGGCTGATTCCCGAGGACGAGGCCGAACAGGACGATCGTGACGACGGCATCACCCGGTTGCTGGCCGTGACGCTGCTGCCGTTCCTCGGCATCTACACCGCGTTCGGGCTGGTCACCAAGGCGAGCGATCAGATGTTGATCGAGGACATGTATCGCTCGGGTGGCGCGTTTGCCGATCACACCATCATGAGCAGCGTCCGGCTGAACGGCGACGACGTGTCGGTGTGGCGCTGGGTGTTCGTGCTGGGGCTGATCGTCGGCACCTACGTGGTCCGCCGGTCCATCGACATCGTGCACGAGCGGACCGGCTTCCGGCCGCTCGGCCTGGTCGGCACGTTCATCGAGGCGTTCTTCGTGCTGATCACGCTGACCGCCGGCATCGATGTGTTCGGCCAGATCAAGTTCTGGATCACCGATCGGCAGTTCGTGGCCTGGATCCACACCGCCGCCGAGACGATGTCCAGCGCGTTCGTCGCGCTCGGCATCAACCTGCCGGCGATCTTCACCACCATCACCGACTTCATCGGCCAGCAGGTTTGGCCGATCGTGGTGTCCGGACTGAGCGAGCCGATCTTCTGGTTGGCCATCGCCGCGCTGGTGTACGGGTCCAGCGTCATCTCGGTCGCCGAGCTGTGGCGCAAGGGTAAGCCGCTGGCCAGCCGCGTCCGGGTCGCCCGGCGGATGCTGGAGCGGTCGGCCCGCGAGCACGAACGGGCTGAAGAGTCATCACATAAGACGGGTCTTGTCGTCGCCACCGAGGTCAAGGAGGCGTTCCTCGGCGACATCGACGACAAGTACATGCCGACGCTGAACTCGTTGCGGTTGATCTTGCGGGCCGGGGTGATCTTCCTGGGTGCCTATGTGCTGGTGTACGCGTTGCAGCACGTCGCCGCGACCGCCTTCCTGCTGGTGATGAACCGCACTGTCGGCGGCCACGACATGAGCTTCTGGATCGTCTGGCTGCCGGGCTTCAACCTGCTCCAGGATCTGATCTTCGAACCGTGGCGGCTGTGTCTGCTGGCGGTTGCGTTGCGCCGCTGCCTGGAGATCTTCCGGATGCGGGCGGTGGTTGCCGGCACCCTGCAGCAGCAGGTGGAACGTCCGGTCACCGCCGAGCAGGTCGCCGCTGCCGATCTCGAGGCCAAGGGGCGCCCGGTGCCGCAGCAGGTGGGGATCTGATGGCCGAGCGTGGCACGGTGCCGATCAGCCGCCGGAACCGGGTGACGGCGGTGCTGGTCGCCCTGGCCTGTGTGGTGGTAGCGGGCGTCGGGGTCAAGATCACCGACGACCTGGACACAGGCGAGGTGGTGCGCACGGCCCGAGTCGGCGAGCCGGCCCCGTACAACGGTGGCACGCTGACCGTGACCAAGGTGACTCCGGGCACCATGATCACCAACGACTACTCCGACAACGCATTGACCACCGGCGGGATGTTCCTGCAGTTGACGGTCCGGATCGCCGCGCCCGACGGGCCGGTGGCCACCGGTGCGTCCGGCGGTCTGGAGCTGCACAGCGGCGACCACATCTATCGCTCCTTCGGCGACACCGTGATGTCGGTGACCACCGGTTACGTGGGCACCGCCGATCTGGTCTTCGAGGTCGATCCGCGCCATCTCGACGGCGCTTACGTGGACTTCAAGAAGAGTGAGATCATCCACGTCACCCCTGCCGTGGTACGAGTCCGGCTGGGCATCACCAAGGACAACGTCGCCCAATGGCGTGCGTCAGCGAAGGGTCGCACGCTGCAGCCCGCCGACCTGCAGGAGAAGCCGATTCCATGATCACCTCGAATCGGCTGTCCGATCGGGCCCGGTCCTGGATCGTCGCGATGATCGCCTTCTGCTGCGTACTGATCTTCCTGGTCGTCTGGACCACGTACGCGACCACCCATACGAAGGATCGATTCGAGCAACTGCCCGCCGGCGCCACGGGCACGCTCGCGGAGTCGACCTTCCGGGTGCTGGAGCTGAAACAGACCGAGGTGATGACCGACGGCGAGGATCAGCACCCGTCCGATGCCAACGAGGTCTGGGTGGTCGCGACCATGGACCTGACCCTGTCGCATCCGGTGAGAAATCCGACCTGCACCCTGGAACTGGTGGCCGAGGGCAACCGGACCTGGGAGCCGGTCACCACCGAGTTCTTTGATCGATCACTGCCCCAGTACTGCGGCGGGGACACCGACGAACATCCGATCAAGGTCGGGCAACCGTGGCGCTTCGAGCAGGTGTTCCGAGTGCCGACCCGGTTCGTCGACCACATCTACGGGGTTGCCCTCGTTGATCATGGAACCGCGGCCCCGATGAAGGTCCTCCGTCCGGCCTGACCGCCGCACCCGATATCACCGGGTGGTTGCCACAGCCGCGCGCAAAACCGACCGCCGCACCCGTTATTCCGCGCGCGGCAGCAAGTTTCGCGCGCGGCTGTGGGATGGGCGCGGGTCAGTAGTCGTCTTTCTTGGGGGGCAGGACTTTCAGTGGGATCCGGATCCGGTACAGGTCGCCGCTGTCGGCGTCCCAGGTTTCCTCATCGCTGGAGGAGAACGCCGAGTTGTTGCCGTAGGTCAGCTTCCCGACACCGAGCGTGATCGTCTTGCCCGGGTTCATCGTCTTGTCGAACTCGAATTCGATCTGGTAGGCGACCGGCGGCAGCCCGGGGGTGATCATGCTCGGTCCGTCCGGTACGTCGCCCTTGCGCAGGATGTGCGAGTAGGTCGCCTCGACCGGTGTGCCGTGACGGTTGACGGCCAGAAACCATCGCTCCTGGGGGGATACCGCCTCGGTCCAGGTGTTGCGGACGGTGCCGTTGATCAGCACCTTGTTGATCACCTTGTCGTCGTACTGCTTCTGCCGCTGCACCGTGGCCTGGGTGAAGGTGAAGTCGTACGGACCGTTGGCGAACGTCTTGCCGACCGCGACGTCGGTGATCTTGTCGTCGCGGTAGTCGAAGCCGCCGAGCGCCCACACCAGCGCGAACACCAACACCACCACCAGAACAGGGATCCCGACGCCCAGCACCCGCCGCTTCGGCCGCGGTCGCGGATCGGCCGGCGCCGACGGCGGCGCCCAGGACGAATCAGGGTCGGCATCATCGACCCAGGTCACGGCATCCGCCGCCCTCTGATCTCCAGCCCCCTGCTCCGTCACCCGCGAGATTCTAGGCCAGCCCAGGGTTCCTCAGCCTGTCGAAGGACCGAGACCCGACCCGACAGAATCAGACGAAGTAGTACACCGCCGCCAGACCGACGTACACGGCACACAACACAACCCCGGACAACACCGTCATGGTTCGCCGCAACAACAACAGCGCCGGCACCGCGATCGCGATCGCGATGGTGATCAGTTCCACCGGCCGGAAATCCAACGGCAGCGCGTTGATCGCGACGGCCACCAGCACCACCGCCGGCAGCACCAGGGTGGCGACCTGGGCGCCGGAACTGAACGCGATCTGCCCGGCCAGATCGAGCCGGCCGCGGTTGGCGATCAGGATCGCCCCGCCGTGCTCGGTGGCGTTTCCGACGATGGCCACGATCACTGCCGCGACGAAGAACTGCGGCAGCCCGGCGCTCTCGGCGAACTGCTTGATGGTGGAGGTCAGGGTCTCCGACACGCCGACCGTGGCCAGGGTGGCGACGCCGAGCACGATCAGCGCGGTGGCCAGCGGCCAGTGCTGCTCGTCGGAGTCGGGCTCCTCCCGATCGGCCAGGTATTCGGTGTGCGCGGCGTGGGCCCGGCGCACCGAGATCGTGGTGAAGCCGATGTACGCCACCAGCAGCGCGATGCAGACCGCGATCACCAGCGGACTGCCGATGCCGCCGGCGCTGTCGCCGGTGTGCCCGAGCATGGTGGTCAGCGAGAACAGCACCACCGCGAGGCCGGCCAACATCAGCGAACCGCCCGCGGCGCGGCGATTCACCCGGCCCCGGCGGGCCACGATGGTCGAGACCCCGAGCACCAGCAAGAGGTTGCTGACGATGCTGCCGGTCAGCGACCCCAGCACCACGTCCGGCAACCCGTGCGTCACCGCCAGCACCGCGACGATCAGCTCTGGCGCGTTGCCGAAGCTCGCGTTCAGCAGCCCGGCGATCAGGGAGCCGGTGTGTTCGCCGGCGTGTTCGGTCGCCTCGCCGATCACGTACGCGATCGGCACCAGCGCCGCGACGCTGAGCCAGAAGACCAGCACCGGCCCGGCGCCGAGCGCGTCCGCCAGCAGATCGGCCGGCACCAGCAACAGCAACAACCAGACCAGGTGCCTGGGCCGCAGCCGCCGGGCTCGTCCGAGGAGCGGTCGCCGCGTCGACCCGGCCGTCCTCGCCGGATGATCGCTGTGCGGGACGGGTCCCTCCGGCGGCCGGTTCACGCGAGGAGCTTACGAGGCGCGCCGCCGTCGGCCCCGATCCACCCGTCCCGGCACGACCTCATCCGACCCGGTAGGGCTGGTCGCCGTAGTGCTCCTGCATCCGCCGCAACTCGGCCTCCAACTCGGCCCGTACCTCGGCATAGTCGGGATCGTCGGCGACGTTGCGCAGTTCCTGCGGATCCGCCACCAGGTCGTACATCTCCCACTCCGGCGGGAAGACACGGTCGGATGCGCCCTTGACGCCGAGGCCGTCGTTGTAGAAGTAGATCAACTTGTGGGTCTTGGTGCGTACGCCGTAATGCGCCCAGGCGTGATGGGCCGGGTCGTCGTGCTCCCAGTAGCGGTAGTACATCGACTCCGGCCAGTCGTCCGCCACCTCGCCACGCAGCACCGGCAACGCGCTGCGACCCTGCGAGGTCGGCAACACCTCGTCGGCGGTGAGCCCGCAGGCGTCCAGGAAGGTGGCGGCGAAGTCGACGTTGGTGATGATCTCGTCGACCTGCTCGCCGGCAGCCAGTTGCCCGGGCCACTTGATCAGGAACGGCATCTGCAGCGACTCGTCGTAGATGAACCGTTTGTCGTACCAACCGTGATCACCAAGGAAGAAGCCCTGGTCGGAGGTGTAGACCACGATCGTGTTGTCGCTCAGACCATGATCGTCGAGATAGTCCAGCACCCGGCCGACGTTGTCGTCCACGGACTGGATGGTCTGCAGGTAGTCGCGCAGGTAGCGCTGGTAGAACCAGCGGGTCCGCTCGACCCGATGATCATCACCGCGCAACTCGTCCGGCAACTCTTCCTTGACGTCGGTGAAGGTCAGGTCGTCGGCGACCCGCATCTTCGCCTCGTGCACCGCGCGACTCTTGCCGGCGTAGTCGTCGAACAGCGTGTCCGGTTCGGGGATCGAGCCGACCGGGTAGAGATCACGGTGCTTGGGATGCGGGATCCACGGCCGGTGCGGCGCCTTGTGGTGGATCATCAGGCAGAACGGCTCTTGTTGATCCTGATTCAACCCGTCCAGCCAGTCCAGACTCAGGTCGGTGACGATGTCGGTGGCATAGCCGGGCACGGTCTGCTCACCGTCGACGGTGATCATCACCGGGTCGTTGTAGTCGCCCTGGCCGGGGAACACCCGCCAGGCGTCGAAGTCCTCCGACCGCGGCAAACTCTCCTTGTGATGACCCAGGTGCCACTTGCCGAACAACGCCGTACGGTAGCCGGCCGCTCGCAGACAAGCGGTGAAGTTGGGCACCCGGTAGTCGATCTCGGAGTAGATCGTCGCCACCCCGTTGACGTGGCTGTAGGTGCCGGACAGGATGCTGGCCCGCGACGGCGAGCAGATCGAGTTGGTGCAGTAACAGGCGTCCAGCCGGAGCCCGTCGGCCGCGATCCGGTCGATGTTGGGTGTCTGGTTCACCCTGCTGCCGTACGCGCTGATCGCGTGCGCGGCGTGGTCGTCGGTCAGGATGAAGACGATGTTCGGACGTCTCTGGTCGGCCATGACGGAAGTCTTTCGTGCCACCGATCACCCCGCGGCACCGGGTCCGTCCCGGCCGTCGGGTCCCGAACGCAAAATGGCCCGAGTGGCGCGTTGAGCCCCCCGGCCGCGTACGGGGCCACGGGCGAGGCCCTGCCAGAGCGGCCAAACCGGGCTAGCGGGCCGTTGAGTGCTACTCCTGTGCCGACATTGACCGTCCGCTGAGGTCGGATTCGCGCTCGGACGCGGTAATATGGCCCAGGCATGTAAAGAACGGTCCGCCGGCGCGAGCCGCACGACCGTGGTGAGCAACTTGGCGCCGCCGAATGTTCCCCCTCGCTGAGGGTCCGGAACCGGCGGCCCACGTGTGACAGGAGCCTGGAACCGGTGACCGAGACCCCCGACAACGATCGCCCCGACGACAACCTGGGCGAGACGCCCGAGGTAACTCCCGATTCGCCGAACCCCGACGCCCCGAACCCCGACGCATCCGACGCGCTGCCCGACCCGATCGACACCAAGTCTCCGACCTCGCCCGGGCTGCCACCGGTCGACGACTACGACGCGGACTCGATCACGGTGCTGGAGGGACTGGAGGCGGTCCGCAAGCGGCCGGGCATGTACATCGGCTCGACCGGCGAACGCGGCCTGCACCACCTGGTGCAGGAGATCGTCGACAACGCCGTGGACGAGGCGATGGCCGGCTTCTGCGACACCATCCAGGTGAAGCTGCTGGCCGACGGCGGTGTCCGGGTGATCGACAACGGCCGCGGCATCCCGGTCAAGGAGCACCCGACCGAGAAGATCCCCGCGGTCACCGTGATCCTGACCGTGCTGCATGCCGGCGGCAAGTTCGGCGGCGGCGGATACAAGGTCTCCGGCGGTCTGCACGGCGTCGGTGCCTCGGTGGTGAACGCGCTGTCCAGCCGGTACGAGGTGGACATCCGTCGCGACGGCTACCGCTGGACCCAGGCGTTCGAGTACGGCGTACCGACCGGGCCGCTGGAGCGGCACGAGCAGACCGACGAGACCGGCACCACCACCACGTTCTGGGCGGCCGAGGACATCTTCGAGACCACCGTCTACAGCTACGAGACGCTGGCCACCCGGCTGCGCGAGATGGCCTTCCTGAACAAGGGTCTGACCATCTCCATCGTCGACGAGCGGACCGATCGGCCGGACGAGGAGGGTGGCAGGCACGAAGACACCTTCCACTTCGACGACGGCCTGATCGACTACGTCAAGTACCTGTCGGCGTCGAAGGATCCGATCCACTCGTCGGTGATCGACATCGAGGCCGAGCGAGATGATCTTGGTCTGGAGTTGGCCATGCAGTGGAACAACTCCTTCTCCGAGTCCGTACACACCTTCGCCAACACGATCAACACGCACGAGGGCGGCACCCACGAAGAGGGACTGCGGGCCGCGCTCACCTACACCGTGAACAAGTGGGGCGAGCAGTGGGGCATGATCAAGAAGAAGGAGGACCGGCTCTCCGGCGACGACGTACGGGAGGGACTGACCGCGATCATCTCGGTCAAGCTGACCAATCCGCAGTTCGAGGGCCAGACCAAGACCAAGCTCGGCAACACTGAGGCCAAGTCCTTCGTGCAGCAGATCGTCAACGACGAGCTCGGCGACTGGTTCGAGCAGAATCCCAACGAGGGCAAGGACATCGTCCGCAAGGGCATCGCCGCCTCGGTCGCCCGAGTGGCGGCACGCAAGGCTCGCGACGCCGCCCGCGACCGCAAGGGTCTGCTCGGTCGCTCGGGTCTGCCGGGCAAGCTGTCCGACTGCTCCTCCACCAATCCGGAGGAGTGCGAGGTCTTCATCGTCGAGGGTGACTCGGCCGGTGGTTCGGCCAAGGGTGGCCGGGATCCGCGGACCCAGGCGATCCTGCCGATCCGCGGCAAGATCCTGAACGTCGAGAAGGCGCGGATCGACAAGATCATGCAGAACAACGAGGTGCAGGCGATCATCTCCGCGCTCGGCACCGGCGTACACGACGACTTCGACATCGAGAAGCTGCGCTACCACAAGATCGTGATGATGGCCGACGCCGACGTGGACGGTGCCCACATCCGTACTTTGCTGCTGACGTTGATGTTCCGCTTCATGCGGCCGTTGATCGAGGCCGGTCACGTCTACCTGGCGCAGCCGCCGCTGTATCGGATCAAGTGGAGCAACGCGGCGCACGAGTTGGCCTACAGCGACGCCGAACGGGATGCGCTGCTGCGGGTCGGCAGCGAGTCCGGCAAGCGGCTGCCGAAGGAAGCACCGATCCAGCGTTACAAGGGTCTGGGTGAGATGGACGCCTCCGATCTGTGGGAGACCACGATGTCGCCGGCGGGCCGGATTCTCTTGCAGGTAACGATGGACGACGCGGCCCGCGCCGACGAGATGTTCTCGATCCTGATGGGCGAGGACGTCGAGCAACGCCGGCTGTTCATCCAGCGGAACGCCAAAGACGTCCGCTTCCTCGATATCTAGTGATCACCGCACTCAAGGTCCCTGAGCTTGTCGAAGGGCCGAGAAGTTGATCTTGCACGGTGGGCTGAGCGATGGACCGCACGCCGTGCTCAGGACCCTTGTGGGTAAGGAAAGTAGAGATAGATGACTGAGACCACACCGCCGCAACACGATCGGCTGGAGCCGGTCGACCTCCAGGACGAGATCCAGAAGTCCTACCTCGACTACGCGATGAGCGTGATCGTCGGCCGGGCGCTGCCGGACGTCACCGACGGCCTGAAGCCGGTGCACCGGCGGATCCTGTACGGGATGTACGACGGCGGCTATCGCCCCGACCGCGGCTGGAACAAGTGCGCCCGCGTGGTCGGCGAGGTGATGGGCCAGTACCACCCGCACGGCGACTCGGCGATCTACGACACCCTGGTGCGGCTGGCGCAGCGCTGGGTGATGCGGTATCCGCTGGTCGACGGCCAGGGCAACTTCGGTTCGCCGGGCAACGACCCGGCGGCGGCGATGCGCTACACCGAGTGCAAGATGGCGCCGCTGGCGATGGAGATGGTCCGCGACATCGGCGAGGACACCGTCGACTTCCGGCCCAACTACGACGGCAAGACGTCCGAACCGGTGGTGTTGCCGGCTCGCTTCCCGAACCTGCTGGTGAACGGGTCGACGGGCATCGCGGTCGGCATGGCGACCAACATCCCGACCCACAACCTGCGTGAGGTCGCTGAGGCGGTTCAGTGGTCGCTGGAGCATGCGGAGGCGAGCGAGGAAGAGCTGCTCGAGGCCGCGATCGAGCGGATCAAGGGCCCGGACTTCCCCAACGGCGCCCTGATCGTGGGTCGCAAGGGGATCGAGGACGCCTACCGCACCGGCCGGGGTTCGGTCACCATGCGTGCGGTGGTCGACATCGAGGAGGACAAGGGCGGCCGGACCCAGCTCGTCGTCACCGAGCTGCCGTACATGGTCAACCCGGACAACCTCAGCCTGAAGATCGCCGAGTTGGTCAACGCCGGCCGGCTGAACGGGATCGCCGACATCCGGGACGACTCGTCGGCGCGGACCGGACAGCGGCTGGTGATCGTGCTCAAGCGCGATGCCCAGCCTCGGGTCGTACTCAACAATCTCTACAAGCACACCCAGCTCCAGGACACCTTCGGCTGCAACATGCTGGCTCTGGTGGACGAGGTGCCGCGGACGCTGCGGCTGGACCAGTTCATCTCGTACTGGATCACTCATCAGTTGAACGTGATCCGGCGGCGTACCGAGTATCGGCTGGCCCGGGCCGAGGAACGTGCGCACATCTTCCGCGGTCTGGTCAAGGCGCTGGATGCGCTGGACGAGGTGATCGCGCTGATCCGGCGCAGCCCGACCACCGACGAGGCGCGGGTGGGCCTGATGGAGCTGCTGGAGATCGACGAGATCCAGGCCAACGCCATCCTGGACATGCAGCTGCGCCGGCTGGCCGCGTTGGAGCGGCAGAAGATCATCGACGAGCTGGCCAAGATCGAGATCGAGATCGCCGACTACCAGGACATCCTGGCCAAGCCCGAGCGGCAGCGCAGCATCGTCAGTACCGAGCTGGCCGAGATCGTGGACAAGTACGGCGACGAGCGGCGGACCGAGATCATCGCGGCCGACGGCGACATGAGCGCCGAGGATTTCATCCCCGATCGGGACGTGGTCGTGACGATCACCCGCGGCGGCTACGCCAAGCGCACCAACACCGATCTCTACCGGGTGCAGAAGCGCGGCGGCAAGGGCGTCCGCGGTGCGTCGCTGAAGGCCGACGACGAGGTGGTGCACCTGTTCGCCACCAGCAACCACCAGTGGATCCTGTTCTTCACCAACAAGGGCCGGGTGTACCGGTCGAAGGTGTGGCAGCTGCCGGAGGCGAACCGCGACGCGCGCGGCGGTCACGTGGCCGGGCTGCTGTCGTTCCTGCCGGACGAGGAGATCGCCCAGGTGCTGACGCTGCGGACGTACGAGGACGCGCCGTATCTGTTGCTGGCAACGAAAAAGGGGCTGGTGAAGAAGTCCGAGCTGTCGCTGTACGACTCGCCGCGGCAGGCCGGCATCATCGCGGTGAACTTCCGTGACGACGACGACGAGCTGATCGGCGCCGAGCTGTGCAGCGCCGAGGACGACGTGCTGTTGATCAGCAAGAAGGGTCAGGCGATTCGGTTCCCGGCCGATGACGCGCAGCTGCGGCCGATGGGCCGGGCCACCTCCGGTGTCACCGGGATGAAATTCCGCGACGGCGACGAGCTGCTCAGCCTGACCCGGATCAGCCAGGACCTGATGAGTCAGCAGGGAGCCGAGGAGGACTGGTTCGTCTTCACCGTCACCGACGGCGGCTACGGCAAGCGGACCGCGGTGTCGGAGTATCGGCAGCAGGGTCGCGGCGGTCTGGGCATCAAGGCGATGAAGCTGAACGACTCGCGCGGCGAGTTGGTCGGCGGCCTGGTGGTGCGGGAGAACGACGAGGTGATCGCGATCAAGGCGAGCGGGCAGATCACCCGCAGCGCGGTCGCGGAGGTGCCGGTCAAGGGCCGCGACACCATGGGGGTCAAGTTCGTCGGGGTCAACGACGGCGATTCGGTCGCGGTGATCGCGCTGAATCCGGAGGCGACGCCGGAGCTGGAGGACGAGGAATCGGCCGCCGAGGACTCGGCGGCAGCTGAGGAGCCCACGAGCGTGAGCGGGAATGATTCGGATCCTGGCGCTGAATCTGGAATCGTGGAGGGCGCGTCCGCCGCGGCTGAGGACGCGGAGCAGGCAGAATCGAGCACGGACCCCGTACAGAATGACCCCGTACAGGATGAACCGGAGGAATGACCAGTGAGCGAACGCAGCAGGGGACCCGAAACGGCCTCCGGCCCGGCGACCACTGACCGGAGCAGCTCTTCGGCGGCCGGCGGGGACGACATCTACGCCGCCGCCGCGGCGAGCCAGGCCGGTCGGACGCGACGTAACGGTTCGCCCGCGAACGGGAGTGGAGCCAACGGCACCGCGGTGAACGGCGGCTCGGCCCCGTCGAGCAAGCAGTCGTCGGCGAAGCAGGAGCCGGCCAAGCAGTCTGGGGCCAAGCAGTCTGGGGCGAAACCGTCGACCGCCAAGCAGGAGCCCCCCACCAAGCCGGCGTCGGCAGGCGCCAAGTCGAACGCCAAGCCCGAGGCCAAGTCGGGTGCTCAGGCGGGCGCCCCGGTGAACAAGGCGCAGTCGGCGGCCGGCCCGGCCCCGGCGCAGAAACCGACGTCCAAGATCGCCAGCGTGACTACGGGCGCGCTGGCCGGCGAGAAGGCGGCCGAGGCGAAGCAGCAGGACGGCGGCGCCGCTGCCGAACAGACCGCGGTGATCCAGCAGGATTCGGTGGTGCCGACGAAGAAGGCCAAGCCCAAGGCGGGTACGGCCCGGGGCACCCGGACCGCCCGGCTGCGGCTGTCCCGGCTGGACCCGTGGTCGGTGATGAAGACGTCGTTCCTGTTCTCCATCGCCGCCGGGATCGTGATGGTCGTTGCGGTGTACGCGGTATGGCTGGTGATCGGCTCGTCCGGCCTGTTCAGCTCGCTGGACTCGATCGTCGGCAGCGTGCTGCAGAGCCCGGGCGACACCACCCCGTTCCGGATCGAGGACTACGTCAACACCCAGAAGGTGATGGGCGTGACCGCGTTCCTCGCCTGCATCGACGTGGTGATCTTCACCGCCCTGGCCACCCTGGCCTCGTTCCTCTACAACCTCGCCGCCACCATGCTCGGCGGCCTGGAAGTAACCCTCGCCGAGGACTGACCCCCCGGCCATCATCCGATCATGTTGCCTCATGTCAAGATGCCCGCGTGTTTTGAGTCGTTGACGGGTCTGTCAAGTTTTCGGTGTAACTGATTTTTGATCTTGTTAGTTGCGTCCGGCGGATAGGCGTCCGTCGAAGGTGATGTCGAAGGCGTTGAGTGCTGCCTTCCATCGGTTGGTCCAGCGTTTGCGTCCTCGGCCGGTCGGATCGAGACTCATGATCGCCAGGTACAGGCACTTCAGCGCTGCCTGCTCGGTGGGGAAATGACCGCGGGCATTGACCGCTCGCCGGAGTCGGGCGTTGATCGACTCGATCGCATTCGTCGTGCAGATCACGGTGCGGATTTCGCGGTCGAACTGCAGGAATGGGACGAACTCTGCCCAAGCGTTGGTCCACAGCCGGATGATCGCCGGGTAACGCTTCTCCCACTTGGAGCTGAAGTCGGCGAACCGGTCCAGCGCTTCGGCCTCGGAGGCGGCGGTATACACCGGTTTCAGGTCCTTGGCGACCGACCCCCAGTCCTTCTTCGAGGCGTATTTGAACGAGTTCCGCAGCAGATGCACGATGCAGGTCTGCACGATCGTCTTGTCCCACACCGCCGACACCGCGTCAGGGAGTCCGGTCAGCCCGTCGCAGACCAGCATGCACACATCGTTGGTGCCACGATTCTTGATCTCGGTCAGCACTCGCAGCCAGTACTTGGCACCTTCCCCGTCGCCGTGCTCACCGGCCCACAGGCCGAGCACGTCACGCTCACCGTCGGCGGTGACACCCAGGGCCAGGTAGATCGGCCGGTTGCAGACCTCACCCTCCCGGATCTTGACCTGGATCGCGTCGATGAACAGCACCGCATACACCGGGTCCAACGGACGAGACTGCCAGGCGGCCAGCCCCTCCATCACCCGGTCGGTGATCGTCGAGATCGTCTGTTTCGACACCTCCGCCCCATACACCTCGGCGAGGTGCGCCGAAATCTCCCCGGTCGTGAGTCCCTTCGCCGACAGCGAGATCACTAGGTCCTCCACCCCAGACAGTCGCCGCTGCCGCTTCGCCACGATCGTCGGCTCGAAACTGCCGTCCCGGTCCCGCGGCACCGAAACATCAACCGGCCCGGCTTCGGTCAACAGCGTCTTGGCCCGGTAGCCGTTGCGGGAGTTACCGCCGTCCCGGCCGACCGGATCATGCTTGGCATACCCCAGGTGATCATCCATCTCACCCTCCAGGGCGCCCTCGACGATCATCTTCGTCAGCCGGCCCAGCAAGCCGCCCTGACCGGTCAGCTGCAACCCGTTGGCCCGGGCCCGATCGGTCAGCTCGCGCACCAGCTGCTGATCGCTGGCCGACAGCTCCTGCCCGTCAGCAGCAGCCACATCCCTACTCGTCACGTCAGTCACAGGTGTCTCCTTCGTCTCAGGAGTTACACCGTTAAAATTACAGTCCCTCGTTGACTCATCGGAAGGTGCCCGCTTGGTTCGGGGCATTTTGCGTTTGCTGAGGTAGACGTGGTTGGTCTTGGCTCGGCGTTGGACCTGGCCTCGGCGTCGGGCCAGTTCGAGCAGGTTGGCCTGGAGGTCGGTGATCTGATATTTCAGCTGCTCGATGTCGGTGTCGTGGTGCAGGGTCTGCAACCGGTCAAGGTCGTGGGGGTCGACCATGTCGCCGAACCGGGTGAGGAGTCGATCCATCGGGGTGGCGGCGGTGTCGTGGCGTTTGGTGACGGTGGCGCCGTGGCGGGTTTTGGAGATCAGGCGTTGCTGGGGCAGGAACAGGTTGACCTGGAGTGAGACCAGCGGCCAGACCTGGTTCAGCAGGTCGAGCTCGCGCGGGCTGTCGTAGCGGTAGTAGCCCACGTTGCGGCGGACCACCGACCAGTTCTTCTGCTCGACGTGGGCTTGATCGTTGGAGTGTGAGGCGCGGCCGCGGGAGAAGTTGATCTTGCGGGTGGTGCACCATTTCAGCAGGTGGTGGTTGATGAACTCCGAACCGTTGTCGGAGTGGATTCCACTGACGTGGAAGGGAAAACGCAGCCAGAGCTGTTCCAGCCCGGCGGCCACGATCCGCTCGCCCTTGGACCTGACGGTGATCGTTTCGGTCCAGCCGGTGGCCACATCGGTGGCATCGAGGCTGTAGTGGAAGTGGCCGTTGGCGTCGCCGCCGTCGTGGCCGACCAGGTCGATCTGGATGATGCCGGGGATCGACTCGTTCCACTCGTGCCAGGTTTTCATCGGGATCGACGATTTCAGCAACGATCCGGGCCGGGTGTGGGAGATGCCCTTGCCTGCGACCAGACCGATCCGGGCCGGTGCCAGCCGGCGGTCGATGGTGGCCGGTGACATCTGCCGGACCTGGGCGATCACCGTGGGGTCGATGCCGTCGAGGTGGCCGTGCCGGGCCAGGTTGTTCAACACGTCGGCCAGGGCCGGTTTCAACCGTTTGCCGCTCGGCCCGTCCAGCACGGCCCAACAGCGTTGCAGCAGATCGACCGCGGCCTGGTCGTAGGTCAGCACCGGCTCACGCTGCTTACGCGGAGGCGGGCCACCGTGGGCACGGTGGGCCAACGCGATCCGGATCGCCTTGCGGGCATGATCACGATGCCAGCCCGTCACCTGGCAGACCGCATCCAAGATCGCCGACTTCTCCGCCTTCGTCGCCTTCGGCCACTTGTCCAACTGGGCTTGAGTGATCGCCTTCCGCGCCGCCATCGAGAGCTCCATCCAACGAGAGGTCCCACGCGGGCAACTTGAGATGAGTCAACGACACGACCTACGCGGGCATTTTCGATGAGTCAACGCGCCGATTTGAAGTGATCCGCCCCGATGGGCTACCGTTGCGCTTCGGCGCAGCACCTCGGGGCGGTCCTCCAACCTGACCAGCGTCACCCACGCGGGCCTATAGCTCAGTCGGTTAGAGCGTTGCCCTGATAAGGCAAAGGTCACTGGTTCAAGTCCAGTTAGGCCCACCCCGCTGACTAGGTGAAACACCCCACATCTCGCCCGTCGGGCCGGCGTCTCGAGCCACCGAGTATCCAGCATCGAATTCACGGCAGGCCCGACTCGACCGAGCTGGTGGCCGATTTGACCTAGGCTCTGGCGATTTGGTCGAGCTGGTGCAGCCCGGAGGCCCCGAACCAGCTGCATTGGCTCGGCGAAACCGGCAGAACCTCGGAGGAAACATCGCCGGCTCAGGGGACGAAACCGCCGAGCAGGCCGGCCAGCGACGGACCGGCCAGCCCGTTGGGATCGATCTTGTCGGCGGTCTCCGGGATGACCGAGGTATCGGTTGACCCCATAAACCGTGGTGCAAAGGCGTACACGTCACCGACGAGTACGGCGGTCGACTGCCCGACCACCGACCGGCCGGGAAAGCCGATCGGGTGAATGCCGCAAACCGGTCCGCGGCCACCGCCTGCAGCGCCTCGATCGCGGCCTTGCGATCGAGGAACGCACCCCGGACGAATGGCGGGTTCGACGCCGCGAAGTCGGGCAGCCGGGGCATGCTGATCAGCACCTTCAGCCGGGGGTTGGTCCCAGTCGGGTAGCCAGCAGCCCGACCAGATCGACCAGGTGCCGCTGGCAGGCCCTGGCGCGCTGCAGCTCGTGGTGGCTAGCGGTGGTGGCGTGGGCCCTGGTGGTCGTGTTCCGGCTCCTCGACCCAGGCGTTTGGGGCATCTTCGGGCTGCCCGTCCCAGCGGTAAAGGCGAGCGGCTGAGGGTTCGCCGCTGCCGTCCGTGGTGAGATTGTGAATCTCGTCGACGACGCGGCGGACGCGGGTGCCGGCCTGGTTCCTGATCATGCGCACCGTGATCAAATAAGGCACCGTCGCCGCGACTGCAGCGGGGACGCCGTTGGCGGCCAATACCTCGAAGACTTGATCGACGGTGTCGGCGTGCAGGCTGGACGCCAGCGAGTAGCCGCGGGTCAGCAGGTCGAAAATCCGAGGTACGTCGGGACCGGCGAGGTAGCCGGGTCGGCCGTGGTGCCCGATCTCGGCAACCAGCAGATATCCGGGTTCTTCGGCTGCTGCCAGGGTTTGTCGTTCTTCTTCGGTCCCGAAGAACTCATCCCGGGGCACGCTGTCCGGCACTTCAGCAAGGATTGCTTGGACCAGGGTGGTCTTGCCTGCGCCCTGCGGGAGGGCGTGAACCAGGAACGACTGTCGGGTTTTGGCAATGCTGCGGAGAATGTCCGCGCCGGAGGATGTGATCGACTGGCTGGTGATCATGTCGTCAAGATTCAAGGCAAGTCCTCGGAGTCGGGGATGCGGACCATTCAGCGATCTCAGCAGATCTTGTGTTTCTGCCAGCGCAGTTCCTCGTCGTGGTCGACCAGCCTCAGGTCGCGGTCCCTCCAGTAGTACTGCAGACTCTCATCGGTCCAGCCCTGGTACACCTCGTCCCAACTCAGGATGTTGCAGTGCGGGCTGATCGACCCGTACGTGATCGGCTCGTCGTCGCGTTGGTAGCGCAGGTCCAGCGACAGGCGTACCTGCTCACCGGGGAGATTCGGCTGACTGCGATGCACCGTCAGGCTTGTGAACGTCAGCACGTCGCCGGCCCGGAAGTCGGCAACGCCCCAGTTGTAGCCGGAGTTGCAGATGTACGCCTCGAGCTCACCAGCACCCTTGGCCGCGTGATAGGTCAGCAGACCGTCGGCGTGCGAGCCGACCAGTACCGTCAGGCCGCCCAGCTCCACCGGGCAGTCGCCCAGCGGGAACCACGCGGTCCACACGTGCTTCGTGCCCTGGATGTGGATGAAGTCCTGATGCGCCGGTGTCGGCGCCGTCTCGGTTCCGGGCACCATCACCCGGGCGATCGACAGCGGTTGCCGCAGCACGTTTCCGCCCAGGAGACCGTCGTACAGCCCGAGCAGTGCCGGGTCGTGGCCGATGGCGTGGAAGTCCTGGATCCGATAGACGTCCTGGTACGCATCCAGCGGCACGCCGGTGCCGCAGAACGCCGCGGCGGTCGGATCGACCCGGTCGAACGCATCGACGTCGGCGATGCCGTCCATCACCTCCGTGCCGGGCTCGAGCCAGCCGTGATCGGCGACGACCTGCATGATCTGTCGCCGCACATTGAGGACCTTGTCGCGGTCCAGCAGGCCGCGGAAGAAGAGGTAGCCGTCACGTTCCGCACGGTCGAGCAGAGCGTGCGGACTTCCCAACAGGGGCTTGGAATCCGTCAACTCGACGGAGGGAAGTTGAGTGCTGTCTGCAACCGCGGTCATCGCGCTGCCTTCCTGATGGATGTCGGCTCCCGGTTGGTCTTGACGACAACTCTCGCACTGCTGACCCAGACCCGGCCACCGTCACCGGTAAGCGGGTCGATCGCACGAACGACGTACGCCCGTTCCCGTGACCTTTGCCGGCATCCATTGACGCGGACCACCGCGGCACGCCATTGTTCTGGGTGATCCATCGATGAACAAAGGAGTTCAGATGAGTAACCCGATCTCTCGGCGTACGGTCTTGGCCGGCTCGGCGGCGGCAGCGGCGGTCGTGTCGCTGCCCGCTCTCCCTGCGTACGCACACGGCCGACCGTCGACCGCGGTGACCTTCACCCTCAACGCCGAAGTCCTTGACGGCGGCGAACAGGTCACTTCCATCACCCTCGACACGTCTCGGCTGGGTCCGATCGACGCCCGTGATATCAGCACCGACGCCTTCAGCGTGCATGCGACGGCGACGTTGCCAAAGCCGCTCGACGAGGCGGGGCAGGTCAGCTACGACGTCGACCGGACGATCACCGGCGTCGAAGTTGATCACCGTGGGCGGATCGTTCTTCGTCTCGACTACGGGGAGGGGAAGGTCGGGGGCAGTACGCTGGCGTACCTTGTTGATCAAGCCCGCAACGTGGTTGCTGATCTTGACTACACGATCGTGCAGCGCACGCCGATCGGCGCTCGCGGGCATCGACAGATCATGATCAACAAGTTCGAGCAGGGTCGGCTGTCGGATCCGGAGGTGGATGCGTTCAGCTATCACGTCTCCGACTCGGGCATGAACTATCGGCTCTACTCGCCGCGCGGCGGCAGCCACTACCATCGCAGGTCGCGGCGGCCGTTGATCATCTGGCTGCACGGCGCCGGCGAGGGCGGGATGGCCGACGGGGACTACTACGACAATGAGACGCTGTTGCGGGCCAACCGGGGCGCGCTCGGCTTTGCCACCGACGAGGCGCAGCGGATCTTCGGCGGCGCCTATGTCGTCGCGCCGCAATGTCCGCGGGCGTGGATGGACGACGGGCCGCGGTTCGCGCCGCTGATCCAGGAGATCATCGACGAGGTCAGCCGGCGGCATCCGATCGACCATGATCAAGTTCAGGTCGTCGGCTGCAGCAACGGCGGTTACATGACGATGAAGATGACCACGGTCTACCCGGACGAGTTCGCTGCTGCGGTGCCGATCTGTGGCGTCGTGCAATCGCTCACCCCGGGCGGGCCGCGGTTGATCACCGACGCCGAGCTCGGGGCGATCAGCACGCCGACCTGGCTGGTGGCTTCGAAGGACGACCCGGTGGTCGATCCGGTTGCCAACACCGAGCATGCCCACGACCTCATTCCGCACTCGCTGATGTCGCTCTACGACCACGTGATCTGGAACGGGTATCAGTTCCTCGGTCACTTCTCCTGGATCTACGTTGCCCGCAACGATCCCAGGCAACACGGGATGCACATCTGGCAGTGGATGGCGCGTCAGCGGCGCTGAGCGCAAGCCGAAGCCGCACGACGCTAGACGACCTCGAAGTTGTCCATCATCGCCATGTCCTCGTGTTCGAGGTTGTGGCAGTGGAAGACGTACTTGCCGTAGCCGTAGAATTTGACCACCACGTTCCACAGGCTCATCCCGTCGCGTTCGGCGCCGCCGCGTTTGAACTCGAACTCGCGGGTCACCGTTGCCTGTTGCGCGGTCAACGGCTCGAAATCCGTAAGCCTGCTGGGGATTCTGCTGTCGTCGGTCGCCTTCTTGGCGACCACGAACTGCATGATCTTGGCGGTCGCGCCCCTGCCGAGTTTGTTCACCAAGGTGATCTTGGTGCACCGCGTACTGGGAGAAGTCGATGATCACGTCGAATCGTTCGGCCTGTGCGATCTGGATCTGACCTTGTCGCCGCGGTGCGCCGAGCAGGCCGGAATCGCTGCCCACCCGGATGAACGACGTGCCGCTCGCCGGCGGCGGGTCCAAGGCGAGTTTGTAGCGTCGTGCGTTGGAGGCGTTGAGGATCCGGAACCGATACCGTACGGCGTCGACCTCCAGCTGCGGCCACGGCGCCCCGTTGACCAGGATGCAGTCGCCGAGCACACCGCTGACGTAGTCCGACGTCACGCCGGGCGCTTGCTGTAGCTCTGATCAACCGCCGGATAATGCAGCGAACCGTCCTCGGCGAACGAACGGTCCATGATCATCAACGGGATGTCGCGGTCGCCGTGCGGCAGTTCGAGTTGATCTTCCTCGTCGTCGTGTACGAGATGAAAGCCGGCCAACCCGCGATCGACGGCCGGACCGGTGAAGTCCATCCGATGATCGTGGTACCACAGCGTCGCGGCCGGCTGATCCAGCGGATAGGTGTAGGTCTTGGTGCCCTTGCTGATCGTGCCGGCGTGCGGATCCATCGTCGTGCCCTGCCAGCGGCCGACCGGCATGACCAGGTCGGTGGGGTAGCCGTCGTCCTGATGCGGGGTACGACCACCGTGCAGATGGACCACGCTGGGCACCGGCAGTTCGTTGCGATGCTCGACCACCGTCCGACGGCCGCGCCGGGACACGATCGTCGACCCGGGGAAGATGCCGTTGTAGCCCCAGATCTCCGTCTTCAGGTCGGGCAGGATCTCGGCCTTCGCCACCTGCTGGGTGATCTGGTAGTGGTCGGTGTTGCCGTGTCGAATCGGCTTCAGCACCGGCGGGATCGGCAGCAAGACGCTGAACGGTGCCGGAAGCTTCGCGGTGCTCTTCAGCACCGCGCCGGCGCTGGACTCGGTTTCGGTGTTCGCGCCGCCCTCGGAGCAGCCGGCGGCAAAAGGGCAGCGTGATTGCCGCCAGCCCTGAGGTTCGAAGGATGTCTCTGCGGGTGATTCTCCCGCCCGAGATCAGGCTCGGACCGGGCTCCCGCGCACCCACGGCGCTCCCGCGTATGTTCGTACTTGCGCGGCAGCGCCGACGGTGCGCGGGAACGATGCCTGGACAGGGCGGACGGCGCCCGCGCGACAAGGTTCCCGACCACGGAAGGGGCGCGACATGGCGGTGGTCGAGGCGTTGCCGGCGGAGTTGGTGTGCGAGCTGGAGAGGGCGGCGTACAACTATCCCGAGGTCGGGGCGACCCGTGGTGATCAGTTTCCGGGCGGCTACCGGGCGTTGCACGAGAGCGTCACGATCCGCGGCGGACGGAAGACCTTCGAGCGGCTGGCCGGTCGGCTGATGACCTGGCGGATCCACCTGGATGCCGGGCTTCGGCTGCAGGTCAGCAATCCGCGGCCGATCGAGTCGGCGGTGGTGATCGCTACTCTGCGGCTCGGGCCTTTTCCGGTACGTACGCGCTGCCGGGTGGTGTACGTGATCAAGGAAACCAATCGGGTCGGCTTCGCCTACGGCACCCTGCCCGGCCATCCCGAACGCGGCGAGGAGCAGTTCCTGGTCGAGCTGTTGGATGATGATCAGGTTCGCTTCGGACTGACCGCGTTCTCCCGCAACGCAAGTGTGCTCGCCCTGCTCGGTGGACCGATCAGCAACCGGGTCCAGCTGATGGTGAACCATCGCTACCTGGACGCGGCCCGATCCGCCCGAACGGGTTGAGCCGAGAATCGCCGTGCTGGTTGGGATTTTCGGTACCGTGAAGAGTGCCCGCCTTGGCTAACGTAACGGCGTGGACTATCACAAAGATCGGATCGAGCTGACCCGGGCCGCCGTCGAGGAACTCTTTGCGTCGCGGGTGATCGAACGCGACGGTGCGCCGGCCGTCACACCGTCGACTGTGTACGCGGTGTTCGACCGCAGCGGCATCCGGTACGGCGCCGGTTTCGGTGATCTTGGTGACGTCCGTACGCCGACGTTGCGGACCGCGTACCGGATCGCCTCCTGCACCAAGAGCTTTACGGCAGCCGCGTTGATGATCATCGTCGAACGCGGCTTGGTCGCGTTGGACGATCCGGTGGACCGCTACCTGCAGCTCGGGCCGCTGATCGGTCCGGACGGAACCGGTGCCTTCCCGGTCCTTCGACAGGCTCAGGATCCGTCGGGCGGCGTTGGTGTGAGCGCGCCGACGCTGCGCCAGCTGGCCGCGATGGCCGGCGGGCTGCCGACGGACGATCCGTGGGCCGATCGTCAGGAGTCCCTGTCCAGCAGGGCATTCCGGGAGTTATTGGCCGCCGGGATCCGGTTCGTCGCCGAGCCCGGTGAGCGCTACGAGTATTCCAACCTCGGCTTCGCGATGCTCGGCGCCGTGATCGAGACGGTGACCGGCCGCGACTACATCGGTTTTGTCACTGACGAGTTGATCAAGCCGCTCGGGTTGACCGGGATCGGCTACAGCGACGATCTCGCCGGTGTCGACGGCGTCGCGGTCGGTCATCGCAGGACAGGAGGGGAATGGGAGGCTCTGCCGTTCTCAGCTCCGGGAGCGTTCTCGCCGATCGGTGGCGTGTTCGCGTCCGCCGCCGGCCTGGTCGACTGGATCGGCTGGCTGTCGGCCGCCTTCGACCGCGGAGATGATCATGATCAACCGCTGGGCCGGCTGAGCCGGCAACTGATGCAGAGCATCCAGACCCCGTACGAAAACAACCCGGGACACCACGGCTACGGTCTCGGGCTGGTCGTCCAGGAGCATCCGACCCACGGCCGAATCGTCGCCCACTCCGGTGGCTACCCGGGCTTCGGTGCTCACATGCGTTGGCATGCCGACTCGGGCATCGGCGTGCTCGCGTTCGAGAACGCCCGCTACTCCCAGCCGATGCGACCGACCACCCAGGCACTGGAGTTGATCTTGGACGAGATCGCCCGTCCCGGCGCCGAGCCGTCCTTGTGGCCGGAAACGGCGGCTGCCCGGCTGAGCATCGAACGGCTGTTGCGGGATTGGGACGACGCGACCGCCGAGAAGATCTTCGCCGACAACGTCGCGCTGGACGAGCCGATGGATCGACGTCGTCGGGAGATCGCCGAACTGGTCGCAGAAGTTGATCTTGACGACGAGGTGCTCCCGCTGCTGGAGTCGGCACCGTCCAGCCGGACGCCGGCCCAACTCTCCTGGACTGTGCCCGGCGGCAACGGATCGCTGCGCTGCGAGATCAGCCTCAACCCTGCGAACCCGCCGAAGGTGCAGCGGCTGGTGGTGCGTCGCGGGTAGCCGCCTCAGCCGGCGAGGCAGGTGCTTGGTCGGATGATCGGTCAGGGTTTTGGTGTGTCGATGGCCGCGGTGAAGTAGCCGCCGCCGGTCGGCGGGACGTCCCGGCCGAGCAGCCGGATCCGAGCCCCGTCGGCGATGGCCTGCTCGAGGCTCTGCCGACCGGGTCCGGAAGACCTGATCACCCCCGGCACGGCGGTCCAGTTCTTGGCGTCCCGGCTGGTCCACAGGATCGCGTTCTGGTCCGCGCCGGACCAGTCGCTACCGACGGCCAGCCAGCCGCCGGGGATCTTGACGATTCCGGACAGCCGGGCCTGGCCCGGCATTGCGGCCGCCAGGCGCCAGGTCTTCGCGTTCGGGGCGAGCGTCCAGGTCAGCGTCCTGCGCGCGGACTCGGGAACGGCCGTCGAGGAGCCGCCGGCGACCACAAGTCGACCCGTACGGTCGGCCCCGACAGTGGAGACGTCAACGTCGCGTACGCCGGCGGGCAACGGCAGCCGCTGCGATGCGCCCCAGGTCTTGCCGTCCTTGCTGGACCACACCACCGGTACATCGTGCCGCTCACCTCCGCGGGCGCTCTGACTCCGGCTGCCGAAGACCCAGAAACCGTGATCGGTCGAGATCGCGTCACTGATCGACAACCCACCGCCCGGATCGCGGAAGGTGGTCCACGGCGTCCGGCCGTCGGAGCGCTCGGTCGTCGACAACTTGATCTTGGTGGTACCGACGCCGCGTTCCCAGGTCCGGCCGTCGTCACTGTGCAGGAAGACGGCGTCGGTTCGCCGATCCGCATACTCGGTGCCGACGATCAACCAACCCCGGTCACTGTGGGTGACCGCGTCCGCATCCAGGTATCCGTAGTCGTCGGCGACCCGCGAGACGAAGTCGGCGTCGTCGAGCTGCTCGACCCGGCGATCGCCGGTGATCCTCCAGGCCCCGATCCGGCTGCCCCGGGTGCGGTTCAGAGTTCCCACCGCGATCGTGGTGCCGTCGCCGTCGTCGGCCAGGTCGTACGCACCGGCGGTGGTGACACCGTCGCGACCGCGGGCCGGCAGCACCAGCGGGGCCCAGCCCTTCCCGTCGGCGCTGGTCCACGCCAACGGGGTGCCGTTCACCGAACCGACGGCCCGATAGCCCGCCGGAGTGTTGATCATGGACGCCACCTCGGCCGACGGTGTCGCGCCGGCGATCGGCAGCTCGATCCGCGCAGCCCGGCCGTTCCGGACCCGGATCATCATCGGGTCGCTGCTGCCGGTCCGCTCGTCCGTGCCCAGCAGGAAGGCCGTGTCGCCGAGCGCGACTCCGTCGTAGAGCGACTGCGAAGCAGCACCGACGAACGCGTCGGCGTCGACCCGCCGAAGCTGATCAACCGACCTGCCGACGGCCAGTCTGGCGTCCGACGGCGACTTTCCCACACTGCCGCCCAAGACCCAACCTGCACTTGTGTGCACGAGCACGTCGGCGTAGTCGTCGGCGTCCGTACCGAAGGTCGTCGGCTTGGCGACGGTGCGCCACGAGTCGCCGTGTACGCCGCCGGAGAGCAGCACGCCGTCCCACGAGGAGTCGTCGTCGCGATCGGCACCGTCGCCGATCGCGGCGGCGATGAACCGCCCGTCGGCGAACACCAGATGGTTCAGGTAGGCGCGGTAGCCGCCACCCAGATCGGCCGGCGTGTCGACGACGTACCAGCTGTGACCGGCATCCGCCGACCGCAGCACGACGATCCGGTTGGGCTGCTCGGGGTTGCTGTTGTCCTTGAGATCACCGGTGATGATCAGATCCTTGCCGTGGACGGCGAAGCGGTCGGCCGACAGCGTCCCGGGCAGGTCGGCAAAGCTGACCGGGACTTCGCGCCTGGTCCACTTCTTGCCGTCCTTGCTGATCCAGGTCAGCACCCGGACCCGATCGCTGTCGGGATCCTGCGCCGTACCCGCGGCAACCCAGTGACCTCCTCCACGAGCCAGCCCGGCAACGTTTTCGTCCTCTTCGAAGGCCCGGCCGACGTCGGCCGAACGCCGCCAGGTGACCCCGTCGGCGCTGGTCCAGCTCAGGTGTCGGCCCGCGGAATCCCTGCCCAGGGCCAGAAAGCCGGCGTTTCCGTCCGCGGCGACGTGGTAGGCGTACTCGTCATTACCGAGCCGGCCAAGGGTGTCGGCCCGTACGACTCCGCGGCGGAAGTGCTTGCCGCCGTCCGTGCTCGTGATGAACAGCGGCCTGCGGAGGTTGGCCGACTCCTCACCACCCACCGCGACGATGGTCGACGAGGTGGCGGCGACGTCGCTCAGTCCTTGATCAACCTGATCGCCGACAGGTACGTCAATCTGGTCCGCCGGCGGTGCCGTGAAGCCGACCGGCGCCGGGGCGTTGGGATCGTGCGGTGCCGACGCGGCCGGCGTGGACCGCTGGTCAGCCCCGGCCGCGCCCGTCTGTTCGGAGCCGTGGCAGCCGCCGAGCAGGCAACATCCCAGAACGACAATCGACAGGACGGCGCGAACCATCAGCGTCGTCCGTGAGGTCGGTCGGCGGCGAACAGACATCGGCGTCTCCTCCGTGGATCAGGCGATGCCCTCCAGGCATCAGAGGTCCGCCGAGGCTAACAGCGTCCTGCCCCTGCTCCGGGTGAGTTGTCCACAGGTACCTGCCGTCGAGAGCGGGTCAGGTTTCGGCCAAGGCATCGACCGGCGCGGACCGTGCCGCCCGTCGGGCGGGCAGTACCGAAGCCAGTACGCCGGCGACGATCGCAACTCCAGCGACCGCGAGCGTCTGGCCGAGCGACATCGAGAAGTACGTCGTGGTGTAGTCGAGTTCGCTGCCGAGCGCGGCCGAGCCGACCCAGCCGAAGAACGCGCCCGCGACAATGCCGACGGCGGCACCGGCGAAGGCCAACAGCACCGCCTCGATCGCGAGCATCAGCCGCAGCTGTCGGCGTTGCAGACCGAGCGCCCGCAGCAGTGCCGACTCGCGGCTGCGTTCGAGTACCGACAAGCCGAGCGTGTTGCCGACACCGATCAACGCGATCACCACTGCCACCCCGAGCAGCACGGTGGCGATCGTCAGCAGAGTGTCGAGCAGAGTCTCGTACGCGGCCTTCTGGGTCAGCGATCCGCTCAGCTGCAGGTCCGGTTGATCTTGCAGCAGTCGATTCAGCGCCGAGGTGATCTTGGTGATGTCGGCCGACGGCGCGGCCTTCGCCCAGACCGCGCCCGGGGTTGGGTTCGGCGCCAGCCGGTGCATCACCGCTGGCGAGACGACGCCGATGTAGTCGGCGGCAATCCGGTTGGGTTCGGCGATCATGGTCTGCCTGACCGCACCGTGCCGCACCTGGACCCGATCACCGCTGCGGATGCCCATCGACTGGGCCAACACCGGATCGAGCAGCAGTCGATCGGCCGGGACCTGCCCGGCACCGGGATTGATCACCGACGCAGCGTGATCCCCGGCCAGGATAGGGATCTTGCGGGACGGCTGCCCGGCCGGCTTGACGGTGATCATCGTCTTGTTCAACACCACCGCACTCTGGATCCCGACGATCTTGGTGATCTTCTGATCCAGACCGGCGGGCAGCGGCTTCGTCGAAGCAGAGACCGTGACGTCGACCGGGTAGTGCTGATCGAGCGTGGCCGACGTGCTGGCTTTGACGCTGGCCGAACCCACCTGCAGGGTGACGATCAGACCGGTGGCCAGCATCAACGCCGCCCCGGTCGCCGCGGCCCGGCCGGGATTACGCGCGGTGTTCGCGGTGGCCAGCCGGCCGACCGGACCGAGCGGAGCGGTGATCTTCCCGATCACTCGCAGCAATGCCGGGAAGTAGAGCTTCACCCCGACCAAGATCGCGACAGCGAGCAGGGCCGATCCGGCGATGCATACCAGCAGGGTTTGTACCTCGCCGCGCAGGCCGAGCACGATCAGACCGCCGCCGACAACGGCCAGCAGAGTGGCGACTACTCCACTGATCACCGAGCCGCGCCGAGTGTCGGCGGCGTCACCGACCGGACGCAGCGCCTCCAACGGACTCACCCGCGTCGCCCGACGGGCCGGACCGATCGCGGCCAGCACCGTCACCAGCACTCCGATCAGACCGGCGGCCAGCACGGTCGGCGGAATCACCAGACCACCGGCGAGTGAACCACTGATCCCGGCAGCGACGGCACTGACACCGACGCCGAGGCCGATCCCGAGCGCACTGCCGATCAGACCGGTGATCAACGCCTCGATCAGTACGCTGCGGCGCACCTGCCGTCCGGTCGCACCGACGGCTCGCAGCAGACCGATCTGCCGACGGCGCTGGGCGAGCAAGATCAAAAACGTGTTGACGATCAGGATGGTGCCGACCAACAGAGCAATGCAGCCGAAGATCAACAACAGATTGCGCAGGACGTCCGCGCCCTGGGCCATGTCCTTGACCTGTTGCTGTCCGTAGGCCGCCGAGGTCTGTACGGTGATCTTGGACCCGAGCCGTTGATCGAGCGCCTCCGCCAGGCCGTTCGCAGAGGTGGAGCCGTCGCCGATCACCAGGAGGTCGGCCTGAGCCTGCTGCGGATCGATGGCCGCCGGCAGGAGGAAGCCGGTCTGCAGCTTGCCGGAGAACAGCGACTTCTGCTCGTCGGTGATGCCGCTGACCGTGAACGTCTGCGGCCCGTTGCCAAGATCAACTCGGATCGTGCCACCGACGCCGAGATTCTGTTGCTCGGCCGCGGTCTTGCCGATCGCGATCTGATTCCTGCGCGTCGGCCAACTGCCGGTGGTGAGTTTCGCCCAGCGCAGTTGATCAAGGCGAGGGAGGCTCTGCAGCTCGATGGTCGACCGCTGGTCGATGTTTCCGTACAGCTGATAGCTGAGTTCCGCGTCGGCCACGCCGGGCGTGCGTCGTACGGTTTGCACCCGGTGGCCGAGCTGTCTCGCCGACAGTTCGTCGGAGCTCACCACGACGTCCGCACCGGCGGTCCGGGCCGCCAGTTGACGGCCGATCGCAGCAGTTTCCGTTGCCAGGAAGGACAATGTGGCGGTCAGATAGCCGACGCTGATCATCACCGCCAGCAGAACGGCAACGATCCGGCCCGGGTGTCGGCGCAGTTGACTGAACGCGATGTTGATCATGACCCGCCGGGTCGCGGTTGCCGGCGTCGCCGAGGTGGCCGACATCAGGCCTCCAGTCGCTTCATCGCGGCCAGTACGGAGTCGGTGTCGGGACCGTCGATCGATTCGGTGATCCGGCCGTCGCTGAGCAGCAGCGCCCGATCCGCGTAGGACGCGGCGATCGGGTCGTGGGTCACCATCACGATGGTCTGGCCGAGGTCGCGGCAGGAGGTCCGCAGATAGTCCAGCAAGGTTGCCGCGGTGCGGGAATCCAGCGCGCCGGTGGGTTCGTCGGCAAAGACGACGTCGGGCTCGGTGATCAACGCGCGGGCGATTGCCACCCGCTGCTGCTGCCCGCCGGACAGCTCGCTCGGGCGATGCGCCAGCCGATCCTCCAGGCCGAGCGAAGTGACCAGCGAACTGAACCGATGCTGATCGGCCCGCCGACCGGCAAGATCAACCGGCAGCAGGATGTTCTGCCGCGCGGTCAGGGTCGGCAGCAGATTGAAGGACTGGAAGACGAAGCCGACCCGGTCCCGCCGCAACGTTGTCAGCCGACGGTCGGACAGTCCGGTGAGCTCGGTGTCGCCGATCACAATGCTGCCGCTGGTCGGCGCATCGAGCCCGGCCAGGCAATGCATCAAGGTCGACTTGCCGGAGCCGGACGGGCCCATGATCGCGGTGAAGCTGCCGGCCGGGAAGGCGACGCTGACCCGGTCCAGCGCCCGTACTGCGGTGTCTCCGCTGCCGTAGATCTTGATCAATTCGTCGGCTCGGGCGGCGACCCGAGTCGTTGGCGACGTGATCACGGGTACGGACATGCGGCAATCCCTTCTGGGTAAGGACGACCGGGTGATCCCGGCCCTCGCAGACGCTACGGAAACTGCCGCCGACGGGGCATCGGAGTGCGGTTCCTTCCGAGGTCGGCGGGATGCGACCAGGGGAGTAGGGATGCGATCTCGGGTACGAGTTCGGTGGGTTGGGCGAAAGTCCCTTCGACAGGCTCAGGGACCGGCGGGGTTCAGGAGCCGGGTTGGGGAGAGCGGGCGGCGCGCGGTTCGGCCAGGCCGGCCTCGAAGGCGAAGAGCACCAGGCTGACTCGGTCCCGGCAGTCCAGCTTGGCCAGCAGTCGGCCGATGTGGGTCTTCACGGTTCCTTCGGCCATGTAGAGGGTGCCGGCGATCTCGGCGTTGGTCGCGCCGGCGGCGATCTGCTGCAGGACCTCGACCTCGCGCGCGGTCAGCAGCTGCACCTTGTCGTCGTGTTGGCCGGCTGCCTCGCCGGGCAACGACTGCACGACGTGGGCCAGCAACCGGCGGGTGGCGCTGGGAGCGACCACCGCGTCACCGCCGGCCACGTTGCGGATTGCGGACAGCAGCTCCTCGGGCCGGGCGTCCTTCAGCAGGAAGCCGGCCGCTCCCGCCTTCAACGCCGCGAACACGTACTCGTCAAGATCAAAAGTGGTCAAGATCAACACCCGGGTCGGCGAGCCGGCGGCGACCAGTCGCCGGGTCGCCTCGACGCCGTCCATGATCGGCATCCGGATGTCCATCAGCACCACGTCGGCGGGGCGCTGCAGCAACTGCTTGACCGCACCGGCGCCGTCGGCCGCCTCACCGACCACCTCAAGATCATCTTCTGCTTCGATCAACATCCGGAAGCCGCCGCGGACCAGTCCTTGATCATCGGCCAGGAACACCTTCGTCATGGCCGCGGGCTCCAACCCGAGGACTGCGAATCGTCGCCGGCGTGTCCCGAGACTGTCGACGGGGCGTTGGCCCGGATCGAGGGATCCGAAGTGGTGCTGAGGCTGTCCATGGAGTTGTTGATCATCCTGTCGGTGTTGACGTCGGTCGGAATCTGCTGGGTCGGCTCGGTGTCGAGGGCGATCACCTGAGTGGGTTCGTCGGTGATCGGGATCACCGCGGTCGGCTCGACGGCCGTCGGTCGACTGGTCGGGACGGAACCGGTGAAGGTTGGCTGCTCCGGTTGTGGTTGCCAGGCAACCGGCGGTCGTTGGTCGCCGGTTCGCGCGATCGGCCCCGGTTGCCGGCCTGGCGCGAGCTGTTGACCGGTCTGGAACTGCGGGCCGGTCTGGGACGGAGGTGCCGTCGGGGCGCCGCCCGTCGGGAACGGCAGCCAGGCTAGGACTTCGAAGCCGCTGCCACGTCGCGGTCCGGCGGTGAGCGTGCCGTGATGCAGGGTGACGCGCTCCCGCATGCCGCGCAGCCCGTGCCCCTTGCCGTCGCTGCTCGCCTGGCTTCCGTGGCCGTCGTCGACCACCCGGATGCCGATCCCGTTCGGCGCGTAGGTGACCCCGACCGCCGCCCGAGCGGACGGGCCGCCGTGCTTGAGGACGTTGGTCAGCGACTCCTGCACGACCCGGTAGACGGTCAGGCCGAGCGCCTGGCTGACGACCGGACGGGCACCGTACTCGGTCAACTCGACGCTGTCGGCGGTACGAGCCACCAGTTCGGGCAGGTCGTCCAGTCCCGGCGTCGGCAGATAGCCGTCCGAACTGCCGTCGACCCGGCCCTCACCCGGCGCGCCGCCACTGCGCAACAAGCCGACCATCTGCCGCATCTCGCTGAGAGCTTCCCGGCTGGTGTCGGCGATCGTGCTGAACACCTCGGGCGCCATCTGGGGCCGTTTGGCCGCCAGTGCCCGGCCGCCCTCGGCCTGTACCACGATCACCGACAGCGAGTGCGCGACGATGTCGTGCAGTTCGCGGGCGATCCGGTTCCGCTCGTTGATGCTGGCCACCCGGGCGCGTTGTTCCTGTTCGGCGGCCAGCAGCCGTTCCCGCTCGATCCGGGCCTCGATCGACTGCGCCGCCCGCTCGGAGCGTTCCCGCCGGCGGCTGCCCAGCACGTACGCCAGGCAGACCATGCCGGCGCAGGCCAGCACCGTCATCATCAGCACCCCGACGTGGACCAGGACCTCACGCAGACTCGAATCGGTGACCAGCCAGCGCAGCGGGCCGAGGATCGAGCCGATCAGCCCGATGCCCAGCGCGAGCCGGGCCAGCGTACGGTCGAACCAGCGTGCGTAGGTGTAGATCAACAACGGCACGGTGATGATCGCCACAGCCGGCATCGGTGAGGCCACCAGCACACCGAGCGCACCGACGGTGGCGACGGCCAGCGCGGTCCGTGGATAGCGGCGGCGGATGATCCAGGGCAGTGTCAACGTGAACGAGGCGAGCATCAGGGCCGGCTGGGAGACGTAGAAGAGGCCGCAGAATCCGGTCAACAGCAGGCCACTGATCAGATCGAATCTCCAGGCGCGCTCCCGAGCGGCGCTGAGCTGGGTCGACTGGGAGGCTCGCGGGTCCGGCGGCACCGGATGCCCGGACGAGCTGGCGGTCGGATCCGGCAGATAGCTCATGACCCGGCCAGCGTAGGCCGATCGGCGTTCCAGGCCCATCTGACTGCGGTCTGACATCTCGGCGGACCGCTCCGAGCGCGGTCGGACGGTTCGGCTCCGGTCGAGGGATGTCGCCCGGCAGTCAGCCGGTTCCGGACGGGCCGAGGCGGCATAGGGTGGCGGGATGAAGAAGCTTCTGTTCGCCCTGGCCGTTGCCGGCGGCGTCGCGGTGCTGGTCCGGCAGTACAACCGCAAGACCGCCGAGGCGGACCTGTGGGCCGAGGCCACCGACCACGTCAGCCCGGTCGGCGAGTCCAGCCGCCGCTGACGCTCATTTCATCAGTCGAACCATTGCCGTTGCCGAAGCACCGCGGTGGCCGGGCCGCGCTGGCGGTGATCGGCCTGCTGCTGGTTGCCGCCTGCCTGCGTTCGGCGATCACCTCGGTCGGCCCGGTGCTGGATCAGATCGGTGCCGCGACCGGACTCGGTTCTGGCGCGCTGGGACTGTTGGCGGCGCTGCCGCTGTTGGCCTTCGCCGGCATGTCGCCGCTGTCCCATCTGGCCGCTCGTCGGTTCGGCACCGACCGGATGGTGCTGGTGTCGCTGGGCGTGCTGGCCGTCGGCCTGCTGTTGCGCTCACTGCCGGTGCCCGGGCTGTTGTGGTTCGGCACGCTGGCCATCGGCGTCGGCATCGCCGTCGGCAACGTGCTGGTGCCGGCGGTGGTGAAGCGGGACTTCCCGACGCACATCTCCCGGCTCACCGGCTCCTACACCGCCACCATGAACACCTTTGCTGCGTTGGCATCCGGGCTGTCGGTGCCGATCGCGGCCTGGGCTGTCGGCGGCTGGCGGACCGCGATCGGGATCTGGATCATCCCGGCGGCGTTGGCGTTGATCGTCTGGGCGGCGCGGATGCGGTGGGTGCCGGGCGGTGATTCCTCCGTACGAGGTCGGGCCGGCGTTGCGTTGTCGGGCGCCGTCGATGTTGATCATGGTCGCCCTGATCACGCTGCTGCCGACTCCGATGTTGATCATGAAGAAGTTGGTCACTCCGGCCGGTCGGTCGCCGGCCGGCGGGTCGCGGACCCGTCGGCCACCGTGCGGCCGATGTGGCGGTCGGCGCTGGCCTGGCAGGTCACCCTGCACATGGGCCTGCAGTCCACCGTCTTCTACACCCTGGTGAACTGGCTGCCGTCGATCGAGGCCGATCGTGGCGTGTCGGCAGCCACGTCCGGTGCGCACCTGTTCATCTACCAGCTGGTGGGGATCGGGGCGGCGTTCGGCGTCAGCCTGTTGATGAATCGGCGTCACGACCAGCGGGGGATCGCGGTCTTGGTCGTGTCGCCGATGATCATCGCGTTGCTGGGCATGCTGTTGTTGCCACAACTGGTGGTGGTGTGGGTGATCTTGGCCGGGATGACGTCCGGGAGTTCGATCACGTTGGCGTTGGCGCTGATCGGGTTGCGCACCGCGGACGCGTCCGCCACGGCGCGGCTGTCGGGGATGGCGCAGGGGTTGGGTTATTTGCTGGCGGCCGGTGGTCCGATTGCTGCCGGTGCGATCCGCGGGTTGACCGGCAGTTGGCTGCCGGAGATCATCTTGCTGCTGGCGTTGACCGTGGCGCAGGGAACGTTCGGCGTGTTGGCCGGCCGGAATCGTACGATCGGCTGACGGTTGCTGTACCGCGCTCTCGGAAGATGATCATGGAGGAGAACGAAGCATGACCAGCTCGGATCTGGTGTTTCGGCTGCTGCCGTTGGCTTTCCTGGTCGGCGGCATCCTGATGTTGATCTTCGGGGTTCGGACCGCCGTCGGCGTTCGGCATCGTCGGCTGACCTGGCTGCGGTACCAGGGTGAGGCATTCGATTACGTGTGGGACAACAGCGGTGACAGCTCCACCCAGCACTGGATGATCCGCTGGATCGACAACCAGGGTGTGCAGCGAACCGCACGTAACCCGTACGGCGTCTCCGGCGGCACGCTGAAGAGTTTTCCTTTCCCGGTTGAGATTCTGGTCAATCCGGACGACCCTCGGCAGGGGCAGGTGGCCGGCGGCGCACAGTCCGGGCTGACCGTCGCGATCGCGTTCATCGCGGCGGGCGTGGTTTTCGCGCTGGTCGGCGCGGTGTGGTCGGTTTCCACCTTGATCAACTAGGCGTCTTGCTGCTCGGGGGTCGCGAAGGGTCCTCGCCGCCGGCGCTGCTGTCAACTGGATCCCACTGGGTGAAACCGGATTTGAGTCTGGCGTCCAGAGCGGGAACGGTGGACAGATCTGTTCACTACGGAAGGAGAGCTCATGCTCACCCTCACCGAGAACGCAAGCAACGTCGTCACCACCATCGTCGACAAGCAGATCCAGTCCGAGGATGCGGGATTGCGGATCAGCGGACCGACCGACGGGGCCTTCGCCATCGCGGCGGTGCCGTCGCCCGAGCCGGGGGACACCCTGGTGGAGAGCGGTGACGCCAAGGTCTATCTGGAACAGAGCGCGACCGAGGTCTTGGACGACAAGATCCTCGACGCCCAGGTCACCGAAGCCGGTGACGTGCAGTTCCAACTCGCCCAGCAGGGCTGAGATCAGCGGTCGGCCTGTCGGCTGACCACGCACGTACGGGGCCGTCATCGCACGTCGATGGCGGCCCCGTACGCGTGCCCGATAGGGTCGCTGCACGGTGACGGCCTGTTGCCTGCGACGCGGACCTGCCAGGCCGGACCTCTTCGGATTTGAACGCGTCCACTCGGCTGGGTGCTGTGCGTGGCGTGGATGATGTGGCGGCGGGACGGAGGGTTCGAGTGACCGAGGGCGGCGGGGCGGCGGACTGGACAGCGCGATTTCCGGGGCTGTTTGCGCGTGGGTACGTCGACTATGCCAACGCCGATGTCGACTTCTTCGTCGGCGAGCCTCCGGACGAGTTGATCGCGCGGATCCACTGCATCGCCACCGATTCCGCCGGCCGCGTGATCGTGTGTCGCAGCGAGCAGGAGTGGCGATTCCTGCCCGGCGGCACCCGCGAACCCGACGAGCCGATCGCCGAGACCGTCGCCCGCGAACTGCTGGAGGAAGCCGGGGCAAAGGTGACCGGTGAACCGGTGATCTTCGCCGCGCAGGTCGCCACCAGCCGCAACGAGGGCCCGTACCGGCCGCACATGCCACATCCCTTGTCCTACTGGGCTTTCGCGCTCACCACCGCCGACCTCATCCACCCGCCGACCAACCCCGCCGACGGCGAACACGTGGTCGAGGTCCTCGCACTCCCCGTCGACGAAGCCGTCCGCTGGCTGGCCGTCCACGACCAAACCGCTGCCGACGTAGTCCGCCTGGCCGCCGCGATGGGCCTCCTGACATCGCCCAACGGTTCCTGAGCTAGGCAAGGGCGCTGAGCTAGGCAAGGGCCGAAACCCAGCCCGGGCAGGGAATCAAGCTCGCGCGGCCGGACCCGGACCTCGATCCCGCGCCAGCGTCCCGACCGTGCGGACCAGGTCCTCGAAGAAGGCATCGACGTCGGTGCGTTCCGCGATCAGCGCATTCGGCTCGCGACCCCAGAAGCCGTCCTCGTCGGCAACCACCTGCCCGCGAGTGAGCGTGCCGGTGAGTTCGACGTCGAGCACGGCAGGCCGGGTGTGCACGATCGACGGATCGATGGCGACCGCCGCCGCGAACGGATCGTGCACGTGAGCGAAGTAGCCGCCGTCGTGATCTTGATGAAACTCGAAGTAGAACCGCAGCGCATCCGTCAACCTCCTGACAATCGAATTGCTTGCTCCGGAACGGATCCCGCGGACGTCGTCAACGCCGGCGACCTCAACCGGCGCACTGCCCGCGACCTCCGCGAGCCGGGCCAGATGCTGCGGTGTCATCACGATCTGTTCGGTCAGATTGAGACCACACAGAATCGGCCGCGGCGCACCGTTCGTACCGAACGCGGTGAGCACCTCGTGAGCAGCCTCGGGATCGACCAGCACATTCCACTCGGCGACCGGCGTTGTGTTGCCCGGGTAGTTGACGCAGCCGCCCATGATCACCAACCGCTTCAGCCGCCGCGGCAGGTCGGGATCGCGTCGAATCGCCAACGCCAGATTGGTGCAAGGTCCGATCACCAGCCCGATCAGCTCGCCCGGACGTTCCCGGGTCAGCTCGATCCACGCATCGGCCGCGCCGCGTTCCGAAGCCGTTCGAGAATTCAGCGGCCGCTCCGCGTATCCGATGCCCTGCGGCCCGTGGGTGTCCTCGCAGGTCCGTAAGTCGATCGCCAGCGGCGCCTCCGCACCGCGGCACACCTCGACGTCGCCGCGGCCGCAGAGTTCCAGCCAGGCAAGGTTGTTGGCGACCACCTGATCCACCGGCACGTTGCCCGCCGTGGACAGCACCGCGGCCAACTCCACGCCGGGATGCCCGAGCAGATACAGCAGTGCCAGCGAATCGTCGATCCCGGTGTCACAGTCCAGCACGATCGGCACACTCACCCGCGCACCCTAGCCCCGCCGACCGGTAAGAATGTCGGACGGGATCGCCTCCACCCCACCAGATCGGGCCGTACAAGCCATCGCGTCCGACGTTTTTACCGCTCTCGGTCCGCGAGTAGCCGCGGCCGCACGACCACCCTCGCCGAGCCGCCCCCGCTCCCGGCGGTCAGAACGCAGGAGCAGATCGCCCCAACCCGGGCAAACAGGGCGTAGGAGCGAACTGCTCCTGCATTGTTACCGCTTCTGCACACGCGGGAAACCGCGACACGCGCCCGATTCCGCGACGCGCGCGTTGAGTTGGTGGAGCTAAGGGGACTCGAACCCCTAACCCCCTGCTTGCAAACGCCAATTGGGCTGTGGTCGGGCGCATTCTGACCACGGTCTGAGTCCGTGCGTGTCCGTGTTCGACGGTGCCGGCGGTCGCCTGTTGTCAGGCACTTTGTCAGGCAACGTGGGCGACCGCAGCCTTCTTAGCAGGTCGTCTCGTGGGTGTCCGAGTAGCGATTTCACGCTGCCGGCCAGCGGCACGAGCCGCCGAATTGGCCTGCATGGACGTCACCGGACGGTAGGTGGATGAGATCAAAACTGAGACCAGAACTCGATCTCTAGTCAGCCGGCCGGCCCACACCAGCCGCGTCCCCTCGTAGGCGCCAATCGTAGGTCGGAGCGGAGTGGGTCAAGGGTGGAGCGAAGCGGAATCCGAAGGACGCCGAAGGCGCCCTTGACGTGCGGAGTGGAGGCCGGAGACTGGTCCGGAGAGGGGACGCGGCGAACCACACTCAGATAGGAATGGCCTCAGGGTGAATCCTGGCGCGAATCTAGCCGCGAAGGTCCCGTAGGAGGTCCTTGCGTGGAAATTTGATCCAGTCTGGTTCGGTCACTGCGCCACCAGATGAAAATACACGCCAACCTTTGCCCACTAGGAAAACCAGGGTGACGACCAGAGCCCGCGCTGAATCACCCTTTCTTGCTCGCTCGATGTCGTCATCATGGATCAGCCGGACGTAGGCAATCCGTGGCGTCGGATACCACACATGCGCTGCCAGGCCGTAGGCGGCGTGTTCGTCGCGTAGGGCTACGAGCTCCTCGTTGGTTAAAGCCGACCATCCCGTCGCGGTCGGCGACAGAAGCGGCTTGAGGTCCTGGACGGTGGTCGCGCTTTCCAGCGCTGAATGGAACGCTGTGACGACTGCGATCGGGTTGAACGGGCTATCGAGCGGACCAATCTGTGCCTCGCCGGTCTCGCTGTCCGGAGAGATCGCCTGGTGTCCGCCGCCTTCTTGAAGCTTGCCGTCGTAGCCTCGAGTCCACGCAACGCCTCGAGAGTCCTCGAAGGAAATGCTAGCGATTGGGTCCGTGGGAACCTGGCCGACGCCAGTCGAATGGGCGGCGAATCCAGGGCTGACATCCCACGACCTGGCCTGCCTGGCAGGGAGGACGTGTATCGGAACTGGAATCGAGAGCGGACCCAGCTGTATCAGCGGCGATCCGTAGGCCAGCACTACGTTCAGATTGAATGCGGGCTCAGTGCTTTCGTTTGCGACGTGGGCAATTACCCGTCTGACGTAGTGAGTTCCGTCAGGCGATGGTTCGTATTGGGACTCTGCCCAGGCGGTCACCAGTGCAGCAATGCCTCGACGCTGCTCTGCGAGGCGTTGCCGGCGCTCGTCCTCCAGGGCCGATTCTGCCGCGCGTGCTCGGGCCACCTCGCGAATCGCGACGGCGACTGACACCAAGACAGCAAGCACGGTGCCGATCGCTGACAGCGCTTCCCACCAGTTGGCGCCGGGGTCCATCTGGTCTCCTTCGGTCTCTCGCATGACATGCTCGGAGTGACGCTATCGACGGCCTTACCCTCTCGGGCGGATTTAGGCAGATTGTCGAGAACACGTTGCGTCCCGTCGACTGCGAGGACCGGAGCGGAGCGGAGCGAGCAACCGGACCGCAGCGGCGCCGAGCGCAGCGAGGCGCTCTTGATGTCGGCGTACTACCTCACATGTTGCATGGGGTACGACCTGACGTGTCGGTCTCGGCATGGTGATCATGGCATGGTTTCTCCTCCGGTGGTGAGGTTGAAGCGGTCTTTGAGTCGGTAGGAGGGTCCGTTGATGTTGATGACGTCGCAGTGGTGTAGGAGTCGGTCGAGGATGGCGGTGGCTAGGACGTCGTCGCCCAGGACGCTGCCCCATTCGGTGAAGGCCTTGTTCGAGGTGATGATCATGGAGCCGCGTTCGTAGCGGCGGGAGACGAGTTGGAAGACCATGTTGGCTTCGGCCCGGTCCAGGGGGAGGTAGCCGACTTCGTCGACGATCAGGACCGCGGGTCGGAGGTAGGTGGCGAGTTGGCGGTTGAACCGGCCGGTGGTGTCGGCGGCGCGGAGTTTGCGGACCAGGTCGTCCAGGGTGGTGAAGTAGATGGAGAACCCGGCTTGGCAGGCGGCGACCGCGAGGGCGACGGCGATCATGGTTTTCCCGACGCCGGGTGGGCCGAGGAGGACCACATTGGATTTGGTGCGGGCGAACTCCAGGGTGGCCAGGTCGCGGACCTTGCGGACGTCGAGGTCGGGTTGGAAGGCGAAGTCGAAGTCGTCGAGGGTTTTGTGGTGGGGCAGGCCGGACAGGCGTAGGGCGTTGCGGAACCTGCGGCCCTCGCGCAGGCCGACTTCTTCTCCCAGGAGCAGGTCGATGAAGTCGAGGTAGCCCAGTTGGGCTTGCTCGGCGCGGTCGACCAGTGGGCCGATCGATTCGGTCAGGTGGGTCAGTCCGAGTTTGGTGGCGTGGTCACGGATCCGGTCGCTGGTCAGGCTGTTCACCGGGCCACCACCCCGGTGCGGGCCTGGGCAGCGGTGACCGGGATGATCCGGTCGTGGTCGGGGTCGGTGTGCCAGTTGTCGCGTGGGCTGGGGGTTGTGGCCTTGATCCGCTGGTGCAGGTGGAGTTGGTGGAAGCCGAGCATGTCGATCAGCCAGCCCGGGTCGGCCGGTGGGGTCTGGCCGGTGAGGTATCGGCGAAGTTCGGCATGGACGGCCGGGCCGGCGGTGCGGAGGAATTCCTCACACAGGCCGAGCAGCTCGGCCAACGTGGCGGCGGTGTACTGGCTCAGCTCCACCCCGGCAGCTGCTGGTGTCGGGCTCGGGTCCAGGCTGTGTCCGGGCAGACCCTGGATCGACGACACGGAGTTGGGTGGGCCGCAAACCTTACCGCTGCTGCTGTTCGTGCTGTTGATCATGTCGTTGTTGATCATGCTCTCGTCGTTGTTGATCTTGTTCCTGTTGTTGATCATGGTCAGCTCCTGGCGGTGTGGGATCCGGCGGCGGGGTTCGTCTGGGCGGCGGGGTTGGTCTGGGCGGCGGTCTGGTAGTCCGACAGCGGCCGGACAGCGACCGGCTGGCCGGCGGCGTGATGGCTGGCCAGCAGCGCGGTCAACGGACTTGGCTCGGCCGGACCGGTTCTGGAGCGTGGTGCCGGTGGAGGGTCGAGACAGATGGCCCGGGTGTGACCGTCGGGCAGCCCGGCCCAATGGGTCTCATCGACGATCCACGAGCCCCGTCGGCGGGCCCGTTGGTGGGTCGCCAGCCAGCCGCCACCATCAACGGCGAGCGCGCTGATGGTCACGGTGTCGGCGTTCACGGCCACCTCGACCTGCCCACCGGGCCGGACCCGGCTGGCGGGCACGGAGTAGAAGCTGGCCTCAAAGGAGACCAGGGCGTCCTTACCGACTCGACGCAGATACCGATCGCAAACCAGATATGGCCGGTCCGGCAACGGCAACAGGGCGGCCCGATCGCCGATCGCGCGAACGGCGATGACCTGACCGTGGGTGCGGTGGACCTGCCCACGTCGGATCGGTAGCCAGGCATCGAAGGCGCCGTCCAACTCCTGGATCGAGTCGAACCAGCGGCCGGCGACCACGTGTTCACGCACGATGTTGACCTGGCGTTCGACCCGGCCCTTACCGGTGGGTCGGTAGGCGGCCAGAACGTCGATGACGAACCCGTAATGATCGGCGAACGCGGCCGCTTCCGGGTGCACCGGCACCGCCAGCCCGGGCGCGACATGGCGTTTGACCACGGTCTTGGTCCGGTCATAGACGATCGCACCCGGCACCCCGCCGAAATGGGCGAACGCGCGCCGATGGCAGTCGAAGAACGTGGCCAAATCCATGCTGGTGGTGAAACAGCAGAACGGGTCCCGGGAATGGGACAAGGTCATGTGGAACGAATACACATGGCCGATCCCGACATGGGCCAGCAGATCACCCTCATCGCCCCAATCGACCTGGGCCTGCGCACCCGGCACGACCTCGAACCGGCGATGGAACCCGATCAACGGGTTCTCATCGGTCTGGGCCAGCTCGGCGGCGATCCGGGGCCGGGCCTCGGCCAGGAACATCTTCACCCGCTGATACGACCCGGTGAACCCGTGCTCGGCCACCAGCCGCTCATGGATCACCGTGCCCTTCAACCCGACATCGGCACGCAGCCAGGCCTCGACCACCCCGATGAACGGGGCGATCACCCTCGGCTGCGTCCCGGCCCGGGGCGGTGGTGTCGGTGGGACCGAGGCAGCGTCCTCGATCAGATACCTCTTCACCGTGCGCCAATCCACCCCGCACTCACGGGCGATCTCGGCAAAGCTCGCGCCGGCAACATGCAAGGCGCGGAAACGACGGACATTCATCCAGGACTCCGTATCCAGGATCATGGAGCAAGTCACCCTTCGGACTCGTCTACTTGGCAGTTGACGAACCGAAGGGTGACCCAACTCAAGGCGAGCAGGGACTCAACTCGCCGAGACCGACCTACACGTCAGGTCGTACGGAGAACGACATGTGAGGTCGTACGCGGACACTTGATACATCAGAGCCAGAATCGGCAGGGCACTAGACAACTAGACAAGCGATTCGTAAGGCGTCCCCATCCGGGCACTTGGTGCCGGGCGGGGTCTACGGACAACCGCGTCCCGAGTGTGTGCGGCTCGTCTGCCGTGGCCCCGGTGATGGAACCTCTTACGGTGCGCCCGTCGATTGGTCCGCCTTCCTTGGGGTGCTCGATGGTGAAGCTGCTTGATGGTCGGGGCTCGCTGGAGTGGGGGTGGTCAGGTGGTGTGGCGCATCGGCAATTCTGCCTATCTGCTCGGATTCGGGTTGGACTTGCGGCGTGCGGCCGTATTCTCTTGCCCCAGACTTCGTTATCATGTTGTTATCTGTTTGGGCTGTGCGTTTGCGATGGGACCCGTGAGAGTAGTGACCGTCTTCGTCAGGTAGACGAGCTAACTGATCTCAGATCTTCCCCGGTCTGCCGCTCCTCTCCTGATTCCCTTTTCTGTGGCCGTTGGCCAGTTTCGGGGTGTGTTGTGCGCTCTTCTCGCATCGTGGCGGGTTTGTCGGGCTTCGTGTTGTGTTCGGCTTTGTTGGTGGGCGGTCAGTTGCCGTCGGCGTTCGGATCGGCGTCGATCGGCGTGTTGGCCGGGGCGGGGGAGCGGCCGGGGGCGACCCGGTTGCAGTTCACTGCCGGTGACTCGGTCCGCGCTCAGGTCGATGTCGGTTCCGGGAATCTGTTGCTTACGGTGCGCGGACTCACGATGCGGGGTGTCAACGGCCAGCAGCCCTTGGGTGCGTTCTACAACTCCGCGGCGGTGATCGGCTCCGGCCCGTCGTCACGGCTGGGCAATGGGTGGGGCTTGGACTACACCCAAGACATCCAGCTCACCTCGAATGCGGACAATTCGGTCACCCTGCATGCCTCGGGTGGCCTGACTGGGGTGTTCGCGCTCGTGTCGGGTTCGACCACGAACTACCTTTCGCCGGAGGGTTTTGAGCAGTCGTTGGTGAAGAACCAGTACGGCTGGACGCTGACCGACCATCAGTCCCAGCAGCAATGGACGTTCGACACCGGCGGCAAACTGTCGAAGGTGACCGACCGCAACGGCAACACCACCACCGACACGGTGACCAGCGGGTCGGGAACCACGGCGACGTTGACGGTCACGCCGCCGGCCGGGCCGACCGCGGGCCGCCGGTTCACCGTGTCCACCAACAGCACCAGCGGGGTCACCACGATCAGCCAGGGCGTCTCGGCGTCGTTGCGGCAGGTGTCGTTCACCCAGACCAATCATCAGATGCGCAGCTTCACCGACGCGTTGGGCCGTACGACCACGTTCGGCTATAACAGTGCCGGGCTGGTGACGTCGATCAAGGCGCCAGGTGGGGTGGAGACCGACTTCTTGTACGACTACTCCTGGCGGGTCATGTCGGTGACCCAGGTCGAGAACGCCACCGGCGGACCGGGATCGTCGGTGACTCGGCTGGATTACCCGTCAGCGACGCAAACGTTGGTCGCCGGACCGGACACGCTGCAGTCGAATCCGGTGTCGGTGGCTGCCCACACCACCTACACGCTGAACAGTGACCAGCGCGTCACCCAGGCTATCGATGAGCTGGGCCGGGTCCGGTCGCGTACCTACACCCCGAATTTCGCCACCGCCACCGACACGGTCGGTTCCGGTGCGTCGGCGTCGACGACCACGAACACCTACGGCGCCAACAGCGGCGAATCTCTCACGAAGACCCAGACGCCGTCCGGGGCGAATTTCTCCCTGACCTATGCCAACACGTCGGGGCCGGCGCAGTACCTACCGACCGGGTCGAGTGATGATGCCGGCAACGCCAGCAGCTATGGCTACGACACTGCCGGGAACCCGTCCTCGACCACCGACGCGTTGACCAACCAGGCCGCCCTGACCTACAACACCGACGGCACGGTTGCGACCGCGACCGCACCCGGGAACGGGTCGATCAAGACGACCTACAGCTACAGCGCCAAACAGTTGGCCCAGGTCCAGTCTCCGGCCGGTGCGATCGGCGCCAAGTCCTACACCTACGACGATTACGGCCGGGTCAAGACCGCGACCGATGGCCGCGGCATCACCGCCACCTACAGCTATGACGATCTCGACCGGACCACCAAGATCGCCTACACCGGCGGCGATCAAGTGACCTACGGCTATGACGCCGGCGGTCGCAACAACAGCCGGGTCGACTCGACCGGGACGACGACCTACACCTACGATCAGCTGGGCCGGTTGACGTCGCGGCAGAACACCGCCGGCGGCGGGTTGATGCAGTACAGCTACGACAAGGCCTCCCAGCTGACCCAGACGATCACCCCAGCCGCGGGCACCATCACCTACGCCTATGACAAGTCCGGGGTGCCGACGTCGATCTTCTACCCCAAGAACGGCAACACCCAGACCCTGAACATCGCCACCGATGATCACGGCCGCCGGACCGATCTGTGGCTGCAAACCAGTGCAAACAACACCGTCTGGTCCGCCCACCAACACATGGACTACGACACCTCGGGCCGTCTGGTCCGGCTGATCGGTGAACGCGGACCGGGCAGCAGCGACAGCACGCCGGTGATCGACTACAGCTACTGCTACGTGGCCAACACCACCGCACCCAACTGCACCGCCAGTACCAGTAACGACCGCAGCAAGCTGCAATGGCGACGTAGCAACATCTCCGGCGTCGTCACCCACTACCACTACGACCCGGCCGGCCGACTCATCAAGGCCACCACCAGCGACGGTGACAGCTACGACTACGGCTACAACAGCCGCGGCGACCGCACCAGCGCCGACTCCCAAACCCTGACCTTCAACGCCGCTGATCAGATCACCAGCAGCGGATACGGCTATGACGCCAACGGCAACCTGACCGCCGACCCCAGCGTCAACGCCACCCAGGTCACCTACACCGCCGCGAACCAGCTCGCCTCGGCGACCGTGGCCGGCACCACCTACACCTACACCCACGCCGGCCCCAGCAACAACGAAATGCTGTCCCAGACCGCGCCCAACGGCACCGGCACCGTCCAGTACGCCTACGCCTACGGCCGGCCCGACGCCAACGGACAACCCGTGGTCGAATCGCTGACCCGCGGCACCGGTTCCTCGGCCGAAACCGCGGCGGTCACCAGCGACCCCGTCACCGGCCGGCCGCTCTTCCTGAAAACCAGCACCGGCACCGTGTCGCTGTACATCAACGCCGACAAAGGAAGCCCCCTCGGCCTCTTGACCGACTTCAACTCCACCGCCTTCACCTACAAATACGACCCCTTCGGCGCCCCGATCCTGGACCAAAACTCCGGCGGCACCGGCGTCCCACAAAACCCCTACACCTTCGCCGGCGGCATCCAAGACCGCGCCACCGGCTGGATCCACTACGGCAACCGCTACTACAACCCCAAAACCGGCACCTTCACCCAACAAGACACCCTCGACACCCCACTCAACCCCGCCAACGCCAACCGCTACGCCTACGCCGGCAACGACCCCATCAACAACACCGACCCCACCGGCCAGCTTCCGTACGCCTGCCCCGTTGCAACGGCTGGACTGATCATCGGGGCAGCCTTTGTCGTGACGGCTGACATTGCCAGCCTGGGAGCTGCTTCTGCGGCGGTGGTGGGCTACGGCATCGCAGCCTATGGATTCATCGACAGCTGTTACTGAACGAGGCGACGCCGTGACCCGAAAGCTAAAAATCGGAATGTGGACTGTTGCATTCTGCGTCCTTTTGAGCCAGATCCTGCTGGTAGCAGAGCAAGGAGGAGTACGAACCACCAACGTGGTTCTCGTCTGTGTGGTCGCCGCCTTCGCTATTGCCATCGCTCTTATGCCTGCGCGGCCGCGCAACGATAAGTAGGACGGCCCGAGTGCTGATCGTGCTTTACAGCATTGAAGGTCTGAGGCGCCCGGACAGGGTTCCACCGCGTGCTCACCGGGCACCACTCTCGGCCGGACGAGCGCCCGGCCATCGATCGTCCTACGACACCTTCGACGGTCTCGATGACCCTCCGACCGGAGTTCGTCTCAGGAATGAGTGCAACCGTTGCTACGGCTGAAAGTCGTTGGATGTGAGGTAGTCCTCGACGGCGGGGGCAAAGCCGTACGGGACGTACTTGGCTACCTCTGGCGGCGTCACCCAGGCGACGGCGGCGAGTTCGTCGTCGTCGTTGACGTGGGCTTCGCCGGAGTCGATGTCGCAGGCGACGTAGGCCATCCGGCGGCCGGTGTTGGGGTGGACTCGTTCGCCGAGGTGTTTGGTTGCGTGAACGGTGAGGCCGACCTCTTCGCTCGTTTCGCGTACGGCTGCTTCCTCCGCTGTTTCGCCTGGTTCGACTTCGCCGGCTGGGAATTGCCAGGAGAGGCTGCCTTCTCGGACTTTGCGTTGCGCCAGGAGCAGCTTGCCGTCTTGCAGGATGATCGCTGCGGAGATGGCGGGTCGATCCTCGGGTGCGGTGGTCACGAGGCCTCCTTGATGGCGTCGAGTACGGGTGGATAGATGCGGTCGGACGGGATGAATTTCGTCAGGTCGTCTGTCGGGACCCAGCGGACGTTGATGTTCTCGAAGGGGTCGCGGTTCTCGGGTTCGCCGGCGAGGTATTCGCACAGCAGGTAGACGCAGTAGACGCCGGTGATCGGGTGGGTGCGGCTGCCTATCTGTCCTCGGACGGCGCAGTCGATGCCGGTTTCGGCGAGGGTTTCGCGTACGGCGACAGCTTCGGGTGAGGACTGGGGTTTGACGACTCCGGCGGGGAATTGCCAGGACGCCGATTCGGGGGTCCGGGGTCGCACGAGCAGGATGTCGGGTTGCTTGACGACGACGGCCAGGGCCGCGCTGAGTGCGACGGCGGGTGTGACGTCGGAATCGCTTGCGTAGAAGCGTTCCCGCTGTTCGGGTGTCGCGTTTTCGAGTGCGTGATCGAGCACTTGCTGGATCGCCGGCCGCGGTGTGACATCAGGGTGAGATTTCCCCGAAATCGTGAAGGGTTTCGGTTTAGGCCGCTGCCGGTTGGTCAGCGGTGATCATCTCGTATTGGTCGGGTGGCAGCAAGGCCGCGCCGCTGTGCCGTCGTTGGACGTTGTAGAACTGGTGGCACCAGGCCAGGACGACAGCCCTGGCTTGGGCTTTGGTTTCGAAGTGGTGGCGGGACAGGACTTCGTGTTCGAGGGTGGAGAAGAACGACTCCGCTGCCGCGTTGTCGAAACAGGATCCGACCCGTCCCATCGACTGTCGGATCCCGAGTTTCTTCTTACACAGCAGGGAAAAGTCCTTCGCTGTATACGTTGATCCACGGTCGGAGTGGAAGATCACACCCTCGATGTGGTCCCGGCCACCGCGGACCGCCGCGGCGATCTTGATCGCATCACAGACCAATGGCGCGTCGGGGTGATCGCTGATCGGGCAGGCCAGCAGCTTGCGCGAGAACAAGTCGATCACCGTGGCCATGTAGAGCTTGCCCTCATCGGTCGGAATCTCAGTGATATCGCCACACCATTTGCAGTTCGGCGCCCGGGCGGAGAAGTCCCGCTGCACCAGGTCCGGGAACTTGGCCGCCTTGCGGTCCTGCTTGGTCAATCCCTTACGGTGTTTGCGTTTTCTGCCCTGCAGGCCTTGGCGGGTCATCGAGTCGGCGACCGTGTTGTGGCCCACCCTCCAGCCGGCATCGACCAGATCCCGGTGGATCCGCGGTGAGCCGTAGGTACGACCGGACGCCTCAAACATGGCCAGCACCGCAGCATCCAGCTCGCGGCGCCGCTGCTGTCGGTCGGTGACCGGGGACTTGATCCACTTGTAGAACCAGCCCACACTCAGGCCGAGGATGGCGCAGCAGACCGCGATCGGGACGCGGTAGAAGGTCCTCTGGTCGGCGATGAAGCGTGCCACGCTCACCTCATCGCCTCCTTCACCCACAGGACCACGGAACGCTTGAGAACATCACGCTCCATCCGCAGCTCGGCGTTCTCAGAGCGCAGCCGCTTCAACTCGTCAAGATCATCTTTGGACAGGCTATTGACGCCTTCACGCTGTTCACGGTCCCGGGCCACCCAGTTGCCCAGGGTGCCCTCGTTGACCCCCAGGTCACGGGCGACCTGCGCGATCGACTTGTTGGACTCGTGCACCAGCCGCACAGCGCCCTCGCGGAACTCCGCGTCGAACTTCCGTCGCTTCTCTGGCATGACAACTCCTCATAGTGCATGCCTTCACGAAAGTGGGGGATTTCCAGGGTCGTGATGCCAGCGGGCGACGGTGCGTGGTGCGACGTCGAGGTGTTGGGCGAAGTCTTCGATTGAGTGCCTGAGGGCGCCTTGCAGTTGAGTCGCGGTGCGGCCGCTCCATTGCTGCATGCCGGTCCTATCGGGGTCTGATGATCTTTCGCTGACTACAGACTGTCGGGGACATGTCACGGCTGGTGCATGGCTGAGTCATGGCTCTGCCGGCTCGTCGCGACTTGCCTTGGAAACATGATTTTCGAGGTCAATCGTTCGGCCCTCAAGGTTGTCGAGTCGCTCGCGGATTGCGCGGAGCTGGTCGGCCAGCGATTCCTCTTGCTGGCCGGGGATGGCGAGGACGCGCGATCGTGTCCCGCGTCCGGTCGAGACGATGCCGTTCTCGCGCAGTGTGCGGAGGGCCTGCTTGATCGTCATGTGCGAGACCTGGAACTCCTCGGCCAGGTTCGTGACCGTCGGCAATTCGTCGCCGACCTTGAACTGCCCGCTTCGAATCTGCGTGCTGATCGTCGCGACCACGTGACCGTATCGGGTCGGGTTCGCAGACGTCATGACAGAAACCTTAGCTAAAAGGCTAGACAAGTTCATCCTGTTCGTGATAGGCAAAAGTAAGCTAGCTCAATCTACTTGAAGGAGCAGTTATGTCGAACCAAGCGATCAGTCAGGGAACCGCACTGCCCGTTGCCACGCACTCCGATGCGTGGCCGGTCGAGGTGATCGGACTGGGTGAGTCCCCGCGGGAGCGCAAGGACAAGGCCACGCCGGCCGGCGAGGTCACGTATTCGTCGGGCTGCATTCTGCGGCGCCGGCAGAAGGACGGCTCGGTGCGGGTGGACAAGTCCGCGTCAATCAACGTGATCAATCCGGCGGCGACCTATGAACTCGGAGTCGTGTATCTGGCTCGCGGCAGGGTCTATGTGATGCCGTACGAGTCGAACGGCCGGATGGCACTGTCGATCACGGTCGAGGGTCTGTTCCCGGCCGAGCAGGCATCGGCGCCGGCACGGCCGTCCAAGACTGAGGCGGCCTGATCGTCATGGGCGAGAACGTGAGTGTGACGGTCGCCGGCCTGCGGGCCTGGGCTCGTGGTTCCTACGCCGAGGAAGCGGCGGTGGAGTTGCTGGCTCGGTCGTTTGGTGGCCGGTTCGCCTCGACTGGTTGGCCGTGGGTGCAGCAGTGTGACCGGGCGGGCTGGTTCTGGCTGAACCCGGACGCGATCTGGACCGGCTCGGGTGCCCTGTCCGGTGGTGAGCGGCGACTGTTGAACGTGGTCGCTGCCCTTGTCGGTGGGCAACCACTCACCGATCTGGGCGGCATCCTGGCCGGCCTGGACAGGCAGAACCTGGCGCTGGTGCTGGCGGCGTTCGCCCATGCCGGCGGCTCCCATGAGCACGCACTGTTGATCATGACCGCCGACGGCCAACCGTCCTTTGATCGGCCAGGCGCGTTGATCGGCTGGCCGACCGTAGTCGAGGCGGTGTGAGCGATGTTGTCCGCTGTCGCCGTCGCCGTCCTGCTCGGTCTGTTGATCGTGTTCATGATCAAGTCCAAGATCCAACGGATCCCCGGCGCCGTCGTCTGTGTCCTGTTTGGTCTGGTGATCGGCGTGACGCCGGTCGGTGACCCGGTACAGGACGCGTTGCACGCCTCCGGTGCCTGGCTGTGGGAACAGGTGACCCAGCTATGAGCCCGACACCCTTCACCCGCGGACAAGCCACCGACACCACCCCGGTCCGCGTCCACACCAGCTCGCTACGGGTCGGCCTGGTGTTCGTCGTCGCGGTCTGGCTGATCCGCCGGCTCGCCGGCCTGGTGATGATCATCGTCCGGACTCCGCTCCTGTTGGCGGCCGCGCTGGTGATCATCGGGCTGGCCGTGCTGTGGTCGAGGTTCGGCACCTGGCCGGCGGTTGTGGCTGCGGTGCTGCTGGTCGTCGGCTTGGTCGTCTGGCGGCTGCGGTGGCCAGCGTGGTTCACCCGAACCGTCGGGAACCGGGCCCGCAGCCTGGGCCGTTGGTTCTGGATCTATCGGCGCAGCTGGCAGCCGGCGATGATCACGGCGAACCTGGCCCAGCATCGCGACGGCACCGAGTACCTGCCGCAGCTGCTCGACGTCACCTCAACCCGGTGGGTGGATCGGGTCCGGGTCCGGCTGCTACCGGGTCAGACCCTCGATGATTGGGCCGAGATCGCGCATCGGTTGGCGCAAAGCTTCGCCGTCGATGCCTGCCGGGTCCACTCCACCGACCATGTCCAGGTCATCGAAGTCTGGGCGCTGCATCGTGACCCGCTCACCGACACGGTTGCCCCCACAGATCCGGCGGATCTCGACCTGGACCGGCTCGAGCTTGGCCGGGCGGAGAGCGGTGATCGGTTCCGGCTCGGGCTGCTCGGTCATCACGTCCTGGTGGTGGGGGCGACCGGCTCGGGCAAAGGGTCGGTGATCTGGTCCATGATCGGCCAACTCGCGCCCGGCTTGGTCGATGGGTCGGTGCGGTTGTGGGTGATCGATCCCAAAGGCGGGATGGAACTCGCCCCCGGCGAAGCCGTCTTCGACCGCTTCGCCCACGGCACCACCGCGACCGATGCCGGTGAGGTTGGGCTATGGGAGGGATCCTTCGCCGGCCTGCTGGACGATGCGGTGGAGGTGATGCGGGACCGGCAGGACCGGCTCCGCGGCGTCACTCGGTTGCATCAGCCGACACCGGGTGATCCGTTGATTGTGATCATCATCGACGAACTCGCCTCGCTGACCGCCTACGTCAGCGACCGGAGCATGCGGAAACGGATCGATGCGTCGCTGTCGCTGCTGCTGTCCCAAGGACGCGCGGTCGGCGTCTCGGTGGTGGCCGCGGTGCAGGATCCGCGCAAGGACACGATTCCGGTGCGGGATCTGTTCCCGACCCGGATTTGTCTGCGGGTGACCGAACCTGAACACGTCACCCTCGCCCTGGGCGCCGGCACTCGCGCCAAAGGGGCGCAGGCTGAGCGGATCCGGCACGACCTGCCCGGCGTCGGGTTCGTCCAGGTCGACGGCATCCCCGAACCGACACGGGTCCGGTTCGCTCACATCACCGATCCCGACATCGCCGCGATGGTCACCAAGATCACGACTGCGGCTGACCATGACCAACAACTCCATGCGGTCGGCGGGGCAGTCGCATGACCTTGTCGCCGCTGACCGACATCACCAACGACATGGTCTATGACATGGCGATCGTCGCCAAAGTCTGCGTCCGGCCGTTGCTGCGCCGAGTCCTCGACCGCACCACCGGCATCGAGGAAGTCGTCCCGATCCCGTGCGGCTCGACCCGCGAGACAGTCTGCCCATCGTGTGCACACAAGGCTCGTGTGCTGCGGATGCAGCAATGCGCCGAAGGATGGCACCGCAACACCGAACCCGAACAACCACCGACAGCCAACCAAGATCAACACGACGCCGATCAAGATCAACACGAAGATGATCAAGATCAACAGGACGAAGATCAAGAGTCGGATCGTCGGGTGCGGTCAACACGTCGCCGGCCGGATGTTGTTGATCTTCCGCGCGTGAAGGCCGATGACCGGACGATCGGGCGGACGTTCACCAGTCGGGAAGGGCAGGAATACCGGCCGTCGATGTTCCTCACCCTCACCCTGCCCTCCTACGGATCGATCACCGACGGCGTACCCACCCAGCCGGCAAGCTACGACTATCGGCGGGCGGCGATGGATGCGTTGCTGTTCCCGAAGCTGGTTGACCGGTTCTGGCAGAACCTGCGGCGCTGTGCCGGCTACAAGGTGCAGTACTTCGCCGCCGTCGAACCCCAGCAACGGATCGCGCCACACCTGCACGCGGCGATCCGCGGTGCCATCCCCCGCGAGTTGCTGCGCCAGGTCATCCGGGCCACCTACCTTCAGGTGTGGTGGCCGGCCTGCGACCGACCCGTCTACGTCCACCGAACACCTGTCTGGAATGGAAGCGACTACCTCGACCCCGACACCGGCCAACCCCTGCCCAGCTGGGATCAAGCCGTCGACGCCCTGGCCGACGACCCCGACGCCACACCGGCACACGTGATGCGCTTCGGAACCCAGGCCGACATACGCGGCATCATCGCCCCGTCCGAGGAAGCCGACCGGGCCATCCGCTACCTGACCAAATACCTCACCAAAGCCATCGCCGAACCCATCACCGACACCACCTCAGCTCGGCGGGAAGCGCACATCGGCAGGCTTCATGATCAACTGCGCTGGCTTCCCTGTTCCGAACGTTGCTCGAACTGGCTGCGCTACGGCGTCCAACCGCAGAACGCGACCGCCGGCATGCAAGCCGGCCACTGCCCGAGCAAGGCTCACGATCGCGAACACCTCGGCGTCGGCGGCCGCCGCGTTCTCGTTTCCCGGCAGTGGTCGGGAAAGACCCTGGCCGAACACAAAGCCGACCGGGCGACCGTGGTCCGCGAGACGCTGCATGCGGCCGGGATCGTGCCGCCCGAGGTCGAGCGACTGTCGGCTGAGGTGAAGGCGCCCGATGGGTTGCCGCGTTACGTGTGGACCGACACCCGACCCGGCAACGCGGGCGAGTATCGCAAGATCATCTTCGCCGCGATCCAACAGCGCCGCACGTGGCAACAGCAATACGACGCCGCCAAAGCCGCTACGGAGCCTGTGGAAAACCATTCGGCAACCGAGCAGGAGGGCGGTCCTGCTCCGTAGGGCTCGGGTCTCCTGCAAACACCGATGGCTCGTGTTCACGATGCCGTCGCCACACCTGAGGAAGGGATGTTGATCATGAAAGAGCGAGTGATTGTCCCCGTCCTGTACAGCGTGGACGAGGCGTGCGAGGCGCTGCGCTTGAGCCGGTCCGCGATCTATGAGCTGATCCGGTCCGGTCGCCTGCGCTCGATCAAAGAAGGGCGCCGGCGGCTGGTCCCGGTCGCTGCACTTCAGGAGTACGTGGCGGCCTTCGATGAGGATGCAGCGTGAGGCCTACGCGACGTGTGCGCGGTGAGGGCGGCTTGCGTTGGCAGGAGGGGCGACAACGCTGGATCGCTGAGCAGACCGTTGGCTATGACGGCCGCGGGAAGCGCATCGTTCGGTCAGGCTCGGGCAAGACAGAAACGGCCGCGCTTCGTGCGTTGCGCGACCGTGTCCGGGAGTACGAATCCGGTCTGTTGCTGGAAGGGCGTCGGGTCACGGTCGGCCAGGTGGTGGAGGACTGGCTGAAGTTCGATCGGTCGAACGTGAGCGAGAAGACGCGGCAGGGCGACGAGGAGAAATACCGGCTGCACATCAAGCCATATCTGGGCGCCCGCCGGCTCAAGGATCTGCGGCCGGATGAGGTTGACCGTTGGCTGCTGGACCTCTCGTCGGAGTTGGCCTCCTCGACGCTGAAGCAGGTTCTATCCGTGCTGCGGCGCTCGGTGAATCGGGCGGTCAAGGTGCGGCTGGTGGATCGCAACGTTGTTGACCTCTGTCAGGCGCCGAAGGGTCGTCCGGGCCGGCCGTCGAAATCCCTGACGCTGCAACAGGCGTCGGATCTGTTGGTCCGGACTCGCGAGCAAGAGATGCACGCCTACATCGTGGTGTCGCTGTTGACCGGGCTTCGTCCGGAGGAAGTCCGCGCGCTCCGGTGGGATCGAGTGCATCTCGATGCGGAGGTGCCATTTGTCGAGGTTTGGCGGTCGGTACGCGTCGGTGGTGATGTGAAAACCGCAAAGTCGCGACGGACTTTGGCGATAGCCGGCTACGTGGTCCAGGTCCTCGAGGAGCACCGCGAACGTCAGGCCGTGAAGGCTGCTCGGAGTGACTGGCAGGACAACGGCCTGGTCTTCCCATCCGAGGTCGGGACTGAGCAGGACGCGCACAACGTCCGCCGGAAGTTCCGCGATGCGCTGAAGCAGGTTCCCGGGATCGTGCACACCGAGTGGGCTCCGTACGAGCTGCGGCACTCGTTCGTCTCGATTCTGTCGGAGCACGGGCTGCCGATCGAGGAGATCTCGCGATTGATGGGCCACAGCGGTACGGCGGTCACCGAGCTGGTTTATCGCCACGAGTTGCGGCCGGTGCTGGAGTCCGGGGCGACCGTGATGGATTCGGTGTTTGGCCTGGTCACGAAGGAAAACGGGACTGACGACGATGCAGCGTAGAGCTTGCGCTTGTCAGGCAGTTTGTCAGGCAGAGCCACTTTTCGGGGATCGCCGCGTCGGGCGGTTTTGCGTTTGCCCTAGTCAGAGTGGGTGGAGCCAAGGGGACTCGAACCCCTAACCCCCTGCTTGCAAAGTCCCGGGGGCACGCGCGTTACGCGGTGCTGAGCGCACCCCTGGAACAGCGTTGCTCGCCTAGCAACGGTCAATTTCACTCTTACTGCTGCAGTTCGCTGCTGCACATTCACCGTTGCGGCCGTCGTGGGCGACTCGGTGAACAGCAGTCGCCAGATCTGGACTCGCAGCGTGTCAATCCTGAACGTTCGCTGAGTTCGATGGGAGCGTTCTGGGCAACGTTTCGGACGTTCCCTTCACCCGGAGGCGCGCGTGAGCCCACAGCCGGTCGGGGCGGTTTGCCCGTCGGCGCGCTGGCGCGCTCTTGCTCCGGGTCGCCGGGAACCCGTCCCGTTTTGGGCATCCGACTCGGGGGAGTTGGTGGATGTCTTTCGGCCGCGCCTGTTCTGGGCCGCGGCGATATTCCCTGGTTCGACGCGCGTTGTCGCGTCTCTGCCGCATGCCGTTCGGCTGCGGTTTCCTTCTCTCCCCCGGAGGTAGTTCGTCATGTTCGATGAAGGCAAGATCCAGACCCTGCTGCTGGCGGTTTTCGGCCTGGTGGTGATCGCGGTTGGTATCGCGATCGCGGCGGGTGCGAAACGGGCCCAGTATTCGGAAACGGCGCGGGTCGGGTTCAACACGATGGTGTCGATCGTGATCGTGGCGGTCGGCTTGGGGGCTGTCGGGGTGGCCGCGTTCGGCGGCAAGGTGCTCGACGCGCTGGGCATCAACTGATCTGCGGTGATCGGTGATGCCGGAATTGCGTACCGATGACGGTCCGCGGAAGTTGCGGGCGGTCTGGCTGGGTCCGAAAGGTGCGACGTTGCCGTTTGAGTGGACCTATGTCCAGTGGGCGGTGACGTTGTTGATGATCCCGGTTGGCGTGGTGTTGGTCGCCGGGATCGTCGCCGGCGGTGGCTTGTTGATCTTGGGTCATTTGCCGTGGTTTACCTGGTGGTTCGGCCTGATCTACGGCGGGCCGGCCGGGGTGTGGGTGGCGGTCCGGTTGATGCGCGGGGTGAGTTTCGATGAACCGCTCCGGTTCAAGCTCACCACGCTGCCCCAGGAGTGGGGCCGGCAGTCGCGGATGCGAGCCGAGACCACCATCCGGTGGCAGATGCCGTGGCCGCCGGTGCGTGAGCTGCCGCCGACGGCGCTCGAACTCCCCGACGACTCCCTAGGCCCGCCCGATTCCGATGAGGAGTAACTGATGATGTTCAAACGCAAGGTTGTTGAGCAAGATCAACAACAGCAGTCGGATGAGCAGCCGGCCAGTGGTGCACGGATGGTGCATCCGGGCCGTGCAGCTGAGGGGTGGTTGCGGCGGCATCTGACGTCGCGCCGCGAGGTCACGTTTCCGTTGGCGACACGCGAGATCGCCGGGCCGTTGCAGTTCACGCGCGGCGGGGTGTTCGCCTGGTTCATGTTGGAAGGGCAGGCGTGGGACTTCCGCACCCTGGATGAGCGGCGCCGCCTGTGGGATCAGCAGACCTTCCGGTACGGGCAGTTGGCGGCGTCGCGTCCGGAGGGCCGGCCGATCCGGTTGCGGTTGTCGACGCGGCCGTATCCGTCGTTTGAGTACGCCCGCAGCCTGGATGAGCAGACGCCGGATCCGTTGCCGCAGGTAGAGGGCGGCGAATCCTGGGACGACTACCTCGGCCATGCCCAACGCCGGCTGCAATCCACCGGACTGGATCAGAAGATCACCGCCCTCGGCGTCTGGATCGCGCCGACCCCGAAACCCGCCGTCCGTGAGGAACTCGTGTCGGGTGCGGTGGCGCCGTCGCGGGAGGCGTTGGCGATCATCGAGCAGATCCTGCAGATCGAGAAGATCGTTTCCGGCCCGGGGTTTGACGGCTGCCGGGCGACCGGCCGGGAGATGGCGTTCCTGATGCACCGGTCGCTGTCGATGGGCGTGCCGGCACCGGTGCACGCCGGGGTGGGCGGCGAACGGTGGGATGTCGAGGATCTGGCCGAGTTCACCGAACGGCGGGCCTGGTTGTGTGAGCCGTACGCGTCGTCGGTGCAGGTCATCTCCGAGGTCCGCGGCACCCAAGTGTCGAGGTCGGCGGCGGTGTTGACGATGGGGGTGATGCCGGATCGGACCTGGCCCGAAGACGGGAAGGATCCGTGGATGGTGGCCTCGAACCGGCTCGGCTTCCCGGTCGAGTGGTCCCTATCGGGGACGTTGTTGTCGGCGAAGACGTTGTCGAAGGCGATCGAGTTCGAACAGAACCGGGCCTCCGGCATCGCCTCCCACTACGACGAACACCGGATGGCGCCACCTCCGTCGGTGGGTCGGGCGATCCGTGCTGCGGCCGGGAATCTGGACGAGGTCACCGAGGGCGATTCACGGACCGCGGCACGGTTCTTGGGCACGGTCCGGCTGGCCGTGTACGGGGCCAGCGAGGATGAGGCGTTGAAACGCGCCCGCGATGTCGTTGATCTGTATGGGGAGCGGTTGAACATGCCGCTGCATCATGCCCGCGGGCAAGCCCGCGCGCTGCGCGAATTCATCCCCGGCGAACCTCGCGCCGCGCACGGATACGAGCGACGGATGCCGGTCCGCTATCTCGCCTCCGCGTTGCCGAACGTGGACAGTGCCCTGGGCACCCCGACCGGGCCGTATCTGGGGTACGGGATCGGCTCGGCCCGACGGGCGTCCCGGTTCGACATGCACTACGGGCCGGAGGTGCTACAAACACCGGGTCTGTTTCCGATCGTCGCTGAGCCGGGCGGCGGGAAGAGTGTGTTGATCGGCACCCTGGCCTACAACGCGGTCCGGGCCGGGCAGCCGACGATCATCTTCGACCCGTCCGGACCGCTCGCGCGCCTGTGTGAGTTGCCGGAGTTGGCGCCGTTCTCGCGGGTGTTGGATTTGACCGCGTCTCGGGCGGGGACGTTGTCGCCGTATCAGCTGGTGCCCGAACCGACACGCGATGCCTTCACCAACGATGGCGGCGCGTTGAATGAGGTCGAGTTCGAACGGGCGGTCCGGCGGGCGGTGGCCGAGCGGCAGCAGTTGATGTTCGACGTGCTGCGGATGTGGCTGCCGTCCTCGACCCTGCGCCATCCGGGCACCGATGTGATGCTCCGCGACGCGCTGCGCAAGGTGGCCGAACGGGTGAAGAAACGCGGACTGCGCGACACCCGGACCAATCCGCGCTGGATCATCGAAGAACTCGAGCAGCTCGCCGACACCGCCAATGAGGCGTCGAAGGACCTGGCCCACCAGTTGGTGGAGGAACTCCGCGCGGCCTCGGAGTTCCCGCTGGGTGAGTTGATCATGCCGCCCCACCGGGCCCCGATCGACGACGAACAAATCGAAGACAAAACCCTCGTCGTGGTCACCATGCCCGGCCTGGCGCCGCCACCCGAGTCGGTGGAGCGGGAGTTCTGGGGATCGGAAGAGCGCTACACCCAACCCCTGCTGCATCTGGCGGCGTTCTTCGCCTCCAAGTTCATCTACGGCCGACCCCGCGACGTACGTAAGAACGTGTTTCTGGATGAGAACCATCTGATGGGCCAGTGGGGATCCGGTCGAGCGTTCTTCGTGAGACTGTCGCGGGACTCGCGGAAGTGGAACACCGCAATTGGCGCAGCCTCGCAGCATCCTGCCGATCATTTGTCGATCGGCCGGATGGACGCGCTGATGGGCTCGGCGTTCGTCGGCCGGCTGACCAAGGATGCGACCGCGGTCGAGGCGTGCAAGCTGATCCAATGCCCGGAGGACTACGCCCCGGTCATCCAAGCACTCTCCCCGAAGCCCCGTGAGGGTGAGACCACGGCCGAGACCGGCGAGTTCGTCTGGCTCGACCCGCTCGGTCGGCTGGGCAAGATCCGCATCGACCTGGACTGGCACCCCGCGCTCCGGGCAGCCCTGCAGACCACACCCGGCCGAGTACGGGGAACCGGGCCAGTGGAGCCGCAGCCGACCCCGTTCATCGACCCCGACCTCTTCGAGTACGTGCCCCACATCCCGATCGAGGACACCGTGGAGGCGGCAGCATGAATACCGCGGCCATTTCGCACCCCGGCGGGCATCGGTGGCTTGTTCGGATCGTTGCGTTGTTGATCTTGGCAGCGGCCGCGCTGACGGTTCAGGCACGGCCCGCGGCGGCCGACATCTGTAAGGATGCGCCGGCTCCGATCGAGCCCAAGTCCGGGCTCCCGGGATTGTTGACCAGCAGGCCGAAGGACATCCCGGATCAGGCGCCGGATCCGTTTGCCGACACGTCGGTGCCGATCGGTGATGTGTACGGGTACAACTGGCAATGGTCGAACTACGACCTCGGCTGCGGAAACGACTTCCTCCGCGACCCGGTCGCGGTGACCAACACCAAATCCGGAAACGTCGTCCTGTCCTTTGTCGGCATGGTCCCGGCCGGTGTCGCCTCGTTGGAGCAGATGGCCCGGACCTCGTCGCTGGCCTGGCTTACCACCGTGATCACCGGCATCGCCGACAAACTCCGCACCCCCGTACTGGCCGTGTGGCTGCCGCTGGCCCTGCTGGGCGTCGGGGTGATCATCGGCGTTCGGGCGAGACGGGCCAGCTACTCCGACACGCTGCGCACCCTGATCATCATCACCGGCGCGATCAGCCTGGCCGTGTTCGCCCTCGCCTACCCCACCATCGCCTCCAGAACCGCAGACAAGGCCGTCGTCGCTGTGGCCGACGCCGCAGGCTCCCAGTTCCCGCACTCATCGTCCGATGCGATCAACCGGGAGAGCGCGTACAGGACCTGGCTGGCGGGGAACTTCGGCGATCCCGACTCCCAAGTCGCCAAAGACCTCGGGCCACGGTTGATGGCGGCGACGCACTACTCCTGGTCCGACATCAAACGGATCCAGGCCGACCCCGATGCCAAAGACGACATTGACGATGCCAAAGCCGACGAATTCAAGAAGATCGCCAACGAACTCGAAGACCGTAACGAGGGCGCTTACGACACCTTCACCGGCAGGGGTGAACGGACCGGACCGGCCCTGTTCGGGATGGTGCTCGCGCTGTGTATGTCGTTCTTCGTGATCGTGTCGATGATCATGGTCCTGGTCGCCCGGTTGATGATGCAAGGTCTCGCCCTCGCCGCACCCTTGGCCGCCGTGATCGGGATCCTGCCCACCCACACGTTCGCCCTCGCCCGGGTGTGGGATCTGTTCACCGCCGCCCTCCTCGCCGTGGCCAAGTTCGTCATCGCCGGCGGTGTGATGACCATGGTGCTGGCCGCGATCGAAACCAACGACGATCTGGCCGGGGCGCCGAAACTGTTCTGGATCGTCGTGGCCACCGTCGTCGGGATCGTCCTCACCCACCCGGTCCGCAGCTTCAAAACCATCGTCCCCGGTATGGACCCCAACCGCTCCTACATCCGCACCATCATCTCCGGCGTCGCCAGCTACCTCGGAGCACGCGCCGGAGCCGAAGACGGCCAACACGACGACGGCGAGGATGAATCCTCGACCCAGACGAAGAAAACAACCACGGCTCGACCCTCGCCCGACGCGCGGGAATCACTGCCCGCACTGCCCGCGCCGCAATGGCAGTCGGCCGACCAGACGTCCAGCGTCCGAGTCATTCAAACTGAGCCAACCCAACCGCCCACCACAGCCACAGCCCCAGAAGAGAACCGCGTATGGCCCGGAGTCGTCACCGCGCCACGCGCCGCAGAACTTCCGGCCGCATCCGCACGGATCTCTGCCGTACCCGAGCCTGCGTTGGCCATCACGGCCGGCACGACATCGACAACCGAAAACGACCGGCAAGCCGACACCTCATCTGAGAGCGGGTCCGGCGGATCGTCGGGGACCGAGGCTGATCACGGATCCAGCACCGTGACACCGGATGTGGATCGTCCGCGGTCGAACGTACCGGCCGAGAACGGCAGCGAGGTCGTCTACCCGACCGGGATCATCGTCGCCGACGACGAATCACCGCTCTACCGGCGCTCCGAATCCGACGACGGCCGGTCGCGGGAAACCTATGTTCCGATGGGCGACCTCGAGCTCGCCCAGGACGGCAGCGAACACGACCACGTGACCTACCACAGCGGAGCCGGCCATGCGACGCCGTGACCCGCTGACCTACGACCTCGGCGACCCACACCCCACGGCTTCGACGGTGAGCCGGCCGATGATCTTGCTGCTCGCCAGCATTCTCGCGATCGCCGCGCTCCTGGTCGTCTGGATGCTGCACGCGGTCAACCGCACAACCACCGCCACCGACGACAACGCGCCCGAAGCCGTGGCCTCCTCGGCTTCGCCGTCCACCGAGGCGTCGGCATCGCCCGCACCGTTGGGATCGGATGAGGCAACCGCCGGCATCGCGCCGACCGGAAGTCAGACAGCGACCGCCGAGTTCGTAGCGGCCTGGCTCGAAACAAACCCCACTGCGCGGAAGCAGGCACTGCAGCGCACCGCAACGCCGGGCCTGGCCGAACAGCTGATGATGACCACACAGGAGAACATTCCCGACGCGACACCGGCCGGGGCGCCGACACTTGAGCACGCGTCGACCTACAGCGCCCAGTTCGTCCAGAACCTGACCGGCGACCTGAGCATCCGCGTCTACCTCGCTGCCGATCCGCAATCCCGCAACGGCTGGATCGCCACCTCGGTCGAACAGGCCTGATCGTGGATCCGAAAACCGCGCAGATGGCAGTCCAGATCGGGCTCACCCTCGCCCGATCCAAAGCGGTCCGGTACGTAATCGTCGGCTCGATCCTGGCCTCGATGCTCGCGGTGCTCTCCCTCACCTTCGGGCCCTGGATCCTGACCACCCAACTCGCCGCCAGCATGAGCCACCACAACCAGCAACAAAGCACCGACGGCGGAACCTGCTCCGACACCACCGGCACGAGCGACACGACCGGCGACGGGCAACAGTCCGCGTCAAACCTGACCGCTGCCCAGGTCGGCAACGCCAAGATCATCTGGACGGTCGCCCAATCCATGTCGCTCGGACGGCAGGCGGCCGTGATCGGGATCGCCACCGCGCTCCAAGAAAGCGGGCTGCAGAACCTGCCCCATGGCGACCGCGACTCGGTCGGGCTGTTCCAACAGCGCGCCAGCTGGGGCAGCTACACCGAGCGGACAAACCCCCAGACATCGTCGCGGCTGTTCTTCCAAGCGTTAAAGAAGATCCACGGCTGGGAACTGATGTCCGTCGCCGCTGCAGCACAAGCCGTGCAACGCTCAGCCTTCCCCGGCGCCTACGCCAAACACGAAAAGGCCGCCGCCGGCGTCGTCGCGACCATCGAGTCCAAGGCCGAGCCGGGTACCGTGCAAGCCCAGATCGCCGCGGGCTCGGCCATGTGTGGAACCGCGGCCGCGGAGTCGTGCCCGCCGACTGGAATGGCTGTCGAAGCCGGGCTCACTCCCGACGCCCTACGGGTGCTGCGCTGCGTCAAACAACGGTGGCCACAACTCACCAGCTTCGGCGGCATCGGCGAGCGCCCCAGCAACGTCGACCGCGACCACCAAGACGGCCGCGCCATCGACGCCATGATCCCCAATTACCACAGCGACACCGGACGGAAGCTCGGGAAGACCATCGCCGACTGGGCCGTCGATAACCGCCAGCGGCTCGGGGTCAAGTACGTCATCTGGAACGCCCAGATCTGGAACGCCGAACGTGCGAAAGAAGGATGGCGCGTCTGCGCCGGCCCAGACGCCAGCTGCTACAGCGGACCCGACGACACCGCCGCCCACCGTGACCACGTCCACATCTCCGTCTACGGCAACCACGCCGGCCAAACCGCTGCCGACACCGGCACACCGGTGCTTCCAGTCGAGCAATACGTGCTCACCGCCCGGTTTGGTCAATGCTCCAGCCACTGGGCCAACTGCCACACCGGCCTCGACTTCGCCGCACCCACCGGCACACCCATCCACGCCACCCTGCCCGGCACCGTGATCTGGACCGGCTGGGGCGGCGCCTACGGCAACCTGACCAAGGTTCAAAACGGCGGCGGTGTGCAAACCTGGTACGCACACCAATCCGCCGTCGACGTCAAGGTTGGTGACACAGTGACCGCAGGACAGCTCATTGGCCAGGTCGGCGCCACCGGCAACACCACTGGACCCCACCTCCACCTCGAGGCCCGCGTGGCCGGCAACCCGGTCGACCCCGACCAGTGGCTCACCATGCGAGGAGTCAAACCATGAGCGAACGGCCAAGCCGGTGGGAAGACCTCGCCTTCGACGAGAACGGTCGCCTAGTTGATGTCAACGGCCCGGTCGAGTTCGTCGAGTTCGGCCCACCTCCACCTATTACCTGGGTCTCGGTTCTTGACGTGCCCAACGTGTTCGGACGTCGCGCGGCGACGATGAACTCGCGTGGACCCACGTATGGCCTCCGCATGGCGTCAGACATCTTCGAGAACGGTGGCAGCCTGTACGTGAATCTCATTGGCGAGGATCAATGGTGGGACTGGCGATCGCTGCCCGACGAACAACGGTCGGAACGACCAGGACGAGCGGTGTGCTGGCACGCACGGTACGTATGGGCCGAGGTACGCGAACATCCGGAACCGGTGACACCGCCGAGGGCTGCGGATGACTCTTGAGTCCGTACGATCTTTCGCTCACAGACATCAGTGCGCAGCCTCCCCAGGGTGGACTCTAACTAACTCCGTACACTTCCCTCGCCTGATCGACTGCCCAGGGTGTTATCTGGCCTGGAACCGCACGGGATTCCTCGCGCCTGACTCAGCCGGGTCCCCCCTGTGTACTCCCGACGAACGGAGTGGAGACCAAGAGCCTGGACGGAGGGACCTGCCGGGCCGCGCGAGGCCTGTCGGTGTAGTTACGACTGTGCTCATCCGGTGATGCAGGCGTAGCTTCCCCTTCTGGAACCGCAGCTGTGGTATTGTTTGAGGAAGTTGAAGGGAGGGCTCATGTCAATCAGCCCAATCGGTCGCCCTGTACTTGAGTATGCGGGCGCGGATGCTGTTCAGCGGCTCCAGTCGCTCGGACTTACGGTCGATTCATTGCGTGGGGCAGTTGAGCGTGGGAGTGAGCATCGGCAGAATGTTTCACCGTTGAGTCCCAAGATGTACCCGAGCCTGGTGATGTGGGCCCAGACTACCCAGGCACTGCGTGAACTGCTTATTCCGTCGGGGCGTGATTGGGAGCCGAATTCAGAGTGGAACTACGAGACAGTTGACAGCATTGCGACTCGGACAGCAATCGTTGTAGTTGGAGGAAACTCTCGGACCGGCAGGGCAGGGCCGCCATACCCAAGCACGGATCGGCCACGGGGGCCTATGACACGGCACAGGGTTGATCGAAATTCGGATCCCGCCGTACCGATTCCAGGGCTTGGTGGCGATGCCGCGAGTGATGCGCCCGTTCGGCTGCGCACTTGGTTCCTGATGATTTACGGAGCTCGTAATCGGGTCCAAGTTGAACTATCACTACCTACCAGTTATGACCAGCACAATTATGTTGGAAACTGGGCCGAGCGGATCCTATTGGACGACATCGACACGGATGGAGACGTTTCAGTTGAAGGTTGGGAACCCGATGGAGAAGGCCCAACAGTCAGCGTCCATCGCCGATAGCGAGTTTCTGCCTGAGCGCCTCACTGTCGCGCGCGAACGAGTGGGCTGGACTAAGGCCGAACTCGCGGACGCGTGCGGAGTTACACGCCGAACGGTCTCTGACTGGGAGGCAGGGAGAGTCGTGCGACCGCCAGTCGAGCAAATCGCGGACGTTCTCGACTTTCCTGTGGGCTTCTTTGGAGTCGAACCCGTTGACCAGGTCGACGTGGAGCATGTGAGCTTTCGTGCTCTGACTAGCCTCAGCGCGAGAGAACTTAAGAGTACGATCGCCGCCGCAACTATTACTGGCTCGCTAGCGCGGTGGATTGACGAGAATTATGCAACCCCTGAGGTGGATATTCCATGGCTCGACCAGCTGATCCCCCCGGTGTCACCCGGGGATCCAAATCCAATTCAGGCGGCGGCCAGCCTACGCAGGATCTGGAATATCGGTGATCGGCCAATCCCCAACATGATGTCTCTACTGGAAAGTCGGGGAGTAAGAATATTCAGCCTCTCTCCGGATGTTCGCGAGGTTGATGCATTCTCACTGTGGCTGAGCGAGAGACCTACGATCTTTGTGAATCCCGACAAGAGCGGAGAACGTCTGCGGTTCGATCTCGCCCACGAGCTGGGCCACCTAGTGATGCATCGTGCCGTTGTGACAGCAGGCAGACGAGAATGCGAGATATCGGCAAACTCATTCGCCGGGAGCTTCCTAATGCCCGCAGCGAAATTGATGGCGATAGTCGGTCGAAATGTCAGCCTCACGACGGTTTTCGAGTTGAAGCGTCTTTTTCGCGTATCGGCGACGTCGATGGTTTTTCGATTGCACGAGTTGAAGCTAATCAATGACTGGAAGTATCGCAATTGGATGTCTGATCTGAGCGGTCGTGGATTTCGGAGATCTGAGCCGGATGGGATCCCGTCTGAGAAGTCCGAGCTGCTAACGCAAATCGTTCGTTTGGCGCGTGAGGATGGCCTGCCGATTGCTCGGCTCGCGGATAACTTGCACATTCCCGCCCGGGATGTCAGGGCAGCATTGGGCGGGTTAACACTCGTCAGTATGTCATAGCTCGTGATTACGACAAGATCGGCTTGTTTCCGTCGGCGTATACGGCACGTCAGCCTCGTGATTCAGAATCGCGGCGTTACCGGCGCGCATCGACTGATCCCCGACTTGGCCCTCGCCTGTGTAGTAATACGCGCCATCCGCCGATCCGTCGAAGTCGTAGTCGTGGCATCGACCGGTAGCAGGATCCGAGTAGATCATGACGTTCGGAGTGCGGGCAGATTGGTTGGATTCCGCCTTGGGTGGATCCGCCGTAACGTGCAGCGACGCCAGCCCGCGTCACGGTTTTCCCCGGGTTCAATGCCCCAGTGAGTGCGCGTGCCGAGCTGGTCAAGATGGTCTCGCCATCGACGCTCGAGGTTGGTATCCGCTGGGGGCCTGACCTGAGCAGCTGCCCGGATGCGTAGACCTGGTTCCATCGATGACCAGAAACATTCGAGATCAGGTCATCTATCGGGATGCGGGCCTCAGGCGGCAAGATCGCATCCCACGAGACCTGGACGTAGGCCACAGGTTCGTTGCTTGACTCAGTGTCCCAGTGAGGGCCCTCAAATAGCCCGCGAAGAACACGGCCGCTCGCGATGATGCCCCGATGATCGTGCTGCCGCAGCAGGAAGAGCCGATCGCCGACCGAAATGGAACGACTTCTGCACGCCCACGGCATCTCGACGTGGCTTCCATCCGCGGAAGTCCTTTGGTCGGCCTCGTAGCTCGGCCAACCTTGAGGGCTGCCGTTCCAGGTCAAAAGGTAAGTCGGCATGTTGGCATGCTGGCATAGGAACGGCTGCGAAGTCCTGCACGGCGTGCTGCTGGAGTTTCCCTGGCCGGAGGCTGCGGCGAGGACCGGAGCGCAGCGAAGCGAGCACCGGACCGCAGCCGCCGGCGCGGAGCGCCGGCCTTGATCCATTAGAGCTCAGTTCGGCAGAGCAGGGTCGGAAGTCGGATCGGAAGAGGCAATGGTCAAAAGAGCCGCTTTGTCTCCGTTGAGGTCTTGATAGTCCGGCATCACCTGCTTGTTGGCATGGATCGGGACCGGCAAGCAGAATCGTAAGATGCTGAATCGGCGGGCGTTGGACTAGTCGACGTGCAGACCGGGTTCGACTAGCTAGAGCTCGTCAAATGGGACCTGCTGGCGGGCTTCTTGGACCAGGTTCGATCCACTCGAGTCCATGCAGGACGTCCGGGCGGGGCCCAAATGATGAGTTGGAGCAGTACGCCGGCAAACCTCCCAGCAGTCGCCGGACGGAAAGCTGTCGATCCCGACGGTTCCGTGTCCCGCTACCGGAACATGGCGTTGATCGTCTGATCTGTGTAGCCGCCGTCAGGGCCCGCCGCCCGTCGATCCTCGCAGACCAAGAACCAGCACCGATGGGCCGGGATGAACCAGCACCGATGACTTGGTCGGCGATCCAGAGCATCAGTTCTTCCAGGGATGGGCCCTGACGCTAATGCCGTGGGCAATGCGTTGCAACCGCGCGGCAGGTCGATGGTGTGGCGGTCTCGGCGGATCAGGCTCTGTGGCCAGTTTACATCAGCCGGCTCACTTCGTGTTGGCTCACTTCGTGTTGTTCGTCCAGCTCCTATGCCAGCCGTTCCAGGCGCAGTGCGCGGACACGTTCTTGTCGCTGATCCATCGGGCGTTCCGACCCGCAGTCCTGGAAGTCACGTTCGGGCGCGCCGACCTACGAGTGCCGGGAACTCCGACCGGCGACCTTAGCTGACTGACCGCCACGAATCCGACAGAATTTTAAGCGCGTGAGTCACATCACTTGGTCCAGCGTTTTCACGTAAGTACCGACAGGCTCGTATCACGCCAAGCCGCACATTGCTCTTGGCCGCATTTGCACTCGCAGCGTCCTGAAGTGCCGATTGCATGCCTGTGAGTGCCAGTTCGAGGTACGGACGCCTTCTAGGTTCTGGCAAGTCCCGTCCGTTTCGGAGGAATCGATGAATAAGAGGGAGGAAGACTCCATCGGAGTTGTTGAGAACGTCAAATATTCGGCGGTCGTGCGTGGGATCCAAGTGTGCCAGCTCTGTGAGCATCCAGTGACTCATAAGCGAACAGCCATCGCACACGCGAGTTCCGTTCTCCGAGCGCCAGCGACAGGATTCCCTGATGGGGCACTCGGCACCATGGTCCGTTAGGTCAGCCGACGTCGACCTGGAGTTAGCCAGAGCACCGACCTTGCACCTGCCACCCACGTCGTTCTTGCAGCCCTTACCCAAGCACGGCTTAGCAACGCGGACCAGCAAGGGATCATAGCCGCCTGTCCGTGTAGTCGGCATGCCTAGAGGGACCCATCGATCTTGGGGGGTCCCTCGAACAGCAATTGGAACTACCTCGCCCATTGGAAGCGCACTCGGACACATCAGAGACGGTCGAGGCTCCGGCGGGTCTGCTTGCCTGGACACTCTTGGCTACCTGCTCTGCGGATTGCGGTCGCCACTACGGTGAGCAAGGAGAGCATGCGCCGCCGCACCCCGTGGAGCTACAGTCCATCAGATCGATTATCGAGCGATCGATCTGAATCTCGTAGAGGGTGAACTCTGACTCTGGACGATCTGTGGGCGGCACCCCAGCGATTACATCTGGCTGGTCAATCAGGACAGTTGGCGGCATCGTAAGCCTCCCTCACATGTAGAACCTTGGGTCGTCCACGTTGGAACGCCCATGTGATGCGACACACACACCTACTAAGGTCGCAACGTAGACGAGGATCCATCCCAAGTCAATGCTTGCGGCGGAGTGCGAAGGCTGGCCGCCATGACTGCAATGCATGTCTACCGTTGACTATCAGCGAACTGGCCCGGTGGCATCTAGAAATCCTTGCCGGCGGGGGTCGAAACCGGCGAGTCGCATCGCCAAGTCCTTCTAAGCCTCAATCCGTGGACTGGCTCGGGTGTTGATCTTGGTTTGTGATGTTGATCTTGGATTGGCTCGTTGTTTGTCGTCGGGGCATGGGTGAGTTGCTGGTCTGCCCAGCTTTTCCACGTCTGCTCTCCGGTTGGCGCCGATGCGGCGGTCGGGTCGATGGGCTATGTGGCTGCCGGTGGCCCGATGCTGTTGGTGAACACGTGGTGCCACAATCGGAGCCACTGATCGGCCCAGGGCCAGTGAGCGGGTAGGTGCAGGAACTTTCGGCGGGCCGGCCGCGCGATCCGGGCGGGCACCATGATCAGGTGCCGGCGCAGGGTGGCTCCCCGAGCCACGGCATGCCGGCCGCCGACCAGGCTGCCGGCGGCGCGGAGCAGGTTGTGACAGATCCCGGCGCAGATCGCCCAGGCTGTGTTGGCGGCGAATCGGCCCGACGGCAGGTGAGCCAACGGGCCGTCGATCAGATCCGAGTGCACGGTTTCGATGATCGCGTGTTGGCGATGGGTCACATCGGCTCGGGTGACGGATTCGAGACTGTTGGTCAGGAACGGGTGGTAGCGCCACACCGGGAACAACTCGTCGAGCCTGGCGACATCCCGCACTCGGCGGACGACCAGCCGGGCGGTGATCGGCCGGGCAGTGCTGGCGAAGGCGGTGAACGCCTCGACCTCGGCGACCTGGGCGTCGGAGATCAACACGCCGGTGTCGGGGTCGACGACGGCACCGGGATAGTGCACGGCAGTCCAGGCATCCTCCGCGATCGAGGCAATCGCTTGGTCGAGCGCGGCGTTGCGGGTCAACACCAGTGAGAACCGCACGCCGTGGTCCAGGCAGGCTCCAGCGACCAGGTGGTTGCCGTAAGCCGAATCGCCCCGCACCAAAATCTCGCCGGTCGCGCCGGCCTGTCGGGCGGTGCCGATGGCCTCGGTCACCATCGATGCCGCACCACGCCCGGATCCGGCCTTCCCGGCCCTCAGCCGGATCCCCGCCACTACCGGGGCACCGTCGGTAGTGCTGATCGTGGTCACCAGCGGCGACAGGCCCTTGCGGAGCACCTGTTTGCCGGCGATCTTGGCGTGCCCGAAACTCGCACCCTCCTTGGCATGCCCGTAGACCGGACGGAGCAGCGAGTCGATATCGATCAACGCCCGCTGCTCGATCCCCGGCAACAAGTCGCTGCAGCCGACGAGGTTGACCAGGTGGGCTCGGGCCACCGACGCCAGCTGGCTGGTGTGTCCATGGCTGAGGTTGCGCAGGAACTGACCCAAGGTCGCGGGCGCGTACACCTGCTTGAACAGTCGCGCCGTTCCACCAGCCCGGATCACGTCCAGATCATCGATACAGTCCGCACCTGCGGCCATCCCGGCGATGATCGAGGTGACCTTCCCCGCCGGGTTGACCCCAGACGAGGCCACCCATGCCGAATCGACCCGAACCCGGTCGGCCAGCAACTCCGACAAGCCGGCCCGCTCGGCCAGACCCATCACCGGAGCCAGCCCGGCACACGACACCAGGTGCTCCTCATCGAACATCGGAACAGCCCGCGTCCACCCATGAGGTAGTTTCACTATCAGTGCCTTCTTGGTTCGGTCGGATCAGTGCGTTAGCAACACAGATTCTCCCTTGCCAGGAAGGCCTCTCACGTCCTCACACGCTGGACAGCCCCACCCAACCGACTACTCGTCCACGGATCGAGGCTAAGATTCGCCTCAGGAATCGCTCCGCGCCTTCAAGGGCTGTGCCAGGGGGCTAGTGCCGAAGGCGGACTACCGACGATGTTTGCATACGAAGCACCACTCCAATGGTCAAGGGGACTCTTGACCGGCGTCAGCGGCGAAGCGTGGCCCGCGTGTTCAGTGTGCGGCCTCGGCACCTCGCTCAGAAGTGGCCAGTACGCCCAGCTCGGGGAGGGTCGATGACTACGTGGCTGGCGAGCAGACGAGGGCCAGGAGTAGATGCCCACGAAGCCGTCAATCCGGGCGCGTCACAGTCTGCTGGAACGGAAGCCTTGACGACCCCTTGATGCGGTGCTAGCGTCCCGAAGCAACGTCCGGCTAAGGGGACACTCGATGCAGATGTCCGCCTCGTCCGTAGGGCGGCCTCTCAAGTCCCGCCACCGACGCCGGGCCCATTCAACGACGATTGGGGCTTACCGTGACAACTGGGACTTTGCAAGGCGCCGTCTCAATGGAGTACCTGGCGGCGGACGACACGATTGGGCTGCCGACCAGTAACCGGTCCGGCGCGGAGCAGGGGCTCGATCCATTCTGGATCGACGACTTTGACGGCATGATTGTCGAGGTCGTCAACAGTGCCGCTTACTGCTCAGGCTGCAGCGGTTGCGTCGGGTGCTCCGGGTCCTGCCGGGGATAATCTCGTCTCAGACCCGATTGTTCACGAAGCACTCTGATTACCTCCCGCACCGTGAGGATGATCACGCCATTATGCGTGCCCAGGTCGCACTCCTGTGCGCGCGGCCCGTCAAAGCGGCGAAAGGATCCCGCCATGGCGGCAAAGAATTGTAGTAGAGCGTCGCGCAATTCCACGACAGGAGAAGTTAAGCATGACGACATTGATTGCGCCGGATGCCGGCCAATGTCAGGAGACAGCATTGGGGGTGCCAGAGTTCACGGATCTCGACACACCCTCCGAGTTCACGATTGCGGAGATCAGCTCGGCCTCACAGCTCATGGCCTTCGACAAATCGGAGCCCCTCGGATTCTGTGACGGATGCCAGGGATGTAGCGGGTGTTCAGTCTAGCGCACACCACGTTCTGTCAGTCACGGGTCTAGAACCGCGGTTGACTATGAAACAAGAATGGTGTCAGGCGTGAGGATAGGAATAATCGGAAAGGTCCCTCCCATCGAAGGGGGAGTCAGCCGATCAACATTCTGGGAGGCCCTTGCGACGGCGGAAATTGGCTACGCAACCACCGTTGTAACGAACGCATCAGAGGTCGAGCAGGAGTACCGCTCTAGTCATCTAGGGCAGATGCCAACAAATCCCCTTCTGTCCATTCATAGTACCGTCACACCTGCGGCCGCACTTCGCCATATACCACGGTCGAATCCGTTCGTTTCCAAGCTGGTGGGCTTAGCGTTAACTCAGTTTGAGCGTTCTCGCCCGGAATTCATTCACGCTCACTACCTGGAACCGTACGGCGTCGCGGCGATGGTCGTTAGCAAGCTGCTGGAAATCCCATACGGGGTTCGACACGCAGGCAGCGACGTTGGACGTCTCTACAACCGCGCACCGGAACTGCGTGGCGTGTATGAGCGCGTATTCGCAGATGCCTCCTACATAATCGCGTCAGCGAGAGTCAAGAGGGCTCTTATCCATCTCGGCATCGATCCGGACGCATTTCTGAACTCACCGCCAGATTGTCTGAACGACAACTACTTCAGGCCCAGCGGTCAGACCTTGGACTTCAGTGCACGGAGAGCGGGGCTTGATCCAGGCTCCATCCATGCTCGCTTGAATGCCGATTCTAGGTTTGACGAGTCCGCGCCGACCCTTGGGGTCTACGGAAAAGTCGGCGAATTCAAGGGCTCTTTTGACCTTGTCGAAGGGCTCCGTCGTATGCGTTCCGCTCGGTACAACCTTGTGGTGCTATCCTCGGGGCCGCCGGTCGCTCTCGAGCAGATGCACGCCAGAGCCACCGAGCTCGGTGTAGCGGGGAACATTACGTGGATTCCCTTCATCCCGCATTGGGAGATTCCTCAGTTCATCCGTGGGTGCACCGCCGTTGCGTTCCTAGAACGGAACTTCCCAATCGCGATCCACCGCCCGGGAATCATGAGAGAAGTAATGGCATGCGGGCGCCCCCTTGTTGTCTCGCAAGAGGTGGCAGCGAAGGCCCCCGTCGAGGGTGAGCCGTATCTCGTCGTCGATCCGACTCAACCGGAGGAGCTTGCCGCAGCACTCGACACGGCCCTGGAGCCTTCTGGGGACGCCGCACAGAGAGCTGAAGCAGCACTCGTCCACTATGCGGCATCGGCTCCCTCGTGGGTCGAGTACCGCGAGATCCTACAAACGCATTGGGACCTGCGGCTCGAGGCGGTAAGGGAAAGGAAGCAGAAGGTGTCAGCCATCGCTGTACAGAAACTTGTGGCTCGCCTTAGTGTCAGTGAGCCTTTCAGAGAATGGTTCAAGGTAGCACCGGCCGAGGCCATGCGTGGGTATGATCTGTCTGACGATGAGACGGAAGTTCTGCGGAAGATCAATCGCAGGATGCTGGATCACTTCGCGGCGTCCCTTATGTCCAAGTGGCGCCAGTCGGCTGAGCACCAACTGCCTCGTGCTCACGGCTTTCTGGAGGACGATTTCTCCAAGCTTTTCTCGGAATATTACGGGCTTCACGCGCCAGACCCCTCAAGAAGCCGGGTCGACTACATCCTGGCCTTTGCACGCTTTCTTGAGGACTCCTTCAGCATTCCTAATGCCGACGATCGAACACTCAGGGCCATGAATATATGCAAACTTGACCGATGCCTACTTGAGGTCAAGACCCGAGTGAGTTCCTTGGATAGCCTGCTGCGAATAAATGCAAAGACCGGCGGCCTATCCCCAGATTCTAAGGTGGCTCGAGATCCGCGAATGATGATTGAGTCGTTCGACTACCCGGTGACTAGCCTTATCGATCCGGCATCGTTCGATGGCGCACAGCTTGACAGTGGGATGAAGGTTGCCTTCCGGCCCGCTGATTCTTTAAACCGTAGTCCATGCGTGGAGATCTCTGGAGCGGTTGGGCGTCTTCTGGGGTACGCATCGGAGTCACCGAGAACGATCGCGGAGATCGCGGAGCTCTATGCTCGTGACAATGGAGGATCGGTTGATGCCGAGCAGGTCGCAAAGGCATGCCAGATGTGTGTGGATCAGGCACTCATGGTGGTGATTGAGTGATGTCAGGAATTGTTCTCGAAACCTTGCAGTTTCGCGAGGTCCCCGTTGAGCCGGTCAGCGATGAACACCCCTGTGATATATGTCAGGCATGTTTTGGCCGGATTCTGTCCCGGACAATCGACCCGCGAGCCGTAGACGGAGATGACCAGCGATCATGTGACGGTGGACCCGTCACTCGTTCACTAGCTCAATCGGGGATGCAATGAACTCGGAGCCTCGGGGAGCCGTTGAGCCGGGTCCCGTCGTGAATGTTCGGACGGGTGGCTTCGGGCTGGGATATCGGTCTGAGCTCATGGATGAAATTTCGAACGCTGCGTACGTGGACACTCTTGAAGTCTTAAGCGAGCAGTTCTTTGACTCCAAGTCCAGGGAACTACTTCGCGAACTGGCGGCTGCCTATCATGTAGTCCCGCACGGTACAGGTCTCTCGATTGGTTCGTTTACTCGTCCTCGGCCGGAGTATTTGCAGTCGATTAGACAGGTTTGCGACGAGATTGGCGCGGACTACTATTCTGAACACTTGTGCATGACACGCGCTCCAGGCGTGAACATGGGGCATCTTGGTCCGCTGTTGCCAAGTCGCGCATCTGTCGACATCGTCGCGCGTAATGTTGACATCGTTCAGAATGAGTTGGGCTTACCGCTTGCCCTAGAGAACATCACACAGCCTTTGATTTTGCCCTCGCCCGACATGAGCGAGGCTGAATTCTTCTCAGAAGTCATTGACCGCACCGGTGCGCTTGTGCTTCTGGACATTACGAACCTCTACACAAATTGCGTAAACCAGGGCAGAGATCCAGATGCGGAGCTGTCGCACATGCCGTTGGATCGAGTGCGGCATGTCCACCTGGCAGGAGGACGGTGGCGTGACGATGTGCTTGTAGATAGTCACTCTCACCCAGTTCCGGACGCTGTTTGGGAGTTGCTAAAAACCGTTTCTAGCATTACACGAAATTTCAACCTCATCATTGAGCACGATCAGAATTACGCAGACCCCGCGACCATTGTGTCGCAGGTCGCGCGAGCGAGGGAAGTAGTTCTGACGTGAAGAGCAAGCTGCGACGCGATGCACCTGAATGGCGCCGCTTGCTCCGCTCGACCTTCAGGCCGTATTCGGGCCGACTGGTCGTTGTCGGCCTGGCGACGGTAGTCACATCGGTTGCGAGCATCGTGACTCCATTGATACTTGCGACTCTGGTCAATGAAGCGTTCGCTGTCCAGCCTCGCGGTGGCGTAATCGCGAGGGACGTCATTCTTCTGCTGCTGCTGCCTTTGATAGCCGGCATTGGTGGTATGTGGCATGCGCTCCAAGTCACGGAGATTAGCCAACTGGCTATCCGCGACCTGAGAGTGCGACTCTTTGACGCTGTTCACCACCAGCCGATGGAAGCAATTGACCGGGCTGGCGGTGGCCATGGGCATGCTGCAATAGTCACAGACACGGTGTCCATCGAGAACTCCATACTTGAACCTGCGCGTGGCGCACTACTGAACCTCACAATCCTCGGTGGTTCGATCGGTGGCATGTTTCTTCTGAACTGGCAGCTTTCCCTCGTGGCCGTGTGTATTCTGCCTCTGTATCTAGTTCTTATCTGGCGAATTGGTATCGTTCGACGAAGAGTTGCACGTATCCGACAGGAGCGGCTTGCCGGCTTAAACGGAACCGTCGCTACCACAACAAGCAGAGATGCTGTTGTGACGGCCCGCACACTGGGATCCGTTGCTCGTCTTCGGGACATTTTTCGTGAGAGTATCGCGGAGCTACCGCTGTTGGCCCTCCGGGAAAAACGCGCCGGCCGAGTATTTTTCACTAGCTCAAGCATTCTCTTTAGCTGGCTTCCGCCAATCATTTATGGTCTAGTTGCCGTTTCCCATATGGGTGGATTTGGCGGCGCGTTTTCGATCACTGTTGGCGGTGCCGTCGGATTCGTGGCCATTCTGACTCGGTTGTATTCGCCCGGCGGTCCACTCAATCAGCTCCTTTCGATATACGGGGATTTTGTTCGAGATCTTGCCGTGTGGGATCGGATCGCGGACTTCTTGGGTGCTGAAGAACCTGGCGATGAGGCGGGGCCGCGGCCGGGGCGCTCCGATGATCGATCGGCGAGAGCGCCGTCGGGCATGGGGTTGTCGCTGCGGGACGTCGCGTTCCACTACTCTGGGGATTCGGTAGCATCGGTTGGACCGGTGTCTATGGACGTTCCCCGAGGGCAGCTGATCGCGATTTCTGGTCGCAGTGGGGCGGGGAAGACGACGTTTGGAATGCTTTGTGTCGGACTGCTGTCCCCATCGTCGGGTTCAGTGACATTAGATGGGGTTCCGATTAGCGATTTGGGTGTCGCCCTCCCTGAGCGTATCGGATATTTACCGCAGAGTTCATACATTCTTGATGCCGACTGGAGGTCGAACCTTCTTTTAGGCGGCGATGTCGCAGACTCTGCTTTGGAAGGCACTCTCGCTGAAGTGGGATTGTCAGATAGGTCGTCACATTCCGAGTTGGGACTATCCGAACCGCTGGGGTTCGACGGTGTCAACCTGTCCGGCGGGGAGAGACGACGTCTTGCCTTGGCGCGGGTCTTGCTCAGGAAGCGCGAGCTCTACGTCCTCGATGAGCCAACGGCGGGCCTTGATGGATACTCAAGGCGGCTGGTTGGCGATCGGATTGAGCAGCTCGCTAAGGATGCGGCGGTTATTGTGATCACGCACGATGACGGCCTTCTCAATGTGGCCACGAGGCGACTTGTGATCGATCGTGGCCTTTTGATTGCAACTGACGTGGTAGGTGCTTGATTTGTGGATTGCGGCCGGCTTTCGACAGATCTGCCGCCCGACTCATGGTTGAAGGATTTCGCGTGGCGCTTAACGTACTGTTCATCTCGGCATCTGTGGCGCCACACCATCGCGGAGGAATTGGCCGATTTGTCACTGAGGCTGCTCATGGGCTTGTCGCGGCCGGCGCTCGCGTTGGAATATGCTGGCCTGGTGGCAGCTGGATTGAAAACGGGGTAGAGGTATTCGGTGCCAGCAGTGACACCGGCCCACGGCATTGGAGTCGTGTCTTTACGTGGCAGGACTACGCATCTCGTTATGCGGCCGCTATTGAGAGGTCGATCGACGCCGGACCTTGGCATGTTGTTCACTTACACGACTGGTTGGTGGCGCCATCCCTGCCTTCAGTCGGCCGGCTTCAAGCTCCGCTCAAAGTTGCGACATTGCATACGGACGCGAACCTCGCGGTAGGAGCCAGTGATCAGCGGCGTGCGTTGCGAATACGTTGGGAGAGGCAAGTTGTAGAATGTGCGGATGCGCTGACGGTCTGCAGTTTGGATATGGCACGTCGCGTCGCGACTCGATATGTTGACAGTCGGGTTGAGATTGTACCTGGTGGAGTGAACACTCAAGTATTCGGGCGTCCGTTGGTTACGGGACGGTTTCACAAGAAGGTGTTGTTCTTTGGGCAGTTGATTCGACGCAAGGGCTGCGACACATTCCTGCGGGCTGTTTCGCGTGTACTGACTGAAGTGCCCGACCTAGAAGTCGAAGTCATCGGCAGCGGGCCCGAGGCGGAGCGGCTTGCCTTGCTCGCTAAACAGTTGTGTATCGAGTCCGCGGTTAGGTTTCGGGGTCGGCTCGACGGAAGAGAGCTCGGCGATGAGGTTGCGAGCGCGTCAGTGGCTTGTCTTCCGAGCCGTGAAGAGCCATTCGGATTGGCTGCGTTAGAGGCTATGGCGGCCGGGGCAATTGTTGTGGCCTCCCGCACTGGTGGATTTGTGGACTTTATCAAGCCTGGATTCAACGGATTCTTGTGTCGCGTGGACGACGACGAATGCTTCGCGGACTGCATGTTGAATGTCCTTAATGGTCGCATCCCGTATGGCGTCATTGCGCGAAGGGGGCGAGAGACTTCTGATAGGTACTCATGGGAAGCGGTCGCGGAGAACCTTCTGGATGTGTACCGAGCGACGCTGTGATGAGTTATGTTTGCCCGCTGTCTTGTTCGTGGTGTTTGACAGGAGATGTGGTTGCAGTGTTTGAATCGTTTACATCCGAGGCGCGAGTAAGTATTGAAAATGGTAAGGGGGCAGCCCGGGTCCTTCGATCGAATTGTGTTGGAACTGAGCATATACTTCTCGGTGTCTTACACGATCGGTCGGGTATGTCGTGTCGCATCCTTGAAGAGTTCGGACTGACGGCGTCATCTGTGCGTCGGGAGATCGAAAGGACCATTAGTCCGAGCGTTACTGAAGGTGGCGCGCATGTGTCGTTTTCGTTGCATGCGAGAAGTGCTCTCGAGGCAGCCCGTCTTATGGCCACACTGATGCGCGCCAGCGGTGTCGGAAATGAGCACCTGGTGCTCGGCGTGATGGGAGAGATCGGCGGCGGTGCAGTTCGGGTGGTGTCTGATCTGTGTCCGAGTCCGGGCAAGATTCGTGCAGATCTGCTGTCTGCCATGGCTAAGGAAGATTCGCGATCCGGAGGTAACCTTGCGATCGATACCCGTGTGGCAGCGGTCGAGGAGCGGCTTCAGGCCATTGAGAGGGCGCTGAACGGTCGTGAAGGCCTGGAGTCCTGATTCCGATACGATTGTGCAGGGCCTCGACGGCCGGTCGACTTGACATTATGTGGGGAGACCACTTATGCGGAGTCGTTGTCACCTTGCCGGTTGAGAAATTCGGAAATCGAGTCGGCGAGGGTCCCGATCGTCGTTGTGAGGGCCTGGGCTCCGGCCTGACCAAGTTCTCTGCGTCGATCGGGCCGCTTCGCATATCCGATGGTCCTGAGACCCGTTAGCTCTCCGACTTCAACGTCGCTAACCGAATCCCCGATGAATGCGACCGTCGAGGGTTCCGATCCGATGAGCTGGAGCGCCTGGTCGATAAGGTGTCGGTTCGGCTTCATGAGGTATGGGTCGCCTCGGACGCGCCCTACAACGGCGTCTACCTGGTCCGAAAGCTTGAGGCGCTCAAGGTATGCATGAATGGCGTCCGCCGAGTTGTTGCTGACTATGATCAAGGGGCGGCCCGAGGCGCGACAAGCGCGGATGAAGACCGTCGACCCGGGAGCTGGGTCGCTGTCGCCAGCCGCTTGCACTTCTCCGTCAATGCAGGTCTGCTCCGCGTCTGCGGCTGCATCGGGCGTGCAGTGGTCGTACGCCCACCGGAGAACGGCAAGCGGATCAGCCGTTGTGGCCGCCTCTCCATTGGCCGGCTGTTGATGCTGTTCCAGTCTTGACCGCATACGGTCAGCGATGGCCTGGTTACGTCCATCGGCGAACAGATGCGTCACGGGGCCATCGAAGTCGAGAAAGACTGCGGTCGTTTCGGCCAAGATCTGACTTGGGTTGGTGGTCACAGTGTCACCGGCCGGGCGATTGTGGACCAGACGCTGTCGAACCATCGCTCAGCTTCTGTGACGTACTGAGTGCCCAGTGCGTCGGGATCCTTCGTCGCAGTGTGGTGGAAGAGTGCGGTGTCCTTTCCCATTGGATCGAAGGTCGGTACCACCTCCCCGCCGATCACGACGTCGTGAGCTACAACTGGGTAGAAGCCAAAGAAGAGATCCGCCCGGTTGATCAGATACAGCTTGAACAACGGTGCCGAGCCATGGACACGGATGTCGGCCGATGCCTTCTCGACTAAGCCCAGCAGGGCTAGTTCACCCAATGACTCGTTGATGCCGCCGGCGTAGCGTTCGATCGTCTTCTGCATTCGTTGGCGAACCCTTGGGTCGTCTCCTGGGTCGTCACCGGCCCGCACCGGCAACGCGATCGGCTGGGTCATGTCGGCGAGTAGCAGCCGGAGCCGAATGCTTCTGGGCGCGAGTCTTCCGTCGCGGATCTTGTCGATCGGTTCCTGGATGGCGGTGTGCAGGGTTTCAGCGGTGTAGCCGGAAAAGTCAATCTGCACGTCGGCGTGTTCGAAGGCAGCCTCGATGTGCGGTCGAAGACCGACGGGACGACTCGTACGCTCGCGGACAAAGACGCCGCTCCCCTGGCGGGAGACGATCAGATTCTCCTCGCGTAGGAGCCGCAGGGCCTGTTGGATCGTCATCCTGGCAACGCCATACCGCTTGGCTAGCTCCGCCTGAGACGGGAGGCGATCCCCGGGCTCGATCGACTTGCTCAGGATCGCGGCGCGCAACAGCTGTGCCACCTGCATGTACGGCGGTTTCGGATTGTCGAGATCAAGCCCACTCATGACGCCACTGTAGAGCCACATGGCTAGGCGACATAGAAAAGTTGTCCAAATGCTTGACATGGCTAGGCAGGCTAGTGCTACCGTCTTACTTGAACAACATGACTAGGCCAGTTGGCCAAACGTCTATCGAGAGGACCTGTCATGGCTATCCAAGGGCCGTTCACCATCGACTGCAAGACGCTGTTTCCGCTTGGGTGCGGTGTCGTCTCCGCAGTGACGCCCATCAACGACTTCGAACGCTCGACGCGTGAGAACCCCGTGCAGTCGCGCGACCGAGAGACGGGGTTGCCCATGTGGTCGGTCGATGTCATCGACTTCGACCCAGACGCCCGCGAACGCACTTTTAAGGTCAAGATCGCAGCGGAAGTGCAGCCGATCCCTCCGGAAGCTGTCTCAGGCGTCCCGGTTCGTCCCGTCTACCTTGAAGGGCTGCAGATGACGCCGTACATCAAGGAGGGCGGCATCCGGCCGAAGATTGCCTACAGCCTGCGCTGCTCCGGTCTCTCCGCGCCGAAGAACGCCCCCGTGGCCAAGCCCGACGGTGGGCGCACTGAGTCGGGGAGGGCTGCCTGATGAGTCTCGCTCCGATGAACCGGGGTTGCGCTTCGGTCATGGTCCACCTAGGAGCGCCGGGAACCGTGACGGCTCGAGAGTTCGCCGGTGCTGACCCATTCGTCTCGATCGATGTCGCGCCGGAAGTGACGCTGATGTGTCGGGACCCGGACGCGTTGTTGGCCTTCGAGCGGGAGGTACGACACGCACGTCAACGGCTGACTGCACTGCTGGAAGCTGCTATGACCGAGTTTGAGGTTGTCTCGGATCTGCTCGAGGTGGACGCGGACGGAGACGAGATCGGATCGGAATCGACCGGGAGGGACGCCTGGACACCGCCGGGGCGGATTCATTCCGGTGTGAGTGGGCGGTTTTGATCATGCGGCGCCTTGTCGTGCGGGTCGGGCCGATTGTTCGTCAGCCGGCATGGGTGGTGATCATGGTTGGTTTGTACCGCGGCATTGCTCGGGGGCTTCGCCGGTGCGTCCGGGCGCCGTTTGTTCTGATCACCATCGTCGGTTTCGTGGGCCTTGTTTGGTGCCTTATCCATCACGGCTTGCGGCCGGTGGCGGCAGTTCCGGCCGTGGTGGTGGTCTTGGCGGGTTGGCGGTGGCGTTGGCCGGCCGGGTTTGATCGGCTGGTCTGGATTCCGTTGCGGTCGTCGCGGCGGCGTCGGCGGACTTATCGGCGGCATTGGGATCTGGCGATGGACGCGTCCGGCCTGGTGCGGATGAGTGGCGACGTGAGGCGGGTGCCGCCGCTGGTTCGGGTGCGGAGTTCTCGATCGGTGGATCGGGTTCGGGTGGAGATGCTGCCAGGTCAGGTGTTGGACGACTTCGCGGCGGTGGCTGATCGGTTGGCGCAGACCTTTGGTGCGTTGGATTGCCGTGTGCACAGCGTTCCGGGTCGTCCGCATCGGATCGAGTTGTGGATGTTGATCAAGGAACCGTTGGAGCAGGTGGTGCAGCCGTGGCCGACCACGGTGGAGGACCTGACGCGGGGCGTTCCGGTGGCTCGGGCTGAGGACGGCCAGGTCCATCGGTTGATGATCATCGGCTCGCACGTGCTGGTGGTGGGTGCGACGGGCGCCGGTAAGGGGTCGGTGGTGTGGTCGCTGCTGGTTGGTCTGCAGCCGGCGATCGCGGCCGGCCTGGTGCGGGTGTGGGCGATCGATCCGAAGGGCGGCATGGAGCTGTCCCTGGGTGCTGGCTTGTTTGATCGGTTCTGCCACGGCGACGCCACCTCGGCCTCGTACGAGGAAGCGTTCGCCGGGCTGCTCGAGGACGCTGTGGTGACGATGCGGCAGCGGCAAGATCAGCTGCGCGGCGTGTCCCGGCTGCACGCGCCGACGGTGGATGAGCCGTTGTTGATCATCGTCATTGACGAGCTGGCTGCGTTGACGGGCTGGGTTTCGGACCGGACGCTGAAGAAGCGGATCGAAACTGCACTCGGGCTGTTGTTGTCCCAAGGCAGGGCCGTGGGCGTGGTGGTCGTGGGCGCGGTGCAGGATCCGCGCAAGGAAGTGCTGCCGATGCGGGACCTGTTCCCGACCCGGATCGCGTTGCGGGTCAACGAATCCGAGCAGGTCGGTCTGGTGCTGGGTCAGGGTGCTCGATCGCGTGGCGCGTTGGCCGACCGGATCCCCGAACGTCTCCCCGGTGTGGGTTACGTCGTGGTCGACGGCATCGCTGAACCGCGCCGGGTCCGATTTTCCTACGTCAGCGATGAACAGATCGCCGAGGCGTGCCGCAAACACAGCAAGGCGCTGGCGGCCGAGGAGGTGGCGGCGTGAGCGCGGCAATCATGCCTGAGGTCACAGCGGAGATGGCCCGGGAGCTGGCGGTCGAGCAGAAGGTGTGTGTCCGGCCGTTGTTGCGGCGGGTGATCGATCAGCAGACCGGGGACGAGACCCGGGTGGCGCTGCCCTGCGGTTCCACGCGCGAATCGGTGTGCCCGTCGTGCGCTGACAAGGCACGCCGGCTCCGGATCCAACAATGCGCAGAGGGATGGCACCGCGACGTCGAACCCGAAATCGACACTCCGGAACCGTCCGAGGACCCTGCCGCTGATGATCTTGATGCCGAGACCGGTGCGGGTGATCTGGACGAGAGTGATGCTCGGCGGGTTCGGTCGACACGCCGGCGGCAGGATGCTGCCGAGCTTCCTCGGGTTCCGGTCGAGGATCGCACGGTTGGCCGGGTGTTTGAGACGCCGGATGGGCGACGGTACCGGCCGAGCATGTTCGTCACGATCACCCTTCCTTCCTACGGCAAGGTCAAGGCCAACGGGGCACCGGTCGACCCGAGCAGCTACAACTACCGTCGGGCTGCGTTGGATGCGTTGCACTTCCCGAAGCTGGTGGACCGGTTCTGGCAGAACCTGCGCCGCTGTGCCGGGTTCAAGGTCCAATACTTCGCCGCTGTTGAACCACAGAAACGGCTCGCACCGCACTTGCATGCCGCGGCGCGCGGTGCGATCCCGCGCCAGACGATTCGGCAGGTCGTTCGGGCAACCTACGCCCAAGTCTGGTGGCCGCACTTCGATCAACCGGTGTACGTGGATCGGGTGCCGGTCTGGGACGGGCACGACTACGTTGATCCCGACTCCGGCGTCGTTCTGCCGACCTGGGATCAGGCGGTTGCTGATCTTGATCAGGATGGTCGGGCGGCGCACGTGCTGCGGCTGGGGTCGCAGGTGGACATGGCCGGCATCATCGCCCCGAGTGAGGACGCCGACCGGGCCATTCGCTACCTGACCAAGTATCTGGCCAAGTCGATCGCCGACACGTACGTCGACAACGATGCTGCTGTTGTTGATCTTGACTACGAGTCGCACGTGGATCGGCTGCACCAGGAGTTGCTGTACTTGCCGTGCAGCGAGCGGTGCGCGAACTGGCTCCGGTTCGGTGTGCAGCCGAAGAACGCCGGTCCCGGACTGCGGCCCGGCGCGTGTGTGTCGAAAGCGCATGATCGGGAGAACCTCGGCATCGGTGGCCGGCGGGTCCTGGTGTCGCGGCAGTGGTCAGGCAAGACGTTGAAGGAACACCGGGCCGATCGGGCGACCGTGGTGCGCGAAGCCCTGTTGAACTCGGGGATCGTGGCGCCGGAGATCGAACGATTGGCGGCGTCGGTCAGGTTGCCGGACGGGCGGCCGCGGTTCGTCTGGTCGGACTCGAAAGTTGATCATGCCGGCTACGTGTGGACAATTCTGCAGTCGGTGAACGAACGGGCCAGGTGGCGGGAACAGTACGAGGCAGCCAAGAAACGCCAGGCTGTGGACACTGTTTCGGCAATTGATCATGAAACCGCCGACCGTCCGCCGCCAGGTGCAGACCGAGAGGGTGACCACAGGGTGGCCTCCCCGATAACCAGCCCAAATGTGGTCCCCGGGCCGTGGGTCAAGGGTGAGCGCAGCGAATCCGAAGGACACGAAGTGCCCTTGACGCGCGGCCCGGGGACCAGACAATCACAAGTCGGGGAGGCCACTCCCGGGAACGGCACGGAGGGTGATCATGACGGCTAATGCGGTTGATCATGAGGTTCGTGTGCTTCGTCCGAAGTGGTACACGGTTGCTCAGGTGGCAGAACTGTTGGGTTACGGCGAGTCGAAGGTGCGGTCGTTGATCCTTGCTGGTGACCTTCGATCGTTGAAGGATGGCCGGTCCCGCCGGGTGTTGCCGGAGTGGGTTGATGAGTACGTTGCGATGCGAGCGGCTGAGGCCGAGCAGGCCTGGTGGACGTCATGAGCCCGCGGCGAGTGAACGGTGAGGGTTCGATCTATCCCTATCCGCATGGGTTTCGGGCGTATGTCTGGGTGACGACTCCGAGTGGTCGTCGGCAGCGGAAGTACGTTACGGGCAAGACGCGTGAGGACGTCCGGGAGAAGTACCTCCGGCTGCACGAGTCCGCCCGTCGTGGTCCTGTGGTGACGAAGGCTCCGCGCCTTGAGCAGTTTCTTGACGGTTGGCTGGATGAGGTCGTCGAGCCATCGTTGGCGCCGACGACCGCGGCGAGCTATCGGATGTGTGTTCGGCTCTACATCGTTCCGAGCCTCGGTGCGAAACGGCTGGACAGGATCACTGTGCGCGACGTGCAGTCGTGGCTGAATCGTCTTCGGGTGACGTGTCAATGCTGTGCGCAGGGCAAGGACGCCTCGCGGGAGAGGCCGCAGTGCTGCGCAGTGGGTCGATGCTGTAACCAGCTGCTTGGTGATTGGGCAGTGCATCAGGCGTACCGGGTGCTGCGAGCGGCGTTGTCTCAGGCGACTCGGGAGGAGCTCGTGGCGCGTAACGTCGCGGCGTTGGTTCGGGTGTCCGCTCCGCGAACGCAAGGGCGGGCGGTGTGGACGGTCGAGGATGCGCGCCGGTTCTTGGAGTCGTCGCGGGAGAGTGGCGACCCGTATCACGTTGGCTATGTCTTGCTGTTGGTCCTGGGGCTGCGTCGCGGGGAGTTGTTGGGCCTGAAGTGGTCGGACGTCGACCTGGATGCGGCGGAGGCAAGGATTCGGTGGCAGTTGCAGCGGACGAACGGTGAATTGGTGCTCCGGAGGACGAAGACGTACGCGTCGGAAGCGGTGCTTCCTTTGCCGCAGATCTGCTCCGACGCTCTGGCGTCGCATCGCGCGTTGGCGAGTGCTTGGCGGCTGGCAGCTGGTCCAGCTTGGCACGACAACGACTTGGTTCTGTCGACGCGCTACGGGCTGCCGATTGATCCTCGCAACTTCCACCGGAAGTTCAAGGAGCGTGCAGCGGCTGCCGGGGTGCCGGTGGTTCCGGTGCACTCAACGCGACGGACGTGTGCTTCGTTGCTGGTCGAGTTGGATGTGCACCCTCGGGTCGCGATGCAGATCCTTCGGCACAGCCAGATCGCGGTGACGATGGACATCTACAGCCAGGTCGCCTCCGCCTCGACGCGTGAAGCTTTGACGAAGCTCGGTGGGCGGCTCGATTTCGGGAGGAATTGAACGATGCTGCTGCAGTTTGCTGCTGCAAGTGCCGATTTCGGTGCCTCCGATGAGGGCTTGAAATGCGGTCTGACTAGGGGTGGAGCTAAGGGGACTCGAACCCCTAACCCCCTGCTTGCAAAGCAGGTGCGCTACCAATTGCGCCATAGCCCCAGATCGGTTCCCGGTCAGGTCCTTCGACAGGCTCACTGACGTCGTACCAGGTCGACGCCAAAGCTTACGGCACTGCGATGATGTCGGACAAAAGCTGACTCATCGAGGAGGTCGGGGTGGACATCCACGCCGCGCACGGGGCCCATCGCACACACGGTCCGATCCGGTACGGAGTGGTCGGCAGCGGCTACCGGACTGAGGCGTTCGTCCGGATCGCCGAACGGATGCCGGAGCGGTTCACGCTGGAGGGCGTGGTCACCAGGACCGAAACGCGCGTGGACGAGATCGTGGAGGATTGGCAGGTGCCGGCCTACACCGATCTCGGCACATTCCTCGAGCACCATCCGGTCGACTTCATGATCACCTCGACGCCGCATGCGGTCACCCCGTCGGTGATCGGCGACCTGGTTGCCCGTGAGATCCCGGTGCTGGCGGAGACGCCGCCGGCGCCGGACGTCGACGGGCTGCGAGCGCTCTGGAAGAACGTCGGGGCGAGCGGGCTGGTGCAGGTGGCCGAGCAATATCCGTACGCCCCGGGCAACGCGGCCCGACGCGCGCTGCTGGAAACCGGCGCACTCGGCGACCCCACCTGGGCCTACGTCTCCTCGACGCAGACCTACCACGCGGTTGCCCTGCTGCGGCACTTGCTCGGCGTCGAATTCGAACCTGCTCGGGTCAGCGCCCAGCAGTTCGAGCTGCCGGTGGTCGACCCGCAGACCCGTGCCGGCTGGGCCGACGACCTCGAACCGCAGAACCGCAGGACCACCCTGGCCACCCTCGACTTCGGCGGCCGGGTCGGCGTGTACGACTACACCGACAACCAGGTCCGCAATCCGATCCGCGGCAACCGGATGCTGGTCCGCGGCACCCACGGCGAACTCGCCGATGACCAACTCACCCGACTGGCCGCGCCGAAACAGCCGCTGCGGTCCGAGCTCACCCGCTGGCAGACCGGCGAATACCTCAGCTTCGAGGAACGCGACCTCTACCAGATCGGCGACGGCGAACGCGTCCTCTACCGCAACCCCTACTTCGGCGCCCGGCTGTCGGAGGAGGAGATCGCCGTCGCCACGCTGCTGGAACGCACCGGTCATTGGGTCCGCGACGGCGGCGAACCGCCCTACCCGCTGGCTCAGGCTGCGCAGGACCAGCTGCTCGCGCTGGCGATCGCCGAGTCGGCACGGAACGGTTCGGTGGTGCAGACCGAGCGGGAGGATTGGGCCGGATAATGATCGGCTGAGACCTCCGCGGCAACCCCCTTAAGGGTTCTGCGGCTGCTTGCCCTGGTCGTACCCTAGAGCCCATGTGGTCGCAGCGGGAGGTCATCGATTACGCGCTGCAGCGTCGTGCAACTCTGACGGCGATGCGGCAGCCGGTGCGTAATCTGGCGTCCCTGGATGCCTGCGACGCCGATCCGATGTTGGTCCGGGCCGCGAAGCATCACGGCGAAACCACCGACGACGCCTGCCCGGTCTGCAGCAGCGACGAGATGGTGCATCTGCACTACGTCTTCGGCGACCAGCTCGGGCAGTACTCCGGCCGGATCAAGAAGCTGGCCGAGCTGGACCTGATGCAGAACCAGTTCGGTGAGTTCAAGGTCGTGGTGGTCGAGGTCTGCCCGGCCTGCGGTTGGAACCACATGATCACTTCGTATCTGCTTGGCGACGGGGTCAAGCGCAAGCCCCCACGCCGCCAGCAGACCGTCGAGGACATCTATGGCTGAATCCAACCGGAGGACCCGCTCGGGGACCTCCGCCAAGACAGGTGCGTCCACAGCCAAGAAGGCAACCGCCAACAAGGCCACCGGCAGGAAGCAGAAGAAGAAGCGCGGCCCGGGCCGGATCATCGGCCGGATCGCGCTCACCATGTTGATCTTGGTCGTGGTCGGCGGCCTCGCCTCGGCAGCGTTCGTCGGCGTCTCCTACCAGCGGCTGACCGTGCCCGACCCGAACGCCGAATTCACCACCAACACGACCAACATCTACTACCACAACGGCAAGACCAAGCTCGGCGACATCGCCATCCAGAATCGGCAGTCCATCCGGTACGACCAGATGCCCGATTCGATCAAGAACGCCGTGGTGGCCGCCGAGAATAAGACCTTCTGGACCGACCCCGGCTACTCCATCCAGGGCATGATCCGGGCCGGCGCCAACATCGTCCGCGGCGGTTCGCTGCAGAGCGGTTCGACCATCACCCAGCAGTACATCAAGATCATGTACTTGTCGCAGGAGCAGACCGCGAGCCGCAAGTACAAGGAGATCCTGCTGGCCCGCAAGCTGTCCCAGCAGATGTCCAAGCAGGACATCCTCACCGGTTACCTGAACACGATCTACTTCGGCCGGGGCGCCTACGGGATTCAGGCCGCCAGCAAGGCCTACTTCGACGAGGACGCCTCCGAGCTCACCGTGCCGCAGTCCGCGGTACTGGCCGCCGTACTGAACAGCCCGTCCTACTTCGACCCGGAGGAGAACGGCGGCGACCCCGATCCACTGCTCGGCCGCTACCGCTACGTCCTCACCTCCATGCAGGAGTCCGGCTTCCTCACCGCAGCCCAGGAAGCCAAGTACGCAAAGAAACTTCCGAAGTTCCCCAAGATCAAAGTCAGCGAGAAGTACGGCGGTTCGCAGGGCTTCCTGATGAAGGCGGTCGAGTCCGAGCTGTCCACCCTGCCGGTCGATCAGGCCCAGGTCCGCGGTGGCGGTTACAAGATCATCACCACCTTCGACAAGTCGGCGCAGGACGCAGCAGTTCAGGCCGCCCAGGACAACACCGCGCAGGCAGCCCAGCTGGCCGGCCGGAAGAAGTCCAACCTGCACGCGGCGATCGCCTCGGTGGACACCGACACCGGTGGTGTGGTGGCGATGTACGGCGGCCCGGACTACATCAAGAACTCGCGCAACTGGGCGACCACCCCGCGGGCCGCGGCGTCGACCTTCAAGCCGTTCGCGTTGGCGACCGGACTGGAGAACGGCTTCAGCCTGTATTCGATCATGAACGGCAACACGTTCACCCCGCCCGGCGACGGGGTGCCGATCCGCAACGAGTTCTCCACCCAGTACGGCCCGGTCACCCTGCTGAAGGCGACGGCCGACTCGATCAACACCGCCTTTGTTGATCTTGACACCAAGCTGCCCGGCGACGGTCCGCAAAAGGTGATCGACACCGCGCAGAAGCTCGGTGCGGTGAAGCAGAAGGGTGCCCAGGACTGGGTGGCCAACAACCGGGTCGCGATCGGCAGCGCCCAGGTCAGCCCCCTCAACATGGCCAATGCGTACGCCACCTTTGCCAACAACGGCGAATACCTGCAGAACCACGTGATCTCCGAGATCCTGGACAACCACGGCAAGGTGATCTACCAGGCCGATCCGAAGCCGAAGCGGGCGATCTCCTCCGACGTCGCCGCCGACGTCACCTACGCCCTGCAGGGTGTTGTCAAGGACGGCACCGGCACCGCGGCCCAGTCGTTGGGCCGGCCGGTGGCCGGCAAGACCGGCACCCAGGGCGTCGGGGACAAGATCACCTCGGCCTGGTTCACCGGCTACACCAAGCAGATCGCCACCTCGGTGATGTACGTGGCCGGCGACGGCGGCACGATGGATCTGGACAACTTCAAGCGGCCCTGGGACGCCACCTTCTTCGGCTCCAGCTACCCAGCGCAGACCTGGGTCGACTACATGAAGGTCGCCACCCAGGATCAGAAGGTCCGCGAATTCACCGACCCGGCCTACGTCAACCGGGACAAGTTCCCGCCGCCGGCGAAGAAGACGCCGAAGCAGAAGTCGGACCAGCAGAAGAAGCAGAACGACAAGCCGACCGGGCAGGCCTCGGCCAGTGATCAGCCGAGCGACAAGCCGTCCGATCAGCCCACCGATCAGCAGTCGGAGCGGCCGACGAACACGGCCAGCACGCAGCCGTCAAACAAGCCGACCCAGCAGACCACCGACAAGGCGTCCGCGCCGGCGACGTCGAAGGCACCGAATCCCGGCACCTCGGCCACCAGCAAGCCGCCCAAGTCCGGTGGCACGAGCGGAGCCAAGGACAACACGGATACCAAGTCCGGTTCGGATTCCAAGAAGTCCGACACTGCCGGGAACACGACGAAGACAGACACCAAGTCGGGCGCCTGATCCGATGGCTGCCGGTACAGCCCGCCCCGGGAACGACGGGTTCGTGGCCATGATCAGCCAGCGGATCGGCGGTCCGCTGGGTCGGCATGCCGACACGGCATCTACCTGGTTCGGGCCGGTCCGGGTCTCGCTGCTGGCCGCGACCCTGGCCTGGATCGTCGGCGCGATCCAGAAACTGCCCTGCCAGGTCACGGTGGCCGGGCACTTTCCGGACAGCTATCGCCGGCTCTGCTACTCCGACATCCCCTTGCTCTACACCGGCCGCGGTCTGGCCGACGGCAACATCCCGTACCTTGATCACGGCAACTATCAGCCGCTGGAGTATCCGGTGCTCACCGGCTGGCTGCTGGAGTTCGAACGCCGGATCACCGCTCTGCTGGGTGCCCCGGTCGGTCCCGGACTGACCGCACAGCAGGCCGTCGACGCGTCCCGGCTCTTCTTCCAGGTCAACGTTGTGGTGCTCGGGCTACTGTTCCTGGTCGCGGTCTGGGCGCAGGCCCGGACTATCCCGGGGGTCCACGGCGTGCCGCGTCCGTACGGAGTTGATCATGTACGCGGCTGGGACGCGATGATGCTGGCGGTCTCGCCGTGTGTCATCCTGGCCGGCTTCATCAACTGGGACATGCTGCCGATCGCCCTGACTGCGTTGGGATTCATGTTCTGGGCGCGCAGCCGGCCGACCCTGGCTGGAGCGATGTTCGGCCTCGGGATGGCCGCCAAGCTGTATCCCGTGCTGTTGCTGGGTCCGTTGCTGCTGTTGTGTCTGCGCGGCCGGCGGATGGGCGACTTCGGCCGCACCCTGCTCGGATTCGTGATCGCCTGGCTGATCCCGAATCTGCCGGTGATGGTCTTGGCGCCGAGTCAGTGGCTGGCGTTCTGGACCTTCAACTCCGATCGCGGCGGCGACCTCGGCTCGATCTGGTACGTGTTGTCGCTGGCCGGGCACCCGGTGCCGCACCTCAACCTGGTCAACGCGGTGATCTTGATCCTGCTCTGCGCCGGCATCGGCTGGTTGATCATCAGCGCGCCGCGGCGACCGCGATTCGGGCAGGTCGCCTATCTGGTGATCGCTGCGTTCCTGATCACCAACAAGGTCTACTCACCGCAGTACGTGCTCTGGCTGCTGCCGTTGTTGATCTTGGCCCGGCCGCGTTGGCGGGAATGGTGGATCTTCACGTTCGGCGAGATCGTCTACTTCCTGGCTATCTGGGGACACCTCGACCAAACCCTGACCCCGGGTGGTGGCGGCCCGGACCGGATCTATTGGCTCGCGGTGATCGTCCGGATCGCCTGTGAGGTGTGGGTCGGCATCATGATCATCCGCGACATCCTCGACCCCGACCGCCGCGACCCTCTGCGCGAGCGCGACACCGTCTATGGACCGGTGCCGGACGATCCGGGCGGCGGCGTGCTGTACGGAGCCCGGGACGCGGGCTGGGTTGTGCGACTGCGGCGCTGGCTCGACCTCACCGACACCGGCCCCCGATAGGTTCGGTTGCGATGAACTCGCCCGCAACCGAGGTGGCCGAACTGGACCGCGCGACCGCCACCGAACCGCCCGGCCGCGGTGGCGTGATCGGCCGGTGGTGGCGTAGACCGGGCGGACTCAGCTTGCATTCGTTTGACCCCCGCGGCGGCCGGATCACCATCCAGGCTTGGCTTGCCAGCCGCGGACTGATCGCGCTGGTCGCCTTGTTGCTGGCGGTCGTCACCCATCGCGACCTGATGGCGATGGTGAACAACTGGGACGCGGTGCACTTCGCCGACCTCGCTCGGCACGGCTACGGCTACGACCCCGACGGCAAACTGATGGCCTTCTTCCCGGGGCTGCCGCTGATGCTGCGGGCCGGGCTGCTGTTCGGCGTCCCGACCCAGATCAGCGGCATGATCATCGCCGGCATCGGCTCCGCGTTCGCGGCGGCCGCGCTCTACCGGCTCGGCGGTCCGTGGGCGGCGGTGGTGTGGCTGTTCGCGCCGACCGCAGTGTTCACCACGGTCGGCTACACCGAGGCGGCCTTCTGCGCTTTCGCCTTCTGGGCTTGGGAACGCGCTCGCTCCGATCGCTGGTTGGCGGCCGCGCTGCTGGCCGGCTGCGCCTGCACCGTACGGGTGTCCGGTCTCTTTCTGGTCGGTGCCCTGTTCATCATGATCATCACCACCCGCAAGATCAACTGGGCCACTCGGCTGCGGCGGGCCGGGTTGTTGCTGATCCCGGTCGCCGTGCTCGCCGCGTACGCGACCTATCTGCACGGACTGAGCGGCAGCTGGACCGCCTGGTACGACGCCCAGGTCGCAGGCTGGTATCGCGGCTTCACCTGGCCGTGGCAGTCGTTCCAGAACACCTGGGCCGCCGTCCAGCCCGGCGCGTACGCCGATCATCCCTACTGGGCTTGGGTATTCCGGGCCGAGATGGTGTCGATGGCGGTCGGCGTGCTGGTCACCATCTGGTGCCTGACTCAGAAGTTGTGGGCCGAGGCGAGCTGGGTCGCGGTCCAGGTGCTCGCGTTCTCCTTGTCCTATTGGTACATGTCGGTGAACCGGGCCGTGCTGCTCTGGTTCCCGTTGATGATCATGATCGCCCGGTTCGGGCAGTGGCGGCCGGCGTCCCGGCCGGCCGCCGTCGCCCATCGGGTGGTGGTGATCATCGGGAGCGCCCTCGGGACTGCTGCAATGATCACCTGGTCCTGGCTCTTCTTCAGTGGGTATTGGGCAAGCTGAGCGGTCGGGGTCGAGGGGGTCGTCCCGTACGCAAGACGCCGGACCAGATCGCGGCAGCGGCATTCGCTCGACCCCGATCAGAGATCGTAGGTCAGCTTGACGAGGTTGCCGACCGCCGATGCGTCGACCAATCGGAGGGCTCTTGCCGAGGTCAGTTCGCCGAAGAGGCGGTTGCCGGAGCCGACGAGGTGCGGGTAGAGGAACAGGCGGAGTTCGTCGACCAGCTCGTGTTCGAGCAGGAACTGCGCCAGTTGCGAGCTGCCGAGCACCACGACGTCGCCGTCGATCTGCTGCCGTAGCCGGTCGATCGCGGAAACAAGATCACCGGTGAGTTCGGTGGTCGGGCCCCAGTCCGTACGCGCCGGCGTCGAGCGGACGACGTACTTCGGCAGGCTGAACAGGCGTTCGGCCCACTCGCCGGGGCGGCCGAGCCAGCGATCGGCGAACCAGCCGTAGGTGCGGCCGCCGAGCAGGAACGCCGAGGTCTCCAGCGCTTCGCCGAATTCGATCTTGGCCCAGGCTTCCCGGTCCGGGTCGCTGACCCGGGTGAACCAGCCGCCGAATCCGAAGCCCTCGTCGCCGGACGGGTCCTGACTGACTCCGTCCAGAGTGGTGTTGCTGTTGATGACAATCCGTCCCATGTCCGTCTCCTCGGTGGGTTTGTTGGTGCGTACGAACTGATGGACACCGGATCGCTGCAAAACTGGGCGCGGCGATCCCGACTGGTTGGCCGCCCAGTTCTTGGCGAGCCCGGTGTCCAAGTCGGTGGAGTCGCAATCGGGCGACGGGGTGGAGGGGTCGGATGGAGACGGAGCTGGTACACGCCGAGGAGCAACTCCGCGACGCCCGAGCGGGCAGTCAGGACGCGTTCGACCAATTGATCGCACCCTTTCGGCGTGAACTGCTGACGCACAGCTACCGGATGCTCGGCTCGCTGCAGGATGCCGAGGACTGCCTGCAGGAGTCGCTGTTGGCCGCCTGGCAGGCGTTGCCCGGGTTCGAAGCCCGTTCCTCGCTGCGGACCTGGTTGTACGCGATCACCACCAACCGCTGCCTGAACGCGCTCCGGGCGATCCGTCGTCGGCCGGCTCAGCCGTGGGCGGTGCCCGGCATGCAGCCGCCGGAGCCGTCCAGGCTCGGTGAGGTGGTCTGGCTGGAGCCGCTGCCCGACCGGCTGATCGGCGGATCGAACACCACCGCGGCAACACCCGAGGCTCGGTACGAGGCCCGGGAGTCGATCTCGCTAGCGTTCGTCACCGCACTGCAGCGATTGCCGCCGCGGCAGCTGACCGTGCTGGTGCTGCGGGACGTGCTGGGCTTCCACGCCCGCGAGGTGGCCGAGATTCTGCAGGTCAGTGTCGAGTCGGTGACCAGCGCCCTGAAACGCGCCAGATCCACCCTGCAACGGCACCGAGACGATGAGGCCGGCACCGAGCCGCCGCCGGAGAGCCAATCGCCGATCGAGCGGGAGTTGATCGCCCGCTTCGTCACCGCGTACGAGGCCGGTGACGTCGCCGGACTGATCGAGCTCTTCACCGACGACGTGATGATGTCGATGCCGCCGGTGCCGCTGGAGTATCAGGGACCGGAGTTGGTCGGGGAGTTCCTGTCGCTGCTGTTCGGAGCCGACCGCCGCTTCCGGCTGCTGCCCACCCGCGCCAACGGCCAACCGGCATTCGGCCTCTACCTGCGGCGGCCCGACCGTTCCTGCACCGGTTCCGGACTGCTGGTGCTCGGCCTGTCCGGCGACCGGATCAGCTCGCTGATCCGCTTCGAGCCAGAGTTGATCAAGCAGTTCGACCTGCCGGCCGCGCTGACCGATTCATGATCAACCGCGGATTCATGATCAACAACCGGTTCATGATCACCGCGCCGGGAACGCCCGCCGGGCGAACACCACCACCGCAGCGGCCAGCAGAATCGGAATCGAGCTCAGCCAAGCGAGATTGCCGATGCCGACAGCGCCCAGCACCACGCCGCCCAGCGCCGAACCGGCGGCGATGCCGACGTTGGCCGACACGTTCAGCCAGGCGCCGGACAGCTCCGGTGAGATCGCGTTGGTCCGGATCGCGGTGCTCTGGAACAGCGACGGCGCCGGCCCGAACGCGGCGTTCCAGATCACCCCGAAGATGATCACCAGCGGCAGCGACGGAAAGCCGACAGCGACCGCGAGCATGCCCACGCCGCTGACCAGCAAGATCATCAACGCGGTCCGGCGCGGCCTAGCGTCCAGGGACCGCGAAGCCAGCCAGATCCCGAACAGACCGAAACCACCGAAGAGAAACAGCACCGGCGCCACCCAGGACGTCTGTGCGCCGGACTGCAACAGCAGCACCGCGACGTAGGTGTAGAAACCGTACTGACCGACGTAGGCCAACGCGTTGGCCAGCATCACCGCCGCCGCGTCCCGGCGGCGGCCGGACGGCCGGCCGCTGTCGGCGACGCTCCGCGGCTCGGCCGGCGGCAGTGTCCTGGCGAGCAAGATCAACACCACCAGCATCAAGATCACCAGCACCCCGAAGGCGGCCCGCCAGCCGACCGCGTTGCCGAGCCCCGTCGCGGCCGGTGCGCCGAGGATCAGACCGGCCGCTACGCCGGCCGAGACCAGGGCCAGTGCCCGCCCGGTCTGGGACGGATGGACCAGCCGGGCCGAGTAGCCGATGCAGATCGAGAAGAAGATCGCGTGCGTCATCCCGCCGAGAGCCCGGCCGACGCCGAGCACGACAACAGTCGGCGCGAAGGCGCAGATCAGGTTGCTGACCGCGAACGAGCCGATGCCGATCAACAGCAGCCGCCTGCCCGGGATGCGCCGGGTGAGCAACGTCAGCGGTACCGCCGTCAGCATCACCATCACCGCGTACGTGCTGACCAGCAGACCGGCGACCGACGTGCTGATGTGCAGCTCGCGGCTGATCGTCGGCAGTAGGCCGATCGGCAGCACCTCGGTGGTCACGGCTGCGAACACCGCCAATGCCAGCACCGCCAGCGCCGGGCCGACCGCGGACACGTTCGGCCGCTGCGCCAGCTCGTCGCCACCGGTCACCGATTGGGTGTCAACCATGAGTTCCTCGCATCAGATCTGCTCGTGTCGGCTAATTTACTCGATTGGCGAGGATATTGTTGCTTCGACAGCTCCAGGCTGAGATGGAAGGTGGCCGGGTGACTCGACTGGCACGCAGACGGTGGGCGACGGCAGCTGAGCTGCTGCAACTCGTCAACGCCGAGCCGGGAATCACCCGACGCGAGGCCGCCGAGCGGCTGGGGCTCTCCAGCGGCGCGGCCACCGAACTGGTCGACCGGCTCAAGCGGCTCGAACTGTTGAACGAGTCCCGCGCCGAACACACCGGACCCGGCCGCCCGACCACGATCCTCGAACCGCACGAGCAGGGGCCGCTGGTGCTGATCATCGGCCTGCGGGCGTCCGGCTGGGAGCTGCGCCTGTCCGATCTGGCCGGCAGGCTGACCGCGTTGACCGATGCGCCGTACGAGGACGATCGACCCGAGGCCGTGCTGACCACGATTGCCGCAGCGGTGGCGGGGGCCGTCGACGACGCTGAGCCGAGGATCCGGTGCGTGGTCGTCTCGGCCGCCGGCCCGGTCAGCGGCACCGCGCTCGGGCAGCTGTCGGCCCGGCACTGGCTGGAGTTGCTGGATCTGCAGCGGCTGACCGCGGGCATCCCGGCCGAGCGGCGGCCGCCGCTGCTGGTCGGCAACGACGCCACCCTTGCCGGGGTGGCGGAGGCCAGGACCGGAGCGTCGAAGGACACCAGTGTCGCCGTGCATCTGATGGTCGCCACCGGGATCGGCGGCGTCCTGCTGCTGAATGGCGAGCCGGCGCTCGGCGCACACGGGACCGGTGGCGAGTTCGGCCACCTGCCGTTCGCCGATCCCGCGCTGGAGTGCACCTGCGGTTCGTACGGCTGCTGGGACCTCGCGGTCGACGGCCGGGCGCTGGCACGGCATCGCGGCGAACCCGAACCCGCCGACCCGGAGGACTACGCCCGGCGGCTGCTGGACGACCTCGAGTCCGGTCGTTCCCGATCGGGCGACAATCGCGGGGCCGTCGCGTTGGCGGCGGGTGCGTTCGGCCGCGGCATCGCGGGCCTGGTCAACGCTCATGACCCGGACGTGATCACCCTCGGCGGCCTGGGACCGCAACTGCGTCGCACTGCACCGGAGGCGTTCGACCGGGCCTACCGATCCGGGCTGATGACGGTCCATCAGCGGCAGCCGCCGCCAGTTCTGGACAGCGTGCACGGTGCCGACGGCCCGACCCGCGGCGCGGCCTATCTCGGCATCGACCACATCACCAGCCCGGCCGCATTGGACCGCTGGGCCGGCAACGAACCGGAGACCGACACCGCCGCGCGGTAACGGCGAGCGAAGCTCCGTACACTGACCCGCGTGACGGCGAACTGGATCGATCTCGAGACCCTGGTCAATCTGCGTGATCTCGGCGGCACGCCGACCACCGACGGGGGAACGGTCGCCGCGGGCCGGTTGCTCCGCTCGGACAACCTGCAGTCGCTCACCGATTCCGACATTCGCGCGCTGCTCGACCTCGGGCTGACCGACGTGATCGACCTGCGCAGCGACCTCGAGGACGCCCAGGAGGGGCCCGGGCCGCTGACCAAGGTGTCCGAGGTGACGATTCACCACCACTCGCTGTTCAAGGAGAACCTCACCGAGGCGCAGACCGAGACCCAGCTGACCGAGCAGATCAACGAGCTCAGCCCTGAGGACCTCATCGCCAAGGAGGAGATCATCGGCAAGGCGCTGCCGTGGACCGAGGTGGTCAAGCCGACCATCCAGGTCGACGACGAGTCGGCGTCCTTCTACCTCTCCTACCTGGTCGACCGGCCGGATTCGGTGCTCGCCTCGCTGCGGGCGATCGCCCACGCGCCGGGTGCCGCGCTGGTGCACTGTGCGGCCGGCAAGGACCGGACCGGCACGATCGTCGCGCTGTCGTTGCGGCTGGTCGGCGCCGAACCGCAGGCCGTGATCGACGACTACGCCGCCAGCAGCGAGCGGATCGAACGGATCCTGGACAAGCTGGCCCGGTCCGACACCTACCGCGACAACGTACGCAGTCAGACGGTGGCCGCGCAGACCACCCATCCCGAGACGATGCAGCTGTTCCTGGAGTACGTCGACTCCGAGTACGGCTCGGTGGACCGGCTGCTGGCCGGCTTCGGCTGGACCGACGAAGACACCGCAGCGATGCGTACGAAGTTGCTGGCCGAGTCCTGAAATCGGTCGATCACGTCGTGAAGTCGACCGCGCGAACGCCGTCGATGAGCCTCCCCCGACGAAGATGGGTCGAGTGCCCGATCAGCTGATCTGCCCGCAGTGCGGGACAGCCAACCCGCCGACCGCCCGGTTCTGCGCCGAATGCGGCTGGGCACCGTCGCCGGAGGCCGACCGGACCTCGGCAACAGCATCGACCCGGCGCCGACCGCGGGCCGGGATGCTGGCCGCGATCATTGCCGGCACCGCAGCCGTCGTGGTGCTGGTGATCGTGGTGATCACGCAGACGACTCGGGTCGGCAACGGCGCAAGGATCGCCGCGACACCGGTGCAGAAGGTCGGTTCGTCACCGGGCGCGACAGCCACCGGCCGCGCTTCCGGCGGCCCCGCCGGCACCGACCCGGCCGATACCGGTCCTGCCGGCAGCGGCCCGGCCGCAGACCGATCCGGCACGGCCGCGCCGGACTTCGGCCCGATCGCCGAGCGGATGCGGTCCGGCGTGCTGGGCGTCTTCGCCACCGGCTGCGGCGACGGGACCCGGGTCGGCAGCGCCTTCCTGGTCGGCAGACAGACCGCGGTCACCTCCTACGCCGCGCTGGTCGGTGCGAAAGCCGTTGCCGTCACCGCCGGCGACCGGACGATCTCCGCCACGATCCGCTCCGCCGATCCGTCCCACGGGGTGGTCGTGCTGAAGCTCGGCCATCCGGTCGACGGGCAGGTGTTCTCGCTGGCGGATCGGCCGCTGCGAGAGGGTGAGGACACCGCCGTGCTCGGTGTCGAGGTGGGCTCGGCGACCGCGCACCCGACCAGCGCACGGATCGCCGCCACCGACCTGACCACGCTGGTCGGCAGCACCGAGGTGTCCGGGCTGGCCGCGATCGACACCGGCTACCACCCCGGTTGGACCGGAGCCCCGACGCTTGCCGCCGACGGCTCGGCCAGCGGGATGATGCTGGCCGGTCCGCAGCGCGGAACCGTCGTGCCGGCAGCGGCGATCAAGGCCGCCCTCGACGGGCATGAACCGCTGCCGAGTCAGCACTGCGCCGGACCGGTCAGCGGCCCGGCGACGACCAAGATCAACGGGACCTCGAACGCCGCGGTCGAGCAGCTGCTCAGCAGCTACTTCGGCGCGATCAACGGCGTCGACTACTCGACCGCGTACGCGCAGCTCGGGCCGGGCAGCAAACCCGCCGGTTCCGGCGCCGAACAGTTCTTTCAGGGCTGGTCCACCTCGTACGACTTCAACATCACCGTGCACTCGGCGAGTCGGCAGCAGGCCCACGTCAGCTTCGACTCGGTCTTCGCACCCGGCCACGGGCCCGAACCGTCGATCACCTGTGCCCGTTGGGACATCGACTACCGGTTCACCAGCCACAACGGTGGCTTGTTGATCAACAAGGCGAGTCCGCACTCGGGCCGGATCTGGCACCACTGCTGACCCGACCACAGCCGCACCGCTCACAGCAAGCCGCACCGGCTGCACCCGGTGCGGCTTGCCGTAAGTGGTGCGGCTGTGGTCGTGGGCTCGGGCTCAGACCTCGTCGATCCGGTCCACCAGGGCCGTGGTCAGCCGGAGCTCGACCGGGATCTCCTCGCCGACCTGGGGCGGCTGCTGCGACTTCGGCAGGTAGATCATCGAGGCCTGCATGTGCGGCGGTTCGCAGAACCAGCGCTTCTTCCCGCCGATCGTGTACGGGCTGAGCGCGAGCCCGGCCGCCTCCAGGGTGCCGGTGGCGGCGGAGATCGCCCGCTGTCGCAGCGATGCCGCGGGGGTCGGTGCCTCCATCCCGATGCCGTGCGAGGTGCCGCCGGCCATGATCACCACCCAGCCGTCGAACGGGGCCGCCCGCTGCCGGTAGCCGACACGCGTGCCGCGCCGGACCGGATGCACGTCCAGCACGGTGGCGGTGGTGATGCGGCTGCTCTCGTCGCCGAGCCACAGTCGGGTGCCGACCCGAAGCCGGATCGGTGCCGGATCGCCCGGTCCGCCGAGTTGTCGACTCAACCCGATGGCCTCGTCGGCCGGCAGGTGGGACAGCCACAGGGTGCCCGGCCGCGCCGCCAGCGCCGCCCGGCTCAACCGTTCGGCCTCGGCGTACTGGCCTTCCTGCAGCAACGGCAGATGGATGGTCCAGCCCTCGAACCGGAGGTCGCCGAGCTCGCCGATCGCTTCGGCCAGGTCCTCGGCGGGGATGCCGTGGCGGCGCATCGCGGTCAGCACCTCGATCAGCACCCGGGAGCGGCTGCCGGTCGCGGCCAGCGCCTTCAGGTCGGAGATCCGGGAGACCGTGGTGATCACCCGATCATCGGCGGCCAGTTCGTCGGCCAACTCGTCACCGGGCCGCCAGGCCTGCAAGATCACCACGGCGCCGTCGAACTGCTCGCGGACCAGCGCCACCTCGGCCGGCACGCCGACCGCGACCACCTCGGCCTGGAGCCGGCTCGCCTCGGCCGCCAATCGCTGATGCCCGAAGCCGTACCCGTTGCCCTTGATCACCGGCACCAGTCCGGGGGTGGCGTCGGCCACCACCCGCAGATGCTCGCGCCAGCGTTCGATGTCCAGCCGCAGCGTCACTCCAGTCACGGATGCGAGCTTAGGACACTCCCTGCGGGGTGGTTGCTGCGCTGCGGCCGACACTCAGCCGCGTCGGGACATGTACAGGTCGAAGGCCTTGTAGAGCAGGCGATTCAGCGGCAGATCCCACTCGCCGAGATATTCGACGGCCTCGCCGCCGGTGCCGGCCTTGAACTGGATCAGGCCGACGTGCGGGTCGTCGGCGTCGACGGTGTCGGTGATCCCGCGCAGGTCGTAGACGGTCGCGCCGGCGGCCCGCGCGTCCTTGATCATCTGCCACTGCACCGCGTTGGAGCCGCGTACCTCGCGCTTGGCGGTGGTGGAGGCGCCGTAGCTGTACCAGGCGTGCTGGCCGACCCGGACCCAAGTGGTCGCCGCCACCAGGTCGCCCTCGTGATGGGCGAGATAGAGCCGGATCCGATCCGGATCCTCGGCCAGCAATGCGCGGAACATGGTCTCGAAGTACTCCAGCGGGCGGGGCGTGAAGTGATCCCGTTCGGCGGTCTCGCGGTAGATCCGGTGGAAGTCGGGCAGATCGTCGATGTTGCCCTGGCTGACCTCGACCCCGGATTTGGCGGCCTTCTTGATGTTGCGCCGCCAGAGCTGGTTCATGCCCTTGAGAAGTTGATCTTCGTCCTTGTCCTGCAGTGGCAGCTGGAAGACCCAGCGCGGCTGGCCGGCAGCGAATCCTTCGTCACTCGTGGGTGGGCGCCAGCCGAGATGTCGCAGCTGGGTGTGCGCGCGGGTGGTGGCCAGGTTGATCTCGTCCGGGGTGACGTCGCTGAGCTTGCTGATCGAGGCGTCCGCGATCGCGGCCTTGACGGTCGCGTTGCTCCACCGCCGGGCAACCGCCGGCGCGCCGATCCGTACCGCGAAAGCCCCACCCTGCTTGAGATGTCGGGTCATCGGCTCCAGCCAGTGGGCCAGATCGTGGGAGGCCCAGTCGATGGTGGGACCCTCGGGCAGGTAGGCCAGCGTCTTGTTGATCTTGGGCAACCTGCGGTGCAGCACCAGCCCGGCGCCGACCAACTCGTCGGCGTCGTCGAACCACCCCAGCGACTCGCTGCGCCACTCGCTCTTCACCTGCGCCCAGGCCGGCGTCTGCAGGAAGCTGACGCTGGGCAGGGTCGCGTTGAAGGCGACGTGTTCTGCTGCCGTGATGGTCCGTACCCGAAATGTCACGCGCCGCAATCTACCTGGCCGACGCGCCCGCTCCCGAGTCGTCAGCCGAGTTCGGCTCGGCGACGCACCAGGTGGTCGCGTTCTGCCTGGTTGTCGGCCAGTTCGATCGCCTGGTCGTACGCCGCCAGGGCTTCGTCGGTTCGTCCGAGCCGTCGCAGCAGGTCGGCCCGGACGGCGTGGAAGAGGTGGCTGCCGACCAACGAGCCCTGTTCCATCCGCCGGCTGACCGGTCGGTTGCCGGTCTCCTCCACCGCGTCCAGTGCCGCCTGCGGGCCGTCGATCTCGGCGACCGCGATGGCGCGGTTGAGCCCGACCATCGGGGTCGGATTGAGCGCGTACAGCTGATCGTAGAGCTGCCGGATCTGCGCCCAGTCGGTGTCGGCGACCCTGGTCGCGTCAACGTGTGCGGCGTTGATCGCCGCCTGCAATTGATACGGCCCGGGTTGGTTGCGCCGGATGCAGTCCTGCACCAACTGCTGGCCTTCCATGATCAACTGCCGATCCCACCGGTCTCGGTCCTGGTCGGCCAGCGGCACCAGCTCACCGGTCGCTGTCATCCGTGCCGGACGGCGGGCTTGGGTCAGCAGCATCAACGCGAGCAGCCCGCGTACCTCGGGTTCGTCCGGCATCAACTCCAGCAGCAGCCGACCCAGCCGGATCGCTTCGACAGCTTGATCATCACGGACCAGCCGATCACCCGAACTGGCCAGGTAGCCCTCGTTGAAGATCAAATAGATCACCGCCAGGACCGCGCGCAGCCGGTCCGGCAGGTCAGCGTCGGCCGGGATGCGGTACGGGATCCGGGCGCCCTTGATCTTGCCCTTCGCCCGGACGATCCGTTGTGCCATCGTCGCCTCCGGCACCAGTAACGCCCGGGCGATCTCCGGCGTGCTCAACCCGCCGAGCAGACGCAAGGTCAGCGCCACCTGAGCCGGTGCGCCCAGCGCAGGATGGCAGCAGGTGAAGATCAACCGCAGACGATCATCGGACACCGGTCCCTCCTCCTCATCCGCCAAGGTTCCCGAGCTTGTCGAAGGGCCCAGCTGGTTCAACAACGCTGCCGCCTGGGCGTGTTTGCTGTCCCGCTGGGCTTCCCGTCGCAGCCGATCGATCGCGCGATTGCGGGCGGTGGTGATGATCCAGCCGGCCGGACTGGGCGGGATCCCGTCGGTGGGCCACCGCTGCACCGCCGCCGCGAAGGCTTCCTGGACCGCATCCTCGGCAAGATCAAGATCACCGAAACTGCGGGTGAGAACCGAGACCGCGCGGCCGTACTCGTCCCGGAAGATCCGGGCGATCTCGTCCTCGTCGATCATCGCTGACAGGTTCTTGACATCGGCTCAGAATTCGTTGTAGAGCGGGCGAACCTCCATCGGCAGCCCGATGGCGCCGTGGAGTCGTCGAGCCCAGTGCAGCGCAGCATCAAGATCATCGACGTCGATGAGAGTGAAGCCGCCCAGGTATTCCTTCAACTCGACGTAGGGGCCGTCGATCAGCACCGGTTCGCCGTTGCTCGTGGTCACCACGGTCGCTGTGCTCGGATCGTCCAGACCGCCGGCGAACACCCACGCGCCGGCGTTCTTGATCTCGGTGTTCACCGCGTCGACATCGGCCATGATCTTGGTCAGTTCCTCCGCCGACGGCTGGGTTGCCGCGGACGGCTGGAAGATGCTGATCAGGTAGCGGGTCATGATCTTGCTCCTTGGTTGGCGGGACCGGCCGATCCGATCCTCACCTGATACACGAACCGCGCCGAGCCCGATCGACACTGGCCAGATCGGTACTCACCCGCGGGAGTCCGGACTGCTGCCGGATCCCGCCGGCTCGGCATCGATCGTGTCGAGATCGCGAACCGCGTAGCGGTGGTGATGCCACTCCTCGTTGGCGATGATCCCCAGACACTGTCGCACGGTGAAGTCGCCGGAGGTGAAGAACGGGCTGCGGCCGTCCTCGTCCAGCTGCTCGTCGGTGAGGGTTGCGAGGAAGTCCCGTACCATCGCGGTCCGATCGGCGCGCATCCGCAACACCTCCTCGTACGACGGTTCGGCGCCGACCTCGATGCCGACCTCCGGCGCTCGGTCGCGCCAGCCGGAGAACGGTTCGCCGTAGCGATGGTAGGGCCGGTCCCGGCGCAAAATCGCGTCGCCCAGCCACACGTCGGTGGCGAAGACCAGATGCCGCAACGTCTGCGCGAACGTCCACTCGCCGTCGACCGAGCGGTCGACCGTGCCCGCCGGCATCGCCGCGGCCCGGTCCATCGTCTGCTGCCATCTCCCTTCCAGGGCGGGCCAGCCGGTACGGAAGTCCGTCGCGGCCTTGGCGTGCAGCACCGCACGCTCGGGGTGGCGGCGATCGAGCTCGGCCTCGATCAGGGGCGCCACCTCGACCCCGTTCACCCGGAGCCGGTCGATCCGACCGTCGAGCTCGGTGCCGGTCAGGTCGGCGCCGCGGATGTGAGCGTTCTCGAAGTCGGGTTCGCGAAGCCAGGCGTCGCGGAGGTCGACGGCGAGAATCTCCTGCCCCCGGAGATCTGCGTTGCTGAGTTCGTTGATGGCGCCGACGTTATGGCCAGTTCCGGACGAGTCGTGTCCGAAACCCTTGGAATTCTTTGGGCTCGGGCCTCGAGGTCCGATTCCAGGAGGTTCCGGCTGATCCGGCCGCCGCTATGGGTGCGCGACCTCCTCGGATTCGCCGGCTGGATCCTTCTGTCGGCTTCCCGGAGGTACGGCGGCGGCAAATTCCGGCGCGATGACCAGCTTGGGCGGCCGGCTCGCGTACAACACTCCACCGATCACGGCGCAGCCGGCGATCACCTCGACCAGCGAAATCCCTTCACCGAAAGCGATCCAGGACGACAGCACCCCGACCACCGGGACCAGCATCGAGAACGGCGCCACCTGCGACGACGGGTTCCTCGACAGCAGCGTGTTCCAGATCCCGTAGCCGATCAGCGCGGCGAAGACGGCGATGTAGAGCAGTGCCAGCACCGAGCCCCAGGCGTCCCAGGTGGTCAGGGTGCTGAAGGAGCGGGCGATCCGGCCCGGCCCGTCGAAGAACAGCGACAAGATCAACAGCGGAATCGGCGGCACCACAGCCATCCACATCGTCAGCTGCATCGGCTTGGGTGCGCGGGCCTCCCGACTGCAGACGTTGCCGATCGCCCAGCCGAGCGCACCGGCCAGGGTCAGGATGACCGGCAGCAGGGCAGCGACCTGCGCGCGGTACGCCGCGATGGCGGCCAGTCCGAGCACGGCGGCACCGATCCCGATCGCCTGTCGGCGGCTGATCCGTTCGCCGAGGAAGACGCCGGCGAGCAGCATGGTGAACGGCGCGGACGCTTGCAGCACCAGCGACGCCAGCCCGCTGGGCATCCCGGCGGCCATCCCGGCGTAGAGGAAGGCGAATTGCAGCAGTCCGATTCCGGCGCCGACACCGATCAGCCAGCGCAGCTTCACCTGCGGGCGCGGGACGAACAAGATCGCCGGGATCGCCAACAAGGTCCATCGCAGAGCCGCCAGCAGCATCGGCGGGAACTGATGCAGGGCGATCTGGGTGGCGGGAAAGTTCAGCCCCCAGATCACGACGACGAAGAGGGCGAGCAGACGATCACGAAGCGGCACCCCGCCATTGAACGTGACCGCGACCGTCAAGCACAAGAACGATTACCGCCCCGGATTGTGTAGCCTCACTTCATGGACGTCGCTCATCTGGAGCTGTTGCGGGAGCTTGCCGACCGGGGCAGCGTGACCGAGGTGGCACGGGCCACCGGGAAGACCACCTCGGCGGTGTCGCAGCAGTTGCGGCTGCTGCAGCGTGACGTCGGCGTGGCGCTGGTCGAACGGTTCGGCCGCGGGGTCCGGCTGACCGATGCCGGCTGGGCGCTGGCCCGCACCGCAACCCGGGTGGCCAGTGCGCTGGCCGAGGCCCAGGCGGAGTGGGACAGCTATCGGGACACCGCGTCCGGCACCGTACGACTGGCGTTCTTCTTCTCTGCCGGGGAGTTGCTGGTGCCGGGATTGCTGCGGCGGATGGCCGACTTTCCCGAGATCGAGTTGATCACCGAGGAGCGTGACGTCGGCGAAGGCGAGTTCGATCCGCTGATCGCCGACTACGACCTGGTGATCGCGCACAGTGCCGACGACGGCACCGAACTCGTACGCCGTGACGTCGCGGTCACCCAGTTGGTCCGCGAACCGCTCGACGTCGGCGTGCCGCTGGATCACCGGCTGGCCGGCCGGAGGAGCGTCAGCGCCGACGAGGTGATCGACGATCCCTGGATCGGTGTCCCGCCGGACTTCCCGCTGGATCGGGTGTTGAGCGCGGTGGCGATGCAGGCGGGCCGCTCGGCCAAGATCATCTTCCGCTCCACCCATCTGCCGTTGATCGAGAATTTGGTTGCCGACGGTCAGGGGGTGGCCCTGCTGCCCCGACACACCTCCCGCGGCCGATCCGCCGGCCGCTTCGACCTGCTCCCGTTGACCGGACTGCGGGCCGGCCGCTACCTGGAGATCCTGTCGCGCCCGGACCGCGCCGCCCGCCGGGCCGTCCGCGTCGTACGGGATGCCCTCGTCGCCGAAGCCGCCGCCGCAACTGCACCGAGCACCTGAACGCTCCCCGCCCCCAACAGCCGCGCGCAAAACCCGCTGCCGCACGCGAAGTTTCGGGTGCGAGAGCGAGTTTTGCGCGCGGGCGTGAGGGTGGACGTCTCAGGAGCGGCGACGGCGGAAGAGCCAGGACCCCCAGACCGCGCTGACGATCAGGATCAACAGGCACCAGCCGAGCGCCAACCATCCGCTGTGGCCCATCGGAGTGCCCATCAGCAGCGAGCGCATCGCCTCGATGATCGGGGTGATCGGCTGGTTCTCGGCGAACCACTGCAGCCATTCGGGCATGGTGTCCACCGGCACGAAGGCGCTGGACAGGTACGGCACGAACATGATCACGAAGGTGTAGTTGTTGGCCGCCGAGGTCGACCGGGCCAGGATGCCGAGGGCAGCGAACAACGTCGTGATGCTGAGGATGTAGAGGGCAACCAGGCCGATGGCGCCGAGCCAACCGAGCACGTCGGCGCCCGGACGAAAGCCGATCAGGACGCCGACCACGACGACGATCCCGGTGGCGACGAGGTTGCGCAGCAGGCTCGCCACCACGTGCCCGCCGATCACCATCGGACTGTGCAACGGCATGGTCCGGAACCGGTTGATCACGCCGTTGGTCATGTCCTCGGCAACCGCAACCGCGGTGGTCGCCGCGCCGAACCCGGCGCAGAGCAGAATCACGCCCGGTACGACGTAGTTGACGTACTGCCCGCTCTGGTCGAGCGCGCCGCCGAAGACGTAGACGAACAGCAGCATCAAGATCACCGGCATCGCCACCGCCATGATCAGCGCCTCGGGGTCGCGGATCGAGTGCCGGATGCTGCGTTGGATGAAGGTGAGTTGAGTGGTCAATGCGCTGGGCTTGCCGGTACGAAGTGCCGGACCGTCGACGGTCCAAGCGGTGTTGATCATGGTCACGCTGCGTCCCTCTCGTCATGATCACCGGAATCGGTTCGCTGTCCGGTGAGTTGCAGGAAGACGTCGTCCAGGCTCGGTCTGCGCACGCTCACCCGCAGTCGGCGGTCGTCGGCATCCAAGTCGGCCAGGACCTGTTGCAGGCCTCGTACGGTGCCGTCGGTTCCGACCTCGTTGATCAACCGGTCGTCGCCGTCGCGCAACTCGAGGACGTCGGTGCCGACCTGCGCCTTGAGCTCACGCGGCGATCCTTCGGCCACCACGCTGCCGTTGTTGATCACCGCGACCCGGTCGGCGAGGTGGTCGGCCTCCTCCAGGTATTGGGTGGTCAGGAAGACGGTCGCGCCGACCTCGGTCAAGGTCGCGATCACGGCCCAGAGTTCTTGCCTGCTTCGGGTATCGAGTCCGGTGGTGGGTTCGTCCAGGAAGATCACCGACGGGATGCTGATCAGACCGAGCGCGAGGTCGAGTCGGCGACGCATCCCGCCGGAGTAGCCCTTGACGGACCTGGCGGCGGCATCGACAAGATCGAATTGCACCAGCAGTTGGTCGCTGCGGTCACGTGCCTGGCTGCGGCTCAGTCCGGACAGCCGGCACATCATGATCAAGTTCTCCCGGCCGGTCAGGATCTCGTCCACCGCTGCGTACTGGCCGGTCAGGCTGATCGCCGTCTTGACCTTGGCACGCTCGCGGACGACGTCGAAGCCGGCGATCGACGCACGGCCGGCATCGGGTGGCAGCAGCGTGGACAGGATGTTGATCAAGGTGGTCTTGCCGGCCCCGTTCGGGCCGAGCAGCGCGAAGACCTGGCCGGCTGTCACCCGAAGGTCCAGCCCGGTCAGCACTTGCTTGTTGCCGAAGACCTTGGTCAGCCCCCGGGTTTCGATGGCGTACGGGTTCGATGCGGAAGACATGTTGGCGTCCTTTCTCGAAGAATGTCCTGTGTCGGTTGGGATGTGGCGACTCAGCAAATCGGCACGGTGGCGCCGAGCGGATAGCCCGGCAGATCGATCGCGTCCGCCCTGGCGAACTGCCGAACCATCAGTTGGCGCATCGGCCAGTGCATGCTGGCGCGCATCGACGCCGTCCGCAGCCAGAGTGCGAGTCGGCTGTCCGGGGCATAGCCGCCGATGCCGCCGGGCGGCAGTTGCTGCGCCTGCTTCACGTACGGACGCATCAGCTGCTCGTAGCTGATCAGGGCCCGTCGGTGATCACCTGGGTTGGTGGCCAGTTCGCCGGCCAGCACATAGGCGCCGACGAGCGCGAGGCTGGTGCCCAGACCGGTGAGCGGGCTGGCGCAGTAGCCGGCGTCGCCGAGCAACACGACGCGGTCGCGATGCCAATGCGGCAAGTGGATCTGGTCCATCGAGTCGAAGCCGAAGTCGTCGGCCGTGGACATCCCGTCCAGCAACCGTGGAATCCGCCAGCCGGCGTCGCGGAATCGCTGCCGAAGATGATCTTGTTGTGCAGCGATGTCGCGACGATCGTACGTCAGCGGTCCGGACCGGAAGCTCAACGCAGCCTTGATTTCGTCCGGTCCGTGCCCCGGCCGAACCATCGCCGTCAGCCCGCCTGGTGCGTTGTACATCTGCACCCAGCCGTCAAGATCGAATTCGGCACCGACGGTGAACCAAGATGTGTAGCAGCCGAGCGGCCGGACGGCAGTCCTGTCATCGAAGGCAAGTCCGCGAACGACAGAGTGAGAGCCGTCGGCACCGATCACCAGTCGGCAGCGGATGGGTTCGGAGTTCTCCAGGGTGACGGTGACGCCGTGATCGTCGACGTCGATGGCCGTAATGGTGTCGTCGAAGATGTAGTCGGTGTCCGGCAGGGTGGCCCGGTAGAGCAGTTCGGCCAGATCGCCGCGCAGGATCTCGATCTCGGACACGATGCCTTCTCCGTCGAACGCATCGACCGGCATCCGGAGCAGGTTCCGTCCGTTGGCGTCGACAACAGCGAGCCCACGCTGGTCGGTGGCGATCGTACGAGCCTGATCGAGCAGCCCCATCCGTTCGACCACGGTGCGGCCGGCGCCGCGGACGTCTACGGCTTGGCCACCCTTCCGGGGTTGCGGTGCCCGTTCGACGACGATCACCCGCTGTCCGGCCCGACCCAACCAGAAGGCGGCGGCCGCACCGGCGATGCCGCCTCCGCAGATCAGTACGTCGATCTCGTTCATGATCATCAAGTCCTTTGTGTGCGTCGTACACAGCGTGTGGCGTACACAGAGTATTACATGCACAGAGTGCGATGTACACAGTTCATTTTCGAGCCGCTAGAGTCGCCGGTGCGGATGGAGGGAGCGACAGATGAGCGATGCCTCGGACCTGGGGCTGCCGCGCGCGGTGGCGATCGCGTGGGGCATGGTCGCCGACCCGCAGCGCGGGCCGAAGCGGGAGCTCAGCCATGAGCGCATCGTGGAGGCGGCGATCGAACTCGCCGACGCCGAGGGGATCGGCGCGGTGACGATGAGCAAGGTCGCCTCGTCGCTGGGCTTCACCACGATGGCGCTGTATCGCTACGTCACCGCCAAGGACGACCTGCTGCAGCTGATGCAGGACGCGGTACTGGAGCAGCTGCTCGGCACCGCCGATCCGGAGCTTCAACCACAGCGTGAGGACCAGGTCGGCTCGGGGTGGGAACGGGAGCTGCGCTTGATCGCCGACCAGCTGTATGCGATGTATCGCGAACACCCCTGGATGATCGAAATCCCGGTCGCCTCGGCGCAGCTGCTGATGCCGAACAATCTCGCCCTGGTGGACAGCGCCATGCGGGCCATGCGGCAGCTGCCGATCGCAGACCACGAGAAGATCGGTGCGCTGTTGCTGATCAGCACCTTCGTCCGCGGCGCCGCCGACCTGGTTCGCGACATCGGCGGCCGGATCGACCCGGTGATCGGCGGCGCACCCGGCAGCCGGGCACAGTTGATCAAGGAACTGATCAGCGAGGAACGCTATCCCTACCTGCGTCCGCTGGTCGAGTCCGGCATCTACACCGCCGGTGTGGACGCCCCGGTCGACGACGATCCCAGCGACTACGACTTCGGCATCCAGTTGATCTTGGCCGGCATCGCCAACCACGCCGCCGATCCGAGCCAGCAGATGGGGGCGGCGACCTCCGAGCCCGGCTTCAAGTCCGATGATCAACTTGCCGAGGCGCTGACGGTTGATCATGTCCGCAAGGACCCCAAGGTCAAGGACGCCGTCCGCCGCCGCCGCGAAGCCGAGACGAAGCTCCGCGAGGCGCGCAAACGCGAACGCGACCAGATCAAGAGCGCCCTCGAACGGGGCCCCAAGTCCTGACAAGTTCGCCGACGGATGCTCCCGGACACCTCCATTGGCATAAAATGCCAATGGAGGTGATCTCGTGGCGACGAGGAATGTGGTGCTGAGCGATCATCAATATGAGCTGGTCGAGTCATTGGTGGCGTCTGGCCGCTACCAGAACGCCAGTGAGGTGCTGCGCGAAGGTCTCCGTCTCCTGGAGCGGCAGGAGGCCCAGGACGCTGCGAAGATCGCGGCTCTGCGTGACGCGTCCGAAAAGGGATGGTTGGACCTCGCCGCCGGCCGATTCGACGAGGTTGCCGATGAGGGCCTCGACGACTTCATCGGTCAACTCGGGGCTCAAGCAGCGCGGGCCCAGCGGGCCGGCTGAGCGTGCGGTATCGCCTCACCCGTGCTGTCCAGGCCGACATCGTCTCGATTCTGGCGTGGTCTGAGGAGCAGTTCGGCGAGGAGGCACGCGAGCGCTATCAAGCCTTGATCGCCGCTGCCGTTCGCGATGCGGCCTCGAACCCTGACCCTGTGGGCCGCATCGCGCGTCCTGAACTGGGAGCTGAGGTGTTCTCGTGGCATCTGGCGCAGAGTCGTTCACGCTCCCGCGGAGGCATTGTCCGCCGGCCACGCCACTTCTTGATCTGCCGTCGCGAGGGTGAGGTGCTGGTTGTCGGCCGCGTCCTCCATGACGCGATGGATCCGCGCCGCCACGTTGACCCTCGGCAGTCCGGGGAATAGAGATCGCCCCAGCTGGCTGAGGCTGTCGGGCTCGTCGTGCTGACCATCGCCCTGCAAGTCGCCGACAAGGTCCGTACGGTACGCCTTCTCAGGACTCTCGGGTCAGCAGATCTTCCCAGGGTTGAGGTTGCGGCCCGGGTCGGTGGCTGCGAAGAGGCCCTTCATGATCTTGGAACCGGCCGGAGAGATGTCCTGCGACAGCCAGGCCGAGTGCTCGGTGCCGACGGCGTGGTGGTGGGACAGGGTGCCGCCGTTGTCGATGAAGGACTGCTGGATCGCCGACTTCACCTTGTCGTAGAGCGGCATCGGGTCGCGATCGCCGTACACGAAGGCGAAGGTGAAGTAGAGGCAGGCGCCGGTGTGGTACGAGTGCGACAGGTGGCACATCACCCACCCCGGGTCGATGCCCAACTCCTCGTACGCGTCGTTGGCGGCCTGAATCGTGTTGTAGTACAGGTCTTTCAGCCGACTCCACGGCCCGGCTGTCTCGGACACGTCGGCCGCGCCGCCCCAGTCGAGCAGGAAATCGCGGATGTACGGAGTGTCGAACTTCTTCTGGTCGTACAACACGCCCGGGCCCTTGCCGACCCCGATGCCGCCGTGCTTCTTGACGATCTCCTTGACCTCGGACTGCTGCCGGGACACGTGCTGCTTGGTGCCCTCGAAGCCGACGAAGGACAAGCACATCTTGTCCAGGTCCCAGCCGCGCCGCTTCAGCACCTTGAACAGAATCGCCTGTCCAGCAGAGGATTTCTTCGCCGTGGCCATGGTGAAGCCGGTCTCCCGAGCATCGGAGACCCGGGTGATCGACGGCCGCGAGTCCAGCAGCGAGATCTCTTGCATCGCCTCTAGGCCGGCGTCGAACGTGGGGAAGAAGTAGGCCAGGATCACGCGTTCGTCGGGCAGCCGGTGCACCTGGGCGTTCACCTCGGTGATCACGCCCAGCCGACCCTCGCTGCCCAAGATCATTTCCCGAACGCTCGGCCCGGTCGAGGTGCTCGGCAGCGGCCGCAACGCCAACGGACCGCCGGGGGTGGCGACCCGGACACCGCGGGTGATGTCGGAGATGTCGCCGTACTTGTCGGACTGCATGCCCGACGAACGGGTGGCGACCCAGCCGCCGATGGTGGAGTGAGTGAAGCTGTCCGGGTAGTGGCCGACGGTCCAGCCCCGCTGGTTGAGCTGTTCCTCCAGGTCCGGACCCTGGGTGCCCGCTTGGACGGTCGCCAGCCCGGAGTCCTCGTCGATGTCGAGGACCTTGCTCATCCGGCCCATGTCCAGCGAGATCACCGTACGGGTCTCGGCGGGCGGCGGCTCCAGGCTGCCGGAGATGTTGCTGCCGCCACCGAACGGGATCAGCACCGCATCCGCGGCCACCGCCAGGTCGACGACGCTCTGCACCTCGTCGTTGTCGCCCGGGTAGACGACGACGTCGGGCACCCGTGGGAAGTCGCCGGCTCGGACCCGCAGCAGGTCCCGGATCGACTTGCCGTAGGTGTGCACCACCCGGTCCTCGTCGTCGGTGACCACGAACTCCTCGCCGACCGTGCCCTTGAGCTGAGTCATCAGGTCGTCGGAGATCTTGGCCGCCGGCACCACCAGCTGGCTGAAGTCGACCGAGGTGGGCGGCGCCTCACCGGTCAGGTCCAGGCCGACCGCCTTCTTCACGAACGGCGCGAATTTCGGCTTGTCGTCGAAGTGGAAGGCGACGCCCTCGACGCCCCAGCCCCACCACTTCATGTGCTTGACCGAGTTCTGTCCAGTGCTGGCGGCCATGCATCCTCTTTCCGGGCATCACCGCAGCCTGCCGGCGTACCCCGGCTGCGGCGTTCTTGTTCGAATCGATGTCAGACGGTTCGGAACCGAACCGTCTCAGTTGATCTTGCCACGGGCCCGATCGTCGCGCTCACGCCGCTCCATCGCTTCGTCGGTGAGCGCGCGGACCTCCTTGGCCAGCCGGTCGGAGAAGTCGACGGCGTCCTCTTCCGGGAACGCGGACATCGGGCGGCCGATGTTGAGCGTGACCGGCGGGCGACCGCTCTTCGGCCAGCTGGCGCCCTTGGGCATCGCGTCGTACGCGCCGGCAATGGCAACCGGTACACAGGGCACACCCTGGCTGATCGACAATGCGGCGGCTCCGGGCTTGAACGCTGCCATCTCACCGCTCATCGAGCGGGTGCCCTCCGGAAACAACAGCAGGGGTACGCCGGCATTCAGCAACTGCCGCGTCATCCCGTTGCGGCCGCGCACCTTGGTGCGTTCGACCGGGAAGGAGTTGAAGAACAGTTCGGTCAGCGTACGGCTCCAGCGGACCTGGTAGAAGTAGTCGGCCGCGGTCCCGGTGGCCAGGTAGCGGGTCGCCTTCCGTGGCAGCGCACCCATCAGCAGCGGCGCGTCCAGGTGACTGGAATGGTTGGCGACCACGATGTACGGCGGCTCCACCCCGTCAAGGTGCTCGGTGCCGTACACCTTGACCGAAAGCAACGACCAGATGAACGGTCGCATCAGCCCGCGCTGCGCGAAGAAACGCAGGCCCGCGTGCCCCCGTGAGGTGTATCGGCTGGCATCCGTCATTCGTTCACCATATATCTCGCGGTCGGGAAGTGCCGCTTCCGCCATTTTGGCGCGCGTGGTGCGTCCTGGGGGGCGACCCCCAGACCCCCGATACGCCAATCACCTCCACGCATGCGTCAACCCGTCGCCTCCGCTGCGCTGCGGCGTCGGTCTCGCTGCGCTCGACGAGCATGCAACGTTGCGCTGCAACCGTCGGGAATGTCCGAGCCACGGCCCTGGAGCGTTCGTGCTGGCGGACGATTGACGGCAATCGCGAAGGGGCGGTTGAGAGGGGTTCACTCGGTTTCGTTGGTGGTGGCGGCCTGTGGTCGGCAATCGCGAAGGCGGCGGGTTCGGCGGGGTTCACTCGGCGGGGCGGCCGAGTTCGGCGGCCATGTCGTCGGCCAGGCCGGGATTGGCGTACGGGCCTGGGCCGCGGAGCGCGGCGATCACCTGGTCCTGGCTGACCCGATCCTTGTCCTGGCTCAGCTTCACCTTGCAGATGAATCGGCTGATCGGGATCCGCAGGCCGACCGTCCCGCGAGCGACCGGCCGGGCCCACTGTCGATCCAGGAACATCGGCTGCTCGACATTGCGTTCGAAGTGCGCGACCAGCCGGCTGAGCACGTCCAGGTTCTCTTCCTCGTCCAGGATCTGGGGTACGCCGTAACAGTGCGCCGCGGTGAAGTTCCAGGTCGGCGCCTGGCTGGAACCGGGCGCATACCAGGACGGCGAGATGTAGCCGTTGCGGCACTGCACGATGATCAACACCTCCCGATCACCGAAGTCGTGCAGTTCCTCGTCCGGCCGGCCGACGTGGGTGAGCACCGCCAGTCCGTCGGCGTCCTCGTCGAGCAGGATCGGATAGTGCGAGGCGACGATGTCGTCGTCGGTGCGGCTGACCAGGACCGCCCACGGATTCTCGCGGATCAGCCGGCGTACGACCTCGGGGTCCTCGCTGGCATGGTCAGGGTTGTACCGCATGGTTCCGATTCTCTGCCGCAATCACGAATGCCTGCTGCTGCTCAGCATTCGGGAGACGGCGTGGATGGCGCCTCGGGGTGCACGCTGGGCAATGCCCATCAGGATCTTGTAGCGGGTCGAGGGCATCGACAGCACCTTGCCGCGGTCGAAGTCGATCAGCGCCTGCCGGACCAGCGGCTCGGCGTCCAACCAGAGCGGATCCGGGATCTTGGAGGCGTTGATGCCGGCCCGCTGATGGAATTCGGTCCGCACCCATCCGGGCAACAGCGCGGTGACTCGTACGCCGCTGCCGTGCAGTTCGCCGGCCAGGCTTTCGGTGTACGTCGTCACCCACGCCTTGACCGCCGAGTAGAGGCCCATGGTCATGAAGCCGGCGGTGCTGGACACGTTGAGGATCCCGCCCGAACCGCGCTCCCGCATCGCCCGGCCGGCGGCGTTGGACAGCAGCAGCACCGCCCGGATCATCACGTCGACGGCGACTTCCTGCCGGCTGGTGTCCGGGTCGAGCAGCTTCGAGTGCACCCCGAAGCCGGCGTTGTTGATCAGCACGTCGATCGGCCGGTCCTGATCGGCCAGTCGAGCGGCGACCTGGAGCACCTGATGCCGGTCGGCCAGGTCCGCGGAGATCGTCTCCACCTCGACGCCGAAGCCGGTGTGCAGCTCGTCGGCGGTCTCCTTCAGCCGCGTCTCGTCCCGCGCGACCAGCACCAGGTCGTAATTCTTGGCGGCGAGTTGCTGCGCGAACGCCGCGCCGATGCCAGAGGTCCCGCCGGTGATCAGGGCTGTTGCCATGGGGCCGATCCTAGGGGCCGCTCCCACCCGGCCGGTGGGCCGGTGTGCGAGCGTCCGATCACAAGAACGCTGCTCCAGATGGCCGAATCTGCCCGATTTCGGCCGGTGCGGGCCGACTGGTGCAGGATTCTTGTCAACTCGGCCGACCGATCGGACGTGCGGACCATCGACCGTGGCACGATCAGCGTCGTGATGCTGCGCCGCCGGGTGCCGGAGACCAAGCGCACGCTGCCCGGCGTCCGCAATCCGGGCCGGGCGATCGTCGCGGGCTTCGGGCTGGTGGTGATCATCGGCACCGTGCTGCTGTCGTTGCCGATCTCGTCGGCCGGCGGTGATCCGACCCCGCTGCTGAAGTCGCTGTTCACCGCCGTCTCGGCAGTGTGTGTGACCGGTCTGGTCGTGGTCGATGTCGCAACGTACTTCTCCACCTTCGGCCAGGTGGTGCTCCTGGTGCTGATCCAGATCGGCGGCACCGGGGTGATGACGCTGGCCACCCTGATCGGCTTGATCGTGAACCATCGGATCGGGCTGCGGATGCAGGTCACCGCGCGCGCCGAGAGCAAGGCGTTCAGCGCCGGCGACGTGCCCGGAGTGATCCGCCGGGTGGCGTTGATGACCGTCACCATCGAGGCTGCGGTGGCGCTGGTGCTGGCCGTCGGGTTCGCCCGTGACCATCGCGTGCACAGCCTCGGGGAGGCGATCTACTACGGCGTCTTCCACTCGATCTCGGCCTTCAACAACGCCGGCTTCTCACTCTTCAGCGACAACTTGGTCGGCTTCGTCGGCGACCCGCTGATCTGCGTACCGATCATGCTGGCGATCATCGTCGGTGGCATCGGATTCCCGGTGCTGGCCGAGATTCAGCGGCGGACCCGCAGAACCGGACGGCCCCGCCGGCTCGGCCTGCACACCACGATCACGCTGTTCACCACCGCCGTCCTGGTGGTGGTCGGCAGCATCGCCTTCCTGGTCAGCGAATGGAGCAATCCCAAGACGCTGGCGCCGCTGCCGCTGCCGGAGCAGATCCTGGCCTCGATCTTCGGCGCGGTGGTGCCGCGGACGGCCGGGTTCAACAGCCTGGACGTGGCCGCCTTCCGCCCCGAGACCCTGCTGCTGAACGACATCCTGATGTTCATCGGCGGCGGCAGCGCGGGCACCGCGGGCGGCATCAAGGTGACCACCTTCGCGCTGCTCGCCTTCGTCGTACTGGCCGAGCTCCGCGGCGAACCGAGCGTGCATGTCCGTAACCGGCAGTTGCCCACCACGGTGATCCGTCAGGCGCTGGCCGTAGCGTTGCTCGCGCTGACCCTGGTGGTGGCGTCGACGATGGCGATCATGGCGATGACCGGCTACTCGATGGACCGGGTGCTGTTCGAGGTGGTCTCCGCCTTCGCCACCGTCGGTCTGTCCACCGGCATCACCGGCCGGCTGCCCAGCGCAGCGCAGTTGATCTTGATCGGGTTGATGTTTGTCGGCAGGCTCGGACCCATCACCTTGGGTTCGGCCCTGGCGTTGCGGGACCGACCACGGCGGTACGAGTATCCCGAGGAACGGCCGCTGGTCGGCTGAGTCTGGATCAAGGCTGGGCGAGGACAGGAGTTGGTCATGTTCGGCAGCGGTTCGAACGGGCGCAAGCAGGACCACGACGGCAGCCGTCAGGTCGCGGTGATCGGCCTGGGCCGCTTCGGCAGCTCGCTCGCGTTGGAGTTGGCGGCCAAGGGCGTCGAGGTGCTCGGCATCGATTCCGATCATCGTCTGGTGCAGCGCTACGCCGAGGAGCTGACCGAGACGGCGGTCGCCGACAGCACCGACCCCGAGGCGCTGCAGCAACTCGGCCTGCCCGACTTCGAACGGGTGGTGGTCGGCATCGGCACCCACCTGGAGGCCAGCATCCTGACCACCTCCGTGCTGGTGGACTTCCAGATCCCCTACATCTGGGCCAAGGCCGTCACCCGGCAGCACGCCCGGATCCTGGAGCGGATCGGCGCCCACCACGTCGTCTCACCCGAGTACGACATGGGTGAGCGGGTCGCCCATCTGGTGGTCGGCCGGATGCTGGACTACATCCAGCTCGACCACGACTTCGCGTTGATCAAGACCGTGGTGCCCGGTTGGCTGCAGGACCGGCCGTTCGCCGAGACCAGACCGCGCAGCCGGTACGGGGTCACCGTGGTCGGCCTCAAACGCTCCGGCGAGGACTTCAGCTACGCCACCGAGCAGACCACGCCGCGTCGTGGCGATGTGATGATCGTGTCCGGAACCGTCGATGCCGTGGAGAGATTCGCCAATGACGCTTGAGCAAGATCAACTCGACACGCAGGCCCTGCTCGACCGGTTGCGCGAGCAACATCAGGTGCCCGGCGCGGCGCTCGGCGTGCTGCAACTCGGCGAGACGGCCGACCAGGACGTGATCACCAGCCACGCCAGCGGCGTCCTCAACCTGGACACCTTGGTCGCGGTCCGACCGGATTCGATCTTCCAGATCGGCTCGATCAGCAAGACCTTCACCACCACGATGATCATGCAGCTGGCCGAGCGGCAGCAGTTGGATCTGGACCGGCCGGTGATCGAACTGCTGCCCGAGCTGCGGCTCGGCGACGAGAACGCCACCCGGACCGTCACCCTGCGACACCTGCTCAGCCACAGTTCCGGCATCGACGGCGACGTGTTCACCGACTACGGCCGCGGAGACGACGCCGTCAGCCGGTATGTCGAAGGGCTGGCGGAGGTTCCGCAGTTGTTCACGCCGGGCACGATGTTCTCCTACTGCAACGCCGGTTTCGTGCTGGCCGGGCGTCTGATCGAGGTCGTCACCGGCACCAGCTGGGATCAGGCGTTGCATGATCAACTTCTGCAACCGCTCGGTCTGCGGCAGACCGCGACGCTGCCGGAGGAGGCGATCTTCGGCACGGCCGCGGTCGGCCACGCCGGCCAGCCCGGCGAGCCGCGGACGGTGATCAAGCGCTGGCAGCTGCCGCGTTCGATCGGTCCGGCGGGCTTGATCAACTCCACCGTCGCCGACGTGCTCCAGTACGCCCGGATGCACCTGCGCGGCGGCAGCATCGGCGACACCATGATCATCAGCCCGGAATCGGCGCACCGGATGCGGACCGAGCAGATCCGGCAGCCGGTCGGCCAGCAACGCGACGGCTGGCAGGGGCTGGGCTGGATGGTCGATCACTGGGACGGTCACCAGGTCTTCGGCCACAACGGCGCCACGGTCGGCCAATACGCTTACCTGCAAGCGTTTCCGGATCAACGGGTGGCGATCTGCCTGCTCACCAACGGTCCCGGTGCGGGCATGCTCTGGGCCCGGCTCCGGCACGCGCTGCTGGCGTCGTACGGGTTGGACACGCCGATCGGCATCGACCAGCCACCGGCAGACCCCTACCGGCTCAGCGATCCGGTCGCCGCAGTCGGCCGCTACGGCCGGATCTCCGAGACGTACGAGGTCACCCGCACCGACACCGGTCTGCGGGTCGACGTCCGGCCGACGGAGGATTCGCCCGATCCCGAGGACGAGCCGGAGTCGCTGGAATTGATCCCGATCAGTCAAGATCATTTCGTTGCTCGTGCCGATCCGAGCCTGCCGTGGAGCACGTACAGCCACGGCACCTTCACCCGCGAACAGAACCCGGCCGGCGGCGACTACCTCTACACCGGCACGCGGCTCACGCCACGACTGAGCTGATCAGACCCGCTCCCGGAGCCACTCGATGTCGGCGGCCTGTCCGTCGACGCCGCCGGGAGTCTCCACCACAACGGGTGCACCGGCATCGCGGACCACTGCGGCGATCCCGTCCGGATCCGCCTCGCCATTGCCCAGGTTGGTGTGCCGGTCGGCGCCCGAACCGAAGGCGTCCCGGGAGTCGTTGGCGTGCACCAGGTCGACTCGGCCGGTGATCTTCTTGACCCGATCGACCAGGCCGATCAACTCCTCACCGCCGGCGTGGAAGTGGCAGGTGTCCAGGCAGAAGCCGACCTGATCAGCGCCGGACGCCGCACCGATCGCCTGCCACAGCTTCTCGATGCTGGACAGCTGCCGGGCCATCGCCCGGTCGCCGCCGGCAGTGTTCTCGATCAGCAACGGCAGACCGATCTCGGCCCGGTCGATGCACTTGTACCAATTCTCGAAGCCGAGCTCCGGATCGTCCTTGGCCAGCACGTGACCGCCGTGCACGATCAGCCCGGCGGCACCGATCTGGGCGGCGACGTCCAGCTGTTGCTGCAGCAGCTTGCGGCTGGGGATGCGGATCCGGTTGTTGCTCGTGGCGACGTTGAGCACGTACGGCGCATGCACGTACAGCGTGATCCCGGCCTCGCCGGCGGCGTCCTTCAACGCCTCGGCACCGCCGGGATAGGCGACCTTCGGCCCCTTCCAACCCTGCGGATCACCGAGGAAGAACTGCGACAGGCCAGCGTTGCGCGCCCTCGCCTCGGTAATCGGGTCTTCCTGGTCGACGTGTGCACCGATCAACAGCATGCCGCGACCCTAATCGACCGCTCCGACAGTGGGGGCGCGGCCGGTCCGGACGCAGTTCCCGGTGTCCCGTCATCCCGACGGGGCACCGGAAAGCCGGGGACTCAGCGCGGTGCCGAGCTCACTCAGCGCGGATCTCAGACCAACGCTGCGCACTGACCGATCGCACGGCCGCCGACGGTGTTGACCTCGCCGGGGATGAAGCCGCCGGACACTCCGGGGCGCAGGCCCACGCAGACCAGGTTGTGACGAACCGTGTTGCGGACGATGAAGACGCGCGGCACCGGATCGGGATCGGTGACCGTGATGTCGGCCAGGGTCACGTTGCCGCCGACTTGGTTGAACAGAACGCCGACCCAGATGGCCGTCTGTCCGGTGACGGTGAGGTTGCGGCCGATCGTGTTGTTCTTGATCGACCAGGGGATCTCGCCGCCGCCACCGGCCAGCGTGACGTTGCCGGTGACGCTGATCCCGTTCAGCAGCACAGTGTTCGCGCCGAACGCGGTGACGTTGCCCCGCACGGTGATGGTGGAGTGTCCGTCCGGGTCGACGGTGCACGGGTGCGCCGAGTTGCCGGTGTACGAGGGCGGCTGGCAGCCCAGACCGAGCAGCGAGCCGCGCATTGCGGTGACGTTGTGTCCGACGGTGATCGTCGCCGGCGCGCTTTGCGCGTCGAGCACCGCGTTGGCGGCCACGTACACGTTGCCGCTGACGTTGATCATCGCGCCGTCCGCTACGGCGCAGTTGCCGGTGACGATGAGGCTCGTGTAGTTGCCGGACGGAACGTCGCCGCCGGTGCAGGTGTACGCCCTTGCCGCCGTGCCTTGTGCGGAGGCGACGGCCGTACCGGCCACGATCAGGATGGCGGCCCCTACCAGGGTGCCGATGGCACGCAGAACTCTTCGCATTTTGTTGTTCCTCCCCCGAGCGAAATGCTCCCTTGGAGCGGACGCTAACGGCGGCCGGTCCGCGTCGGTAGGGTCTTTCGGCGCGGGGCCGGACAGCTCCCGGGGAGGACCGCGGATCAGGACTCGTTGGCGTCCTCGGCCGAGGGGGGCTCGTTGCGACCGGCCTGCCACCAATCTCGTACCCGATTGGCGGCCAGACCACCGACGCCGCCCATCACGCCGCCGACCTTGCCGACCACCTTGAACAGCGGATCGGAACTGGTCTTGAAGCTCTCCTGGTAGGACGCGGCGGCCGCTTTCACGTCCTCGCTGAACGGCGCATCCTTGTCGCCGGAACGGCGCGGGTAGTTGCCTGCCAGGATGTCCTGATACTCCGTCCCGGCAGCCCACTTCTGCAGTTCGGCTGCCCGTAGCGCGGCCATCGGATGGGTCTGTCCCCAGACCTGCAGCAGCTTCAGCACCGAATCGCGGACGTCTCCGCTGGACTGGTAGTCGCGAGCTTGATCAAGGAATCCGGCCACGTCCATCTCATCCGGATTCAGCGCCCCGGCCAGTGACGCGTGCACCCGCAGCGTCGCCGCAGGATCCTGTACACACAGCAATCCGGCCCGATCACAGGACAACTCGGACTTGCGATACCACTCGTTCAACGCGACGATGATCGCCCGCAGACCCCAGACGCCGATCGGCATCCACTGGATGGACTGCGCGATGCCGATCAGCTGCAACAGCATCGTCCGATAGACCGCGTGGCCACTCAGCACGTGACCCATCTCGTGCCCGATGGTGAACCGCAGCCCCTCCTCGTCGAGCAGCTGCAACATGCCGGTGCTGATCACGATGATCGGCTTGTCCAGGCCGATGGTCATCGCGTTCGGGACCGGGCTCTGCTCGATGTAGAGCTCCGGGATCGGCTGCACGTCCAGGGTGGTCGCGCATTCCTCGATCAATCGATGCAGTTCGGGATACTGCCGCGGCGAAACCCGGATCGACGTGGCCAGATAGAGCAGCCGGATGCTGCGTTCGCCGATCGCCCCGGACAGTGCTTTGAGTACGGCGTCGAATCCGGGGATCGCGCGCAGCGCCACCAAGGCACCGCGGTCGGCCGGATGTTCGTACGCCCTGGGGCTGATGTCGGGGAATCGAATCCGTCCGCGCCCGATCTGCCGCTGCTCTGCATAGCTCACCTGCGTGAGTCTAGGTTGCTCCGGGAGCGGTGAAAGGGTTCGCACAAAGGTCCGGCCCCGTACCTGGTCGGGTACGGGGCCGGCGGGGGACTTCGGCGGTGGACGAGTTCAGCGGGCCGCGGTCGCCAGGGCTGTGGGTCCAAGTCCCGGGGGCTGCGGCAAGATCAGCTGCAGGTGACGACGCCGCTGCCGACCTGGTGCACGCCCGGTCCGAGATCGGAACAGGTCTGGCCCAGATGCACTGCGGCGACGATGGCGATCACTCCGCCGATCAGACCGAGCGCGGTGGTGATGCAGCCGACGATGATGCCGGCCTTGGCCAATCCGTTCCGGAAGCCGGCGTTCTTGGACTTCCGGAACGCGACAACGCTGATGATCAAGCCGATCCAGCTGGCGACGATGGACAGCACGAGACCGACGATGCCGAGCGTGCGGCCGGGATCTTCCTGCAGCGCGACGCCACCGGCGTAGGGGGCGGCGTTGCTCATCGGGGTCTGGGCGTCACTCATGTCTAACTCCTTAACCGAACGGGTACGCGATGTGCGTACGGGGCCTGTGACGGCCCGTTTTCAAGTCCGGTTCCCACCAGATCCCACTGATTTTCGTCGGCGCGGATCCCCTGCGGGTGGACCCTGTGGATCCCTTCCACGCAAGAGCTTCCGATCCGGACGATCCCCATCCCGCACCGGCGCGATGTCCGCTGCCGACGTGGTGTTCGAGCCGTCATTTTCCGGCACGTGTGGGGTTTTGGACAGCCGGAGATCAGCCGTCCTGCCCGGCGACGAGGGACTAGCCGGAGAGTGTGGTCGGCCCGCCGGAGTGGTCGGCTACTCGCCGGTCTGCTGATCGATCAGTTCGCGGACCACATCGAGGTGGCCCAGATGCCGGGCGTACTCCTGCAACAAGTGGAAGCCGATCCAACCGAGCGTCGGTGGATCCTCACTGAATCGACCGCCGATCTCGGCCGGGGTGTCCAGCGGTGCGGACGACAGCACCCGGGTCGTCCGTACTCCCTGCTGGAGCAGGAAATTTCGAAGATCATCTACCGACTCGTCCGGGCCGACCGACCAGCGGCCGGTCTGCGGATCATTGTCACCCCAGGGATCCTCGACCGCGATGGCCTGAAACCCCCATTGGATCCAGCGACGTTCGACGTGACCGAGATGCTTGATCAACTCCAGCGGCGTCCAACCGCTCGGCAACACGGTGTGCCGAAGTTGATCATCGTCGAGGCCGTCGATCTTGCGCAGCATGGTCTGCCGATAGAGCTCGAGGTATTCGATCAGCAGCCGGCTCGGATCCGCGATCCGGCCGTCCGGTTCGTCGAAGCCTTCCATCGGCTCAGCCTAGAACGAGGAGGCTCCGACGGACGAGAGCCGAAACGACGAAAGGCAGCCGGGTAAGGAACCCGACTGCCTCACGAGGTTGCTGCTGGGGCTCAGCTGCAGGTGTAGGTGACGCCACCCTCGACATGTACGCCGGGGCCGAGATCGGCGCAGTGGCCGGCGACCTTCACTGCCACCACGATCACGATGATGGTGACGATGATCGAGATCGCGGTCAGGATGCCGCCGATGATGATGCCGGCCAGTGCCGGGGTGTTCTTGAAGCCGGCCTTCTTGGACTTGGTGAACGCGATGATGCTGATGATCAAACCGATCACGTTGGCGACGATCGACAGCACCAGGCCGACGATGCCGAGGGTGCGGCCGGGATCCTGCGCGACCGGCATGTAGCCGCCGGGCGGCGGTGCCGGCTGGAAGTTGCTCGGTGGCTGGGCGTTGCTCATGGTGGTTCTCCTTGGAAGTTCGGGCAGCGCGCCATCGGGAAACTGACGGGGCGCATCGGACCCGAGGAATTGCCGCCCCGACCCCGATCGGCTCCGCCGATCCTGGTGAAAACAACCGACGGAGGCGCGCGAAGAATATCGCGACACGGTTGACTTGTGCCAAATTCCGAGGCGGCTGTGAAATTGATGTGGATTGTCGGCGGGGCGCCTCGTACGAGTGGAAGCGACTTGAATCCATCGGGGAGGCTGTAGGCATGTCTTTGACCACCGAACGTCCGATGGCCGCGCAACAGGGCGGATATCAACAGCCGCGACCGCGGAAACTGTCGTGGAATCTCCGCAGCGCGATGCCGGTGTTCGTGGTGGCCGTGCTGGGCGTTCTGGCGACGACGTGGGTGGCGCTCTACACCACTCGCGGCCAGCTCTACGACCAGACGGCGATGCGGGTGCTGGACAGCGGCAACGGCAGTACCGCCAACGCACACCTGGTCCAACTGCTGCAGCAGGTGAGCGTCGGCGGGACCGCGATCGCGTTGGCGATCATGGCCGGGGTCGCGGTGCTGCGCGGACGTTTCCGGCTGGCGCTGGCCGCGGGTGTGCTGGTGGTCGGTGCGAACGTCACCACTCAGCTGCTGAAGCGGTACGTGCTCGAGCGGCCCGATCTCGGGCAGGGCGCGGTCAATTCTCTGCCCAGCGGGCACACCACGGTGGTCTTCTCGCTCGTCCTGGCCGCCGTCCTGGTGTCGCCGCGGGCGCTGCGCTGGCTGGTGGTGCTGATCGGTTCTGCGGTCGGCGGGCTGACCGGGCTGGCGACCGTGATCGCCGGTTGGCATCGTCCCAGTGACGTGGTCGCCGGGCTGTTGGTGACCCTGGCCTGGGCCGCTCTGGTCAGCGGATTGCTGACCGGTGGACCGCGGGACGGCCGGATCGGCCACAGCGGGATGTTCGCCGCCCTGCTCGGAGGCGCGCTGGCCGCACTCGGTGTGATCATCTACGGCTTCGGCTGGTCGGCCGCCGCCGATGCGTCGAAGGTGATCCCGTTCACCGCGGCGGTGATTGCCGGCGTGGCGGCGTTGGCCGTCGGCGGCTACGCGCAACTGGTGTCTCGTACCTCCAATTAGCTTGCTGGCGCGACGCCTCTTTGTCGCTGATCCAGGCTGACACCTCGAGCGTCCGGCAAGATGAGACGGTGAACGGCTGGAAGCGGCTACTGCGCGGCATCGTCGCCGTCGTGCTTGCTGTGGTCGTCTACTTCCTGGTTCCGTTGGGCGAGGGGCACGACAACGTGGTCGTCCGCGCCGTGCTCACTGTGACCTTTCTCTTGCTGCTGGTGGCGCTGGTGATCTGGCAGATGGGACGCCAGGTCCGCGACCCGAACAGCCGGGTTGACGGGCTCGCGCTCGCGGTGGTCGTGGCCGTGCTGGGCTTCGCGCTCGGGTTCTACCGGATGGCCCTGTCGCAGCCGGGCCAGATCATCGGCCTGCAGACCCGAGTCGATGCCCTTTACTTCACCCTGACCACGCTGCTCACCATCGGCTACGGCGACATCCATGCCGCCGGGCAGGAAGCGCGGGTGCTGGTGATCGTGCAGATGGTCTTCAACGTGGTCGTGTTGGCCACCGCGGCGTCGCTGCTGACCAGTCGGTTGCGGACTCGTGCCGAGGAGCGGCGCGAGTCCAAGCGTGGCTGAGCGTGCCGGATCCCATTTACCAGCATGCTGCTCCAGTTGCGCCGGCCTGGCCGAGATCGGGCAGCGCAGGGCCACTGGCGCAGCATTCTTATGATCCGTCGTCGTCGATTAGCTCCGCCGGTCACTGCCCGGTAGTCTTGGCGGCTGGCCCAGCGCGATCCGAACGCGCAGGGGCCGAGCAACGCCCTCCTGTCATGGGGACGTCCCATGACCGCAACAGACCAGAGGAGGAGGAGAACGCGTATGCGCAAGTACGAGGTCATGATCATCATCGACCCGGACACCGACGAGCGGCAGGTTCCTGGCACGCTCGACAACTATTTGAAGGTGATCACCGACGCCGGCGGTTCCGTCGAGAACATCGACATCTGGGGTCGTCGCCGGTTGGCGTACGAGATCCAGAAGAAGCCGGAAGGCATCTACGCGGTGGTCAACCTGACCGCCACCCCGGCCGACGTGCAGGAGCTGGATCGTCAGCTCGGCATCAACGAGTCGATCATGCGGACCAAGGTTCTTCGCACCGATCACTCCTGAGCTGGGGACAACCGGCAGCCAACTGTCGGTGGTCCGTGACACAGTGGGGATCCACCTCGTTCCAAGGGTCGATCGACGTGAACGTCCACGTGGAGATTGACACCTGGATGAGGCGACATCCACATTCGGTACGGACCGACCAAACCGCTGATCACCGGAGACTCTTATGGCAGGCGAAACCGTCATCACCCTCGTCGGCAATCTGACCGCCGACCCGGAGCTGCGCTTCACCCCGTCGGGTGCGGCCGTGGCCAACTTCACCGTCGCCTCGACGCCGCGGACGTTCGATCGTCAGACGAACGAGTGGCGCGACGGGGAGGCGATGTTCATCAACTGCGCCGTCTGGCGGCAGGCAGCTGAGAATGTTGCGGAGTCCTTGCAGAAGGGCATGCGGGTGATCGTGCAGGGTCGCCTGAAGTCGCGCAGCTACGAGACCCGCGAGGGCGAGCGGCGTACCGTCTTCGAGATCGACGTCGACGAGATCGGCCCGGCGCTGAAGTACGCGACCGCCAAGGTCACCCGTACCAGCAGCGGCGGCGGTCAAGGTCAGCGCGGCGGCGGTTACGGCGGCAACGCCGGCGGCCCGGCCAACTCGGGCGGCGGCTACGGCAACAATGCCGGCGCCCCGGCCAACACCGGCGGCGGTTCCTACGGCGGCAACAACTCCGATCCGTGGGCCACCAACAGCGGTGGGGGCAACAACGGTGGGGGCAACAACGGCGGCGGCATGGCGGGCAACGACCCGTGGGCCACCAACGCCAACGAAGAGCCCCCGTTCTGATCGCCAAGCAGTAATCGGAAGGTCCCCAGCAAGGCGGCGGGCCGTCCATCGGGAAAGATCCCTGAGCCTGTCGAAGGGCCGATCCCAACCACAGAAACCAACTGGCACATTCCGGCGACAGCCGGGCTCATAGAAGGAGAGCACCACAATGGCCAATGCACCAGCCGTACAGCGCAAGCCGAAGAAGAAGGCGAATCCGCTGCGCGCAGGCCAGCCCATCGATTACAAGGACACCGCGACCCTGCGGAAGTTCATCTCCGAGCGGGGCAAGATCCGCGCTCGCCGGGTGACCGGTCTGAGTGTCCAGGAGCAGCGCAAGGTCGCGATCGCGATCAAGAACGCCCGCGAGATGGCGTTGCTGCCGTACGCCTCGACCGCTCGCTGAGCTGAGTAGGAGAACGAATATGAAGCTCATTCTGACTGCGCCGGTGGAGAACCTCGGCGTCGCCGGCGACATCATCGAGGTCAAGGACGGCTACGGCCGCAACTACCTGGTCCCGCGCGGTTTCGCGATCAGCTGGACCAAGGGTGCCGAGAAGCAGATCGAGGGCATCAAGCGGGCGCGCGACGCGCGGGAGATCCGCGGCATCGAGCACGCCCAGCAGGTCCGCGATCAGCTCGAGCAGATCTCGGTCGAGGTCCCGGTCCGGGCCTCGGAGTCGGGCAAGCTGTTCGGCGCAGTGACCCCGTCACTGATCGTGGCCGGCATCAAGAAGTCCGGTGGTCCGGCGCTCGACAAGCGCTCGGTCCAGGTCGACAAGCCGATCCGCCAGCTCGGCTCGCACAAGGTCGGCATCAAGTTGCACGACGCAGTGACCGCCCACGTCGGCGTCACCGTGGTCGCCGACGCCTGATCGGTTCGACACCGGAACTACAGCGCAACATCAGAAGGGCGGCTCTTCGGAGCCGCCCTTCTGCATGCTGGCGATGTGACCCTGCGGCCCGCAGGGTGGTGTGTTCGTTTTCCCGCCGCAGTTGGGTTCTGGAGCGTCGGAGCGGCGTGCCGACTGTTCGTTTTCCAGCCGGTGTTGGGTTCTGGGTGCGGTTGGGGCTCGAGGTGTGTTCGTTCTCCCGCCGGAGTCGGCTTCTGTGCGCGTCGGAGGCGCGGGCGGGCTTGTTTCCAGCCGAATGTCCCGACCCCGGCCCTTCGGAGCGAGCTGCGGGTCGCGCTTCGGGCAGGTCACGCGATGCGGTGGGGTTACGGATGGGACGATCGGGCGACCAGGTCGACCGGCGCGGCGTGGACGGATCGGCTGATGCGGAACGAGGGGGACAAGGATGGGCGGAGCGAAGAAGGCAGGAGTTGCTGCCGGTACGACGGCGGGCATCGCGGCAGCGGTGGCGGCCTGGGATCTGCTGCAGCGCAAGCATTCGGTGCTGCGCAACTATCCGATCGTCGGCCACCTGCGCTATCTGCTGGAGGACATCCGGCCGGAGGTCCAGCAGTACTTCATCGAGCGCAACACCGACGGCCGCCCGTACGATCGCGACGTCCGATCGATCATCTACGAACGCGCCAAGGGCATCCACGGCGAGCAGGCGTTCGGCACCGAACGCGACGTCAACCGGGCCGGCTACGAGTTTCTGCTGCATTCGGTGGCGCCGCTCGATCCGCCGGACGACCCGCCGCGGGTGCTGATCGGCGGTCCGGACTGCAGCAAGCCGTACAGCATGGCTCTGCTGAACGTGTCGGCGATGAGCTTCGGCGCGCTCTCGGCCAACGCGATCCGGGCGCTCAACAAGGGCTCCAAGCTCGGCGGGTTCGCGCACGACACCGGCGAGGGCGGGCTGTCGCCGTACCACTTGGAGAACGGCGGCGATCTGGTCTGGGAGATCGGCTCCGGCTACTTCTCCACCCGGACCAAGGACGGGCACTTCGATCCGGGTCAGTTCGTGGAGAACAGTTCGCACGAACAGGTGAAGGCGGTGTCGCTGAAGCTGTCGCAGGGTGCGAAGCCGGGCATCGGCGGGGTGCTCCCGGCGGCCAAGGTCAGCGCCGAGATCGCCCGCATCCGCAACGTACCGCAGGGCCAGAAATGCGTCAGCCCGCCCGGTCATCGGGTCTTCTCCACGCCGGTCGAACTGATCGAATTCATCGCCAGGATGCGAGAGCTGTCCGGTGGCAAACCGGCCGGCTTCAAGCTGTGCGTCGGCAATCGGCAGGACGTCCTGGCCATCTGCAAGGCCATCCTGCAGGTCGGTACGGCGCCGGACTTCATCATCGTCGACGGTTCCGAGGGCGGCACCGCGGCCGCTCCGCTGGAGTACGAGGACCATGTCGGGATGCCGCTGACCGAAGGGCTGATGCTGCTCCACAACGCGCTGGTCGGCACCGGGTTGCGGGACCGGATCAAGCTCGGTGCCAGCGGCAAGGTCGCCACCGGCAGCGACATCGTCAAGCGGATGATCCAGGGCGCCGACTACACCAACGCGGCCCGGGCGATGATGATGGCGATCGGTTGCATCCAGTCCCAGCGCTGTCACACCGATCGTTGCCCGGTCGGCGTCGCCACCCAGAATCCGCGCCGATCCAGGGCACTGGACGTGGCCGACAAGAGTCAGCGGGTGTACCGCTATCAGCAGGCGACCGTTGCCGAGGCGATGTCGATGATGGCGTCGATGGGCGTTCGTACGCCCGAGCAGTTGAACCCGCATCAGTTGCGTCGCAACGTGTCCGAGGTGGAGAACCATTCCTACGCCGAACTGTACGAGTGGCTGCACCCGGGCGAGCTGCTGTCCGATCCGCCGGCGAGCTGGCTGGGCGACTGGGCCGCAGCGTCCGCCGATCACTTCCCCAGCCCGTACGTCGGCACCCACGCGTGACCGGTTCGACCCGCTTCGTCGGCTGCCGGAGTGGGTACGTCACGCGCGATGTCAACGCCGAAGGAGAGCGACATGCCTGTGACCGACAAGCGAGCCCTGGTAGTTACCACCGACTTCGGAGTGGAGGAGGCCGAGCTGGTCTCGCCGACCAAGGACCTGCGTGACGCCGGTGTCGACGTGACGGTCGCATCCAGCACCGGCAAGACGATCCAGACCGTCAACGGGGACAAGGAATGGGCCTCGACGGTCGAGCCGGACAGTCCGCTGGAGGGGCTCCGCGCCGAGGACTACGACATCGTGATCATCCCCGGCGGGACGGTGAACGCCGACACCCTGCGCGGCAACGAACAACTGCAGGAGTTGCTCCGGGAAACGGCCAGCGCCCAGAAGCCGATCGCGGCGATCTGCCACGGACCGTGGACCTTGATCGATGCCGGGCTGGCGCGCGGCAAGACCCTCACCTCGTACCCGAGTCTGCGCCTGGACCTGATCAACGCCGGCGCAACCTGGGAAGATCAGCAGCTGCAGCGCTGTACGGCCAACGGCTGGGTGCTGCTCACCTCCCGCAACCCGGGCGACCTGGACGCCTTCAACGCGGCCATCATCGACGAACTCGGCTGACCGGAGCGGCCGGTGCGGCGGTGCTGCCTCGGACGACCAACTCCGGGGTCGGCGCCTGCACGGTGACGGGTTTGCGCTGAGCCATCGACTCGATCAACGTACGAGCGACGATCGAACCGAATTCGAAGGTGTCTCGATGCAGCGCGGTCAGCGGCGGATGGGTGAGTCGCGTCAGCGGCGAATCGTCGAACGACACCAGCGACATCTCTTCAGGCACGGCGATTCCGGACTCCTGCAACGCCGCCAGACCGGCCAGCGCCATCACGTCGCTGTCGTAGATCACTGCGGTGGCGCCGAAGTCTCCGGCCAGCAACTTCCGGGTCAGATCCGACGACTGATGATCGGAATAGTCGGTGGCCAGCGAGCGCGTCCACTCCAGGTCTCCGCGACGCCGCGCATTGCGCAGCACCCGGATCCGTCGTTGGGTGTGCAGGTAGGACGCGGTGCCGCAGACATGGGCGATCCGACGATGTCCCAACCCCACAAGGTGATCCAGGCAGCTGCGCATCGCCGCGGTGTCGTCGGCCCAGACACTGCTGAGTCCTCCGGCGGTCTCCGGTTCGCCGATCACCACCCCGGGCAGTTCAAGATCATTCAGCGCGGCTGTTCGCGGGTCGTCCGGGGTCGGATCCATCAGCACGAATCCGTCCACCCGGCGCTCGAGCCACCAGCGGCGATAGCTGGCGAGCTCCTCCTCGACCGAGCCGACGATGAAGGTCTGCAGGCTGATGCCATGCTCGGCCAGTTCCGCCGACAGGCCGGAGCTGAGCTGGGCGTAGAACGGTTCGACGCCGAGGGTCCGCATCGGCCGGTTGACGATCATGCCGACCGACTCCGCACGCGACTGACGCAGCGACCGGGCCGCATGGTGCGGATGCCAGCCGAGATCGTCGGCTGCCTTCTTGATCCGCTCTCTGGTCTGTTCGCTGACCCCCGGGGATCCGTTCAAGGCAAAGGAAACAGCGCCCTTGGACACGCCAGCACGATCAGCGACATCGGCGATCGTCGGTCGCCGGGCCCGGCCCTTCTGCATCTCTGGAACTGTATCGGTTTATCACCGGTCCCATTCCGGAATCGACACACCCACCGGATATCGAGCCGGTCGGTCGCCCGGTACGGCTCGATGACCAGATTGTCATCGGCGCTCGTACGGCCTCCAGACGGAACGGTTCCAGACGTCGGCCGGGATCCGGTCGAGTACGTCGCACATCAGGTCGAGCCGAGGTTGCAGCATGGCCGCCTCGAAAGCGCCGCCCTGGTAGGAGAACATGTCCGGTCCGGCCAGCCGCCAATCCCAGGCACCGGTCGACTTCAACAACTCGACCAGTCCGGGCTGCAGCAGCCAACGACCGAAGTTCTCGTCGTCGCATTGATCTTGAACGTGTTGTCGAAGTCGTCATCGCCGGTGTTGATCCGATGGAAGCCGAACGCCTCGGCGACCTTGCCGCCGAAGGCGCCTTCCGCACCGACACTGAACTCCGGCACAGCGGCCGGCAGCGACACCACCACGACCATGAAGTTGTGCGTGTGGGTGGTGGTGGTCTTGCCGTTGTAGGACGAACTGGTGTAGCTGTACTGGAAGCTGCAGAAGGCCCGGTTGCGATGGTGGCCGAGGATGATGTTGTTCGCTCGGCCGCCTCGTTCGAAGGGCTTGCCCTGCCAGCGCTTTGCGTACGAGTTGTCCTCGGCCAGGAACTGCCAACCACGGCTCGCGGCCAGCTTGCCGAACTCGTCCTCGCGCTTCTCCTTGGCGCGCTGGCCGACCATCCAGGCGACCACCGCGAACGCGACGATCACCATCATCAAGATCACCATGACCGTGGCGAAGCCGCCCATGTCCACCTCCCGTTTGCTGCCCGCAGACTATCCGGCGCACCGGTCAGCAAAGACACTTCGAGCCCGGAAGCTGCACAGCTCCCGGGCCCGAGGCGAATCGTGCGGTACTACTTCAAGCTGCCTGCAGTGACCGATCCCTGCAGTTGCCGCTGGAAGATGATGTAGACGATCAACACCGGGACGATGGTGATGATCACTGCGGCGAACAACATGCCAAAGTCGGTGCGGTAGCCCGCCTGCGAGGCGAACGATGCGATCGCCTGCGCCAGCACCCAGTTGCTGCGGGTCGTGTTCAACGCGACCGGCAACAGGTACTGATTCCACAGGCCGAGGAAGTTGAAGATCGCCACCGAGGCCATCCCCGGCCGCGCCATCGGCAGCATCACCAGGAAGAACGTCTTCCACTCACCCGCTCCGTCGATCGCAGCCGCCTCGCCGATCTCGTACGGCAGCGTCCGGAAGAACGCGTACAGGAAGAAAACGGTGAACGGCAACGCGAACGCCACGTAGGTCAGGGTCAAGCCCGGCAAGGTGTTGAGCAGGCCGAAGTTCTTCAACACGAAGAACAGCGGCACGATCGCCAGGAACGCCGGGAAGGTCAGACCGGCGAGCATCAGATAGTAGATCACCCGCCGACCGGGGAACTGGAATCGCGCCAGCACGTAGGAACACATCGCGCCCAAGATCATCACCACGGCCACTCCGACACCGACGACGATCACGGTGTTGAGGAAGGCACGTCCGATGCCGGCCTGCTGCCAGGCATGGGCGTAATTGATCCACTGGGGCGTCGCCGGCAGATGGAACGGCGAGGCGAAGATCTCCGACGACGTCTTGAACGAGGACAGCAGCGTCCACAACATCGGGACCAGGACAACGATGGTCCACAAGATCAACACCGCATGGGCGACCGTTGCTGTCGCACGCTCGCCGGGAGTGTCCTTCGCCTTGCGGTCCGGCGCCGGCGCAACGGTCGGCTCGGCAACGGTTTGGGTAGCGGTCATCGGCCGGTGTCCTTGTCTGCGCCGGTCAGCCGGTTGACGGTGAACACCAGGGCGGCGAACGCCAGCGTCACGATGGCCAGCGCAACCCCCATGGCGGTCGCGTAGCCGAACTTGCCCTGGGTGAACGCGGTCCGGAAGAGCAGCTGCCCCATCACCAGCGTCGAGTTGTCGGGGCCGCCGGCCGGGTTCAACGCCTGCATGAACACGAAGCCGTCCAACGCGGCGATGCCGAGATAGATGTACGCGGTCTGCACGTTGTCCCTGATCAGCGGCAGGGTGAGGTGGATCGCTGTCGAGAAACGACCGGCACCGTCGAGGCGCATCGCCTCGTAGTACTGCGGATCGATGCCGCGGATGGCGGCGATGAAGAGCACCATGTAGAAACCGATGCCACCCCAGGCCATCGCGAAGATCGAGGCGGCCATGGCCGTACGTTCATCCCCGAGCCAGGGGTAGGACTCGAAACGATCGAACCCGAGCCCGGTCAGGATTCCGTTCAGCAAACCGGCACTGGGGTCGTAGATCTGAGCCCAGATCAGGCCGATCACAATCCCCGGGATGACGTACGGAAAGAACGACACCACCCGATAGAGGCCGGAGTTGCGCAGGCCGCGCACCTGCCCGCGGCTGCTGCCGGCGACCGTCACCAGCGAGGCGAAGATCAACGCGACCACCAGGGTGAAGATCGGCAACGCGATCAACAAGATGACGTTGTTGCGCAACGCACGCAGGAAGAGATCGTCGCTGAGCAATGCCCGGAAGTTCCGCAGCCCGACGAAGTTCATCGTGCTGCTGAAGCCGCTCCAGTCGGTCAGGGAGTAGTAGATCGACTGGGCGAACGGCGAGATGACGAAGACCAGATAGATCACCAGGGGCACGCCGAGGAAGACGGCCATGAAGGAGATCTTGTCCAGCGTCCAGCGGCCGCGGCGCCGCCGCCGGGCCGGGGTGCCCGGCGGCGCGACCTGTGTCGGAGCAGTCACTTGGCCTCGGTCTTCTTGATCGAGCTGTCGTTCGCGATCTTGTCCATGATCTTCTGCAGACCATCCGTCAGGCCCTTGACATCGATCTTGCCGGACAGGAAGTCGTTCCAGACCACCAGCTGGTCGGTGTTCATGCCGTAGGTGCCGATCGTGGTGAACCGGAAGATGTTGCTGCCGGCGTCATCGAGCATCTTGATCTGCGACTTGAGCGCGGTCGAACCGAACGCGTCCTCGGGCAGCGTGTCTTTGACGATCGTCGGCGCGAGCTTGGTCTTGGCGAAGTTGGCAGCCGCATCCTTGGACAGCATCGCTCGCAGGATTTCCTTGCCACCGGCGGGATTCTTCGAGTTCGACGGCACGATGAACGGCTCACCCGCGGTGCTGTAGATGGCCTCGTACGGCATCTTGCCGTTGCTGGAGACGTCGGGCACCGGAGCGCCGGTCATCTCGAAGCCCTTCTTGGTCTGGTCCTTCATCTCGTTCTCGATCCAGGCACCGGACGGGTAGAGGATGGCGGCCTGGTCGTTGCTCCATTGGGCTTGAGCGGCGGTGAACTGGGTGCCGGCGCCGCCGGGCTTGAAGTAGCCCTTCTTGATGCAGGTCTCCATCGCTTGGAAGACCTTCTGAATGGCGGGATGAGACCACGACTTCGGCTTCAGATTCTCCAGCGGCAGCCGGAAGTCGTCGCCGGCCTCCTTGGTGGCCGACTGCATCGCGAGGGTCTGGTAGTAGGTGGCGGCTTCCTTGCCCCACACGAACAGGTACTTGTTCTTCGCCTTCGCCTTGGCGCCGAGCGCGACCACCTCGTCCCACGTCTTCGGCACGGTCCAGCCGTTGTCCCGGAAGAGGGAGGCCGAGTACCAGATGCCGTACAGCGACAGGACGTAGTTCAGCTCGAGCAGCTTGCCACCGAAGGTGCCCGACTCGACAGCGCCCGCGTACAGGGTGTCGCTGATCTTCTTGCCCTCGTAGTTGTTGGCGTTGACCAGGTCGGTGAGGTCTGCGAGTTGATCTTGAATCGAGTTGAACGTCATCGCACCGGCGCCGGAGTTGTCGATCAGGTCCGGCGGATCGCCGCCGGCGAAGCGGGGCTGCAACTCCTGGGAGATCTGCGTCGACGGCGACACCTTCGGCGTGACGTTGGGGAACTTCGCCTTCACCTTGTCGGCGGCGAACTGTACGTAGTCGTATCCGTAACCACCGTTGAAGATCACCGCGTCGATGGTGGAGTCCTTGGCGAGGCCGAACGGATTGTCGGCGCTCTTGGCGCCGGTGCTCTGCTTGGCGCCGGCGTTGTCGTTACCGCCGCCGGTTGCGCAGCCGGCCAGAGCGCCGCCGAATGGCACCACTGCGGCCGCCGCCAACGACCCTCTCAGGAGAGTCCGTCGCCCCAGCTTCTTCGTCTCGGTCATTCGGTTCCGCCTCTTTCTGATAGATCCCGACGTCGTCGTCCGGGAGCCGATCACGCTGCGCTGTGCCTTCGCACTCGATGACTACAAGTGATCGAATCCGTCCCAAACGGACAGTTCCGCACAGCATAAACATGACTTGGCCGGGCTGTGGGAAATTTCTCCCAGTCGTTACATTCCCGCGCCGATGGCGATCCGCGGGACACATTGTGCCCCCGATCGGACGAGCGCGACGCAACCGCGCCGGTTCCAGGTCCGCCGGTCACCGCAGCGAACGTTTCAACGCGGCAAGGCGGGCCGGACGAACGTCTCCGGACGAGGGCCAACAGGGCTCCCGCGCACCGGCGACGCTGCCGCGCAGGTCGGAACTTCCGCGGGAGCGCCGTACGTGAGCGGGAAGCGGTCCGGCGTCGGCCGATCCGCCCGGATCTTCCTCAACCGCGGGTTTGGTCCGACGGGAGGTACGGCAACCGGTCGGTTGCCCAACCCCAGTCGATCCGTTCCTGTTCGAGACGTACGGAGTCGGCCAGTCGGTCGGTGACCAGATCTTCGTAGAGCAAGGACTCTTCGTCGGTGAGTCGATCCAACTGGGCATTGGTGGGCGTCGGGTCTCGGACCCAACGGTCGCGGTGGGCGAGCAGGGTGACGCGGTCCATCAGGAACGATCTCGTCTGCGGCAGCCAGGCGCGGAGCTGATGCAGGATGGCGAAGCCGTGGCTGTCCAGGTCGCCCCAGTAGTGCACGTCGGCGTCGCTGAGCCAGCCCAGCCGCCCGGCGCGATCCACCTCGAATCCCTTGCCCCACAGCACAATACCGTTGTCGGGGATCGGCACGCTGAGGAAGGTGATCTCGTTCTCGATGATCACCGCGGTGCGTACGTCGGCCGGCAACCTGGCCAACTCGTCGAGTCGGAACGTCGCCTCGGTGATCATGGTCGGCAGCCCCAGCGGGCCCGGGTCGAACCGCAGCCGGATCAACTCGGGCCGGCTGCGCAATCCCAAGCCGGCAAGGAAACCCGTCGCACTGCGGCTGACCCCGACCAGTTGGGCGAGCAAGGCGCGGTGGTGTTCGATGAACTTGGTGTCGACACCCTGGGCGGTGACCTGGCGCAGATACAGGCCCGAGTCCCGGGACTCGGTCAACCAGCGGTAGGCCGACAGCAACTGCTCCCACTCGTCGGCCACCGCCAACGCGCGCAGGGGATTCGTCGCCGCCCAGTCGCGCACCGCCGGCAACTCGGCGCTGTGGTGCAGCAACTCCCGAAACCGACCGACCTCGGCCACGACGCCGAGCAGTTGCCAGGCCTGCTCGGCGGTGTTGATCTCGGCCCGCAGTGGAATCTGGTTGCGTCCGACGTGGCGGCCGCCGATGCCGCCGTAGATCAACTCGTAGCGTTGACCGCCCCGACTGCCCCGCTCCAGCGCGTCGATCCAGCCTCGTACCGCGTCAAGATCATCACCGATGTCGGCCGCCTTCGGACCACGCAACGGCAGATCGATCGGCTCGAACTCCCCGCCACGGGCCAAGATTGCCAGCAGCTCGCCACTGTCCCACCGGCGTAGCACCTTGGTCTTGAGGTCGGTCGGAGACGTCCATCCTGATCGCGATTTCATGATCACGCCACCCGTATGATCAAGTACCTGCTGCTGATGATCATGACCCCTCGGTGATCACGCCGAGGGTCCCCGGTGGGCCCGGAATTCCTCGATGGTGAGCATCCGCAGCCGGGAGTAGTTGCCGTCCGGGTTGTCCACGAAGCCGATGGTCTGCACGTACGGTTCGATCACGTGCACCTTCTGCAGCGGCGTCACGATCAGCAGTTGGAGGCCGAGCTTGTTGAACAGATCCAGGGCGTAGCGGGTGGAGGCGTCCGAGCCACGGCCGAACGCTTCGTCGATCACCGCGAAGCGGAAGTCGCGGGCCTTGTCCACGCCCCACTCCAGGCCGAACTGGTAGGCCAGCGAGGCGGCCAGGATGGTGTAGGCGAGCTTCTCCTTCTGGCCGCCGGACTTGCCGTCGGAGTCGCTGTAGTGCTCCCACTCGGCGTCGGTCGTGCTGTCACGTTCGGAGGCGGAGAAGGTGAACCAGTTGCGGACGTCGGTGACCCGCCGGGTCCACGCCTTGTCGGCGTCGGCGTGTGAGTCGCGGCCGCGGAAGCGCTCGATCAGCTGCTGCACCTGATTGAACCGCTGCTCGGAGTAGCGTTCCTCGTCCGGGCCGAGTACGTCGTCGGTGGCCGCACGCAGATCGGTCCGGAAGGCCTGCACCTCCTGATTGTTGGTGCGTTCGGCGACCAGCATGATGTAGCGGCCCGGGTTGTACGGGATCGCGCCGAGCGCCTCGTTGATCCGCTCCACCCGGGCGCCGATCTCCTCGGACTTGCGTCGCAGCCAGTTGTTGAAGCCGGCCAGCTCGCGGATCGTGTTGGTGTTCAGCTGCCGCTTGAACTCGTCCTCGAACGCCGGCAGGTCGTCGTTGGCCACCCGCTCGGCGAAGGCGCAGTAGTCCCGCCGTGCTTCGACGTCGACGTCCATCTCCGAGGACGCTTCCGGCCAGCGCTGGTGGAATTCGTTCATCGACTCCAGCAGGTTCTTGCTGAAGCCGGCCAGCGACTTGTTGAGCTTGTCGATGTCATCCTGCAACGCGTCCTTCAACCGGGCGGCGGTTCGCTCGCAGGCGTCCGGGTCGGAGGGCAGGTCGTTGCCGAGACGTTCGGCCAGGCCGGGATAGGACTGGCGGGCACGTTCGCGAAGCTCGGCCGGCAGGTCGGCCAGGAAGTCCTCCTCGGCTTCCCGTGCCGCGGTGGCTCGGTCGATCCGGTCGCCGAGCACGCCGATCTTGACCCGGGTCCGCTGCAGCCGGTTCTCGGCCTCGCTGAGCCTGACGGCCAGCGCCGCCAACAGCCGTTCGATCTCCTCCAGTCGGGTCGAGCCGGCCAGCAGCCGATCGCGCTCCTGCCGTGCGTTCGCCGCCTCGGCGGCGCTGTCCTCCCAGGCGAAGTCGGTCCACGGGGCACTGAGCTGGCCGGCGAGTTGGCGCAGCTCACCCAGACGGTCGGTGAGCCGGGTGCGTTCGGCGGCCAATTCATCACGCCGCTCGGTCAGCGCGAGGCTGTCGGCCTGCAGCCCGAGCAGCTGTTCGGTCAGCGCCTCGATCTTGCGCTCGTTGGCCCAGCCGAGCACCCAGGTGCGTGGGTCGTCGACCCGGCTGCGGTCGTCCTTCTCGTGCCGATCCCGGGAGCGGACCTGGCCCTGCCGGGTCACCGCGTACGACGCGGTGCGGAACTCCTCGATCGTGTCCGCACACCGGTAGCCCGCCCGCCGGACCAGCTGGGCGCGCAGGTAGTCCTCGAAGTCACCCGGCGCGACCTCCAGGGTGTCGGCCAGCATCAACCCGTCGGCCTGCTCACCCCGGACGCGAACCTGGCGCGGCGCGACCAGCTCGTACACCAATCGCAGGCCACGCTCCCGGCCGTCGTCGCGGCGGAAGCTCAGCCGATGACCGTTCACCCAGTCCGAGACGGCGGGGTAGTGCTGCTGCGGCACCAACAGCGACAGCGCGAAACCGCGCAGCACCCGCTCGGCGGCACCCCGCCAGGGCTGATACTCCTCGGCGACGTCGATCAGCTCTCCGGCGAACGGCAACGTCCCGGTGGTCAGCCCGAGCTCGGCACACAACTGCTCCCGGATCGCGAGCTGTTCGGCCGGCAGGTTGGTGCGTCGACCGGCCAAACTCTCCAGCTCCGTACGGAGTTCGGCGCCCTGCCGGTCGAGCTCGCGGCGCCGTACCTCGAGATCGGCCAGCTCGCCGTCCAATTCGGGCCGGCGGATCTGCAGCGGTTGCTGCTCCGCGGCGATCCGGTCCGCCAGCCGCGCGTAGCCGTCCCGGTCGTCGACCGGCGAGAGCCCGGCGGCCGCCACTTGCCGATCGAGTCCGTCGCGGCGCGCCGTGCGGGTTGCCGTCGCGGCCTCGGCGTCGGTGATCAGCCGTTCCAATTCGCCGAGTCGGTCACCGCCGGCCCCGCGACGTTCGTCCCGAAGTTGATCTTGCTGCTGCTGCAGGGATTGCCGCTGCGACTGCTCGGTCTCGGCGCGACGTTCCAGTTGGCCCCGTTCACCGAGCGCGGTGTCGATCTGTTCGGTCAGCAGGTCGCGGCGCAACTCGGCGAAGTAGCAGCGGGACGCGTCGCGCTGCTGCTCCAACCCGGTCCGCCGCTGCTGCGCCTCGTCGTAGCGCCGAGCGGTCGCGGCCAGCGGCTCGAGCACGGCGAGCTGTTCGCGCGCCCGACGCACCGCTTCGTGGGCCTTGGTCAGATCCTCGAAGTGGTTGATCACCGCGTTGATCCGGTCGGTCGCGTCGACCGGCTCCAGCATGTGCGAGCGGACGAACTCGTTGAGATTGCCGACCGACTTCATCGACACCGTCTGGCCGAACAGCTCCAGCGCCTGATCGGACTTGATGCCGAGCATCTTGCGCAGCTGCCGGGAGTAGTCGGGATAGGTGGTGCTGATCGCCGCGCCGGCCGAGCGGAGCCGGCGGCGGAGATCGTTGAGGTTGGTGCCGAAGTCGGTGAAGTCGGCGTCGATGCTGAGCTGCTTGTCGGAAGTGACGAAGAACCGGTCCGGCTGGCCGGCCCGCGGATCCTTCTGATGGAACACCTGAGCCAGCGTGACGGTCTCGCCGTAACCGTCGTTGATGAAGACGCCCAAGATCACCGAGTACGACGTGTGGTCGCGCAGACCGACGGCTCGGGTGTTGCCGGTGCTCTCGACGCGTTCGGACTTGTAGTGGCCGAGAACGTAACTGCGCAACGTGCGTTCGCGGGTCTCCGCTCCCGCCGCCTTGTTGTACGCGATCCGGTGCGCGGGCAGCAGCAGGGTGGTCAGCGCGTCGACCAGGGTCGACTTGCCACTGCCGATGTCGCCGGTGAGCAGCCCGGTGTCGCCGGCCGGGGAGAGCCGCCAGATCCGTCGGTCGAAGGTGCCCCAGTTGAACACCTCCAACTGATGCAGCCGGAAGCCGGCCTTGGACGCGGTCAGCTCACCGGGGCCGAAGAGCCCCGGCGCCGCGTCGAAGCCGGGCTCACCGTCGCCTCGATCGCTGCTGAAACTCGGCTGATCAGTCATCACCACCACCGGAGTTGAGGCTGTCGGCGTACTCGGACAGTTTGCCGGCGAAGTCGGCCATCGTCGCCGCATCGACGTAGGCCTTGAGGATCCGGCGGACCTCCCAGTGGTTGGGCTGGCCGCGGAGCTGGCGGATGAAGCCGAGCTCGGCGACCTGTTTGATCGTGGTGTCGATCTTCTCGATCACCCGGGCCTCGTTGGTGCTGTCGCCGAGAAAGACGCGCAGTATCTCCACCAGTTGATCGCGGCTGAGCACCAGCTTGCCCTCGTGCCCGCTGGTCTCGAACTCGACCAAGCGTTTGCGCAGCAGCACCAGCAGCAGACTGACGTTGAAGGTGAGACTGCGACGCTTCACCAGCCGGGGCAGCTGTTCGGCCTCGTCATCCACGGATTCGCTGCGCAGGAAGGCATATCCCTCGGTGTCGTCGATGATCACGTCGACGCCGATGGCAGCGAAATGATCACGCACCGCGGCACCGTGGCGTTGCAGGGTGAGCCAGCTGTCCTCGTCGGTCTCGCGATAGACGACGCCGCGCATCAGGTCGATGGTCGCCGTACTGACGGCTTGCTCGGTTGCGGTTCTCATCGTCGACTCACCGTCGCTCGTGGCAGGCGGACCCGTTTGCCGGCGCCGAGATGATCATGGAAATCGATCAGGCTCTCCCCGCTCTCGTCCAGCTCGACGGCAAGATCATCTTCGTTCAGCGCCAGGTAGCCGACGATCTCGGCGATGCCCCGCTCGACCGGGTAGAGCTCGACCAGGTCACTGAGCAGCACCGAGCCGCGTTCGGGAACGGTGGCACGGATGTTGTCCGCCAGCCGGGCTTGATCGACGAACGCCTGGGTGAAGAGCGCGGACGTGTCGACCTCGACCTCGTCGGCCGGCGCGGCGAGACTGTCCACGCTGGCGGCCGGGCGGGCGTCGTACAGCGGGCGCTCGAACGGCAGATTGATCGGCACTCCGGGAAGATCAACTTCGAGGCCGAGGGTGGGCGGGCCGTCGCGGACCTGCAGCGCTGCCCCCTCGATCTGTCGGACCAGGTCGAGCACTCGCCGATTCTCCAACCACACTTGATCATCCAGGAATCGGCGCAGCTGCTCGGAGATCTGCCGGACGGTCTGTTGGGTGCGTTCGGCCGCTTCGGACCAGTCGTGGTGAATCGTTCGAAGTCGGCGGTCGGCGTCGACCGCGGCCAGCCGTTGCACGGTGGTCAGCAGCTCGTTCAACTCGTCCTGCCGATCGTCGGAGAGCAGGAAGTCGTAGAACGCTTGGAAGCTCGCGCCCTGATCGGAGCTGCTGATGTCGGCCCGGCTGGACACCAGTTCGGCCAGCAGCGCACCCTTGGAACCGGTCCAGGAGGCGATCCGTTCGCGCGCGGCGCGGTCGAGGCCGCGGAAATTCTCCTCCACCTCGCGGAAGTCCGACAGCAGCTCGCGGGCGGTGCCGGCGAACTGCTGATAGCGATCCCGGATCGCGGTGTCGCTGAGCAGGTCGACCTCGCCGGCCTCGGCGGCGGCGATCTGCCGGTCGATCTCGTCGCGTTGCTGCTGCAGGACTTCCAAGCGGGCTTGCGGATCCTGCTCGGTCCCGTACGCGATCTGGCGGAGCAGGTCGACCACCGTGTGCAGCCGGGACTCGGTGCCGACGAAGGCGCGTTGCCGCAGACCGCTGACCCAGCTGTAGGCCCGCTCCAGCGCGGGCGTGGCGTCGTAGTGGACCTCGTCGGAGTCGGCCGGATAGAAGCGGCGCAGCCAGCCCGACTCGGGTTGGGACCAGTCGTAGAGATAGTCCTCGGCCGTCTTGGCGAAGCGCGACTCGTCGTCTCCGGTTCGGAGCAAGCTCAACTGATCTTCCAGCGCGTCGGCCAGCCGACCCGCCGGGGTGGCGCCGTTGTTCTGCTCGACGAAGTGGCCGCCGAGGAAGGACAAGATCAACGGCGCGTTCTGCGCACGCAGCAGCCGCCACGTGGGGTGCCGCTCCTGCAGCGCCGCGATCGTCTCGAAGTCCACGGCGTACACCCTAGGGAGCTGGTCCGACATTGTGGCAAACCGGGCAGGCCGGTGTCGCGATCGCTTGCGCGGCTTCGGCTGCCGGCACCACGAGGGGCGGAACTTCATTCCGTCCTGGGACCGAACGGAGAGTGGTAAGAAGGTCGGGTCGGATCGCCCGAACGGACCGATATCTGGGGGTTGAGCCAATCCAGCCCGACGTTCTTACCACTCATGCTCGGCAGTCAGACGGCTGCTATGCGGCGGGCGGCATCGTCCAGCGCTGTCGCCAGGTCGTCCGTCTCGGTCAGCACATGCCGAGGACGCTTCGTGGGCATGCGGCCGAAGGTAACACCGAGCTTCTGGTGTGACACTGCACCTGCTGCCGGCTTTGCGGGCACCCAGCTGCCCGCGTGATCACCGCCCGGTTCCGCCGGCCGCCAGTGATCCGTGAGTCGGTTGGCAATCTCGCTCTGCTTCGACTTCACTGGGCGGATGGCAGTCAGAGAGAACCCGCCGAGCCCGTTCGAACGCCCGCGACTGGTCGCCGTCGATGGTGAGAGACGCGACGATCCGGAGTTGGAAACCGGCGGTGCCGATGAACTGCTGGCCGACCTGGATCAGGCGTTGGCCGACGATCATCCGCTGGCGCTGCTGGCGTTGGCCAGCACGATGACAGAGGCGTTGGCGCCGAGCCGCGACGCCGTACTGGAGCGGATCTTGCCTCAATCGGACACCGACCGCGAGCGGTCCGAGCTCCCCGGCTTGCCCGACCTGCTCTCGATGTTCATCGAGTCGGGTCAGCAACAGACCCAGGCACTCGCGTATGCGATCTCGCGGCTGCAGGACGATGAGCTGTTGCGTACCCGGGTGGATCGGCGGCTGGGACCGGCGATGGATCGTCTGCCGGGGTGGTTGCAGGAACTGGACAGGGCGGAGCCGATCGCGACGTTGCAAGCGCTCGATCCGGTGCTGGCTGGGGTCAACCTCGCGATCGGCGTCCGGTTCGCGACCGGCCAGCAGATCACCGTGGTCGGATTTGTCGACTTAGATCTTGGTGGGCCGCTCACCGACGCCTTCGTGCTGGATGTGGCGGCGGAGGAATACCTGGCGAAGTGGGAAGAGTTCGCTGCAGAGGCGGAGCAGTTGCCGATCGCGCCGGCCGATCTTCGAGCCAGACTCGAAGCGGCGCTCGACATCACCGATCACACCGTGCCGCCGTACGAGACGGACAGCTGGCCGCAGTGCCGGGCGCTGCTGCACTGGGCGATCAGGATGCTTCCCGAGGGCGGCGAGGAGTTTGCGGACCGGGCGCCGTCCGACCGTGAGATCGAGTCGATGGTGACCGGGTTCCTGAACTCCGCCGAGGCGGGAGAGCTGGCCGATGATCCCGACACCGGCCCGTTGGCCGATGCGTTGCTTGACAATCGCAGCCCGTACAACGATCCGTTGTTGTGGAGCACCAAGGCGGTGCAGATCTTCCTCGGTGAGTTCGCGGTCGAGCGCTTCATGGCACCGACCGACTTCTTGATCAAGTTCGCCGACGTGCTGCCGGCCTTGATCAGATACGGGCATCGAGTCCGTGGGGTGAGCCAGGGGCTGACCGACGACGCGTTGCGGGCTGTACGGGAGATCACGCCCCAGTTCCGTGCCGAGATCCAGCGACGTCGTACCGGCACCGCGATGTCAGCGCGCGGAATTGCCGAGCTGTTGGCCGCCCAGGGCCTGAACCAGTTCGATTTTGACCTTGGCGACCGGTTCGCCGACGGCTCGGATTTCCACGCCCGGATTGCCGATTCCATGATCAACAACCTGGCGATCAAGGTGGGCGGGGAGGAGCTGTTGGAGGAGGTCGACGTCGTCGCGTTGCCGGACGAACCGCTCTCGCTGGATGGCATCGACGAGACGATCGCCGATCGGGTGCTCGAGGCTGGCCAGCACATCGACGAAGCCTGCAATGCCCTGCTGGAACAGGAAATGCGGACCGCGGCACGTCGGATCCTGCACGACGTGGCGGTGAATGATCCAACGATCTTCAGCCGGCGCGGCCGGATGGACACCGCGGCCGCAGCGATCTGCTGGATCACCTTGATCAACAACTGCGGCAACCCCATGTTGCACCAGACCCAGATTCCGATCAAGGAGCTGCGCAACCACTTCGGCGGCGGCACGCCGAGCCAGCGGGCGAAGCCGATGCTGGAAGCGCTCGGCCTGCCGCCGTCGCAGGGCAGTCCTTTTGATCTCGGTGACCTTCGCTACCTGACCTCGTCCACCCGTCGAGAGATCGTGCAGGCCCGGGAACGCTACTCTGCAAGGAGAAGCGGCCGTTGAGCGGTGACGCAGTCGTGGCTGATTCTGACGCCGGTGACGACCTCTGCGAGAGGTCAACGGAGCAGGAGGCGCAGGACAATCTGCGCCTGGTGCTGCTGATGTGTGCAGCCGGTGAGCTGCGATGCAGCCAGAAGACCAAGCGCCCGACCGCGGCCACGGTGCGGACTGTGGGATGGCGGTTGGTGGGCGGCGACTTCTATGCCGAGGATCCGATCGCGGCGTTCAGCTGGCCGTTGTTGATCATGGCGGGCGGTCTGGCGAGACTCAACGGATCCCACCTGGTGCTGACAGCGAAGGGCCGGGTGGCGTTGAATGCCCCGCCCTTCGAGGTGTTGCGCGGACTATGGCAGCGCTGGATCAGCCACGGCCTGATCGACGAGTTCAGTCGGGTTGATCAGATCAAGGGCCAGCGGTCGGCGAATGTGCTGACTGCTGTGAAACCGCGCCGCGAGGTGGTGGCCCGTGCGGTAGGCAGGCTGCCACCGGGTGAATGGGTGACGGTGGACTCGCTGTTTGCCCGGATGCGGCGGGGGAGGCTGAGTCCGCAGATCACCCGTTCCGATCGTGCGCTGTTCAAGCTGCACGTCGGCCATCCCGAGTACGACAGTTTCGGATACAGCGATGTGAACAGCTGGGTGCTGGCCGAGGGTCGTTACACCCTCGCGGTGCTGTTCGAGTACGCCGCAACCCTGGGTCTGATCGACATCTCGTACACCTCCCCGATCGGTGCGCGACAGGACTGGCCGGACTATTGGTGCGCAGGGGAGTTGGAGTCGCTGAGCCGCTACGACGGGTTGACGTCCGTACGACTCAACGGGCTCGGCAGCTGCATTGTCAGCAACGACGAGGCTTAGCGGGGTCACAGCCGCGCCGAAAACCGTGCTCGGTCAGAGCATCGTGGCGTATTTATGACGCGTTGATGTGCGGTAGGCGCGTTGCGCGGGTTCAGGCTAATCTCAGCGCATGAGCATGCAACCGATGTCCTGGGGTGGCCCCGCAGGGCCCAATCTCGTGTCCATCGGGAATATCCATGCAACCACTCACCACGTCATGACCCCGGCGGGGACCTGGCCGATTGCCGACATCAACGTGACCAGCATTGATCAAACCTCGACTACCTCGCGTACCCCCACCTGGGCGATCGTTCTGGCGGTCGTCCTCGTCTGGTTCTTCCTGCTCAGCTTGCTGTTTCTGTTGGTCCGAGAAACGCGAGTCCAAGGCTTCATCTCGGTCACGGTGACGACAATCCAGGGACGGTCGTACACCGAGCAGGTGCCCGTGATTGATCCACTCGGCCGGGCCGATGTGTTCAACCGCGTGACCTATCTGCAGAGCCTGATCGGGCAGGAACGATTCCGACTGGGTCGCTGAGCATCCGGTCAGCCATCACAGATCAGTAGCTGCGAAGCCGTTCGACCACACGATCCGCGGGGAAGTGACTGAGCAGCAGCGCGAGCAGAATGCGAGCCTGGGTGTTCGGCAACCGGACCGGGACGGCGCCCGCCTTGATCGCGTCGACCGCGCCACCGCCGCCGTAGATCGGCGCGACCGGACCGAACGGCACCCGCGTCGACAAGGCCACGACGGTGCCCGCTGCGGTCGCGTCCCGGACTGCGTCGACATTGTCGCGATTGAGGTTGCCGGCACCGGTGCCGGCCAGCACGATGCCGCCGATTCGCTGCTCTACAAGGTGATTCAGCAGCTCCGGAGTTGCGCCGGGATAGAGCGTGAGCAATTCGACTCGGGTGCCGTCGAAGGCCGGCTCCGGGTGCGGCAGGGGTACATTCCGGACCGGTCGGGCATGTAGGCGTAGTTCGTCCTGGGTGAGTTCGCCGATCGGGCCCGTCGGGTCCGCGGCGTAGGGCTGCGGTTGAAGGGTGTGCACCTTGCGCAGGCCGCGGGTGGGAAGGACCTGACCGGCGAAGAAGATCAACACACCAAGTCCACGCGACTGCGGATCTGCGGCCACACTGATCGCTCCGGCCAGATTGCGCTGACCGTCGGTGCCCGACTGATCGGGAGCGACCTGAGCCCCAGTGAGAACGACCGGCCGATCGTCGTTGTGGATCAGGTCGAGCAGCACGGCGGTCTCCTCGATCGTGTCGGTCCCGTGCGTGATCACGATCCCGTCGACATCGCCGCGGGCCAGTTGATCTCGTACGCCATCGGCGATGGTACGAAGATCACGAAAACTCAGGTTGAACGAGTTCTGCCGGAGCAGGTCAACCGCCTCGACCGTTATCCCTGCCCTGGTTGAGGTTCCGCCAAGGAGCGTATCGGCGGAATCGCTGGCAACCGAAGCGCCGTCGGACCCGGCGCGTGAGGCGATGGTCCCGCCCGTGGCGAGGACAACGATGTGCGGCATTGCGGTCCCTCCGCCTTTAGTTGGACGGATCGAGCTCGGTTTGATCTTGCCACGACTGGGTCGCAGCCCGCAGCGCCTACTCGCGGGCCTGGGAAGCGATCCGACCTTGCCGGTTGCCGCGGGAGACCTGCGATGACGGCGACTCCATCCGAGGTGCTGCGGCGGCGTCCCGCGACGGTCGCGTCTGCTCAAGCCGCTGCTGTCACCTGCCATCCGATGCCTGACGCGCCGGCACACTTCTTGCCTGTCGAGAGCGAGCACGGCCCCGCGGCGTTGATCGGCTTGGTTGTCGGCGCGTCATGCATCTGGACGAATCCTCCGTGGGATCAAGGGCATGCTTCCCAAGAGCGTGGTCGAAAGTTAGGTTGATTTGGAGCAGTCTGGTCAGACTTACCCGAGAAGGGATTTGATCATGGTTCGCATGTTCGGCCACCATCCATGGACGGTCGGCGATCTCGTCGCTGGCGTGGACCGCGGATCTGTCCGACTGCCGGACATCCAGCGCCCATTCGTGTGGCCGAACGCGAAGGTTCGTGACCTCATCGATTCAATGTATCGGGGTTACCCGGTCGGAGAATTGATGTTTTGGACCAACCGAGATTCTGCACACACCCGGCCCATCGGGGCTGAGGTGAAGACTCAAGATGCCTCTTATCAAGTCGTCGACGGACAGCAGCGGCTGACCAGCCTGTACGCGGCGATCAAGGGTCTGCAGGTCTGGCGAGAGGACTACTCTCGCGAGCTCATATCGATCGGATTCAACCCGCTTACCGGAAGATTCGAGGTCCCCACTCCGATCGTTCGCAGGTCGGTGGAGTGGATACCTGACCTTAAGTCCGTGTTCGACGATCCGATCAACGCTCGTTACGACTACCTGAAGCGGCTCCGCAGTGACCAGGCGCGGACGGTTGATATGGAGGTCGAGCGCGCGGCGGAGATCGCGATCACGCGCCTCTATCAGTTGCTCAGCTATGAATTCCAGGTTGTGCAGGTCAAGGAGGACGTTGATCGGGAAGTGGTCGCCGACATCTTCGTTCGCATCAACTCCGAGGGGGTCAACCTGTCGTCTGCAGACTTCATACTCACTTGGTTGAGCGTGTTCTGGGAGGAGGGGCGAGCGCAACTCGAGAAGTGGGCTCGCAACTCGCGGTTCACACCGCGTGAGGTAACCACGATCGACCGCGAACACGAACCCCAAGCTCCAAAGTGCAGTTGGACGCCGAGCAATCCATTCATGACCTTTCACCCTGGCCAGATCCTCAGGGTTGCCATCGCTGTTGGTCTGAACCGGGCGCGCTTAGCCGATGCGTACAACGCGCTGCGCGGCCGCGATCCGCGTACCCGGACGATTCATCCGGAGCGCCGCGACATCGAGCTAACCAAGTTGAAGGACGGTCAGGCCCAGTCGTTGAATCCGTTGCACTGGGACGAGTTCCTGAAGGTCATGGAGCGAGCAGGATTCCGCAACAAGTCGATGATCACATCGACGTCCACCATCCTCTACACCTATGCACTGTGGCTGATCGGGAGAAATCGCTTCGGCGTGCCAGTCGACGAGTTGCGGGAGGTGATGGCCCGTTGGTTCTTCATGTCCCAAGTCACTGGCCGTTACACCTCCTCGCCTGAAACCCGCATGCAGGAGGATCTGAATCGCCTCGACGGCCAGGCAGAGACGTCGGCCGAGTTCACGAAGACTCTTACCTCGCAGATCGAGGCCGCGCTGCCCGCCGACTGGTGGGCCGTTACCCTGCCCGACGCCCTGGACACCTCGTCGGTGAAATCGCCTGCTTGGGTTGCCTACGTCGCCGCACTCAACATTCTGGACGCTGACGTTCTGCTGGCCACGAGCAAGGTGAAGGACTGGATCAATCCCAACCGCACGACGGTGAAGGGCATCGAGAAGCACCACCTATTTCCGAAGGCGTACCTCAGAGACCAGCTTGGACTCCGCTCCGTTCGCAAGATCAACCAGGTCGCGAACTTCGCGCTCGTGGAGTGGTCCGACAACATCGCGATCAGCGACGATCCGCCGAACAAGTACTGGCCAGCGGAGGTTGCCGCCAAGAACCTGGACGAGAACCGCCGGTGGCGGCAGGAACAGTGGCATGCACTACCTGTCGACTGGACGATGCTGGGGTACGAAGAGTTCGTGAACCAGCGCCGCAACCTCATTGCGGCTGTCACCTACGAGGGTTTCAAGCGGCTGACCGACGCGAATTACGAGCCGGACCTCAGTCGGCCGGACGCAGATACCGATGGTGGTTTGAATCCGCTGCTGCTGCCGACCCTCGAAAACCTCGTGACTGCGGGCTGGCTTCCGGCAGGGACGCTACTTGAGCCGGTGGACGATGCGAGTAGCAACACTGCCGAAATCACGGAAGACGCTTACATCAAGGTTGGTGATCACACCTGTGAGACGGTCGACATCGCCGCCAGGGAGGACAATGTCGATGTCGAATCGGGTTGGGACTACTGGCGGGCCCGTCTCGACACCGAAGATGAGCCCATCCTGCTGTCTGAGCTCCGGATCCGGGCGGCGCACGCAGGGATCACGACGGCTCCTGCCGACTAGAGTCGCCACCGGATGACCGCAAGTTCAGCTTCGCTGACCAGCATGTGACCCGCGGTGATCGCGATTCGCGCGATCTGCTGCGAGGTCATGCTTCCTCAGTTGGAGGGTACGCCGGTGACGGTTCGGCGCGCTGTCGATTGTGCATGATGTAGGCCGATCGCCCGGCGTACCCCCGACGGGCCGGGCGATCGGCTGCACGCTCCGGGTTGGCACAGAGCGCGCGCTCGGGAGGCGTCTTATGCGACGCCCTTGGTGGCATCGACGGCCGCGACAGCAGCCTCCGAGTGCGGCGCACCGGCAAGAGCAGTCAGGGCGTCGTCGAGCAGCCGGTGAATTGTGGTGTTGATCTTGGTGCACTCGCTTTCGATCTTGCCGGCGTTCTTCTGGATGGTGCCGGCGATCTTCTTCACCGTGTCGATCTTGACCAGCTCCTCGATCGCGTCGGCGATCTTCTCCTCGGCGGTCTCGATCTCCGCACTGCCGGTACGGATCGACGCCGCGATCGCCGTCGTGCGCAGCAGCATCACTGCGGTGCGCAGGAGTTCGGCGTCGTCCTCGGCGGGATCGAACGCCATCACCACCCGGCGCGGACCGAGGATCCGAATGCTCTGATCGCAGTTCTGCTCCCGGGTCCGTACGATCCCCAGTGCCGCCTGCGCACCCCGATTGCGCTCGGCCTCATCGAAGTAGCCGACCCACCCCTTGCGGTCGGAGTCGGTGACCTCGATCACCACCTGCGCGGATCCGCCGTCGACATTCAGCACACCGTCGCCCTTCTTGCTCCGCGGCACCAGCCCCACGGTCTTGGTCGTGTCGGCGTACTCGTCGCCGAGGCCGGTCGCGATCTGCTGCATCAGCGCGTGGATCTGGGCCTCAAAGTTGTTCCCCTTGATCGGCGTGACGCTGGCCAGCGTCGTACGCGCCTCCTGCACCTTGAGCGCGGTCACCAGTGCCTCGACCTTTTCTGCGAGTGCGCGATGGTTCTTGTCCATCTGCTCGGCGACCTTTGACTGCTCGCTCGTGATGGCGGCGATGTGCTTGGCCATCGGAGACGTCGGATCGGACGGATCGAACTGACGAGCCGCCTTCTCGATCAGCTTGTTGGTGCTGTCCTGGGTCCTTTCGTTGAGCCCGGTTCCGAACCGTTCGAGCAGCACCTGCAGCTGACTGGCGAGCTCCGGGTGATCGCCGCCGATCAGCCTGTGCAGCTCCGCGGCAAATTCCTTCTTGGCAACGTCCACGGCCCGCGTGAACTCCTTGCGCTGAGTCTCCTCGGCGTCGGCGAACGCCTTGCGCGACGCCTCGGTCGCCTTCGTCACGGCCTCGCTCGCATCCTTCACCACGCGCTCGGTCAGTTCGGTTGCGCGGTCGGTGGCCCGTACGGTCTTGTCCTCGACCTCCTTGAGCAGCTGCTCGAACGCGCGGGCATCGGTGGCCTGACCGGTCACGGCGAGTGCATACGCGCCGAGCTTCAGCGCTTCGACGGCGAACGCGGTCAGATCGGCCGCGGCCAGTGTCTCGTTGTCCTCGACGATGCGGTCGCGGACGCCCGTCGTCCAGCGGCAGGCCTCGCGAGCGATCGCCTCATCGGAGACGGTGAGGTGTTCGATGACGACGGCGCGGAGTTCGTCGTCGAAGTGTGCATTCTGCGTCATGGCTCCTCCTTCGAGCGGATGTCGCCGCGCCGGACGACGCGGAGTTGCGTCAAACACTGCGACCTGAGTGTGCGGATGTCGATGCAGATCTCTGATAAGGGGGATTATCAGTTAGAGCCGCTACACAGCTACCGGCGCTTGACGTAACGTTCTGAAGGACGCACCTCGGAGAGGAGGATGATCGTGACTTCACAGATCGCAACGCTGACCCTGCAGGACATCGCCACGCTGGCGAAGGTCCGTCGGCCGGTCGTGTCGATGTGGCGACGGCGTCCCTCCGTACGGGGCCAGAAGTTCGACTTCCCCGCTGCCATCACGACCATCGGCGGCGTCGAGCACTTCGACCGTGACCAGGTGGTCGGCTGGCTGCAGGCCACGGGGCGCGGCAACAACACCGAAACACACCTCGACGCGAGCGCGCTCGCCGTTCCTGATGACGCGGATCCGGAGCACTTGATCACCTTGCTCTGCCTGCACGCTCTGAGCCAGCAGCAGCTCGCCGGCCGATCTCACGAGGACCTGATCGCGCTGGCCGAGGAGGCCGATCCCGATGATCTGCTCCTGCTGACCGAGGTCCGAGGCCGCACCGCCTCGTCCGAGGAGCTTGAGTTCATCGACCAGCTGACCGAGGTCTCGTTCGGCCCGTCAGACGCGTTGGACCGGCTCGGCTCATCTCGACTCGCCCGACGTATTGGCACGGCGTCCTTCGTTGCTGGCAAGGAGGTGGACGCGGCGCTGGTACGGATCTTGCAGACCGTGGCCACGGCCGTACGGATCGAGCTGGAGGCGACGGCTCCGGGTCCATGCGCCATCGCTCCGCAGCTTGATCAGCACACCCTCCGTGAGTTGACCGAGGGCTTTGCCGGCGTCGTCGTCGACGATGATCACCAGGGCCGGAGGTATCGCAGGTACGCGGTGCTCCACGGTGCCGAGTTGGCCGAGCACCCGGCGGCGACGCTTCACGTGCTGTCCGTGATCGGTACGGAGCCGAGGGAATCCCTGCAACGGATCGACGAGTGCGTGCTGAGCCTGGGGCCCCATGACGCGGCGGTTATCGTCGGCGGCTCCTCTGTCACCTGCGAGGCGATGGTCGGCGACCTGGAGAGGCTGCGAGCTCAGACGCTGCGAGGCTCGGGACTTGCAGTGGCGCTGCGGTTGCCGCGCGGACTCCGCAAGGCGGCGCACCGACAGAGCCTTGGGCTGTGGGTGGTTCTCGGGGCCCCTCCCAGAGACAGCAACCCCGTGTTGCAGGTTGCCGATCTTGCCGGCGTGGACATTGATCACGGCGATCTGGCCTCGGACATCACAGCCGCGCTGTCCCACGTGCCGGGCCGGGCGTTCCGCTACACCCGGGCGACCCGGCTGGCGACCGCTCTGGCGGGCGGACCGGTCGTTCCGCCCGGAGTGCAGGCGATCCGGGCGATGAGTCGGCCGGAAGACGATCTTGATCGGGTCCGTTCGGCTTCGTTGGTCACCAGCGAGCCGATCCCGGGCTTCGACGTCGAGGTCGAACCGTCGCCGAACACCATCCGAGCGCGCCAGCGTACGCTGCGCGAGTTACAAGCAGGCGGCAAGATCAAATTCATCCGCGGCAGTCGGGTGACCAGGGATGGACACGATCCGCGAGGCACGGTCCGTGTACTGTCAGCCGACGGCAGCTACGAAGATCTCCGACTGGATCCGTTCGATGTAGCGCGGGCGTATCCCAAGATCAAATCGACCGAACCCGGCGACGTCGTCTTCCTGGAAAAGCCTCGCCCGCTGGCGCGAGTTGATCATGATGGCGGATCGCTGGTGCCGTCGCCGAATCGGATCCTTCGACTCACCGACGCGGCCACGATCGGGCCCGACACCTTGGCTGCCCTGATCAACGAAACGGCTCGGCCCGGCACCGAATGGCAGACCTGGATGGTGCCCGAGCTTGGCTCCTCCGAGGCTGACGCACTCGATCAAGCACTCCGTGGAGCCGCCACGCGGGCGGAACAGCTCCAGCGTCATCTCGACACCCTCCACGAACTCACCGCGAGCCTGATCCAAGCAACAGCCGCCGGGTCCGTCATGATCAAGCCCACCACGACAAGTCAGAAAGCAGGATGACGATGCCACCGCGTACGAAGAAGAAGGAGCCCCAGGCGCCTTCGACGATGAAGGAGCTCAAGGACACGTTGTGGAAGGCGGCCGACCGGCTCCGGGGCTCGCTGTCGGCCAACCAGTACAAGGACGTCATCCTCGGCCTGGTGTTCCTGAAGTACGTCTCGGACGCGTACGAGGAGCGGCGCGAGGCCATCCGGGCCGAGCTGCAGTCCGAATACGACGAAGATCAAATCGCCGACCTGATCGACGACCCGGAGGAGTATCAGGGCTACGGCGTGTTCGTTGTGCCGCCGGAGGCACGCTGGTCGTTCCTGGCCGAAAACGCCAAGGGAACATCAGGCACCGATGGACAGATCGAACAGAACATCGGCTCGCTGGTCGACCGCGCGATGGACGCGATCATGAACGCGAATGAGAATCTGCGCGGCACGTTGCCGCGGCTGTACAACCGGGACAACATCGATCAACGCCGGCTCGGCGAGCTGATCGATCTGTTCAACAGCGCGCGGTTCAGCCGGCAGGGCGAGCATCGGGCCCGCGATCTGATGGGCGAGGTTTACGAGTACTTCCTCGGCAACTTCGCTCGCGCGGAAGGTAAGCGGGGAGGCGAATTCTTCACCCCGCGCAGCGTGGTCCGGGTGTTGGTCGAAGTGCTGGAACCCAACAAGGGAAGGGTTTACGACCCGTGCTGTGGGTCAGGTGGCATGTTCGTGCAGACCGACGCGTTCATCCGCGAACACGACGGGGACCCGAAGGACATCGCGATCTACGGCCAGGAGTCGATCGAGGAGACCTGGCGGATGGCCAAGATGAACCTGGCCATCCACGGCATCGACAACAAGGGGCTCGGCTCGCGCTGGAATGACACGTTTGGCCGGGACATGCACGCCGATGTCGAGATGGACTTCGTGATGGCGAATCCGCCGTTCAACATCAAACACTGGACCAGGAGCGTTGAGGACCCGCGCTGGACCTTCGGCGTCCCGCCGGCCAACAACGCCAACTACGCGTGGATCCAGCACATCCTGTCCAAGCTCGCACCCGGCGGCACCGCAGGTGTGGTGATGGCGAACGGTTCGATGTCGTCGCAGTCCAACGGTGAGGGCGACATCCGCGCTCGCATTGTCGAGGCTGATCTTGTTTCCTGCATGGTCGCGCTGCCGACCCAGCTCTTCCGCAGCACCGGAATCCCGGTTTGCGTTTGGTTCTTCGCCAAGGACAAGACCGCGGGCAAGCAGGGGTCCATCGATCGATCCGGCCAGATGCTCTTCATCGACGCCCGCGAGCTGGGCTACATGGTCGACCGGGCCGAGCGCGCGCTGACCATGGAAGAGATCGTCAAGATCGGCGACACCTTCCACGCCTGGCGCGGATCCCCTTCTGCAGAAGCAAAAGACCTGCAGTACGAGGACGTGCCCGGCTTCTGCAAGTCGGCGACGCTGACAGAGATCAAGGACGCCGGCTATGCGCTGACTCCGGGTCGCTACGTCGGTGCGGCTGAAGCAGAGGACGACGGCGAACCGATCGACGCCAAGATCAACAGGCTCACCAAGGAGTTATTGGAAGCCTTTGACGAGTCGGCGCGGTTGGAGAAGGTCGTCCGCGAGCAGCTGGAGCGGGTCGATGGCTGAACTTATCGAATACACGCTTGGTGAGTTGACAATCAACTTTGACTCCGCACGGCGGCCGATCAAGTCGAGTGATCGGACCTCAGGGGAGACTCCGTACTACGGGGCGAGCGGCATCGTTGATTGGGTAGTTGGACACACCCACGACGGTGACTTCCTCCTTATATCCGAGGACGGTGAGAATCTCCGGTCACGGTCTGCCCCGATCGCATTCGAGACTCATGGCAAGGTGTGGGTCAACAACCACGCGCATGTGGTAGCCGGACGCAACCCGGCCGATACAAGATTGCTGCGGTACGCGCTGGCACAGACAGACATTGCCGGTTATCTGACGGGAAGTGCGCAGCCCAAGCTCAGCAAATCGGCAATGGAGTCAATACGACTTCGTCTTCCGACGTGTGACTCACGTCACGCCATCGCCGAAGTCCTGGGCGCCCTCGACGACAAGATCGCCGCCAACGACCGCACTGTTCGGGTGTTGGGGAACCTGTCGGCCGCGCTCCTTGAGGCGGAACTCTCCAAGGGCCAGAGGTCGGTTCCGCTTGGCGAGCTCGCAACGTTTCACAACCGGCGCCGTGTGCCGTTGTCCGGACGTGAACGCGAGTCACGCAACGGTACGGTTCCGTACTACGGCGCTGCAGGTCAGCTAGACACCGTAGACGAAGCCCTGTTCAATGAGCCGCTCTCGCTGGTTGGTGAAGATGGCACAGTCATGCGCGATGGCGGGCAGCCGGTCGTCCAATACATCTGGGGGCCAAGCTGGGTGAACAATCACGCCCATGTCCTGACAGGAAATGGGATCTCGACGGAGTTGCTCAGCATTCTTCTTCGTCGGCTGAACGTGGCTCATCTTGTGACTGGTGCCGTCCAACCGAAGTTGAGCATGGGCAATCTCAAGTCCCTCGAGGTCGCAGTGCCACGAGACCCGACCGCGATCGAGAGACGCGCACAAGCACATCTGGCAATGCACCGGGCAACTACGGACGAGAACACGATTCTCGCCCGGACCCGCGACGAGCTACTCCCGCTGCTGATGTCCGGCAAGGTCCGGGTCGGGTCGAAACAGGTCGACGCGCGTGACTTTATCGCCACGGACGGTGACCAACCGGTAGCGACAGAATAAGCTCGGGTAAGTCGTGAATAAGTGTGGGTAAGTCTGGGTATGGTTCGGTAGAGGGGGAGTGAGGATGGACACGGCAGTGTTGCTCGAGCGACTGCGTCGCATCGGCTCCGAGCTGCCGTGGGCTGAGATCAAGGCGGCCGCGCACGGCCTACCGAAGAACGCGGTCGAGACTGTCAGCGCGTTCGCCAACGGATCCGGCGGCACTCTCATCCTCGGCATCGACGAACACCAGGATTTCGCGCCGGTCGAAGGATTCGACCCACTCGCTGCCCGGGATGCACTCGCTGACGCGTGCGCCAACAAGATTGAGCCGCCGTGCCGGGCTGACGTCGTCCTGGAGGAGCACGACGGCCACCCGATCGTGCGGCTCGACGTACCGGAACTTGATCCGGTTGCGAAGCCATGTTTTGTCGTCGCTCGGGGTGCCTATGGCGGCTCATTCATCCGCGGCGGCGACGGTGATCGACGGTTGACCCACTACGAAGTCACCCAATTGCTGTCGAACCGGAGCCAGCCGACTCATGACCGCGACTCGGTGCCTGGGGCGACCTTGGACGACCTCGATCAAGAACTTGTCAGGACGTACCTGGCCAGGGTTCGCCGGCGTTCGCCGCGTCTCGGCCAGGTCGCTGATGATCGCCTGCTGATCAGGTTGGGGGTGGCGAGTCTTGACGAGAAGGGAGAGCCGCATCCGACGTTGGCCGGGTTGCTCTGCCTGGGCGAGTATCCCCAGCAGTTCTATCCGCAGCTCTTTGTCTCCTTCGTCGTGCTGCCCACGACCCGGATGGGCGAGACAGACCCCGCGGGTCGCCGGTTCCTGGACAACGCGACGATCGATGGACCGATTCCTGCGGTGGTTGCTGACGTGATCGCCATGGCAATCCGCAACATGCGTGTCGGTGCAATCATCAGCGGGATCGGTCGTGAAGACCGTTACGACTACCCGCTCGACGTCATCCGGGAGCTAGTGGTCAACGCGATCATGCATCGCGACTACAGCCCCGATGCGCGTGGCGCCCAGATTCAGATCGAGTTGTATCCGGATCGCCTCGTGATCAAGAACCCCGGTGGGTTGTACGGCCCCATTACGATCGGCGACCTCGGCTCCGAGGACCATCAATCCACGTCCCGGAACCAAACCCTGGCAGCCATCCTGGCCGACGTTGAGCTTCCCGGATCGCGTGGAGAGACGCTGTGCGAGAACCGCGGAACCGGGCTGCTCAGCGTGATGGCGGAGCTGCGGCGCGTCGGTATGAGCCCGCCCGACTTCCACATCGAGCCGGGACACATCTCCGTGACCGTTCCTCAACACGCGCTGCTGTCGCCCGAAACAGTCGATTGGATCGGATCACTTGGTCAGAGTGGGCTGACCGACGCGCAACACCTTGCGTTGGCGATGATGCGCAACTCCGGTGTCGCTACCAACGCAACTCTGCAAGCGTGGGGAGTGGACCGTGTCACTGCCGGCGAAGCGCTCCGCGAGCTTGTGGCGCGTGGGATCGCGTTGCGCAGCGGAGGACGGCGCTACGCCAGCTACCGGCTGGCTGAGGACGCCCTCCCCATCGCGATGCCATCGCCGCCGTCGACCCCGACCTCCAGCGGGACACCTGGCGTGGAGGCCGACTTGTCGGCCATCGTCGAGGCGATCCGCGCCGGACACACCAGCAGCCGGGCAATCCAGGACCAACTCGGTATCTCGCAGAGTACGGCCAGCAGGCGCCTGGGTGAGTTGATGAAGCGTGGCCGCGTCAGATCGGTCCATCCCAAGAGGAGCAGCCGACAGGAATACCGGCTGATCGAACCCGAGGAGAAGTGATGGTCAGCGAAGCGCAGTGGGAGCAGATCGCTCTTGATCGACTGGCCGAGCACGGCTGGGAACATCTGGACGGAATCAAGATCGCGCCGGGCGCCGACAACGGCCGCGCCAGCTGGGACGAGTTGATCATGCGTGAACGCACCATGGCGGTGATGCGTCGGCTCAACCCGCAGGTTCCGGCGACCTATCTCCAGCAGGCGTTGGACGAGGTCATCGCGCCGAAGTCACAGGACGCGCGGGCGGAGAACTTCCGGCTGCATCAGATCCTGGTCGACGGCTATCGCGGGTTGAGCTACATCGATGACGACGGCATCGAGCAAACGCCGACGATCCGTCTGGTCAGCAACTCCGTTGAGGACAACGAATTCCTGGCAGTCAACCAGGTCACCATCCGATCCGCAGAAGTCCAGCGACGCTTCGACATCGTGCTCTACCTGAACGGCCTGCCGGTCGTGATCATGGAGCTGAAGAAGGCCGGTTCCGAGCAGGCCGACATCGATGCCGCGTACGGTCAGCTGCAGACGTACCTGCGAGAGTTCCCGCTAGCCTTCCGGTTCTGCGTCGCGACGGTGATCACCGACGGAATTATCGCGCGATACGGCACCCCGTTCACTCCGCTCAATCACTACGCCCCGTGGAACGTGGACGACGACGGACGTCGCCTGACCACGGGCACCGAGGTCACCGATGATGATCTTGGTGTTGAGCTCGAGTACTTGATCGACGGCATCTGCAATCTGGAACGATTCCTACAGCTGCAACGCAACTTCGTCGCCTTCGACACCGACGGTGGTGAGCTGAGCAAGCGGATCGCCAAGCCACACCAGTACTTTGCCGTCACCAAGGCCGTCGGATCCACCGTTGACGCGGTGGAGAGCAACGGTAAGGCCGGCGTCGTCTGGCACACCCAGGGCTCCGGCAAGTCGATGGAGATGGAGCTTTACGCCCACCTCGTCGCACGTCAACGGAAACTGAAGAACCCCACGATCGTCGTCGTCACCGACCGCAACGAGTTGGACAGTCAACTCTTCGAGACCTTCCGGCGTTCGACCCTGCTGTCGGAGGAACCGGTCAAGATCAACTCGCGCAAGCAGTTGCGGGATGAGCTGACGCAACGGATGACCGGCGGCATCTACTTCACCACCCTGCAGAAGTTCGGGCTCACCGAAGTCGAACGCAGCACCGGACAAGATCATGCGCTGCTGAGCGACCGACGCAACATCATCGTCGTAGTCGACGAGGCGCACCGGAGCCACTACGACGATCTCGACGGGTTCGCCCGGCACATCCGCGACGCGCTGCCCAACGCCGCCTTCATCGCTTTCACCGGCACACCGATCTCGTTCGTCGATCGCAACACCCGTGAGGTTTTCGGCAACGTCATCGACACCTACGACCTCACTCGCGCCGTCCAGGACGGGGCGACCGTACCCGTGCACTTCGAGCCGCGACTGATCACCGTCAAACTCGCCGGCAGTGTCACCGAGGAAGATCTGGACGAGGCCGCTGACGAGGCGACGCTCGGCCTGGACGACGTCGAACGCGACCGGATCGAGAAGGCCGTTGCGGTGATCAACGCGGTCTACGGGGCGCCAGTTCGACTAGCCGAACTGGCCAAAGACATCCTCGGGCACTGGGACGAGCGGTCGGCAGCGATGCGTCCGTTCATCGGCTCGCCGGGGAAGGCGTTCATCGTTGGGGCGACGCGGGAGATCTGCGCCAACCTGTACGAGGAGATCGTCAAGCTCCGGCCGGAGTGGCACGACGGCGCGATCGACAAGGGTGTGATCAAAGTCGTCTATTCGGGCGCGACGAAGGATCCTGAGTTGATCATGAAACACGTCCGTCGACAAAGTGATACGAAGGTGATCCAGAAGCGGTTGAAGGACGCCGAGGATCCGTTGCAGATCGTGATTGTCAAGGACATGATGCTGACCGGATTCGACGCGCCGCCACTGCATACGCTGTATCTGGACCGGCCCTTGAAGGGCGCGCTGCTGATGCAGACGCTGGCCCGGGTCAACCGCACCTTCCGCGGCAAGCCGGACGGCCTGCTGGTCGCGTACGCACCCCTGGCAGAGAACCTCAACCGCGCACTCGCCGAATACACCGAAACAGATCAAGCCGAGAAGCCGGTTGGTCGCGACATCGACGAAGCGGTCGCCGCGGCGCGGGAGTTGATCAAGGAACTGGACAACCTGTGCTCGGGATACGACTGGCGCAGCAGGCTGATGGGAGACGCGAAGAGCTCGATCAAGACCGCTACCGGGTTGGCCGACTACCTGCGTTCGCCGGAAACACCGGGCAACCAGGTCGCCGACGGAGAAGAAGCCGTCGGGCATCGCTTTCGCCGACTTGCCAGCCAACTTGCGCGAGCGTGGGCGTTGGCAGCCGGCAGCCAGACCATGGAAGACCTGCGCCAGACCGTACGGTTCTACGAGGACGTCAGGGTCTTCATGGGCAAGTTCGATGCCGCCGAACGGCAGGCGTCGGGGCAACCCGTACCCGAAGAGATCCAGCGCATGCTCTCCGGCCTGGTCGCTTCGTCTGCGGCTACCGGCGAGATCGTCGACATCTATCAGGCTGCTGGCATCCCCAAGCCATCGCTTTCTGATCTTGGTCCGGACTTTGCGGCCAAGGCGCAACATGCGGAGAATCCGCATCTGGCGATCGAGGCGATTCGTGACCTGCTCACCAGTGAGTCCGGAAGCGTCACCCGCAACAACATCGTTCGGCAACGTGCCTTCTCGGAGCGGATCAAGGAGCTGATGAACAAGTACACCAATCAGCAGCTGACCTCGGCCGAAGTAATCGCGGAGCTGATCGAGTTGGCCAAGGAGGTTGCCCAGGAGAGCAACCGGGGCAAGGATTTCGCGCCTCCGCTGTCGCACGACGAGCTGGCGTTCTACGACGTCGTCTACACCAACGAATCGGCCGTTCAGCTGCAGGGCAAGGACGTGCTCGCCCAGATCGCCCGCGAACTGGTCGAGGTGATGCGCCGCGACGTCAAGACCGACTGGACCGTGCGTGATGACGTACGAGCCAAGCTGCGCTCGTCGATCAAACGCCTACTGGTGAAGTACAAGTACCCGCCGGACAAGCAGCCGGCCGCGATCAAGCTGGTGATCGAGCAGATGGAGGTGCTCGCACCGCTGTACGCCGCCTGAGCGACAAATCCAGGCATGACGAGTCGATCGATTTGCCGATCGACGATTCGCCCGAACTCTCAAGATCAACAACACAACCGAAGAGACCCCGCCCGAGAGTTGCGTCCGGCAGAGTGGTGTACGGCTCCCTGGTGAGCGTGTCGTCGGTGTAGATGACGGTCACCGGGTGATCCTTCGAGTGAACCTTCCAAAGCACTCTCGAATGGAGCATCACGATGACCGTCAATCCCAGTATCAACCATGTCGCTGTCGATCCCGCACAGCTGTTGGAGGAACAGCTCGATCAGGCCAGTCCCGATCTGCTACGGCAGATGCTCGGCTCCTTCATCAACACCCTGCTGTCGGCCGAGGCCGATGCGGTGTGTGGCGCTGAGTACGGCGCCGTCAGCCCCGAGCGCACGAATCGTCGTAACGGTTACCGGCACCGTGATTTCGACACGCGAACTGGCACGATCGATGTCGCGATCCCGAAGTTGCGGCAGGGTTCCTACTTCCCCGAATGGCTACTGGAACGCCGCAAACGAGCCGAACGAGCACTCACCAGCGTGGTGGCCACTTGCTACCTGCTCGGGGTGTCCACTCGGCGGATGGACAAGCTCGTCGCCAGCCTCGGTATCACTTCGCTGTCCAAGTCGCAGGTGTCGGAGATGGCTCGTGATCTTGACGATCAAGTCGGCCAGTTCCGCACCCGCCGGCTCGACGGGCCTTACACGTTCGTCGCCGCTGACGCGCTGGTGATCAAGGTCCGCGAAGGCGGCCGAGTGGTCGGCGTCCATGCACTCGTGGCGACCGGCGTCAACAGCGATGGCCACCGTGAAATCCTTGGCCTGCAAGTCACCTCGGCCGAGGACGGGGCCGGCTGGCTGGCCTTCTGGAGGGATCTTGTGGCTCGTGGGCTGACCGGCGTCCGGCTCGTCACCTCCGATGCCCACCAAGGACTCGTGGCCGCCATCGCCGCGACTCTGCCCGGCACGGCCTGGCAACGCTGCCGCACCCACTACGCCGCGAACCTGATGTCGGTCACACCCAAAGCGTCGTGGCCGTGGGTCAAGACCCTGCTGCACTCGATCTATGACCAACCCGACAGTGAAGCCGTCCATGCCCAGTTCGACCGGGTCGTCGACGCCTTGACCGACAAACTCCCCGCCGTCGCCGCTCATCTCGACGACGCCAGAGCCGACATCCTCGCCTTCACCAGCTTCCCCAAAAGAGATCTGGCGACAGATCTGGTCCAACAATCCCAACGAACGCCTCAACCGCGAGATCCGCCGCCGCACCGACGTCGTCGGCATCTTCCCCGACCGCGGCTCCATCATCCGACTCGTCGGCGCCGTACTGGCCGAGCAACACGACGAATGGGCCGAAGGCCGCCGCTACCTGGGCCTCGACGTGCTGGCCCGCAGCCGCGACGCCAAGATCAACAACAACGACAAGGAGAACACCAACGAACTAGCCATCACGGCCTGAAGCCAAAGAACGAAGGATCAAAACCGGTACACCACCTCAAAGGACTTGACCCGCCCGAGTTGCCGCTCGGACGGGGCCAGAAGCAAACCGACTGTGAGGAGTCGATTCATGTCCAACCCTAGCCAACCGCCGTACGGGCAGTTCGGACCGAAGCAGCCGCGGCCGCAACCGTCGCAGTCGCACCAGCCGACCTTCGCCGGTCCGGGAGTGCCGCAGCCGCCGACCGGATCACCAACTCCGCCGCCGAAGAAGCGACGCTGGTATCTGTCGTCACCGGTGATCGGCAGCGCTGCGCTCATCGTCGGATTGATCATCGGCGTGGCCGCCGGCGGCGGCTCCGATACCCCTGCCCAGCCGTCCGCGACCAAGACCATCACCGTTCCAGGACCGACGACAACCGTGACCGCGACAGCCAAGAGCAAGTCGACATCGACAAAGACCGTGACCGCGAAGCCCAAGCCTGCGCCGACCAAGACAGTCACCGTTACCGCCAAGCCCAACGATGAGTCGGGCAGTTCGGGTGGTGGGACTGTAATTTTAACGGTGTAACTCCTGAGACGAAGGAGACACCTGTGACTGACGTGACGAGTAGGGATGTGGCTGCTGCTGACGGGCAGGAGCTGTCGGCCAGCGATCAGCAGCTGGTGCGCGAGCTGACCGATCGGGCCCGGGCCAACGGGTTGCAGCTGACCGGTCAGGGCGGCTTGCTGGGCCGGCTGACGAAGATGATCGTCGAGGGCGCCCTGGAGGGTGAGATGGATGATCACCTGGGGTATGCCAAGCATGATCCGGTCGGCCGGGACGGCGGTAACTCCCGCAACGGCTACCGGGCCAAGACGCTGTTGACCGAAGCCGGGCCGGTTGATGTTTCGGTGCCGCGGGACCGGGACGGCAGTTTCGAGCCGACGATCGTGGCGAAGCGGCAGCGGCGACTGTCTGGGGTGGAGGACCTAGTGATCTCGCTGTCGGCGAAGGGACTCACGACCGGGGAGATTTCGGCGCACCTCGCCGAGGTGTATGGGGCGGAGGTGTCGAAACAGACGATCTCGACGATCACCGACCGGGTGATGGAGGGGCTGGCCGCCTGGCAGTCTCGTCCGTTGGACCCGGTGTATGCGGTGCTGTTCATCGACGCGATCCAGGTCAAGATCCGGGAGGGTGAGGTCTGCAACCGGCCGATCTACCTGGCCCTGGGTGTCACCGCCGACGGTGAGCGTGACGTGCTCGGCCTGTGGGCCGGTGAGCACGGCGACGGGGAAGGTGCCAAGTACTGGCTGCGAGTGCTGACCGAGATCAAGAATCGTGGCACCAACGATGTGTGCATGCTGGTCTGCGACGGGCTGACCGGACTCCCTGACGCGGTGTCGGCGGTGTGGGACAAGACGATCGTGCAGACCTGCATCGTGCATCTGCTGCGGAACTCGTTCAAATACGCCTCGAAGAAGGACTGGGGGTCGGTCGCCAAGGACCTGAAACCGGTGTATACCGCCGCCTCCGAGGCCGAAGCGCTGGACCGGTTCGCCGACTTCAGCTCCAAGTGGGAGAAGCGTTACCCGGCGATCATCCGGCTGTGGACCAACGCTTGGGCAGAGTTCGTCCCATTCCTGCAGTTCGACCGCGAAATCCGCACCGTGATCTGCACGACGAATGCGATCGAGTCGATCAACGCCCGACTCCGGCGAGCGGTCAATGCCCGCGGTCATTTCCCCACCGAGCAGGCAGCGCTGAAGTGCCTGTACCTGGCGATCATGAGTCTCGATCCGACCGGCCGAGGACGCAAACGCTGGACCAACCGATGGAAGGCAGCACTCAACGCCTTCGACATCACCTTCGACGGACGCCTATCCGCCGGACGCAACTAACAAGATCAAAAATCAGTTACACCGAAAACTTGACAGACCCCGGGTGGTGGCCAGACCCCCGACGGCACCTACCTGGTCGGCTCGGAGATCGCGCCGGGCAACTACAAGTCCTCAGGCGGAGGCGGTTCGCTCTGCTACGCAGACACCCAGACCGAGTCGGGAAAGATCCTGCAGCAGGAGGTGTCCCAAGGGGAACCTGTGGTGATCAGGATTACCTCGCAGGCGTACACGTTTGAGGCCAGCGGCTGGCGCAAGGTTGGCTGAGCGAACCTCGAGGCCACCAGCGGGAAAGAGCCCGGTGTCGGCGTGTCGAAGCGCGGCTTCCCGATTTCAGCCGTCGGTATGAACTGGTCCGCGGAATCTTGCCGCTCTACCCGGCTCCGGGACACCTTGAAAATCGAACATGGGAGTTGCAATTTTCAAGGTGTCGTAGCCGGATGATCGACAGACCCAAGGATGACGCCCGGCTCCAATCGGCCCTTGCTCGGTCGCCTGTCGTTGTGCTCTCCGGCCCACGGCAAGTCGGAAAGTCAACGCTGGCACGGCAATTGCAACCCTGGTACGCAAACCTCGCCATGCGGCAGGTCCGGGCCCCGAAGGTGTACGTCCGTGATCCCGGCTTGCTGCACAGGTTGTTGCAGCTCACGGATCGAGAGGATCTGCTCGGTCACCCCAAAGCCGGCGCCAGTTGGGAAGGCTTCATCATCGAGCAGTTCCTCGCTGCTGCTGACGTAGCCGATCCGCACTTCTGGGCAACCCACAGTGTCGCCTGCCAGGAGGAAGGGACCACCGGTTTGCCATGAGGATGGGACCGGGTTCGTCCCCGGTGGTCGACCGTGGGACCGATGATTGCTGATGGGTGGGGTTCTGGTCAATCCTGCTGGTCGGACTCGGCTGGTTTGCCGCGTCGGGGCCGTTGTCGTTGGCGGTAGGACTCGCCTTCGACGACGAGTTCGTAGGCGGCTGATTGGAACCGGTCCATCGCGGATTGGGCGAGCAGCGGGTCGGCCATCATGGTCAGGATTTCGGGTGGCTCGCGGTTGCTGGTGATGATCATGGAGCCTTTGCGGTGTCGTTCGACGATGAGTTCGTAGAAGTCGCTGGTTTCGGTGGTTTCGAGGCGGTGCAGGGCGAGGTCGTCCATGATCAACAAGTCGACGCGGTGGAGTTTACGCATCTCGTCGTCGTAACTGCCGTCGAGCCGGGCGCCGCGGAGTCGTTTGAACAGTTTGTCGGCGCGTTCGGCGTGCACGCTGTGGTGACGTCTGACGGCGATGTGGCCGAGTGCGTTGGCCAGGAACGTCTTCCCGACGCCGACGGGTCCCATGATCAGAACGTTGTAGGCATCGGCCAGGAACCTCAGTGAGGTGAGTTCCTGCCATAGGTCCTGATCGAAGCTGGCCGGCGTGGTGTCGTCCCAGGCCTGGAGCTGCATCTGCGGGTCGAGGTGGGCTGCTTTGGCGCGGCGTTGGGCGGATTGGCGGTCGCGGCGGGTGACTTCGTCGGAGAAGATCATTTCCAGGAAGTCGTGGTGCGGCATCCGGTTCGACCGTGCCAACGCGAGCCGGTCGGGCAGGGTGTCGAGGAGTTGACCGAGTTTCAACCGACGCATCAACGACTTCAACTCCGGGGTGACCTCGATCGGCTTGACCGCAGGCTCGGCATCCGGTCGACGACTCGCGCGCTGGCTCGTGCTCATGGCAACCTCCGGACCGTCTCCGACGACGAGTCGGAACCTGCTGTTGATCTTGAAAGTGTTGGTCTCGACGTTGATCTTGATGTTGACGTTGATCGCCGGATGGCGAAGTCGCCGGTGTCTCGGACGAACCGGGACGGCGCTGACACCGATCTCGCTGGACCCGGTGTCGCCGAGTCCGCTGTTGCTGGCAGCAGCGTGGGCTGGGCCTGGATGGCTTGGGTGGTGGCGCGGGTGAGCATGCGGTCGATCAGGCCGATGTCGATGACTTCGGCTTCCAACGCCCGCCGGCAGGCGTCATCGACCGCTTCTGGGCCGTGGCGTTTGACCAGGCCGAGGAGCCGGTAGACCTGCCGCATCTTGGTCCACGGCAACGGATGCTCCAACACCTGCGCGGCATAGACACCGATGTGGTCGCCGTGGATCGCGGCTTTGCGTTGCAGGGCGTCGATATCACGCATCGCATAGACCGACTGATGCGCCGGCAGATCAGCCGGATCGGTCTGCCGACGACCAGGTCCCACCCTCGGGTGGACCTTGATCAACTCGGCCCGCCAGTACAGCTTCACCGTCGCCGCATCGGCGCGGGCGGTGATCCGTTGCCCGATCAGATCGCCCGGGACGCTATAGAGGGCCTTGGCGACCTGGACGTGCCGGTCCGGGGCCACCTTCGGCCGGGTCCAGGACGGCACGTCGAACGGCGTCACAGGGCGGGCCAGCAGCTTCGGCTGCTCGTCGGCGGTGAACACCTCCACCGGATGGAGCCGGGTCGTGCCATGGACCCGCATCCCGGCGGTCTCAGCACACCACCGCTCGGCCCGAGCCCGGCAATCGTCCAGGCCGTTGAACGACTCGCCGGCGAAGAAGTTCGAGCGCGCATACTGCACGCACCGCTCGACCCTCGGTTTGTCCTGCGGGCTGCGGACCCGGGCCGGATCGACCACGAACCCGCGGGACTCGGCATACTCCCGGAACGATTCGTTCAACCGCGGATCGGTCGCGTCCGCGCGGTCGACGATGGCCTTCATGTTGTCCGGAATCACCACCGCGAACACGCCGTCGAAGAACTCCCACGCCGCCTCGAACCCGGCAATCACCTCCTGCAATGTTTCACCGAAGGTCGGATAGACGAACATGTGCCGCGAATAGACCGCGGTGAAGATCAACCCCTTCGTCACCCGACGACGAACCTGACCGGAACCATGATCAACTTCGATCATCCCGAGTCGTCCGAAGTCGACCTGCAACTCTGCACCCGGCTCACAATCAGCGACTCGAACCGTGGCCCGCCGACGACCGAAGTCCAACTCACTGTGAGATTTCCCCGAAATCGTGAAGGGTTTCGGTTTAGGCCGCTGCCGGTTGGTCAGCGGTGATCATCTCGTATTGGTCGGGTGGCAGCAAGGCCGCGCCGCTGTGCCGTCGTTGGACGTTGTAGAACTGGTGGCACCAGGCCAGGACGACAGCCCTGGCTTGGGCTTTGGTTTCGAAGTGGTGGCGGGACAGGACTTCGTGTTCGAGGGTGGAGAAGAACGACTCCGCTGCCGCGTTGTCGAAACAGGATCCGACCCGTCCCATCGACTGTCGGATCCCGAGTTTCTTCTTACACAGCAGGGAAAAGTCCTTCGCTGTATACGTTGATCCACGGTCGGAGTGGAAGATCACACCCTCGATGTGGTCCCGGCCACCGCGGACCGCCGCGGCGATCTTGATCGCATCACAGACCAATGGCGCGTCGGGGTGATCGCTGATCGGGCAGGCCAGCAGCTTGCGCGAGAACAAGTCGATCACCGTGGCCATGTAGAGCTTGCCCTCATCGGTCGGAATCTCAGTGATATCGCCACACCATTTGCAGTTCGGCGCCCGGGCGGAGAAGTCCCGCTGCACCAGGTCCGGGAACTTGGCCGCCTTGCGGTCCTGCTTGGTCAATCCCTTACGGTGTTTGCGTTTTCTGCCCTGCAGGCCTTGGCGGGTCATCGAGTCGGCGACCGTGTTGTGGCCCACCCTCCAGCCGGCATCGACCAGATCCCGGTGGATCCGCGGTGAGCCGTAGGTACGACCGGACGCCTCAAACATGGCCAGCACCGCAGCATCCAGCTCGCGGCGCCGCTGCTGTCGGTCGGTGACCGGGGACTTGATCCACTTGTAGAACCAGCCCACACTCAGGCCGAGGATGGCGCAGCAGACCGCGATCGGGACGCGGTAGAAGGTCCTCTGGTCGGCGATGAAGCGTGCCACGCTCACCTCATCGCCTCCTTCACCCACAGGACCACGGAACGCTTGAGAACATCACGCTCCATCCGCAGCTCGGCGTTCTCAGAGCGCAGCCGCTTCAACTCGTCAAGATCATCTTTGGACAGGCTATTGACGCCTTCACGCTGTTCACGGTCCCGGGCCACCCAGTTGCCCAGGGTGCCCTCGTTGACCCCCAGGTCACGGGCGACCTGCGCGATCGACTTGTTGGACTCGTGCACCAGCCGCACAGCGCCCTCGCGGAACTCCGCGTCGAACTTCCGTCGCTTCTCTGGCATGACAACTCCTCATAGTGCATGCCTTCACGAAAGTGGGGGATTTCCACTGGTCGCATACCGATTCAGGGTCCGATACGACACCACCACACCCCGACGACCCAACAAGATGTTGATCTTGGTCAACGTCAGGCCCTGATCCAACCAGGCCTTGAGTTGATCATGATGAACAGCGATCGTCTCCCACGCCTCACCCTTGCCGTTGGGACGCTTGCTACGAACTCCACCGACCACCGCGGTGATCAACTCACTGGTCAGCTGGGACGCGTCCCCGTCACGGTCCAGGCCGTGGGACTGCGCCATCTCCACATACCGGCGGACCGTCTTCCGATCGGTGCCCGACAACCGGGCCACCTCCCGCAGACCGGTACCCGCCAGCCACAATCGCAAGATCTCTCGGATCTCGACCACCGAAACCTCCCGGAAGCTCATAGGGCCAATAGATCGGCCGAACAACCGAGACCCCGGCAGGCGCGCCAACGGTGGTCCCATCACTGGCAAAACCGTCAGCCAGGTGGTCCCATCACTGGCAAACCAGTGGTCCCATCCTCATGGCAAAACCGGCTCCGAAGCGGTCCCTTCCCGCTGGCAACCGACACCAAACGTTGTCCTTCCCCCCTCGGAGACTTGCTGCCGTGCGCATGTCCCCTATCCCACGGAAGGTTACGGTCAACCGCATAGCGAAGCTCCGATGGCGCCGGTCTTGTGACCTCGGCAGGCTCGAAGATTTCGATGGCTCGCCAATAGTTGATGGCGCGAATGCGCGGGTCTCGGTCGGGTCGCATGGGTTGACCCCCGTCAGTCACGATGGGCCGGTTCCTCGTCGCCGGACTCCAGATCGTCATCGAACACGAAGCACTGTAGAGGGACGCGGGGACAGTCAAACCGCGGGCGAGCATTCCCGGGAAACCGCATCAGCGTACGTGCAGGGCAGCGCGCTGGCGGTGGAGGCTCGCTGGCCAGCTGAGGCCGCGTCGGCGTACCGCAACCGCATCTAGCCTGAATCCAGTTAGCCTAACGGGAGTTTGGCTAACATGAGGGTGTGCCAAAGCCACCAACCATCTTCGATCGCGACGCCGAATGGGACGACCTCACCCGATTCGTCGAGGACCCGGCGCCCGGGCTGCGGATCGGGATCGTGAGAGGGCGCCGCCGATACGGAAAGTCGTTCCTGCTGGAACATCTATGCGCCCAGCTCGGTGGCGTGTACACGCTGGCCGTTCGGCAGAGCCGGACGATGGGGATCCAACGGTTCATCAACGCCGTGTCGGACGCGGTCGGCTTGCCGCTGGGCCGGTTCGACACCTGGGAGGGCGCACTCGAGGCCGCTATCGAAGCCGGCGTCCGGACTGCTGGTGACCGAATCCCCGTACTTGTGGTGGACGAATTCCCGTACCTGGAATCGCAGGCGCCAGAGCTGTTGAGCGTGATCCAGGCGATCTACGATCGGCGCGGACCGTCATCGGGGCATCCGTCGTACAAGTTGATCTTGTGTGGGTCGGCACTATCGGTGATGTCTCGATTGGTCATGGGTGATCAGGCACTGTACGGGCGGACCGCTCTTGATCTGAGGATCGGCACCTTCGACTTCCGGGACACTGCCAGCTATTGGGGCGCGGACCCTGAGACAGCACTCTTGATCGATGCCACGATCGGCGGCGTTCCCGGGTATCGCGACGTGATCGGTCGGCCGCCGGCTGCGGGCAAGAAGGGCTTCGCGACCTGGCTCTCAGGCAGCCTGCTCAACCCATCGCATGCGTTGTTCAACGAACCGGACTACCTTCTCGCCGAAGACCCAAAGCTCACCGACCGCGCACTTGTTTACGCCATCTGGGAAGCGGTCGCGCAGGGTGCAACGACACCGACCAAGATCGGCGGGATCGTCGGGCTGGAAACGAAATCGCTGGACTACTACCTGCGCCTGATGCGTGCAGCAGGGTTCCTCCGACATGATCAGGATCTGCTGTTGCAACGCCGACCTGTGATCACCATCGCCGACCCGGTCGTACGATTCCACAACCTGATCGTCCGGCCAAACCTGGCAGACCTCGAGCTCCGCAACACCCAGCTTGCCTGGCAACGATCCGAGACGACCTTCGACGCCAAGGTTCTCGGGCCACACTTCGAGGAGCTTGTCCGCGCATGGGCAACCCGTTACGGCCGTGCCGAAGGCAAACTCGACATCGGCCATGTTGGCACCACCGTGATTGCCTGTCGGGAGCACCGGGGGCACGAGGTCGACCTGGTTGCCCTGGACTCGGAATCAACCCCTCGACGCAAGGGCGGCCGGATCAGTGTGATCGGCGAAGCCAAGGCAACTACTCAACCGCGCGGCGAAGCCGACCTCGTACGGCTCGAGCATGTCCGCGATTTGCTTACGGCACAGGGATGGCAGGCAGATTCAGCCCGGTTGCTCCTGGCATCGCGGTCCGGGTTCCGACCTGAACTGCGGACCAACTCACCGGCGATCCTTCTCGACCTGCACGATCTGTACGGCCGCTGAGCAGTGTGCGGCTATCCCGGACGACCGACACCGCGGGTGCTGCGGCCGACCGACGTGACGAGGGCGCGGTGGAGCTTGACCGAGTCGCTGAGTCGGTGGCGCAGGGCGCGCTCGAGGCCACCGATCGTGACCAGCGGATCGTGGTCCGGCCAGTCAACGGCCCGTCCAAGATCAACTTCGGCAAGGTCGTCGACCGCACTCACACACGGAGTCATGTCGCGACGTCAGCTTGAGCGATTCATGATCAACTTCACCGTCGGCAGATCTGCGGGTGCCCAGTGCAGACCCGTCAACCTCGAGCGTGGCAGCCACCTGAGCTCGGCATGCTCAGTGAGTTTCGGAATCCCGGTGATCAAGCTGCAGTAGTACGTGGTCAGCGTCACGAGGCCGAAGTCGTACTCGTGAGTCGTCGAGATGATCTTCTCGCCGACCTGTACCTCGCAGTCGAGCTCCTCGCGGATCTCCCGGCGTAGCGCCGCCCGTGCGGACTCACTCGGTTCGATCTTGCCGCCGGGGAACTCCCAGCGGCCGGACAGCTCTCCCTCGGATCCGCGCTGTGCGCACAGAACCTGCCCGTCGCGTACGATCACCGCCCCAACGACGTTGATCAACTTCTCCGTCGGCGTCTGGCGCATGACGGTAGCTTAGGCACCAAGATCACGCCGCATTTGTTCCCGCCGAGACTGCGCGAATCGAACCGCCAGGGCAGCATATATATACGAGGTGTCCGTATATACTCAGCGCCATGAAGCGTCTGATCGACATCGATGACGACGCGTTGGAGCGCGCGCGAAAGACGCTCGGGCTGCCAACCATCAAGGCGACCGTGAACGCCGCGTTGCGACTGGCCGCCGGCGACCCGGTCGCCGGCGAGACTCGGCCCGGAATCGACGACGCCATCGATGCCTTGGCGGGCATCGAGTTCGACGAACGGGCCACGGCGTGGCGCTGAGTCTGTTCGCCCGATCACGATGAACTTCTTGGTCGACACCAGCGTCCTGACTCGGATGCGCGTCGAGCCGGTTCAGACCGCTCTGCGCGAGCTATCCGTCGCCGGGCGACTGGGGCGCTGCGCGATGACCGACCTCGAGTTGGGGTTCTCCGCCCGAAATGGCCACGAGTGGGACACGATTGTCCGTGCACTCGCCGCGTTCACCCGCGTCGAGGTGGCGGCCAGAGACTTTCGGCGGGCCGAGCAGGTCCAGCGGTCGTTGGCCGATGCCGGATTGAAGGGCCGCAAGGTGCCCGACCTGATCAGCGCCGCCGTCGCCGAGCGGCGCGGCTGGGAACTGGTCCACTACGACCATGACTTCGAACACATCACAGGGGCGACTGGGCAGCCACATCGTTGGATCGTCGCGGCCGGATCGATCGATTGAACCGTCGAGACGGCAGCTGCGAAGTCGCTGCCACGGCGTCCGCGTTCCGTCACCCGGTCGGGCCTTGACACAATCGCGCCATGCGAATGCGGTTCGACCCCAGCACCGGCGCAGACGAGGCCGCGTTCTACGCCGCCAGGGACGCACTGCTGGACGAGTTCGAAGGATGGCGAGCCGGACGGGGCGATCCCGACAGCGGGATGGTGGTGTCCGACGCGGCCCTGTTCCTGGACTGGCGGTACAACTATTCGACCGGCGTGCTCGACGACTACGACGGGCAGGATCTCGACGAATTCCTGCTCGGCTGGTGCCCGCGGAAGTTGACCGCGCCGCCCGACATGGCGCCCCAACTGTGTCGCGACGTGGGCCAGTTGATCAACTTCCTGGCCGCAACCGGCAGGCTCGTGGGTGGAAGTCGTCGGGCCACCGCGCTGACTGCGTACGCCAATGAGCTCGCCCCTCGGGTCCGCCGGGCCATGGACGATCCGTCCAACTTCGGGATGGCGAAGTCGATCTTCGCCGGCGTCGATCTCGATGCCATGCCGAGCGTCGACGACCCGGAGGCGATGCAGCAGTTCCTCGATCAGAAGATGGCCGAGTTGAACGCGCTACCGTACGAGGAGCGAAAGGCGCTCACCGATCCGGATATCTCGGATGATCTTGGAACCGCGCCGGCGCCGTATCTGCACATCTCGCCAACGACTGCCGAGCTCGAGCGGGCCGCCGTTGCCGCGCCGATCACGGGCAAGATCGAGGCGCTGCGGGACTATCTCGGAGCCGAGGGCAAGGCGCTGACCAATACCGGCAATCTCAAACTGGTAGACGGCAAGGCGCTGGTCGACCTGCTGGACACCGGTGATCAGGTCGACCCGGCGATCGGTGACCGGACCTTCAAGACAACCTCGTCTGCCGACCTGCGCCGGTTGCGGTTGATCGTCGAACTCGCCAAGTCCGCGGGAGCGGTACGGGTGTACCGGCGACGACTCGTGCCCGTCAAAGGGTGGTCCAGGCGGGATCCGACCGATCGGGCTTCCGGCGTCGTCACCGCAGCGGCGGTGGAAGGCCCGTTATGGCTGTCGTTCGGCGGCGCGCGCGTTGAGAGTCTGTTGATGGAGTACGTCGATGACGCTCTGCCGCATTGGCTCACCATGCTGCTCCCGAGCGACGTGCTGCCGTTTGACGAGGTCGCCGACGTTCTCGGCAACCTGATCTCCGACGAGGTTGAACCCAGGCCGCCGTATTGGACGGCGGAGCGGATCGTCCAATCAGTCGCCGACAATCTTGCTCGCTCGATCGAGGTGCTGGAACTGGTCGGCGCGATCCGCTGGAACGATCGCGAACAGGTCACCTCCGAGTTCGGACAGATCCGCCAACGTGGCGGGGCCTTGTCGCTGACCGCTCTCGGACGACACGTCGTCTCCAGGATCGCGAGCGAGGTCGGATATCCGATTCAGAGAGTTGATCTTGCTGATGCGGAGCCGAGTGAGCTGTTTGCCGCCATCGAACAGGTGAATGAAGCGGACCTGCCGGGCTTGATTGCTTCCTGGCAACCGAACCTGGCGCCGAAGGATCGTGCTCGGCGAATTGCCGAGGCGGTCGCTCGCGCCGCGATGCCGCGGGAGCGGCTGGCTGGAATGGCTGTGCTGGATGAGATCGGGACCGAGGCATCCGAACCGTACGTGCGTCAACTACTTGACGGTCCGCTGGCGGGCCACGCGGCATCGTGGTTGCTGGCCCACGATCTTGCAGACGTGGACGAGGTCGGCGACTACATCGACGCCGGCTTCGTCATCGACCTCTTGGCGACCTGCCAGGACGACCCTGAAGAGCTGTGCGCACTCTTCCTGCACGAGTCGCCGGCCGGCGGGCCGGACGAGTTGCTGGACCAGATGTGGCAACACGACGCACCGGAGACGGAAGTCGTGCTGGAGGTGCTAGGGCAGCACCTCACCGATCGGCGACTGGCCAAGGCGGCCCGCAAGGCGCTGTTCAAGCACCGCAGCCGGGCCGCCCAACACTGACCTCGTTCTGTGACGGTCGGTCATTTGCTTAGCTGTGAACCAGGTCCGCCCAGGCGATCACGTTGGCGTCGTAGTAGTGCGCTGCGGCGGAGTAGTTGCCGCCGCAGGTGATCAACACCAGTTCCGGTTGATCACTGTGCCGATACACCTGTTCGGTGGGGAAGTGGTTCTTCGGAAAGGTCGCCAGACGGCGTACGGCAAAGACCGCGGTGCTGCCGTCCTTTCGGTTGATCTTGATCCGGTCACCGTGCTTCAGATCGGCGAGTTCGAAGAACGCGCCCTCGGCACCGTTCCAGGTGACGTGCCCGGCCACCACGGCAACTCCGGGCCCGCCGGGCGGGTAGCCGCCGGTGAACCAGCCGACCTGATCCGGATCGGACGGGGTCGCCAGCTCTCCCTTGCTGGTCAGGCCTAGCGGTACGAAGTCCGCATGCACGCCGATCGCCGGGATGTTGATCTTGGTCGGTTCGGAGTCGGTTGCTCGGCTTGGGGACAACGAGCTTCTGTTCGGCTGCTTGTCCGGGCCGACGGAGCTACGAGCAGAAGTGTGCGGACGGGCCGAAGCTCGCGTCGAGCGGCCGGGAGTGGCCGGACGCACGGACGAAGCTGCTGCCGTTGGGGTGGAGTCGCCGAATCCGGCTGCCTGCGGTGGTGCAGGGCGATCGGTGAGTACGGCCGCGGTCACCGCGGTTCCGCCGCCGAGCGCGCAGACGACGGCCGCGATGCCGAGCGCGAGACGCCGTCGGACGAGTGCTCCGCGGACCGACTGGTCGTCGGATCGTCGATCGGTCATCGGTGCCTCACTTGGTTGGATGGTGATCACGGGGTCGGAACTGACGGGTGCCGGTCGCGACGTTCCGCCGGACGATGGCGTTCCTGATCGAAGGCCGTGAGCCGATACGCGCCCGCCCTGAATTTCGGTGTGGTGAGTGCGTATCGGCTCGGCCGTCACCAGGGCCCGGACCCGCGCGCGGTCACCCCGGTCGCCGCGCAGCCGTCCGAACCCCCGCAGATTTCACCGGACGGCCCGGTCCTGGTGCGTCGATGGCGACGTTCAGCGGTTGCTGGACGTCGTGCTGCGGCGGCGGATGACCAGCAGGCCGCCGGCGGCTATCAAGCCGGCGATCCCGGCACCGATGACGAACGGATGATCAACTCCGGCGGTGCTGGCACCACCGGTGTCCACGCTGCCGACCGGCATGATCATTCCGCAGGTGGCGCCGTCGGTGGCCTCCTCCGGAATGCCCTTCAGCCCGGCGGACTTGGCGAAGGTCGACTCGCCCAGTCCCTTCAGGTCGTACTTGTCGTTCCCGTTGGCGTCCACACCGTGCTGCACGATGTGCAGGTCGGTGAGATGGGACAGTGTGCCCGGGGGCAGCTGGGACGGCTTCAACGTGCGCTGATAGTTGAGATCGCCGTTCGCGTCGGCGACGGGCATCCGGTCCACCGCCAGCGCACTCTTCATTGAGGTATCTCCCTTGGTGGTCAGGGAAATGTGGATGTTGCCGTACATCGGAAGGCCCTCTTCGATGCTGATGAAACCGTCGCCGTTCTTGTCAGCGGCGTCCGTCGGGCAGGTGAAGTGCTTTCCGCTGGTGTCGCCGTGGATGTGCTGCGCGTGCGGCATGTTGGGCACCAGGCCGGTGTCGTGGATGGAGACCTTGAGGCCGCCGTTGCCGGTCGGTGTCAGCGTCGCGGTGCCCGAGGCATCGCTGCCCTTGAGCGGATCGAGCCGGACCGACAGGGGGCCGCTGACGGGCTGAGCGCTGGCCGGAGCCGTACCGGCCGCGAGGGCCAGTGGTACCGACAGCGCTGCTGCGGCGGCGATCCGGCGCGTGATGGGATGACGCATGATTCTCCTCTTCGAGGCGGTTGTCGTCCTCGATTCGGAGTCGGCGTACAGATCGGATTGGTGCCGATCAAGATCAATTCCAGACTGGTTGTTCAGAGCGTCTGGACCGCGAACGGATCGGTGGTCGGTTTCGGCGAACCGCCGTCGGGTTCGACGGTGACGCCCAGCGCGGCCGCCGACCGGACGTCGCCGGTCAACACGATCGGCCCGTCCGCCTGATCAAAAGTGCGATCGGGTACGAAATCCTTCGCACCGGCAGACACCCGTACCGTCCACAACTGATAGGTGTGGTCACGGCCCGGCCCCGGTACGTCTTCGGGCACCGCAAGCGCCCCGTTGCGTTTCTCCGAGACGACATAGGTCACCTGCATGCCGTTGGGCGCGACCTGATGATAGATCTTGGCGTCCGGGGCGCCGAGCACTCGAGATATCGCGGCATGGTAGTCCTGTTGTTCCCGATCCAGCTGATGACGCCCGTATGCCCAGCCGCCGAGCGCGACCGCGGCAACCAGGGCAGCGGCGCCGATCACCGCCGCGGCGACCTGGACGACCCGTCGACGGCGGGCCGGCATCCGCACGACGGTGGCATCGGGCGCGTCCTGGCGGACCCGGCCGATCGCGGCCATGACGTGGCCGCGCAACTGCGGCGGCGGAGGTGTTGCGTCGGGCGCGGACAGTTCGGCCACGGTAGGCGCGAAGTCGGTCAGGTCCCGTCGGCAATCCGCACAGGTCTCCAGGTGTGCCTCGAACTGCGCCCGCTCGTCGGCATCCAAAGCATCCAGGGCGTAGGCGGCCAGCAACTGATGCGGATCACTCATCGCTGCACCCCCAACGCGTCCCGGAGCTTGATCAAACCGTCCCTCATTCTCGTCTTCACCGTGCCCAGCGGAATCTGCAACAGGCCGGCGATCTGGGATTGGGTGTAGCCGCCGAAGTAGGCCAGGGTCACCGTTTCACGCTGCAACTCGGTCAGCTGGGCCAACCCGGCGTGCACCCGATCGGCATCCCACTTCCGCTCGGCCGACTCGGCGACCTCGTCGTGCGGCCGCTCGACCTCGCGCCGGCCATAGCGCTGCTCCCGATCCGTCCGGCTCTGCACGGACCGGACCCGATCCACCGCGCGGCGGTGGGCGATAGTCACCATCCAGGCGAGCACGCCACCGCGGTCCTCCCGATAGCGGGTGCAGGTCCGCCAGATCTCGACAAACACCTCTTGGGTCACCTCGGCAGCCAGGTCTGCCGACCGCAGGACCCGCAGGACAATGCCGTACAGCCGCGGCGAGGTGAGGTCGTACAGCTCGGCAAAGGCGTCCTCGTGTCCCAGGCCGCAGCGACGGACCAGCTCATGGAGCCGGTCCTCATCCATACGACCTCCCGATCCCGGCGGACCCGAGCTTTGGCTAGCAGCGTCGTCGGGCACCACGAACAGATTCATCGCCGCCACGTCCCGCTCGGGCCGGGCGGCGGCGTCCACGCACGGGCCGACTCCACCGCGGTGCTGTCCGCAGCCACGATCCAGCACGGTGGGTACCCGGTTGAGGGCTCAGCCGAACGCTGCGATGGTACGCAACGACAGCCGGCCGCACCGGCATCCGATGCGGCGACGTACCACTTCGCAGCTGACACGGACTCCTCGTTCCGGTCGAAGTTGTAGCTGCGATTCGTCGCGGCGACCGGATCGGATTGGTACGTCCGGTCCGCGGTTCCAACTTCACGGGTCAGAACTTGTAGCTGTCCCGACCGGGCACGTACTCGGCGACGGCGAGGGTGGTGTCGCTCTGGCCGTAGTAGGCCAGCCAGCGATCCTTGAACCAGACCAGGCCTTCGACGAAGGTGACGTTGGAGACGAGACCCTCGAGTTCCTCGTCGGTCTGCGGGCGCAGCCACGGCCGGGTCATCTTCGCGATCACTTGGGTCGGCTCGTTCAGGGCGACGGCGATCTGGCCGCAGCGGTAATCCACCCGGGTCGTCTCGCCGGGCTGGGCGCCGTTGATCATGAAGATCATCAGGCCGTCGTCGCTGAGCACCGGCGGTGCGCCGATCTCGACCAGCGACTGATCCCATTCGCCCGGGGTGGGGGCGTGGATCGGTTGATCATTCGGGCACGGCGTCCAGTGGATCAGATCGTCGGAGGTGGCGTAGAAGATCGCGCCCTCGCCGAAATACATGAAGTACGTGCCGTTGATCTTCTCCGGGTAGATCACCCCGGCCTTGCTCCAGGTCCGGCCGGTGTGCCCGGTCACCGGGCCGAACGTGTCGAAACCCTGCGGCAGGATCGGCCCGTACTTGGTCCAGGTGTGCAGATCGGTCGAGGTGGCCAGGCACAGCTGCGCGGTGACCCCGTCGTAGCCGGTGTAGGTGAGGTAGTAGGTCCCGTTGATCTTGGTCACCCGCGGGTCCTCGCAGCCGTGACTCTCGTAGTCATGCTCGGGCGACAGGATCGGCTGATCCTCCCGCTCGAAGTGGTAGCCGTCGCTGCTGGACGCCAAGCCGACGTGGGACACGATGTCGTCGGCGTGCGCCCGGTACAGCAGCAGCACCCGGTCGTCCTCGACGATCGCCGCCGGGTTGTAGAGATTGCCCGACTCCCAACTCTCGCCACGCGGGCGCAGGATCGGGTTTTCCGCGTACGGGGTGAACGGGCCGAGCGGGAACCGCGGAGCTGACACGGAGGGGCCTCACTACGTGCGTGGTCATGATCAACTGGTCCGCGGAATCTTATCGCTGCCGCCCGCGCCGGGATACCGTGAAAATCGAAACATGAGAGTTGCAATTTTCAAGGTATTGTAGGCGAATGATCGGCAGACCCGAGGACGAAGCTCGGCTCCAATCGGCCCTTGGTCGGTCGCCTGTCGTTGTGCTCTCTGGCCCACGGCAAGTCGGAAAGTCAACGCTGGCACGGATGGTCGTCGATCCGCCACGAGCAAACACCTTTGATCTCGAGGACCCGCGAGATCTGTCTCGCCTGGGCGATCCGACGCTTACTCTCAGCGGCCTCGAAGGCACGGTCGTGATCGACGAGGCGCAGCACAGGGGCGATCTGTTCCCGATATTGCGAGTGTTGGTTGACGAGGACCGTCGTCCCGGCCGGTTTCTGGTGCTGGGAAGCGCGTCCCCAGATCTGATTGGCCTGGCTTCGGAGTCGCTTGCGGGCAGGGTGACTGTGCTGGAGCTACCCGGGCTCCGGCTCGACGACGTCGGGGTGTCCCACCTTGATCAGTTGTGGCTTCGCGGCGGTTTGCCGCTGTCCTATCTGGCCGCTTCCGATCAGTTGTCCGCTCAGTGGCGTGATGATTACGTTGCGACGTTCCTGGAACGCGACCTCGGGAACCTCGGCGTTCGAGTGCCGGCAACCACGATGCGCAGGTTCTGGACGATGATCGCGCACTACCACGGACAGTACTGGAATGCCTCCGAACTGGCCCGCTCGCTGGGTGTCAGTCGTCCGACAATCGATCGCTACCTGGATGCACTGACAGATGCCCTGGTGGTTCGGCAACTGCAACCCTGGTACGCAAACCTTGCCAAGCGACAGGTCCGGGCTCCGAAGGTGTACGTCCGTGATCCCGGCTTGCTGCACAGGTTGCTGCAGATCACGGATCGAGAGGATCTGCTCGGTCACCCCAAAGCCGGCGCCAGTTGGGAAGGCTTCATTATCGAGCAGTTCCTCGCTGCCGCTGGCGTAGCCGATCCCCACTTCTGGGCAACCCACAGTGGTGCCGAGATCGATCTTGTCTTCAGCCGGAAGCATCAACGGATCGGGCTCGAGGTAAAGCTCAGTGACCATCCGCGGATGACGCCGTCGATCCGCAACGCGATCGCAGACCTCGAACTGGACCTGGTGCTCGTTGTGCATGCCGGCGCTGACACCTATCCGCTGGCCGATCGTGTCACGGCTGTTGCCGCTGCAGATCTGCTGTCCGGCTCGATGGCTGACTTCTGACCCGCCGCCGTCTGGGATCAGCTCGGTCTTGATCATTCCGTGCTGGTCATCGCCTCCGCTCGGGTCTGGATCTCTTGTACGACCGAAGGATCGGCCAGGGTGGTGGTGTCGCCCAGCTCGCGGTTCTCGGCGACGTCGCGCAGCAGCCGGCGCATGATCTTGCCCGACCTGGTCTTCGGCAGCTCCGGAGTGAACACGATGTTGGCGGGCTTGGCGATCGCGCCGATCACCTTGGCCACGTGATCACGCAGCTCGGTCGCCTTCTGCTGCGAACCTTCCGCGCCGCCCTTCAGCGTCACGTAGGCGACGACGGCCTGCCCGGTCAGCGCATCCTGCCGGCTGGTCACCGCCGCCTCGGCCACCTCGGGATGATCAACCAGCGCACTCTCGATCTCGATCGTGGACAGTCGGTGCCCGGACACGTTCATCACGTCGTCGATCCGGCCCATCAGCCAGTAGTCGCCGTCGGCGTCCACCCGGCAGCCGTCGCCGGCCAGATACACCCCCGGGAATTTGCTCCAGTAGACCTGCCGATATCGGTCGTCGTCGTGATACAGCCCGCGCAGCATCGCCGGCCACGGGTTCTTGATCACCAAGTAGCCGGCCGTGGTGCCCGGTTCGATCTCGGTCCCGTTCTCGTCCACCACCGCTGCTCGGATTCCCGGGAACGGCCGGGAAGCCGAACCGGGCTTGAGAGTTGACACTCCGGGCAGCGGAGTGATCAACACCATCCCGGTCTCGGTCTGCCACCAGGTGTCGACCACCGGCGTCTTTCCGCCACCGATGTGATCGCGATACCAGATCCATGCCTCCGGGTTGATCGGCTCGCCCACCGAACCGAGCAGACGCAGCGACGACAGGTCGTGCCGTTCGGCATACTCCGGGCCCCACTTCATGTGCGAGCGCACCGCGGTCGGTGCGGTGTAGAGCACCGACACCCGGTAGCGCTCGACGATGTCCCACCAGCGATCCTTGTCCGGGAAGTCCGGCGTGCCCTCGTACATCACCGAGGTGGTGCCGTTCACCAGCGGGCCGAACACGATGTAGCTGTGCCCGGTGATCCAGCCGATGTCGGCCGCGCACCAGTACACCGTGTCCGGTTTGAGGTCGAAGATGTAGTAGTGCGTTGCCGCGGTCCCGGTCAGGTAGCCGGCCGTCGTGTGCACGACGCCCTTCGGTTTGCCGGTGGTCCCGCTGGAGTACATCAGGAACAGCAGGTCCTCGGAATCCATTGCCTCACAAGGACATTGGGCCGGATCTCCCGGCTGGTTGTCGGTCACGTCGTGCCACCAGACGTCGCGGCCCTCGGTCATGGTGACCTCGTTGCCGCCGCGCTTGAGCACGACGCAGGTGCGTACCGACGGTGCCTGTGCCATCGCGGTGTCCGCGGTGGACTTGAGGTCGATGATCTTGCCTCTTCGCCAGGCGCTGTCCTGGGTGATCAAATACTCGCACTGCATGTCGACCAGCCGGCCGGACAACGAGTCCGCGCTGAATCCGCCGAACACCAACGTGAACGGCGCCCCGATCCGTGCCAGGGCGAGCATGGTCACGACCGCCTCGGGCACCATGCCGAGGTAGACCCCGACATGGCTGCCCTTGGCGATCCCCAGCTCGCGGAACCCGTTCGCTGCCTGCACCACCAGACGTTGCAGCTCGGCGTACGTGATCACGCGGCGTTCCCCGACCGGCTCACCTTCCCAGTAGTAGGCGACCTTGTCGCCGTGACCGGACTCGACGTGGCGATCAACGCAGTTGTAGCAGGCGTTCAGCTGCCCGCCGACGTACCACTTCGCGTACGGGAGGTCCCACTCGCGCAGGCTGCTGAATGGTGTCGACCAGCTCAGCCGTTCCCGCCCTTCTCTTTCCCAGAAGGCATCCGGGTCCAGCTGGTAGATGTCGGGCTGGGCGTTCGCGTCCTTGATCAACTTCTCGGGCGGCGGATAGCGGCGGTCCTCGGTGAGCAGCGCATCGATGTTCTGGTTGTTCTGGTCGGGCATGGTGTCTTCCTGTGTGAAAGATGATCTTGGAACGGGATCGGGCACAGCACGAGGGTCAGGTCGCGTGCGCCTCGCGACCGGGCGCTGCGGTTGCGCCGGGGGAGTGCGGATGGTCGGTCCACAACGGTTTGCCCACCGGCAGCACGGTGTGGTCGGTCATGGTTCCGATCACCACGGCCGCCGACGCGTACCAGGCGATCAGCGCATCGAGGATCCCTGCGTAGCCGCCGATCTTGGTGATCAACGCGATGCCGGTGAAGTAGCCGATCGCCAACAGGATCTCGGTGATCTCCAGCACCAGGAAGACACCGAAGACCGCGACGTTGACCCGCAGACTCCAGAACATCATGTACGTGTTGAAGATTGCGAACGCGACCACGTACCAGCCGAGGTCGGTGGTGACATCCCCGGCCGGGATCTTGCCGAACAGATCCAGCAGCACGAAGAACGCCAGACTCATCCAGAACGCGCCGTAACTGCCGAAGGCAGCCGCGCCGAAGGTGTTCCGATTGCGGAATTCCCACATGCCGGCGGTGAACTGGGCGATCCCGCCGTAGAAGAACGCCAGCCCGAGCCAGGTGAGATCGGGTGCCCAGCCGGCGTTGTGCACACTCAGGACGAACGTGGTCAGGGCGAAACCGCCCAGACCCAGGGCGGCCGGATCAGCCGGCGCCGGCAGACGGACCAACGTGCCTTCGGTGTCTGCAGCCATGATGCAAACTTCCCTCCGTGGCTCGGCGCAATCCCTCGCAGCCGTGATCGGGCACGGACTGCACCGAATGTGGACAGCTGGACAGGTGACCTCCCCCCTGCGGCTCGCGTCCGACGGGGGCAATCGGTGGCAGGGGGCGCGGCGCGGAAGTCACCGCAGGGCGTCGATGCCTGTCGCTGTGCTCTCGCAAGACGTGCGAGTGCTCGCTCTTCTCGTTATAGATCGGTCCGGTTGGGTTTGCAACCTCGGCCGACGCGTCGGCGGGCTGTTCACAGCCTCGCTGCGGTGACGATCGACCGGTACGTCAGCACAAGCCTGCCCGGTGCGCAAGGATGAGCCCAGGAGGGATCTCGTGACCGACTACTTCGACCTCGGCAGCTACTCGCGTCCGGTCTCGACCCGGTCGCCGGCCGCGCAGACCTGGTTCGATCGCGGCCTGATGTGGATCTACGCGTTCAACCACGGCGAGGCGATCAAGTGCTTTCAGCGAGCCCTCCAGGAAGATCGGCGGCTGGCGATGGCGTGGTGGGGCATCGCGTACGCGCTGGGTCCGAACTACAACAAGCCGTGGGAAGCATTCGGTGACGATGAACTCGACGGCACCGTCCGCGAGGTGTTCTCCGCCACCGCTTCGGCGGTCGAGTTGGCCGACGGTGCGAGTCCGGTGGAGCGGGCGTTGATCGAGGCCCTGCGTACCCGGTATCCGTCACCGGCGGTGATTGATGATCTTGCTGCGTGGAACGCCGGTTTCGCCGAGGCGATGGCAGCGGTGTACGAGCGGTTCGGTGATGATCTCGAGGTGGCGGTGCTGTACGCCGATGCGCTGATGAACCTGACCCCGTGGGCGCTGTGGGATGTCTGCAGCGGCCGGCCGGCCCCGGGATCGCAAGCCCTGTTGATCAAACAGGTGCTGGATCGGGCGCTGACGCTGCCTGGCGGCCAAGATCATCCCGGCGTGTTGCATCTCTACATCCATCTGATGGAGATGTCCGGTTCGCCGGAGTCGGCGTTGCCGGTGGCCGATCGGCTGCGCGGACTGGTGCCGGACGCCGGCCACCTGGAGCACATGCCGACCCATCTGGACGTGCTGGTCGGCGACTACCGCAGGGTGATCAGCTCGAACACCGACGCGATCGCCGCCGATGATCGTTTCGTCGCCCGCGAGGGAGCGATGAACTTCTACACCCTCTACCGCTGTCACGATCTGCACTTCCGGCTCTACGGCGCGCTCTTCGCCGGCAAGAGCGAGGTGGCGTTGCAGACCGCGGCCGCGATCGAGCGCGCGGTGCCGGAAGACCTGCTCCGGCAGCAGAATCCGCCGATGGCCGACTGGGCCGAGGGACTGTTGGCGATGCGGGTGCATGTGCTGGTCCGGTTCGGTCGCTGGCCGGAGATCCTGGCGCTGCCGTTCCCCGACGATCAAGATCTCTACTGCACCAGCACGGCGATGCTGCACTACGCCCGCGGCATCTCGTACGCGATCACCAGCGATCATGATCATGCACTGATCGAGCAACAACGCTTCGGTGATGCGGTCGCCCGCGTGCCCGAAACCCGTACCTTGTTCAACAACACCTGCCAGGACATCCTGGCCATCGCCTCGGCCATGCTGGACGGAGAGATCGCCTACCGCTCCGGTGACATCGAGTCCGGATTTTCTCACCTGCGCAGGGCGATCGAGCTCGACGACACCTTGCCCTACGACGAACCCTGGGGCTGGATGCAGCCCACCCGGCATGCCTACGGTGCGCTGCTGCTGGAACAGGATCGAGTCGCCGAAGCCGAGGCGGTCTACCGTGCTGATCTTGGTTTCGACCCGTCGGTTCCGCGGTCGCAGCAGCATCCCAACAACGTCTGGGCGCTGCACGGCTACCACGAATGTCTGCAACGGCTGGGCAAACACGAACAGGCCATGATCATCAAGCAACAACTCGACTTCGCCCTGGCGCAGGCCGACGTACCGATCGCATCGTCCTGCTTCTGCCGGCTCGACGTCGGTGATCACTGCGCGCCCGGTTGTACGTGTCGGCACTGCGCCGCCGAGTAACCGGAGCCTCACCGAACACCCGCACCACCTGCAGCCAGCCGCACCGGGTGCAGCCGGTGCGGCTGGCGGTAGGTGGTGCGGGAGTGGGGTAGGCGACCTACACGCGCAGCACGCGGGGGCCTTCGGCGCTGTAACGCTGGGCGGTGGTGCGGGAGAGCCGGGTGCCGGTGACGATCCAGGTCAGCTCGGACACATCGGCGAACTTCGCGAACGCGGTGACGCCGAAGCGGGTGTGCTCGCACAGCAGCGCCGACTGCCGGGCCGCAACCATGGCGGCCGCCTTCGCCTGGGCGACCGCCGGATCCGGCGTGGTCAGCCCGCGCTCCAGGGAGACGCCGTTCGCGCCCATGATCGCCAGATCGACGTTCAACTCGGCGAGCATGTCGGTGGCCCACCGGTCGACCGTGCCCATCGTCGTCGGGCGGAGCCGTCCGCCGACAACGATCACATCGTGATCAGTCTGCCGACCGAGTTCGGCAGCAACGGTCAACGATCTGGTCACCACCGTGAGCCGCTGCAGCTTGCCCATCGGCGCGACCAGATCCTCCGGCAACGCTCCCTCGTCGAGGAACACCGTCTCGACGTCGGCCATCAAGGAGACAGCGGCCTCGGCGATCGCCAACCGCTCCTCGGTTCTCGCCTTGCGCCGATGAATCACCGGTGTCTCGTGACGGCCGATGTCGGTCGGGTAGAACGCGCCGTAGGAGCGAACGATCAGCCGCTGCGCCTCGAGCGTGCGAAGATCACGCCGCAGCGTCGCCGGTGAGATGGCGAACAGGTCGGCGATCTCCGAGACGACGGCGCGACCCTCACTGCGTACGTGATGGAGGATCCGCTGCTGCCGGTCGAACGCACGACCCCGATACGAGCTGGACATCTTCGGTGATTTTTCCACAGGGTGGCCAAGCGTGCGAGAAATGATCACCGTTTGGCCGGTCTCTGACCATCGTCCGATCTCAGAACGCCCCTAGATTGATCCGCGTCCTCGTCATCTTGATGCAGATGGGTGGTAGCCGGTGAGCAGCGGAGCAACCGACCTCGGATCGATCACAGCGACAGCCGGCGACCCGGCGAGGGGAACCGACCAGCTCGCCACCACCAGCGCCGATCGGCGCCCGGGTGCCATCCGCCGGAGGCGCCGCAGCTACCTGCTGTTCGCCGCGTTCGCCTTCCCGAATCTGATCCTGATCGCGGTCTTCGCCTACTGGCCGATCATCGAGAACATCTACCTCAGCTTCACCAGCTGGGACTTCATCTCCCCCAAGGCCGAATGGGTCGGCCTGCTGAACTACACCGGTCTGTTCACCAGTTGGTCCTTCCCGGCGACCCTGCTGCGGACGCTGATCTGGGTTGTCGCCGTGGTGGTCATCACCATGGTCATCGGACTGGCACTGGCGCTGCTGTTCTCCTTGCGGATCCGCGGCACGACGGCGGTTCAGACCCTGGCGTTCTCGCCGCACGTGCTGTCCGGCGCGGCGATCGCCACCATCTGGCTGTTGATCTTCGATCCGAACACCGGGCTCAGCCGGCTGATCTTCAACGCCTTCGGCGCCGACTCGCCGGCCTGGATCACCGACTCCTCCTGGGCGTTACCCGCCTTGATCATCGTGTCGATCTGGAAGGGCCTGGGTTTCGTTGCGATCGTCTACCTGGTTGGCATCCAGCAGATCCCTAACGAGGTTCTGGAGGCGGCCCGGATCGACGGAGCCGGTCGATGGTCGACGCTGACGCAGGTCATCTTCCCGCTGTTGTCGCCGACCACCTTCTTCTTGATCATCACGCAGACGATCTCGGCCTTCCAGGCCTTCGACGTGATCGCGATGATGACCAGCGGTGGACCGGCCGGCGCGACCACCACGCTGAGCTGGTTCATCTACGACGAGGCGTTCAACCGGACCAACGTCGGTGTCTCCAGCGCCGCTTCCATGATCATGTTCGTGATTCTGATGGCGATCACCGCGCTGCAATTTCGATTCGTCGAGCGGAGGGTGCACTACTGATGACTGCGATGCCGACGACGGCGATGACGCCCACCAAGCAGACTCAGGACGCGCAAGTGCGGTCGTCAACCCGGCGGCGTACTCCGTGGTGGGGTGTGGTTGCCCTGGTGGTCGGGGCCTTGGTCTTCTTGATTCCGCTGTACCTCTTCGTCAGTACGGCGTTCAAGACGAACGCCGACATCAACAGTTGGCCGCTACGGCTGATCCCCAGATCACTCACCCTGGAGAACTTCGTCAACGCCTGGGAGCTGGCGCCGTTCGGCCAGTTCTTGATCAACTCGGTGGTGGTCGCGGTGATCGGGATGGCGCTGAAGGTGTTGCTGGCGATCTTCACCGCGTACGCGTTCGCCTACCTGCCGTTCCCGAAGAAGAACTGGCTCTTCCTCTTCATGCTGGGCGCACTGATGGTGCCCGGCCACGTCACCCTGCTGGTCAACTACATCACCGTCGGTCACCTGCACCTGGTCAACACCTACGCCGGTTTGATCCTGCCCGGCATCGCCTCCGCGTTCGGCACCTTCCTGCTCCGGCAGTACTTCCTGTCGATTCCGGCGGAGGTGCTGGAGGCAGCACAGTTGGACGGCGCCGGACATCTGCGCACAATCGGCTCGTTTATCGTGCCGATGGCGCGGCCGGCGATCATCACCGTCGGGCTGATCGCGTTGATCGACGAGTGGAACGGATTCGTCTGGCCGTTGATCGTGACCAACTCGGTGAACATGCGGACGTTGCCGATCGGATTGCTGTACCTGAAGGAGAACGACGGCATCAACGACTGGGGTGCGCTGATGGCCGGCACGCTCTTCGTGGTGCTGCCGATGGCGATCGTGCTGCTGCTGGCTCAGCGCTACATCGTGGCCGGACTGGCCGGAAGTGCGGTCCGCCGATGATCACCGCGTGCCGCCGACTCGAACCGATCCGAAGGGAGTCCGTGTGAACGGCATCAAGCTGAACCGTCGCCGGTTGCTGACCGGCGCGGCCGCGGCAACCGCAGGACTGGCGCTGTCCGGCTGCGTCGGCCGCAGTCTCGGCGACTACTCCCAGGTCAGCGGCCAGGTGCCGCCGAAGTTCGCCCGCCGCGATCGGGTGGTGGTGTGGAGCGCCTTCACCTCGCACAACGCAGAGATCCTGCAGGCCATCGTCGACGGCTTCAACGCTTCCCAGCAAGACATCTTCTGCGAGATCCAACTCTTCCCCGGCTACGACGCCCTGGACTCCAAGCTTGCGGCGAGCCTGACCTCGGAGCAGATCCCCGACATCGTCACGTTGAGCGACGTCTCCTGGAATCGCTACTTCCTGGCCGAGACGCTGGAGCCGTTGAGCGGCTACTTCGACGCAGCGTTCACGCCCGACGAGTTTCATCCGCGGTTCCTGGCCGAAGGCACGATCCGGGATGAGATCTACTGGCTGCCGTGGGCCCGTTCGACGCCACTCTTCTATTACAACAAGGACATCTTCGCCGCGGCCGGACTGCCCGATCGCGGCCCGGAGACCTTCACCGAACTGCGCGAGTGGGGCAAGCAACTCAAGGGCTTCACGTACAAGGGCGCCAAGGTCAAGATGCGCGGCTACACCGGGGCCGACGACTGGTACTTCCAGGGTTCGTCCTGGGCGTTCGGCGGTGGCTACTCCGACGGCATGATTCCGAAGCTCGATTCGGAGGAGACCATCTCCTCGCTCGAATTCGATCGTGCCTTCATCCACGATGATCAGATGGCCTACCTGGCCAGCAGCATCAACGGCGACTTCGCCGCCGGAGTGACGGCGACGATCTGCAACTCCACCGGCGCCCTGACCTCACTGCTGGCCGCGGCCGAGTTCGACGTCGGTGCTGCTTTCCTGCCCGTACAGGAAAAACCGGGCGTGCCGACCGGCGGCAGCGGTCTGGCGGTGCTGCGTAACTCCACCAGCGCTCGGAAGAAGACTGCCTGGGAAGTGATCAAATACCTCGCGGACAAGGGTGCACCGGACTGGAGCCTCGGAACCGGCTATCTGCCCGTCACCAAGAGCGCGATCAACTCGCCCAAGATCAAAGCCCGCAACGCCAAGACCCCCGCCTATCAAGTGGCCCAAGATCAACTCGACCGGGCCCGTACACCCGACATCATGCGCCGCTACGTGAACGAGACGATTGCCGAGATGCAGATCGCCCTGCAGAAGGTGTACGCGTCCGATGCCGACCCGGGTGACGTGCTGCATGAAGTCGTACGAGTATTGGAACCGGCGATCAAGCAGACGCTGCCGAAGTATCAACGACTCGTCGCCGGCTGACGCGTCGAACCAGGATTGTCGAGAACCGAGTCCCCACCAGCAGGGCCCCTTGAGGAAAGGATGATTGTGACGTTCGCCGTCGTCGGGCACCGAGGCGCCATGGCCGAAGCCCCCGAGAACACCGTTGCCTCCTACCGCCGCGCCGAGGACATCGGCGTCGAGGAGGTGGAAACCGATGTGCGGATCAGCGCCGACGGACAACTCTTCATGCTGCACGACGCGACGTTGGACCGGGTCGCGGCAACACCCGCCGGGCGTGATCTTGGTCCGGTCGCCGACCTGGAGTGGTCGGTGATTCGCTCGGTCGATGTCGGCGACGGTGAGCGGGTGCCAACCCTGGAAGAGATGTATCAGGTCACCACCCGGACGATCCAGCTCGAGATCAAGGCACTGGAAGCGATCGACGCGCTGCCGGACTTCTTCGGTGAACATCGGGACTACGCCGCGCGGACGATCTTGACCGGCTTCTCGATCGAGGCGATGGCAGCGGTCGCCGAGAAGTTGCCGGAGATTCCACGCGGCATCATCACCTTCAGTTGGAACGAGGCCGACCAGCATCCTGGCGGCTACCAGGCGCTGATCAAGGAAACCGGATCAAGCCGGATCCATTGCGGTTGGGAAGGACTGACTGCGGAGGTCGTCGAAAGGCTGCACGAGGAGGGCTTCCCGGTGCATGTCTGGCCGACCCGCGAGCAGGACGACCTGCGCCGTGCGTTGGAGCTGGGAGTTGACGGGACGACCAGCGACGATCCCCGTACGTTGTTGAGCTGGCTCGCCGCCCTGCAAGAGAGCTGACGTGAGTCGGCCCCAGGTCGAGGCTTCGCAGCAGCAGGCGCCGGAAGCGGTTCTGTTCGACATGGACGGGACGTTGTTCGACAGCGAACGACTGTGGGACGTGAGCCTGGACGAGTTGGCGATCATGCTCGGTGGAACTCTGTCGGGCCGGACGCGCCGGCAGGTGGTCGGCGGCGACCTGCTGGACACCGTTCGGATCATTCACCGAGACCTCGGCGTCGAGGCCGACGAAGATCATTCCGCCCGCTGGCTGTTGGAGCGGACCCGGCAGCTGTTCGCCGGCGGCGTCCGGTGGCGTCCTGGTGCCCGGGCCGTGGTGGAAGCAGTCAAGGCGGCGGGCATTCCGCGGGCGCTGGTCACCTCCAGCCGGCGTGTGCTGGTCGATGCGGTGCTGGCCCAGCTGGAGCCCGGCCTGTTCGAGGTCGTGGTCTGCGGCGACGAGGTGACCCGGCCGAAACCCGATCCGGAGGGCTACCTGACCGCTGCGTCCCGGCTCGGCGTGGAGGCAGCGAACTGTGTCGTGCTGGAGGATTCGCCACGTGGCATCGCCGCCGCTCGCGCCGCCGGCTGCGTGGTGGTGGCGGTCCCCGAAAGCGGGCAGACTTGCCCCACAGCTGATTGCACGGATGCCGATCGAACCGGCGATCATCAAATGATCATCACCTCGATCGAAACGATCACTGTTGACCAACTGGCGGCTTGGGTGAGGAGCAGGACGTGAGCGAGGACCCGGCCAACGGTGCTGCCGCAGATCCGACGTTCCCGCTGCTGCATCCCCGGCCCGAGCACGGCTGGCTGAATGATCCCAACGGGGTCTGCAAGTTCGACGGTCGCTGGCATCTGTTCTTCCAGTGGAATCCCGAGTCGACCCGGCACGAGCGGATCCATTGGGGACATATCTCGTCGGCGGACCTGCTCACCTGGCGGGTCGAGCCGGTGGCGCTCGTGCCGCGTCCGGGACAGCCCGACTCCGCCGGCTGCTGGACCGGCTGTGTGGTCGACGATGCGGGCACTCCGACCTCCGTCTACTCCGCGGTCAGCGACCACTCCGGACGGGCCGACGTGCTGCTGGCGCGCAGCGACCGCCGGCTGCTGCAGTGGGAGCAGACCGAGCATCCGGTGCTGCCGATGCCGGACGATCCTCGCTTCACCGACGTACGCGATCCGTACCTGTTCGAGCATGCGGGACATCGGTGGGCGGTGATCGGCGCCGGCCATCGGGACGGCGACCCGGCGGTGCTGGTCTATCGGGTCGATGAGCTGACCGACTGGATCCCCGCTGGAACCTTGTTCGACCACAGCGATCCGGTAGCGGCCGAACTCTCGGCTGCGAACGTGTGGGAGTGCCCCAACCTGTTCCGGCTGGGCGATCGGTGGGTCTTGATCATTTCGCTGTGGACGGCCGGTGCCGGGAGCCATCCGGAGGTCAGTTGTCTGGTCGGTGATCTCGAGCTGTCCGACGACCTGCAGTTGCGTTTCCGTCCGCGGTCGGCCGGCCGGCTCGACGACGGACCGGCGTTCTACGCACCGCAGGCGATGACCGACGGCGACCGGGTCCTGCTCTGGGGTTGGGTCTGCGAACAACGCGACCAAGATCAACTCGCCGCGGCCGGCTGGGCCGGCTGCCTGACCCTGCCGCGCGAACTGGCGTTGGCCGGTGATCGGGTGAGCAGCCGACCGGCGGCTGAGCTGTCGGCGGCCATCGGGAACGAGATCGCGGCCGATCGGCCGATCACCGCGTCGGCCTTTGTGGCCCGATTCGATCGCCCGGGATCGCTGTCGCTGGACGGTGTCGATGTGATCGCGCTGGATCGATCCGGCGAGATCTGGGTCGACGGGTCGGTTGTCGAGGTGTACCCGGCCGGCGCGGCCCCGTACACCACCCGGGCGTATCCCGGCGCCGGTTCGGCCTGGACCGTCGACGGACCGGCCCGGGTGTACGCGATGACGATTTCGGCGACTGCGTCGTCGGCTCTATAGAGTCGGGCGAGCTCCGCGCCCGCTGCCTCCGCGCCGGCGTCGTCGGCACCCGCCAGTTCGACGGTTGATCGGCTCGCACGTATCCCGCCCCGGGCGGTAAGAATGTCGGAGCAGATGCGTCGAACCCCCGGATTCGCCGGGGTTGGTGCCGTCTGCTCCGACGTTTTACCCGGTCTGTTCGAAGGAGTGGCTCCATGCGCGCAGCGTTTCTGCCCGGCAATCGGCAGGTGCAACTGAAGGACATCGACGATCCGCGGCCCGGCCACGGCCAGGTGGTGGTGGCGATGCGGGCCTCGACGATCTGCGGCAGCGATCTACGTGCGATCTATCGCGAGCATCTCGGGGAGGGGCCGGAGGCCTACCAGGACGTGGTGGCCGGTCACGAGCCCGCCGGCCGCGTGGTCGAGGTCGGCGACGGCGTCGATCGGATCAAGGTTGGCGACCGGGTGGTGGTCTATCACATCAGCGGGTGCGGACAGTGCGACGACTGTCGGCGCGGCTATCAGATCAGCTGCACGTCGCCGAAGCGGGCGGCGTACGGCTGGCAGCGCAACGGCGGGCACGCCGACCTGCTGCTGGCAGAGGAACGCGACCTGCTGGTGCTCCCCGACGAGCTCAGCTTTGTCGACGGCGCCTGCGTCGCTTGCGGATTCGGTACGGCCTACGAGGCGCTGTGCCGGGTGGATGTCTCCGGCCGAGATCGGGTGCTGATCGTCGGGCTCGGCCCGGTCGGCAACGCCGCCGGACTGATGGCCAAGGCGATGGGCGCCAGCACCGTGGTCGGCGTCGACGTCAGCGGCGACCGCCGCCGCCTTGCTGTTGATCTTGGTGCGGTGGACCTGACGGTGCCGGCCGGCGACGATGATCAACTCCGCGAGATCCTTGGTGACGGTGCCGAGGTGTCGATCGACTGCAGCGGCAACGGCATCGGGCAGCTGGCGGCACTCAAACACACCCGCCGCTGGGGTAGGGCAGCGTTGGTGGGTGAGGGCGGACAGCTCAGCGTCGATGTCAGTGAGGTGCTGATTCATCGGCAGCTGACCGTGCACGGATCCTGGGTGACCTCGACGGTCCGGATGGCCGAGTTGCTGGAGCGCCTCGTCCGTTGGGACCTGCACCCCGAGCGTGTGGTCAGCGACACCTTTGCGCTGGCCGACGCGGCAACCGCGTACGAGGTTGCCGACGCCGGCGCCAGCGGAAAGATCGGCATCGTCTGGGACGATTGATTCGATCCGTGTGACGCCGCTGCCCATGTCTTGGGGCCGGAGCGCCACAACCGGGACTTTGGTCCTGACCTGCTCGTGATTCCTCAGGGCTGCTCCGGTGGGGCAGATCGTGGCCCTGCCCGCGGCCTATCGTGATCGGATGGATTCGCCGTTCGTCGGGCGCGAGTCCGAACTCCAGCGCATGCAGGATTTGTTGAGTCCTGCGATGCTGCAGCGCGGCCATGTGCTGATCGTTCGCGGTGAGGCGGGCATCGGCAAGACCAGGCTGACCGAGGAGTTCGCCCGTCTCGCTGCCGGTTCCGGAGTGCAGGTGATCCGCGGGCAGGCGTTGGACGACCCGGGGATGCCGGTGCTGTGGCCGTGGCGGCAACCGCTCTCCGATCTGGGCGGTGCCGAACTGATCGAGGACGCGCCGTCGATCGAACTGACCGACTCCTCGGACGCGGCGAACGCCCGCTTCCGGTTCTTCTCCCGGATCACCGATCTGCTCTTGCGGAGGGCGCAAGCGCCGCGGCTGCTGGTGATGGAGGATCTGCACTGGGCCGACGAACTCAGCCTCGCGTTGCTGCGGCATGTGGTCGCCGCGGTCCGCAACTCGCCGATGATCTTGGTGCTGACCGTACGAGATCTCGGACCCCGGCCGTGGGCGCAGCCCGTCGAGCAGACCCTGACCGATCTGCTGGCGCTCCCGGCAACCCACGTCATCCGGCTGCCCGGGTTGCCCCGTGATCAGGTACGACGCTGGCTGGCCGGACTGCACGGCGTCCCGGCCGAGGTGGCCGGTCGGGTCGCCGAGAGCATCACCGATGCCGACGGCGCCAATCCGCTGCATGTCCGGCTGCTGAGCGAAGCGCTGATCCGCCGACCGGACGCAAGTGAGCCGGACGCGCCAGACCTGCGCCGACTCGTCCTGGCGCAGCTGGCGGACCTGCCGGTACGGGTGCAACGAACGATCCGCGCCGCGTCCATCTTCAACGACCGCGTCCGGCCGGACCTGTTGGCCAAGATCGTCCAGCTGCCGCTGGCAGACGTGCTCGATGATCTTGATCACGCGGTCCGTGCCGGAGTGCTCCGCCGGAACCGCGATGACCTCAATTGCGAATTCATGCACGTGCTGGTGCGTGACGCCGTACGAGTTGATCTTGGTCCGGACGAGCGGGAACAACTGCATCACCGGACCGCCATGACGCTTGCGGAGTTGACCTGCGCGGACAAGTTCGCCGGCCTGATCGCTCGGCACTGGTTGCTGAGCGGACGGCGCGAGGCCGATCGGGAGGCGCTGCACTGGTTGCGCCGGGCAGCGACCGTTGCCTCGGCCGGCCAGGATCTGATCACAGCGGTCGATGTCTGGGGTCAGGCGCTGGCCGCCGCCGAACGACTCGGCTGGGACGAGGTCCGCGGCTGGCTGCACATCGACCGGGCGCGAGCGCGTTACTGTGCCGGCCGGATCAACGAGTCGTTGGCCGACTGCGCCGCGGCGGTTGATCTTGCCGGCACTGTGAAAAGCCCGGAGATGGCGGCGCGGGCCGCGCTGGTGGTGGCGGGCGTGGGCAGCGAAACCACCGCCGCGACGATCGAATCCCTGTGTACACAGGCATTGTCGATGATGCCGCAGCAGCCCGACCGGACGCAGCGGCTGCTCACGGCCCGGACGCTCGCGCGTCGAGCTCACGCCCTCGCGTATCGAGACCTGCCCGCCGCCCGCGGTCTGAGCAGAACGGCGGTGGAACTGGTCGATGACGGCTGCGCGGACGCGGTGCTGGATGCGGTGGCGGCGCGCCACCTGACCCTGTGCGACGCGCAGCACGTGGAGCCGCGGATCGCGCTGGCCGAGCGCGCCATCGCCGTCGGGCCGGCGGCTCATCAGCCGCTCGGCCGGGCCTGGGGCCACATCTGGATGTACGAGGCCGCCATGCAACGCGGTGACCTCGGTCGCGTCGACGGCGAGTTGGCGGCGCTGAGTCGTGTGGTGAACGCGGACGGCTGGCCGATGACGCGCTGGCATCTGCTGCGCGCGACGGTCTGTCGAGCAGTGTTGGTCGGTGATTTCGGCACCGCCGAACGGGTGGCGGCCGACGCCGGACGGCTCGCGATCGAACTGGGCGACCCGAGTATTCCCAACCTGCCCGGGGAAATCAGCGCGGAGCTGGGCATCCTCCGCGGCGGCATGTCGGCCCAAACGCTGGGCCGGACACTGGAGCAGCTCGGCGCCAGGAGGTCCGACGGACCGGCCGCCGAACTGCTGATGGTGCGGCTGCTGCTCGCTGCGGCCGACCATGATCAAGCGATCGCCGCCTATCGTGGCTGGCGCCAGTTGATCATGAACGACGTCGAGCCGGCGGACCGGCCGGGTCGCCAGGGCCAGCTGCTGGCGCATGCGCAGATCGCCACCGAGCTGGGCGATCAACGGCTGGCGCAGCGGCTGTATCCGTTGGTCTTGGCCGAGCGGGGCCCGTATCGCGGTGACGGTTCGCCGCTGATCTTCTCGACCGGGTCGCTGGCTCGGCACGCGGCTGAGCTGGCGGCCGTACTGGGCCGCACGGATGAGGCGATTTCCCTGCACCAGCAGGGAATCCGGGAGAACCTGCTGATCGGCGCGACCCCGTTCGTCGCCCTCGGCCGACTCGGGCTGGCCCGCGTGCTGCTGTCGGCACCGGGACGGGAACGACCCGACAACGGTGAAGTACGCGGGCTGCTGGCCGCGGCCGCTGCGACCTTCGACGAGCTGGGAATGACCGGCCGGCTGGACGAGATCCGTCGCCTGCAAGGGCATCCGCTGCCCAGGACCGTGATCGGTTTGACCCCGCGTGAAGTGGAGGTGGCGCGCATGGTGGCCGAGGCACAGACCAATCGCGACATCGCCCAGCGCCTGGTGTTGTCGGAGCGAACGGTGGAAAGTCACGTCCGCAATGCGCTGGCCAAGATCGGTGCGGACAGCCGAACCGGTCTGGCCACCTGGATGCTTCGGCACCACTCCTGACCTTCGCATCCGTTCCCGCGCACCGCCGGCACTCCCGCGCACCGCCGGCACTCCCGCGCGCCGCCGGCACTCCCGCGCAGGTACGTCACCTTCGGTCGCGCTCCCGCGCACCCTCGGTACTCCCGCGTAGGTACGAACTTGCGCTGGAGCACCGCGGGTGCGCGGGAACGTAGTGCCGACCGAGCGGGAAGTGCGGCGGGCGGGAAGTGCGGCGGGCGGGAAGTGCGGCCGGAGAGGCTGGCGGGCGAGCGATCGCGAGCGATCGGAGCGGCGTCAGGTTCCGTACTAGCACTGAGGATTCCCGTTGCCGAGCGCATTAGCGTGAGATCACGACCGGGTGGGGGACCCGGCGTTGGGGGAAGGAACGCATCATGCGAATGGTGTATCGGGTGCTGGCCCTTGTGGTCTGCGCCGTTGTTGCCTTTCAGGCCGCGGTGATCGTGTGGGCGGTCGCCGGGCTGGGCAGCTATCTCGACGGGGGAGGGGTGCTGGACAAGGCCAAGACCGAGTCGGCGATCGAGACCGGCACGAATCTGCCGTTTCCCGAAATGCAGGGCCTGCTGCTGCACGGGATGACCGGGATGATGATCGTGCCGATCATCGCCTTGTTGTTCTTGATCAGCTCGTTCTTCGCCAAGGCCGCTCATGCGCGGGTGATGGCGCTGATCGTGGTCGGATTGGTCGCGCTGCAGATGTATCTCGGGCTCGAGCTGCATGAGGTCGCCGGGGTCGGCGTCCTGCACGGCGTCAACGCGCTGCTCTTGTTCGCCGCCGCGTTGGTCGCCTTCCGCTTCGGTGGCGAGCCGATCGTCAAGTCGTCGGAGCCGATCGAGCGGATCGGTCAGCCGGACTCGAACGTCGCCAGCGAGGTCTGAGCAGCTGGTCAGGGCGTGACGATGCGTGTGAGGGCAGTGCTCGCGCTGCTCGGCACCGGGATCCTGCTGGCCGTCATCGGCTGGTTCTGGGCAGGCAGCTTCGCACCGGACGATCTGTCGGCCGCCGACATGGGGGACGTCGACGGTGGCGGCGGTACTGTCCGTGCCGAACGCGACCGCTCCGGGTCGACGGGGATGACCGGCGGCGGTGATCACCACGATCATCACGGCGGAAATGGTAGGGACGCCGGCGGGCACAACGCAGGTGGCGTGGTGTCCGTCGACCGTCTCGTCGCTCGGTCGGGGCCGGCCGACCGACACTTCGTCCTGCGCGCACAGCAGGCCGGCCCACATCGCTACCTGATCAACGGCCGTACGCCCGGTCCGGTGCTGCGGGTGCGACAAGGTGATCTTGTCGAAGTGAAGTTGATCAACGAGTCGGTGCCGAACGGCGTGACCCTGCACTGGCACGGTGTCGACGTGCCGAATGCGGCCGACGGTGTCGCCGGGGTGACCCAGGACGCGGTCAAGATCGGGCAGGAGTACGTCTACCGCTTCGTAGCCGACCGCGCAGGCACCTTCTGGTATCACTCGCATCAGCTGTCTCATGAACAGGTGCTGGGCGGGCTGTTGGGTGCGTTGGTGGTCGAACCACGCAGGTCGACAGCCGAGTCCGATGCAGTGGCCCTGATCCACCTCTATCAAGGCAAACGCACCGTGAACGGATCAGCGGCCCGGCTCAAGATCAACATTCGCGACGGGCAGCGGCTGCGGGTGATCAACACCGACAACGGGCCGGTGACGCTGCAGGTCGCCGGCGCCGGCTACCGGGTGCTCGCCACCGACGGCAGCGACGTCGTCGGACCCACCGAGGTCAGGGACCGCGAAGTGACGGTCACCGCCGGCGGCCGAGTTGATCTTGGATTGGACGCGATCCCTGCCACGGTGGAGATTTCCGGCGTCGGCTGGGTGGACGTCAACGGCGGTGCGCCGACAACCGCAGGTACGCAGCCGGAGCTCGATCTGCTGCGCTACGGACGGCACGTGCCGGTGGATCTGCAAACGGCCACACCGGATCGCACGTTCCGCTACGACCTCGGCCGGCGACCCGGCTTCGTACGAGGAAAGCCCGGGCTGTGGTGGACGATCAACGGCAAGATGTGGCCGAAGGTGCCGATGTTCATGGTCAGCGAAGGCGACGTGGTCCGGATGACGATCACCAACCACAGCGGCGATGTGCACCCGATGCATCTGCACGGGCACCGGGTGCTGATCTTGTCCCGCAACGGTGAGCCGTCGACCGGCAGTCCGTGGTGGCTGGACTCGATCAACGTCCGCGACGGTGACACGTACGTGATCGCGTTCCGAGCCGACAATCCGGGCATCTGGATGGATCACTGCCACAACCTGCCGCACGCCGCGCAGGGCCTGATCGCCCACCTGATGTATCAGGGCGTCACCACCCCGTACCGACTGAACGACACCAACGAACCCGAGTGATCACATCCAGGCTCAGTCAGGAGGTGCGGGACTGCAGGCGTTTCAAGATCGTCTGGGTGAGCTCGCGATCGTACGGAAGGTCGGTGCCGTCGAGGTTGATCACCGGGGTGATCTGCTGGCCGCTGGACACCGACCACAGTCCGTCGACCTGGTCGAGCTCGGACCGCCGTACGTAGCGGTAGTCGGTGCCGAAGCCGAGCGACGCGACGATGCCGAACAGCGCCGCCTGAGTGGTGCCCTCGAGGATGCCTTGATCGGTACGCGGCGTGACGAAGACGTCGCCGACCTTCATGATCACGGTCGAGGTCGGACCCTCCAGCACGTAGCCGTCGGTGCTGACGAAGATCACGTCCTCGGCGCCGCGCCGATGCGCCTCCCGCAACGCCGCCTTGTTGACCGCGTAGGAAAGGGTCTTGGCTCCCTGCAGCAACCAGGGCGAGGTCTTGGCGATGTCCCGCGGATAACCGCGATCCAGCGTGACCACCTTCATCCCGTGATGCTGGCGGTGGCTGTAGTCGTCGCCGACGAACGCGTACGCCCAGGCCGTCGGCTGCTCGAGGCCCTCGATGCCGCGGGTGATGATCAACTTCACCAGCACGTCGTCGCGTTCGTGCAGCCGAGCGGCCAGTCGGACCGCCTGTTCGATCGCGTCAAGATCAAGTTCCGGCAGCTCCAGCATCCGCGCCGAGCGCTGCAACCGCTGCAGATGCGGCTGCACCGCCTGCACGTCGCCACCGACCACGCCGAAGGTCTCGAAGATCCCATCACCGCGGGTCACCCCGAGGTCGGTGACGTTGATCTGCGGCTGCTGCGGATCCAGCACCCGCAGCCGATCCTCGGGGGCAGCGGTGCCGGCCGGCAGCGGGGTCGCCGGGTCAATGATCACCAAGGTTGCGTCGGTCACCGGTCGTTCCTTCTCGCTGGGCACACCCGGGAGGGCGTGTCTGTTGAATGGCGCGGGGCTGCGCGGCACGCCCCAGCGATTGAATCACGCCGTCACCTCAACTTCGCAACCGCGCAGGACCATCCCACGCGACCGCCCGAGCTCAGCGTCGGCGCTTACTGGCCAGGTGGTCCTGCCAGCGATCCAGCATTCCGTCCAGCTCGCGGTTCATGAACGCGAGGAACTCTGCCGTCTCGGCCAAGCGCCGCCCGGCCTCGGTGTCCTCGCCGGCAGCCGCGACACCGGCCTCCAGTTCTCGTTGCCAGTGGCTCAGATAGGTGTCCCGCCTGGTGATGGACTCGTAGAGGGCGTTGTGCTGAATGCGGTAGCGGTCGCGACGGGTGCCCGGCTCGCGTTCCCGGCTGATCATCCGCACCTGCGCCAGATAGCGGATCGCCCCGGACACCGCGGCCGGACTGATCTGCAGCCGGCGGGACAGCTCGGCCGCGGTCATGGTGCCGGTCTGGGTGGTCATCAGACACGCCATTACCCGAGAGGCCATCCGCGGCATGCCGGCCTCGACCATCGCCGAGGCGAACTGCTCGATGAAGCGCTCGACGCCGGCCGGGTCGTGGTAGGCCGCGGGCTCGTCGGGCGGGGAGGTCGCCTTGCCGCGGTGGTCAACTGTGGTCATCGGCACCGATCCTAGCGGACTGCGTTTTAACACTTCCTTAACTTTACAAGATTGTGAAGATTGCGTACGTTGGTTGGCATGTCAACAGCGATTGCAGCCGATCAGCTGCGCAAGTCGTTCGGGCGCACCGTCGCCCTCAATGGTCTCGACCTACAGGTGGAGACCGGGGAAGTGCACGGCTTCCTCGGACCCAACGGAGCCGGCAAGTCGACCACGATCCGGATCCTGCTCGGACTGCTCCGGTCGGACTCCGGCACCGTGGAGCTGCTGGGGCAGGATCCCTGGCGTCACGCCGTCACGTTGCACCGCCGGCTGGCCTACGTACCCGGCGACGTGGAGTTGTGGCCGAACCTGACCGGCGGGGAGGCGATCGACCTGCTCGGTCGGTTGCGCGGTGGCATCGATCCGGCCCGCCGGGCCGACCTGATCGAGCGATTTGATCTTGATCCGACGAAGAAGGGCCGGGCCTACTCCAAGGGCAACCGGCAGAAGGTGGCGATCGTGGCCGCGCTGGCCTCCGACGCCGAGCTGCTGCTGCTGGACGAGCCGACCGCCGGCCTGGACCCGCTGATGGAGGTCGTCTTCTCCGACGTGATCTTTGCGGCCAAGGATGCCGGCAAGACCGTCCTGCTGTCCTCCCACATCCTTGCCCAGGTTGAGAAGTTGGCCGATCGGGTCAGCATTATCCGGCAGGGCGAGATCGTTCAGACCGGCAGCCTGAGCCAGATGCGGCACCTGACCCGGACCGAGATCAACGCCGAGTTGGCCGAGGCGCCGACCGGTCTGGATCAGCTGCCCGGAGTCCACGATCTGCAGACCGATCGGGCCGATGGCCTGATCAAGATCAAACTCAACGCCGACGGTGAGCACCTGGACACCATCTTCGATCAACTGGCCCGACACCGGATCCGTAGCCTGATCAGCCATCCGCCGACCCTGGAGGAGTTGATGCTGCGGCACTACGAGGCGGAGCTGAAGGGCAACGGCGGCGCTGCCGACGAGCCTCGTTCCGAGGGACGGCACGTGAAGGCGGTTCGGCGATGAGCGCGCTGGCGACGTCGCGGCTGTCCGCGGCCACACCTCGTACCGACGCCGGCAATCACCCACTCGGCGGCGCCGGGATCATGATCAGATTCGCGTTGCGACGGGAGCGGATCCGTACGCCGGCCTGGCTGGTGATCATCGTCGGCAGCACCATGATGGTGGCCGCCGCATTCACCAACCTGTACGGCGATGCAGCCGAACGCGCACGCACGGCGGCCTCGCTCGGCACACCCGCCGGACTGGCGATGACCGGACCGCGTGAGTACATGAAGAACTACACCCTCGGCGCGATGATGAGCCAGCAGATGATCGGCTGGGTCGCGGTCGTGGTCGCGCTGCTCAGCATCCTGATCGTCGTCCGCAACACCCGGACCGAGGAGGAGACCGGGCGAGCCGAGCTGGTCCGTTCGATGCCGGTCGGCCGGCATGCCCAGTTGTTTGCGGCGATCGTGGTTGCGGTGCTGGCCAATGTCGTACTGGCGCTGGCGCTCGGTTTCGGGCTGGCGGCGTTGAAGATCGACTCGATGGATCTGGCCGGTTCTCTGCTCTACGGGTTCGCCCATGCCGCGGTCGGCATCGTGTTCGTCGGGATCACCGCGATCACCGTGCAGATCACCGCCCATGCGCGCGGTGCGATCGGCATGTCGCTGGCGATCGTCGGTCTGGCGTACGTGTTGCGCGCGGCCGGCGACAGTGGTGATCATGACGTGCTGTCCTGGTTGTCGCCGATCGGCTGGGCGCAGCGCACCTACGCCTACGTGGACGATCGCTGGTGGCCGTTGCTGCTGGCACTCGGTCTCGCGGTGATCACGGCAGCGATCGGTTTCTGGCTGAGCACTCGTCGCGACGTCGGCGCCGGCCTGCGGGCTGCCCGGTTGGGCCGAGGGACCGCGTCGGCCTTCCTGCAGACGCCAATCGGTGCTGCGGTCCGGTTGCATCGCGGCATGATCATCGGCTTCGCCATCGGCGCGTTCGTGCTCGGCGCGATGTACGGTTCGGTGCTCGGATCGATCAAGGGCATGCTGTCCGGCGTCGAGCCACTTGATCAAGCCCTGAAGGAAACCGGCGGTTCGTTGACCGACGCATTCGCCGCGATGATCTTGGTCGTGCTGGCCATGATCGCAGCGGTGTTCGCGGTGATCGCAGCCCTGCGACCGCGGGCCGAGGAGTCCGGCGGACGCGCCGAAGGACTGCTGGCAACGGGCTTGTCCCGGGCCGGCTGGCTGCTCAGCCACGTGGTGGTGGCGATGCTCGGCGGGGCTGTGGTGCTGGCGGCCGCCGGCTTCGGCTTCGGTGTCGCCGGTGCCGGTGCGACCGGTGATCAAGGTCTGATCGGCACCCTCACCCTGTCGGCGTTGGCCTACGCGCCGGCCGTCTGGGTGACCGCGGGCGTTGCGGTTGCCCTGTACGGCTGGCTGCCGCGGTTGGCGCCGGTGGCCTGGGCGCTGGTGGTCTACTCGTTCTTCGTCGGCTACCTCGGCCAGATCCTGCAACTGCCCGATTGGATGAACAAGCTGCAGCCCTTCGGCTACGTCGCCAAGGTGCCGGTGCACGACGTCACCTGGTTGCCCGAGATCGTGCTGACCGCGATCGCGGCGGCGTTGGTGATCATCGGCATCGCCGGCCTGCGCCGCCGTGATCTTGACCTGAAGTAGCGCTCACGGGGTGGCTCGCCCGACTCCCGGGACGGGACTTTCCGACTCGTGCTGGATTTCTGGGCCCGGGATTGGTGGGAATAGGAAATCTCCAACTCGTGCTGAGTTTTCCGGGCCCGGGTCGGCGCGGATTTTCCAGCACGTGTGGGATTTTCGGGGCTCGCAGCGGCTTGGAGTGCGGATTTTCCAGCACGTGTGGGGTTCTCGGGAGTCTCGGGCTGCGTGGGGTTCGATTTTCCGGCACGTGCTGGATTTTCGGCGCGTCCGAACCCAACTCCGGGTGGATAACGAACGCCCCGGGAACAGGTGGGCCGACGGAACTCAGCTCTGGGTGGAAAACGAACGGTCCTGGCGCCCGACGGCCCGACCGAACCCATCCCCGGGTGGGAAACGAACGCCCGGGACGTGAACGGTCCGCCCGAACCCAACACCGGGTGGAAAAGGTGAGCGGGGACCTGGAATTTCCGGCACGTGCGGGATTTTCGGGCATGGACTCCGGCGATGGGAAGGCGCCGGGCGACTGCAGTCATCGCGGCCGTTCGGGTGGGGCGACGGTCACGCCAGACCGGTACGCATCCAGCGGTCGGTCCGAGCCCGCAGCACCAACGTGATCATCCGGGCCAGGATGAACACCCCGTACGCGATCCACAGCCAGACCAAACCGGCGCCGAAACCGTGCACCAGCAGGGCAAGCGGCACGTACGACGCCATCGCGATCAGGCCGGCGAGGGCGAGATAGCGGCCGTCGCCGGCACCGATCAGCACCCCGTCCAGGACGAACACCACACCCGCCAGCGGGGTGATGCAGGCGATCACCAGCAACACCTGGCGAAGCAGCTCCTGCACCGCCGGATCCGGTGAGAAGAGTTGATCAACCCACGGCCGGGCGAGGGTGACGACCAGCCCGAAGATCACCCCGGCCAGCACGCCCCAGCCGATCATCCGCCGGGTCAATCGACGCACCAGGTCGACGTCTCCGGCCCCCAGATAGCGGCCGATCACTGCCTGGGCAGCGATGGCCAGCGCATCCAGCGCGAAGGCGAGAAACGTCCACAGGCTGTTGGCAACCTGGTGGGTGGCCAACGCGATCGCACCCATGCCGGCCGCAACCGCGGTGGTGACGGTGATCGACAACTGCAGCGTGGCGGTCCGGATCACCAGCCAGAAGCCGGATCGGGCTGCCGCGAGGACGCCCCGCGGATGGAAGCTGATCTTGGTGTGATTGCGTCGGGCGCCGCGCAACACCACGGTGGCCAGCAGCACCGCGCTGCCGGTCTGCGCGATCAGGCTGCCGGTGGCTGAGCCGGCGATGCCAAGCCCGAACCCGTACACGAAAAGGAAGTTCAGCCCGATGTTGATCACGTTGCAGCTGATCGCCACGAACAACGGAGTCCTGGTGTCCTGCAGGCCGCGCAGCACCCCGGTGGAGGCCAAGATCAACAACAGCGACGGCAGCCCGCAGGCCGCGATCCGCAGGTAGGACCGAGCTGCAGACGCCACCTCCGGCCCGACTCCGTACCAGCCGATCACCGTCGGCATCAGCAGTTGCAACAGCCCGCACAGGACGGCGCCCAGCAGCACGGCCAGCACCATCCCGTCGAGTCCGCCGGCCAACGCGAAGCGAAGATCGCCGGCGCCGAGCCGACGGGCCACCGTGCCCGTGGTTCCGTAAGCCAGGAAGATGCTCAGCCCGGTCAGGATGCCGAGCAGGTTGCCGGCGATGCCCAGCCCGGCCAGCTCGGTGGTGCCGAGGTGTCCGATGATCGCCGAATCGGCCAGCAGCAGCGCCGGTTCGGAGACCAGCGTCGCGAAGGTCGGCACCGCGAGCAGGAAGATCTCGCGGTCCAGGGCACGAACCGAGGCGCGGGAGGACGAGGTGGCGGACATCGCCGCCTATCCTGCACTGTCGGTGGGCAGCGGCAGGATTCGGCTATGACAGCTCGACCGGATCCCGATCGGCCCCATGATCACGAGATTCCGCTCGCCGGCGGGTTCGTGAACGACGTCGTTCGCGTCGGCGACACCGTACGGCGCACGAGCGGGCCCTGGACCCCGGCCGTGCACGCTTTGCTGCGTCACCTGGAAGAGGTCGGCTTCGCCGAGTCGCCGCGAGTCCTCGGCATCGACGATCTCGGCCGGGAGGTGCTCAGCTATTTGCCGGGCGAAACGATGCCGTGGACCAACTGGCCGCGAGTGCTTTGCGACGACGACGGCGTCGCGCAGCTCGGCCGGCTGTTGCGCCGCTACCACGACGCGGTCAGCGACTTCCGGCCGCCGCCGGGCGCGGTGTGGCGCAACCCGTTGGCCGGTCCGGGCGAGATCATCCGGCACGGCGACTTCAGCCCGTTCAACACGACCTGGGTCGACGACACGGTGGTCGGGCTGATCGACTGGGACTTCGCCCGGCCGGGCCGTCGCATCGACGACCTCGCCTACCTGGCCTGGCAGCTCGTACCGCTGCAGCCCGAGGGCCGGCGCAAGGAGTACGGCCTGGATTCGCGGCTCGATCTACCTGGGCGACTGAGCGTGCTCTGCGACGCGTACGGAGGTGACTACTCGCCCGCCGAAGTGGTCGCAGCAGCAATCGACGTCATCGAAGCCGAGCGCGGGGACACCGCTGAACTCGCCACTTGGGGCCTGCAACCGTGGGTCAGATTCGCCGACGACGGAAGCCTGCAAGCCTTCGCCGCCGAAGCCCGATGGCTTCGCCGAACGCGGGATTTCTGGGCCGGCAACGGCGGTGAGGTGCCTTGCCCGGATTGACCAGACGCTTCCGCGGAAGCGTCCCCAGGAAGGTTCCCTGCCGATCAGGACATCCCGGCAGCCACTACGTTGTCGTTCGTGACGTCAGACGACTCTGCGATGACGGTGACTACACCCGGCGGCGACTCGAGCCAGCCATGGGCCGGACTCGCTTCCGGCTACGAGCGGGCGCGCGCCAGGGAGGATTCGCTGGATCGGATCGTCGAATGGCCGGCGCAGAGGGAGCTGTTGGGTGAGGTCACGGGGCGATCGGTGCTCGACCTGGGCTGCGGCAACGGCGGCAAGCTTGCGGCGTTGATCCGAGACGGAGCGGCCAGCGGCGTGGGCGTCGACATCAGCGGCAACTTCATCGTCGATCCGCCGCCCGGGTTGGAGCTCATCCGCGCCGATATCTCGGGCCTGGAATCGGTGCCCGGACTCGCCGGTCGCAGGTTCGACCGAATCCTGTTCCTGCAGTCCTTCGGCTATGCGGAGGATCCGGTCCGCACCCTGCAGTCGGCGCGGGCGATGCTGGCCGAGGACGGCTTCATCCTGTTGACCCGGACTCAGCCGATCCGGTACGCCGTCGAACGGGCCGAACAGAACGGCACTTCGCTGGGCGAGGAGTACTTCGCCACGGACTCGTTCTCCTATCGCCACGGCAGCTGGAACGATCAGATCAGTCTGACCAAACGGCCCTACACGATGGCCGACCTGCTGAACGTGTTCAGCGCGGCCGGGCTGTGGATCGAGACCACGGTCGAGCCGCAGCTGTCCGAGGAAGCCCGGCAACGCTTCCCACACAAACAGGCGTGGATGAACAAGTATCTGGGCATTCTGATGTTCAAGCTCCGGCCGTTACCCGGTGCTTCCGCGGCGGGGCGCTGACCGGGATCCTCAGCGCGGCGCCATCCGAATCGCGCCGTCCAGCCTGATGGTTTCGCCGTTCAGCATCGGGTTGCGAATGATCGACTCGGCCAGCTGGGCGTACTCCTCCGGACGGCCGAGCCGACTCGGATGCGGCACCTGGTGTCCGAGCGACTCCTGCGCCTCGGCAGGCAGTCCGGCCATCATCGGGGTGTTGAAGATGCCGGGCGCGATCGACATCACCCGGATCTGGTGTTGAGCAAGATCACGAGCGATCGGCAGGGTCATGCCGACAATGCCGCCCTTCGACGCGGAGTACGCGGCCTGCCCGATCTGGCCGTCGAAGGCGGCGACCGAGGCGGTGTTGATGATCACGCCGCGCTCCTCACCGATCGGCTCCGCCTGCAGCATCCGTTCGGCGGCCAGCCGGATCACGTTGAACGTGCCGATCAGGTTGACCTCGACGGTGCGGCGGAATTTGTCGTACGGGAACGGGCCCTTCTTGCCCACCACCCGGAACACGTCGGCGGCGATGCCAGCGCAGTTGATCACGAACCGAAGCTCACCCAGCTCCGCCGCAACGTCCAACGCGGCAGTGACCTGTTCGGCGTCGGTCACATCCGCGGGGACGAATCGGGCTGTGCCGTTGATCTTGTCGGCCGCGGAATCCCCTGGCGAGGAAGGAAGATCGACCAGTACGACCGGTGCTCCCGCGGCCGCCAGCCGGGTCGCGGTGGCGAAGCCGAGCCCGGACGCACCGCCGGTGATCAGTGCGACGCTGCGATCATTGATGTCCATGACTTCCTCTCGACGGCGTGAGAATGCCCTTGCAGGGTGGCGAATCCGGAATGACGAAGGCGTCAGTCGAGGCGCTCGATGATCATGGCGTTGGCCATTCCGCCGCCCTCGCACATGGTCTGCAGGCCGTAGCGGCCACCGGTCCGATCAAGGTAGCTGACCAGGCTGGTCAGCAGCTTGGCTCCGGTGGCGCCGAGTGGATGGCCGAGTGCGATCGCGCCGCCGCGCGGATTCAGCTTCTGCGGGTCGGCGTTGAATTCGCGCTGCCAGGCCAACGGGACCGGTGCGAACGCCTCGTTGACCTCGTACGCGTCAAGATCATCAATGCTCAAACCCGAACGCTCCAACAGTTTTCGGGTCGCCGGGATGATGCCGGTCAACATCAACAACGGGTCGCTGCCGGTGACGGCGAAGGACACGAATCGCGCACGCGGGGTCAGCCCGAGCTGGGCAGCGCGTTCCTCGCTCATGATCAACACGGCGGCGGCGCCGTCGGTCAGCGGGGAGGAGTTGCCGGCGGTGATCGTCCAGTCGATCTCGTCGAACCGTTCACCGATCGCCGGATCGTAGAAGGCAGGCTTCAGCTGGGCGAGCCCCTCGGCGGTGGTGCCGGGCCGGATGGTCTCATCGGTTTCATGATCATCAATGGCGATGATCTCGTCGGCGAAGGTGCCGTCCTGCGTCGCCTGCGCGGCGCGGCGATGAGATTCGGCGGCGAACGCGTCCAGGGTCGGCCGATCGAGTTTCCAGTGCGCACTGATCAGCTCCGCGCTGATTCCTTGCTGCACCAGCCCGTCCGGGTAGCGGGACTGCAGCGGTTCGTACGGGTTCTTGCCGGCAAAGGTGGAGAACATCGGCACCCGGCTCATCGACTCGACGCCGCAGGCAAGCACCACGTCGTACGCCCCGGCGATCACACCCTGGGCGGCGAAGTGAGCGGCCTGTTGGCTGGATCCACACTGCCGGTCGATCGTGGTGCCCGGTACCGATTCGGGAAGCCCGGCTGCTAACGCCGCGGTGCGTCCGATGTTCATCGCCTGTTCGCCGCCCTGGCTGACGCAGCCGCAGAGCACGTCCTCGATCAGTTCCGGGTCGATTCCGGTGCGCTCGACCAGGCCGCGGATCACCCGGGCCAACAGGTCGGCGGGGTGGATGTCGGACAGCGCACCGCCCGGTTTCCCCTTGCCGGTCGGAGTGCGCAGGACGTCGACGATGACCGCGGTTCGCATGCCGGACACGTTACTCGCCGGTAGCCATCCGCAGTGTGGGCCCTGAGCTTGTCGAAGGACCGGGAAATCGACCCTTCGACAGGCTCAGGGATCCGTGGCGGGTGTGCTCAGGCGGCGCGGCCGGCCTTCAGGGCGCCCGCAATCTCGACGGCGCGACGAGCCTGGTAGCGCAGGCCGTCCAGGGTGACCTCGCTCGGCTCGCTGACGGCGATGTGCGAGGTGCCGTACGGGTTGCCGGTCTGGAACTGGATCGGGTCGGTGTAGCCAGGGGCAACCACGATTCCGCCCCAGTGGTAGAGCGTGGTGTAGAGCGACAGCAGCGTGGACTCCTGGCCACCGTGCGCGGTCTGGGTGCTGGTGAAGGCGGTGTAGACCTTGTCGGCCAGCTTGCCCTGCAGCCACAGCGGGTTCGTGGTGTCGATGAACTGCTGCAGCTGGCTGGGGATGTTGCCGTAGCGGGTGGGGGCGCCGAAGATCACGACGTCGGCCCAGTCCAGGTCGTCGAGCTCGGCCACCGGGATGTCGGCCGTCGCGGCGGCGTGGGCGGCCCATGCCTCGTTGCTGGCGATGGCGGCCTGCGGTGCGTTCTCCCGGATCCGGCGCAGTCGCACCTCGGAGCCGGCCTTCTCCGCACCCTCGACGGCCGCTTCGGCCAGCCGATGGATGTTGCCGGTGGAGCTGTAGTAGATGACGGCGGTCTTGACGCTCTCGCTCATGGGGGTTCTCCTCGTACTGCCGAACGTAAACGGATTGCTATCCGGTTACGCAGCATAGGCCCGTTGGGTTGATTGTTCAAGTTCGGAAAGCGGCTGCGATCTGAGAGTCGTTCCTGCCCGCCCACCCCGGGTGCCGCAGCGGCTCAGCTGGGGAACTGTGCAGAAGCTGATGAGCGTCCGACGCGTTCGAGGTCTCGTCACCGAGGTGTACGGCGATTCGTCCGCGGATCCCGCAGGCCGATTGGCCAGACTGGTCGCGGGTCTCCTGCTCAGCTCGGGGCGTGGCCACTTCCCGCCTCTGCTGCCGCCCTCTCGCCTGAGCAGGAGATCGCGGGCGGGTCGGCAGTGGGTTGGCGCCGATCCACAGCCCGTTGTCCACAGGAGTTATCCCCACTGTGGAGAAACAACATTGATGTGATTCACCACGGCGTCCGCCTCGCAGCAGGACCCCGAAGGCTCGGCACGCTTCCCGCGCACCTGCGGTACTCCCGCGCAGGTTCCGACATCCGCGGCTGCACCGCAGGTGCGCGGGAACCAAGCCGAGCAGCAGAGGGCGGGGTGGTGGGGTGCGAGCGCACCGGGAGCCGGACGAGTGCACCTGGTGCCGGAGGATGCCGGGCAGGAGGAGTATTCCGACGCGTACCGAATCCGGAATCCGATCCGGTTAGTCTCGATGCTGGCCGCCGATCGCGGCGGTCCGTCGGACAAGCACTTCGGGGGTGCCAGGGTGAACGCTGGGCGGTCGGTCGACCGGGATCGGCCCGTACTCGGTGATCTGACGCTGCTGCAGTCGCCTCCGCCGGAGCGTTCGGACGCGGCCCGTAACCGGCAGCGGATCCTGCAGGCTGCCCGGGAGCTGATCGACGAGCGCGGTCCGCAGGAACTGACCATGAACGAGGTCGCAGCGCACGCCGGCGTCGGGGTCGGCACGGTGTATCGCCGGTTCGGCGATCAGGCCGGTCTGGTGGACGCGTTGATGGATGAGCACGAGCGGGAACTGCAGGAGCAGATGATTTCCGGGCCGCCTCCGCTCGGGCCGGGTGCGGAGCCGGTGGAGCGAATCAAGGCGTTCCTGCACGCCTTCGTCGATCTGCTGGAGTTGTACGCACCGGTGATGGCCACGGTGCGTGACGATCCGCGAACCCGGGGCGGCGGGGCGTACAACGCTCATCATCAGCATCTGGCGATCTTGATCCGGCAGGTCCGGCCGGGCCTCGACGCGACCTATCTCGCCGGCGCCTTGCTGACCAATCTGGAGGCGCGGCGCTTCCTGGCGCAGCGCAACGACCTCGGCTACGGAGTCGATCAGATCAAGGCAGGGCTCGATCAGCTGGTCACCGGCCTGGGGTAGTGCGGTCGGACTACTTCCAGAGGGTGGCGATGATGAAGGCGGCAGCCATCCCGGCCATGCCGATCAGGATGTTCCAGTTGCCGAGCGCGCTCATGAACGGGACCGCCGTGCCGGCCACGTAGTAGACGATCAGCCAGGCGACGCCGAACAAGCCGACGGCGATGAAGGTCGGTGGCACCCAGCGGCGGCTGCCCGGTGCGTACGGGGTGCCGGTGCGCGGACGCAGCACCAGGAACAGGACGACTGCCAGCACCACCAGGGCCGCGGCGATGGCGATGTTCAGCTTGCCCAGCGGCTTCATGAAGCCGATCAGCGAGTCGTCGACGAAATACAGCACACCCCAGGCGACGCCGACCACCGCGATCGCGATCGTCACCGGCAACAGCCAGGGGCGCTTCACCGGCTCCGGCTCCACGATCCGGCGGGAGGCGCGGCTGGTCGGGGTGCCGGACTTGGTCGCGGAGGACGCCTTGCCGGTCGCGTCGGACTTCGACGACTCCGGCCGCTTCCGCTTGTCAGCGGCGGCCTTGCGAACTTTCGACTCAGGCAACGTCTCTCCTCGACGATCTCACCCCGGGCAATCTGAACCCGGACGATCCCACCCCGGACGAGCTGACTTGACCAGGGGGTTGTGGGTAGCGTAGTCAATCCCTACCCGCGAGGCACATTCTCTGCGGCCGGGGGAGCAGATGACGGCAACGAGGTGGAGCGGGTGGCTGAACGTCCGATCGGCGAGCGGGTCCGGCGCGCGCTGGTCCGTGCGCGGGTTCGGCAGCGGCTGCGCAATCGGCGCCGACTGGCCGGCCGGGTGCTGACCGGGGTGGTGTGTCTGGCGGCCGGTCTGATGATCACCATCAGCGCCGTCAACGCCCGCGGCATCGACCTGCGCCCGGCCCGCAACACCGACCTGATCAGCCTGGTTCGTTCTGAATCCCGGCGCAACGCCGATCTCGCCGACCAGGCGGCGACGCTGCGCAGTGAGGTCGACCAGCTCGCGGCCAACGGCAGCCGGACCGAGCAGGATTCCGAGCTGAACGCCCGCTCGCTGGCGGCCGGGCTGCGGCCGGTCACCGGGCCGTCGCTGACGGTGACGCTCGATGATGCGCCGGCCGATGTGGTCGCGAACGGCATCGATCAGGACCTGTTGGTGGTCCATCAGCAGGACATCCAGTCGATCGTCAACCTGCTCTGGGCCGGCGGCGCGGAGGCGATGACGATCCAGGGGCAGCGGGTGATCTCCACCACCGGCATCAAGTGCGTCGGCAACACGGTCGTCCTGCACGGCGTCCCGTACGCACCGCCGTACCGGATCAGCGCGATCGGCAACCAGGCCCAGCTGCGGCGGACCCTGGACAACTCCGAGTTCGTCCGGATCTACCAGCAGTACGTGGACCGGTTCCGGCTGGGCTACCAGGTCGACACCAAGGCGCATGATCGCTTCCCCGCCTACCGCGGTTCACTGGACCTGAAATACGCCCAGGTGCCGTCCACCTCACCCTCCCCACACCGCTGACCGCCGACTTGTCAGGACGTAGTTGGGTTATCGGCCAACCAGCTTCTGACAAGTCGGTGGAAGAATGACCGCGTGCCAGACATCAATCAGCCGAGCTTCGCAACCGGACCGGGCCTGCGAATCCTCGTCGTGGACAACTACGACTCCTTCGTCTTCAACCTGGCGCACTACCTGGCCCAGGTCGGCGCGGTGGTCGACGTCTGGCGCAACGACGACGAACGCTTCCGGCAACCCGGCTACGCCGACGACTACGCCGGGATCCTGCTCTCGCCCGGGCCCGGTACGCCCGAGCACGCCGGCGTCTGCATCGACCTGATCAAGGAACAGGCCGGGCAGCGGCCGATCTTCGGAGTCTGCCTGGGGCTGCAGGCGATCGGCGTCGCGTACGGAGGTTTCGTCGGCCGGTCGCCGGAGCTGTTGCACGGCAAGACCTCGCTGGTGCAGCACGCAGGTGTCGGTGTCTTCGCCGGACTGCCGAGCCCGTTCACCGCGACCCGGTATCACTCGCTGGCGATTCAGCCCGACAGTGTGCCGGCCGCGCTCGAGGTGACTGCGCAGACCGACAGCGGCGTGATCATGGGCGTACGGCACCGGGAGCTGCCGGTCGAGGCGGTCCAGTTCCACCCCGAATCGGTGCTCACCGAACACGGCTATCAGCTGCTGGCCAACTGGCTGCGGATCTGCGGCGACGAGGACGCCCCGGAACGCGCCGCCGGCCTCGCCCCGCTGATGTCCGCTAAGTAGGTCGCGCGTCCCGGTCAAGACCAACAGCCGCGCGGGCACCAGTACTCCCGCACCCGAAAACTGCCGCCGCACCCGAAATTTCGCGTGCGGCGGCAGGTTTTGCGCGCGGCTGTGGACCTCGGGGGGTGCGGCCGGCGTCTCGGAGGAGAGGGTCAGAGCAGGTCGGCGTAGCCGATCTTGATCAGGTGCTCGCGGGACTCGGCGAGGCAGTCGAAGATGTCGCGGCCGTACTGATCGTCCTGCTCGATCAGCAGGTATTCCGCCCCGCCGTCGATGCCGGCCTCGATCACGCCGGAGAAGTCGAGGTTGCCCTGGCCGACCTCGGCGAACTGAACGATCTTGGACCAGTGCTCCGACCACGTCTTGTGATCGCCGGACTCGAGCGCGGCGAACGCCTCGGCCGGCGGCAGCGCGATCCGGAAGTCCTTCAGGTGAACAAGATCAACATCGCCGGCGAACGCCTTCAGCACGGTGACCGGGTCCATCCCGCCGCGTTGGATCCAGTGCACGTCGAGCTCGAAACGCAGATCCGGAGCTTCGGTGCGAATGATGTCCAGGATGTGCTCGCCGTCCATCCGGGCGAACTCAATGTGATGGTTGTGGTAGCTCAGGATGATGCCGTGGTCGGCCAGCCGACGCGCCATCTCACCCGCGTCGTGGGCGAAGGAGACCAGCGACTCCTTGGACTTCAGGGCAAGCGTCGGCAGCATGCCGATCCGGACCCGGCTGGATCCGAGCGCGTGGCAATCGGCGACGATCTTGTCGAATGACTCGCGCAGGGAGTCGTTGCCGCCACCGCCGGTCTCGCCCATCCCTGCCGAGATCGCGGCCACGCTCATGCCGAGCTCGTCGTTGGCCCGCGCGATCTCATCGCGGGTCTGGGGGGTCAGTGCGATCTGGGACACCTCGACCACGCTGAAGCCGATCCGGGACAGCTGGGCCCAGACGTCGTAGGCGCCGCGATCGGCCACCTGCTGCTTCAGCATCATTGCCTGTACGCCGATCTTGGCCACGGCGGAACTCCTTTGCTCTACTCACCTGTGCCCTGCAACTTATGCCGTCATAGGTCGCGGTGGCCACCGGTTGCCATCCGGTTGCCATCCTGGTTGCGGAGTGGTCGGGAGCGCTGTGGTCAGCGGACGCCGGCAGGGCGAAATTGGATGCTGATCCGGGGACCGACCGGCTTCGCGGTCTTGGTGATCGCGTGCTCCCAGGTGCGTTGGCAGGAGCCGCCCATCACGATCAGGTCTCCGTGCCCGAGCGGGAACTTCGCCCAGGTGGTCGAGCTGCCTCGCGGTCGCAGGGAGAGCGCCCGAGCCGAGCCGATGGACAGGATCGCCACCATCGTGTCCTCGCTCTTGCCGCGGCCGATGGTGTCGCCGTGCCATGCCACCGAATCCCGGCCGTCGCGATACAGGCACATCCCGGCGGTGACGAACGGCTCGCCGAGCTCGGCACCGTACTGCTCGTTGAGTTGCCGTTTCGCCTGGTCCAACACCGGATGTGGCAGCGGATCGTCCTCACCGTAGAAGCACAGCATCCGCGGCACGTCGACCACCCGCTCGTACATCTGGCGCCGCTCGGCGTGCCAAGGCACGGTGTGCAGCAACTCCCGCATCAGCGCGTCCGCACCCTGCAGCCAACCCGGCCGCAAGTCCACCCATGCCCGCGGGTCAGGGTGCGCCGCTCCACCGTGCCGGACAGCGAACCGAGCTCGATCTCGTCCACCAGATCGAGCAGTGAATCCTGTAGAACGGACTCGTAGCTGGTGGCCGTGTCCGGGGTCGTCGTTGTCGTCGCGTGCTGAGCCGATCCTCGGCGGACCGACTGCCGCGTCGTGTGCATCGTCAACGTGCTCATGCCAGCAGGCTAGCACCGATATCGGACAAATGTTCGAAAAACTGCGGAACCGGCGCACGCCCGCTCCGCCCCGGACGGTCGGGGATGGCACACAGTCCAGGTATGCGGCCGCTCCGCGATGGTGCGAAAATCCCGCCACGGTTGAGAACGAACGCCGTCGGGCGCGAGCGCTCGGTTCGAACTCGGCTCCGATTGGGAAACGAACGCTGTCCGGCGCAGAGATGCGGTTCGAACTCGGCTCTGGTGGGAAACGCACGAGGTAGCGCCGGGCTGGCGCTGCTGGCGGCGTACGGATTCCGGGTCTGGTTGGGAAACGAACGCTGTCCGGCCCAGAGGTGCCGTTCGAACCCGGCTCTGGTGGGGGACGAACACCGGTGGGCGCCGACTGTGCGGGCACCCACCGGTGTGGTCAAACAAGTGCGACCCGAAAGGGGCCCCGATCGACTACCCGCCCTTACTGGGGCTGGTGGTGTCGGACGGGCTCGGCGAACCGGAATCCGAGGGTGTGCTCTTCGCGGTGGCCGTGTTGGTCGGCGATGAAGAGGTCGGTGGCGGGGTCGGACGCTCGTCCACCACGCTGATCGTGATCGTGGTGCCGCGCGGAGCCAGTTCGCCGGCGTCGATGCTCTGCGCAACCACCGAACCGACCGGGTTGTTCTCGTCCTGGACCAGCTTGGTCTTGGTCTTGAAGCCGGCGTCCTCGGCGTCCCGAGCGGCCACGTCCTCCAGTTTGCCGGTCAGCCGCGGCACCTGGGACTCACCGGTCGCGACGGTGAGCGTGACCTCGGTGTCGACCGGCACTGTTGCGCCCTCGTCCGGATCGACCGCGAGCACCTCGTTCTTCTTCGCGTCCAGCGGTTCGGGCTGGGTAGCCTTCACCTTCTTGATGTTGTCGGCGGAGAAGCCGGCGTCCTCCAGTGCGGCGGTCGCCTTCTTCGCCGACATGCTGACCAGATCGTCCGGCAGGGTCGCCGTCTTCGGCCCGACGTTGATCTTGACTTTCACCGTCGAACCCGGGTCCACCTTGGTCTGCGCCGCCGGGGACTGCTCGACTGCGGTGTTCACGGTCGCGTCGTCGGCGCCGTTCACGTTGCTGATGCTGGCCTTCAGACCCTTGGACTCGATCTCGGACTCGGCCCGGGTGCGATCCATCCCCTTGACCGACGGGACGGCCACCTTCGGCGGCGGCGGTGCGGCCTGCGGATGCTGGCTGTTCCACCAGTACCAGCCGCCGGCACCGAGCGCGGCCAGCACCACCACGATCGCGATGATCAGGCCGACGACCAGACCGGTGCGCTTCTTCTTCGGCTCCTCGTCCTCCTCGTCCAGATCCTCCGGACCGGAGCCGGGCAGTGTGGCCGGCACCACCCGGGTCGCATCCGCATCCTCTGCGGCCACCGCCGCTGCACCGACCGGTGCCAGCGCGACCGTGGCCTGCTCACCGGCGAGGACGCGGTTGATGTCGGACTTCATCTCCCGGGCCGACTGATAGCGGTCGTCGGGCTCCTTGGCCAGCGCCTTCAGCGCGATCGCGTCGATCTCCGGGCTGATCGAGGGATCCAGCTGGCTCGGTGGGACCGGCGCCTCGCGGACGTGCTGATAGGCAACGCTGACCGGCGACTCGCCGGTGAACGGCGGCCGGCCGAGCAGCAACTCGTACATCAGACAGCCGGCGGAGTAGAGGTCGCTGCGGGCGTCGACCGTCTCGCCGCGAGCCTGCTCCGGCGACAGGTACTGCGCGGTGCCGATCACCGCGGCGGTCTGGGTCATGGTGGCCGAGGTGTCGGCGACCGCGCGAGCGATGCCGAAGTCCATCACCTTGACGTTGCCGGATTGGGTCAGCATCACGTTGGCCGGCTTGATGTCGCGGTGCACGATCCCGGCGCGATGGCTGTAGGTCAGCGCATCCAGCACGCCGACGGTCAGTTCCAGCGCGCGTTCGGGCAGGATCTTGCGGCCCTCACGCAGGATGTCGCGCAGCGTCGGACCCTCGACCAGCTCCATCACGATGTACGGGATCTGCACGCCGGTGGCGGAATCGGTCTCCTCGCCGGTGTCGTAGACGGCGACGATGTTGGGATGATTCAGGCCGGCGGCCGATTGTGCCTCCCGCCGGAACCGTGCCTGGAAGGTCGGGTCGGTGGCCAGGTCGGTGCGGAGTTCCTTGACCGCCACCGGGCGGCCGAGACGGTTGTCGACGGCACGGCGTACCTCCGCCATGCCGCCACGACCGAGGAGTTCCCCCAGCTCGTATCGGCCACCCACGACTCGGTGCGCCGGTGTCTCGGGCTGTGTCATCTACCGACTTCCTTTCGCCGGGCACATCGTTGCATGACGCGTACCCGGATCATTTCTTCACCGCCGCCTCGATCATCGCCTTGGCGATCGGCGCCGCCAGGGCACCACCGGCGATGTCCTGGCGGGGGATGTCTGCGTCCTCCACCATCACCGCCACCGCGACCTGCGGGTCGTCCGCCGGGGCGAACGCGGTGAACCAGGCGTACGGTTTGCGGTCCGGCGCCGACTGCGCCGTGCCGGTCTTACCCGCGACCAACATCTGGGGGATCTGTGCCGCGGTGCCGGTGCCGTTCTGCACCACGTCGACCATCATGTCGGACAGCTCCTTGGCATTCTGCGGGCTCATCGCCTCGGAGATCTCCTTGGGCTTGGTCGTGGACAGCACCTGCAGGTCGGGCGAGCGGACCGAGGAGACCAGGTACGGCTCCATCACCTTGCCCTGGTTGGCGATCGCGGCCGACACCATCGCCATCTGCAACGGGGTTGCGGCGACCTCGTACTGACCGATCGCCGACTGCGCCAGCTCGGACTGATTCAGGGTGTCGGGGAAGACGCTGGCTACGCCGCCGACCTCGTCCAGGTGCCGGGCGTCGAAGCCGAACTTGACCGCCTGCTCGCGCAGCTTGTCCTCGCCCAGGTCGAGTCCGAGCTGGGCGAAGGCGGTGTTGCAGGAGACGTCCAGCGCACGGGTCAGGGTGATCTTGGCCCCACCGCAGGAGGACTTGTTTTCGTTGTAGAGATAGGTGGTCGTGCCCGGCAGCAGCAGCCGATCGGGTGAGGCGACCATGGTGTCGGGCTTGGCACCCTGCTCCAGCGCGGCCGCCGCGGTCACCAGCTTGAACGTCGACCCGGGCGGATAGATCTCCCGCGCGACCCGATTGCGCATCGGCCCGGATGGATCGTTGATCAACTTCGTGTACGCCTTGTCGGCGGCGCTGATGTCGTGGGAGGCGATCTTGTTCGGATCGAAGCTCGGACTGGTCACCATCGCCAGTACGGCGCCGGTCTTCGGATTGATCGCGACCGCAGCACCCTTCTGCTTGCCCAGCGCGTCCGCTGCGGCCTTCTGCACGTCCGGGTCGATGGTGGTCTGCACACTGGCACCCTGCGGCGCCTGGTTGGTGACCATGTCGATGATCCGGCGGACGAACAGGCTGTCGTCGGTGCCCGCCAGCTGAGTGTTGTACGAGTCCTCCAGCGCGGTGTTGGCGTGGTCGTAGGAGAAGAAGCCGGTGATCGGGGCGTACAACTTGCCGTGCGGGTAGATCCGCTGGTACTTGAACCGATCGTCGGACGGCTTGCTGTAGGCGATCGGGGTGTCGCCGGCCAGGATCGAACCGCGATTCTGGGCGAAGTCCTCGTCCCGGGCGCGCCGGTTCAGCGGGTTGGCGTTCAGTGACGACTGCTGGAAGACCATCAGGTACGTGCCATTGGCGAACAGCAGTCCGAACAGCACCATGATCAACACGGTGACCCGGCGGATCGGTCGGTTCACGGCTGCCTCCTCTCACCCGGCCGGACGCCGCCCGGCGCGGTGTCGCCCTGCCGCAGGTCGGTCGCGGTGTCGTCGGCGGTGTCGAAGTGTTGGGTCACCTCGGTGTCGTCCGGGCTGAGCTGCGCGGGTTCGTTCGGCGTCCGCTGCTGATGATCAACCCGCTGCTGATGATCAACTCCGTAGTGCTCACCCGGTCGCTCGACGATCAACTGACCCTCACCGATCACCTCGGTGGTGGCGACCGGTTTGCGGACCTGGTGACTGATCACCAGCAGCAGTCCCATCACCGTCCAGTTGGCGATCAGCGACGAGCCGCCCTGGGACATGAACGGGGTGGTCAGGCCGGTCAGCGGCAACAGCCTGGTGACACCGCCGATGATCAGGAACACCTGCAGGGCAAAGGAGAACGACAGACCGGCCGCGAGCAGTTTGCCGAACGGCTCCCGGCAGGCCAGCGCGGTCCGCAGGCCGCGGGCGATGATCAAACCGTAGATCAGGATCACGGCGAACAACCCGGCCATGCCGAGCTCCTCGCCGATCGAGGTGGCGATGAAATCGCTGCGGGCCAACGGGGTCAGGCCCGGCCGGCCCTCGCCCAGGCCTCGTCCCAGCAGGCCGCCCCAGGCCAGCCCGAACTGGGCCTGGATCAGCTGCCAGGACTGATCCGGATCGCTGAACGGATGCAGCCAGGCCGACACCCGAACCCGTACGTGAGCCCGCAGCAGGTAGCCGCCGACGGCACCGATCGCGAACAGTACGGTGCCGATCACCGCCCAGCCGGGCCGCTGGGTGGACACGTACAACATCATCACGAACATGCCGAAGAACAGCAACGAGGTGCCGAGATCGTTCTGGAACACCAGCACCAGCAGGGTGGCTACCCAGACCAGCAGGATCGGACCAAGATCACGAGCTCGGGGCAGATCGATGCCGAGCACCCGCCAGCCCGCCAACGCCAGCACATCCCGCTTCTCCACCAGATAGGAGGCGAACGCGACCGCCAGCAACACCTTGGCGACCTCGGCCGGCTGGAAGCTGAACGGACCGATCTGGATCCAGATCTGGGCGCCGCCGATGTTGCCCCGGCCGAGCCCCGGAACCAGCGGCAGCAGCAACAGCACCAGGCCGATCAATCCCAACGTGTACGGGAATCCCTGCAGTGGCCGATGGTCCCGCAGCACCACCGCGGCGGTGATCAACAAGGCGATGCCGAGCGCGGTCCAGATCAGCTGGGACGAGGCACCGTTGGTCGGCGGATCGTTGATCAAATCGATCCGGTGGATCATCGCCAGCCCGAGCCCGTTCAACAGTACGGCGCAGGGCAGGATCACCGGATCCGCATACGGCAGTCGCCAACGGATCGCGGCGTGCGCCAGCAGGGGCAGCAGGAATCCGATCACCGCGACGGTGGTCAGGTTGTCCGGCAACTTGCCGAGCACGTTGATGTCCACCTGCACGTAAGCGGCCAGGCCCAGAGCACTGGCGAAGATCACCAGCAACATCTCGACGTTGCGGCGTTTGCGGGGAAGCACGGTCACCGTGCCGGCGGCTGCGGTGCTCATCTCAACACTTGTCCCCGCCGGGCAACTGCCCCTGTGTGGTCGAACTCGATGTGCTGCTCGGCGACGCGGGAGCCGAGCTGGTCTTCGGCGCCGACGACGTCTTGGTGGTCGCCGACTCGCTCGGGGAGGACGTCTTCCCGCCGGGTTTCGGTTTGCTCGACGTTTCCTTGCCGGACGGGGATTTCGACGAGGTCGGACTGGACTTCGTGCTCGGACTGGTCGAGCTGCCCGGCGTGGTCTGACTCGCGGCGCAGCGATCCGCGGTGTCCTGCAGTTGCTGCACGGTCGCCCGGGCCGAGTCCAGCGTGCCGGTGTCGATGGTCTGGCGGACCATGTCCTGGTAGTACGGCGGCAGATCGTCCAGGGGAAGGTCCTGCACCTCGTACACCCGCGACAGCTGGACGCCGAGCACGGATTCGTTCAGGCCTTGATAGATCGCCACGTTGCTGGTGATCGCGCCGACGTAGTACTGGGTTCGGATCCAGCCCAACCCTGCCGCGGCTGCGGCGGCGATGATCAAGATCACTGCCAGGGTGAGAATCAGCGGACGACGCCAGCGGCGCTTGCTCGGCGGCTGCGGGTCGTAGCGGTCCTCGTCGTCGCCGTCGTAGCCCTCGTCGTCGTCGTAATCGTCGTCATCATCACCGTCGTCGCCGGCGTCGACCGAACGCTGGGCTACCCGTTCGCGGATTTCGCTTTCGTAGGCAGGGATGTCGCGTTCGGCGGCCGCGCCGATGATCTGCAACGCGTCGATCGGTCCGGCGACCCGATGGGTGGTGCCCCCTGACTGATCAACATCGGCCTGATCAGAATCGGACTGATCAACATCGGACTGATCAAGTTCGATCCGCGGGTGGATCGCGGTGGCTTCCGCATCATCGCCGAGGGCCTCGATCACGTCGGCGATGATGATCGTGATGTTGTCCAGGCCGCCGGCTCGGTGCGCGGCCGCGACCAGCCGGTCCATCGCCTCATCCCGGCTGGTGCCGGCCAACGCTTCGGCGATCAGGTCGTCCTCGACGAATCCGCACAGTCCGTCGCTGCACAGCAGCAGCCGATCGCCGGGCTGCACCGGCACCGTACTGAGGTCGGGTTCGTTGGCCGGCTGCCCGTTCAGCACCTTCAGCAGCAGCGAACGATGCGGATGGGTGGCAGCCTCCTCCTCGTTGATCTTGCCGTCGTCGATCAGTGACTGGACCCAGGAGTGATCATGGGTCAACCGGCTCAATTCGCCGTGGTGGAAGAGATATCCGCGGCTGTCGCCGATGTGCGCGACGCCGACACTGCTGCCGTCGAGCACCGCAGCGGTGACCGTGGTGCCCATGCCCTCCAGGGCGTAGTCGGTGGCCACCAGATCGGCGATCCGGGTGTTGGCGGCCGAGATCGCCGCCGACAGCCGGCCCAGCCGGTCCGGTCCGTCGCCGGCTTCGACGGCTGGATCGGTCGCCTGCTCGGACTGAGCGCCGGCAGCTGCGGAGTCGGCCTCGGCGAGAGCCTCTCGCTCGGAGGCGGCGACACACTCGACCGCAACCGCCGACGCAAGATCACCGGCGGCGGCGCCGCCCATCCCGTCGGCGACCATCAACAACCGAGCCGAGACCAGGCCGGAGTCCTGATTGTTCTTGCGGACCAGGCCGATCTCGGAGTGCGCGAGATACTCCCACGCCAGGGGCTGGGCCCCTGAGCTGCGCTCCGTCATCCGCCTACGTCTCCAACTTCAGGACGGTCTTGCCGATCCGTACGGTGTCCTGAAGCGTGATCGTGGTGGGCGCGGTGATCCGCATGCCGTTGACGTAGCTGCCGTTCGTTGAGCCGAGATCCTCGATGTAGATGCCGTTCTCGCCGGCCACCACCCGCGCGTGCCGGGTCGAGACGTAGTCGTCGTCCAAGATCAACTGGCAGTCCGCCCCGCGGCCGATCATGATCATCCCACCGGCCAGTTCGGCCTGGATGCCGGCGTTGGGCCCGTTGGTGATCGACATCACCCGCGGCTGACCCTTGCTCTTGCGGGACTTGCGGGGCCGTTCCGGATTCTGCAGCTGCTGACCGGGCCCGGTCGGCACGGCTCGGCCGAACAGATCGTTGCGGATCACCGATGCGACGAACAGGATGAACAGCCAGAGCAGGGCCAGGAAGAGCACCTTGACCACGGTGAGGGTGATTTCGGACATGGTCGTTCAGCCCTCGATCGGAGCGTGCGGCTCGACCGGGGTGTGCACGAGCATGCGGGTGTTGCCGAGCTCGATCCGAGAACCCTCGCCGACGGGCGCCTGCTGCACCCGGCGCCCGTCAACCACCACGCCGTTGGTCGAACCGAGGTCGATGATGTCCATGTCCAGCCGGCCGCCGCGGTCGAACACCCGCAGCTGGGCATGCCGACGGGAGACGCCCGGATCGTTGATCCGCAGGTCCGCCTCGGTGCCGCGACCGATCACCAGCCCCGGCGGCTGCAGCGGATGCCGCATGCCGTTGACCTCCAGCACCATCCGGGAGCGAGTCAGGGTGGATACCGGCGCGGGTTGCGCGACCGCGGGCCGGTCCTGGCCGGCCGGCTCGCCGACCGCCGAGGAATTCACCGTGAAGCGGCCGGTCGGCAGCGATTCGTCCAGCTCCAGGTGGATCATGATCGGTCCGTTGAAGATGTAGCCCATGTCGGCGGCGTGCTGCTTCAGTTCGGGCAGCAACTCGTTCATCAGGGTCTTGCCGTACGGGGCCAGCCGGTCGTAGTCGTGCCGGGACAGCCGGACCACGAACTCGTTGGGCACCAGCCGCCGGTCGCGGGACATGAGCTTGGCCTCGGCGTCGAGCTCGCGTTGCAGACGGGCGGCGATCTCCACGGGTTGCACGTCGCCCTTGAAGGCGCGGGCGAAGACGCCGTTCACCGCGCCCTCGATGCGCCGTTCGAACCGGTCGAAGACTCCCATGCCCCTCCCTTCCTGCTCCCTGTCCTGGTGCCTGGTACTCGCTGTTCTGGTCTCGTGCGCGCCCCGCCCCCGCCGTCCTCGGGCGGCTGATTCGGTCCGCGGTCGACTCGGGAATCTATCCGCACCGGGAGTACTTGTGATCACAACCCGCCCGGCGCCAACGTTGATCGTAACCGTGCCGACGGACGGGTCCTGAATCTATGAGATGTCCCTGTGTCGCCGCATCGGCCCAGCGGTGTCGGCGCGTCGGACCACGGTCGGTGACTTCGCCGTAGGGTTCGGAGCGGCGTGGCAGCGGCTGCACAGTCCGGCTGGGATGGCGCGAAAGTCCCGCTCGTGCTGGAAGTTCGGCAGGTTCTGGGCGGGGCGGCAGCTCGATGCGACACCGACCGGCATGGCGTGTTAACCTTCTGCGGCGGTTCGCGTGGAGTTCCACGCGGCGCAGGCGCGAGTGGCGGAACGGCAGACGCGCTGGCTTCAGGTGCCAGTGCCCGAAAGGGTGTGAGGGTTCAAATCCCTCCTCGCGCACAACTCAGCATCACTGACCAACAGGCCCGAACCCCGTACAAGGGTTCGGGCCTCTTGCCAGCCGCACCCGAAATCTCCGGACGGCACCACAGCCGCGCGCAGAACCTGCCGCCGCACCCGAAATTTCGGGTGCGGCGGTCGATCTTGGGTGCGGCTGTTCCCGATCGGGCGGTTTGGGGTGCGGCGGATGCGGCAGGATGAGCGATCTGAGTGAATCGTCGCCGCAGTCAGGCACCGAAGGGCAGGAATGTGACCGAGATCGACTTCCAGGACGAGGCGCGGGCCATCCATCCGGAGCTGGTCGCGCTGCGACGGCTGCTGCACCGCAATCCCGAGCGCGGCAATCAGCTGCCGCAGACCCAGGCTGCGGTGCTCCGGGCGCTCGACGGATTGCCGCTGGACGTCACCACCGGCACGTCCCTGACCTCGGTGGTTGCTGTGTTGCACGGCACAAGCCACGTCGGCTCGGTCGAGGCGCACGGTACGCGGCCGACCGTGTTGTTGCGGGCCGACATGGACGGGCTGCCGGTGGTCGAGGAGACTGGCCTGGACTACGCGTCGGTGAACGGGTCGATGCACGCCTGCGGGCACGATCTGCACACCGCCGGCCTGGTCGGCGCCGCCCGGCTGCTCAGCGCCCACGTCGATCAGCTCCCCGGCGACGTCGTCTTCATGTTCCAGCCCGGTGAGGAGAACCCGGGCGGTGCCGAGCCGATGATCGCCGAGGGCCTGCTGACGATCACCGGACGCAAACCCGACGCGGCCTACGGCATCCACGTTTTCACCAGCGAGCCCGCCGGCCAGTGGATGCTCCGGCCGAACACGCTGATGGCCGGCTGCCTGGAGTTGATCATCACCGTGCACGGTCGCGGCGGCCACGGCTCCACCCCGTACGCCACCGTCGACCCGGTGCCGGTCGCCGCCGAGATCGTGTTGGCGTTGCAGAGTTACGTCACCCGGCGGGTGAACGTCTTCGACCCGGTGGTGATCACCGTCGGCGAGATCCATGCCGGTACGGCGATGAACATCATCCCGGACGTGGCGACGTTGACGGCCTCGGTGCGGGTGCTGTCCAAGGCGTCGGCTGCCCAACTGGACAAGGATCTTCCACGGCTGGCCGAGGGCATTTCCGGCGCGCACGGCTGCACCGCCGACGTGACGCTGCGTACCGTCTATCCGGCCACCGTCAACGATCCAGCCGAGACGGCTTTCGTGGTTGATGAATTGAGCCGGCTGCATGGCACGGATCGAGTCGTGATCATGGATGAGCCGCGGATGGGCTCGGAGGATTTCTCCTTCGTGCTGGACGAGGTGCCGGGCGCCTATTTCTTCCTCGGTGCGCATCCGGATCCGCTGCCCGAGGTGCCGCCGACCAATCATTCGGCCAAGGCGCTCTTCGACGACGCGGTGTTGGCCGATCAGTCCGCCACCCTGGCCCAGCTGGCCTTCACCAAGATCGATCTGCTGGCGCGCGCAAGCCTTGCTTGACTCCGTACCAGGTTCAATCCCGGTCCTCACGGCGGGGAATACCCCGTCGGGCGCCACGGACGGTTACCCTGAGGCCGTCGAACGCCAGCACGTAGAGAGAAATCGTCAGCCATGCCGCGCATCCTGATCCGATCCGCCAAGGACCCGTTCCTGGCTCTGTCGCCCGAGGCGTCGTTGGCTCGCAACGTTTTTGCCAGCAACTCGGGCAACATGCTGTTCGCCGAGGCGGTGCACAAGCTGCTGTCGGTGCCGGGCACCGAGGTGATCTCCAGCGGGTACGTCACGGATCGGGTCGAACTCTCTCAACTGCCGGAGACGATCGAGAAGATCAACTCCGAGTACGACGCGTTCGTGATCCCGCTGGCCAACGCCTTCCGGCCGTCCTTCCGCGGCCAGCTGCAGCGGCTGACCCGGCTGATCCGGCGACTCGACATACCGGTCGTGGTGGTCGGGGTCGGCGCCCAGGCCGGATCCGGCGCGGTGGAGCTGCCGGAGTCAGAGCGAGACATCGCCACGAAGTTCCTGTCGGCGGTGCTGGACAAGTCGGCGAAGGTCGGCGTACGAGGTGAGATCACCAGGCGTTGCCTTGCCTCGTTGGGATTCGGCGACGAGCACATCGAGGTGATCGGCTGTCCGTCGCTGTTTGCGCACGGCCGGGACCTGACGGTGACCAAGAAGGCCGCGGGCCTCACCGAGGACAGCCCGATCGCCGCCAACCTGACCCTGTCCCAGGTGAGGGTGGCCAAGATCATCAACCGGGCCACCGAGCGCTATCCGAATCTGATCTACGTCCCGCAGACCATCGACGAACTGCGGATGCTGTTGTGGGGTGTGCCGCACAGCAAACTACTGGATCCCGAGATGCCGGCCCGCCTTGATCATCCGCTCTACCGGCAGAATCGGATGCGGTTCTTCCTCGATCCGATCGTCTGGCACCGATTCCTCGCGGAGCGCGAATTCGCTTTCGGGACAAGGATTCACGGCAACATCGCGGCCTTGTCGGTCGGCACGCCGGCCTATCTGCTGGCCTTCGATTCACGTACCACCGAGCTGGCCGACTACCACGCCATCCCGTACGCGTCGGCTCGGAAGATCGCACCCGACACCGATCCGGCCGAGCTCTACGAGCGGGCGGATTTCGGTGCCTTCAACAGTCGCCAGCCGGAGGCGTTCGATCACTACCTGCGGTTCCTGGAGAAGAACGATCTGCAGCACATTCACCAACCGGGCAACGAGAATCCGGACTTCGGTGAGCGGCTGGCGGAGATCAACTTCCCGGCCGGCGTCGGCAGTCCGTACGTCACCGGAGCCGAGCAGACCGAGCAACTGCTGGGCCGGCTGCGCTGGCTGTACGGCGGTCCGGACGCGGACCGCGAACGTAGCTTCGGCGCGTATCAGCCGGAGCCGTTCGGTCCGCTGCCCGCACCCGGCATCGCACCCGTTGTTTCTGCGCCAGCGGCGAAGCCGGCGGCTGCGGCTCCGGTCGGCCTGGGCGGCAGGGTCAAGCGACACCTACGTCGTACGCTGCACCGATTCCGTGGCTGAGAGCAGGGCTTCGCGGCCAGAAATCGGGTTGTCCCCGGGGGCAGAATCATAGGTGTGAGTACCTACCGCCGCTATGTGGCGATCGGTGACTCAGCTACCGAAGGTCTCCAAGACTTCGACCAGAACGGGGCCTATCGGGGCTGGGCCGATCGCCTTGCCGAACACATCGCAGCCGCTCAGGACGAGCCGTTCGAGTATGCGAATCTGGCCATCCGCAGCTTGCGTGTGCACGAGATTCGGCAAACCCAGTACGAGGCCGCGTTGAGCCTCGAACCCGACCTGCTCAGCATCACGGGCGGAGTCAACGATGTGATCGGTCCATGCCCCGACTACGGGCAGTTGGCCGCGGACTTCGACGTCATGTTCGGCACCGCCGCGGACCGTGGCATCACCGTCTTCACCTTCGTGATGCCCGACCCGACCTTCCTGAATCCGTTGGGCCGCTACGCCCGTCGTCGGGTGATGATCTTGAACGACATCGTCCGTGCGGCTGCCGCGAACACCGGTGCGCTGCTGCTCGACCTCTCCCAGTTCGAACTGGCGACCGATCCACGGCTCTGGTACGAGGACGGTCTGCACGGCAACTGGCTCGGGCACACCAAGATGGCGGAAGCCTTTGCGCACCTGCTCGGCATCGACGGCTTCGACCACTGGGCCGACCCGCTGCCCGGACCGCCGCGTCGCCCGCACGCGCTGGAGAAGATCGGCGCCGACCTGGACTGGGCCGTGCGCTGGTTCGGCCCGTGGCTGGGACGCGGCATGGTGCACGTCCCGCACGGCAAGGGTGTGCTGCCCAAGCGTCCACTCCCCGAACTGGTGCAACGAACGCACTGACGGTCCAAGCCCCTGAGCTTGTCGAAGGGCCGGCAACCCGATCACCGAACCCGGCTCACAACCGCCGCAGCTGCTCGATCAGATGATCATGAAACCCGGCGGCGTCGACGGCAACCGCGACCTCGGCGTTCGCGACCGGCGCGTTTTCCTTGTCCACAACGTCTTTCCCGACGTATTCGGTGAGCATCGCCCCGCGCATCCGATCGCCGGTCTCGACCTGGACGAACGCGGGCTGGAACGTCAACAGCTCCGGACGGGTGACCGTAGCGACCGCCAGCGGATCGTGCATGGCACAGGAGTTGCCGGACGCCTGATCCTGATGCAGGTGGTCGATCCAGGCCACGGTGTATTCGCCGGCGAACGCGGCGAACGGCCGTTTGTCGGCAGCCAGGCTCAGCGCTTCCTCGCGGGTGAACAGCACCTGCAGCGTCACGTCCAGACCGACCCAGCGTGTCGGGACCTCGGCGTCCAGCACGATCGCCGCCGCCTCGGGATCGTTCCAGATGTTGAATTCGCCCGGCATCGACGCGCTGTGGGTGTGGCCGTCGAAGACGCCGCCCATGATCACCAACGACTTCAGCGAACGCGCGAAGTCGCGATGCAGCCGCAGCGCCAACGCCACGTTGGTCAACGGGCCGACGGCGACCAGGGTGATCTCGCCCGGATGGGCCAGCACATGATCGACCATCGCGGCCGCGGCCGGTTGCGGCCGCGGTTCACGTACGACGACACCTTCCGGGAGGGAGCCGACCCGGGCTCGTGGCCGAAGCAAGGGCCGGTCCGCGCCCCGATACACCGGCAGGTCCGGATGACCCAGCCGGTCCAGCAACTCCAGTGTCAGCGCGGTTGCCGTGGCCGCGTCGGTGTTGCCGTTGACGGTGGTCACCAGGTCGACCTGGATGCCCGGGTCGGCCAGCGCCAACGCGAGCGCGAACCCGTCGTCGATGTCGCTGCCGGGGGCGCCCATCGCCAGGTCCACGTCGAGCATGATCCGTTCCACCATGGGCTCCACCCTCTCAGCCTCCTCCGAGTTGTCAGCATCACAACGCGCTATAGCGCCCCGTAACGCTGACAGGTCGGGGTCAGGTGAAGAGGGACTGGCCGACGTATTGTCCGGGTTGGGTGCCGGGTGGGATGGCGAAGATCGCCGAGCCGGTGTGCTGCAGATACTCGGCCATCGCGTCGCGTGCGACCTTGTTCTGAATCGGGATGTAGTGCGTACGAGGATCGGTCACGTAGGCCATGAAGAACAGCCCGGCATCCATCCGGCCCAGCCGGGTGCTGCCGTCGAAGAAGTTGTAGCCGCGGCGGAGCATCTGCGCGCCGTTGTTCTGGCTCGGGTGGGCGACGCGGACGTGGGAGTCGGTGGCGATCATCGGACCGCTGCGGCCCTTGAGCTCGAAGTCGGGTCTGCTGAATTCGGTGCCACCCGACAGCGGCGCCCCCTCGGCCTTGGTCCGGCCGATCACGGTTTCCTGCTCCCGCAGGGATTGCCGGTCCCAGGTCTCCACACTCATGTTGATCTTGCGCGTGATCAGATAGCTGCCGCCGGCCAGCCAGTTGGCACGCGGGTCGGCGCCGCGACGTACCCAGACATGATCATCGACGTCCTGACGATGTTCGGCCTTCAGGTTGGCGGTACCGTCCTTGAAACCGAACAGGTTGCGCGGGGTCTGCTGGCTGGTGCTGGTGGAGGAGGTACGTCCGAAGCCGAGCTGGGACCAGCGCAGCGCCACCGTACCGAAGCCGATCCGGGCCAGGTTGCGGATCGCGTGCACCGCCACCTGCGGATCGTCGGCGCAGGCCTGGATGCAGAGGTCGCCGTCGCTCTGCTCGGCCACCAGTTGATCACCGGGGAAGTGCGGCAACCGCTGCAGGGCAACCGGCCTGCGTTTGTTGATCTTGAACCGATCCCGGCCGCGATCATCGAGGAAGAGTGACGGTCCGAAGCCGAAGGTGATGGTCAAACCGGACGGCGGCAGACCGATCGCCTCGCCGGTGTCGTCCGGCGGCGCGTCGTAGTCGCCGGAGGTGGCACCGATGCTGCCGGCGCCCTGTCCCTGCGTCATCCGTGCGGCGGCCAGCGTCCACGCCTGGAGCAGGGCGATCAACTCCGTACGGGAGGCGGTGGTCACGTCGAAGGCGGCGAAGTGCAACCGATCCTGCGCCGGCGTGACGATGCCGGCCTGATGCTCGCCGTGGAAGGGGTACGTCCGGTCGCCGGGGGTCGGCTGCTGGGGCTCCTGCTCCCGGCCCGCCGCGATGGCGGTCCCGCCGGCCATCCCGATCCCCACACCGGCAATCCCTGCACCGGCAGCGAGGAGCCCGCGCCGCCCGACCACGGACTCTTTCTCCCGCGCCATGATCAACAACCCGCGAATCAGACCACGGCTGCGGTCAGCTTGGACAGCGGTTCGGAGAGCGCGTTGACCGCGTCACTGAGCTGCTTCACCTGAGACTGGCTGAGCTCGTCGTAGCTGACGAAGCCGTCGCCGGAACGCTGTTGATCAAGGAGTTTCTGCAGCGCGGCGAAGCGGTCGTCGATCTGCGCGTCGAGCTGAGGGTCGCGGCTCTTCAGGATCGGCCGCAGTCCCTCGAAGGCGACCTTGGCGCCGTCCACGTTGGCCTGGAAGTCCCACAGGTCGGTCCGCGACCAGTACTCCTCCTCGCCGGTCACCTTCCCGGTGGCCACCTCGTCCATCAGGCCCTTCGCGCCGTTGCCGATCTGATCAACGGTGAAGTTGATCTTGCGGGTGCGGTCGTACAGCGTGTGGGTGTTGGCCACCAGATCATCGGCGTAGGCCTTGCACTGTGCTGCGGTGAGCGGCCGGTAGCGCTTGGCCCGTTCCGGCCACAGGTCCTTCTCGATCCGGTGCCAGCCGGTCCACTTCTGACCCTGCTCCAGATCGGCCTGACGCAGATCCATCTTCGGATCAAGATCACCGAACGACTCCGCGACCGGCTCGATCCGCTCCCAATGCACGCGGGCCTTCGGATACAGCGCCCGGGCCTGATCGTCCTTCCCGGCGGTGTAGAGCGCGGCGAACTTCTCGGTCGCGGTGACCAGTTGCTCGGTCTGATCCTTCACGTAGGCGGCGTACTGCTGATTGGCCTGATCCACGAGTTGGCGATCGTCCGCGGTCGCTTGGCTGGGCTGACCGGAGTCGGAGACGGTGAATTCGGCCCGGATGCCGTCGCCCACCATGCCCGGCTTGCAGGCGGTGAAGTACTTGCCCGGCGTTGCCGAAACCACCAGATCACGGGTCAGTCCCGGCCCGATGTTCTCCACCTCGCCGATGATCCGCAACCCGTCGCTGCCGAGCAGGTAGAACTCGTTGATCTTGCCGCCGTCGTTCTTCACCGAGAACCGCAGGGTGCCCGAAGGCGCGGTGGCGGCGGAGATCGTGCAGGCGTCGTCGTTCGCCTGCACGCTGAGGGCTCGGGCGTCGCTGCCGTCGTCGGCCGAACGTCCGGCGTTGTTGTCGGTGCAGGCCGCCAGGGGTAACGCCAGCAGCGTGATCGCGGTGGCAGCCAGCGGCAGCCGGAATCGCGTCAGGCGACCCGGCGTACGGAAGGTGATCATGAATGGGTCCCCGAGGGTTGAGCGGTTGCGGTGGTGGCAGGGCGCGGTCGATGAGCCCTCCGGGTGCGGAGAACGAAGATCGTCATCACCGGGACGACGTAGCAGAGCCACACCACCAGCTGCAGGACGGTGGTCGCCGGGGTGAAGTTGAAGATTCCCTTCAGCAGCGTTCCGTACCACGAGGTGGGCGGGATGGTCGCGGACACGTCGAAGGCGAGATTGTTCAACCCTGGCAGGATTCCGGCCTCTTGCAGGTCGTGTACGCCGTAGGAGAGCACGCCGGCCGCGACGATGATCAGGAAGCCGCCGGTGTAGCTGAAGAACTTGGACAAGTTGATCTTGAGCGCGCCGCGATACATCAGGTACGCGAGCACGATCGCGACCGCGATCCCGGCCAGCGCCCCGAGCGCCGGCCCGGCCGCACTGCCACCGGCCGACGTACTGGCCTGGGTTGCGGCCCAGAGGAAGAGTGCGGTCTCCAGACCCTCCCGGCCGACCGCCAGCGCGGCCACCACGGCCAGTGACCAGCGTGCGCCTTCGGCCGCCCGGTCGAGTTGACCGCGCAGTTGGCCGGACAGTGACCGGGCCGCGCCGGCCATCCAGAAGATCATCCAGGTGACGAACCCGACCGCGATGATCGACAACGACCCGCCGATGGCCTCCTGGGCCTCGAAGCTGAGGCCCTTCGGCCCGAACGTGAGCAGTGCGCCGAAGCCGAGTGAGATCAGCACTGCGACAGCGACACCGGCCCAGATCCGCGGCAGCAATCGGCGCCGGTCGCTCTTGACCAGATACGCGATCAAGATGCTGACCACCAGCGCGGCTTCGAGCCCTTCGCGCAAGCCGATCAGGAAGTTGGCAATCATGGTGGGCGGGTTCCTTCGTTAGATGAGGCTCGCCTAACCTAAATCTATTTCGCCCGGACTCGCAACATGTCCACCCTGTGACCTGGACGACTCACCCCAAAGGGTCCAGAGTCCGTCGAAGGGCCGTGAACCTGACCAAGGGTCCTGAGCAAGGCGCGCGGACCGAGAACACCACCCACGTACTCAGCGAGGAACCGGCGGGAACAAGTCGTCCGGCAGCGAATCGCCGACCTCGAGGCCGAGCGGATCGGTGCAGACATGCCTGCGGCCGTCGTACCTGGTGTCCCGGTCGATGTAGATGTTGACGTGTGCGAAGCGGAAGTCGTCGGTGTCGTTGGCATTCGCGGTGTGCGGCGTGTAGCCGTTGTGGAAGGTGACGTCGCCGGCCCGCAGCGGGATGGTCACCCGGCGCCGGTAGATCAGATCCGGCGCGGCCTCGAAGAGGTCGTGCGCGTCGGTCAGGTCGATCGCGCGGATGTCATGACGTTCCTGCTGTCCACCGATGAAGGTCATGCAGCCGCGTTCCACCGGTACGTCCACCAGTGCCACCCAGGCCGACAACGCGTGCCGACAGCCGGCATGGGGCCAGTACGGCGCATCCTGATGAAATTCGGTCGGCGTCTGGTTGTGCGGCGGCTTGATCAACAACTGGTCGTGCCAGATCCGCAGCTCGATGCCGGCCAGTTGAGTAGCCAATCCGGCCAATCGGGAGTCCAGCGTGAGCTCACGCAGCGTTTCGTCGCGCTGCCAGATATTGACCACCTGCTTGAACATTCTGTTGTTCGGATCGAGCCCTTGCTCTCGGCCGAAGACGTCGCGGGCCGCTTCCCGGTAGCGTTCGACCTCGTCGGGTTGCAGAACGCCCGGGATGTGGACGAAGCCGTCGGCGCGGTACTGCTCGATCGTCGTTGCCGACAACTCGGCTGACACGCCTGCTGCGGGGGCTGCGGTGCTGATGTTCGTCATGGCCCCATCGTCGCCGTGCGATCCCGCGAATCGCTAGGACGCGGCGGGAGATTGATCAGCACAATCCTGCTGCCAACCTCGAGCGCCCTCGTCTAGGCTCGGCAGCGATGGCGATCACCCGCATGCGTCGGGCCGAGGTTTTCGGTGATGACGCCTATCCGCTGTACAGCGACCGGCGACTGCTCGAGGCGCCGGTGGCCGCGCATGCGCACGACTTCTGCGAGATCGCGCTGATCGTGTCCGGCCGGGCCGTCTACCGCACTCGGCACGGCAGCCGGGAGGTGGCCGTCGGAGACGTGGTGGCGGTCCGCTCGGGCAGCTGGCACGAGTACCGGTCGGTGGTCGATTTCGACGTGCTCAACATCTATCTCGGCCAGGAACTGTTCGCCGCCGACCTGGCCTGGGTGCTGGACTATCCGCCGCTGACGAACCTGATCTTCGGCAGCGGCGATCTGCGGCTCCGGCTCACGTCCGCGGCAATTGATCGAGCCGGCGGCTGGTTGGAACAGTTGTCGGCCTGCAACGAACATCCCGAGACGGTGCAATCTCTCCAACAGCGCAGCCTGCTCGGCTGCGTGTTCGCCGAATTCGCCGGCGGCGCGACCGAACTGCTGCATCCCGGCGGCCCGACGGCGCCGATGAGTTCGGCCACGCGCGCCGCCCTGCTGGCGATGGCGAACGATCCGGCGCGGTCCTGGACCGCGGCCGACCTGGCGGCGATCGCCGGGGTTTCGCCGTCCCATCTCCAGCATCAGTTCACCGACCGGCTCGGTGTCAGCCTGCTGGGTTGGCTGAACCACTATCGAGCCGAGCAGATGGCGGTTCGGCTCGCGGCGACTGGCCAGTCGGTGGCTCGCATCGGTTCCGAGGTCGGCTGGACCGATCCGAACTACGCGGCCCGGCGCTTCCGGTCCACCTACGGCATGTCACCCAGCGAGTATCGGCAGCGGTTCGCCTTCACCGCTGATCCGTGATCATGATCATCTTCGATCCCGTACGGTGGTGCTCGTGTCCGCCGACCAACGGAAGTCACCGACCGAACCGCAGCGCGGAAACCGACCGCCGGCGCACGGACGCCGGCGGATCCTGATCACCGGCGCCTCCTCCGGTCTCGGTGCGCAACTGGCCCGGATCTGGGCCGACGACGGCCGCGATCTTGCCCTCTGCGCCCGCCGGCTGCCGGAGCTCGAACGACTCCGCGACGAGCTCCTCGACCGGCATCCGCACAGCGTGGTCCACGTGTATCAGCTCGACGTCAGCGACGCCGAGGCCACCGAACGGGTGGTCGAGCGGGCGGTTGTTGATCTTGGTGGCCTGGATCGGGTGGTCGCCGGCGCCGGCATCGGGATGGGCGCTCGGGTGGGCAGCGGCCACGCCGACGTCAACCGCCGGGTGCTGACCACCAACGTGATCGGGACCTGGAACACCGCCGAGGCCGCGATCCGGCACTTCTGGGATCGGCAGGACGGCCACCTGGTGATCATCTCCTCGATGGCCGCGCTACGCGGATTCGGCGGCGCGATGGCGGCCTACTCGACCAGCAAGGCCGCGATCGCCACCCTCGGCGAGTCGTTGCGGTCCAGTCTGGCGCGGCGGCCGATCACGGTCAGCACGATCTTCCCGGGCAACATCGACACCGCGATCAACGCCGGCAACCCGGACAAGAAGTGGTCGGTGCCGCTGGAGGTCGGGACAGCCCAACTTGCGGCGGCGATCGAGGCCGAGCCCGCCAGCGCGTACGTGCCGCGCCGGCCCTGGGCCTACGTCGCGCCGATCATGCGGGTTGCGCCGCTGTCGGTGGTACGCAGGCTGGTCGGTTAGCCGGATGCTGTCCGGTGGGCGAGGCTTCAGGCGCCGATCGCGCGGCGGCGTACCAACTCGCCCTTGGTGAACTGGCCGATCTGATAGGTGGACAGGCCGTCGACGACGGCGCCGACTCCGCCGCCGACCAACGGGATCCGGCGCGCCACCAGCAGCGGCAGGTGCTTGCCGCCGACCCTGGCCACCAACCCGCCGACCACCGTCTCGGAGACCCGCTCGTCCAGAGCCGGGTCGAAGACCGGTGCGGTGGCGACCGCCATCGGCGACGTCGGCAGCTTGCCGCCGGCCACCCGACGGCCGATCGATTCACCACCGAGCAGGCACATCACCATCGCGGTCCGCACCCGGCGGTCGTCGATGTCGTACCCCCGCAGGTGGGCGATCGCCGCGATCATCCGGACCTGCACCACGGCCGCTCCGACGATGTTGGCCGGGATCGCCACCGGCGCCATCACGATGCCGCCGAGATTGGTGACGAAGCCCTGCGCGGTGCCCAGGCGGACGTGGCTGTCGATGATCGACTCGATCGCGTCGTCCACCGAGCCCAGCCGTTGCAGGTGCTTGACCGCGGTGCTGCGCGCGCTGGGGAAACGTCCGGTGCCGTCGATGGCGACCGTGACGATCCGCCGCAGGGCGACGCCCGCCGCCTGCGGTCCGGTCGTAGTCACCGGCTGCGCCAGACGCGCCACCGCACGTCCGACATCCTTGGCTGACGGCATCGATCCTCCGAACTCGAGCTGGGCGCCCGGCCCGGCGCGCCACCAGCGTACGTGGCCGGGCTGGTGGCTGCCCGTCCACCGGAAATCTCGGCGGCGGCTGTCTCCTCCGGCCGGATCAGGTTGTCGGAGTCGGCTGTGAACCACGCGGCGGCCGTGCCAGACTCTGCAGGCGTGCCGAGTTCTACAGACCAGTCGTCGGTCTTCGGGCCGCCCGGGCGCTGGCCGCAGAGCGACTTGATCGGCATGTCGGAGGAATTCACCCCGGAGCTGGTGGTGGCGGCGTACCGCAGCGGTGTGTTCCCGATGCCGCAGCACGGGTTTCGTGGCCGAGAGCTGATGGGCTGGTATTCCCCGCTGGATCGCGGCATCCTCCCGTTGGACGGGCTGCGGGTGACGCGTTCGCTGACCAAGATGATCAAGCGCTACCGGATCACCGTGGACACCGCCTTCGAACAGGTGCTGATCCGCTGCGCGGATCCGAGCCGGCCCGGCGGCTGGATCGACGACCGGATCGCGACCGTCTACACCCTCCTGCATCGGGCCGGCATCGTGCACTCGGTCGAGGCCTGGACCTCCGACGACCAGCTGGCCGGCGGACTGTACGGGGTCAGCATCGGCGGGCTGTTCGCCGGCGAATCGATGTTCCACGATCCGGTGATCGGCCGCGACGCTTCCAAGGCGGCGCTGGTCGGCCTGGTCGACATCCTCCGCATGGACGCCCGGCCGCGGCTGCTGGACGTGCAGTGGCAGACCCCGCACCTGGCCGGCCTCGGCGTGATCGAGATCGACCGTGACGATTACCTCTGCCGCCTCGCCGCAGCACTTGAACTCCCGTCCCCACGCTGGCCGAAGGGTCCTGCCAACCCCTCGTGAACAGAATCGCCCGCTGATTGCCCGATATCGGCCCGAAATCCCCGATCCGGCACGTTCAGCGGGCGATTCTGTTCGCCACACCGAATCGACTCGGTCTCCATCAGCCAGCTCATAGCATCGTCGCGTGCCCAGTACACCTATCCGCCAGGACGATCGCGGCTACCTGCAGGAGTCGCGATCGCAGGTGCTGCGCTGTGTCGACGCACTCGACGACTACCAACTCCGGCACCCGATGACTCCGACCGGCACCAATCTGCTCGGCGTCGTCAAGCATCTGATCGGGATCGAGGCGGGGTATCTCGGCGCCTGTCTGGGGCGGCGACCGTTTCATCTACCGTTGCCCTGGATCGCCGACGAATCCGCCGAGCCCAACCGGGACATGTGGGCAACCGAAGACGAGAGCCGCGACTACATCCTCGACCTGTATCGCCAGGCATCGGCGCACTCCGACGCCGTACTCGACGAGGTCGGGTTGTTGGCAGCGGCGGACGTGCCTTGGTGGCCGGAGGAGTCGCGGGCAACAACCGCAGCAGCGCTGTTGTCCCGAGTCCTCAAGGACACCGCGATGCACGCCGGCCAACTCCAGATTCTGCGGGAATTGATCGACGGTCGAGCCGGTAGCGATCGAGACGATGCCGGCGACGATGATTGGTGGGCTGCCTACTGCGGTCGACTGGAGGACGTGGCGCTGCGGTTCTCGGGATAGACCAGTTTGTCCGAGCTTCCGGAACCCTTGCCGAGGTTCTTCGCATTTGACCGAGGTTGCGGGCCCCATTCCTGCTGATCTTGCGCTGTTGGCTCGGACAAGCACCAGAAACCTCGGACAAGCCGACGCGATCGGAACGGAGAGTGTCGGTGGGGCCGACGATAATGGCGGGCATGCCGGAGATGCCCGAGGTCGAGTCGCTGGTGCGGTTCCTCGATGTACGGCTGCGCGAGCGAGTGATCGCGCAGGTCGAACTGGCTGCGTTCAGCGCGCTGAAGACGTACGATCCGCCGCTGGCTGCGCTGTACGGGTTGTCGGTCGATTCGGTCAGCCGGCACGGCAAGTTCATCGACATCGACGCCCAGGGCGTGCACGTGATCTTCCACCTGGCCCGAGCCGGCTGGTTGCGCTGGCGCGACGAGCTCACCGACAAGCCGCTGCGGCCGGGCAAGGGACCGATGGCGCTGCGGGTCCGGCTGGACGACGACTCCGGCTTCGATCTGACCGAGGCGGGCACTCAGCGCAAGCTGGCGGTGTACGTCACCACCGATCCGCAGGCGGTGCCCGGCATCGCAACCCTCGGGCCGGATCCGCTGGCCGAGGACTTCACCTCCGAAACGCTGGCAGGCCTGCTGACCGAGGCCGGCCGGGCTCAGTTGAAGGGCGTGCTGAAGGATCAGCGGGTGATCGCCGGCATCGGCAACGCGTACTCAGACGAGATCCTGCACGCCGCCAAGCTCAGCCCGTTCCGCGCAGCCAACTCGCTGACCGAGGACGAGCAGGGGGTCCTGTTCGCGGCGATCAAGTCGGAGTTGGCCGATGCGATCAAGCGCTCCGAGGGGCTCGCGGCAAAGGATCTGAAGTCGGAGAAGAAGTCGGGCATGCGCGTGCACGGCCGGACCGGCGAGAAGTGCCCGGTGTGTGGTGACACCATCGCCGAGGTGTCGTTCGCGGACTCGTCGCTGCAGTACTGCCCGACCTGCCAGACGGGCGGCAAGAAACTGGCCGATCGTCGTCTCTCCAGGCTGCTCAAGTAGTCGGTCGACGTCCGCTCGTCCGGCTTGTCGAGCGGTAGCTGAGCTCGAGGCGTCGATCTGGGCCGACGGCTGCGGACCACAGCAGGTGTCGGCAGAATGTGCCCATGCCTGAACTCCCGACCATCACGCCCGCCCAACTCGACCAGCTCCCAGGCCCGGACTGGATGCTGCTCGATGTCCGTACCGACGCCGAGTGGGCCGACGGGAGGATCGAGGGGTCGGTGCACATACCGCTGGACCAGTTGATCGCCCGGGTCGACGAGGTCAGCGACAAGGTCGTCTGCATCTGCGCCGTCGGCGGCCGCTCGGCCCAAGCCACCGCGTACCTGAATTCGATCGGCCGGGACGCGGTCAACCTCGAGGGCGGCATCCAAGGCTGGATCGCCGCCTCCCGCCCGCTCACGACCTGATCCGCCGCCGCACCACTTGCAGCAAGCCGCACCGGCTGCACCCGGTGCGGGTGGCGGTACGTGGTGCGGCTGGTGGATCAGGGGCGGGAGTCAGCCGGCCAGCAGCTTGATCGCGGTGATGATCATGATCACCGCGATCGCGGAGTCGAGGATCCGCCAGGCGCGTGGCGTGCGGAGAAGCGGTCGCAACATCCGGGCGCCGTACCCGAGTGCCGCAAACCAGACCAGGCTGCCGATCAGGGTGCCCGCGGCGAACCACCATCGGCCGGGATCGCCGTGGCTGTTGGCCACTCCGCCGATCATCAGCACGGTGTCCAGATAGACGTGCGGGTTGAGCCAGGTGATCGCCAGGCAGGTGCCGATCACCGACACGGTCGTACGCCGATCCGTGGCCGCATCGACGTCGAGACTCTCGCCCCGCGCCGCTCGGCGGATCGCCATCGCGGCGTATCCCAACAACACGACGGCGCCGCAGATCTTGATCACGATCATCGCCACCGGGACGTTCTCGATCACCGCGCCGACACCGCTGACCCCGATCAGCACCAGGATGAGGTCGGACAGCCAGCAGATCAGCACCAGCGGAGTCATCCGCCGTCGCGCCAACCCCTGCCGGAGCAGGAACGTGTTCTGCGCCCCGATCGCGACGATCAGGGAGAGCATCATGCCGAAGCCCTGCAGGGCTGTGCCGAGTTCCATCAACGTCCTGTCGCGATCTGATCGTCTTCCGGCCTTCGACGATAAGTGTCGGCACGTCGCAGCTCCAGCTAAAGTTTCTGCAGGTACGTAAGGAGAGCTAATGGACCTGCCGCCGGATCAACTGCGGACGCTGGTCGCCGTTGTTGATCAAGGAACGCTGGACGCCGCGGCCAGGCAGCTCCGAGTGACGCCGTCGGCGATCAGCCAACGACTGAAGGCGCTGGAGTCGTCGGTCGGCCAAGTCCTCCTACGGCGTACGAAGCCGGTGCAGCCGACCGAGGCCGGCACGGTGATCCTCCGGTTGGCCCGGCAAATGATCTTGCTCAGCGACGACGCCGAGATCGCGCTGGGGGCGGGCGATCGAACTGCGGTCACGCACAGTCTGCCGATCGTGATCAACGGCGACTCGCTGAACACCTGGGCGTTGTCGGCGTTGGCCAAGGTCGATCCGGACCAACGGATCGTGTTCGAGGTGCATCGCGCGGACGACGCCGAGTCGACCGAGCTGCTGCGCAACGGGACGGTGATGGCCGCGGTCACCTCGGTGGCCGAACCGGTGCAGGGATGTACGGTGCGTCGGCTCGGCACCATGCACTATCGCGCGATGGCGAGCCCGGACTTCGTCGACCGTCGGTTCGCCGACGGCGTCACCGCGGACGCTCTGGCGGTTGCGCCGATGATCGCCTTCGATCGTGTTGATCAACTTCAGGACCGTTATCTGCGGCGCAAGACCCGGCGCCGGCTCCGGCCGCCGCGGCACTACATCCCGACCTCGGCCGACTTCGCGCAGGCGATCGCGCTCGGCCTGGGCTGGGGCATGCTGCCTCCGCAGCAGAGCGCCGACCGCGAACGCCGCGGCGAGCTGGTCGCGATCGATCCCGACGTCGACATTGCGGTGCCGCTCTACTGGCAGCAGTGGAAGCTGCATTCACCGGTGCTGGCCCGATTGGCCGACGCGGTCATCGGCACTGCCGAGCAGGCACTGCGCGACTAGGCGTAAGCGACGCGCCTCTGATTGACTGGGGCACGTGACTTCTGCAGCGGGACAGTTCATCGAAGAGTCCGGGTTGAAGATCTTCGCCCACCGCGGCTTCAGCGGACGCTACCCCGAATCGACACCGGCGTCGTACCGAGCAGCGATCGACTACGCCGAGCAGACCGGCATCGAGCTCGGGCTGGAGTGTGACGTGCACTTCACCGCCGATGATCAGCTGGTCTGTCTGCACGACCTCACGATCGACCGCACCTCCGACGCCGAGGGTCCCTTGTACGAGTGGAAACTGGACGATCTGCGCAAGATCGACTTCGGCTCCTGGTTCAAGGAAAACCCAAGCCAGGAAGAAAGATCGGTCACTACCCTGATCGAGTTGCTGGACCTGATCAAGGACGCGCGCGATCGCGGCGCCAAGATCAATCTCAACCTGGAGACCAAGCATCCGACTCCCCGCGGGCTCGACATCGAGGGCCGGGTGACCGAGTTGCTGACCGAGCGGGGCTGGACCGGGCCGGACTCGCCGATCCGGATGATCACCTTCTTCCCGGATGCGCTGATCAAGATCGGCGAGGTGCTGCCGGACCTGCAGCGCACCTATCTGATGTCCGACCTGGACCGGGCGCCGGGCGGCGTACTGCCCGAAGGGGTGAAGATCGTCGGACCCGACATCGAGGCCGTACGTCAGGATCCGGACTTCATCGCTCGCGCCCACGACCAGGGCAACGAGGTCCACTTGTGGACGGTCAACACCCCCGAGGACGTGGAATTCTGCCTCGAGCACGGGGTGGAAGGGATGACCACCGACTTCCCCGACATCGTCGTCGACGCGCTGATGTCCTCGTCGGTCCGCTGACAGCCGACTGACAAGTCGGGTCAGGAGAGGGCGTCGCGCAGCAACTGACGGTGCGTCTTGGCTGCCTGGGCGTACAGCGTGCGGCCCTTGTCCGTCATCGACACCAACAGGGCCCGCCGATCTTCGGAGCACGAGTCGCGCTCGACCAGGCCGGACTTCTGCAACCGATCGACCGTGCGCGACAGCGCGCTCTGGGTCAGCGGCGACAGCTGACTGAGATTCTTCATCCGGCACGGATTGCTCGGGTCGTCGAGTTCGGCGATCAGGTCCAGCACCTCGAAGTCGCTGAGCCCGATTCCGTACCGGCTGCCGAGCTCGCGCTCGATCGTGGCGGAGGTCTTCAGGTAGCGCTCCTGGAGGTCCCGCCACTGATCCACCAGTTTCGCCTCTGTGACCGACATGTAGGCAGTCTATATCATGCCCACGCAATGAAGTCCAACGCATAAGATGCTTGCGCATCGTATGACGACGCATGTAATGTTCTGGCTCGTGAACACACCTGACCTGACGACCACCACAGCGTGGTCGACGCGCCGCTGGATGCTGTTGCTGGTGCTGTGCACCGTGCTGGCTCTGGACGGCCTGGACGTTTCGATGGTGGGCGTCGCGCTCCCGACGATCGGCGCCGAACTCGGCGTCAGCACCGAGACCCTGCAGTGGGTCGTATCCGGCTATGTCCTCGGGTACGGAAGTCTGCTGCTGCTGGGCGGCCGGCTGGCCGACCTGCTCGGGCGCCGCCGGATCTTCCTGATCGCACTGTCGGTCTTCATCCTTGCCTCGATCCTGGGCGGTGTGGCCTCGGATCCCACGATCTTGATCGCGGCCCGGTTCATCAAGGGCCTGGCGGCCGCCTTCACCGCCCCCACCGGCTTCTCGATCATCACCACGAACTTCGCCGAAGGACCGCAACGCAACAAGGCGATCTCGATCTATTCGGTGTTCGGCGCCTCCGGCTACTCGCTCGGCCTGATCGTCGGCGGCCTGGTCACCGGACTGAGCTGGCGCTGGACGATGCTCTTCTCGGTCCCGTTCGCAGTGGCGGTGCTGGTGCTCGGCCTGTTCTTCATCCCGCGGGACGGCCGCGCCGAAGAAGGCGGAAATGATCTTGCCGGTGCGGTCGCTCTTCCGGCCGGCATGTTGATCTTGGTCTACACCGTCGTGTCAGCCCCGGATGTCGGCTGGACCTCGGTGCGTACGATCGGCGGATTCGTTGCTGCGGCTGCGATCCTGGCCGCCTTCGCCGTGATCGAGAACAAGGTCAAGCACCCGCTGATCCGGTTCTCGATCTTGAAACAGGGCTGGGTCGCTCGCGCCAACCTGGCCGCGGTGGCGTTGTTCGGCTCGTACTTGAGCTTCCAGTTCATCGTCACCCTCTACCTGCAGTCGGTGCTGGGCTGGCAGCCGTTGACGATGGCGCTGGCGTTGCTGCCGGCGGGCCTGTTGGTGGTCGGCAGCGCACCGTTCTCGGACCGGTTGATCGACCGGTTCGGCGGACCGAAGTTGATCATGGTCGGGATGGCGTCGCAGATGGCGGGCTACCTGCTGTTCCTGCGGATCGACACCCACCCGTTCTATCCGCTGGCGATCCTGCCGTCGGTGATCCTGATCGGTGCTGGGTTCGCCCTCGGCTTCCCGTCGATCAACGTGCAGGCCACCGCCGGGATCAGCAACAGTGAGCAGGGACTGGCCGCGGGTCTGGTACAGACCAGCACCCAGGTCGGTGCGGCACTGGTGCTCGCGGTCACCACCGCGCTGGTAACCGGCGGCGATCAGGTCGCCGGTGCGTCGGCCCAGGCGATGCTGGACCGCTACCGCCCGGGCCTGTTCCTCAGCGTCCTGGTCGCGGCCGCCGGCTTCGCCATCGCCGCCGCACCCCGCCGCAAGCCCCGGGTGGTGCTCCCGGATCCGGAGCCCGAGCCCGAGCGCACCCCGGTCGCCTGAACCACCCGAGTTGTCAGCGTCAGGACGCGCCATAGCGCTTTGTGACGCTGACAAGTCGGCTAATCGCGCCGGATGGGGCAGGACATGCAGCGGGGGCCGCCGCGGCCGGTGCCGAGTTCGAAGCCGGCGATGGTGATCACCTCGATGCCGGCGGCCTCGAGCCGGGCGTTCGTCTCGGTGTTGCGTTCGTACGCGACGGCGACGCCCGGTTCGATGCACAGAGTGTTGTTGCCGTCGTCCCACTGTTCGCGTTCGGCGGTGACCGGATCCAGGCCGGTGTCCAACCGGCGTACTCGTTCCAGCTGCATCGCCTCGGCCGCGGCGTCCAGGAACGGCCGCGGCGCTCCGATCGTCAACTCGTCGCCCTCGCCCGCGGTGATCGGGTGGGCCTGCAGCCGGTCGGCGATGTTCGGATACATCAGCACCATGTCGGCATCGACCATGGTGCAGATGGTGTCCAGGTGCATTGTGGCCCGGTCCTGATCGATCGGCACCGCCAGCACGGAGCGCGCCAGGCCGGCGCCGAGCACCGTACGGGCCAGTTGTTCAACCCCGGCCGGCGTGGTCCGCTCGCCGACGCCGACCGCCAGCACCCCGTCGGCCAGGGTGAGGATGTCGCCGCCCTCGATGTGCTCGGCGCTCCAGTGCCCGATCCGCTGCACCTCGGCAAAGCGTGGGTGGAAGGCGTAGATCAGCTCGGTCAGCTGGGTCTCCCGCCGCCGGGCCGGCATCGCCAGCGAGGTGACCAGCACCCGATCGCCGAGCCACGCGCTGGAGTCGCGGGTGAAGAGCAGATTGGGCAGCGGGTCGATCAGGAATTCGTCCGGCGCCAACAGGCCGGTGACCAGCGTCCGTACCCCGGTCACCTCGTCGTTGCGCAGTCCGCCCATCAGGATCTCGGCCAGCCGATCGGCTGCCAGCCCGGCCAACTCCCGGCGGAGATAGCGACGCAACCCCTCGCCCAGCCGCAGATCCGCCACGGTCAGCTCGATCGCCTGCGCCCGGGCAGCGTCCGACTCCAACGTGGCCGCTAGCAGGTCGGCCAGGTAGAGCACCTCGACGTCTCGATCGCGGAGGGCATCGGCAAAGGCGTCGTGCTCCTCCTGCGCGCGATCCACCCACGGGATGCCGTCGAACAACAACGCGTCGTTGTTGCGCGGCGTCAGCCGCCGGAGCTCTTGCCCGGGCCGATGCAACAGCACGGTACGCAGCCGCCCGACCTCAGAACGTACGCCGCCCTCCGGAATCTCACCCGCCGCGCCCCGGTTAGCCGTCATGCCGGGAGCATAGGAGACGGGACTGGCAGGCAAATGGGAGCGTGCTGAAACGAGATCTGGGTGCTGTACCGTCACCCGCTAGCCTGTACGGCGTGACGAGCACATCCGGCAGCAGGGTCGCCTGCGTGATCCCCGCGAAGAACGAGGAGGAGCGGATTGCTGCCACGGTGAAGGCGGCTGCCGGCCTGCCGCAGGTGGCCACGGTGATCGTGATCGACGACGGCAGTACCGACGCCACCGCGCAGCACGCCACCGCCGCCGGCGCGATCGTGGTCAGTCACGATCGCAATCGGGGCAAGGCCGCGGCGATCGAGTCCGGGGTGAACGCGCTGGGTGTGCTGGAGCAGCGTGATCGCGAACCCGAAGCCGGTGTGATCCTGCTGCTGGACGCCGATCTCGCCGACAGCGCCGCCGCGGCCGGCCCGCTGATCGATCCGGTGATCGCGGGCGAGGCAGCCCTGACCATCGGCGTATTGCCGGAGCAGACCACTGTCGAAGGTGAGCCGGCAGGCGGTCACGGGGTGGTGGTGACCACCGCACGCAAGGGCATCGCGGAGTTGTGCGGGTTCCGGGCTCGGGCTCCGCTGTCCGGCCAACGTTGCCTGACCCGGCGCGCCTTCGAACTGGCCAGTCCGCTCGCTGCCGGCTTCGGCATCGAGGTCGGCATGACCATCGACGTGGTGCGAGCCGGTCTGACGGTGCAGGAGATCGATGTCGATCTGTATCACCGCGCCACCGGAAATGATCTTGCCGGCCAACTGCATCGGGCCAGGCAGCTGCGGGACGTCACCCGCGCGCTGACCTCGCGCGGCCTGATCAAGAGCGCCACCGGCGAACTGCGGGCCAATCCGACCGTGAGCGGATTCCTGCAGCGCCTGCGTCCGCGGTGAGGAAGCCCACGGTGGCGAAGCTGGCGGGCACCGGCGAATCGGACGATCGAGCGCGAGCACGAGGGGGAGTTGATCATGAGGATGTTGTTGAGACGGATCTGGCAGCTGGTCTGGACGACCGTGTTGGCCGAGGCCACCCGACGGATCATGACGCGGCTCTGCCGTCGTCATCGGAGTCGGTGAGCGGAACCGACGTCGCAACGCTGCGATATCGCCCCACCCGCTGGAATCGTGATCATCGCGTCGGACTGATCGGCATCACCGGCGCCACCCTGCTGTGCTTGATCGTCGGTGCGCTGGGTCCGTCGGTGGTGACCATCAAACTCAGCCCGCGTGACGGCTTCCTGCCGCCGTGGTATCTGCCCAAGGGCATCGTGCACCCGAACGAATGGCTCGTCTCGGTGATGATCTGGGTCGCCATCGGTATCGGCGGGATCGGGCTGTGGGTCTGCCTGCGCGCGTTGGCCGACGGCTGGCGGCCCCGGGTACGCCGGTTGATCACACTCGGCATCGGCCTGGTCACCGCGACGATCCTGGTGCCGCCGCTCACCTCGGCCGACGTGCTGATGTACGCCGCCTACGGCCGTCTTCAGGTGATCGGCCGGAGCCCGTACGAGACCACCCCGATGGAGATCTTCAGCAGTCAGTACGACCCGGTGATGCACTGGGCCGAACGACCGTGGACCAACACCCCCAGCGTGTACGGGCCGATCACCTCGTGGACCCAGTGGCTGGCCAACGTGCTCGGCGGCACCAACATGCACGACATCGTCTTCTGGCTGCAGGTCCTGTCTGCGCTGCCGTTCGTCCTTGCCTGCTTGGGAATCATCTTCATCGCCCGCAACGCCGACCCGGAGCGGCTGGCCCGCGCGGCACTCCTGACGATCTGCAACCCGTTGCTGATCTGGGCCGTCGTCGCCGGCGCACACAACGAGGCGATGTCGGCGGTGTTCGCGGTGGCCGGATTGATCTTCATCCGGAAGAGCCCGTTCCTGGCCGGACTCGGCGTCGGGCTGGCCGGCTGCGCCAAACTGAGCATCGGGTTGTGGGGCATCGCGATGCTCTGGGCCTATCGCCGCCAGCCGAAGCAGCTGCTCAAGATCTGTGCCGGAGCAGCGATTCCGATGATCCTGGCGTACGGGTTCTGGGAGCCGAACGCGTTGTTCCAGGTGCTGCGCAACGGCGGCTACATCGGCACCGGCACCTGGGTCGCACCGCTGTACTCGCTCAGCGTCCAACTGTTCGGACACACCGCCGGCAAGATCGTCGTCGGCGTACTGAGCTACCTGCTGCTGCCGTTGGTGATCTTCGCGCTGTCGAAGGTGCTGCCCTGGCAGGCCGCGCCGGGGACGCCGACGGGGGTGGACCCGAAGACCGACCCGATGACGGTGGCGCTGCGGACGGCGATCGTCCTCGGCGCCGCCTGGGTCTGCACCGCGATGTACTCACTGAGCTGGTACGACCTGATGATCTGGCTGCCGCTGGGTCTGGTCGCCGGCGGCAAACTGGACCGGTTGTTGATCTTGCGCGGGGTCGCGCTGTCGGCGGCGTACGTACCCGGCCGGGCGATCGAGTTCGGTGCGTCGTTGGGCTTCGTGGCGGCACGCTTCCGCGACATCGTCTCGCCGGCCGCTCAGATCCTGGTGCTGATCGCGATCTTCATCTGGTGGAAGTATCCCGACCGCGAACCGCTGTGGAGATTCTGGCGCGATCGCGAGGACCGCAGCAATGCTGATGCGCAGCTCACGCCGGTTCCAGCGGCGGATGAAGATCACCAACAGCGAGTCGCTGCTTCTTGATCATGGTCAGCGTGCCGAGGCCGAGCGCCACCACCAGGCTCGAGCCGATCACGATCACATCCCGCACCAGATGCGCGGTCTCGCCGCCGGAGATGGTCACCCGGAAGGCGTCGATCAGGTAGGTCATCGGCATGTACGGGTTCATCCGGGCGAAGAACTGCGGCAGCACGGCGGCCGGATAGGTGCCACCGGTCGACGCCAGTTGCACGATCAGCCAGACCAGCATGATCGCCGAACCGACCGTGCCCAACGTCATCCGAAGGAACTGGGCCACGGCCGAGAAGGCGGCGGCGCCGAGGACCGTGATCGCGATCAACGCCATCGGACGGACCGGGTCGAGCCCGAGGAACAACCAGATCGTGCCGATGGTCAGCAGCCCGCCGAGCACGGCCAGCAGGCCGGCCGGCAGCCAGCTGCCGAGCTGCCGGGCGAACGCGCTTCCGCGGCCGAGCAAGGTCCGTCCGGTGAACGGTCGCAAGATCAGGAACGCGGTGATGCCGAAGACCCACAGCGCGATCGAGAAGAACATCGGCGCCAGTCCGCGGCCGTAGTAGGTGGCCGGATTGTCCACGTGCATGGTGACCTGGGCCGGTGAGGACAGCACCTGGGCGGCCTGGTCCTGTTGATCACCGGTGACCGCCGGCACCTTCTTCGCCGCGGTGGTCAGTTGATCATGGAGCGTGCCGGCTCCGTCGGACAGTTGACCGAGCGCGTTGTCCAGGTCGTGGCTGCCGGTCTTCAGCTGGTCGGCGCCGTCGGACAGGCCCTTGGCGCCGGTGTGCAGCTTGTCGGCACCGGTGGACGCCTTGTCCACCCCGTCGGACAGGCTGCTGGCGCCGGTGGCGGCAGTGGCGATCGCGGTGTTCAGCTGATGGTTGCCGGTGGCGACCTGATGGGCGCCCTTGTTGAGCTGGTTCAGATCCTTCTTGGCGGACGTGATCGAACCGGACAGGTCGGTGATGTTGTTCTGCACACCGTCGGTGATGCCGGAGACGACGTCGGCCTGCTGCCGTGCGGCGCCGGCGATCTTGTTGGCTCGATCCGAGGCGGAACCGACTCGGTCGGAGAGCCGGCCGAAGGCGGGGTCGTTCTTCAACTCGGGATACTTGGTCTCCAGCCGAGCCAGTTCGGTGTCCGCCTGACCAAGATCATCGGAGATCGACTGGGTGCCGCCGGCGGCGGCGTCCGCAACGTCGTTCAAGGCCGTGCCGGCACTCTGGGCGTTCTTCTTCAACTGGGGCAGGGATTTCTGCAGTTGGGTCAGCGGCGGCAGCACGGTGTCGGTCAGTTGCTGGGTGCCGGTGGCGACCTGATCGGCCCCGTCGGCCAGCTTCGCCGACTTGTCCTGCATGGTGGCCAGTCCGTCGGACAGCTCACTGGCCCCGGTGGAGGCGGTGTCCAGGCCGCTGGAGAGGGTTGCCGCGCCGGTCTCCAGCTTCTGCGCGCCGGTGGCGAGGTCGCTGCTGCCCTTGGCGAGTTTGCCGGATCCGGTGTGCGCCTTGGTCAGTCCGTCGTCGAGTTGTCCGGCGCCGTCGGCGGCGTCGTTCAGCCCGGTCTTGATCTTGGACAGGTTCTCGAACACGACGTCGAAGTAGCTCTTCACCGCGGACTGGTCGACGGCTTGTTCGATCTTGGTCTGGGCGCTGCTGGTGATGGTGCCGATGACGAACCCGTTGGCGTCGTTGCGGCGGATCTCGATCCCGGCTCGTTCGGGATGGTCGGTCTGGCCGCTGACCAGGTCGGCGGAGAAGTCCTGGGGCACGGTGACGACCAGGTAGTAGTCGCCGTCGCGCAATCCGTTCTGGGCGGTGGCTTCGTCGGTCTCGTGCCAGTCGAAGGTGTGCTCAGACTTCAGCTCGGTGACGAAGTCGGCGCCGGCCGTGATGGTCCTGCCCTGGGCCTCGGCGGGCTGGTCCTGGTTGACGATGGCGACCGGGAGCTGGCTGAGTCGGCCGTACGGGTCCCAGTTGGCGGCCAGGTAGATGGCCCCGTACAGCAGCGGAACGATGGTGACGAACACCAACGCGAGCTTCGGCAGCGGACCGCGGAACCTGCGGAATTCGCCGGCGGCAATGCGGAACGGGTTGGTCATGATCACCTGCTGTGCTGGTCGGCCCGGGTCAGCGGGTCGGATTCGGTCGGTTGGCCGGCAGCGGGGAGCCGGACCCGGACGGCGTCGTACGGGACGGTGCTGGGCTCGACGGTGGAAACGATCATGGTGGTCCCGGTCTCGGCGACCAGTGAGCCGAGTGCCGAGTACAGCCGATGTTGATCATCGACGCACAGGGCGCGGTCGGCGTCGTCGAGGACCAGGAGAGTGTTCGGGCGCAGGCAGGCCAGGGCCACCGCCAGTAGCGTCCGGTGATAGGTCGGCAACTCCTCGACCAGATGATCCAACGGCGCCGACAGTTGCAGGATGTCGGCGACTTCGCGGAATCGCTGCCCGGCAACGGAATTCCTCAGCCCTTCGATCGCGGCGCGTTCCCGGAGCGCGTCGTGGACCGAGTGCCGTGGCTCGACGTCGACCCGGTCGGCGATCCGCGCCGCGGTGCTGATCTTGTGCAGCTTCCGGGGTTCGGCGAACGCGTCCACTCCGGCCACCCGAAGCGATCCGCGGACGCCGCGGGATCGCCCGATCATCGCCAGCAGCAGGGTCGACTTGCCGCTGCCGTTCCCGCCGACGACTACCGCGAGCGCTTCGGTGGGAATCGTGAAATCCAGGCGTGAGAAGACCCGGAAGCCGCCGCTGCCGAGGTCCAGGCCGCGAGCGACGACGAGATCGGTTCTCGGGTCAGCGCTTCTGGTTCGTCGATCTTGGTCGGTGGGGCGAGCTTGCTCGTCGAGGAACGCCCGGTCGACCCGGTCACCGGTGGGTGTCGGCGCACTGGACGGCGTCGCGTCGCGATCGATGTCGGTCATTGCAGGATCCCCCGAATCGCGGTCAGCAGGGCGTTCTTGATCAACTCCGGCGGCATCGCGTTCGGGGCGACTGCGTGCTCGATCGCCAACGCCTGGGTCAGCGTCAGCAGCAGGGTGGCGGCGGCTTCGTCGAAGTCGACCTCCAGGCCGAGTTCCGCCGCCCTGGACCGCAGGTCGGTCAGCAGACGCTCCCGCTGACTTTCGCGGATCTGGCCGTAGGCCGCGGCCAGCTCGGGATCGCCGCCGGCGAGCGAGCGGAACTCCGCCAGCAGGGTGTGGGTCGTCTCGTGCTCGACGATCCGGTCGGTCAGCTCGGCGGCCAGCAGAGCAATGCCGGCCGGATCCCGTACTGCGGCCACCAGGTGCTCCGACGAGCCCAGCACGGCATCGGTGGCCGCCCCGGTCTGCTCGTTGATCACCGCCGTGAAGAGGTCGGTCTTGCCGCCGAAGTTGGAGTAGACGGCACCCTTGGAGAAGCCGGCCCGCGCGGCCACCTCACCGAGGTTGGTGCGCTGATATCCGTTGTGCAGGAAGGAATCCCGCGCCGCCGCGACGATCCGGGCCCGGACGTCGGCCCGTTTCGGTCGGACGGCGGCGGGCGGTCGAGTGGAGTTCATCGAAGTGCCTGTTTCTGCTGGACCGAACCATTCGATACTCACAGTACTCGATACCCAGAGTTTTGACTACTGGAGCCATCGAGGGCTTCGGACCGAGCATGCTTGAGCCGATACAGGACCCGGCGGAGGGAGGGGCACGTGTCCGAGCAGCGTCGGATCTCGGTCCGCGGCGACAGCGTGGAACGACCACGCAAACCCTGGACGCCGACGATCCAATCCTTGCTGCGACATCTGCGACGGACAGGGCAGCCCGTGCCCGAGCCGCTGGGTTACGACGACGAGCACGAATTCGTCGGATTGGTCGTCGGAGATGCCGGTGACGCCGCGTGGCAGCACCAGTTGCAGACAGCCGGCGTTCGTTCGGCCGGGGCCCTGCTCCGTCGGATCCATGACGCCGGCGTGACCTGGCGGCGACCCGTCGACGCGGTCTGGTCCGTGCCGGCCGGGCAGGACGAGGTGATCTGTCACGGCGACCCGCAGCCGGCGAACTTCGCCTGGACGAATGGGCGCGCGGTCGGACTTTTCGACTGGGACGCGGCCCGTCCGGGGAGTCGACTCGAGGATGTTGCGTACGCGCTGCTGTGGCTGGTCCCGGTGGGTGTCGAGAAGGCCGAGTTGGAGCGGCGAGGGTTCGGCTCGATGCCGGACCGCCGGGCTCGCGCCGAGGCGTTTCTCGACGGCTACGGATGGCGGGACAGCATCAATGTGGTCGAGGTGGCGTTGGCCCGGCATCGGCAGGCGATCGACGAGGTTGTCGTGCTCGGTAGGCAGGGACACCAACCGCACGCGGATTGGATCGCCGCCGGCTGGCCGGAACGCTGGCGGTCAGGCTTGGCTCGGATGCGATCGCTCAGCGACGGCTTCGACCCGGTGATCCCCGCCCGATAATCACTGCCCGACGATCACCGCCGGCCGGCCCGGAGGGTGTACGCGTCGATGTCGGCCAGGATCCGGCGCTTCGTTTCCGCCGATGCGAACGACTCGCGTACGGCGGTCCGGGCGAGTTCGGCAACGCCGTGCTGGTCGAGGCCGAGCAGGTCGGCCGCGATCTCGTACTCGCGATTGAGGCAGGTGCCGAACATCGGCGGATCGTCGCTGTTGATGGTCACCGTGACGCCGGCCTCGACCAGTTGCGGCAGCGGATGCGCAGCCAACTCGGATACGGCTCCGGTGGCCACGTTCGAGGTCGGGCAGACCTCGAGTGCGATGCCCGCCTCGGCCAGTCGGGCCAGCAGTTGTTGATCGTGAGCGGCCGAGGTGCCGTGGCCGATCCGTTCGGCGCCGAGAACGTCCAACGCGTCCAGGATGGTTTGTGGCCCGGTGGTCTCGCCGGCGTGCGGCAGGCTGTGCAGTCCGGCTGCTCGCGCCCGGTCGAAGTAGGGGCGAAACTGCGGCCGGGGCACGCCGATCTCCGGACCACCCAGGCCGAAGCCGATCAAGGCCTGGCTACCAAGATCAACAGCGATCTCGCAGGTGGTCTCGGCTGCCGGAATCCCTGACTCACCAGGGATGTCGAAGATCCACTGCAGCTCGATACCATGATCACGAAGAGCTGCCGTCCGGGCATCGTCGATGGCCTCGACGAACGCTTCCGGTGCGATCCCTCGGACCACCGAGGTGTACGGGGTCACCGTCAACTCGGCGTAGGCCACCTGCTGCCGCGCCAACTCGACGGCCACCTCGTAGGTCAACAACCTGACATCCTCGGCGTCACGGATCAGATCAACCACCGACAGGTAGACCTGGATGAAGTGGGCGAAGTCGTCGAAGGTGAAGTAGTCGATCAGGGCGTCGAGATCGGCCGGCACCCCGGCCTCGGGATGGCGGGCCGCCAGCTCGGTGACGATCCGCGGCGACGCCGAACCGACCTGATGGACGTGCAGTTCGACCTTCGGCAGGCCGGCGATGAAGGCGGAGAGATCCGGATCGGGTTGCTGGTGCATCTGCTCATCCTGCCCCGACGAGGGCGCCCGGCCGCCGTACAAACGCCCGCACTGACCGCTCCGGGCCCTATGCTTCTGCCCCGTGAACACGCCAGCCGCGGGATGGTATCCGGATCCGGCCGGCCGGCCCGACACCGTTCGTTGGTGGGACGGTACGGCCTGGACGCGCGAGCTGGCGGCAGCCGACCCGAACCCGTCGGCCGAAGGTCCAGCTGCGCAAGCCGATCCTGCCCAAGCCGATCCCGGCAGCGCGACCGGCACCGAAACCGATCCGGTTCGGCAGCCGGCCGAGTCGGGCGCCGCGGTGGGCACCTTGCTGGCCGATCCCGCTGCGAGCGCAGGTCCGGACGACCCCGATCCCGCCGTACGAGAGCCCCAACCTGCTGGCCGACCGAGCGCTCGCCGCTATCCACCGGGTTACGAGCCCCGCCGCGCGCCCGCCCGGCACCGGAACCGGTCGCTGGTTTCGACCCTGATCGCGATCGCGGCGATGGTGATCGCCGCCGTCCTGGTGCTGGTGATCGTCACCCATCCGCACCAGGGCAGCGACGAGTTGAGCCCGCCGCCGCCGTTGTCCTCCTCGGAGCAGTCGAGCGCCGCCAACGACGTCTACTACGACGACAGCACCCGCGAGCTCACCGCACCCGGGTTGAAGGTGATCATGCCGGACTCGCCGTATCTGGTGCTGGGCTCGGATCCGGCCGTGCCCGGAATCCTCGACAAGGGCGCGCTCGGGTCGGCGAGCGTACACAAGAACTACAGCGGATCGAGCGACTGGCAGGCGGTGGTCGCTGCCGGCGTGGTGGACGACTCGATGATCGGCAAGGACCTCGACAGCACCACGGCCGCCGTCTTCGGCAAGTTCGTCGACGACGCTTTCGTCGACGTGGAAGTCCAACTCAAGAAGAAGACCGCGCAAACGCTGACGACAGGGCTGCCGCATCCGGCGCGGGTGATCAACGCCGAGGCTCACTATCACGTCAGGGGATTGCCGAGCAGCTACGACAAGATCAGCGTGATGGTTGTTGATCTTGGCGACGGCCGCTACACGGGCTGGGTGTCGTCGCGGCCCAACGACTCCAGTGCCAAGCTGCAGAACGCGCTGCAGGCCAGCATCAAGACCGTCCAGGTCACCAGCTGACCGTCTGTACGAGTCACGGGGTTGTTCGGGTCGGCGGTCGACGGTGCAGCCGATACTCTGAGCGGGTGTCCGACGCTTCCGACCAGCCCGTGCAAAACCCGACCCCGCGCTACGGCTACTTCGGTCCGGAAGGCACGTTCACCCATCAGGCTCTGCTGAGCGTTCCGCACGCCGACCGCGCCGAGCAGACCCCGTACCTCAGTGTGGCGGCCTGCCTGGACGCGGTCCGCGACGGCGAGGTCGACGCCGGGCTGGTCCCGATCGAGAACTCGGTCGAGGGCGGCGTCTCGGCGACCTTGGACAATCTGACCTACGGCCGGCCGCTGATGATCACCCGCGAGGTGTTGCTGCCGGTTCAGTTCACCCTGTTCGCCCGGCCGGGCACCCGGCTGGACGAGGTACGATGCGTGGTCACTCATCCGCACGCCGCGGCCCAGTGCCGGGACTGGCTGGCCGCCAACGTGCCGGCGGCGACGATCACCACCGAGGGTTCCACCGCCGCGGCGGCGGCCGCGGTCGCCGATCCCGAGTCCGGCTTCGACGCGGCCGTGTGCTCGCAGATCGCCGGTGAGTTGCACAAGCTGACGCCGCTGGCCACCGAGATCGCCGACAACACCAGTGCGGTGACCCGGTTCATCCTCCTTCGTCGGCCCGCCCCGGTCGGCCGACCGACCGGAGCGGACAAGACCAGCCTGGTGCTGTTCATGAAGATCGATCACTCCGGCGCCCTGCTGGAGCTGCTGGAGCAGTTCGCCAGCCGCGGCGTCAACCTGTGCCGGATCGAATCCCGGCCGACCAAGACCGCGCTCGGCAGCTACTGCTTCGCGATCGACGCCGAGGGCCACATCGACGACGAACGGCTGGCCGAGGCGATGATGGGACTGCATCGGGTGTCGGCGCAGGTGATCTTCCTCGGCAGCTACCCGCGCGCCGACGCCACTCAGCCCGACATCCTCGCCGGCACGACCAACTCCGACTACACCGCCGCCCGGGACTGGCTGAACCACCTCCGCAATCCGGGTTGACCTCTCCGCGATCAACTATTCCTTGATCAACTGCGTCTTGATCAAGCACAGCTCCTTGATCAACTTCGTACGGCGGCCAGCTTCGGGACCAGCCGGCTCACCGCGTACGGGACGCTGAGCACGGTGTTGTAGGCCATCGCGGCACCCGCGTAGGGGCGTTCGTAGTAAGGGATTTCCAGGGCGCGGCGTTCGAGGACAACGTCCAGGTTCTGGAAGATCTTGTTCCGATCGAGCCAGCTGCGGCTCTCGGCGTCGGCCAGCAGCAGAAGTCGATCAAGTTCGAGCAGATCGGCCCGTTCCGCCGAGATCTCGGCGCCGAACTTGTCGCCGATGATCTTGTCCAGCTGGGTCGGTGCGGCGAAACCGAGGTCGGCCAGGAAGCGTCCGCGCGGATCCGTACTGGAGAAGGTGTAGAAGCTCTTCTGGCTGGGGTCGACGACCGCTGCGGTCTTTCCGGTGAACTCGGGATGTTCCTTGCGGATTTCGGCGAATCGAGCGTCGATCTCGGCAAGACTGCGATCGGCCGCGTCGGTCTTGCCCAGGACGCGTCCGGCCGTCCTGAACATCGCCGCACGATCGGTTGTGTACGGAGCACTGGCCGCGTCCCGCGCCACCGTCGGCGCGATCGCGCTGAGCTTTGCGTACTCGTCGTCCGTGATCTCCGCATAGAGGCCGGCGATCACGTCCGGTCGCAGACTCGCGATGTGTTCGAAGTTGAGCTCGGACCCGCCGACGTAGGTCGGCGTGGAACCGTTCCAGGCATCGCGTACCCACGGCCAGGTGTGGTCGATCTTCTCCCCGAACCAGGGCCGGACGCCGACCGGCCGGAGCCCGAGCGCCAGGAACAACTCGTGGTCGGTGTAGCCGACCGTGACCACCCGCTTCGGCGCGGCCGCGATCGTCGTCTGCCCCAGCGCATGGTCGATCGTCACCGGAAACCCATTGCCCCCGTCCGCACCGTCCGCTGACGCCGATCCCCCGCCAGCAGGCGACGCCTCGCACCCGATCAGCGCCGGCCCCGCCAACACTCCACCCATGACCGCCAACGCCCGCCGCCGAGACATTTCCAGTTTGGTTAGGCTCACCTAACGAACGCTATCAGCAGTGTGCCGCGACTGAGTAGGCGTTCGACTTTCCGCGTCACCGAACTCAACTCCGGTTGGGAAACGGGCGTCCGGGATTGTCGTGGACCGAACTCAACTCCGGTTGGGAAGCGGACACCCGCGTCACCACCATCACCGACCGGGAATCCAACACTGGCTGGAAAACGAACCCAGCCGACGCTTGCGATGCTCGCCGGCACCGTCAGCTCCCGAGCAGCGCGGCGGCACGCAGCGTCATCACATCAGACCGGCGTGATCATTTCGGCGTACGAATCACCAGTGCGCCGGGGAGGACCTCGGCGAGCATCGAGTGGCACTCGCCGGCCGGATCGCCGTCGAGTTCGAAATGATCACCTTCGACCACGTCGATCTTGATCTTGCTGCCGGTGATCCGGTCCAACTCCTTGAGATCACGGTCCCGCCGCGTCAGGACGTGAGTGATCAACTTCACCCAGTCGGTGGGCCGGCGGGGTGAAGCGATCAGCAGATCGAGCAGCCCGTCGTCGGGCTTGGCATCGGGGATCAGGGGGATGTTGGCCTGCAGGAATCCGACGTTGCCGAGCACCAGCACGTGGGCGCGCCGGCGGATCGGTTCCCGATCGTCGACGGTGATGGTGGCGTGCAACGCGGGATGGTTGGCGTTGCGAGCGGCCGACACGAAGTAGGCGGCCGAACCGACCGCCCGCTTGAGATCCGGGTTGGTGTCCTGCAGGATCACCGCGTCGATGCCGATGCCTGCCATCACCGCGAAATGATCAACGCGGTCGTCGTCGATGGTCACCTGGACGATATCGATCGGCCGATCCTTGCCGGTCAACGCGACGTCGATCGCAGCCCGACTGTCCAACGGGATGCCGAGATTCTTGGCCAGCAGGTTTCCGGTGCCGGCCGGGATCACACCGAGCGGGATGCCGGTGCCCTCGATCTCGGCCGCGACCACCCGAACGGTGCCGTCGCCGCCGGCCGCGATGACCAGATCGGCACCGCTGTCGATGGCCCGTCGCGTCATCTCCCGGCCGGGGTCGTCGACCCGGGTCTCCAGCCACATCGCCTCGGCCCAGCCGTGGGTCCGCAATTCGTAGTCGACGGTACGCCGGAAGCCGACCCAGTCGACCACCCTGGCCGGGTTGTAGACCACCGCGCATTGCTTCCTCGCTGTCGGCGACTGCCCGGTCGCCGGTGGCGGAGTGTGCGCAGCCCGGCGGGCCCGGGGCCGCGGTACCGGTGTTGCCGGCAGCACCTCGGCACCGGCGAGCAGCAGCGACAGTGCCGCGGCAGCAGCTCCGTACAACAGTCCGCCGATCAGATCGGACAGCCGGTGCGCGGCCAGCAGCCAACGGTCGACGCCGATCAAGATCACGATCATCGAGCCGATGACGATCCACTGCACCAGAGCCGCGCGGCGCCGGCGGGTGATGACCAGCACCGCGGCGACGGCGACGCCGCCGACCGTGGCCGCGGTCAGATGACCGCTCGGGTAGGCATATCCGTTGGTGGTGATCAGGTCGACCGCGTCGGCCGGCCGCGGGCGAGCGATCAAGGTCCGGATCAGCCAACTGCCGCCGTAGCCGAACAACACCATCAACAGCAGGGCCGCGGAAAGATTGCGCAGCCGGGTCCGGTAGGCCCAGATCGCGACCACCAGCAACGCCAGATAGATCACGATCGGCGCCGACACCATGGCCAGCGTGGCGGCGATCTGCCCGGCCGCCGACGCCATCGACACCGGGGCGCGAGCGACCGCGTCGTCCCAGCTCGACACCAGGTCGGTGTTCAACGTCAGCACGGTCCAGCCGGCGAACGCCACAGCGAGCCCGCCGACGACGATGATCGCGGCGGCCGTCGGCGGTTTGCGGGCCATGGTGCCGAAGAATATGCGATAGGGGCCTTCGGCGACCGCCCACTAATGTGGGTGTCGTGATTGACGCCCGCTTGCTTCGTACCGACCCTGACCGCATCCGCCGCTCCCAGCGCAGGCGGGGCGAATCGGCTGAATTGGTGGACAAGCTGATCGGTGTCGACGAGTCGCGGCGGCAGGCGATCGCCACCTTCGAATCCGCCCGGGCGGAGCAGAAGGAGCTGGGCAAGCAGATCCCGAAGACCCAGGGCGAGCAGAAGCAGGCGCTGCTGGCCAAGACCAAGCAGTTGGCCGAACAGGTGAAGGCTGCCGACGCCGCCGCGAAGGAGGCCGAGAGCACCTTCTCCGAGCTGCTGAAGGGCGTCGGCAACATCGTTTTCGACGACGTACCCGAGGGCGGCGAGGACGACTACGTGATCCGCGAAACCCACGGCACACCACGGGATTTCGAGGCCGAGGGCATCACCGTACGTGATCATCTTGATCTTGGTGAGGCGTTGGGCGCAATCGACGTGCAGCGCGGCGCGAAGGTGTCGGGGGCTCGGTTCTACTACCTGACCGGGGTGGGTGCCGAGCTCGAACTGGCCTTGATCAACTTGGCCATGAGCACTGCTCTGAGCAACGGATTCACCGCGATCATCCCGCCCGCGTTGGTGAAACCGCCGGCGATGGAGGGCACCGGGTTCCTCGGCCAAGCCGCCGACGACGTCTACCGGTTGGAGGCCGACGACCTGTATCTGGTCGGCACCGCCGAGGTGCCGCTGGCCGCCTACCACAGTGACGAGATCCTGGATGCGGCGAAGCTGCCGCTGCGGTACGTCGGCTACAGCCCGAGCTATCGGCGCGAGGCGGGCTCGTACGGTAAGGACACCCGGGGCATCTTCCGAGTGCACTGGTTCGACAAGGTCGAGATGTTCAGCTACTGCGCGCCCGAGGACGCCGAGGCCGAGCACCTGCGCCTGCTGGAGTGGGAGAAGGAGTTCATCAACAAGCTCGAACTCCCGTTCCAGGTGCTCGAGCTGGCCGGTGGTGATCTTGGTCTGAGCGCCGCCCGCAAGTACGACTGCTACACCTGGTTCCCAAGCCAGCAACGATTCCGGGAGATCACGTCGACCTCGAACTGCACCCAGTTCCAGGCCCGCCGGCTCAACATCCGGGCTCGGTTCGAGGACGGTACGGCGCCGGTCGCCACCCTGAACGGCACGCTGGTGGCGGTGCCGCGGGTGATCATCGCTCTGCTGGAGAACCATCAACAGGCCGACGGCAGCATCTACGTACCGGAGGCGCTGCGACCGTTCCTGGGCGGCCGTGAACGACTGACCGCTCCGGCAGCCGGGGCCACTCCGCCGGCTGATGCGGATTCGCACCGGGCGGCGGACGCAGCTCGATGAGTGCCCAGGCAGCGGCGGCCGGGAGATCGACCTGGTCGCCGAAATTGGTGGCCCTGGATGTCGACGGCACGGTCGTGGACGAGGAAGGCAAGTTGCCCGATCCCGTACGCGAGGTAGTCGGACGGCTGGTCGAGGACGGCGTCCAGGTGGTGCTGGCGACCGGCCGTGCCTGGCACGGTACCGAACCGATCTTCAACGAATTGCAGCTGCCGGCCGGCCCGGCGGTGTGTTCGAACGGTGCGGTGATCGTGAGCTATCCACCGGTCGAGGTGCTCCGTACGGTGACGTTCGACGCCGGCGAGGTGGTGCACCGGGTGTTGGAGCAGAACCCGAACACGCTGGTGGCGGTGGAGGAGATCGGTCGCGGCTATCGGGTCAGCGATCGCTTTCCCGACGGCGATCTGACCGGTGAGTTGATCATCACCGATGTCGACGAGATGATCGCCGAGCCGGTGACACGGGTGGTGCTGCGGGATCCGAACAGCACCGACCAGGATTTCATCCGGCTGGCCGAACATCTCGGACTGCGCGGCTGCAGCTACTTCATCGGCTGGAGCGCCTGGCTGGACATCGTCCCGGAAGGTGTCAACAAGGCCAGCGCACTGGCCGACGTCGCCGCCCGACTCGGCATTGATCGCGCCGACGTGCTCGCCCTGGGTGACGGCCGCAACGATGTCGAGATGCTGCAATGGGCCGGCCGCGGTGTCGCGCTCGGTCAGGCGCCCGACGAGGTGAAGGCCATCGCCGACGCCGTCACGGGCACCTTCGACGCCGGCGGCACTGTCGACGAACTGACCCGCTGGCTCCGCTAGCTCACTGCGGCCATGACGGTGCCGCCCGGTTTCCTGCGCCGGCCGCGGACTGCGACCGGGGGACTCCCGGATCAAGCCGACATGTCCGAGGTTGCCGCAGGTTGTCCGAGGTTGAACTTCGATTCGTGCCTTGTGAGAGCGCATTAGCTCGGACAAGTCAATGGAAGCTCGGACAAGAAGCTCAGAGACCGTCCTGCCGAACTTTTCGACGCGCTTGAGCACGAAACCGGCGCCTGTGGACAACTGCGGCCGATGGTCGGGGTGGTTGTACGAAGCTTGTCCAGTGTCCGAGCTGCCTCGATTCCGCGCCGAGTTGCCGATGACTCAATCGCCTCGTGCGCTGGGCGTGCTGGCCGCTCAGGGAGTCGGCCCGCGCTCGCTGGCCGGGAGGAATTGGTCCCGCAGCAGCAGGGGCTTTTACCGTCCTGCGTCGGACGGACCGACACTGCCGACGCAGCGGATCCTCGACGTCCTGCCGCTGCTCGGCTCGACGGGCGTCATCGGCGGTTGGGCGGCTGCGTTCGTGGCCGGGGCGGACTGGCTCGACGGCATCAACCCGTACACCGGAGGACACTTCCCGATCGACATCATCAGCCCTGCACTGAAACGACGCAGCAGCGCAAGGACTCGTTACCGCAAAGGGCAGCTGGCAGAAGATGACGTGGTGGCACCGGACGACGTCGCACCGATCACCGCACCGTTGCGGACAACCTTCGACTGCGGGCGCTGGGCGCCGAGTCTGGAGGAATCGGTGGTGGTCCTGGACGTGATGATCCAGCAACTCAGGGTGGTCAGGTCCGAATTGACGACCTACGCCTCGGAGCACCACAGTCTCCACGGTGCTGCACAGGTGCTCGAGGCCGCGCGCTGGGCCGTCCCGGGAATCAAGAGTCCGTGGGAGACGCGGTTGCGGATGTGTTACTGCCAGCAGGCGGGTCTGCCTGCGCCATTGGTCAACCAGCCGATCTTTGACCTGGACGGCCAGTTCCTCGGTGAACCGGACCTCTTCGATCCTGAGGCGGGCTTGGCGACCGAGTTCGACGGCGAATATCACCGGGAGCGGCATCAACATCGCGCGGACAATCTGCGCGAGGAACGTTTGGAGGAGGCGAATGTGACGGTGCAGCGGATCGATTCGCTCGATCTGATCCGGGACCGTACGCCGCTGGTCGAGCGGATCCGCCGCGGCTACCAGCGAGGGACGCGACGCAACCGCCGCCTGGACTCCTGGTCACTCGACCAGCCCGAGTGGTGGCGCCGGCGCAACGAGTGAGGCACGTCGGGAGACACGGATACCGAGAGATGGCTGAGGGGGGCATGGAGGACACGGGTCGAGGCGCTTCGCCTCCGGACGCCGAATTCTCTCCGAGCTTCCGGCGCCTTGTCCGAGCTTCGGTCGATTGCTCCGAGCGTAGATGGCGCGAAGGGTGGAATCAGCGCACGGAAACTCGGCGAAGTGGGCGCGAGCTCGGACAAGTCGGCGGAAGCTCGGACAACCGGCCGATCGGGCATGGCTCGGCCCTCCCGCGGAGTGAATCAGCGCGGGAGGGCCGGGTGCTCTGAGCGCGTGAACTATTACGCGGCGCGGCGGAGCTGACGACGGACCGGGCCGGCGATCTCGGCAGCGGCGGCCAGCACCTGGGTCAGCGTGGGCTTGGCCCGATCAATCGCGGTGAGGCGGGTCGGGCCCTCCTGGGCGGCGCGTTCGCGGCGCAGGTGCCGCTTCACCGTGGACAGCGAGCAGCCCAACCGCTGAGCGATCGAATCCAGCGTCTCGTCCGGATTGGCCCGCCGAAGTCGTACCACCTCTTCGTGGTCGACGGGCCGGTTCCGGGCGGTGGCGCCGGCGAACGTGTCGAAGTCCTCGGGCTCGACGGTGATGCCGAGCCGGCGACGGATCTGGGTCCGCTGGCGTTGGGTGGTGCCGGCGACGTAGCCGGCGACATCGTGCTGGACGACGGCGTCGTACAGACAGGTCTGTTGGAACGGGCAGCCGGCGCAGATCTCCGCGGCACGGTCGGTCAGGTTGGCGTAGCGGTGGCGAAGTGCGGCCGGCGCGCTGCTGGTCGGCGGCTCCTCCATCAGGCGATCCTGGAACAGCGCTGCGTTGCGTACGCAACCGGTGGCGTTCTTGCTGCGATCGTCCATGGTGCTCATCACGTTTCCCCTCGTGTCTCGTGCGTCAGCGATCTGACGGGCCTGAGACGTAGGGGCTTCGCGGTTGGGTTCCCTCGATTTTCACTGAATTCGAGAGTCGTTCCGCGAACCCCAATGTCTGCGACTGCCGGCGACCCTGCGGTCAGCTGACGGATGTCGCCGGCCCCGACACCGGCTGATCCGCCCCTTGCCCCGATTGGACTGACCCGATGAGGCCTGTCTTGACCCGACGAGGGGTTCTACTGACTTGTTGGACCACCTGCGCCCTCGGTTTGGACGCAGGAACAGTCAAGCCGACGGGCGGCAGCGAGGGATCAGCCCGAGGAACGATTCGGGTCATTCCGCGGAATGAATGCAGCCGTACGAGGGCGTCCGCCCTGAGGGCCAATTCCGTGCGGAAACTCCCATTGCGCCCGGACGTGGAAATGTCCGGGCTTGCAATCTCGAGAAATTACAGATACATGCCGTCGCTGCGGCGGTTCTGCTCGCCGGGACCGGGCTGCGGTCCGGGCATGGCACCGGGCGGAAGTGCGCGGCGCATCTGTTCCAGCTGGGCCCGAGCGGCCATCTGCTGGGCGAAGAGCGCGGTTTGGATGCCGTGGAAGAGACCTTCGAGCCAGCCGACCAACTGGGCCTGGGCAATCCGGAGTTCGGCATCGCTGGGCGCCTGATCGGCGGCGAACGGCAACGCCAGTCGATCCAATTCCTCGACGAGTTCGGGAGCCAGACCATCCTTGAGCTCGGCTATGGACGCCGAATGGATGTCCCGCAGGCGCTCCCGTGATGCCTCGTCCAGCGGAGCCGCCTTCACCTCGTCCAACAGCTGCCGAATCATGTTGCCGATCCGCATCACCTTGGCCGGCTGTTCGACCATGTCGGTGACCGAGGGTTCGCGCTCCTCGTCGGAGTCCGGATCCTGACTGGGCGCACTCTCCACCGCCATCGCCTGCGGCGCCACCACATAGACCCGACCGTCCTCGGTCTGGCCGGCCACCGGCGGCTGGCCCTGCGGTGTCCCCTCGTCCTGCGGATTCTGCGGTTCGGTCATGAGACCCGATCGTAGTGGTGCGGTCGGTTCGTTCCCCGACGGGCACGAGTCCGGAAGCGCCACTCCGGCAGCCCGATGATGCGACAAGTCGGGTTTGGGTCGGAGCGTCCGGCTGGGCGAAACTCGTTAGCGAGCGCGGCCGGTGCGGCTCTAGGCTGATCCAGCTATGCATGACTTCCCCCCGGCTGTTCCCGGTTTCAACACGACGGTCCGGAAACACCAGGACCTGCCAACGCTCGAAGAGGTCCGGCCGGACGGCTCCGTGGCGACCCGTCTTTCGCCGGAGCTGGAGCGGCCGAGGAACCGACGTCAGCGCGGATCGGACGGCCAACCCGACACCCGCAGCCCGTTCCGATTCCTGCTCTGGCTGCTCCGCCAGCAGTGGGATGTCGTGCTGGCCGGGGCGGGTGTGTCGGTGCTGTGGATGATGCCCGGCACGCTCGGCCCGTACATCATCGGCCGGGCGGTCGACGACGGCATCACTGCGCACGACACCAGCCAGTTGATCTACTGGTCGGCGCTGCTGCTGGGCGTGATCGTGATCGGTGCGATCTTCGGCATCATCGGCCACACCTGGGTGGTACGCAGCTGGCTGATCGCGCTCTACCGGACCACCAAGATGGTGGCCCGCAAGACCGGCCAGCTCGGCCACGTACTGCCGCAGCGGACGCCGACCGGCGAGGTGTTGAGCGTCTCGTCGGCCGACAGCGATCAATTCGGTGCCCTGACCGAGGTCTTCGCCCGGGCGGTCGGGTCGCTGGTCACGTTCGTGATCGTGGCGCTGATCGTGTTGTCCACCTCGCCCAAGCTCGGGGTGATGGTGCTGATCGCCGCGCCCGTCCTGGTGCTGATCGCGATGCCGTTGCTGCGGCCGTTGCAGCGCCGCCAGACGATCGAGCGCAACCGCAACTCCAAGCTGACCTCGATGGCCACCGACATCGTGGCCGGCCTGCGAATCCTGCGCGGGGTCGGCGGCGAACGGACCTTCGGCGAGAACTACGCCGAGCAGTCGCAAAGCGTACGCAAGGCAGGTGTCGCGGCCGGCATCTGGCAGGCCGTGACGGACGCCACCGGCATCCTGTTCTCCGGGCTGTTCCTGGTGACACTGACCTGGGTCGGCGCGCTGCAGGTGCTGCAGCGTGAGTTGACCGTGGGTGAGCTGATCAGCTTCTTCGGCTACGCACTGTTCATGGTGGCCCCGATCCGTACCTTCTTCGAACTCGCACAGAAGGCCGTACGAGCTCAGGTGTCGGCGGCCAAGACGATCGCTGTGCTGGAGCAGGAACCGCCGTGGATCCAGCCGGACCGGCCGCGTGCGCTGTCGGCGTCCGAACCGCTGATCGACGAACGCAGCGGATTCCGAGCCGAACCGGGCAGGCTGACCATGGTGGTCACCGCGCTGCCCGACGACTCGGCGGCATTGGCCGACCGGCTCGGCCGCTACCTCGTTGTTGATCATGAACCGGTGAGCCTCGAGGTCGACGAGTCGCTGAAGGGCGGTGCGGCGGCCAGAGCCAGGGCGGAGAAGGAGCGGCAGCGTCGGCTGCTGATGATCAAGGACCGGGAACGGGCCCAGGGTGCCTGGGGCGTTCGGCTCGGAGGAGTTGATCTTGCCGAGGTGCCGATCGACGAGGTACGCCGGCACATCCTGGTCAGCGACACCGGCAGCATGGTCTTCGCCGGCACGCTGCAGGAGGCGGTCGATCCGCATGCCCGGCTGAGCCTGGAGCTCGCCGAGGCGGCGATGCGTACGGCCGCCGCCGAGGACGTGTACGAGGCCGTCCCGGGCGGCTGGCAGGGCCGGCTGGACGAGCGCGGCCGCGGCCTGTCCGGCGGTCAGCGGCAGCGACTGGTGCTGGCCCGGGCCCTGGGCGTGGACCCGGAGATCTTGATCTTGGTCGAGCCGACCTCCGCGGTCGACGCGCACACCGAGGCGATGATCGCCGAACGGCTGGCGGAGCATCGTGCCGGCCGGACCACGGTGGTGATGACGGTGTCGCCGCTGTTGCTGCATTACGCCGATCAGGTTGCGCTGATGGAGAACGGGCGGATCGTCGCCACCGGTACGCATCACGAGTTGATCGGTTCCGAACCGCGGTATCGCCGGGTGGTGGCGCGTGGCATGGACGAGGCCGAGGTCGCGCCGATCGTCGACACCGTGGACGTGATCGGCGGCGCGGCGTCGCTGGATGCAATCGACGATCTGCGCAAGCAGGCATGGAATGTGCTGGACGGGGGAGAGCGATGAGTGAGGCCGTCTCGCCGAGCAGGGTGGGCTCGCCCGGTGGTGCGGGATCGTCGGTGGTCACGCCGATGGCCGACTCGGCTGCGACCTGGGACGCCGATCGATCCCGGCTGTCCGACGGCCGGCGTGAGTCCCGGATTCCCGATGAGCTGCGCATCCCCAGCCACGTCTCGGCCACCGCCCGGCTGCGTGCCTGGCATCGCCGCCACCTGCTGCGGGAGGAACGGGCACAGCGGTTCTACGCCCGGTCTCGCAATCCCGAGCGAGGTCTGCCGGTTGCCGGTGGGCAGGCGGTGGCGGAATTCATCCGCAGCCTGCTGGTGCGCCGCAAGGGACTTGCGCTGCTGTTGTTGATCTTGAACGGGTTGGCCGCGGTGGCCGGTTTGATCGTGCCCCGGATCCTCGGCCAACTGGTCGATGACGCGTCGGCGGCCGGCACGGTCGCAGCCACCATCAACGGTCTGGCGATCGCGGTGATGGCGATCGTGATCATGCAGGCGCTGCTCACCTTCGGGGCACGCTGTTCGGCCGCGGTCTTCGGTCAGGACCTGCTGGCCGCGGCCCGGGAATACATCGTCCGTACGGTCTTGCGCCTGCCGCTGAGTCGAGTGGAGAGTGCCAGTAGCGGCGACCTGGTGACCCGGGTGACCCGCGACGTGTCGACGATGAGCGAGTCGGTGCGGTGGGGTCTGCCGGAGGCTGTGGTGGCGTTGATCACCACGGTGCTGACGGTGGTCGCGATGGTGTTGAACTCGCCGTTGCTGTCGTTGCCGATCTTGGTCTCCGCGGTGCCGTTGTGGATCGCGGTGCGTCGCTACTTCTCGCATGCGCCGATGGGTTACATCACCGAGGGTGGTACGTACTCGGCGATCAACACCTCGCTGACCGAGAGTGTCGAGGGTGCTCGCACGGTGGAGGCGCTCGGCCTGCAGAACAGCCGGATCGCCTTGACAGACGAGGATATCGAGGAGTCGGCGCAGGCGGAGCGATACACCATGTCGCTGCGCAATCTGCTGTTCGGCGTGATCGACATCGCCTACAACACCCCATTGGTGTGGACCATCCTGCTCGGTGGTTTCGGGTACGCCGAGGGCTGGGTGACGCTCGGACAGATCACCGCCGCCACGCTCTACATCCAGGCCGTGGTGGAACCGCTGGATCGCTTGATCAGCAACGTCGATCGGCTCCAGGTCGGCGTCGCCTCCACCACCCGTCTGCTCGGCATCGCCGCGGTCCCGCAAGATCGCGAACCGACCGAGCAGAAGCCGTCCGATTCGCACCTGGAAGGTCATGATCTTCGCTTCGCCTATCGCGAAGGTCACGACGTGTTGCATGGAGTTGATCTTGACCTGGTGCCCGGGGAGCGGCTGGCGATCGTCGGACCGAGTGGTTCGGGCAAGTCGACGCTGGGTCGGTTGTTGTCGGGCATCAACGGTCCGCGGACCGGCCGGGTCACCGTCGGTCAGGTGGATCTGACCAAGCTGCCGCTTGATCAACTTCGTACCGAGGTGTCGCTGGTCACCCAGGAACATCACGTCTTCGTCGGCACCATCCGGGACAACATCGTGCTGGCCCGGGAGGACTCGCCGGACGAGGTGGTGATCGACGCGCTCCGTACGGTGGATGCCTGGGACTGGGTGCAGCGGCTGCCGGCCGGGCTGGACACCATGATCGGCAGCGGCAACGCGTCGCTGACGCCGGCGCAGGCGCAGCAGGTGGCGCTGGCCCGGCTGGTGGTGGCCGACCCGCACACCCTGGTGCTGGACGAGGCGACGTCATTGATCGACCCGCGGACCGCGCGGCATCTGGAGGGTTCGATGGCTGCGTTGCTGGAGGACCGTACCGTGGTCGCGATCGCGCACCGGCTGCACACCGCGCACGACGCGGACCGGATCGCGGTGGTGATCGACGGCAAGATCGCCGAGCTCGGCAGCCACGACGAGTTGCTGGCCGCCGACGGCGAGTACGCCAGCCTCTGGCACGCCTGGACCAGCTGATCGCCCCACCGGCGCAGTTGCCGCGAACTCGCCCCCACTCGGCTCCGGTCCGACCGCTCCCGCGCACCCACGGCTCTCCCGCGGAAGTTCGAACTTCCGCGGGAGCACCGGGGATGCGCGGGAGCGGGTGGGCTAGCGGCGGACCGGGATCGAGTGAGGCTGTGTCAGCGCTGCTGGCCGTCCTCGAAGTAGGTGATCAACTCGGTCGGCAGCTGCGGCACCTGGCGGGCGGAACCGTCGCTGCGCAAGGAATCCGTGGCCACGCAGCCGGCCGCCACCGCCTGCCGGGCGGCGATCGGGGAGGTCTCGGTCTTCCCGCCGTGAACGGCGAAGCGGAGGAATTCGCTGATCAGCCGTGGATCCGCGCCGCCGTGACTGCCGCCTGCATCGCCCTCGCCAATGATCAACTTCTCGTCCGGTTCGGCGTGGCCGTCGTGCCGGTGATCCCAGATCGCGATCACGTCACCGGGACCGTCGCCGAGGTTCTCGATCCGCCCCTTGGTGCCGATCACGGTGTAGTTGCGCCAGTAGTCCGGCGCGAAATGACACTGCTCGTACGAGGCGAGCACGCCGTTGTCCAGACGCATCTGCATCATCGAAACGTCTTCCACGTCGACGATCTCGTTCAACCCGGACTGCTCGGTCGGCGGCCAGATCCCCTTGTCGTACCAGTCCCACATCCGATCACGGCTGTGATCGGTGCGATCGGTGATGTTGCCGTAAACCATCAGGTCGCCCATCGCCGACACGGTGCTGCTGTAGCCGCCGGCCAGCCAATGGATCACATCAAGATCATGAGCGCCCTTCTGCAGCAGCAGACCGGTGGAACGGCTGCGATCGGCATGCCAGTCCTTGAAGTAGAAATCTCCACCGGTACTGACGAAATGACGACACCAGACCGTCTTCACCTCGCCGATCCGGCCGCTGATGATCAACTCCCGCAACTGCCGAACCACCGGCATGTGCCGCATGTTGTGGCCGACGTAGAGACGCGTACCGGTCTGGTACGCGGTCTGCAGCAAGGTGTCGCAATGCGCGATTGTGGTGGCCAGCGGCTTCTCGCAGAACACCGGCACGCCGGCCTTCAATGCACGCATCGCAACCGGGAAGTGCTGATCGTCGGGTGTCGTCACGAGCACCGCGTCCAGCCCGGCGTCGAGAAGTTGATCAAGGTCATCGGTGATCAGTGCGTCGGGCAGCGCCTTGGCGGCGTCCCCGCGGCCGCGTTCGCTGAGATCGCAGATCGTCGTCACCCGGCTGGGGAGCTGGTCGTCGTCCGGCCGGTGCGCGTACTTCCACAGCCCTGCGCGCATGCCGAATCCGACAATGCCGACCGACAGCTCACGGTGGGCCGGCTGTTCCGAGCTGCTGAGCGGCGTTGCTTGCTGGGACATCGTCATCGTCAACCTTTCCATCTGCTCCGGAGTGTCCGGACGCTCCCGTGATCCGGGCCGAGATCAGGATCCCAGCCCGTCGCTGTCGTGCACGGGCACACCCAAGGCTAAACGATTAGCTGCAGCGATCGAGCGCCGTCCCGAAGAATGCAGGTCGGCCCGGCTTGGCAAGCACTCGCCTCGAACCAGATCTTGCCCGTGGGATGCTCGTCGACCTCATTTCGCTGCGAGCCCCCGTTTGGCGCGGATTCCAGGAGGTTCCGGACGTTCCGGGTCGGCGTATGGGTACCCATCCTCCTGCAATCCTGTTCGGGGGCGGGCTTCGGATGTGGGAGCCCCCGGTGCGAATTCCAGGAGGTTCCGGTCTGTCTGGGTCACCAATGGGTGCGTATCCTCCTGCGATTCTGGTCGGGCGGTCGGAGGTAGCTGCAGACTGAGGCCATGCGTGCCATCACCATCACCGAACCGGGCGGGCCCGAGGTGCTGCAGGTTACCGACGTGCCGACGCCCAGTCCGAAGGCCGGCGAGGTGCTGATCAAGATCGCCGCCGCGGGCGTCAACTGGCCCGACGTACAACAGCGGCTCGGACGCTACCCGGTGCCGCCGGGCGCATCTCCGCTGCCGGGACTGGAATGTTCCGGCACCATCGAGGCGGTCGGTGACCGGGTGGCCGGTTGGCAGCCCGGAGACCCGTGCGTCGCGCTGCTTTCCGGCGGCGGTTATGCCGAGTACGCGACCGCGCCGGCCGGCCAGGTGCTGGCGCCCCCGGACGGAGTTGATCTTGTCAGCGCCGCCGGTCTGATGGAGGTCGCGGCGACCGTGGTCTCGAATCTCGACCGCGCGGCGCTCGCTGTCGGCGAAACGTTCCTGGTGCACGGCGGGGCGGGCGGGATCGGATCGTTCGCGACCCAGTACGCGAAGTCGCTCGGCGCCACCGTGATCACGACCGCAGGCGCGGAGTCGAAGCTCGAATACTGTCGCTCGCTCGGCGCCGATCTCGCTGTTTCCTATCACGACGACTGGGCTGCCGCGATCGCCGAATTCACCGGTCAGCGCGGCGTCGACGTTATCTTGGACATCATCGGCGCGAAGTACCTCGAGGCGAACACGACGGCGCTGGCGATGGACGGCAGGCTGGTGATCATCGGTTTGCAGGGCGGCCGAAAGGCAACGCTGGACATTGCCGCGCTGATGGCCAAACGCGCCACGGTCACCGGGACGATGTTGCGCCCCCGGCCGGTCGAGCAGAAGGCCGCGATCTGCCGGCAGGTCGCCGACGAGGTCTGGCCGCACCTGGCCGACGGCTCGATCAAACCCGTACGGGAGACGCGGATGAGCTTGGATGAAGCCGCGGCCGCGCACACCCAACTTGAGTCCGGCGACAACGTCGGCAAGATCCTGCTGGTGGCCTGACCCAAACCCGACTTGTCAGCGGCACGAGGCGCTGTAGCGCCTTCTGCCGCTGACAAGTGCGTGGATTAAGATGCCGGGAGCCCGGGCCGGTGGACACCGTACCGAGCAGGCCTGGCGAGGTCGCATAGTGGACTAGTGCAGCCGCCTTGAAAGCGGCCGAGCGGCTCAAACCGTTCCGTGGGTTCGAATCCCACCCTCGCCGCAACAAGGCGATGCCGGTTCGTCCGAGGTGAGCCCGGCTCGATGGAATGCAGGCTTCGATGGGAATGCAGGGTTGATGGAGAAGTACGTGCTGACCGCCGCTCAGCCGATTCGGTCGGCGGTGATCAGTGCGGTCGCCGACCTGGTCGGCGCGGTGCTGTTCGTGATCGGGATCGATCGGGACAATGCGGTACTGATCGTGATCGGGATCGTCCTGTTCGCGCTGGGTTCTGCACTGGTGGTGGCGGCGTCGATGCTGCGGCAGCGTATCCGGACCGAGATCGTCCTGGACGACGACGGCATCGGCATCCACAGCGCCGGTCGCTCCGCCCGCGCCCGCTGGAGCGAGATCACCGCCGTCAGCCGGGACCGGCGTTCGATCTACCTGGCGCAGGAGAAGACCGACGGCCCGACGTTGAAGATCGACAGCCCTCGCGGCCCGGACGATCCCCAGTTCCGCGAGCTGGCTCGGGTGCTGTCCGAGCGCCTTGATCAAGATCGCGGCTACCACGACCTCTGACTGCTCGGTCGCCCCGCTTGTGGTCGGTGCGTCTCCGGAGTGTTCGTTTCCCAACCGTGGTTGCGATACGTGCCCGGACCGTACGTCAGTGCGTTCGTTTCCCAGCACGGGTTGAGAAAACGTGCGCGGATCCGCGGCCGGGCTTCGACGAATCGCCGCACTGGTGGGGAAACGTACGACGGGGAAGCCTCGGCTACACCTCGGTCCCTGCGGGTGATCGGTCGGAAGTGATCAGCCGGCGGGCTTCTGAGCCGCCGCTGCCATCTCCGGATTCCAGGCGCAGGCGTCCTTGGCGGATTCGCTCTGCGGGGTTGCCGACGAGCTGCTGTCGCTGCTGGCCTCGCTCGAACTGGCCGAGTCGGTGGGCTTGGACGGCTTCTTCTTCGGCGGCTTCTTGGTCTCGCCGAGGGCCTGCTTCACCTGGTCACGCATCAGGTCGAAGTTCGGATCGGGGCTGGAGAATCCGTTCACGCCGTGCTTGAAGACCAGGCTGCGTACGTTGCCGGACTTGACCCGCATGCTCAGATTCACGAACGCGGGCAGCGCCTCCTGCGGGATGTCGGTCTTGACGATTTCCTTGCCTGCTTGAGCAATCGCCTCATACCGGGTCAGCACGGTGGCCGGGTTGGCCTGGTTGATGATGGCGTCCACCACGCAACGCTGCCGATCCATCCGCTGGAAGTCGTCGGCGCCGTAACGACCCCGGGCGAACCAGAGCGCCTTGGCTCCGTTGAGATGCTGATGCGGTCCCGGCTCGAGCCAGGTCTTCGGCGGGATGTGCAGATCGGTGTTGCCGCCGATCGCCACGTACGTGTTGATGTTGACCGTGATGCCGCCGAGCGCGTCGATCAGTTGCCGGAAGCCGTCCAAGTTGATCAAGACGTAGTAGTCAATCTTGAGCCCGAGCGCGTCACCGACGGAGATCTTCAACGCATCCGCACCGAGATTGTCGGTCTTGCCGAGGATGTCCTTCGGCACCGTCTGCGGCACGTTGTCGTACATCGCGTTCAGGAAGAACTCGGCGTTGTCGCCGTTGCCGTCGGTGAACCCGTTCGGGTAGTACTTGTGCAGCGGCGAGTCGTCCGGGAACGGCATCCGCGCCGTGTTGCGGGGCAGGCTGATCAGCGTGGTGTCGCCGGTCTTGGTGTCGATGCTGGCCACCATCACCGTGTCGGTACGCGTCCCGGTGCGATCCGCGCCGGCGTCGCCGCCGAGCAGCAGGATGTTGACCCGCGGCGTGTCCGCCCACGGATTCTTCTGTTGTGCGCGCGAGGTCGGTGCCGAGGACGGCCGGGTTGCGCTGTTGGAGTCCTTGCTGTCGTGGAAGACGGTGGTGACCAGGCTGGCCTGGTCGGCGCTGTAGCGGGCGGCCACTGCGGCGGGTGCCGCGACCGCGAACGACAGCACGCCGACCAGTGCTGCGGCGATGATCCGATGGCTTCGTCGCATCGGACCCCGGGCGACGCTCAGGTGGCTGATCACGACCACGGCGACCCAGATCAGCGCGAGCACGATCAGGCCGATGGCCACGCCGCGCAGCAGTCGGGGGTTGACCGCCGCGGCCAGCACGGCCTGGGTGTCGACCGCGGCCCAGATGCCGACGGCGATGAACAGTGCGAAGAACAGTCCGAGGACGGTCCAGCCGATCACCCGACGTCGCGCGGCGATCAGACCGAGGCCCGGCACGGCGGCGCCGGCAATGGTGAGCAGCACCGTACGGCTGAAGTCGTCGCCCTCGGCGGCATGGGCCGCTCGACGGGGACGCGGATGATCAGGATCCGGCTGGTCGTGGTGGCCGGCCGGCTGCGAGGAGCGGCCCGACGACTCGGCGTCCTTGGGAAGCTCCCAACTCCACTGGTCGGCGTCCGGCACGGACACTCCTCGTTGTTCGGCGACAGGTTCGGGCGTGGCCGCAACACGTCAGATCGCGGGCCAAACCGGCACCACTGTAAAGGTCGAGGCTGAGAACGGCACTACGAAGCCGTCACGACGACTCAGATATGAGGCCCGGACGTGGCTCACACCACAGCGTACGACGGTCCTTTTGCTCCAACCGCACCTCAATCGGTAGTCTTGCCGGGCGTTCGTCGGCTCGTCCACGGCGTGACCAAGGGGAGGCGTCGCCTAGTCCGGTCTATGGCGCCCGCCTGCTAAGCGGGTTGAGGGCTCAAACCCTCTCGCGGGTTCAAATCCCGCCGCCTCCGCCCCTGACCAGGCACAACGCCGGGGGACTCCAACACGAGAGTTCCCCGGCGTTGAACCTGAATACCGGCCGTGGTCTCAGTTTTGGTCTCAATTGTCCACATCATCGGCCCAGAACAGCCCGCCAACACGCTCGGCTACATCACGTCGAATCGGATCGGTTACGTGCTGATACCGAGCCGCCATCGAGGTACTCGACCAGCCCATGAGTGCCATCGTCGTCCGCTCCGGCACGCCCAGGACCAGCAGCACTGTCGCGGCGGTATGGCGCGCATCATGGAGTCGGCCATCCCGGACTCCGGCTCGCTTCAGCAACGCCTTCCATGCGTGATAGTCGGTGTTCGGATTGATCGGCTCCCCGAAAGGAGACGTGACCACGAAGCCCGTCTCATGCCAGAGCTGTCTGGCCAATCGTCGTTCTGCGTGCTGTTCTTCCCGATGGATCTTGAGCATCGCGATCAGGTCGTCCGGAAGCCCGATGATGCGTCGGCCGGCCTCAGATTTCGTTTCGTCGACGTCGTCGTTGATCCGGCGTCGCCGTGGACACCGACCCGGAGTCTTTCCGCACGTCTCACCGCAGCCGTGCTCATACTTTGGGCGTTGTCGGGACTTCCGAACGCGCAGAGTTCCGGTGTCAAGATCAACATCCGATTCCCACCGCAAACCGAGCACCTCGCCCTGACGCATTCCCAGCGCGAGAGCGATGGCCCAGCGAGCGGAATTTCTGCTCCTGCCGGCTTCGGCCAGGATTGACTTCACCTCGGGGATCGAATAGGGCGTGATCGGCTCGACCTTGACCCGTGGAGCCTTCGCGAGAGTGGCGACGTTACGGCTGACATAGCCACGTCTCACCGCCTCACCTAATGCGGTACGGACAGTGCGATGCACTTGGTGCGCTGTGCCTGGGCTCGCACCACCGTCCACGATCCGCCGATACAGGCGCTCGAGGTGCTCCGGCTGAAGGCGATCGAGTCGCTGCTTACCTAGAGCCGGAATCAGATGAGTGTTCACGGCGGTTCGGTACGCCTCGTAGCTGCGCTGGCGCACATTCGGCCGTGAGATCAATTCCAACCAGTGCGTCAACCAGTCCGCGACCGTCCACCGACGACCAGCTTTCGGTACGTGTCCGGCGTCCCGCGCCTTCGTCAACTCGCGGACCTTGTCCATTACCGCTTCTTTAGAGCGGCCGCGGACGTGGCGTCGATCCGGTGACCCGTCATCGCGGATCCCGACCGAGACCCGTCCGTGCCAATCGCCATCGGCCCCGAGATAGATCGACCAGGTGTTGTTCGGATTGCGTCCCATGGCGATCCTCAAGCGCTCGCGGCGTGAGTCTGCGCCCGGAGCCTGCTGACGTACTCCTCCAAGCACTCGACCGGAATGCGGCGAAGCCGTCCGACCCGAACCGACTCGACCTCGCCGGAGCGGACCAGCTCGTACATCATCGAGCGCGCGATGCCCAGCCGAGCAGCCGCGTCCTCGATTCGCAACAGCAGCGTCGGAGCATCGATTTCCGTGTGTACGTGGATGTCCGAGCACGACTCATCTATGGGTGCAGACGTACTGGTCACCTGGTGTTCGTTGAGCTCATACATGATCAACTTTCCTTCCCAGCAGTGTGATCGTTCCCAGCCAGTTCTTCAGAGATCTGATCGTGCGCGGGGATCGGCGTCACGGGGCGGGCCCCGCGTCAGTCCCGCCATGATCACTTGCCGAATGGTTTTCCACAGGATCTGTCGCGGCTTTGGCGGCGTCGTACTGCTGTTGCCAAGCTCGCCGCTGTTGGATCGCGGCGAAGATGATCTTGCGATACTCGCCAGGGCTGCCGGGTCGAGTGTCTGTCCACACATAGCGAGGTAGCCCGTCGGGTGCTGTCACATCAGCGGAAAGACGTTCGACCTCGGGAGGCACGATTCCAGCGGCGTGCAGAGTTTCGCGCACGACAGTCGCCCGGTCGGCTTTGTGTTCGGCGAGCGTCTTGCCTGACCAATGTCGAGAGACCAGAACGCGGCGGCCACCGACGCCGAGGTGTTCGCGATCGTGTGCCTTGCTCGGACAGTGGCCAGCGCGCATGCCCGGTGTCGGATTCTGGGGTTGGACGCCGTAGCGCAACCAGTTCGCGCACCGTTCCGAGCAGGGGAGCCACCGCAGTTGATCATGCAGCCGATCGATGTGCGCGTCTCGCGCAGCAGCAGTTGAATCGACGATCGGCTCTGCGATGGCTTTCGTGAGGTACTTGGTCAGGTAGCGGATCGCCCGATCGGCTTCTTCGGATGGAGCGATGATGCCGCGAATGTCTGCCTGGGTTCCGAATCGCATCACATGCGCCGGTTTGGCCTCGGAGTCGTCGACCAGGGCGTCAACGGCTTCCTCCCATGTTGGAAGCGCCTTGCCGGTGTCGGCGTCGATGTATCCGCTGCCATCCCAGACCGGTGTGCGGTGCATGTAGACCGGCCGATCACAAGGCGGCCACCACACCTGCACATAGGTCGCTTTGATGACCTGGCGAAGCCGGTGGCGGGGAATCGCGCCCCGGATCGCGGCATGCAGATGGGGCGCGAGCCGTTGTTGAGGTTCGATCGCGGCGAAGTACTGGACCTTGTAGCCGGCGCACCGGCGCAGGTTCTGCCAGAACCGATCGACCAGCTTCGGAAACAACAGTGCGTCCATGGCTGCCCGCCAATAGTTGTACGAGTCGGGCTGGCTGGGGACGCCATCGGTGATCGGCCCGTATGACGGCAGTGTCAAGGTGAGGAACATCGAGGGCCGGTATTGCTGACCATCCCTGCTGCAAAAGGTTCGCCCGATCGTGCGGTCATCAGCAGGGACGCGCGGAAGATCAACTACATCCGGCCGGCGACGTGTCGACCGCACCCGACGATCTGAATCGGAGTCCTTACCCTGATCGTCGGCGTCAGCGTCCTCGTGTTGATCATGATCGATCTCTGAATCGCGTTCGGGTTCGCTGCCCAGATGCCATCCCTCGGCGCACTGGTGCATCCGCAACACCCGGGCTTTGTGTGCACAGGAAGGACAAACGCTCTCCAAGGTGGAGCCGCAGGGGATCGGAACGACTTCCTCGACGCCAGTCGTCCGGTCCAACACTCGGCGCAGAAGGGGCCGTACACAGACCTTGGCCACGATCGCCATGTCGTACACCATGTCGTTGGTGATTTCGGCGAAGGTCGAGAGCATCATGCCGCAGCACTCTCGATCGCCTGCAATCTCTGACCACCGGCCGCGCTCGCTCTGTTGGTGATCTTGGTGACCAGGTGGGAGATGTCGTCGTCGGTGATGTGGGCGAACCGGACCCGTGTCGGTTCGGGCAGTCCGTCGACCTGGACGAATCCGACACCGGGGAGGTCGTGCCGGATCCGTTCAGCGTGGGCACCTTTGGCTCGCATCCCGGCACCCAGCGTGAGGGTGACATGTTCGGGCTCGGTGACCCGCAGGCAGATCCTGGTCGGGAACAAATCGCGGACCGGGATGGTGTCCTTGCGTGGATCTTGCACCGCAGCGACCATCGAAACGCCAGCGGCTCGGCCTTGCGACAGCAGCAGCGACAGCGCGGCGTCGATCCGTTTCCGGACCCCGCGATCGGACACGTAAGCGGTCAGGGAGGCAAGTTCGTCGATGATGATCACCAGCAGCGGATCACCCGGGGTCGGCCGATGCAGCCGAGTCCGACCACGGAGCCGATCCTGCCGGTCTCGCATCACCGCTACGGCGTCCTCCAGCAGCTCAGCGAAGGATTCCTCCCACAGCCCGACGCCATCGGCATCGATGGTTGAGGCGCCGTGAGCGAAGCGGTCGAACAGGGCCTGCCCAGGGGCGAGTTCCATTCCGCCTTTGGGGTCGATCACCCACAAGCGCACCGAATCATCGACCAGACCAGGCGCGAGCTGGGTGAGCGTGGACCAGATCACCGAGCCTTTCCCGGAGCCGGTTGCCCCGACGACCAGGACGTGGTGACCGAGCAGACCGAGCCGGAACGGTTCCCCGTCCTCGGCCCGGCCGACCTCGAGCCCGCCCAGGTCCATCCCGGCCGTCTCGACGGGTGCGACGGTGTCGGTGAGTGGGTCACGCCGCAGCGCCCAGATCTCGATCACCTGCACGTCGGTGGTCGAGTGGACCCGGCAGGAGTCGATAGCGAAGGTCTGCGCCAGCCGATGCGCCATCTCGGCCCAATCATCGAGCGTCTGGCCGGGCAATAGCCGTACGCGTACCCGGTCGACCGAGCGCGTCGAGGCCACCCCGAGCAGTTCCGGTAGCTGTTCGGAGCCATCGCGGTGCTGGGCCAGATTCGCGGTGACCATGGCCGGCTGCCAGTAGCGCCGATACGTCCACAGCCAACGCCCCAGACTTCGAGCGCGGTCGCCAACTGTCCGCGTGAACGTGGCAGGCGACCGCAGCCACCAGCCCACCAGGGCCCCGATGATCAGCAGGCTGGCCAAGCTCGACGGCAATAGGCCGAACCGCGACCACAACACGGCCAGGCCGATGATCACGACCGTGGCGGCCAGGAGCAGCGGAGTTCGCGCGATGGTGATCATCACGCCGACCAGGCGCCGGATTATCCAGACCCCCACGACAATCGCGAGGCTGACCCGGACGGACCTTGTGCGTACTGGGACCGGTGCCATGTCGGTCGCTCGGCCGCGCGTGAATGGAGTCGGGCTCATAGCTGCGTCACCTGCTCCCACAGCCACGCCCCCGAAGCGTTCAGCGCTTGCTGCACCGGATCTCCGACCGGTGTCACGCCGATCACCAGACCGAACAGGACACAGACCACAGCGCCGCCGATCCGCAGGATCTTGGACTTGATCATGAACACGATCAGCGCCCCGAGCAGGACGGCGACAGCGACAGCGCTCAACATCGCTCACACCGCCTCGACCGCGGCTGGCCAGCTGATCAGCGAACCCGGCCGTTCGAAGCTGGGCTGACCATCTGCGGTCATGATCATCTGGGCGTGTTCGTGCGACCCGCCAGCATGGGCGAACGCGGCTAGGACCAGCGCCAGATGCTGCCGATCCAGGCCCGCGAGCGTACCGCCCAGATCAGTGAGCGGCTGGCCGCCGATCAGCGCTGCGACGACGTTCAGCAGGCGGCGTTCGCCACCCGACAGCGCGCCAGCGCCGGTCCAGATCGCATCCGGGTTCAGCCAGAACCAACCGGATCGATCACACGGCTGCACCCACGGCCAGCCAGTCGAAACGAACCGACCGCCGAACGACCGAGCCAACAACTCGACCGCCGCCTCTTCGGCGTACGAGTCACGAGCCCACGCCCGCAGGCCGGCGACCGTGACACTCACGTTCTCGGACATGATGATCACGCCGCCTCAGACTTCGACGACCGTGAGGCGCCGGCCGTCGCATCAGCAGGAACGAGACCCTCGACCGTGATCGACAAGGTCATCCGGCCGTTGGATTCCCACGGCTGCACGTAGATTCGGCCCTGCGCCTTGTAAATCACGCCCAGCTCGTAGATCGCCGCTTGCTTGATCACGTTCACCGACGCCGCCTTGTCCGCAGCGATCGTGCCGTCCTTGCGGCGCATCCGCAGGATGCAGCCCGTCGAGTAGGTGACTTCGCCTTCTGGTGAAGCCTTCTCGCGTTCTCTCGGTGTCTCGCCGAGGCCGATCACCTCGACCTGCCACAAGTCGGAATGAGTATGAACCGGCAACGCGGTCCCAATGTTCGTGCTCATCGTGAACCTTCCCGTCGTTCTCGTCGGACCTGATGTGAACCACTGTTGGTTCGTCCGGTCGTCTGCAACAGGGGTTCGCTGTCCGGTGTCACGAAGCACTACTGCGCCACGTCAGGATGCGGCCCTACGCTGAGTCGCATGACTGCAGAGTTCTGCCAAGTACACGTGACCTTCGATGACCGCGCCGCAGCTCAGGACGTCGTCACCACGATCGTGGGTGAACGTCTCGCCGCCTGCGCCCAGATCGACGGGCCGATCACCTCGACCTACTGGTGGGACGGCAAACCAGAAACCGCCGAGGAATGGCGCGCCGAATTCAAGACACGGACCGACCTACTCGACCAACTCACAGCACGGGTCGTCGACCTGCACACTTACGACACGCCGCAGGTCGTGGCTGTCCCCGTTGTCGGTGGCTTGGACGACTATTTGAAGTGGATGCGAGACGAAACGACTAGCACGGACACCAACCCCACATCGGGAACCGGGGCCACCGGGTAGAACCGCACCCTGCGGTCCCTTCGACAGAAGGGAAAGACCGTGACACGGATTGTCGATCCGTCGTTCGGAGTACAGCTGCGGGAACTCAGAGCCGCTCGCGGTCTGTCGCTCCGCGAGCTCGGCCTAGCGGCCTACGTCAGCAAGAGCCAGATCAGCGAATACGAAACCGGCCGACGGCGCCCGTCCGCAGAGATGGCCGGCTACCTTGACCAAGCACTCGAAGCCGATGGGGCGCTCTCAGCACTCGTGGTCGAGAGCCACACCGACGATGACGCGACCAACCGGATAGCGCACGCCTTGGCTGCACCGACGTCGGTTGATGCAGAGACAGTCGAATCACTCGGACGCATGCTGGAGCAACAACGCCACCTCGACGACACGTTGCCAGCTCCCATGCTTCTTCCCACCGTGGAAGGACATCTCGAGATGGTGCAGGCACTTGCCCGCAACGCGCGAGGACCCCACGCATCAGCGCTACGACTGGTCGCCACCGAGTGGTGCCAGTTCGCCGGATGGATGAACGGTCAGGTCCGCCACGACACCCGAGGCAGCAAACTCCTGACCGATGCCGCCCGCGACGCGCTCGACCTGGGCGCCCCGGACCTGGCGTCACAAAGCTACAACTTCCGCGGCTACATCGAGCGCCGGAAAGGCAACGCCAGAGGCATCGTGCGCTGGTTCATGACCGCCTACGAGACACCAGGAGCTTCCGACCTCCACCGAGTCGACGCGGCAGTGCAAGCGGTCCACGGCTTCGGGCTGCTCGGAGACCACAAGGGCGCGCAGAACTTGCTCGCAATGGCTGACGACCTCTCGACGTCGGTCGGTGAGCGCTCAGGCAACGTCTCAACTCGGTACTACTGGCTCACGCCAGCCTGGCTCCGACTTCCGATCGGCCTCGCGCATCTCGGGCTCGGAAACTATTCACTGGCCGCTGACAGTCTGCGTGCCGGCTTGGATCAGCTTCCCGAAAGCTGGCGAAAAGCCGAGTGGTCGGCCGAGTACCGAAACGCGCTCACACGGGCAGAAACCGCGGTTGCGTAGCCCGCCTTCGTGAGACAACCGTTCAAACGTGGACAGTTGTCCGCACCGGATCCTGCATCGAGCAGACAACGGCAGGAGCCGACCCCAGCCCCGATGCACAACGCCGGACCTCGACTCAGTAAGTTGGCTGTCTCAGCGATCAAGTCGGAGAGACGCCTTCGCCCGTGGCCACAGGCAGGAATCAGTGAACGCTTCAGAGCATACTGTGAACGCAAGTCAGCGCGTGACCATCTACGTGCCAACCGTGCGTGGTGGCTTACTGAAGGACGCACACATTGTGCGCGCGATGATGCGTTCGCTGGGGCGTGAATGCACGATCGCTCCGATGCGATACAACTCAAGCGCCAATGCGTACTCGATCCCCGACTACTCCCGGTCGGAAGACAGCCTGCATGTGTACCTTGAGGTGCTTCCAGAAGAGATCCGGAATGCAAGGTCGATATTCATTCCGAACCCTGAATGGTTCAAGCTGAAGTGGTCGTCGTCCATCAGCAGCATCGGGGCAATCTTTGCGAAGACGCGCGAGGCCCACGAGATCTTTAAGGGGATGGGAGCAAACTCGTACTACATAGGCTTCGCGTCGGCCGATCCCGGTTGCTCGGTTGACCCACACAAGCCAGTGTCATTTCTGTCTCTCTCAGGTAAGAGCCCACTGCGACAGGACGAACTCGTTGCTCAGGCGTGGTCAAACCATCCCGAGTGGCCGCTCGTCACCATCGTATCTTCGCTCCTTGGGGACAGTTGGAATCGCTCTAATGTCCGGATACTGTCGCCAAACTACCGAAGTAGCGAGTTCACTGAGCGGCTCTTTAGTGGGGCCAGCTTCCACCTCTGCCTATCGCAGACCGAAGGGTGGGGACATTATGCGGTGGAGGCCCTGGCGGCGGGCGCGATCACCCTCTTCAGCACCTGTCAGCCGCTTCGAGAAACCCTCAGGAACTCCGGAGGACTTCCGGTGAGCGCGTCAAAGACGGAGCGAACCTCGGGCCTGGCAACTCTATACGACGTCGACTCAGGCTCGCTCGAGTTGGCTGTGGGCCGTGCCCTCGCGATGTCGGGTGACGAGCGCGAAGCCCGTTCCGCCCAAGCGCGCAGCCGCTTCGAGAAAATCTGGATAGAATTCCGTAGCCGGTTCACACGCAGCCTGGTAGACATTGAATATCGCTTCGGTCAAGAATAGACGCGTGCTCACTCAGGCGCAATGCACCCGTTGATACCATGCGAAAGCAACCGGAAGTATCTGATTCATATCGGACGGAACGCGCAGTGTTTCGCGCAAGTCGCTCTCTGTGAACCAGCCAGATTCTGTAACCTCGTCCCTCTGCAGGGATATCTCAGACGATTCTGCAACACACGCGTACATGAACACCGCGTAGGCGGTAATCGCGCCACCACCGTAGTTCACCTCGAAATCTGAGCCTCCAAATCCGCCGATCAGATCGAGTTGCGGAAGATTCAACCCCGCTTCCTCGTACACCTCACGCCGAGCGGCCGCCTCGGGCGACTCGCCAGGTTCCATCCCTCCCCCAGGAGTGGCCCACAGCCCATCATGAGCGTGGCGGAGCAGCAGGACCCTTCCATCCTTGTCGAAGATGGATGCGCCAGCAGCGGGAGTGAGCAACAGTCGATCACCGATCAGCTGACGGATATCGGACATGTACTTAGACCACGGCATGTCGGAACTATCTCACAATCCGTGCACAGGCTCGATGCTGCGGCGAGTTCACCGAATCTGTGCGATAGTTGCCGTGGAGGGAACCCGGCGGAGTGGAGCCACCGCCACCGTCGCGATTCATGGGCCGTATGCGAGTTCTTTCAATCGATACCTGGGCGGGTGCCATGGGGCGCCTGTTCGGAGATGGTAGCGCAGCTGAGGACCTCCGGACCGCGCTGACGACGGCCGGGCACACCGTTTCGCACTTCGGAATCAATCCGTTTACGGAGACCCTCGAATACGAGAACAGGGTTTGGAGGTTTCCCGGACACTACCGTCGTGAGGTGGGGCTACGCGCAACAGATCAACCGCAGGCGTTCATTCGGTCCATGCGTGACTTGAATAGGTTCGCGCTACCTGTGGTCGATGTTGCCCGCAGCAAGGCGGATGTAATCCATCTTCACACGGAGCTCGCCATGCCCGCTATTGAGGAGATTCGGCGACATACAAAGATTCCAATGGTGTACACTCAACACACAGTCAATCGCGTTCAGCTTGAGTTAAGTCGATGTAATTCAGTTGTCGCACGACTTCTCGTCACGATGCAGGATCGAGCTATTGAGACGGCCGATGAGTGGACGGCGCCATCCGCGTTGAAGTCCAATTCCACTCGACAGCCGGTCATCATTCCGCATGCTATCGGACACCGACATCCCATTCAGAATCGCTCTGCTGGACGTGTGCCGACGATCTTGTACGTGGGGCGACTGACGGCGATCAAGGGCATTGACCTCCTTCTCGACGCCTTAGATTTGGTGTCTCGCCAATTCCGTCTAGTCGTTGTCGGAACAGGACCTCGCCTTGAGGAGTATCGGCAGCGAGCGAGCGACCTAGGAATCGACGCCCTGTTCACCGGCCAGGTGCCTCGGGAAGAACTATGGGGCATCTATGCCCAGGCTGACATATTTGTCTGTCCCACCGAGTTCGACACCTACAACCTGACTGTGGATGAAGCCATGGCGAGCGGCCTACCGGTCCTGGCTAGTGAAATTGACGCCCTTCGCGGAAGAATTGAATCCGGATCAACGGGAATTCTGTGTCGACGAGACAAAGATACGTTCGCGGAATGTATCACCTATCTCATAGACCATCCGAAAGAGCGCCGAAAATTGGGGTCGGCGGCGCAGAAGAAACTCGCATCTCGAAGCATCGAGACCGCCTACGCATACCTCGAAGTCTATTCGAGAGCACTCGAAGGAGCTGCTGAGCTCCGCTCTCCGCTATCGACCGCGAGCTCGACCGCAGTGTTGAACGCATAGGCTGCAAGTGCGAGCGCGCTGTTGTGTGAACCTGGGCGCGAGAAAGCTAGAGGCGAGAGAACCCGTAGGTTCGAGATGCCCGGCACGGAATCGGTTACGTCGATATGACTTGATCCGAGGCCAGCCGAGGGAACCACGACGCGGGGCCACCGACGACCGCCGACGGCCCACGATGTGTGACCTGCCGGCTCAGACAGGCGATGCCCTTCATGGTCAACTGGAACTGCGGTGGCGCCCAAGTAGGTTGCTATTACGTTAACCACCTTGTCCATCGCGTCGTCCAAGGACTCCCAAGCTGCAACCCCTTGCAGGTCATGACCGGCAGAGTAGAGCCGCCCGGACCGGTCGGTAATCGCAAGAAACCCTGAAGCAAGCTCGACAACGCCAACTATCTTTAGGGTCGGAGAACTTTCTGCGTCGAGACTTATCTGGAGGTGCCAGTGAGCGTCTTCGAAAAAACCACGAATGAGGATTCTCGCACTAATGCAGTGGCTGTCACCGGTGAGTCGGTACTGAATTGAAGAATGACCGTGGCCACCGAGAAGCAGCGTCCTGGGAATCAAATCCATTGACCGCAGAATTTCCACAGTTCCACGGATCCCGGCTGCAAGGACGACTGGACGCGACGGGTCAACTGAGAACCTCTCCCTCTCGGAATGCAGAGCAGTGACACGACCGTTGGCGAATTCAAGACTGCGGATCTCACTGTCGGTACGGATGGTTGTTGGTGCAGAAGCCGAGGTCAGGCATGGGACTACTTTTCCTCCCCAAAGGCGCTCTGTTTGCTTGAGGCCGAACGCGGAGATCATTGCTGGTGCTGCGTGATTGACCCAAACGCCATGGGCGGCAAGACCTTCGACAATAGCGTCGAGCAGCAACGGATCATTCGGGTATGAGTCAACCGGGTTAAGGAACTGAGTCGCTGGTGGCAGGCCTCTCGTAACTGCCGCACGCTCGAGCCCAGACGTCTCTGAGGGGAGCGGAGGAACAAGCCAGCCTGCCCAAAAGTTGGATCCGCCGCCAGCAGATTGGACCTCGTCTGCCGCAGAAGTACCCGAGATCGGTCGGGCGAGTGGCCGGGAACTCTGCGAGTACATTCTCCGCAGCGTCGGTTCATTGAGGCCCTCGGGTATGGGAGCGCCGGTGGTGAACACATCCAGGGTGGCGCCCGTGCGGGCGGCGGCGTATGCCAATGACAAGCCGGCGACTCCGGACCCGATGATATACACGGATGGCTCCTAGCCCATAGCTGTTGTCGGTTGGTCTCGGTCAAGGCCGTGCAGTCTCATCGACTCAAGGATGCGCTCGTAGGTCGACTGGCGGCTCTTCGGCGCCGCGAACCACAGAAGCTGGTCTCCTGGAATGTATGAGTGATCAGCGGATTGATGGCTGGATCCACCGTCCAGTTGAGTGGCTGTATAGCCGTGCTCGTTGAGAATCTCGAGGACCTCTTCACCCCCAGCGCCCAGATTTACTTCGACCAAGATGAGGGCCCCGCGCCGGAGCACTGACTGCGCGCCGCGTAAGACGAGATGCTCACAACCCTCGACGTCGATCTTGACCAAACCTGGCTGATCCGAATATCGAGCAATGGTGTCGAGCGTTGTAGTAGGCACTTCAATCTCCGCAGCCACGGATCGCCAACCCTTGCGTAAGCTCCCGGAGGCATCGCTGGTCGACGACTGGCGGAAGATCATCCGACCATCACGATCAGCTACGGCGACAGGATATGAGCTCCACTTAGGTCCAGCAGCATTCACTGTGAGGTTCCGACCGAGGATGGACCTCAGCTGCGGGTTCGCTTCAATGGCCACACCGCCGAATCCTCGGGAGGTGGCCAGTGCTCCGTAGAGACCGACGTTAGCCCCAATGTCCCACACTAGATCGATGCGCGGATCGAGCTCCGATAACGCGCTGACAAACGCACCAATCCCCATCGGTTCATATAGCCCGATCGACCTCTCAAGTGCGGCGTGTATGACGCTGGAGCACGACGGGCCCTCGACTTGCTCACTATGCCCACGGACAATGGACTGGTCCCTGATAGCAACCCAAAGGCACGACGACTCACCGCAAAGTTGGCACGCCATGTCGTACGACCGCCTCCCAGAATCGAATGTCGCCTGCAAGGAAGTTCGCGTACTGATCGTCAGTACCGACGTCGGCGTACTCGCCCGGCCACGCAACGGAATCGACGGAACTCAGGACAGGCGGAGATCCCTCGCGGTCGCCGTGCCAAGGCATTGGATGTAGCAGTCCTGACGGATACGAGATCCTGCCTATGAGGCGACCACTGCCGCTCGGTGCGGAGGACGATGCCGCAGTCTCGCCGAGGGAAACCCGTTCGATGCGCGGTTGAGTGAGTTCTCGCCGAATGTGTGCCGTGTGTACTCGGTGCGTCGATGTAGCCGACTCAATCTGAAGCATAGAGAGCCGCGGGTGGCAAAGTTCATCCGAATGCATTAACAACGTTGGCAGTCGACTTGTGAGAACGCTCAGGATTGCCGGTATGTCGGCCTTGCGGAACTCGATCAGCCTAGGAACCGGGACAGAAGTGGGTAGGTGCTCAACGAGGTTGTCGTACCATGCGGCGATAGCGAACCTCGAGGAACCTTCCGTGACAATGTCGATCGCACTTGCACCAGCAATGATTGCTTCCGAAACAACGCAGTCAAGTATCCTCGCGCTGGGCCCTAGTCTCTGAAGGCTCTTGTGCGCGACCGTTCGCTGAGCACTGCGACTGCCCAACCCGCCGCAGAGTATGAGAGCACGAAAACTCACGAGATGGTTCCAATTCTGAGTAGGTCATAGATCTGACTCAATGTTTCGTCCGCGATACCCGGAAGCGTGTACAAGGCGGCGTAGCTCTCAAGGTACGAAGTTATGGCGACCAGCCCGTTATCGGCGAGTGTCTCACCGGTCATTACGGCATCGACCGCGACATCCGCGAGGCCCTCGCGAAGATACATCTCAGCGGCACCAGAGATAGGCCGGACAGTCGCATTGGGGTACACCGGCCGGACAAACTTGTCCGCGAGGTTCGGATACTGGGATACTACGCGAAGCGCATCAGTCGTCACATAGGACTCACCCGGCCTCCCAATCAGGCAGAGTTCATTCTTCTGATATCCGTAGTTCCAGGCCTCATGAAGAACTTCACCCAAACCAGCTTCCCATACGTAGTCTCTTCCTGTAACGACGGCGTCGCATACGGCTTCGGTCACCAACATCGGGAGGTCGGTCGATCGGGCCAGAAGGATCCGAAAGTCGCCAATCCTGGCCACGAGTCGCCGATTTCCCTGAAATTGGCCCAGCACTGAGGGACAGCTCGCGAGGACCTCACTCATAAGGCGCCCGGTGTTGGGAAGTCCAATGGTCATGGGCCTTGACTCTGGTGATGGCCCCTTGAATCTATATGTCCACATGGCGAGATCCGATCATGCCTACCGTACGGTGGTACTCGACCCTCGCATGTGAGATCCAGACGATCCTCACCGAGTACATATCAGGCCCGGCATCCATCGGGACAGTGACCGAGATGCGCTGCTCGGCGAGCTGACTCCCGGGCTGTATGGCGTGGTACATCACGCCTACCTTCGACTTGTCCCGTACTTGAATGACTAAATTCCCGGATATTCGGGCCTTCGGGTCAACCGTCTGGCAGTGGATTTCTGCGGTTCCGCCAGCGTGCCATTTGACCGGCGTGCTCACTAGCAGTCGGACACCCTGAGGGGCAAGTGTTGTAGTGCCGCAAGCCAAACATCCGCGCTCCATGACCGGCACCCCGGCCTCATACGCATCGCTGTGTTCAACCTCATAGACACGCCCTCTGCAGAACTGGCAAATCGAGATCACCCTGCGATTGCGGGCGGCTCGCCTCCACTTCATAGCCTTGGTTAGGTTGTCGCCAACGCCCGCGAGTGATGATCCCCCTGATATCAATCTTTGCTCGACCAGAGAAATAATAGCTGCGTCCGTGGCGTCTACCAGGGTTGACAGCTTCTCGTTGGCTGTCGCGTCACGTTCTCTACCCGGCGGAGATCCACGATATGCGGCGAGGCGAACGCGACCTAGTGCGGCCTGGAGGTGCTGCGTCTCCGCCGCCTCGATTAGTTTCGTCGCGAATGCTGCTGAGACGAGGCGCTCCGTCGAAAGGGTGTTCCGTGGCAGATCACTCAGGCTCATATCGGCTAATTCTGGCAGTGACACAGTCACGTCTGTGCCGAGGCGTACGAAGTATCCGCCGAGACCATATCTGTAGCCGTCGTTCAGCCGATGGCAGATATCCCCCAACGTTTCGCCGCGTTGCCATGCACTCCGTATGAATTCGATCTGCTCAGGTGTGACCGGCATTTGACGCGTGGTGCCGACGACTTCCGTGAATCCTGATCTGATCGCGGTCATTGCGATCCCTGGCCGGGTATCACCGAAGGTGTACTGTCCGGCGACATTGAGGCTGTTGCACGACAGCAGAACCAGGACATCACCAGGCATATCGCGCACAAAGACTAAGCGGGCAGCGTAACGCTCCCTGACGCATCGGCGCAGGTCGGCAGAGCACGGTCCACCCATCGGACGGACCTCGCCGCAGACAACTGTACCGTCCTCCAGGATTATGTGATTGCCGTCGCCGTGTCCGGCGAGAACGATCAACAGTTTCCCGTCAGGCGACATGGCCAGAGGCGCATCTACTTCGGCGTTCCGAACGCGTAATTCAGAATTGGAGTCCGTGACGAACGTCTCTGGGGCCTCCATTGGGACAAGCAGCGAAGCTCCACCAGCTTGGGCCTTCTCCGCGAGCGCTTCGAGGTTGTCGAACGTCCACCCGCTGTCGATCTGCATTTCTGTTCCTAATCCGTCTGCATGGCTGGGATTTCGCATGTGTCCGCTCTAGCCACAGTTTCGGACGCAGCACGCGCGGTTGATCGGTCAACAACTGGCGAAAGCTCTGGGTTCCGGCGGCTGAGCGAACGGTGAAGCCGCGCCAACAGTTCGCGAGTCGGTTTTGGGCCGGACATGAACCGTGACAAGCTCCTGATGGTTATGTACGGTTCAGTGACATAGGCATCGAACGACAGCCGTGGTCCGTCTGCCGAATAGCTGCCCCACTCTGCATGGTGCCGCAGTTCGTCGGGGAAGCCCAGTTCAACAAGCTTCGCTTGAACCGTCGTGATGGAGTCCGCTGGACCGAAAAGACTACCGGGGACTCCACTATCTAGCAGGTCGTCCAACTGGATGCGGTAGTTGCGAGCCGAGAATTCGGATGTCTCGACGGCAGATCCGAATGGCTCGCCGACCTGCACGCGCATCGGGTGACATAGGACGGACAGAAGTGCCAGTAGGCTGGCCTCGGTACGGCATACACGTCCCCGAGTATGCCAACTTCGTGCCACCTTCCGGTCAATAGCCGGCAATCTCGTTGGGGTCAATTTGCCAAGGAACTCTTCGATCTGACCCCGAGACAACTCGCCATCTAGGCCGAGCCCTCCGACAATGACAGTCTTGTCGTCATGGCGAACTCGCCGCAGCGCCGTGATGAGGAGGGCCTCGCTTAGTGGGCTCACCACCCCAGGTGCTGGTCCGTTCGCCAGAACATCTCCGCCGACGTCGACGAGGGAAATCTCATCGGCCCGGTGCTGCTCTGCGAGATGCTCAATCTGTTGACTTAAGGGTTCGGCCACGTTCAGGGCATACAGCGGGGCCGGAGCCAAGATATCGGCGATTACCGGCAGCTGCGACGCGCACCCAAGAGCCGACGTTCCACCGGTAACGCGATAGCCGCCGCCGTCGCGGGCGATCCCTTTCAGATCTGACAGCGCTCTTGGCCCGACATGAGGATCGACAGACGGCCTTTCCCAAGGGATCGCCGCGTAGATCGCCCATCGGCGTTGAGTCTCTGCGATCGCTGCTGCCAGCAGTAGGTCGCCCAGACCGCCCGACGCGACGTAAAGGGTCACTCCTTGATGTCTGAAGGTCACCAGCTGAAGACTGCCGGCCCGACTTCGGACTCGTCGGCCTCCTCCAGCTCATAATCGCTCATGGAGTCGAGCAGATGGGCCATCACTTCGTCAAGGCCCGGGCCCTCGAGTTCGTTTGCGGGCTGTTCAACCGCCATTCGTCAGCTCCTTCGCTGGTCGCGCCATCGTGGCTTGCTGATCCTAACCGGGGCAAGCTCACTCGGCGATACTTTTTTGTAAGTTCTCGTAGCAGGGTCTGCCGCTGCGACCGGGGACGACCCTGGCCACATCCAGTCGAAGACAGTGTTGAGGACTGTAGTTGCAGAACCAACGTAGATCTGCCGCGATCTGGCTCTCAATACGGAACGAGCGGTTGGTGCATCCGACCCAACCTGAGACGGAGCCCTGTCGAAGCCGTCGCAAGGGGTTGTCAGGCCGTTGCCCCATCAGACTCATATCCACGGGCCTGCTGCATGAACAGGCTCCGATACTGGGTCTGTCTCGCCATGAGCTCATCATGAGTGCCCGCTTCGGCAATGCGGCCATCGTCGATTACGACGATTTGGTCAGTCATCGTAACTGTCGAGAAACGGTGTGAAACAAGAATCGTGACAGCTCCGGTGCGCGCGGCGATCGAGCGTGCTCGTTCGGCGAAACGTCTGAACAAGTCATGCTCGGCCTGCGGGTCAAGAGTGGCTGTCGGCTCGTCAAGTACAAGGATGACAGGATCGGGTCGCATCATGCCACGGCTAAGGGCGACTCGCTGCCACTGTCCCTGACTGGGGCGGTGACCATCAAAGGTGGATCCAAGCTGTGTTGTCCACTGCTTCGGGAGCCGCTCAATGAAGCTGTCGGCACTGCCCTCTTCGGCAGCTCGTGCTACGGCCGGAATGTTGTCGATCTCAGGCAGGTGCCCGATGCCGATGGCCTCATGCGCCAGCGTCTGGGGCCGGAGGTAGTCCTGGAACGTTGCTGACGTCGATTGAGAGAGCTGTCCGGGCTCCACCGGAGCGCCGTCAGCAAGCAGTTGACCGCCCGTGGGTGTATAGAGCCCCGTAAGCAGCATCACCAGTGTGGACTTTCCGGCGCCGTTGACGCCTACGATTCCAAGCACGCTTCCTGCAGGGATGTGGAGATTGATGTCGGTCAGGACATCTTTTCTCCCTCCGGGATACCGAAAGGAAACGTGGTCCAAACTGATCCCGTGTCTAAGCTGGCCGATTGGATTTCTAGCTCTGGGGAGCTCTTCTGTACGTTCCTTTAGCCATAGGTAGTGTTCGGTGACCCTTCCGGATTCGATGACACTGTTCCTGGCGCGCAGAACCGCGCTGACCTGCCCAAGCAAGCCAACCGTCAGCGCCATCGTAACGGCGATGTCGCCGATGCTTAGCGCCTGTCGATGCGCCAGTTCGATGACCCACCACGTGCTCAGGCCGATGCCGAGCGTGTAGAAGGCCCAGCCGCTGGCAGTGAGCGCCACGGTCACGGCGCGGACCCGTAACTCCTTCCGAGCCGCCTCAATCCAAATCTGCGATGCCGCGCGGTCGACGGCGTTTCCTTGGTCGGACCCCTTGATCTCAGCAAGGGACTCCGGCTTGGTCGCCAGTTGATGTAGATCTTCTTCCCAGCGCAGCAGATGCTCCGTGCTATCTACGATGTTGAGATGAAGTATTCCCGCCCTACCCGCAAGCAAGACAGCTGGCACTGTGAACACGACGACGAGCGGCAGAAGTATGTCGACGCGAAAGAGCAGGGCTAACGTGACCATGAGTGCGACAACGGTGCCAATCGCGGAGATCGCGGCCCATGCGGCGTACGCGACCGCCCCTGCATCACGAAGAACTCGACTTTGCCTGTCTAGGTATTCCGGCTCTTCAAGGTGCTCGACAGTCGCAGCCTCGGTAGACCAATGCAACAGGTCGGTAGTCAACTCCAACTCGGTCAGTTCCGACAGCTCTCTAGTGAGGCTGTACTCGTAGAGTCCGCCAATCTGGGCGACGACCAAGAATGCGGCACCAATTGTCCCGGCGAGGAAGACACGCAACAACAGCGTGTTCTGAAGACCGTCGACAAGTTGGCCTTGTGTCCAGGCGAGAACGCTCGGGGCAGTCACTCGGGCCAGGATCAGCGCAAGCACGGTTAGCGTCGTTGCGCGCCGCCGTCGTAAACACATGACCACTACATAAGCGGTGAACCTGACCTTCGACCACGCACGTGATGTGGTTTTCAATCCAACCCCTGCCCGAGGTTATTGCCAGCTGCTTCGAAGCGACTGGCTTGAAGCCGGAAAAGTGAGGCGTAGCGTCCACCAGCTGTCATTAGCTCGCCGTGGGTTCCGCACTCTGTCAGTCGGCCACCGTCTAGTAGCGCGATTCGGTCTGCGGAGCGAACGGTTGACAGTCGATGCGAGATCAAAACGACTGAGGCGCCGTTCAGGTTGCGCACGATCTGATCAAAGAACTCCGCCTCAATCGCGGCATCGAGGAAGGCCGTGGGCTCGTCCATAACCACGAGTCGCTTGCCACCGCGGACAGCATAGAGAATGCGAGCCAGTGCCACTCTCTGCCACTGCCCCCCAGACAGATCAATGCCGTCTCGCTGCTGTTTGGACAACACAGTGTCAATCCCGAACGGTAGCTGTTCGACTAGGTCCTCGCCAGCGGCCAATCGAATTGAGTCTAAGACAGCATCTCTGTCGATGGGGCCATCCGATGATATAGCGACGTTCTCGGCAAGGGTCAACGGATAGCGGACAAAGTCCGAGAACAGCACAGCGGTGTTGCTGGGGGGACCTGAATTGCCTGGCCAGGAAACTGAGCCTGTGGTGGGCTGGTACAACCCGGTGAGTAGCTTCGCGAGAGTTGTCTTTCCAGCGCCGTTAACTCCAACAAGCCCCACCACCTCTCCTGGCGCGATGTCCAGGTCAAAGTGATCGATCACAAGGGGACCGTCGCCATATCCAAAAGAAACCCGTTCCAGTCGGATCTGACCATCCGAAGAAGTGGCGAAAGGAGCCGGAGCATTCTCGGATGCACGTCGCTCAAGGTAGTCGACTGCCGCTAAGGCGCTCACTGCGAAGCTGGTCATTTGAGCCCTACCGCTGGGCCATGTCGCGAAATAGGCAGCCGATCCCGCCACGATCGCCCCGACGAACCCGGCTGTGCCGATCTGACCGTTCCAGGCAAGCCAGGACGGCCAGGCGAATATCACTGCAGCCGTTCCAGCCATCAACGCTACGACGCCGCGCTGGCCACGTAGCGCGTCGCGACGAGCGCGCCATAGAGGGTGCAAGTACTCGGTCGCTTGCCGGTAATGGCGTTCGCGGGCCCAGCCCCCTAGGCCGAAGACTCGCAGGTCCCGGGCACCCGCGGCGCCGACGGCCAATTCGCTCCAATAGGCGGTCCTGCGCGACCCAGCCGCTTCAATCGCGGCTCCGTCGTCTCCGCGCAGCGATAGTTGTTTGCGCCATTCGCGAAGACCGAGCACCAATAGCCCAACAGTTACTGCCAACGGAACGTTGGCCTGTCCGATCACGACGCAGGAAGCGATCATGCTACCTACTCTGAATAGGTCCTCCAGCTGGGCGAACGCTCCGCTGCCGATGGACTGGCTATACCCATTCGGGCCGCTGGAGGTCGTGGCTAGTGCAGCCGCGTCTAGTACCTCAGGGTCTTCTACGTCGCTCTGCTCAGGCATACCCGAGAGGAGGAGTCGAACACGGCTTCGGACGTCGCCATCTATGGCGCGCCCAACGGCACGATTCAGCACCTCCATCGTGTAGGCGCATAGCTCTCGCAGTGCGAGCAGAACACACAGTGCAACGATCAATTGAAGCGGCTGCCGCCCGTCTAGTGCGGCGCTAATAATCCCGGCAGTCAGAGCTGCAGACAGTGCTGGGGTAACTGCAAACCCAAGATTCGATATGACCAGCGCAACCAATAGTCCCTTTGGCGCCTGCAGTAGCATTGCCATCAGGCGGCCTCGCCGTATCAAAACGACACTCCAATCCAGCTGCGCCGGTCGTGAGCCAGCAGCTGCTCTGCAGCGGCGAGACGCAGGTTGAGCAATGATGGCACCGTTCGGCTAGCTCCGCCACTTTGCCTCACCGAGTGTGTCGTTGCATTGGCAACCTCCGCTGCTCTCACATCGAGCATCGGCCTCCGTATCGGTTCCGACACCGGGACACCGCAGCCAGAGGCATACGCGCTTGGGGAACGGTTGTCCGTAGGTCCCGTTTGGCACCAGGTGCCTGGACAGGTACTGCATACCGAACGCCAGGGGCCAGACGGCGTCGCGGCATCTGACAGAGCACAGGACCTTGTTCGTGCCCTTCGTGCCCTTCGTGCCCTTGTCTTGAATCACCTGATGCTTGACGGATCCGTCTCACCTGATTCTTGACACCTGGTCTAGGAATCTAAGGGGTAGCCGTCCGCGGTCGGTTGGACTTGATGTTAATCACCGGCGTTCTGGTGGTGCGCCGGACGACTCGGGTTCCACCGTCGTCCAGCTCGATCGCAAAGTCGTTTCGGAGACGTAGATCGTCACGGTGGCGTATCGGTGGATCCGGCCTAGCGAGACTCTCTGGCTGCAGATACTGATGGTGCCGTCCTTCGAGGCTCGGCGTTGCACCCGGATCGGCTCGACCGAGGGCCGCGGCGGTGGTCCGGCCGGCCGGAGCCCACGCAACCGGGCCACCTGTTCCGGGGTCAACGGGTTGGGCCGAGTCCGCAACAGCTCACGGGACTGGAGGTCGAAGAACTGCAGGGTGTCGGGCTCGATCCTGATCCCGACCCGGCGCCCGGCCAGGATCTCCGCGGCCAAGATCGTCTTGCCGCCCAGCGAGGTGATGCCGCCGCTTGCAATGGACCGGTCGACCTCCACCGCGGCACCGTCCTCGATCGGCGGCAACGGTGACGGGCCGGCGTTGACCGCACCCGCAGCAACCAACCGAGCCAGATCCTTGACCGTCAAATGTGACCGGACCGTTTTGACCCGAGCACCACCGATCAACACGTGGATCATGTCGACACTGGCCCAGAACCGCACCACCTGACCTGACCGGGCCGGTCCCAGCCAGAACTGCTTGCCACACAGCAGCATGTTCCCCGACGCCGGCACGACCCGATCCAACTCGACCGGACCACCAGCCCAGGACTCCTCCGGCGAGTCCGGGCCAGCATCGACCAAAGATTCCTTGTCAGTAAAGGATTCCTGGGCGGGTGGTGACTCGTTGTCGGTCACAGACTCGGTGGGTTTCAGGGCCGGTGGCAGCCACACGTCGATCAATGCCCGATCCGCTTCCGGGACCGGCCGGAACCGCTGGACCGGGGTCACGGGCAGCTGGTCGTCCAAGGCCTGGTGCGGCCGGTCGGTGTTGTAATGCTCAACCCAGGCATCGACTGCTGCCTGCGCCAAGATCAGGGACTCGAACGGCTCGGCCTGGTCTAGAAAGTCGGGCCGGAAGGTGCCGTGGAATCTCTCCACCTTTCCGTTCTGGTTCGGCGAGGCCGGCTGGGTCAACCGGTGGGTGATGCCGTTGTTGCGGCAGATCTTGTCAAACAACACCTCACCGTTGCGGGCTCCATGACGGCCGAACCGGTCGGTGAACTGCTTCCCGTTGTCGGTGATGATCTCTTCCGGCACCCCGAACCGGGCCAACGCCTCAGCCAGCGCCAGGCATACCTGCCGGCTGGTGGCCCGCTCCACCACCTTGGCCATCACACAGAACCGGGAATGATCATCAACCCCGGTGACGATCTTCGCACCGCGGATCTCCCCGGTCCGGGTGTCAACCAGATCGATCCCGCCGACAATATCGATGCCCCACATCTGCATCGGACCCTCACGCTGGAACCGGACATAGGACTCCCGCGGACGCTTCCGCGGCCGTGGCTGCGACAGACCTTGCCGATGCAGGATCCGCACGATGGTCCGCACCGAGGGCACCGTCAGCCCCTCGGCCGGCCGGCGCAGCATCTCCATCCGGATCCGTTTCGCACCCCACCGGGGATGCTTCCGTCGCATCTCCGCGACCAGCACCTCCACCGAGGTCGCGACCTGATGCGGACACGACTCCGGTCGATGCGACCGATCCGACAATCCCGCAACGCCCTCGATCAGATACCGCGCCATCCACCGATGCAACGTGGATCGATGCACCCCCACCGACAGAGCGATCTCGCCGACGTCACCGCCGCCCAAAGCCGCCCGAACCGCGTCCAGACGCTGCTCCACTACCGACAACACGATCAGTGCCAATCTCGGCCTCCTCCGAGTCCGACGCCCCGCGGAGACGCCAAACTCACAGTGGCCGAATCAGCCCATGTCGCACATCAGCTGGCACAAGAATGTCGCGCATCACCTGGCACAAGACATGCCCTTCGTGCCCTGCACTGCCGATACTGGCTCTGGTGTATCAAGAGCGGCTCGCTGCGCTCGCCGCTGGCGGGCGCGTGTCCTCGCTTCGCTGCGGGCCGCGCCCGCTCAGCGTAAGGGTCCGTCGAGCGGAACCTCGGAGAGCCCCGTCTGATTCACCAGATAGAACCACGGTCCCTCCGGCCTATCTGCGACTATCTGCTCCATCCGATTCCAGTACCGCACGAACCGGCCGAGCCAGTCCCAGGTCGACTGGTCCTGCTTTCCGCCGATCCTGAAGACGCGTAATCCAGATTCCCGAATTGCTTCACGCTCAGCCGGCCGAGTTCGAATGCGTTTGTCACGGCCGATTGCCACCAGTCCCCTCGCGGCCACCGCACGCATCCAGTCGTCGTCAAGTGTGCCGAGAGGGCACTCCGGGATTAGCGGGTGACCGACGTGGATAACATCCTTCCTCGCAGCCGTCAGAGTTCGCCCAAGCCCCAGCGCGCTCTCGTCAACGTAGAACCGCTCCGCACCTGACACGGCAGTCATCGGATGTCAGGCCGCGCGCCGTTGTTCGTACTCAATCGCCGCTACCACTTGCGGCACATCCAATTCGTACAACTCCGCGATCATCTCGATTGGGTCGCCGGCCCGATGAAGTTCGGCAAGGACCGAGGTCTCCACGCCGCGAACGACCGGCTCACCGAAGGAGCGGAGTGGGTCTATCTCAACTTGTCGATCCGTCCCGGTGGCCCAGACCAGAACCGGCAGCTGTAGTGGCGGAGACGACCACTTCAACGACTCCTGGAATCGGTGCGATGGTGGCGTCCAGTCGATGGGCAGCATTTGGTCATCCGTACGAACCACCCACAGGGATTGTTCGATCCCAACTTCGTCCTGAACGCGCGCAACGATTTCACGTCCCTGAGGTTCCAGCCACAGCTGAGCGGAGGCGAGCGGATACCGCGTGCCCAGCTCAGCTCTGAGCTTCTCGACCACCGGGCGCATGTGCAGCATCGGAACGCCAGCCTCGCGGTACTCCGCCAAGAACCGGCACTCTATAAACTCTCCCCAAGTGGCTACTGGGTTCCCCGTAGATCGTCTGCGAATGACCGGGGGGTAGTCGCGGCCCTGTCGCCTGTAGCCATCTATCCAACGCTGGGCGGTCGACCCTCTCAGCCCCAGCAGATCATCCACCTGGGCGAAGGTGTAAAGCCTTCGGTCAAGCAGACTGGTCACGGTCCCCATGTCGGAATGATTGCACGGTCGTCGGACCCTCTCCGGCACTCGCTCGAGTTCATGGATCCTTCGTGTTCGCCGCGTCCCCTCTCCGGACCAGTCTCCGGCCTCCACTCCGCGCGTCAAGGGCGCCTGCGGCGTCCTTCGGATTCCGCTGCGCTCCACCCTTGACCCACTCCGCTCCGACCTACGATTGGCGCCTACGAGGGGACGCGGCCGGTGTGGGTCGCCGGCTGGGTAGAGGGGCGAGTTCTGGTCTCAGTTTTGGTCTCATCCACCACCGTCCAGCGGCGTCCATGCAGGCCAATTCGGGCGGTACGTTACCCCGGCCGCAGCGAGAAATCGCTGCCCGGACCCCCACGAGACGACCTGCTAAGCGGGTTGAGGGCTCAAACCCTCTCGCGGGTTCAAATCCCGCCGCCTCCGCCCCTGCGAAGTGTCTGCGGACATCGAGTGATGTTCCCAGATCTCGCCCGGCCCGAACTCTCGTACGAGGGTTCGGGCCGTTTGCGTCTCCCGGCCCGAGTCCGCGGCTGCCCGCACTCCCGCGCGCAAGATCGACTCCCGCACCCGAACCCGCCGCCGACCAACACTGCCGCGCGCAAAACCGGCTCGCGCGGCCGAAATACCGGGTGCGGGAGACGATTTGGCGCGCGGCTACGACCGGCGACCGCGAAAGTGGCGGACGGCGTTCGTAGGAAGGGTTTCCTCAGCCGGACACGTAGTGCTGGATGGTGGGTCCGACCAGGCGAACCAGGGTGTCGGGGTCGGCGGAGGCCAGCGGTTCCAGGTGGACGACGTAGCGGGCGAAGGCCAGGCCGATCAGTTGCGAGCCGACGAGCTGGGACCGCAGCTGGGCGTCGTCGCTGTCGATCACCTGCTCGATCCGGGCAACGATCTCGCGTTCGATGAACTCCTTGAACGGCGTTGCCGCCCCGGACTCGGCTGATCGCATCAACGCGAACAGCGGATCGAACCGATCACGGTCGTCCCAGATGCCCACGAAGTGCCGCACGATGCGCTCGCCGAGACCGTCCACCCCCGGTTCGAGCAGCCGGGTGATCAACTCCGGAACGATTGCCGGGAGTTGCATCGAGGTGGCGAACAACTGCGCCTTGTTGGTGAAGAAGTAATGCACCATCGCCGGATCGACGTCGGCTTCGGCAGCGATCGCCCGGATCGTCGTAGCCGCGTAGCCACGCTCACCGAAGTTGCGTCGAGCAGCGTCCAGGATCCGTTCCCGGCTCTGTTCGCCGGTACGCCATCGGCCGGGTCGGCTGTTCTGTTGCGGCACGATTCCGGATGGTACTTCATTTTCTGTTGAAGAATCCGCGTCCGACTGTTAGCGTCAAACTCCAACAGTCGGTGAAGTTTATTCGGGGAGGCCGGGATGAGCGGCTACACAATTGATCTTCACGGGCGCGACGTGCCCGAGGACGAACGGCAGGACGGCGGCGCACCGTCCGCGCGGGACGTCGAGCTGATCGGCGGCAAGGGGCTCGGGCTGACGGCCCTGACCGCAGCCGGATTCCCGGTGCCGAACGGGTTCGTGATCACCACCGACGCCTACCGCGAGGTCGTCGCCGCGGCCGGACTCACCGCCGCCGATCCGGCGGAAATGCGGGCGCAGTTGCCGACGATCGCGATCTCGGCTCCGATCACCGAGCAGATCCTGACCGGCTACGCCCGGCTCAAAGCCGCGGCCGTCGCGGTCCGTTCGTCTGCCACCGCCGAGGATCTGGCCGGTGCCTCGTTCGCCGGACAGTACGACAGTTATCTGTCGCTGTCGACCGGCCAGGAGGTGCTTGACGCCGTACGCAACTGTTGGGCGTCGTTGTGGACGCCGCGCGCCGTCGACTATCGAGCGCAGCACGGCGCCGACGACCGGCGGTTGGCGATGGCGGTGGTGGTGCAGGCGATGGTTCCGGCGCAGTGGGCGGGGGTGCTGTTCACCGCCGATCCGGTGTCCGGCCGCCGCGACCGGATCGTGCTGGAGGCCGTTGCCGGACTGGGGGAGGCGCTGGTCAGCGGCACCGCGACGGGCGAACATGTCGATCTCGACAAGACCACCCTGGCGGTACGAGGTGAGCCCGGCCCGGGTGCCGCGGTGGTCCGGGAGCTGGCCGAGCTCGGTCTACGGGTCGAGCAGGAGTTCGGCGGGCCGCAGGACCTCGAGTGGGCCTACGCCGACGGCAAGATCTGGCTGCTGCAGGCGCGTCCGCTGACGGCGCTACGCGCCGAGCCTGCTTCCGGGAGGTCATCGCGCAGGCGGGGCCGACGGGATCGGCAATCCCGGCCGAGCCCGTTCGCGGTGACCGCCGACCACATGCCCCAGCCTCCGTACCCGATGGATCTGGCGCTGTTCGTCCGACCCGTGTTGCGTGCCGTACTCGGCGCGATCGCGTCCACCGGGCTGACCACCCCGCCGCTGGACGAGGTGCTGGTGGAGATCGACGACGGCGTGGTGCAGGTGATCCCGCCGAAGATCGGCTTCGACCGACGCGCACTGCTGGGCGTACCGGCCGCGCTGCCGAAGGTGGTCGGCTTGCTGCGCACCCGCACCGACGTCTGGCGGGCTCGCTCGGCCGAGACCTTGCTGCCGCTGGCCCGCCGACTCGACACCGAGGACCTCGATCGGCTGTCCGACGCGGAGTTGCTGGATCGCGTCGGCGAGCTCTTCGGTACCGCCGGCCGGCTGTCACCGAGCCGTTTCGGAGCGGTACCGATCGGAGCCGCCGCCGAGCAGGTGGCCGCACTGCTGCTCCGCCCGCTGGTCGGCACGCCGCGGGCAAAGCGACTGCGGGCCGATCTGATGGCCGACCTCGACTGCGTCACCAGCCGCGCGAACGCGGACCTGGCCCGGCTCACGAGGACCGTGCGCGACGCCCCTGAACTGCTTGCGGCCTATCGGGAGCGCGAGCCGGAGGAGTTGGGTGAGCGACTGGCCGGCTCAGAGTCCGGGCGCCAGCTGCTGCTGCAGGTCGACCGTTATCTGGCCGACTACGGCTATCGCGAGCTGGCGCTGCTCACGGTCGGGCAGCCGTCGCTGCGGGAGCGACCCGAGGTGGTGCACACGCTGATCAAGGGGCAGTTGGAGCGTGGTGACGACCAAGCTCCGCGCGATCGCGCGATCCGGGCCCGCGCCGAACTGGCTGCCGAACCGGGGCTGATCGTCGGCGCGCTGCGGCCGGTGCTGGGCAAGCTGTTCGACACCGCCCGGGATCGGACTGCCTTTCGTGAGGACAGCGACTACCAGTTGGCGATGGTGCCGTCGGTCGCGCGTCGGCTGCTGCTGGAGCTCGGCCGGCGGATGGTTCGCCGCGGCGCGCTGGCGGACCCGAACGACATCGCCTTCCTGGAGCCGGACGAACTCGACCTGCCGACCGACCGGACCCAGGAGTTGGTTGCCCGCCGCAAGCAGGCTCGGGAGGCGGCGCTGCCCGGCTACTCGATCATCCCGGCCCATCTGCTGGGCTCGGCAGCCGCCGGACAGGTCCGGGGAACGCCGGCCAGCCCCGGCTCGTACGTCGGCATCGTGCGGGTGGTACATGACGAGACGGAATTCGCCACCCTGAGGGCCGGCGAGGTGCTGGTCTGCCCGTACACCAATCCGTTGTGGACGCCGCTGTTCGGGTTGGCCGGCGCAGTGGTCGTCGACTCCGGCGGGGCCGCGTCGCACGCCGCGATCGTGGCCCGCGAGTACGGCATCCCGGCCGTGATGGGGACGCAGAACGCGACCCGTGAACTGATCGACGGCCAGCGGGTGCTGGTCGACGCCGACCGCGGCACGGTGACCACGGTCGGATCCTCGAGGACCACCCGTACGCCGGTCGGCCGCTGAGTCGCGGAACTCGGTTCAGACACGAAAAGGCGGCCCTCGGCGACGCTGCCGAGGGCCTGTGCATGTGTGGTCGACGGTGACCACACATAGCCGATCATCGACATTGATGATCAAGTTCTGCTGCTGTTAGCCAGAGAGTTTCTGCTTGAGAGCCTCAAGCTCTGTGGAAAGTCCTGCCGGCAGCTTTGGGCCGATCTTGCCAAACCATTCCTCGATCAGCGGAATCTCGGCCCGCCACTCCTCCGGGTCGACCCGGCAGGCTGCGGTCAGGTCGTCCTCGGTCACCGCAAGGCCGGCGACGTCGAGCGAATCGGCGGTGGGCGTGTAGCCGATCGGGGTCTTCTCGGCCGCCGCCGTGTGGTCGATCCGCTCGGCGATCCACTTCAGCACCCGGCTGTTCTCGCCGAAGCCCGGCCACAGGAAGCCGCCGTCCTCACCGCGCCGGAACCAGTTGACGTAGAAGATCTTGGGCAGCTTGTCCTGCTCGTGCCGCTCGCCCAGTCGGAGCCAGTGCGCCAGGTAGTCGCCGACGTGGTAGCCGATGAACGGCAGCATCGCCATCGGGTCGCGGCGCACCACACCGACCTTGCCGGTGGCCGCAGCGGTCGTCTCGCTGGACAGGGTGGCGCCGAAGAACACCCCGTGCGTCCAGTCCCGGGATTGGGTGACCAGTGGCATGGTGTCGCGCCGTCGGCCGCCGAACAGAATCGCGTCGATCGGTACGCCGGTCGGTGAGTCGTACTCCGGTGCCAGGATCGGCGTCTGCTTGATCGGCGTACAGAACCGGCTGTTGGGATGGGCGGCGGGCTCGATCTTGTCGCCATCTGGAACGGGCAGAGTGGGTCCTGATCCTGTCGAAGGACCCGTCTCGGGCGTCCAGCTGCGGCCCTTCCAGTCGGTCAGATGTGCCGGCGGCGTCTCGGTGGCACCCTCCCACCAGACGTCGCCGTGGTCGGTCAGTGCGACGTTGGTGAACAGCGAGTTGCCCCGGTTCATCGCCTGCATCGCGTTCGGGTTGGTGTGCCAGCCGGTGCCCGGCGCGACGCCGAAGAATCCGTACTCTGGATTGACCGCCCACAGCCGCCCGTCGTCACCGAATCGCATCCAGGCGATGTCGTCGCCCAGCGTCTCGGCCCTCCACCCCGGCACGGTCGGGTTGATCAAGGCCAGATTGGTTTTCCCGCATGCACTCGGGAACGCGGCGGCGATGTGATAGACCCGGCCCTGCGGCGAGGTCAGCTTCAAGATCAACATGTGTTCGGCCAGCCAACCCTCGTCGCGAGCGATCGCGCTGGCGATCCGCAACGCGAAGCATTTCTTGCCCAGCAAGGAATTCCCACCGTAACCGGAGCCGTACGACCAGATCATCCGATCCTCGGGGAAGTGGCTGATGTACTTCTCCGTGTTGCACGGCCAGGGCACATCATGATCACCGGGCTGCAGCGGTGCGCCCACCGAATGCAGGCAGGGTACGAAGTCATGATCATGATCACGCGTCATCGCGGCCAGGATGTCGGAGCCCATCCGGGTCATGATCTTCATGCTCATCACCACGTAGGCGGAGTCGGTGATCTCCACGCCGAACATCGGCTTCTCGGCCTCCGGGCTCCCCATGCAGAACGGGATCACGTACATCGTCCGGCCGTGCATCGCACCACGGAAGCGGTCGGTCAAGATCGACTTCATCTCGTCCGGATGCATCCAGTTGTTGGTGGGCCCGGCATCGTCGGGAGACTTCGAGCAGATGAAGGTCCGGCCCTCGACCCGGGCGACGTCGTCGGGATCGGTCCGGGCATAGAACGAGTTGGGTTTGGCGCGCTCGTCCAGCCGGACCAGGGTGCCGGCCGCGATCAACTGCTCGGCGAGCCGATCCCACTCCTCCCGTGAGCCGTCACACCAGTGCACCGCCGCCGGTTCCGCCAATTCTGCGATCTCCTGCACCCAGGCGAGCAGTTCGGCGTGCCGGGTGGGAGACTCCGCCACCGGCGTCGGCGCGTCCGGCGCCGGGGCATCCCGCCTGGGGGCTGTGGTGGTCAGAGCGGCGTTGCGAGCGGTTACGGCAGTCACGCGATCTCCCTCGAGAGTAGAACCAGTAGCTCTGGTGGTCTGACGATAGTCCACCCATGCCACTGGTCTTATCCCGATCGGCCGACATGAATCAGGTGATCGGAAGTCCGGTGCTCAGGTAATCGCTTGCCTCGGCTGGCAGCCGGCCGGCGATATGAGGCAGATCACGAAGGACTGGCCTTACCAGTGGTCCTACTGGTCTGCTCGCAGACGGTCGGTCGGTGGCTGTCGCCCAACATCCCCAAGTCGTGACAACACGAGTTCGGGCGGTCCGGTACGGCGTTCGGCAGCAGGAAGTCGTGACAACACGAGTTCGGGCGGTCCGGTACGGCGTTCGGCAGCAGGAAGTCGCGACAACACGAGTTCGGGCGGTCCGGTACGGCGTTCGGCAGCAAGAAGTCGCGCTGCCCAACCTGGCGCAGGGTCAGTGGAACTGCGGGATGATCAGATAGAGCCCGAAGGCGATCATCATCCCGATCAAGATCAACAGGGTCCAGCCACCGACCGATGCTGGGCCGGATCGGCGGCCTTCCTCGCCGGCCAGCCTGGCGTCGGACAGCAGCCGGATCGCAAAGGCCAGCAGCAGGGCGAACACCGCGGTGGTTGCGATCGAGACGACGGCCACGATCAGCAGTGAAAGCCAGTCGATCATCGTTCCTCACCTGCCGTCGGCTCGTAGCTCTCGGTCCGGGCCGGTTCGGACGACCGCTCGGTCGCTCGTTGCTCGGCAGGGCGCTGTTCGGCAGAGCTCTGCTCGGCGGTCGCGCTCGCATGGGGCCGCTCGGAGCCGGAACCGGAGCCAATGCCGGCTTCGGCTACTTCGTCCGATGCCTCGGACCGCTGAAGACCCTCGGCTTCTCGGAGTACTGCTTCGGCCCGCAGCCGCTCCTTTTCGCGTCGCTTGGCTTCCTTGCGCTGCGCCTTGGCGATCTTGTTCGGCTTGGCGGCGTTCAGCACCAGCACGTCGGGGCTCTCGGTGACGTTGGTGCGATCGACCTGGTTGCGCCGGGAGGCGAGCCAGATGATCAGGCACGAGATGCCCAGCAGTGCCAGCAGGACGATGGTGCCGACCATGCCCTGATCGGCCAGCAGCGCGGCCAGCCCACCGACGATGGCGGCGGCCGGCAGAGTCAGCAGCCAGGCGTACACCATCCGCCGGGCGACGCCCCAGCGCACGTCGGCACCCTTCCGGCCGACGCCCGAGCCCATGATGCTGCCGGTCGACACGTGGGTCGTCGACAGCCCGAAACCGAGGTGCGAGGACGCGAGGATGGTGGCCGTGGTGGCGGCGCCGGCGGCGGCGCCCTGCTCGGTGTCGATCTTGACGATGCCCTTGCCCATCGTGCGCATGATCCGCCAGCCGCCGGAATAGGTGCCCAGTCCGATGGCCAGCCCGGCGGTGCCGATCACCCACCACTGCGGGCCGGTACCGGAGGCCTGCAGGCCGGCGGCGATCAACACCAGGGTGATCACGCCCATCGTCTTCTGCCCGTCGGAGGTGCCGTGCGCCAGCGCGACCATCGCTGCGGTGAAGGCCTGTGCCCTCCGGTAGCCGCGTTTGGTGTCCTTCTTCGCCACGTCGCGGGTTACCCGGTCGGCGATCTTGATCCCGGCGGCCGCGGCCAGGCCGGCCACCACCGGTGCCACGACGGCGGGCAGCAACATTTTGGAGACGACGACCGAGTAGTTCACCGAGGCCAGGCCGGCGCCGACGATGACGGCGCCGATCAGGCCGCCGAACAGCGCGTGGGACGAGCTGGAGGGGAGCCCGAACAGCCAGGTGACCAGGTTCCAGACGATCGCGCCACAGAGTCCGGCCAGGACGATCTGAGGCGTCACCAGACTGTCGTCGAAGAATCCACCGGAGATGGTCTTGGCGACTTCGGTGGAGAGCATCGCGCCGACGACGTTGAGCACGGCGGCCAGCAGTACGGCGATCCGTGGCGTCAGAGCGCCGGTCGCGATCGGTCCGGCCATCGCGTTGGCGCTGTCGTGGAAGCCGTTGGTGAAGTCGAAGATGAGAGCGACGACGATGACGCAGATCACCACGAACAGGGCAACTGTCACGGTTTCCTCGCGACTTCTGGGCGATAGCTGTACGGCCGCGACACCGATGCAGCCGGTTGAACCGGCGCCGCTCGATGAACAATAAGTGACTGCGCCCCGGTACACCTATCTGAGCCGCCGCGCCACCTGTTTGACGGACACTGTCGGAACGCATTTGGGCGGATCGGGCCACGACCGCTAAGCTGACTCGGCGTTGCCGGACTTGAGTCGGCAACCTGCGCCCGTGGCTCAACGGATAGAGCATCTGACTACGGATCAGAAGGTTGGGGGTTCGAATCCCTCCGGGCGCGCCAGCGACAAACCCGCCCTGACTAGGGCAATCACCTCCCCGCCGATCCTCGCAGCGAGCCTGATTTCTCATCACGCACCGCCTTGGGAGCCAGACTGGGAGCCAACGGTCCCAAACAGGGCCGTACTCATCGCCTTCGACGCCTCACGTTTGTGCCCTTCGACCAGGTGTCCGTAGATGTCCTTCGTGATCGCGATGCTGGCGTGTCCGAGGACTTCTGAGACCACGTAGAGGTCGGTTCCCTGAGCCAACATGAGCGATGCGCCCGAGTGGCGAAGCTCGTGCGGATGCCAGTGCCCGAGTCCCGCCTTCGTCGTCAACCGGGCGAACACGTGGGAGAAGTTGTCCGGATCCAGCGGCGTCCCGATCTCGGTCGGGAAGACGAGACCGTGGTCCTGCCAAGCTGCGCCCGCAGCGATCCGCTCCGCCGCCTGTCGACCGCGGTGTTGCTTCAGCAGTTCGACCAGTTCAGGCGTCAGGAACAGCGTCCGGCGCGACCGCCGCGTCTTCAGCTCGCCAATCTCGAGCCGGGTCTTTCGCTTCGATTCTGTCCGATCTTTGACGCGTTTGACGCCGTGCGTCACCCGAAGCGTCATCGCATCGGCATCGAACGCCGACCAGTGAAGGCCCAAAGCCTCGCCCCGGCGCAGCCCGAACGCCAGCATGATCGAGATCAGCGCGCGATGTCGATGGGTCTTGATCGTGTCGAGCAGCTCCCGGGCCTGATCCACCGACATGGATCGTCCCTCGCCGGCATCCAGCCGCGGAGCGCCCGACAGTGCCGCCACGTTGCGGAGGATGACACCTTCCCGCTCCGCCTGGGTCAGCGCACGGCGCAGCACCGAACGCATGATGCGGATGCTGTTCGCGCTGTATCCCTGCTGCCGCTTCGACTGCCACAGTGCATCGACTTGGCTCACAATCAGCTTCCGAACGGGAATCCGACCCAGCCCCGGAACCAGGTGCAACCGCACCGTGTCCGCATAGCTGTCGGCAGTCTTTGCCGACACTCGGCCATCCAGCGAGAGCACCCAGCGATCAAGGAATGCTCCGGTCGTCAGCCGATCACTTGGTGCAGATACTCCTGCGTCCAACTCGCGGCGCAGCTCGCGGAGTTTGCGAACCACCTCGGCCCTCGAACGACCGCTGACCTTCTTCCGAAGCCTGCGGCCATTCACGCCGTAGCCAAGATCAACAGCGCCCCGCCATCGATCACCGTCGCGGTACACGGAGTCCTCGCCAGAGCTCCGACGCGTCATGACGACTCCTGATGCCCCGAGACGAAGTCGTGCAACGCCTCCGTCGATATCCGGCGAGAGCCACCGATCTTCAAGGACCGGAGCTCTCCAAGCCGAATCAGCTCGTACACCTTGCTCCGGCCGACGCGAAGCAACGCCGCCGCCTCCTCGGGCGTCACCAACAAAGCCAACCCATCGGGACCGGCACCACCTGCATCGCCGGTCGGCGCCGCAAACAGATCCATACTCGGAACACCCATGATCAAGAGTCCTTTCCGGTTGGGGGAGTGGCCTCCCCGACTTGTGATGGTCTGGTCCCCGGGCCGCGCGTCAAGGGCACTTCGTGTCCTTCGGATTCGCTGCGCTCACCCTTGACCCACGGCCCGGGGACCGCAAACTGGCTGGCTATCGGGGAGGCCACCCTGTGGTCACCCTCTTGGTCTCTGTTTCCTGGCGTTGGCTGGTCCGACGTTTCATGATCAATTGCCGAAACACCGTCCACAGGTTCGCGTTGTTTGGCTGCCTCGTACTGCTCCCGCCATCGGGCGCGCTCGTTCACCGACTGCAGAATCGTCCACACGTAGCCGGCATGATCAACTTTGGAATCGGACCACACGAATCGGGGTCGGCCGTCGGGCAAGGTGATCGACGCGGCGAGGCGTTCGATCTCCGGCGCGAGGATGCCCGCGTTCAGCAGTGCCTCGCGGACAACGGTGGCGCGGTCGGCACGGTGCTCTTGCAACGTCTTGCCCGACCATTGCCGCGATACCAGCACCCGCCGGCCGCCGATGCCCAGGTTCTCGCGATCGTGCGCCTTCGATGCGCAGGCACCTGGGCTGAGCCCGGGGCCGGCGTTCTTGGGTTGGATCCCGAAGCGGAGCCAGTTGGCGCATCGCTCACTGCAGGGCAGGTAGGTCAGTTCCTGATGGAGCCGGTTGACGTGCGCCTCGTATTCAAGATCAACATCGTCCCCGTCGACGTAGGCCGAGGCGATCGACTTCGCCAGGTACTTGGTCAGGTAACGGATCGCGCGATCGGCGTCCTCGCTCGGCGCGACGATCCCGGCCATGTCCAACTGCGGGCCCAGTCGCAGCACGTGCGCCGGCCGTGCCTGCTCGTCGAGGTTGGCGATGGCCTGATCCCAGCTGGGCAGTACCTCACCGGAGTCGGGATCGACGTAGTCGTGTCCGTCCCAGACCGGCGCCCTGTTCACGTAGATCGGGTGGTCAAATTGCGGCCACCACACCTGCGCGTAGGTCCCCGGGCAACTTGCCGGATCGTCTCTCGCGGGATAGCGCCACGAATTGCCGCGTGCAGATGCGGAGCGAGTCGTTTCTGCGGTTCCACGGCGGCGAAGTACTGCACCTTGAACCCGGCACAGCGGCGCAGGTTCTGCCAGAACCGGTCCACCAGCTTCGGGAAGTGCAGCGCATCCAACGCGGCGCGGCGGTAGTCGTACGTGCTCGGATCGACCGGGGCACCGTTGGGTTTCACCTTCCCGTACGAGGGAAGCGTGATCGTGACGAACATGCTCGGCCGGTACCGGCGCCCGTCGGGGGTCTCGAACACCCTTCCCACGGTCCGGTCCTCGACGGGGACTCGAGGGAGATCAGCGGCATCCTGTCGACGCCGTGTTGACCGGACCCGACGAGCGCCGGAGTCGTCAAGATCATCATCGGCGCTTTCAAGATCATCATCGTCATCCATACTCTCGCGGGTCGGTTGCCCGGCGTCTGGTTCGATGTCGCGGTGCCATCCCTCTGCGCATTGCTGGATCCGGAGCCGGCGGGCCTTGTCCGCACACGATGGGCAGACCGATTCGCGAGTGGACCCGCAGGGCAGCGCGACTCGAGTTTCCTGGCCGGTCTGCTGATCGAGCACTCGCCGCAGCAACGGCCGAATGCAGACCTTCTGCTCCACCGCCAGCTCCCGTGCCATCTCCGGGGTGATCCGGGGCATCGTCGCGACGCTCATGCCGCCACCTCACTCGCGTCCACACTTGCGGCATGTTGGCGGCCGGCCTCGACAATCCGGTCGTCGGTGACGTAGAAAAACCGCACTCGGCGGGGCTCGGCAATCCCGTCGACCACGACGTAGCCCACTCCCGGCAGACGTTCAGGGATCCGGTCGGCGAATGCCCCACGAGCTCGGGCGCCTTGGCCCAGCACCAACCCGACCTGTTCTGCCTCGCTGACGCGCAGCGCGATCCGGGTCGGGAACAGGTCCCGCATCGGCAGTACTTCCTTGCGGGGATCCTGCACGGCACCCAGGACCACGACGCCGACCGCTCGGCCCTGTGACAGCAGCAGCCCGAGTGCGGTCTCGATCCTCTTCTTCAGCGTGCGATCGGCTACCCAGCCGGACAGAGCAGCCAGCTCGTCGATCACGATGATCAACAACGGCTCATCCACACTCGGCTCGTGCAGCCGAGTCACGCCCCGCAGCAGATCCTGGCGTTGCCGCATCACGGTGACCGCATCGTCAAGCAGGACGGCGAACGCCTCTTCGTACGAGGCCGAGGTTGCGTCACCGTGGCAGAAACGATCAAACAAACCTACGCCCAGCGACAGCTCCATACCGCCCTTCGGGTCGATCGCCCAGACCCGTACCAGCCCGGCCGTGATCGCCGGCCGCAGCCCGACCAGCAGCGACCACACCACCGACCCCTTACCCGAGCCCGTCGCCCCCACCACCAACACGTGCGAACCGACGATCACCAGGCGGTGCACCTGCCCGTCCTCGGATCGTGCCACCGGGATTCCCCGAGTCAGATCGTCGACCGTGGTCGGAAATGGCTCGACGATCTGCTCGAGTGGTTCCTTGATCAACATCCACAGCTCCAAGCGGTGTGGACGTCGAGGAACACTGTGCACACGGCAATCCAGCGCGCCGAACGTCTGCGCCAACCGATCAGCGACGCCCGCGAAATCGTCCAGCACCTGGCCGGGCAACATCTCCACGGTGACCCGATCGACCGATCGAGAACTCCGCACCCGGACCAGACGGGGCACCTGCCGAGCCTGTTCGGTCACCCTGACCAGACCGGACGCGTCCATCGCACTGCTCCACTGACGCCGGTAGATCCGCCCTCCCCGCCGCACCGATCGCAGCGGCAGGCCCAGCACCCGGCCGAACCCGGACGGCCACAGCCACCGCCAACCCAGCAACACCACCACGACGGTCGGACCGAGTTGCCACCAACGCCAGCCGTAGACCGTCAGCAGCACGGCCCAGCCGGCCAGGGCGACAACGGCCAGCACCCCGAACGGCGCTCGGGCCAACCGGCGGGCACCTCGGGAGACGACCCGGCAGACAGCCAGAGTCACCACGAGCCAGGCCGGCTCGCGACGGATTGGCCCGATCCGCACCACGAGGCGCCGCATGATCAGGACCGCCCACTCACACCGGACGACTCATCGGCGCAAGGATCCGCGCCCGTCGATCGCGAGCCGCACCCATCGTCGCCGGCCTCGTACACGTTGCAGGCCACGTCGATGTCCCCGGCAGACTGCAGGAGTGCTGCCATGAGCTGACGGGCGCGCCGTATTTCGCGCTCGAACAACAGCAGCGCATCGGGATCGCGGCTCATCAGAGTCACTTCCGGCGCGATGTCGATCGACACGAACGGAATCGAGCCGGGGACCTCCCGCGCCGTCACGGTCCCCGGCGCACCCAGATGCACCATCACCGACGCCCGGCCCGAGTCGATCCTGCCGGGGATCATCAGGCAGCCCTGCTCGACTCGGACCGGGACTGATCTGTCTTGCTTGCCTGTGTCGGCTTCGGCGCAGCCAGGCCCGAGCAGCGCAGGCTGTAGGCGATCCGGGGCCGTTCGCCGTCTTTGATGTACGGCGTCATCAGCAGCCCTTCCAGATACACCGGTCGCACCGGCGTACCGGCAACCAACTGCGGCGGCACCGGCTGGACCTCGGCGACGACCTTGACCTTGAAAGTGCGCTCGCGTGCCTCGGGGTCGAAATCGATCACGTCGACTACCCAGACCGGCAGCCCGGACGCCTTGTCCCTCGCCTGAACCCGGTTGTCCTTGCTCGAACGCTCGAAGTCGGCCTGCGGCGCAACCTCGCTGACGACGCCCACGCCGTGCGGGAAGAGCTCGCCGCATTCGACCTTGAACGGACCTTGAACAGCCATGTCGAACCTCCTGTGAGGACTGATCCTGCCTAATAGGACTAATGCGACACTAGAGGCAGTATGAGTCACTGTCAAGGACCTACGCGTCCCTTTTGGACAGATTTTTCCTCTAGGGGACGGATGCGTCCTAGGGTTGACGGTGTGGAGATGTCCGAAGTGATGAGAGAGCGTCGAGCGGCCCTGTCGCTGTCGCAGACTGACCTGGCTGCAGCGGTCGGCCTCGACAAGCGACAGATCCGCCGCTATGAGGCCGGCGAAGCGCAGCCGACGCTTCCGGTCGCCAAGGCCATCGCCCTCGCACTGGACATCAGCATCGACGAGTTGGCCGGCCTCGGTGAACAACGCCTAAAGATCGCCGGCGATTGGTGGGCCACCTGGCAGACCTCGAAGGATGGCGAGGAGGTGTTCACCTGCCAGCCGATCCAGATTCGCCAGCGCGGCACTGACCTCGAGATCCGCGCGGTCGAGCGCGGGATCACCGTCGAAGAGGGCGGCTTCCTGTGGCGTGGCCAGCTTCGCCTTTGGGACAACGAGATCCTGATGGGTTGGTACACCGCCGACGATGAGGCGATCCGCTCCAAGGGCACCCTGTATCTGGTCATCCACCAGCACGGCCAGCAGATGCTCGGCCGCTGGGTTGGCCTCAGCTACGACGGAATGATCCAGACCGGTCGTGCGGCTATCGCCCGAACCGACGAAGCTGCGCGCGAACTCATCAAGAACGAGCCGATTTCATGACGGATCAACCGGACATCTGCGAGGTCGTGATCACCGCACCGGACGAGGCGTGGCTGCTGGCGTTCACCCGCCAACTCGTCGAGCGTCGACTGGCCGCCTGCGGTCACCACGCCTCGATCCGCAGCATCTACACCTGGCAACACAGCATCGAAGCTCATCAAGAGACCCGAGTCGCTCTCCATACCCGTGCCGAGCACGTCCCGGCGATCATCGAAACCACCAACAACCAGCACCCGTACGAAGTCCCGTGCGTCATCGCAACACCGATCATCCATGCTAACCCGGAGTACGCCCAATGGATCATCGACTCGACCAACGACCCGACGTGATTGGCCCGCGGACGCATCGCAGCCGCCTGTGCCAGTTCGTCATCGACGTCGATGATCTTGATCGCGGAGTCACGTTCTGGGCAGCAGCCCTCGGCGCCACCGAGGAACCGGTCGGGGTAGCGAGCCGACACGTTTACCGGCAGCTTCGGCTTCCCGACTCCGAGATTCGCATTCTGCTCCAGCACACGAACGATCCCAAGATCAACAAGGAGCGCATGCACATCGATATCGAAACCGATGACGTCGAGGCCGAGGTCGTCCGGCTAGAGCAGCTGGGTGCGGTTCGGATCGACCACCAGCAAGAACGCGGCTACGACTTCTGGGTCCTCCAAGTCCCGTGGGGCAACGAGCTTTGCATCCTGCAGTCGGTCTTTCCGCACCTCCTGGCCGCGCGCGTACCGTGGGCCGCTTCGGCAGAGCCGGTGCGGGCCTGATAGGCCGCGCCACGGTCAGGGCTACTGCCAATCGGCCTTTATGCAGTCTGGGATCCGGGATCGAAGCCATCGATTGCTGTTGTCGAACCCCCGCATGATCAGTCGAGGCAGAGCAAACCGGTCAGCCGTGTCTGTACCGCGATGTCACGATTCGATAACATCACCGAACTATTGGCCCCGGCTGTGTGTGGGCTTTGTAGCTTTCTCGCCAGGCGGCCTCCGCTTGTAGAGGCTCTCGGGTCTCAGTGGAGTGCGTCGTCATGGCCCTGGTTTATCGCGCCCTAAATCAGCTCAGTTCTGCGCCGCGTGGTTTGCGTGCCGGGATTTGCGGCCTTGCTGGGTTGATCACGTTCAGCGTGTTGGCGACGGATCTGTCGGTCCCGCTCGCACACGCTGATCCCGCTCCGACGCCGTCGACGGGGTCGACGCCTTCCAAACCAGGTTGGGTTGAGCCGACGGGCGATGGGCTGGTTCGCCCGGATGTGGTGTCTGCCCGGGTGACCGCTCGGGCGTCGGGCAGGCGGGTTGAGGTGTTGGCGCAGCGGTCGGAGACGTCGCGGACGTGGGCGAATCCGGATGGCACATTCTCTTCGGAGATGGCTGGCGGGCCGGTCCGGTTCCAGGATGAGTCGGCGACGAAGACGGATGGGTGGCGCGATATCGATGTCACGTTACGTAAGAACGCTGACGGGACGGTGTCACCGGCCGCGGCACCGAACAAGGTGGTGTTGGCCGGTTCGGGCGATGCTGCGGCGAAGTTGATTACGACCGTCGATGACGGAAACAAGGTGGTCCTGGGCGCCGGGATTGACGGCACCTTGCCGGAGCCGATTCTGGATGGGCCGACGGCGACGTATCGGGATGTGTTGCCGGGTGTTGATGTAAAGGTCGAGGTCCGGCCGACCGGGTTTGAGACGTTCTGGGTGGCTAAGGACCGTGCTGGTTTGGATCGCTTGTTGGCCAAGCAGCCGGGCGGCGATCAGGGCCTGTCGACGGATCTGACCACCGGCAAGGATGTGTCGGCTGTCCCGCGGACCGACGGCAGCGTCGCGTTGATTGATGGCCAGGACAAGGCGGTGGCGAAGATCGCGCCGGCCACGGTTTGGGATGCGGCCAGCACGGACCAGTCGTCGGCCGCGCCGACCCAAGTGGAGCCGGCGGAGTTGACCCTGACCGATGGGGACGGGAACACGGTTCCGGTCAAGCAGGACGCCTCGGGTGATCTGGGCCTGTCGATGGTTCCGGATCAGGATTGGTTGAACGATCCGGCCAGGGTGTTCCCGATCACCATCGATCCGACGTATGTGGCCGCGTCGGCGAAGCCGATCTATGACGGGTTTGTCGAGGAGACCTGGACCGGTGACCACTCCTCGGACGACAAGTTGAAGTTCGGCGACAACGGCGGCAATCCTGGGTTGAAGGCACGCACCTATCTGGCGTTCTCCACCACCGCGCTCCAGGGCAAGACGATCACGTCCGGATCGTTGGACCTGTATGGGACCTACACCCGCACCTGCGCGGCGCGGGGCTGGTCGGCGTTTGATGCTGGCGTGCCGACGACGGCGACGCGGTGGACGAATCAGCCGACGATCGGGGCGAAGTACGCCACCTCGACCCAGGCGAAAGGTTATCAGTCGGGCTGCCCGAACGGCACGGTCAAGATCGACATGACGAAGCAACTGCAGGCCTGGGCGGACAGCAGCACGAGCCCTCGGGGCATGTTGTTGCGGGCCGATGATGAGACCGACACGGCGTATTGGAAGGAGTTCGCCTCGTCGGAGACGACGCATCCGCCCGTGTTGCGATGGACCTACAGCCGCAACCCCGGGTCGACCGCGACACCGACCGTGTCGCCGGTCACCTCCTACAAGCCGTCGGGTTCGTCGACGAGCTACTACTACACGTCGGATCCGACGCCGAACGTGACCGCGGTGATGGCCGCCGATCCGGACGGTGATGTGATGCGGGGCCGATTCTTCGCCTTCGACAACCCGACCTCGGTGTTGGAGGCGGACAAGATCCGCAGCTGCGCGGGCAATGTCTGGCACGCCGCTGGAGAGAAGTCGATGTGTTGGTTCGGCACCGATCTGCCGGACAACACCACAGCATGGATCAGGGCCCGCTCGCAAGACAGCACCGGGTTGAATGGTCCGATGTCGGCGGCCCGGGAGATCCGGATCGCCTCGAAGGTGCCGACCAAGCCGGTGATCACCTGCCCGGGCTTGTCGAACAACACCTGGACCACCAGCGGCCCGTCGTCGGCTACCACGTGCACGATCACCGCAACCGGTAGCGGCTTCTCCGCACCGTCGACAATCAAATGGTCGGTCGACGGGAAGACCGCAACGTCGACACCGATCACCCAATCGACCTCGACCGCGACCGCGAAGACCACGGTGTCGCTGCCGGCAGCCAGCGGCGGGCACAAGATCACCGCTTATGCGATCAACCCGGCCGGCCTGACCTCGGCACAGTCCGTATTCCAGACCGGATGGGGCACCGCCTCGCTATCGGCGCCGAAGAACAGCCCTCAGGTGACCACGACCGACACGGTCACGGTGACCGCCGCCGGGCCGCCGAAGGGCGGTTCCGCGCTGCCGGGTGCGAAGGTGCAATGGCGGGTGTCGGGGGCGACCGGCACCGCGGGCTGGAAGGACGCCCCGGCCGGCACGAGCTTCACCGTGACCGATGATGCTGGCGGCACCAACGCCACGGCGAACTTCGACACGAGTCTCCTGGTCGGCGAGTCGGACGACTCGTCGGTGAAGGTGGGGGAGCGGACCGCGACCCTGCTCGACCTGCGGGTCTGTCTGACCTACGACTCCGGCATGCAGTGCACCGGTTCGGCCCGGATCCAACGGGTTCCGCACGCTTACGGTGATGGGTTCCCGACCGCTGATGCGGGTCCGAGCACGGTCGCCTTGTGGACCGGTGAACTCTCGGTCTCGGACAGTGATGCCGAGCTCGCCACCCCCGATGGCGGCCTGTCGGTGTCGCGGACGCACAGTTCGTTTGCCGGTCCGGCAGCCGGAGCGCAGAACCGGGTCTTCGGGCCGGGCTGGACCGCCTCGTTTGATGGTGATGACACCGGCGCCGGTGGCGCAGAGATCTGGGACAACAGCTACATCGACGGCTCGATCTCGGTGGTCGATGCCGACGGCGGTTTGTTGACCTACCTTCGCCCCGGCACGACCCCGGGTGCCCGGCGCACGACCGCGACGATGCCGACCGGCACCTGGGTCCCGGCCGACGACGACACCGCCGAAGCCGGCATGGCGCTGAGCATCACCGGCAGCGGCGCATCCACGATTTTGGAGTTGAAGAGCGCCGAAGGGGTGATCACCAAGTTCCAGGTCACCGCCGCCCCGGTCGCCAACGATGCCGCACTGTTCCGCACCCTCGAGGTCCGCGAGCCGGCCACCAGCAGCAAAACCACCTACACCTACGACTCCTCCGGCCGGGTCACCGCGATCGTTGCCGGACTTCCCGACGGAGTGACCAGCTGCGCCCCTGGCACGCCATCGGCCGGTTGTCGGGTGTTGAAGATCAGCTACGCCACCACAACAACCGCGACCGCCAGCACACCCGGCGACTACGCCGGTCAGGTGTCGAAGATCACCGCCCAGGTCAACACCGACAGCGATCGCACCCTGGCGACCTACAAGTACAACACGGCCGGCCAGCTCGTCTCGGCCACCGATGCCCGCACCAACCTGACCACCAGCTACGGCTGGATCGGCACCGGCACCGGGCTCCGGCTGGCCAGCTACACCCCACCCGGGCAGGCCGCCTACACATTCGTCTACGCCAACAATCGACTGTTCAAGGTGACCCGTCCGAACCCGGCCACCGCCGGCGGCGGCACCGCCCAACTCGGCGCCTACCTCTACAACGTGCCCCTCAACGGGACGGTGGCCGGGCTGCCGAACATGACCACCGAAGTCGACAAATGGAACCAGGACCGCACCCCGACCTGGGGAACGGCCGTGTTCGGCCAAGACAAACCGATCACCACCGCGCCAGCCGCGGGAAGTGACGACTGGAAGTACGCCGACCTGCAATTCACCGACGACCAGGGCTACACCCTCAACACCGCCAGCTACGGCGCAGGCGACTGGCAACTCACCGCCCAGGACTACGACGACCACGGCAACGTCATCCACTCCTGGGACGAACGCGCCATCGCCGGCATCCGCAACGGCAGCCTCCTGACCGGAGGATCAGCCACCGACGTCGCCACCATCACCGTCTACAACAACGACATCACCAACACCGCCGGCGACGTCGTCACACCCGCCGGGACCCTGGTCACCGACACCTACGGCCCGGTGCACGATGTGGTTGCCGCCGACGGCAGCATTCAGCCGTTGCGGCTGCACACCGCCACCACCTACGACCAGGGTGCACCCAACTCCGGCATCGACACCAACACCGGACAGCCCTACCGGCTGCCCACCAAGGTCGTCCAAACCGCCGAGACCGTCGACGGGGACCAGGACGGGAAACCCCTGTCGATCACCCTGACCGGCTACCAGCCGCTGCAGTCGGGCGACAAGTCCGGTTGGGACCTAGGCCAGGCCACCTCCAGCACAGTCGACATGGACTTGTCCGGCACCGTCACCTCCGGTGACATCACCAGCAAGACCCGCTACGACGAGCGGGGTCGGGTGATCGAGAACCGGCAACCCAAGTCCGATGGCACCGACGCCGGCACCCGGGTCACCGCCTACTACACCGCAGCCGCAACAGGCACCACCGGCTGCACCAGCAAGCCCGAATGGGCCGGCCAGGTCTGCCAGGTCGGGCCCGCCGCCCAACCAGCCGGCCAAACCATGCCCATCGCCAAGACCACCGGCTACACCTGGGACCTCCAGACCTCCAAAGAAGTCGACACCTCGGGCAGTGTCACCTCCACCACCACAACCAGCTACGACGCACAAGATCGGCCCACCACCGTGGCGACCACGGTCTCGGGACTGGCCAGTTCCGAGCCCGTGCCGGCCGTGACGACCAGTTACGATCCCGCGACCGGGCTGGACACCGGCACCACCTCCGCGGCCGGCACCACCGGGAAGACCTACGACAATTGGGGACGACAGGTCACCTACACCAACACCCCAGCCGTACAGGCGGCCGACAAAGCCACCACCACCTACAACACCGCCGGCAACATCACCGCCGTCGTCGACAACAACGGACAAACCACCTACAGCTACGACGGCACCGACGCCGCCGGAAACCAAGAACGCCGAGGACTGGTCACCGCGGTCAAGGTCAAGATCACCGGTGGCACCGAATACACCTCCACCGGCGCCTACGACACCGGCGGCGACCTCACCCTCGAAAAACTGCCTGGCAATCTGATCCGCCGCACCGACACCGACATCGCCGGCGACCAAGTCGGGCTATCTGTCAACGGACAAGCCGTCAACCCCGACACCGGAAATCTCGAGCCCGACCAGCCGTGGCTCGGGTGGACCACCACCGTCAACGCGCAAGACAAGGTCATCGGTGAATACTCGCCCGACAGCAGCACCCTCGAGAACGCCGACCAGGCCAACCGCACCTACACCTACGATCCAGCCGGCCGCCTCACGAGCGTCCAAGACGCCACCGGAACACCCGACGCCGACGGCAACGTGCCCTGCCAAACTCGCACCTACGCATTCGACGCCAACGGCAACCGCGCCAGCCAAAAGGCCATCCCGGCGGCCACGGACGGCACCTGCGCAACAACCGGCGGGACTGCCACAACTCGCGCCTACGACAACGCTGACCGGCCCACAACCGGAGCGGATGGAATCGGCAGCTATGCCTACGACCCACTCGGCCGACAGACCGCCATCCCCGCCGGCGACGCGCCGCAGCCCAGCGATGGCAACATCAGCCTCGGCTACTACGACACCGACGCCGTTCACACCATCACCCAAGGCACCTTGGGCTCAGGTGGAACGCGGCTCACCTACACCCTCGACGGAGCGCGACGGCGACTGACCGAAGAAGCGGAGAGTAACTCCGGCACTTCAACGCTAACCCGTCACTACGTCGACGACTCTGACAACCCAACTTGGTCCGTTGAAGGCAGCAGCAGTGGCACAACAACGACCACGCGATATACGGAGCTTCTCGACGGCCAACTTGGCCTCACGATCAGCGTCGCTGGCGCCACAACCAATGCCGAGATTGCCCTAGCGACACCGCGTGGCGACGTCGTGTCGGCAATCAGCCTCGAAACCGGCATGACGGGCCCTGCGGAGACTCCGGCAGAAGGAATCACCACGTGGAGCTCCTATGGCGAGTATGGCGCGGCGCAGCAGCCTTCAATGACAGCGCCGGACGGGGTAGCCCGAATCGGATACGGCTGGCTTGGATCACAGCAGCGCGCGACGACTGATGCTGGGTTGACGCTGATGGGTGCCCGAATCTATAACCCGGCAACTGGGTCGTTTACCAGCGCGGACCCCGTCTACGGTGGCGGGAGTACTAGCTATGGATATCCCACAGACCCGATAAATACGCAAGATCTGGACGGGAACACGTGGTGGAAGCGCGCACTGGGCTTCGCGGCCAGAACCGCGCGCGGCCCGGCCGAAGACGTAACCAATATGGCCGTCCGCGTATACAAGCACGTAGCACCAAAGCGGGTCCGGCGTTTTGGCCATAGGCATGTATATGGGTATAACTCGTACCTTTTTGGTGGGACCAGAGGGCATCGCAAGGGTAAGCTCAATCACAACTCCTACGTCAGAATAGGCTGGGATTGGCACGGCCCCAACGAACACAACGGTCGCAGGGTCTTCCGTATAGCTACGGGGACCATCAGGAAGAAGGTCAAGTACCGCCTGCCCCGGAGCCATTTCGACATCTATGACCCGTGGCGCTTCCGGTGAAGGGGCTCTAATGGTCTTACAACCATTTGAGGGCGTGGTCGTCGACGCAATCCAACGACTAGCGAAACTCTACGTGTGCCAGGTCACGGTCAACCCTGATGAGCATGTCGTCGGGGTCCGCGGGGGCGATCGGAATTGCACCATGAGTTTCTGTTACGGTGAAGAGGAGTCGCTGGGGATGGCGATTGGACTGGCCGGCTGGGATGACGGGTATACGGGGGTTGTGTCGCTCAGCGAACGCGCAGAAATCGCAACCTCCGTCGCAGTAGAGGTGCTGGCAGGTGCAATAACGGAAGAGGTGTGGCGACGGGGGTCGGAAATTGTGAAATCTGTAATTCGATTCCCGCGGATCAATGACAAATTCGTGTATCAGAAGTCGCTACTGATTCTCGGCGGTCCGCGGGAAATGATCCAGTACGAGCCCTACCCGCTAAAGTAGAATCAGTCGAACTTGTCCGCACTGCCGAAAACTGCCGGGGCCCCAACTCGGATAGAAAGATCAACTTCACAACACTCCAAAACTCGGCATGTCCCGGCCCAGCAGGCATCCGAAACTGTCGATATCGGACACACGGCTTGGGGCCTGCGCCGGGAAAGATAACTCAAATGTGGAGCCTGGCTCCGCAATAGTCGCTTGCGCGCTAGGCATGTTGAGCGGTTGCTGCCGCTCGAGCGCTCAGCAATGCGCCCCTCGACCGTCTGCCAACCTTGCTGAATTTGGCTCTACTGGATCAAGGCGGCGCTTCGCGCCGCCGGCCCGCGTCCTCGCTCGCTGCGCTCGCTGCGGCGCCGGGCCGTGAGTCCCATCTTTCCAGCGTGTAGCAAGGCGGAGATATCTGGCTCTTCGCAGTTGAGGGTGTAGAGAAGGTCGGCGCGTCGGTGCCGGGATAGGTGCCGAGGTCTTCCGAGGATGGAAGTTCTCACACTGCCCATCGGGAAGACCTCGACGTGTCCGACGCTACCTTCGACTGCCCTGATCTGACTACCTTCTGCCGGCTTGACGAACTCGGCCTCGTTGTCGTTGGTCAACGACTTGAGCCGGATCGTGCGGTACTGGCCTGCCGAGTCAGCGATCCCGATCAGTGGTGTCATCACTGCGGCTGCGAGGGCGTCCCGCGTGACACGGTGGTTCGGCGGCTGGCCCACGAACCGTTGGGTTGGCGACCCACCACGCTGGAAGTCAGGGTCCGTCGGTATCACTGCACCGGTTGTGGACAGGTATGGCGACAGGACACCAGTCTCGCGGCCGAACCGCGGGCCAAGTTGTCTCGGCGTGGTCTGCGGTGGGCCTTGGAAGGCATCGTCTGTCAGCACCTGACCGTGGCCCGCATCGCCGAAGGGCTCGGGGTGTCGTGGAACACCGCCAACGCCGCGATCCTGGCCGAGGGCCGACGGGTGTTGATCAACGATCCGGCCCGGTTCGATGGTGTGCGGGTGATCGGGGTCGACGAACACTCCTGGCGCCATACCCGTCGCGGGGACAAGTTCGTCACCGTGATCATCGATCTCACCCCGGTGCGGGATCGGACCGGTCCCGCGCGCTTGTTGGACATGATCGAGGGCAGGTCCAAGCAGGTGTTCAAGGGCTGGCTCGCCGATCGGCCACAGTTGTCGGCGTACTACCTCACATGTTGCATGGGGTACGACCTGACGTGTCGGTCTCGGCATGGTGATCATGGCATGGTTTCTCCTCCGGTGGTGAGGTTGAAGCGGTCTTTGAGTCGGTAGGAGGGTCCGTTGATGTTGATGACGTCGCAGTGGTGTAGGAGTCGGTCGAGGATGGCGGTGGCTAGGACGTCGTCGCCCAGGACGCTGCCCCATTCGGTGAAGGCCTTGTTCGAGGTGATGATCATGGAGCCGCGTTCGTAGCGGCGGGAGACGAGTTGGAAGACCATGTTGGCTTCGGCCCGGTCCAGGGGGAGGTAGCCGACTTCGTCGACGATCAGGACCGCGGGTCGGAGGTAGGTGGCGAGTTGGCGGTTGAACCGGCCGGTGGTGTCGGCGGCGCGGAGTTTGCGGACCAGGTCGTCCAGGGTGGTGAAGTAGATGGAGAACCCGGCTTGGCAGGCGGCGACCGCGAGGGCGACGGCGATCATGGTTTTCCCGACGCCGGGTGGGCCGAGGAGGACCACATTGGATTTGGTGCGGGCGAACTCCAGGGTGGCCAGGTCGCGGACCTTGCGGACGTCGAGGTCGGGTTGGAAGGCGAAGTCGAAGTCGTCGAGGGTTTTGTGGTGGGGCAGGCCGGACAGGCGTAGGGCGTTGCGGAACCTGCGGCCCTCGCGCAGGCCGACTTCTTCTCCCAGGAGCAGGTCGATGAAGTCGAGGTAGCCCAGTTGGGCTTGCTCGGCGCGGTCGACCAGTGGGCCGATCGATTCGGTCAGGTGGGTCAGTCCGAGTTTGGTGGCGTGGTCACGGATCCGGTCGCTGGTCAGGCTGTTCACCGGGCCACCACCCCGGTGCGGGCCTGGGCAGCGGTGACCGGGATGATCCGGTCGTGGTCGGGGTCGGTGTGCCAGTTGTCGCGTGGGCTGGGGGTTGTGGCCTTGATCCGCTGGTGCAGGTGGAGTTGGTGGAAGCCGAGCATGTCGATCAGCCAGCCCGGGTCGGCCGGTGGGGTCTGGCCGGTGAGGTATCGGCGAAGTTCGGCATGGACGGCCGGGCCGGCGGTGCGGAGGAATTCCTCACACAGGCCGAGCAGCTCGGCCAACGTGGCGGCGGTGTACTGGCTCAGCTCCACCCCGGCAGCTGCTGGTGTCGGGCTCGGGTCCAGGCTGTGTCCGGGCAGACCCTGGATCGACGACACGGAGTTGGGTGGGCCGCAAACCTTACCGCTGCTGCTGTTCGTGCTGTTGATCATGTCGTTGTTGATCATGCTCTCGTCGTTGTTGATCTTGTTCCTGTTGTTGATCATGGTCAGCTCCTGGCGGTGTGGGATCCGGCGGCGGGGTTCGTCTGGGCGGCGGGGTTGGTCTGGGCGGCGGTCTGGTAGTCCGACAGCGGCCGGACAGCGACCGGCTGGCCGGCGGCGTGATGGCTGGCCAGCAGCGCGGTCAACGGACTTGGCTCGGCCGGACCGGTTCTGGAGCGTGGTGCCGGTGGAGGGTCGAGACAGATGGCCCGGGTGTGACCGTCGGGCAGCCCGGCCCAATGGGTCTCATCGACGATCCACGAGCCCCGTCGGCGGGCCCGTTGGTGGGTCGCCAGCCAGCCGCCACCATCAACGGCGAGCGCGCTGATGGTCACGGTGTCGGCGTTCACGGCCACCTCGACCTGCCCACCGGGCCGGACCCGGCTGGCGGGCACGGAGTAGAAGCTGGCCTCAAAGGAGACCAGGGCGTCCTTACCGACTCGACGCAGATACCGATCGCAAACCAGATATGGCCGGTCCGGCAACGGCAACAGGGCGGCCCGATCGCCGATCGCGCGAACGGCGATGACCTGACCGTGGGTGCGGTGGACCTGCCCACGTCGGATCGGTAGCCAGGCATCGAAGGCGCCGTCCAACTCCTGGATCGAGTCGAACCAGCGGCCGGCGACCACGTGTTCACGCACGATGTTGACCTGGCGTTCGACCCGGCCCTTACCGGTGGGTCGGTAGGCGGCCAGAACGTCGATGACGAACCCGTAATGATCGGCGAACGCGGCCGCTTCCGGGTGCACCGGCACCGCCAGCCCGGGCGCGACATGGCGTTTGACCACGGTCTTGGTCCGGTCATAGACGATCGCACCCGGCACCCCGCCGAAATGGGCGAACGCGCGCCGATGGCAGTCGAAGAACGTGGCCAAATCCATGCTGGTGGTGAAACAGCAGAACGGGTCCCGGGAATGGGACAAGGTCATGTGGAACGAATACACATGGCCGATCCCGACATGGGCCAGCAGATCACCCTCATCGCCCCAATCGACCTGGGCCTGCGCACCCGGCACGACCTCGAACCGGCGATGGAACCCGATCAACGGGTTCTCATCGGTCTGGGCCAGCTCGGCGGCGATCCGGGGCCGGGCCTCGGCCAGGAACATCTTCACCCGCTGATACGACCCGGTGAACCCGTGCTCGGCCACCAGCCGCTCATGGATCACCGTGCCCTTCAACCCGACATCGGCACGCAGCCAGGCCTCGACCACCCCGATGAACGGGGCGATCACCCTCGGCTGCGTCCCGGCCCGGGGCGGTGGTGTCGGTGGGACCGAGGCAGCGTCCTCGATCAGATACCTCTTCACCGTGCGCCAATCCACCCCGCACTCACGGGCGATCTCGGCAAAGCTCGCGCCGGCAACATGCAAGGCGCGGAAACGACGGACATTCATCCAGGACTCCGTATCCAGGATCATGGAGCAAGTCACCCTTCGGACTCGTCTACTTGGCAGTTGACGAACCGAAGGGTGACCCAACTCAAGGCGAGCAGGGACTCAACTCGCCGAGACCGACCTACACGTCAGGTCGTACGGAGAACGACATGTGAGGTCGTACGCGGACAACAGTCCTGGCGCGACCAGATCGAGGTGGTCGGGATGGACGGTTTCACCGGCTACAAGACCGCCGCCACCGAGGAACTACCCGAGGCGGTGACGGTGATGGATCCCTTCCATGTCGTGCGGTTGGCCGGCGATGCGCTGGAGCAGTGCCGGCAACGGGTCCAACAGGAGACCCTCGGCCACCGCGGACGCAAGGGCGATCCGCTCTACAGCGCCCGCCGGACCCTGCTCACCGGCGAAGATCTCCTCACCGAGAAGCAACGCGACCGACTGGTCGCCGTGTTCGCCGCCGAGGGCCACGTGCAGGTCGAAGTCACCTGGGGTGTCTACCAAAAGGTGATCGCCGCCTACCGGGCACCAGACCCCGCGACCGGGAAGATGATCATGAAACAAGTCGTGGCGGCAACCTCCGGCAAGGTCCCGGCCGTGCTGGCCGAGATCGGCAAACTCGGCCGAACGCTGAAACGCCGCGCTGCTGACGTGATCGCCTACTTCGACCGGCCCCACACCTCCAACGGACCTACCGAAGCGATCAACGGCCGCCTCGAACACCTCCGCGGCTCCGCCCTCGGATTCCGCAACCTCACCAACTACATCGCCCGTAGCCTGCTCGAAGCCGGAGGATTCAGACCCCAACTACACCGTCGATTCTGAAGAGCCAGATATCTAGGGCTCAAAGTCTCTGGCCAGGCGTCGCAACGCAGCACGCTCGCCCTTTGTGCGGGGATTCCCACTCATGCTAAACATGACGGCGTGCCAAGGCGCATTCTCAAGCGGGTCAGGCATAACACCATGCAGAATTGCGGTTCCGTCACCGAGAGTGAGGTTGCGCACCTCACGAACTGGCAGCGCAAACAGCAATGAACCGGGCGCGAACCCACTCAGTAAATCCTCAACACTGCCGCTCAAGTCGCGCCAAATCCGCTCAATCGCGACCGAAGCGCAGGCACCAGAGAATCCATACGTTGCAGCATCGGCAGCCGATCTGTCCTGGAATGCGTTGCTCTGCGGGCGACCATTCTGCTGAAATATGGGCTGCACGACGCGTATTAGGGTGTCATCGTCCAGAATGGCTTCCGTGTCATCAACTAGCGATCGCAGCGGATCGCCCTGAGACCAAGTCACACTGATCCGTCAGTGGTGGGTGAGCTTCCATGCCCACTTTTCAAGGCCGTCTGGCACACTGTCTAACGACCCTTCCCACTCCGATCCCGTCGGCTCGTACACATACACGCTGGGCTTCCTCGTGCCATCAGTCTCAAGATGGACCTCGACACCGCCCGAAATGAACTCGGCGCTGAACCCGCGGTCTCCGCACGGGCTAACAAATGGCGCAGGCGACGACGACCACAGTGGATCGCTCAAGATTTGAAGGAGCTGCCAGCCTGCCTGTGCGCGAGGGTACATCGCATCGACTTCAATCTCTCGCACGATCACGTCCGCCACCAGCCGGAGCCAGTCCGGGGACCGATGCCCAAAAGGACGATAATCAAAGTCCAGGACGTCTGAGCCCGAAATCGTTAGCTGTGACGGCAGGCGGGGCGAGAAGGCGGAGAGCGGCACAGCGGACCAAACCGCCTCGGGCCGGCTTCCAACATAGTCGGTTTTCATCGCTGCCCCCACGACTGCCTCGCCTTCAATGACGTCATCGACAAAAATGATTGCACAACGGCCGACCGACCGCGAGCAAGTGCCTTCACAACAGCATCATGGCTCATTTCACCAGGCGCTCCCCGTGCGGTGATCTGGAGCACAATAAGAGGCGATGCATTCGGCGGAGCACGGTCAAAAGCCGGCTGCACCGAAACGTGCAAGCGCCATGGCGGGATGTCGTCAATCGGGGGCAGCCGGAACTGGGCCTGCCAAGTGTTCTGCTCAAGTTGGCCGCCGGGAAATTCCGGCGCACCCATCCACGAAAAGACCCCCGCCCACGACGAGTGATCTTCCCAAACCCCTTCAATCGGTCGAATGTGATTAATGTAGGTAATCTCACATTGGTCCGGACGAAGGTCCTCACCAATAGATCCCGCCCAATTTTGGAACTGAGCCCATCGGTGACTGAAAGATTCGCGGCGAGCCGGCCATCGGTCGTAGGTCGAAGTTGAACCATCGGGCCTGGCGCTTCGCCAATTTACCGCGAACCAATTATGTTGAACCTGAATCAACTCTTCGCGCGAATTACTTGTGAACCACAACCGTGGCATGGGAGGAGCGCTCGCAATCCCGAAACTAAATTCCGGAGGTCTGTAATTGCTCTCAAAACTCTCAACTGGTGCTTCGAATGGAGGCTGGACATTGACTGCCTCGAAGTCCGGCCTAAGTGTCGAGCGCCAGAAATCACCAAGGCTCAACGCAGCAACGTCGGACAGGCCGCCGAACCTCACCGATGCTACGACCTCGACGATTGGTGGCTGCGTGAAGGTGACGATGACGTCGTCAGTCATGGGGACCGGCACGCCTCCAAACATACTGGACCGGGCCAACCGTGGCTCCGGCCGTGGGAAGGGTGTTTCCTCAAGTTTCGGATCGGGCTTCCCGGTCTACGGAGACGTTGAAGCCAACGGCATGACTGGTTCAGTGACCCTGGCGAGCGGGTCGCTCCTCCAGCCAGACATACCGAGCTGGCCAGCACACCGCTTTGCCCGGCCGCTCGGATCGTCGCGCCGCGGGTTGGTTGAGCCAATCCCACCATTGGTCTTCTCCGATGAGGTGGACGTACCAGCCTCCGGCGTCTTGGAAGACTTCGGAGGCGATACGGAGGTCGAAGGTGGGACCGTTGGAGTTCCGGGTGGCGGCGCGGCGTCCGAAAACGTTGGGCACGTCCGTGACGTTGGCCCAGGTGATCGGTGGTGGCGGTCCGAATTCGACGAACTCGACGGGACCGTTGACGTCGACGAGACGGCCGTTCTCGTCGAAGGCGAGGTCTTCCCAGCGGCTTGGCCGTTCGGTCATGGTTTGACTCCTCGCGTGGTGAGCCATTGGTCGGGGTCGACCGGCGTGCCTGCTACTCGGATCTCGAGGTGGACATGTGGTCCGGTGGTGTTACCGGTGGCGCCGACCCGGCCGATGGTTTGGCCTGCGGTCACGGTGTCGCCTTCTTTGACTGTGATGGCGGATTGGTGTGCGTACCAGGTTTGCACACCGCCGGCGTCCTGCACCTTGGTCAGGTTTCCGTAGGCGCCGCCCCAGCCGGTCCAGACCACTATGCCGCTCAGGGTGGCGTGGATGGGTGTGCTGGTGGCGGCAGCGAAGTCGAGGCCGGTGTGACAGTTCGCCCAGTGCGATGAGCATTGGCCGAACGTGGCGCTGATCGTGTAGTGGTCGACCGGGAGCACCGGCGTACCGGAGTTCGTGGTCGAAGTCTGGCCGGCTTGGTTGCCGTAGACGGAGATGTGGACGTGGTCGCGGTGGGCGGCGGTGTCGTCGGGTCCGCTGTAGCAGCTGGCGTTGGGGCCGGCGCAGGCTCGCCAGCCTTCTTTCGCACGCGCGACGTTCCAGATGTGTGCGTTCCAGATGACGTACTTGACGCCGAGCCGCTGGCGGTTGGCGACGGCCCAGTCGGCGACGGTCTTGCCGAGCTTCCGTCCGATGTCGGTGTGGCAGTTGGGGATCATGGCGTCGATGGCGCGGCCTTCTTGGTGGTCGCGGTCGACGTTGCTGGGGCGGTCGCCGATGCCGCCGAGGCTGGTGACTTGTGGCCAATGCTGTTTTGTGCAGCGCAGCACGCGTAGTGCGTCGGGGGTGAGGCCGGCTTCGACCGGCATGCCGGTGGTGGGGCAGGATTGGGCGGCCCCGGTTCCGCACATCGCCGAGCCAGCCATGATCTGGGCTTGAGCGGTGCCGGGTTCGGCATGGGATTGGAACGTGGCGACCAGGCCGGCGGCAGTCTTCTCGAATTTGGTGTAGGCGTCTGGGAAGGCCGAGCGTTGCACGGCTTGCGCCGCAGCAGTTACCGACATCAGTTCCCAGCCGCGGGTCTTCTTTAGTGCTTGGAAGAACAGTCGTGCCGACTGTTTGGGATCGGCCCGATCGGTGTAGCTGCCCCAGCCGGCGCGCTGTTGGAAGAGCCCGACGGAGTCGCGGTCGCCGCCGGGCAGGTTCTTCAGCGAGGATTCTTGCAGCGCGGTGGCGATTCCAATGACCGCGGCCTGCCCGGGCAGGGACATCGAGCGGGCGACGGTCCAGATGATTCGGGCGTTCGTGACCTGTTCGCCGGTGAGTGCCGAGGCCGATGTGTGGTTGTCATCGCTCGTCTCGCTGCTGGTGGTGCAGGTGCCGGCATCGGTGGTTTGCTGCTGGTTGTGGTGGCTGACGCTGGCGGCGAGTTAGGTGGTCAGGATCCAGGGGCCGAAGGTGAGCGAGAGCACCGCGAGCATGGCCGCGAGGATCGAGCCGACGACCAGATAGCGCACCGCCTTGGAGCGGGCGAGGGTGAGGCCGATCTGGATGGCCATCTGGGCCGTTATCGGATCCACGGGCTTAGGCCTGTTCGACCGAGGTGGCGACCCAGCCGTGTTCGGCCTGCGGATCCGCCGCGAGGTAGATGCGGATCGCCGTGCCGTCGGTGAGCCGTTGGGTGTATTCGGCGCTGTAGGTGGAGACGTGCTCCAGCACCGGGGGACCAGCCGGCTTAGCGTCCGGAACGTTCTCCCTCGCCGTCATCATCAGCTGCTCGGCCAAGCCAGGCACCGCGGTACCCTGCAACGCTTGCTTGCGCGCGTCGGTGTCTGGTTCGAGCCAGGCCGCGACGAAATCTGAGGCCGCCGATTGGGATCCCGCAGGCGCACTTGTCGCTTTGGCGTCGTCTGATCCCGGCGGCGTCGAAGACCCGGGCACTGCGGACGAGCGAATCCCGGACGGTGTCGAAGCCGCGGGCACCGGGTCGTCGACGGCCGAGCTGGTGCGGTTGTTCGCGTGCAGCATCCACACCGTGAGCAGCGCCGCCATCGCGAGCACGCCGGCCAGAAGCAGGATCATCGGCCGACTCACCCGTGCACGAGAGGTGCGGTGTTGGTCGCCGAGGTCGTAGGTCAGCTGGTCACGGCGTCGCATGACCGGCTCCGGAGTGGTAGGTGACGTGTTCGTGTTCGCTGCCGTCCTGGGCAAGTTCGAGGTCGCCCATCGGGATGTACGTCTCCCGCGATCGACCATCGTCGGATTCGGACCGTCGGTACAGCGGAGCCTCGTCGTCGGCCACGAGAACACCGGTCGGATAGACCACCTGCTGGCCATCACCCTCGGGGGTCCCAGGTCGAGGTCGATCGCCGAACGCCTCGGTCGTGCCGACATCGCTCGCTGAGTCGCTGCGGGCGCTTTCAGGTTCTTCCTGGGGTGAGGTTGTGTTCACGACTTCGGTGTGGTCAGTCGCAGGCGAGCTGCCTGCGGCAATCGCGAGAACGGGCATGCGCGTTGCGGTGGGGCGTGACGGCGCTGCTGGCAGTTCGCCTGCCCGCGGTCCGGCTACGACGCCGGGCCAGACGGGGTCTTGGCTCCCGTTTGGTTGGGATCGTTGCGTGGGTTCGCTTTGCACGACCCGGATGCTGGCCGTCTGGTCGGCCGACTGCCATTGCGGCGCGGGCAGTGCGGGCAGTGATTCCTGCGCATCGGGCGAGGGTCGAACCGTGGTCGTCTTCTTCGTCTGGGTCGAGCATCCATCCTCGCCGTCGTCGTGTTGGCCGTCTTCGGCGCCGGCGCGGGCTCCCAAGTAGCTCGCGATGCCGGAGACGAGGGTGCGGATGTAGGAGCGGTTAGGGTCCATGCCCGGGACGATGGTTTTGAAGCTGCGCACCGGATGGGTGAGCACGATCCCGACGATGGTGGCCACGACGATCCAGAACAGTTTCGGCGCCCCGCCCAGATCGTCATTGGTTTCGATCGCCGCCAGCACCATTGTCATCACACCGCCGGCGATGACGAACTTGGCCACCGCGAGCAGCGCGGCGGTGAACAGATCCCACACCCGCGCGAGGGCGAACGTGTGGGTGGGCAGGATCCCGACGACCGCGGCCAGCGGTGCGGCCAGGGCGAGGCCTTGCATCATCAACCGGGCGACCAGGACCATGATCATCGACACGATCACGAAGAACGACATGCACAGCGCGAGCACCATCCCGAACAGGGCGGGTCCGGTCCGTTCACCTCTGCCGGTGAAGGTTTCGTAGGCGGCTTCGTCGCGGTCTTCGAGTTCGTTGGCGATCTTCTTGAATTCGTCGGCTTTGGCATCGTCGATGTCGTCTTTGGCATCGGGGTCGGCCTGGATCCGTTTGATGTCGGACCAGGAGTAGTGCGTGGACGCCATCAGCCGTGGCCCGAGGTCTTTGGCGACTTGGGAGTCGGGGTCGCCGAAGTTCCCGGCCAGCCAGGTCCGATAGGCGCTTTCTCGGTTGATCGCATCCGATGAGGAGTGTGGGAACTGGGAGCCTGCGGCGTCGGCCACGGTCACGACGGCCTTGTCAGCGGTTCTGGAGGCGATGGTGGGGTAGGCGAGGGCGAACACGGCCAGGCTGATCGCGCCGGTGACGATCATCAGGGTGCGCAGGGTGTCGGAGTAGCTGGCCCGTTTCGCGCGAACGCCGATGATCACCCCGACCCCGAGCAGGGCCAGCGGCAGCCAGACGGCCAGGACGGGGGTGCGGAGTTTGTCGGCGATGCCGGTGATCACGGTGGTGAGCCAGGCCAGCGACGAGGTACGGGCCATCTGCTCCAACGAGGCGACCCCGGCCGGGACCATGCCGACGAAGGAGAGGACGACGTTGCCGGATTTGGTGTTGGTGACCGCGACCGGGTCGCGGAGGAAGTCGTTTCCGCAGCCCAGGTCGTAGTTGGCCCATTGCCAGTTGTAGCCGTACACGTCCCCGATCGGCACCGACGTGTCGGCAAACGGATCCGGCGCCTGATCCGGGATGTCCTTCGGCCTGCTGGTCAACAATCCCGGCAGCCCCGACTTGGGCTCGATCGGCGCCGGCGCATCCTTACAAATATCCGCCGCCGCCGGCCGAGTTTCGACTGTCAGCACCGCAGCCGCCAAGATCAACAACACGGTGATCCGGACAATCCAGCGATGCCGGCCAGCGTGAGTGGCAAGTGCCGCCCTCATGCCGCCACCTCCACGGTGTCCTCGATCGGGATGTGGGGCACGTACTCGAACAGGTCCGGGTCGATGAACGGAGTCGGCTGCGGCTCCACCGGACCGATCCCACGAACTCGACCAGGTGTCGTCTGCAACGCCGCCCGCAACGCGGGATGCCAGTCCAGATCGATCCGAATCTTGCCCAACCGGCCGAGCGGGTCCAGCCAGACGAATTCGCCGGTCTCGGCCGTGGTTTCACCCTCACGGGGCTTCGGGGACAGGGCTTGGATGACCGGGGCGTAATCCTCCGGGCACTGGATCAGCTTGCACGCCTCGACCGCGGTCGCATCCTTCGTCAACCGGCCCACGAACGCCGACCCCATCAGCGCGTCCATCCGGCCGATCGACAGATGATCGGCAGGGTGCTGACTGGCCGCGCCGATCGCGGTGTTCCACTTCCGCGAATCCCGCGACAACCTCACGAAGAAAGCCCGTCCGGATCCCCACTGGCCCATCAGATGGTTCTCATCCAGGAACACGTTCTTGCGGACATCCCTCGGGCGGCCGTAGATGAACTTGGAGGCGAAGAACGCCGCCAAATGCAACAAGGGTTGGGTGTAGCGCTCTTCCGATCCCCAGAACTCCCGCTCCACCGATTCCGGTGGCGGCGCCAGGCCGGGCATGGTGACCACGACGAGGGTTTTGTCTTCGATTTGTTCGTCGTCGATCGGGGCCCGGTGGGGCGGCATGATCAACTCACCCAGCGGGAACTCCGAGGCCGCGCGGAGTTCCTCCACCAACTGGTGGGCCAGGTCCTTCGACGCCTCATTGGCGGTGTCGGCGAGCTGCTCGAGTTCTTCGATGATCCAGCGCGGATTGGTCCGGGTGTCGCGCAGTCCGCGTTTCTTCACCCGTTCGGCCACCTTGCGCAGCGCATCGCGCAGCATCACATCGGTGCCCGGATGGCGCAGGGTCGAGGACGGGAGCCACATCCGCAGCACGTCGAACATCAACTGCTGCCGCTCGGCCACCGCCCGCCGGACCGCCCGTTCGAACTCGACCTCATTCAGCCCGCCGGCATCGTTGGTGAAGGCGTCGCGGCTCGGTTCGGGCACCAGCTGATACGGCGACAACGTCCCCGCCCGGGAGGCGGTCAGATCCAGCACCCGCGAGAACGGCGCCAACTCCGGCAACTCACACAACCGGGCGAGCGGTCCAGACGGGTCGAAGATGATCGTCGGCTGCCCTGCCCGAACGGCGTTGTAGGCCAGGGTGCCGATCAGCACACTCTTTCCGCCGCCCGGCTCAGCGACGATCGGGAACAGACCGGGTGTTTGCAGCACCTCCGGGCCGTAGTGCATGTCGAACCGGGATGCCCGTCTGGCCGAGCCGATCCCGTACCCCAGATACGGGCCGGTCGGGGTGCCGAGGGCGCTGTCGACGTTCGGCAACGCGGAGGCGAGATAGCGGACCGGCATCCGGCGTTCGTAGCCGTGGGCGGCTCTTGGTTCGCCGGGGATGAATTCGCGCAGGGCGCGGGCCTGGCCGCGGGCATGATGCAGCGGCATGTTCAACCGCTCCCCATACAGATCGACCACGTCGCGGGCCCGTTTCAACGCCTCATCCTCGCTGGCCCCGTACACGGCAAGCCGGACCGTCCCGAGGAAGCGTGCGGCGGTTCGGGAGTCGCCCTCGGTGACCTCGTCCAGGTTCCCGGCCGCGGCCCGGATCGCCCGACCCACCGACGGAGGCGGCGCCATCCGATGTTCGTCGTAGTGGGCGGCGATGCCGGAGGCACGGTTTTGTTCGAACTCGATCGCCTTCGACAAAGTCTTCGCCGACAGGAGAGTGCCCGACAGTGACCACTCGACCGGGAAGCCGAGGCGGTTCGAGGCGACCATCCAAGGATCCTTCCCGTCGTCGGGCCAGGTCCGATCCGGCATCACCCCCATCGTCAACACCGCCGCCGACCGCGCGACTTGAGCACCACGGATCTCGGAGATCACCTGCACCGACGACCCGTACGGCTCACACAGCCAGGCCCGGCGTTCAGTGAACTCGGCCAGATCCCCGACATCCCAGCGTTCACCACCCACACCGGCGTGGACCGGTGCCGGGATGCCCATCGACAGGGAGCGGTGCATCAGGAACGCCATTTCTCGGCCGGTGGCGCGGCGGCCGTCGAAACCGGGGCCGGAGACGATCTTCTCGATCTGCAGAATCTGCTCGATGATCCCCATGGCTTCCCGCGACGGCGACGGCGCACCCTCCACCAGCTCCTCCCGCACCACCAGCTTCGGCGTCGGCGCCACCCACACCCCCAGCGCGGTGACCTTCTGGTCCAGGCCGGTCGATTGCAGCCGGCGTTGCGCATGCCCGAGGTAGTCGTCCCACGATTCGCCGCCCTCGACCTGCGGCAACGGATCCGGGGTCTGCTCATCCAAGCTGCGGGCATACTCAAACGACGGATACGGCCGGGTCGACAACCTGAGCCGGATCGGCCGACCCTCCGGACGCGAAGCCGCCAACTGGCCGTACCGGAAGGCTTGTTGATCCCACAGGCGGCGCCGTTCGTCCAGGGTGCGGAAGTCCCACGCCTGCCCTTCCAACATGAACCAGACGAACACGCCGCCGCGCGTGAACTGCAGCGGTCCGGCGATTTCCCGTGTCGCCAACGGGAACGTCACCTCCCGGCGGGCCATCAGCTGGCGATGTAGCCAGCCCTGCGTGGCCCGGCCCGGATGCACCTCACGGGCCCCGCTGGCCGGCCGCTCATCCTGCTGTTGTTGATCTTGCTCAACAACGCGACGTTTGAAGATCATCTCTGCTCCTCATCCGATTCCGGCCAGGCGCCGTCGAGCAGCGCATCGGTGTTCGGGTGCAACTCGCCCACCCTCGGCCACGGCATCTGCCACCGGGTGGACTTCTCGGCTGGCATCCGGGAGCCGTGGCCCCACTCCTGGCGCAGGGTGGTGATCTTGAACCGCAACGGTTCATCGAAACTCACCCCGCGCATCAGCCGCACCGCCACCCACACCCCGGCCGGGCCGCCGTAGATCAGGCCGAACCACCAGGTGAACCACGGCGGATGCCCCAACACCAGCAGGCCGCCGGCGGCGACGATCCCGGTGACCAACAGGACGCCGACCGGGATCATCAACAACGTCACCGCCCACTGGACATAGGTCCACTCAAACGGCAACGTCGCACCCTTCGGGCCCAGCCAGACCGCCCGCAGTTTCCGCGGACCGTCATCAGTACGCAACTCCGGCATGGTCGATCACCGCAGATCAGCTGATGCCCAGCGCGTTCAGGACCTTGCCGCCGAACGCGGCCACCCCGACAGCGCCCAGGCCGATCGCCACGATCACGATCGACACCATCGTGTTGAACCCGACCCGGGCAGTCTCCGAATACTGAGCCCGCTTCGCACCAGCCGCGATTGCGATACCGACCGCGATCACGACCAAGCCGAACACCGCCAACAGCAGGGTCTGGATCTTGCCCTCATCAAACATGACGAACTACCTCCAGGGGAGAGAAGGGAGCCGTAGCCAACTGGCATACGACGGACACGCCAGACAAAGCGCGTCGAACCAAGGGAGAAATCGCCCACGGCCCAGAACGAGCGCGGCCACAAGGCACCCGCCAACTGCCCCCGAATCGGATGCCACACGATGACGACCGAGCACCTCGAAGAAGCGCACGCCACCCACGGACCGGGCAACCGCCACAGCCGGGTGGGAGCTCACGCACGCCTCCGGGTGAAAGGAACGTCCGAAACGTTGCTCCCGACGCTTCCACCGATCTCAGCCGGGACTCAGCTGCGACACACCGGCGATTCCGGACTGTCAGCGGCACTTCACCCGGTGGTCGTAAGGCCCCGTACGAGAGGAGAACGGGCTCGGGCTTCGGGAGCCGATCTGGGAGCCAGCCCGACCAACCTTCATGACACGAGACCGGATCGCCCGGGACAATGTCCCTCACGAGCAAGTACGCAAATGTCCGGTTGGATCCACGACAAACGGCTGAACGAGACCTACGGATCAGAAGGTTGGGGGTTCGAATCCCTCCGGGCGCGCCGAACTCCGCCTGCGGCGTCTTTCCCGCACTTACGACTCTCTGCTGCTCTACGGTGGGAGCGCCGCGCACAGCTGCAGACTGGTCGTCTGCCGACCTGGAGCATCCCGTGAATAACCACGACAGCCAACTCGTCACCGAATTCAGCATCCGGCTGCCGGGTTGGCTGCGTACGGAGTTGGCGAGGCTGCCGGGCCACATCGCTGATCGCGACGACCGGATCCGGATCGTGAACGAGCTGGCCGGCCGGAATATTGCCGAGGGGACGGGCGGTCCGTTCGCAGCCTTGGTGGTCGAGCGGGACAGCGGCAAGCTGCTCTCGGCCGCGGTGAATCTGGTGCCGGAAGTTGATCTTGCTCTGGCCCACGCCGAGATGATCGCACTGAGCCTGGCCCAGGCTCATATCGGTTCCTGGAATCTCGGCGCAGATCCGGCGCGAGCTCACAGCCTGGTGATCAACGCCCAACCGTGCGCCATGTGCCTCGGCGCGTTGATCTGGTCCGGCATCGGCGAACTGGAGTTCGCCGCCTCGGGGGCGGACGTCGAACGCATCACCGGCTTCGACGAAGGGCCGGTTCCGCCGGACTGGCGGGAGCAGCTCGAGAGCCGCGGGATCGCTGTGCACGCAGGGAGATCGGCGGCCGAGGCGCTCGTTGTGCTGCAGGACTTCCGGGCCCGAGTGGCCGAGGGCAGCGCCACTCTCTACAACGGTTGACGGCCTCGGCGCTCCGGTTGCTGGTGCGAACCTGAGCCGGCCTCTGAGGGGCGTTTGAGAGAAGGTCGATCGTCGTTACCGCATTCCCGGCCGCTCGTGAACGCTCAGCACTGTCGGCTCGCAACGGCAGCTCGCAACGGCAGGGGGAGCAACGGTGTCTGCAACGGCGTCCGCACCGGGATCGGTGCCGCGTCTCGAATCGCCCCCTCGCGCACGGCGCGGCCTCGGACTGCCGGCGACCGCCGCGGCGATCTTCGTGGTGACCGTCGCGGCCAGACTGGTCCCGATGCTGCGCGGCGGCGGGTTGAGCGGCTACGGCTCGTACGACGACTCGGTCTACTTCGCCGCCTCGCTCGGCTGGGTGCACGGCCGCTGGCCCTATCGCGACTTCCTGCTCGTGCACCCGCCCGGCATCGTGGTCGCGCTGTCGCCCTTCGCCGAACTGAGTCGGTGGGTCGGTGACGCCAACGGGGTTGCTGCGGGCCGGCTGGCCTGGAACGTGATGGGCGGGCTGACCGCGGTCGGCATCGTGTTGTTGGTCTGGCGGCTCAGCCGGGCCGGCGCCGTGGTGGCCGGGCTGTTCTACGCGCTGCTGTGGCCGGCGGCCATGGTCGAGCGGCTGACCGATCTGGAGGGTCCGCAGAATTTCCTGCTGATCATCGCCTTGCTGCTGCTTCGACCCTTCGGCCCGGAGCGTCGTACACGAAGATCGGCGCAGGTCGCTGCCCTCGCCGCAGGGGCTGCCATGGGCTTGGCCTGGAGCGTGAAGATCTGGTGGGCCGCGCCGCTCCTGGTGCTGGCGGTCTGGCTCGCGTTCGGGCCACGACGGCGGCAGCTCGGCTGGTTCCTGATCGGTGTCGCGGCCGCACTGGCGGCGGTGTGCCTGCCCTTCTTCCTGACCGCCCCGCGGCAGATGTGGCGGGACGTGATCAGTGATCAACTCAACCGACCACGGCACAACTTGTGGCTGCCCAGACTGACCGACATCACCGGCACCACCCGGCTGCTGCACGGATCGCAGCGGCCAGAGGGTTTGATCTTGGTCGGGCTGATGGTGTTGATCATCATCCTGCTGTCCTGGCGGCGGCCGGGGGCGCGGATGATCTCCCTGCTCTACCAGACCATGCTTGCGGTGTTGATCATCTCGCCGCCGGTCTTCGTACACTACGGATCCTTCGTCGCCGTGCCGTTGGGGATCTTGATCGGAGTAGCCACCGGGGAGTTGCTCGGCCTGGCACGACGCATACCGTTGACGATCCTGCGGGTGGCCGGAACGACCGTCGTTGCCGTTGGCATCGCCGCCACGTTGGTGATCATGGCCGTGCCGATGGCCAGAGCGAAGGCGAACCAGCCGGTGGCGACCGGCCGGCTTGCCGCAGAGGTGGCCCGGATGCCGGGCTGCGTCTCGTACGATCAACCGTCGCAGGCGATCTCACTGAACGTCGTCACTCGTGATCTTGAACGCGGCTGTCCGATGATCGCCGATCTCGGCGCGACCAGCCACTGGACGAAGTTGAAGGCAACCTCGGACGGCTGCCTGACGCATTCGGAGAAGATCGCGCTGGACTACCTGCGGAGCGCCTCGGCCAGCCTGCTCTGGCGCTATCCGCCCGGGCACGGAAAGCACGCAGCGATCCACATCATCGGCGGTTGGAAGCTGCTGGCGCGCCAGCATCGACTCCGGCTGGTCGTCCCCGAACACCTGCCCGGCAGGGCCGAGCAGTGCGGCGCAGGCTGATCTTGGTCGCGAGTCTTGACCCTTCCTGAGCCGCATCCGGCGACTGTTGCCTGATCTTGACCTCGCCGCGATCGGATTGCGATCGGTTTGGTCCGTCGCTCGATTAGTTTGATCGAGCAATCATCGGGTGGATGGAGGACCATGTCGTCGAGACGCTGCCGGTTCGGCGCGGGCACGGCCGCGATCTTCGCGGCCGTAGTGCTGATGATCACCGGCTGTGGGCAACAGCCCGGCCACGTCTCCACGGCCGGGACGTCGCCGACTTCGGCCGGCACGACCAGTGGCCAGAATCCAACCACGACGGATCCGACCAGTACGGGGACCGCGTCGACCTCGACCGATCCGGGCTCCGATCAGACCGCCGGTAGCGATCCGAGCAAGAAGACCAGCCCGGAAACGACGCCGAGCAAGAAGCAGCCGTCCGGGCCGCCGATGCTGCTGGACTCGATCGTGCCCACCGACAAGAGCACGGTCGGGGTGGCGATGCCGATCGTGATCATCTTCTCTACCCCGGTGAAGAAGTCGGCCCGGGCAGACATCGAGCGAGCCGCCAAGGTCACCACGTCGATTCCGGTGACCGGCGCCTGGCACTGGTTCGGCGATCGGCAGGTCGAGTTCCGGCCGAAGGAATACTGGCCGAGCGGCGACGAGGTCACCCTGCGGGCCGAATTCGATCAGGTCGGTGACGGCTACGGACGCTACGGCACCCACGCCTACGTCCGCCACTTCACCATCGGCGGGGACTTCGAGACCAAGATCTCGGTGCCGCATCACACCACCAAGGTCTACCGGGACGGGAAGTTGATCAAGACCATGCCCAGCGATGCCGGCAGCCCGGAATTCCCTTCCTGGGAAGGGACGATGGCGGTCGTCGGCACCGTACGCAATCAGCACATGACCTCCTGCAGTGCCGGCATCACCTGCAACAAGCACAATCCGAACTATTACGACGGTTGGTATCCGTGGGCCGTTCGGCTCACCTACTCGGGCACCTTCGTGCACTACTCCGACGCCGACCCGCAACCGGGCCACGGCAACGGCTCGCACGGCTGCGTACACCTGTCCTGGGATGACGCGAAGTGGTACTTCCGGCACATCTCGGTCGGTGACCCGGTGACCATCACCGGCTCGGGCCGCGGCAAGGCGTCGGCCGACAACGGCTACGCCGCCTACAACCTGTCCTGGAGCCAGTGGCAACACGACAGTGGACTGGGCGCGGTCACCACAAACCAGAGCTGATCAGCTGGGCGCGGTCAGGCGTGCTGGGCGGCGAGCAGCGCCTCGACGGTAGCCAACCGGTGCCGACGCGAGGTGAGTTCGATCTCCACCGGATCGGCACGCCGGGCGATCAAGTCGAGAATTTGATCATGCTCGGCCACCGACTCCTTGGCCCGGCCGGGCACAAAGCTGAAGGTCGAATCGCGGAGCATTCGCAACCGTCCCCAGCCGCGATGCACCAGGTCGACCAGGTCCGGGTTGGGGCACGGCTCGAAGAGCACGGCGTGGAAGTCCTCGTTCAGCTGGGTGAAGCGGTGCGGGTCGAAATGATCAAGGGAGCTGCGGAGCCTGTCGTTCACCGCCCGAGCCTTCGCCAGCGCGTCGCCGTCCAGCAGCGGCGCGGCGAACCCGGTGGCCGCTCCCTCGACCACGGCGAGCGTCTGCATGGTGGCCACGTATTCGTCCTCGTCGACCAGCGCGACCTGGGCGCCGACGTTCGTCTCGAAGCTGACCAGGCCCTCTGCCTCGAGCCGGCGGATCGCCTCCCGGACCGGCACCGTGCTGACACCGAGCTGAGCCGCGATCTGGCTGAGCACCAGCCGATAGCCGGGTGTGAAGCGATGACCGACGATGCGTTCACGGATCCACTCGTACGCCTGCTGGGATTTGCTCGCGGCGGTCGTCGCCGCGCGGACTCCGCCGATGCCGGTACTGACCGTGTCGGCCATGGTGATCCTCCAGTCGGGCGAACAAACAACATCGAGGGCCGGATCAGCTCCGGGCGATCCACGCGGATCCCGCGTTGTGATCAGATATGAGATCGTATACGTTCAGTCCCATGACGTACGACGAAGTCCGTCCGCCGGTGCCGGAAACCGTCGACGCCGGGCTGGCTACGCATCCGCTTGTCGGTCGACCCGGCAAGATCATCGCAGTCCATCTGAACTATCCGTCACGGATCGCCCAGCGCGGCCGCCGACCCGCCAAGCCTTCGTACTTCCTGAAGCCGGTGACGTCGTTGGCTGTCAGCGGCGCGAGCGTCGAACGACCCTTGGGCACCGAGTTGCTCGCATTCGAAGGCGAGATCGCGTTGATCATCGGCCGCACCGCTCGCCGGGTGAATCCGGACCACGGTTGGTCCCACGTCGCCGGGGTGACGGCAGCAAATGATCTTGGTGTGTACGACCTGCGCGGCGCCGACAAGGGGTCCAACCTGCGCTCCAAGGGCGGCGACGGGTTCACCCCGATCGGGCCGTCGATGATTTCGGCTGAAGCGGTCGATCCCGCGCGGCTGCGGGTGCGTACCTGGATCAACGGTGAGCTCGCCCAGGACGACAGCGCCGCGACGGTGGTGTTCGGATTCGGTGAACTGGTGGCCGACCTCTCCCAGTTGATCACCTTGGAGCCGGGCGACGTGATCCTGACCGGCACGCCGGCGGGATCCTCGGTGGTGGTGCCGGGAGACCTGATCGAGGTCGAGGTCGACGTGCCGGACTCCGGCTTGACGAGCGGTCGTCTGGCGACCGCCGTCACCGAAGGTTCCACCCCGCTGCCGGAGTACGGCGCGCAACCGATGGCCGATGATCATCAACGGATCGAAGCGTGGGGAAGCGCTGAGGCGGCCGGGGTTTCGGAGGTCGAGGAGTTGGAACTGACCGACGAGATGATCAACAAGCTGCGTCAGATTTCCGTTGCCACGCTGGCATCTCAGCTGCGCAAGCACGGATACAACCAGCTCTTCATCGACGGCGTGCACACCAATCACCCCGGACACAAGATGATCGGCCGGGCGCGCACCCTGCGGTTCGTGCCGGCCCGGGAAGACCTGTTCGGCAGTCACGGCGGCGGCTACAACGCGCAGAAGAAGGCTTTCGACGCGCTGAATCCCGGAGAGGTGTTGGTGATCGAGGCCCGCGGTGAACGTGGCACCGGTACGGTCGGCGACATCCTGGGCCTGCGCGCGCAGGTCCGCGGTGCGGTCGGGATCGTCACCGACGGTGGCGTACGCGACTGGGCGGCGGTCGCCGAGTTGGACATCCCGACCTTCTCCGCCGGTCCGCATCCGGCGGTCCTCGGACGCCGGCACGTGCCCTGGGACAGCGATCTGACCATCGCCTGCGGCGGCGCGAGTGTGCAACCCGGCGACGTGATCATCGGAGACGACGACGGCGTGCTGGTGATTCCGCCGGCTGTGCTGTCGGAGGTGTTGGACGACAGCCTGGTGCAGGAGGCGGAGGAGGAATGGATCGCCGCCAGGGTGGCCGACGGCGAATCGGTGGACGGACTGTATCCGCTGACCGGCGCCTGGCGTCAGCGTTACCGTGATCAGAACAGCACGGAAGGAAGCTGAGATGGCAGCGAACCCGGCTGGATACCGGACTCGGCCCGACGAGTTGACGGGGTCCATCGCGCCGGTGGTCACGCCGTTCACCGAGGAAGGTGAAGTTGATCATGACTCGCTGGCCAATCTGGTCGATTGGCAGATCTCCCAAGGCTCCAACGGGATCTCCATCGGTGGCTCGACCGGAGAGCCGAGTGCGCAGACCATCGACGAACGGGCGGCCGCCATTGCGACGGTGATCAAGACCGCCGACGGCAGAGTGCCGGTGGTGCCCGGCACCGGTTCGGCGAAGCTGCAGGAGACCATCGACCTGACCGGGGCAGCGTACGAGGCCGGAGTGGACGCGGCGCTGGTGATCACTCCGTACTACGCCCGGCCGACGCAGGAAGCGCTGTACGTCTGGTACGAGACGGTGGCTGCCGAGTATCCGGACCTGCCGATCATCGCCTACAACGTGCCCAGCCGGACCGCGGTCGAGATCGCACCGCAGACGGTCGCCCGGTTGTTCCGCGACGTGCCGAATTTCGTTGGGGTGAAGGAAACCACGAAGGACTTCGAACACTTCTCCCGGGTGATCAAGGCGGCCGGCCGGGAGCTACTGGTGTGGTCCGGGATCGAACTGTTGTGCCTGCCGTTGCTGGCGCTGGGTGGCACCGGGTTCGTCAGTGCGACCGCCAACATCGCCCCGGCAGCGACCCGGCGGATGTACGACGCGTACACCGAGGGCCGATTCGACGAGGCACTCGAGATTCACTACGGGCTGCACCCGCTGGTCGATCTGATCTTCGTCGAGACCAATCCGGCGCCGGTGAAATGGGTGCTCGAGCAACGCGGACTGATCAACTCCGGGCACGTCCGGCCGCCGTTGATCACGCCGACCGACGCCGGCCTGGTCAAGATCACGTCGTTGCTGAACGAGGGTGCCGACTACCTGTCCCCGGTGCACGACAACGACACCATCGCCGCTCGCCGGTCCTCCCAGCCTGGAGCTAGTTGATCATGAACTCGAACGCAACGACAGCCGCCACCGGCGAGGTCACGACGCCGCACGTACCCACCGAGTTGCCGCCGCGGATCCAGCACTTCATCGACGGCGCGTTCGTCGACAGTGTCGACGGTGGCACCTTCGACGTGCTGGAGCCGGTCACCAACAGCACCTACCTGCAAGCCGCAGCAGGACAGAAGGCCGACATCGATCGCGCGGTGCACGCCGCACGGTCGGCCTTCGACGACGGACCGTGGCCGCACCTGCTGGCCCGCGAACGCAATCGAATCCTGAACAAGATCGCCGACATCGTCGAATCCACCGACGCTCGGCTGGCCGAACTCGAGACCTACGACTCCGGGCTGCCGATTACCCAAGCGCTCGGCCAGGCCCGCCGGGCCGCCGAGAACTTCCGCTTTTTCGCCGACCTGATCGTGGCCCAGTCCGACGACACCTACAAGGTGCCTGGCAGGCAGGTGAACTACGTCAACCGCAAGCCCAAGGGTGTGGCGGGCCTGATCACGCCCTGGAACACCCCGTTCATGCTGGAGAGCTGGAAACTGGCGCCCGCGCTGGCTTCGGGTTGCACGGTGGTGTTGAAGCCGGCGGAATTCACCCCGCTGTCGGCCAGCCTGTGGCCGGCGATCTTCCGTGAGGCAGGAGTGCCGGACGGAGTCTTCAACCTGGTCAACGGTCTGGGCGAGGACGCCGGCGACGCCCTGGTCAAGCACCCGGACGTGCAGTTGATCTCGTTCACCGGTGAATCGGCCACCGGGCAGTTGATCTTCGCCAATGCGGCGCTCACGCTGAAGGGCCTGTCGATGGAGCTGGGCGGCAAGAGTCCGGCGATCGTGTTCGCCGATGCTGATCTTGATGCGGCTTTGGATTCGACGCTGTTCGGTGTCTTCTCCCTCAACGGTGAACGCTGTACGGCCGGCAGCCGGATCCTGGTGGAGCGCAGCATCTACGACGACTTCGTCCGCCGCTACGCCGAGCGGGCGACCAAGATCAAAGTCGGCGACCCGCATGACCCGCAGACCGAGGTCGGTGCGCTGGTGCATCCGGAGCACTACGCGAAGGTGACCGGCTACATCGACATCGGCAGAACCGAGGCCCGGCTGGTCGCCGGCGGCGAACGACCGGAGGGTCTGCCGACCGGGAACTACGTGCAGCCGACCGTGTTCGCCGATGTTCCTTCCACAGCAAGGATCTTTCAGGAAGAGATCTTCGGACCGGTGGTGGCGATCACCCCGTTCGACTCCGAGGAGGAGGCGCTGCGGCTGGCCAACGACGTCAAGTACGGCTTGGCCGCCTACGTCTGGACCTCCGATCTGGAACGCGCGCACAATTTCGCGCAGCGGATCGATGCCGGCATGGTCTGGCTGAATTCGCACAACGTCAGGGATCTGCGCACTCCCTTCGGCGGGGTGAAGGCATCCGGTCTGGGACACGAGGGCGGCTATCGCTCGCTCGACTTCTACTCCGACCAGCAGGCTGTGCACATCTCACTCGCCAATGTCCACACACCGAAGTTCGGCGCTTGACCGGCCGCACCGCGCCATCAAGCGCCATCTGATCATGAAGGAACGTCAACGATGACCACCACCGATCCCGCTGCTGATGCCGCCGCCGACACCGCGGCGCCCGGCCTCGTACCACCGGACATTGTCCGCTGCGCCTATCTCGATCTGGTTGTCACCGACCTGGCCGCATCCCGGAAGTTCTACGTGGACGTGCTCGGCCTGGTCGTCACCGAAGAAGATGATCAAGAGATCTACCTTCGGCCGCTGGAGGAGTTCATCCACCACAATCTGGTCCTGCGCAAGGGACCGGTCGCTGCCGCAGCCGCGTTCGCCTTCCGGGTGCGTACGCCCTCCGATGTCGATCGGGCCGAGCAGTGGTTCGCGGCGCGCGGCTGCCGAACCGAGCGGCGAGAACACGGCTTCGTCAAGGGCATCGGCGATGCCGTACGGGTGATCGATCCGCTCGGCTTCCCGTACGAATTCTTCTTTGCTGTCGAGCATGTGGAGCGACTGGCCTGGCGTTACGACCTCTACACACCCGGTGCGCTGGTTCGTCTTGATCACTTCAACCAGGTCACCCCGGACGTGCCGAAGGGCCGTGCCTACCTTGAGGAGTTGGGATTCCGGGTCACCGAGGACATCAAAGATGATCAAGGAATCACGTACGCGGCCTGGCTGCGGCGTAAGGACACCGTGCACGACACCGCGCTGACCGGAGGCGACGGGCCGCGGCTGCATCACATCGCCTTCTCCACCCACGAACAGCACAACATCATCGCGATCTGCGACAAGCTCGGCGCGCTGCGGATGTCCGACGTGATCGAACGCGGCCCGGGCCGGCACGGAGTCTCCAACGCCTTCTACCTGTACGTCCGCGACCCCGATGGACACCGGGTCGAGATCTACACCCAGGACTACTACACCGGCGATCCGGACAACCCGGTGGTGACCTGGGACGTGCACGACAACCAGCGCCGGGACTGGTGGGGCAACCCCGTGGTGCCGTCCTGGTACACCGATGCGTCGCTGGTTCTTGATCTTGACGGCAATCCGCAACCGGTGGTCCAGCGGACCGACGCCAGCGAGCTGGCCGTCACGGTCGGCGCGGACGGTTTTTCCTACACCCGCAGGGATGACCAGGAAGAAGGCTTCAAGCTCGGAAACTCGGTCTGACCTCAGCCTGCTGACCCGGGCGAGTCCTAGGCTCGGCTCAACCGCCGCCGAGCAGTTGGGCGCTGGCGGATCGCTTCGTGTTGGGGGACGGGGAGCCATGAAGGTCCGGAGTCTGGCCGCAGTGGCGGCCTGCGTAGCGTTGATGATCACGGGCTGCTCGGCGTTGCCGCAACGATCATCCGGCGATCACCACACCGCGTCGGCCGGTCCGGTGGCCGGCCCGTCCGTCACTGCCTCCGGCGCCGGTGGCGGCACCACACCCTCTCCCACCGGTGGCGGCGCGACGAGCCCCGCCAGTCCGTCGAGCTCAGCCGCCGCGCCGCCGTCCGATCCGGTACGAGAGTTCGACGGCGCGAGCACTGCCGATCCGGCAGACTTCCCCGGCACGGTGACCAAGGTGGGCTTCAGCACGCCATCGAGAAACATCAGCTGCGGCATGCACGGCAGCACGGTGGTCTGCCAGCTGCAACAGTTCGACTACCATCCGACGCCGACGCGGGATTGTCGTGGCGGCGGCAATTGGGGCAGTCAGGTGCATCTGATCGGTGCCGGCAGTGCCGCGTTCGGCTGCGCCGGCGACGTCGAGAGTGGCGGCCCGCAGTTGCCGTACGGGGCCCAGCTGAAGACGGGCGTCGTCCGGTGTGTCAGCCGTGAGGACGGTGTGACCTGCCAGAACACCAGCAGCGGAAACGGCTTTCGGGTTTCGCGGCAGGGCTTTGTGTTCTTCCCCACAAGGGAAAGCTCGAATCTACCGGCGGCGCTGGTGGGCCAGTGGGACGGCCACGGCCGGCGCTTGGTGATCAAGGAATCGGGCGCGTCCGTGCTTACCTACCGGGCCTACCGCTACTGCAGCGACGACCCGACCAAACCGTGCGACAAGGTCAAGGGCAACGTGATCTACCCCGGCGGCAAGGTGAAGTTCACCCTGCAGCCCGGCGCGAGCACCATCTCCGCCAGCGGCAAGATCACCAGCTCCAACGACCCCGCCTACCCGGTCGGCGCAACGGCAACCGTCACCGTGTCCGGGTATCAGCGACTGCTTCGCCTTGCTGGCAAGACCTTCGCCAACTTCTGCGCTCCGGGCGATCCGAACCTGGGCGAGTGCGGGGCGTAGGTAACCCGCGGCCGGTTCAGCGGTTGATCCACTGCTGCATCCGTTCCGGGTAGCGGTTGGTGGTCAGGTCGACCTGGGCCGACACCTGGTTGAGTTGATCAAGGTCGGCGGCGGTGAGTTGCAGTTCGGCCGCGCCGGTGTTCTCCTCGAGCCGGTGGAGTTTGGTGGTTCCGGGGATCGGCACGTTGGTCGGATGCTGGGCAAGGATCCAGGCGAGCGCGACCTGGGCCGGGGTGGCGTTGTGCTGGCCGGCGATCGCGGTGACTTGATCGACCAGGCCCTGGTGCGCCGTGCGCATCTGTTCGGTGTAGCGGGGTGACCGGCTGCGGACATCCCCGTCACCGAACGACGTGCTGCCGCTGATGGTGCCGGTGAGGAATCCCTTGCCGAGCGGGCTGAACGGGACCAGACCGATGCCGAGTTCGTGCAGAGTGGGGATGATCTCGGCTTCGGGTTCACGCCACCACAGCGAGTATTCGCTCTGGAGTGCGGTGACGGGCTGAACGCTGTGAGCACGACGAATCACCTCGACGCCGGCTTCGGAGAGTCCGAAGTGTCCGACCTTGCCCGCCTCGATGAGTTCCTTGACGGTGCCGGCGACGTCCTCGATCGGTACGTCGGGGTCTACGCGGTGTTGGTAGAGCAGGTCGATCCGATCGGTGTCGAGCCGTTGCAGGGATTCGTCGACGGTGGCGCGGATGTGGTCGGGGCGGCTGTCCAGGCCGGTGGATGAACCGCCGTCGATGGTGAACCCGAACTTGGTGGCGATCACGACCCGGTCGCGGATCGGGGCGAGGGCTTTGCCGACGAGTTCTTCGTTGGTGTACGGGCCGTACACCTCTGCCGTGTCGAAGAACGTGACACCGAGGTCGACCGCCGCCCGGATCACGGTGACGGCTTCCTGTTCCGCCAGGGCGTGACCGAAGCCGTGGTTGAGGCCCATGCAACCGAAGCCGATCGCCGATACGGCGAGTCCGCTGTTGCCGAGGTTTCTGTTGATCATGCTGTACTCCTTGGGGATATGCCGGCTCCTCGCCGAGAACTGCGGGTGCTGGGCTGTCGGAGGTCTATCCGGGTTGGCCGGTTGGCCGCAGGAGGATCTCGTTCAGCGTCATCCGCCTCGGGCGGGTGACGGCGAAGGCGATCACACCGGCGACGTCTTCGGCGCTGATGGCGAGCTGTTCGTAGAACTGCTCGGACGCCTGTTTGGCGGTCGGGTCGGTGATGTGGTCGGTGAGTTCGGTGGCGACGGCGCCGGGTTCGATGACCGTGACGCGGACGGCGGGTTGGAGTTCCTGGCGCAGCGCCTCCGACCAGCCGTTCATCCCCCATTTGGTTGCTGCGTAGGCGGCGTTGCCGGCGCGAGCAGTACGGCCGGCGACCGAGGAGATGTTGACCAGGTCGCCACCGGATCCGGTGCGGAGTTGATCAAGGAAAACCTCGGTGGCGGTCATCGCACCGAGCAGGTTGACCTCGACCATCCGGCGTTGTTCTTCCCGTTGGCTGCTGTCGAACGGGCCCAGCAGCATCACACCCGCGTTGTTGACCAGCACATCGGCAGCACCCAACTTCTGCCGTACGCGTTCGGCCGCGGCGACCACGGCGCCGCGATCGGTGACGTCGGCGGCGATCGCCACCGCGTCACCTCCGAGCTCGACAGCGAGCTGTTCGAGGCGATCGGTACGGCGGGCCAGCAGAGCCAACCGGTAGCCGTTGGCGGCCAGTGCGCGGGCAGTGGCAGCGCCGATACCGGAGGACGCGCCGGTGATCACGGCGACGGGGCCGTCGGACGGATTGTCAGGCATGGCGGTCGGCACCTTGTCAGTCGTTGTCGGCAAAGACGGTTCGGACGACCTTGACCGCGGACATGGCCTTGGGCCAGCCGGCGTAGAAGGCGAGGTGGATGATCGCCTCGGCCAGTTCTTCCTCGGTGAGTCCGTTGGCCTTGGCCCGGCGCAGATGGCCGACGAGCTGTTCGGTGCTGCCGGAGGTGACCAGGCTGGACACTGTGACCAGACTGCGGTCCCGCTGGGAGAGTTCGGGACGTTCCCACACGTCGGCGAACAGGACGTTGTCGGTGAGGTCGGCGAGCTTCGGCGCGAAGTCTCCGGCCAACCGTTGGGCGGTTGTCAGATTGTCGTCGGACACGATGATTCCTTTCCAGGCAGGGTGCTGTTGGCCCTGGTGCGGGCGGTGCGGTGCGTCGATGCGGTTCAGCGGTAGCTTTCGTGGCCGCTGCCACGGGCTCCGGTCACGGTCAGCGCGGCCGATCGCCGGTCGATCTCGTCAATCTCGTCCGGGGTGAGCCGGACCTGCGCTGCTGCTGCGTTCTCCTGGACCCGGTCGAGGTTGCGGGAGCCGGGGATCGGCACCACGTTCGGAGACTTGGCCAGCAGCCAGCCCAACGCAACCTGCGCCGGCGTCACCCGCCGCCGGCCCGCGATGTCGACGACCAGGTCGACGACAGGCTGGTTGGCCTCGAGCGCCTCGGCGGTGAACCCGCGGGAAGCGGCTGCGGATATCCGTGCTCGCGAACTTCTGGCCGGTGCGGACCGCTCCGGTGAGGAATCCTTGCCCGAGCGGCGACCACGGCACCAAGCCGATGCCCAGCTCCGTACAGGTCGGTAACACCTCCGCCTCACACTCCCGGGCCCAGATCGAGTACTCGTTCTGCACGGCCGCGACCGGCTGAACGGCGTGGGCCCGGCGGATCGTGGCAGCACCGGCTTCGGAGAGTCCGAAGTGTCCGACCTTGCCCGCCTCGATCAGTTCCTTGACCGTGCCGGCGACGTCCTCGATCGGCACCTCGGGGTCGACGCGGTGTTGGTAGAGCAGATCGATCCGGTCGGTCCGGAGTCGCCGCAGCGACTGGTCGACCGAGGCGCGGATGGTGTCGGGTCGGCTGTCCAGGCCGGTGCGATCGGTGCCGTCGAAGCCGAAACCGAACTTGGTCGCGATCACCACCTGGTCCCGGATCGGCGCCACCGACTCGCCGACCAACGTCTCGTTGGTGAACGGCCCGTAGATCTGGGCGGTGTCGAAGAACGTGACGCCGAAGTCGTACGCGGCCCGGATCAGCCGCACGCCGCTCTCGGTCTCCACCGGTTCGCCGTAATTCATGCTCAGGCCCATGCAGCCCAGGCCGATCGCGGAAACGTCCAACGTTCCCAGGGAGCGCTGCTCAATGCTCATTTCTCCTTCCACGGTTCAGTCCTCGGGGATGTCTCGGCCGAAGGACGCGAGGGTGATCGCCTCGGGTTCGGGGCCGCCACGCCGGCCGGTGTCCAGGGCGTCGATCCGGGCCAGCTCGTCGGTGCTGAGATCGAAGTCGAAGACGTCGAAGTTCTCACCGATCCGCTGTGGGTTGGTCGATTTCGGGATGGCGGAGCGGCCCTGCTGCAGGTGCCAGCGCAACATCACCTGGGCCGGCGACTTGCCGTGTGCCTGAGCGATCTCGCCGATCACCGGGTCCTGCAGGGTGCTGGTGTGCTGGCCGTCGCGGTAGAAGGTGATGCCGCCGATCGGTGACCAGGCCTGGGTCAGGATGCCGTGCTCGGCGTTCGTCGTCTGTAGCCCGGGCTGGGAGAAGTACGGGTGCACCTCGATCTGGTTGACCGCCGGGACCACGTTCGCGTGATCCAGCAGGGATCTCAGGTGGTCGACCATGAAGTTGCTGACCCCGATCGCGCGTACCTTCCCGTCGGCCAGCAAGGTTTCCAGCGCTCGGTAGGCCTCCAGGGTCTTGTCGAAGTCCGACGGCAACGCCTGATGCAAGATCAACAGATCGAGCTGATCCAGGCCGAGCTTGCGTGCGCTCTTCTCGAACCCGTGCAGCGTCCGGTCATAGCCGTAGTCGCTGATCCAGATCTTGGTCTCCACGAACACGTCGGATCGCTCCAGCCCGGAAGCGGCGATCGCCTCGCCGACCTGGCGCTCATTGCCGTACGCGGCGGCTGTGTCGATCAGCCGGTAGCCGGCTGCCAGGGCCGCCGACACCGCGGCGCGGGTCTCGTCCGGCGGAGTCTGGAAGACGCCGAAGCCCAGCGCCGGCATCACGACCTCGTTGTTCAAGGACAGGGTGGAACTCTCAGACATGAGTGATCTCGATTCTTCGTTGTACAGAAGGGAAAGCGGCGTTGTTCCGGTCAATCGGTGACGGAGGACGGCTTGCTCGACTCGGTGGTCTCCTGACCGGCAGCCCAACTGGCCAGCAGCCGGAGTTGATCTTCGGCCGGTGACCCCGGATCGGCGGTGTAGGCGATCAGGACCAGGTCATCAGCCGGCAACTCCAAGGCGTTGCCGGTCAGCTCGATCTCGCCGACCACCCGGTTCTGCAGTCGCTTGCGGGTTGTGCGATGCAGCCGGACGTTCTGCCGTGCCCACCGGGCCACGAACTCGTCACTGCGGGTGGACAGTTCGCCGATCAGATCGCTCAGGGCCCGGTCCCGCGGGTCGCGGCCGGCCTCGATCCGCAGGGCGCCGACCAGGTCGTCGGCCACCGACTCCCAATCGGTGAAGAAGCCCCGTGAATGCGGATCCAGGAACAGATAGCGGGCCAGATTCAGCGGCAGCCGATCCTCATTCAGAGCACCCCCGTACAGGGCCCGGCACAGCCCGTTCGCCGCCAGGATCTCCATCCGCGGCGTGCGCACATAGGCGGGCAGATCGGCCATCCCGGCCAGGATCGACAACACCGCCTGACGGGGGCCCGTCGGGGGCGCCGGCTTGCGCCGCGGGCGAGACGCCGGCCGGGGCTCCAGCACCCGCGCAAGATCGAACAGATGCTGCCGTTCGGCCTCGTCCAACTGCAGTGCCCGCGCGACCGCGTCCAACACCGAATCCGAGGCACCGGCCAGTTGGCCCCGTTCCAGACGTGCGTAGTAGTCGACGCTCACCCCGGCCAGCGTCGCCACCTCCTCGCGGCGCAAACCCGCGACCCGACGCTGATCGCCGGTCCGGACCAAGCCGGCACGCTCCGGCGACAACCGCGCCCGACGACTGGTCAGGAACTCCTGAATATCCCTACGCCGATCCACACCGAGGACGGTACGGGCGAAGCAGCCGCCGAACCAGGACCTGTCAGTGCACCCCACGCACACCGCGGTAAAAATGTAGGAGCAGACGGCCCAAACCCCTCGAATTCGGGGGTTGGGGACCATCTGCTCCTACGTTTTTACCGCGGTGCCGGCGAGACAGGGGCGCGCGTACCTGCCTGATCAGCGGGCGGCGATGAAGGAGTCGACCGCGGCCGCTACCTGGTCGACCTGATTGATCAACTCGTCCAGGATGGCCGCATCGGCGATCAGCGGCGGGGCCAAGATCAACATGGTGGCGCCGCGATCGTCGGGGCGGGTGAGCAGGCCGGCTTCGCGCATCGCCGTCGGCATCACGCCGCGGACGAGCTGCTGCGCCTGGTCGGTGGTCAGCGGCCGGCCGCTGCGCCGGTCGGCGGTGAACTCGATCGCGTAGAAGTAGCCGGTGCCGCGTACGTCGGCGATCGTCGGATGGCTGTCCAGCAACGAATCCAGCCCGGTCTTGAACTGGGGTTCATGATCACGGGCGTTGCCGACGGCGTTCATCTCGATCATCGCGTCGATGTTGGCGACAGCGGCTGCGGTGGCGACCGGGTGTCCACCCCAGGTGCTGCCGTGGAAGAAGGAGCCGCCGTCGGGCGAGTCCCAGAGTTGCTCGACCAGGGGCGTACGCACCGCCATCCCGCCCAGCGGCGCGTAGCCGGAGGTGGCGGCCTTGGCGAAGGTGATCACGTCCGGCACCACCTCGAACCTCGTGCTGCCGAACCAGGCGCCGAGCCGGCCGAAGCCGCAGATCACCTCGTCGGCAACCAGCAGGATCCCATGCTGGTCACAGATCTTGCGCAGTTCCTGCCAGTAGCCGGCCGGCGGTACCAACGCTCCACGAGAGTTCTGCACCGGTTCGGCGAAGATCGCCGCGATCCGTTCCGGGCCGACCTCGTCGATCAGGGACTTCAACCGGGTGATCGACGGCAATCCGGCCGCGCTGCCGCCGTCGGGCACAACCTCGCCGAGGGTGTGCGGGAAGTGCCGGACGTCCGGCATCACCGGTTCGAAAGGTTCTTTGTACCAAGGGATTCCGGTCAATGCGAGCGCGCCCATGCTGACCCCGTGATAGGCCATGTCCCGGGCGATGATCACGGTCCGCTCCGGTTGTCCCTGACTACGGTGATATTGCCGGGCGAACTTCAACGCGGACTCGACCGCCTCGGAGCCCGAGTTGACGAAGAAGATCCGATCAAGATCACCGGGGGTCAGCTCGGCGATCCTGGCTGCTGCCTCGATCGCCGACGGATGCGCCGCGCCCCAGTTGGGCCAGTAGGCCAGCTTCTCCATCTGCTTCATCGCCGCCGCGACGATGTCCGTACGTCCGTGGCCGATGTTCACGCAGAACAGACCGGACAGCCCGTCCAGGTAGCGGCGCCCCGAATCGTCGTACACGTAGCAGCCCTCGCCGTGATCGATCACCGGCAGGTCGGGTGACCGCCACGCCTCGGCACGGGTGAAGTGCGGGAACAGGTTCCTGCGCGCCGCGGCACGGATCTCTGCGGGATCGGGCTGAGTCATGACTGTCCTTCATGGATCGAGTACGTCTACCGACATCTTCCGCCCCGCAGCGTTCGTGGTCCAGTCCCGCCTGAACCGCGCCCAACCGTGATCCCGAAGCGCTCGGATTCAAGCTCCCTGAGCTTGTCGAAGGGCACCCACCGCAAGATTCGGACCGCCCCAGCCCAAGATCCCTGAGCTTGTCGAAGGGCACCCAGCTCGCACCAGGTACGGTCCGCACTTCTTGCTCAGGACCCCTGGCTTGCGGGCAGGGTCACGCCGAACGGCAGCCCGCTGTCCGGTGTACGACAAATCTGCTGCAGCCGCCGGTATCCCTCGGCCACGACCTCGGGCCGCTGCGACCACAGATCGGTGGTCTCGTACGGATCGCGGTCAAGATCGTAGAGCTGACCGACCGGATGATCTTCGTCGAAGGCGACACCTTTCGGCTCGGTGAAGCCGGCACCCGAACCGGTGGTGAATTCGATCTTCCAGCGGCCCATCCGCAGACCGAACCGGCCGCTCAAGGTGTGGTGCACCAGCAGATCGTCCTCATCGTTGTGGTCGGGATCGGGCCGACCGAGCAGCAGCCGGGCCCTCGACCGCGAATCCTCGCCGCCGGTGCCCGGATCGACGGCACACAGCTCGGCCAAGGTTGCGTACAGATCGACCAGCCCGACCGGGTGATCGATCACCGCACCGGCGTCGATCTGAACTGGCCATCGCACCAACAGCGGCTCGCGATGGCCGCCCTCCCAGATGTCTGCCTTCTGGCCTCGGAACGGCCCGTTCGGCAGATGATCTTCGAGGCGACCGTCCTCGGCGAACAGGGTCGGTGCACCGTTGTCACTGGTGACGATGAAGATCGTGTCGTCCCGGGCGCCGATCTCGGTCAACGTGCGGTCGATCTCGCCGACCATCCAGTCCACCAGGCAGACAGCATCGGCCCGGTTGCCGATTCCGGTCCGGCCCCGGACGAATTCGGGCGGTACGCACGGCCGATGAGGGGCCGCGGGAGTCAGGTACAGGAAGAACGGTTGATCATGGTCCCGTTCTCGCAGCCAGCGGACCGCCTCTTGGGTGACTCGAAGATCAACTTGATCATCCTGCCAGCCCGGCGTCTGAAGTCCGGTCCGCTGCCCGGGAGCGTAGACCTGCTTGGGCTGATCCGGAACGCCGAGAGTTTGATCTTGGTCCAGGAAGCAGTAGGGCGCCATGTCCAGCGACGCCGCGATGCCGAAGAACCGATCGAAGCCGCGGGTCGTCGGGCCGTCGGCGAATCCTTGCTGGTAGTCGATCTCGGCCCCATCCTCCAACTCCTGCGGTGCCCCGAGTCGCGCATCTGCTCCGAACGCGCTGTCGAGATGGCCGTCCCGCCAACGCCACCCGACACCGAGATGCCATTTGCCGAAGGCGCCGCAGGCATAGCCGGCCGAGCCGAGCATGCTGGCCAGCGTCGGCCGATCGGGCTCGATGATTGCCGGGCCGTGCCCCATCAGCACTCCGGACTTGAGCGGCCCGCGCCAGGCGTAGCGGCCGGTCAACAGGGCGTACCGGCTCGGCGTGCAGACGCTGGAAGCCGAATGCGCATCGGTGAACCGGACGCCCTGGTCGGCGACGGCATCCATCGCCGGTGTCGGGATCGCCGTGGCACCGTTGCAACCAAGATCACCCCAGCCCATGTCGTCGGCGAAGATGATCACTACATTGGGACGGCGAACGTCGGAATCGGGCACGAGTCAACCCAACCACAGCCGGTGCGGCTGTGGCTCAGGTACGGCCGTGCTTCAGACACGACTGCGGGCCGCCACCCAGTTTGGGTGACGGCCCGCAGCCGTACGTGCTGGAACCTGGTCAGGCGTTGGCGGGCTCCTTGGCCGGGCGCTTCCAGGTGACGGTCGGGGCGAGGGCCTCGATGTTCACCCGGTCCTTGTGCGCCGCGACGATGTCGAAGAGCGATTCGATCAACGTGTCGGACAGCAGGTGCGGCTGCAGACCAAGATCAACAAGCCCGGTGTGCTTGACGTTGTAGTAGTGGTCGGACTGCTCGACCCGCGGGTTGGTGAGCCGCTCGATCTGCACCGGGCCGGGGAAGTCCTCGGCCACCTTGTCCGCCAGCTGAGCAACCGAGAACGACTCGGTCATCTGATTGAAGACCCGGAACTCGCCGCGGTCGGCCGGGTTCTCCACGGCCAGCCGCAGACACTCGACGGTGTCGCGGATGTCCAGGAAACCGCGAGTCTGGCTGCCGTTTCCGTACACGGTCAGCGGCTCGCCCAGCACGGCCTGGATCACGAACCGGTTCAGCACGGTGCCGAAGACGGAGTCGTAGTCGAAGCGGGTAGCCAGGCGCGGATCGAGCTTGGTGGCGTCGGTCTCCAAGCCGTACACCACGCCCTGGTTCAGATCGGTGGCGCGCAGCCCCCAGATCCGGCAGGCGAACTCAATGTTGTGCGAGTCGTGCACCTTCGACAGGTGGTAGAAGGATCCCGGCTTCTTCGGGTAGAGCATCCGGTCCTTGCGGCCGTTGTGCTCGACCTCCAGCCAGCCTTCCTCGATGTCGATGTTCGGCGTGCCGTACTCGCCCATCGTGCCGAGCTTGACCAGATGGATCTCCGGGTTGACCTCGGCGATCGCGAACAGCAGGTTCAGGTTGCCGATCACGTTGTTGTGCTGGGTGTAGACCGCGTGCTCGCGGTCGATCATCGAGTACGGCGCGGCACGCTGCTCGGCGTAGTGAATCACCGCGTCCGGCGCGAACTCGCGCAGCGTCTCGTACACGAAGTCGGCGTCCAGCAGGTCACCGACGTAGTTCTTGATGGTCTTGCCGGAGACTTGCTGCCAGGCCGTGACCCGCGTGTCCATGTCCTCGATCGGGACCAGGCTCTGCACGCCCAGCTCCTCGTCGTAACCACGGCGGGCCAGGTTGTCCAGGACCGCCACCTCGTGGCCGGCTTGGGAGAAGTGCAGGGCCGTCGGCCACCCGAGGTAACCGTCACCGCCCAGGATCAGTACTCGCACGAAATTTCCACCTCCGCGGATCGCTTCAAAACACAAGTTGCATCGCTAGTCTTAAGCGGTCCGCCGCTCAAAACCCTCATCGCATCGTATCTTGTCAATCCTGTTGACCAACTTTCGCTGACCGTGTGCCTGCTGTGAAGTTCTGCTGGATGGGCTTGTGAGCGGCTGAAGTTGGACCAAATGCGGACTTGCGCGCCGGAAGGTGAAGACTGAGCGACATGGCATCAGTCCCCGAAGTGAACGGCCCGACGGTGGATCCCGGCGTCGCCGAACCGGTCGGCTCGCAATCACTCGCTGGCACGGGCCCGGCCTCGCGTCACGGACTGTTCGGTCGGCTGATGCGGGCCGGGGTCACCTCGGTTGGGGCGACGATCCTGTCCCACGGCACCTATGTGGCACTGCTCGCTGCGGCGCACGCGAATGCGACCATCGCCAGCACGATCTCGTTCCTGGTCGGCGCCAGCTTCAACTACTTCGTCGGTCGACGGATCACCTGGGGGCGCAAGCACCGGCCGCACCCGATCAAGGAGACGCTGCCGTACCTGGCTGTCATCGCAGCCAGCGGTACGTTGTCGATCGTCGTGGCCACGGTCGTCCAGCACGTGATCGGTCCGATGGGGCTGTCCGACCTGCGGCGAACCGCCGTACTGGAACTGGCGAACATCTGTTCCTACGGCGTGGTGTTCATCTTCAAGTTCACCCTCCTGGACCGGCTGGTCTTCCGCCACCACGAGGACCACACACCCCGTTGAGTGGGCCTACTTTCCGGGACCGCGGCGGCGCAGCACCCAGCCGCGGAACCAGGCAGTCACCATCACTCGGCCGTAGTTGTAGCCGTAATAGATCGGGTGACCCTTCTTGGACTTGCCGGCCTTGCGGAGCAGCATCTTCACCGGCACCTCTTTGACCCGAGCGCCTTCGGCCATCGCCCCCAGCAGCAGCTGTGAGGCGTGATACTGCGGTTCACTCAGCCGTACCCGCATCAAGGTGTCGGTCCGCATGGCACGGAAACCGGACGAGGTGTCGGTCAGCTTGGTACGAGTCAGAATCGTGGCCAAAGTCGCAAAGAACCTGACCCCGAGCCAGCGCGTCCGGCTGTCGGCCTCTTCCAAGCCCATCCGCCGCGAACCGTTCACGAAGTCGGCGTCACCGGCCAGGATCGGTCCGACCAGCGCGGCCAGCTGATCTGCCTCGTACTGACCGTCGGCGTCGGTGATCGCGACGACCTCGGCTCCGTGGCCCGCTGCCAGGTGGTAACCCAGCCGCAGCGCGGCGCCGTGTCCCCGGTTCTTGGAGTAGGCGTGGGCGTAGATGTCGGAGTGCTCGGCCACGATCTCGGCCGTACGATCGGTGGCGCCGTCCACGATCACCAGGGTGGCGACCTCGACCTCCGTGCCGTCCGGGCCGGGAATCTTGCGCGGCACGGTGTCCAGCACCGGCCCGATCGCGCCCTCCTCGTTATATGCGGCGATCAGCAGCACAACCGGCGGGAAGGTGAAATCCCCGTACTGCTGATTGAACTTCTGCTCGGCGTCGTGATCGGCGGGCTCGGGGTACGCGGCGAGGGAGCCTCGCTTGGTTGCGCTCAACTCGGTGGTTCCCATCCTTCTGGTGCTGCGTCTTGTCGTTTGGTGAGGGCTGTGAACCCGATCGCGCCGGCCAGCGGGAAGAACACCAGCCCGGGGAGCTGATATCGCCAGGAGAAGAGATACGCATCGGCTCCACCGACCAGCAGCAACCCGAATCCAACCGCAACCATGGCCTCGGCGCGTAATCCGCCGCGCCGGACGAACATGCCGGCGACGCCGATCAGGCCGGCACCGGCCAGCAGGGTACCGGGGGTGTAGCCGCCATGCAGCTGGTAGGCCCGCAGGAAGGTGGTCAGCGGATGCAGCACGTGCGGCAGGGTGTTGTCGAACTGCAGCGTCAACGGGTCGGCATCGGTCCGGTACCACCGCGGGTAGTCGTGCTGGAACTGCCAGCGTGTCAGCGGTACGTCGTTGGCCGACGTGGTCTTGGTCCAGGCGAAGCCCTTGATGAAGTCCTTCAGGATCGCTCCGGCCACGTCCAGCGGCTGTTGCTTCAACACGGCGACGCCGAACTCGCGCCGCATCTGAGCCTGGGTCTTGCCCGGAGGCAGCGGATCGACCCGGGTCGTGCTCAGGTTGTTGTAGTAGTCGACGTTCTGACGTTCGCCGATCGGTGCCTTCGGACAGAGCTGCCGCAGATATTGATCAAGATCAAGACTGTCGCAGTCGGCAACCGTGGCCGCCCGCCCGTACAGCACACCCGAGGTGGCGCCACTCAGGCCCCATTGCCCGGTTGTGGCCCGGAACGCCGCAGCGTAACCGCCGAGCACGATCGCGAAGCCGGCCAGCCCGGCGATCAACCGGATGATCATGGCCTTCCACCACTGCCCGTTACGCCACCGAGCACCGGCGAAGATCAGGTACGCCACCAGTGCGATCACCAAGGTGATTCCGATGATGCGGATCGGCACATTGGCCGCGATCAGAGCACCAGCCAGGGCCGCCTGCCACCAGCGGGGACCCAACCGGGGCCGCTTGGTCGCGGTGTTGGCGCTGGAGCGGAATTTCCACGCCATCAAGGCCCACACCGCACCGAGCAGGATCGCCTCCGACCACGGCTCGGACATGATGTTCTGCTCGATCTGTAATTGGTAGGCGTCCAGCAGTATCGGCAGGGTGATCACGGCCGCGACGATCTGGCGGGCGCCGAGCCCGCGGGCGATCCGGTACATCACGATCGCCATGCCGAGCCCGACGAGGTGCTGAACGGCAACCGTGAAGGAAAGTCCCGAACCGAAGAGCTTGCCGAACGTCACCAGCGGCCACAGGATCAGTTCATAGCCGATCGGATGCAGGCCACCCATCTCGAAGGTGTGCAGATTGTTCAGGTAGGCGAACGAGTCGATGTAGAGCATCGCCGGCTGGTAGGCCAACCAGGTGATCACCCGCATCGCCAAGCCGAGGGCCAGGAAGATCGAGAACAACCAGTTCTGCCGGATCAGGGTGCCCAGGCGAGTGGTGATCTTGCGTCCCGACCGCCGGCCGGTGCCGCCCTCGGCGTCGGTTCCGGCAGTCGCGGTCTGATCGGTCGACGACGCGGCCGGAGCGCTGTCCTTCGCCGTCTGTGCGTCGGGGCTCACCGGGTCGACGGGGCGGGGTCGCACAACTCGTCGCGGACGAGCCGGGCCATCGAGGTGTTCGTTGCCGGCACGGGTGTCACCGCGTCGCCGATTCCCTGACTCGTCATGCCCATACGCTACCTGGCCGGTTCGCGACCCGGATCGGTGAACGGTCGATGGCGGGTCGGCGACACTTTCGAGCTGCCGCCGCGAGGCGGACGGTTATTTCGGTGGCTGCCGCGGTTGATACGTCTACTATCTGCGCAGGAGGCGCGGATGACCGACGTGCTGGTGCTGAACGCGAGCTACGAGCCGCTGCAGCGGGTGAGCGTGCGACATGCGATCGGCATGCTCTACCGCCAGGTCGCCGTGGTCGAGGAAGAGGTCGACGGTTCCCGGTTCGGCCCCTATCCGATGCCCCGCGTCCTCAGACTGGTCCGGTACGTGGTGATGAAGTGGGTGCATCGCGGTACACCGCCGTGCACGAAGGCCGGCATCCACGCCCGCGATCGGGTCTGTGCCTATTGCGGCGGACGCGCCACCACGGTCGATCACGTGCTGCCGCGCTCCCGGGGTGGCGGGTCGACCTGGCACAATCTGGTCTCGGCCTGCACGAAGTGCAACGAGCGCAAGGGCAACCGGACGCCGGCCGAGGCCGGCATGAAGCTGCGAGTCACTCCGTACGCCCCGAGTTATCTGCAGTTGAAGGCTCTCCGCGCCCGGCGCTGAGCCGGCCACAAGTTCCGGTTGGCCGCCCGGCAGAGCGCGGTTGCTTCACGCAACTTTCCTTCTGCCGTAGGAAAATCGCGAAAAAATCCTGATGTCGGGAATACCGATCACTCGTAGAGTTGCTGTCGGCTCTGGTGGTCGGTGCTGATCGCCCTGGAAGATCCCCGGCGGATCGTCCGGCCCGAGCCCGCCACCTCCTCAGCTCCGTCAACGGTGCTGCCCATCGAAGAGATTCGAAGTACGTCGCGCTGTCGATTTTCGGCCGACTGCTTCGACTTACTGTCGAGGGCGCCGAACACCGGGGCCAGTGACGTCAGAAAGGTCCAGTAGCGTGACGAGCCCCGAACTGAGCAACTCCGAACTGACCAACCCGTACGACATCGGTACTCGACCGGAGCGGATGTCGAGCCGCGACCGTACTGTCATCGGCATTTTGCTGATCGCCGCGTTCGTGGTGATCTTCAACGAGACGATCATGAGTGTGGCGCTGCCGCGACTGATGGTCGATCTGGATATCTCGGCCAGCACCGGGCAGTGGCTGACCACCGCCTACATGCTGACCATGGCGGTGCTGATTCCCACCACCGGCTTCGTGTTGCAGCGGCTGAGCACGCGCACCGTGTTCATCCTGGCGATGAGTCTGTTCAGCGCCGGCACCCTGCTGGCCGCCCTCGCCCCGGGATTCGGGCTGTTGCTGACCGCCCGGATCATCCAGGCTTCCGGGACCTCGGTGATGATTCCGCTGCTGATGACCACGGTCCTCAACCTGGTGCCGCCAGCCCGCCGCGGCAGCTTCATGGGCACGGTCAGCATCGTGATCGCGGTCGCGCCGGCCATCGGCCCGACCGTGTCCGGACTGATCCTGCAGTACCTGTCCTGGCGGTTCATGTTCCTGATCGTGCTGCCGATCGCGTTGGTCGCGTTGGCCATCGGCATCTTCCGGCTGACCAACGTCGGCACCGAGGATCATCATCCGCTGGACCTCCGCTCGGTCGCGCTGACCATCCCAGCCTTCGGCCTGTTCGTGTACGGCCTGAACGCGTTCGGTGTCAGCGGCGGCCAGGGCGTCCCGGTGGTCGGCATCGTGGCCGTGCTGGTCGGTGTGGCCTGCTTGTTGATCTTCGGTCGCCGGCAGATCACGTTGCAGCGCAGCGGCAACCCGTTGCTCGACCTGCGGGTCTTCGGCTTCAAGGACTTCCGCAGGAGCCTGTTGGTGATCTTGCTCGGCATGGTCGCCATGTTCGGGATGATCTTGATCCTGCCGTTGTATCTGCAACAGGTACGTGGTCTGGACACGCTGTCGACCGGACTGCTGATGCTGCCCGGCGGGATCCTGATGGCGATCATGGGCCCGATCATCGGCCGGCTGTACGACCGTTACGGCCCGAAGGCGCTGATGATGATCGGCACCGGTCTGCTGACGGCGATGCTGGTCGCCTTCAGCGTTGCCAATGAGCACACGCCGATCTGGCTGCTCGGTCTGCAGTACGCGATCATGATGGGCGCCGGGATGGGCATGATCATGACCCCGGCGATGACCAACGGCCTGAATCCGCTGCCGCCGAAGCTCTACTCCCACGGCAGCGCGACGCTGATGACCCTGCAGCAGGTCGCCGGTGCCGCCGGTACCGCGCTGCTGATCGCGATCATGTCGGTCCGGGCCAGCGGGTTGGCCGGCCGCGGAGTGGATCAGCTGCATGCCGAACTCGGCGGCATCCACGCCAGTTTCATGGTCGGCGCGGTGGCCGCTGCGATCGCGTTCGTGCTGTCGGCCTTCGTCACCCGCGCGGTGCCGGTCCAGGAAAGCGATCCGCACGTCGCCGAGCCGGTCGCGGTCAGCGAGGGCTGAACCACTCGCGAACAAAATCCCCCGTTGATTGGCGAAATCCGGCGGCCCTTTCCGACCTGATCGAGGCAATCAGCGGGGGCTCTTGTTCGCGGCTTCCCGTGCAGCGGCACCCGTGACCGTGGTGTCTGCTTCGATCAGCGCCGCCCGATCGCCGGGCCGGAGCAGTCCGGGCTGCATCACGGTTGCTTGCACGCCGAAGATCGGATCGAGGAACTGCTCGCCGGTGCGGGCGGCGCGGGCCAGGGTGCGGAGCAGGTTGCCGTCGCGTTCACCGGTCACCGGATGGATGTCGATCACCGCGCAACGGGCGATCGGGCCGGTGACCCGGACCGTGGCCGTGCCGATGGTCAGCTGCCGCCCGATCCAGTCGGACTCGACCGGATCGGTCAGCGTCCGGCCCTCGGCATGATCATCGACGACCGCGGTCGCCCGCAGCCGGGCAGGATCGATCGACCGGCCGATCAGTGTCGACAGCGCGGCCAGTGAACCGGTGGTGATCAAGCTCAGGCTGTCGCCGAAGACGACGTCCCCGGGGGCACAGGCGACCAGCTCGACCTCGGCTCCGAGGTAGCGTCCGAACGCCGCAGCCCACGGCCCGGTCACGCGCCGGCCGGACACTTGCCGTCCCCAGTAGTCGAACTCGATCGACTGCTCGTCGACCATCACCGCCTCGTCGACGCGGCTGCCGTCGGGAAAGGTGCAACTCAGCTCGGGGTCCCGCCAGTCAACCGTGACAGCAACCAGTTGTGGGGTTTCCACCGTCCGCAGCGCTCGGCGGCGTACCGGATCGACCAGGCAGAATCGGCGATCACCGACCGGTCCTGATTTTGTCAGCACGACCTCGGGCAACTCGCGGTGCCGGGTGCCCTTGATCGGCGCGAAGCCGACTCGCGCTACCGTCCACGTCACCGCAGCATGGTGCCACGCCGTTCAGCGTTCACAGCATCCGCGGCCCCTCTCAGGCCGCCCTCAGTGCCGTCGGCCTAGGGTGTGCTCCGGCACAACTGTCGGTTGTGAGAAGTGTTGTGAAGTCGATCATGATCAATTGAGGAGTGAGTGTGCTCAGCGGACGCGTTCCCGATCTTTCCGCCATGCAGTTGCTGTGTGCGGTGGACCGTTCCGGCAGCCTGTCGGCCGCCGCCCAGGAGATGGGCTACACCCAGCAGGCAGCATCGTCGCGGATGCGTTCCCTGGAAGGACAAATCGGCGCGGAACTGGTGCGACGGAGTCCGACCGGATCGCAGCTGACCCAGACGGGTCGGTTGGTTGCAGGCTGGGCACAAGGGGTGTTGTCGGCTGCGGAGCGGATGGATTTCGGGATCAGCGCGTTGCACGAGCGGCGGGCCTCCCGGATGCGGCTGGCGGCCAGCCTGACCACCTCGGCGCACCTGGTGCCGACCTGGTTGGTCGAGTTGCATCGTCAGCAGGTGCGGGTCGGTGCCAAGCCGACCGATGTGGAGTTGATCACCGGCAACAGCGCCAAGGTGATCGATCTGGTCCGCGACGAGAAGGCCGCCGTCGGCTTCATCGAGACTCCCGAACTGCCGCGCGACCTGAAGCACCGGGTGGTTGCCGAGGACGAACTGGTCCTGGTGGTCGCGCCCGATCACAGCTGGAGCCGGCGTCGGGCCGGCGTCACGCTCGAGCAGGTGGCGCGTACGTCGCTGGTCACCCGGGAACGTGGTTCCGGCACCCGGAGGGCGTTGGAGTTGATCTTGAAGCACGAACTCCCGGACGTCGAGGTCGCCGCGCCCGCGGTGGAGTTGAGCACCGAAGGGGCGATCAACGCGGCCATCGGCGGCGGCCTGGCCCCGGGCGTGGTGAGCCGGCTGGCGGTCGCCGATGATCTTGCTCTGGGACGGCTGCGCGAGGTCAAAATCCGTGATCATCACCTGACCCGGCCGCTGGCCGCGATCTGGCGCACCGGCCGCTACCCGAGCCAGGGCCCGAGTCGTGACCTGGTGGCCATCGCCGCCCGCGACGCCCTGGCTGCCTGACCCCGTACCGAGTTGTCAGCGGTAGAAGGCGCCATAGGGCCCCCTAACGCTCCCCTAACGCTGACAATTCGGATCAGGCTGCGTTGATGATCTTGTCCAACGCGGTCTTGAAGTGGGGGATGGCGATCTCGGGATCCTCGATCTCGGGATGCCAGGCCTTCTCCCACTCGAAGTCGACGTAACCGCCGAAGTCGGCATCGCGCAGCACCGTCACCAGGTCGCCCAGTGGCACGATGCCGGTGCCGGTCAGCACCAGATCGAAGCCGTCGGGCGTCGCCCGGCTCGCGTCCTTGGCGTGGACCTGCCGGATCTTCGGGCCCAAGGCGGCGTACGTCTGCTCGGCGGTCTCGCCGTTGCGGAAGCTGTGCAGGAAGTCCCACAGCACGCCGAGCCGATCACTCGACTGATCCAGCAGCGGCTGGATCGTGGCCGCCGTACAGAAGTCGTCGTGGGTTTCGACCAGGGTCTCGATGCCGGCCGCCCAACTGTCCTCGGCCACTTCGCCGAGCCCCTCGGCCACTGCGGTGGTGAATGAGCCCGGATCGATTCCGTTCGGCCGGGAACCGCCGAAGACGCGGAGATAACGGGCGCCGAGTGCGTTCGCGATCTCGCAGTTGATCTTGGCCAGTTCGCGCTGCGCTTTCCGTTCAGCCGCGTCGGCCGAACTGAAGCGGACGCTGGTGTCGATGCAGTTCACCTCGACTCCGGCGTCGTCGAACACCTTGCGGGTCTGTGCGATCGCCACCGGGGAGAACTCGTCCAACGTGGTGAGGTCGACCTCGCCGCGGATGAAACGGATCTCGACCCCGTCGAATCCTTCGGTGCGGGCCAGCGCTGCCACCTCGTCGACGGTGTACCCCGGACAACCGAGGGTGCTGAATCCGATCTTGAACATGGTTGACCTCTTTCGGCTCGGCGCACAGATATACCGGCCCAGGCTGCTCCGGGCAAGCGTTTGCCATCGCAACGGCCGGATGATGCCGCGGGGGAGCGGCTGCGTTGCCGTCGCCGCGGCGCCGCTCCCGTGGTCGGTCGGCCGTCCGGGCCTCATCCAGGTACGGTGATGCCATGGCAGACAGGGACGAACGCCGAGTCGCAGTCATCATCGAGGACGATGCCGACATCGGCAATCTGCTGGCCGCGGTGCTCGCCGAGGCAGGCTTCGAGTCGCATCAGGCGACCAGCGGGGTCGAAGGCATCGAGGCGGTCCGCGAGCACGATCCGATCCTGACCACGCTCGACATCAGCCTCCCCGGCATCGACGGCTTCGAGGTCGCGCGCCGAATCCGCGACTTCAGTTCGACGTACGTGATCATGCTGTCGGCGCGGACCGACGAGATCGACACCCTGATGGGCTTGGATGCGGGCGCCGACGACTACATCACCAAGCCGTTCCGGCCGCGGGAGCTGCGGGCCCGGGTGGAGGCGATGCTGCGGCGGATGCGGCGCACGCCGAACGGCCAGCCGGTTGACGGCGCCGTGGCCGAAGAGGCCGACGGGCAGCCGTCCATCGACGGTGGGGACGCCGGATGGCTTGCCCACAACGGGTTGCGGATGCATCCGCAGATGCGGCTGAGCGAGTTGGACGGTGAGCCGGTCGAGCTGACCCGCAGCGAATTCGATCTGATGCTGGCGATCCTGGAGCGGCGTCGGCGGGTGATCACCAAGAACGAACTGGTGCTCGAGTTGCGGGGCGACGGCAGCACCGGCGGCTACATCAGCGACAACGACCGGCGGGCGGTCGAGGTGCACCTGGCGAATCTGCGACGCAAACTGGGCGACCCGGTCGGCCAGCCGCGGTTCGTGCAGACCGTACGCGGGGTCGGTTACCGCCTCGCACCCTGACTGTCCGAGGTGCCCGATCCGCCCGATCCGCCCGATCCATTGGTCCGGTTGCCGCCGTCGGCCTCGATGTCGGCGAGCCGGAGTCCGGCCTGCCGGACCCGGGAGATGAGCCGGCGACGGCCGGCCTCGATCGCGGTCGCGTTCCCGGCCGCGACGCGGAGCCGGAGCTGATCGGCGGCCTCGGCCACGTCATCGGCGCCGACCATCGAACTGGACGTAGCCAGGCTGAGCAGGGCGATCGTCGCGGTGCTCAGATCGTCGGCTTCCAGGCTGTGCTCGATCCGCGCCACCCGGGTGTCCAGCAACCGGAGGTAGTCGCCGATGAAGCGGCGGACCACCGGCGCATCCAGGTGCAGGGTGGAGCTCAACGCGCGCAACTCGGCGTCGGTCGACGGTGCCATTCGTTTCTGCTCAGACCGATCGTGATCGGGCCGTCTCTCGTCCGGCCGTGTCTGCCCGGGCAGCTTCTGGTCTGGCATCGTCCTCCTTTCCGGACTCCCAACCGTTACCGATCCGGCCAATGAGCGGCCGCACCTAGACCTCTACTTTCCCTCAACATTCGACAAATCTGGCGACGAGCGGAATTGGAGAGGCGAAAGTCCATCGTTGAATTGAATGCTCAACGAATTCCGGCTGTCCGATCGGTGGGGCCACCACTGCCGGTGGTGGCTCGTCGACGCCGATGGTCGCTCGCGGCCGTGTCTCGAACAGCATGCGGTACCTTGAACCGGGCTCGATGGACGGGGAACTGCTGGCGATGACACTGACCGACCGGCTGCCGGCGACCGCGGATCCGGACGACGTGTACGAGGCGTTTTCCGAGTGGGCGTCCGAGCGCGACCAGACCCCGTACCCGATTCAGGTCGAGGCACTGATCGAGCTGCTCTCCGGCTCGAACGTGATCATGGCGACTCCGACCGGCTCCGGCAAAAGCTTGGTCGCAACCGGCCTGGAGTTCGCGGTACTGGCGGCTCGGCTCGCCGATGGTCAAGACGCTCCCGGACCGACCGGACGGGTCTTCTACACCGCTCCGATCAAGGCACTGGTCAGCGAGAAGTTCTTTGCCGCAACGGAAATCTTCGGCCACGACCAGGTCGGCATGATGACCGGCGACGCCAGTGTCAACGCCGATGCACCGATCATCTGCTGCACCGCGGAGATCCTGGCCAACCTCGCCCTGCGCGACGGCGCGCAGGCCGACGTCGCGGCGGTGATCATGGACGAGTTCCACTACTACGCCGACCCGGATCGCGGTTGGGCCTGGCAGGTGCCGTTGATCGAGCTGCCCCGGGCACAATTCCTGCTGATGTCGGCCACCCTCGGCGATGTCACCCGGTTCCGTGATGATCTTGAACGGCGGACCGGACGCTCGACCGCCGTGATCAGCTCCACCGAACGCCCGGTCCCGCTGAACTACGAGTACGTCACCAGCAGTCTGCACGAGACCATCACCGAGCGACTGGAAACGCATCAGGCGCCGATCTATGTCGTTCACTTCAGCCGCGCCGCCGCGATCGAGCAGGCGCAGGGACTCACCAGCCTGAAGGTGAGCAGCCGGGAAGAAAAAGATCGCATTGCCGAGTTGATCGGTAATTTCCGTTTCAGCTCCGGTTTCGGAAAAACTCTGTCCCGATTGGTGCGCAACGGCATCGGCGTCCATCACGCCGGAATGCTGCCGCGCTATCGCCGCCTGGTCGAGCGCCTGAGCCAAGCCGGTCTGTTGAAGATCATCTGCGGCACCGACACGCTGGGCGTGGGCATCAACGTACCGATCCGGACGGTGCTGCTGACTTCGCTGAGCAAGTACGACGGCGTACGTCCCCGGTTGCTGACCGCCCGAGAGTTCCATCAGATCGCCGGCCGGGCCGGACGGGCCGGCTACGACACCGTCGGCACGGCAATCGTCGAGGCGCCCGAGCATGTGGTGGCCAACGAGAAGGCGCTGGCGAAGGCCGGCGACGACCCGAAGAAGCGCCGCAAGGTGGTCAAGAAGAAGCCGCCGCCGGGAGTGGTCGGCTACGGCAGACCCACCTTCGACCGGTTGGTGGCCGCCGAGCCGGAGCCGCTGGAGTCCACCTTCGCGGTCAGCAACGCGATGTTGCTGAACGTGATCAACCGGCCGGGCGACTGTATGGCCGCGATGACCCACCTGCTCACCACCAACGACGAGCCACCGGCGCGGCAGCGACGGCACATCCGCCGGGCGCTGGCGATCTATCGCGGGCTGCGCCGGGCCGGCATCGTCGAGCAGCTGCCGGAGCCCGACGAACTCGGACGCCGAGCCCGGCTGACCGTCGACCTGCAGGCCGACTTTGCGCTGAACCAGCCGCTGTCGACGTTCGCCCTGGCGGCACTGGAATTGCTGGACGTCGAGTCGCCGAGCTATCCGCTGGACCTGATCTCGGTGGTGGAGGCGACGCTGGAGGACCCACGGCCGATCCTGACCGCGCAGCGGGACCGAGCCCGCGGTGAGGCGGTCGCGCAGATGAAGGCCGACGGTCTGGAGTACGAGGAAAGGATGGAGCGGCTGGACGAGGTCAGCTACGCCCGGCCGCTGGTCGAACTGCTGGAGCCGGCGTTCGCGACCTTCCTGCAAACGCATCCGTGGCTGGCCGACACTCCGGTGTCGCCGAAATCGATCGTCCGGGAGATGGTCGAGCAGGCGATGAACTTCTCCGAGTTCGTCGCCTCCTATCGGCTGGCCCGATCAGAGGGAATGGTGCTGCGGTATCTGACCGACGCCTACAAGGCGTTGCGGCAGACGGTGCCCGACGACGCCAAGACGCCCGAAGTGCAGGATCTGATCGAATGGCTCGGCGAGATCGTCCGGCAGACCGACTCGAGCCTGCTGGAGGAGTGGGAGCTACTGGCCCACCCCGAGCTGCTGCACACCGCGGATCAGGAAGTTGATCATGGTCCGCCGCCGGTGACCGCCAACGTACGCGCCTTCCGGGTGCTGGTCCGCAACGCGCTCTTCCGCCGGGTCGAGCTGTGCGCCGCCGAGGACTGGGACGCACTGGGTGAGCTTGATGCCGAACGTGGTTGGGATGCCGACGGCTGGGCGGACGCGATCGAGCCGTACTTCGATGATCACGACGAGATCCGGCTCGGCCCCGACGCCCGCGGTCCGGCGATGTTGATCTTGGAACAGTCCGGTCGGCAATGGTCCGCTCGGCAGATCTTCGACGATCCGGAAGGCGATCTCGACTGGGGCTTCTCGGCCACTGTCGATCTTGACGCCAGTGACGTCGAAGGAGTCCCGGTGATCAGTGTCAACTCCGCTGGTCGACTGTGAGCCGTTGTCGTCCCTCGGGCCGCGTGGCGGACGGCCGGGTTCGGTCCTCCGAGGTTAGGTAACCCTTCATCGGTGGCTAGACTGACCGGATGTCGCTGCTCCTTCCGCTCCCGTGGACGTCTGCGTCGGCGTACGCGCAAGGACTGCGATGAACGGGCTGCTGGACGGCTGGCCGTACCCGCTGGCCGTGCTCGTCCTCACCCTGGGTGCCTTCGTCCGCGGCAATCTGACCTACTGGCTCGGCCGGGCCGCGCAGGCCGGTGCCGAGCGTACCCGGGCACGGCGGATGATCGAGTCTGCCGGCTTCGATCGCGCCCGCCGGGTGATCAATCGCTGGGGCCCGCCGGCGATCAGCCTGTCCTTCCTCACCGTCGGCTTCCAGACCTTGATCAATCTCGCCGCCGGGGTGACCAAGATGCCGCTGCGGCGCTACCTGCCGGCGGTCGCGATCGGCGCGATCATCTGGGGATTTCTGTACGCCACGGTCGGCTTCGTCACCGTCGCCGCCTGGCTGCGATTGTACGAACTGTCGCCGGTGATCGCGGTGGTCGCGCTGGCTGTCGCCGCCCTCGCGCTGGCTGGATTCATCGGCTGGCAACTCAAAGGCAGGAGGGAACTGGATCCGAAGATCCCTGAGCCCGTCGAGAGGATCCCTGAGCCTGGCGAAGGGACGACCGGGGTCGGTGCCGTTCCAGGTCCTTCGACAGGCTCAGGACCCAGCCGCCGAGAGCCGAGGCGGGGATGAGCATCGATACCCACCAGGTCAGCAATCAGCCGCCGCCGCTGCTCGACTACGACGCCGCGACCGCCGATCCCATGATCAACTCCGTGCTGGGTGAGCGCGGTGTGGACCCGGCAGCGGTGTCCGGACTCGGGACGTTGATCACCGGCGCCGCGGTGCAGCGGTGGGCCGTTGAGGCCAATGAACAGCCGCCGCGGCTGCGGACCCATGATCGTTACGGGCATCGGATCGACGAGGTGGAGTTTCATCCGTTCTGGCACCGGCTGATGGAGCTGTCGGTCGGTCACGGGCTGCACGCTGCGGCCTGGGTCGATGATCATGATCATCCGCACCTGCGCCGGGCCGCCGGTTTCTATCTGGTCAGCCAGGCGGAGGCCGGGCACGGTTGCCCGATCTCGATGACGTACTCGATCCTGCCGGCACTGCGTGCAAACCCTGCGCTGATGCAGATGTACGGTGCCGGGCTCACCAGCAGGACGTACGACTTCGGGCTGGCCGATCCGCAACACAAGCGTGGTCTCATCGCCGGGATGGGGATGACCGAGAAGCAGGGCGGCTCCGATGTCCGCGCCAACACCACCCGCGCCGTTGATCAGGGTGACGGACCGTATTTGATCACCGGGCACAAGTGGTTCTGTTCGGCACCGATGAGCGACGTCTTCCTGGTGCTGGCTCAGCTGGACGACGCGGGGCTGAGTTGCTTCTGCGTGCCGCGGGTGCTGCCGGGTGGCGACCACAACGTGTTCCGGCTGCAGCGGCTGAAGGACAAGCTCGGCAACCGATCCAACGCCTCCGGCGAGGTGGAATTCGCCGACACCGTCGGCTGGCTGGTCGGCGAACCGGGGCGCGGTGTGAACGCAATCCTGGAGATGGTTGCGATGACCCGGCTGGACTGCGTGATCGGCTCCGCGGCGGGGCAGCGGGCCGCCCTCGTCCAGGCGATTCATCACGCCCGGCATCGGCGTGCTTTCGGCGAGTTGTTGATCAATCAGCCGTTGATGATCAACGTGCTCGCGGACCTGGCGCTGGAGTCGATGGCCTCGACCGGGCTGGCGCTTCGGCTGGCGGCTGCGGTGGACGACGGCGAGGTCGATCTTCTCCGGGCGGCGTTGCCGGCGGCCAAGTACTGGGTGTGCAAGCGCACTCCCGCGGTGGTTGGCGAGGCGCTGGAGTGCCTTGGTGGCAACGGATATGTCGAGGAGTCGGGGATGCCGCGACTCTTCCGGGAGTCGCCGTTGAATGCGATCTGGGAAGGCTCGGGCAACGTGATCGCCCTCGACCTGCTCCGCGCGTTGAACCGGCAGCCGGCCGCGCGAGACGCCGTACTGGATGAGCTTGATCAGGCGACCGGCCATGACCATGGCTACGACGAAGCGCTGCGGAGGTGGCGTCGCGATCTTGACCGAACCTCCGCGTCGGCAGCCCGGCGACTGGCCGGTGATCTTGGAGTCTTGCTGCAGGCAGCGCAGCTGATCCGATTCGGACCCGACGAGGCAGGCGAGCTGTTCTGTGCGACCCGGTTCGAGGGCGATCGCGGACAACTGTTCGGCACCATGGCCGGCGATGTCGCCGGCTCGGCGGCGAAACTGCTGGACCTCGCATTTGCACAGTGAGTCGCGATCCGTCGGACACGAACTCGCGCCGAGATCGGTCGGATACCGTGGGCCGGTGACCGATCAGGACCTAGCCAACCCGTTCCGGCCCGAGATGTGGAACCCGGTGCCGGGTTTCGACTTCACCGACCTCACCTACCACCGGGCGAAGGACGCGCCGGTAGTGCGGATCGCGTTCGACCGGCCCGAGGTTCGCAACGCGTTCCGGCCGCACACGGTGGACGAGTTGTACGCCGCTCTTGATCATGCTCGGACCTCGTCCGACGTGGGCGCAATTCTGCTGACCGGGAACGGACCGTCCCCGAAGGACGGCGGCTGGGCGTTCTGCAGTGGCGGTGATCAACGAATCCGCGGCCGGGCGGGCTATCAGTACGCCGACGGCGAGCAGGCGGCGGACGTCGACCCCGCGAAGCTCGGCCGATTGCACATCCTCGAGGTGCAACGGCTGATCCGGTTCATGCCCAAGGTGGTGATCGCCCTGGTCGGCGGCTGGGCCGCCGGTGGTGGACACAGCCTGCACGTGGTGTGCGATCTGACCGTCGCCAGCGCCGAGCATGCCCGGTTCAAGCAGACCGACGCCGATGTCGGTTCCTTCGATGGCGGCTTCGGCTCGGCCTACCTGGCCCGTCAGGTCGGGCAGAAGTTCGCCCGCGAGATCTTCTTCCTGGGGCAGGCCTACGGTGCCGACGACGCGCACCGGATGGGCATGGTCAACAAGGTGGTCCCGCATGCCGAACTGGAGGACGTCGGCCTGGAGTGGGGCAAGATCATTTGCGGTAAGAGCCCAACCGCCCAACGGATGCTGAAGTTCGCCTTCAATGCGATCGACGACGGCCTGGTCGGACAGCAGGTGTTCGCCGGCGAGACCACCCGGTTGGCGTACATGACCGACGAAGCGGTCGAGGGCCGCAACGCCTTCCTGGAGAAGCGCGCACCCGATTGGTCGGAATTTCCCTACTACTACTGAGCTTCAGCGACCGCGCAGTGACCGGGTCACGGTCCGAACCCTGAGAATGAGGACGCAGCCGGCGAAAATCGGCTCCACACAGCCGAAATGCCCGACTGGTGCCTCATTTTCAGGGTTTGCTCCTTCGCGCCGAGATCATGGCAGTGCCGATTTCGGCACTTCGACAAGCTCAGGGCCCTTGCGGCGGGTGATTGGCCGGCGCTGGTACGCGCAGGTGCCGGCCAACGCCTAACTCGCCAAGGTTCGGGCGGCCAGCTCCAGGTCGGCGACCAGGCCCTCGTACAGCACGGCCCGGTTCTCGGCGCGCAGCGCTGCGGACGGGTGGATTGTCGACACCGACCAGATCGGCCGGCCGGGCAGTTCGCCGACGGTGCCGCGGTGGGAGCCGACGGTGAAGTCCGGACCGAAGATCGACTTGCCGGCGACGCTGCCGAGAACCACAGCACCCTCGGGCTTGACCACGTCGAGTTCGGCTTCCAGCCAGGGTCGGCAGGCGTTGACCTGGGATTGGCTGGGGGTCTGATGGATCCGCCGCTTGCCGGTGGCGCCGCGGGTGCGGAAGCGGAAGTGCTTGACCGCATTGGTGAGGAAGACCTCGGAGCGTTCGATGCCCGCCTGGACGAGTGCCTTGTCCAACAGCCGCCCGGCCGGACCGGTGAACGGCCGTCCGGTGTGGTCCTCGACGTCACCGGGCTGTTCGCCGATCATGATCAACCGCGACCGCCGCAGCCCTTCGCCGAACACCGCCTGGATCGCGGTGGCATAGAGGTCGCAGCCGCGGCAGTCCTGCACGGCCGATCGCAACGAGGCGAGGTTTTGCCGCTGGGGCAGGAAATCCTCCGCGCCGGGGTAGTGCGTTGTCATGATCAACTCCTACCCGCACAGCAGGTCGGTGTCACGGCCGGCGTCGTGTGGTCGAGTGAATCAGGCGTCGGGAAGCACGCCGTAGAGCCGATCGCCGGCGTCGCCGAGTCCGGGCACGATGTAGCCGTGTTCGTCCAGCCGTTCGTCCACCCCGGCGACCACGACCGTGCAGGGCACGTGCAGGTCCTCCAGCAGCCGCTCCAGCCGCTGCAGCCCTTCCGGTGCGGCGAGCAGGCAGATGCAGGTGATGTGATCGGCGCCGCGGTCGACCAGGAAACGTACGGTGGCCGCCAGCGTGCCGCCGGTGGCCAGCATCGGATCCAGGACGTAGCACTGCCGCCCGGACAGATCCTCCGGCAGCCGTTCGGCGTACGTGGTCGGCTGCAGGGTCTGGTCGTTGCGGACCATGCCGACGAACCCGACCTCGGCGGTCGGCATCAGCCGGCTCATCCCCTCCAGCATGCCGAGCCCGGCCCGCAGGATCGGCACCACCAGCGGCCGCGGATGGGAGAGCTTGACCCCGTCGCAGGACGCCACCGGCGTCTGCACCCGATGCGGCTCGACCCGGACCTCCCGCGTCGCCTCGTACGCCAGCAGAGTCACCAACTCCTCGGTCAACCGGCGAAACGTCGGCGAGTCGGTGTCCCGGTCGCGCAGGGTGGTCATCTTGTGGGTGACCAGCGGATGATCGACGATGCGGAGTTTCACAACCTGCACGCTAACCGAGCCGGACATCGTACGGGAGGCCGCGATGGAGCCGGCGCTGTGAATTCGGCACCGAATAGTTATCGCTGTCGACGTAGGTTCTGACACCATAGGGAGTCGGTCCGGGAAGGCCCGTCCGGACCGTCGCAGAAGAGATCGTGGGCAGTTGGAGGGGAGATCGTGGCCGACTACGACGACGACGAGATTGAGTCCTTCGATCTTGACGACGATGACCCGCGTGAGTCCGCCTCCAGCCGTGATCTGGCCGAGGCCGATGACGACCTCGAGGCCGACGGCGACGACGATCTGGACGACGATCTCGAGGATGCCGATCCCGAGGACATCGATTTCATCATCGCCGCCTACCGCGAGGACGGCCAGAGCATGGTCAACGCGCTGTCGGAGGATCTGGCCAACGACCTCGAGGAGTTGATCACTCAGCTGCGCCGGTTGCCCGGCGACGGCGGCGCGGTCGGGCTGCTCAGCCTGGTCGGTGAGGTGGCGATCATCGTTCGAGTTCGTGGCCGCCATGTGCAGTTGATGCTGTCCGACAACGCCGCGGCCAATGATTGGCCGATCGCCCGCGACATCGCCGACTACTTGGGTGAGGACATTCCCGACGAGGATGACGACGACTCCGAGCCGATCGGCGACATGAAGATCTTGTCCGACCTCGGCGTCTCCGAATTCGATCTGACCACCATGTGTGACGATCTTGATCTTGGTAGTGATCAACTGCTGACCGAGGTGGCGGACAAGATCAAGATCGGCCCGCAGTTCCGCAAGGTGATCGACTCCGAGTTCGGTGACTGATCCTTCGGCATCGCCGCCGGCGTCGGTCGACTGGCGACAGCCGATGGCTCTTGCGCTGCAGGAGGCCGTCCGCGCGGCCGAACATCACGACGTACCGATCGGCGCAGTGATCCTCGATCGGGACGGACTGGTCGTCTCGGCCGCCGGCAACGAACGCGAACTGGTCGGGGATCCGACCGCGCATGCCGAGCTGCTGGCGATCCGCCGCGCGGCCGAGGCGATCGGCAGCTGGCGGCTGGATGATCACACCCTGGTGGTCACCCTGGAGCCGTGCACGATGTGTTCGGGTGCGCTGGTGCAGGCCCGGATCGGCCGGCTGGTGTTCGGGGCGTACGACCCGAAGGCTGGGGCGGTCGCCTCGCTCTGGGACGTGGTCCGCGACCGGCGGCTGAATCATCGCGTCGAGGTGATCGGCGGCATCGACGAGACCGCCTGCGGTGATCTGATCCGGGACTTCTTCGAATCTCGGCGGTGATCAATTTCGCCCTCGTCGGCCAGGATTGGTAGCCTCTGCGGCGGTGGCGTGTCTGAGCGGCCTAAAGAGCTCGCCTCGAAAGCGAGTGAGGGTTCACCCCCTCCGCGGGTTCAAATCCCGCCGCCACCGCAGAGGATGTCCGATGACATCTGATGGCCCGAATCCTCGGTCTCGAGGGTTCGGGCCAGTTTGCTTTTCGTCGCGGTACCGGACTTGGAGTGTCGAAGATGTCGCTCGATTCCATCGTGATGATCATGGTGATCTTCTTCGTCGCGGTGCTGGCCCCGTTCGTCGTCGATCGGCTCTCGCCGTGGGTCGCCGTGCCGAGCGTGGTGGTGGAGATCCTGCTGGGGATCGTGGTCGGTCCGACCCTGTTGGGCTGGGTCACCGACACCGGCGTGGTGTCCGCGCTGTCCGACCTCGGCCTGGCCTTCCTGATGTTCCTGGCCGGGTACGAGATCCAGTTCAACAAGTTGCGCGGCGATCCGTTGCGCCGGTCGGTGATCAGCTGGCTGATCTCTCTGGTGGTCGGCCTGGCCGCCGGGCTGCTGCTCGGCGGACTCTCCAGCGGAGTGGTGATCGGGCTGGCGCTGACCACGACCGCGCTCGGCACGATCCTGCCGATCCTGCGCGACAGCGGCGCCGCTGGGACGCGATTCGGCGATCGGGTGATGGCGGTCGGCACCGTCGGCGAGTTCGCGCCGATCCTGGCGATCGCCTTCGCGCTCAGCGGGGAACGCCCGCGCCACACCATCGCCGTGCTGGCGGTGTTCGCGGCGCTGGCGCTGGTCGGCGGCTGGCTGGCGAGCCGGCCACGGCATCCCCGGCTCGGCAGATTGGTCACCGCAACGTTGGGCACGAGTGCACAGTTGGCGGTCCGGTTGTGCGTACTGGTCGTGGTGGCGATGTTCGCGCTGTCCGAGTGGCTGGGGCTGGATCCGGTGCTAGGCGGGTTCACCGCCGGCATCCTGGTCAGCCTGTTCCTGAAGTCCGGCGATCCGGCCGAGGAGGCCGTCGTCAGTTCGCGGCTGGAGGGGATCGGCTTCGGCTTCCTGATCCCGATCTTCTTCGTGGTCAGCGGCGTCGCGTTGGACATCCGTTCGCTGCTGGCCGAGCCGATTGCGCTGGTCAGCGTGCCGGCCTTCCTGGTGCTGTTCCTGATCGTCCGCGGCATCCCGACCTACCTGCTGCACGTCGGCGTACTGGAGCAACGGGATCGGCTGGCCCTGGGACTGTTCGCCGCGGCCGGGCTGCCGCTGATCGTGGTGATCACCAGCGTCGGGGTGAAGGCGGGCCAGTTGGACGCGGCGCACGCGGCCGCGCTGGTGCTGGCCGGCGTGTTGTCGGTGTTGATCTTCCCGATCGTCGGCGGTCGCGTACGTCATCTCGAGGCGGTGGTCGCGCGCGGTGCCGACGAGCAGAACGAGATCTGATCCAGTCGGTCCGGCCCGTTCGGCCACCCTGCTAGCCCTTAGCCTCGATCCGTGGACGAGTAGTCGGTTGGGTGGGGCTGTCCAGCGTGTGAGGACGTGAGAGGCCTTCCTGGCAAGGGAGAATCTGTGTTGCTAACGCACTGATCCGACCGAACCAAGAAGGCACTGATAGTGAAACTACCTCATGGGTGGACGCGGGCTGTTCCGATGTTCGATGAGGAGCACCTGGTGTCGTGTGCCGGGCTGGCTCCGGTGATGGGTCTGGCCGAGCGGGCCGGCTTGTCGGAGTTGCTGGCCGACCGGGTTCGGGTCGATTCGGCATGGGTGGCCTCGTCTGGGGTCAACCCGGCGGGGAAGGTCACCTCGATCATCGCCGGGATGGCCGCAGGTGCGGACTGTATCGATGATCTGGACGTGATCCGGGCTGGTGGAACGGCGCGACTGTTCAAGCAGGTGTACGCGCCCGCGACCTTGGGTCAGTTCCTGCGCAACCTCAGCCATGGACACACCAGCCAGCTGGCGTCGGTGGCCCGAGCCCACCTGGTCAACCTCGTCGGCTGCAGCGACTTGTTGCCGGGGATCGAGCAGCGGGCGTTGATCGATATCGACTCGCTGCTCCGTCCGGTCTACGGGCATGCCAAGGAGGGTGCGAGTTTCGGGCACGCCAAGATCGCCGGCAAACAGGTGCTCCGCAAGGGCCTGTCGCCGCTGGTGACCACGATCAGCACTACCGACGGTGCCCCGGTAGTGGCGGGGATCCGGCTGAGGGCCGGGAAGGCCGGATCCGGGCGTGGTGCGGCATCGATGGTGACCGAGGCCATCGGCACCGCCCGACAGGCCGGCGCGACCGGCGAGATTTTGGTGCGGGGCGATTCGGCTTACGGCAACCACCTGGTCGCTGGAGCCTGCCTGGACCACGGCGTGCGGTTCTCACTGGTGTTGACCCGCAACGCCGCGCTCGACCAAGCGATTGCCTCGATCGCGGAGGATGCCTGGACTGCCGTGCACTATCCCGGTGCCGTCGTCGACCCCGACACCGGCGTGTTGATCTCCGACGCCCAGGTCGCCGAGGTCGAGGCGTTCACCGCCTTCGCCAGCACTGCCCGGCCGATCACCGCCCGGCTGGTCGTCCGCCGAGTGCGGGATGTCGCCAGGCTCGACGAGTTGTTCCCGGTGTGGCGCTACCACCCGTTCCTGACCAACAGTCTCGAATCCGTCACCCGAGCCGATGTGACCCATCGCCAACACGCGATCATCGAAACCGTGCACTCGGATCTGATCGACGGCCCGTTGGCTCACCTGCCGTCGGGCCGATTCGCCGCCAACACAGCCTGGGCGATCTGCGCCGGGATCTGTCACAACCTGCTCCGCGCCGCCGGCAGCCTGGTCGGCGGCCGGCATGCCGTGGCTCGGGGAGCCACCCTGCGCCGGCACCTGATCATGGTGCCCGCCCGGATCGCGCGGCCGGCCCGCCGAAAGTTCCTGCACCTACCCGCTCACTGGCCCTGGGCCGATCAGTGGCTCCGATTGTGGCACCACGTGTTCACCAACAGCATCGGGCCACCGGCAGCCACATAGCCCATCGACCCGACCGCCGCATCGGCGCCAACCGGAGAGCAGACGTGGAAAAGCTGGGCAGACCAGCAACTCACCCATGCCCCGACGACAAACAACGAGCCAATCCAAGATCAACATCACAAACCAAGATCAACACCCGAGCCAGTCCACGGATTGAGGCTTAGGTTGCGTACGATCTCTCCGCGCCCTTCAGCATCGTGCTGTCGGGCGTTGGCTTGTGTGTCGACTCGTTGTGGTCGGCACCATCTGAAGGAGAAGTGGATGACGATGGTTTCTCGCGCCCGGCCGACGGCGGGTGCGTTGTTGGCAGCGGTCCTGGTCGCTGTCGGTCTGGTGGCGTTGGCCCCGGCTTCGGCCGAAGCGGCCAGTGTTTCCTGCACCCTGGCGGCGCCGAAGACCGTACGCCAAGGAGATCACGGCAGCTGCGTCAAGCTGCTGCAGCAGCGGCTCGGCGGAGTCGCCGTTGACGGCAGCTTCGGCCCGGCGACCCTGCGCGCGGTCAAGTACTACCAAGGCACCAAGGGTCTGACCCAGGACGGCATCGTCGGTCCGAAGACCTGGAGCAAGCTGAAGACCCGTACCGCTCACGGCTCGGTGATCTACGCCGCCAGCAACATCTCGTGGTACGCGTGCCGCAACAGCGCCAACACCGCAGTCAAGTACGCCGTCGGCAACTCGCTGGGCTACTCCCTGAACATGGTCGAGATCAGCACCTCGAGCGGCAGCGGGACCTACGTCGACTACATCGCCAACCGGACCGTCAAGTCCGGCGGGTACTACCAGTACGAGGGCAGCCATCCCGTCTTCAAGCGGATGGACATCTGGCGCTACGCCAACTCCGGTCACAGCGTTCGCAACGTGACGATCGATTTCTACCGGGGCAATCGGGACTGTAATTTTAACGGTGTAACTCCTGAGACGAAGGAGACACCTGTGACTGACGTGACGAGTAGGGATGTGGCTGCTGCTGACGGGCAGGAGCTGTCGGCCAGCGATCAGCAGCTGGTGCGCGAGCTGACCGATCGGGCCCGGGCCAACGGGTTGCAGCTGACCGGTCAGGGCGGCTTGCTGGGCCGGCTGACGAAGATGATCGTCGAGGGCGCCCTGGAGGGTGAGATGGATGATCACCTGGGGTATGCCAAGCATGATCCGGTCGGCCGGGACGGCGGTAACTCCCGCAACGGCTACCGGGCCAAGACGCTGTTGACCGAAGCCGGGCCGGTTGATGTTTCGGTGCCGCGGGACCGGGACGGCAGTTTCGAGCCGACGATCGTGGCGAAGCGGCAGCGGCGACTGTCTGGGGTGGAGGACCTAGTGATCTCGCTGTCGGCGAAGGGACTCACGACCGGGGAGATTTCGGCGCACCTCGCCGAGGTGTATGGGGCGGAGGTGTCGAAACAGACGATCTCGACGATCACCGACCGGGTGATGGAGGGGCTGGCCGCCTGGCAGTCTCGTCCGTTGGACCCGGTGTATGCGGTGCTGTTCATCGACGCGATCCAGGTCAAGATCCGGGAGGGTGAGGTCTGCAACCGGCCGATCTACCTGGCCCTGGGTGTCACCGCCGACGGTGAGCGTGACGTGCTCGGCCTGTGGGCCGGTGAGCACGGCGACGGGGAAGGTGCCAAGTACTGGCTGCGAGTGCTGACCGAGATCAAGAATCGTGGCACCAACGATGTGTGCATGCTGGTCTGCGACGGGCTGACCGGACTCCCTGACGCGGTGTCGGCGGTGTGGGACAAGACGATCGTGCAGACCTGCATCGTGCATCTGCTGCGGAACTCGTTCAAATACGCCTCGAAGAAGGACTGGGGGTCGGTCGCCAAGGACCTGAAACCGGTGTATACCGCCGCCTCCGAGGCCGAAGCGCTGGACCGGTTCGCCGACTTCAGCTCCAAGTGGGAGAAGCGTTACCCGGCGATCATCCGGCTGTGGACCAACGCTTGGGCAGAGTTCGTCCCATTCCTGCAGTTCGACCGCGAAATCCGCACCGTGATCTGCACGACGAATGCGATCGAGTCGATCAACGCCCGACTCCGGCGAGCGGTCAATGCCCGCGGTCATTTCCCCACCGAGCAGGCAGCGCTGAAGTGCCTGTACCTGGCGATCATGAGTCTCGATCCGACCGGCCGAGGACGCAAACGCTGGACCAACCGATGGAAGGCAGCACTCAACGCCTTCGACATCACCTTCGACGGACGCCTATCCGCCGGACGCAACTAACAAGATCAAAAATCAGTTACACCGAAAACTTGACAGACCCGGGCAATCTGCCGGTCTGCTGACCGCTTTCGGTTCCGAACGGCCCGCGACCGACCCTGTCGTGTCGCGGGCCGCTCGCATTTCGGGCGCTAGACACTAGCCTCCCTCTTTCACGTGGCGGGAAGTTGATCATGGTCGTCGGGGTCGGTGGCTGGTCGTGGCTGTGGTGGGTGTTGGGGCGTGGCAGTGTCTCGCGTGGCGCTGCGGTAGCGGTTCTCCGGGGTCCTTGGGGTCGGGCGATGGTGGGTCGCGGCGGGTCAGGTGAAGGCGGCGCGTAATCGGTGGAAGCCTTCGGCGATGTGGACGGCCCAGCGCCAGGTTTTGTCGATCCGGAGCCATGTTTGCCGGGCGCCGCGGGTGATCCGTGCGGCCACGTGCAGGATCCGGTAGCGGAAGGTGGCGATCTCGCAGGAAGCGAGGTCGGGGTGATCGGCGAAGACGATCAGTTTGGTCCAGCAGATCAGGTCGGTCGCGGTCAGCACGACTTCGAGCCAGGCGGCGTTTTCGTCCCAGCCGTGGCAGGGCAGGTTCCGCAGGCCGGTGGCCTTGGCTTGGCGGATCCGGTCCTCGACGCGGGCGTGTTGGCGGTGTCGCAGTTCCAGCCCGGCGGCCTGTCCGGCCACGACACCGGGGCCGGTGTTGGTCAGGAATCCGGTGATCCGCATCCCGTCGGCATCGGCGAAGGTCAGTTGCGCACCGGGATGGGGACGTTCCTTGCGCAGGATCAACCTGGATCCGGCCGGCCAACCCGACAGGTCCACACAGTCGGTGACCTCGGCCACCCAGGCGCCGTCGCGGAGCCCGTCATCGCCTTGCAGGGCGGGCATCCAGCACGATTCGGGGATCGCGTCCACGATCTGCTGGACGCTGAAGCCGATCGGGAAGCCGAAGGAGAACTCCAGACCCCGCTCGACACACGCGGCGGCGAAATCATGGGTCGCGCCGGCCGAGTCGGACCGGGCCAACAGGCTCGGCCCGTCCGGATCGTCGGGCCGGGGCCGGGCCTGCTCGGGCAGGCTCGCCAATGCCATGTCCAACACGGCGATGTGGTCGGCGGCAGTGTTGGAGCCGGCATTGCCGCGCCGCAGCAGCCCGGCCAACGCTTCACCGGAAGCGATCTCGGGCCGGTCCAAGAAACACAACAACGGATGGAACCCGAACGTGCGTTTCCAGGTCGCCGCCGCGTTCTCCTTCTCCGAATGGGCGATCAACACCGACGCGTCGAAATCCAACGCCAACGTCGAAGCCAGATCGGGTCCGGCCCCGGCCGCCCAGGCCGCCTCCCGCGCCCCAGCCCGGGCCCGCCGAACCGCGGCCAGATGATCAACATCGATCCGGTCCAACACCCGCCAGGTCGTCGGCATCGAAGCGACCGGGCCGAACAGATCGGTCCGATCCCGCAACACACTGATCCCGCTGATCGCGTCCGCGCCGTCGGCTACCGCGACCGCCAAATCTGTGAACACCCGACCCGGCGGATGCACCGGCGGCCCGTCATAGGTGTCGATCAACGCCGCGGTGATCCCATCGACCAGGCCGGTGTCTACGGCCAACTCCCGCAACAGACCGATCCCGGCATGCGACACCACGCCATGACCATCCGCACTGACCCTGACTCGCTTGCTACGCTTCACCTGCAAAGTGCCCGCCCTACTGGAATAGTCCGACCGTCGCAAGCCGGATTCTTCCAAGCAGGACAGGCACTTTCGCGCATCCAGACCCAGTGTCGCCAAGATCAGCGTGAAACACGCAGGCTAGGGTCGGTCTGTGACCCAGCTCGATGCCGTACGCGACCACTTGATCGTCGTCGATCCGCGGGACAAGAACTGGAGTACGGCGTTGGCCGAGGCTCAGCGCGACGGCGCCGCGGTCGAGGTGGCGTTGTCGTCGATGTCTACGCCGATCTTCACGATCGACCTGGATGCCGTGGCGGCCAACATCGGCGCCATGCAGGCTTGGGTTGATGATCATGGCGCCTCGATTGCGCCGCACGGCAAGACCACCATGTGCCCGGCGTTGTGGCAGTGGCAACTCGATCGCGGTGCGTGGGCGATCACGGTGGCCAACGAGGCCCAGTTGCGGGTGGCACGCTCGGCCGGCGTCCACCGGGTCGTGGTGGCGAACGAATACCTGTCTCCACAGGGATTGAGCTGGCTGGCGCACGAGCAGGATGCCGACCCCGAGTTCGAGGTGATCGGCTGGGTCGACTCGGTCGCGGGTGTCGAGCAGATGACCGCCCACCTCAGCTCGGCGGGAGCGAGGAGACCGGTCTCGGTCTGCGTCGAGATCGGGCATCCGAGTGCGCGGGCCGGTGTTCGTGATCATGATCAGGCGTTGGCGATCGCTCGTGCCGTTGTGGCGTCGCCGCGGCTGAGCCTGCGCGGGGTCGCCGGCTACGAAGGCTCGGTGCCGTCGAGTGATCCGGCCGACCGGGTGATCAAGGTCAAGGAGTTCCTCACCGCGATGGGCGAACGGTTCACCGCGATCGCCCCGTTGGTCGAAGCGCCGGACGCGCTGCTGACCGCCGGCGGCAGTGCCTTCTTCGACCTCGTCGTCGAGGGGCTCGAGCCGGTGGCGCAGCAGGTCCCGGGCGCCATGCTGTTGCTGCGTTCGGGTGCCTACGTCGTGCACGACGACGGCATGTATGCCGGCCTGGCCCCGGCGGTCGATCGGTCCGGACCACGGCTGACCGCCGCCGCCCACGTCTGGGCCCGGGTGATCTCCACACCGGAACCGGACCTGGCGCTGCTGGACGTGGGCAAACGGGACATCCCGTACGACGCCGGCCTGCCGATCGTGCAGAAGATCGTCACCGGATCGGGTCTGGCCGACGCGCCGCCGGCAACCGTCTTCAACACCAATGATCAACACGCCTACGTCCGGCTGAAACGGCCCGATTCCTTGCAGGTAGGCGATGTCGTCCGGCTGGGCCTGTCGCATCCGTGCACGATGTTCGACAAATGGCGGACCGTCCTGCTCACCGAGGGCGGCCGGATCCGCGGCGCCGTCCCGACGTTCTTCTGATCATGACCATCCTGATCAGCGGCGGAACCGTGGTCGACCCGTTCGACGGGCAGTTCATCGCCGACGTACTGGTGGACGGCGATCGCGTCGTCGCGATCGGCCGAGATCTCGCGTCGGCGCGACGGCCGGATCAGACGCTGGACGCGTCCGGCTTGTTGATCATGCCGGGCGGCATCGATGCCCACTCCCACACCGACGCACGGATCCTGGACGAGGACGTTCAGCTCGCCCTGCTGCGATCGGGAGTGACGACGGTGATCACCGGGCAGGACGGGGTGTCCTTCGCACCCGGCGACGGCCGCTACGCCGCCGACTACTTCGGCTCGCTGAACGGCGCCCATCCCAGCTATCGCGGCGACGGGGTCGCGGGCCTGCTGCGCGGCTACGACGGACGGACCCGGCTCAACGTCGGATATCTGCTGCCCGCCGGGACCATTCGGTACGAGGTGATGGGCAGAGAGTCCCGGCGGCCGAGCGCCGATGAGCTGGCAACCATGATCGCGATGGTCGAGGCCGGCCTCACCGATGGTGCGCTGGGGTTGTCGTCCGGGCTGGATTACGTGCCGGGCACCTTCGCCGACGTTGACGAATTCGCCGCGCTGTGCGCGCCGGTGGCCGCGACCGGCGGGGTCTTCGTCTCCCACATCCGTGGCTACGAAGAGAACGCCGGCCCCGGCGTTGCCGAACTGGTCGAGATCTGCCGCCGCAGTGGCGTGGCCGGGCACGTCTCCCATTTCCACGCTCGGCCGGAGTTGATCAAGGAACTGCTGGACCGGGCCAGTGGCTCCGGAGTCGAGCTGACCTGGGACGCGTACCCGTACTTCCGCGGATTCACCCTGCTGAGCATGGTGTTGCTGCCGCCGGAGTTGATCATGCTGGGCAACGCCGAGGCGACGGCCCGGCTGCGCGATCCGGCGGAACGAGAGCGGCTGACGCAGGGCTTCGAACAGCGGGTGCACACGACCGAGAACCTCGGCGACGGTTGGGCCGACCGGGTCCGGATCGCCGACGCCGGTACCCCTGGCGGAGTTGATCTTGACGGGTTGACGCTGGCCGAGGCGGGGGACCGGCGCGGGCTCGATCCGTTGCAGCTGGGGTATCAGGTGCTGGCCGATTCGGAGTTGATGGCGACGACGGTGATGGAGATCCCGAAACCGCGTACCGATGATCAACTGGCCCGGCAGTTCGCGCTGCCCGCCGCCTGTTCCGGATCGGACGGAATCTTCCTCGGCGGCTCGCCGCATCCGCGCGGATTCGGTTGCCTGGCACGGATGTACGGAGTTTTCGGCCGCCAGCGTCGCGACTTCGACTGGCCCCAGTTGAGCATGATCGGGGCCGGTCGGGCAGCCTCCCGCTTCGGCCTCGGGGATCGCGGCCGGGTCCGGGTCGGCGGGTCCGCGGACCTGGTGCTGATGGATCCGGAACGGATCACTGACCGGGCCGACTACGCCCATCCGCGTCGGCTGTCCGAGGGCATCGACCGGGTCCTGGTCCGCGGCCGGTTGGTGCTGGACGGCGGCGAGCTCACCGACGATCTGGCCGGCGGCTCGGTTCGCCCGTCCCCGCGCTGATCCCCGCGCCCCGACGACCGCCCCGACGTCCCGGCCGACTGCTACCGAAGTCGCGACAACGCGAGTTCGGGTGGGGGTATCTGCGGTATGGGCGCCGGAAGTCGCGACAACGCGAGTTCGAGTGGGGATATCTCCGGCATGGGCGCCGGAAGTCGTGTTGTCGCGAGTTCGGGCGAGTGGTCAGCGGCCGCCCGGCGGGCCGCCGAAGACGATTTGGCGGCCGGACCCGCGGGAGGACTGCGCGTTGCTGGTCGGTAGTGGCTCACTGCGATCGGCGAGGACCACGGTTTGCCCCTCGGACAGACTGGAGGTGATCTGCACCATGGTCGAGCCGACGGCGCCGACCCCGACCCTGGTCGATTTCGGCTTACCGTCCTGCAACAGGGTGACCGTGCCGCTGTCACCGTCGCGCACCACCGCCGAAGCCGGGACGCGGAGCACGTTCTGCCTGCTGGAGATCGCGATCTTGGCCGTTGCGCTGGAGCCGTCGGCCAGCGACGGCGGTGGATTGTCGAAGGTGATGGTGATCGGGTAGCTGGTGCTACTGCTTCCGCTGCTCGACGACGGCAGCAGACCGATCGCGGTGATCGTTCCGGTCGCATCGGTGCCGCTGAGCTGGGCGTCCTGGCCGGTCTTGACCTCGGACAGCTGATCTTCGGAGACGTTCGCGGTCAGTTGCATCGCGCCGGCGCCGAGGATCTCGATTTTGTCGCTGGTCGACATCGACTCACCCTTGGTGAAGCCGACGGCGGCGACCGTGCCGTCGATCGGGCTGGTGATCGTTGCCTGATCCAACTGCTTCTCGGCGACGTCGAGAGCGATCTGCGCCGACTTCACGGACGCCTCCGCCTCGGCGACCGTGGTCGTGCCGGAGCCTCCTTGCCCGCCGATCGTCTGCTGGCCGGTGCCGTCGGAGACACCGCCGGATCCCGTACCTGCTTGGGAACCAGCGCTCGTCGGTACGTTTCCGGTCGAGCCCGCCTTTTCGGTCGACGTACTTCCGGTCGCGCCGGTGTTTCCGGTCGAGCCGGCCTTCTCCAATGAGCAGGTGTTCCCGGACGAGCCGGCACTCCCGTTGGTGTCGGTACGGGCGCTGGCGCCGGTGCTCTTCGCCGACCCGGCGCCGTTGCCAGCGGACCCGACACTGCTGGTACCGCTCGTGGACCCGCCAGATTTTGCCTTCGAATCCCCGGACGATCCGGCCGCCGTCGAGCTCGGGGCGGCACTGCTATCCGGAGTCGAAGCCGACGCCTGGTTCGCTGCCGACACCTGCTTGACCGCCGTCTGCAGTGCGGCGGTCAACCGCGCCGCGTCCTGGCCGGCAAACCGCTGTGCGGCGTCGACCGCTCCTTGGGCAATGTTCGTGGCCTCTATGGCCCTCGCACAGTCAGCCAGCTCGTCGGCGTCCGGTGCGTCGGTCGAACCTCCGGTCGGGTCGTCGACCGTTTGCGCGGTCACCGTCGAGCCGATGGGGAAGTCGGCATCGTGCGCTGTCTTGGCGCTCGGAGTGGTGGTCGACCCGGTTGGTTCTGACGAGCTGCTCGAGCTGGTGGGACCGGCCGAAGGGGACGCCGTCGACGTCGGGCTCGACGCGACCGAGTCGGTCGGAGTTGAGGACGGGCTGGAGGAGGTGGTGGTGGTTCCAGCGCTCGGGGACACGCGGTTCGACGCCGTCGCACTCGGTGTGGCGGACGCCGATCCGGAGGCAGAGGTGGTCGGGCTGGACGAGCCTGACGTGCCGGAGCCGTCGGTGAGGAAGCTGCAGACCTGCTGCTGTTTCTGGTACGCCACCGTCGACACCTTGATCAACTTCTGCAGCTGTTGCTGATCTTGGTCGACCTGGTTGCGCAGCTTGTTGACCGTGGTGAGATCGACCGCCGGCTTCGATCCGCCGGACTTGTCGGGTGTGGACGTGCTCGGTTCGCCCTTCTGCGCACCGGACGGAGTGTTCGAGGACGCGCCGGCCGTGGGTTTGGCCTGAGCGGTCGGTGACTGGGCGGCGGGCTGCTCGGCGGAGTTCTTTGAAGCCCCCGTCTGCGCGGAGTTGCTCGGCGATCCGGAGTTGCTCGGCGAGCCGGAATTGGTCGAGCCGCCGGAGCCCGTGCTCTGCCCGGCATTTCCACTCTGTCCCGAGTTCGTCCCTGCCGCCGAAGCGCTCGGCTGCGCGGACGCGCCGGTCGACACCGAGGCTGATGCGGACGTTGATGCGGACGCGGAAGCTGTGGAGGCGTTCTCGGCGGTCTCCAGTGTCTCCTTCGCCGAGGCGAGGTCGGCCTTGGCCTGGGTGACGGCCAGCTTCAGCTCGGTGTCGTCCATGGTGGCGAGCTTCTGGCCGGCCTTGACGGTGTCACCGACCGACACGTTCACCGAGTCGACAGTGCCGGAGGCCGGGAATGCCAACGATGCTTGGTTTTCGCTGCTGACGGTGCCGCTGACGTTGATCGTCTCGGCGACGTCACCGCGACTCACCCGGGTGGTGACGTAGTCGTCCGCGCCCGTCGCTGCGGTGGCTCGTACCGCAAACCAGGCGATCACCCCGAGGGCGATCAGCACCGGCAATCCGACCATGATCATCCGGCGGCGCCGGCGAGGTGCCGCGACCGCTGCGCTAGCCATTGGACCGCTGCCCCGGCATCCCGCCGAACCCCCCGAAACTGATCGTGCACTGGCCGTTCTTGCTTGCCGACAAGGTCATCGTGGTGGCCGTGACCGCGCCGGTGTCGTCACTCTTGCCGAAGGCGGACACGCATTCGTTCTTCTTCACCGCCGATGCTCCGGCGGTCTTGGTGATCGTCAGGTCTGTGTCCTTGCCGAGGGTCACGGTGACGTCGGAGGTGGTGGACGAGGACGAGGATGCGCGCTGGTGCGCCCTGATCACGAACGTCGATCCGTCGACCTGTGTGATCTTGCCGCCGGCGATGGTGCCCATCCGACCGGCGGCGCCCGACGGCATCCCACTCGGACGGCCGGACGGGAAACCGCCGGGTCGGCCCTGCCCCGATCCCTGGCCGGGTCTTCCGGATGGCATCCCACTGGGAGCGCCGTTCGGCCGGTCTCCGCTGCCCATACCGCCGAATCCGGCGCTGCAGCTGCCGTTGTCGGCCGCGGTCAACGTGACCGAACTTGCCGTCATGCTCGACGGCAACGACTGGGAGCCGGACCCGCCGTCGCTGCGGACCGTCGCGCACAGGCCCTTGGCGAGATCGGCGGCGGTCGCGCTGGTGGTCTTGGAGATCTTGGTCTTGCCGGTGTACGTCACCGAGGTCTGACTCGATTCGCTCTGCACCTGCAAGGTCTTGCCGTTGAGATCGGCGATCAGTCCGGACACACCGGGCCGGGCGTTCTGGCCGCCTTGGCTGTTGCCACCGGCCGGGCCGGCGGTCGAGGAGCTGCCACCCTGCGGCGCGGCCTGTGCCGTTCCGCCGGACGGGTCCGAGCCGGAGGAGCAGCCGACGACCATGATCATCGCCGCTCCCGTGATCACGATCGGTACGGCGATCCGAACGCTCGACCTCCACACCCGATTCGCCGACACCCCATTCGCGCGCGGCCAACGTGCTGTCATGATCATTCGCTCCTCAGTGCATCGATGGGGGCCATCCGGGCCGCCCGAGTGGCGGGATAGACACCGGCGACGACTCCGACGCCGATGGCCACCGCGAGTGCACCGGCCGACGCCGGTACGGACAAGGTGACGGTCTGATTGATCAACTTCGGCAGGACCACCGCGCCCAACCAGCCCACCCCGATGCCGAGTACGCCGCCGATCAGGCTGAGGGTGATCGCCTCCAACAGGAACTGGCGGCGAATCACGCCGGGGGTGGCACCGAGCGCCTTGCGCAGGCCGATCTCCCGGGTCCGCTCCGAAACCGACACCAGCATGATGTTCATCACGCCGATTCCGCCTACCAGCAAGGAGATTCCGGCCACCCCACCGAGCAGGATGGTCAGTGTCTTGCTGGTCGCCGTGGCCGTGGCGACCAACGATTCCTGACTGGTGATGCTGAAGTCGGCGTCGTCGCTGCTGACGTTGTGCCGAGTCAGCAGTGCCGCATTCGCCTCCTGGTACGCCGCGGACAGGGCATCGGCCGAGGCGGCCTTGAGGTAGATCGTGGAGACCGAGCCCGGGGTGGACGAGCCGAAGCGTTGCTGGGCGGTGGTGTAGGGAAGTACGGCCTGATCGTCCTCGTTGCTCGAGCCGCTCGAACCGGCGGAGGCGAACACGCCGATGACGGTGAAGGTGGCACCGTCGATGGACACGGTCTGGCCGACCGCGTTGCCGGTGTTGAAGAGCTCCTCGGCGGTGCTGGAGCCGAGCACGATCACCGGCGCCCCGTCGGCGTATTCGCTGCCGGTGAAGAACCTTCCCGAGCTCAGCGTCCGGGATCGGACGCCGAGCCACGCGGTGGTGGCGCCGACCGTCTGGGTGGTCCAGGTCGTCGTGCCGGCGGTCAGCACCTGGCTGCCGGACTGGACCGGTGCCACGCCGTCGAGGTCCGGTGCAACGTCGCGGTCTTGCAGGGCCTGCGCATCCGCCATGGTCAGCGTGGTCGCCGAACCCAACCCACCCCGTACGCCGCCGCTGCTGCTGGAGCCCGGCGAAATGATCAACAGGTTGCTGCCGAGCGCGTCGATCTGATCCTTGACCTCCTGCTGCGCGCCCTGGCCCAGCCCGACCGTGAGCACCACCGAGGCGATACCGATCCAGATCCCGAGCACCGTCAGCAGCGAACGCAGCCGGTGGCTGCGAATGGCGTCGATCGAGATCCGTAGTGATTCCGTCCACCTCATTGGGTTGTCCCATCCGCGCGGCCGGACTCGGCTCGGCCAGATTGACCCGATTTGCGTTTGGCCACCGCGAGCCGGTCGACCGCAGGCTTGCCGGCCGGATGGAGGTGGTGATCACGATCGGCCGCTTCATGATCATCGACGACCTTGCCGTCGCGTACCTGGATCACCCGGCCGGCTGCTTCGGCCACGTCGGCTTCGTGCGTGATCAACAGGATCGTCCGTCCGGAGCGATGCAGTCCGTCCAACAGCCGCAACACCTCGTCGCTGGAATGCGAATCCAGATTGCCGGTCGGCTCGTCGGCCAGGATGATCGCCGGATCGGTGACCAAGGCCCGGGCGATGGCCACCCGCTGCTGCTGCCCGCCGGACAGTTCGTTCGGCCGGTGATCGGCTCGGTCGGCCAACCCGACCTGCTCCAATGCGGCAAGTGCACGGCGCTTGCGTTCGGCCTTCGGCATCCCGGCGTAGCACAGCGGCAACTCGACGTTGCGCCAGGCAGTCAACGTGGGCAGCAGATGGAACTGCTGGAAAACGAATCCGATTCGGCGGTTCCTGACCTGCGCAAGATCATCTTCACTCAGTTCTTCGACCGAGTCGCCGTCCAGCAGATAGCTGCCCGAGGTTGCGACGTCCAGGCAGCCGAGGATGTGCATCAGGGTGGATTTTCCCGAGCCGGACGGGCCGATGATCGCGACGTACTCGCCGGCCGTGACGCTCAGGCTGACTCCGCGCAGGGCCTGTACTTGTGCCGCGCCGGTGTTGTACGACTTGATCACGTCATGCAGTTCGACGATCACCGGTTGCGCGATCGCCGGGGTCGGATCGACGGCCGTCGCGGTCACCGGTTGCCCTGTCCGCCGCCGGGGAAGCCGCCGCCACCCGGGAAGCCGCCACTGCCGCCGGGGAAACCGCCGGTGCCCGTGCCGCCCAGGCCGCCGCCCTGCCTGGATCCGTTGCCGCTCTGGCCGCTCTGGGATCCGGTACGACCCGGGAGATTCAACGTGACCTTGACTTGATCACCTGCGGACAGGCCGCTCTCGACCACGGTCTGGTTTCCCAGTGTCTGGCCGATCGTGATCTTGGTCTGCACCGTCTTGTTGCCGACGACCTTCTGCACGACCGGCTCGTTGTTCGCCGTCTTGATCGCCATCGTCGGCACGGTCAACGCGTTCTGCAGTTGCTTGACGATGATCGACACGTCGGCGGAAGCACCGGCGTGCAGGCCCGTCGGGGATCCGGTGATCTTGATCGTCACCGGGAACGTGCTGCTGCCGCTGTCCGACGACTCAGCCATCACACCGACCGATTGCACGGTGCCGAAGACCGTGTCGCCACCGCTGGAGGGCGTGATCTTGGCCTGCAAGCCCTTCTTCACCGAGTCCAGGTCGGAGCTGTCGACCGAGGTGTTAACGATCCAGGAATCGGTGCTGATCACCGTGATCGCCGAGGACGACGAGGAGGAGGAGGACGAGCTGCTGCTGGTGGATCCCGATCCGATCCCACTGGTGCCGCCCGAACCGCCCGTATCGCCCGACCCACCCGAACCGCCCGACGAACCGGACGAACTGGAGCCCGTACTGTCTCCCGCCGAGATCCCCACCTCGGCCACCACGCCGGCGAACGGCGCCGTCAGGTCGGCACCCTTCAAGGCGTCCTTGGCCTGCGCCAGTTCGCTCTTCTTCAACTTGACCGAGGCCTTGGCCGACGACAACTGGGCGGCGGTGCTGCTGTCGTCGTCCTGCAGGCTGGCCAGATCGTCCTCGGCGGCCTGGAGTGCGGCCTTCGTGGAATCGACATCGGCCTGCAGGCTCGCGTCCTCGATCTTTGCGAGCACGTCGCCCTTCTTGACCTTGTCGCCGACCTGGACGTCGACCTTTGTCACCGTGCCGCTACTGGAGAAGGAGAGGTCGGATTGCTTCGCGGGTTCGAGGGTGCCGGTGGCGCCGACCGTCTGTTGCAGGGTCTGCTTGCTCACGGTGTAGGTCTGATCCCGGCTGATGGCCGCGGTCGATCGATTGCCGAGCAGTTGCCAGGTCAAGACCCCACCGGCGATCGCCAGCACAAGGACGCCGGCGATCACGAGCGGCAACCAGCGCCGCTTGTGCCGCGGTTCGGCCGGGGTCTCGATCAGCAGGTCGGTCCTCTCGACCGTGTCGTCCAGCTCACCGGACGATTCGTTCTCACCTTCGGACACCCGACATCCCTCCGTACGCAGGGAACGTCGTGTCCCCGACGGCAGAGGTTGTCGATCAAACCTGGCACGCGCCTTGGGTTGGGATTTCAACCGGCTGTGAAGAATTCACGGGCAAATCTCGCCAGGGTCGGGCAGCACAGCAGCGGACCCGGAGCCGAGGTCATGGCCCGGTCCTGATATGTTTCCAGCTGGAATCATTTCAGCAGTAACATTCGGGCCGGGTCGCTGATCCGGACCACACGCGTTCCATCGAACCAGAAGAGGTGAGTGCTCATGATCATGAAGAGTGATCGTGAGGTTTGCCTGATGGTCACCGAACTGGCCAAGCAGATCGATGATCATCTCCGGTCACATCTGACCGGGCTGAATCTGACCGCGACCCAGGCGATCGCAATCCGCGAGCTGAGCTCACCGATGACCATGCGTGAGCTGGCTCATCAGATGACCTGCGAGGCGTCCAACGTGACCTTCGTGGTCGACCGGTTGGAGGCCGGCGGGTTGGTGGAGCGGACGCCGCATCCCGACGACCGGCGTTCCAAGCGGGTGGCGCTGACCGCCCAGGGCCGCGCCGTACGGGCTCGGCTGATGCGCCAGCTGACCAAGGATTCGCCGCTCGACCCCCTCAGCGCAGACGAACGGGCACGACTGCAAACACTGCTCGCCAAGGCCGTACGCACCTGAGCGGTACCGACGAAACACACTGCCCAACCGGGAAGGGGAGGCGATGATCGATCTCGATGTGATCATGCTGGTCAGCGCGGTCGTCCTCATCGCTGCGATCTTCGCCGCCCGGATCGGTGCCCGGTTCGGATTGCCTGCGCTGCTGCTGTTCCTGGGTATCGGCATGGTGCTCGGCGACTCGGTGATCGGGATTCACTTCGACAACGCGGAGTTGGCGCAGGCGATCGGTTTCGGCGCCCTGGTGTTGATCTTGGCCGAAGGCGGTCTGACCACCAAGTGGTCCAACATCAGATCCTCCACCGGGATAGCGATCGCACTGGCTACCGGCGGGGTGGCGATCAGCATCGCGCTGGTCGCGCTCTTCGCCTTTCTGGTGCTGGGACTGGATCCCTGGTTGGCGATCTTGCTCGGCGCGGTCACCTCGTCCACCGACGCGGCGGCGGTCTTCTCGGTGCTCCGCCGGGTGCCGTTGCCGCACAAGATCCGCGGCATTCTCGAGGGCGAGTCCGGCCTGAACGATGCGCCGACGGTGTTGGTGGTCGGCTTGGCCAGTTCGGCGGCGATCGGTGAGCACACCGAGGGCGGTGTGCCGGTGATGTTGTTGTTGATCGTGGTCGAGTTGGTCGGCGGCGTGGTGATCGGCGCGGTGATCGGCTGGATCGGCGTGCAGGTGTTGCGCCGGATCAATCTGCCCTCATCCGGCCTGTACGCGTTGGCCGCGCTGGGCTGGACCGTGCTCGCGTACGCGGTCACCTCGCAGGTGCACACCAGCGGATTCGCCGCCGTCTACGTCTGTGGATTGATTCTGGGCAACGCAAAACTGCCGTACCGGATGGCGACCCGATCCTTCGTCGAAGGGATCGGCTGGATCGCCCAGATCGGCCTGTTCGTGATGCTCGGGCTGCTGGCCTCACCGCAGCGGCTGCTGCTGTCCGACCTGGGCATCGCCCTGGCGGCCGGTCTGTTCCTGACCCTGGTGGCCCGGCCGGTCTCGGTCTTCCTGTCCACCGTCTGGTTCAAGATCGGCTGGCGGGATCAGGCGTTCCTGTCCTGGGCCGGTTTGCGCGGCGCGGTGCCGATCGTGCTCTGTACGATCCCGCTGGCCAGCGGCGTACCGCATGCCACCGCACTGTTCGACATCGTGTTGATGTTCGTGATCATCTTCACCGTGTTGCAGGCGCCGTCGCTGCCCTGGGTGGCCGACCGGCTCGGCCTGGCCCATCGTGATCAGCCCACCGACGTCGAGGTCGAGGTGGCGCCGCTGGAGCGGATGGGTGCCGACTTGCTGCAGGTCACCGTGCCGAAAGGATCCAAGCTCAACGGGGTGGAGATCGGCGAACTGAGGCTGGGCAAGAACGCGGTGGTTTCCTTGATCATCCGCGACCAGCAGTCGATGGTGCCGGGGCCGCGGGATCGGTTGAACATCGGCGATCAGATGTTGATCGTGACGCCGAGCCATCTGCGGGAACAGACCGAGCGCCGATTGCGGGCGATCGGCCGCGGTGGTCGGCTGGCCACCTGGCGAGAGTCCCACTCCCGGGGGAATCCGGGGCGCGGGCCGGTCGACACCGGCTGAACCGAGCCTGTGTCGAAGGCCCGGTCGGGATCAGCTCTTGGCCACCGGGCTGGCCGAAGCGGAGTCGGCGGGCAGGCAGACCGTGCTCGTCTTGACGGGGTAGGCCGCCTTCGCCTTGTCGTTGAAGCCGGCGTACTTGTCGCCGACCAGCACGTCGACGGTGTGATTGGTCCGCCCGTCGGCCTTGACCGTCGCCCCCTTGAAGAAGGACTTGACCAGCAGCACTTCGGGATTCTTCGCGGCGTTGCCGACGATCACCGTGGTGGTGACCTTCTGGTCGGTGTTGGTCGGCGTCAGCACGTTGAAGTCCTTGGCCCGCAAGTCCCGGGTGACGTCGCCGGCCAGGCCCTTCTTGTCACCGCCGTTGAACACCTGCACGGTCACCTGACTGGACTTCAGTTCCTTGTCGGTGACCTTGGTCGGCACGCACGGCGGCGGAGGCGTCTTCTGCGGCGGCGCGACGATGTTCTTCCAACCCCACCAGGCACCCAGGCAGAGAACGCCGACCAAGATCAGCAGCGTCAACGGAGTACGGATGATCCGGAACACCCGTCCGACCATTCGCCTCCACCTCCGTTCGCCTGTCCGCCGGTCCGACCTGTCCGCGCGGCGTGGGTTGATTCTGCTATATCAAGGGCCGAACTGTCTGTCGGCCGGGCCGATCGCCGCTATTCGTTCAGCTGCAGCACCCGGGCATGCATGGTCTGGCGCTGCTGCAGAGCCGCGCGCAGCGCTCGATGCAGTCCGTCCTCGAGATAGAGGTCCCCGCGCCAGGACACCACGTGGGCGAACAGGTCACCGTAAAAGGTCGAATCCTCCTCCAGCAGGGCCTCCAGGTCGAGGGTCCGCTTCGTGGTCACGAGTTGATCAAGCCGGACCTGATGCGGCGCGATGGCAGCCCACTGCTTCTGGACATACCCGTGATCCGGGTACGGGCGGACGTCACCAACGCGCTTGAAAATCACGCCGTCACTCTAGCCAGTGGGCCGGGGCGACCCGAACACGAGATCGTCACGATTTGGTAGCCGTGCTCAGGCGGCGACAGTTGCTCACAAACGGAACACTTCCCGCCTGCGAGTCACGTAGGCGGGAAGTGTTCGGCTGTGCGGGGGAGCGGGCCGAGTGGCCCGGTGCAGTTCACGCCCGGCCCCGGTTCGGACGCAGATGGCGGATGAACTGATGGCGGCGTTCGGTGCGCTCGATCTTGTGCAGCGTTCGATTCAGCTTGCGCTGCTCTCGACGCTGCCGATCCAGCTCGGCGAAGGCGCGCTGCAGCTCGTAGGCTTCTGCTGCCCGCATCGACCGGTCTCGATCATTCCGGAAGGGTTCCGGGAAGTTCGGGCTCTGGTACATGCTCATGATCATTTCCTCCTCTCGTTGATCAGTTGGGTGCGGATGTGTGGTGGTCGGCGCTGCCGACCGGATGATCATGCGAATCTCTTGATCGTGAGCAGCCAACGTGGTGTCCGCCGGCGTCTCTTCTCACGCTCGCGGTGCCGGAGCTCCCGAAGCGCCTGGTTGAGTTGATGGCGATGCGCGGCGTCCCGGCTCCGATCGAGGTTCGAGGTCCGGAGCCCGTCGTAGAGCGGGTCGGGTTGAAGCAACATGATGTGTTTTCCTTTGTGGATTGAGGATTCGTGCCCTGGGCAGCCTGCTCTCGGGCAGGCTCCATTCGGGCAGGGTGGGGCGACGTCGCGACACCGGGGCGGGAATCACTGACGACGGGTCGACAGGTGGCGTCGTCGATGGACTGTCGGCGGATCGGCGCCGACAGCGTTGTGTCAGGTAGCTGACAGATGGGTGATGGGCGTGATCAAACCGCAGCGTGAATGCCGGCTTGACGCCTAGCAGGCGACGGCGAGACCAAGGGCGATCCCGGCGTCGACGCGGCAGGATACCTGACGCTGAATCTTGTTGTCGTACACGGGAAATCACCTCCTGGCGGTTGTTGATCATGAATTGACCAACGCAGCAAAGACTCTACTCAGTGATCAACTTGGGTCGCAACCGGTTTATTTCCGCTGCGTGGCCGAAGACCAGATTGGCGGTGATCTTGTTCTCCTCGTACTGGTTCGATGGTAGCGGCGACTGCGGGCCGGCCGGCGGCACGGAGGTGCGTACGAAGACCAGCGTCGGGTAGGACTGCATCGAGATCCCGAGGGCGTAGTCGCGAGTTTGCCTGTGGCGGCGCCGGGAGTTGATCATGGTCCGACGACGCGGTCGTGGTGGGCGAGACCACCAGTGATGAGAGATTTCCTTCAGCATGACGTCCGTCCTGCCGCGGCCGTTGCGCGCGGCATCAAGGATTGTTTTGTGGCGGGTCGAGACGGGCGCAGGGCAATGCGGCCCGGTCCGTACGTGATGGCTGCGCGGGCAGCCGTCGACTAGGTAGCGGTCTGATCCATGAAGTTCGTCGGGCGCGGGGAGGCGAGTCCGCGGCGACGTCAGATCAATACGCGGCAAGAACCGCGCTGGCGGACCGGTGCGATGCGGCGAGCACCGGACCTGCCGGCCGACGAGCGGCCACGAAGTGCGTACCACCGGTCACCGACGGGCGGGACCCGCGATGATCTCTCCGGATGGAATGACCGCTGAACGCGTTCACGATGCACTTCCCTGAATGGGCTTGGGTGGGGGCGTTACCCGACGCTACGACCCTGCCCGGCCGGCTGCAATCAGTTTTCCGCGCGGGCCCGACCATGAACCCAACCGTGCGGGTTGGGTGTGGCGGAGGATACGAGATTCGAACTCGTCCTGAGTGTTGCGGTCGTGAACCCAACCCTGCGGGTTGGGTGTGGCGGAGGATACGAGATTCGAACTCGTGAGGGCGTGAACCCAACCCGCTTTCCAAGCGAGCGCCATAGGCCTCTAGGCGAATCCTCCAAGAGCAGGAGGGTACAGCGTTGCCGCGGTGATTTGCCAATCGGCGGTGCGCTCGGGCTGAACGTCTGTTTCAGCGGTGCCCGTACGGGCCGCCGCGGTTGTGGCCGACGTGCCGGCGTCGCCGGTGGACGTTCGCCGAGATGACGAACGGGACGAAGAGCAGCCACCACATGTCCCAGCCACGAACGGCACAGAAGACGACGAAGACCGTCCAGATCAGGCCGATCACAAGGGACTGACCGGAGAAGACGTTCATGCCTGAGCAGGAGCTGCCGGTGGCGACGGGCTGGACCGTCGGCGTGGCGGCCGGTTTCGGCATGGCGGTCGGATGCGTGCTGGTCGGATGAGGGGCGGGCAGATCGGCGAACAGCGGATCGAGTTCGGACTGCACCCGGGCGGTGAGGGCGACCTCCAACCGCTGCTCGAATTCCTCGGCGTCCAGCCGTCCGCTGGTCAGATGCTCGCGCAGGCATTCCGCGGCGAGGTCGCGTTCCTGATCGCCGATCCGCAGTCCGATCGGGGCCGTCGAGGCCGGTGTGGTTGCGACGGATGAAGTGCCGAGATTCGTAGTCACCCGATCAGCTTGCGCCGCGAAAGGGTCGCCCGCCCATGGCAACTGTCACCGAGTCGGCGGCTGCGGTCCGTCACCCGGCTCACCGCGGTCGGGGCCATGATCAACTTCGTTGTCGCCCTCGACCGCGCGTCGCTGCTCCTTCTCCCAACGCTTCCGATCCGCTGCATCCAGCGCCTTCTTGCGTTGCCAGATCGACGACAGCGCGATCGGCAGGAAGATCAGCCACCAGAAGTTTCCCCAGTCCAGCCAGGTGATCAGACCGATAGTGACCGGCCAGATGATCCAGAAGACGGCGTCGATGGTGTTCCGCGTCCTGAGCGGCATCCCCGGCGGGTGCTGCGCTACGGGCTGGGCAGCGTTCGCGGCCGTCGGCGCCAGACCAGTGCCGGGGTGGCGGGGATTCGGTGCCGGCAGATCGGTGAACAGCGGGTCGAGTTCGGTGCGGTATCGCGCGCCCAGTGCGGTGTTGAGCCGCTCGTCGAACTCGGCCTGGTCGAGTCGTCCCTGGGCGAGATGTTCCCGCAGGAATTCAGCAGCTCGATCGCGCTCGGCATCGCCGATCCGTTGCGGTACGGGTTCGATCGGATTGCTCACGCGGGCCATTCTCACAGGCTGAGGGCCGGATCGCGGCCGACTTTCATGATCAACTCGGCTGCGGGTGCTTGCCGGCTCGTGCCCTCGGACTCGGGGCTCAGCGTGGATCCAGGCTCAGGCCGGCGGGTCCCACTTGCGTCGTTCGTCATCCAGCCGGCGTCGCTCGGCCTCCAGGCGTCGCCGTTCGGCTCTCTCGCGGGCCTGGAGTTCGGCGTCGTAGCGGAATCGGGCCGAGGTCATCAAACCCCGGCGGCGATGCCAGGTGGTGGTCAGGGCGATGGCGGCCAGGATCAGGAACCACGCCTCGCCCTTGGACAGGATGAACAGTGCGATCGTCAGCGGCCAGATCGCAGCGGCCGCGATCGGCCAGACGTTCGACATCTTCGGCGGCCGCGGAGCAGACGCGGTGGCCGCCGACGCCTGGGCCGAACGCTGCACCGTACGCGGTGTCGGTGCGGGAAGGTCGAGGAACAGCCGGTCGAGATCGGACTGCCATTTCGCGGTCAGCGCAGCGGTCACCCGCTCGTCGAATTCCTCGGCGTCGAGCCGCCCTTGGGCGTGATGCTCGCGCAGGAACTCGGCGGCTTGATCCCGTTCGGCGTCCCCGATCCGCTGGGGTACGGGCTGCGACCAGTTGCTCACCCAGTAAGTATCCTCGCGCCGGTCTCGATCTTCAGCCCCTTCGCAGGATGAGTTCTCTGCCGGCCGAATGGGAGCGCGGGCGATGATCGCGTACACTCGTGGCCGGTCCCCCGCGTGGCGATATCTTGCCCAACTCCCCCAGGGTCGGAAGGCAGCAAGGGTAAGCGAGCTCTTTCGGGTACGCGGGGGGCTCTTTCATCTGTCAGGTCAGCTGATAGCGCGCCAGAATCCGTTCCAGTTCAGCGATTCCGGCGTCTTGCTCGAAGACCTCCGCCGCCAGCCCGGCTACTCGGGCGCCGGCCACATTCGCCGCCACGTCATCGACGAAGAGCGCCTCGTCCGGTTCGATGCCGAGCCGCTGGATGATCACCTCGAAGAAGGCCGGATCCGGTTTGGCCAGGCCGAGTTCGGAAGAGTAGAACTGCTCGTCAAAGACGTCGGCGTAGTCGGGCAGTGAGCGCATGTACGCGACCCGGACGTCCTGCTGATTGGTCGCCAGCGCACAGCCGATGCCGGACGTCCGCAGCTTCTTGATCCGATCGGTCAGCTGCCGGTCGACCACCAACGTCCGCCAACTGTCCAGGACGAGCTCGGGATCGGTGCTCAGCCCGCGCCGGCGCAACGTGTCGGCCACCAGCGCGCCGAAGTCGCCACCGGCGATCGTCTCCTCGCGCTCCCGGGTGAACAACTCGGCCAAGGTCTCGACCGGTTCATCGCCCAGTCGACCCAGCAGGCTGTCCTGCCAGCCCGGCGGCATCCGTTGCAGTACGCCGTCGGCGTCGAACAGCACCCAGCTGATGGTCATGCCGACTCATCCTGCCAGTCGCACCGCCGTCGAGGCGGCCGGCTTTCGGCCGGGAGTCTTGTCGGAGCCACGGGCTAGGGTTTCCCCCGTGCAGGAGGACCAGGCGGAAGTCACAGATCAGCCGGACGACGGCGCGCTGTTCGAGGCGGCCGCGCCGCCCGTCGCGCCGCCGTTGGCGCTCTATCGCCGGTATCGCCCGGACACGTTCGCGGAGGTCATCGGACAGGAGCACGTCACCGAGCCGTTGCAGCGTGCACTGGTCAACAACCGCGTCAACCACGCCTACCTGTTCTCCGGTCCGCGCGGTTGCGGCAAGACCACCTCGGCCCGGATCCTGGCCCGCGCGTTGAACTGTGAGCAGGGGCCGGCGGCCGAACCGTGCGGCGAGTGCGAGTCGTGCCGGGACCTGGCGACCGGGGGGCCGGGCAGTATCGACGTGATCGAGATCGACGCCGCCAGTCACGGCGGTGTCGACGACGCTCGTGATCTGCGCGAACGAGCCTTCTTCGCGCCGGTCAACAGCCGCTACAAGATCTACATCGTCGACGAGGCACACATGGTCACGACGGCCGGCTTCAACGCCCTGTTGAAGCTGGTCGAGGAACCGCCGCCGCACGTCAAGTTCATCTTCGCCACCACCGAACCGGACAAGGTGATCGGCACCATCCGGTCCCGCACGCATCACTACCCGTTCCGGTTGGTGCCGCCGCGGGTGCTCAGTGATTATCTGGCCAAGTTGTGCGTGGCCGAGGGCATCGAGGTGGAGAACGGGGTGCTGCCGCTGGTGGTCCGGGCCGGCGCCGGCTCGGTCCGCGATTCGCTCTCGGTTCTTGATCAACTGCTCGGCGGGGCCGACGAGCAGGGCGTGTCCTACTCCCAGGCTGCGGCGTTGCTGGGTTACACCCCGGACTCGCTGCTGGACGAGATGCTGGACGCGTTCGCTGCCGGTGATTCCGGCGGAGTGTTCCGCTGTGTGGACAAGGTGATCGAGGTCGGTCAGGATCCGCGCCGCTTCGCCGAGGACCTGCTTCGACGGGTACGGGACCTGGTGATCGTGGCCGCTGTGCCCGATGCCCTGACCTCCGGCCTGGTCGACGTTGCCGACGATCAAGCGGAGCGATTCAGTACGCAGGCGGCCGCGCTCGGCACCGGTGAGCTGACCCGCGCCGGCGAGGTGCTTGCGGCCGGCCTGACCGAGATGCGCGGGACCACCGCGCCGCGGCTGCATCTGGAGCTGATGTGCGCCCGGGTGCTACTGCCCGGCACCGATCTGGACGACCGCGGCGTGCACGCCCGACTGGACCGGATCGAGCGCCGTATCGGCATGACCGGCTCCGGCGCCGTACCCGCAGCCAACCCGTCCGGCCCGGCCACATCGGCACCCCAACCGTCGCGACCGGAATCTCGACCGCAGTCAGCCGCACCCAGTGGGCCTCGGCCCGTCGAAGGGCCAGGGACAGGATCGCAGGCAACGGCAGGGACCGCGCCGAAGAGCCCTGAGCCTGTCGAAGGGCCGGGAGCGGAATCGCAAGGAACGGGGGCGACCGCGCCGAAGAGCCCCGAGCCTGCCGAAGGGCCGGGAGCGGGAACGCATGGAACGGCGGCCAAGGGGCCGAAGGGCCCTGAGCTTGTCGAAGGGCCGGGAACCAGACCCGCGCAAACCGCCCCGCCGGGCGCGCCGCAGCATCCCCCGGTCGGCGACGATTGGCCCGAGCCCGCAACCCCGGGTGCACCCGCTGCGCCGGCGGCCGAGACCGCGCGCTCCCACAGCCGGCCGGCGCCGGACTCCGTCCCGGCTGCACCGCGGGCCGAACCGCAGCAGCCATCGCAAGGCAGCGGACTGACCGTCACCGACCTCCGCCGGTTGTGGCCGGAGGTCTTGGAGGACGTCAAGAACCGTCGCCGGTTCACCTGGATCCTGCTCAGCCAGAACGCGCACGTCGCCGACCTGACCAACCGCACCCTGGTGCTCGCGATGCCGAACGCCGGCGCTCGGGACAGCTTCGCTCGCGGCGGCAGCGAAGACGTGCTGAAGGAGTCGCTGATCGCGGTTCTCGGCGCGGACCTGCAGATCGAGACGATGGTCGACCCGAGTGCCGGCCCCGGTGCGGCCGGCCGCGGTGGCGGACGGCCACCGAGCCCGCCGCCGGGCGACCGGTCGCCGGAGGGATCCGGCGGATCCGCCGGCGCTGGTGGTGGATCCACGGAGATGCCGCCGGCGTCCTCGCCGCCTCCGCCCTGGGCCGTCGGATCGCCCGGTGAAGCGTCGACGCCGTCGTCCGCGGATCGGGCAGGAGGCTCATCAGCGCCGGGGAGTCCGGCCGACGGCAGCGATGCGGCCAACCGCGCTCGATCGGGATCGACGCCGGGCGCACCCGCTCAACAGGCCGACAGCCAGGCCGGCGCCGACGCGACTCGCTCGAGCATCGACGCCGCCGGCGCGAACAACCGCACCGACCCCGCGCGCGCGACCCAACCGGCCGACCGCGCCGCCTCGGCAGGCTCGACAGTTGCGCCGACTCGTCCGGGACCCGGCTCGGCGGACCCACCGCCGTGGGCCGTCGACGGACCCGCCGCCGGTCCTGACGAGTGGGAGGTCCGCGACGCGGCGGCGCACCGGGATGACGATGTGCTGAACGAGGCGGTGGAATCGCACACGGAGCTGCTGCAGCGGCGACTCGGCGCAGAGATCATCGCGGAGGAGGAGACGGGCGCATAGGCTGGGCCCTCGGACTGGCGCAGTGCGGGTTTCGCGGCCGGCCCGCAACGCCGTACCGCTGACAGCCGACGCAGGAGTTCCCATGTCCCAACCCAATTCGCCGGGAGAACCGGGCGAGAACGCAGCCGCAGGTGGTCTGCCCGATCTCGACGCTCTGAGCGGGCTGGTCGGCGGCGGTGGAGCCGGCGGGATGGACCTGTCGGGGATGCTGGCGCAGGCGCAAGCCATGCAGGCCCAGCTGATGCAGGCTCAGCAGGAGCTGGCCGAATCGACGTACGAGGGAACGGCGGGCGGCGATCTGGTGAGCGCCCAGGTGTCCGGGGCCGGCGAGTTGCTGGCCCTGACCATCAAGCCGGAGGCGTGCGACCCGGACGACACCGAGACGCTGGCGGATCTGATCTTGGCCGCGGTTCGGGCTGCGACCGATCAACAGCAGCAGGCAGCCGCTGAGAAGCTAGGCCCGATGGCCGGCGGTCTCGGGCTCTGACCTGCAGGCGAGGAGAACGATAGGTGTACGAGGGTCCGGTCCAAGACCTGATCGACGAACTCGGACGGCTGCCCGGCATCGGGCCGAAGTCCGCGCAACGCATTGCCTTCCACATCCTGGCCGCCGATCCCGACGACATCCGCAAGCTCGCCGACATCTTGATCGAAGTCAAGAGCAAGGTGAAGTTCTGCGAGATCTGCTTCAACGTCTCCGAGGACGATCAATGTCGGATCTGCCGGGACGCGCGCCGTGATCCGGCCCTGATCTGCGTGGTCGAGGAGTCCAAGGACGTGGTCGCGATCGAGCGAACCCGGGAATTCCGCGGCCGCTATCACGTACTGGGTGGGGCGATCAGCCCGATCGACGGCATCGGCCCCGCCGACCTCAAGATCAAGGAACTCTGCGAGCGGCTCGCCGACGGGACCGTCACCGAGGTCATCCTCGCCACCGACCCCAACCTCGAGGGCGAGGCCACCGCGACCTATCTCAGCCGGCTGCTGCTGCCGATGGGCGTCAAGGTCAGCCGCCTGGCCTCCGGTCTGCCGGTCGGCGGCGATCTCGAGTACGCCGACGAGGTCACCCTCGGCCGCGCCTTCGAGGGCCGCCGCTACGTCTCCGCCTAAGCCTGGATCCACCGGGCTAAGCCGACTTGTCAGAAGGTAGTTGGCCTATGACCCAACAACCTTCTGACAAGTCCGCGGTTATGCGGGCCGGGGACCGCTGATGTGCCAGCGATGACCGTACGGGTCGACGACCCAGGCATGGCGGTAGCCCTCCTCCGGACCGTCGTCGACCCCGCGTTCGACGGTGACTCCGCACTCGGAGAGGTGGGCGACGAAGGCGTCGGTGTCGGGCACCTGAATGGCCAGTGACACGGAGTAGCCGCCGAGGCTCTTCGGACTGAGCACGTTCATCTGACGCCATTCATCGGACAGGTAGAACTTCGCCTCGCCGATGGTGAATTCGGCGTGGCCGATTCGGTCGCCTTCGGGCAGCCGGAAGGTCTCCACGGCGCCGAAGGCCCGGGCGTAGAAATCCAGCGCCGACGCGGCGCCGTCGACGGCCAGATAGGGAATCACCGCAGTCGGTGTGGTCTCGGTCCGGCCCGGTGGTGTGCTGAGAGCGGTCATGATCATTTTCCCTTCGATGGTGACGGTTCGACGTACGGGATCAGCCAGCCCAGGACGTTGGGCCAGAACAGGAAGGCCTCGGTTCCACCCGGCAGCAGGTATTGGTGCACTCGGATCCTGGTGCCGGCGACGGTCGGATCGAAGCGGATCTCGGTCTCGGTGTCGTCGACGATGCCGCGAAGTTTGAGCAGCCGACCGGGCTGCCAGTCGATCACCTCCGCGATCACCAGCGCCGGATGCGGATCGCGATGCTCCAGCACCCGGCCGCCGAGACCGGGCTCGATCTCCATCCCGGTGGCGACGTCGGCCCGGAAGTAGTTGATCGGTCCCGGCACCCACCACTGGTCGATCTCCGCGGTGAACGCCGTGAACGCATGCAGCGGGTCGACTGCGACCTCGATCTCTGCCCGCGCCGAGGTCGACCTCACGGCCGGCTCCGGTCGGCGAACGCCGGCGTTCGGGATCGGCGCAGGAGCACCGATCGTGGGCCGAAGTTGATCATGAGGCACGACCTCCTTGACTCGTACGCCGATCAGGTTTTCCCTTGCTGGGTGTGGATTTCTCGACATGCTGCTTGAAGGCGGCGAGGTTCTGCTGCCAGTGCGCCTGCACCTGATCGAGCCAACTGCGGCAGTCTGCGAGCCGTTCCGGACGCAACGAGAACATGCGTACCCGGGCATCGTCGGGATGCCGACTGTCGGTGATCAACTCCAATTCCAGCAGCACCCGCAGATGCCGGCTCATCGCCGAGGCCGACAAGCCGGTCTGCTGCGCCAGCTCACCGGCCGATCGCGGCGCCGTGCCGAGGAGTTCGACGACCCGGCAACGCCGCTCGTCGGACAGTGCCTCGAAGGTGCGCGCCAGTGTGCTGCTTGTCACAATGCACAATAGTTCACGGGTGCCGCAACTATGTCAAGAGATCCGGCGCCCGACTCGAGCGGCGAACGCGGGCTCACCAGGGATTGCGGCCGGTGACCTTGCGATAGGTGCGCTTCCAACTGAGGCGGCGGATTCCGACGTACAGACCGACACCGCCGCAGCCGACCAGCACCACCATGAAGACCGCAGCCAGGGCGAGCCCGCCGGCGTGATGGCCGTCGATCACGGCGACGATCATCACCCAGACGCCGAACAGTGCGGTCACGCCGAAGATGACGATCAGCACCCAGGGCTCGCGGATCCGGTTCGGTGCGCTCATGTAGGCGAACGGTTCCGGTGGCAGTTCGGCCGGCCGGGCGGGCGGGGCCCCTGGTGCTGTCGAATCCGATGTCGTCGGATTGGACGCGGTCGGATCGGTCGCATCGGGAGCCTTCGCATCGGACGCCGTCGGATCGGGGTCTGGCGGATCCGGACTGGTCATCATCGTGGGTTGCTCAGTCGAGCACCGATTCGTCCTCGGCGTGGAGGACGCCGAGCTGTTCGGCCGCGTTGTTGAGGATCCGCTGCACGGCGACGGTGTCGTCCAGACTCATGATCGGACTCTCGATCTGCCCGGCACGGATCCGGTTGCCCACCTCGATGAACTGGTGCGGATAACCGTGGCCCAAGGGCTGACAGTTGATCAACTCGGGCTCCTTCCCGGCGCGGCACAAGGTGATCTTGTCAGGATGATGGAAGCGAGGCGGGATGTCGATCCAGCCGCCGGTGCCGACGATCCGCGCCGCTCCGGGTGAGGCGTTCTTGATCGAACCGAGCAGTGCGGCCGCCCTGCCGTCGTGGTAGCCGAGCAGCAACCCGAATTCGGCGTCGACGCCGGTCGGCCCCAGGGATCCGTTGATCAAGATCGACTGCGGGTCGCCGAGGATGTGCTGCGCGAACGAGACCAGGTAGACCCCGAGGTCTAGCAGTGCGCCGCCGCCCTGTCGCGGGTCGAACAAGCGGTCGGTGGGATCGTACGGCCGGTCGACCCCAAGATCGGCTTGTACCTGGCGAACGTCGCCGATTACCTTGTCTGCAATCAATTCGCGGATCTTCACGTACGCCGGCAGGAAGCGCGTCCACATCGCCTCCATGGCGAACACGCGCTGGGATCGGGACAGCTCGCGCAGCTCCTCGGCACCGGCGACGGTTGCGGTGAACGTCTTCTCCACCAGTACGGCCTTGCCGGCCCTGATCGCCGCGCGGGCGATCGCCAGGTGCTGCGGATGCGGGGTGGTGATGTAGATGGCGTCCAGCTCGGTATCCGCGATCAACTCGCGATAGCTGCCGTAGGCCCGCGGGATCAGATGGCGATCGGCGAACGCCCGGGCCCGGTCGATCGACCGCGATCCCACCGCCGCCAGTTCGGCGTCCGGCACCAGATCGAAGTCGGCGGCCTCGGAGTTCGCGATCCGTCCCGGCCCGGCGATCCCCCAGCGAATGATTCGTGGCTCGCTCACGCGATCACCGTAAGCGTTCGCGCTCCGGTTGGCGACCTGTCCGCCTCAACCGCAGGAACCTCCCGACGCCTGAACGCCCGACCGTCCCACCCAAACTCGCGACAACACGAGTTTGGGTGGGGCGCGGGTGTGTTGGGACCGCCGGAAGTCGTGTTGTCGCGAGTTTGGGCGGGGTGCGGCGGGCGCGCGGCGAGACGGAATCGTCGCCGGGCGGGGTGGGCGATTAGAGTTGTGGACGGCCCGGTCGCGGCAACACCAAGAACACGAGGGACGAAAGATTCTCCTGTATGGTGCCCAACCGGAGGGTGTCGTACAGAAGGAGTTCCTCGCATGGCCCGCGTCGTGCAGAAATTTGGCGGTTCGTCGGTAGCTGATGCTGACAGCATCAAGCGCGTGGCGAAGCGCATCGCCACGACCCGGCAGGCAGGGCACGAGGTCGTCGTGGTGATCTCCGCGATGGGCGACACCACCGACGAGCTGATGGACCTGGCGCTGGAGGTCTCCCCGCAGCCGGCCCCGCGCGAGTTGGACATGCTGCTGACCTCGGGCGAGCGGATGAGCGCTGCGCTGCTGGCGATGGCGATCGGTGACCAGGGCCTGACCGCCCGCTCGTTCACCGGCTCCCAGGCCGGTGTGATCACCACCGGCACCCACGGCAACGCCCGGATCATCGACATCACCCCGGGCCGGATCGTGTCCGCGTTGGAGTCCGGCGACGTGGTGATCGTTGCGGGATTCCAGGGGGTCAGCCAGGACACCAAGGACATCACCACCATCGGCCGCGGCGGTTCGGACACCACCGCGGTCGCGCTGGCCGCATCGTTGGGCGCCGACTACTGCGAGATCTACACCGACGTCGACGGGGTGTTCACCGCCGATCCGCGGATCGCGCCGAACGCCCGCCGCATCCCCAAGATCAGCTACGAGGAGATGCTGGAGATGGCCGCGTGCGGGGCGAAGATCCTGCACCTGCGCTGCGTCGAGTACGCCCGGCGCGAGCACGTCCCCGTACACGTCCGTTCGTCCTTCACCACCCAAGAAGGCACCTGGGTCACCGATCTCGAGGAGGGAACCGAGATGGAACAAGCCATCATCTCCGGCATCGCGCAGGACACGAACGAGGCCAAGATCACCATTGTCGGCGTGCCGGACCGGGTCGGTGAAGCGGCCCGGATCTTCGAGGCGATCTCCTCGATCGAGGTCAACATCGACATGATCGTGCAGAACGTGTCCGCGGTCTCCACCGGACGCACCGACATCTCGTTCACCTTGCCGAAGACCGACGGCAAGGCAGCGATCGACACCTTGAACGCGTTGAAGGAGAGCGTCGGTTTCGAGGACCTGCTGTACGACGACCAGATCGGCAAGGTGTCCGTGGTCGGAGTCGGCATGCGATCGCATCCCGGTGTCACGGCCAAGTTCTTCGCCTCGCTCGCCGACGCCGAGGTCAACATCGAGATGATCTCCACCTCCGAGATCCGGATCTCGGTCGTGGTCGATCAGGACGACGTGAACCGCGCGGTCCGAGCAGCCCACACCGCCTTCGGCCTCGACACCGAAGGCGAAGCCGTCGTCTACGCCGGCACCGGCCGCTGATCAACTCTCGCGGCCGCGAGCCGTGCAGGTGATCATGCTGATCGGAGCGGTCGCTGCCCTGGTGATCGTACTGATCCGGGCCAGCGGGCGGGCGCGTGCGATCGCCGTGATCGGGGCCGCCCTGCTGGTGCTGGGTCGGCTGTCGGGATACCTTGCGAGTGCCGTGATCAAGACGCTGATACCGCCGCCCACTGATCCAGGTGTGTACAGCTGGATCGAAGCGGCGAGCACGGTAACGTGGCTGGTCGAACTCGTCCTCACGATGGGCGGGCTGGCATCGCTGATTTGGAGCCTGATCATCGCTCAGCGTCAGACTCGGCCCAGCGGATCCGCTCAACCACCGGTCGTGACCGGGCATCCGTACGGTTCGACGGATCCGACGGTCGGGCACTCACAGGCACCGCGGAGTTGATCAAGGAATGATCTCTTCGGGCTACGCACTTCTGACGCTCTTCCCGACCTTACTGCTGCTGATCATCGAGATCGTTGCCTTGATCATCGTGCTGACCAGCCTGCGGCGTACGCCACGCATCCTGGCGGCGTGCGGCATCGGGTTGTTGATCTTGACGGTTCTCGGCCAGACGCTCTACACGACCATGGTGCCGACGATCATGGTCGCGATCCATGCCGACATTGCCGGCATCCGAATGTTGAGCCTCGGCGTGTACGCCGTAATCGCCGTGATCGGAGCGGGTGGCCTGTTACTGATCGGTCTCGCCATCGCAGCCCGCCGTAACCCGCGACCGGTAGGAGCTCAGCGATGATCTCGATTCTCAGCGGCGTGATCCCCGCGATCATCAGTGCCGCCGGCGGGGTGATCGTGTTGATCTTGGTGTTGCAGCGTTGCGCCGGCCGCGCGCGAACGTCAGGTCTGACCGGCGCGATCCTGTTGCTGGCAAGCCCGTTGACCCAACTGCTCTACTCGGTGCTGATCTTGCCCTGGCTCGCCGGCCGGGTCGCCGTCGACGCGTTGAGAGGCGTCCAGGTCGTGGTGATGATCGAAGGTCTGCTCACGGCCATCCTGTTCGGTACCGGGCTACTGCTTCTCGTGCGTTGTGTGCGTCTGAGCCACCGGGACGCGCCGGCGTCCCCGGTTCGGGGTGCCGCGCCCAACGGATCGGAGCAGCGCTACCCGCCGAATCCGTACGCCTGATCCTGGCCTCGTGATCAACTTCGATCGTTGATCACCTCCGGCTATTTGATCAATGCCGGTTCGGTCTTGTCGCTGATTTCGTCCTCGGAGACTCCCGGGGCGAGCTCGACCAGTTCGAGTCCGTCGGCGGTGACGTCGATGACGCCCAGGTCGGTGATGATCCGATTCACCACGCCGCGTCCGGTGTAGGGCAGCGAGCACTCGTTGACGATCTTGTACGAGCCGTCCTTGGCCACGTGCTCCATCAGCACGATCACCCGGCGGGCGCCGTGCACCAGATCCATCGCGCCACCCATCCCCTTGATCATCTTCCCGGGGATCATCCAGTTCGCGATGTCACCGCGCACCGACACCTGCATGGCGCCGAGGATGGCGGCGTCGATCTTGCCGCCGCGGATCATCCCGAACGAAGTGGCCGAGTCGAAGATCGACGCACCGCGGCGCAGCGTCACGGTCTCCTTGCCGGCGTTGATCAGATCCGGATCCTCCTCACCCTCGTACGGATACGGCCCGACCCCGAGCAAACCGTTCTCCGACTGCAACACCAATTCGACATCGTCGGGTACGAAGTTGGGCACCAGGGTCGGCAGCCCGATGCCCAGATTCACGTAGCTGCCGTCGGACAACTCCGACGCAGCCCGGGCCGCCATCTGATCCCGCGTCCAGCTCATGGCGCACCTCCCGTCGACCGCGTGGTGCGTCGTTCGATCCGTTTCTCGTTCTGCTCCGGAGTGAGCGCGAGCACCCGCTGCACGTACACGCCAGGGGTGTGGATCTCGGCCGGATCGAGTTCGCCCGGTTCGACCAACTCCTCCACCTCGGCGATGGTGAAGCGGGCCGCCATCGCCACCAGCGGATTGAAGTTCTGCGCCGACTCGCGATAGATCAGGTTGCCGTGCCGGTCACCCTTCCAGGCATGCACCAGCCCGTAGTCGCAGACCAGCGCCCGCTCCAGCACGAACGCCTTCTCGCCCTCGGCGGTGTCGAACCGCCGGGTCTCCTTGGTCGGCGAGGCGACCGAGACCGTACCGTCGGGGGCATAGCGCCAGGGCAGTCCGCCGTCGGCGATCTGGGTGCCGACCCCGGTAGCGGTGTAGAAGGCCGGGATGCCCGAACCGGCCGCCCGCAGCCGTTCGGCCAGGGTGCCCTGCGGCGTCAGCTCGACCTCCAACTCGCCGTGCAGATACTGCCGGGCGAATTCCTTGTTCTCGCCGACGTACGAGGCCACGATCCGGCGGATCCGCCGGCCGTCCAGCAGCACCCCCAGCCCCCAGCCGTCCACGCCGCAGTTGTTCGACACCACCTCCAACTCGGTGATGCCGGCGTCCAGCACCGCCCTGATCAGTGTGTTCGGGATGCCGCAGATGCCGAACCCGCCGACGCCGACAGTCGAGCCGGAGGCAAGATCGGCAACGGCCTGTGCTGCTGTGGGGACCACTTTGTCCATGCTGTCCTTCCTATCGCATCGGCAGACCGGTGGCGGTCAGCCGCAGCGTGTAGACGCTGGTGGAGGCGGTGACGAAGAGCTGATTGCGTTTCGGACCGCCGAAGCACAGATTCGCCGTGATCTCGGGCAGCCGCAGCTTGCCGATCAGCGTCAGGTCGGGCGCGTACACGTAGACCCCTTCGCGGGTGCCGGTCCACAGCCGGCCGGCGTTGTCGAACCGGATGCCGTCTGCGCTGTCGGTGATCACCACGTCGCCGCCGCTGAGCTTGCCGTCGTCGCCGACCGAGAATCCGCGCAGATGACCGCGCTGGGAGTCGACGATCAGCAACTGCGAGCGGTCCGGGGTGAACGCCAGCCCGTTCGGCCGGGCGAAGTCGTCGGCGACGACGGTCAGCTCACCGGACGGCGTGACCCGGAAGACGTAGCAGCCGTCCTGTTCCTGATCGGCCCGGAATCCCTCGTAGTCGCTGTCGATCCCGTACGCCGGATCGGTGAACCAGACCGCGCCGTCGGCGGCGACGACGACATCGTTCGGGCTGTTCAGCCGCTTGCCGCGATAGTTGTCGGCCAGCACCGTGATCGTCCCGTCGTGTTCGGTACGCGTGACCCGGCGGCTGCCCTGCTCGCAACTGACCAGTCGGCCCTGGGCATCGACCGTGTGGCCGTTGGTGTAGTTGGCCGGCGATCGAAAGACACCGACCTGGTTGGTGGTCTCGTCCCAGCGCAGAATCCGGTCGTTGGGGATGTCGCTGAAGACCAGATAGCGACCGGCAGCGAAGTAAGCCGGACCCTCCAGCCAGCGGCCGCCGGTGAAGATTCGCTCCACCATCTTGTCGCCGCCGATGTTGAACCGCTCGTCGAGCTTCTCCCAGCGGGCGGGGATGGGGTTGGTCAGGTCCAGATCAGACGTCGTCGGCACGCCCACATCATGCCGCACCGTTCCGGTACGTCGCCGTCCGCCTGAACCGATTCGAGACCTCGGGTTGCCGAGGGTGAGAATGGGTGCGATATGGACGTGGAAACGGGGCAGGTCCAGACCGTACCGAATCGGACTGGACGAGACGACGGAGCCGGCAGCCGGGCGACCTTCCTGGTCGCCGCGGTGCTGTCGCTGGCGGCGGTGATCGCCGCGCAGATCTGGCAGGCCGGCCAACAACCGCCGCCCGGTCTGCTCGAGACCCGTCCGCTGACCGGCTTCATCGCCGGGCCGCTTGAGTGGCTCGCCGTCATCGCAACCATCGGCACGGTCGGCTCGCTGCTGGCCGCGGCCTGGGGCTATCGGCATCCGCAACGCGGCAAGCCATGGAAGCTGACGGACCGCGAGTACGCGATCCTGGCCACCGCCCGCCGCTGGGCGACGCTGTGGGCGATCACCGCGATCGTGTTGATCCCGGTCAACGCCGCCGACACCAACGGCGTACCCCTCTCGTACGTGTTCGGCAGCTTCGGCGATTACCTGACCTCCACCCAGACCGCGCAGGCCTGGCTGCTGACCGCCGCGGCGGCGCTGGCGATCGCCATCGGCTGCTGGCTGAGCACCACCTGGCGATGGACCATCGGGATGACCGTGCTCGCGCTGCTGGCATCGCTGCCGACCGTGGTGACCGCGCAGGTGTCAGTCGGCGCCGGCCACGACCTGGCCACCGACTCGGCGATCATTCTCACCCTCGCGACCACGCTGTGGTTCGGCGCGACCTGGTCCGGCGGGCGGACCGCAGCCGCGATCGGCAACCGGACGACCCTGCATCGGCTGCAGTGGATCGGTTCGATCGCGGTGGTGGTCGCGCTGGCCGCTCGGCTGTGGATCGGGGTCTTCGAGCTCGCCGGCAAGGCGCCGCTGTCCGATCCGTACGGCATCGGCGTGATCGTGATCTTGGGCCTGCTGGTGGTGCTGGCGATCCGGATCGGGCTGCGCTGGCGCAGGCTACGCGGCGACGGCGAACTTCCCCGGCTGTACGGCAACGTCGTCGACATCGCGTTGATCGTGATCTTGCTCGGCGTGCAGACCTCGTTGCTGCGGCTGATCCCGCCGCGGTTCCTGGTGCCGCAGACACCGACGGAGAACTATCTCGGCTACAACCTTCCGAACCCGCCGCAGCTGTCCGAGGCGTTGCTGCCCGGACGCCCGAACCTGTTGCTGCTGGTCGTTTCGCTGCTGATGATCGGGCTCTACCTGTGGGGTGTCGTACGGCTGCACCGGTCCGGCGATCGCTGGCCGGTCAATCGGACCCTGTGCTGGATCCTCGGCTGGCTGATGGTGATCGTGCTGATCGGATCGAGGATGTGGACCTACTCCTCGGCCACGTTCAGCTGGCACATGGTCGTGCACATGACGCTGAACATGGGCGCGCCGGTGTTGCTGGTGCTCGGTGGGCCGGTCACCCTGCTGCTGCGGACCTCCAAGGCGCGCGGGGCGGGGGAGCCGGTCGGCATTCACGACGTGATCAGCAAGTTGCTGAACTGGAAGCTCGTGCAGAATCTGATGCATCCGATGCTGGTCTGGGTGATCTTCGTCGGATCGCTGTACGTGCTGTATTTCACCCCGCTGTTCGGGCTGATGATGCGCTACCACTGGGCCCATCAGCTGATGGCGGTGCACTTCTTGATCATCGGCTACCTGTTCTACTGGCTGGTGATCGGCATCGACCGGCCGCCGCGGACGCTGCCGCACATCGCCAAGCTGGGTTACATCTTCGCGGCGATGCCGTTCCACGCGTTCTTCGCGGTCGCGGTGCTGTCCGGCGGTGCCATCATCGGCGAGAACTTCTACGTCTCCTTGAACCTGCCGTGGCTGACCGATCTCGCGGCGCAACAACGCGCGGGTGGTCAGGTCACCTGGGCCACCGGTGAGGTGCCGCTGTTCATCGTGATCGTGGCCCTGGTCGGGCAGTGGTTCAGGCAAGATCAACGCGACGCCCGGCGCCAGGATCGTGCCCAAGACCTGGGGCATGACGATTCCCTGCAGGCCTACAACGAGATGCTGGCGGCGCTCTCGGCGCGTGATCGGGCGCTGGCCGCGCACGAGAAGCAGGCCGAAGATCCAACTTCGGAACCGCGATCATGACCAGCGCCCCGCAACTGTCGGTCCCCGACGTCGAGCGGCCGGTACGGGTCGAGCTGGACATCGGCGGGATGACCTGCGCTGCCTGCGCGGCCCGGATCGAGAAGAAGCTGAACAAGATCGACGGCGCCACCGCAATTGTCAACTATGCAACGGATCGAGCGGTGGTCACCGGACTGCCGGAGTCGGCGACACCCGAGCTGATTCAGGCGGTGAAGAAGGCCGGCTACACGGCGGCGCCGGTGCCGCGCGGCGACGATCCGTACGCGACCAGCCGGCCGGACCGGGCCCGGATGTTGTTGCGGCGGCTGCTGGTGGCGGCGCTGCTGACGTTGCCGCTGGGCAACCTGGCGATTGTGTTGGCCCTGGTGCCCGACCTGCGATTCCCTTACTGGCAATGGGTTTGTGTGTTGCTGGCGATTCCGGTGGTGTTCTGGTGCGCCTGGCCTTTCCATCGGGCCACGCTGCGGAATTTGCGGCACGGCTCGTTCAGTATGGACACCCTGGTGTCGCTGGGTGTGCTGGCGGCGTTCTTCTGGTCGGTGATCTCGATCAGTCTGGGACTGGATGATCAACCGGGCTACTGGCTCTTCTTCGGCCGAACACCGGCCGGTGCGGACTCGATCTATCTCGAGGTCGCGGCCGCGGTCACTACCTTCCTGCTGGCCGGGCGGTATTTCGAGGCGCGGGCTCGCCGGTCGGCGGCCGACGTGCTGACTGCGCTGAATGAGCTTGCTCCGAAGACGGTCCGGGTGGTGATCGACGGTCAGGAGTACGTGATCCCGGCCGAGAAACTTCAACCAGGACAGGATTTCTCGGTACGGCCGGGAGAGACCATTGCCGCCGACGGGGACATCGTCGATGGGAAGTCAGCGGTTGACACGTCGATGATGACCGGCGAGCCGGTGCCGGCCGATCTTGGTCCGGGTGCACGAGTGCTGGGCGGCACGATCGCGCTGAACGGCCGACTGCTGGTGCGAGCCGTCGCGGTCGGCGGCAAGACCCAGCTCGCCCAGATGGCTCAGCTCGCCGAGCAGGCGCAGGCCCGGAAGGCCGCCGTACAACGCCTGGTGGATCGGGTCGTGTCGGTCTTCGTCCCGGTGGTGCTCGGCATCGCCGTACTCACGTTCATCGGCTGGATGATCTTCGACGGCAACGTACGGAATGGTTTCAGCGCCGCGGTCTCGGTGCTGATCATCGCCTGCCCGTGCGCGATGGGCCTGGCCACCCCGACCGCGCTGATGGTCGGCGTCGGTCGCGCCGGTCAACTGGGCATCGTGATCAAGGGTCCCGAAGCACTGGAGGCCAGCGGCTCCATCGACACCGTCCTGCTCGACAAGACCGGCACCCTGACCTCCGGAGAAATGATCGTCGAGTCAGTAACCGCACTAGGGGGTTCTGATCCTGTCGAAGGACAGCACACCAAGCAGGACATCATCACCCTCGCCGCAGCACTCGAATCGCACTCCGAGCATCCCATCGGCCGCGCCATCGCCCGTGCCGTCGATCAACCGGCCGAAGTCTCCGACTTCCACGCCCTGGCCGGGCTGGGCGCGTCGGCGACATTGGACGGTCGCCGACTGCTGATCGGCAATCGCAACCTCTTTGCAGAGCAGGGAATCACGATCTCCGAGCGCGCAGAGGAGTCGGTCGATGCGGCCGAGGCAGCCGGCAAGACCGCTGTCCTGCTCGCCGTCGACTCCCGGATTGTCGGCGTGCTGGTGCTGGCAGACCAGATCAAGGATTCGGCTGCCGAGGGTGTCGCCGCGTTGCGCGAGCTGGGCCTGACAACCGTGCTGCTGACCGGGGACAACGAACGAGCCGCCGTTTCGGTCGGCGAATCGCTCGAGGTCGACCGGGTGATCGCCGGCGTGCTGCCCACCGGCAAGTCCGCGGTGATCGAAGAGTTGCAGGCGCAAGGAAAACGAGTCGCGATGGTCGGTGACGGCATCAACGACGCGACCGCTCTGGCCACGGCGAACCTCGGCCTGGCCGTGTTGAACGGCACCGACATCGCGCTGAAGTCGGCCGACATGATCTTGGTCCGCAAACACCTCGGCGTGATCGCCGATGCGATCCAGCTCGCCCGCCGTACCCTGAACACGATCCGCGGCAACCTGGTCTGGGCCTTCGCCTACAACATCGCCGCGATCCCGCTGGCCGCAACCGGCCTGCTCAACCCCCTGATCGCCGGCGCCGCGATGTCCCTGTCCAGCGTCTTCGTCGTCACCAACAGCCTCCGCCTGCGCTCGTTCCGCCCCCGCGGCGCCCCCGCCGAAGACCACGACTGACCTCTGGGTCCTGAGCCTGTCGAAGGACCAATGCGCAATCCGGGTCTGTTGCTGAGTGGTGTTGCGTGGTGACGTGCCGAACCGAATCGGCTTGCGAGCGGCAGCGAAGAACCCTATCTTTGCCGGAACGCGTTGACGGAGACGAGTAGTTCGAGATCACGCAGGCCGAGAGAGCCGCCGGCAGCTGGGAAGGCGGACCTGCGCCCCGGACGAAGACACTCCTGAGCGGCGGGGAGGAAATGCCCCGACCGGCTGGCATCCGGTGATCACTGTCGTACGAGGCCGTCCGGCTCGATGACGTACCGGTCGGTGAAAGTGCGGTGGCACAGCGAGTTTCCCCTTATCGCCCGCACTCCGAAGGGATCAGTTGATGTCCCGAGGAGGGCACGATGATCCACCACCCAGTAAGTCGCGTGCTGGCGGCCGAGTTGCCGCAGCATGTCGGAGAGGCCGTCGAGATCGACGGTTGGCTGCATCGCTTCCGCGAGTTGAAGTCAGTCAGTTTCATGATCATCCGCGATCGCAGCGGATTGTCCCAGGTCGTGATCACCGGAGGGTATGAAGCCCCGCCGGAGGAGTCCGTGCTGCGCATCCGCGGTGTGGTCACCGCGAACGGCCAGGCACCCGGCGGCGTCGAGATCACCGATCCGACGATCGAGGTCTTGTCGCGGGCCGAGCAGCTGCCGCCGTTCGATCTCTACCGGCCCCAGGTGCCGGGCAACCTGCCCACAGTTCTTGATCATGCTCAGGTGACGTTGCGGCATCCGCGGCTGCGAGCCCAGCAGACGTTGGCCGCGGCGTCGATCGGCGGCTTCCGCAGCACCCTTGATGATCATGGATTCACCGAGATCCACACACCGAAGGTGGTGGAGTCGGCCACCGAGTCGGGCGCGAACGTGTTCGAGCTGGACTGGTTCGGACGACGCGCCTTCCTGGCCCAATCGCCGCAGTTCTACAAGCAGATCATGGTCGGCGTCTTCGAGCGGGTGTACGAGACCGGTCCGGTCTTCCGGGCCGAACCGCACGACACCGCCCGGCATCTGGCGCAGTACACCAGCCTGGACGCCGAGTTCGGTTTCATTAGGGATCATCAAGACGTGATGATCATGGTCCGCGAGGTGATCGCCGGCATGATCCAATCGGTTCGCACGCGGGCGACGATGGAGCTGCAACTGTTGGACGTCGAGCTACCGAAGGTGCCCGAGGAGATCCCGCAGCTGCACTTTGCCGACGCCATGCGCCGACTCGGCAAGGACGATGTTGATCTTGCTCCGGCCGACGAACGGGCGCTGAGTGCCTGGGCGGTGGAGGAGTACGGCAGCGAGTTCCTCTTCGTCACCGGTTATCCGATGGCGAAGCGGCCGTTCTACACCCAGCCGGAGCCGGGAAATCCCTCGTACAGCAACAGTTTCGACCTGTTGTTCCGCGGGTTGGAGTTGATCACCGGCGGTCAGCGACTGCATCGGCACGGCGATTACCTGGCCGCGCTGGCCGAACGGGGTGAGCCGATCCAGCCGTACGCGAGCTATCTGGACACGTTCGCGTACGGGATGCCTCCGCACGGTGGCTTCGCCCTCGGCCTGGAACGCTGGGTGGCCCGCCTGGCCGGCGTCGACAACGTCCGGCTGACCACGCTCTTCCCCCGCGACCTGCACCGCCTGTCTCCGTAGCAGTTGTCGAGCACGACGTGATCGGGTGAGACTCGCACCGTCGTCGGTACGAATTTCACCCGATCAGGGTCTGGAGCAGTTGGGGCAGGGCGTGACCATTCCGGCCCAGCCGCCCCGGACCAGCATTTCTGCTACCTGCCATGCGATAGCGCATGGCTCCGTGTCGACATCGACACGGCCGTAGCGCAGCGTGACCTCACCTTCCAGCAGTGCGGCGTTGTCCCGGCGGAAGTCTCGGAAACGGTCTTCGCCGATGTGCCCGGTTTCACCGTCCAGTTCGACAAGTAGGTGGTACTTCTCGTATCGCACGTCCCGGTAGATCCGTCCTCCAGCCAATCGAGCGCCGACCTGCCGGCGGCCGCGCGGCAGCCCATGTGCTCGTTCGACATTTCTCAGATAGGCCAGCTCCAGCACGGACTGCGCTCCGCCGGCCACCTCGGAAATGATCTTCTCCACCAGACGGCGCCCGGCGAATCGTGAGCGCGCCGAGAGCGCCCGCTTCAGCCGCTTCGGTGTGGTCAGTTTTCGCTGTACCGCATCGGAGATCCAGCCATCAATTTTGCGTCCTCGACCGTCGATACCATCGCCTAGATCGCGAACGCTTTGCTCGCACAGATCGAGCACGGTGTCGTCGATCGAGGTCCGGGGCAGCGCGCCAACCGATCGACTGCGCACGCCCGCTCGCTCCCGCCGGAACAGCCACGGGGATACGGATTCCCGCTGGATTCGATGTGGCGTCAGCACCAGGATCGTCTTGGGTGGCTGGTCGGTGAGCTTGTGCAGGTAGGCCGCAGCCAACCCGCCGAGCCTGGCGTCGTCGCCGCCCCAGAGCGCTCCGGCCCACGCCAGGCTCAGCCACTCGACCGGTCCCGCTCTGGACAAGAGGAGTCCCGGTCCGAGACGCTGCCAGTGCTCTTGCTCGACCAGCCGTTGCTGAGACCGTGGGCCCAAGCCGAATGCGGTCGCTTGTTCCCTGGTGACGACGCCGGACTGGTGCTCGATCAACCGGCGCAGCTCGGGTGACGGATCGAAACGGCGGTACACCTGGTGGACTCTGACAAACCGATCGACCCCAGTGAGGGCGTTCGGCGAATCTGTGGACGACCCTTCGATGTACGTGCTGGGCTGTGGACAACTCCTGCGATGCCGATCGGGTGAGATTCACACCGTCGGCGGTACGAATTTCACCCGATCAGTGGCGAACTCCGCCGGGGTCAGAGCCAGCCGATGCCGGTGAGCCAGCGGCCACAGAGCTGCTGCCACTGGGCGACCAGCGGTTCCTCCTCGTCGGCGAGGCCGAGGCCGTGGCGGCCGTGCCGGAAGACGTGCGCCTCGAACGGGACACCGGCCACCGCCAGCGCGGTCATCAACTCCAGCGAGTGCAGTGCCGGGACGCCTTCGTCGTCGCTGGTGGTCCAGATGAACGACGGCGGGAAGTCCTCGGTCACCCGGGTGCTGGGGGACAGGTCGGCCAGCAGTTCGGCGCTCGGGTCGTGCAGCAGGTTGCGGGCAGAACCGACGTGCAGATTGGGAATCCGGCCGCTCAGCGTTTCCCGCAGATCGGTCACCGGGTAACAGAGGATCGCGGCGTCCGGCCGACCGGCGAAGGTGTACGACTCGGCGCCCATCACGTCGGCGCTGTCGCCGGCCAGCATGGCGGCGAGATGCCCGCCGGCAGAGAATCCGAGCACTCCGAGCCGATCGGCCGCGACCCGCACCCCGGCGCGGCCGGACCGCAGCTCGCGCATCGCTTGCCGGCCGTCGTGCAACGCACCCGGATGCGCGCCGTCGCCGATGGTGTAGCGCAGCACCGCCGCGTGCAGACCGAGCGTGTTCAGCCAACGCGCGACCGGTTCGCCTTCATGATCGGCGAGATGGGCGTATCCGCCGCCCGGCAGCACCATCACCGTCGGGCGCGCAGAATCGTCGATCGGGTACGTGGTCAGGTCCAGCGCCATGGCCGAATCTTGGCAGGTCGCCGGCCGATCCCGTCAGCCGAGGTCGGATTTCATGATCATTCCGGTGGGGTCACAGCACGATGTACTGCTTGCGGTCGAGCAACTCTCGCACGGCATCGAGGTGTCCCGCATGGGTTGCGGTCTCGACGATGACGTGCAGCAGCACCGCCCGCAGGTTCGGGAAGGAGAGTCCGGCCTCGGCCCACCAATCCTCCGGCTGAGCCGGCGGAGCATCAAGATCGAGCCCCGCGATGTAGGCGTCCGACCGGTCGATCGCGGCCCGGTAGTCGGCGATCACCGATTCCGCCGGCACTGCGTCAGGAACCTGCCAGTCGGCGTTGTCCCCTTCGGGCCAGAAATCCAGCGGCTTGCCCGCCATCACGACCTCGAACCAGTACCGCTCGTCGGACAGGGTCAGGTGTTGCACCAGACCGACACAACTCCAACCCGACGGCAGGACGGGGCGGCGCAACTGTTCCTCACTCAGCCCGGCGAGTTGATCAAGGATGTGCCGACGCTGCCCGGCCAGGCGTTGCAGCAGCAGATCGCGTTCCGCGGGAGCTTCAGGCATCGATTCCCCCGGCGCCCGCTCGACCATGCCGCCGGAGTGGATCGGTCGGATCTCCACACCACCGCCGGCCTTGAGCGCGGGATTGGTACGAGCGATCGCAACCGCTGCGTCCAGATCCGGTGCCTCGATGATGTAGAAGCCGGCGACGATGTCGGCAGCGTCGACGAACGGTCCGGCAGTCACGCCGGCACCGCGGACCGACGTCGCCATATTCCGCGGCGTGAACGCCCACGCACCGACCATCGCGTTCGCGGCGGTCACCTCGTCGGCATGCTCATCGCACTCTGCGATGTCATCGCTCGACGCATCCGGGGCGTGAGCCGAATCGCCGACATAGATCAATACTCCGAACTGGGCCACGATCAGCCTTTCTGGTTGATTCCAATGTTTCTCTTCATCCCTGAGACGGAGCAGCCGGCCCGATCTCGACATGTCCGGGACCGGAATCCTAGAGAACCGCAAGACTCGAGCCGTCATCGCCCGACCAGACCCCGGCCGACGGTCGACTGTCGGTGCCCGGATCTAACGTGTCGGGCATGACCCGGTACATCGATGAGGACCTGCACGATGCCGAGTTTCGTGAGTGCGACCTGACCGGGGCACGGCTGATCGGCGTGGTGATGCAGGACGCGGTGATCGACGGGCTCGTCACCAACCTGGTGGTGAACGGCGTCGAGGTCACCGCGTACGTCGAGGCGGAGCTCGACCGCCGACATCCGGTCCGGGTGCTGATCCGCTCCCAGGACGCCGCCGATCTCCGCGAGGCTGCCGGCCGCCTGCACGCCGCCTGGGACGCCACGATCGACCGGATTCGCGGGCGGCCCGGCATGGAACGACGCAGCGTGAACGACGAGCGGTCGGCCCTGCAGACCCTGCGTCATCTGGTCTTCGTGCACGACTCGTGGTTCCGCCGCTGCTGCCTGGGGTCGACGGAACTGTTCACCCCGTTCGGCATCGGACCCGACGTCGAGCCCTACCGTGCGGCGAACGGGCTCGACCCGAGTCTGGACGAGGTTGTCCGTGTGCGTCAGGCACAGGCCGTCGAGCTTGAGGCTTGGCTGGACAAGATCACCGCTGAGCAACTCGCGGCCCGCGCGCCAGTGCCCGATGACGACGTGTGGCCGCCGTACGCCCGCGGCCGCTCGGTGTGGCAGTGTCTCGGTACGGTGCTCACCGAGACCTTCGAGCACCACCGCTTCTGCGTCCGCGACCTCGACCTGATCGAGTCACAGGACGCGCACACAGGCATGATCAAGTTTGGGACGAAGTCGCAGGTTCAAATCCTGAGAGCGGGGGATGAGTCGCAATGATCGCAGGTCGCGCGGGTTGGTCCGCTGAGTCAGCAGTACGACGATCTGCCGTTGAGCACGACGGATGCTCGGTGATCGCGCTGGCCGACCGACTTGGCATTATCGAGGTGGCGACTTATCGAGGTGGCGACGCTGGATCGGCGGCACGTCAACGCTGTTCGACCACGCCACGTCGGTGCACTAACCGCATTTGTCGGAGCGACTCTGAGTCTCGACCGAGACCGGCGGCAGAACGTCCCGATGACGGGGAGCTGAAATTACTGCCACGTGCTGTGTTGTTGGAAGGCCGACTCTGATCGACTCAGCCGATCGCGCCAGTCCTGGCAGCTGGCCGTAATGCCGAACTGTTCGATCATCGTGCGGATGAACTTTTCTAGGGACACACGTCCTGACGGGATGTGAGCGCGCTCTATAAACACCCCGGAGTCGGACAGCGCTACGGCGCCGAAATGGTAGTGAGGCTCTTCGAAGTCGCTGACCTTCGACGACGGATGCCAGTGGGCGGTGAAAAGCTCACCCTTGCCGTCAAGCGCCAACGCGTACATGTAACCAACCGTTGTTACACGGAACCGTTCGCGTCAAGGAGCTTCCTTGCCACCATCGACGTACCGGAAGTGCATGGTTGCTGTGAACCGTCGGCCGGATGCAAGAGCGATTCCGTTGCCCTCGTTCAACGTCCAGAGATGAACATCACTGCCGCCGGATCGCGCCTTCGGGGAGAGCGAAAAGGTCGCACCACCGATACACGACACGGCATCCTTCAATGGATCCAGGAATGCGTCGAGTGCGGCCGACGGGTCCTTGCCAGGCACGTTCTAGTAAGTAGCCCAGTCACCGAACGAGCGGTAGGAGCATCTCTAGCCGGGACAGTGCGGCAACGTCCCAATCGTCCGGGAATCTGCCTGAATCGTAGGCGCCGAGGAACTCCTGGGCCGAGACGCCCAGCTCTCGCTGTGACTCTCGTTCGAGGATGGCCAGGCTCGCATCTGCCGTCAGATCGACGACTGATGTCTCCATGACACTCATGATGATGTTCCTCTCCCAGGACTGACCCTCACTGTACACAGACCAGAATGCGGCAGCGGTCTGACAGTCGAATTTCGCAGGTCCGGCCGGGCGGCCATCCCGCGAGAGATGCAAACGCCCGGCCGAGCCTCGGTGGTGGCATGCATGTTGCAACGGCCAGGAACCGAGAAGGGCCACCGGCTGGCGTTTCCGCTGGTCAGTGGCCCTTCTGCCGAAGTCGGGGTGACAGGATTTGAACCTGCGACTTCTTCGTCCCGAACTTGATCTTGGTCGTGGTGGCCCTTGCCTGGACACCGTCGCTAAGAGCGCGTGTGAGTGAGTCCGTCTGTCGATGTCGCGGTTGGAGGTAACACACTTCGTAACACGCGCTAGAACGGCGTGGTCCGTCGTGACCACAGCTGCCGCATCCCCTGATAGGTGCCGGTTGTAGGTCGGAGCGGAGTGGGTCAAGGCTGAGCGGAGCGAATCCGAAGGTTGCCTTGACGCACGGAGCGGAGGCCGGAGACTGGTCCGATCAGGGGGACGCGGCCTGGTGAGTGATCTGAGGGCGTGGCCACTTGGATCTGACCTGAGGTCGAACGCTCGGCCGCTGGTTCGCGATGGAGTGGGGCGTCGGTCGTGTGGCCGCTGTCATGGCCAGACCGTTGGGCAATCGTGGCGAGGACCGGCCCGCAGCGAGCGGAGCGAGCGAGGACACGGACCGGAGCCGCGCGCGGCGTCAGCCGCGCCTTGATCTATGAGAGGCAGATTCGGCAGAGCGCGGCCCAAGGCGGCCCAAGGCGATTGCACATCACCCGACGCATCACAGCCGCCCAGGCGATTGCGACTTACGGCAAGTTGTTCGTCCCGGGCGCGCTTCGGCGTTGAGAGGCAAAGCCCCGACAGGTGCCCGGCATAGTTTGGTGCCCCACTGGGCAACGACACGCAACAGTACGCAGGGTGGAGCGGCGTGCCTAGCTGGTGGGGGGCTTGACACCCTACGAACAGTCATGAGAAGCTCTGATGCTGCTACATAGCACTTCAATGAGGAGGATGCAATGCGCCTTACTAGGATCGCATCAACGAGTGCAGTCGTTGTCGCACTCGTTGGTGTCCCGACAGCCGCCTATGCGACTACGCTGTCACAGTCCTTTAACCCTGGGACTATTTCGATCGCCAATCCGACCCGCTTGCCGTCGTCGGAGTCGAAGGATGTCTCGCTTCCTTCGACGTCGAACGGTAAGTCAACGGCTGATGCCACTACCTGTGGTAAGGGGGGATTCAACTATCGCTTGCAGCGTGATCGTAGTGGCCTCCCGGATCAAACCATCCTTGAAGCCGACGGGATCATGTACTGCGATGCCAAGGACACCTTTACGGGATACAAGTGGTCGGCTGCGAAGTTCCATTTCGACGTCCGTCCCTACATCGTCGGGCAACCTGGTGCATCTGCCACGGTGACAGCCTCTAACTGAGGAGCAGGGTTGTGGGGTCGCCCGTGTTTGCCGCACGCAACGTGACCGTAAGGTTTGGTCGCCTGGTGGCCCTGGACGGTATTTCCGTCACAGGGTCGCCAGGCGTGACCGTTCTGCTCGGTCCGAATGGTGCAGGAAAGAGCACGCTGGTCGCTTGCCTACTGGGTGATCAGGTTCCGGACTCGGGAGAGGTAGAGGTTCTCGGGGGCCGTCCTGCCAAACGTGGGAGCCCTCAGCGGAGGATCGGCTGGTTGCCACAAGACCCTCAGCTGCCGCAGAGGTTCAGAGTCGCGGAGATGGTTACGTATGCAGGTTGGTTGAAGGGCCTCGATTGGTCGGACGCACGAACGGCCGGCATTGCCGCGTTAGAGCGGGTCGATCTAGTAGATCGGAGCGCCAGCCTCGTCAAGGAGTTGTCTGGTGGTATGCGTCGTCGTGCCGCGATTGCTGCCGCGACCGTTCATGAGCCAGAGGTGTTGCTCCTTGATGAACCCATGGCGGGCCTTGACCCCCAACAGCGTATTGCGGTGCGCGACGTGATTGCGAGATACGCAGACACAGCGACAGTGCTCATGTGCACTCACATACTCCAGGACGTTGTCGCCGTTGCGAACCGAGTTGTGGTGGTTGATCATGGAGTAGTTCGCTTCGATGGCGCTACTGAGGCGTTTACCGCACTAAGCGGTCGGACAGGAGACCTTGAGGCGGCGTACCTCTCTTTGTTCGACGTGAGGACCTCCGCATGAGATCTGGTGTCGGAGCCGTGAGTTTTGCGGCTCGACTGTCATCTGCGCGTTTTCTTGTTCCGTTCGCTCTTGTTGCCGGGATATTCCAATCCTTCCAGCAAGGATGGTCTGCGGGCGAGTGGGATGATGCGCTACGGATGGCGGCAAACCACAGTCTTGCTATTGATATAGCGGCGTCCGCAGCGGCTGTGTTTGACGCGAGCCGATTTCGCCGCAAGTTTCCCGGTGGTAGGACAAGTGTCAGACAACTGGGGTCTCCGTTAATCGGCTTGGGAGGGTCAGCGTTGTGGGGTGTAGCTGCGGTGATTTTCCTGAGTTTGATGGCGTTGGTCGGCACGGGCGCTGTCTCACAGTGGAGGACGCCGCATCTCGGGCTTACCCTGGTTGCTGCGGCTTTTGTCGTCGAAGTGGCCGCGCTTGGGTGGATGCTAGGTACATTTCTTCCCTTTTATGCATGCATTCCGCTCTTGGTGCTGGGTGTCTGGCTGGGCAATGCGTTTCTCGCAACCGCTACCGGGCATTACCCTGCTCTGCTTTCGGGTCTTGATGATGGCATATTTCCGGCTGGACTTGCGCCGGTTCGTGGAGTGCTGATCGGGCAGTTCTTGTTATTCATCGGGCTGGGGGCTGCTCTATTTGTCGCTGCCCAGCTGCGGGACTTGTCGGCCCGACTTCGGGTCGCGACCTCTGTGTTGTGTGTAGCGTTACTGATGGCGGGATCGGCACTCGTCCTCAGCTTCGGTCCGTCACGCTCGGCGATCGTGAATTCGGCCGGTGGCCCTCGGGTTTGCCTGAAAAGAGGCATCCTGGTGTGTAGTTGGCCAGACCACGCCAACGCTGGGGTTTTAGCTGCACGTGTGGCGAGTCCGATGTGGACGCCCCTAATCGTTGCGGGTGCTAACGCTCCGGCCGGCCTGGTAGACACCGGTCTCAGCGCGCCAGATACTTGGGCGCGCGCCAGCCTGTGGAATACCGACCCTGCCAGCATCAACGTCACTATCGCAGAGGCGACGTTGGTGTGGGAGTGGTGCCCCCACATCGGATCAACGCAGACACTGGCGGATTGGCCCCAGCCGGTCGCAGACCGTCTGACGTGGCTCGAGGCGCGTGTCGTAAAGACATCGTCAACTGCCTATAGCGCTTCTTCGAGAGCCATACTCCAAGCGCCGGAAAACGAGCAGGTCAGATGGGTCCTTCGACAGCCCGCAGGGGTACGGTGTCTCGTTCAGGAGTAGCGTTCCTGCACGCTCATCGAGTCCCAGCGTTTCTGGCCGTCGCCATATCGACAGGCTTTGTGGGGATCGGAATCGCACGTATTCCGCTGCCAAGTGCGAGCGATGCGCTCGATGGAAGCTATGTCCACGCGGTTGGCTATTTCATTGAGCCATTGCTAACGGTTCCGATCCTGGGGCTGGCGCTGATCGGAGATGTCGCTCAGTTAGAGCATCATGGAGCTCGTCAACTCGTTCCACAGCGGATCTTGCTCATCGTGATACTCACGGTTGTCCCGATCGCGTGTATGTTGCCGTCGGCCGCCACTCGTCCTGCGCCGCAGCCGGTACAGGTCATGATCGAGAATGTCCTCTTCATCACAGGCGAAGCGTGCGCGTTGGCTACGGCGCTACCGGCGAGTTGGCTGTGGGCACCGATCACAGCCGTCGCACTGATCGGTCTCATGGGCCCAGATGAAGGGCTTGTCCCGATCCTGACCGGCGTGAACCGCACCGCCTCTGCTGCGGACATCGTTGCTGCTGGTGTTGTGTTTCTGGCTGGTGGAGCACTGTATCTCGTGGTTCGGCCGAGACCGCGCTTGGAACGGCTTGTTGAACGTATCCGAGCAGCGCATTAGCCTTACGAAACGCTTCGAGTGACCGCCCGGCGGGAAGGGCGAATCTCTGCGCGATGGTCAGTACCCCTCAGTCCCAACAAGTCGATCCTGTGTCTCTGCGGAGATCGCCACAGCGCAGCCGTCGTGCCGACGGATCGTGGAGTCAGGTGATGGAGGACTGCTGGGCGGATCCGTGCTGTGGCGATTGGTGATGCCGTTGTCGGTGGCGGTCTAGTATCGCATGACGAGTGACCTGGGGCTATGACCAGGTAGGCGCCCGCTGGACGGATGGTTACGACACAGGTAGGGGTGAGGGCGAGCCTGCCGAACGTGCGCGGACCTTAGTCGGTTTTCGGCGACGCGATCCGTGGCAAGGAGCAGATCAACGCACGGTGTCAACTGCTCCGATCCGAGCCCCGCGAGACGATTTCTAGCGGCGCAGCCGTCGGACGTACGCAATGGTTGCGTCGTCATGTACCTTCGATCGTCTCCACCGTTCGCCGTTCGGATCGGAGTCCTCCGCTTGGCGTACGGCTCTGAGAACCGAGGCGGGTCCCTGGGCGCCCAATTGATCCATGAGCTGCGGCCATTCGGTCTGGTGGAAAAGATCTACGAGTCTGGTTGCGCCGTCGCTAAGTAGCGCTGCCTCGGTAACGGTTTCGGCCGGCCAGGCGAGGATCAGGCTCTGGGAGGCCGCGTCCGGCAGAGTTCCGGCAGTCCAGAAGCCGCCGGGGCGATTGCGGTATCCGCTCATGGCGTCGCCGCGTGCAGGCGGTCGCCCACCGGCGGTCAGTTGTGTCTTTAGCTGCTGCAGACGATTGTCAGTTATCGCAATCACGTCACCGGACGTCTTCTTGATCACCAAGGTGGAGTCTGCGAGGACGAGTCCTTCGATGACGTCGTTTGAGGTGCGCAAGATGACGACCGTGGCTGATGGGGCGTTGGGGTTGGTGAGGTCGCATCGATCTTCGTGGAGTACGCGGACGTCGGTGATGGCTCGCTCTAGTGAGGAGACGAGCGAGTTGGAGGACTGCCTAGCGTGGCGGAGGATCGCGGGACCGAGGCGATTAACGAACCACTCGACGCTGTGGATGCACCCGGTCGGTAGGTGCTTGGGGATGCCTGCGCCGTCGAGTACGACAATGACATTGGCCTCGTGTCCCGCCCAATCCTCGTTTGCGCGCTCAGCGGACCCGGGCCAGCTTTCGATCTGGACGTGCAGGCTCATGAGGTCACGGCCAAACCCGGATGCCGGATATGCGCTCTGCTTCCCGGATGGTTAGTCCGTCGAACGCTGTTTCGATCACTGTGGAGAGATTCGCGTCCATCTTGCTCCGCTGGTACAGCTCGGACAGGTGATTGATCACATAGGTGATGGCACCGAGTGATCCGATCGCGTGAACACCGGCGACGAGAAGCCGTCGGCTGTCGTCTGTGGTGCGCACGGACAAGTACGCAACGTCTCGATGGGTCTCGGGATCGTTGTCCAAGGGCGACTCGTAGGTTCGTTCGGTCGGAGTCTCGCGGATGCTCCAGCGGCCGTCGCGGTCGGGTGCGAACGTGAAGTGCGGGTCCGCGGCGATGAGCTCTGCGGCCTCTGCCGACGACTTGGGTCCGCAGATGATGACGGCATCGCCGTCGAAGTCGAGTTCGCCGCTGGCTGGGATCTCGTAGTGCTCCACGTCAAGCGAGAGTTTGCGGAGAGCTTCGGTGATCGCCTCGGCGGACCGAGTGTCCTCGGCAGCGATCATGCCGAGGTCGCGGTCCGGGACCGGGCGTATTGGGACTGCCACGGTGACGGGGCCCATCCCGAACAGGGCGCGCTCGACGGGAGGTGCGGATTGCCGGATCTGGGTGATCCGGCCCTTGGAAAGCCCTAGCTCTTTGGCCACTTGGGTGAAGGTCAGTCCGCGTGTCGTTGCTGCTTCCTCGATAGCTTCGCGCCGGAGCCGAGCCAGTTCGAGGGACTGCTGCTGGTACTCGTTGATGAGCGCTGACGCCTGACGTGCCCGGAGGATCGGGTCCGGCTCGTCGCGGATGGCGGTCAGTTCACTCTTGCTCGACACAGCGCGAGTTTAGAACCTCTTGACAGCGGCGATGATGCCGGTTAACGTGTTTATACCCCTAAACCAATCGAGGGCGGTTGTCGCATCAGCGGTTTAGACCCCCTCGACGACGAGAGGAAGCAGTCATGCCAGTTCAGGGACCGTTTCGTGTGGAGTGTGCCGAGGTCTTCCCGCATGGGGTAGGGATCGTCGGTGACGTGGCTCCGATGGCCGATTTCGATCGGTCGTCTCGGGAGAACCGGGTGCAGGCCACGGATAAGGACAGTGGTTTGCCGGTGTGGGTGGTGGATGTGATGGATTTCGATCCGGAGGCGCGGGAGCGGACGTTCCGGGTGAAGGTGGCAGCGCAGGTGCAGCCGGTTCCTCCGGCGGCGGTGTCAGGTGTGCCGGTACGGCCGGTGCATTTGGAGGGTTTGACGGTGACGCCGTATGTGAAGGAGGTCGGCACCTTTCATCGGATCGCGTATTCGTTCAAGGCGACCGGCTTCTCCGAGCCGCGGCAGGGCCGCAGTGGTGCTGCCGGTAGTTCGTCGTCGAAGGCGGCGTGAGCGATGTCGGGCAACGAGGTTGCTGGTCTGCGGGCGTGGGCGCGTGGTGATTACGGGTGCGAGGCGGCGGTCGAGTTGCTGGTCCGGGGCTTCGGTGGCCGGTTCGCCGCGGCCGGCTGGCCGTGGCTTCGGACCGATGAGTCGTCCGGGTCGTGGTGGGTTAATCCCGACGCGATCACGGCTGAGGCGGGTGTGTTGTCGTCGGGCGAACAGGCGTTCTTGATCTTGGTCGCCGCGCTCGGTGGCGGTCCGGCCGTGGCGGATCTCGGCGGTGTGCTGGCTCGGCTGGATCGCGAACATCTGGGCTTGGTGCTGGCCGGGTTCGCCCATGCGGGTGGGTCGCATGAGCACACGGTGATCGGCTGGACCGATGCGGGTGTCCGGTTCGACCGGCCCGGCCCGCTGCTGGACTGGCCCGACCTCGACTTCCCGGCGGTGGCGTGATGACCGGGCAGGCGGAACCGGCCCCGTCCGAGGCGGTGGTGGTGGGCCGGCCGGCGTGGGCGGTGGCTGCGGATCGGGATGAGATCGCGGATTTGGTGCCGTCGTGTGCTCGGACGACGCCGGATGTGTGGTTTTCCACGTCGGCGCCGGATGTGCGGCTGTGCGCCCGGATCTGTGCGGGGTGTCCGTTGCGGTCGGCGTGTCTGGCCGGTGCGCTGGTGCGGGATGAGGAGGCCGGGATCTGGGGTGGTGTCCGGTTCACTCCGGCGTGGGATGTCGGTGAGGTGGTGGAGCACCGGCACGGCTACGTGTTGGACGGTCGGAGTTCGGCTGGTACGGGGGTGGGTCGGGGCGCGTCGGATCTGGTTCAGGCGCGGGCTCGGTTGCGACGGTTGCTGTATCAGGGCCGGCGTCGCCGGTTCGTGACCCGGCTGGTGCATCGGGTGGGTAAGCCGGTGCGGATGGTGCCGGGTGGCTGGTGGGTTGGCCCGTGGATCGACCCGGACCGGGAGCGTGGCATGGCGCGGATGCGGGAGTTGCTGCCGGCGATGTTGGCTGGGCGGCCGGTGCAGCGGTGGCCGTGGGAGTTGCGCCTGTTGTTCGAGTTCCCCGAGTGTGCGATCCCCGAGCCGCGGCGGGTGAAGCGGTGGTCCTCGATGGATGAGCTGGACCCGGGTGTTGATCATGAACGCGAGTCGGGCCGGTCGGTGTTGGCGGTGCCGCACGGCCGGCGGGCTGGCGGCTGGTCGGAGGCGGCATGATCATGTCGATCCTGATCATGGTGCGCCGGGTTGTCCGGGCCGTCGGCTGGGAGTGTTGGTGGTGGCTGTCCGGTGGAGGCCGGCTGCTGCGCCGGCATCCGGTTCGGTCGGTGGCTTGGCTGCTGGCCGTGCTGGTCGGAGTGGTCGCGGATGCGCGGCTGTTGTTGATCATGGTTGTGGTGCCGGTGGCGCTGGTCGGGTTGTGGGCTCGGCTGCTGCCGGGGTCGTATCGGCGACTGGCTGCTGATCGGCTGTATCGGGCTTGGCTGCGGCGGTGGGTGCGGCGGTCGTGGCCGTCGTTGATGGAGTCGTGCGGCCTGGCCCGCCGCGCACCAGCGACGTCCCGCCGGCCTGGGCCGACGAGTGCGGCAGAGCGGCTGGTGGTGCCGCGGCTGGCGTCGTGCCGGTGGCGGCAGGGACGCCTCGTCATGGTTCCTGGGTTGGTGTCGGGGCAGACCGTGGCCGATGTCGAGGACGCGGCCGAGCGTCTGCGGACCAGTGTCGGCGCGGTTCGGCTGCGGGTGATCCCCGACAATGCGCGGACGTCGTGTCAGATCGTGGCCGGCTTCGAGGATCCACTCGCTCAGATGTTCACTGCCTCGCTACCGGATCCGGCCGTCCCCGCGGGGTCGGCTGGTCTGTCGGTGGTGTTGGGCCGGACCGAGGACGGCGAGCCGTGGCGGGTCGACCTGGGCGTTTCCTGCCTGACGGCCGGCTGTTCGGGTGCGGGCAAGGGCTCGGTGATGTGGTCCCTGGTGCTCGGCCTGGCCCCGGCGGTTCGGGCCGGCCTGGTCGAGGTGCATGGGATCGACTTGAAGGGCGGCATGGAACTGGGCCTCGGCCGACCCCTGTTCACCCGCTACGCCGACGACCCACAGCGGGCGGTGATCTTGCTCGAAGAAGCCGTCCGAGACTGCGAGAACAGGGCCCGCAGGATGGCCGGCACATCACGGCAGCATGTCGCGAGCGTGGGGGAGCCGTGGGTGGTGGTGATCATCGACGAGCTGGCCTCGCTGGTGGCCTACCTGCCCGACCGGGACCTGGTGCGCAGGGCTGAAGTGGCGTTGGCCCGGCTGTGTTCGATCGGCCGCGCACCGGGGTTCGTGGTGTTCGGATTCCTGCAAGATCCGCGCAAGGAAACCTTGAAAGCCCGGCACCTGTTCGGCCAGACCATTGCCCTGCGACTCCGTGAACGGGAAGAAGTCGCCATGGCCCTCGGCGACGGTGCCATCAGTGCTGGGGCGGCGTGTCATCACATCCCGCGGGATCTGCCCGGTGTCGGCTTCGTCATCGACGACACCGGTCGCCTGACAAGGGTGCGGGCCGGGTTCGTGCCGGATCGGATGATCATCGAGACCGCGCACCGGTTCGCCGCACCGCATCCGCGGCCGATCGAGGTCCCCGACGAGCCGGAGCAACAGTCGAAGAGCCGGTCGCGGTCGCGGAGTGCGGCATGAGTATCCGGATGCTGGTCGATCTGACTACCGACATGGTCCGCGAGCTCGCGATCGCCGAACGAGTCTGTATCCGCCCCCTGCTGCGCCGGGTGCTCGACCGCGAAACCGGCACCGAGGAGACCGTGCCGATCCCGTGCGGCTCAACCCTGGAATCGGTCTGCCCGTCGTGCGCGCACAAGGCAAGGATCCTGCGGATGCAGCAATGCGCCGAAGGCTGGCACCTTGGCACCGAACCCGACCAAGATCAACCCGACCAAGATCACGACACCGAAGAGAACGGCCAGGAGGACGAGCAAGATCACGAGCAGGCGGGCGACGAGAGTGATCGGCGGGTGCGGTCGACCCGGCGCAGACCTGATGTTGTTGATCTTCCCCGCGTCGCTGCGGAGGATCGCACGATCGGGCGCACGTTCACCAGCCCGGACGGCCACGAGTACCGACCCTCGATGTTCCTCACCCTCACGTTGCCGTCGTACGGTCCGATCACCGATGGCGCACCGACCGACCCGGAGTCGTATGACTATCGGCGGGCCGCGATCGACGCCCTGCTGTTCCCAAGATTGGTGGATCGGTTTTGGCAGAACCTGCGCCGCTGTGCCGGCTACAAGGTCCAGTACTTCGCCACCGTCGAACCCCAACGCCGCCTCGCACCGCACCTGCACGCCGCGATCCGCGGTGCGATCCCGCGCCAGCTGTTGCGGCAGGTGATCCGTGCCACCTACCTGCAGGTGTGGTGGCCGTCCTTCGACCGGCCGGTATTCGTGCAGCGGGTGCCGGTGTGGGATGGCACCGGCTACATGGACGCCGACACCGGCGAAGTCCTGCCGACCTGGGAACAAGCTATCGCCGATCTGGCCGACGATCCCGACAACCGTCCGGCGCACGTGATGCGGTTCGGCTCACAGGCCGACATCCGCGGAATCATCGCACCGTCCGAGGAGGCTGATCGGGCCATCCGCTACCTGACCAAATACCTCACCAAAGCCATCGCCGAACCCCTCACCGCCACCGACGAAGACGTTGTGGTCGATGAGCGGCGCATGGCGCACATCGACCGGCTGCACGCGCAGTTGCGCTGGCTGCCGTGTTCGGAGCACTGCGCCAACTGGTTGCGCTACGGCATCCAGCCCAAGAATCCGACCCCGGGCATGCAGGCCGGACACTGCCCGAGTAAGGCCCATGATCGAGAACACCTCGGCGTCGGCGGCCGCCGAGTGCTGGTCTCCCGGCACTGGTCGGGAAAAACCCTGGCCGAGCACAAAGCCGACCGCGCGACCGTCGTACGGGAAACGCTGCACGCGGCCGGGATCGTGCCACCCGAGGTCGAACGGCTCGCCGCCGACGTCACCGCGCCCGACGGGCTACCTCGGTACGTTTGGACCGATACTCGACCCGGCGATGCCGGCGAGTACCGCAAGATCATCTTTGCCGCGATCCAAGAACGACGCACCTGGCGAGAACAATACGACGCCGCCAAGATCATCACCGCGCCTGTGGACAACCAACCGGCAATCGATCGCGATGGCGGTGGGCCATCCCCGTAAGAGTCCGACGAGTTGATCAACAACCGGTCGTGCGTGGACAGGAGATGATCATGGAAACGAAGGATTCGAGGGTTTCCGCATTGGCTTACCGAGTTGAGGAGGCGGCTGATGCGGTGGGGGTCAGCAAGTCGCAGATTTACGAGTTGATCAGGTCGGGTCAGCTTCGAACGGTGAAGTTGGGCCGTCGCCGGCTGGTGCCGGTGCAGGCGTTGGCGGACTACATCGATGGGATGACGCGATGACGCCGCAGCGTGCGCATGGTGACGGCTCGCTGTACTGGAACGAGGAGCGACAGCGTTGGGTCGCGGACGTTTCAGTCGGTTACAACGGCAACGGTCGTCGGATTCATCGGCGTAGATTCTGCAGGACGAAGACCGAGGCGAAGGCCGTTCTGCGGGAGATGACGCGGGAGTTGGCCGAGGGGACGTTCGTTGATGATCGCGGGTACACGGTCGGCGAGGCCGTCGAGGACTGGTTGACCTACGGCCTGGTCCGCAAGGATCAGGCGACCCGGGACAACTGTCGGCACCTCTCCGAGAAGCACATTCTCCCGTGGCTGGGCGCTCGGAAGCTTCGTGAGCTGCGAACGCCCGAGGTTGAGGCCTGGTTGGCGAAGCTGGCCGAGTCGCTGAGTACGCGGACGATTCAGGCGGTGCGGTCGTGTCTGAACCGGGCGGTTCGTCGTGCGATGGCTCAGGAGCGGGTGCGACGCAATGTCGTCGAGCTGGCCGAGATGCCGCATGGCCGGCCCGGTCGACCGTCGAAGTCGCTGACTCCGGAGCAGGTCGACGCCGTGCTTGAAGGCACGAAGTCCGATCGGTTGCACAACTACATCGTGTTGTCGATCTTGACCGGTGCCAGAACGGAGGAGTTGCGGGCGCTGCGGTGGGATCACGTCCATCTCGACGCCCAGCAGGTGAACGGCCATGTGGTGCCGCCGCACATCGCGGTCTGGCGTTCGGTTCGCAGGAAGGGCGAGACGAAAACGCCGAAGTCGCGCCGGACGATCGCGTTGCCTGCGCTCTGTATCGAAGCGCTGCGACGAGAACGGGTTCAGCAGGCCGAGGATCGGCTCGCGGCTGGCTCTCGTTGGCGGGATAGCGGATTGGTGTTCGCCTCGGAGGTTGGCACGGAGATGCATCCGGCGAACGTTCGGCGATCGTTTCGTCGCGCGCTGCGGCTGGTCGATGGGATCGATCCGGAGGAGTGGACCCCGCGTGAGTTGCGGCACTCGTTCGTCTCACTGTTGTCGGATCGTGGGATTCCGGTTGAGACGATTTCCATGCTCGTCGGCCACAGCGGAACGACGGTCACCGAGCTGGTCTATCGGCATCAGATTCGGCCGGTGATCCAGACGGGTGCGCTGGTGATGGATGAGGTCTACAAGGCGAGCGGCGATGAGCTGAGGTAACACCGTTGGTAACACCGGAGTGCTTGGTGCTCCACCCGGGAAAGCGATCCGGCCCCTGACTGTGCTGGTCAGGGGCCGGTTTTGTGTGGTCGGGGTGACAGGATTTGAACCTGCGACTTCTTCGTCCCGAACGAAGCGCGCTACCAAGCTGCGCCACACCCCGGTGGCCTCGATCAACGAGGCCTCGGAGAGTTTAGCCCATCGCGGCCCGATGCTCCGAATCGGTTCCGCAACCCGGTCAGGACGGTCGCGGGACCAGCGTCAACAGGGTCGCTTCGGGGCGGCAGGCGAACCGCACCGGGGCGTACGGGGAGGTGCCCAGACCGGCGGACACGTGCAGGAAGGACCGCTTGCCACCCGCCTGGTAGGTGGACAATCCCTTCGCCTTGGCCGGGTCCAGATCGCAGTTGGCGACCAGCGCGCCGTAGCCCGGCACGCAGACCTGACCGCCGTGGGTGTGACCGGCGATGATCAGATCCATTCCGTCGGCGGTCATCGCGTCCAGCAGCCGCCGGTACGGGGCGTGAGTCACACCGAACGCGACGTCGGCGGTCGGGTCGGCTGGGCCGGCCACCTTGCCGTATTGATCAAGCTCCAGATGCGCGTCGTTGGTGCCGCGGAATTCGATCTCGGTGCCGGCGATGTTCAACCGCGCTCGGGAATCGGTCAGCTCCACCCAGCCGGCGTCCTGATAGGCCTTCTGCAGTTCGTCCCACGGCAGCTGCTTGCCGCCCGGCCGGGGCGTGTGCTGTTCCTTCTTCAGGTAGCGCAGCGGATTCTTCCACTTCGGCCCGAAGTAGTCGTTGGAGCCCCAGACGAACACCCCGGGCACGTCCAGCAGCCGGCCGAGGCTCGTCGTCACGTACGGGACGGCGTCGTGATCGGCCAGGTTGTCGCCGGTGTTGATCACCAGGTCCGGTTCCAGCCCGGCCAGCCGGGAAACCCAGCGTTGCTTGGCCTGCTGGTACGGCGTCATGTGCAGATCGGAGATGTGCAGCACTCGGATCGGCCGCGCGCCCGCCGGCAGCACCGGCACGTGCACCCGACGCAGGGTGAAGGCCCGCACCTCGTACAGGCCGGCGTAGGCCACACACGCCGCACCGAAACCGGCCACCGTCGCCGTGCCGGTTGCGATCCGCCGGAGCACGCTGCGGGCAGGGCGCTGCTCGTCGATCACCGGGGCGGACATGGCGAGAAGGCTACCCGAGCCCCGTGGGAGACTGAGCCACATGTCCCCCGAACAGTCCGACACCGACTCCGAGTTGATCACCCGCCTGCGTTCCGATCTGACGACCGCGCTCAAGGCCCGGGACCGGCTTCGCGCAGACACCATCCGCGGCGTGCTGACCGCGGTCAGCCGGGCCGAGACCTCCGGCACCGAGGCGGTCCGACTGACCGAGAACCAGGTCCGCGACGTGGTGATCAGCGAGGCGAAGAAGCGGCGTGAGTCGGCTGAGGCCTACCGCAACGCCGACCGGCCGGAGCTGGCCGACAAGGAGGAGGCCGAGGGCGCCGTGCTGGCCGAATACCTGCCGGCGGCGCTGTCGGACGAGGAGATCAGCAAGCTGGTCGCGGACGCGATCGCGAGCACCGGTGCCGCCGAATTGGGCGTGCGCGGCATGGGCAAGGTGATGGGAGTCGTCACCCCGCAGACCAAGGGCCGCGCCGACGGCAAAGCCGTCGCCGACGAAGTCAAGCGCCAGCTCAGCGCCTGATCGAGCCGCTGCACCAAGAATCCGGCCGCCGACCCCAACGGGTCGGCGGCCGGATCTGTGTCAGCTGCCGAGTCGGCTAGCCGCCCTTCTTGCCCTTCTTGCCGCCGTCGTTCTTCTTGTTCTTGCCGCCGTTGTCTGACTTCTTGTTCTTCTTGCCGCCGTTGTCGGAGTTGGACTTCTTGTCCTTCTTCGGCTGCGGCGCCGGACCGGCCGAGTAGACGGCGTAGATCGTGCTGAACTTCGGCAGCTTGCCGTCGTACTGGGAGAAGCCGATGAAGTAGCCGGCCGGCTGATCGCTGTACTGCGTGGTCGGCACCACGCTGAAGCCGGCGTCCTCCAGCTTGTTGGTGGCCTTCTTGATGCTCATCTGGTGAACGTCGGGCAGGTCGACCATCTTGGCCGTGTCCTTGTTCTTGTAGTCGGCGAACTTGCTCGGATCGACATCCTTCAGGGCCTTGCTCATCGCCGGCTTCCAAATGCCTGCTCCGGCATCGCCGCCGCCGGTCGCTTGCAGAGTCACCCCAGTGGACAGGTGGTAATACTCCAAGCCGCCGGAGCGGACGTGTCCGGCGCGGAACGGCTTCCTGGTGACGTCCTCGGCGACCGAGGCGACGCCGGCCAGGTCCGGGGTGTAGCCCGCGAACCAGACTGCCTGGTTGTCGTTGGTGGTACCGGTCTTGCCCGCTTCCGGACGCCCGTCCGGCAAAGCTGCCGGCGCACCGGTTCCGGTCATCACGCCTTGCAGAATGTCGTTCACACCGTCTGCGACGTCCTCGGAGATCACCCGCTTGCAGTTCGCGCTCGGCGCCTTGAGCTCCTTGCCGTCGGCGTTGGTGATCTTGTCGATGATGATCGGATCGCAGTGGATGCCGCGGGCGGCGAAGGTGGCGTACGCCTCGGCCAGGCTGAGCGGCGCGATGTTCGCCACGCCGAGGGTCAGCGACGGCGAGCGGTTGTACGCCGGCGACTCCGAGATCGGCTCTCCGGAGGCGAGCTTCACACCGAGCTTCTCGGCCATCTTCAGCACCGGGCACAGGCCGATAGTGTGTTCCAACTGCAGGAAGTACGTGTTCACCGAGTACTTCGCCGCTTTGCGCATGTCCATCACGCCGTTGACGCCGGTCGAGTTCTTCGGTGCATAGTGCTTGTCACCGAGGACAAAACTGCCGTCACAGGATTTCCAGGTGGTGCCGGTGAAATCCATCGGCGACTTCGCGTTGTACTTCTTCGACGGCGGCACGCCCGCCTCCAACGCCGCGGCCATGGTGATCGCCTTGAACGTCGAGCCGGACTGGAAACCGCCACTGCTGCCACCGAGATCCGGCGGGGCGGGGTAGGAGTAGTACGTCTCGCCCTTCTTGGCGTCGTTACCCATCACCGGCCGACTCTGCGCCATCCCGATGATCAACCCGGTGCCCGGCTGGATCATCGACATGGTCGCGATCACCGGATCCTTCGGGCCGACGTAGTTGCTGACCGCCTCTTGCGCCGCGTCCTGGGTCTTCGGATCGATCGCGGTCTCGATGGTCAGCCCGCCGCGCTTGATGGTGTTGATCCGGTCCTGCTCGGTCTTGCCCAGGCTCGGCTGCTTCAGCAGGCTCTGGTACACGTAGGTGCAGAGGAACGGGTACTGGCTGCTGATGCAACCGTTCTGCGGGTTCTGCACCTTGTCCTGATGGAAGCCGGCCTTCGTGGCCGAGGCCAGCTGCTGCGGCGTGATGATGTTCAGCTCCGCCATCCGATTCAGCACCACGTTGCGGCGCGCGATCGCCGCCTGCGGATGCTGGACCGGGTTGTCCGCGTCCGGGCTCTGCACCAGGCCGGCCAGCATCGCCGCCTGGTTGATGTTCAGGTCCTTGGCGTGCTTGTCGAAGTAGTGCTGGGAGGCCGCTTCCACCCCGTACGCACCGTCGCCGTAGTAGGCGATGTTCAGGTAGCGCTCCAGGATCTGGTCCTTGCTGAGCTTCTTCTCCAACCCGATCGCGTACTTGAGCTCCTGGATCTTGCGGGCGTAGGTGTCGTCCTGCGCCTCCTTGACGCCCTTCTCGTCGCCGGCCAGTTGCGCCTCAGTGATCCGCACCATCTTCACGTACTGCTGGGTGATGCTCGAACCACCCTGGGAGACGCCGCCCGACGCCGCGTTGGTGAGCAATGCCCGGATGGTGCCGGTGACGTCGATCGCACCGTGCTGGTAATAGCGGTGGTCCTCGATCGCCAGCTGCGCCTGCCGCATGATCGGCGCGATGTCGTCCAGCTTGACGTAGGTCCGGTCCTGGTCGAAGAAGTACGCCAGGGTCTTGCCGTTGGCCATGGTGACCTTGCTCTTCACCGGCTGCGGCGGAGTCTCGAACGCCTGCGGCAGGTCATCCACCGTCTTCTCGGCGGCGCGACCGCCGACGCCGGCCATCGCGGCGACGGGGACGGCCAGACCGGCCACCAAGAGTCCGGCAACCATGCTGACGACGAGAAACATCGCCGCGGAGTAGGCGACACTTCCGGCGCGCTTGGGGCTCAAAGGCATGGCTTACAGGGTACGGGAGGTTCAAGTGCCCGCCGAATCATCGTGTCCGACGTCGATGTTGCGAAAAAGTCTCGGGCCTTTAGCCCTAGTCACACACGGACTTCGTTCGTACTATTCCCTCATCTGATCCACAGGGGAAGCGCGGGCCACGGGTGGAGTCCGGGCGTGGATCGGGTCGAGTTGTATGGGGGTTCACGCAATGACTGCGTTGTTTCAAGAGGACTGGACGCTGCAAGCGAACTGTCGTGGGATGGAGGACGCCCTCTTCCCGGAGGCATCTGAGCAAAAACGCGCGCGTACGGTCTGTGCCGGCTGTCCGGTCCGTTCCGAGTGTCTGGCAGAGGCGCTGGACAATCGGATCGAGTGGGGTGTCTGGGGCGGCATGACCGAGCGGGAGCGCCGGCAACTGCTGCGTCAGCACACCGATGTCAGGAGTTGGCGTTCACTGCTGGTCGATCAGCGAGGTGCCCACATCCCGTAGCGCATCCAGATCGGTGACGTCGCGCGGCAGCGCCGGCACCCGAGCCATCGCGACGTCGGGTCGCGAACTTCGGAATCGGTCCAGCAGGCGCTGCTCGCGTTCGATCATCCGCATCCGGTCGGCATGCCGCCGCAGCGCGGCGATCTCAGCCGGGTGTTGAGCTTGGCCCCGGTGTTGATCTTGGCCCCGGTGTTGATCTTGGCCCGGATGCTGATCTTGATCGGAGCTCTGCAGGTCTTCGGCGAGCGCCAACGCGCGCTCGGCGGAGATCTCCAACTCGCTGGCGTGGGTGCGGTTGACCACGAGGCCGGAGAGCGGCAGTCCTGATTCGGTCAATCGGTCGACGAAGAAGTTGGCCTCGCGCAGGGTGTCCGGCTCCGGCGTCGCGACCACCACGAAGGTGGTCTGCTCGGAGCTGAGCAGCCGCAGGGTTTCCTGGGCGCGCGCCCGAAACCCGCCGAACAGGGTCTCGAAGGCGGCCGCGAAGGTCTTCACGTCGGTGATGATCTGGGCGCCGAGCACCTTCTCCATCGCCGAGTAGACGAGGTTGAAGCCGACGCTCATCAGCCGGAACGGGCCCTTGGCCGGAGTGAGCAGCATCCGCAGGAACTTGCCGTCCAGCAGGGCCGCCAAATGCTCCGGGGCGTCCAGGAAATCCAGCGCGGAACGCGATGGTGGCGTGTCCACGATGATCAGATCCCAACTGCCGTCGGTCTCCGCCTGGGCGGACAGTTGGCCGAGCTTCTCCATGGCCATGTATTCCTGGGTCCCGGAGAACGATGTCGACAACGCCTGGTAGAAGGGGTTGGCGAAGATCTGTTCGGCCTTGTCCGGTGTGGCGTGCGCGGTGACCACGTCGTCGAAGGTCCGCTTCATGTCCAGCATCATCGCGTCCAGCGATCCGCCGGCGGTGGTGTCGATGCCTTGTACGGGGCGGGGCGTGTTGTCCAGGTTGCCGACGCCGAGCGACTGGGCCAGCCGGCGGGCCGGGTCGATGGTCAGCACGACCGTCTTCCGGCCGGCCTCGGCGGCTCGCACGGCCAGCGCGGCTGAGGTGGTGGTCTTGCCGACGCCGCCGGAGCCGCAGCAGATGATGATCTTGGTCTGCCGATCGTCCAGGGTCGCCTGCAGGTCGAGGGCCCGATTGATCATGCTCGCACCTCGTCGGCCAACTGATCCTGCAGCGTGGCGGCGATGCCGAACAGCGACTCCACCTCGATGCCGAACGGGTCAAGATCAACTTGTACCAGTGGCCGGTCGAGCTGCTGCAGGCGAAGCCGTCGTTGGTGCTCGGCCAGCATCCGCTGTGCGTCGACAGCGAATTCGTCGGCCAAGGCCTTGTTGGCGACGTCGGACAGTCCGGGCACCGCGATCGGCAGCCGATGTTCGGCCGCCAGCGCGAGTTGATCTTGGTCCAGTGACGTCGGTGTGATCATGTTGGCGATCACCGCGCCCAATTCGATCTTGGTCGGCGTCAGGTCGTCGATGGCCTCGACGGTCTCGGTGATCGGCATGTCCTCCAGCAGGGTGACCAGGTGGACGACGGTGTGCTCGGAATGCAGTACGGCGTTGATCGAGTCGGCCTGGCCGCGGATCGGGCCGACCTTGGCCAGATCGGCGACTGCGTCGTGCACGTTGAGGAATTTGGCGATCCGGCCGGTCGGCGGGGCGTCCAGCACGACGGCGTCGTACGCGTTCGGCAGGCCCTTGATCAACCGGCGCGCGACCTCGTACACCTTGCCGGTGAGGAGTACGTCCTGCAGCCCGGGCGCGATCGAGGTGGCGAAATCGACCACCCCGAAGCGATCCAGTGCCTTGCCGGCCAGCCCGAGGTGATAGAAGGTCTCCAGATACTCCATCAGCGCGTTCTCGGGGTCCATCGCCAGCCCGTAGACGGTGCCGCCGTCCGGCGTCTTGATCAGCCGGCGTTCGCCGCGATTGCGCAGCGAGTCGGTGTTGAAGAGTTGGGAGATCGCGTCCCGGCCCTCGACCTCGCAGAGCAACACCCGGCGTCCGTCGGTGGCCAGCGCACAGGCCAGTGAACCGGCGATGGTGGTCTTGCCGGTGCCGCCCTTGCCGCTGACGATATGCAGGGTGTGCCGCGGGCCGTCGGACGGTGGCGGGGTCAGCCAACTCGGCCGGTGCACAGTCGTCATGATCAACTACCTCAGACGTCGGTGATGCGCAGGCCGGCGTGCGCCTTGTACCGCCGGTTGATCGCGATCAGGTTGGCGGTGAACGCCTCCACCTGCGCCGCGTTGCGCAGCCGGCCGCCGTAGATGCCGCGGGCGCCGGGAATCGCCGCGGCGAGATCGCAGACAACACCGATCGCCTGCCGGTCCTCGCCGAGCACCAGCACGTCCAATTCGATCTTGTCCACGTCCGAGTCGTCCAGCAGGGCGGAACTGACGTGGTGGAAGGCTGCGATCACCGTCGAGTCCGGCAGCAGCTCGGCGGCCTCCTGGGCGCTGGATCCGGCCGGCACCGGGACCGGGTACGGGCCGTGCTTGTCGAAGCCGATCCGGTTCACGCAGTCGACCACGATCTTGCTGGCCAGCTTGGGCGCCAGTTCGGTCAGCAACTCGGCGTGGCCGTCGTACGGGACCGCCACGATCACCAGGTCGGCCGCCGCGGCATCGGCGTTCACCGCGCCGCTGACGTCGCCTATCTCGGCGTACTGCTGTGCCGTCTCGGCCGCGCGTTCGGCACTGCGAGAACCGATCACCACCCGATAGCCCGCCGCAGCGAAACGACGCGCCAACCCGCGCCCCTGCGGACCGGTCCCGCCCAGGATCCCGATCGACCCGGGGTGCCCGGGATCAGCGGTGGAGGCGCCTTCAGTCATGGCCCCGATGTTAGTGCGCGCCGGATCCCACCCCGACTTGTCGCCCTGCTCGAATCCTCACGGCCCGCTCATCGCTCCTACTCAGGACCGGCAACGCGGGCCTCAGTAGGGTGAGCGCATGACGAAATGGGAGTACGTGACGGTGCCGGTGCTGGTGCATGCGACCAAGCAGATCCTGGACAACTGGGGTGCCGACGGCTGGGAGCTGGTGCAGATCGTTCCGGGGATGAACGCGGAGAATCTGGTCGCCTACCTGAAGCGGCCGATCGAGGAGCCCGGTTCGGGCAGCCAGGGCTGACCATGGCCGGGGATGTGAACCAGCGGCTAGCCGAGCTCGGGCTGACGCTGCCGGACGTGGCGTCGCCGATCGGTTCCTACCGGCCGGCCGTGGTGCTCGACGGGTTGATCTACAGCTCGGGACAGTTGCCGATGGTCGGCGGCGAGCTCACCGCCGTCGGCAAGGTCGGCGCAGAGGTCTCGGTCGACGAAGCGAGCGAAGCAGCCCGAATCGCTGCCCTGAATGCGGTTGCGGCGGCCGCGGCTGCGGTCGGCGGGGTGGACAAGATCAGCAAGATCGCCAAGGTCGTGGTCTTCGTGGCCAGCGCCCCGGACTTCACCGCGCAACCGACGGTCGCCAACGGCGCCAGCGATCTGCTGGCCGCGATCTTCTCCGAAGACGGCGTGCATGCCCGCAGTGCGGTCGGCGTTGCCGCGCTGCCGCTGGACGCGCCGGTCGAGGTGGAGATCATCGGCAAGGTTGTTTATTGACCATGATCACCTCGTCGCGGGATGTGCTGTCGGCGTTGGATCGGCGGGTGCCCGAGTCGGTGATCGCCAAGATCGACAGTCGGGCCGATTCGGTTGTCGTTCCGCATCCGGCGGCCAGCGTCGTGCTGTTGCGTGATCATGAAGGCGGCGTCGAGACGTACGCCCTGCATCGGCACAGCCGGATGCCGTTCGCGGCCGGCATGGTGGTCTTCCCTGGTGGTCGGCTGGACCCGGTCGACGGCGTACTGTCCGCCGGCTACACACCGACCTCCGGTCCGTTGCTGCGCTGCGCGGTCCGAGAGACCGAGGAGGAGACCGGAGTCCGGCTCGAACCCGAGCAGCTGCAGCCGTGGGCACACTGGATCACTCCCGAGCTGGAACCGCGCCGCTACGACACCTTCTTTTATCTGGCCGAACTGCCGGTCGGACAGACGGCCGCCGACATCTCCGGCGAGACCTGGAAGGCGGAATGGCGTACGCCGGCAGCGCTGCTGGCGGCTGCTGACGCCGGCGAGTTGGCGCTGATGCCGCCGACCCGCTCGATCTTGATCGAGCTGGATTCGTTCGCGACGGTCGCCGACGCGCTGGCCGGCTGTCCGGACCGGCGGGTCGAGACCGTACTGCCGCGGGTGGTTCGCGGACCGGCGGGTTGGATCTTCGACTACTCCGACTTGTCAGTCTCTGGTGTCGTTATAGCAACACCACCGACTGACAAGTCAAGAGACGGCGATGAGCGATGAACGGGTACGAGGCGGTGGCGCCTGGGGTGCAGAGATTGTTGGCGCCCAACCCTGGGCCGATGACCCTGGACGGGACGAACACTTGGGTGATCGGCGATCCGGCCCACATCGCTCCGGTGATCATCGATCCGGGCCCGCTCGACCAAGATCATCTGGAACGGGTACTGGAGATCGCCGGCGGTCAGGCCAGCGCAGTCTGGCTTACCCATCGACATCATGATCATTCCGACGGCGCCGCTCGGATGGCCGAGCTGGCGGGCTGCCAGGTGATGGCCGCCGATCCGGCGTTCGCCAGTGATCAGGACTGCGAGCTCGAGGACGGATACCATCTCGATCTTGGTGAGCTTGCATTGACGGCAGTGGAGACGCCCGGACACACCAGCGATTCGACCTCGTTCTTGATCACCGGGCGACACCAGCCGGCGATGTTGATCACCGGCGACATGGTGCTCGGCCGCGGGACCACGGTGATCACCCATCCCGACGGTGATCTTGCCGACTACTTCGAGTCCCTGCAGACCATGATCAACATCGTTGATGATCATGGCGTGGCCGAGTTGCTGCCCGGCCACGGTGATCGGGTTGGTGACCCGGCCGGGGTGTTGCGCTACTACCGGACCCATCGGCAACAGCGGCTGGATCAGGTGCGGGCGGCGCTGGACTCCGGCGCCCGGGCGCCGATGGACGTGGTCCGGATCGTCTACGCCGACACCGATCCGGGACTGTGGCCGGCCGCGGAGCAGTCCGTCCGCGCACAGCTTGCCTATCTGCAAAGGTCCTGAGCCGTAGCCGGGCGCTGAGCAGCACAAGGACAGTCGACAGCACCTTCACAGCAACGGCATAAGAACCGCGCGCAACCTGGGTGCATGAACGAGAACGTGCCCGGAACCGGGAACGACCCGCAGTGGCCGTCGAGCGCACCGCACGGTGCGGATTCATCATCGGAAGACCTGTCGTCCGAGGACAGGGTCCCGCGGTCGTACGGCGGACAGTCCTCGGCTCAGCAGCCCTACCCGCAGACCGGATTCGGTCAACAGCAGCCGCATCACCCCGGCTACCAGAACGGACCCTCTGATCCGGGTCCGTACGGTCCCGGGACGTACGGCACCGGGTCCTACCAGCCCACTGACCCGTACCGCAGTTCCTTCACCGAACAGTCGACTTACTCGGGTCAGCCCTCCTACGCCGGCCAACAGGACAGCGGCATGCCCGCCGGTGGATCATCGTCGGCTCAGGGCAGCGGCGCAGCGGGCGGTTCACTCCCTCCGACTAGCTACCTCCCGGTCGCGACGCCGGCAGCCAAGCCGCGGCGACGCGGAGCCCTGCTGATCGTGTCGTTGGCGGTTGCGGCGCTGGTCGGCGCCGGAGCGGGTATCGGCTCGTACGCCTATCTTGATCATGGTCAGGCCGGCAGCAGCGTCAATTCACCGATCACGATCAACACCCAGACCGCTCAACAGCAGGCCAAGACCGACGGCACCGTCGAGGGCGCGGCCAAGGTGATCGAGCCGTCGGTGGTGACGATCACCGTGCAGAGCGGCAGCAGCGGCGACATCGGCAGCGGCGTCGTACTGGACAACAGCGGGCACATCCTGACCAACGCACACGTGGTCGCCGACAGCTCGCAGTCGCAGGACGGCTTCCCCGGCAGCCAGCAGCAGTCGCCGACCAAGATCACCGTGACCTTCATGAACGGCAAGACCGCCAGCGCCTCCGTGGTCGGCACCGACGAGACCGATGATCTTGCGGTGATCAAGGTCCATGGTGTCAAGAACCTGACGCCGGCCGACTTCGCCAAGTCGAGTTCGCTGACGGTGGGGCAGTCGGTGGTCGCCGTCGGCGCTCCACTGGGACTGTCCCAGACCGTGACCAGCGGCATCGTCTCCAACACCGCGCGGCCGGTCCGTTCCGGCAACAACAACGACGCCGTCTACATGGCCGTGCAGACCGACGCCGCGATCAACCCGGGCAACTCGGGCGGGCCGCTGGTCAATCTGAACGGTTCGGTGGTGGGGATCAACTCCTCGATCGCCTCCACCGCGGACAGCCAGTCGGGTAGCCAGTCCGGCAACATCGGCATCGGCTTCGCCATCCCGGCCGACGTCGCCGTTCGGGTCGCGTCCCAGTTGATCGACAGCGGCCACTCGGCCGACGCCATCCTCGGCGTCACCATCGATGCCGGCGAGGGCGGCACCCTCGGCTCGACCACTGCCGGAGTTCAACTGCACAGCGTCAATTCCGGCGGCCCCGCTGCCAAGGCCGGGTTGAAGGCCGGCGACACGGTGACTGCGGTGAACGACTTCAAGGTGACCACCGCCGACGGCTTGATCGCGGCCACCCACTACTACGCCCCGGGCACCACGGTGACGGTCGACTACCAGCGCGACGGCCAGTCCAAGTCCACCCAGGTCACTCTCGGCACCGCCTGATCCGATCCTCACCGGGCGCCGAAACATCGCTCCCGCGCACCTTCGGTTCTCTCGCGCAGGCTGGAACTTGCGCGGGAGCGCCGCAGGTGCGCGGGAGCGTGATTCTGGTGCGGAGTTGGCGCGGATCAGGCCGGGGCGGTCAGCAGCTCAGCGGGCGCGGCGCTCCACCCGCTCGACGTCGATCAGGGTGACCGAACGGGGTTCCAGCCGGATCCAGCCACGGGCGGCGAAATCGGCCAGCGCCTTGTTCACGGTTTCGCGGGAGGCGCCGACCAGCTGGGCCAGCTCCTCCTGGGTCAGATCGTGGTGGACGTGGATGCCGTCCTCGCGATGATCACCGAACCGGCCGGCCAGATCGAGCAGGGCCTTGGCAACCCGGCCCGGTACGTCGGAGAAGACCAGGTCCGCCGTGGTGTCGTTGGCCCGGCGCAATCGGCCGGCCAACTGACTGAGCAGACCCTGGGCGACCTCGGGGCGGCCGACCAGCCACTGATTCAGGACGTCGTGCTCCAGCACCCGCAGTTCACAGCTGGTGACCGCAGTGGCGGTGGTGGATCGCGGGCCGGGGTCGAAGACGGAGAGCTCGCCGAACATCTGACCCGGGCCGAGCACGCCCATCAGATTCTCCCGGCCGGCCGAACCGCTGCGACCCAACTTGATCTTGCCGCTGACGACGACGTACAGACGGTCCTCAGTGTCACCCTCGTGAAACAGGATCTCGCCCTTGGCGAGCTTGAGGGTGCCCATGGTCGCGGACAGCGCAGCCACCGCCTCGTCCTCGAGCCCCTTGAACAGCGGTGCCTGCTTCAAGACTTCGGGGTCCACGTGCCCTCCTGGTCATCTGCATTTTCCACGACAGGCTACAGTCAGCGGCCCGGCTCTGCACCAGGTCCGTCGGCGGGCCGGAACAACGCAGGGAGGCTATCGAAGTTTCGCCGTCGACGGCACATCGCGGCCTCAGCGGTCCCGGAACCGCTGTCCGCGCCGCTCAGTAGGCTGACCGGCATGACTACAGGCTCGACCTCGTCCGCCCCGGCCGCGTCCGGCGCCGATCCCGTGATCGGCACGACGCCGGTCCACCAGGTCGCGGACAAGGCCGCTGCCGTGCCGAGGAGCCGCGTTGTGGACAAGAGCCGGACCGCGCTGGTCCGCCGAGCGCGCACGATGAACCGGGTCCTGCACGAGTTGTATCCGGATGCGCACTGCGAGCTCGACTTCGCCAACCCCTTGCAGCTGCTCGTCGCCACCATCCTGAGCGCGCAGACCACCGACAAGCGGGTCAATCTGGTCACGCCCGCGTTGTTCGCCCGCTATCCGGACGCGGCCGCGCTGGCCGGGGCCGAGCGGGCCGATCTGGAGGAGCTGCTGAAGCCGACCGGCTTCTTCCGGGCCAAGACCGACACGGTGCTCAAGCTCGGTGCCGCGCTGGTCGAGCGGTACGACGGTGAGGTGCCGGCCAAACTCAAGGAGCTGGTCACCCTGCCCGGCGTCGGCCGGAAGACGGCCAACGTGGTCCTGGGCAATGCGTTCGACGTCCCCGGGATCACCGTCGACACCCACGTCGGCCGGCTGGTGCGCCGCTTCGGCTGGACCATCGAGACCGAGCCCGACAAGGTCGAAGCCGAGATCGGCGAGCTGTTCCCGCGCAAGGACTGGACCCAGCTCAGCCAGAACATCATCTGGCACGGCCGCCGCCGCTGCCATGCCCGCAACCCCGCTTGCGGCGCCTGCCCGCTTGCCCGCTGGTGCCCGTCCTACGGCGAGGGGCCGACCGACCCGGCCAAGGCAGCCAAGCTGGTCCGGGAACCGCGCGGATGAGTGGTTCGGGTGTCCGGGGTCTTGTCGTTGCGGGGGTTGTCGGCGCACTTGTCGTGGTGGCCGGGTGTGGCAGTTCGGACGGCGCCGGACAGGCCGGGCCATCATCGATCGGGTCGCCGTCGTCCGCGGCGTCGAGTGCGTCGAGCAGCGAACTGGCCCAGTTGAAGAAGGAGGCCGGGATCGCGGATTGTCCGACCAGCGATCCCAACGTGGCGGCCCGGGCCGACGGGTTGCCCGACGTCACGTTGGACTGTCTCGGCGGCGGCCGCGAGGTCCGGCTGGCCGGGTTGCGGGGTACGCCGATGGTGATCAACATCTGGGCCCAGTGGTGCCGGCCGTGCCGGCAGGAGGCGCCGCATCTGGCATCGCTCTCGGCGAAGGCGGGCGACAAGATCAACTTCCTCGGCATCGACTACAACGATCCCGATCCGGCCGCCGCGATCCAGTATGCCGGAATGGCCGACTGGAGCTATCCGCAACTGCAGGATCAAGATCAACAACTCAAGGCGCCGCTGAAGATCCTTGGCCCGCCGCAGACGTTCTTCGTCGACGCGGACGGCAAGATCACCTACCGGCACAACGGTCCCTACACCTCCGATCAACAACTGCGGCGAGACATCGATGATCATCTCGGGGTCCCATTGTGAGGACCGACGACGAGTTACCGGCGTGGTTGAACACCCTGCGCGACACCTTGAGTGATCCCGGTACGCCGTACCGATTCACTCAGCAGGAACGTCGTCCCGCCGCGGTGTTGATCTTGTTCGGGGAAGGAGCTGACGGCCCGGATCTGCTGTTCATCGAGCGGTCGTCGTTGCTGCGTTCGCATCCTGGACAGATGGCGTTTCCCGGCGGGGGCTTCGAACCCGATGATCATGATCTGGCCGCGACCGCGCTGCGCGAGGCACACGAGGAGACCGGCCTGGATCCCGACGGTGTCGACGTGTTCGGCGAGCTCGCCACCATCGAGGTGCCGATCAGCGGCTACCGGGTGACTCCGGAACTAGGCTGGTGGCGGCGGCCGAGTCCGGTCACCGCAGCCGACCCCGGCGAGGTCGCCTCCGTACACCGGATTCCGATCGCGGAGCTGACCGAGCCCGCCAACCGTTTCGCGATGACTCACCCCAGCGGCCGGATCGGACCGGGCTTCCTGATCGGCGATCTGCTGATCTGGGGTCTGACCGCCCACATGGTCAACGGCGTACTGTCGCGCGGAGGATGGCAACGGCCATGGGATCGCCACCGCACCATGGCCGTACCGCAGCGCTATCTCGGCCGGCCGGAGAACACGGATCCCGGACCGGACGTGGTGGACGACAGAGAAGATGATCTTGAACTGGCAGAGGAGCAGCCCGATGACCGATGACCTGACCGACCAGCTGGCGGCCCGGTTCGCGAACCTGCTGCCGGAGCATGCCGATGTCGGCGGAGAGCTGCTGCAGCGCTACGCCGAGCCGCACCGGCACTATCACGACCGGCGGCACCTGGCTCGGGTGCTGGACCAGGTGGAAGGGCTGGCCACCGGCAAGCATGATCTTTTCCTGGTCCGGCTGGCGGCCTGGTTCCACGACGCGGTGTACGCGATTCCGGTCGGGCAGATCAGCAACGAGGAAGCCTCGGCCCGGTTGGCGATCCGGACGCTCGGACGGTGCGGATTCGAGCAGGAGGAGATCGGCGAGGTCGCCCGGCTGGTACGGCTGACCGAGACCCATCGACCCACCGGCTCGGATCCCGACGGCGAGTTGCTGTGCGATGCCGACCTGTCCATCCTCGCGGCGGAACCGGACGAGTATCGCCGCTACGTCGACGATGTCCGGCAGGAGTACGCGAAGGTCGATGATCATGACTTCGCCCGCGGCCGGCTCGATGTGCTGCTCAAGTTCGGCGGGCGGGAGATCTACCGGACCAGTAAGGGCCGCAAGCTGAACCCGGCCGCCCAGGCCAACGTCACCAACGAAGCATTCCGGCTGATCGAACAGCTCGGCATCGGTGATCAACTGGATCCGGACGGCTGGCCCCTCAACACCCGCTGACCCCAGCTGCTCGCCCGGCCCCTGATCTCGATTCGGGCCACGCATCTCCACACTGGTACAACTCCGGCCTGTACCGCCCGATCCCCTGCCTGTCGGCAATCGACCGGCAGCCCGAACTCGTGACAACACGACTTTGGGTGGTGCTGCGCGCGGCCCAACCGCCGAGCTTGCGACAGTGCGAGGAACCAGGGCTGATCCCGCCTGTCGAAGGGCGCGCGGGTATTTGTCCGAGGTTGTTCGGATTATTCCGAGCTAACGCAGCAGACTTCGCCCGATCGTGTGCTGCTGGCTCGGCCAAACAGTAGGACCCTCGGCGAAATCTAGTGATCTCGAGCAATCGACCCATTGCATCCATTGCGGCTTGGGGATTCCTTGTGGGTTGGTCGACTCTGCGAATTGCAGGAGGTTCTGGTCGATCCGGGCCTGCTGTGGGTGCGGGACCTCCTCGGATCCGAGCCCGTTGGGATGAGCGCTGGAGCGGCTCCTTGGTTCGGCAGGGTGTGCGAATTGCAGGAGGTTCTGGTCGATCCGGGCCTGCTGTGGGTGCGGGACCTCCTCGGATCCGAGCCCGTTGGGATGAGCGCTGGAGCGGCTCCTTGGCTCGGCAGGGTGTGCGAATTGCAGGAGGTTCGGGTCGATCCGGGCCCGCTATGGGTGCAAGACCTCCTTGGATCCGGTCCTTTCGGATCTGATGGACGGCGCGCTTTGGTGACCGGGGCGCGAACCGGCGCCGTCACCGGCGCGGACCGCGACTTTGGTGACCCAGGTTGCGAAGCGTGGCAGGAGGCTGCTGTGGCGACAGTCCCGCTGGGGTAGAGAGCCACGCGTTGAGCGGGTCCGCGGACGGATTCGGCGCGGATGACCTGGATGGCCCGGCCATCCGCACCGTGCCAGCTCGTTACCGCATCACAGCTACCTGGCGGATCGATGCAGCATGCGTACGCCGTGCGGATTGTGTGCCTGGGGTCGTGATCATCCGAGCGGCCGACGGCGAGCTGGGTACTGGCGCTAGCTCCTGCTGGTGTGCAGGGCTTCGCGCAGGGAGACTCGGGATCCCGTACGAAGCAGGGCGTTGCGGTAGATCCGGGCGGCGACCAAGATCACCACGACGGTGCTGGCGACCAAGATCAACAGCGACAGCAGCGGTTCCCACCAGGCGGCTTCGGAGAGGAAGATCCGCAGCGGCATACCGACGGCGGCCGAGAACGGAACGTACGACATGATCGTCACCACGAGATCGTTGTTGTTGAAGAAGATCACCAGGAAGTACGGGATCATCACCAGCATGGTGACCGGCGCCACCGTGGACTGCACGTCCTCCTGTCGCGACACCAACGACGCGGCGGCGGCGAACAACGCAGCCAGCAACACGAATCCGATCACGAAGAAGACGACGAACCAGGCCAGCGGCGCGCCCAGTGCCGACAACAGCTCGTTGTTGCCGGTGACCGTCATGCCGATCACCGCACAGGCACCGATCAGCACCACCTGGCCGAAGGCGAGCAAACTGTTGCCGACGATCTTGCCGGTCAGCAACACCCGAGCCGGGATGGTGGACAACAGGATCTCGACGATCCGGGTCTGCTTCTCCTCCACCACACTCTGTGCGATGGTGCCGCCGAAGGTGGTCGCCGAGATGAAGAACAGCAGCCCGAATCCGAGCGCTGCCAGGTAGCGCACCCCGGGTGGTGTCGCGTTCGGGTTGAGCAACTCCACCGATGGGCTGATGCTGAGCGCGGCCACCAGGTTGTCCGGGGCCGAGTCGTCGGCGATGATCTTGAAACCGGTCGGGTTGCCGGAGTCGCTGATCACCGCGGCGTCGACGGTGCCGTCGTTGATCAACTTCTCCGCGGCATCGCGATCGGGTACGGACTTCACCGTGACGTTGGGTACGTGGGCGAGTTCGGCGGCGGCCGGTCCGACCGCGGCGACGGCGACGGTGGTGGTGGACTGGCGTTGGCTGAGTGCACCGCCGATGATCACTGCCGCCAGCACCGCGACCAGCATCAGCCCGGTGGAGATCAGGAATGCCTTGCTCCGGACCCGGGCGATGATCTCGCGTTCGGCGACCAGCCAGACGGACTGGCCGAGATTCGGCGTCGACGGGCCGTTGCCACCGGCCGGGGACGTCGTGGACTGAAGGGTGCTGGTCACTGGATGACCTCCTTGAAGATCTCGGCCAGCCGGGGCCGGTGCGGGGTGAAGTTGAAGACGGGACCGCGTTCGATCGCGTTGCGCAGCACGGCCTGCGCTGCCTCGGGCGACTCGGCGTCGAAGAGCGCGTTCGGTCCGTCGAACTCGCGGACCACGATGCCGGGTTGATCACGGAGCCAGCCGGCGTCGGCGCCGAACGTGGCCCGATAGCTGCTGCCGGCGTACTGCTCCCGCAACTCCTCCCGGTCCCCGGCGGCGCGGATGCTGCCATCGGCAATGATCACCAGGTCGTCGCAGAGCCGTTCCACGATGTCCAACTGGTGCGAGGAGAACAGCACCGGCACGCCGGCAGCAGCACGTTCGGCCAGCACGCCGAGCACCACCTCGACGGCCAGCGGATCGAGACCGGAGAACGGCTCGTCCAAGATCAACGCCTCCGGGTCGTGCACCAGCGCGGCCGCGACCTGGGCTCGTTGCTGGTTGCCCAAGGAGAGTGCCTCGACCCGATCACCGATCCGGTCGGCCAACCCGAGCTTGTCCAGCAGGTCGGTGGTGTTGCTGCGGGCCGCCGCCGGTGTCAGTCCGTGTAGCCGGGCCAGATAGATCAGCTGCTCACCGATCGGCATCTTCGGATACAGCCCGCGTTCCTCCGGCATGTAGCCGAAGCGGCGCCGGTCGGACTCGGTGATCTCGGCGCCGTTCAGCCGCACCTCGCCGCTGTCGGCGGTCAGTACGCCGAGCATGATCCGCATCGTGGTGGTCTTGCCGGCACCGTTGCGTCCGACGAACCCGGTCAGCCGTCCGCTCTCGACGGTGAAGCTCACGTCGGTGAGCACCCGGCGCCCGTCGAACGATCTGTTGATCTTCTTCACTTCCAGCATGCTCACACCGTACGAAGATCAACATCGTCGGCGCATCCCCCGCACGGTGGGTCTTCGTCCCTCCACCTCACGACGGAGATCCTCCGACTTGCCAGCGTCAGGAAGCGCGATAGCGCCTTCTCCCGCTGACAAGTCGGGGGTTATGGGGTCAGTTCGGCTTGCTGGACGCAGATCGCGATCTGGACCCGGTTGTTGAGTTCGAGTCGGTCCAGCAGCCGGGACACGTACGTTTTCACCGTCGGCACCGACAGTTGCAGCCGGCCGGCGATCTCGGCGTTGTTGGCGCCGTCGGCAATCGCCATCGCCACCTCCAACTCCCGTTCGGACAACTCGGCGAGTCGTGCCCTGGCCCGCTCCCGGCGCTCGGTTCGGTCATCGGCCTGGACGTGGTGCAGCAGCGTACGAACCGCACTCGGCGACAGGATCGGCTCGCCGTCGCGGACCGCGCGGATCGCGGACACCAACTTCGCCGGCGGCGTGTCCTTGAGCAGGAATCCGTCCGCGCCGGCGGAGAGCGCGGCCAGCACCATGTCGTCGGTGTCGAAGGTGGTCAGCGCGATCACCGTGATCGTCGGGTGGCCGGCGGTGATCTCGCGGGTGGTCCGGATGCCGTCCAGCACCGGCATCCGCAGATCCATCAGGATCAGGTCGGGTTGCAGGGTTCCCAACTGTGCAAGGCAATCTCGGCCGTTGATCGCCTCACCGACGACGCTGAAATCGGGCTGACCGCCGAGCATCAGCCCCAGCGCCGACCGTACGATCGGATCGTCGTCGACGATCAGGATCCGTGTCGGTCGGCTCGGATCCGACTCGGTCCCGGTCGATCGGCCAGCTGGCGGCTCAGTCACGCCGACCACGGTAGCCGGACCTGCAGTTGGTAGCGGTCGAAGCGGCTGCCGGACTGCAGCGTGCCGCCGAGCAGCGCCACGCGCTCCTGCAACCCGATCAGGCCGAAGCCGGAGTCGGGCAGTGACGAGCCGACGATCCGCAACGGGTTGCTGATCGTCACCGTCACCTGCTCGCCGACCGCGCCCTCGATGGTCACACTCACTGGCGCACCGGGTGCGTGCCGGGACGCGTTCGTCAACCCCTCCTGGACGATCCGGTAGACGGCCCGGCCGAGTTGGTCGGGCAGCCGCTCGGAGATCATCGGGTCGATCTGATCGATCACCTCCATCCCGGCGGCTCGGTTGAAGGTGATCAACTCAGCGACGTCCGCCGAGGTCGGCAACGGCCGGGTGCCGTCGCCGCCGTCGGTGTCCCGGAGCACACCGAGCACGTCGCGCAATTCGATCATGGCCTGATGGGAAGCCTGCTGGATGATCTCCATCGACTGATGCAGTTCGGTCGCCGACAAGCCGTCGCGAAAGGCGAGAGCGCCCGCGTGCATGGAGATCTGCGAGATGCGGTGCGCCAGCCCGTCGTGCATCTCGCGGGCGATCCGCTCCCGTTCCAGGCTGCGAGCCTGGGCCACCCGAAGATCGCGTTCGGCCTCGGCGCGTTCGGCCCGATCGCGCAGCGTCCACAGCAATTCCCGGCGGGCACCGACCTGCCCACCCCAGGCGGCGATCAACACCATCAAACCGACCACGACCAAGATCAACAGCACCACGACGAGCAGGGTGATCGGCCAGTAGGACAGCAATTTCCCGTTGGCGTCGCGGAATCGGATGTCGTCGAACACGTGCGGATCGTGGATCGGTGCGTACGCGAAGCTGGCCGCCAGACAGGCGCCGGCGACGAGTACGTACTGCGACCAGCGACGGGTGGTGGCCAGCGAGAAGCCGGCCCAGAGGGCGGGTCCGGTGGACAGCGGTGAGACGGCAGCCAGCAGGCCGATGATCAACGCCACCGCGGCGGGCCGGCGACGACGCCAGAACACCAGCGGCCAGCAGATCGCGGCTGCGACCAGATCGACGATCAGCATCACCGTCGACGCGTCGGACGAGTCGGCGATGAAAACCGTCAGGCTGATCGCCGCCGCAACCAGGATCCGCCACAGATAGCCGCGGCGGCTGACGGGCGGCGGTTGATACTTTCCGACGTTCACCTGAGCGAACCTAACCTGCCGATCGGCGAGGTTCGAGCCGGCGATCGGACGATCGTCATGCGACCAAAGGATGACCGAGGTCGATGCCGTCGCCCGATACCGTACGGACGCGACGGCAACGAGGCTGAGGCCATGATCGTTGCGAATCAAGTTTCCAAGCAGTACGGCGCCGCGCACGCGCTGCGCGACGTCTCGTTCGGTTGCGAACGCGGCCGGGTCACCGGCCTGCTCGGCCCCAACGGTGCCGGCAAGTCCACCATGATGCGGATCATGGTCGGTCTGTCCCGACCGTCAGCGGGTGCGGTCACCTTCGACGGTGTGCCGTACGTGCAGCTTCCGTCGCCCGGACACGTGGTCGGCGTGATGCTCGATGCGGGCGCCCAGCACGGCGGCCGGACCGGCGCCGAAGTGCTGACGCTGGGGGCGCGCAGCCTCGGGTTGCCGACCCGGCGGGTGAAGGAGGTGCTGGACCTGGTCGGCCTGTCGACCGCGGAAGCGAAGCGCCGGGTCAGGGCGTACTCGCTCGGCATGCGGCAGCGGCTCGGCATCGCCCACGCGCTGCTGGCGAATCCGGAGGTGTTGATCTTCGACGAACCGGCCAACGGGCTGGACCCGTCGGGGATCCGCTGGATCCGGCAACTGCTGGCCGACCACGCGCAGGCCGGCGGCACCGTGCTGCTGTCCAGCCATCTGATCCACGAGGTGGAGCTGGTGGCCGACGATCTCGTCCTGATCGGCGACGGGCGGGTGCTGGCCACCGGCACCAAACAGGATCTGCTGAACGACCTGACCAGCACCAGCACCCAGGTCGACTCCGACGACAACCGAGCTTTGGCCGGCGCGCTCGCCGCGGCCGGACATCAGGCCCGACCGGACGGCATCGGACTGACCGTGAACGCCGAGCCGGCTGCCGTGGGCGCGGTCGCCGCAGCACAGCGGATCGCTCTGAAACACCTCAGCCGGGCCGCCGGCAGCAGCCTGGAGGAGGAGTTCTTCCGGCTGACCAGCGGGACCGCGCGCGAGTCGGTGGGCGGATCTGCGGCCGTACCCGATCTTGATCCGTCCAGCCGGCAGCACGACAACAACCTGACAGGAGCCGTCCGATGACCACCGCCGCCACCGTCCCGGCGCGGCCGCAGGGCCGCAGCATCCCGTCCGTTGCCAACCGCTTCGACCGGCAGGTGCTGGTGGAGCTCCGCAAGTCGGTCGACACCCGGTCCGGGCGTACGTTGATGATCATCATCGCCGCCCTGGTGTTGGTGGTGTTGGCCATCCAGATCGCGCTCGGCCGGACTGTCGACGAGATCGGTCTGTCCTTCGGCGATCTTGCCTTCACGACCGGTGTCGCGACCGCGATGTTGTTGCCGATCCTGGGCATCTTGTTGATCACCAGCGAATGGAGCCAGCGAACCACCTTGATCACCTTCACTCTGGAGCCGCGCCGGATCCAGGTGATCGCGGCCAAGCTGGGCGCGGGGGTGATCATGGCGGTGGCCGCGACGGCGGTCGTACTCGCGATTGCTGCCGCCGCCACACCCGTTGCCGGCGCGATAGCGGACCGGCCGGTCGACTGGGCGTTACCGATGGGACCGTTCCTCGGATTCCTTGCTCAGCAGGTGATCGCGGTGATCAGCGGGATGGCGCTGGCGGCGTTGATCTTGAACACGCCCGCCTCGATCGTCGCCTATGTCGGGTACGCGTTGGTGTTGCCGATGCTGCTGCCGCTGGCGTCCTTGTGGAAGCCGGCCGAGAAGGTCGTGCCTTGGATCGACTTCTCCGGTGCTCAGGCCGGGCTGACCGCGACCATGGCCGGGTCGGACTGGGCCCACCTGGCGGTGTCCGGTGGGATCTGGCTGGTGCTCCCGCTGGTGCTCGGCACGATCCGGATCGTCCGCAGCGAGATCTCCTGATCACTCTCGATATCCCCGACTTGTCAGCGTCAGGAGGCGCCATAGCGCTCCCTGACGCTGACAAGTCGGTGGATGGGGGCAGGTTCAGTCGGCGGGGATGACGATCTGGTTCTCGTAGGCGTAGATCACGGCCTGGATCCGGTCCCGGAGCTGGAGTTTCGCCAGCAGGTTGGAGACATGAGTCTTCACGGTTGCTTCGCCGACGACCAGACAGCCGGCGATTTCGGCGTTGGACATGCCTTGGGCCAGCAACCGCAGCACCTCGGCCTCGCGTTCGGTGAGTTGCGGTGGCGCAGGTGTCCCGGCCGGTCGCGGTCGGCGAGCCGCGACCGGTTTTTGATCATGATCTGCCCGGTACTCATGATCAAGACGTCCCGCGAAGCGGGCGATCACCCGTTTGGTGACCGCGGGGGACAGCAGCGCATCGCCGGCGGCCACCACTCGTACGGCCTCGATCAGACTCTCCGGAGAGCTGTTCTTCAGCAGGAATCCGCTGGCGCCGGCCTGCAGGGCCTCGTACAGATAGTCGTCTCGGTCGAACGTGGTCAAGATCAACACTGCCGCATCCACCCGCGGATCGTCGACCAGCTGCCGGGTCGCTGCCAGGCCGTCCATGATCGGCATCTGTACGTCCATGCAGATCACATCGGGCTTCAGCTCCTGCGCCCGGAGAATCGCCTGCTCACCGTTGACCGCCTCCCCGACCACGTCGATGCCCTCGGTCAGGTCCAAGATCACTCGGAATCCGTACCGGACGAGTTCTTGATCATCGACGATCAGCACCCGGACCGGAGCGGCCGCGGTGATCATGGCCGGCTGCCGGTCGGTCGGGGCAGCGGCATCCGGGCGCGGACCAGGTAGCCGCCCCGTTGCAGCGGGCCGAGTTCGACGGTGCCGCCCGATGCTGCCACCCGCTCGCGGATGCCTTGCTGTCCCAGTCCGGTGCCGTTGCCGCGGGTGGGCCGCTGGCTGCCACTGTTGCTGATCTCGATCTCCACTTCGTCCGGGTAGTAGCGCAATCGGACGTCGGCGGTCGCTCGCGGCCCGGCATGTTTGCGTACGTTGGTCAAGGCTTCCTGGGTGATCCGGTAGATGTTCAGATCGGTCACCGATGGTAGCGGTCGAGGCTCGCCGATCACCTCCAGCCGGACCGGCATTCCGTCCATGATCAACTGCTGGACCAGTTCGTCCAGACGCTGGACGCCGATCGTCGGAGCGGAGTTGATCTTGCTCTGATCCGGTGTGCCGGGTTCGTCCCGCAGCGTGCCGAGGATGCCGCGCAACTCCTCGATCGCGTCCCGGGCGCTCGACTCGATCTGATCAAGTGCGACCCGGCTGGTGTCGGGGGATCGGTCCAGGGCGAGCCGCGCAGCCCCGGCCTGGACACCCATCACCGAAACGTGATGGGCCACCACGTCGTGCAACTCGCGGGCGATCCGGAGCCGTTCGAGCATGATCGCCTGCCGGGTCGAACGGGCGCGTTCTTCTGCCAACTCCTGGGTCCGGCGGAGCAACGTGTCCTGCTCGATCGCCTGCGCGTAGCTGCGATTGCCCAGGTAGTAGGCGCCGACGAAGAAGGTGGCGTTGGTGAGCAGCTGGATCAGCGCGATCGAGACGAACGGCGAGAACGGTCCGGTCTGCGCCGGTGCGTCAGTCATCGGCCGGGTGGCGTAGATGAAGATCGCGATGATCAACCAGGCGAACATCCCGGCCATGATCAGCAACCGGGTCCAGCGGGCTCGCTGCCGATTCGGCTCCCAGGCGCCGACGGTGTAGAACGCGACGAACAAGGCGATGTTGTGGAAGAACAACGACACCCCGAACGCGATCCCGCCGGCCAGGAAGGCGGCAGCGACGATCAGCGCCACCAGGTTGGGATGTTGCCGGCGCCAGATGAGCGGCACCGTGAGCACCGCGGACCAGATCAACTCCAGCCAGAGCGGAGCATGGGTGGGCGAGGCCAGCCCGGCCCACGGATAGAGCGGCATGGTGATCACCGCGGCCACGCAGAGCGCGATCGCCGCAACCAGGTCGGCTCGCCGCCCCACCGGTCCCGGAGCCGGCCGATGCCAACCCGGATAGGGCGGATCGATGCTGGGCATCAACTCGCTCAGCGAGTCGGAGATGTGGACATCACGGCCCGGCGGCGGACCGTCGTACGATGTCGAGCCGGCTGGTGCACTCACCGGACCACCGTAACCAGCCGCTCGACCGCAGGGATCCCTCGTACGACGGAGATCCCTGCCGACTTGTCAGAACGTGGTTGGCCTATAGCCCAACCACGTTCTGACAACTCGGTCAGTGGGAGTCGGTGGGCAGGGCCGCGTGCGCCGGCGTGGCCTCGATGGTCTTGGCGGTGGCGGCAGCATTGCCGCGGGCGATCGCGGCCTTCACCGCGTTCGCGGTCTGCTGCCCCTGGGCGATGGCGCGCTCGGGACCCTTGATCTTGCGGACCAGCACGTAGCCGATCAGGCCGAGCACACCGGCGATCACCACCAGCACACCGGCCATGATCACGAACGCCACCGCGATCGGCACGTCCAGCCACTGCCAGATGAACAACGCGCCGGCGATGAAGAGCAAGATCAACGCGTTCAGAACCAGGTAGAGCGCGCCGGAGAACATGCCGGCACCGGCACCCGCCTTCTGCGCCGACGGCATCAACTCCTGTTTGGCGAGTTCGACCTCACCCTGGATCAGCGTCCTGATGTCGCCCTGGATGTCCTTGACGATGTCGGCGACGCCGGGAGCCTCGGGGGTCGATCCAGGAGTCTGCTCCGATCGCGAGTTCGCCATGACCGCGTTCTCCTCCCGCGTCGCCGAACGACGCTAGACGCCGATGAACCTCGGTTGAGCCTATCGGAGTGGATGATCATCGGTTGCTTACCCATCCGGCAGTGTCAATCAACGTTGCTGACTCGGCGTCGTGATCGGCTCCGCCGGGTCAAGCTGATCGTCGCCAGGATCCCGGCCAGTACGGAGCCGATGAGCACCGCGGTCTTCGCGTGTTCGGCGAGTCCCGGGTCGTCCGGGAAGGCCAGGTCGGAAACCAGCAGAGCGACGGTGAACCCGACCCCGGCCAGCACCGCCACCGAGAACACCTCCCGCCAGCGCAGCCCGGGCGCCAACTCGGCCCGCGTGAACCGGGCCGTCAGATAGGCGCCGCCGAAGACGCCGATCGTCTTGCCGAGCACCAGGCCGGCCACTACGCCGATCGCCAGCGGCTCGTGCACCAGCTGGGCCAGCACCCTCGGGCTGAGCGAGACGCCGGCCGACAGCAAGGCGAACAGCGGCACCGCGACCGCGCTGGAGACCGGCCGCCAGACGTGCTCCCAGCGCTCCACCGGCGGGTGATCCTCCCGAAGGCCCGAACGGGTCACCAGACCGATCGCCACGCCGGCGATGGTCGCGTGCACTCCGCTCTGCAACGTGCAGACCCAGGCCAGCACACCGAGCGGCAGGAAGATCCACCAGCGGTCGATGCGCCGCCGCTGCAACAACCACCACAGCAGGACACAGCCGGCCGCGCCCAGCAGCCAGCCGAGCCGGATGGTGTCGGTGAAGACGGTCGCGATCACGGCGATGGTGCCGAGGTCGTCGACGATCGCCAGGGTCAGCAGAAACGCCCGCAGGCTGGCCGGCAGTCCCCGGCCGACCACGCCGAGGATGGCCAACGCGAAGGCGATGTCGGTGGCCATTGGAATCGCCCAGCCTTCGGGCCGTCCGCCGCGGGCGGGCAGATTGATCAGCAGAAAGACGACCGCCGGCATCACCATCCCGCAGACCGCCGCGACGATCGGCACCAGCGCGTCGGCCGGACGCGACAGCGAGCCGACCGTCAGCTCCCGTTTGAGCTCGAGCCCGGCGACGAAGAAGAAGATCGCCAGCAGCCCGTCGGATGCCCAGTGCTCCAGGGACAGCGGCCCCAGCCGCACGTCGCGGACCAGGTCGTACGAAGCATGGTCGAGATTGGCCCAGATCAGGGCGACGGCGGCGGCCACCAGCATCAGTACGCCGCCGAACGTTTCGTCCCGCAGGATCTCGGCGATCGTCCGGCGGTCGGGTCCGGCGCCGAAGATCATTCGGCGTCCGGCGGCAGGATCGGAATTGGAATCGGAGTCGGTCACGGGGCCCTTCCGGGGTCGACAGCACACGTTCTGCCGACCAGACTTCCCGGCGCTCCACCGGTCAGCCTATCGGTACCACCCGCCATTCCTCCGCGACCGAGTCCGGAGCGCCCCGTCAGTTCAGCGCCAGTCGCCCGGCTTCGGAGGCTGCTGACCGGGTTGGCCGACCTGCGGCGGGCCGACCTGGGGAGGGGGCACCTGCGGCGAGTAGCCGTGAACCCCCGGCTGCGGTCCCGAGGGTTGCGGTGCCGGGCCCGAGGGTTGCGGTGCCGGACCCGAGGGCTGCGGAGCCGGTTGGCCCTGCCCGGGACGCGCCTGCTGCGGCGCGGCCGGACGATGACCCGACTGTACGGCCTGCTGGATCGACTGCGTGGTCGCTCCGGCTTCGCCGTCAGCGAGCGGCCGGACGACCACCGCGGTGCCGTAGGCGCAGATCTCGGTGAAGTTCTGGCCGATGTCACCGGTGTCGAACCGCATCCCGATGATCGCGTTCGCGCCGCGCTGCTGCGCATCCGCCCACATCCGGTTCATCACTTCGTTGCGGCTCTCGTACACGAGCTTGGTGTATTCGGTGACTTCGCCTCCTCCGATGGCCCGGAAGCCGGCGACGAAGTTGGCACCGATGTTGGCCGCGCGGACGGTCATGCCCATCACTTCGCCGAGGACCGCCTCGATCCCGTACCCGGCCACCTCGTTGGTGGTGACGATGATCATCTTCTCAGTCCTCGCTCGGAGCGGTGGCCAGGTTGGTCTTGATCAGGTCCATCACCGTCGAGTCCTGCAGAGTGGTGACGTCGCCGAGCTCGCGGTTCTCGGCGATGTCACGCAGCAGCCGCCGCATGATCTTGCCCGAACGCGTCTTCGGCAGCTCCTCCACGATCATGATCTGCCGCGGCCGGGCGATCGGACCGATCTCGTTCGCCACGTGCTGACGCAGCTCCTTCACCACGTCCGCTCCGCCGTCGCCCGCCTCGGACCGCAGGATCACGAACGCCACGATCGCCTGCCCGGTGGTCTCGTCGGTCGCCCCGACCACCGCGGCCTCGGCGACCTTCTCGTGCGACACCAGCGCCGACTCGATCTCGGTGGTCGACATCCGGTGCCCGGACACGTTCATCACGTCATCGACCCGGCCGAGCAGCCACAGATCACCGTCGGCGTCCTTCTTCGCGCCGTCGCCGGCGAAGTAGAGACCGTCGAACCGGGACCAGTACGTGCTGACGTAGCGTTCGTCGTCACCCCACAACGTACGCAGCATGGCCGGCCACGGCTTGGTGATCACCAGGTAGCCGCCCTCGCCGTTGCCGACCGGATGGCCCTCGTCGTTGACCACGTCAATGCTGACCCCGGGGAACGGAGTCATCGCGGCACCCGGCTTGCCGGACGTGACCCCGGGCATCGGCGTGATCATGTGCATGCCGGTCTCGGTCTGCCACCAGGTGTCGACCACCGGGGTGCGGTTGCCACCGATGTTCTCCCGATACCAGACGTAGGCCTCGGGGTTGATCGGCTCGCCGACCGAGCCGAGCACCCGCAGGCTGGACAGGTCGAACTTGGCCGGGATGCCGGCGCCCCACTTCATGAAGGTGCGGATCGCGGTGGGCGCGCAGTAGAGGATGGACACCTTGTACTTCTGGATGATCTCCCACCAGCGGCCCTGATGCGGGGTCTCCGGCGTGCCCTCGTACATCACGCTGGTGGTGCCGTTCACCAGCGGCCCGTAGACCAGGTACGAATGCCCGGTGACCCAGCCGATGTCGGCCGCGGTCCAGAAGACGTCGGTCTCCGGCTTCAGGTCGAACGTCGCCCAATGGGTGTACGCGGTGCCGACCAGGTAGCCACCGGTGGTGTGCAGGATGCCCTTCGGCTTCCCGGTGCTGCCGGAGGTGTACATGATGTAGAGCGGATGCTCGGCCGGGAAGTTCTCCGGCGTGTGCTCGGCGGACTGTTTGCCGACGAAGTCGCCCCACCACAGGTCCCGGCCCTCGGCCATCTCGACATCCTGGCCGGTCCGCTTGACCACCAGCACGTTGCGGACCTCCGGGCACTGCTGCAGCGCCTGATCGACGGCCGGCTTCAGCGAGGACGCCTTGCCCTTGCGGTAGCCGCCGTCGGCGGTGATCACCACCTCGCAGCCGCAGTCGGTGATCCGGCTGGCCAGCGCGTCGGCGGAGAACCCGCCGAAGACAACCGTGTGCGGTGCACCGATCCGGGCGCAGGCCAGCATCGCGATCGCGGCCTCCGGGATCATCGGCATGTAGATGGCCACCCGGTCACCGGTTTTCACGCCGAGTTCGAGCAGCGCGTTGGCCGCCTTCTTCACCTCGGTGGTGAGTTCGGCGTAGGTGATGTCGCGGCTGTCGCCCGGCTCGCCCTCGAAGTGGAACGCCACTCGGTCGCCGTTTCCGGCTTCGACATGCCGATCGCACGCGTTGTAGGCCGCGTTCAGGGTGCCGTCGGCGAACCACGTGGCGAACGGCGGGTTGCTCCAGTCCAGGGTCTGGGTCGGCTTGCTTCCCCAGGTCAGCAGGTCGGCGCGCTCGGCCCAGAACGCCTCCGGGTCGGCATTCGCCTCGTCGTAGGTCGCCTGGGTGATGTTGGCGTCGGCGGCGAGATCCGCCGGCGGTGGAAACCGCCGATCCTCGGAGAGCAGATTTTCCAGGGTCTCGTCACTCACAACACGCCTCCTTGGGTGAACACGATTCGCGGGCGACAGCCTAGTGACCGTTGTCGGCCCCTGTCCGGGGCGGGTCGCGACCCGAAGTGGTAAGAATGTCGGAGCAGATGGCCCGCACCCCCTCGAAACGGGCCGTTGCGGCAATCTGCTCCGACATCTTTACCGCTTCGACGGTCCTACTCGGGGAATCCCCTGATGTCTGAGTTGGCTTCGTCAGTAACACTTAGCCGGGCGCGGATACGGTGTTGTATTCCGAGCTGCCCGCTGGACCCGCCGATGTCTGTCCACCGGGAGACCGTGACCGCGAAGCTTCTGGGGTTGAATTCACATGGGACGTCTGGCCAATCTGAGCCTGCGCAATCGCGCCCTGATCGCATTGGTCACGATCTTCGTGATGATCTTCGGCGCGATCACCGCCGGCCAGCTCAAGCAGGAACTGATCCCGTCGATCAGCGTGCCGACCGCGGTCATCACCACCACCTACACCGGCGCCGCGCCGCAGGTGGTCGACCAGCGGGTCAGCACTCCGATCGAGCAGGCCGTCGGCGGAGTGTCCGGCATCGACACCGTCACCTCGACCTCGTCCACCGGCATGTCCCAGGTCATCGTCAACATGCAGTACGGCACCAACATGACCGCCGCGCAGCAGGACCTGGAGGCCGCGGTCAGCCGGATCAAGTCGACCCTGCCCGACGACGTCGACACCCAGGTCAGCACCGGCAGCATCGACGACTTCCCGGTCATCCAACTCAGCGTCACCAACAAGTCCGGTGACGAGGGCAAGCTCGCCGACCAGCTGAACGACATCGCCGTACCGGACCTGCAGAAGATCGACGGCGTTCGTGCCGTCACCGTCTCCGGCGCACCGGATCCACGGATCCAGGTCGATCTTGATCTGGACAAGCTGCAGGCCAAGGGGCTGACCACCACCGATGTCAGCCAGACCTTGCAGAGCAGCGGAATCGTCAGCTCCGCCGGCAGCATCGACTCCGGCGACAAGACGCTGTCGGTGAACGTGGGTCAGCGGCTGACCTCGGCCAAGGACGTACGCGATCTTCAGATGCTGAGCCCGTCCGGCAAGACGGTCACCATCGGCGAGGTCGCCACCGTCACGCAGACCGATGCGCCCGCCACCTCGATCTCCCGCACCAACGGCAAACCCAGCCTGACGCTGTCGATCACCAAGACTCCCGAGGGCAACACCGTCGATGTCAGCAACGGCGTCAACGACGCCTTGCCCGGGCTGGCGGACAAGCTCGGCGACGGCGTCCAGTTCCACACCGTCTTCGATCAGGCTCCGTTCATCACCCAGTCGATCGACGACCTGCTCACCGAGGGCGGGCTCGGTCTGGCGATGGCGATCGTGGTGATCTTGATCTTCCTGATGTCCGGCACCTCGACCCTGGTCACCGCGATCTCCATCCCGGTGTCGGTGTTGATCACCTTGATCGGTCTGCGGGTCTCCGGTTATTCGTTGAACATCCTGACGCTGGGTGCCTTGACGATCGCGGTCGGCCGGATCGTGGACGACTCGATCGTGGTGATCGAGAACATCAAACGCCACCTGTCCTACGGCGAACCGAAGCTGAAGGCGATCACCACCGCGGTCCGGGAGGTGGCGACCGCGATCACCGCAGCCACCATCACCACGGTGGCGGTGTTCCTGCCGATCACCCTGGTCGGCGGCCAGGTCGGCGAGCTGTTCCGCCCGTTCGGGTTGACCGTGGCGATCGCGTTGCTGGCTTCGCTGCTGGTGGCGTTGACCATCGTGCCGGTGCTGGCGTACTGGATCCTGCGGACGCCGAAGAGGAAGGTCGATCCCGAACACGTACGGGAGACGGCCGAGGCCAAGGAGCGGCGCAACCTGCTGCAGCGCGGCTACGTGCCGATCATCAAGTCCGCCACCAAGCATCCGCTGGTCACGGTGTTGATCGCGTTGCTGGTGATGGGCGGTACCGGGTTGCTGGCCGGCCAGTTGAAGACCGACTTCCTGGGCAGCAGCGGGCAGAACACGCTCACCGTGACCCAAGAGTTCGCCCCGGCACTGAGCATGGACACCAAGAGCAAGAAGGCGGCCAAGGTCGAGGACGCGATCGAGGGCGTCGACGGTGTGGAGACCGTGCAGACCACCATCGGTGGCGGCGGATTCGCCGGTTTCGGCGGCGGTCAGGACTCGGCGTCGTTCACGGTCACCACCAACGCCGATGATGATCAAGATCGGATCCAACGTGACGTCTCCGACAGGATCAACAAGCTCAGCGACGTCGGCGATGTGACGGTCAGCAGCAGCGCCGGCTTCGGCACCAGCTCCGATGTCGAGGTCGACGTGACCGCACCGGACAGCCAGCGGCTGAATCAGGCGACCCAGCAGGTGCTGGACCGGATGAAGAAGATCTCCGGTGTCACCAACGTCAGCTCCTCGCTGACCGCAGCACAGCCGATCGTGCAGGTCGACATCGACCCGATCAAGGCCGCCAAGCACGGACTCACCACCAGCCAGGTCACGCAGACCCTGCAGGGTGTGCTGTCCCCGGCGAAGATGGGCAGCATCGAGACCAGCGGTGACGACGAGGACGTGGTCCTGAAGGTGGCCGATCCGCCGGTCGGGCTGAAGGAACTGAAGAACCTCAAGATCACCGTTCCTGCCTCGGCGGCGGCCGGTGCGTCCGCCGGCTCCGCCGGGGCTTCCGGCTCGGGAGCTGCTTCGGGTCAGACCGGTGCTTCGGGTCAGACCGGCGCCTCCGGTCAGGCCGGAACTTCGGGCGGCGCAAGTGGGCAGGGTGGGCAGTCCGCGACGCAGACCGCCGCGCCCGAGCAGATCAAGCTGTCCGCGGTGGCCGACATCAGCCAGACCGAGGTGCCCCCGACGATCACCCGCAAGGACGGACAGCAGAGCGCGACGGTGTCGCTGACCCCGACCGGCGACAATCTGAGCACGGTCAACTCGGACGTCACCAAGGCACTGGACGAGCTGCAGTTGCCGTCCGGCGCGCAGACCGAATTGGGCGGCGTCAGCTCCGACCAGTCGGACGCGTTCACCCAACTGGGATTGGCTTTGCTGGTCGCGATCGCCATCGTGTACGTGGTCATGGTCGCCACCTTCAAGAGCCTGGTGCAGCCGTTGATCTTGCTGGTGTCGATCCCGTTCGCGGCGGTCGGCGCACTGCTGGCGTTGGTGATCACCGACACCCCGCTCGGCGTACCGTCCTTGATCGGGTTGTTGATGTTGGTCGGCATCGTGGTCACCAACGCGATCGTGTTGATCGACCTGGTGAACCACTATCGAGCCGCCGGGGCGTCGGTGAACGACGCGTTGATCGACGGTGCCCGGCGACGGCTGCGGCCGATCCTGATGACGGCGATCGCGACGATCTTCGCGCTGATCCCGATGGCGCTCGGCGTCACCGGCGGCGGCGTGTTCATCTCGCAGCCGTTGGCCATTGTGGTGATCGGCGGCCTGGTGTCCTCGACCGTGCTGACGTTGATCTTGGTGCCGGTGCTCTACCGACTGGTCGAAGGTCGGCGGGAGAAGAAGGCGCTACGCCGGGAGAGCGAACGCGAGGCGCACGAGGCCGAGGTGGCGTCGCAGCGGGCAGCGGAGATCCGGGCAGCCGAGGAAGCCGAAGCCGCCAAGGCCGCCGAGCAGGAAGCCGCCCGGCAGGCAGCAGAAGAGGCTCGCCGGGCCGAGGAGGAAGCTGCCCGGCAGGCCGAGGAAGAGGCCGCTCGGCGAGCCGTGGAGGAACAGCAGCGGGCTAACGGAGGACTGCTCCGTAGGTGGCTGCGACGCTGATCGCACCGGCAAGATCAACTTGAGTATTGCCCAGCTGGGCGGCGGAAAGGTCGATGCCGTCCAGCTTGGCCCCGATCAGGCTGGCGTCGATCAGCCGGGTGTTGCGCAGGTTGGCGAAGGCCAGGTTGCAGTCGTCCAACCGGGCGCCACTCAGATCGGACTCGGACAGATCGGCGTCGCGCAGATCAACACCGGAGAAGTCGATCTTGGTCAGATCGCCGCCGCGGATCACCACGCCCTGCCACAAGCCGCCCTTGATGGTGATCGGATGGAACTCGCAGTCGACGAAGGTGGAGCCGGACAACTTGCAGCCGTCCAGGGTTGCGGAGAAGAACGAATCCCGGGCGAAGGTGCAGCCGATGAACGCGGTCTCGCGATGTTCGGAGACGTTGAAGGCGCAGTTGGCGAACCTGCAGTCGTCGAAGATCACGTTGCGGGTGCGGACCTCGGTGAAGTCCACCCGGCTGAATCTGACACTGCTGAATCGCGTGCCGGCCAGCTCGTTGCCGTACCAATCCTCGTCGACTATGTCCTCATCGACGACGTCCTCGTCGCTGCGCTCGTCCATGCCGGCACTGTACGGCGTACCTCCGACAGCGCAGGTCGGCCGGACTCGTACTCGCTCAGAAGCCGAGCGGAATCTCCAACGCCTCGTCGTCCTCGACGCCGCTCGGCACCAACTCGCTGTGATCGACCCGGGCTCGCCAACACGAAGCCTGGAACGGCAACAGCAGCGGTTCGGGAGATCGGGCGTAGGAGTCGTACAACCCGCCGACCTCGTTCAGCAGCCGATCGCGATCCGCCTCGGCCAGCTGTGCGGTCACCGGGCGCCGACGAACCATCTGCAACAGGCCGTCCCGGTTGATCGGCACCCAGTTGCGGAAGTCCTTGCGCTCCAGGTCGGTGAAGTACGGGCCGTCGGCGATCGCGCTCACGGAATCCTGACCGAAGTCGCCCCGCATCGCTTCTGGATCGACGAACTGGAGGATCCGGGCGAGCTTCTTCACCCACGGCACCGTGTCGTCGCGCGTGTTGTAGACGGCGACCAACCGGCCACCGGGCCGGAGCACGCGGGCCATCTCCGCGCCGACCAGGCCGGGCGCGAAGCGGTGCAGGGATTCCGCGGAGCTCACCACGTCGAACTGCTGGTCGGCAAAGGGCAGCGCCTCGGCCTGCGCCGAGGTGTGCAGTCCGTTCGGGATCAGGGTGGCAATGCGTGCGATCTTCTTCGCAGACCGGTCCAGGCAGTAGACCTGATGCCCGGCGGCCGCCATCATCCTGGCCAGCCTGCCGCGATCCGAACCGAGGTCGAGCACCCGTAGCGGCGTCTCACCGAGCATCCAGGTGATCGCCGCCTCCGGGAACGCGGTCCGTCGGGGTTCAGGCATGGGGCGATCCTAATGGTCCCGGTCGGTCTGCCGGCCCCGACCATGCTGACTCGACCGCGGTACGTCGTGCGGCCGCCGCACCTGCCAGCATGGCTGCGCACGGGCGCTGGTCAGCTACGGAGGAGGCAGGACATGGCATCGGTTCCGGCGGATCCGCTGGCCGAGTTGGCGCGGCTGGAAGGTGTGCCGTCGGCGCTTGCTGCCGCGCGCGACACGGTCGATGCCGTGCTGCGTGATCGCGGGCGTCGCCGGCTGAGTCCGGAGCAGACTGCGTCCGCGTTGTTGGCGGCCGCTCGGGCGAGTGCGGCCCTGGAAGTTGATCATGAACAGCGTGATTGGCTGCCCGGGACGATGCGGCTGTATGTCGAGGTGCCCGACCTCGCCAGGTTGATCCGGGTCGCTCCGGGCCAGGCGATCGCGCGGGCGCACGCCCTGCTCGGCCGGGGTGTGCTCGAGGACGATCAGCTCGGCCGGGTGCGTGCCGAAGATGATCTTGGTACGCGGCTGGCGTCGCTGCAGCAGACCCTGTCGGCGAAGACCGAAGCGCCGGTGATCGTGGTCGCCGGCATCGCTCACGCCGAGTTGCTCACGTTGGCTCCTTTTGTTGCCGGTAACGGAATCGTGGCTCGCGCAGTGGAGCACCTGGTGTTGATCTCGGGCGAGGTCGATCCTGCCGCGGTGATCGTTCCGGAGGCCGCGCATCGGGCGCTGGAGCGGGACTATCGCTGGGCATTGGAGCGCTATCGAACCGGCACGGCTGCCGGTGTACGGGATTGGTTGCTGCATGTGGCTGCCGCGGTGTCGAAGGGTGCGGAGTTGTCCGGGCTGAGCCCGGCCGGTCGCCGGCCGGCGCCACGATCGGGGCCATCCGGACGCTGAACCGAACGCGTACCCCGGGAAGTCTGTTCGGTCAGGTGGATTCGGCGCCTGTCCGGGAGTGTCCGAATCGCCTTGCTGGTAAGGAGATTCGGTCAGGCTGCGCATCTCGGCGGGCTGGTTGAGCCGCCGGCGCGAGATGCCGCCTCGTAATCGGAGCCTGGCCCCGGCCGAGGAGCCGGGGCGGCACGATGCGGTTGTCGAAATTGTGGTGTGTCCAGGAGTCGGTCCCGCGGGAAGGGCGGCAAGCCCTCATCGTCGACGGTGATGGACGCGCGACGCGGCGCCCACACCTGACGGGTGGGCGCCGGTCTACGCACTACATCCAAGCGACCAAGCGTGCACACATGATGTTGGCCCAGGCAAGCCTGGATCGCAACTGCCCTCTACGGATGGGTGATCACCGCGTGGGTACTTGGACTGTGCGTGAGAATTGCTGCTGATCTTCGCGTCGACTGCCGGGGACCTACTCCGGGTCCAGATCTCGGGTCTCGACGCTGTGCCTTCGTCCCGGCGGACTGGCACGAAACCTAACAATGGCGACGATCCCGTCCTGCACTCGGTGCGAGATCATTCAGTTCTTCTCTGGCTCTCTTTCTACCCCCTCGGCGACGGTTTGAGAAGACCTGCGCGCAAAAGATCTGGCCCCGATCTCGTTCCACGACGGCGTCGAGCCGGATGAAGTTGATCATGAAACCAATCGGCAACCGTTCCGCTGTGGCAGGTCGTCGTGAGCAGTTATCCACAATTCGAGGCGCATCGTTGGTTATCCACAGATTCGTCCGCAGGGCGGCCACCTTCGAGGCAAAAGTCGCAATGTGAAGGTATGCGGGCAGACAAGGGTGAGGGACACGCAGTGCGGGCTCGGCGTGCCGGGGTCACGGTGAGCGCCGCCGAATCGGCCCGGTCGCCGGCACAGCAACCGGGGCCGTTGGTGGTGACGGCCGATCTGGAACTGCTCGACAACGTCCTGGCTGCGGCTGCGGCCGCCGGGGTAGAGCCGACGGTGACGGCCGAGCCAGGATCGATCCGTCCGCTGTGGTCGGCGGCACCGTTGGTGGTGATCGGCGCGGATCGAGCCGGTCAGGTTGCCGAGCTGGTGCTGCCGCATCGGACCGAGGTGTTCGTCGCGGGTGTCGACGACGACGTCGCTGGGCTGGCGCGCTGGTCCGCGCCGCTGGGAGCTGCGGTGGTCGGGCTGCCGCAGGGCGCCGGTCTGCTGACGGCGGCCATCGCCGACGCGACCGGCCGTCCCAGCGGCAGCGGTCGCGTGGTGGTCGTCGTCGGCGGCTCCGGCGGGGTCGGAGGATCCTCGGTCGCGGCCGCGCTGGCGGTCGGCGCGGCCGACCGAGGACTCTCCACCATGCTGGTCGACCTGGACCGGTTCGGCGGCGGGATCGACCTGCTGGTCGGTGCCGAGTCGGTGGCCGGCTGGCGCTGGCCGCGATTGAGCGGAGCCGAGGGGCACCTCGGCGACCTGACCGGACACCTGCCGCGGGTAGCGGGCATCGACGTGCTCTCGGTTGCCCGGGAGGGTGAGCTCGGGCTCGCACCCGGCCCGGTGAAGTCGGTGTTGTTGTCGGCGACCCGCAGCCATCGCCTGGTGGTTGTCGACCTGCCGCGGGGCCAGGATCCGGTCGCGGCCGAGGCGTTGCGCCGGGCCGCTCTGACCCTGGTGGTCGCCGGTGCCGACGTCCGCGGTATCGCCGCCGCACAGCAACTGCTCCGGGAGTTGCGGGGCACGACGGCCGAACTCGGCGTGGTGGTCCGCCGCCCGCGTGGCGGCGGCATCGGCGCCCAGTTGGTTGCCGACGCGTTGCAGCTGCCGCTGGCGGGTGTGGTCGGTGAAGACGCCTCGATCCGTCACGGTGCCGAGCGCGGCGACCCTCCGGGCAGGGCGACGCGCAGTCCGCTGGGCAAGCTCAGCCGGCGTTTGCTGGATCGGCTCGACTTCCGGGATCTGGCGGCGTGACCGGCGCGGTCGATCTGGATCCGATCCGGGCGAAGCTGGCAACTCTGGGCCGTGTGCACACCTCGGCGGACGTGGCCGAGGCGATGCGCGCCGAGGGTCTGCTGGTCAGTGACGCGAGCCTGCTGGAGACGGTGGCGGCGATCCGTCGGGACAGCGTGGGCGCCGGCCGGCTCGATCCGCTGCTGCAGCTGGACGGTGTGACCGACGTGCTGGTGAACGGTCCGCACGCGGTCTACGTGGACCGCGGCCACGGTCTGCAGCCGGCTGGGGTCGCCTTCGAGTCCGATGCCGAGGTTCGCAAGCTGGCACAGAGGTTGGCGGCATCGGTCGGCAGGCGACTGGATGAGGCGTCCCCGTTTGTCGATGCCCGGCTGGCCGACGGGACCAGGGTGCACGCGATTCTCAGCACACTCGCCGATCCGGGCACCTGCATCAGTCTGCGGGTGCCGGCTCGGCGCAGCTTTTCCTTGCAGGACATGGTTGATTCGGGTTCGTTGCCGCCGGCGGGGGCGCAGTTGCTGACCGAGATGATCAAGGTCAAGGCCGCGTTCATGATCAGCGGCGGGACCGGTTCGGGCAAGACCACCCTGCTGGCCGCGTTGCTGGCGTTGGTGCCGGCGAGCGAGCGGTTGGTGATCGTCGAGGACTCCCGTGAGCTGGCGCCGGATCATCCGCACGTGATCAGACTGGAGGGTCGCCCGGGCAATGCGGAGTTGACCGGCGCGGTCACGTTGACCGATCTGGTTCGCCAGGCGCTGCGGATGCGGCCCGATCGGTTGATCGTCGGCGAGGTGCGCGGTGCGGAGATCTGTGACCTGCTCGCGGCCATGAACACCGGCCACGAGGGTGGCTGCGGCACGGTGCACGCGAACTCGGCCGGCGACGTACCGGCCCGGTTGGAGGCACTGGCCGCGATCGGCGGGATGGGCCGCGAGGCGTTGCATGCGCAGGTGGCGGCCGCGTTGGATGTCGTCGTACACATCACCCGGATGTCGTCCGGACGCCGGCGGATTGCTCAGATCCACGTCCTGGAAAGAGATCTGCGTACCGGGTTGGTGCACACTGCGCCGGCGCTGACCTTCGACGAGCGGGACCGTGCGATCGCCGGGCCGGGGGCGCGCAGGCTCGAAGAATTGCTGTCCCGATCATGACCGGGATCGCGGTGCTGCTGGCGGGATTCACGGCCTGGCTGCTGATCGGTCCTGCACCAGCACGGACGATGCGACAGCGACTTGCACCGGTTTCGGAGCAGCTCGGCAAGGCAACGTCGTCACGATCCGCGCTCGACCTCACGCCGTTCCTCGTCCTGCTGTCAGGTCCGGTTCTGGCGGCGGTTCTCTTTGGTGTGCAGGGATTCTGGCTGAGTCTGCCGGCGGTGATCATCGCCGGCACGGTCGTGATCACCACTCGGCGTGCGTTACGGCGACGGCGTGCGGCGGCGCGCCGACGTGAAGTGGCACAGGCCTGCTCGGTGCTGGCCGCTCAAGTCCGGGTGGGCCAGGTGCCGTTGGCCGCGTTACGTTCGGCGGCCGACGACTGCGCGATTCTGCGGCCGGCGGTAGCTGCAGCGGATCTGGGTGGAGACGTGGCGGCCGGCTGGCGTGCGCAGGCAGCCGAACCCGGACAAGCGGGATTGGCGGACCTCGCGCGTGCCTGGAGCCTGTCGATCTCCAGCGGGGCTGGGATGGCACAGGCGCTGGACGACGTCGCCGAGGGTCTGGCGGAGGACGAGTCGTTGGGGCTGGTGATCAACAGCGAGGCAGCGGCGCCGCGCGCGAGCGGCAAGGTGATGGCCGTACTGCCGCTGGTCGGCATCGGTCTGGGCTATCTGATCGGAGGAGATCCGATGGGATTCCTGACCGGATCGCCGTGGGGATGGGCATGCCTGATCGGCGGCTCGATCTTCGTGGCCGCCGGCGTGCTTTGGATGGAGGGCGTCGCGGACCACGCGGCGGTGGGAGGTTGACATGGGGCCACAAGCAGAGTTGGTGTTCGCGGTGATCTTGGTCGGGCTCGCGGCTGCCGGGTTGGTCGGCAGCCCTCCGGAGCAGGTCCGACGGATCAGCCGCCAGGGCGGACGCTTCTCGCTGGCGCCCACGGTGTCCGTGCCGACCCCGCTGGTCCGGCTCGGTGAGTTGATCAAGGCCAGGCCGGAGGCGCCGCCGGCCAGGCAACGGTACGTAGCCGGACTGGTCGCCGCAGGGGTCGTCCCGGTGCTGTTGCGGATGTTCCTGCCGGACCTGGGTTCGTCGGTGTGGCTGACGGCGCCGCCGGTGGCGGCTGCCATGATCATCTTCCTCGGCAAGGTCGAACGGCCGGCGGCGCGGCGACGACGTGAACGGATGATCGAGGAACTGCCGCACATCCTGGAGTTGATGGCGGCGGCGATGAGCGCAGGTCTGCCGTTGCGGGCTGCCGTTCGCGAGGTGGCGGCGGTGTCGGACGGGCCGCTGGCCGAAGACCTGGCGGAAGTGGTGAAGAATGTTGATCTTGGTCGGGCCGAGTCGGAGGCGTGGCGTGGCCTGCGTACGCATCCGACACTGGGCCGGGTCAGTATCGACCTCGCGCGCTCCGTCGATTCAGGCACGATGGTGGTCGCGACCTTGCGGAGGTATGCCCAGACGGCCAGACGTGATCGCCGTGGGGTGCTGGAGGCCCGGGCGAAGACGGTCGGCGTGAAGTCGGTGCCACCACTGATGGTCTGCTTCGTGCCCGCCTTCTTCCTGGTCTGCGTGATCCCGTCGGTCGTCACCGCACTCCAGCACGCCCTCTGACCGAACACGGTTGCCTGCGGTGCGGCATGGTGATCGCCATCAACGCTCCGGCGCAAGATTCCGATCAAGCCGTGGTTGAGCAGGCGCCACGTGTGGACGCGCCCGAGCCTGGCCGCTTTCGCGTGGACCGGATCCCGATCGACCGCACTCATGCCCCAGATCCCGCATTGCGGAAGTCGCCGCCGGTGCAGACCAGCACCCGTTCGTCCGGAGCCGAGTGGATCCCGGACGTCGAACGAGCTTGCCCACGGGAGTGCGCCTGTCGCCCCAGTGTGAGTCCGCCGGCCCTCTCGGAGGCTGACCCTGCGAAATGAGCCGATCCGGCTCAGAGTTCTGAGCCCGTCGCGCGACCGGCAGGCATGTCGCGGCCCAACCCACTCAGCTTGTCGAGGATGGCCCGTCAGATTCGGCCCGTTTGTGCGCGCCTCGAGTTGATCAACGGACGGCGAGCGCTACTGGGCCATGCGAGTTGCGGGCGAAGTCGCGCGTTTGCGCTGTCAACGCGCGCGGCGCGCGGGCACGCACCTCGCGGCGTTCGGCTCGGTCGCATTTCGCCCGGTAGCCCTTCCGTCGCCGTCCTCCGCGCGGTGACCGGAGCGTCGCCGTGCGACGACACGCCCGCAGCCGGGCATCGCCAAAGCGTGCTCACCACCACCGAACCCTCAACCTTCGGATGGCGAATTAGTAGCGACGCTCTGCCAGCTCGGGCCTGTCCCGGCGATCACCGCGATCACGCCGCGGCACCCGCCTCCACACCGTTGGTGCCTGGAAAGGACCGCGGCGGGATTGCAGGAGGTTCCGGCCGTTTCGTGCCGGCTGTGGGTGCGCACCCTCCTGCAATTTGCTCGTTGGGCCCCTCCAGAAAGCCTGAGCCGGCCGTGGGAGTGGGCACCAGAGTGGACTTTTCGGTGCCGGAGGCCTTGGAGAACTGGGAAACGCGACCTCTACGGGAACGATCGCCGCAACGCCGCCACCATCCAGTCCATGTTCTCGGTGCCGCTGGTCATCGACACCCGGGCACCGGAGGAGATCGCGTACCACTCGACCGGGACCTGCAGTTCCTCGGCCAGATCGAGGGCGGCGATCACCCGGCTGCACTCGGCCTGCGACAGCGCACCCAGCGACTTGGTCGGGTCACCGCACAGCACCACCGGGTGATGCCCTGCGGATGCAGCTCGGTCGGCGTGGAGCAGACAACAGCCGGTCGAAGCGAGCCGATGAACCGGGTCGGCCGAGTGCGGGGTAGTTGATCTTGGTTGTGGTGAGCCCGACGATTGTGGCGACCGGGCGAGAGCGCGGTTCGCGAGAATCCTGCATCCCAGGAATCGGCTCGCCGTCGCCGCGCACCTGGATCCCACCGGTCCCGACAGGTCGACGACCCGGAGGGGTGAACGGCAGCGACGGCGGGCCGTAGGTCGGCAGTACCGAGCCGAGGCATCTGCCGACGGCCGAGTCCAATGTTCGCGATGGCCCGACGCCGGCCACAGGTGTGGGATCGGCGCGATCGTTCTACGTGGCAAGAGTTCGTCGGCGACGGTCGTCGGGCGGGTGTGCACATCCGAAACTCATCAGTCCTTGAGACCAAGACACAGCGCGCTTGTGCGCAGCGAGGCTCCGCTCTTGCTGCGCCCCCACTCCCGGCGGTCCGGTTGCATCCCAGTCTCGAACGGTCGGTCGTACCAACTGTCCGCGGACCCTGCTTGCCCGGGCACTCCGCTGCCCATCTCATTGAGACCATGAATTCCGCGCCCGGCCACGATCGGCTCGCCGGCATGGCTCATTCCTTTGCAGGATGCCGAGCGGCGGCAGATTTCGAGTGGGCCCGATGGACTGGACCGCTGGCGTCATGGCTTGCCGGCTACGGCCGGATCCGACGTCACGGCCGACTGTGCGCGGCACAGTCGTTGGCTCAGTGTGCAGGTCACGCCGATGTGGGCTCGGGCCGAAGATCATGTCGGCCCAAGATCATGTCGGCCCAAGATCATCTCAGCCCCTTGACCGGCAGCGCATCCGACACCGGTCGACCTCCGTGGGGAACCGATGAGGGTTCCTAACCGCCCGGTTTGCAAGGCTCGGTCCACGCGATTCCCAAGCTCCGTCATCCACAGAAATGTCCGTTATCCACAAGGAAAAACGTAGTTCGAAGCGCTGTCCACAGGGGTGAACACTTCGTCCCAAAAAGTCACAAGCTTCAGATGTAAGGCAGGCACGGCATCACCGGATGCCATCTACACAGAGGAGCTGACATGTCGGAGTACGTGGTCGAGATCGCGCCGGTCGACACCGGGGCATCGGTCTCAGATCAGAGCAACAGCAAGCGGGCGGCGCGGCAGGCTGGCCCGGTTGCGTGGTTCACCACGATGCTGGGATTCGTGCTGTCGCCGCCGCGGGCAAATGAGCGCGGCATGGTGACCGTCGAGTTCATCTTCGGCGTCCTGATCGCGATCGCCATCGTCACTGTTGTGGTCACCGCCCTGGGCCAGAAGGAACTGGCCACTTTCTTCCTCGGCGTCCTGAAGAAGCTGGTGAGCTTGATCTTCAAAGGCATTTGATCACCGAGGCCAGGAGTGGGACGTCTCCCCTACGTCCCAGGGCGTCACTGAAACCGATCGCGATGACCTGGGACGCCGGCAACTGCTGACAAGCGCTGCCGGCGTCCCACGCCAAGGAGGAGCGGCGTGAACAAGTTGATGATGAGCCGGCAGACGGCCCGCGATTCTGATCAAGCTGGTTGCCAACGTCGGGCTGACTGGACTTGTGTACGGACTGGACGGAATGGGGCTCAACCGGGACGGGGTTGTGGTCGGCATGTGCCTGGTCGGGAAGCGCGAGGTGCCGGCCGTCAAACTCGACCCGTACCACGTTGGGATCCGGACCGGGGCATGGTCACGGTCGAGCTGGTGTTCGGAATGATGATCGTGACAATGATGCTGGCGCTGTTCGGCTGGGCGGTCTCGTTGTTCGGCCTGCAGGCCATGTGCATCGATTCCGCAAGTGACATCGCGCGGCAAGCGGCTCGCGGCGACCAGGCTGCGGTCGATCGCGAGAAAGCCTCCGCACCGAAGGGATCCGTGATCGACATCGACGCGAGTGGGGGTGAGGTCCGCGTTGTCGTGAAGGTCAGGTCCCAACCGCTGCAGCTTGTTCCGGGGATCACCCTGCAGGGGTCTGCAACGGCAGCCAAGGAACCGGGGAAGTCCCAATGATCATGGTCGTCGGCCAGGCTCAGTTCAACGACACATGGCCATCGGTGACGGCGCGAGCATTCCGCGGGCGAGGGGTATCGGTTCGCCAGAGAGGCAGGAGATCCAGATGATCAAGGTTGTTGGCGCGGCTGGCCGGGATGACCGGGGCAGCGGGACGATCATGCTGATGTCCGTGGTGATCTTCATGATGCTCATCGCCAGCGGATTCAGCGTCGTCGGCAGCTACATCGTGGCCAGTCACAAGGCCCGGGCAGCCGTCGATCTCGCCGCGTTGGCCGGAGCTGCTGCTTTCGGGTCCGGGCAGGACGGCTGCACCAGTGCGGAGACGTACGCGACGAAGAACGATCATCGCGTGACTGACTGCTCTGTTGTCGGCGACCCGTCCGACTTTCTGCTGACAGTCCGGGTTGCGGTCCCGGCGCCGATCAAGCTCCCCGGTCTCCCCGACGAGGTCACCGCAGAAGCGAACGCCGGCCCGGTGCGATGACGGAAGTTAGTTCATGACTCGGAATGCTGATCTTGGACCCGCATTCGGTGAGGCACTCGAACGGGAGTCGGTTGTCCTTACTGCGCCCGGATCGACTCGCCCACAGGCCTCGGTTGTCACCCGCTACGAGTGGTCGGCTGTACCGGCAACTGCAGGTCTGGTTTCGTCCTGCGACGAACATGCGGACACTCAGGAGTGCGCACGAGTCGCTTCCTGCGGCCCGGGCGCCGACGAAGAAGCGGACATGTTGATCATGAGCCGTAGTCGACGGCGGGACCAACTTCCGCCGAGTGCGCCGAGGTGTGGAGTTGATCTTGAATCGGACTTGATCATGAAGTGCCGTCGTCGCCGCGTTCGCCACCCGATGCGAAGACGTCGCGTTCGGACGCGAGAGACATCAGGTTCGGGCGCGATGATCTCACCGCTGCAAAGCGTCCTCCCTCGCGGACGGCGCAAGACGTCGGGATGGCGGGTCGGTCAGGCGGCTCGCCACCCCGCGTCATCGCGGTCTGGCGGAGAAGGGCGCCTCGGTCCGCGCATCCGCGGCTCGACGCCTCGCACTCGAGATCGATGGGATCGGCGTCCTGCTCGCCGAGTTGTCGCCGTAGTCGCTGCGGGCCGTTGGCCAGGGTCTGGCCCGCTGCGGGGAGAAGCACCCAACACCGGCAATAGGCTCGGCGATCAACGCCGACGAGGCACTACCGCTGGTAGCTGTGTCCCGGTCACCCGTTCTGGGACTGGATGTCGCAGCGCAATCGGCGGATCCGCAGAATGCGTCAACGGTCCAGCTCGGATGCCGGTGGCTCACACGCGAGCTCGAGCGGTTCTCGTGATCTGCTGCGGGTTTGGTGAAGTTATCCACAGCCAGGGCGATGGATAGCCCGTTTCTGTTTAGACTCTGTCCCCACTCAGGTCGATCAAAGGTGAAAGGCGATGTGGATGTCGGCACGACGAGCCGCCGCTGCGTTGGCTGTGGCCGCGCTGGTGCTGTGCGGCCTGGCCGGGTGCGGCGGTGGAGACGACGACTCCGTTTCCATCCCATCGACAGGCGGGCCGCCAAAAACGGGTGCTTCATCGCAGACACCTGCGGCGAGTTCCACAGCGACTTCCGACCGGACTGCCCAGGTTGCAGACGCACAGCGGAGCTATGTGAAGTTTGAGACGGCATTCACGGATGCAGGCCGGAGCGCTCCGACCGGGAAGCCGCCGGAATCGCTACTCGCCCTCGTAGACCCTGATGGGCCCATGCCTGATTGGCTCAAGCAGTCGTTCGAGGGATCGAAGCGAGTTGGAGCCAGAATCGTTGGTGGGCGGGTCGTTGTGACGACGGGGCCGGAAGTAGAGCGACACCCGGAGCAACCCGGGGTTGTTCAGTTTAAGGCCTGTAACGACTCGCGAACGTTGCAGGCTGAGAATCGCGGCAAGCCGTCATCTCGGATCGATTGGCAGTTGCTGCGAGTCGAGATGCGCGCAACTGGCGGGGATCAGGACGCAAACCCATCGGCATGGAGAGTCCATTCGATGGACCAGATAAGTGTGGATGAGCCATGCACCATCGGTTAGGGGCATTGCGAGCGACAGCTGCAGTTGTTGCGGCTGGACTTGCGGTCTGCTTGGTCACTCTCGCCGCGTCCGCCGATACGAGCATGACGCTTACGGATACGAACTCTGGCGGAACCTACGACGCGGGCGCAGGCAAAACGACACCGAGCGCGACGGCGATCACGCCTGAGGATCAGAAGTCGTCGTCCAATCCACCAGCTGCCCAGCACAACGGCTCGACATCGCAGGGGTCGAACGAGAATCGGCCGACCGGTCCGTCGTTAGCCGAGTTGGTCAGTCGGTGGAAGTCGGTTGAGGGTAGGGATGATCTGGCCGCGGAGTTGGCGGCAGGGCAGGCGTTGTTTGATGCCGTGGGCTGTGGGGTGCGTTATTCGCCGACCTCGGAGTGTGTCAGCGCGCTGCCGGAGGCGCCGTCGGGCCAGGCAGCCGGCGGCGGGGGGCAGGTGAAGCCGAAGTTGACGGCTGAGCAGGCGTATCAGCAGGTGAAGGCGTCGTTGTCGTTCGATGCTCCGGCGCCGGGGGTGGGGCCGGATCACTCGAACAACCACTTGCGCAGTGAGGTGACCGGCAAACCACTGGATTCGGTGGTCGGGTATCCGTTGTGGTTCTGGGCGGTCGGCGGCGACCAGAAGGCCAAGCAGGTCAGCAAGTCTTTGGCTGGGATGAAGGTCGCGTTGTCGTTGCGGCCGGCGGGATTGACTGTCGACGCCGGTGACGGGACGCGGTTCACCTGCTCGTCGATGGGGACGCCGTGGCGGCGTGGGATGAAGCCGGCGACGCCGTCACCAACCTGCGGGCACATCTACCAAAAGGTGGGGACGTACCGGGTGTCGATGACGACTCGGTGGTCGGTGCATTACGAAGTCGACGACGGTTCGGGTACCGCGTTGTCCGGTGACGAGGTCGTGAGCGGTACGCGGAGCCGGTTGCTGCGGATCGGCGAATTGCAGGTCGTCGTCGACGGTTGAGCGCAGCTACAGCTGAACGTTGCCGAGCCGGCCAGCACTTCTTGGCCCGCGGACGCATCGTCCGGCGAGCTCGATCAGTCGATCAGCAGTGCCTCGAGCAGCCAGATCGCGGCCTGCTTGTCCAGCATCTGATTGGCGTTCCCGCACTTCGGCGACACCACGCAGGACGGGCATCCGGCGGTGCATTCGCAGGACCTCAGCCGATCCAGCGTTGCCTGCCACCACTCCTCGGCGACTCGATATCCGCGCTCGGCGAATCCTGCGCCGCCCGGATGGCCGTCGTGCACGAACACGGTCAGCTCACCGGTGTCGGGATGCAAGATCGTCGACAGTCCGCCGATGTCCCAACGGTCGCACGGGGCGAACATCGGCAGCAGGCCGATCGCGGTGTGCTCGGCGGCATGCGCGGCCGACCCGAGTTGTATCGCAGACAGGTCGAGCGCTGTCGGCGCCAACGTCCACCAGACCGCCTTTGTACCCAATCTGCGTTCGGGCATCTCCAACGGCGTCTCATCCCACACGTCACCGGTGATCTCGTCCCGCCGCAGATAGCCGGTCACCTGCGAGAACACGTCGACGTCGCCGAGATGCAGCACGCCGCTGCCGAACGGTCGACTGCGTTGTTCCTCGACCACCTCGATGTCGTGGCTCCCGCGGGGCTGGGTGTAGTAACCGGGCTTCGCCGGCCGGACCAACGCTTCACACGCATCATGATCAAGTTCGTCCACCAGATAGCTGTCGCCCTGATGCAGATACACGGCTCCTGGATGCACCGTTCCGTCCGCCGCCGCCTGATCGACAGTTCCCAGTACGCGGCCGCTGTCGAGTTCGACGATCTCGATCACCGGGCCACCCGATCCGCGCAGATCGATCGCGTCTACCGCACGCTCCGGTCGGGGCCAGAACCAGCCACCCGGCCGCTTGCGCACCACACCCTGGGCCTCCAGTCGCGGCAGGGTTTCGATCATGGTCGGCCCGAACCACAGCTCGTCCTTGATCGTCAGCGGCAGCTCCTGGGCTGCCGCTGCCAGATGTGGGCCGAGCACGTACGGATTGTCAGCGTGCAGCACCGTCTGCTCGACCGGCTGATCGAACAACAGCTCCGGATGATCGAAGTAGTACGCGTCCAGTGGGTTGTTGGCGGCGATCAAGATCACCTCGGCGTCGCGACCGGTTCGCCCGGCCCGTCCGGCCTGCTGCCAGAGCGCCGATCGGGTGCCCGGAAAGCCGCTGATGATCACCGCGTCGAGGCCGGCGACGTCGACACCGAGCTCCAATGCGTTCGTCGCCGCCAATCCGCGCAACGAGCCGTCCTGCAGGGCCGCCTCCAATGCGCGCCGGTCGGCCGCGAGGTAGCCGCTGCGGTAGGAGTCGATGCGCGAGGGGCGTGAGCGGTTCGCGACGTGTCGGAGGTCGTCGGGCCGTTCGACCGATCGGTACGAGTCGCAGTCCTTCGACGAACTCTGCTCCGTCGTGGCCGAGTTGTCGTCGGCCGGTCCGGTCGATGAGGACGCTGTGCGGTCCTTCGACAAGCTCAGGACCCTTGTCTTCGGACCGTCGTCGGACTTGCCGGTCGTCGGGTGCATGTCGGGGTCCTCCGACGACTTCGGGGCGCGCGTGGCCGGTTCGTCGGCGGATGATTCCGTCGATGGGCTCGCCTCGCGGTCCTTCGACAGGCTCAGGACTCTTGTAGTCGGCTCGTCGGACAAGGTGGTTGGCGGCTCGTCGGACAGTGCTGGGGTCAGGACGAGGTCTTGGGCGCGGACGGCTACCAACTCGGCCATCCGGCGGGAGGGGATGAAGGCGACGGTCTGCAGGCCGGCGTTGACCAGGCCGGCCAGCAGTTCGGTGGCGTCGTCGGTGGGGTGGCCGTCGGGTTGCCACATGATCATCTCGACCGCGCCGTGCGGTGACGCGTCATGATCAACAACGCTGACCTCGTCGGCCGCGCAACCGATCAACTCGGCGGCCATCCGGTCCGCGCCGGTCACGGTCGCCGACGCCAGGATGAAGGTCGGCATCGAACCGTGGGCCGCGCACAGCCGCCGCAGCCGCCGGACCACCTGCGCGACGTGACTGCCGAACACCCCGCGGTAACGATGCGCCTCGTCGATCACCACGTACCGCACGCCGGCCAGGAACGACGACCAACGGCCGTGATTCGGCAGCATCGCGTGATGCAGGAAGTCCGGATTCGTCAACACGTACGCGGCATGCTGGCGTGCCCAGTCGCGTTCAGCCGTCTCGGCGTCGCCGTCGACGGCGGCCACCCGCCAACTCGGCAGCCCGAACCCGTTGGCGACTCGAAGTTGATCATGAGCCAACGCCTTGGTCGGGGCGAGATAGAGGGCGGTGTGCGGCCGCTTCGGCGCCAGCAGGGTGTCCCTCAACTCGGCGCGCGGCCCCACCGGTCGCCGCGCCGTCGCCGCCGGACCGCCGTACGTCGCGGCCATCACCGGCATCAGATAACCCAGCGTCTTGCCCGAAGCGGTGCCGGTGGTGATCGCGACCTGCGACCCGCCGTAGGCCGCGTCGGCGGCCTGCACCTGGTGCAGCCACGGTGCGTCGATGCCGCGTCCTCGGATCGCCGCCAACACCTCGGTCGGCAGCCAGTCCGGCCACGGCGCGAACTCGGCCGACCGCTCACCGAAGCGGCGCCGCAAACGCACCCTCTCGGGGTCCTGCAGCACCCCCGGCGCCTCGGCCGTCGTCATCACCACGGCACCAGTCTGAGCCCACCGTCCGACATTTCGCAGCGGGTCCGGCGCGAGCACTCCGACCCCGCGAACACAATCGCCCGCGCAAACGCCCGGATCGCCGCTCAACGGAGGATTTTCGGCAATCAGCGGGGGATTCTGTTCGCGGCGCGTCGGGTAACCGCCAACCTGAGCCCGGACCCAGCGACGGAGCCCGCCTCGGCCGGAGCGAACCCGGCTGAACTCGCGAAGCCGCGCCAATGTGACCCGCGTCATGCGGGCGTCGGTACCTCGCCGTTAGACTCCCGGCAAGCTGCGCGCAACGGCGCGTCGTGGAGTAATTCTCTCGAGCTTCCCGCAGCAACAGGAGTGCACTGTATGTACGTTCCTACGGCCCTTGAGGTGACGTTGTCCGCAGGCAACCTCACCGTCGCCGCAGTCGTCGCGGCCATCGCGCTGATCGCGCTGGCCATGGCCCTCGTCTTCCGCAGACAAGTGTTGGCGGCCGGCGAAGGCACCCAGAACATGCAAAATATCGCGCTCGGCGTCCAGGAGGGCGCCGCGGCTTATCTCGGCCGGCAGTTCAAGACGCTCGGCGGTTTCGCGGCCGCGGCGTTCCTGCTGCTGCTGGCACTGCCTGCGCACACCGACACCGGCGCCTCCCAGGTGCTGCTGCGGATCGCGCGGTCGATCGCGTTCATCGTCGGCGCCTTCTTCTCCGCCATGATCGGCTATCTGGGCATGTGGCTGGCCGTCCGTGCCAACGTACGAGTTGCTGCCGCGGCCCGCGACGAGGGCCGCGACCCGGCCATGCGAATCGCGTTCCGTACCGGCGCGCACGTCGGCATGTCCACCGTCGGCCTCGGCCTGCTCGGCGCCTCCGTGGTGGTGTTGATCTTCCGCAGCGACGCACCGACGATCCTGGAGGGCTTCGGCTTCGGCGCGGCCATGCTCGCCATGTTCATGCGGGTCGGCGGCGGCATCTTCACCAAGGCCGCCGACGTCGGCGCCGACCTTGTCGGCAAGGTCGAGCAGAACATCCCCGAGGACGACCCGCGCAACGCAGCAACCATCGCCGACAACGTCGGCGACAACGTCGGCGACTGCGCCGGCATGGCGGCCGACCTGTTCGAGTCGTACGCGGTGATGCTGGTCGCGAGTTTGATCTTGGGCAAGGCCGCCTTCGGCGAAGCCGGCTTGATCTTCCCGTTGATCGTGCCGGCGATCGGCGTGATCACCGCGATCATCGGCATCTTCCTGACGCGGCCCCGGCCGACCGAGAGCGGCCTCCGTACGATCAACCGGTCCTTCTATCTGTCCGCGCTGATCTCTGCGGTCTTCGTCGCCATCGCCTCCTTCATCTACCTGCCGTCGAAGTTCGCCGACCTCCACCTGCCGGCCGGCACCGTCTTCCACGGCCCGATCGACGATCCGCGGATCGTCGCCCTGCTGTCGGTGATCACCGGCATCGTGCTGGCCGTGGTGATCTTGTCGCTGACCGGCTACTACACCGGCACCGAGGATCGGCCGACCAAGGATGTCGCCAAGACGTCGCTGACCGGCGCCGCGACGGTGATCCTGTCCGGCATCTCGCTCGGCCTGTCGTCGGCCGTCTACACCGGTCTGGTGATCGCCGCCGCCGTCTTCGTCGCCTTCCTGATCGGTGGCTCCGGCATCGTGGCGCTGTTCTGCATCGCCTTGGCCGGTTGCGGTCTGCTCACCACTGTCGGCGTGATCGTGGCGATGGACACCTTCGGCCCGGTCTCCGACAACGCTCAGGGCATCGCCGAGATGTCCGGTGACGTCGAGGGTGACGGCGCCCAGATCCTGACCGAGCTGGACGCGGTCGGCAACACCACCAAGGCGATCACCAAGGGCATCGCGATCGCGACCGCGGTGCTGGCCGCGACGGCGTTGTTCGGTTCCTACACCGACGCGATCCGCGGCGTGCTGGCCGAGGCGTACACCAAGTTCACCGCCGATGCGGTGGTCTATGCGCCGCCGACACTGGTCGGCATCATTGCCGGCGCCTCCGTGGTGTTCCTGTTCTCCGGGCTGGCGATCAGCGCGGTCGGCCGAGCCGCCGGCGCCGTGGTGTACGAGGTACGCCGCCAGTTCCGTGAGATCACCGGAATCATGGACGGCACCGGCAAGCCGGAGTACGGCAAGGTTGTCGACATCTGCACCCGGGATTCGCTCCGCGAGCTGGCGACGCCGGGTCTGCTGGCGATCATGGCCCCGATCGCGGTCGGCTTCGGTCTCGGTGCGCCGGCGCTGGCCGGCTACCTGGCCGGTGCGATCGCGGCCGGCACCATGATGGCGGTCTTCCTGGCCAACTCCGGTGGCGCCTGGGACAACGCGAAGAAGATCGTCGAGGACGGCCACTTCGGCGGCAAGGGTTCGCCGGCCCACGAGGCGACCGTGATCGGCGACACCGTCGGCGACCCGTTCAAGGACACCGCCGGTCCTGCCATCAACCCGCTGATCAAGGTGATGAACCTGGTCGCCGTGTTGATCGCCCCGGCCGTGGTGGCGATGTCGCCGCTGAGCGATTCGGCCAACCCGCTGCGGTACGTGATCGCGCTGGTCGCCTTCGCGATCGTGGTGATCGTGGTGGTGATCAGCACCCGTCGCCGGGTCGGCATTGCCGAGGACGAGGAGTCCGCGGAGTCCAGTGACCGCAGCGGCGGCTCCGACACCGGTGCGGGCAGTCCGGGGGCGGGCGCTTCCGGCACCGACCGTGCCGCCACCGGGGCGGGAACCGGGTCGTCCGATGCCACCAACTCGCCGGAGTTCGCTGTGGATAAGTCTGACTAGGTTTTGGGCCGGGCTGCGAGAATCGGCCGCATGAGCGCGCCCCAGCAGCCGCCCCGCGGCCCGGCCCCGTACGGTCAACCCGGTCCGGGCAGCCAGCCCGGACCGAACGGGCAACCCGGGATGCCGAACCCGAATCCGTACGGTCAACCAGCGCCCGCCCCGCACCAGGGCTGGCCGAACCCGTATCAGCCCGGCCCCTACGCCCAGCCGATGCCGTACGGGATGTATCCGCCGGATCCGAGGTGGAGGCCGAGCCCGCTACCGATCGAATCGGTCGAGTATCAGCAGCTGTTGCGCGGTCCGCGGTACCGCGGCTGGCGTCCGGTGCTGGCCCTGCTCCTGTGCCTGGTCTTCGCACTCGGCGCGCAGGTCGTGCTCGGCATCATCCTGGCGGTGATCGTGATCGCGGCCGGCGGCGACCTGAATTCCCTGCTGGACACGCTGTCGTCGAAGTCGATGGGGCCGCTGGCCTTCGGCTATGTGATTGCGGGCTTGATCAGCCTGATCCCGTCGGCGATGTTCGCCAACTGGATCGTGCACGGGATCCGGCCACGGTTCCTGTCCTCGGTGGCCGGCGGGTTTCGCTGGGGATGGCTGCTGCGCTGCTTGATGATCACGGTGCCGCTGTTCGTGATCTACCTCGGGCTGCAGTTCCTGGTCGGCTGGGACTACGGTCCGCGGCCGCAGCACTGGGGAGTGTTGTTGATCATGGTGGTGATCGCCATCCCGTTCCAGTCGGCCGGCGAGGAGTACGCCTTCCGCGGTTTCATCCTGCAGAACGTCGGTGCCTGGTTCCGCAACCCGAAGGTCGGTCTGGTGGTGGCGATGGTGCCGTCGATCGTGCTGTTCGCCTTGGCCCACGGCAGTTTCGACCCCTGGACCTTCCTTGATCTGGCGATCTTCGCGGCCTCGTCCTGCATCCTGGTGTGGCGCACCGGTGGCCTGGAGGCCTCGATCGCGTTGCACGCGACCAACAACGTCGCGATCATGATCGCCACCTTGTTGTTCGGTGGTTGGGCTGCTGCCTTCGTCAGTTCCGACACCCACAGCAGTCCGCTGGCGCCGCTGGTCACCCTGGTGGTGAACGGGGTCGCGGTGGTGTTGATCTTGTGGATGGCCAAGCGGCGTCGGCTGCAGCGCACCTACCAACCGCTGCCGGCACAGCAGCCGGCGCCGATGATCATGCAGCAGCCGGCCGGTTACTGAAGGTCACCGCGAACCCGCGATCCAGCGACGCCAGCAGCGTCCTGGCGACCGGCCGCAACAGGGCCCGATCCATGATCGGCAACGACGGGAGTCCCAACTCCTGCCGGACCCAGGGCGGCAGCGACGCGATCGCACCGGCCGCGAGCAACCGATAGCCGGCTCGTACGGCGCCGGTCAGGGGCGGGTGCCAGAGCAACAGGCTGGTGGCAGCGCGGGCCTGTCCGCCGCCGCGCAACTCGGGCCGGAAGGAATCGAACTGCCGCCGAAGTTGATCAACATTGCGCGGCGGCTCCAGGACACCGAGGGCGGTGCCGACCCGAGCAAGATCGGCAACGTAGAGGTCCGCGTCGCGTGCGCCGAGCGACTGATGCCCGTACAGCCGGTGCGCGGTCAGGAAGCTCTCCGCCTCGGCCACGTGCACCCAGCCCAACAGGTGCGGATCCGAAGCCCGGTAGGGATCTCCGGCAGGTGTCACCCCGGATACATGATCATGAATCCGGCGGACCCGGGCGATCGCATCGAGAGCCTGATGGCACGAGCCGAAGGTGGTGATCGCGATGAACGCGGCGGTCCGCTGCAACCGCCCCCACGGGTCGCTGTGATAGCCGGAGTGTTCCTCGACGGCCTGCATCGCGACCGGATGCAGAGATTGCACCAGCAGCGCCCGGATGCCGCCGATCAGCATCGCGATGTCGCCGTGTACCAGCCGAACCGGCGAGTCAGCCGGATACCACGGCTCGCCCGAGTCGCCCGCCCGCAGCGCGCCGAACGCCGACTGTGGATCATTGGCACCGAGCACGCCGGTCACCGCATGCGCCATCCGGACCCGGATCCGGTCCAGCGGCAGCACCTCAAGCGGCCATCCAGTCATGACCCTCAGGCTAATCCGGCGGCACCGCTTAACAACCACCCCTGGGTGGGGTGCTGGACCGGCCTCAACGCCGAGCCGCCGCAGTGTGGTGTGATTCTTGGTGTGATTATCGTCATGTCCGGCTTGCCAATTTGCGCGCTGCGCTTGGGGTGATCGACCGGATGAAGTTAGGCTCACCTTATGACCACTGCGACCGTCGCGTCCGCGCGCCCGGACGGCGCCTCGCGGACGGTCGTATCGCCGCAGCGGCGGAAGGCGGCTCGGATGGTGCCCGGGTTGATCGCCTGCGCTGCCGCCCTGGTCGTGCTGTCGGTGCTCAGCATGGCCGTCGGTGCGCGCACCATCTCCCCCTCGGTGGTCGTGCAGACCTTGGGCGACTTCAACATCTTCCACGCGATCGGCGCGCACGACGTGATGGCCGGACTGCCGCAGCGGTATGCCGATGACACCGATCGGCTGGTGATCTTAACGTTGCGCCTGCCGCGCACCCTGCTGGGTCTGATGGTCGGTGCTGCCCTCGGGCTGGCCGGCTGCGTGATGCAGGGCGTCACCCGCAACCCGCTGGCCGATCCCGGCATCCTCGGCGTCAACGCCGGTGCCGCGCTGTGCGTGGTGCTGGCGATCACGTTCTTCGGGGCGAGCAGCCCTGGCGGCTATGTCTGGTTCGCCTTCGTCGGTGCTGCCGTTGCCGCCGTGATCGTGTACGGGATCGCAGCTCTCGGACGCGACGGCGCTACCCCGGTGAAACTGGCGTTGGCCGGGGCCGCGATGTCGGCTGCCTTCGCCGCCGTCACGCAGGCCTTCCTGCTGCTGAATCAGAGCACCTTCGATCAGATGCGGTTCTGGCAGGTCGGCGCGCTGGCCGGTCGTGATCTTGATCAGGTCGGCCAGTTGGCCCCGTTCCTGCTGATCGGCTGTGTCGCGGCGCTCTTCCTCGGTCGCACGCTGAACACGCTCTCGCTCGGTGACGACGTCGCCCGCGGACTGGGCGCGCATGTCGGTCTCTCTCGGGGGTTGTCGGCCGCGGTCGTGGTGCTGTTGTGCGGTGCGGCCACCGCCGCAGCAGGTCCGATCGGCTTCGTCGGCCTGACCATCCCGCATGTCGCGCGGATGATCACCGGCCCGAACTATCGCTGGACGCTGCCCTACTCGATGCTGCTGGCGCCGATCCTGCTGCTCGGCGCCGACATCGTCGGCCGGGTGATCGCCCGACCCGGCGAGGTACAAGTTGCCATTGTGACTGCGGTGATCGGCGCGCCGGTCTTCATCGCGCTGGTCCGTCGCAAGAAGTTGGCCGAGCTGTGACCGCCACGCTGCCGCACCTCGATCTTGACCTGCAGCCGGTCCGGACCGTACGCCGGCGGTTGCGGCGGCGTACCTTGATCGTCTGTGCCGGTTTGCTGGCCGCGTTGTTGATCATCTTCTGTGCCGCCATGGTCGTCGGCGATTTCCCGCTCAGCTTGAAGGAGCTGTTCTTCGCGCTCACCGGCCGCGGTTCCGCGACGACCAACTTCATCGTGTACGACCTTCGGTTGCCCCGAGCGGTGACCGGGATGGTGGTCGGGCTGTGCTTCGGGATCTCCGGCGCGATCTTCCAAGCCATGATCAGAAATCCGCTGGCCACCCCGGACATCATCGGCGTCAGCTCCGGCGCCAGCGCGGCGGCTGTGTTCGCGATATTGACTCTCGGGCTGACCGGGGTGGCGGTGTCGGCCTTCGCCTTCGGCGGCGCCCTGGTGATCGCGATGTTGATCTACCTGCTGGCCTACCGCGGCGGGATGTCGGGCTACCGCTTCGTACTGATCGGCATCGGCCTGGCCGCGGTGATGAGCGCGCTGATCGAGTATCAGATGACCAGGGTTGCGGTCGAGGATGCGCAGACGGCGCTGGTCTGGTTGACCGGCAGCCTTGCCGGCTCGTCGACCTCCGGCATGCTCACCCTCTCGGCGCTCGCCGTGGTGATCATTCCGGTGACCTTGATCGCAGGCCGTTGGCTGGGTGGCCTGCAACTCGGCGACGACACCGCGTCCTCGATCGGCGTTGCAGTACAGCGGTCCCGGCTGTTGTTGATCTTGCTCGGGGTTGCACTGGCCGCCATCGCGACCGCCGCGGCCGGGCCGATCGGGTTCGTCGCGTTCGTGTCCGGTCCGATCGCGCGGCGGCTGACCGGTGGTACCGGCAGCGCGCTGACCCCGGCCGGACTGGTCGGCGCGTTGGTGGTCGGAGTCGCCGACTTCGCCGGCCAGCACCTGCTGCCCGTCCAGCTGCCGGTCGGCATCCTCACCGCCGTGATCGGCGCTCCCTATTTGATCTTCCTGTTGATCAGGTCGAACCGACTCGGCGTCGGAGGTTAGGACCACCATGACGATGACCAAGCAACCGGTCGAGCTGCCGCAACCGGGGATCGCGGGCGAGACCCGGCCGGTGACACCGCGACGGCTGCAGACGAACAACGTCAGCCTCGGCTACGGCGGCCGGCAGATCGTGTCCGACCTTTCGCTGCAGGTGCCAACCGGGCAGGTGTCGGTGATCATCGGTGCCAACGGCTGCGGCAAGTCCACCCTGCTGCGCGGGATGGCACGGCTGCTGACCCCGGCCGGCGGCGCGGTGCTGCTGGACGGCAAGAACGTACATTCCATGCCCAGCAAGGAAGTCGCCAAGATCATGGGGCTGCTGCCGCAGTCGCCGAACGCACCCGAGGGCATCACCGTTGCCGACCTGGTCGGTCGCGGCCGTTACCCCCACCAAGGCTGGTTCCGGCAGTGGACCGCCGACGACGATCGTGCCGTCACCGCGGCGCTGATCGCGACCGACACCCTCGCGCTGGCCGATCGGCCGATCGACGAGATGAGCGGCGGGCAGCGGCAGCGGGTGTGGATCGCGATGGCGCTGGCGCAGGAGACCGATGTGCTGCTGCTGGACGAACCCACCACGTTCCTTGACCTTGCACATCAGCTCGAGGTGCTCGACCTGCTGACCGATCTGAATCGCCGTCGGGGCACGACCATCGTGGTGGTGATGCACGATCTCAACCTGGCGTGTCGGTACGCGGATCATCTGGTTGCGATGTGCGACGGTCAGGTGATCTCCAGCGGTACGCCGCGCGAAGTGATCACCGCCGAGTTGATGCGCGACGTGTTCGGGCTGTCCGCCACCGTGATCGACGACCCCGTCTCCCACACCCCGACCATCATCCCGATCGGCCGCCACCACTGCGACGACCTCACCCCCTGAGCGCCGCCTCCCCGTACCCCCTCGCCACGCGCCCACCCAAAGTCGTGACGACGCGAGTTGTGGTGGTTCCGGGGGTGTCGGCCGAGTCCAGAAGTCGTGACAACGCGACTTTGGGTGGCCGAGTCGGCGCATTTCCCAGCCCGAACTCAAGTTGTCGCGACTTTGGTCGGGGCGTCCCTGGGGTCGGTGGAGGGACGTTGGGTTCGTCGGGTCGCCCGGTCGCCCGGTCGCCCGGTCGGCCTGGGCGTCGCAATCGCAGGAGGTCGTGCACCCATATGCGCGCCCGGAAAGCCCGTACCTCCTTGGATAGTTCCTGGATTTTCGCGACGTGCTGTGCCGTGAGGTGCCAGCGAACTGAGCGCTCGGATAGAACCGCGGCCACCGACCGCCGAGTCGCACTACGATCTGGGTAGGAGACGTCCGGCTGCTTGTGTGCAGGCAGCAGCAAAGCCAACCGGTGGAGGAGCTGAGGTGCGGTCACGACGCCGATCCCGCGGCGGCCTGGAAGAGGCGGTCGTGGAGGTGCTCAGCAAGGCCAAGCGGCCGATGACCACGGCCGAGGTGCGCGAAGCGCTCGGCGGGGACCTCGCCTACACCACCGTGATGACCGTACTTGCCCGGCTGCACGGCAAGTCCGCGGTGACCCGTCAGGCCGAGGGCCGCGGCTATGCGTACGCAGCGATCCGCGACCCGGCCGAGCGGACCGCTCGTCGGATGCAGCATCTGCTCGCCGGCGATGCCGACTCGGCGACCGTGCTGACCCGGTTCGTCGACAACCTGAGCCCCGCCGACGAAGCAACTCTGCGCGCCCTGCTCGAGGTCGATCGGCCCTCCGCACCATGATCGCGCCCCGCACGATGTTCACGCCCCGCACGATGTTCACGCCCCGCACCATGTTCACGCCCCGCACCATGTTCACGCCCCGCACCATGTTCACGCCCGCATGATGATCGCGGGCGCGGCCGCTGCCTTGCTGGCGCTGCTGGTCTTCGCCGGCGTCGCCCCGGTTCTCGGTCGCCGCATCCAGGCCTGGCAGGCGACCGGCATCCTGGTTCTGGGCAGCGTCCTGGCCGCCGGCTCGGCGATCCTGGTGCTCGGCGTACTCGCCTCCACCTGGCTCGGCGAGCTGACCTGGGTGCGGGCGATCGTGCCGTGGTCGGAGCGGACGTTGACCCTGACCAATCCGGTTCCGGTGCAGATCGGTATGGCCAGTACGGGGATCCTGACGTTCTTCCTGCTGGCCGGTGGGTACGTGGCCGTCCGCCGGATCTGCCGCCAGGTGGCGTTGCTGCGTGCTGCTCCGACCGGCCGGGTCGGCACGGATGCCTGGGCCGGGATGCTGCCGCCCTCGTCCAGCGCCACCGACCTGACGTCCAGGACGGAGCAGGCGGCCCTGCTCGATCGGGCGGTGTTGCTGGACGACCCGGTGCCGGACGCCTTCAGCCTGCCGAAGCCGGTCGACCGGATCTTCCTCACCAACGCGATGGTGAACCGGTTGAATCCGGCGGAGCGGGAGATCGTGTTACTGCACGAGCGCGCCCATCTGCGCTATCACCACGGCTGGCTGCGGCTGGCTGCCCAACTCGCGGCCGATTTCGTACCGGTCCTGCGGCCCGCCGCGACGGCCGCCAGAGCAGCCACCGAACGATGGGCCGACGAGTATGCCGCCCGCCGGATCGGAGATCGCCGCGCGGTCGCGCTCGCGATCGCCCGAGTCGGTCTGCTCCATCCCTCGACTCAGTCCGACGTGCCGGCAGGTGTCCGGTCCGCGGCCGGCGACGGCGAGGTGCCCCGTCGGGTCCGAGCTCTGCTCGCACCGGCACCCGTTGCGCGTACGGGATTGGCGGGCATCCTGGTCGCCTTGCTGTTGACCGCCGGTGTCTCCAGCGCGATGGTGGCGTTGACCGGCGAGGACCTGTTCGAGGATGCGACGCCGGCGGCGCCGACCACCGTCGTCACTGTCCCCGGGGCACTGCCGCATCAGCAGGCGCACGTCCGTCAGCGGTGATCCTCGCTCCATGGCCGGCGCCACCCGCGGCGACGGGCCGAGCCTGTGGATGTCCACAGACACAGCTCGGCTACTACCAAATGCGTAGTACCGTCTTCCTCGTGTCGACTACTGGCGGGGTAGTAGTGCCCTTGGGGCTGCGGTCGGTGCGATGAGCGGGGACGAGTTGATCTTCGATCGCATCCAGCAGTTCCGGGCAACGACCCCGGCGCTGCATCAGCCGCTCGCCGCGTACGCGTTGTGGGGCGGGCTGGCGTTGCTGGCTTGCCTGTTGATCATCGGCTGGTGGTTCATCGCCCGCCGTGCCGACCGCCCGTACCGGGCGGTGGCGATCGCCGTGCTGACCGGTGTCGGCAGCGTCGTCGCGCTGTTGGCCAATCAGCACCTGTTGTCACCGCTGATCGCCCGTCCGCGGCCGTGCCAGGTGATCGCAGGCGTACATCCCTTGCTGGCTTGCAATTCCGACTTCTCGATGCCGAGTGATCATGCGGTGATCGCCGGCGCCCTGGCAGCCGGGATGATCTTGCTGAATCGCCGGCTGGGGGTGTTGGCAGCGGTGCTGGCGCTGCTGCTCGCCTTCAGCCGGGTGTACGTCGGAGTGCATTATCCGTCCGATGTGCTCGCCGGACTGATCTTCGGCGCCGCCGTGACGGTGATGTTGATCTTGGTCCTGCGCGTACCGGTCGAACGGCTGGCGCGGGCTCTTCCCGCCCGGCTGGGAATCCTCGTGGCCGCCGGACCGATGCGTCGATCGGGGGACCGTTCGGCCTCAGCGATCGTCGAATCACCCGAGAGGGCGACGGATGGCTGACGGAGCCTGGGCAACCGACGACGTGTGGCCCGATGACGAACCGAGGCCGGTCGGCTGTCCGGAACACGGCCGCGGCTATCTCCGCCCCGCCCGTGGGACCTGGGAATGCGGCGAGGACGCGATTCTGATCAGCGGCCACGCGACCTACCGGTGCGCGGCCTGCGGTCGGGTTTTTGATCATGACATCTCCGGCCCCGACGTGCAGTGGATCATCCAGCACGGGGCCTGATCGCGCCGGGCCTGATCACTCCGCGTAGCGGGCCAAGATCATCGTCGCCACCGCGGCGAGCACGAAGCCGACGGCCGCCACCGGCGCCATCCCGGGCTGCACCCGATCGCCGAAGACGATCAGGCCGACGATCGACGGCAGCACCAACTCCACCGTGAACGAGATCGCCGTGATCGCGGTGACCGGTCCGCGCTGCAGCGCCAGGGCGAAGAACGCCATCGCGACCACACCGCCGACGATCAGCGACCACAGCAGCGGCTGCGCCAACAACGGCCAGCCGAACCGCAACCCGCCGATCCCGCGCGCGGCCACCCCGACAACGGCGAAACCGAGCCCGGCGGCAACCGCCAGCAGGATCCAGGAGGACCGGCCGGCCGCACCCTCGCCCTTGCCCAGCTGTTCGGACTGTCGTAACCCGATCAGGCCGACCAAGATCGGCACGATGCAGCTGATCAACACCAGCCAACCGAAGATCATCGTTGTCCGGGGCGCGGCTCCGGTACCGGCAGTGATGATCAACAACACCAGCCCGAGGCCGAGCATGGCCAGCGAACACCAGCCACGGACACCGAGCTTGGCGCCGCGCCAGGCGGCGAGCCCTGCCGTCACCCCGATGCTGGCCGTCATGATCGACTCCACCAGGAACAGCGGCAATTGCCGTGCAGCAACGACATTCGCGATGAAGGCGATGCCGTCGGCGGCCAGTCCGAGCAGGTACGGCAGTTGCCGCACGATCGCCGCCACCGCGCCGGCGCCGGCGACTCTGGGCGCCTGCCGGGCGCCGATCGACTGCAGGACCGAACCCACCCCGTACCCGAAACAGCAGACGAAGGCAGCGATCCAACTCGCGATCAGCACGCTGACAGTCTGCCCGGCTCGGCGGCCGAGACTGCCGAGTCAACCTGTGAACCGCGGCCGAACCATGACATGATCGGGGCCAAACTCCCCAGTGCAAAGGATCTTGACTCATGGCTGGTCGTCTGGTTGTCGGTGTGGACGGTTCGACGGGCAGCGCCCGCGCCCTGGAGTACGCGGCGGCCGAGGCAGCCCGCGGCGGGCTCGTACTGGAGATCGTGAACGCGCTCGATCTGCCGACCGATGTCGACTTCTACGGCGTAAGGCTGGCGGCGCCCGACATCGAGGCCATGCAGTCCTACGCCGAGAACCTGCTCAACTCGGCCAGGGCCAAAGTGTCCGAGCTGCATCCCGAGGTGACCTGCGAGACCCGGTACGAGATCGGCAACACCAGCAACGTCCTGATCGACGCGTCGCACGGCGCGACCGCGATGGTGCTGGGCACCCGCGGGATGGGCGCGGCAGGCCGTACCTTCCTCGGCTCGGTCAGCACCCGGCTGGCCTCCGACGCCAAGTGTCCGCTGTTCGTGATCAACGAGGATCACGACCTGCCCACCTCGGGACCGGTCGTGGTCGGTGTGGACGACTCCGAATTCAGCATCGCCGCGCTGCGGTTCGCGATGGAGGAGGCGGAACGACGCGGGGTGGAACTGCGCGTGGTCACGGCCTACCGGACCCCGGCGCTGGCCATCCCGGTCGATTCGGACGTGATCAACAACCTGCACAGCTCCGAGCAGGACGGCGCCGAGAAGCTGATCGCCAAGGTCGTCGCGGCCGCCCGCCAGGCCGATCCGATCAACGTCCGGATCGAGGAGGTTGCCGTCGAGGCAGCCCCCGCCGAAGCCATCCTCAGCCAGTCCGCCGACGCGCAGTTGATCGTCGTCGGTTCGCACGGCAAGGGCTGGGCCAAGCGCCTCTTCGTCGGCTCGGTCAGCCGCCACGTCCTGCACAGCGCCGAGCGCCCGGTCGCCGTCGTCAACCACCACGAGTCCTGACCGGCCCGGCCCCGGCCGCGGTCCCGCCCCATCATCCGCTTCCCGCGCACCCTCGGTGCTCCCGCGCAGGTTCCAGCTTCCGCGGGAGAGCCGGAGATGCGCGGGAACGTGTGGGAGGGGCTTGACAATACAGCTGGCCACAGGGACTAATATTTGACCATGCGGTCAGATCAGCGTACGGAGCGGACGTTCACCGAGCGGGCGCGGCGGGCCCAGATCCTCGATGCGGCGGTCGACGTGCTGGCCGAGCGGGGCTACAACGGGGCGTCGCTGTCGGCCATCGCCGAGCGGATCGGCGTCAGCAAGGGCGTGATCTCCTACCACTTCGCCGGCAAGGACGAGTTGCTGCGCGAGGTGGTCAGCTCGGTGCTCGCCGACTCACGCGACTACATGGGCCCACGGGTGGAGTCGGCCACCTCGTACGCGGCGGCACTGCACGCTTATGTGCAGTCCAACCTCGAGTTCCTGGACCAGAATCGGCACCGGATCGTCGCGTTGATCGAAGTGGTCAACGGCACGCCGCCGGACCGACCGGCCCCGTACGGACCGGGTCATCGGAACGCGGTCAGATCGTTGACCGGGATGCTGGAGCGCGGCCAGCAGTCGGGTGAGTTCGGCAAATTCGATCCCCACTTCGTCGCGGTTGCGCTGCGCGCCGCGATCGACGCCTGTTCGGAGCTGCTGCGAGACGATCCCGAAGCGGACGTGAAGGCTTATGGGGCACAGGTGCTGGAGATCTTCGAGCGGGGCGTACGGCCGTGAACGCAGTCGACTCGTCACTGCCACCCGTACCCGAGACGCCCGGCAAGGCCGCAGCCATAAGCGCCGCGGTCGACGCGTTGCGGATCGACGAACTTCGCAAGACGTTCGGTGACACGGTGGCGGTTGATGACGTCGACCTGTCCGTTCCGCAGGGTGCATTCTTCGGGTTGGTCGGACCCAACGGGGCCGGGAAGACGACGCTGCTGTCGATGGCGGTCGGTCTGCTGACGCCGGATCGCGGCAACGCCTGGGTGTCCGGTGCAGCCATCTGGCCGGTCGCCGGATCCGAGCAGGCCAAGGCCGCCCTGGGCGTCCTGCCGTCCGGCCTGGCCATGCCGCCTCGGCTGACCGGCGCGGAGTTGCTGCACTACCTGGGATTGCTTCGGGGGATGCGTGCCGCCGTGGTCAAGGCGCGGACCGATGAGTTGTTGGATGTGCTGGATCTACGAGCTGCCGAACGGACCCTGATCGGCGACTACTCGACCGGCATGCAGAAGAAGATCGGGTTGGCGGCTGCGCTGCTGCACGGGCCCCGGGTGCTGGTGGCCGACGAGCCGTTCGAGGCCGTCGACCCGGTGTCGGCTGCGGTGGTGCGCGCGATTCTGGACGGGTTTCTCGCTGCCGGTGGCACGGTGATCATGAGCAGCCACGTGATGGCGCTGGTCGAGCAGTTGTGTGATCACGTCGCCGTTCTCGATCACGGACGGGTGCTGCGGGCCGGGACGTTGGACCAGGTCCGCGCCGAACTCACCTTGCAGGAAGCGTTCGCTGCCCTGGTGGGCGCGAAACCGCCGTCCCGGGGGCTGTCATGGTACGAGTCCTGATCGACCTGCAACGGACCATTGCGCGTCGGCAACTCGTCGGCTCGCATCCGGCGATGATGATCACGACGGTGGTGTTCGCCGCGCTGGCTGCCGTCGGGACGCTGCTGCTCGGGCTGGCCGAGAACGGCGGCCCGGCGGGCTGGGCCGATGTCGTGGCACTCAGTTCACTGCTCTGGGTCGGCGGCCGCATCGCCCAGTCCGCGATGGCCGGCGAGCCGGTTCTGCGACCGGAACTGTTCGCGGTGCTGCCGCTGCCGCGCCGGAAGCTGGCAGCCTCGTTGATGTTGATCGGGCTGCTCGACCCTGCCAACGCCTTTCTGTTGGTGGCTTTGGGTTCGGTCGTCGTCAAGGGTGCGTCGTACGGGCCGGCCGCGGCCGTGATCGCGGCTGTCGCCCTGGTGCTGACCGTTGTGTTGACCAGCGTGTGTGCGACGTTGGCCGCCGGACTGTTGGGGCCCGGTTCGGCCCGCGGTCGCGACCTCGGCACGCTCGTGGTCGCGGTGGCGATCAGCCTGTTGGCGATGACCGGCACCCTGTTGCCGTCGCTGCTGATCGCGTTGCGGCAGCAATCGGTCGGTTGGTTATCGCAGTTGCTGCGGGTGCTGCCGACGGGGTGGGGACCGTCGGCCGTGGTCGCGGCCGGTAACGGGAGCGTGGCCGGAGCCGTCGTTTTGTTGGTCGGCCTGTTGACGTTGATCGCCATTGCAGGTCTCGCCGGGCCCGTCGTGCTGGGTCGTCGAATGTCGGGACGACGGCCGCGGCACGGCCGCCGCGGCCGGGCACGGTCACGGCGGTTGCTCAGCTCGAACGCGACCGCGGCGGTGATCGCGAAGGAGCTGAGGTTATGGGTTCGTGATCCCATGCGGCTGACCTGCCTGGTGATCGCGCTGATTGTCGGCACCGGCGCCTGCGTGGTGCCGCAGCTGACCGCCGGCACCGATCTGCTGCTGCCTTATGGGGGAAGCCTGGCGGCGGTGATTGCTGCGGCCTGCGCCTGCAATCTGTACGGCAACGACGGCGCGGCCATCTGGTTGACGGTGACGGCTCCGGGTTCGGTCACGGCCGACGTGGTCGGACGTCAGCTGAGCTGGCTGATCGTGGTGGCACCGTACGCGATTGCCTCGACGGTCGTGCTGACCGCGCTCAGTGGTCAGCCGGCGAACTGGCCGTGGGCGCTCGGGCTTCTTGCCGCAGTGCTCGGCGGCGGGGTCGGACTGGCACCGCTGAGCTCGGTGATCTCGCCGCAGCCGCTCGACGCCGCCGGCGGACCGACACCCGCCTTCTCGCTGAAGGTTCACGTCGCGCTGATCGTCGCTGCGCTCACCGCGGCACCGACCCTGCTCGTCCTGCTGGCCGGTGGCGGCTGGCGGGCCGTCCCCGTCGGCGTCCTCACCGGACTCGTGTTCGCCATCGGCTGCGGTCGGCTTGCGATCGGCCGACTGAACACCCATCAGGTCGACATCCTGCAAGCTGTCATTCGCACCACCTGACCCGCCCCGTACGCGCTCCCGCGCACCCACGGCCCTCCGGCGTAGATTCGAACTTGCGCGGCTGCGCCGTGGGTGCGCGGGAACGCCTGATGCGGAACCGGGCAGGTTCGCAACCGGGCGGCGCGGCGGGCGCGGGCGCAGCGTTGGAGGTGGGCGGGCGGTCGTGGGACGATGCCGGCGTGCTGGCAGATGATGATCTTGAACGGCTGCGGTCGCGATTCATCGAGGTGGACTACACCGTCGACGCGATCATGAAGTTGGTCGGCGACTCCGCGCAAGCCGCGCTCGGGCGCAACAACACCACGCCGGCTCGCCGCCGGCTCGCTGATGATCATGGTCCGGTGGCGACCCTGGCCAAGCTGTGGCCCTTGCAGGCAAGGGTTTCGTCCGATGATCTTGACCGAGCACTACCCGGGATGCGGCAGTCACTGCTCGATACCGGGATGATCCGGATCGATCATGATCAGGTCCGCGCGCTGATCGATCTTCGCCCGTACGGCAGCGATGACGGTGCGGCCGGCTGGATCTTCTCCGATCTCACACCCGGTTTGGACGGGCCGATGACACCGGTCGCAGAGGACTTCGTGCTCGGTGTCTCGCCGGCGTCGATGACCCTGGCCGAACTGACCTTCCGCCGGCCGGTCGGGTCCGCGCTCGACCTGGGCACCGGCTGTGGAGTGCAGAGCCTGCATCTGGCCCGGCACGCGGACAACGTCGTGGCTACCGACGTCAACCGGCGCGCGCTGGCGATGGCCCGTGCGACCATGCGGCTCAACGGCGTCGACGTCGACCTCCGCGAGGGCAGCCTGTACGAACCGGTCGCCGACGAGGCGTTCGACCTGATCGTCACCAATCCGCCGTACGTGATGTCGCCGCCGGCCACCGACGGCCGGCTGACCTACCGCGAGGCCGGTCTGGTCGGCGACGAGTTGGTCCGCCGTGTCGTCGTCGACGGCGCGGCGCGGCTCAACCCGGGCGGCAGCCTGCAGGTGCTCGGCAACTGGGCCCAGCTGACCGGCCGGCCGTGGCAGGAACGGCTGCAGGGCTGGGTCGAGCCGACCGGCTGCGATGCGCACATCCTGCGCCGCGAGGAACTCGACCCGTACGAGTACATCGAGATCTGGCTGGCCGACGCCGGGCTGGTCGGATCGCCGGACTACCGCAGCCGGTACGAGGCCTGGTGCGACTACTTCGACCGCCTCGGGATCGAGTCGGTCGGGATGGGTTGGCTGACTCTCACCCGGGCCGAACGGGAACGTCCGGCGATCACCATCGAGGACTGGCCCTATCCGGTTGAGCAGCCGATCGGGCCGGCCTGGGCGGAGCGCCGCGACGCGGTCGAGCTGGCCCGGCGGCTGAGCGATGCCGAGCTGCTGAACCGGCGCTGGCAACTCGCCCCCGACGTCGAGCAGGAGACGGTCGGCAGGCCGGGTGTGGCCGATCCGGAAGCTATTGTGTTGCGGCAACAGCGCGGATTCCGTCGCGCCGTACGGGCCGGGACCGTGCTGGCCGGCGTGGCCGGCGCCTGCGACGGTGACCTGCGACTGGACCAGATCGTCGGCGGGGTGGCGACCATTCTCGACCTGGACGCACAGATCGTGGCGGGCGAGGTGTTGACCGAGGTCCGGCAGCTGGTCGTCGACGGTCTTCTCAGGGAAAGCTCAATTCAAGACGTAGAGTGACCCTCTGTGTCGCCCGGCAGGCGCACCGAAGCGGCTCTCCGAGCGCTTCGCGTATATATGGACAACATCGATCGGGCTCCCCCGGGGCGTACTCTCGGGCGCCGGCTCAGGTTTTGCAAAAGAGAGGACGCAGTGGCAACGAACACCGGACACCGCTTGGTGATTGTCGAGTCACCGACCAAGGTGAAGACGATCGCCGGCTATCTCGGCGACGGCTTCGTGGTCGAGTCCTCTCGCGGCCACGTCCGTGATCTGCCCACCGGTGCCTCCCAGGTGCCGGCCAAGTACAAGGGCGAGAAGTGGGCCCGCACCGGCATCAACGTGGAGAACGGCTTCCAGCCGATCTACGTGGTCTCGCCGGACAAGAGGGCCACCATCAAGCAGCTGAAGCAGGCGTTGGACGGTGCCGACGAGTTGCTGCTGGCCACCGACGACGACCGCGAAGGCGAGGCCATCGCCTGGCACTTGTTGGAGGAACTGAAGCCCAAGGTGCCGGTCCGCCGGATGGTCTTCCACGAGATCACCCAGGGCGCGATTCATGACGCGTTGGCCAATCCGCGGGACCTGGACATTGACAAGGTCGACGCCCAGGAGACCCGCCGGATCCTGGACCGGTTGTACGGCTATGAGGTGTCGCCGGTGCTCTGGCGCAAGGTGATGCCGCGGCTGTCCGCCGGCCGGGTGCAGTCGGTCGCCACCCGGCTGGTGGTCGACCGGGAACGCGAACGCATCGCCTTCCGCAGCGCCGGCTACTGGGACCTGGACGCCATTCTTGACGCGAGCGAGAGCTCGACCCTTGACGCGAGCGAGAGCTCGGGCGGTCAGGCCGATCCGCCCCAGTTCCCGGCTCGGCTGACCCACGTCGGCCAGGCACGGGTGGCTCAGGGCCGCGACTTCGACGATCGCGGAAACCTGAAGACCGGCTCCGACACCCTGGTGCACCTGGACCAGACCGCTGCCGAGTCGCTGGCGGTCAAGCTCCGCGAGGCCGCCTTCTCGGTGGTCAGCGTCGAGTCCCGGCCCTACACCCGCAAGCCGTATGCACCGTTCCGCACCACCACGCTGCAGCAGGAGGCCGGCCGCAAGCTCGGCTTCACCGCACAGCGGACGATGTCGGTCGCCCAGGATCTGTACGAGGGCGGCTTCATCACCTACATGCGAACCGACTCGATCACGTTGTCCAGCTCGGCCGTGCATGCCGCCCGGGATCAGGTGTCGCGGTTGTTCGGCGACGCCTACCTGCCCGAGGCGCCGAGAACCTATGCCAGCAAGGTGAAAGGCGCCCAGGAGGCACACGAGGCGATCCGTCCGTCCGGTGAGTCCTTCCGCACCCCGGCACAGACCGGTCTGACCGGGGACCAGTTCCGGCTCTACGACCTGATCTGGAAGCGCACCATCGCCTCCCAGATGCGTGATGCACAAGGCAACACGGTAACGGTCAAGATCAACGCCGCACCGGCCGATGGCGATCACTGCACGTTCGTCGCCTCCGGCCGGACGATCACCTTCCACGGATTCCTCAAGGCCTACGTGGAATCCCGCGACGACGCCAGCGAGACTGATGATCAACAGACCCGGCTGCCGAATCTGACCGAGGGGCAGACGCTTCGGCCCGAGGAGGTCACCGCCTCCGGTCACGAGACGAAGCCGCCGGCCCGTTACACCGAACCGTCGCTGGTGGCCAAGCTGGAAGAGCTGAACATCGGCCGGCCGTCCACCTACGCGACCATCATCCGTACCATCACCAGCCGTGACTACGTGTTCAAGAAGGGGTCCGCGCTGGTCCCGACCTGGTTGGCGTTCGCGGTCACTTCGCTGCTGGAGAAGCATTTCCCGCGGCTGGTCGACTACCAGTTCACCGCCGGCATGGAGGCCGAACTGGACAAGATCGCCGATGGCGATCTTGCTCGGCTGGAGGTGCTGAAGGAGTTCTACTTCGGCAAGGGTGATCAAGAAGGTCTGCACAAGCTGGTCAACGAGCTGGGCGACATCGACGCCCGAGCACTGTCGACCTTCCAGATCGGTGATCTTGATTCCGGTGTGGTCGCCCGGGTCGGTCGCTACGGCACCTACGTCGAGGACGGCGACGGCAACCGAGCCTCGGTCGCCGATGATCTTCCGCCGGACGAGCTGACAGTTGATCTTGCCAAGGAGCTGCTCAGCAAGCCGATGGGCGAAGAACATGATCTTGGTGTCGACCCGGCCAGCGGCCATCAGGTGGTGGCCAAGAACGGCCGCTTCGGCCCGTACGTGACCGAGGTGCTGGATGAGAACGCGCCCAAGGGCGCGAAGCCTCGTACCGGTTCATTGTTCAAGTCGATGAGCATCGACACGGTCACTCTTGATCAAGCCCTGCAGCTGATGAATCTGCCTCGGGTGGTCGGCGTCGCCACCGATGGCGTGGAGATCACCGCGCAGAACGGTCGCTACGGGCCGTACCTGAAGAAGGGTACGGATTCCCGCTCGCTGACCAGTGAGGAACAGATCTTCGACATCACCCTGGACGAGGCGGAGAAGATCTACGCCCAGCCCAAGCAGCGCGGTCGGGCAGCCGCCAAACCACCGCTGAAGGAACTCGGCGACGACCCGGCCACCGGCAAGCCGATGGTGATCAAGGACGGCCGCTTCGGCCCCTACGTCACCGACGGTGAATACAACGCCACCCTGCGCCGGGACGATTCGATTGAGTCGATGTCGGCCGAACGGGCTGCCGAGTTGCTGGCGGAGAAGCGGGCCAAGGGCCCGGCGCCGAAGAAGCGGACGGCCAAGAAGTCCGCTGCCAAGAAGGCCCCGGCGAAGAAGACGGCTGCGAAGAAGACGACCGCCAAGAAGGTGACCGCGAAGAAGACGGCGGTCAAGAAGTCCTCCTGACCGATGAGCAAGATCGATCAGCGTACGCCGCTGCTCTTCGACCTGCCGTTCACCGCCGAGGTGGCCCGGCTCGACCAGCCCGAGGTCGGGCTGGCCAAGGTGATCTCGCTGGTCGGCCGGGACGCCTCGTACGCGGCCGAGGTGACGCTGCTGGATGTCGCCGATCATCGACTGATCCGCTCCGGCGTCGAGTTGGCGCACCGGGTGATCGAGGGCCGCGGCGACTGGTACCTGCGGGCTCCGCAGTGGCAGCCGTTGCTGCCGGCCGAGCGGCTCGAACCGTTCGCCCGGGGTGATCTGCCGGACGACCTGGCCGACCTGGTGCTGCCGTTTCGCCGCCGGGGTGCGCTCGGGCCGGTGGCCGCGATCAGCTATGAACGGCACAGCTTCGAATTCCGCGCGGCCGACGGAGCTGCGCTGGCACGCCTGCAGGACAGCCGGATCACCATCCGCCGTGGCGGGGTGACGACGGCGCGCTACCGCGAGGTCCGGGTCGAGCCGTTGGATCCCGGGCTGACCGGCCAGCAGCGGGACTGGCTGATCGCGGCGCTGAGCGACGCGGGCGGCACCCTGGTCGACGATTTTCCCGAGTTGGCGACCCGGTTGGGCACACCGGCCACCGGGCTCACCGACTATCCCGAACCGCGCCCGATCGAGCCCGACTCCAGCTTCGAGAGCTTCGTCGAATCGGTACTGGCGGCGAGGTTGCGGGAGCTGATGCTGGCCGACCTCGCCATCCGTACCGACAGTGTGCCGGCCACCCGGCTCGGCGAGGTCGTCGACCGGTTGCGCGGCGAGCTGAACGGACTGGCAGCCACCCTCGACCCGGAATGGCTGGCCGAGTTGGACGAGGAATTGCGCTGGCTGCTGGCCGAGTTGACCGAGGCCGAACGGGAACCGGCTCGGCTGCGTTCGTTGCTGCGGCGGGAGCGTTACCTGCGGCTGTTGGATCTGCTGGTCACCGCCGTGCGTGGTCCGAAGGTGGACGAGAACGCCGCGGAGTTGAAGGCGGGCGACATCGTCATCGGACTGCTCGACCACAGTTGCAAGAAGCTGCTGAAGATCGCCGGTGCGCTGGGTCCGGGTGCCGGCGGTCGGGCCTGGATGACCGCAGCGGTCGCGGCCGAGGAGACCGCCAGGATCGACCGGTTGGCGGCGTTGGTGGCCGGCAAGAAGGAACGCCGGGTCGCCCGTCGGCTGCGGCCGGCGATCAAGCTGCTGCTGGCCTCGCAGACCGACGCCGAGCTGGCCGCCGCGGCGCAGCGACAGGCTCGCTTCGCCACCGCGGCCGAGGCGTTCGAGTTGGGCCGGGACTATCAACGGCTGCGGCAACGTCAGCACGAGGCCGAACGCGACTTCCTCCGGCTGTGGCCCCGGATCGTGGCGAAGGTGCATCGGTGAGCGCGGCCGGCCGCGGCTTGTTCGTGGTCTTCGAGGGCGGGGACGGCAGCGGCAAGAGCACCCAGACCGCGTTGCTGTGCGATTGGTTGGCGGCCACCGGCCGGAGCTACCTGAAGACGTTCGAACCCGGCGACTCGACGGCCGGGCAGTTGATCCGCAGGATCGTGTTGGATCCGAGCACCGGGGAACTTGCCGCCAAGGCCGAAGCCCTGTTGTACGCCGCAGACAAGGCCCACCACCTCGATGCGGTGGTCCGGCCGGCGCTGGCCCGCGGCGAGGTCGTGGTCTGCGATCGCTACGTGGATTCGATGCTGGCCTATCAGGGCGGCGGTCGTGATCTTGATCCCGGCGAGCTGGAGACGTTGGCTCGGTGGGCCACCGATGATCTTCGTCCCGACCTGACAGTGTTGTTGGACGGCGATCCGGCCGAGTTGGTCGCGGCGATGGTGAAGAAGGACCGGATCGAAGCTGCCGGCGTCGACTTCCACCGGGCGGCCCGGGCACGCTTCCTCGCCCTGGCTGCATCCGATCCGGATCACTATCTGGTGTTGCCGGCGCGCGAGGACCGGGAATCGATCGCCGCCGCCGTACGGGATCGGGTTGCCGCGCTGCTGCAGTAGCTCACGTCAGCTGGTCCGGCGGGACCGGCCGAGGTCGGCGGCCAAGATCAACAACCCGACACCGAGCAGCAGACCGTGGATGATTCGTGCCTCGATCGGGGCGAAGAACTGCGGCAGGTAGCCGATCAGGCACAACCCGGCCAGCGCCAGACCCGCCCTGCTCAGCACCGAGCCGGAGCCGCGTACCAGCAAGATCATCCGCAACCCGCAGGCGGCGAGGGCGAGCAGACCGGCGGCGAAGACCGTCATCGCGACCGGGTTGTAGCGGAAGGTGTCCGCGGTCGCGATCATCGCTGCATCGTGATGATCAAGAGCGACCTGACCGAGCGCATGCAGACCGAACGCCTCCGCGCCGTAGTACGGCAGGACCAGCACAGCGCCGGCCCAGGCGAACCGGCTCGCCCAGCGGTCGATACTGCTCAGACCCCAAGCCAGGAAGACGAAGCCGAGCATCCCCAGGCAGTGCGCGAGCAGCCATTCACCCCTGGCGTAGAGCGCGGCACCGGTCCATCCGATCTCTGAGCCCGAACCGCGCAGGATCGGGTAGGCACCGAATGCGATGGCAGCGACGGCGAGGGGGAGAGCCCGGAACCTCGAACCCGCGGCATCGGTCGACGTGGTCGGATCCGGGCGATCCGTGGTCGGACGGACGGCTGGTGTGGTGATCATGATTCCTCCTGAGAGCAGTGCTCACTTCTTGCTCATCAGCATGACGCCCTTCATCGCGTCGCGCAAGAGCACTGCTCACATTTGCGAGAATTGGTCGCATGCCGCATGATGGGCCAATGCCAGGTCCGACACCACGACAGCTTGCTCGCGAGGAAACGCTGCGCCGGATCAAGCTGCTGGCCCTGCAGCAGTTGGCCGAGTCCGGCGCCGGTGAACTCTCGCTGCGCGCGATCGCCCGGGAGCTCAACATCGTCTCCAGCGCGATCTACCGCTACTTCGGCAGTCGAGACGAGTTGATCACCGCGCTGATCACCGACGCCTACAACGACCTCGCCGAGGTGTTGGAGGCCGCGGTGGTGGGGTCGCGACGATCGGCGCAGCGGCGCTGGCGGGACCTTTGCGCGGCTCTGCGGGATTGGGCGCGGGGCGAACCGCATCGCTTCGGTCTGATCTACGGCACCAGCATCCCCGGCTATCGGGCGCCACAGACCACGGTCGAACCGGCGGCGCGGGTGTTTCGGGCGTTCTGCAGATCCGTCGCGCCGGCGGTCGGCGACCAGTCCGAAGTGCACGGCCGCCAGCTCCGCGTCCAGCTGGCCGATCTGGCCGAGTTCGCGGAGTTGGACATCGACGAACCGGCCATGCTGGCCCTGTCCGCCGCCTTCGGTCAGCTGATCGGGATCGTCAGCCTCGAGCTCGGCGGACACTTCGTCGGCGTCTTCGAACCCGCCGACGACCTGTTCGCCGCGATCGTCGACCGCGAGGCCGACCACCTCGGCCTCAACTCCTGACCTGCCGATAGCGCACCGGCCACGCACCCGGACCACCCAAAGTCCGCGACAACGCGCTTCTGGTGGGTGCCGGGGTCGGTCGGATCGCTCGAAGTCGCGACAACGCGGCTTCTGGTGGGTGTCGGGGTCGGTTGGACCGCTCGAAGTCGCGACAACACGACTTCGGGTGGGTGTCGGGGTCGGTTGGATCGCTCGAAGTCGCGACAACACGACTTCGGGTGGGCGGGGCGTGGTCCGCTGTCGGTCGTACCGGGCAGAATCGGGGCATGACGTCGGGGATTCAGCTCAGCGGGCCGACCAGCAGCTCCGCCCTGACCGGTGTCTGGTCCGACCTGGTCGGTCAGGCCGGGCCGGTGGCGACCCTGCAGCGTGCGGTCGCAGGCGGTTCCCACGCGATGAGCCACGCCTGGCTGATCACCGGCCCGCCCGGCTCCGGCCGTTCCAACGCGGCCCGCGCGTTCGCGGCGGCGCTGCAATGCCCCGATGGCGGCTGCGGCCACTGCCAGCAGTGTCGTACGGCGCTGTCCGGCGCGCATCCGGACGTCACGTTGGTGCGCACCGAGCAGCTGTCGATCGGCGTCGACGAGGTACGAGAACTGGTTCGCCGGGCCGCGATGAGCCCGACCCTGGGACGACGCCAGGTGCTGGTGATCGAGGACGCCGACCGGGTCACCGAGCGCGGCGCCGACGCGCTGCTGAAGAGCATCGAGGAACCGGCCGCCAAGACGGTCTGGATCCTGTGCGCGCCGACCTCCGACGACGTGGTGGTGACGATCCGATCCCGCTGCCGGACCCTGCAACTGCACACGCCGACCGTGGCTGCGGTGGCCGGGCTGCTGCAGCAGCGCGACGGCATCGAACCGACGCTCGCCGACTACGCGGCGCGCGCCTCCCAGGGCCACATCGGCCGGGCCCGGGCGCTGGCCCGCAACCCCGAGGCGCGGGCACGCCGAGAGCAGGTGCTGAGCATTTCGGACCGGCTGAACGGACTCGGCGGCTGCCTGGAAGCAGCAGCCGACCTGGTCAAGGCCTGCTCCGACGAGGCCGAGCAGCTGACCGGACAGCTCGACGCTCGGGAGCGGGCCGAGCTGGAGGAGGCACTCGGCTTCGGTACCAAGGGCGCCAAGCCGCGACAGACGGCGGCCGCGATGAAGGATCTGGCCGACCAGCAGAAGGCGCGGGCCAAACGGCTGCAGCGCGACGCCATCGATCGGGCGCTGACCGAGCTGACCGCGTTCTATCGCGACGTGCTGAGCGTGCAGACCGGCAGTGGTGCCGAGCTGGTCAACCCCGAGTTGGCCGCCCGCATCGGCGACCATGCACGCCGTACCGCGCCGGAGTCGACGCTGCGCCGGATCGACGCCCTGCTCGGCTGCCGCGAGGCGCTGGAGAACAACGTCGCTCCGCTGCTCGCCGTCGAAGCGACCCTGATCGGTCTGGAGGAGGGCTGATCGGCCTGGTGGAGGGCTGATTGATCCGGTGGAGGGCTGATCGAGCCGGTGTGCGGGCGCCTCCGGTGATGGTGGTCGAGCCGGCGGACGACTCCTCGGCGAGTCTGAGCGGCGGACCAGCCGCGACGTGGCGTCCGGAAAGCGTTGGCCGTGACCTGGCCGTAACTTTTTGCTCAGGACGTACCCGTGGTGTTTCTTGAGCTTTCAACCGAATCCACGCGAAGGGCTTGGTTCTTCTTGAGGAAACCCTCGCGGAGGCCTGCGTGTCCTCGCGCGCACGTACCGTGCGCGAGCGTTTCACTGAGCCGGACTGACTTGCGTGAGCCCGGACCTGTTCTTACGGTGATGTCTGCTTCGTAGCCAAACCGTTATCAACGACGATGACGCAGAGGGTGCGGGGTGACCGGTCATGTCAGACACGTGGCCGGCACGTGCTCAGAGCGCCGGTCCTCGCCGACAGCTGAGCCGTCCGGAAGAAGAACCCGTCCAATCGGGGGGTTGCCGGATGCCGGGAAAGTCCCGGGCGGAAAGGCGAGGGTGGGTTTGACCCGGGGGTCCAGCGTGCGGCCGATGAGCCGCCGCCGAGGGTTTGATTCACGAAGTGTGGCGTTGACGCCGGGATGGTGGGTTCACCATGCCGACGCGGACGCGACGGGCGCCTGACAGCCCGTACGTCGGCCACAACTTCTAGGTGCACGTCAGGAAAGGTACGAAGGACTTGTCCAACTCCAAGATCACCAAGCGGGTTCTCGGCGCTAGCGCGGCCGTTGCAGTGGCTGCCGGAATCGGCATGGCGACCTCGACCCCGGCGCACGCAGACGTCTGGGACAAGGTTGCGCAGTGTGAAAGCGGCGGCAACTGGGGCATCGACACCGGCAACGGTTTCCACGGCGGCCTGCAGTTCACCCAGTCGACCTGGAACGCCAACGGCGGTTCGGGTAGCGCGGCCAACGCGTCGAAGAGCGAGCAGAAGCGCGTCGCTCAGAACGTGCTGAAGTCGCAGGGCCCGGGCGCATGGCCGGTCTGTGGCGCCAAGGCGGGCCTGTCCCGTTCGAACGGCTCCACCGGCAGCTACAGCTCCTCCAGCAACAGCTCGAGCAACTACAGCTCCAGCAAGAAGAGCTACAAGAGCAACTACAGCTCGAACACCACCTCGCGGAGCAGCTACCGTCCCAGCTACTCCACCAACAACAGCCAGTCGGGCACCACCTCGACCAGCACCTACACCCCCCGGCACAGCACCGGCACCTACTCCCAGCAGTCGTCGAGCTACCAGCTCCCGAAGCACGCCTACAAGGGCACCGGCGAGTACGTAACCATCAAGTCCGGTGACTCGCTGGCCAAGATCGCCGACCAGCACAACGTCAAGGGCGGCTGGATGGCTCTGTGGAGCATCAACCACAGCAAGATCTCCAACCCGAACCTGATCCTGGCGGGCGACAAGATCGAGCTCTGATCCCACCTCGGACCCGATCCCGAATCAAGATCACGCAGAGGGCGCACCCACACGGGTGCGCCCTCTTCGCGCTCCCAGGCGTGCGCCGCCCTCACCCACAGTGCGGGAGTCGCGAGCCGTCGTCAGCTCGGATCTTCCGCGTTGTGATGGCGCCGGCTTCTTGGCGAGTGGGCCCGGTTGGGGTTCCCCCGATTGCGGAGGTTCTGGGCCGTCGTCGGCTCGGGTCGTCCGCGTTGGCATCGGGCCGCTGTTGGCGCGGGTTCTACGCGCTGGCGGGCGCGGAGGGTGCTGGCCGACTTGCGTCCGGCGTCCTCGATCGGTCCCGCGCGAGCCTGGTGCAGGAGTTGTGGGGGCCGTTGTCTGCTCGGATCTTCCGCGTTGGCATCACGCCGCCGCGCCCCGAGGTTGCTGGGAGCTGGGCGTGGGTGCTGGCCGACTTGGCGGCCGGCGTCCTCGATCGGTCCGCGCGAGCCTGGTGCGGGAGTTGTGGGCCGTCGTCGGCTCGGGTCTTCCGCGTTGTGATGGTGTCGGCTTCTTGGCGAGTGGCCCCGGTCTGGGTTCGCCCGATTGCGGAGGTTCTGGGCCGTTTGTCGGCTCCGATCTTCCGCTTTCGCATCACGGTCGCAGCGCCCCAGTGCTGGCGGGCGGTGGCCGTGGAGTGCTGGCCGATTGGAGCCCGGCGTCCTCGCGCGGCCTAAAGAGGGCTACCTGTGGATAACCCTCCGGGTGGGCGGGGTCGGATGCTTCAAGGTTCGTGGATGTACTCACGCATTGACCCGTCGCCCGAACTGCGACGGCTGGCCGAACTCCAGGCGGGAGTCGTGACTCGGGAGCAGGCCGTCGGACTCGGGTTCGGCGTTCGCGGCCAGCGACGCATGGTCGACCAAGGACATTGGCAGCGGCTGTCGCCAGGCATTCTGCTCACCCATGGGCTGTCGGCCGATTGGCTCGCTCTCGCCTGGGCGGGGGTGCTTCGCGGGGGCGACACGGCTCGGTTGAGCGGGCTCTCCGCGGCGTACCTGCATCGATTGATCGACGAGCCGCCGGACCGCTTCGTGATCTTGATACCGGGTGAGCAGCGACGGCAGTCGGAGCCGCCCTGGACGTTCCGCAGGGAACGACCTGGCGTTCGTCGGGCGCGCTCGGTCGGTGGCCCGCCGCGTACAACGATCGAGGACACCGTGCTCGATCTGTCCGACGGAGGCTTTCCCGAGGCCGGTCGCTCCGCTCTGGCCTGGGTGACCGATGCCGTGCAGCGCAGGCTCACGACCGTCGAGCGATTGAGCCGGGCACTGCGACAGCGGCAGCGACTGGCCGGTCGGTCGGTGCTGGCCGCGATCCTCTCCGATGTGGAGGAGGGCGCCCACTCGGTGCTTGAGCATCGCTACCTGGTACGGGTCGAACGTGCCCACGGACTTCCCCGGGGTGCGCGCCAGGTGCACGCCGAGGGCGGTCGGCGGCAACGCCTATCGTGATGTCCGCTATCGCGAGTATCGGCTGCTGGTCGAGCTGGACGGCGAGGTCGGCCACACGGGGATGGATCGATTCCGCGACTTCCGACGGGACAACGCGGCCCTGCTCGAAGGCGAAATCACCCTCCGCTACGGGCGACAGGACGTCTTCGACGAACCGTGTGCGGTTGCCCGTCAGGTTGCGGAGATGTTGGTCCGCGGAGGGTGGGGCGGCGACTTTTGGTGCTGTCCCTCGTGTCGAGCCCGCTAGCCACCAGCGCGAGGACGCCTGAGCGCGGAATCCGCGGGCCGACCACGGTCCGGCTCTTCCACGTCGCCGCGGTCCAGGGCCGTAGGGTGTCGCTATGTCCCGTGTGATGGCCGTCTCCTTCGAACGGTACGGGCGGCTCTACTACCTCGATGCCGGAGAGGCCGACTACCAGATCGGCGATCGGGTGCTGGTGCCGACCGAAGGCGGGCCCGAGGTGGCCGAGTGCGTGTGGGCGCCGGAGTGGCTGACCGAGGACTTCGGTGAGTTGCCGCGCTGTGCCGGCAAGGCGGACGACGCCGCGCTGGATCGCGATACCGCCAACAAGCGCCGCCGGGCCGAGGCCAAGCTGGTGGCCAAGAAGTTGATCAAGAAGCACGAGCTGCCGATGAAGGTGGTCGGCATCGACTACCTCGATCGCGGGACCGACTTCGACGAGTTGGTGGTGATCTATTTCACTGCGCCGCATCGGGTCGACTTTCGTACGCTGGTCAGCGACCTGGCCCGCAGTCTGCGAGCCCGCATCGACCTGCGTCAGGTCGGAGCCCGCGACGCCGCTCGGCTCACCGGAGGCATCGGCAGCTGCGGCCGGGATCTCTGCTGCGCAACGTTCCTGAAGGACTTCGAACCGGTCAGCCTGCGGCTGGCCAAGGCGCAGGACCTGCCGGCCAATCCGTTGCGGATCTCGGGCGCGTGCGGCCGGCTGATGTGCTGCCTGAAGTACGAGCATCCGCTGTACGCCGGCTTCGCTCGGACCGCGCCCAAGGTCGGATCGAAGGTGTCCACCGACGACGGCGACGGCGTCGTGGTCGCGCACCAGGTGCCGTCGGACTCGGTGGTGGTGCGGATGCGCGATTCGGGTGCGATCACCAGCTGCGCGGTCGCCTCGATCTGCGGCTCCCGGGCGGCGTACAAACAACGCGAGCCCGAATCCGACACCGAGGCCGAGGACCGGCGCTCGGATCGGTCCGGCGGCCAGTAGCCTCGGGGCGTGCACCCACGACGATCCGCGGCGGTGGCGCTGCTGATCGCATTGCTGCTCACCGCGGCCTGCACGGCGCGGCAGGCCCCGCCGAAGCATCAGACCGGCGCGGCCTCGACCGGCGCCTCCCCGTCCAGCACGGCCGTCGGGATCCCGTCAGTGACCGCCACCAAACGTCCGCTGGAGCCGATCCCGGACGTCCGGCCGAAGGGCATGCAGGATCCGCCGCCCGGCAACGGCATCAGCAGATACACCGACCAGAAGGTGGTCTGGCGGGATTGCGCCACGAAGAAGACGCCGACCAAGCAGTGTGCGACGCTGCTGGTGCCGCTGGATTACCGGCACCCGAACGGGCCCGCGATCACACTCGCCATCGCGCACCGGCCGGCTACCACGAAGAACTCGCTCGGGGCCCTGTTCATCAACCCGGGCGGTCCGGGCGGTTCCGGCGTCGACTACGTCGACAGCTTCGAGTCGCACGGGCTGGAGAAGTCGTACGACATCGTCGGCTGGGACCCGCGCGGGGTGGGGAAGTCGACGCCGGTGGAGTGCTTCGACTCCGCGCAGATGGAGACGTACACCGCCTTCGACTACTCGCCGGACGATCCGGCCGAGGTCAAGGCGTTGACCGCGCTGAACACCGAATTCGGTCGTGCCTGCCTGGCCAAATCCGGTGACCTGCTGGAGCACATCTCCACCGCCGACACCGTGCAGGACCTGAATCTGCTGCGGCAGCTGCTGGGACAGCGGAAGCTGACCTACTTCGGCTCGTCCTACGGCACCTCGATCGGCGCGATGTACGCGACCCGCTATCCCGACAAGGTGGGCCGGATGGTGCTGGACGGGGCGACCAACATCGGCGGCGGCAGTGAGGTGAGTCAGACGTACGGATTCAACCGCACGCTGGGCAACTTCGCCGAATGGTGCGCGCAGAAGGATTGCCGACTCGGCAACACCAGGGCGCGGGTGCTGGACTCGATCACGGGGCTGCTGCAGCGGTTGGACCAACACCCCATCCCCGGGGGCAGACGAGACCTGACCCAGGCGCTGGCGACCAGCGGTCTGATCTACGCGCTGTATTTCCCCGCGTCCAGTTGGCCGGTGCTGCTGACGGGGTTGGAACAGGCGATCTTCAACAACGACGGCACCGCTCTGCTGACCTGGGCCGATCAGTACAACCAGCGCAATGCGGCCGGGAATTTCGGTCAGTTCAACGCGGCCTTCCCGGCGATTCGCTGTCTCGACATCACCGATGACGGCGTCAAGGGTGCGCTGCGCGAGTGGCACCAGGTGGAGAAGAAGGCGCCGACGATCGGGCCGTTCATGGGGCCGGATCTGGGCTGCCCGACCTGGCCGGTCAAGTCCACCGATGATCTTGCGGCCAAGATCAAATACAGCGGACGGCCGCCGGTGTTGATCTTGGGCACCACCGGCGATCCGGCCACCCCGTACGAGTATGCCGAGCACATGCATCACGAGCTGACGTCGAGCCGGTTGATCACCCTGAAGGGCAACGGTCACCTGGCCTTCGACCAGAGCAGCTGCGTACAACGCACAGTGCTGGCCTACCTGGTCGACGGCACGATCCCCGCCGACGACAGCATCTGCACCGACAGTTGATCACCCACAAGTGACCGTTGTGGCCGATCAGGCGGTGTGGTCGTCCGGGTTCTCCCAGTAGTAGCACTCCGGATCGTAGACCGCGGGGGTCGGATGGATCCACGGGTTGACGAAGCCACCCAGCGCCAGATTCTCCTTCCTCGGGACGTTGCGCAGATCCTTCTTGATCACCATCACCTGCGGGTAATTGGCCACGCAGCCCATGAAGAACGGACCTTCGGTGGTGTGGATCTTGAAGATCTCCCAAATCAGCTCGGCCCGCTTCAACTCGTCCGGCTCGACCCGGGCCTGGTTGTAGAAGTCCTGCAATTTGGCCACCGGGCTGTCGGCCTCCGGCTCGACCCGTGGCGGGTGCCGCTTGTACGGGTCGACATCCAACTCCTTCTTGAGTTCCGGAGTGCCGAGCAACGAATACCAGCGGCCCTGCAGCGGCGCCCAGTGGTCGACCTGGACGGGGACGACCCAGCCGGCGTAGATCAGCGGGTGCCCGTCGCCGACCTCCCAGTTGGTGTGCGTCATCAGCTTGCCGGTGGCCCACTGATCGCCGAAACTCTGCGGCGGGATCGGGTTCTTGTCCATCCGCAGGCCGACCGCCTTCAGGTCGGCAATCAACTGATTGTCCTTGGCCGTGTGTTCGGCCGACTGATCGGCCGAGTAGTCGAGCCGGAGCTTGAGCGGCTTGCCTCCTGGCAGCTCGCGGAAGCCGTCGCCGTCGGTGTCCTTCAGTCCGAGCTCGTCCAGAATCTGCTTGGCCTTGTCCGGATCGTGTTGGACGTAGGAATCTCGCCAGTCGGTGTAGACCTTCTTGCCCTCGTCGTTGATCTGGAATTCCTTGGCCTTGGGGCTGAGCGTGCCGGTGGTCTTGTCGCCGGTGTTGAAGTAGACGCCCTTGCGGACGCTGTCCCGGTCGAACGCGTACGAGACGGCCTGCCGGAATTTCGGTTCCCGGAACAGCTTGCGCAGGGTCGGATCGATGTAGTCGTAGTTGAAGAAGAAGATCGAGCCGGTGCCCGAACCGCTGTCCCACAGGACGATCTCGGTGCCTGCCTTCGCGGTGGAATCGCGGATCCCGGCCACGTCGGTCAGCCCGATCTGGTTGAACGATCCCTGGCAATAGTCGATCGAGCCCTGCTGGACCTGGAGTTTGCCGGACTCGGGATCGCTGATCACCGAGACCTGGATCTCGTCGATGTACGGCACTTGATCGCCGTTGGGCATGACCGCCCAGTAGTACGGATTGCGTTCCAGCACGACGCCCTTGTTGCTGTTGAAACTCTTGCAGCGATAGCCGGTCATGGTCGGGCAGTCGGGATTGCGATGCCAGTCGCATTTGGTCGTCATGATCCCGCCGACGCTGTCCCAGTCGTCGGGAACGTTCTTCCCGTAATCGGGGTGGAACTGCTTCAGGTAGTGACTCGGCATCATCCAGATCGGACCGTTGTCCCCGTTGGCACCGTTGGCCCAGGCCGCCAGCTTGTCGGCCGTCATCGGAGCCGGGGCGTCGAAGGTCATCGTGAGCGTGAGGTCATCCGGGGCGCTCAGCTTCGCGATCGTGCCCTTGCCGGAGCGGGTGTCGTCGGGCGGGATCTGCGACATCTTGCCCGGCAGCACGAACTTCTCCCACCACCACATGATGTCGCCGGTGGTCCAGGGCTCGCCGTCGGACCACTTCAGCCCCTTCCGGAAATGGAAGGTCCACTCGGTGGCGTCGTCGTTGGCTTCCCAGCTCTCGGCCAGCCCGGGACCGATGTCCTGGCCGTCGTTGAGGTAGCGGACGATCGAGTGGCCGTAGAAGAACTCCTTGTCCGAGTTGGCCTTCGCCGCACCCTGGGTCGAGACGACGTTCATGTTCAGCTGGCCGCCGTACTTGCCCGGCTTCGCCCAGCGGTGCGGGATCACGTACGGGTTCTCCGGCAGCCGTTCGGCGACCGGGGGCAGGCCCTTGCCGTCCAGGGAGGGGGCCTGCTGGTACGCATTCGGCTTCGGCAGCGGCTTGGTGGCCGATCCCTTCGCGCCGGAGCCGCTGCCGCCGCCGGTCTGGTCGGTGGGCTTGTCGTTGCCGGTACAGGCGCTGAGTGCTGCACCGCCGGCCACGGCCGCGGCCGCATACAGGAACCCTCGGCGCGTCATCGAGGAGAGTGTGGGCTGGTGGGAAGCGGTCATCGTCGATCCTTCCGGTCAATCGAGGCACAGGTATCCGGGACACTAACGGCGTGGCGATCGGCCGACGTGTGCGAGGTGACGCGTTTCCATTGGCTGAGACGGCGCTCAGGAAGTCGGTCGCCGCTCGCGCGATTTCTGCGCGAGGCTCGGCCATCGCTATAGTTGGCTGCCGCTGACCGTGCGAATACGCGCGGCGAGCGCGCCACCTTAGCTCAGTCGGTAGAGCGATTCACTCGTAATGAATAGGTCGTCGGTTCGATTCCGACAGGTGGCTCCATCCCGAAATCCCTCTGACCTGCGGGAACGCCGAACCAGCGGCCAGGTCGAGGGGTCCGAGGGGCCCCAGCCACTGCGATTCAGGGCCGAAGAGTGACTAACTGCGTGACTAGGCACCCTCGCCACCTTTGCTCTCCGGCAGCGGAAAAAGCGTGTCCATCATGGTTGCCCCGGTCTGAATCACCGGTCGCAGATGATGCCGATAGACCAGCTCGGTCGTCTTGGTGTCCTTGTGCCCGACCAGGTCAGCAATCGCCTCCAGGGTCAGCCCGGAGTCCGACAGCAACGACACGAAGGAGTGCCGCATCTCTCGCGGCGTCCACTCCTCTGGAACAACACCCGGAACCTTCTGCAACGCCAGCCGGAAATCCCGGATCACGTTGTTGGCGTTCATCACCGTTCCGGCAGAGGTAGCGAACACCAGCCCGGAATCCGCCCAACTCGTCGCCTTCAGCCGGGCCTCGGCCTGCCGCGCCTTGTGCTCCTTCAACACCATCACCGCCAGAGCAGGTAATGCGAGCGTCCGCCGAGACGTCCTGGTCTTCGTATCGCCGCCGGCCCGGACCGATCGCCAGACCTCGACCAGTGGCGGGTCCTCGTCCAGGTGGACATGCTCCCAACGCAACGCCCGCATCTCCTCCGTCCGAGCACCGGTCAGCAGCGACACCGCGATATAACAGTGCATCCGATCGCCCCGCGTGAACGTGAGCACGGCCTCGGCCTGCTTCAACGTCAACGACTTGGACCTCCGACCGACCCGGCCACGAGGCGTCCGACACAGATCCACCACGTTCCGCTCGACGTAGCCCCGCTTCATCGCCCGAGTGATCGCCGAACTCAGACACCACTTCACCAACCGCAACGTGCTCGACGCGAGCTCAACGGCCAGACCCGCCAGCCACTCGTCCACCTCCTCCGGGCGCAGCTCGCGCACCTTGCGACCGCCAAGGTTCGGCACCACATGCCTGGCACACAAGCTCCGATACCGCGTCACCGTGGTCGGATCGGCATCGCCCTGACCATGATCAAGCCAATCCTCGACGGCCTGCCCGACCCGATAATGCTCCGAACCACGCACCAGCCCGAACCGGTAATCCCGCACCCGCTTATCCAGCGCCCGCAGCGCCGCAGCCTCGCTCCGACCCGACGCCTTACGGACAATGCGCTTGCCACGGCCGTCGTAGCCGACCGTCTTCTCGGCGATCCAACGTTGCCGCTGCTCACTCCAAGAGACGCCGCCCTCACCCGGCCGTCGCCGTCGTCGGTGACCACCACCCTGATCACTCATGCCGCATCCAGACTGGCAACCCACTCCGCCAGTGCGTCGACCGGAACCCTCCGACGGTTGCCGATCTTGACCGTCCGCAACTGCCCCGACCGGATCAGCTCGTAGATCGCACACTTACTGAGTCGGAGCGCTTCGGCGGCCTCATTCACGTTGTACAACACCGGAATCACCGTCCGCGCTACTTCACGATCACTCATCACACCCACTCCTCTCCGTCAGCTAGTTGATCTTGAAATTTGTTGATCTTGGACGCCCGCCATTGGTCGTACTCCCGCGCCCTCGCGGCCGCCGCCAGCGCCAACGCCTCATCGCCGGCATTCGGCCAACCGGTGCCCTGGAACCGCCATTCACCGACGACCAGGGTCGTGTCCTCGTCCTCGGCGAGCAGTCGGGCTTCAAGATCACGAACATCTAGCGGATTGCCGGTGCGGCGGGCTTCGGCGGCCAATTGTTGGAAGCGGTGTCGGGCTCGGCGGAGTGCGCCGAGGGTGACCGAGTACCGGCGCGACTTGCTGGAGAAATGCCCGCGAAAGCCGAGCATGTGCGCCCACTTGCCGAGCAGCCGGTAGGGGGAGTGGACATGATCATTTCGACGGCCGCGGTCGGCCAGATCCCGGGCGGTTCGGGCGAGCCGGTCCAGATGTGGCCGTAACCGTTGATCATCTTCGCGCAGGCTGCTGGCGTCCTTGGTGGCGTACTTGGCCAGGTACCCGGCGACCTGCTCGGCGGTCAGCGCGCCGGTTGGGTCATCGGTTCGTGACCCGGCACGGACCACTCGGACGTCGATTTGGTTGCCCCAGGCCAGTCGGCGCGGTTGATCATTGTCGTCGACAGCGGGGGCGGTGTAGGTGACGGATCGAGCGGCCTGGTCGACCAGGGCCGCGAGTTGATCACCCAACAGCGGAGAAGGCGATCCCGGCCCGTCCGGTCCGTCGATCCGGATCAGGGCGTGGAAGTGGACCAGGCCGCGGGCCTGGTACTCGGCGACCTTCGCGAACTGCACCGACGCGACCCGTTTCAGGTGTCGCTCACTCACTTGCAGTTCGGCCGCGACGGCGCGACGAAGCGCGATCGTGGTGCGCCGCCAGAGTTCGGGTGCCCACCATTGCCAGACGACCGCCGAAGTCCAGTCGTAGCAATCGGCACACAACGGTGTGCCAACGATCGGATCATCATGATCATGGACGGCCATGCAGCCGATCCGGCGTCCATGATCACAAACCTTGACCCGATCTCGCGGCCGACAACGTGCCCCCGACTTCTGTCCGTTCTTGCCGTGTGATCCGTGGACGTGTCCGAACGACGGGGCAGTCAGGGTGACGAACAGGAGTGGGTTGTCTGCCACGGTTTCGGGAACGGTTTTGCCGCCGGCCACGCCGGATTTGATCATGGCGAACGTGTCGCGGGCGTAGGTGCGTGAGCACGATGGGCACACGTCGGCGCGCCGGTTCCCGCACGCCCGATACAACACCCCCAACGGCGCATCGGTCGAGGAGAACGACGACAACACCTCACCGGTCGCCGTATCGATCGTGGTCGAGCTGCCCGTTAGCCGGATCGGGTGCGCGCAGTAGCCAACCCCGGCAGCGGTCTGGGCGAACGCATCATGGGATTTGTCGACCAGTCGAGCCAGGATGCCCGCTTCGGCGGCCGGCGACAGGTTCGCCAGGTCCAGCGGGACGTCCTCGCTGAAGCCCGGAAACTCCCGGACCGTGGGCTCGCTCGTCATCGTGGTCATGCCGCTTGACCGTCAGCGGTGTCGTCGAGGTGTTGCCAGGCACCGGCCCAGAAACCACCGGTCACCTCGGCCTCCTGGACGTAGTCGCGGCAGGCGTCGATCACCGGGCAGCCAGCGCAGGTCCGGATCATCTGATCCAGGTCGGCCTGGTCGAGCGAATGACCACGCCGCGCCCCGATCCACGGCAGCCCGGGCCGATCAACACAGGCGGCCTCATTGGTCCATCCGAGCCCGGTCATTGCGTGCTCCGGTACCGGCGGCGGACCTTGTTGCGCTGCATTCGCTGCCACAGATCATCTCGACCGGCCTCGTACAGATACCGCTCCAGGGCCGGGGCCTGGAGCCGGTCGATGGCCGCGGCCAGGGTCAGATCGGGATCGAGGTCGAGCAGATCCTCGACCTGCAGGGCCCACCACTGCCGAGTACGGACACTGCGGTGTCTGGTCAGACGATCGAGCAGGTCGCAGCGGCCCGCCTGACGCAGGCCATTGCGCACCGTCCTCGGTGCCCGGCCGAAACGGGTCGCTACCCGGGCAACCGTCCAGCCCGGATCGGCGTCCAGCAAATGCTCAACCACCACAGCCCACTGATCCGCCGTTCGCGGAGGCTCGATCAGCATCCGGTAGCTCTGCGATGCGACGCTGGCCTGCGGATATTCCGCGTTCACCGGTCGTGCGTTGGGGTCGTCGATCCCGTCACCCGACCACACACACGGCAGCGGCCACGCCAACCCAGCCGCACGATTCCGCGCCCAGGTCGCACCCATCGACGCCGGTGGTGCAGGTTGTTGGGTGAGTTGTTCGTACAGGCTGCTCAGCCGATCCCGAGTGGCAACCCGGATCACGCGGGATCGCCCGGCCAGGGTCGGCCACAGGATCCCGTCGGGAAGTTCAGCCATCTTCGCGATCGACTTCACCGACCAGCCCAACGCCACAAGAGCCCGGAGCCGGCGCATGGTGCCGATCGGATTGACCCAACCGGACTGTTCGGGGCCGATCAACTCCGGCTCGACCGCCAGCAGACGACCGGCGGTGTCCTGCCTCACCCGCTCGGATGGGCCGCGGCCATGGACGCCGACCAGCAGGGCAGTGATCGTGTTCGTGGCCAGCCCGGACCTGCGCCCGATCTGCGGCTTGGTCAATCCCGCCGCCAACAGTCGCTCGACATGGGCACGGACCGGTGCCGGGTCCACCCACACCGTGCGCCCGGTCATGCCGCACCCGCCTTCGGTGTCCGGACACGCCGGGACCGTTCCCGTTGCCGGTCGACCGGTTCCGTCGGGGTGATCAGGACCGCCTGCACGCCTGTCCGAAACCGGGTCGCGACCTGGCGGATCTGATCGTCGGACCAGTAGTCGGCCCGGACGCGATCGGTGCTGCCAGTGTCCTCGACCAACCAGCCCACACCCGGCGTCGCCGGACTGATCCGATGCGCCGGGGCGAGCTTGGCCATGCCATCGCCAAGCACCATCGAGGTTTCCTCGCCCGACCGCAGCCGCAGCGCGACAGTTTGGGTGAACAGCCCGCGCATGCCCACGATTTCCTTGCGCGGGTCCTGGACGAAGGCGACCACGACGACGCCCAGGGCGCGGCCCTGAGTCAAGATCCGTGCCAGCAGTCGGTCGGCTTCCTTCTTCACCTCCGCCGGGGCGTAGGCGGTCAACGCGGCCAGCTCGTCGATCACCAACACGTGCAGCGGATCACTCGGCGCCGGTCGGTGTTGCCGAGTCCGGCCGGCCATCGCCTGGCCGCGTTGCTCAGTCACCTCGGCCAACGTGGCCAGCACCCGCACCGCCTCATCGGCCGTCCGGGCGAACGCGGAGAACAGGTGGCGGCCGGTGGCCAGCTCGACGCCGGCCTTCAAGTCCACGCCCCACAACCGAACCAGGTCGGCATGCACAGCCGGAGCCAGGCCACAGCAGATGCCCCACAGCACCGAACCCTTGCCCGATCCCGAAGCGCCGACACACAGGGTGTGGCGTCCAGTGATCGGCAATAGCCAATCCCTGCCCGCCTGCGTCCGGCCCAGGCGAACCGTGTCCACCACCAGGCCGTCGGGTTCGGTTCCGATCGTCGGCGTGATCAACACGTCCCGCATGATCAACTCGATCGCCACCGTCGATCCCGACACCGGCCAACACCGGACCGCGACAGCATCGAAGATCGAGCCGATCCGTTCCGCGCCGGCCTCCAACTCCGTCACCGTCTGACCCGACCGGGCCCGGATGATCAACTCCATCGCATGACTGGTCGTCCGAACCCTGGCCAGTCGGGGACAGCGCCACGATTCGGTGATCATCCGCTCACCGGTCAGCGATCGACGCTCCACCCTCCGCCGCTCGGCCAGGTGCGCGTCGCGACAGACCGCCTCCCACCGCGAGGTGATCACACGCCGCCACCGAAGCCGCCGCCACGGTCCAGCCGCCAACCGCTCGAACGATCGAGGAGATGCCGCAACCCACGTCGCGCCGACCAGGCCAGGCGACACACCAACCGCGACCACCACGGCGACCAAGATCAACTCCTGGCTCAGCCACCAGACCGTGACCGCTGTCAGCAACAGCAAGGCGAGCCAGCACTTGGCCCGAAGCAGCCAACGGCCCAGCCACCGCAACCCCCGAGCCGCGGTGGCTGAACCGACAGTGCTGCCAGTCATGACGCCGCCAACTCCACCGGGCCGGCGTTCACATGGATGTTCGCTGTCGCCAGCAGCAGATCCGGCACCACCTCAACCACACGCCGCGGGGCCAAGATCGGTGCACCCCAGAACTGGCCGCCGCAGCTGCACGACCAGGAATCGGCGCTGAAATCGACCCGATGCCCACCGCCTTCCAGCCGCCGGACAGGGCCGACCTGCGAGCACCAGCGGCACAACACCACGCCGCCAGCGAAGAAGTCGAACCAATGCGCCGAAGCACTCCGCCCGCCGTACCCGCAAAGATCACACCAATACAGCGTCAACTGTGCGGTGCTCATCACGCCGCCCGAGAACCAGAGCCGCCGCTGGCCGACCCACCAGGCTTCTTCGCCTCACCCGGCGCCATGATGTCCTCGGCCTTGAACGACCACGCCACCCGCGCACGATCGCGACCCTCACGATCCTTCCCACCGCCGTAATCCACCCACGCCAACGCCGTCAACCCGACGAACTCCACCGGCCGCCAAGGAGTCCCGGTCGGATTCTCCGGCGGCGTCGGCTGCACCCTCGCTGCCAACTTCACCGTCACCGCCGTATCCCGCTTGCCCGCCTCATCGTCGGCGTCCAGGACCGTGACCTGCCACAACGGCAGGCCAGTGTCCTTGTCGAGTTGTTGCGGACGTGACCCGTCCTGTCGCTGCGGTGCGGTGAAATCAGCCACCGCCTCAACCGAGCCCTTCATGTACGCGCCCATCGGGAACACATCACCGTGAGCGACCTTGAACCGCTTCTGCAACGCCATCGTCTTGCCCTTCCACTCGCTGAATACAGCACTAACGCTGTACACGCTATACAGCACTCGTGCTGTAGTCAATGGCTTCGTCGATTCAACTGTGATGTGTCGCGGCCAAGCAGAGAGGGGCCAAATTAGGGGCCAGTTGGAGGTGACCGCCGGTATGGTTCCCGCCATGTCTCGCCTTTGGTTCGACACGGAGTTCATTGACGACGGCCGGCGGATCGAGCTGCTGTCGATCGGGGTGGTTCGCGATGACGGCGCGACGTACTACGCCGAGCCGATCGAAGCGGACCGCGAGGCGGTCAATCCCTGGGTGCGCGAGAACGTGTTGCCAAAGCTGTGCGGACCGCAGAAGGCCCGACACGAGATCGCGGCTGACCTGGTTGCATTTGCCGGTGCGAATCCGGAATGGTGGGCCTACTACGCCGACTACGACTGGGTAGCTCTGTGCCAGCTATTCGGCCCCATGGTGGATCTGCCGAGCGGGTGGCCGATGTTTTGCCGCGACCTGGAGCAGCTCGCAGTTGATCTTGGGATTGACATTGAATCGAGCGTGCCGCCCAGTGGTCAACATCACGCCTTGGCGGACGCTGAATGGACCCGCGCCGCGTGGGACTTCTGCCAGTCGGTCAAGCTGGGGAGCGAATCAGTTCTCTGACTGCATCGGCACGCTCCGGCGCATGCGAAGACATGATCTTGGAAGCCTCCCGTAGCTTCTCGACCGCATGGCGATTCAGAGCTACGGCATCGTCTGCAATCTCATTGGCCACCTTCACACATCCGTCGACTTCGCCGCTTGCTGCGAGGGCGAGCGAGAGGCAGCTACCGATCCAGGCCTGGTCTCGCGGATAGGTCGACTTGATCCGCTCGTATCCAGTGGAGAGCAGATCAACGGCGACGGGGAAGTTGCCGAGTTGCAGCTCGATCGTTCCTTGTTGCCTAAGAAGCCAATCCTCGTCGTAGAAGTACAGCCAATCGGGGGCGGCCTTCGCAGAATCAGACGCAAGTTGCAGGAGCTCGCCAGCACGCTCAAGCTCGGCTCTCGCCGTTTCTGCGTCGCCAGCCAGTGCGAACCCTCGCGCCGAAGTCTGACGAAGCATTCCGCTCAGCCCAGGGGAGAGCCCGTCGTACTCATCGGCGGCCGCGATCGAGCGCTGGCACAGTCGTGCGTCGCCCTGCCCCCAAGCGTGGTGCGCCTGCATACTCAGCGCGGTTGCAGCCAATTCCGAATGATCCGCTTGCTCGGCCCACTCTCGTGATCGCCCGTACCAAGCCGATGCCTCGGCGTGATCGGCCGTGGTGACCGCCATCCACCCCAGGAACTGCGCGTACTGCGCCGCCAAGTCGACGGCGCCGATCCGCAGGTCACCCTGAGACTTGTTCGCGATGTCGATCACGGCGTTCAACTGCGCACGAGCCACCGGAGCAATTGGCTCTGCGCCAAGATCATCTTCTGCCGTCCGATGCCGAGCCAGGCAGTCCGTGATCCAGTCGAGCGTGGCGGCATCCGGACGACGCAATCCCGAGACCACACCATCGACTCGTTGCGCCTCGTCTGGATCAGGGGCGATATTTGGCAGGTTCAGAGTTGGAATCGGAGCGTTCCCGCGTAGCGCCTTCGCAGCAGTGCGCGACTCCTGAACACGGTCGAAAGGGATGCCGCCAACATCGGCAATCCACCTTGCCCAATGGTGTTGAGGAACACGAACCCCGCGCTCCCACCGCGAGACCTCGGTCCTCGTGAGCGTGACTTCGCCCGACGCCTGGTTCAGCTCGTCGGCAAGATCACCTTGGGACCACCCGTTAGCACGACGGATGCTCGCGATCAGATCGCCGATCACCATATCGTCCGCCATGGCCAGGTTCACCCACGCTCGCGCTTCTGAGCCTGGCGCTTCCTGGGACGGCTCGCGTGCCACTCCTGGATGGTCTCCGGGCGCCACAGCCGCATGTTGCCCATGGTTCGGTCGGGTGTAGGCATTTGGCTGCGAGCCAGGTACGCCCGGATGGTGGAAGCGGACACGCCCAGCGCGTTAGCCACATCCTCTGTCGTCCACCAGTCAGTCGGCGGATCGCCTCCCGGCACCATGTGTCCACCGTACAAGGCCCGTGCTGTACTCCAATGCGGCTGTTGTCTGACGCACTGCGCGTCCACACTGCGACGTTCGCTCGGCGGAAAGTTCTCTCCGGCACTACTTGGCCAGTTACCCACGACGTGACTACTCCTCTAGCCACCCCGATGGGATGAGAGCAACGCCGTTGCGCCAGTTGTCTATCACCGCGTCCTGGAACCATCCATCGGCCAGGTTGGCGTGGTCGCACACGATGACCTGCAGCGAGCCATCGAGAGCAGCCACGACGTCCCGCATGAGAGTGAATTGTCGTCGCACAGCTTCCCAGTCAGCGTTTTCATCATCCGCGGCGTCGACAATCTCCTCAGGAAAGAATGCTTGCGTCGGCTGGTCGAACATCAGGAAGCGCGGGACTGGTCGGTCATTAGTTGCGAACCAATGATGAAGAGCGAGGTGCGCGGCCAGATGGTAGCCCACCCAGTTCTCTGCACTACCCATACGAGCTAGCGGAATTCGGCCGCCAGGGCGCTGGATTGCCACGGTCAGCTGGACCGGGTCAAGGCGGACGTAATGCTCAGACCCTTCGAGTTGGAGGAACCGCGCATAGTCAGTCATCAGATCCGAAATTGCGTCCACCGCCGACCGAAGCAAGGCGTCGGGGTTATCGCGATCCGCCAACTCCTCGAGCCGGGCCAACCGTCCTCGCTGCTGACGTTCGGCAGCTCTCAACTCGGCGAGGTCCCCGGCCACGTCTACGCCACGTTCCAACTCCTGACTGACTCGGCCTTGGAGAAAAGCGATTCGCTCGGCCCGTTCCCGGCCATCCGCTATGGCGCCTTCTTGCTGTGCTAAGGCGTCAAGTTCAATCAGATTCTCTTGAATTGCCTCTATGAGTGGGGCCCGTCTGCCGCGCAAGCGTTCGATGCTCGCATCACGTCGTGCGGCGGCTCCAGTCGAGGACTGAAGGCGCAGCTCCAGGCGCTCCAACACTGCACGGAGTTCATCAATCGTTTCGTCTCGATGAGACAGGCTTTGGTCACAAAGCGGGCACACGCTGACATCGCCATCGGTTAGGTCCCCAGCTGGCACTAGCAAGTCCAAAGCTCGTAGCCGCTGTACCTGATAGCCGGCTTCGCCCAGTTCGTCCGATTGTTCCTTCCCTAGCCGCTCCAGTAACTCAATCTGGTCGTCGATCTCGCGAACGCGACTCCTGAGGGAATTGCGTTCCTCCGTCAGTAGGCGCCGCCGCAACGATGTTTCGTCCCCACCGCCCAAGTCTGAGGCCGTCGAGTAGGCCATTATCTCCTCAAGGAGCGACAGTACTCCTTCACGCGCTAATACGGCGTCGCCCGGAAGCACGTCGAGGGATGTAGCAGACTCGATAATGTGGGTGATACGCGCGTCTTGCTGCTCCAAGTCCTGTTCCATGGATCTCATCGCGTTTAACGTCCGTTGGAGAGCCCGTCGGGCGGTCACCAGTTGGCGTCGAATTGCAGCCTGCTCGGGAGTCGCGGCGCCCAGAAAATACGGGAGCGTCTCACGAATGGTTCCGCGGATCTCATCCTTTACCTGCCGATGGAACAGTATGTCGCGACTTGCAATTTCCCCTTGCGTTTGGAAGCAAAAGAACAGCGCCTGGCGGACCGAGACATCGAAAGACGATCGTAGGGAACTTGCATCCGCCTCAACCGTGAATGCTTCTATGCCGAGGCGTCCCGAAAGTGTGTCTCGAACGACGTCTGTGTCGGCATTAACCTCCAATTCCGCGAAATCTGGGGCTGTGAGATCTAAGCCCCCGGTTCGAACCATTGCCCGGTTGGTGGTCGCCGTTTCAGGGTTCGGCCTGCAGATGAGCACTCTTTCGTCAGAAAACTGCACCAGTACGTAGTACCAAGATGCGATATCACTGATTGTCCCTTGCGAGATCGTAACTGTATCGCGGCCGAGACAATATTCAGCGATGTCCAAGATCGCCGTTTTCCCTGTCTTTGATTTGCCCGTCAAAATGTTTAGTGCGTTGGTCTGGAACTTCACATCGCGCCTTTGGCCCTTCTTCCCGTAGACGCCGAGCGCAACTAACTGCATGTCAATTTCCGATCCCAAGCAACTCAAATGCCATGTGTGTGTCGACTGCGTTGAACCATTGGCCGCAGATCGCAGCCGCCCGAACGGACTTCTGAAGTTCTTCCGGCCAATTCTTCGCTGGCTGTTTCGGTCGCTTCAATGCCACGAGAGAAGTTCCATCCATGCCCAGCCGGCGTGCTCGCAGTCCGTGGCGAATTGCCCGCTTCGTCGGCTGCACCATTGTTGCGACCCGGTACTCCATGTCGGCAAGCAGGTCGGGCTGCCTTACTGCCCATCGCGAGAGCGTGATCCGGCGATCTCGCGGTAGACTTTCGCGCGTTGGCGGGTGCAGGGTCAATGGGAGAATCAAATACGCAGCGGGCCAGTCCAACCCGCTCGAACCTATTCGAGCCTTATTCCAGCACGCATTCACCAACAGTTCCGACGTGAAGACAACGTTGAACAGTGCGATTGCCTCGGGTGACCTTGCCGTCCGAGAAGAGTCATCGCTTCGCATCTCAGACATGAATCAGTAAGGCCTCCAACTTCTTCTCAAATTCAGGGTGCCACCCGATTCTTTGGCCCAATTCTCCGTCCGCAAGTGCATGAAGCATCCCGCGATTGAACCACTGTTCGTCGAACCGCTCACGTACCCGTGCGCGACAGGTCTTGGTAAGTTCCGCCAAGATTTCCTGCCCGACAAGCTCTGCGTCAGTGCGTCCAGAATGCGACATGGAGGCCATGCTCGCATCGAAGATCTGCTCCCACTCGTCGTGCAACTTGAACGCGTAGCGATCCAACTCCGCTTCCGCAAGTAATTGATGCCTGAGCCAAAAGGACCGTTGAGAATAGGCGCGATGGTAATCGCGGATCGCTTTCCATAACCGGTTGTTTTCGAACGCTATCCAGAGCAGTTGTTGAACAAAGGGTCGGTCTTTATAGGTGTCGACTATGGACTCATCGTAGTCCTGCATTACCTGTGGATCCACAGGTAAAGTGTCGTGCTTCAGCTGATCTGCAATGTCGTTGACTTGTAAGACGAGGTCGTTTCCCGTGATCGCCTCGAGATTGCCCGCAAGCAACTGGACAGATATTCCCGCCCACCAGCCCTTGATGAGGTGCGTGAAGACAGGTTCCTTGCCAACCGGGATGGCGAATCGAAAGGTTCTGGTCAAGTCCTTGTCGAAATCAGAGGCTTGAGTGGAGTTATCGTCAATCACGATTTTTCCGATCAACTCCTCCTGGCCGTCGATGCCCATCTTGATGAATTTTTGTCGCCATGGTGCGCTGGTGCTGCTCCGCGACTCCTCTGCGGCCTTAACCAGAGCGCTCAATGCGCCGGCTGTATCCCGATCGGCCCCGGACCGCAGGCCACGAAGGGGGGAGTTGCTGGGGATCTTCTGGGTCGTAACCAGGCGCAGCAGTAAGTCTTCGCAGGACTGTAGGTCCATCCAGACATTTAGTGTCCGCCACAGATCCGTGCTGGACGGAGTGAGGGAGCCCGAGGACGATCCAATGTGATGCTTTGTCTGGAGAAGCTCTTCTGGAGTGCCGCTCGCGTCAAACTGAATATCGTCCAGGCACTCCAATCGAAGCTGGGTCGCAGGATCTGGGGCGCGGCGCCCCAGCTCGACGAGGGCCCACATGCATTGGTGGAGATAGCCAAGCGCCTGCCCAGCAGCGCTGTGCTGCGGCGCGCCAGATGCCACGAATCCAATTCCTTTCGCGTGGGGCCAAGTGTCGCGAGCCTAATGCCAGATACGGCGCCGTGCGGGCGATCTCCCCGTTTTGTCGGGCCTAGCTGTCTGGCCTACTGGTCTGTGGCAGACCTTGCAGACCTCGCAGACCTCGCAGACCTTGTTGTGATCCGACAGGTGATGTGCGACAGAGTTCCGCCAGCTGATGTGCGACAGCTGGCCTAGGAAACTGAGGGTTCAGCGGTCCGTGGCCGCTGTCCCTTGATGCTACGCACCGGGTCGATGGTGGTCCTGCGGACCACGAGTTCATCGGCTCCGGGCAACTCGATAGCCAGACTGGTCTCGGACACATGCACGGTGACGGTGCGGTGTTGGTGTTCTCGGCCGAGCGCGACGTGCTGGCCGGCGACGGTGACGACGCCGGTGTTGGAGGCCCGCCGCTGGACGGTGATCGGCTCGGTCGAGGGCCGGGGAACCGGGCCGACCGGGCGGGCGTGTCTGAGATCGAACGCCTCACCCGGTTCCAGCGGGTTGGGTCGCACCCGCAGCAGTTCTCGCGTGTCGGGGTCGAAGAACAGCAGCGGGGCACCTTCCTCGATGAAGATGCCGACCCGACGCCCGGCCAGAATCTCCGCTGCCAGGACCACCCGGTTGCCCAGCGACACGGTGCCGGCTCGGCCCACGGTCCGCTCGACCTCGGTCACGGTCCGACTGGCCCGGCTGCCCGGACCGGGCTTGGCCGGCAACGGCGGCGCACCGGCCGGCACCGCACCTTGGCCGGTCAGCACATCGAGGTCGGTGACGGTGAACCGAGATCGCAAGGACTTGACCCGGGTTCCGCCGATCGACAGGTGCACCCATTGGCAGTCGATCCAAAACCGCACCACCTGACCTGCCCGGCCCGGTCCGAGCCAGAACTGGTTGTTGCACAACGCCATGTTCCCCGACGCCGGCACCACCCGATCCAACTCGATCGCCGCACCACTGCCCGGCACCCGAACCGCTGGTTGCCCGCTCACCGGTTCATGATCATCACCCAGGTCATGAACACGCGGCGGTTCGTGATCATTTGCTGACTTGCCGGCGTTGGCGGGATCGCTGGTGGTGTTGAGGATCCCTAACCCGGTCGGCACCCACAACCCAATCCCTGGCACGGCCGCAGCGGGGGTGAACCGGTCGGCCGGCACTACCGGCACCTTGTCGTCTAGTGCCTGGTGCGGCCGGTCGGCGTTATAGCCGGCCACCCAGGCATCCACCGCGGCCTGGGCGGCCTCAACCGATGCGAACGGGCCAGCCTGATCGAGGAAGTCGGGCCGGAACGTGCCGTGAAATCTCTCCACTTTGCCGTTCTGATTCGGCGAGGCCGGCCGGGTCAGCCGGTGCGTGATGCCGTTCTTGCGGCAGATCTTGTCGAACAACACCTCACCCCGGCTGGGCCCATACCGGTTGAACCGGTCGGTGAACTGCTTGCCGTTATCGGTGATCACTTCCTCCGGCACCCCATACCGGGCCAGCGCCTGCGCAAAGGCCAGACACACCGCCCGGCCGGTCGCCCGTTCCACCACCGCCGCCATCACACAAAACCGGGAATGATCATCAACCCCGGTCACGATCTTCGCGCCCCGAATCTCCCCGGTCCGCACATCGACCAGCTCGATCCCGCCGACAATATCGATGCCCCACAACTGCATCGGCCCCTCACGCTGGAACCGGATAAACGACTCCCGCGGCCGTTTCCGCGGCCGCTGCCGCAACAACCCCTGACGGATCAGGATCCGATCGATCGTCCGCTCCGACGGCACCGGCAACGGCACCGAACCATCCCGAGCCCAAGGCAGCGGTCCACGCAACAACTCCAACCGGATCCGCCGCGAACCCCACCGCGGATGCAACCGCCGCATCTCCGCCACCGCCACCTCGACCGGCTCACCAGCCTGATGCGGACACGACACCGGCCGATGCGACCGATCCGCCAGACCGCCGATCTGCTCAGCCAAATAGCGGGCCACCCACCGATGCACCGTCGCTCGATGCACCCCGGTCCGGGCCGCAACCTCGACCACATCCATCCCACTCAGCACTGCCCGGACCGCGTCCAGACGCTGCTCCACCACAGACAAGACAACCAGTACCAATCCCGGCCTCCCTGACTCCGAGACGCCCCACGGAGACGCCCAAAATCAGAGTGCCGACAAGACCGGTGTCGCAGATCAACTGACGGACGTGTGTCGCACATCAACCGACGGAGCACACCTCGCAGACCTTGTGGTCCGTGAGGACTTTCTTTACTGGTTCAAGGCGCGCCTTCGGCGCGCAGCCCGGGCACCCCGGGGCCCCGCCTCGCTGCGCTCGGCACCCCGGGGACCCCACCCGGGCAAACCAAAGGGAGCGCCCGATCCCGCAAGATCAAGACGCTCCACTCATCGACCAAGGCCCGACGATGCCCTGGTCTGCCGATCAACTCACCTCCGAGCCGCCGACCCGATGTTTGATTGTCACTCGCCGCCGGCCGGCGTCAAGAGCACTCCGCTGCGCTCCGTGGCCCAAGGGCTGCCTTCGGCACACTTGACTCCGACCAACGCCGAGTAATTGGCTGGCTATCGGGTCGGTGGCTCTCCCTGGCCAGCGCGGGTGACGAACTGGGTGACAACCCACGCTCACCACCACCACAAACCAGCAAACCAATCCGACGGTCCACCACCGCGACGATAGGCACCGGACGGCGCCCCAGCCGGCTCGTAATGAATAGGTCGTCGGTTCGATTCCGACAGGTGGCTCCATCCCGAAATCCGCTCTGACCAGTACTTTGTAGCGGCCCACCCACAGCAGCTTCAGCAACGACCGATCGGCGAAGGAGCGAACGCCAGCGCTGCGCCTACGGCGTACTTAAGCTTTTCGGTCAGACCGTTCCCAGCCCTGCCGCTGAATCCGGCAGGACCTGACCACCCGCCGGCCCCACGGCGAGTGTGTCTCGACCGGATCCACTACCCGGGCTCCTGGGGCCAGTGGCGGTGCTGTTCGTCGCCTGTTTCGGGTGAGTCGATGGTGGTCGGGATCGGGCTACGATCGGCGGCAGCGTGGGTGGGCACGGCCGACCGGGTGGGGTGATCGGGCGGTGGATCGACCGAACGTGTTGTTCTTCCATGTGGACAATCTCGGATTCGGTGAGCTGAGCTGCTACTCGGGCGGACCATTTCGAGGGGCGTCGACGTCGCGTATCGATGCGTTCGCCGGCGACGGCTTCCGCTTGACCAACTACTGCCCTGAATCGCAGTGCACCCCGAGCCGGTCGGCCCTGCTGACGGGTCGCCACTCGATCCGATCCGGAACCCACAGTGTCCCGATCGGCGCCGGCTCCAACTGGGGCCTGGTCGCGTGGGAAAGGACACTTGGCGACCTGTTGGGGGAGGCGGGCTACGCGTGCGCCGCGTACGGGAAGTGGCACGTCGGGGAGGGGCCGGGACGGTGGCCCACTGATCATGGGTTTCGGGAGTGGTACGGGCCGCCGCGCACTACGACGAGGCGTTGTGGCCTACTGACCCCTGGTACGTCCCGGGCCGAGACCCGGTGTCGCGCATGCTGGAGATCCGTGCCGGATCCGACGTTCCCGCCGAGAAAGATCAGCTGACCTTGGACATCCGGCGCGACTGCGATTTGGACTACCTCCGGCGCGTCGAGGACTTCATCCGTGCCAGTCACGCTCAACAAACGCCGTTCTTCGTGTACTTCAACCACTCACTGATGCACATGCCGGTGATCCCGCGTGAAGAGTTCGGTGGCCGGACCGGTCAGGGAGAGTGGGCCGACAGCTTGCTGGAACTCGACAGCGATTTTGGCCGGCTTCTCGACCTCATCGACGATCTTGACCTCGCCGGCAACACCTTGGTGGTCTTCGCCGGCGACAACGGACCCGAAGACATCTTGCTGTGGCGCGGTTCTCCCGGCTACTGGGAAGGCTCCTACTTCGCCGGGGGCGAGGGCAATCTCCGCACTCCCTGCATAGTGCGATGGCCACGGCATATCCCCGCGGGCACAAGCAGTGACGAGATCATGCACGTCACCGACTGGTTCACCACAATCCTGCACATGGCCGGTCTGACGGCACCCACCGACCGCATCATCGACGGCATCGACCAGACAGACTGGCTGACCGGAAACAGCCAGCAATCGGCGCGTGAGGGGTATCTGTACTGGATGGGCCCCGAGTTGTACGGCGCCAAGTGGCACAACTTCAAGCTCGTTCTCGTCGCTCAGCGGTACCTGGAGGACACGGCCGCCAAGCTCCCCACCCCACGCATCATCAACCTGACCACCGACCCCCAGGAACGCGAACCCGTCGCACTTCCGTACCTGCACACCTGGACCGCCAAACACTTCAACGCCATGATCGAAGACTTCCAGGCCAGCCTGAAGCGCGAACCGCCAATTCCAGTTGGCGCCGCACTGGACTGGGTCCCCACGTCATAACCACAAAGCGATGGTCCAGGCCATGAGCCAGCCCGCCACCAGACCCGAAGGCATACCGTGGCCGAGGTCGTAAGTATCGATGGCAAGCCCTACCTGAAACGCAGGCCGATCGCTGTACTCCTGCTGACAGTCGTCACACTCTTCGTCTACTGGGTCATCTGGTACTACAAGATCAACAACGACGCACGCCGCTACCTCCGCGACCCCACCATCAAACCCTGGCTCAGCGCACTCGCGATCGCACCCGGACTCATCCTGATCGTCCCGCCATTCATCTCCATCTACCGCACCGGCACCCGCATCCGCAGGATGGAATCCAGCGCCGCGATCGACAAACCGCTCCACCCACTACTCGGTGTCCTCTGCGCCCTGCTCACCAGCATCACCCTCATCTTCGCCGGCGGCACCGGCTACTACTACCAACAACACCTCAACACGCTCTTCACCAAGGCCGCCCGTTAGCCACGCCGAACCTGCGTCTTGCGGCTCCTGGCCACCAGCAGTGCACCGGCCGGGTGAGCGCGGCGCCGAGGACGGCGGTCGCCCAGAGACCTTCGGCGGCACCGGTGTTGGGCAGCGCGCCGGCGGTGCCCGGGCCGCCTTGGCCGCCGTTGCCCGCCGGGCCGTTGCCTCCCGGAGTCACGGTGCGGTGTTCTCCGTCGTCGCTCTTCACCGACGTCACGGTGTTGGTCACCGTCAACCGGGCGATGCCGCGAGGCCGGACCGTCGCCGACTCACCGCTGCCCTGGGCCGTGACCTCGACGGTCCTCGATGCGCCGGTGGCGGTCTCGGTGACCGTGCACGTCGTACCGCCGGGTATCCCGCCCCGGTAGCGGTGCTGACTACCTGCTTGGGCTCCGGCCGGGATCACCCAGCTGGCCGCCTTGCCCAAGGCCGGGCAGGACACCAGGAGTTCGATGTCGCCTTGCTCTCCGGCGGCCGGTCCGGTGATCGTCTTGTCCACCCAAACGATTCCGGGCGCCAAGTGGTAGACGTTCGACGGGCCGGCGCCGACTTGTCCACCGGCCGGCATGGTCACGGTCACCGGTGCCCGATCACCGCGAGGACGTATTTGTCCGTGAAGTACCAGATGGCTGCCTGCACGGCAGCAGCCCTCTGGTTCGTGGTCAGTCCGGCGGGGGCGTCGGTCTGCGGGTAGTACTCGTTGAGAATCCTCGCCACCAGTCCGACGTTGGGCACATTGGATTCATCCCAGGTGCCGAGTTCATAGCCGATGCCGATCTGTGTCGTGGTCCTGATGTCGATGCAGTACAGGCTCGTCTCGGCACCGCCGCCGGCCGGTGTGCCGCGCAGGATTCCGGCAAAGCTTTCGTTGAGCGGGCTGAATCCCGCGGTCGGATCAGAACTGGGATACGGTTCGACGGACGAGTCGAACGGATTGTCGAGGTCGGCGATGTAGCCCCGGACTGCCTGACCGGGACCAAGGCTGGTGAACGTGATCTGCGTGTTGTCGCCGCGGATCGACGGGGCCGGGCCGTTGCCCGGTATCGCCGCAGCAGTTCCGGTTGCGAGCAAACACAGCGTTATCGCCACGATCAACGCGCCCGCGGCCCGGAAGAAAGATCGCATGGTCGGGAGACAAAGACTCTGAGGCCCGCCTGACCAGACCTACGGGCCCGCACCACTCGAATTACGGCTGTCCTCAACTCCGAGCGAAGAATTCAAGAGTCTTCTGACCCAAATGCTGAATTCGCGATCAGCCTGCCCGGTATCCCGGGCGGCTGATCGCGATCAGGGGCCACGGCAATGGACCTCGGTCAGCCGTGCGGAACCGTTGCGGTGAAGCGATGTTCGCCGCTGCTCACCACCTCGCTGGTGCCGTCGGGCAGTTCGACCTGAGCGGTGCTGCCACCAGGAATCGTCACGTCCAGGCTGAATTGATCACCGTCGAGCCGCCAACTGCCGTGCACCTCGCCGTTCGGCGTGACCAGGCTGCTCTTGGCCCAGGTCAGCCCACCGCCGGGCTCGGGCGCGATCTTGATCTTGCGGTAGCCCGGCTCGAGCGCGTCGATGCCGGTGACGACCTTGTGCATCCAGTCCGCGACCGCGCCCAGGGCGTAGTGGTTGAAGCTGGTCATCTCGCCGGGGTTGATGGTGCCGTCGGGCAGCATCGAGTCCCAGCGTTCCCAGATCGTGGTGGCGCCCATCGTCACCGGGTAGAGCCAGGACGGGCACTCACGCTCCAAGAGCAGCTTGTAGGCGGCGTCGGTGTGCCCGGTCTCGCTCAGCGCCCAGGTGACGAACGGCGTACCGGCGAAACCGGTGGAGACCCGATAGCCCGCCTCCTCGACGACCTCGGCCAGCCGGTCGCCGGCCCGCTGCCGCAGGTCTGCGTCCAGCAGACCGAAATGGATCGCCAGCGCGTACACGGTCGCGCAGTCGCTCTGCACGATTCCTTGATCATCAACGTAGTGATCGAGAAATGCCTGCCGAAGATCAGCGGCCAGCTTCCGGAAGTGCTGTTGATCTTCGTCGTGGTCAAGCAACTCCGCGGTCCGAGCGGTCAGGTCCGCGGAACGGTAGGCACAGGCGGTGGCCACCACACCCTTGTCCGCCTTCGCGTCGGCCGGCTTGTCCGGCGGCGCGTCCGGATCCAGCCAGTCCGCGAACTGGAAGCCGGTGTCCCACAGGCCGGTCGGGGACAGGTTGCGTTCGATCGCTCGTACGTGTGCGGTCATCGAGTCGTACTGCGCCCGCAGCACGTCCTCGTCACCGTAGGCCTGGTAGAGGGTCCAGGGCACCCAGACCGCGGCGTCGCCCCAGATCGCGGTGACCGGTTCGTCCCGCGGCCCGTTCTTGCTCCGCCCGAGGGCGATCACGTCCGGGGCCACGAACGGCACTCGGCCGTCGGCGGAGAGTTGCTCGGCGCGAAGATCACGAAGCCAGTCAGCGAGGAAGTCCTTGACGTCGAACAGGTACGTGGCGGTGGGTGCGAACGCGGCGATGTCACCGGTCCAGCCGAGCCGTTCGTCGCGTTGCGGGCAGTCGGTCGGGACGTCCAGGAAGTTGCCCCGCTGCCCCCAGACCACGTTGCGGTGCAACTGATTGACCAGCTCGTCGGAGCAGGAGAAGTCGCCGATCCGGCGCAGATCGGAGCTGACCACCACGGCTTCCAGCCCCGCCGCGGCAGCGGACTCCAGGGTGAGTCCGCCCGGCCAACCGTCCACCTCGGCGTAGCGAAATCCGTGGAATGTCTTCGTGGGTTCGAAAAAGTCCTCGCCACCGGAGAGGATGAACCGGTCGGTGGCCTTGGCGGAACGCAGCGGCCGGGAGCCGAGCTCGCCGTGCTCCAGCACCTCGGCGTGCCGGATGGTGATCTCCTGCCCGGCCGGTCCGGTGAGCGAGAATCGCAACCAGCCAACGAGATTCTGACCGAAGTCGATCAAGGTCCTGCCGGAAGGAGAGGTGATCACCTCGACCGGTTCGACCGCTTCGTGTCGGATCACCGGCGGCCCGATCGGCGCGGTCAGCAGACCATGATCAAATTCGAGTCGGTGGACGCCGACCCAATCGCTGACGTCCAAGCCCGGTGAGGACCAGCCCGGGATGGCACGGCGAGCGTCGATGGTCTGGCCGTCGTAGATCTGATTCTCGGTGCTGGTCGAGGGGCCGGCCCGCCAACTCTCGTCGGTGACGACGGTCTGCTGGTGGCCGTCGGCATAACGCAGGTCGAGCCGGGCGATCAGGCCGAGTTGATCACCGTACAGGCCGCGGCCGCCCTGGAAGCCCAGCCGGCCGCGGTACCAGCCGTTGCCCAGCGAGGCGCCGAGTGCTGCGGCCTCGCCCGGGGCTGGTAGCAACCGGGTGACATCCCAACTGCGGTAGCGAATCCGCCACTGGTAGCTGCTCCAGCCCGGCGTCAACACGTCCGGGCCGACGGGTTGGCCGTTGATCTCCAGTTCGACCAGCCCCAGTGCGGTGGCGGTCAACTCGGCCGAGACCAGTGGGCCGTGGTCGGAATCAAGATCAAATTCGGTGCGCAGCAGTGGCGCTCCCGAGAAGTCGTCGTCAGCGGCGATCATGGTCGCCCCGGTCAGCGGCACCTCTTCCGCCATTGGAAGTCCGTCCTGTCGTCGTCGGGTGTTGAAACGTTCTAAGCAGCAAGCGAACCAGTCGCCATCGGCACTGTCAAGGTGCGCACCGGTCGATTTACACCCCGATTCAGCTCGCCTTCCTCGACCGGCCCGCGCGAACCCGCGACAACGCGACTTGTGGTGGTGCTGGTGGTCTCCGAACCGCCCGAAGTCGCGCCAACACGACTTTGGGCGGTGGATCGCTTGGGTTCGAATGCCGGAAGTCGTGTTGTCGCGGGTTAGGGCTGTTTCGGGGAGGCGTTGGACCGCCGGAAGTCGTGTTGTCGCGACTTCCGGCGGCCCGAAGCTAGCGGTGGTAGGGGGCGGAGCCGACGTGCCGGCTACTTCTCGTACGCGGCTGGGCGGATCTGCGCGGCGCGTACCCGCTCGACGTCCAACTTCTCGGACCGGTCGAAACGGTAGATGCCGTTCTCCTCCTGGAAGACGTCGGTCAGCTGGGTGTAGCAGTAGCCGAACATGTTCTCGTCGTCCAGCAGGGCGCCGACCAGGCCGGCGAAACGATCTTGGAATTCGGCCTCGTCGGCGACCCGATCGCCGTACCCCCAGGACTCTTCCCGATCGGTGCCGGCGACGGAGGCGGCCAACTCCGGGTTCCACCAGATGCCGCCGAACTCGGAGACGAAGTAGGGCTGACCGCCGTACGGGATGGAGATCGCGTGTCCGTCGTGCTCGTTCAGGTAGGGGTCGTCGGTCGCGAGCCCGGCCTGGTTGGCGGAGAACTTGGCCGGATCCTGTTCGTAGTCGTGGCTGTCGTAGACGTCGGTCTCCGGCACCCGGTGGGAATATCCGCTGGTGTCGAGCACCGGCCGGGTCGGATCGGCGACCTTGGTGGCCAGGAACATGCCGCGCATCACGTCGTCCAGCTGGGTGATCTTGTCGGTGATCACCTGCCAGGTCTCGTTCATCGGGCACCAGCCGATCAGCGACGGATGGTTGAAGTCGCGCTCGACCACCTCGAGCCACTGCGTGATCATGGACGCGGTCGGACGCTGATGATCTTCGTACGGCCCGTAGCCGCCGACGCCCCAGTCGCCGAACTCGCCCCAGACCAGATAGCCCAACTTGTCTGCGTGGTAGTAGAAGCGTTCCTCGAACACCTTCTGGTGCAGCCGTGCGCCGTTGAAGCCGGCGGCCAGCGAGAGCTCGATGTCGCGCTTCAGGGCCGCATCACTGGGCGCGGTCATCAAGGACTCCGGCCAGTAGCCCTGATCCAGCACCAGCCGCTGGAAGATCGGCTCGCCGTTGATCTTGATCTGCTTGCCGTCCAGGGACACCGAGCGCAGTCCGGCGTAGCTGGTGATCTCGTCGACCACCTGTTGATCGGCATCCAGCAACTGCACCGTCAGGTCGTACAGATGCGGATCGCGGGGCGACCACGGGCGAACCCGATCGGCCGGAATGATCAAGGTCGCCGCCGGAGCAAGATCAAGATCGGCGCGTACGTGCTGGGTCGCGACCTCGCCGGCGGCGTCGGACAAGATCACCCGTACGGTGTGCCCGGGCCGGTTGGCCGACAGGGCGGTCTCCACCACGAACGACGACGAGGCGAGCTGCGGGGTGACCCGAAGCCGCTTCACGTACGTCTGCGGTACGGCTTCCAGCCAGACGGTCTGCCAGATGCCGGTGGTACGGGTGTAGTGGCAGTCGGCGTTGTCGAATCGCAGCGACTGCTTGCCGCGGGCCTGGATCGCCTCCCGCGGATCCCGGGCCCGGACCACGATCGTCGCCTCGGAAGCCGGAGCCTGTCGAAGCGCGTCGGTGATCTCGAAGGTGAACGAGCTGAAGCCGCCCCGATGCCGGCCGACCTCGACGCCGTTCACCCAGACGGTCGCGTCATGATCAACCGCGCCGAAGTGCAGCAGCACCCGGCGGCCGTCCCAGTCCGCCGGCACGCTGACGGTGCGGCGATACCAGACGGCCTCGAGGTAGTCGGTGTTGCCGATGCCGGAGAGCTCGGTCTCCGGCGCGAAGGGGACGAGGATCTCGCCAATCAGGTCGCGATCGAGCAGGCCGCGGTGGATGCCGCTGTCGCCGCCGTCGATCTCGAACTGCCAGGTTCCGTTCAAATTCAGCCACTGCGAGCGCTGCAATTGCGGGCGTGGGTGTTCAGCCTTGGGCACGGTCATGAAGCGCGACCCTAACAGCAGCCGTCGCGGCATTTCAACGCTGTAACCCCGGATCCGAGACCGTCTTCGGATGAGGTTGTGCGGCATCGCAGCCGCGCGCGAGGTGTGGGTCCGCGGATCCCTCGTCTACCGTGTCGGGAATGCAGCGGATCAGCTGGCCCGGAGCGGGCTTCGAGGACCTCGTCGAGCGGGCCGCCGCGATGGTCCGAGCGTCGGGCAGCCGACGCCGGATCCTCGGCATTGCGGGTGCGCCGGCCTCCGGCAAGTCGACCCTGGCTGCGGAGTTGGCGGCCCGCTTGCGACGCGACTTCGGCCCGCAGGTCGCGACGGTCGGGATGGACGCGTTCCATCTGGCCCACCGCATCCTGGAGCAGCGCGGTCAGGTCGAGATCAAGGGCGCGCCCGAGACGTTCGACGGGCTCGGCTACCTCCGGCTGCTGGAGCGGCTCAAGCGGTCCGACGAGACGATCTACGCGCCGGTGTTCGAGCGCACGATCGAGGACTCGATAGCCAACGCGATCGAGATCACGGCGGAGGCGAAGTTGATCATCACCGAAGGCAACTATCTCTTGCTGGACAGCGATCCCTGGCGCTCGGTCCACTCGACGCTGGACGAGGCCTGGTACGTCGACCTCGACGATTCCGTACGCCAACAGCGACTGCTGCAACGGCATCTCGATCACGGACACGAACCCGGCGAGGCCAAGGAGCGGACCTCCGGCAGTGATCAACGCAACGCGGAGTTGATCATGAATTCCATGCTGCCGCCGGATGCCTGGATCGAGCACCGGGCGACGCCGCTCGACTGATCAACTCGGGTCGACCGGAGCCGATCGACGCTGCGGCGTGGTCAGGGGCGCGCGGGCGCATCCAGGATCGCAGCCAGCAGCCCCGGGAAGCGTTCCTCCAAATCCTCGGTACGCAGCTGAATGATTCGGGTCCGACCGACCACCTCGGTCGAGGTGACGCCGGAGTCGCGCAGCACCTTCCAGTGGTGGGAGATGGTCGGCGCGCTCACCTCAACCCCCGACGCCTCGGCAACGCCGCTGCAGTTGACGGGCTCGGTCTGTCGTCGGAGCGTCCGGGCGATCTCCAGTCGCACCGGATCGGCCAGCGCGGCCAGCACGGTGCTCAGATCGATCGAGTCGGTGGTCGGTTGGGGAAGTGTGCGCGCCATCTTTTCTCCGAAACACATTGACAGTCATCGAACAATACTCGTACCGTCGTCGATGTGACGATTCGACAACTATCGAACAATCGCGGGACCGGGAGGGTCGGCACGGCCAAGTTGGCGCTGCTGGCGATCGGTACGTTCACCCTCGGGATGGACAGCATGGTGCTGTCCGGCCTGCTGCCCCAAGTGGCCGCCGATCTTCGGGTCTCGGTGCCGACCGCCGGCCAGTTGACCACGATCTTCGCGATCACCTATGCGATCGCGTCGCCGCTGATCGCCACGCTCACCGGCCGGCTCGAGCGCCGGACGGTGCTCGTCGGCGGCATGATCATCTTTCTGCTCGGAATCTCGGCGCAGGCACTCGGTACGACTTTCCCGATGGTCGCCGCCGGACGGGTGTTGGCCGCGATCGGTGCGGCCGGGTTTCAGGCGAACGCGTACGCCGTGGCCGGGCTGCTGGCCGAGGACGGCAAGCGAGGCCGGGCGCTGGCGACGATCAGCACCGGCAGCACGGTGTCGACGGTGCTCGGCACACCGTTCGGTGTGCTGGTCGGTCAGTCGCTGGGCTGGCGTACCTCGATCTGGCTGATCGCCGCACTGGCGGCGATTTCTGCGCTGGTCGTCCCGTTGTTGCCGGCGGTGCGGATGCCCGCGGTCGCGCTGCAGCAACGGATTCGGGTGCTCGGGCAGCCCGGGTGCTGGTGATCTTGATCGGTACCGCGCTGATCCTGCTGCCCACCTTCGCGGTGACGTCGTACCTGCCGGTGGTGGCGGCGCCGGTGGTCACCGGTTCACTGCTGGCGATCGCGATGGTGATCAACGGTGGCGGTCAGGTGATCGGGAATCAGGTCGCCGGCCGATTGATCGACACCCGTGGCGCGTTGCCGGTGGTGTCCATCGCGCTCGCCGGATCGGTACTGTCTTTCCTGATCTTGCCCGCCGCCCGGCACAACCCGTGGTTGTTGTTGATCATCCTGCTGGTGCTGGGCGGTCTCGCCGGCGCCGACGTCGTCCCGCAGCAACACCGACTCTTCGCCGTCGCCGGCGACTCCGCCACCACCGCGCTCGGCCTGAACGGGTCGGCGATCTACCTCGGCATTGCCGCCGGCTCGGCCATCGGCGGCCTCTCGATCCGGACCGTCGGCGTCGGCTGGCTTCCGGTGGTGGCCGCCGTCCTCGCCGCGGCGGCGTTGTTGTTCATCCGGCGAACCGCCCCGGAGCGGCAAACGCGGCCGGGTCGGCGCTCCGGCGCGCCCACGGCCCGATGAGGCAACCGTCGTCCCAGCTGTGAAAAACGACCGAGTGCTCGCGAACCATCGCACGCGGTCCTCGGACGTGCTTATACTCATCCCGCCGGACCGCGGGGGTGGTCCGTGAAGATTGTTTGGGGGAGCAATCTTATGAGCAAGAGCTTGCGGCTTCGCCGCGTCATCGCCGGTTCTGCGGCGTTCTTCACCGCACTCGCTGGAGCAATCTTCTTCGCCGGCTTGACTGCTCCGTCCGCGCACGCGGCGGTGAGTCCGGTCGTGCCGCGGCCGGCGAATGCCGTGACCGCCGACGTGTTGCCGACCGTGCAGATCGACAACAACGGCATCGTTTGGACCCAGGCGATCCACGGCAACACCGTCTACGCCGGTGGCAGCTTCAGCTACGCTCGGCCGGCCGGCGCAGCCGCAGGCACCAACCAGACGTCGCGGCCCAACCTGCTGGCCTACGACATCACCACCGGCCAGCTGAACACCGGCTTCAATCCTGCGCCGAACGCCGTGGTCAAGGCCCTGACCGTCTCACCGGACGGGTCTCGGCTCTACGTCGGCGGCAGCTTCACCACCATCGGCGGTCAGACCCGCTATCGGATCGCCGCATTCAACACCGCGACCGGTGCGCTGATCAGCAGCTTTGCGCCGTCGCTGAACTCAACCGTGACGGCGATTGCTGCCACCAACGACACTGTCTACGTCGGTGGTTGGTTCAGCACGGCCAACGGCAACGGCCGCACTCGGCTGGCGGCATTCCAAGCCAGCAACGGAGCCCTGCTGACCTGGGCGCCGACCGCCAACGCCGACATCACCAGCATGGTGATGACGCCGGACGGTTCGAAGGTCGTCATCGGCGGGGCGTTCCAGAACATCAGCGGAGTCCCCAACATCGGTGTCGCCGCAGTGAGCGCCTCCACCGGAGTACCGGTCTCCTGGCCGGTCAACTCGGTGGTGCAGAACGGCGCGGCCCAGGCCGGCACGTACAGCCTCAGTGCCGACAACGACACCATCTACGGCACCAGCTACAACTTCGGCGACGGCAACTTCGAGGGCGAGTTCGCCATGAACACCGACGGCAGCATCAAGTGGCTGGCCGACTGCCACGGCGACACGTATTCCGCCTTCAGCGTCAACAACATCGTGTACGGGGCCGGTCACCAGCACTTCTGCAGCAACATCGGCGGCTATCCGGAGTTCAACCCGCGGATCGAGAAGCACATCGTCGCGTTCACCAAGGACGCCACCGGTACCGTGTTGCCCAACGGAGAGGGCGGCGCCGGTTACGGCAACTTCGCCGGCCAGCCGTCGCCGTCGATCATCGACTACTTCCCGGACTTCACCACCGCCAACGTCTCGGGCGCCCACCAGGCCGTGTGGAGCCTGACCGGAAACTCTCAGTACCTGGCGGCGGGTGGCGAGTTCCCGACCGCGGGCGGCAAGGCACAGCAGGGACTTGTCCGGTTCGCCATCTCCTCGATCGCCCCGAACAAAGTGGGCGTGAAGGATCTCGGCGGCACCACCAATCCCACCGTCTCGGCGATCCCCGGTTACGGAGTCCGGATCAACTGGAAGCTCAACTGGGACCCCGACGACATGGCCCTGACCTACAAGGTCATTCGGCAGGACAAGGGTACGGGCGCGCCGCTGCAGACCGTCACCTACAACTCGACCTGGTGGACGCGGCCGACCGTCTCGTTCGTCGACAAGACGGCCCAGCCCGGACAGTCGTACAACTATCGGATCATCGTCTCCGACCCGTCCGGCAACGGCACCCAGAGCGATTGGGTCGGCGCGACCATGGCCGCCGGCTCGATCTCCGACTACAGCAAGGACGTCCTCAACGACGGCGCCAGTAACTATTGGCCGCTCGACGATGCCGGACAGAGCACGCTGAGCGACCTCGCCGGCGGCAGCTCGATGACCGCGCAGGCCGGGATCACCTCAGTCACTCCGGGCGCCATCAACGGAACCGACAACGCGGCCGCCTTCAACGGATCCGCCAACGCCGGCACCCAAACCGCGGTCAGCGGGCCGCAAACCTTCAGCGCGGAGACCTGGATCAAGACAACCACGACTCAGGGCGGGAAGATTCTCGGCTTCGGCGGCTCCCCGGTCGGCAGCACGAGTTCGTCCTACGACCGGCACATCTACATGGACAACGCCGGCCACATCACCTTTGGCGTCTACCCGGGTGCGGTCCGGACCGTGACCACGTCGGGCACCTACAACGACGGGCAGTGGCACCACATCGTGGCCTCGCTGTCGTCGGCGGGCATGGAGCTTTGGGTCGACGGGGTGCGCCGCGGCGTCGATGCCAGCACGACGTCTGCCCAGGACTACACCGGGTATTGGCGGCTCGGCGGCGACAACCTCGGCGGCTGGCCGAACACGGGTTCGTCCACCAACTTCAGTGGCCAGATCGACGACACCGCGATCTATCCGACCGCGCTGACGGCGACGCAGATTCGTGATCACTACACCGAGGCCGGCGGTACGCTGAACATCCCGGCCCAGCCGTCCGACGCCTACGGCAAGGCCGTCTACAACGACAATCCGACGCTCTACTGGCGGCTCGACGACGCATCGGGACCGACGATCGCCGATGCCGGTACGAACCTGCAGCCCGGCGTCGCGTCCGGCGGGATCAGCTATCGCTCGTCGAGCCCGGTGACGGCCAACGGGACAGGTGTGACCTTCGACGGTTCGAGCGGAACGATCGCCTCGGCGAACCAGTTCACCAACCCGACCACGTACTCATTGGAGCTGTGGTTCAACACCACGACCACGCACGGCGGCAAGCTGATCGGCTTCGGGGACAAGCAGTCCGGGACGTCGAGCAATTACGACCGACACGTCTACATGGAGAACTCCGGGCAGCTCACCTTCGGCACGTACACCGGAACCACGAACACGGCAACCTCGGCCGACAGCTACAACGACGGAAAGTGGCATTATCTCGTTGCCACGCAGGGATCTGACGGCATGAAGCTCTATGTCGATGATCAACTGGTCGGTACGAACAGCCAGACCCAGGCGCAAAGCTACGCCGGCTACTGGCGCGTCGGCGGTGACACGGTCTGGTCCGGTGACAGCAACTTCTTCGCCGGCAGCATCGACGAGGTGGCCGTCTATCCGACCGTGCTCAGCCAGGCCGACGTCGACGATCACTACGCCGCCTCGCCGGCCGCGGTGATCAACAAGGCGCCGACCGCCGCGTTCACGTCGTCGTGCACCGAACGCGACTGCACCTTCGACGGGTCAGGCAGCGCTGACCCCGACGGAAGCATCGCCGGCTACGCCTGGGACTTCGGCGACGGCAGCACCAGCACCGACGCCAAGCCGAGTCACAGCTACTCCGCCGACGGCACGTACACCGTCGCGCTGACCGTCACCGATAATCAAGGCAAGACCGACGTGGTCAAGCACGACGTGACCGTCAAGGCCAACCAGAAGCCGGTCGCCGCCTTCACCCCCACCACGGACGGGCTGAAGGTCAGCGTCGATGCGTCGGCCAGCTCCGATCCGGACGGCACGATCAGTTCCTATGCGTGGGATTTCGGTGACGGCGCTACCGACACCGGCAAGACGGCAACGCACACCTATGCGGCGGCCGGTGACTACACGGTGAAGCTGACCGTGACCGACAACGACGGCGCGACCGACTCGACCACCAAGACGGTGACCGTCGCGGTGCCGGTCAACCAGAAGCCGACCGCGGCATTCACCACCACGACGGACGATCTCAAGGTCAGTGTGGACGGCTCCGGCAGTTCGGATCCGGACGGCACGATCAGCTCTTATGCGTGGGACTTCGGTGACGGTGCTACCGACACGGGTAAGACCGCCTCGCACACCTACGCGGCTGCTGGTGACTACACGGTGAAGTTGACCGTCACCGACAACGACGGTGCCACCGACTCGGCCACCAAGACGGTGACGGTCACCGCGCCTCCAACCGGGCCAGACGTCATCGCCAAGGATGACTTCAACCGCGACACCACCCGGTGGGGGACGGCCGACGACGGCGGCGCCTGGACCTACCCGGCCGGCGGGGGAGCGTTCAGCACCAACGGCGAGACCGGGGACGTGAAGCTGACTGCCGGGACGGCGGCAATAGCAACGCTGAACGACGTCAGCGCCGCCGACTTCAACTTCAGCATCGACATGAGCGCCGACAAGGTGGTCGCCGGTGGCGGCGCCAACGTCGGAGTGATCGGACGCAAGATCGGCAACACGTACTACTCGATCAAGGTCCGTTACCTCGCCAACGGCGTCGTACATCTGGTCGCGGCTCGTACCGTCAGCAACTCCGAGACGATCATTCAGGAAATCAACGTCCCGGGCGTGACCTATGCGGCCGGCGACGTGCTGCACCTGGACGCGTCGATGACCGGGGCATCGCCCACCACACTGGCTGCCACGGTGTGGAAGGACGGGACGACCAAACCCGCGAACCCGCAGCTGAGTGTGACCGACAGTACGGCGGCGCTGCAGTCGCCAGGAGCGGTGGGCGTCGCCTGCTATCTGTCCAGTGCCGCCAGCAACGGCCCGGTGACGGTCAGCCTCGACGACATGGTCGTCACGTCGACCGACGGCACCCAGTAGGAGTCGGTGATGATGCGAGCCTCGATCACCACGCAAACTGCCTCCCGGATCCGGAGTGCCCGGACTCGGGGGCTCCGGACGCGGGCCTGGGCCGTGGTCTGTGTGCCGGTGGTTCTGCTGGCTTTCCTGGCCGGTTGTGCCGACAACAGCCAGGCAACGCCGCCGACTCACACGCCGGGTGCGGGGCAGTCGAGCCCGGCTGCGTCACCGTCCGAATCCGCGTCGTCCTCGGCGAAGCCGTCCAGCCCGACGAGTGCGTCGCCGCGGAAGACGTCGCCGAGCGCCAAATCGCCGAGCGCAAAATCACCGAGTCCCAAGTCACCAAGTGCCAAATCATCGAAGACAGGGGCGACCTCGGCAGCCTCCGGCAGCGCCTCGGAGCCGGCCCAGAAGCCGAGCAAAGGCAGCATCAAGACAACCGTGAAGTCCAAGACGGTACGTACTGCTTCGGCGGTCCCGGTCGGCAACGGCACCGCAAAGGTCAACAACCAGATCACCGTCCGGATCACCTCGATCGGGCATCGTTTCGTCACGGCGAAGCTGCCCGGGCAACGATCAGGTGACTCGGTGGTCCTCGGGCTCCGGATCGACAACCAGGCTGCGCAGCCGCTCGACCTGAATGCCGCCGTGGTGACCCTGACGGACTCCGCCGGGGATCCGGCCACCGCCATCACCACCGACCCCGCCACCACGTTCCCGAACGAGCTCGCGCCGGGTGAGTCTGCGACCGCGACGTACGTGTTCATCGTGCCGAAGAATCGTCGCGACCCCGTCGACATCGACGTCACCGTCAACGCCGACCAGCAGGTCGTGGTCTTTCACGGAGACGTCGGCTGACGGCCGGCGGTACAGCCGCGGCGCGTCTCGCCATCTGGACAGCACCTTGACGCATTGCGTCAATCTTTGACATCTCAGGTTTTCCCTAGCGCTTGCCCCTTGGTCATCCGTTTGCAGTACGTCCGGCCGACGGACGCGATGACCTAGTCAGCAAGGAATCCCGGACACGGTCAGGCTGTCGGCGCGGTGGCGGCCGGTGCTCTGTTTTCCACCCTGCCGATAGGCGGCCTACGAATTCGAGGTGCCGCCGATGATCACGGTTAGGTAAATGTTGATCTTGCCAACGTGGCCTCCGCCGGGTTTCAATCCCGCCGCAAGGTACGGCTCGTGGACCGTCCACCAGCCTTCTACCAGGAGCCCACTCATGACGATCTCCCCCGGATCGCGTGCGGTTCTGAGCTTCGCAGGCGTGGCGGCAATTGTCGCGAGCACCCTCGTCCACACATCGTGGGCGGCGGCAGACGAGTCAGCGAGTTCAGGCCAGCGATGTCAGTCGATGACCTCTCCGGTGTACGAATCGACCAATCCCACGTCCGACGCGACGCTGCTCACGACCTCGTCGAATGAGTCAGAGCAGGCGAAGGCGAAGTACGGATTCACCAACAGTCTGGGAACTCCGTTCAGTGCCAGTACGTCTGCGGCCGACGGACTGGTCGCCGTACATCGCCTTTACAACAACGCGTCGCACGACTTCCTGTGGACGAAGTCGACCACCGAGGTCACGTCGGCCACCACCAAGTACGGCTACGTCGACCAGGGTGTGGACTTCTACGCGTCGGTCTCCGGCGGGTCCTGTCTGACCGCGGTCGACCGCTACGTCAAGAACGGTGTCCGCCAGTATGCGAGCACCCCTGCCCAGCGGCAGGCACTGGCCAACAACGGCTGGACCTACGAGAGCATCGCCTTCTACGCGGCGACCAACACCTCGACCGCGGGCGACAGCACCACAGAACCGGCAGCGCCACCGGTCGACTCCACCGGCCAGCCGAGCTCCGGACCGTACGAGTGGCCCGCCTACCTGAACAAGTCCACCCAGGCGTGGAACGCGTACACGAATGAGACGAACACGACGAACAAGGGACTGATCTACCAGATCGCGTCCACGCCGACCTCCATCTGGCTGGGCGGCCGATCCGACGATCAGGCCCGGGTGGACAAGATCATGGACGAAGCCGCGGCCGCGCATCAGACGCCGCAGTTCGTTCTGTACGCAATCCCGAATCGGGACTGCGGCAGCTACTCCGCCGGTGGACTGAGCACCGTCAGCCAGTACGAGAACTGGATCGACGAGGTCCGCAAGGGGATCGCCGGGCGCAAGGCCGTGATCATTGTCGAGCCGGACGCCATCGGCATGGGCTGCCTGTCCAGCAGCCAGCAGGCCGACCGCTACACCATGCTCAAGTACGCGATGACGACGCTGAGCTCGGCGAACACCTGGACCTATCTGCATGCCGGCAGCTCGGGCCTCGGCGCGAGCGACGTCGCTGCCGTACTGAAGAAGGCGGGCATTGCCGATGCTCGAGGCTTCGCGGTCAACGTGTCCAGCTTCGACTCGACCGCCAACGAAATCGCCTACGGCAACTCGATCATCAAGGCGCTCGGCCTCAAGACGCACTTCGTCATCGACACCTCGCGCAACGGGCTCGGACGTTACAGCGGGGACAACGGCGGTGCGCCGGGCTGGTGCAACCCGCCCGGCCGCGCACTCGGTGAGCGACCGACCACCGATACGGCCGACCCGAACGTCGACGCGTACCTGTGGATCAAGGCGCCGGGCGACTCCGACGGATCGTGCCATTCCGGCGATCCGGCGTCCGGTCAGTGGTTCTCCTCCTACGCTCTCGGGTTGTCCCAGCGAGCGCTCGACAACAAGATCATCAGCCGCCGAAGCCTGCCGTGAACGCGTCGCCGGTCCGCCGATCGTGGCGGACCGGCGTGTCGCGAGCCTTGCCAGTGCCCCCGCAGACGGGCTTTAATCCCACAAGGAGTCCCCCTTCGGGGCAAGGAACTACCTTGCTCCGCCTCCAAGGAGCACACGCCATGACGATCTCCCCCGGATCGGCTCGCGCGCCCATCGCATTCGCTGCGGTTGCTCCACTGATGGCTGCGATAGCCATCAGCACGACCGCAGCGTCGGCCGAACAGACCGCGCCAGCAAATCAGCGCTGTCGGTCCATGTCCGCATCGGTCTACGAATCGACGAATCCGCAGACCGGCGCGACATTGCTGACAACCTGGAAGAACGAATCGACCAAAGCCAAGGCTCAGTACGGCTTCACGAAGAGCCGCGGCACTCCGTTCAAGGTCAGCCGCAACCCCCCTGCCGACGGCCTGATCGCCGTCCACCGGCTGTACAACAGTCGCTCCCACGACTTCATCTGGACCAAGTCCAGCAAGGAAGTCCAGAACGCCACCGCCGAGTTCGGTTACCGCGATCAAGGCACGGACTTCTACGCCTCGATGTCCGGAGGAGCCTGTCTCACGGCCGTCCACCGTTATGTCAAGGACGGCGTCCGCCGCTACGCCACGACTGCCTCGGAGCAGAAGGACCTGAAGTCGGCGGGCTGGCGCTACGAGAATGTCGCCTTCTACGCGGCCTCTGCGAAGCCTTCGGCACCGAAGACCACAGCCGGGGCGACATCGCCGAAGGCGAGCAACGCGAAGCCCGCCACCGCGAAGGTGGCCACGTCGACGACTAACAAGACTGCTGCATCGCAGGCCGCGGTGAAGACGGCCGGCTCACGCCCGAGTTCGGGACCGTACGAGTGGCCGGCCTACCTGAACAAGTCGACTCAGGCGTGGAACGCGTACAGCAAACAGACGAACAGGACCAACAAGGCGCTGTTGTACCAGATCGCGTCGACCGAGACGTCGATCTGGCTGGGCGGACGCACCGATGATCAGGTCCGGGTGGACAAGATCATGGACCGGGCCGCGGCAGCACACCGAACACCACAACTCGTGCTCTATGCGATCCCCAATCGCGACTGCGGCGGGTACGCCGCCGGCGGACTCAACACGGTCAGCCGGTACAAGGGCTGGATAGATTCGGTGCGTAGAGGGTTGGCCGGGCGCAAGGCCGTGATCATCGTTGAACCGGACGCTATCGGGATGGGTTGCCTGTCCAGTAGCCAAAGGGCCGATCGGTATTCGATGCTGAAGTACGCGATGACCACGCTGACCTCCGCGAACACCTGGACCTATCTGCACGCCGGCAGCTCCGGTCTCGGCGCAAGCGACGTCGCGGCCGTGCTGAAGAAGTCGGGCATCGCCGACGCCCGCGGGTTTGCCGTCAACGTATCGAGCTTCGACACCACATCGAGCGAGATCAAGTACGGCAACTCGATCATCAAGGCACTGGGCATGAAGAAGCACTTCGTGATCGACACCTCCAGGGGCGGACTCGGCCGCGCGAGCTCGAACGGTGGCGCGCCGGGCTGGTGCAATCCGCCGGGTCGCGCACTCGGCACTCGGCCCACGATCCACACCGCCAACTCGAATGTGGACGCCTACTTATGGGTGAAGCCGCCGGGTGAGTCCGACGGCTCCTGCCACAGTGGCGACCCGGCATCCGGCCAGTGGTTCGGCTCCTACGCGCTCGGACTGGCCCAGCGGGCCCTCGATCACAAGATCATCAGCCGCAGGGCGCTGCCCTGAGCCGCCTCCGATCAACGCGCGGACAGTGGCGTCCGCCTCGCGGCTACCCGGTGTCGTCTCGATATCGGAGCAGACGGGCCGGAACGCCTCCGTAGATGCCGTACGGGGCATAGTCCCCTGCCGTGACGACGGCACCGGCTGCGATCACGCAACCGTCGCCTATGTTCGCGCCGTCCAGCACCGTTGCCTTGGCGCCGATCCAGCAGTCTTTCCCCACACGGATCCCGGCGTGTCGTACGCCCTGAAGCCGAATCGGAATGTCTCGCCGATCGGCTACGTGGTTCTCCGAGTGAAAGGTGACGTAGTTTCCGACCAAGCAGTCATCGCCGATCTCGATTCCGCCGGCGCAGCCGTACAGGCAGTCGGTGCCCAGACCGACGTTGTCGCCAACCGTGATCCCGCGCCCGAGCTGTTGGAGGTTGCCGGTGCACTCGATCCGGGTGTTGCGGCCGACCGAGACGTTCCGTCCGAACGTCACGCCGTCGGTCGACATGGCATCGACCAGCGATCCGTGCCCAAAGGTGGTGCCTGGGCCGAACCGGACCTGGCCGCGGGTCCAGACCCGTGCGCCCTGTCCGACGAAAGCCGTAGCACCTCGCCTGCCGAAAATCGCGATCGCGCGAGTCCGCATCGCCGCACGCTCGGCGGCAATTCGTGTCAGCCCGGTGATAGGGATTCGAGCATCGATCATGTACGACGAACCCTTGACCTTGGTTGCCAAGGAGTTGAGCACAGCAGTCGATCGACTCATGACTTATGACCTCCAGATACCGACTCCAGTCGCGCGAGCATGATCTCGTTCTGCCATTGAGGGTGGCCCGTGGCCAGACGATGGCGAATGCGATCCGCCCAGTACGCCGCTGCAACTGGATCGACTCTGTCCATCGGTCGCCTGCGATTGATGACACCCGTTGCGGCTTCAAAGTAGGCCCGGTCGGCGCCGGGTGGCGCAACCGTCGCATCCTCCCAGTCGAACAGCCAGAGCTTGCCACGATGATCGACTCTCAGGTTCCATGGGCTCAGGTCTCCATGTGCGGGCACCCAATCGGGATGCACCCGCTCGATCAGGCCGGGGTGTGATCGCAGGACTGCCAACAGCTGGCTCTCGAAGCCCTCGGACAAGCGCATCGAAGGACGGTGCGGAGCGGCAAACACCATTTCCTGGGCGGACCAGCTTCTCCCGTCGGCCAGACTGCCGATGTCAACGGGGCGGGGCGCACTGAACGCGAGTGGCGACTGTCGCTGAACTGCGGCAAGGAGTTCCTGCTCCAACGCGAGGGACTCACCCGTCCTTCTGATCTTGATCAGCAAGGAGCCGGCCGATCCGACCGCGACGTAGGTCTCCCCGCTTCGACCATCCCGGCGTTTGAAGGCGGCAACCGAATGAAGGCCGTCCCGGCCAAATCCCAGTGCTTTCGAGATCTCGGCCGTCTCGGGGATGTCGATGCGTGCAGTCCGTCCGGGGAGCGTTCGAGGTCCGAGAGTTTGAATCCAAGCCCAGGCAGCCCATTGTGCGCCGAGGATCCGACGACTCGATGCGGTATAGAGCGTGAGACCTCTCTTCGCGCATTCACGATTGTTTCTCGGGATCAGCACAACCTCCCGACCGGGAGGAAACCACACTGCGGGCGCGGAACTCATACCCAGTCCCAGGTGAGACCGGTCAGCTCGCGCAGCCGCTTCGCGTCGTCGCGCAGCAGCGCTTCGACCTGCAGACGGGTGTCGTCGTCGAGCGGGCTGCCGGGGGCCGCGTTCTGTGGTTCACCATGGCCGAAGCGTCCCGGCTCGATGCCGAGGAATTCGGCGGCCTGGTTCAAGGAGGACCCGGGATCGGCGTAGTAGTCCTCACTCTTGATCAACAAGAAAGATGATCTTGGAAAATGTTCGAACCAGCGCTCGAGCGCGGCGCCGTAGCGGCTCTGTTCCAGATACGACTGTTGCTCGTGGGGATAGCTGTAGAAGTGTGGATCCTGCCGCAGCCGCTCCGCGTCGTTGCCGACCCGGGACGACTCCTGCTCGACCGCGTCCAGGAAAGGCAGTGACTCCTGGCCCTCGCGGACGCGTTCCTTCCAGTGGCTGTGCGTCCGCAACACCGGATCCCGCAGCACGGCGAGCAACTTGACCGAAGCAAGATCACGAGCAACGCGCTCGGCGGCTGCCGGATGCGTCAGATAGTACGGAGATCCCTCGCCGGTGACGACCGGTCCGCCCGCTTGCCGCGTCTGGTGTTGCCGCGCCCGGGCCGAGGGCAGATGGGACGCGTACCACCGTCGGCTGCGGTAGTAGTTGCTGTCGAAGTAGTGGATCCCCTTCGTCGCCGCGGCCTTCGGCAGCCGATCCGGCCGAGGGAAGAGCAGTGCGACCTGCGGATGCGTGATCAGGTCGAAGTAGAACGAGGTCGAACCGCCCCGCTTGGCGCCGATCAACAGGAAGTCCGGGTCGGGACGCCAAGTCGCGGTCGCCATACCGAAGCCGCGGATCGCGGTTCGGCCGGCGTTGATCACTCCACGCCGGCCGATCGTCTTCACCGACTTGATCATGATCGCTCACCTACCAGCTGCTGGGGCGGCATGCTTGCCGCTGACTGACCAGGATCCTTGGTCTGCAAGGTGATTCGGCGGCCGTCGCGCGAGTATTCGTGATAGGCGAAGCCGAGCGCACCGAGTGTCATGCCGAATCCACGCAGCGCTGTTCGGGCCCCTCGGGCCTTGCCTGCTTCGGATCGGGCAATCTGGGACGCGCCGATGCGCAGCCCGCCGCCGATCAGTCGGGCGCCACCGCGTACGGACAGTCGCGCGCGCGTCGCGAGCCGTGCAGGAGTCGTCCCGGAGAGTTTGAGCGCCACCAGTGACGTGCTGTTGCCGGTGCTGATCGCTCGCTGGCTGACCCAGCGCCGGGTCGCCCGATGCGCCGGAACGATGTCCACCACGAATGCCTCGTTGCACCACACCATCGGGACACCGGCGCGATGCAAAACCCTGGTGAAGAGGGTGTCCTCACCGCCCGTCGTGCCCAACGCAAGATCAAATCGAAGCCGCAGCCGGCGGACCGGCTCGAGCTCCAAGAGCAGGTTGTTGGTCACCGCGACGTCCAGCGGCGTGCCGGTCGGCATCCGACGCCGAGCAAAGAAGCCGCCTTGTTCGATCCACGGATCCAACGGAGCTTCGAACTCGGATCGCACCGGACCCTGGACGACCTGAGCACCATAGCGACTGCGAGCCTCCAGCAGCAGCGCCAGCCATCGGTCGGTCGGCCGTTCGTCATCGTCGATGAAGACGAGAACGTCGAAGGCAGCAGCCGCGTCCAGGGCGCGATTGCGTGCCGCCGAGATGCCCGGCGTCGGCTCGGGCTTGTAGTCGATGCTGACGTCGTCGTGCTCGACGGCTGCGGCGGCGACGATGGATTCGGCGCTGCGATCGGGATCGTTGTCCACGATCATGATGCTGGCTGTCCTGGTCGTGGAGCGGACGGAGCGTATCTGATCCACCAACTGCGGCAGCAGGGACTGAAGATCGACCGGACGGCGATAGGTCAACACGGCGATGACGACTCGCTCGACCTGGTCCGGTCCCGGATCGTCCGATGTCATGATCAACTCCCCTGCGCTCGGGCCGGCCCGGTCGTGCCGCCCACCGGTCGATGACGAAGCGTTCTCTTGCCCGTCTTGCCGTCGACTGCGTCGGTGATGATCTTGGTGATCTCGTCCCCGTAGCGTTGCGCCGAGTAACGGACGCGCGCGTACGCGGCATCGGCAACGGCTCGCGTGCGGTAGGAATCCCAGTCGTCAGCGATGGTTCTCACGGCATCGGCGATCGCCTCGGCGTGGCCGGCCGGGACCCTGACCGCCGACCCGATCCCGGCGCTGGCCTCGATCAGGCCACTGGTGTTGCTGACGATCGACGGCCGAGCGGCCAGCGCTGCTTCGACGGCTGTATTGCCGAAGGGTTCATCCAGCGTGGACGGGATCACGCAGATGTCGCCGTCCGCGCTGTAGGGCCAAACGTCGGATTGAAATCCGTGAAAGATCACTCGATCTTGCAGATCGGCCCGCCGGACAGCGGTGCGCAGTTCTTCTTCGAACCACTCGTAGCCGGGGAACACCGCCCCGACCAGGTCGAGCCGGACGTCCAACCCCTGCTCAGCAAGAAGCCGCACCGCCTCCACTGCGACGTGCGGACCCTTCCGCGCCGAGAGCCGGCCGACGAACACCAGCCGGATAGGCGGGTCGAGCGTTTTCCTCGGCGGCGTTGGGTTTTCGGGCCCTGGAACTGCGTTGTAGACGATGGTCGAGCGACGATCCAGCGGCGGCAGTGCGTCGGTCATCACCTGGTGGCTGAAGCGGCTGTTGACGATCAGTCGATCGGTGAAGATCAGCGGCAGCGCGAGGGCCCGACGCAAGAGGGACGACACGCTGGCCTCTCCCTCGTGGACGTGACCAATGGTCGGCACGCCCAGCAGCCGAGCGACCGGAAACCAGATCGGGGCGGTGACCGTGTTGACCACGACGGCGCGCGGGCGTAACCGACGAATCAGCGAGATCGCCGCCGGGATGCCGTACGCGGTGTCTCGGAGAAGCCGCGCCATCCCCGCCGGCCGCAGCGAAGACTTCCGGATGATCGGCGTGGCCGTGATCATCGTCGTGGCGCCTCGGCGCTCGACCTCCGCAGCCAACGGACCGTAGTTGGGCATGGTCACCACAACGGACAGGCCCCGTCCGACCAACGCAGACACCGTCTCCAGCATGACCCGGTCCGAGCCGTAGAGATCCGATCCGGGGTTCGCGATCAGGATCGGCCCCGACCGCGGGTGACGTCGTCGCAATGCCGGCATCGGTCAGACTCTCGTTCCCCAGTGTTCATCGACCAGGGCGCGGGTCGAAGCGATGTTGCTCCGCGACGACGCGCCGAACACAATCGACTCGACTCCGGGCTGGGAGCACACCCAATCGATCGCTTCCGCAGCCGGAATTGCGCCGGAGGCGAACACGGACATGGCGACAACCCGAGCTTGGCGCTCGCGCAGCGCTCGGGCGTACGCATCGGGACCGCCCGACATCCGGAAGCCGATCTTGTTGATGTTGGAGCAGACGAGCGGGTTCTCCACCCCGACCCCGGCCAGCCGGTCGAGCAGCAGCGGCAGGTTCATCGTGATGAAGCCGGGCTCCGCGTTGTAGCGGCTGCGGACATGATCGGCAAAAATGCGAAAGGCCTCGTCGAATCCGAGCCCGAGCAGCAGATCGGTAACCACGTTCTGCAGCCAGATCGCCGGCGTCGGCAAGCCCTGGAACATCTTCATCTCGGCGTCGACGAGCAGGGTGACGATACCCTCGATGTCCTTGCGAGCCAGCGATGAGGTCCCGCGGAGCGCCGCGTCGAAGAACCCGCTGTCGGGCATGAATTGCTTCAGCGCGCCGATCATGCCGTAGTCGGTGACAGCGTTGGCATACTTGTGCGCGTACGGCATGCAGGGAAAGAAGGTCATCCGGTCGTATCGATCCGGATCCGCCCTGACCACCGAGCAGATCTCGCCGACGCGGTCGTGGGTCGTGCACATGAAGGTCGTGATGCCCTCGTCGTACGCCGCGTCCAGGACCTGCATGATCGCGCGGGTGTCCTGAAATCGCATCTGCTGCGCGCGTGCCTTCTCCTCGGACATGTGGTTGACGCCGAAGAACTGGTTGTCGCCGAACAGGAGCCGATCCATGATCATCTTCTGGCCTTCTGATGGAATCCGTTGTGGGGCAGGCTTGTCACGATCATCGGCGGACCAGTCGTCGCGCCAGTCGGCCGACCCGGCCACCTCGCGGACTCGAGCCTCGCGCAGGAGTCGCCACGGTGGACTCGTCGTAGCGAGTCATCGAAGCCCGCTGTGCGTCGATGATCATGGTTTCGATCGTGCGATCGGTGATCACCGAACTCTCGAAGGAGTTCTCGCCGTCGACCTCGCCCTTCTCGCAGCGGGTGATGAAATGGGACAGCTCGGCGCTGTATTCCTCTCCGCGCAGATAGAAGTCGACGGGCTCGGTGAGCTCGGTGGTGTATTTGACGTTCCAGCCGGGCTGATAGTTGCCCGGTCCCGATGATCGCATCGGAGAGCCGTCGCGCAGATACACGCGGCACTCCTGCCGATCGACGGAGATCCGGCCTTCGGTGCCCCAGAGGGTCAACTGGGTGGACATCTTGCGCACCGACTCGTCTGACCAACTGACCGAGATCTGCGCGGTACGACCATGATCGAAATACAGTGTCGAGGCGACTTCGTCGTCGATCTCACGTGAGAACACCCGATTCAGCACGGTGCCGCCTGCGCCGAGAGGCGTGCCGAGATACCAATTGATCAAGTTGATTGGGTGCGCTGCGTAGTCGTAGAGGCAGCCACCGCCCTCGGATCGTTGGCTGCGCCAGGTGCCGCCGGACGGCCGCAGCACCACCGGGCCGTACGCTTCGGCGAGCGCGTGCGTGACGTCTCCGATGGCGCCGTTGTCGATCAGCCGCTTGGTTTCGGCGAATGCGCCGACGAACCGATTGTGATAGCCGACCTGGGTCACCAGATTCTTGTCCGCAGCCGCGTTCGCGAGAGCGGTGCCATCGGCGGTGCTGAGGCAGAACGGCTTCTCACAGAAGATGTGCAGACCATGATCAATAGCCAGCCGGACCATGGGCGCGTGGAGTCGCGACGGCGTCGCCACCACCAGCGCGTCCAGGTCGGCCTCGTCCAGCATCGTCTCCAGGCGATTGAAGACCGGCACTCCGGTGTATTTGTGCAGCACCCCGAGCAGATAGCTGTTGGTGTCGCAGATGCCCGCGACTTCGACCTGCGGATGAGCCCCCAGGATCGCCTGATGGGACAAGCCCATCTTTCCGAGTCCCGCGATTCCTATCTTGATCATCACGCCTCCCTGGCGACTGTAAGCGATGCCGGGTTTTCGATGTCTGTCGGCAGATGCTGGGTCAGCAGACGCTCGTACTGTCCGGCGATCTGCTCCCAGGTGAAGAGATCTGCATGGCGTTGCCGGGCTTCTGTCGACAATGTGCGGCGTAGGTCCGCGTCGTCCAGCAGCGTGCTGACGGAGCGATCGACATCGTCCTCGGTCCGGAAGTACAGCGCGCCGGCGCCGGCCACCCAGCGGTTGTAGACGTTGTCGTGCGCGATCACCGGGTTACCGGAGGCCATCGCCTCGACCAGAGATGGGTTCGTTCCGCCGACGGTGTGTCCGTGCAGGTATCCCAGCGCATGGAAACGAATCGTCTGCGTCACGTCCGGCCGATAGATCGACCCGAGGAAGACGACTTCGTCGCTGGCAGCGGCGCGCACCGCGCGATGGTAGGGATCGGTGCTTCCGTCGTAGTCACCGAGGATCGCCAGCTTGACGCCGCGCGGGCGTGCGGAGAAGCCGCGCACGATCTCCAAGATCGAGTTCTCCGGGATCGGTCGACAGATCAGGGTGAGGTAGCTGCTCGGCGCCAGACCGAGGGAGCGCAACGGATCCACCGGAGCATCGGTGACAGCGTCCGCGCCGTAGGGGATCATGGTGATCTTGCTCGCCCGGGCGTGGCGCCGCAGGTAGGTCTCGATCTCGGGATGGTCGGCGATCAGGTCGTGACCGAGCAGGCAGCCGATTCTCTCGTTGACGTACAGGATCGCCTGCCTGGCTTTGCCCCAACGCTTTCTGGACCATTCGATCCCGTCCATGTTGAAGACCAGTGGCACGCCGCGCGCTCGCTGGAGCACGTTGACGACGGCGGTGTTGTAGCCGAACACCAAGCAGACGTCGCGGTGCCGAGAGGCATGCATCGCCGACAGCAGATCGAATTTCGAGGTGCCACGCCAACCGGGCAGATCCACCGGAATAGTTACTCGCTCGATGCCTTGCCAAGTGTCGTAGCTCGCCTTGCCCGTGCCCTCCGCCTGGCAGTAGATGATCACCCGCCAACCGGCCCTGGAAAGGTGCAGACCGACGTTCTCCGCTGCGGTCTCGAAACCCCCGTACTGGGCGGGAACGCCATGGGTCCCCAAGATTCTGACCGTGCGTGAGCGCGCGTGCGAACGACGTCGAAGTGACATGCCTGAATTCCCCCGAAATCAGTTGAACCGCGGCAGGTCAGGATCCTGCACCCGTCCGCGTCATGACGAACTTTAGCTGCTGTTGGTCCAGTTGAACCCTCTTCCTGGCAGATCTTGCGAGAATCGGGGCGGTCCGATGGAAAGGGCCAGTCCGAGTGTCAGGGCGAGCGCTGGAGCCGACGAGTAGAGCGGGCTGAACGGCAGGTTCCAGAGCGTGTAGCAGACCAGGAAGATCAACAAGCCGTTGCCCTCGCGCGCGCTGATCGACTGCGCTGCGCCACGGATGGCGAGCAGCACTATGACGACGGCCATCGCGAGCCCCGGAATCCCGAACAACGCCCACAGGTCGCCGGCGCTGGAGTGCAACTCGACATGCCCGCCGAACATGAAGCGTTCCACATAGCCGTTGTCCGGGTCGTAGTTGATCTTGATCATGCCCGCCTTGGCGGTCATCACGTCGAAGATGTTCGGCGCGACACCGACACCGAAGCCCCACGGGTCATGTCTGATCAGCGCGAGGGTGGCCGCCAACTCCGGCCGACCGCCCAAGATCAGCGAGCCCGCGGTCTCCACCTGGAGTTCACTGCGTTGCTGAACCTCCGCGCCGAGCGCACCGTCCAGCATCAGCGCCGTCGCCAAGTTGTAGATCGCCGCGGCCAAGCCGCCGACCAGCGCTGCCGTCCAGCCCCAGGCGATCGGCTTGGCGCCGCTGCGCGGTCGGAGCTGCCAGCCCACCAGCACGGCCGCCAGCAGGAGCGTGCCGAACAGCGATCTCGAGTCCAGGGCAGCGGATATCCCTGCCAAGACGAGAAGAACGACCACGCTACCGATCTTGCTGCGCCGGCCGCTGACGATGGCCAAGGCGATCACGACCAGGGGAAGCGAATAGACGAACTTCCACATGTTCGTCGGCGCGAGCACATCGGGATGCGTGATGTTGCGGAGCAACATGCCGACCCCGAACGAGGCCCCGATCCAGCCCAGGTTGAGGATCGTCCGTGCCCAGAGCACGACCCCGACCCCCGCCAAAGTGCCGATCCACAGACTCGAGTCGTGCAGGATGTCGTGGAAGGCGGCGTGTCGATGATCCTGCGCGGCGAACGCGGTCAGCGCCATCCCGCTGAGGTAGGTCAAACCTGCACAGACGAACAACAAGGTGCCATGCCGATAACGGCGAGCCACCCCGATCCAAATGGGGCAGAGCAGCAGAGCGGCGATGTAGCCGACGGTCAGCCCGCCCTTGACCATCATTCGCCATCCCAGCAGGAACAAGACGATCACGCAGATCAGTTGTTCCAGCGTCCGCCAGCCGCTGGAGGCGTCCACGTCGACCGACGAGCGCTGATCGTCGCCACTCGCCGCGACGACGGCGCCGGTGAGTCGATGCACCCGCGGATGATCAAGCAGTGACATCGGGGACCTCGCCTGAGCCCGCTGCCCGACGACGGCGTCCGACGTAGATCCAGTTGGCGACGACCTGGCACAGCAACACGCCGACGGCCGATCCGATCGCCGGACCGCTCGCGCCCAGCGGACCGGTCAGCCAGATCGACAGCCCGAGATTGAGGGGCAGCATCAGCAAGATCATCACCGCCTGGAAGCGCAGCCCCGACGGCTCGGTGAGATACATCCCCAGCGGGTAGTTCACGCCCTGCGCCACCATCAGCACCGAGAAGCTGATCAACAACAGCAACGGCAAACCGACCTCGCCGCCGGTGGCCAGGTCGGCCAGCCATGGCGACAGCACACTCATCGCGATCGCGGCAACGCCGCCGAGTCCCGCGAACACCAGTGCCATCCGATGCGGTGAAGTGCCGGACTCGCCGATGCCGGCCCGCTCGCGGGCAAACACTGCCCACAAGGTCATCCCGGCCGAACTCATTACCAGCAGGATCGGCGTATAGAGCTGGGTGGCGAGGTTGTACCGGTTCAGTTGCTCGAGATCCGACAGGTGACTCAGCACGATCCGATCCGACTGCAGCGCGATCGGCAGCGCGACCATCTGCATCAGCATCGGCCAGGCAACGTCGAAGACGCGCGCGCCCCGCACCGTACGGAGTTGGAGGGATTGCCGGAGCGCGACACCCACTGCCGGAGCGATCCTGCGGGCTGCGATCACCGTCATCAGCAGGCTGATCACCGCCGCAGCGGCGTAGACGATCGGCGCGACGTAGCCACCAATCGCGGCTCCGGTCCAGATCGCGACCAACAGGGCGAGCAACACCAGCGGCCGGTTCAAGCTGGTCAGTACGATCGACACGTGGTTCTGGCCGATCCCGGTAAGGATCCGCTGCCCGACGCCGAACGGCAGTGCAAAACCGATCAGCGCCAGACTCAGCCCTGCGGCCAACGAACCGGAGGTCGGCGTCAATCCGTTCCCCAGCAGGGATCTCCAGTCACCGAATGCGGTGATCAGGAACGCGACTGCGATGATCACCGCTGCTGATGCGGCCAGCAGCCGGAAGGCGCTGACCAGGGTCAGTCGCACCTTCTCGTCCTGATCCGGACGATCCGAGGCGGCAACGGCGTTCATGATCGCCGCGGAGAGTCCAAGGTCGGCAAACGGCAACAGGTTGGCTATGCCGACCAGCAGCCCGTACTGGCCGAACGCGGCCTCGCCGTAGTGGGTGATCACCAAACGGGTGATGATCAGGCCGACGACGGCGCCGACCGGCAGCATGACGATTTTGATGCCGGCGCTCTTGGCAACGCCTGACCAGGTCTTGCGTGCGCTGCTGGTGGTCGAGACCTGTGCCTGCTCTGGTCCGATCGCGGTGCGGCTCATCGGTGGCGCCAGGCGCCCCGCTCGAGCATGATCAAATAACGGACTTGGACAGGCGTCACGGCTTCAAACATCGGGTCCCCCTTCCCGAATGCACGCGGTCAGCAGCGTCCTCTGACTGCGCGCGCAGGCAAGGTTAGCGCCTCCGCGGGGTCGCCACGTCCGGTTCGCAGGATTGGCCGGAAGGCTTTTTGAACGCCAGATGAGCACCGGTCTTCGCCCGATCCGACGGACTGGCCCCGGGCGACCTAGGATGTAGCTGCATTGTGGCTGCGCAGCCGTCGGTTTCTGCGCGTCGCGGACTTCGGGGGAAGGTTCGTCCAGATGGACTTGCGTGGCTATCTCAACGCGCTCAGCAGGAACTGGTTGATCATCTGTCTGCTCGTCGTGGCCGGGTTGGGTGCCGCGTTCGGTGCCTATCGGGTGACGCCGGCGACGTACGCGTCGACGGTGACGTTCTACGTCGCCTCGCCGCTGGCCGAGGGTTCGAATCCGCAGGCGGCCGGGCAGTTCGCCGAAAGTCGAGTCAGCTCGTATGCCCTGCTGCTGCAGGGAGATCGGCTGGCCGACGAGGTCGCGGACCAGAGCGGAATCCCGGCGAACGAGATCCGTGGCAACATCACCGCCTCGGCGCAACCGTCGACGGTGTTGGTCACGGCGACGGTCACCAGCGGTTCGGCGCAGGACGCGCAGACAATCGCACATTCGGTGGCCAGCGTCTTCCCGCCGATGGTGGATGAACTCGACAATCAGGGCTCGAGCCAGACCATGGTCGAGGTGTCGGTGGTTTCCGGGCCGACCGAAACCGTCCAGGTGGCGCCGAGCCTGAAGAAGTACCTCGTTTTCGGTTTCGCCGGTGGCCTGCTGATCGGCGTGGCGATCGCGTTGCTGCGCGAGCTGCTGGACGTCACGATTCGTACGCCGGAGACTGCGGCGGCGCTGGTCGGCGCCCCCGTGATCGGCACGATTGATCATGACGGCGCGGTGAAGAAGGAGCCGCTGATCGTCGGACCGGCAGCCACCTCGAGCCGAGCAGAAGGCTTCCGGCAGCTGCGGACGAATCTGCTCTACATCGACACCGCCGAGGCCACCGACGTGCTGCTGGTGACTTCGTCGCTTCCGTTGGAAGGCAAGTCGACGGTTGCGGCCGATCTTGCTCTGACCTTGGTCGAGTCGGGCAATCGGGTGTTGTTGATCGACGGTGATCTTCGGCGACCGTCGGTCGCCAAGTTGTTCGGCCTGGAGCCTGGCGTCGGACTGACCAATGTCCTGGTCGGGCATGTGTCCGTCGACGAGGCGATCCAGAGCTGGGGGGACAAGGGACCCGACGTACTCACGTCGGGCGGATTGCCGCCGAATCCTTCCGAGCTGCTGGGCTCGCCGAAAACCGAAAAGCTGCTTCAGGAGCTGCGCGGACGATACGACAAGATCATCATCGACGCGCCGCCGCTGCTGCCGGTTGCCGACGCGGTCATCGCCTCGGCACTGACCGACGGGGTGTTGTTCGTTGTCCGGTACGGAAAGACGACGCGGACGACTGTGGCCAACTCCGCTCGCGCGCTGCACGGGGTCGACGCACGGATCGTCGGCACTGTGCTGAACATGCGGCGGATGAGCCGGCGCGAGCGCAAGCAGTACGCAGGCGACGGCTATGCCGTCCTGAGCGATACCACGGTCGGGCTGAAGGCCGCCGACAGCGGGGCCGAAGCAGCAATCCCATCGGACGGTGGTCGCCGACTCGGCCTCGAGAGCGCAGAGAAGAACCCCGTGCCCCAAAGCGCGGCGGCGACGCCGCGGTGATCGCTGATCAACCCGAACCGCGACGCATCGGTGACTGATGACGTCACCATGATCGACTGACAGCGGCTGTCGCCGAAGATCAGTCGGGGAGCATCTGCCGGATCGCGCGGTCGATCACCTCGGCGCAGGCACGGAACCTGCGGTACGACCGGCCGACCGGATCAGCAAGATCAACATCGTCCGGCTGGATCTGCGTCTGTCCCTGGGCCGACTTCACGGCCTCCAGCAGGGACGTCCCGTCCAGGGATGACGTTCCGGTCAAGTGTCTGGGCCGCGGGACGAGTGCGTTGGCGTGCGCCACCTCCGCCAATGCGGCGAATTGCAGCAGCGGAAAGGTTCGCGCCATCAGGTCCGGACGTGATCCGACAATCATGGTCCGATGCTCGCGGGTGGCAGTCAAGATCAACTGACTGTTCTCCAGCATCCAGCGTTCGACCCGCCGGGAACACCAGTCGCCGACGTCGATGCCGCGTGAATGCAGCAGCCTGCTGGCCTTCTCGTCCATGCCCCGACCGGGGCGAGCATGGGTGCCCGCCGAACCGACACGCCAGTCAAGCCCTCGGCGGGCGACGACATCGCGGAGCAAGAACTCCGCCATCGGCGAGCGGCATTGATTCGCTGTGCAGATCAGCAGGACGTCGAAGGTCTGGGGCATCTCCTACCTACCGGCTCGGCCGGCGTCTCACGACGCCGGCGCTCGGATGTACGTACGCGCGCTGTCGACCGGGCGTGGACCTCTGCGTGCCCGATCTGGTTCTCAATAAGCCCCGCGGCCGGCAAATACGGCGGTTGCCGTCCGAAGGATGATGTTGACATCAAGCCCGATCGACCAGTTCTCCACGTAGCTCAGGTCCAGCCGTACGGACTCGTCCCAGGTCAGGCTCGAGCGACCGCTGACCTGCCACAGGCCGGTCAGTCCCGGCACGACCTTCAGTCGTCGGTGCGTGTCGGTGGCGTACTCGTCCACCTCGGACTGCAGCGGCGGCCGCGGCCCGACGAGCGACATGGTTCCGTTCAGTACGTTGAACAGCTGGGGCAGTTCGTCGATCGAGTACTTGCGGATGAAGGCGCCGACCCGGGTCACGCGGGGGTCGTGTTCCATCTTGAATAGTGGGCCGGCGCCTTCGTTCTGGGTGGCCAGTGCGGCCAATCGTTGCTCCGCGTCGACGACCATCGAGCGGAACTTGTACATCGTGAAAGGTCTCCCGTCGATCCCGATCCGGGACTGCTTGAAGATCACCGGGCCACGACGGTCTTCCAGCTTCACCGCCAGTGCGGTGACCGCCAGGATCGGCCAGATGATCAACAGCCCGCCGCTGGTCATGATCACGTCCAGCATCCGCTTGGCCCGGCGTTGCCATCCGGTGAACCGCGGCTGTTCGACTTGGACCAGCGACAACTCGGGATGGGACTCCAGCCGGACCCTCGATCGGGTCACCCCGACCAGACCGGAATGCACCAGCACGTCGACGTCCTGATCCTCCAGCGACCAGGCCAGCCGGCGCAGGAATCCCGGCGGCGTCCCGTCCGTGCCCGCCACCGCGACCGCATGGCAACCGAGATCGCGGGCGATGGTCGCCACGTCGGCCAGATCACCGACGACCGGTAACTCCAGCGACCGGGCGCGGACCAACTCGTCGGTCGGCACGCAGACACCGAGGACCTCCATGCCTGCTCGATGATCGCGGTCGATCGTACGGCGCAACTCCGCCACCGAGTCTGCGCCGCCGACCAAGATCAGTTGGCGACGCGATTCGCCGGAGCGGTGCTCGCGACGCCGCAGTTGGCGGACGGCCAGCCGGCCGGCGACGCTGACTACGGCAGCCGTCGGAGCGGCCACGAGGACCGCCCGAACCACCGGCACCGATCCGAGCCACGCTGCCGGCAGACAGACCAGCATCACCATGATCAGCATGGCCGTCAGCGCGGTCCGGATGCTGCCACCCGACTCGAGCCGGCGTCGCTGATAACCCGAAGCGGCCGCGTTGGCGACCGGCCAGATGATCATGGCAACGCCAAGAAGCGTAAGCCAGTAAGCGATCCCGGCGGCGTTGACCCACGGCAACCAACCGATCGCGGCCACCGCCGACATGCCGGCAACCACGTCGCAAGCGACGAGCATCCGGACGTAGTAGCCCGTTCGTCGCCGGTAGTCGTTCGTCCTCTCCGCTGCTCGACGGGCTCTTCGAACTGCAAGCTCGTCGATCTGTGCTGCTGAAGTCGCGTTGATGAGTGCGCCGTCGTTGAAGTCCTCGGCCCCGATGCTGTCAGGCCCAAAAACAGTGACGGCAGTGTCAGGTGCTGACATGCCTGATATCCCCCGATATCCCCCGCAATGTCGCGCCACTGGCGCGTTGTGCAACCACGGGGTCAAGGGTCTTGCGGGCCTGCGACCAGGTCGCGGCCATGGACGCGAACCGTGGGTCGCATGCAGCGATGCCGCAGACCCGCGCAACCAATCTCCCCCGAGATTCGGATTGATGCTATCGCGTCGAGTGCCACGACGGGGAGAGTTTCGGTGAAAGAACCTCGTCGGATGTGTTCCGTGTCGCGTCAGCCAGGTCCGGGCGGTGTGAAGAAGGGGAGTGTGGGGTGATCAGTGGCGGCCGAGACGCAGCCAAAGCAGTCGGCCGACCTGAAGATCTGCCCACGGCACGTCGACCTCGTACGCAGCCAGGGTCGCCGTCGGGTAGCGACTGTTGATCACATCCAACGAACGCTGGTCCGAACCAGGGCCCGCGAGCTCGACCGCCAGCCGCGGCAGCGCCGGCCCGTGCCCGATGATCATGGCGGTGACGACCTCCTCGTCCAGCAGCCTGGCCGATTCCAGCAGGGTGTCGCTGCCGGCGCTGTAGATCTCGTCGCTGAATTCGATCTTGCTGTCCAACCCGAGCGCCGACCAGGTCTGCCGGGTCCTGGTTGCCGAGGAGCAGAGCACCTGATCGATCGACACGCCTTCCGCGCGGATGGCGTTGCCGACCTCCGTCGCCTGCTCGATGCCACGGTCGGTCAGCGGACGCTCGTGGTCACGGACCCCACCGGCGTATTCCGCGGCCTGCGCGTGCCGCAGCAACAACAGCGTGTGCTTGCCTGCCATGTGCTCACCCTACGATCACCACGGTGACTGCGGCAGCGCGGTGGCTCTAGGATGCCGGCTCATGGCGATGTTCGATCTTGATCTTGATCAACTGCAGCAGTATCGGCCGGACGTGTCCGAGCCGGGCGACTTCGACGACTTCTGGACCTCGACGCTGGCCGAGGCTCGGCAGCTCGATCTGAACCCGACCTTCGACAAGATCGACGCGGGCACGCCCGTCTTCGACACCTACGACGTCACCTTCAGCGGCTTCGGCGGCACCCGGGTCAAGGGCTGGCTGACCGTGCCGGCCGGCGCCACCGGCCCGCTGCCGACCGTCGTCGAATTCCTCGGCTACTCCGGCGGCCGTGGCTTCCCCTTCGGCCGGACCGTGTACGCGGCCGCCGGGTGGGGGCACGTGATCATGGACACCCGCGGCCAGGGCTGGAATGCGGGCGGCTATGCCTCCACACCCGACGATGCCGCGGAGGCCGGCTTCAATCACGCGCCCGGCTTCATGACCTCCGGTCTGGACGACCCGACGAACTACTACTACCGCCGGCTCTACACCGACACGATCCGTTGTCTGGAAGCGGTCCGCAGCAATCGGCTGGTGGACAGCTCCAAGATCATCGTGACCGGCGGCAGTCAGGGCGGTGGTCTGTCGATCGCGGCCGCCGGGCTGGCCCCGTACGCCGGGATCGAACTGGTCGGCTGTGCGCCGGACGTCCCGTTCCTGTGTCACTTTCAGCGCGCGCTCAAGATCACCGAGGCCTCGCCGTACTCGGAGATCACCAACTATCTGCACGGCTGGCGCGATCAGGTCGAGACCGCCTACCGAACCCTGTCCTACTTCGACGGCGTCAACCTCGGCCGGCGGGCCACCGCACCGACGCTGTTCTCGGTCGCGCTGATGGACAACACCTGCCCGCCGTCGACCGTCTACGCCGCGTACAACTTCTACGGTGAGAATTCTGGCGAGCCGCCGGTCAAGTCGATCAACGTCTACTCGCACAACAACCACGAGGGCGGTGGCGACTACCAGACCCAGGCCAAGCTGGACTGGTTCGGCAAGATCTTCAGCTGAACGAGGCGACGCGTCGACCCACCGAAGGTCCCTCCAGCGATCTCGGCTGGAGGCGGCGGGCTTCTCGTCGTACTGGGGCGTCGATCCGGGCGAGATCTCTGTGCAGGCATGGGCACTCGTCGACGGGAAGTACGTTGAGGCAGCTGCCAGCTCCGGTGCTGAGCTGGTCGAGTTGATCAGCCCGTTCCCGGTCTCGTTCCGGCCGCAGGAGTTGTTCGACTGATCGTGCCAGGGGATGGTTCGGGGAATCGGTGGGGGATTTCGCCGATATTCCGATCGCCGAGTGCGACCTAGCGTCAGCGACGTGAACTTCACCCCGACCCGAATCGTCGCAGCCCTCTGGACGGTGATCTTCGCCGCCCTGCAGATGATCTTGGTTGCCTGGTCGGGCCGTGGCCGCCTGCCGGTCGATCTGCCGCACGTTGTCGGCCGAACGGCGGACTATGGCATCGCGGTGATCGGCGGCCTGCTCGTTGCGGCCGCGATCGCCCTCTGGGGACGGCGGTGGATGTTGATCTTGGTCGGTCTGCTGGCCTTGGCGCGTGGACTGGCCGGCATCGGCTACCTCGGCTACCGGGTGAGTGTCGGCGGCAGCATCGACGCGGACCGGTGGTGGGTGCCCGCGGCCTTCGTCCTCGGCGCCGTGCTGTTCATGATCGCGCAACGAAAAGCCCGGCAAGGCCAGGACGCTCTGCCCGGATCCGGCGCCGAGCTCAGCTCCGGCGACCGACCAGGATGTCGCGGTTGATCGACGCGTCGACCCGGTGCGCGAAGCGCAGATAGGGCCCGTCGTTCAGCGGCTCCAGACCGTTGTTGATCATGATCGAGGAGAGTTCTTCGCGGCCGATCCGGTACGTGTTCCAGCTCAGCCCGAGCGCGCCGCCGCTCTTCAGCTGCCCGGCCCAGACGCCGATCGCCTCCGACAGCAGTTGTGCGGCCGATCCGGACTTGCCCTTGCCCGGGCTGTCGTGCACCACTCCGTACGGAGCATCGGTGACGACGAGATCGAATTTGCGCTTGCCGTAGAGCGCGGCCGACTGCCGGGTGTCGCCGGTGAAGACGGTCAACTGCTGCGCCGGACCGCCGGTCGGCGGCGTCACCTCGACCTGCAGTCGGCGGCCCAGGCTGCGGCCCTCACGGCGTACAGGATTGAAGTCGGCCTTGTGCTTGATGCGCTTGCGCCGCAGGTAACTCTTCAGGAAGGCCGCGTAGGCCTCGACGGATTTCTGCTGTGATTCGACCCCGGCCACGTCGTAGCCGAGCATCAGCCCGACACTCAGCGTGGTGCCGCGACCGCACAGCGGATCGAGCAACTGCAGCCGTTCGTCGGCCGCACCGGACCGCCGACGCACGGCGGCTGCCGTCACGTTGACCATCATCCGGGTGAACTGCTCGTTGGTCTTGCCCTGATACTTGGGGATGGTCACCAGGTCGTCGGAGAACCGGTCGGTGTTGATCAACTCCAGCGGACGCAGCAGGTCACCGTCCACCAACTCGAAGATCGCGTACGTCGACGACAGTCCGGCGATCGTGTGCAGCCAGCGCGCATCTTGCGCGGCCGCGAGTTCGAATCCGAGGTAGTCGATCCCGGCCAGCTCGCGGTTGCCGATGTCGCTTACCTGCAAGGAGGCTGCGCTGGCACAGATCTCCAACTCGGCGGCGGCCAAGTCGGCCGCCTGTCCGGCGAACACCCGGTTGGCGGCCGGCGCGACCAAGATCAAATAGCGCTGGTTCGGGCTCACCGCAGGCTCAGTGGCCCTCGGTCTTGGCCCGCTCGAAGCTCGCCAGCACCTCGGCCTCTGCCTCCTCGACGCCGGTCCAGCTGGAACCCTCGACCGACTTGCCCGGCTCGAGGTCCTTGTAGACGGTGAAGAAGTGCTCGATCTCGAGCAGGTTGTACTGCCGGACGTCGGTCACGTCGCGTAGATGATCACGACGCTGATCACCGGCCGGCACGCACAGCACCTTGTCGTCCTCGCCCTTCTCGTCCCGCATCCGGAACATCGCGATCGCGCGGCACTTGATCAGGCAGCCCGGGAAGGTCGGCTCGGAGACCAGCACCAACGCGTCCAGCGGATCGCCGTCCTGGCCCAGAGTGTCCTCGATGAAGCCGTAGTCGGCCGGGTATTGAGTGGACGTGAACAGGGTCCGATCGAGTCGGATCCGGCCGGTTTCATGATCGACTTCGTACTTGTTCTTCTGGCCCTTGGGGATCTCCACCGTGACGTCGAAGGTCAACCCGCTCAGCGGCTTGGTCGGAACCGATGGTGATGCGCCTTGATTCAGTCCGGTCACGGATCTGGGCCCTTTCCTTGTCGCCTGGCGGGCGTTGTACGACATCGCTCGCCTTACTCTTCCGCCGCGCGTCAGGAACATGGGTGGTTCCTGAACAACGACGACGGTGTCGAGGAATTTGCGTCGGCAAGCCCTGAGCGTAACGCCACCGGGCCGACTGGTACGAACGCGTCCGGGACTGCGGGCGGTTACTGTGAGCACTCTCACTCATGGCGGCAGGACGTCGAGCCGTCGGAGAGCGTACGTTGAGCCGGTTCTTTCGGTGCCGAGCCCGGTCCGGCGAACACACGGGAATCGAGGTGGCGGTGGGCAAGCGACGGGTGCTGGTGGTGACGACGGCCGCCGCGGTGGCGGCGGCCGCAGTGACGGTGGCCGCGACCGGTGTGCTACGACCGTCGCATCCGGGCACCGCAGCGGCCGGCGAACAGTCGGTTACACCGAGCCCGAGCGCAACCCCGTCGAGCACGCCGACACCGTCCGCAGCGGCAAGCCTTGATCCGGTGCTTGCCGCCGTCGACTCCGCTCGCGCCACCGACGCCGCCGAACTCGCCCGCCGGATCGCCGGCGCCGGAAAGTCGGGCGGCAAGGTCAGCGCGGCGGTGTTGTCCGGCCAGACCGGCAAGCTGCTCTACGGCAGCGGTGCTGACTCGGCGTTGATCCCGGCCTCGACCAACAAGCTGCTCACCTCCGCGACCGCGCTGCAGCTGCTCGGCCCGCAGCACCGCTTCACCACCAAGGTCGTCGCCACCGCACCGCTGCCGACACCGGCCGCCGATCCCGCCTCTGCCGGTCCGACGCCGACAACCGGCGCCAAGACGACCGCTAGTAAGAAGAAGATGACCGGCAGCATCGTGCTGATCGGCGGCGGCGACCCCTATCTGGCCGGTGACGCCGACCGCGTCACGGATCCCGGCCAGTCATCGCTGGAGAGCCTGTCGGCGGCCACTGCGAAGCGGTTGAAGAAGGCCGGGCTGACCTCGGTCAAGCTCGGCTACGACGCATCACTGTTCGCCGGGCCGGCGTGGAATCCGCACTGGCCGACCGGGTACGCCGACGTCGTCACCCCGACCTCGGCGTTGTGGGCCGACGAGGGCCGGCTGTACGGAGCCGAGGGGCCTCGGCAGAGCGATCCGGCCAAGTCCGCGGCCAATCTGTTCGCCGCGCAGCTGACGAAGCGGGGCATCAAGGTCAGCACCGTGACGACGACCGACGTCAACGCCAAGGTCGCCGGTGCCGCCGACAACCAGGTCGCCGCGGTCGAGTCGCTGTCGCTGGAGAAGATCGTCGAACGGTTGCTGATGGCCAGCGACAACGACGCCACCGAGGTGCTGCTGCGGCAGGCCTCACTGGCCGCCGGCGGCGACGGTTCGATCACCAGCGGCGTCGCCACCGTACGGAAAACTCTCGGCAAGCTCGGCGCCTGGGTGGGCAGCACCCACACCTACGACGGCAGTGGCCTGTCCCGCAGCAACCGGGTCTCGGCCGACCAACTGGTCAGGGTGATCGATCTCGCGGTGTCCGGCAAGCAGCCGCGGTTGAGTCCGTTGATGACCGGGCTGCCGGTGGCCGGTGTCGAAGGCAGCCTGCACTACCGCTTCAGCCAGTCGGCGGCGGCCGGCGGTCGCGGACTGGTCCGGGCCAAGACCGGCACCCTCAGCCAGGTCCACTCCCTGGCCGGGTACAGCTACACCCGCGACGGCGAGCTGCTGGTGTACGCCTTCGTGGTCAACCAACCCAAGAACGACTGGGCCTCGGTCGCCTGGCTGGACCGGGTCTCCGCCGCCGTCGCCACCTGCGGCTGTCGCAGCTGAGGCGCCGGCGGGCGACACATGATCCCCGGTTCACTGTCGTCGGCGGTGAACCCACCGGCGGGCCAGCCGGTAGGCGTCCGCGTGCTGCAGGCCGCCCAGATCCCAGTCCCGTTGTTCCAGATCCGGCCAGTCGGCGGGCGGATGCTGCCGGAGGTCGCTCAGCGCGGCAGTGATCGTCTGGGCACTGATCGGCCCGGAGTAGGTGTGCACCCAACCGGGCCCGACCTCGGCGGCGAGCTTGTGGTTGACCTCGTTGTCGGGCACCAGCACCGGACGATCCAGCGACAGCGCGGTCAACACCGCGGCCGAGTTGTGCATCTCGGCGTACGGCAGTACCACCAGCTCGGCCTCGGTCACCCCTCGTACCAGTTCGGGATCCTCGACGAACTCCAGCCGCAGCCGGACGCGCTGGTCCTTGCCGGCCGCCTGGATGATCTCGTCGGCCAACTCGGTCGTCGACGGACGGCCCAGCACCTCCAGGCTGAGGGTTGGGTCGGGGCTCTCGGTGAAGGCCCGCACCAACGCCGGAACACCCTTGTAGCGGCGGACCAGCCCGTAGAACACGATCCGACCGGCGACCATGGTCGACTTCTGCTGGCTGCCGTACCAGTCCCGGTAGTGACCGTGCAGCACGGTGACTCCCGGCCGGCCGGCAGGCAACTCGGTGCTCGTGTTCAACCGGATCCAGACGGCGGTCTGACGTTCCGCGGCCCGAAGCAACGCGACCTCGATCGGGTCGATGCCGCTGGGCAATTCGAGGTTGTGCATCGTGCGCACGATCGCGATCCGCCGGATCCGCATCCGGGCCAGGAAGATCGCGAACAGCACCCGCCGGGCCGCCGTCTTCGCAGGCGTACTTCCTTCCAGCAGAATCTCCGGCCAGTGCACGTGAAACACGTCGTAGTCGCCCAGCAGCGCGGTTCGCCAGGAGAAGTACTTGATCTTCAACCCGGGTGCCTTGCGCAATCCGCGTTCGAGCAACAGCCGGTACGGGTTGGCCTTGGGCGGCGTCGCCGGAAACGACATCAGCGCGACGATCGGACTCGCATCCGCATCCTCCACCCGAGGTTCCTGAGCTCGTCGAAGGGCCGGCTCCGCGGTATCGGATATCCCGTCTCGACGCACGGGGGATCGCATCGAGCGGGCCGCGATTCCCAACCCTGCCAACGATCCGGCAACGCTGGCGATCAGTGGGGCGGGGGAGTGCAACAGCTGTCGTCGACCACCGCGGAGCAAGATCAGCCAGCTCTCGCGCGGAGTCGTGATCATCCAGTTCAACCGCTGCCGACGGCCGAGCTGCCGGGACGCGAAGACCAGCCGATTGCGGCAGTTGTAGAAGTAGTAGCGGTTGGACAGCCGGCGGTCATGATCATCGCGTTGGGTGCCGCCCTCGCTGTGGGTGACCACGAGGTCCTCGCGGACTACCGGCCGGCCACCGACCCGACGGACGCGCAGGCTGAAGTCAACGTCTTCCCAGTAAAGGAAGTAGCCGTCGGGCATGCCGCCGACCCGTTGCCGCAATGTCTCGGAGAACGCCAGGCACGCGCCGCTGACCCAGGCTGATTCATGCCGACGAATGTCGCGCAACCCAGGTCGCCCGCGCATCCTGCCCGTCGGCAACTCCACTGCCATCCCCGCCGACCAAGTGCTGCCGTCCGGGCGCAGGACCTTGGGTGCAACCAGGTCCAGCGGATGCGCGCGTACATGATCATGAAAGGCAGCCAGCGTGTCTGAATCGATCGTTGCATCCGGGTTGATCAACAGGTACGCGTCCGCACCGGCCCGGCGGGCAGCCGCGAGCCCGGCATTCACTCCCGCGCCGAAGCCGGCGTTGGTGTCCAACAGCACCGCGGTCCAGCCGAGCTCGTGACACAGTTCGGCGACCCGGTCACGTTCGGCCTCACCGGAATAGTTGTCCACCACCACGACCCGGCAACCCGGTACGCCGGCCAATCCGGCCAGGTTGCGTCTCAGCAGCCCGGTCGAGCCGTAGTTCACCACCACGACGCCGATCACTGATTGCGATCCGTCCTGCATGCGGTCCTGCTCCCCCGATCCGGCCGCCGCCTTCTCCGATGGCCGGAGCATCCCCCGATGGCAGGCGTGCCGTCGGGCCACATCGTAGAAGGCCGCCGCGTCAGATGGGCGGAAACCCGCGAGGTCGGCGCGATCAGCGGGACTGGTCGAGGAGCCGCTCGACGTCCTGGCGGTGATGCACCAACTCGTGAACGGTGTGGGCGGCTAGCCATCGCAACGTCTTGGTGGCCGGCTGGGGATAGTTGTAGACAACGGTACGAGACCAGTCGTCCTCGTCCATCGCCTCGAGAGAACGCGCCAGCCAGTCGGCGGTCATGCGGATCTCGGCCTCGAGCTGGCCGGCATCGATACCCTCGTACTCGCGCCATTCGACGCGTTCATCGCGGCCCATCGGGATGATGGTGTGACCGGAATGGAGTCTCGCAGCGAGTACGCGTTCGCGCTGCACGAGCAGCACATCACGAACGTGCCCGCCGTATTCCAGTGCCGACCATTCGCCACCTGGACGACGCGTCACCGCAACCGGATCGGAGTGGGCGAGTCGGTCGGCCAGCTCTCCGGCCTCGAAGCGAATCGCCCTGGCGGCCGTGGCGGAAGCGACCGAACCGTAGTCGAATCCACAGTGTTCGCACTGCTCATCCATGGCGCCATGCTTTCATCGCGCCGCGGCAATCCCACGGTGCGCCATCACGGGGGTCGGCTCAGGGTCGCGACCGGCGGGTTCACTGACCATCGACCGCATAGAGTTCCGGGCATGAGTACAGCGATGGTCGACTGGAACGTCGCGGTCAAGACCGCCCGCAAACTGGTCAAGCCCGGCCCGGAGATCTCGATGGAGGGTGCGTTGTCCGCGGTTGCGGAGCTGCGCGATGCCGCCGAACGTGCCGAGACCTACGTGCAGCAGGTGACCGGACTGACCGTGCCGAGCGCCACCGCGCCGGTGCTGGTGGTCGATCGGCCGGGCTGGATCCAGGCGAACGCCGACGCCTTCAAGACGATCATGGAACCGCTGAACGTCCGCGCAAGTCAGCGGCTGGCGGCCACTCGCGGCGGCGCCCAGCTGCAGCAGGTCAGCTCGCGGGTGAGCGGCGCCGAGGTCGGCGCGCTGCTGAGCTATCTGGCACCGAAGATCCTCGGTCAGTTCGACCCGTTCTATCCCGGCGAGCCGGGGGAGGCGGGCGGCCGGCTGCTCCTGGTCGCACCGAACGTGGTGATGGTGGAACGCGAGCTCAAACTCGATCCGGCCGACTTCCGGCTGTGGGTCTGCCTGCACGAGGAGACCCACCGGGTGCAGTTCACCGCGGTGCCGTGGTTGCGCGAATACCTCAATGACCAGGTGGAACAGATCGTCGGCACCACCGACCTGGAACCGGGCGTCGTGCTGGAGATGATCAAGAACGCGGTCGGCAAGGTCGGGGAGGCGATCCGCGGCAACCAGGAGATCTCGATCGTCGATCTGGTGCAGACGCCGGCCCAGCGGGAGACGGTGGAACGGATCACCGCGGTGATGAGTCTGCTCGAGGGGCACGCGGATGTAGTGATGGACAGCGTCGGGCCGAGCGTGGTGCCGTCGGTGGATACCATCCGAGCCCGGTTCAATGTACGCCGGCAGGCGCAGGGCATCGATCGGCTGGTACGCAAGCTGCTCGGTCTGGACGCGAAGATGCGGCAGTACCGGGACGGCGCGAAATTCTGCAACCAGGTCATCGACGCCGTCGGCATGGACGGCTTCAACCGGGTGTGGATCGGGCCGCAGACACTGCCGACGCCGGCCGAGATCGCCGACCCGTCACTTTGGGTCAAGCGGGTCCACGGCACCTCGCCCAAGGGATCCTGAGCTTGTCGAAGGACCGTAACTCCTTCAGCACGAACCATGGCTCGTAAGGCACTCGGCCCCGCGACGCTGCAGGTCGTCCAAGCCGTACGCGCGATGGCCGAACGCCCGATCGTCGCCGCCGTCTCCGGCGGCGGCGATTCGCTCGCCCTGGCCTTCGCAGTCGCCGAGGTCGCCCGCAAGCTCGGCCTCGACCACTCGGCGGTCACTGTTGATCACGGACTGCAGGCTGGGTCGGCGGAGCGAGCCCGCCTGGTTCAAGATCAACTACTACGGTTCGGCTATCCCGACGTCGTGCTTCGACGGGTCGAGTTGACCCCGGACGCCGGGCCGGAAGCCGATGCACGTACTGCTCGCTATCGAGTGCTGGAAGCAGAAGCAGCCGAACGCAACGCGGATCTGTTCCTCGGCCACACTCTGGATGATCAGGCCGAGACCGTACTGCTGGGCCTGGCCCGCGGATCCGGTGTCCGGTCACTGGCGGGGATGGCGCCGCGATCAGGTCGCAGGGTTCGTCCCCTGCTCGGGGTGCATCGAGCTACAACGCAGGCTTGTTGCGTCGAACTCGGCCTTGAGGTCTGGAACGATCCGCACAACAGCGATCCCCGGTTCACCCGCTCCCGACTGCGACAGCGAGTGCTGCCGAGTCTGGAGAATGATCTTGGTCCCGGTGTCGCCGAAGCCCTGGCCCGAACCGCCGAACTGGCCCGCGCCGATGCCGATCTGCTGGACCGGTTGGCCGAGGAACTCCACGCGGCTGCCACCGCCGGGCCCCAGCCGCCCAACCTGGAGGTGATCAACGACGAGGTGCCTTCCGCGAACCGCGGATCGCGGAAGGTCCCGGTTGGTCCGGCGCTCAACTGCCCGATCCTCGCAGCCGCCGAGCCGGCGTTGCGGGGCCGGGTGATCAAACGCTGGTTGCTCGATTGTGGTGCCCGCGACATCGCGCTGCAGCATGTTCGTGCGGTCGAGTCGTTGATCATCGACTGGCACGGTCAGCGCCAGGTCCAGTTGCCGGGGATGACGGTCTGCCGCCGCGCCGGAGATCTGCTGGCGTCGGCCGCAGGTTCAACTCCTCGGCGGTAAGAACGTCGGAGCAGATGGGATCTACCCCACCGATCGCCGGGGGTTCGGGCCATCTGCTCCGACGTTCTTACCGCTCGGACCGGATCAGTGCGGCGGTTCGACCGGGATCCGCGCGTCCACTTCGGTCTCGGTGCGCGGGTCACTGCCGCGGACCAGGATCCACCGGTCGGTCACCCGCATCCGAAAGATGCGCAGCTTCCCGGCGCCGGTCACCTCGAGCTCGTCCAGCTGGTTCGGCTCGGGCAATCCGCGGTTGAGCGTCCCCAGCCCCTCGGCGATCCCGGCGTGATGAACCAGGGACGCGTGTCCGACGAGGTATGCCGCCGACGCGGCACCGACCGGCGCGGTCGAGTCGAAGACGGTGGCCGCGACCGCGTCCCGGGCAGCGATGTTGCTCGAATGCCTGCTCCCGGGCGCGGACACCCAGAAGACGTCGCCGATCTCGTTCATCCGGAAGAACACCGGCGACGCCCAGGGCAGCCCGTCGTCGTCCGCGGTGGCCAGCACCAGATAGTTCAGCCTGGCCACGATCTCGCTGAATTCCTGCCAGGACGCGCGCTGCGAATCGATGGTGATCATCGCCCAACCTCCATGTCGCCTTCCATCCTGCCGTCGTCCGGGAGCGATCGGGCCAAGTGGAGGTTGCGATGTCATCACCGAACGCGGCTGAAGGCCACCAGTCCGGTCGCGGCCTCAACCGGAACGGGTTGCGGTCACCACCAACAACCGGCTGGTGTCGGTCAGTGGTTCGTTCCGCCAACCGCCGGCGATTGATTCGATCCGCAGCCCGGCATCGGCCAGGTCGGCGGTCAACTCCGTACGCGTCCGAAAGGCCAGCACAGTAGTGAAGACGACGTGCTCGCCGGTGGCCTCGAAGACGTTGTGCGCCGCAAACGTCAGCTGGCCGCCGTTGCCGTCGTCGAAGCCGGTGACCGCGGTGATCTCGAGCCATTCGGTCAGCGGACCATGATCGGTATCGCGAGTGGCCATGGTGTTCTCCGCTGACCAGGACTCCCAGGCCCGAGCGGTCGGATTGCGGGTCTCGAAGGTCAGCACTCCGCCCGGTCGGAGGACTCGCGCGACCGATCGCAACGTACGGTGCCAATCCGCGCCGACGATGTGCTGGGCGGTGTTGCCGGACATGATCACCAGATCGACCGAGCCGGGGTGCAGCAACGCGTCCAGCACACTGGCATCGCCGTACTGCCAGATCACCTGATCATGTCCGGGCCGGGCCTTGGCGAGGTCCAACATGGTTCGCGACGGGTCGATTCCCAGCACCGTACGATCCGGGCCGGCCAGCGTCACGGTCAGCAGCCCGGTGCCGCAACCAAGATCAACAATTCTGCGGACGCCGGCCCGGCCGGCCGTCCGGCGGAAGTAGTCGTGATCTTCGCCGGCCGGGTTGTCCGCGTCGTACAACGCGGCCAGCCGGGGATCACCGAACGGATCATCGGTCACGTCACAACCCCGTACGGCCGTCGATGCACTCCCGAAGCAGGTCTGCGTGGCCACAATGCCGGGCGTACTCCTCAATCAGATGTACGAGGATGTCGCGGACACTGGCGGACTCGCCGCCGTCGGGCAGGCGGACGCGTTCGCCGAGACTGTCGTCGGATCTGGTCCCCAGCCAGGTCTCGGCGTTCGTGATCACCCGATGCCAGGTCGCGAACGCGTCATCGCGGCACTCCTCGGTGCCGGCCGCGCCGTTGAAGTCGAGGTCGTGATCGGATTCGCTGCGATACATCCGCGGCCGATCCCACTGCCCCTGCAGCACCCGGACGAACCAACCGTCCTCGACGGCCGCCATGTGTCGGACCAGCCCGAGCAGTGACAGGTTGCTCGGCGGCACGCTAGCGGTTGCCAGCTGCTCCGGCGTCAGGTCCTGACACTTCAGCTCGAGGGTGAGCCGGTACTGCCGCAGATAGTCGCGATAGGTGGCGAGTTCCCCGTCCGGCGTGCTCCGGTTCGGCCGCGGATCCCGTTCCGGCGGCAGCCACAACCCCGCATACCCCGCCGGCGATTCATCACTCATACCGCCACCCAACCGGTGTTGCTGTGCCTCGGCAATCCGATATCGCGATCTGCAGCGCCGCTCTCGGCTCGACCGGGTGTCCCTGGGTGCCCATGGGTCGGAGACGCTCGGGACGGACCCGGCAGCTGGCGTCGTTTGGCAACTGCGGGTGGGAAAGGTCCGGGGTTCGATCGGGCTCGCTGGGTCGTTTGTCCACTCCGGGTGGGAAACGGACGGGATTCGGTCGGGGTACCGCGTCGTTTGCCCGCTCCGGGTGGGAAACGTCCGGCTCCGGACCGTTCGATCGCGGCGTCTGGCGGCCGCGGGCGGGAAAACGTCGTTCCGAACGACGCCGAGCGGCGGTCCGTCTACGAGACCCGAACCCCGACGAGCGCTCAGACCGTTGGCGCCGCGCAAGGTCTCGAATCAGCGATGAACGACCCGTCGAGCGCGCCAGCGCGAGACCGACTCCGCATCATGCGGAGGAGTCGGAGCGAGGTGCCAGCGATGGCGGGACCACGGCGGGGGTACGGGCTCCGGTAGTCGCCACCCGGAACGCAACCTGCGCACGCAAGACGGGTGGCAGCGGCACTCAAACGGACCGCTAATCTGACGCCGTGGATGACGCGCACGTCGGCAATGAACTGACGCAGGTCCTGTACACCCCCGAGGATCTCTCGGCCCGGCTGAAGGAAGTGTCGGCCGAGATCGATCAGGAGTACAAGGACAAGGACCTACTCCTGGTCGGCGTCCTGAGTGGTGCGGTGATGGTGATGGCCGACCTGTCCCGGGCGCTGACCATCCACTGCGAGATGGACTGGATGGCCATCTCCTCCTACGGCTCCGGCACTCAGTCCTCGGGCGTGGTCCGCATCCTCAAGGACCTGAACACCGACATCGCCGATCGGCACGTACTGATCGTCGAGGACATCATCGACACCGGTCTGACCCTGTCGTACCTGGTCAGCAATCTGCGTTCGCGCGGACCGGCGAGCCTGGAGATCATGACCATGTTCCGCAAGCCCGAAGCGGCCAAGAGCGACGTGGACGTGCGCTGGGTCGGCTTCGACATCCCGAACGAGTTCGTCGTCGGGTACGGGTTGGATTACGACGGCCGCTACCGCAACCTCACCTCGGTCGGCACCCTGTCGCCGCACATCTACAGCTGACCGCCGCCGACCCTCAAACCACCGATTTCCACCCTGAGCCGGGCGGGTTTCGCCCGCGATCGGCGTCCGACCCGAGTACCCTTCGCGGCCGCCCATCGGTCCAGTTGGCAAGACCGGCTAGCCTTAGGCACCGTGTACGGTCGGATGATCCGAAAATCAGGCGGAGTGTGTCTTCGTCGACCAGTCGCGCCCCAACCCGGCGCCGCCGGAACAGATCAACTCGGCGTAGCCGGAACTGATCAGACCGGGCGCGGCTGCGACCCCACGAGCAGGACGTCCGATTAAGAACCGACAAGGCAGGTCATGAACGTCAAGCGCATACTCCGCGGCCCCTTGTTGTGGTTCGTCGTGGTCATCATCGGTATCGCCATCATCGTCGAGGTGGTGAATCGCAGCGACGGCTACAAGGAGGTCCCGACCTCGCAGGCCGTCGCGCTCGTCCAGGGCACCGAGCACCTCAAGCAGGTGACTCTCGTCGACGGCGATCAGAAGATCCAGATCGTCAAGGACGACGGCAGCAAGGTCGAGGCCGTCTGGGTCGGCGACCAGGGTTCGCAGTTGGCGGCCGATCTGCAGAAGCGGTACGACAACAAGACCCTGGACAACTGGGTCGGCCGCAACCCGACCCCCGGCTTCTTCTCCAGCATGCTGGGCACGCTGATCCCGTTCCTGCTTCTGGGCGTCCTCTTCTTCTTCTTCATCAACTCGATGCAGGGCGGCGGCGGCCGTGGCGTGATGCAGTTCGGCAAGTCGCGGGCCAAGATCGCCAACAAGGACACCCCGAAGACCACCTTCCACGACGTGGCCGGTGTGGACGAGGCGATCGAGGAACTGGAGGAGATCAAGGAGTTCCTGGCCGAGCCGGCCAAGTTCCAGGCCGTCGGAGCGAAGATCCCCAAGGGCGTCCTGTTGTACGGACCGCCCGGCACCGGCAAAACCCTGCTGGCCCGCGCGGTAGCGGGCGAGGCCGGAGTGCCGTTCTACTCGATCTCCGGTTCTGACTTCGTGGAGATGTTCGTCGGTGTCGGCGCCTCCCGGGTGCGCGACCTGTTCGAGCAGGCCAAGGAGAACGCCCCGGCGATCGTCTTCATCGACGAGATCGACGCCGTCGGTCGGCACCGCGGCGCTGGCATGGGCGGCGGCCACGACGAGCGCGAACAGACGCTGAACCAGCTGCTGGTCGAGATGGACGGCTTCGACGTACGTGGTGGCGTGATCTTGATCGCCGCCACCAACCGTCCCGATGTTCTGGACCCGGCGCTGCTGCGGCCGGGACGGTTCGATCGGCAGATCTCCGTCGAGGCGCCGGATCTGAAGGGCCGTTTCGAGATCCTCAAGGTGCACGCGCAGGGCAAGCCGATCGACCCCAGCGTCGATCTGGTCACGGTGGCGCGGCGGACCCCGGGCTTCACCGGCGCCGACCTGGCCAACGTGCTGAACGAGGCCGCACTGCTGACCGCGCGTTCCAACGTGCAGGTGATCACCAACAGCTTCCTGGACGAGGCGATCGACCGGGTCGTTGCCGGCCCGCAGAAGCGCAGCCGGTTGATGGACGAGAAGGAGAAGTTGATCACCGCGTACCACGAGGGCGGACACGCTCTGGTGGCGGCGGCGCTGCCGGGCACCGACCCGGTGCAGAAGGTCACCATCCTGCCGCGCGGTCGCGCGCTCGGCTACACCATGGTGCTGCCCGAGCAGGACAAGTACTCCAATTCGCGTGCCGAGTTGCTGGATCAGCTCGCCTACATGATGGGTGGTCGTGCGGCCGAGGAGCTCGTCCTGCACAACCCGACCACCGGCGCCAGCAACGACATCGAGAAGGCCAGCGGGTTGGCCCGTGCGATGGTCACCCAGTACGGCATGACCGAGCGGCTGGGTGCGGTCAAGTACGGCTCGGGTGACTCGGAACCCTTCCTGGGCAGGGATTACGGCAGTGGCCGCGACTTCTCCGAGGAGGTTGCCGGAGTGGTCGATTCCGAGGTGTCGTTGTTGATCAACAACGCACACCAGGAAGCCTTCGACATCCTGAACGAGAACCGCGAGGTGCTCGATGCCCTGGTCCGGGCCCTGTTCGAGAAGGAGACCTTGGATCGGCGTCAGGTGGCCGAGGTGTTCAAGCCGCTGAAGGTGCGTCCGGCACGCCCGCCGTGGACCGGTTCGCCGACCCGCAAGCCCTCGTCGCTGCCGCCGGTGAAGCCGCCGCAGAATCAGAACGGCCAGCGTCCCGGCATTCCCGGTCCGGTGCCGAGCACCGACGGTCTACCGCCGGGCCATCAGCCGACTCCGCCGGGTCTTCCCGGCGGTGGTCCGGGGCACCACGGCAGCGGCCCCACCGCGCCGGGTCCGGACATCCCGAGCACGCCGGGTTACGGCGGACACGGGCAGGGTCACTTCGGTCCGAACCAGTACGGTCAAGATCGGTATGGGCAAGATCAATTCGCCCAAGATCAATTCGGTCAAGATCAACAGGGTCAGGCCCAATACGGCCAGTCCTCGTACGATCAGAGCCAACCGGTTCAAGATCAATACGGGCAGGGCCAGTACGGTCAAGATCAGTTCGGGCAAGATCAATACGGGCAGGGCTCCTACGGCTCCGGTTCCTACCCGCAGGGTCAGTACACGCCGGAGGCATTCGGCCGACCGGCGCAGGACCCGGCCGGCTACCAGGACGAGTCACAGTCGCAGCATCGTCCCGAGCAGCCGTACCGCAATCCGCAGGCTCCGGGCGAGCAGCCGAACCAGGGCGGTAGTGATCAGTAGCCGTGGTTGACAACCAAGTCGCCAGCACCAACGGCCGGGCCGTGGAAGCCGATGTCAGCAACGGCGCGCTGCTGGGCCCCGGCCATTCGGCGCCGTTCGATCATGATCGAATTGCTCGCGCCGTGCGTGAGTTGTTGATCGGGATCGGCGAGGACCCCGATCGCGACGGGCTGCGGGACACTCCGCAGCGCGTCGCCCGGGCGTACGCGGAACTCTTCGCCGGGCTGCATCAGCAACCGTCCGAGGTGCTCGCCACCACGTTCGATCTTGATCATGACGAGATGGTGCTGGTCAAGGACATCGAGGTGTGGAGCGTCTGCGAGCATCACCTGCTGCCGTTCACCGGAGTGGCGCACGTCGGCTACATCCCGGACGAGAACGGTCGGATCACCGGGTTGTCCAAGCTGGCCCGGTTGGTGGACGTCTACGCCAAACGACCGCAGGTGCAGGAGCGGCTGACCACTCAGATCGCCGACGAACTGGTCAACACGCTGAGCCCTCGGGGCGTGATCGTCGTTCTCGAATGTGAGCACCAGTGCATGACCATGCGCGGTGTTCGTAAGCCTGGTTCGAAGACGATCACCAGCGCCGTACGTGGTGGCATGCGGGACCCCGTCACCCGGGCCGAGGCGATGAGCCTGATCACCGGCTGAATCGGCCGAATTCCAAGATCATCGCCAGAGATCACGGATCGGGGTAGCGGTGGCGCTGTGCCCGAGTCGGGGCAGCCGGTAGGTGTCCTCGAGCAGGCGCAGCAACGAGTAGTGGGTGACGCGCTCGCTGATCGTGCCGACGCGTACGTGATCTCCGACGATCACGGTCGGCACCACGTTGTCGGCCGTCTTGTCGTCCTCGTCCGCGGTGATGATCAACAAGCTGTTGTGCGTACGGGCCCAGGTCACGTAGCGGGACAGATGCTGTTGGAGCCAGCTGTCGGCTTGGCCGATCGTGCCGTCGTGCATGTCGTGATCAAGATCGGGAATCACGAACGCCACCGTGGGCAGCTTGTTGTAGTCGGACGGGAAGTCCTGCAGCGGTCGACTGGTGGCTGCCGGCAGATCGGTGAAGTTCGTCCACGGCGCATGCTTGCGGGCATAGCTGCCGGAGCGGCACACCGTCGATCCCGGCTTCGGCAGGCCTTCCGCATACCCGGCGAAGGAGCGGTGGTGCGACCTCAGTTCGGAGCCAAGGTTCGGCCTTGTGAATCGGTGCGGGCAGGAGTCGTCGCGGACCTGTTGGGTCGAGCCGGAGAACAGCGCCAGATAGTTCGGCTGACTGGGATGCGTGATCGCGTGATAGTGGCTGAACCGCGCGCCGGTCGCGGCGAGATGGCGAAGGTACGGCGCGGAGCTGCTGCCGAGCACCTCGGCCGACGAATGGTTCTCCTCGACCACGATCAGCACATGCGCGGGTCGTACGACCAGGCTTGCGGCCTGGGCAAGGGTCGGCCCGGTTCGCGACGCTCGACTTGGTGACGTGGCGCCGGCCGTTGGTGCGGGACTTGTTGCTGGTGTGGGACTGGTCCCGACGGCACGCCCGGACACGGAGTGATCGGCACGGTGGGCGCCGACCGAGGCGGCAGGCGCGCCGCAGGCAGTGATCGACAACGTCAGCCAGCACGCGCAGACGGCGAACGCGACGCGGGATCGATGGTGAGTCACACTCATGCCGCCCTCCGATCGGGTTGCTCGACCCGTTGCCGGAGAGTCGAGGAAGTGGCGGGCTCCGGTTCCATCATCAGCCCAATAGGGTGTGTTGGCGTGAACCAGTTTCCCGTCGTCGCCGGCCTGCCCGCGCCGGGCCGAACAGTGGTGATGGGCGTGGTCAACGTGACGCCGGACTCGTTCTCCGACGGCGGCGACTTCTTCCGCGTCGACAAGGCGATCCAGCACGGTCGCGACCTGATCGCCGAGGGCGCCGACCTCGTCGACGTCGGTGGCGAGTCCACCCGGCCGGGCGCTGTCCGGGTGGATCAGGACGAGGAACTGCGCCGCGTCATTCCGGTGATCACCGAACTCGCCGCCGAACCAGAGGTCCGTACCGGTCGAGTCGCGATCAGTGTGGACACCATGCGGCCGGCGGTGGCGCGCCAGGCGGTCGCAGCAGGGGCGAAGTTGATCAACGACGTGTCCGGCGGCCAGGCCGACCCGGCCATGATCCCGACCGCCGCCGAACTCGGCTGTGCCTACGTACTGATGCACTGGCGCGGGCATTCGGCCGACATGCAGAGCCGCGCGCACTACACCGATGTGGCGGCCGAGGTACGCGACGAGCTGGCCCGGCAGGCCGAACACGCGCTGGCCGCCGGCATCGCCGAGGATCGACTGATCCTGGATCCCGGATTCGGATTCGCCAAGACCGGCGAGCACAACTGGGAGTTGTTGCAGCACCTCGACGTGATCGCCTCCCTCGGCCGCCCGCTGCTGTTCGGCGTGTCCCGCAAGCGTTTCCTCGGCACCCTGCTCGCCGCCGAGGACGGCACCCCGCGACCCGCGAAGGGTCGCGACGACGCCAGCGCCGTCCTCACCGGCTGGGCTGCGACCCACCGCATCTGGGGCGTCCGCGTCCACACCGTCCGCCCCAGCCGCGACGCCATCGCCGTCTTCGAGCGGCTGTTTGGTTGACGCGGTCGGGTTGGGCAGCAGGCACCGACTCGACCGCGCAACAGAGCAGTGTGCAAGACTCCTGCGGGTGCCTGGTTGGGTTCAACTGACTAGGCTGCACTCGCGAGCGGAGGAGGTGACATGACAGGCGACCCCGAAAACACGGTGCAAATCGGCACCAACCAGCAGGTCCTGGATCGGATCGACCTGCGTGGCATCTCCGGGTACGGACATCACGGGGTTTTCGACTTCGAGCGAGAGCAGGGGCAGCGATTTGTCGTCGACGTCACCTGCTGGCTCGATTTGAGCGCCGCGGCCGCCAGCGACGATCTCGCCGACACTCTCGACTACGGTGCACTTACCCAAGCGGTGGTGGCCGATATCGAGGGCAAGCCGGTGAACCTGATCGAGGCACTGGCGCTTCGCGTCGCCCGTACCTGCTTGGCATCGGCGAGGGTCGAGAGGGTGCAGATCACCGTGCACAAGCCCGACGCGCCGATCGATCTGGCCGGTGCCGCCGCCCCAGGCGAGCGGAACGGCCGGCGGAACGCAGAGGTGGCCGACGTGGCCGTGACCCTGACAAGGAGCAGAACCCGTGACTAGCCCCAACCCCCACGCGATCGACGCCGACACCCTCAGTGGCATGAAGCCGCTGCGCAAGGTGGTCTTCTCCCTCGGCTCGAATCTCGGCGACCGGCTGGCCAACCTGCAGGGCGCCGTCGACGCGATCCGCGACACCCCGGATGTGATCGTGGTCGACATTTCTTCGGTGTACGAGACCGCACCGGTCGGTGCCCCGGACGGGAGCCCGGATTTCCTCAATCTGGTGATCGTCGGCGAGACCACCCTGGAGCCGCGGACCCTGCTGGAACGGGCCCAGGCCATCGAGGACGCCTTCGGCCGGGAACGTGACGAGCGCAACGCTCCGCGGACCCTCGACGTCGACCTGGTGATGGTCGGCACGACCGAGACGCAGCAGGGCGATCTCAGCCTGCCGCACCCCCGCGCCCACGAGCGCGGCTTCGTACTGCTGCCGTGGGCCGAGGTCGATCCGGCCGCCGAACTCCCCGGTCGCGGTCCGATCGGCCCGCTGATCGAGGTTGTCGAGACAACGGGCGTCGCCAAGCGCGACGACCTCGTCATCGAGGGTGACTGACCCTGCGCGATTCGCACGATCCACAGCTGGGCGGCAACGAGCCCCCGGACACCGGCGGTGATCGGCCCGACCGGGACGATCGGCCGCCCGAGGGTCGCATCCGGCGTACGTCGGCACGGTTGTTGATCGTCGCCGGACTGATCGGTGCTCTGGTCGGCTGGACGATCGCCGCGGTCTCCGGCTTCGACGGCGTCCCGGTGGGAGTCGCCTGGTCCTGGCCGATCACCTTGGTGGCAGCCGCCGCCGTACTGTTCTGTATCGCCTACGTCCTGCATCAGCGGCTGCAGGTCAACCGGCTCCGCATCGACGATCGGCAGGCCGTGGCCTGGCTCGCGTTGGGCAAGGCGGCCGCGCTGATGGGCGTCGTGATGGCCGGCGGCTACGCCGGTTTCGCGGTACGGTTCCTGGCCGAGCTGACGATCGAAGGGCCCCGCGAGCGGGTGATCCGCTCGGCGGTGGCGATCGTCGGCGGGGTGCTGATCACCGTCGCCGGGCTCCGGATCGAGAGGGCACTGATGGTGCCGACCGACGATCAGGACGACGACTCCGGCCAGAAGTGAGACCGCGTGGCGAATGTCTCAGGGCCGCCACGCGTGGCGGGCGCGGATCGGCGGCTTCCGCCGGTTAGGGTCTGGGCGTGAGTACGACTTCCGCCGGCCGTCATCATGCCTCGATGCCCCGCTTGCTGCGGGCGAGCCAGATTGTCCTGATCATCGGCGCGGTCGCCTGCGCGGCCGCGGCTCTCGGCCCGCAGTGGCTGGTACGGGTGGGCATCGGTCTGGCGATCGCGACCGGGGTGATCGCGGTCGTCCTCGCGTTCAAGCACATCCGGCAGCTGCGTCGTGAGCACGCCGCCCGGCTGCTCAAGATGACCAAGGACCACGGGGCCGCGCTGACCACCGAGCGGGACCGCAACGCCGAGGTCGTGCAGGTGCTCACCGACCGGGCCCAGACCGCGGTCGAGCAGTCCAAGAAGCAGCGGGTCCGAATCGGCGAGCTGAACGCGAAGGTGACCGAGCTGACCGGCGACAACGCGGCGCTGCGCAGCAAGGTGAAGTCGCGCGACGTCACCATCGCCGGGCTGCGGGAAACCGTACGGTCCCGGGACACCGAGATCCAGCTGCTGCGGGCCGATCTTGATCTTGAGGCGATCGACGCGCCGGTCGGCGACGTACACGGGCTGCCGCGGCATCTGCAGAATTCCGAGGGTTCGATCGAGGACGCAGCCGGCGACGACGAGCTGTGGGGCGATGCGGATCATCCGACCGTGGTGGACATGCGGGCGATCGAGGCACCGATGCCCAACCTCGAGGTCGATCAGAAGCTCGCCTGAGTTCGCAATTCAGCGTACGGAGCCGGATGGGTCAGCCGACCTCGTCCGGCTCTTCTGCTTCTCTGGCTCGCCGGCGCAGCGTACGCAGCCGCAACGGCCCGACCAGCCGGGGGCCGGACAGCCGGCCCTCCAGCTTGCGCGCCTCCCGCCGCAACGGCTGAGCGATGTACTCGCCGAGGATGACGCCGGAGGCCAGCGCGATCGCGACCCCGGCGGCGGTGACGAAGTCGACCAACCCGGCGGAGTCGCCGACGGTGAACAAGGACAGCGCACGGTAGATCGACAGACCGGGCAGGAACGGTGTGATCGCCGAGACCACGATCACCAGCGGCGGCACCCTCACCCGACCGGCCACGCCGTAGCTGACCACCCCGATGCCGATCGCCGCCACCGCCGCCGCCCAGGGCCGGCCGAATCCCTGCGACTGCAGCAGGTACGCGATCGCTTCGCCGCCGGCCGCGATCGCCCCGATCGGCCACAGCGCCCGAGCCGGGGTGTACGCGACGAAGCCGAACGCGACCGCGCACAGGGCCGCGCCGACCAACATCGGCGGAAGGTTGGTCAGTCCGACCGCGCCCGGCGTCAACGTGAGCTCGACGCCGATGATCCGACCGACGCTCAACCCACCGCTGACGCCGATGATGATGCCCGCGGTGGCCATCATCACCTCCAGGATCCGGGCCGACGCGGTCAGGTAGTAACCGGTCAAGGCGTCCTGCGCCGCACCGATGAAACCCAGTCCGGCCAGCAACACCACGATCGTCGCGCTCACCACCAGCGACGGGCTCAACGGCAACGGCGTCCTGGCCAGGCCGACCGCCAGTAGGGTGGCCAGCAGACCGCCGGCCATCTGCTGGTAGATCACCGGCAACCGCCATCGAGACAGCAGATGCAGCAGCCGATCCAGGCCGAGCCCGGCCGTCAGGGCGATGATCAACACCAGCGGGCCGCCGCCGAGCAGCAGGCCGACGCCGAGCGCCAGCACGCCCCAGCCGACGGTGATCGCCCACCGTGGCCGGGCATGGCCGGAGGACACCACTCGGGCCAGTTCGCTGCGTGCCTCATCTCGGGAGATCCGGCCCAGCAGCAAGGCGGTGACCAGATGATCGACTCGGGTCAGGTCCTCGTAGTCGACGTCGCGCTGTTGTACGTTGCGCCGGCGCACCAGCATCGGTTCGTCCGGGCCGACCTGATGGGCAACGGTCAACGCGGTGTAGGTGACGTCGACGTCGGCGCCGCGCAGGCCGAGGTGCCGCAGGATCGAGTCCATGGTGGCGGCCACATCGGCGGCGCCGGCTCCATTGGACAACAGCATCTCGCCGACTCGCAGCGCGAGATCGAGTGACTTGATCACGTCGGCCGCGTCCTCGGCATGCTCGGGACGAGGTGTGTCTACGCTGGTCACGCTCCGAGTTTGACAGAAGGACTATGAACGCAGCGGCCACCCGCTGCGGCGCTCATTTGTCGATGTCACCGATCACGTATCCGTGGGCGGCGAGCATCAGTTCGAGATCACCGACCCGGCAGCCGGGCAGCAGCGCCTCCAGCGCGGCGACATTGTTGAAGCTCGGCGTCCGCAACTTCAATCGCCACGGCGTCTTCTCCCCGCGGGACACCAGATAGCAGCCGGCCTGCCCGAGCGGCGCCTCGGTGGCCAGATAGATCTCGCCCTCGGGCAGCTTGACGATCTTGCCGAGGCGGACGCCGACCGGTCCAGCAAGATCCCGCACCCGTTCGGCGACGGTGATGATCATCCGCGCACTGCTGCGCAGCTCGTTGATCATGGTCGCGAACGTCGCCAGCACCGAACCGTCGGCTCGTACGGCGTCGGCGTCGTCGCCGAGTTCGCCGTCCAGCTCGGCATAGCAGAGGTACGGCTGTTGCCGACGTAGATCAAGATCAACACCGGCAGCCCGGGCAGCCGGGCCGGTCACCCCGTAGCCGTCGACCAACTCGGCGGTCAACCTCGGCATCCGCGCCGATGCCTGCGCCAGTGCCGGCTCCATGATCAACTCTGCCGCCCGGTCGGCGACAGCGACGGCCGCCTCGGCCAGCTCCGCTTCGTCGATCAGCCAGCTGTCGTCGACGTCGGCGGCCAGACCGCCGAGCCGGTTGATCATCGGATGCACGCGGTTCCCGGTCCAGCGTTGCAGCTGATGGCGCAGTCGTTCGCGCAGCCCGGGCACCGGTGACGGCGCCGGCCCACGACGCAGGAGATAACCCAGGAAACCGAGGTGGCTGAGGATCCGGTTGTGTTCTGCCAACAGGGTGCGCAGCCACTGCGCGCGGGCTGGAGTTTCCAGGCCGAGCAGTCGTTCGCAGGCCAGCGCGATCGCCAGTTCGGCCGCGGCCGGCGCCTGCCAGTCGTGCCGGTCGGCAAGCATCAGGATCTGTCGATAGTCCCTGACCTCGTACAGTTTCTCGGCTCCGCGATGCATCGCGCCGACGATCACCTCGGCACGCTCGATCGGCTGCTGATCGATCTGCGGTCGATCATCGGCCGCCAGGTCCTCGGCGAGCCAGATCTTCAACTCCAGCAGCCCCGCGCGGCTCGGGTGGTCGGCGCCGAGATCGAGCAGGATGACGCCGGCCGGCTGCCATCCGCCGCCGACCCGCTCGGCAGCGGGCCCGGCGACGACTCCCGATGCAGCGGAGCCGACCAGGACGCGAAGCGGTGAGCGGGCGGGCACGCCCACAGTCTGCCGGTGATCGGGCTTGACGATGAACCGGCCTGCCTCTATGGTTAGTTACTCAAGTAATGAACCAAGGAACGAGGTTCGCCAGACCATGGTCGGGCAGCGTCTGTGCAGGTGACTGCAGCACGTGTGCGGAGCGCGTCCGACGGCGGAAAGACGGTGATGAGTGATCGCGGACGACAGGCCGATCTTCATACAGATCGCCGAGATGATCGAGAACGACATCGTCGAGGGGGCGCTGGCCGAGGAAGCGCAGGTGCCCTCCACGAACGAGTTCGCTGCCCATCACCGGATCAACCCGGCCACCGCCGCCAAGGGGATCAATCGGCTGGTGGACGAAGGAATTCTCTACAAGAAACGGGGGATCGGCATGTTCGTCTCCACCGGGGCGAGGACTGCGCTGCTGGACAAACGGCGCGCACAGTTCGCCACCACCTACCTGGAACCGATGCTGGCCGAGGCACGAAAGCTGGGCATCAGCCCCGCCGAGGTCAGTTCCATGATCACCGGGAGTGATCGAGCCACCAGCACCAACGGAAGGCAGGCACGACGATGACCGCAGCTGTCGTCGAAGTACGAGACCTGGTGAAGACCTATCGCGAGACCAACGCTCTCGACGGGGTTTCCTTCACCCTGCAAGAGAACAAGCTGTACGGGCTGCTCGGCCGCAACGGCGCCGGCAAGACCACGGTGATGTCCATCCTGACCGGGCAGGGCTTCGAGACCAGCGGTCACGTGTCGGTGTTCGATCGCCATCCGTACGAGAATCAATCGGTGCTGTCGCGGATGTGCTTCATCCGGGAGTCGCAGAAGTATCCCGACGACTTCACCCCCGGCAACGCATTCCGGGCCGCGTCGATGTTCTTACACAACTGGGACGGTGCCCTGTGCCAGCAGCTGATCAAGGACTTCGAGCTGCCGACCAACCGCAAGATCAAGAAGTTGTCGCGCGGCCAGCTGTCCGCGGTCGGAGTGATCATCGGGCTGGCGTCGCGCGCCGAACTGACCTTCTTCGACGAGCCGTATCTCGGTCTGGACGCGGTGGCTCGGCAGATCTTCTACGACCGGCTGCTGGCCGACTACTCGAAGTTCCCGCGCACCATCGTGTTGAGCTCGCACCTGATCGACGAGGTGGCCAATCTGCTCGAGCACGTGATCGTTCTTGATCATGGTCAGGTGCTGATGGACGCCGACACCGACGACGTCCGCGGCAGCGCCTTCACCGTGATCGGCAAGCGCGGCCTGGTGGAGGACTTCATCGCCGGCCGGGAGGTCATTCACCGAGACGCCTTCACCGCGTTCGCCTCGGTCACCGTGCAGGGCGCCCTGTCGGACCTGGAACGTCGGGAGGCCAACGAGTTGGGGCTGGAGATCGCGCCGGTTTCCCTGCAGCAGTTGATCGTACGGCGCACCACCCGACATGCCGAGGACGAATTCGGCGGTCAGATCAAGCCGGAGTTGGAGGAGGTCCGATGAGCTACGTGATCAACGTCGGCCGGATGCAACTGGTCAACCGATACACCTTCCTGGTGGTTCCGTTGATCATCATGTTCTCGGCGCTGGCGATCGTGATCTTGATCGGCGCGATCCTGGTGCCCGGCAGTCAGTCCTTCTACACCGGCGCCGGACAGGCGCCGCTGTGGTATTTCTTCGCCTCCGGGATCCAGGCGCTGGTGCTGACCTTCCCGTTCTCACAGGGATTGAGCATCAGCCGCCGCAACTACTTCATCGGGACCACGGTGACCTTTGCCCTGCTGGCGTTGGCCTTCTCTCTGCTGTTCTACCTGCTCGGCTTGATCGAGAAGGTGACCGACGGATGGGGCGTCCACGGGTACGTGTTCGCGTTGCCCTGGGTGACCTCGGGACCGTGGTACGCGACCATCCTGTTCATCTGGCTGCTCACGTTGTTGATCTTCATGATCGGCTTCTTCGGGGCGACGCTGTACAAGCGGTTCCGGATGACCGGGCTGATGATCGCGTCCTTCGCCGCCACCCTCGCCCTCATCGTCGTGGCCGGGTTCTTCACGCTGACCCACAACTGGGGCGCCTTTGCTCGCTGGGCCGGCGACCAGACGACGCTCAGCGTCAGTTGGCCGGCGGCGGTTGCGATCCTGGTGATGGCCGCGGCCTCGTACCTCGCCCTGCGTCGCGCCACCCCGTAACCCACTCCGACTTGTCAGCATCACGGGGCGCTATAGAGCCTTCTGCTGCTGACAAGTCGGGGTTACCGCGGGGTGACTCGTTGCAGCAGCCAGCGATGATCACCGAGTGTCTGAGTCAGCAGCCGTCGCTCGGAGCGTTGCTGGAGTCGGCCGAGCGTGCCGAGCGACGGGTTGTCGGCGTTCGGCAGTAGTCGAGCCAGCGCGTGTTGCTGATCGGTGAGGAACTCGGTGCTCGCGCCGGCCGACTCGCCAGCCGCGGCCGCGGCATCGACGGCAACGTGCGCGGTCAGGTTGATCGCCGGATCCGGCCGGGCGGGCACCTGCCGCCCGTCGACGTAACCGGTCAGGGAGCCGGCTCGCGGCCGGCTGTCCCGGGTGTGGCCGTAGTCGATCATCAAAGCCAGTCCGCCGCATCGGGTCAGCGCGCTGATCAGCGAACGCCAGGCGTCGTCTCGGGTGATGCCGCATTCGGCCCGATCGCCCGGTTCGGCGTCCGGCCACCAGTGCTGCATCCAGTCGTCGGTCGCACCCCTCAGCGTGGGTCCCAGGCTCTCGGAGCCGTCCGGGTGAACCAGTAGACGCCGCCACGTGGTGCCGTCCCAGCCGACGACGGGACAGGGCAGATCGTCCAGCCATTCGACGCAGATGATCATGGTCGGCCGATCCAGGTCGCCGAACAGTTCTGCCGCCGGCCCGTGCCACCGGCGCTGCTCGACATCCCAGTGGCCGATGCGCCAGTCGACGCCGGCACCGATCTCCGTATCACTGTCGGGGGGTGTTCCGGATCCGGCAGGGGCGACACCGGCCGGTGCCGGGCGCAGCTCGGCGGCGGCGTACCGCGGCCCGGGCAACCGGGTACGGAGTCCGGTCAACAGGGTGCCGTCGCCGGCGCCGACCTCGATCACGTTCTCGAGCTCCGGCGACCGGCCGATCAGGGTCGCGATCGCCTCGGCCAGCTGGCTCGTTCGGGACGCCGTCCGGAACTGACCACCGACCCGGTGGGTACGCCAGAAGCCGGCCGGACCGGTGGCAGCGGCCGCCCAAACTGACTGCCAGTCGAGGGCGGGCCCGACGGATGAAGGGTCATCTGTCACTTTGCCGCCACCTTGCTTCATATCGAGTCGTCAGGACATTTATCGCCACGCAATATCGGCGGCAACTAGCCCGACGAATTTTCAGACATCTCCGGCTGTCGGGCGTGATCATCGGGTAGAGTCCCCGGTTGGGGGAAACGCTCCACACGGCAGGAGGAATTGCAGATGGCTCAACGCGTCCAGATCATACTTGAAGATGATTTCGACGGTGGCGAGGCCGACCAGACCGTTGCCTTCGGTCTGGATGGCTCGGATTACGAGATCGATCTTTCATCCGAAAACGCGGCGAAACTCCGTGACGCACTGGCACCGTGGGTTGCCAGCGCGCGTAAGACCGGAGGTCGGCGGTCGCGACGCACCCCGCGTACGGGTTCGGGGCCGGGTTCGGCCGAAATCCGCGCCTGGGCTCAGGAGAACGGCATGCAGGTATCGGCTCGCGGCCGAGTGTCTGCCGAAGTACGTGATGCCTACGCCAGAGCGCACAGCTAAACCGCAGCGAGAAACTCAGTTGGACCGCGTGATGCGGTCAACCGACGGACCCAGGGCATCGGAAATCTCCGGTGCCCTCGGTGCGTCCTGAGCAATTCCTGCGCTGCAGCAATGAATTCCATCTGCCCTTCGGTGGCGTCCTGTGGGCGGCGGTCGGAGCTTGCCGACCATTGGCTCGGCTCACCGACCGCAGGTGTTTCGCTCGGTGCCGAACGCGCGTCGCCGAGCATCGGGCTCGGCCGGCGCCTCCCGCTGGGTTCGGCCCGCCGATCTCGTTGCGCCCAGAGCGAACGAATCGGGCCCGGGCTCCAGGAACACGCGGCGCTCTCGACGGGTTGCGCACTGCGTAGTCACCCGGATCAGGCGGGGATCGGACGGTTTACCCGTCATCTGTCGGCCACCGCACCCGAGCTCGTACGGCATCGCAGACGAGGCCATCTCATTGGTCAACCAACGGCGCGAGTCAGCCGAGCGAGTGACGACTAGAGTTGGCAGCGATGTGACCCGGCATCGGGCCCCCAGTGGTCATGGATGGGGCCTCGAGTCGGGTCGAGCTGCATCACCAGCGAGGAGCTAGCAAATGTTTGAGCGCTTTACCGACCGGGCTCGCCGGGTCGTTGTTCTGGCCCAAGAAGAAGCCCGCATGCTGAACCACAACTACATCGGCACGGAGCACATTCTGCTCGGGCTGATCCACGAGGGCGAAGGTGTGGCCGCCAAGGCGCTGGAGTCCATGGGTATTTCGCTCGAAGCGGTACGGGAGAAGGTCGAGGAGATCATCGGCCACGGGCATGAGAGCCCGGCCGGCCACATTCCTTTCACGCCGCGGGCGAAGAAGGTTCTCGAGCTGAGTCTGCGCGAAGCGCTGCAGATCAACCATTCCTACATCGGCACTGAGCACATCCTGCTCGGCCTCATTCGCGAGGGTGAAGGCGTCGCTGCTCAGGTCCTGGTCAAGTTGGGTGCCGATCTCAATCGCGTACGCAGCACTGTTCTTCAGTTGCTCAGCGGATTCCAAGGAAAGGAAGCCGCGACTTCCGGTGCTCCGGAGCAGGGGAATGCGCCGTCGTCGTCGATGGTGCTGGACCAATTCGGACGCAATCTGACCCAGGCTGCTCGGGAGAACAAGCTGGATCCGGTGATCGGCCGGGAGACCGAGATCGAACGCGTGATGACCGTTCTTTCCCGGCGTACCAAGAACAACCCGGTGCTGATCGGAGATCCCGGTGTCGGCAAGACCGCGGTGGTCGAAGGGCTGGCCCAATCGATCGTTCGCGGCGACGTGCCGGAGACCCTGCGGGACAAGCAGATCTACACCTTGGATCTCGGCGCTCTGGTCGCCGGGTCTCGGTATCGCGGTGATTTCGAGGAACGGCTCCGCAAGGTGCTGAAGGAGATCAAGACCCGCGGCGACGTGGTGCTCTTCATCGACGAGATCCACACCCTGGTCGGTGCCGGTGCCGCCGAAGGCGCCATCGACGCCGCCAGCATCCTGAAGCCGATGCTGGCCCGCGGTGAGCTGCAGACCATCGGCGCGACCACCCTCGACGAGTACCGCAAGTACGTGGAGAAGGACGCCGCCCTGGAGCGCCGGTTCCAGCCGATCCAGGTGGCCGAGCCGTCGATCGCGCTGACCATCGACATCCTGCGGGGGCTGCGTGACCGGTACGAGGCTCACCACCGGATCACCATCACCGACGAGGCGCTGGTGGGCGCGGCGCGGATGGCCGACCGGTACATCTCCGACCGGTTCCTGCCGGACAAGGCGATCGACCTGATCGACGAGGCCGGTGCCCGGTTGCGGATCCGCCGGATGACGGCTCCGCCGGACCTGCGCGAATTCGACGAGAAGATCGCAGCAGTGCGGCTGGAGAAGGAAGCCGCGATCGACGCTCAGGACTTCGAGCGGGCGGCCGGGCTGCGCGACGACGAGAAGAAGTTGTTGGCGCATCGGGCCGAGCGCGAGTCGCAGTGGAAGCAGGGTGACCTGGACGCGGTGGCCGAGGTCGATGAGGAGATTATCGCCGAGGTGCTGTCCACCACGACCGGTATCCCGGTCTTCAAGCTGACCGAGGAGGAGTCCTCGCGGCTGCTGCGGATGGAGGAGGAGATCGCCAAGCGGTACGTCGGTCAGCACGACGCCGTCAAGGCACTGTCCCGCTCGATCCGTCGTACCCGTGCCGGGCTGAAGGATCCGAAGCGGCCGAGTGGCTCGTTCATCTTCGCCGGCCCGTCCGGTGTCGGCAAGACCGAGCTGACCAAGGCGCTGACCGAGTTCCTGTTCGGGGACGAGGACGCCATGATCACCTTGGACATGAGCGAATACTCCGAGAAGCACACGGCGTCTCGGCTGTTCGGTTCGCCGCCCGGTTACGTCGGCTACGAGGAGGGTGGCCAGCTCACCGAGAAGGTGCGCCGCAAGCCGTTCTCGGTGGTGCTGTTCGACGAGATCGAGAAGGCGCACCCGGACATCTTCAACTCGCTGCTGCAGATCCTGGACGAAGGTCGGTTGACCGACGCACAAGGCCGGGTTGTGGACTTCAAGAACACCGTGATCGTGATGACCACGAACCTCGGTACTCGTGACATCGCCAAGAGCGTTTCGCTGGGCTTCTCGCAGTCCGGTGACGCCGAGGGCAGCTACGAGAAGATGAAGGCGAAGGTCTCCGACGAGCTGAAGCAGCACTTCCGTCCGGAGTTCCTGAACCGGGTCGACGAGATCATCGTGTTCCGTCAGCACACGCTGGAGGACATCGTCAAGATCGTGGATCTGATGGTCGCCGAGATCGAGACGCGGCTGAAGGACAAGGACATGGACATCGAGCTGACACCGGCAGCCAAGCAGTTGGCCGCCAAGCGAGGCTTCGATCCGGTCCTGGGTGCTCGTCCGCTGCGGCGTGCGCTGCAGCGTGATGTCGAGGACATCCTGGCCGAGAAGATCTTGTTCGACGAGCTGAAGCCGGGCGAGATCGTGGTTGTCGACGTCGCACCGGAGGGCTCCGAAATGCCGTTCAGCTTCACCGGCACCCGTCGCGCCGAGGTCCCCGACACCCCGGTCGGCGTCACCGCCGGTGGTGAAGGCGGCGCGGAGGAGAACGCCTCGTAAGGAACCCGACAAGCGGGCCCTGGTGATCATGATCACCAGGGCCCGTTTCGTTTGCCTACAAGGGATCCGCGGATCCCGGCCCCGGGTTCCCCGAGCCCGTCGACGCGCCCCGGAGCCCAATCTGGCGGCCGCGCTCGTTCGCCCGCGGTGCCCATCGCAGGAGGTTCGGGTCGATCCGGGCTCGGTATGGGTGCGGTACCTCCTTGGATCCGGACCTTCGACAAGTTCAGGACCCGTTGTCAGAGCTCTGCTGACATCACCTGGCCGGAGCGGATCACCGTACGGGGGCGGGTGTCGTCCCAGAGCACTGTCGGGTCGAAGATCAGGTTGCCGTCCAAGATCAACAAGTCGCCGATGCAATCGGCGGCGATCCGACCAAGATCATCACGCTGGATCAAGGCTGCGTTGACGGAGGTGGCGCAGCGGATGGTCTCCAGCACACCGAGCACCTCCGCCTGCAGACGGAGTCCGTTGAGTTGCTCGTCCTCCAACTCACCCATCAGGTCCGAGCCGAATCCGATCGAAACGCCGGCATCGCGGGCGAGCTCGATCGCACGCTGGCCGGCGTCCAGCACCTCGGCGTTCTTCTGCATCGACACCGGCGGCAGACCGAGCGCTGCGGCCCGTCGTCCCATCGCGTCGTACGCGGCCAACGTCGGCACCAGGAAGGCGCTGTGCTCGGCCATCAGTTTCGCGGTCGGCGCGTCGATCAGGTTGCCGTGCTCGATGCTGCGTACTCCATTGCGTACGGAGTGCCGCACCGACTCGGCCGAATAGGAGTGGGCGATCACATAGCTGCCACGCCGAGTCGCCTCGTCGACAACCGCCCGGATCTCCTCGGCCGAATACTGCGGGATGGCGATCGGATCCGACGGCGAGATCACCCCACCGGAGGTCATGATCTTGATCGCGTGCGCGCCGCGGCGGAAACGATCACGAGCCGCAACCCGCATCGCTTCCACACCGTCGACGATCTCGACCGGATGCGCGCACGCCGAACTCTCTGGATCCCGTTGATCACCGTGCCCGCCGGTCTGGCTGAGCGGCTCACCGGTGTAGAGATACCGCGGGCTGGGAAACAGCCCTTCCCGCGCGGCACGTTCGAACGCAGGATCGCCGCCGGCCGGATCTCGTACGGTGGTGAAGCCGCGACGCAGCGCGGCGGTCAGACGGCGGGCACCCATGATCCCGACGTACGTCATCGGGATACCCTGTGTCCCGGTCAGGTAGGTGGCGAACGCGTGCAGGTGAGCGTCGATCAGGCCAGGCAGCACCGAGCCGCCGCGGGCGTCGATCACCCGCTCACCCGGCGGGACGTCGGTGCCGACTTCCACGATCCGGCCGGCCTCGATCCTGATCGAACCCTCGAACGGTTCGGAGCCGGTGCCGTCGATGATGCTCGCGTTGATCACGGTCAGATCGGATGCGATCACCGGTCGCGCACCGGTCCGCGCGCTCACCGTCGGCTCGATCCGCACATCAGCCATGGCATTCACCCTGTCACACCCCCGCCGGGGTGGAAAGCGCCGCGATCCGACCGCCCAAACTCGCGACAACACGAGTTGTTGCTGCCAGATCGTCGAGATCGTCGCCGGAAGTCGTGTTGTCGCGAGTTGGTGCTGTCGGGTGGTCGGAATCGGCGCCGGAAGTCGTGTTGTCGCGACTTTGGGCGGCGGGGCGGTCGTACGAGGGCATGGCGTTCGGGTGGCTAGGGTGACCGGATGGGCTGGCTGACCGGGGTGCTGCGTCGGGTCCCGGCGCCGATGTTGATCATCGCCGGAATCATCTCGCTGCAGGTCGGCGCGGCGATTGCCAAAGGGCTGTTTGGCGAGCTGCCGCCGATCGCCTTCGTCTGGCTGCGACTGCTGACGACGGCGGTGATCTTGCTGCCGGTTGCCCGGCCACGCCTGCACGGGCAGAGCAAGCACGATCTGCTGGTGGTACTGGCATTCGGCTGCTGCCTGGCGATCATGAACTTCGCCATCTATCAGGCCATCGCGCGGATCCCGCTCGGCGTCGCGGTCACGATCGAATTCCTCGGACCGCTGACGGTGGCGATCGTGTCGTCGCGGCGGCCGCGGGATTTGATCTTGGTCGGTCTGGCCGGTGTCGGTGTTGCCTTGTTGGGCTTCACGCCACACGGCTTGAACGTGCCCGGGGTCGCCTTCGCGTTGCTGGCCGCGGCGAGTTGGGCCGGGTACATCCTGCTCAGCCGGGAGACCGGGCGGCGATGGCCGGGCATCTCCGGACTGGCGCTGGCCAGTTCGGTCGGTGCGGTCGGGCTCGCAGTGCCGGCGATCCTGGCCGCCGGCGATCGGCTGCTGGAACCGAAGTTGTTGATCACCGGCGTACTGGTCGGACTGATGAGCTCGGTGATCCCGTACAGCCTGGAGTTGAGCGCCCTGCGGCGCATCCCGCCCGGCGTCTTCGGCATCCTGATGAGCCTGGAACCGGCCGCAGCGGCGCTGGCCGCGATGCTGGTGATCGGCGAGTTTCTGCAACCCCTGCAGTGGATTGCCGTCGGCTGTGTGGTCGCCGCCAGCATCGGCACCACCAGTACGCTGCGCCGTCCGGCCGTCCGGGAACGCCGCTGAGCCCTTCCCAAACCACAGCCGCACCACTTGCGTGCAGCCGCACCGGTTGCAACTGGTGCGGGAGCAGGTAAGTGGTGCGGCTGTGCCGGGAAGACGGGGACGCGGCGGTCAGAAGATGAAGCCGGCCGGGAACGGGTCGCTGGGATCGAGCAGATATTGTCCGAGGCCGCTGACCCAGGCACGGCCGGTGATGGTCGGCAGCACGGCGGCGCGATCACCGACCGTTGTCTCGCCGATCAGCCGACCGACGAAGTGCCCGCCGATGAACGACTCGTTGACGAAGTCGGTGTTCAACGCCAGCTCGCCACGAGACCACAGCTCCGCCATCCGGGCCGAAGTTCCTGTGCCACAAGGGGATCGGTCGAACCAACCGGGATGGATGGCCATCGCATGCCGGGAGTGCCGAGCATCCGAGCCGGACGCGATGAACTCGACATGATGGCAATGATCAACACCGGCGATCTCGGGATGCTTGGGCGGATCGAGACTGTTGATCGCATCCATGATCGCCAGCCCGCAGCCCAGGATGTCGTCCTTGCAGGCCCGATCGAACGGCAGCCCGACATCGTCCAGATTCACCATCGCGTAGTAGTTGCCGCCGAAGGCCAGCGAGTACGAGATGCTGCCGTGGCCGGGTACGTCGATGGTGGCGTCGAGTCGTTCGGTGAAGGACGGCACGTTCTCGATGGTGACCGAGTCCGCGTGCCCGTCGCTGACCGCGACGTTGGCGATCACCAGTCCGGCCGGAGTGTCCAGCCGGATCGTGGTGACCGGCTCGGTCACGGTCACCATGCCGGCCTCGACCAGGGCGGTGGCAACGCCGATCGTGCCGTGCCCGCACATCGGCAGGCATCCGGACACCTCGATGTAGACCACGCCCCAGTCGGCGTCCGGGCGGGTCGGCGGCTGCAGAATGGCGCCGCTCATCGCACCGTGGCCGCGTGGCTCGTCCATCAGGAAGTGCCGAAGATGATCAAGGTGCTCGATGAAGTGGAGCCGACGCTCGTTGGCTGTCTCGCCCGGGATGGTGCCGATGCCGCCGGTGACGACGCGCGTCGGCATCCCCTCGGTGTGGGTGTCGACGGCCTGAATGACTCGAGACGATCTCATGATCAGTTCGCGACCAGGTCGCTCGGGGTCCGTTCGGCGAGGAACTTGATCGCGTGCTCCATCTCGGTGCGCACCTGGACTTCGTGCTGCGCCGTCAGTGCTCCCCGTGGTGGGCGGCACGGGCCGCCGAAGCGGCCGACCATGTCCATGCCCAGCTTGATCGCCTGGACGAATTCGGTCCGCGAGTCCCAGCGGAACACGGCCACCAATTCGCGGTACAGGTCACGTGCTTCGTTGATCCGACCGGCTCGTACGAGGTGGTAGAGCTCGACCGACTCTGCCGGGAAGACGTTCGGGAAGCCGGCGAACCAACCGACCGCGCCATCGACCAACAGCTCGAACAGGACATCGTCGGCACCGGCGATGACATCGATGCTGCAGAGCTCGGAGATCTCGAACGCGCGTCGCACATCGCCGGAGAACTCCTTCACCGCAACGACATTCTCGATCCGAGACAACTCCGCGACCAGCTCCGGCACAAGATCGACTTTGGTGTCGATCGGGTTGTTGTAGATCATCACCGGCAGGCCGACCGAGGCGACTTCGGTGTAGTGGTCGATGATCTGCGCGTGACTGGCGCGATACATCGTCGGTGGCAGGCAGAGTACGGCGTCGGCCCCGTCCTCGCCGGCGAGCTCGGCCCACTGCTTGGCCTGGTGCGATCCGGGCGCGTGAACGCCGGCGATCACGATGCCGCGCCGGTCGACCGCGGACACCGCGGTGCGGACAACCTGCCGGCGTTCATCGTCGGTGAGCGAGGAGTATTCGCCCAGCGATCCGTTCGGGCCGACGCCGTGGCAACCGTTGCTGATCAGCCAGTCGCAGTGCTCGGCGTACTTGTCGTGGTCGACGGCGAGGCCGGCGGGAGCGGCGCCGTCCTTGCGGTAGGGGAGCGCGGTCGCGACGACGACTCCGCCAAGGTCGGGTTTACTCATTCCTGCTTGCCTCCTGGTCAGTGGTGATGGCGCTCTCGCCTTCGGCGAGTTCGGAAAATCGGATCGGCGCGGCGATCGGCCGTCGGTCGATCATCACACCGTCGGTCACCGGCCGGGTCCCGCCGGCGGTGACGATGTGTTCGATGGCTCGGCCGCACATCCTGCCCTGGCAGGGACCCAGGCCGGCCCGGCTGGTGAGTTTGATCGAGCGGAGACCGCTTGAGGTGGTGCCGTCGAGCACGCTACGAAGCTGGGCGTAGCTGACCTCTTCGCACCGGCACATCACGGTGTCCTCGGTGAGCCACTCGGTCCACCGTGATCCCGGAGCGTGACCGATCCGGACGCTACGGGCCAGATGCTCGAGACGACGTTGCCGAACCCGGACCTCCTTCAACGCTGGGTCATCGAGTTCGCCGCCGGCCGCGAGATGACCGGCGATCCGGCCCTCGATCAGAGCAAGATCAGAACCGCCGATGCCGGTCGTCTCACCGACCGCGAAGACGCCTGACTGCGACGTTCTTTGTCCATGATCAACTTCGACGAACCTGTCAGTGGTGATCTTGCAACCGGCTGCGATCGCCAGTTCCAGGCGTGGCGTGAAGCCGTGGCTGACGCACACCGCATCCGCTTCCAGGTCGCGTTCGGTGCCGGGAACAGGGCGCCAATGACGGTCGACCTTGGCGATCGTGACGCCCTCGACGGCGTCGCGCCCGTGCGCGCGGACGACCGCATGCCCGATCCGGTACGGGATCCGGTGCCGGGCGAGTCTCGCCAGATATCCGGCGAACTCCGGGCCCTTGCCGATCAGCCAGGGTGCATTCGGCAGCCAGCCGGAGGCGAGTCGGCCGACCCGGCTGGCCTCGTACACTCCCAGCACCTGGGACCCGATCCGTGCCAAGGAGGCCGCGACCGGCAGCAGGAACGGACCGGCGCCGGCCACCACCGCCCGCTTCCCGACGGCGACGCGTTCCGACTTGACCAGCGATTGGGCTGCGCCACCGGTGAAGACTCCCGGCAGGTCCCAACCAGGGAAGGGAAGTGTGTGATCATGTGCGCCGGTGGCGATGATCAGCGAGTCGGCGGAGAATGTTGCCTGGTGGCGATCCGCGGCATCGGCCGGACCGATCGCGGCATGCACGCGCGGCGCCCCGTGTTGATCATGGTCGATCGCCCAGACCTGGGCCTCGGTGACCACTCGCGCTGCCGGATGGCTGCGGATCAGCTGATTCAGCTCGGTGAAGCGGCGCCAGTTGTGCTGCAGGGTGCGATCCACCGGAATGTCGTCGGGCGGGTGGCGCCAGAACTGGCCGCCGAGCCGTTCACCGGCGTCGAGCAGGATCACTTCCGCGCCGTTCTGCAAGGCCGCTTCGGCAGCCGCCAGGCCGGACGGGCCGCCACCGATGACGATGACCGACTTCATCATTCGCCTCCGGGGATCTTGGGTAGCGCCTCGTCCTGGAATTCGATCACGTCGCCGTCGGTGGCGCGCCGCTGACAGGCGCGGATGTCGCGGATGCCGTTGACGGTGACCAGACAGTCGAAGCAGACGCCGATTCCGCAGAAAACACCGCGGGGCCGCCGGCCGCGCGCGGTGGTGCGCCAGGAGAGGCGGCCGGCGGCCAGCATCGCAGCGGCAACGGTTTGTCCTGCCCTGGCAGAGATCTGCTGACCCTGGACCTGCAGGGTGATCACGGAATCGGCGAACGGATCCTTCATCGGGCGGCGCCTTCGAGCAGACTCGGGCGGGCGGGATCGAACGGGGTGTGGTCGATCGCCGGCCGGCGGCCCATGATCAGATCGGTCAGCATTTCGGCGGTGCCGAGGGACAGGCCGATCCCCGCGCCCTCGTGGCCGCCGGCGTGCCAGAGGCCGTCGATGCGCGGATCGGGCCCGATCACCGGCAGGTGGTCAGGCATGAAGGGACGAAAACCGCCGTAGACCCGCATCACGGCAGCCTCGGCGAGGAAGGGAAAGATGCGCACCGCCTTGCGGGCGATCTCTCGTACAGAAGGAAGATCCAGCGCGGTGTCGAAGCCGGACTGCCGTCGCGACGACCCGACCAGCACGGTGCCGGCCGCGGTGGATTCGATCACGCTCGAGGTCTGCAGATCTTGATCATCGGATTCGACGGCACCGACGTAGTCGGCGTCGTACACCTTGTGAAAGATCCGATGTGGCATCCGCGTGGTGACCAGGATGACTCCGCGCCGGGGCCGTACCGGGATCCAGGTGCCCAGCGACTCTGCGACGTCGGCCGCCCACGGCCCGCAGGCCAGGACAACCAGTTCGGCTCGGCGAACGCCGGCTGTGGTGCGGACCCCGATGATCTTGTCGTCGGCGCCGCGGACCGAGCCGATCACGCGCTCGCCGAAGATGGTGCGCGCGCCGTGGCTGCGTGCGGCCGCGAGCAGGGCTTCGGTGGCGATCACCGGCTGCACCTGGGCATCCTCGGGGTAGTGCACGGCGGCGGTGATCTCGGGATTGACGTGCGGTTCCAGCTCGAGCGCTTGATCATGATCGATCGGCCGGGCGTCGACGCCTGCTTGTTGTTGATCTTCAGCGAATCGGAGGAGCGGAGCGGCGCCGTCGGCCGTCGTGGCCACCACCAGGCCGCCCTTGCGCTCGTACTCCATCGATCCGAAGCCCCTCGGCAGTCGTTCCCGAAGTTGATCTTCGATCTCGTCCCAGAGACCGAGGGAGTAGCGAGCAAGCTCGAGCTCGGCGCCCGGGCCCTTGTCGGAGACCAGCAAGTTGCCCTCGCCTTGGCCGCTGGTCCCGGATGCCGCCGCCTTCTCCTCGATCACGGTGACCGACAGTCCGGACCGGGCAAGCGCATGCGCACACGCGGCGCCGATGATGCCGGCGCCGATCACGATCGCATCGCTGCGCATGCCACCACCTCCGTTCGGTTCGAGCCGTGGCGTCCTGATGAAACCCTAAGCCTCGATCCGTGGACGAGTAGTCGGTTGGGTGGGGCTGTCCAGCGTGTGAGGACGTGAGAGGCCTTCCTGGCAAGGGAGAATCTGTGTTGCTAACGCACTGATCCGACCGAACCAAGAAGGCACTGATAGTGAAACTACCTCATGGGTGGACGCGGGCTGTTCCGATGTTCGATGAGGAGCACCTGGTGTCGTGTGCCGGGCTGGCTCCGGTGATGGGTCTGGCCGAGCGGGCCGGCTTGTCGGAGTTGCTGGCCGACCGGGTTCGGGTCGATTCGGCATGGGTGGCCTCGTCTGGGGTCAACCCGGCGGGGAAGGTCACCTCGATCATCGCCGGGATGGCCGCAGGTGCGGACTGTATCGATGATCTGGACGTGATCCGGGCTGGTGGAACGGCGCGACTGTTCAAGCAGGTGTACGCGCCCGCGACCTTGGGTCAGTTCCTGCGCAACCTCAGCCATGGACACACCAGCCAGCTGGCGTCGGTGGCCCGAGCCCACCTGGTCAACCTCGTCGGCTGCAGCGACTTGTTGCCGGGGATCGAGCAGCGGGCGTTGATCGATATCGACTCGCTGCTCCGTCCGGTCTACGGGCATGCCAAGGAGGGTGCGAGTTTCGGGCACGCCAAGATCGCCGGCAAACAGGTGCTCCGCAAGGGCCTGTCGCCGCTGGTGACCACGATCAGCACTACCGACGGTGCCCCGGTAGTGGCGGGGATCCGGCTGAGGGCCGGGAAGGCCGGATCCGGGCGTGGTGCGGCATCGATGGTGACCGAGGCCATCGGCACCGCCCGACAGGCCGGCGCGACCGGCGAGATTTTGGTGCGGGGCGATTCGGCTTACGGCAACCACCTGGTCGCTGGAGCCTGCCTGGACCACGGCGTGCGGTTCTCACTGGTGTTGACCCGCAACGCCGCGCTCGACCAAGCGATTGCCTCGATCGCGGAGGATGCCTGGACTGCCGTGCACTATCCCGGTGCCGTCGTCGACCCCGACACCGGCGTGTTGATCTCCGACGCCCAGGTCGCCGAGGTCGAGGCGTTCACCGCCTTCGCCAGCACTGCCCGGCCGATCACCGCCCGGCTGGTCGTCCGCCGAGTGCGGGATGTCGCCAGGCTCGACGAGTTGTTCCCGGTGTGGCGCTACCACCCGTTCCTGACCAACAGTCTCGAATCCGTCACCCGAGCCGATGTGACCCATCGCCAACACGCGATCATCGAAACCGTGCACTCGGATCTGATCGACGGCCCGTTGGCTCACCTGCCGTCGGGCCGATTCGCCGCCAACACAGCCTGGGCGATCTGCGCCGGGATCTGTCACAACCTGCTCCGCGCCGCCGGCAGCCTGGTCGGCGGCCGGCATGCCGTGGCTCGGGGAGCCACCCTGCGCCGGCACCTGATCATGGTGCCCGCCCGGATCGCGCGGCCGGCCCGCCGAAAGTTCCTGCACCTACCCGCTCACTGGCCCTGGGCCGATCAGTGGCTCCGATTGTGGCACCACGTGTTCACCAACAGCATCGGGCCACCGGCAGCCACATAGCCCATCGACCCGACCGCCGCATCGGCGCCAACCGGAGAGCAGACGTGGAAAAGCTGGGCAGACCAGCAACTCACCCATGCCCCGACGACAAACAACGAGCCAATCCAAGATCAACATCACAAACCAAGATCAACACCCGAGCCAGTCCACGGATTGAGGCTAAGCGCAAATTGCGACCGTCCCGGACCATCTCCGGATTCGCTCGATTGCAGAAGCATGAGTCCCTGCAGGACTCGGTGCTCAACGCACTCGTGTCGGACCTGCGCTCGCGGACCCGGCTGCTCGGGCTGACGCCGCTGCTGGAGAGCGGCCAGTTGCAGACCTCCGCCGCCGAGCATCACGAGTTGCTGGACCTGATCGAGGCACGCGACGCGGACGGCGCGTTCGAGCTGATGGAGCGGCACATCGGTCACGTCCGCACCGAATGGGCCGGTCCCCGGCAGTGAGACCTTGCAGCACAGCGATATTCGCCCGTGCTGCCAGCAGTCAGTGGCCGAACCCGTCGGAGTCGGTGACGTGCGCCTCGCCGCGGTTCAGCGCGCTGATCGACTCCAGTTGTTCGGTGGTCAGCTCGAAGTTGAAGATCGAGATGTTGTCCCGGATCCGGGACGGGGTGGCTGACTTCGGCACCGTGACGAAACCGAGTTGGGTGTGCCAGCGCAACACGATCTGCGCCGGCGTACGTTGGTACAGCTCGGCCAACTCGGTGATCACCCGCTCGTGCAGCATCGACGACGGCTTGATCGGACTCCACGACTCGGTGACGATCTTGTGCTCGCGGTGGTAGTTGACGGTCGCGTCCCGAGTCGCGTACGGGTTCAGGTTGATCTGGTTGACGTCGGGCGCAACGCCGGTCTCGGCGATGATCCGATCAAGGTGCGCCGGCTTGAAGTTCGAGGTGCCGACGGCCTTGATCAAACCCTCCTTGAGCAGCTGCACCATGCCCTTCCAGGCGTCGACATAACGATCTTGGTCCGGGTTGGGCCAATGGATCATCAGCAGGTCGATGTAGTCGGTGCCCAGCCTCTCGGCGGCACTCTCGAACGCCTGCCGAGCACCGTCGACGCTGTGCCACTGCTTGTTGAACTTGGTGGTGATGAAGACCTGGTTGCGAGGGATCCCCGCTTCCTTGATGCCCTGCCCGACGCCGGACTCGTTGCGATAGTTCTCGGCCGTGTCGAACAGCCGATAACCGCACTCGATCGCGGTCACCACGGCCTCTGCTGTCTCGGCGTCATCCATCGGCCAGGTGCCCAGGCCCACTTGCGGCATCTGCGCGCCGTGGGAGAGTCCGACGGTCGGTACATCGTTTCTCATAAGAGATCAATCTACGACCTTCAACGCGGCAGTGAACAGCCGTCCGCGTCCATGATCATCAGGCCGTCGGCCAGCAGCGTGTCCCGGGCTCGCTCGGCCTGGCGTTGATCCGGCCAAGCCACCAGCAACTCGTCCTCGGCGACCGGCGCATCGGCCGATCGCAGCACCGACAGCAGCGCACCGCGGCATTGCCGGTCGGTGCCGTGGTAGCGCTGCCCGACCCGGGGCGGACCATCCCAGGAGGGACGGCCGGCCCGATGCCAGCTGCACTCCGTACGCACCGGGCAGACGTCACAATCAGGCGTTCGGGCGGTGCAGACCAGTGCACCGAGCTCCATCGACGCCACCGCCCAAGCAGCAGCCCGTTCTGCCCTGCTGGGCAGGAAATCCTCGGCCAGTACGCGTTCGGCGGCCGTTGCCGAGGTGTGCGGAAACTCGACCCCGAGAGCGATCCGGGTCTGCACCCGGCGGACATTGGTGTCCAGCACGATGTGGCGTTGTCCGAAGGCGAAGCTGGCGATCGCGGCGGCGGTGTAGTCGCCGACCCCGGGCAATGCGCGAAGGGCGGCGTAGTCGTCGGGCACGTGACCGTCATGATCATCACGGATCGCGGTGGCCGCCCGGTGCAGCCGCAAGGCCCGGCGTGGATAACCGAGTCGGCCCCAAGCCCGTACGGCCTCGCCACTGGGGGCCTCTGCCAGTGCGGTCGGTGTCGGCCATCGTTCGATCCATTGCTGCCAGGGCTGCAGCACCCGAGAGACCGGCGTCTGTTGCAGCATGAATTCGCTGACCATGATCGACCACGGCGACGCGTCGGGCCGGCGCCAGGGCAGATCCCGCGCGGCGCCGGCGTACCATCGCAGCGTCTTCGTCACCACGGTCGAACGGCTCACCGGGCCACCGTAGTCGCTCGCTCCGCGGTCGTACGGCGTGGCGACCCAAGGGCGACGATCGGCCTGCCTATGGTCGGCTCATGAGCGGCGTCATGCGTCCCGTCGGTCCCGAGTCGCAGGAGACTTACTGGGTCAGGCGCGCCCTCGTCGTCGGCGCGATGCTGGCCTTGTTGATCATCGTGCTGGTGTTCCTGGTCAACCTCGGCAAGAGCCCGGGGCAGGCCGCACCGCCGGCGGCCAGCCCATCGCCCTCGGGCGGATCCTCGCCGCTCGCGTCGCCGAGCCCGTCCAGTAGCCCATCCGCGCCGGCAACGTCGGCAGCGGCCACGCCGACCGCATCGGCGTCCAGCACTTCGAGGAAGAGCAGCCCGTCGGCCTCCAGCGCCCAGAAGCAAACCGCCAAGTCCCAACCGAACAAGGCGAAGCCGAAGCCCAGCGCCCCGGCCAGCGCGAAGTCGACGGCGTCCGAACCGGCTGCCCCGGCCGCCTGCATGCCTACGAATCTGAAGGCGGGCATCAAGGGCGACGGCCATCAGGTGCGGATCGGGGCAGCCGTTGACTTCCGGCTGACCCTGACCAACCGTTCCGATCAGAGTTGCCTGCTCGATCTCAACGCCGACAACTACGAACTGAAGGTCTACTCCGGCACGGATCGGATCTGGTCCACCGACGATTGCACCCGGCTGGTCACCGATCGCAAGCAGACACTGGAACCCGGCGAGGCGGCAGCGTGGAAGATCTCCTGGAACGGCAAGCGCTCCCGTCACGGTAAGTCCTGCCAGACCGGCCCGGAGATCCCGCGGGCCGGCTACTACTACGCCACCTCGCAACTCAACGGAGCCAAGCCGGTGCAGTACCTGCTGATCTTGAAGTAGTCGACGGATCGAACCTGAGAATGTGGACGCAGTTGACGGTTTCGCCTTTCGGTCGTCCGGAATCGCCAACTGCGTCCGCAAAACCAGGATCCTCCCCGTCCGTCACCGTTGACGAATCCGGATGGCATCCCTGGCAGCTGCCTGGTTAGATCGCGGACGTGGACAGCGCACCCCTCCAGGACAAGCCGACGTTGGTCGGAGAGCTGATCACGCTTCGGCCATTTCGGCCCGGTGATGTCGACGCGATGGCGGCGATCCTGGCCGATCCCGAGGTGCTGCGACTGACCGGCTCGACGCATTCGTCCGGCGACACCGACCGCGAGACCGGGCTGCCGGATGATCGGCTACGGCAGTGGTACGGCAGCAGGAACGATCAAGTCGACCGACTGGACCTGGCGATCATCGATCGTGATCATGATCGCCTCGTCGGCGAGGTGGTGCTGAATGATCTCGATCCCGGCAACGAATCCTGCAGCATCAGGATCCTGATCGGTCCGGCCGGCCGCAACCGAGGGCTCGGCACCGAGGCGATGCGGCTAATGGTCGATCACGCCTTCGGTACGACCCAGCTGCATCGGCTGGAGCTCGAGGTGTACGCGTTCAACCCGCGAGCGCAGCGCGTTTATCAGAAGCTCGGGTTCGTCCATGAGGGCCGACGCCGTGCCGCACTGATGTTCGACGGAGAACGGATCGACGCGATCACGATGTCGATCTTGAGGCCGGAGTGGGAACAGGATCGGACGGCTCGGCGAGCAGGACAGCGGTGAAGACGCGGACGCTGGTCGTCTGTCGCGAGCGGCAGCTGATGTGGGATCTCGACGCCGAAACGGCCAGCTGCGACGATCCGGACCATGATCACCAGCAGCATGAACTGCACGTCCATCACGATCCGGTTCGTCTTCCGGACGGCACCGTGATCACCGCGGTCTCCTACGACCCCGGCCATCCCTACGACCGGGAACTGCCACCGGACTTCGGCCTCTATCTCGATCAGCGCTGGCAGCCGCCTTGGCACCATGATCATCTCGCTTGGCCGGACTTCGATGTGCCGGACGACAACGAGCAGGTCCGATCGGCGCTGGAGTCCTTGATCAAACGTGCCCGCGCCGGTCTGCGGGTGGAACTCGGGTGCGTCGGTGGGCACGGCCGCACCGGCACCGCCCTGGCCGTTGCCGCAGTGCTGACCGGACTCGATCCGGCAGGAGCTGTCGGATGGGTTCGAACGACTTATTGTCCGGCTGCGGTGGAGACTCCGGCGCAGGAGGATTTTGTTGCCCGTTGGCGATTCTGATGACCCTGGCGTGGCTCAGGGAGGTTATTCCGTTGGATTGCGGCGCAGGGTCTGTTGCAATGGCCCGCATGTCGGACTGGCCGAACAGCTCTGTGCGGGAGCGGCACGCGGCGGTGTCCACCTCGCCGGACGTGTTGAGATCGTTGGTTCGCCGAGCCACCGGTGATGATCTTGATCAAGTCGCCCGCATCGTCGAGGGCTACGACAACGAGGTCTACCGGGTACGGACCCGGTCGGGACAGCGGGTGTTCGTCCGGATCAGGCGCTTCGGCGGTGGGCTGGAGAGCGCCAAGTGTGAAGCCCGCATGATCGAGCGTGCCCGCAGCGTCGGCGTGCCCGGACCGGAGATCCTGCTGCTGGACCAGGTCAGGATCGACGCCACGGACTATCCGGTGATGGTGCAGCGCGGCGTACCCGGCCGCGCCCTGATCGAGACATACGGCACCCTCACCCGGGAGCAGCGTCGGCGTTCTCTCAGCGAACTCGGATCCTTGATCGCACGACTCAACAGTCTCCGGGCCGACGCCGACTGGCGGGACGGATTCCGAACGGAGATAGGAAATCGGCGCGACGAACGGGCGGCGGTGCTCTCCGCCGGGTTTGGTTCCGACGAGTTCGCAGCCATGATCACCGCGCTGGAGGGGTACGTCGATCACTCATCAGATGGGCACGCCGCCATGTGTCACGGCGACCTCGGACCGCGGCACATCTTCTTGGATCCGGACGGCTCGATCTCCGGAGTGATCGACTTCGGCGACACCCATCCGGCCGCCCCGCTGCACGACCTCGCAGTGCTTCGCGTCAGGGGATCAGGTGTCGGCGGAGCAGGTCTGGATCTGGCGCCCGTGCTGACCGGCTACGGCGCCCTGACCACGCCGGACTTCCGACGTCGTCTCGATCTGCACACGCTGATGATTTCGCTGTCCTCATTGGGCATCGGCGTCGATGAGGGCGACGAGGCCTGCATCTTCCGGGAGACCGCGAGGATCCGTACCCTGCTGAAAGAAATCAGGAGGTAGCGTCAGTCCCTCGCCCGGATCGACTGCGAGCCGTGGGTGGGGTCAGAATCCAACAGGAGCGGAAAAGTTCGGGTGCGGGACCGTAGGCGGTGATCAGCTCGGCTCGGTGATCTGCTCGGCGGCTCGGGTCACCTGGGCCGTGTTACGGCGCCGTTGGCGTACGGTGATCAACGTGCCGACGGTCAAGATCATCAGGGCGATCCAGACCAGGCCGAAGCCGATCCAACGACCGGGCGGCATCTGCTCGCCGAAGTAGAGCACGCCGAGCAGGAACTGCGTTGTCGGGGTGATGTATTGCAACAGGCCGATGGTGCTCAACGGGATCCGGGTCGCTGCGGCGGCAAAGAGCAGCAGCGGGATCAGGGTGACCAGCCCACCGGCGGCCAGCAGCAGGCTGTGCACCCAGCCCTGGTGGCCGAAGGTCAGCCCACCGGTGACCTGCAGGAAGACCAAGTACGCCGTCGCCGGCAGGAACATGAAGCCGGACTCGATCACCAGCGTCTCGACCGCGCCCTTGTGGACAAGGTTCTTCAGCAGTCCGTAGGTGCCGAAGCTGACCGCCAGGGTGAGTGCGATCCAGGGCAGCTGACCGTATTCCACGGTGAGCACGACCACGGCTGCGGCGGCGATGCCAACCGCGAGCCACTGCCAGCGACGCAGCCGTTCATGCAGAACGAAGACGCCGACCAAGATCGAGAAGATCGGGTTGATGTAATAGCCCAGTGCCGTCTCGGTCACGTGGCCGTGGGTGGTCGCCCAGATGTAGACACCCCAGTTGACCGACACCAGGACGGCCGCTGCCGCCAACATGAACAGGTTGCGTCGGGTTGCGACCTTGCGGAACCAGCCGCGCGGCAACACGATCAGCGCCAGCACGATCGCGAACACCAGCGACCAGACCATCCGCATCGCCAGGATCTCCAGCGCGGAGGCGCTCTTGACCAGGTTCCAGAACAACGGCACCAGGCCCCAGATGCCGTAGGCGCCAAGCCCGTAAAGGATCCCGCGTTGAGTTTGGTCCTTCGACAAGCTCAGGACCCTCCGTGCCGGCCGGTGTTGATGATCTTGATCAAGCGACGGTCCAGGTGTCCTTGCCGCTGATCAATTGCTGCAGCGCGTCGCTGTCGTGCGGCTTCTGCTGCGCCTCGGCCACCTGGTCCCGGGCGAGATCGTCGTACACCGGCGCGCCGACGCTGCGGAAGATGCCGATCGGTGCCCGCTCCAGCACCCCCGGCGTGGTCAGTCGGGACAGTGCGAACGCGTAGGTCGGATCGGGGTTGTGCTCGTCGTGCACCAGCACGTTCTCCAGACCCACTTCGGCCACCTCCGCGACCATGACCTCGCCGGTCTGCCGATCACGGACAACACCCAGCCGGTTGTCGACGCCGAACAGGATCGGCTCGCCGTGAGTCAGCGGGATGATCGCCTCGGCCTTGCTGTCCTTCTCCTTCACCGCCGAAAACGCGTCGTCGTTGAAGATCGGGCAATTCTGGTAGATCTCGATGAACGACGCCCCACGATGATCGGCGGCAGCCTTCAGCATCGCGGTCAGATGCTTGCGGTCCGAATCGATGGTCCGCGCGACGAAGGTCGCCTCCGCACCGAGCGCCAGCGACAACGGGTTGAACGGGTTGTCCAGCGACCCCATCGGCGTCGACTTGGTGATCTTGCCCAACTCCGAGGTCGGCGAGTACTGGCCCTTGGTCAGACCGTAGATCCGGTTGTTGAACAACAGGATGGTGAAGTTCACGTTGCGGCGCAGCGCGTGGATCAGGTGGTTGCCACCGATCGACAGCGCGTCGCCGTCACCGGTCACCACCCAGACACCAAGATCGGGACGAGCGGTGGCCACGCCGGTGGCGATGGCCGGCGCCCGACCGTGGATCGAGTGCATCCCGTACGAGTCAACGTAGTAAGGGAATCGCGAGGAACATCCGATGCCGGAGATGATCACGGTGTTCTCGCGTTTGATGCCGGCCTCGGGCATGAAACCCTGGAACGCCGACAACACCGCATAGTCGCCGCAGCCCGGGCACCAGCGGACTTCTTGATCACTGGTGAAGTCCTTGCGGTTCAGCGGTTCCAGCGCCAGTGGCACCCCGGCCAGGCCGGACGGTCCATGATCACCATTGCGGTGACCGTTGGTGGTGGTCTTGATCTCGACGCTCACGCGTTCGCTCCCACGGATGTATTGCTTCGATCGGGTGACTGGCTCTGGGCCAGTTCGTCGATCTCGGTCTGCAGGTCAATGGCCAACTCCGACAGGGAAATCGGCAACCCACGTACTCGAGAATAGGAATGCACGTCGACCAGGTAGGTGCCGCGCAGCAGCAGCGCCAACTGGCCGAGATTCATCTCCGGCACGATCACTCGTCGGTAGCTCTTCAGCACCTGGCCGAGGTTGGCCGGGAACGGGTTGAGATGCCGCAGATGTGCCTGTGCGATCTGCCGGCCGGTCGCGCGGACCCGGCGTACCGCGGCAGTGATCGGGCCGAAGGTCGAACCCCAGCCCAGCACCAGCACGTCGGCGTCACCGCTCGGGTCGTCCACCTCGATGTCGGGGATGTCCTGCACGATGCCGTCGATCTTGGCCTGGCGGATCCGCACCATCTCGTCGTGGTTGGCCGGGTCGTAGGAGATGTTGCCGGTCTCCTTGGACTTCTCGATGCCGCCGATCCGATGCTCCAGTCCGGCGGTCCCGGGGATCGCCCACGGCCGCGCCAGCGTCTGCGGATCGCGATGGTAGGGGTGGAAGATCTCCTGACCGTCCTTGGTCACATTCGGGCCGGTGGCGAAATCCGGATCGATCGGCTCGATCGCCGACAGGTCAGGGACCTGCCACGGTTCGGCGCCGTTGGCCAGGTAGCCGTCGGACAGGACGATCACCGGGGTCCGGTACTTGACCGCGATCCGGGCCGCCTCCACCGCGATGTCGAAGCAGTCCGAGGGGGACTGTGCGGCCAGCACCGGCACCGGCGCCTCGCCGTTGCGGCCGAACAGCACCTGCAGCAGGTCGGCCTGCTCGGTCTTGGTCGGCATACCGGTGGACGGTCCGGCGCGTTGGATGTCGCAGACGATCAACGGCAACTCGGTCATCACGGCCAGACCGATGGTCTCCATCTTCAGCGCAATGCCCGGACCGGAGCTGGTGGTGACACCCAGATGCCCGGCGAAGCTGGCACCCAACGCGGCGCCGACGCCGGCGATCTCGTCCTCGGCCTGGAACGTGGTCACGCCGAAACGCTTGTGCTTGCTCAACTCGTGCAGCACATCGGAGGCCGGTGTGATCGGGTAGGCGCCGAGGAACAGCGGCAAGCCCGCCTTGTGGGCACCGGCGATCAACCCGTACGCCAGGGCCAGGTTGCCGGAGACCTGCCGGTAGGTGCCCTTCGGCATCGGAGCCGGCGCGACCTCGTAGCTGTAGGCGAACACCTCGGTGGTCTCGCCGAACGCGTACCCGGTCTGGAACGCCTTGATGTTGGCGTCGCGGATATCCGGTTTGGTGGCGAATTTGCTTTCCAGGAAGGAAACCGTGCCCTCAGTGGGCCGGTGATACAGCCAGGAGAGCAGACCGAGAGCGAACATGTTCTTGCTGCGACCGGCGTCCTTGCGCGTGAGGCCGAACTCCTTGACCGCCTCGGTGGTCATCCCGGTCAGATCGAAGGCGTGCACCTGGTAGTCGGCCAGCGAGTCGTCCTCCAGCGGATTGGATGCATAGCCCACCTTGGCCAGGTTGCGCTTGGTAAAGTCCGCGGTGTCGGCGATGATCACGCCGCCACGGACAAGATCACCGACGTTGGCCTTCAACGCGGCCGGGTTCATCGCGACCAGCACGTCCGGTCGATCGCCGGGGGTGACGATGTCGTAGTTGGCGAAGTGCAGCTGGAAGCTGGAGACACCCGGAATGGTCCCGGCAGGAGCCCGGATCTCGGCCGGGAAGTTCGGCAGGGTCGAGATGTCGTTGCCGAAGATCGCGGTCTCAGCGGTGAAGCGGTCGCCGGTGAGCTGCATGCCGTCGCCTGAGTCGCCGGCGAAGCGAATAACGACGCGGTCCAGGGTCAACACCTGGTTGCCGTTGACCTCGCGGTCGGAAGTTGCTGAGGACAAGGGAGCCTTCCTGGTGGCGCTCGTGCTGTGCTGGAGGGTTGTCGGGCAACCCGATCCATAGTAAGGGCCGCCTACCGCGCCGAGCACCGTCGTCCGGAGAGCGGTCATCGCCCAGCCTAAACCTCAATCAAACTTGAACATCAACCCGAGGTCCCGTGAGAGTGGTCACGTCTTGCCCGGGCTCGTCGGTAGGGTCTGAGGGGTGGCGGGGATGCAGTTCTGGGACTGGTACGGCGACGGGTCGACCTACGTGGTCGACATCGGGCTGGCCTGCTGCACCCTCGAATTCGAGGCGGCCGCCGGCGCTCGGACCGCGGTCGATCTGACGCCGGAGGAAGTGCCGCCACATTCTCGTGTCGTGGTGGTTGTTTCCGGCACGGTCACCGACCGGCTGACCGATCCAGTGCTGGCCATCATCGACCGGGTACGCCGTGCGGTGCCCGAGGCCAAGGTCGTCTCCTTCGGGGCCTGCGCCTCGGCCGGTGGCCCGTACTGGGACTCGTACGCGGTGACCAAAGGCATCGACCAACTCACCCCAGTCGACGCCTACGTCCCGGGCTGCCCGCCGCCACCGGACGCCTTGAACCGGACCGTCGCCGAGCTCACCGAGCGCGCCGATGTCTGACTTCACCGAACGGGCGAGAACCCACGCCGATGGGCCTGAGGTTGTCGATGAATCGGGAACGCAACAGGCCGCACCCAACCCTCTTGACGACGAGCTCCGAAAGATCGACCCGACCGACTGGCGTACGGCGGTGGCCGCGGCGAAGCAGGACGGCTACTGCTTCTTCGACTGGCTCGGTGCGGTTGACCAGATCGGCCGCGCCAACACCTTTGAGGTGGTCTTGCGGTTGGTCGATCGGGGCGAGGCCGGGCCGCGGGCGATCCGACTCCGTACGTCCGTCCCCCGCGAGGATCCGCGCCTGGACAGCATCGCCGACATCTTCGCCGGTGCGGGCTGGCACGAGCGCGAGTCGGCCGAGCTGTTCGCGATCACGTTCACCGGCGGCGACCCGAGGCGACTGCTGCTGGCCGACGACTTCGTCGGCGCACCGCTGCGCAAGGACGCCGTACTCGCCGCTCGCTCGGGGGTCGACTGGCCGGGCGCCAAGGAGCCCGGTGGTGCGCCGAGTCGGCGGCGGATGGTGCCGCCCGGGGTACCGGAACCGGAGGTCTGGGGCGATCGCGATCCGTCCGCGGCTGAGCCCGATCCGGCCGAGGTGGCCGAGTCCGCGGTGGGTGGGCGGGTTCGTCGCAGGAGAACGGGTTCGGGTGGGCGAGGTCCGGTCCTTCGACGGGCTCGGGACCCTTGGGGCGGATCCCCGGGAGTGGGCGATGAGTGATCTGCCGGCGTCGACCAACGATGTTGATCATGGCGCGATCAAGCTGATCGAGGAGAACTGCACCTCCTGCATGATCTGTGCTCGCGAGTGTCCCAGTTGGTGCATCAGCATCGACTCCCACACCGAGCCGATTGCGGATCTGCCGCCGGGGGCGCGGGAGCGGACGACGAACGTGCTCGATCGCTTCGCCATCGACTGGTCGCTGTGCATGTTCTGCGGGATCTGCGTCGAGGAGTGCCCGTTCGACGCCCTGGAGTGGGCAGCCGAACCGGTCGCCGGTCAGCCGAGCCCGGCCGGCCTCGTACACGAGATCGAGGATCTGCGCTGAGCTGTGGCGGCAAAACCCGTCCAGATCCACGAAAGTCTTGTCTGACCTGGGGCCTACGATGGCGCCATGTCAGCGCAGTCGCACGACCCGCGGCCGACTTGGCCGGACAAGACTCCGGCTGGAATACGCGCATGTCTGCTGCCGGAAGACCTGGACGAGTTCGATGCCGAGTTTCATCAGGTGATGAGCGAAGCGACCGCGTCGTACGACCTGAACGGCGTCAACGACTTCGTTCAGCGGTGGTATCCGGTTGCGGTGTCGTCGCTGGACCCGCAGTCGCATCGCCGAATGCTCGAGACGGCGCGCAAGCTGAATGCCGGCGAACACGTTCCGACAGAACCGTGGGAAGAGACGCGTCGACGGCTCGGAATATAGCTAGGCTTTGATGTATCACGTCGGGGGCAGACGACCAAGTCCTGGACGCGTTGGCTGTCTTCAACCGCGAGGCGCAGCTTGCGTATGCAGAGGTGATCGCGGACCTTGAGGTCGCACCCTGGAATGGAGTCCCATACCGGAGTGGGCGCCCCGACTCGAACATGCGCGCGATGAGCTTCGGCCGCGGCGCCGGAATGGTGATCTATCGCGTGCTGGAGGATCAGCGACGCGTGGAGTTGATCCGGGTGTTCTGGCTCGGCCGATCGCTTCGTGGTTGGGTGGGCCGGTGAAGACGATCGTTCTGGATGATGACCCGACGGGCACGCAGTCGGCGACCGGCGTCAAGGTGTTGCTGGACAGCGATGCCGACCTGTTGACGGCGGCATTGACCGAAGCCGACAGCGTGTACGTACAGACCAACAGCCGTGCCCTGCACGAGGACGCCGCGATTGGGTTGGTACGGCGGATACGCCACGACGGTGAGGAAGCTGCGCGCCGACTCGACGACTCGGTGCGGTTCGTGCTGCGCGGCGACTCGACGTTGCGCGGACACGTGTTTGCCGAGACCGAGCAGTTCCTTCACGACGACGCGGTGATGATCTTCGTGCCGGCGTTTCCGGCCGGCGGCCGGACCACCCGCGACGGCGTGCACTACGTACGGATCGGTGATCAGGAGGTGCCGGCGGGTCAGACCGAGTATGCGCAGGATCCTGTTTTCGGTTTCTCCACAGGGAATCTGGCCGACTACGTACGGGAGAAGTCGACCAGGACGCCGGTCCCGGTCGACCTGGCCGCAGTACGAACCGGTGAGCTGACCAAGATCATGATCAACTCCGAGCCGGGCTCGGTGATCCTGCCGGATGTTGTTGATCAAGACGACATCGAGGCGATCGCCCGGGCGATCGACGACGCCGAGGCACAAGGGCGGACCGTGGTGATCAGATCCGCCGCACCGCTGGCCGCGGCGCTGGCCGGCGTCACCAGCACCGGACTGCTCGATCGGCCCTTGATCAGCGAGCCGGCGCCGACCCTTTTGGTCTGCGGATCGCACACCGCCGGAGCCACCGCCCAGCTCGGCGAAGTGATCAAGGTCTGGGGCGATCCGGCCGTGGTCGACACCGATCGAGCGTTGCAGCAGCCCGAGGTGGCAGGGCGTGCGGTGGCCGAGATCGCTTCCAGGCAACTGGATCGCCGGCAGCTGGCGATCATCGCGAGTGATCGGATCCGGCGCTCCACCGACTCCACTCTTGATCATGGCGAGAAGGTGATGACGGCGCTGACCACCGCCGTTGATCAACTCGGGGACCGGGCCGACGTGGTGATCGCCAAGGGTGGCATCACCTCGGCGGAGGTGGCGAGGACCGGTCTTGGTGCGCGTTCGGCGATGGTGCTCGGCCAGGTGCTCACCGGTGTCTCGGTGTGGCAGCTGGAGAGCCGCAGCGGCCGATCGATCCGCTACGTGGTGGTGCCGGGCAACGTCGGCGGACCGGAAACTCTGATCGACGTGCTGGCGGCGCTGGGACTGACCGGGCACTGAGACCTCGCGAACAATATCGCCCGCTGATGGCGGGATTTGCCCGCCAGGAGGGGGCGATTCGCCGGTTTGCGCGGGTGGTTGTGTTCGCGAACGGTTGGCGCTCAGCGGGGGAGCAGGGCGCTGATGTCCGCGGCGGCGGCGATGGTGTCGGCCGCGATCGAGTCCAGCACCGGATCGATCCGGTAGCTCGGACCGGACATGCAGATGGCACCGATCGGCCGGGCGTCCGCATCGACCAGAGCTACCGCGACCCGGGTGATGTCGTCGCCGTGTTCGATGGTCGCCCAGCCGAGTTCCTGAGCCCGTTCGATCTGGGCGGACAGTTCGACCCGTTCGCTACGGCTCAGCCGGACGTCCTCGACCGCCATCGACTCGCGCATCAGCTGGGCTCGTTCGTCATGATCAACTGCGGCCAGCACCGCGATCCCGACCGCCACCTCATGAATCGGCCGAGGCACCATCGGGATCTCGGTGCGGACCGCCTTGGTGGTCTGCAGGTAGTCCAGGAACAGCATCTCGCCGCCGTTCACCACGGCCAGGTGGATGGCCTCGTCGTGGATTGCGTGCAGCAGTTCCAGACGATCACGCGCCAACGCCGCAACGTCCTGGACACCGGGACGTCGGTGGGCGAGCTTGGCCAGCTGCGGGGTCGACAGATAGCGGCGATCGAGATCCTGGCGGACGTAACCCGCCTCCCGCAGGGTAGCCAGGATCCGTGATCCGGATGACTTGTCCAGACCCAGCTGTGCTGCGACCTCGGTGACGGTGACGCCGCGTTCGCCGGCCTGGGCGACCAGTTCGAGGGCGGCCAGTCCACGCTTCAGGGAGGAGGTCTGCTTGCTGGCCGAGCCGTCCGTCGCCTCGTCGGGGAGCTTCCTGTCGGACATGGGTCCATCCTCTGGTCGCGATCGGGTCAAGCGTCCCAGCCGAATCGTTCGGCGGCCACTGACGAGTCGTAGAAGGAATCATGCCCTCGGAGTGGACGCCGCAACGGCACCTGCGGAAAGTAGCGCCGATGCAGTTCCTCGCTCGGCACCTCGCTGGCCGTTTGCCGGGCAACGGCGTAGAACACCTCGGCTCCGCTCAGGTCGGAGTCGATCACTGTCAGACACAGCCGAGCGGCATCCTCGATCGGTGTGTAGCCCCACAGGTCCGCGGCGGCTCGATCGGGTCGGCTCCGGACGGCCGCGAGCCGGGGTTCCCTGTCCTGCAAGGCATGTAGCCGCAGGCAGGCGATCGCGGTTTGCGGGAATCGCCGGGCGACGGACCGAGCCTGCTCCTCGAGGATCAGCTTCGACAGGCTGTACGGGTCCTCGGCGTAGCTCGGATGTGCTGTGTCCACAGGGAAGTAGTCGAATCGCGGACTGCGGCTGAAGACACCGCCGACGGCGTTCACGCTCGACATCGCGGTCACCCGTTCGACGCCCTCGAGGGCAGCGGCCAGCAGCACGTTGTAGGAGCCGATGACGTTCTGGCTGTGCACCTGGTGCCAGGGGTGATCGAGCGGTTGGGTTATCGCCGCGCAGTGCACGACGGCATCGATCCCGCTGATCGCGTCCCGTACCGCATCGAAGTCGGCGACATCGAGCCGTACGGTCTCGACCGGGCCGCCGAGATCGACGACGCCGTCCGGGGCAACCCGATCGCAGGCCAGCACCTGGTGTCCGAGGTCGGCGGCCGTACGGGTGACCACACGGCCGAGCCGCCCCTGCGCCCCGGTGATCATGATCTTCATCGCGACTCCGGGAAGCTGAAGTTGATCAAGAGAGGTTGAGCAAGGCTGATGACTTCCGAACAGCGATCAGCTCCACAGGCGATCATGGGCGTGCTCGTTGTCCCATTCGGCGGTGTCGGCGAAGAGCAGCGGCGCGCGAGGATCCAGATGCTCGGCAAACAACTCCTCGTTGACGTCGTCGAAGCCGAGTCCTGGCTTGTCCGGTACGTCAATGTGGCCGTCGTGGATGATTGGATTCGGCAGCCCGGTGACAAGATCATTCCAGAACGGCACATCCGCGGCATGGTGTTCCAGGGCAAGGAAGTTGTGGGTTGCCGCGGCCAGATGCACGCTGGCCATGGTTGCCACCGGCGAGGCGGCCAGATGCAGGGCCATCGCGATGCCCTTCTCCTCGGCCCGGTTGCCCAGCCGCTTGGTCTCGGCGATGCCGCCCGACGTCGCCGGATCGGGATGGACGATGCGGATCGCCTCGGCGGCCAGCAGGGGCTCGAAATTCTCGGCCAGGTAGATGTCCTCGCCGGTGCAGGTCGGCACCGCGACCGCCTCGGTCAGTTGCCGCCACTGATCGGTGAACTGCCACGGAATCAAATCCTCGATCCAGGCCAGCGTGTACGGCTCGAGCGCGCGGCCGATCCGGATGCAGGAGTCGAGGGCGATGTGGCCGAAATGATCAGCTGCCAGGGCGATGTCGTAGCCGACGATCGAGCGCACTTCCTCGACGAAGGCGGCCAGTTGTTCGACGCCCTTCTGAGTGACCTGGATGCCGGTGAACGGATGCATCAGGTCGTCATCTTCGAAGGCACCGTCCGGGGCGATCAGGGTGCCGGGTGTGTTGCGGAGCAGGTTGATGCCGACATCCATCTTCAGCATGGTGAAACCGCGGCTGCGCCGTTCCAGCAGCCGAGCGCCCATGGTCTGCGGATCGAGCTCGGTCGGGGTGTCGGCGTAGCAGCGGACCCGATCCCGGAACTTGCCGCCGACCAGTGCGTAGGCCGGCACTCCGTACGCCTTGCCGGCCAGGTCCATCAGCGCCATCTCGATCCCGCAGACGCCGCCGCCTTGCCGGCCGTGGAAGCCGAACTGTCTGATCTTGCGGAAGATCTTGTCCAGATTGCACGGGTTCTCGCCGATCAGGCGGCTCTTCAGCAGCAGTGCGTAGCTCGCACTGGCGCCGTCGCGGACCTCGCCGTAGCCGACGATGCCCTGGTTGGTCTCCAGCCGGATGATCGACGATCGGAACGGCACACCGACCAGGTTGGTGATCTTCATGTCGGTGATCCGCAGCTGGCTGGGCCGGGACGCCGTGTTGACGTTCTGCTCGGTGGGGGTTGTGGTGTCCGTGGTCATGATCATCCTGTCGGCGCGCTGGCCATCTTGAGTGGGATTCGACTTGTGGAGTAGGGGATTCGCGCGGTTGCGTCAGACTGCGGCCGGCTGCGGGACGCGATCCCGGGTCGCGGCTTCGATCAGCCCGCGCATGTATCCGACTGCGTACAGGCGACCGAGCGTGCCGTAGCCGACGTTCGTGGTCGGCTCGCCGTACATGTTCGGAACATGATCACAGCGCATCAGCCCGTCGAAGCCGATGTCCCGGTACGCCTTGATGCAGGCGTACATGTCGGTCGGGCCGGCGTCGTGCCAGGTCTCGGTGAAGTGATCGGTGTTTCCTTCGACATCGCGGAAATGGATGAAGAAGATCTTGCCGTCGGCTCCGAGTTCGCGGATCGCAGCGGGAAGATCGTCGGTCATCAGCCGGAAGTTGCCTTGGCAGAAGGTGATGCCGTTCATCGGGCTCGGCACCGTCTGCAGGAGCCGCCGATACCCGTCGAGGCTCGACATGATGCGGCCGATTCCGCCCAGGGGCGAGACCGGCGGATCGTCGGGATGCATGGCCAGACGTACGCCGGCGTCTTCGGCAACCGGGACCACTCGACGAAGGAAGTACTCGAGGTTGTCCCAGAGTTGATCTTCCGAGATCGGATCCGCGCTCGGCGGCCCGGCCTCGAAGACATCGCGATCGAAACCGGTCACCAGCGACCCGCCGCGGGCCTGCGTGGAGGTGCTGGTGCGGACCCAGTTCCGGTCCGTCATCCACTCGTAGCACCAGACCGGAATGCCCAGACGGCCCATGCTTCTCAGCAGGGCGCACACGGCGTCGATCTCGTCGTCACGGCCGGGCAGGCCGCGTTTGGCACGGTTCAACGGCGGGCGCCACTCGATCACGCCGAGTTCGAAGCCGAACCTGTTGTACGCATCCTTCAGCCGCTGGAGCGGCAGGTAGTCCCACGGCGCATCACCCTCCCCGGTGTTGATCTTGCTGACCGGCGGAAGCGTTCCTACGGCGTCGGTGACGCCGGCTTGCAACATCAGATGCCACAGCGGGCTGCCCGGCTGATCGCCGGGCAGGATTTCTGCGATCTTCATCGATCTGATTCCTTCGTTGATCTTGAAAGTCGTCCAGCCGGCGCTTGACCGACGCGTCAGCGGATCGGGTGGTCGACCGACCATTGCTGGTAGTCGGCCTCGATGTGATCGGCCCAGGTGCCGACGTCGATCTCGGTGGTGGTGTAGACGCGTTCGGCCAGGCGCTGCTTGCCGAACGTGTCGCGATGGCTGGTCCGCCGACTCTCGTCGGCGACCTGAGCGGCCAGCTGCGGCGGGATGAAGGTGACGCCGAGTTCGGTGCCGAGCACGACGTCGCCGGGCAGCACGGTGGTGCCGCCGATCATCACCGCGCCGTTCATCGAGCTCAGCACGACCTGCCGGATGGGTGACGGATCGGTGTCGCGGAAGTAGAAGTTGGCCTCCAGTTCGCGCAGCCCGGTGAGGTCGCGGACGCCGCCGTCGATGACGGCGCCGACGCCGGTCCTGGAGGCGACCGCGGTGCCGAGATTGTCGCCGACCACGGTGCCGTTGAAGACCTTGGAGAAGATGTCGACGACCAGACAGTCGCCGCTGGACAGGGATTCGATCACCCAGGTGTTCTGGCGCTCGCCGACGGTGAAGCCGTGTTTGCGCCCGTCCTCGACGACTGCCTGGTTGTGATCTGGCCGGTACGGCACGAAGGCGCAGGTGACCGCGCGTCCGACGAAAGCCCTTCCAGGCTTGGATTGTGTCCAGCCGCCGACGTACTGCTGCGGGTAGCCGTTGCGGTCCAGGACGGACCAGGCGTGCTCGGCCGTCGCATCGGCCAGTGCGTTCAGGTGAGCGTCCGGCACCAGCGGCCGGCCGTCGGAGGATCGGTCACCTGCCCACGTCGGAGTGAGCTCGACAACCTGCTGGGGAGTAAGAAGCATCGCGCATCCTTGAGCGGGGAAAGAGTTGCGTGAAGTGCAACTGCGTTGTTCATACTGCAACTGATGGCCGCTGTCGTCAAGCATCACGACGAACTTCTGCGGTCCGAGTCAGCGGCCGAACAGGGTGTTCCGCAGCCAGTTCAACCAGCCGCGAGACGAGTGCGGCGGGCCGTCGCTCTCGTCGGCGTCGAGCGCCCAGCTCGGCGGCCGCAGCGCCGCCTCCTGTGGGTCGTAGCAGACCAGACCGTGCTGCTGGGCGAGCTCGGCCGCGTACGTGGCCACCTCGTCTGCCCGTGCCGGCCGAATGCCGAAGTAGATCCAGCCGCCGGACGCGTTGCCGATCAGTGGCCCGTCCGACCAGGGAACGTCTTCGCTTTCCTGGTCCTCGGGCCAGCGTTGCAGCAGCGCCTCGACGTAGCCGCGGATCCGCTCAGACGGCGGATCGCCGTCGTACATCCGCTCGGCCAGTTGTTCGTAGACACGAGTTGCCTCGGCGTCGGTCTCCGGCCGCCCGCCCTCCCAGATCGCCAGGTCGTAGCTCATCGCGTCAGGCCAGCGCCGCCAGTCGATTGCTTGCCTCGGCCAGCAGTTCTGGACGTTTGCAGAAGGCGAAGCGTACGTAGGTCATCGCCGGGCCGGGATCGAGGTAGAAGACCCGGCTCGGTACGGCGACCACGCCGGCCTTCTTCGGCAGGTCGCGGCAGAAGTCGACGCCGTCGGCGTAGCCGAGCTCGGCCACGTCCACGGTGAGGAAATAGCTGCCCTGGCAGCGAAACGGCGTCAATCCGGCCGCGGTCAGTCCCTCGCGAAGTTGATCACGACCGCTACGCAGCCGTTCGGTCACCTCGGCGATCCGCTCCGGCGGCAGCCGCAGCGCCTCGGCCACCGCGTACTGGAACGGGCCGCCACTGACGTAGGTGAGGAACTGCTTGGTCGTGGTCACCGCGGTGATCAACTCCGGCGTCGAACAGACCCAGCCGATCTTCCAACCGGTGACCGAGAGTGTCTTGCCTGCTGAGGAAATCTGGACCGTACGCTCCCGCATCCCGTCGAAGGTGGCGAGCGGCCGATGCACGCCTTCGAAGGCGAGATGCTCGTACACCTCGTCGGTGATCACGATCAGGTCCCGCTCGATCGCCAGCTCCGCGATCCCGGACAGCTCGGTCTCGGTGAGCACGCGGCCGGTGGGATTGTGCGGACTGTTGATCAACAAGATCCTGGTCCTGTCGGTCACCGCGGCCCGCAGCCGATCAAGATCAAGATCGAAATCCGGCCCGTCCAGCCGGACCGGTTTGAGCACGGCGTGGGCCATTGCGATGGACGCCGCGTACGAGTCGTAGGTCGGCTCGAACGCGATCACCTCGTCGCCCGGTTCGCACAACGCCAGGATGGCAGCGGTGATCGCCTCGGTGGCGCCGGCGGTCACCAGCACCTCGCGATCCGGGTCGTAGTCCAGGTCGTAGTAGGCCCGCTGATGATCTGCGATGGCCTGCCGCAAGTCCGGGACACCGCGGCCCGGCGGGTACTGGTTGTGTCCCTCCCGGATGGCCCGGACGGCGGCGTCAAGGACCTCGACCGGACCGTCGGTGTCGGGGAATCCCTGTCCCAGATTGATCGATCCGGTCTCCACCGCGAGCGCCGACATCTCGGCGAAGATGGTGGTGCCGAACGCGCGCATGCGTTCCACCAACGGATGATCGAGACTTCGGGCTGCCGGCGACTGTGCGTGCATGAGAACTGCTTACCAGATGCGACTCGACGTCCGTCGGGACGTATCAGGTCGCAGAATTCTCGAGTCAGCCCGCGGCGTTGCGCTTCCGGTTGGCCGTCGCCAAATCCGTGAGCAGGTCCTCGGTTGTCTCCCAGGAGAAACACGCATCGGTGACGCTCTGACCGTAGGTGAGCGGCCGCCGGGCGGTGACGTCGAGAGCCTGTGAGCCCTCGACCAGGAAGCTCTCCAACATCACGCCGGCGATCACCGGTGAACCGTCGGCGATCTGACCGGCCAGGTCCCGAGCGACCTCGGCCTGGCGAAGATGATCTTTGCCGGAGTTGGCGTGGCTGGCATCGACCACCAATCGAGGGGTGATGCCGGCATCGGCGGCCAGCGCCGACGCCGCAGCCACCGGGCCGGGACCGTAGTTGGGGCCCGACCGGCCGCCGCGCAGCACGACGTGGGCGTCCGGATTGCCGGTGGTGCGCACCAGCGCGGCCCGGCCCGAGCCGTCGATGCCGAGGAAGGACTGCGGTGCGGCCGCGGCCAGGCAGCCGTCGACCGCCAGTTGGACGTCTCCGTCGGTGCCGTTCTTGAAACCGACCGGCATCGACAACCCGGAGGCGAGCTGCCGGTGGATCTGGCTTTCGGTCGTACGCGCGCCGATCGCCGCCCAGCTGATCAGGTCGGCGACGTACTGCGGAGTGATCGGCTCCAGCAACTCGGTCGCGGTCGGCAGGCCGAGCTCACCGACGTCGAGCAGGAACTGTCGCGCCATCCTCAAGCCCGCGGCGATGTCGTGGCTGCCGTCCAGGTGCGGATCGTTGATCAAGCCCTTCCAGCCGACCGTCGTACGAGGTTTCTCGAAGTAGCTGCGCATCACCACGACAAGATCATCATTCAGCCGATCGGCCAACCCCCGCAGGCGATGCGCGTAGTCGAGGGCTGCCGCCGGGTCGTGTACCGAGCACGGTCCGACGATGATCAACAGCCGATGATCAACTCCGGACAGCACGTCGGCGATCTCGGCCCGGCCGCGCTCGACGACGGTCGCCGCCGCGACGGATGCCGGCAGCTCGTCCAGCAACTGCGATGGCGGTGACAGCGGTTCGAACTGGCGGACGTGTCGATCGGTTGCCGGCTCGGCGATGGTGGCCGTCATGGTGGTCCTCTCCGGCGGACCGTCTTCCGAGCCCGCCTGACATGGCAAAGGACCAGGAGAATCCTGGTCCCGTTGGCTCTGGAAGGGTGTGAGGTCGTGTGCTACCGCGACGCCGGCCCCTCCAGAGCCAACGCGAAGTAGAAATACCAACGACGAGTCACGCGCCGAAGCTTAGCCCAATCCCCGCCGCCCGCAACCGATCTACGCCGCACGTCCCATTCCCGCGCACCTACGAAACCGCTGATCCAGTTCCCGCGCACCGTCGGTGCTCGCGCGCAGGTAAGTACTTGCGCGGGAGTAACAACGGTGCGCGGGAAGGCAACGATGGGCCGGAGGGTACGCCCGGCCGTGCTGGTCGCAGGGTCAGTTTGGGCGCTCCCAGAGGCCGGTGCCACCGCGCTGCCAGGGGTGCGGCCCGGATTCGGGGCGGTAGTTGACACCGAGCAGGTCCAGCCGCTTGAGGTGTCCCTGCAGCCGGGTCGAGAAGTCGGTCCAGTCACGGTTCTCCGGCTCGGACCAGGCGGCCTCGCTGTGGGCGCAAGCCCGCGGGAAGGCCATGTACTGGACTCGGCGCATGGTCGGCATGTACTCGGTCCACAGCTGGCACTGGGTGCCCAGAACTTGATCATGGAGCTCGGCCGGGATGCCGTCGGTCGGGTCCAGGCTGTAGGCCCGCTCGGTGGTGATCAAGTTGCCGATGCTGTACGGCTCGTCCCGGCCGCTGTCGGGGTAGTAGTCGAAGTAGGTCTTGCTGACCGGCGACATCACCACCGGCAGTCCGCCCTTGGCCGCGGCAACGCCGTACTTCTCGTCCCGCCAGGCCATCGTGACCGCGCCGTCGAGGATGCCCTCGTCGTTGATCTCGTCCCAGCCGACCAGTTGCCGGCCGCGTTCGGCCAGCCAGTCCCGGAGCTGCTCGGTGAACCAGCGTTGCAGATGATCAACATCGGGCAGTCCGCGGTCGGCGGCGAGCTGCCGGGCCGCCTCACTCTGCTGCCATTCGACGCGAGGGCACTCGTCGCCGCCGACGTGGATGTACTTGCTGGGAAAGATGTCGAGCACTTCTTCCCAGATGTCGAAGGCGAACTGCAGTGCCGCATCCGACATGTTCAGCACCTCGGGGAAGACGCCCCAGGTGGTGGCCGGTTCGTAGTCGGAGTCCGGGTTGTTGCCGAACTGCGGGAACGCCGCGAGCACCGACAGTACGTGCCCGGGGAATTCGATCTCCGGCACCACGGTGATGCCGCGCTGTCCGGCGTAGCGGACCAGCGCGCGAAGTTGATCTTGAGTGTAGAAGCCGCCGTGCGGGGTGCCGTCGCCCTTCTCCCACAGGGGATTCTGGCTCTCCCTGCGCCAGCAGGAGGTCTCGGTCAGCTGCGGATACTTCTTCGACTCGAACCGCCAGCCCTGGTCCTCGGTCAGGTGCAGGTGGAACGTGTTGTACTTGTGCATCGCCAGCAGGTCGACGAAGTTGATCAAGTCCTGGTACGGGGTGAAGTGCCGGCCGGTGTCCAGCATCACGCCCCGCCAGGCGAACCGGGGTGCGTCGGTGATCTCCACCGCGCCGATGATCAACTGGGTACCGGTCGGTGCGGGTGCGTAGGCGTCGACCGGCAGCAGTTGCCGCAACGTCTGGGTGGCCCAGTTGACGCCGCGCTCGTCGGCAGCGGTGATCTGGATGCCGTCCGCGGTCACCGACAGCTTGTACGCCTCTGCGGACAGCGTCTCGTCCTTGATCAACTTCAATGCACCGTCATCGGCAACCGGCAGCTCCAGCCCCGTACCGGAGCCGATCAGCCGTCGTACGATCGGCGCCCATTCGGCCGGACCGCTGATCGCCAGGTCGTCGGTCAGGATGAAGGTCCCGTCAGCGGTGGCGACGGATGACGGTTGGGGGAGCAGGGCGAGTTGCTGTGCTTCGGACATGGGACAGACCTCTTCGACTGGGCGGTGGAGCGGGCCCAGCCTAATGGGATCGACTGGCGGTCTGTGCGCGACTCCGTCAGATTTCGAGCAAAACTGCGCAACGCCTCAGCCGAGCTACTGCGCGGCGAGCGCCTCGATCCCCACCATCATCGCCGGATCGGACAGCGCGGCGACCTCGGCCATCAGACTGGCCGGCCGACAGTCGGCGTCGGCCAGGATCTCGGTGATCACGTCGTAGTTCGCGGTCACGGCGGCGATGTCGGTGGTCACGATCCGCAGCTGCATCACGTCGCCGAGGCTGAATCCGGCCTGCGACGGCCGGTCCCTCAGAGCATCTGAATGTCGGCGCCGTGGCCTCTGGATCGTCTCCGGCGCTCGTCCCGGGTGATCAACGGGCAGCCGAGCGATTCGGCCAGCGCGACGTATGCCGCGTCGTCGGCGCTGAGATTGTGTCGGAGTGTGAAGGCGCGCAACCGGAGTCCCGAATTTGGCCGTCCAGCGTTCGATCGCCAGATCATCGAAGTCGGTCAGCGCGTCCTCGGCACGGGCTGCGCTCAGTGCGCCGCCGAGGGCCAGCCCACGAACGGCAGATACGACCTCGTAATCGATCAGCATCGGCGCGTGCAGTTCCTCCATGCTGAGCCGGCGATTGAGATCATTGCAGCGTTACTGCCGCCTCCGGGGTGAAGTTCAGGAAGGTGATCGACTCCTGTAAGTACAGCTCGATGGTGTCGTGATCATGGGCGTGGTAGCCGATCGAGGTGTCCTGGCCCAGCCGCAGCGAGAAGTCGCCGCCGCGGGTACTGAGCAGCACCGCACCGGTGATCGCCGGCGCCCAGATGATCTTGCCCTCGCTGCCCAGCACGCGTTGCACCTGATCGATGATCGGTACGCCGTGGTCGGACGATTCCGAGACCAGGGTGTAGAGGTCGGCCGAGAGCAGCAACGCCCACGGGCCGTCGACGCCGGCCAGCCGCAGCTTGCTCACCGCCCGGGCGACGGTGTCGTTGATCACCATCACGTCGTCGCTCAACTGGACCGATGCCGTGTCCGGGGTACGCAGTCCGCTGATGCCGGCCGACGCCAGTCCGTCGGTGATCAGTCGATCCTCGGCGAAGGCCAGCTTCCGGGCAGCCTCCTTGGCCGGCTCCCAGTCGGCGTCCTGCGCACCACGGGCGACGTCGTCGACCTCCTCCCGGTCGACGGTGAACGGCACCTTCAATTCGATCATCGGCACCGACAATCGGCGGGCCGCGACGACCCCGGCGGACGGTTCCGGCAACGACTCGCGACGGCCGGTGCCGATCGCCGCCAGCTCCAGGCCGTCCGGGCCGTCGACGTCCACCACCCGGCGACCGGCCAGATGCCGTGAGAGCGTACGCCGGGTCTCGGTCTCCAGGTCCTCCCAGGCAGCCGAGGAGATGGGAGCGAGTTCGCGATGCAGATTGTTCATCAGACGCCTTTCAGAGATCCGATCCGCAGTGATGTGTCGTCGTCGTCAAGTGGTGCCGGGCCGGGCTCACCGACCAAGATCTTTTCCGCAGAGTCCAGGCCCGCTTGAGCTTCCTCGCGCTCACGGGAGTTGATCACGGCCGGCGGATCGGGGAGATCATCGAGGAAGTCCCGGGACGGGACGAAGAACAGGGCGCCGGTGAACGCGGTCGAGAAATCGAGAATCCGGTCTGTGGTGCCGGGCGGATCGCCGATGAACATGTTGATCAACATCCGCTCGATCACCGCCGGCGATGCGCTGTAGCCGATGAAGTAGGTGCCGAACTCACCCTCGGCGATCGACCCGAACGGCATGTTGTCCCGGACGATGTCAAGATCATTGCCGTCCTCGTCGGTGATGGATGTCAACGCCACATGAGAAGTCGGCGGCTTGACGTCGTCGGCCATCTCGATGTCGGACAGCTTGCTGCGGCCGATCACACGTTCCTGCTCCTCGACCGAGATCGCATCCCAGGCGGCCAGATCGTGCAGATACTTCTGCACGATCACGAAGCTGCCGCCGGCGAAGTCGGAGTCCTGATCGGTGATCAAGGTCGCCGTCTCGGCGTCGGTGCCGTCCGGATTCTCTGTGCCGTCGACGAATCCGAGCAGGTCACGTTGCTCGAAGTAGCGGAAGCCGTGCACCTCGTCGGTGATCGTGATCGCCGACCCGAGCGCGCCGGTGAACTGGGCGGCGAATTCGAAACACAGATCCATGCTGGCCGCGCGGACATGCATCAGCAGGTCGCCGCCGGTGGCCGGCGCGCGATGTCGATCACCCTCGATCGCGGCGAACGGGTGCAGCTCGGCCGGTCGGGGACCGGCGAAGAGCCGGTCGTAGGCGTCCGAGCCGATCCCGATCACCGGCGCGAGACGATCGCCGGGGCGGCGGAAGCCGACGGCTCGCGTCAGCCCACTGAAGTCGGCCAGCGCGTCCCGTACGGCGTCTTCCCCGCCGGGATTGATGTCGGCGGTGAGGAAGACGGCTGCGGAGGTCAGACCGGCCAGTACCGGCTGCGGGACGGGGGCTTCGGCCACGGACACTCTCCTCACGTCGGGTTGCTGCACATCCACCGATGCTCTGGAGCCAGACATTACCGGCCGACGTGTGGCAACCCCTTGCCGCCGCGAGAGCGGGCTGACTACGGTCTTGGAACATGACTTCACCGTTGACGTCCCAGACCGTCCTTTCGGCCGAACAGCTCGCCCAGTTCGATGAACAGGGCTACGTGATCATCAAGGGGGCGTTGAGCCGAACCGAAGCGGAGGCGTACCGGCAGTCGATCTTGTCGATGATGCCCAGCAACCTCGAGCTCCCGCCGCACTGGGGATCGTACGAGGGCCGAATCAAGCCGATGGCCGGTCCGGACGACCAGACCTTCGACACCCCCGAACTGCTGCCGCTGATGACCAACGAGAAGCTCTATCGGGCTGCCGGCGAGTTGCTGCAGTCGTCGGCCCTGCGGGTGATGGACGGTTCGGTGGGCATCACCATCCGCAACGACTCCCATCGTGATCAGCCGCTGAGTCAGACCCTGCATCTGGACGCGTCGGTGCCGAGGACGGCCGACGATTTCACCTTCACGGTGCAGGAGTTGCAGGTCGGCGGCTGTTACTACCTGACCGACGTCGAGCCGAACGGCGGCGGCATCCACGTCGTGCCGGGAGGTCACAAGATCGTCGAGGAAGAGTGCCGGGCCGCCGGCAGCGGAGGGCGGCACCTGCACCAGGACTGGAAGCAGATCGAGCACCTGGAGAGCGTCGAGATCACCGGCGAGGCAGGTGACTTCGCGTTGCTGCACCACCTGATGCCGCATGGCGCTTCGCACAACCGCAACCCCACCGCTCGGGTCGCCTACTTCGTCCGCTGGGTACGGGAGGACCAGACCTGGGGCGCGGGCGCCAAGCCCGAGCCGGGCCGCTACGACGAGGCTCAACTCGCCGCGATGGGTGACCTCGGCCGCAAGCTGTTCGGCGTCGAGGACTGGTAACTCACCGACTTGTCAGCGTCAGGACGCGTCATAGCGCCTCGTGACGCTGACAGGTCAGGAGAATTGGTAGTCCACCACGACGGGTGAGTGATCGCTCATCCGGGATGCGTAGTCGGGCTCGCGGTCGGTGCCGCCGCTGACCGCGGTGCGGGCCAGTCCCGGAGTCGCCAGTTGGTAGTCGATCCGCCAGCCGGTGTCCTGGTCGAACGCCTTGCCTCGCCACGTCCACCAGGAGTACGGACCGGTCCGATCGCCGTGCAGTGAGCGAACGACGTCGATCAAGGTACGCGGTCCCAGGATCGAGCCGAACCACTCTCGTTCGTCGGGCAGGAAGCCGGAGTTCTTCTGGTTGGCGCGCCAGTTGCGCAGGTCGAGCGCGGTGTGCGCGATGTTGAAGTCGCCCATGATCACGAACTCACGGCCGGCCGCTTGCGCACGCCGACGGGCCTGCGGAAGGTAGTTGCGCAGCGAGGCCATGAAGCTCAACTTCCTGCGGTGCTTGGCCGTTGCGGCCGGACCATCGGTCGGCCGATCGCCCTTGGGCAGGTAGAGCGAGCCGACGGTCAGTCCCGGATGCCCGTCGGCCGGTTCAAGATCAACTTCCAGGTACCGGCCCTCGGTGTCGAATCGTCGGTTGCCGAAACCTTCGCGAACCGCGATCGGCGGCCGGCGGGTGAGCACGGCGACCCCGTTGCGTCCGGCCAGCGTGCCGGGGTGGTAGCTGAGGTGATAGCCGTCCAGCACGGGCAGCTGATCAACGGGGCAGCGCATCTCCTGCAGACCGACCACATCGGGCTCGCGGTCCTTCAGCCAGACGTCGAAGCCGCGCCGGACCGCGGCCCGGATCCCGTTCACGTTCATCGAGGCAACACGCAACACCCGAGCATTCTCCCGCGGAGCGCCGGAACTGTTCACCTGCGTCCCTGCCGGAACGGCTGCTCCGCGTTGTTGATCTTGTCGTCCAGTTCGAGCAGGTTCACCTCGGTGATCCTGCGTCGGCGATCGACCGGGACGCGGAACGTCCGCAGCTGGTAGGGCGTCAGTTCGCAGCTGATCGTCCGTCCGACGACAGGCAGGAGCACGTCGGCGGCGGCCCGCCGTCCGTTGGTCTCCGACAGTCGCACGATCAGGTCGCAGCGGCCGTCGTCGGTGGCGTCCTCGGCACCCTTGATCGCCGTCGCCAGCACCTGTCCGTCGTCGCCGGTGGTGATCACCTCGACGAAGGACCGGGCCGACGGCATCGTGCCGTCGTGGAACGTCTCCAGCATCGCCCGCGGCGCGGACCCGAGTTCGGCGGCTCGGCGGGTCGGCTGAGCCGACCTCCAATCACCGGCGTGCGGCACCAGCAGGCAGCGGAATTCCTGGAATCCCTGTGCCTGATAGGTGTAGATGCCGTCCTCCTCCAGCTCCTTGGGGTCATGCCAGGCAAAGACCGGACTGCGGACCGCGCTGATGCCGATGCTGGGATCGGTGCCGGACACCGGCGAGTCCGCGGGCGAGGCGTCGTAGCCGTGCTTGGCGTTGTTGATCACCGCCAGGCCGGCTCGCTGTCGCCGCCGGCCGGCGCCCGTCGTACCGGTCAGGTCCACCCACGACTGCGCCGGCTCCTCGGCGCCGTCCACCGGTCGCTCCAGAGTCGCGAACGGGATCTCGTACGTTGCCGTCGGATCCTCAACCGACACAGGGAATCTCACCTTCAACAGGTGACCCGGTTCATGCCAGTCGATGGCGTACCGCACCTCGAGGGCGTCGCTGTCCCGCCCGAGCACAAAGGTCTCGATCATGGTGGAACGACCCCAACTGCGCTCGACCCGCACCGACGCCCGTACCGGACCGCTCTCGACCACCCGGATCCGATCGACCGGCATCTCGTCGCCGGGCCACGCGTACGAGACGACCCGGTGGCCCCAGGTGTCGGTCGGATCGCTGCACAGCTGGAGGTGTGGGCCCGTTCCTGCCAGCTCGGCACCGGTCCGCCGGTCCAGCAGCGACGTCAACCAGCCTGTCCGCGGATCGATCCGGACCTGCAGCAGCGGATTGCTCATGATCACCTGGCCGTCGTCGGTGACCTGGACGTCCAGCTCGGTCGCCGGAGCGTACGCGCCGGGATGGATCCGATAGAGCCGATATCCCAGCGGTGGCAGGTCTGCCTGGAACACCAGTGCACCGCGGGCGCGATGGTCGGTGGTCGACACCTGTTGCACCGGCTGCGAGTTGATCATGGTGTCGTCGGCGGTTCGGACGTGCGCGCCGTTCGGCTGGCCGCCGTAGTTGATCTCGATCGGCGCGGTCACCGGCCACGGGTGCGGGTTGAACACCACCACCGGTTGGGTGTTCTCGACCATCGGGATGTCGATCTGCCGGGCGATGATGTTGTGGGCTCGGACGATGATCCGCTTGCTGATCGACACCGCCTCGCCGAGTTGATCACGGGCGTCGTCGTACGCCGATTCGATCGCGGATCCGGGCAGGACGTCGTGGAACTGGTTGAACAGCACCTGTTTCCAGGCTCGACCAAGATCATCCGTCGGGTAGCGCAGGGCCGGGTTCGCGCCGGCTCCGAGGACGTCGGCGATCGCCGCCCACCGCTCGGCGGCCAGCACGGCGTGCTGGGCACGCCGCTGCCAGGCCTTGATTGCTGAGTGCGCCGAGTAGCATCCGGCGGCGTGGTGCTGCAGATCGTTCGACCAGGTCGGTAGCGCATCGGTGCCGGCTGCAGTCACCTCGTCGAAGAAGTCCCGTGGCGAGCTCATGATCAACTCTCCGAAGCTGCCGAGCCGTTGGTAGCGATGGATCGAATCGATGTTGGCCCTGGTCGGTCCGCCGCCGTGGTTGCCGACGCCGTAGAACACCATCATCGGGCTGAATCCACGGTCCAGTTGGCCCAGTGCCTTCTCGGTCTGGAAACTGATGTCTCCCGGCGGGGAGCAGTATTCGAAGGGGATGCGCGATGCCAACACCTGCGAGCCGTCGGGAGCCCGCCACCAGAACGGGGTGTCGAAGAGATCTGCCTCATGGGGCCCGGGGCGCAGGAAGGTGTAGCTGTCCATGCCCTGCCCACGCAGGATCGCCGGGATCATCGCGTTGTGACCGAACGGGTCGACGTTCATCCCGACCGTGGCGGCGACGCCGAACTCGGCGAGCAGGAAGCGTTGACCGTAGAGTCCTTGCCGGACAAAGGATTCGCCCATCGGTGCGTTGCAGTCCGGCTCCACCCACCAGCCGCCGACGTTCACCCACCGCCCTTCGGCAACCCGAGCCCGGATCCGTTCGAACAGCACCGGATCGGACTCCTTGACCCAGTCCAGCAGCACCATCTGGTCGCAGCTGAAGATGAAGTCGTCGTACTCGTCCATCCGTTCGATCGCCGACGCGAAGGTCGCCCGCGCTTCGGCGTACCCCTCCTGCCAGGGCCACAACCAGACCGGATCGAGGTGAGCGTTGCCGACCAGATGAATCCGGTACGGGGCCGCAGCGCGCGGCGGTTCGACCGGCAGGCCGGGTGCCGGGCGACGGGCTGCTGAGTCCACCTTCGGACCTCCTTCGTCGCAACCAGCCGACGTTCGGATCGGCAGCCGGCCGTGGCCGCCACACTATCGGCCCGGCCCTGACCCAGGCCCGGCCCGGCCGGGGATCGTTCCCGGCTCAGTCGGCGCGTACTGCCGGCTCGGCCAGCGTCACTCGTCCGACCAGGGGCTGGCTCAGCCGGACTGCTCCCATCACCATCGCCAGCGACACGCCGATCCCGCCGAGGAACATGATCGGGCCGAGCTTCGACAGCCCGATCAACGCGAGCCCGAACGGCGCGACCATGATCAACGACACCACCGCCGCGATCAGCACCGAGGAGATCAACGGCAGCCAGGTCTCTCGCAGGCGGGCCTGCTCCAGCACGGAGATGTCGGTGCCGGCCAGGTGCAGCATCCGGTATTGATCTCGCTGGTCGTAGACCCGTGCCGCCTGGTTGACGCCGCTGGAGACCGCGGCCAGCAACGCCGCGATCACCAGCGTCACGGTGGCTCCGGTCATCAGGTCCACCGGCAGGTATTGCAACGGGCCCCGGTCGGCCTCCGGCTGCGAACCGGCGATCGCCGGCGCGATGCTCAGCACGCCGGCCACGAAGGTCGCCAACGTGACGCCGGCGACCGTACGCCAGGCGCTCTTCGGATCGTCGATCAACCGGCGAGCCGCCAGCAGCTTGGGCACCGAGCCGGCCCGACGCGCGCTGAGCTTGCCGATCAGGGCCAGCACGAACGGGCCGATCAGATTCAGCACCGCGAAGCAGGCCGCGAAGACGACCATGATCACCGTGATCTGGGCGGCGAAGTTCACGCTCTGCATCAACGGGATCCAGATCGCCAGCACCGCGGCGCCGACCGCGACCCGGACCCAGGTGACGCGGCCCGGCGAGGTGCGCCGGGCAACTCCGAGCGGGCTGACCACGAGCCGGGCGAGACTGATCGTTGCCGAGATCGCGGCCAGCAGCACCACCGCCCCGACCGCGCCGATCAAGATCATCGGGCCGACCCACAACTCGGACCAGGCGAACGGACGGCCCTGGAAGTTGATCATGGCGATGCCGGGCAGCGCGATCAGATACAGGGCCACTCCGAGCACCGCCCCGGCCAACGCCTGCGCAGCCGCATCGATGATCGCGATCAAACCGACCTGGCCGCTGGTCGCGCCGGCCAGCCGCAGTGCGGCCAGCCGTTCGTCCCGCCGCGAGATCGACAGCCGGGCCGCCGCGCCGCCGAGGGTGAAGACCGGGATGACCAGGATCACCGTCGCCACCTGGGCCAGCATCACGTAGGTGTGATCACCGCCGCGTTCGGTGAACGCATGCAGACCGCCCAGCACCGTCAACAGCGCACCGGTCGCCGTACCGAAGGCGATCAGCGCCAGCGTGATCGTCAACCGCTGCGCATCCTGCCGCCGCAGCAGCCGCCACCACAACCGGAGCGCGATCATCGGGCGGCCTGCAGTTGCTGCGGGGCCCGGCCGGGCGCGTGATGTTCGGCGACGATCCGGCCGTCGCGCATGACGATCGTGCGGTCGCAATGCCGGGCGACGCCGGGATCGTGGGTGACCACCACCAGGGCTGCGCCGACCCGCGCGGTGGAGCCGACCAGCACGTCCATCACCTCCTGACCGGTCTGTTGATCAAGGGCGCCGGTCGGCTCGTCGGCGAACACCACCGCCGGTTCGGCCACCAGCGCCCGCGCGATCGCGACCCGCTGAGCCTGACCGCCGGAGAGTTCGCCGGGGCGGCGATTCTCCATTCCGGCCAGCCCGATCATCCGCAGGTACGTGTCGGCCCTGCCGATCGCGAGCTGGTGTTTCATCCCGTCCAACATCAACGGCAGTGCGACGTTCTCGTTCGCCGGGAGCTCGGCCAGCAGCTGGCCGGACTGGAAGACGAAGCCGAAATCCCTGCGTCGCAGCGCAGTACGTTGCCGGTCCGACATCGCCGACAAATCCTGCCCACGCAAACAAACGGCACCGCCGGTCGGCCGGACGATGCCGGCCAGACAGTGCAACAGGGTGGTCTTGCCGGATCCCGACGGTCCCATGATCGCCAGCGAACCCGGCCCGATGTCGAGGTCAACCCCGGCCAGGGCGTGGGCGGCAATTCCTCCGGTGCCGTAGGTCATGCTGAGCTGGCGAGCGGAAATGATCATGACGACGAGTCTCTCGATCGGGCCCGGGTGGGACATCTGGCCGCGGTGATCATTCGTCGACCCGGCGGTCCGACCGTGGGCAGAGGGCAACGGCCTTCGGTCGTACTGCGAGCAAGTCCGCTGCAGCCGGCCGTTGCCAAACTCAACGCCTTACCGTACGGTAATGAATTACCAATCAGTAATGCATTAGGAGTTGATCATGCCGCAGGTGACCAGCACGCTCGACATCGCTGCCCCGCCGAGCAAGGTCTGGCGGTGGTTCACCAGCCAGGAAAAACTGCGCCAGTGGATCGCGCCGACCATCGAGATCGACCTCCGGGTCGGGGGCGACTACCGGATGGTCGGGCCGGACGGCACCAAGATCAGCGGCGTCGTGCTCGAGTACGTACCGGAGGGGCAGTTGGTGCTGTCCTGGATCGAGGAGGATGCCGGCTGGGCCCATCCCGGTCGGTTGGTGATCACGCTCACGCCGATCTCGTCCGGGACTCGGATGACGCTGATGCACGACGGATTTGCCGGGATCGGCAAGCAGGGTTGGCAGTCCACCATGGCCGCGTACGAGCGGGGGATCGATCGGCATCAGGTCCTGCAACATCTGGCGGCAGCCGTGACCGGTCGTGAATGACGCCGCCGGATCGGAGAACAGGCAGGACCCCTTCCGGGTCCTCGCCGATCCGACCCGGCGTCGGATGCTCGACCTGCTCGCCGAACGCGGCAGCCTGGCCGTCGGCGAACTGGCCGCGGAGTTTCCTGATCTTGTGACGTCGGGGATCTCCAAGCATCTGATGGCGCTGCGGGCCGCCGGGTTGGTGATTGCCGAGAAGCACGGCCGGCACCAGCTCTACCGGATCGACGGCGACGGATTCCGGCGCGCATTCGGCTCCTGGGTGGCGCGCTACCAGACCTACTGGACTGCCTCTCTGGGCAGGCTGCAGGCGCTGGCCGAGGACGACGACAAGGGCGCCGACTGACGCGCCCCGGACACGAAGGCGGCGCGCCGACGCGCGTTCCCTAGACTCGCCGTCGTGGACTTCTACAGCTCCTACGCCCACGGCTACGCCCGCGTCGCCGCCTGCACGGTGCCGATCGCGATCGCCGATCCGCGCAGCAACGCCCGAGCCGTGCTGGAACAGGCACGTGCCTGTCATGACGAGGCGGTCGCGGTCGCGGTCTTCAGCGAGATGGTGCTGACCGGCTACGCCATCGATGATCTTTTCCTGCAGGACACGCTGTTGGAGAGTGTGCAAGCCGCGATCGGTGATGTGGTCGAGGCATCCGCCGAGCTGTTGCCGGTGCTGGTCGTCGGTGCCCCGCTGGTCTACGGCAACGGGGTGATCAACGCGGCCGTCATCATCCACCGCGGCCGGATCCTCGGGGTCGCACCGAAGTCCTATCTGCCCACCTATCGGGAGTTCTACGACGGTCGCTGGTTCGCTGCAGGGGTTGAGATTCGCGGCACCATGCGGTTGGCGGGCCACGAGGTGCCGGTGGGTCCTGATCTGCTGTTCGCCGCGACCGACGTACGGGGTCTGGTGCTGCACGTCGAGGTCTGCGAGGACCTGTGGATCCCGGTGCCGCCGAGCTCGGAGGCGGCGCTGGTCGGGGCGACGGTGCTGGCCAACATCTCGGGCAGTCCGATCACCGTCGGCCGGGCCGAGGATCGGCGTCTGTTGGTACGGGCATCGTCGGCGCGTGGCCTTGCCTCGTACGTGTTTGCGGCGGCCGGGCAGGGTGAGTCCAGCACGGATCTGTCCTGGGACGGTCAGACGATGATCTACGAATGCGGGGAGTTGCTGGCCGAGTCCGAGCGGTTCCCCGACGGGGCGCGCCGGTCGGTCGCCGATGTTGATCTTGATCGGATTCGGATGGACCGGATCCGGATGGGCACCTTCGACGACAACGCCCGCAGCATCGCCCGGCGGATGGGCGGACCTCGATTCCGGACCGTCGAATTCACGCTCCAGCCGCCGTCCGGAGACGTCGGTCTACGGCGGGAGATCGCGCGTTTCCCCTTTGTGCCCAACGATTCGCAGCGGCTCGCGCTGGACTGCTACGAGGCGTACAACATCCAGGTGTCGGCACTGGAACAGCGGTTGCGGGCGATCGGCCGCGGGCGAGCTCACGGGCCCAAGATCATCATCGGCGTCTCCGGCGGCCTGGACTCCACCCACGCGCTGATCGTGGCCGCCAACGCGATGGATCGGCTGGGCCGGCCGCGCAGCGATGTGCTCGCCTTCACCATGCCGGGCTTCGCCACCAGCGAGGACACCAAGTCCAACGCGATCGCGCTGATGGATGCGTTGGGCACGACCTACGAGACCCTGGACATCCGTCCGGCTGCCGAGCAGATGTTGCGTGATCTTGGTCATCCGTTCGCCGACGGCAAGCCCGTCTACGACGTCACCTTCGAGAATGTCCAAGCCGGCCTGCGATACGACTACCTCTTCCGGTTGGCCAACCAGCGTGGTGGCATCGTGCTCGGCACCGGCGACCTGTCGGAGTTGGCGCTGGGTTGGTGCACCTACGGCGTCGGCGATCAGATGTCGCACTACGCGATCAACACCGGCGTACCGAAGACGCTGATCCAGCACCTGATCCGCTGGGTGATCAGCACCGAGGCGTTCGATGCCGAGACCGACCGGGTGTTGCAAACGATCTTGGAGCAGGAGATCAGCCCGGAGTTGGTGCCGGCCGCGGAGGGGGAGAAGCCGCAGAGCACGGAGGCCGCGATCGGCCCGTACGCGCTGCAGGACTTCACCCTCTTCCACGTGCTGCGCTACGGCTTCGTGCCGAGCAAGATCGCCTTCCTGGCTTGGCATGCCTGGCATGACCCGGATGCGGGCGGCTGGCCGCCGGAATTCCCCGACAAGAACAAGATCAACTACGACCTGCCGGAGATCCGGCACTGGCTGGAGGTCTTCATCCGCCGCTTCTTCGCCAGCCAGTTCAAGCGGTCGGCGATCCCGAACGGCCCCAAGGTCAGCTTCGGCGGCACCCTGTCGCCGCGTGGCGATTGGCGAATGCCGTCGGACGCGGATCCGGCCGCCTGGTTGGCCGAGCTGGAGAACGTACCGAAGACCTGAGTTCGGTCGACTGGACGATCACCGTGCCCGTCGGTGGCGCATGCGCATTCGTTGAGCTTCGGGCGGCTGTGTCATCGGCGTACTCGGTATCGCAGGTGGAGCACCCGGTTCCCTTGGATGACGACATGCGGATCCTCAAGCAGGCACACGGCGTCGATGGAGCCGAAGTAGCGCTTGCCGGAGCCGAACACGACGGGTACGACGTCCATGGCCACTTCGTCGACGAGGCCGAGTGCGAGGGCTTGGCCGCCGAGGTCGCCGGCTGCGATCGTGACGGTGCGCCCGGCGGCCAGTTCCTGGGCCCGGGTGACGCCTTGGGTGACGTCGTCGATGAAGTGGTAGGACGCTTCGGGATGCCAGCCGGCGGGCTTGGGCCGGTGAGAGACCACGACCACGTGGTCACCTACCGGCGGTGTGCCGTCCCATCCGTTCATGATGTCGAACAGGTGGCGCCCGATGACCATCGCGCCGACCTCGCTCCACTGTGTTCTGACGTAGTCGGCCGAGGCTTTCGACACTTTGAACGAACCGCCCTCGGTCAGTGGAACGTCGCCGTTGAAATACCAGTCGAACAACGGCCCGATGTCGTCGTTGTCGTCGGCGATGTATCCGTCGACCGAGACCACGTTGGCCATCACGATGCTTCCCACGAGTGTGCCTCCTTCGGTGTCGGGTCTGCTGCGCTCGTGCGGTTCAGGGCTTGCTGCCGATGACGGCGCCGTTCGCGCCCGGGGCTTCGAACCGGATGGTGTGGATGTCGCGGAAGCCGGCGTCGTGGAGCCAGCCGGTGTACTCCGCGCTCGTGTAGTTGCGGCCCTCGGTCTCGATCAGCATGTTCATGCTCATCAGCGCGGCGGCCGGAGGCCCGGTCTTGTCGTCATCGACGAGGAGTTCGGCGATGATCACCTTGCCTCCGCTCCGCAGCCCTTCCCAGCACTTGCGCAGAATGTCGCGATCGTGCTGCTCGTTCCAGTCGTGCATGATCATGGACAGCAGTACGACGTCATGGCCGGACGGCAATGCTGGATCGCTGAAGAAGTCGCCGACGACGGTCTCGATGCGCTGTGACAGGCCGGCCCGACTGATTTTGCTGGTAGCGATTTCGGTGATGGGTGACAGCTCGTAGACCGTGGCGGTGAGGTCCGGATACCGCTTGCAGAGTTCGATGTCGAACGCTGCTGAGCCTCCCCCGAGGTCGAGCAGCTTGTGGGAGCCGCTGAGGTCGACCACGTCTGCGAGCACACGCGCGGTGAACGTCGACAACGAGTGCATCGCTTCCCAGAAGCCTGCCAGCAGCTGGGGGTCTTCACCGTCGAACAGCGACCCCTGTCGCTCCGGGTCCCAGGTGGTGGGGCGGTTGGTGCGGACCGCCTCGACCAGCCTTCCCCACCCCTCGTACAGCCGCTGGTCGAGCATCTGAACGAAGCCACCGAAGTAGTACGGCGTACCCCGGACCAGGTATTCCTCCGCCAAGGCGCTGTTGACGTATCGGCCGTGGTTGCCCTCCAACAAGCCGAGCGCGGCGCAGCCGGTGAGGAGCAGCTCTGCGGGCCGCTGGTCGATCTCGAGATCTTCGGCAACGTCCGCTGGCGTCACCCCGGAACTCCCGGACAGTCGCGAGAACAGATCGAGTTCGTGGGCGACGGCGAGCGTCTTGGATGCCCAGAAGCCTGTCGCCACCTGCATCAGCGGCACCGGCGACAGCACCTTCTCAGGGTCTTCCAGCATTGCATTCTTCCTCTCAGTCTTGTCCTACCTCGGTCCGGTAGCACCGCGGCCGAGTCGAGGGGTGAGCGGCGTCAGGCCGTGCGGTACCCCTGACCGGCGGGGACTCGGACGGCCCGTGATGCCGGCCGTCCTGGATGGACACGTTCACCCTCTCCGGGCGCGCGTTCAGATCCCATCCCCCGGTGGGCAGGCATCTTTGGCCCGGACCCCTACATATGGAGGGTGGGGAAGCGCGCCCGAAGCGGGCACACTAGCGAGAATGACCTTGAGAACCGTCGAGTTCGGGTTGGACGCTGTCCAGGACGCAGCGCTGAGCGCGGGCAGCGGTGAGGAGCTCTTCGAGCAGGTTTCCAGTCGGCTGCGCCGGATCATCCCGTTCGACGGTGCGACCTGGTTCGCGACCGTCCCGTCGACCGTTCTGGCCACCCTTCCCGTTCGTGTGGAGAACATCGAGGATGGTCATTGCGACACATTCTGGGAGCGCGAACACCAGGTGGAGGACGTGCTGCTGTTCCGTGACCTCGCGCGTACCCGGTCGGGTGTCGGCACCCTTCACCAGGAGACGGCGGGGGCACCTGAACGCAGTGCCCGCGCCCGCGAGTTCCTCCATCCGCAGGGGTACGGCGACGAGTTGCGCGGCGTCTTCCGTACGGGATCGAGCACCTGGGGTGTGGTCGGGCTGCTCCGCGAGCAGAAAAGGCCACGATTCACACAACGAGACACTCGAGTCCTGAGCAACCTTGGTTCTGCGATCGCCGACGGACTGCGCCGGCTCGCCGCCCGTCGGGCCGATGCCGCAGTAGAGGACGGTGCGCTGGGGACGCTGCTCTACGACACCGACGGCCGCATGCTCTCCCGCGATGCGGCAGCGTCCCACTGGCTCGGCGAACTGGTCGGCCATGAGTGGGGTGGCACCACGACAGAGAGTGGGGTGGCACCACGACAGAGTTGAGCAATGCCACGCCCGAGTTGAGCAATGCCACGCCCGAGTTGAGCAAAGCCAGACCAGAACTGAGCATGATCTTCGCCGCGGTGACTCGGGCACCGATGGTCGCCGCCCGCCGGGAAGGCACCCCGGCGATCTCCCGCATCCGAGCCCGCTCGGGGCGATGGATCATCGTGCAAGCCTCCTCGCTCCAGGGGCTGGACGGATCGACGGGCCCCATCGCGGTGACGATCGGCCCGGCCATGTCATCCCAGATCGCTCCGATCATCATCGAGGCCTACGGCCTGACTCCCCGCGAACAAGACATCACCAAGGCGGTCGCGCGCGGCCTATCCAACGCGGAGATCGCCGCAGCCCGACACCTCTCGCCCCTGACCGTCCGAGACCACCTCAAAGCCATCTTCGCAAAGGTCGGCGTCAGCACCCGCGGCGAACTCGTCGCCAAACTCTTCGCCGACCACTATCGCCCGACCATCCACGCCCCCGGCGCGGCCACACACGCCTTCTTCTGACCGCGGAACGTCAGCATTCGACTCGTACCCAACGATTCCACGTCGTTCGCACCGTGCACCAGCGGATGGATCCGACCCGACACCTGTAAGCCAGGAAGACAACCTATCGACCCGGCCGTGTCTCACGGCATCCTCGAGGGACATGCAGTCAGCTCAGGCTTGTGCGCATCGTGGCAGAATGCGTGATCTTGAAGCCGGCCCGTTCGTAGAGCTGCCGCCCGGCCTCCGTCGCCATCAATTCGGCCCGGCCGACGCCCGTCTGACGCGCCCACTGCATGACCGCATCGAAAACCGCCCTGCCGTAACCTCGCCCGCGACACCTCGGTTCGGTGCACACGTTGCTGATCAACACGTCACCACCCGACGGGACGCCAGGCGAGGGTGCGGCGTCCCGAAGTGCCCCGACCGCGCACGCGACGACTCTGCCATCATGTTCGACCACGAAGATTCCGTAGGCGGGGTCATCGATTCGCGCTCGGAACCACGCGTGAGCGTTCGCCCGCCAGTCCTCGCAGCCATCGTCGACGCCCATCGCCTTGAACATCTCGGCACGCAGCGTCACCAGAGCAGCGACGTCAGAGCCCACGGCGCGCCGGGGGACCTGCACGCAGCCGTGATCGTCCTTGCTGATCGATGTACCCGACACGGACCAGACTCTAGACAGGGCGACGGCGCGAGGCATCCGGAGGCTGACAGCACCCTGCGACCGCAGTTCAGGTGCGACACCTCTGTCCCTCGGTAGGTCGAGACGTCATCCGCGGCGCAGAGCGCCAACCGAAACTGGGCAACCCCGCCGGGCTGGGCTGGGAGACTGATCTCATGACAAGGACTCGGAAGGTCGATGGCATCGAATGCCTGCCGATCTACCTGGTGTCTGCGAAGCCGCCCCGGGTGATCAGCGAGGACGACTTCATCGACAGCATCCCGCTTCCCGAGTTGATCGGTCGCCTTGAGCCTGGAGATCACCTTTACCTGGTCGACTACGCCAGCAACCCGGGACGGACCCGGCTCACGCAGCGGGACTGTAATTTTAACGGTGTAACTCCTGAGACGAAGGAGACACCTGTGACTGACGTGACGAGTAGGGATGTGGCTGCTGCTGACGGGCAGGAGCTGTCGGCCAGCGATCAGCAGCTGGTGCGCGAGCTGACCGATCGGGCCCGGGCCAACGGGTTGCAGCTGACCGGTCAGGGCGGCTTGCTGGGCCGGCTGACGAAGATGATCGTCGAGGGCGCCCTGGAGGGTGAGATGGATGATCACCTGGGGTATGCCAAGCATGATCCGGTCGGCCGGGACGGCGGTAACTCCCGCAACGGCTACCGGGCCAAGACGCTGTTGACCGAAGCCGGGCCGGTTGATGTTTCGGTGCCGCGGGACCGGGACGGCAGTTTCGAGCCGACGATCGTGGCGAAGCGGCAGCGGCGACTGTCTGGGGTGGAGGACCTAGTGATCTCGCTGTCGGCGAAGGGACTCACGACCGGGGAGATTTCGGCGCACCTCGCCGAGGTGTATGGGGCGGAGGTGTCGAAACAGACGATCTCGACGATCACCGACCGGGTGATGGAGGGGCTGGCCGCCTGGCAGTCTCGTCCGTTGGACCCGGTGTATGCGGTGCTGTTCATCGACGCGATCCAGGTCAAGATCCGGGAGGGTGAGGTCTGCAACCGGCCGATCTACCTGGCCCTGGGTGTCACCGCCGACGGTGAGCGTGACGTGCTCGGCCTGTGGGCCGGTGAGCACGGCGACGGGGAAGGTGCCAAGTACTGGCTGCGAGTGCTGACCGAGATCAAGAATCGTGGCACCAACGATGTGTGCATGCTGGTCTGCGACGGGCTGACCGGACTCCCTGACGCGGTGTCGGCGGTGTGGGACAAGACGATCGTGCAGACCTGCATCGTGCATCTGCTGCGGAACTCGTTCAAATACGCCTCGAAGAAGGACTGGGGGTCGGTCGCCAAGGACCTGAAACCGGTGTATACCGCCGCCTCCGAGGCCGAAGCGCTGGACCGGTTCGCCGACTTCAGCTCCAAGTGGGAGAAGCGTTACCCGGCGATCATCCGGCTGTGGACCAACGCTTGGGCAGAGTTCGTCCCATTCCTGCAGTTCGACCGCGAAATCCGCACCGTGATCTGCACGACGAATGCGATCGAGTCGATCAACGCCCGACTCCGGCGAGCGGTCAATGCCCGCGGTCATTTCCCCACCGAGCAGGCAGCGCTGAAGTGCCTGTACCTGGCGATCATGAGTCTCGATCCGACCGGCCGAGGACGCAAACGCTGGACCAACCGATGGAAGGCAGCACTCAACGCCTTCGACATCACCTTCGACGGACGCCTATCCGCCGGACGCAACTAACAAGATCAAAAATCAGTTACACCGAAAACTTGACAGACCCCACGCAGCTGGTTTGATCCAGGTCCACCAGCGACGGTGACTTCACCGCGTCTCTTCACGTCCTGCAGTGGACCGATCGCCGGGCGGCCAGTTGAGTGCCGCGGATCTGTTGCGTTCCCGCTGGAGCGTGCTGAACCGCTCGCCGCGGACCGGCTCGTCCGGCGTCGATCCCTGGGATCAAGGCGTCAGATCGCGAAAATCGCGGTCCGCAGGTGATTTTGACCATCTGGCGCCTCATATTCAGGTTCCCGGACCGCCAGGGCGTGCCTTATCCGGGCATGTTCACGTGGTTCGAATACTTCGTGTTACCGATTTCGGATGCCCGGAGTACGGGCGACGTACGGGAGTTCCTCGGTTCCAGCTTGCCGTTCGTGGCCGCACGCTCGGCAGAACAGCGCAACATCGCTGGCCGAGCTGCGGCGCTTCGGACTAACATCCGCTGTCTGAGCATCATCAGCCAACGGCGGCGACAGAATCGGGTGGATCATGACGGTGATTCGGGCGGCGATCAGTCAGACGACGTGGACCGGCGACAAGGATTCGATGCTGGACAAGCACGAGCAGTTCGCCCGGGACGCGGCCGCCCAGGGTGCTCAGGTGATTTGCTTCCAGGAGCTCTTCTACGGTCCGTACTTCGGCATCGTCCAGGATCAGAAGTACTACCGTTTCGCCGAGCCGGCCGACGGGCCGATCGTGCAGCGGTTCGCGGCGTTGGCCCAGGAACTCGGGCTGGTGATGGTGTTGCCGATCTACGAGCAGGAACAGGTCGGCGTCTACTACAACTCCGCGGTGCTGGTCGATGCCGACGGCACGGTGCTCGGCAAGTACCGCAAGCACCACCTGCCGCAGGTGGAGAAGTTCTGGGAGAAGTTCTACTTCCGCCCCGGCAACCTCGGCTATCCCGTGTTCGACACCGCCGTCGGCAGGGTCGGCATGTACATCTGCTACGACCGGCACTTCCCGGAGGGGTGGCGTGAGCTCGGCCTGAACGGCGCAGACATGGTGTTCAACCCGAACGCGACCAAGCCCGGTCTGTCCAACCGGCTCTGGGAGATCGAGCAGCCGGCGGCGGCGGTGGCCAACGGCTACTTCGTGCTGGCGCCCAACCGGGTCGGCCGTGAGGACAACGAATTCGGCGACGACGCCGTGGACTTCTACGGCAGCAGCCAGATTGTCGATCCGCGCGGCAATTACGTCGGCGAGCTGGGCTCGGGCAGCAAGGAGGAGTTGCTGGTCCGAGATCTTGATCTTGATCTGGTACGGGAGATGCGCGAGGACTGGCAGTTCTACCGGGACCGCCGCCCGGACAGCTACACCAAGATCAGCAAACCCTGACAGCCGGACGGCCGGGAGCCCTTCCCGGCAGATGATGATTTGCGGAGGCGATCGAAGTGACCACGACGTTGATCACCGGCGGCACCGTTGTCAATGCCACCGGAACCAACCGAGCCGACGTGCTGATCGACGGCGAACGGATCGTCGCCGTGCTCGCGCCCGGGTCGACCCTGCTCGGGCATGATCTTGCCGCCGGCGTCGATCGGCAGCTCGACGCGACCGGCAAGTACGTGATCCCGGGCGGCATCGATGCGCACACCCACATGGAGATGCCGTTCGGCGGCACCACCGCTTCGGACACTTTCGAGACCGGCACCCGGGCCGCCGCCTGGGGCGGCACGACCATGATCATCGACTTCGCCATCCAGAAATACGGCGAACGGGTCGAGGACGGGTTGGCCGAGTGGCATCGCAAGGCCGATGGCAACTGCGCGATCGACTACGGCTTCCATCAGATCATCGGTGGCGTCGACAACGACAGCCTGAAGGCCATGGATTCCTTGCTGGACGAGGGAATCACCAGCTACAAGCTGTTCATGGCCTATCCGGGCGTCTTCTACTCCGACGACGCGCAGATCCTGCGGGCGATGCAGAAGGCCGCCGACCTCGGGCTGATGACGATGATGCACGCCGAGAACGGGCCGGCCATCGACGTGCTGGCCGAACAGCTTGTCGAGCAGGGCAAGACCACTCCGTACTATCACGGCATCGCCCGAGCCTGGCAGCTGGAGGAAGAGGCGACCCATCGGGCGATCATGCTCGCCGATGTCGCCCGGGCACCGCTCTACGTCGTACACGTCTCGGCCAAGCAGGCGGTAGCTCAGCTGACCGCTGCTCGTGATCTCGGCAAGAACGTGTTCGGCGAGACCTGCCCGCAGTATCTCTATCTCTCCTTGGAAGAACAGCTCGGTGCTCCCGGCTTCGACGGTGCGAAATGGGTCTGCAGCACCCCGTTGCGGTCGCGGGCCGAGGGGCACCAGGACTCCTTGTGGCAGGCGCTGCGGAGCAACGACCTGCAGATGGTCTCCACCGATCACTGCCCGTTCTGCATGAAGGAGCAGAAGGAACTGGGCAAGGACGACTTCCGCAAGATCCCGAACGGGATCGGCTCGATCGAGCACCGATTGGATCTGCTCTATCAAGGCGTCGTGACCGCCCGGATCACCTTGCCCCGTTGGGTGGAACTCACTTCGACCACGCCGGCCAGGATGTTCGGCGTCTACGGCCGCAAGGGTGTGATCGCCCCCGACGCCGATGCCGACATCGTGATCTACGACCCGCAGGGCCACACCTCGATCGGGCTCGGCAAGACTCACCACATGAATCTTGATCACTCGGCCTGGGAGGGCTTCGAGATCGACGGTCACGTGGACGTGGTGCTGTCCCGCGGTGAGGTGATCGTCGACGAGTCCGGATACGTCGGCAGCAAGGGACACGGCCGTTACGTCAAGCGCGGCCTGAGCCAGTATCTGCTCTGACCGTTGGACGCTGCCCTGACAGGGGGAACGATGGACTTCGGGATCGTCTTGCAGACCAACCCGCCGGCTGCCCGTACGGTGGCGTTGGCCAGGTTGGCCGAGGAGTACGGCTTCAGTCACGTCTGGACCTTCGACAGTCACCTGTTGTGGGAGGAGCCGTACGTGATCCACAGCAGGATCCTGGCCGAGACCCGCAAGGTGATCGTCGGGCCGATGGTGACCAATCCGGCCACCCGCGAGCCCACCGTCACGGCATCGGTTTTCGCAACCCTGAATGAGATGTACGGCAATCGCACCACTTGCGGCATCGGCCGTGGCGACTCCGCGGTTCGGGTGACGAACGGCAAGCCGACCACCTTGGCCGAGCTGCGGGATGCGATCATGATCATCCGCGGCCTGGCGAGTGGCGAGGAGATCGATCTTCGCGGCAGCAAGCTCCGCCTCCCGTGGGCCACCGGCAGTCGTTTGGAGGTCTGGGTCGCCGCGTACGGGCCCAAGGCGCTGCAGTTGGCCGGCGCGGTCGGCGACGGCTACATCCTGCAACTCGCCGATCCGGACATCGCCCGCTGGATGATCAAACTGGTCCGGCAGGGGGCTGCCGATGCCGGCCGCGACCCGGACAAGATCAAATTCTGCGTCGCGGCCCCCTTCTACCTGGGTGATGATCTTGATCATCAGCGGGACCAGGTGCGCTGGTTCGGCGGCATGGTCGGCAATCACGTGGCGGACCTGGTCGAGCGTTACGGCACCGACGCCGGCCTGCCGCATGCCCTGATCGACTACATCACGGGCCGGCAGGGCTACGACTACAACGAGCACGGCCGAGCCGGCAACACCCACGCCGACTTCGTACCGGACGAGATCATCGACCGCTTCTGTGTCCTCGGCAGCGCGGCCGACCACATCGGCAAGTTGCAGCAGCTGAAGGAGATCGGCGTCGACCAGTTCGCCGGCTACCTGCAGCACGACGCCAAGGAGCAGACCCTGCGCGGCTACGGCGAGACCGTCATCCCTGCGCTCCGCGAGCAGATCGCCGCCAAGTCCTGATTGAAGGTCGGTGAATCACTGATGCTTGTAGGCGAGCATCCCTGATGTCATGCTTGTGGCATGCGGACGACGGTGAGGCTTGACGAGGACGTTGTCGCGGCAGCGGAACAGCTTAGGCGACAGCGACATATCGGGTTCGGCGAGGCGGTGAACGAACTTGCCCGGGCCGGCATGCACGCTGGGTCGGCTCATCATCGCCCTAGGTTCCGGCAGAGAACTAGCCAACTCGGACTGCGCGTCGACGTGTCCAATGTCGCAGACGCGTTGGAGGCTTTGGACGGTCTGGAGCATCGTTCGTGATTGTCGACGCCAACATCCTGTTGTACGCCGTCGACACCAGTTCGAGATTCCACTCCCGGGCCCGCGATTGGCTTGAGGAAGCTTTCAATGGGGTTGAGCGAGTCGGCCTTCCGTGGGTGTCGCTGACCGCGTTTCTGCGCATCGCGACCCATCCACGAGCGTCGGAAAACCCGTTGTCGGTGGAGGATGCATGGCAGTACGTGGATGACTGGCTCGCTGCCGAGATGACCTGGATTCCTATGCCCACTGAAGCACATGCCGACGTCCTGAGGCGGCTGATCATCGAAGGAGATCTCCGCGGCAACTTGATCACCGATGCCCAGCTTGCTGCGTTGTGCATCCAATACGGCGTGCAGATCTGCTCTGCGGATTCGGACTTCGCGCGATTCGCCGAAGTCGATTGGATCAATCCGTTCGCCGTGTAGTGCGGCGGCCTTTGACGGCGTGAGACTGGCTCAGGCGAACCTGAGAATCCTGGCAGCGCGTGTCGTTGACCGGCCGAACGCCCGCGCCGTACGTTCCGAACATGACGGATGCCAAGGGCGGGATCCTCGCGACGCTGGACAATCGTGAGATCGGCAGCTTCTACATCTATCTCGCCGTACTGGCGACGATCGGTGGCTTCCTGTTCGGCTTCGACTCGTCCAACATCGGATCCGCGTTGGTCTTCCTGCCCTTCGATCTCGGTGCGGTCGGCACCGGGATCACCGTCGCGGGCGCGTCGCTGGGGTCGTTCGTCGGCGCGCTCGTCGCCGGACCGCTGACCGACCGGTTCGGCCGGAAGTCCTTGCTGCTGGTCGATTCCGGGTTGTTCGCGCTCGGGTCGCTGGTCTCGGCGGTGGCGCCGAACGCAACCACGCTGGTGATCGGCCGGCTCATCATCGGCCTGTCGATCGGCGCGGATTCGGCCATCGCGACGGCCTACATCGCCGAGTTCGCCCCGAAGAGCCGGCGCGGCTCACTGTCGATCATCCAGCAGTGGATGATCACGATCGGCATTCTCGCGGCGTACGTGGTGGCGGTGGTGATCTTGCTGATCGCCCCGCACGCCGCGTCCACCGTCGACTGGCGGATCCTGCTGGGGGTGGGATTCATCCCCGCGATCATCTCGCTGCTGATGCGGGCCAGGATGCCGGAGTCGCCGCGTTGGCTGCTGGAGAAGGGCAGGGAGGCCGACGTCGTCAAGGCGATGGACAAGCTCGGAGTGGTCGTCACCGCAGAGCAGGTGCACGCCGAGGCGCTGTCGCTGCAGGCCGAACGGGCGCAGGTGGAGGCGAGGACGAACTGGACGCCGGCCGTCAAGCGTGCGCTGATCGTGGTCTGCGTCTTCTTCATCTTCCAGCAGATCACCGGCATCAACGTCGCGTTCTACTACGGTCCGCATCTGCTCACGCCGTACTTCACCGGCCCGCACACCACCGCGGTCCACGCCGAGGTCGCCGGTGTGATGGCGGCCGGCATCCTGGCCGTGGTGAACGTCGCGGCGACCTACTTCGCGTTCCGGTTCATCGACAAGATCGGCCGCCGTCGGCTGGCGATCGGCGCCTATCTGTTGATGATCATCTTCCTACTGATCGGCGCTGTCGGATCGGCCTTCTTGCACGGTGTCGCGCAACTGCTGGTGATCATGGTCGGCTTCGCGCTTTTCATTGCCTGCTTCGCGATCGGCATCGGTGGCACCGGTTGGCTGCTGCAGGGCGAGGTCTTCCCGACCGCCGTACGAGGCCGGGCGGCATCGATCGGCGCCGCGGTGGACTGGCTGGCCAACTACGCGCTGGTGATCGTCTTCCCGATCTTGCAGGTCGGGATCGGCCTGGCTTGGATCATGGTGATCTTCGCCGTGCTGTGCGCGCTCGGTGCCATGTTCGTCTACCGTTTCCTGCCCGAGACCAAGGGCAAACCTGCCGAGGAAGTGATCAAGCTCTTCGAGGGGCCGGTGAATCGAGCCAACCCGTCGGAGCCGTCCGGACCGGTCGCACGCGCAGTTTGATCTTGAACCGAGCCTGGTGATCAACGGTAGTTGGTGAACTGAACGGCGAAGTCGTAGTCCTGTTCCTTGATCAAGTTCTGTACCTCTTGCAGGGCATCACGGCTCTTGCTGGACACCCGCAACTCCTCGCCCTGCACCTGCGCCTTGACGCCCTTGGGGCCCTCGTCGCGGATCAACTTGGACACCTTCTTGGCGTCCTCGGTGCTGATCCCCTCCTTGATCGAGGCGGTGATCTTGACCAGCTTGCCGGAGGTCCGCGGATCACCCGCATCCAGTGCCTTCAGGCTGACCCCGCGCCGGATCAGCTTGGTCTGGAAGACGTCCAACGCTGCCTTGACCCGTTCCTCGGAGTTGGCCTCCAGCTCGACCAGCTCGCCGGACCAGCGGATCGCCGCGTCGGTGTTCTTGAAGTCGAACCGTTGCCGCAGCTCCTTGGCGGCCTGGTTGAGCGCGTTGTCCACCTCCTGTCGATCGACCTTGCTGACGATGTCGAACGAACTTTCCGAGGCCATGGCTCCTCCTTCGTCGAGGTCGGTTCCGATCGATGGCCGTCGATCAGCAACCGGTGGACTTGCTGGTTAGCGTAGGGCGTTCGCGTCGGAATGGCTGCTACAGGTCGATTGCCCGGTTGAGCCAGACGTCGCCGATCACCATGCCCACCTTCTGATACAGCGTCAACGCGCCGGTCCGGCTGTCGGTGGCGAGCGAGGACCGGCTGGCACCGTGCCCGCGGCCGCGTGCGAACGCGTCGACCAGCAGCGCCTGCGCCAGGCCCCGGTGTCGTTGATCATGACGCACTGCCAGCCGATCCACGTACGCCTCGTCGGCCGGGTCGCCGGCCATGATCACGTACGCGACGCCGACGACGTGCTCGTCGGGATCGACGGCAACCCGGAGGTTCCACGACTCGAAGCCCGGACGGCGTACGGACTTGGCCAGAAAATCCTGGTACGGCTCACGATCGCGCACCGACCACTCCAGGAACGCATCCTCCAGGACCTTGTGCACCTGCGGGTATTCGTCCGGGTGCGCCTCGCGAACGGAGTAACCGGCGGGCGGACGACGATCCGGGATCGTCGTGCCGGCCGGCAGCGCCAACACCCAGCTGGTCCAGCGCACCCGGTAGCCGAGCGAGGTCAGCAGCCGATCGCCGGGCGAACCCTGCGGGACGGGTGTGCCGACCACCGACGAGCCGAGCTCGCGAGCGCGGCGCTGCAGCCAGCCGGCCAGTGCCGTGCCGATGCCGCGCCGGCGATGGTCGGGATGCACGGCGGCATCACAGCGGTCCGGGGCGGTGAGCTCGGCATAGCCGATCAGGTCGGCAGCATCGAAGACGCCGATGGTGCTCGCGCCGATGTCGTAGCTGGGGCGCTGCCAGTCGGCGACGATGTCGGCCGGCTCGATCTCTATCTTGCCGAGGTCGTGCTGCTCCTGGGCCGCGGCCAACTCGTACACCGCTCGGGCGTCGGCCATGGTCAGCGGGCGAGTGGTCAGCGACGTTGCCGAGCGGAAGTCGATCATGAGGCGATTCCAGCAGGTCGAGGTACGCATCGCATGCCGATTTTGCACATCTCGACGACGTTCTTCGGGCTGCCGACCTCAGCCGCGTTGCCGGTATCCGCGGATCGCCTTGACGATGTCCAGTACCCCGATCAGGACGACGATCAACAGGACGAAGTGGACGCCGACTCCTGGATCGAGGTCAGGGGAGGATTGCCGGAAAGCCACCACATAGCGGGGATCGAGGACCTGTTGGGTGGTGAACATGACCACGACGAAGCCGACGGCTACGGCGTTGTAGACCACGTTGATCATCATCACCGGGAAGGTCCAGCGGCGCGCGCGGAAGCTGATCACGGACACCGCGACGTCAGCGACCAGGAACACGATCAGCACCGGAAGCCAGAAGGACCAGAGCGCTGGATCGAGGACGGGAATCGGGTCACCGTCGGGTGTCTGGAAGCTGGAGAGGAACTGCTGCGCGAGCAACCAGGCCAAGATCACCAAGGAAACCACGGCCGAGATGATCGTGCCGGACAACCGGATCGGCCGACCGGCCGGCAGTTTGGGAAGCTGCGACGGGCGCCAGGCCTGCCCCGGTTCGGTCGAATTCGTCGCACCGGTGGACGTTGTGCGGGACCGGGCGCGCTCGGCGAGGGCGAACGCGACGACGGTCCAGAAGGCCAGCTGCACCGCTACCTGCAAGGTGAAGACGACACCCTCACCGATGCCGGCGCCGAGGGACTTGTCCTCGATCGCCAGGTTGACCGTGATAGCCACGATCAAGGTGACGGGGACGACGATCGCCAGCAGGGTGGTCACGGTGCGGCGGAAGTCGTAGAAGAGATCCGGTCCGATCAGTTGCCGGGCGCCACCGCGGTAGCGACTGGCGAGCACGGCGGGGTCGCCGAGTTCAACCAACACATCGCCGACCACGGATTCGGTGACGGAATCGGCCGAACCGGCTCGGCCGCTCGAGATAGGCATTGCCATCGGGTCCCCGGACAGTGCTGCCAACCGGTCCTCGGACATGTCTGCGATGGTGGCGCGCAGTTCGGCGCCGACGTCGTCGCGCTGGCCGGCAGGCAGCCGGTGGGTGACGGCCCAGACGTAGCGCTCGGTCAGGTCCGAAGTCGTCTCGGTCACTGGTGTTCCCCCTGCATCACTGTTTCCCTGCCTCACGATTTGTCCTGCTTCACGATTTGTCCTGCATCACGGCCCGGATGTTGGAGTTCAACTGCTCCCACTCCTGGGCCAGTTGACCGAGCAGCCGTTCGCCTTCCGGGCTGACGGTGTAGAACTTGCGCGGACGCGACTCGTCGGTGTTCCAGTTGCTGGTCAGCAATCCCTGCTTTTCCAGCCGCCGCAGCAACGGGTACAGGGTGTTGGCCTCGACCGGGAAACCCGCCGCCTCCAACGTGCTGAGCAGCGAGTAACCGTAGTGCTCCTGGCGCAGCACCGCCAGGCAGGCGACCACCACCGATCCGCGGCGGATCTCCTGCAGGTGCGCGGCCAGCACACTCTCCTCGTCCACAACCGGCACAATACTGTGCGTCACACACTATTGCAACACGGCACGACCGAGACGCGCCCGATCGGCATGGGAAACGTGAAGATAACGATTACGCAGGACGTCGCTATATAGTCCGGGGAGCGACAAGCTGCACCGATCTTGTCGCCGACCCCTGATCGAGGACGGGTGAGTCGATGCCGACGATCAAGGACGTGGCCGAACGGGCCGGCGTCTCGGTCGCCACGGTGTCGCGCGCCCTGAACGGTGTGCCCAGTGTCGATCCGGTGCTGGCCAAGCGGGTGCACGCCGCGGCCCGGGCGCTGGGGTATCGGGCGAACGGGGTCGCCCGCAGCCTGCGCCGACGGCAGACCGACGTCTGGGCCTTGATCATCTCCGACGTCGCCAACCCGTTCTTCACCGCGATCGCCCGCGGCGTCGAGGACGTCGCCCAGCAGGCCGGCTACTCGGTGTTGTTGTGCAACGCCGACGAGGACGCCGCCAAGGAGGCGCGCTATCTCGAGGTGGCCGAGCGCAGTTTGGTATCCGGTGTGCTGTTGTCGCCGACGATCACCGGCAGCGACATAGGTCGGTTGCAGGCCAGCGGAGTCCCGGTGGTGACCGTCGACCGCAACCTCAGTGAACCGGTGGACAGTGTGCTGGCCGACTCCGCTACCGGCGCGTTCAGGGCTACGGAACACCTACTGGAGCAGGGATGGCGGCGGCCGGCGTGCATCACCGGACCTCGGCAGGCGGCCACCGCGGAAGACCGGATGCGGGGTTTCCTGGACGCGTTGGCTCGGCATCGGATCAGGCGGGGGCGCAGCCTGGTCCGGCATACCAACTACCGCGCCGACGGCGGTCGGGAGGCGACGGCGGAGCTACTGGACGCGGCAGATCCGCCGGACGCGTTGTTCGTGGCGAATTCGGAGCTGGCGCTGGGCGCACTGGAGGAGTTGACCGCACGCGGCCTTCGGCTCGGCCGCGACATCGGCATGGTCGCCTTCGACGACGCGCCGTGGGCGGCGTTCATCGAGGCGCCGCTCAGCGTCGTGGCCCAACCCGCGTACGAGATCGGGGTGGAAGCCGCGCGGCTGCTCCTTGATCGGATCACGGCAGCCCGCAAGCGACCCAGTGATCACCCCGGCGCGCCGGCCCCGCCGCGAACCGTGCTGCTGGGGACTCGGCTGATCGTCCGGGAGAGCTCGCGCCGGCACCGGTGATCAGTCGTGGAGGTGCGCCGGCGCCGATGTCTTGACGGCATCTGACAGCACACCTAGAGTGCGAACGAAGCGGGTAATCGTTTCCTCAATGGTCCCTAGTGGTCATCGACGCAATCAGCGGGGATGACCACCTGCGATGAAGCAAGGTGAGACACATGAGTACGACCGGTGCCGGCGAAGTCAGTCGCCGTACGATCTTGAAGGCGGGCGCTGCGGCGCTCGCGGTGCCCGCGGCCGGCGCACTGGCGGGCTGCAACGACTCCGGCGGGCAGCAGTCCGGGGAGAAGGACGCGGCCGGCCCGCTGACTTTGATCTATCTCGGCGACGCCACCCAGCAGAAGGCCTTCAATCAGCTCTTCGATGCATTCCACAAGTCGCATCCCAAGATCGAGATCAAGGCGACCGGAATCGCCGCGGGCGACTGGGCCACCTTCGCCCAGACCGTGTCCACACAGATCGCCGGCGGCAAGATCCCCGACATCGTCGACGTGGCGACCGAGGGTCAGCGGCTGATGGCCTCGAAGGGCCTGCTCGAACCGCTCGATGATCGGATCGCTGCGGACAAGGACGTCACCGACCCGTTCTTCAACGGCATCGCGCCCAACCTGAAGGACTGGAGCAAGAAGTACGGCTCTCCGGACGGCAAGACCTACTACATCCCCGGCGGCTACAACACGGTGGTGACCTACTGCAACACCGACGTCTTCGAGAAGGCCGGAGTTGATCTTCCGGACAAGGACTGGACCTGGGACGAGTTCAAGGAGGCCGGGCTCAAGATCAAATCCAAGACCGGCGCGTTCCTGTTGCCGTTGGGCTACGGCTTCCCGTTCGTCGACATCATGCCCTGGCTGCTGACCAACGGAGCCAGCACGTTGGACGCGGATTGGAAGACGGCGACATTTGCCTCTGCTGCGGCGATCGAGTCGGCGACCTATGTCAAGGACCTGCTCGACGCCGGGCTGTCGCCGAAACCTGGCGGGACCTTCGACGCCGCTGCCCAGTTCGCCAAGGGCAAACTGGCCACGTTGGGTGGCGGCCGTTGGCCGACCCTGGACATGCGCCGACTGAACATGGTCGACAAGACCCAGATCGTCAACTGGCCGACGAAGGCGCAGAACGGCTCGCCCGCAGGCTGGGACGGCTGGCCGATCTTGAAGGCGTCCAAGCGGAAGAACAACGCCTGGACCTTCCTGAAGTGGATGATGTCGAAGGAAGCGGGCGAGTTCTACGCCAGCATCGGCGGCACCAACGTGCCCGCCCTGACCGAGGTCGCCAAGAGCGACGTGTTCACCAAGGACGCGCCGAAGGGAACCACGTTGCTGGTGGACGCGATCAACTACGCGACGCCGATTCCCAGCCCCGATCAGGGTGCGCAGATGCAGGCCGCGGTGACCAAGGGCTGGCAGGCTGCGCTGACCGGGACCCAGCCGGTACAAACCGCGCTTGAGACTGCGAACAAGTCGATCCAAGCCCTGCTGTGACAGCGACCGTCGCTCCGGTACGACCGTCCCGCGACATCGATGGGACCCCGCGCGCCGGCGGCCGCAGCCAGTGGTTGGCCGGGTCGATCTTCGTCGGCCCGGCGCTGCTGCTGTTCGTGATCTTCGTGCTGGGCCCGTTCATCGCCGCCATCGTGCTCAGCCTGTTCAGCTGGGACATGCTCACCCCGGCAACGTTCAGCGGGCTGAAGAACTTCAAGGCCATGCTGTCTGATGACCTGCTCTACAAGGCGCTCGGCAATACCTTCGTCTTCGCGCTGGCCTCGGTGGTGACCCATCTGATCGGCGGGCTGTTGCTGGCGCTCGGGGTGGACGCGCTGCGGAGTCGGGCGGCCTCGTACTTCGTCCGGACGTCGTTGTTCTTCCCGTTCGTGATCTCCTGGGCGGCGGTGGCGTTGTTGTGGAAGTACGTGCTGGATCCGACCTTCGGGATGGGCACCTACTATCTGACCAAGATCGGATTCAACCCGCCGGACTGGTTCACCGACCCGTCCTGGGCGCTGCCCGCGATCATCGGCATTGACTGGTGGCACACCATCGGCTTCACCTTCGTGATCATGCTGGCCGGGTTGCAGACGGTGCCCGGTCAACTGATCGAGGCGGCCCGGGTGGACGGCTGCGGATGGTGGCAACGGCTCTGGCACGTGATCATCCCGATGATGTCACCGACGATCTTCTTCGCCGCAGTGATCACCTTCATCGGCGCGTTCCAGATCTTCGATCCGGTGCAGATCATCACGCCGAACGGCGGCCCGGAAAATTCCACGCTGACGATCGTGATGTACCTCTACCAGAAGGGATTCCAGGCCTTCCAGGTCGGCTACGCCTCGTCGGTGGCGATCTTGGTCTTTGTGATCATGGCGATCGTCACCGCACTCCAGTTCTGGTTCGCCCGACGGTGGGTGCATCAGTCGTGACCGGACGGCAACTCGGCCGGATCGCGCTCACCCTGGTGCTGGTGGTGCTCGGGTTGATCATGCTGGCACCGCTGATCTGGCTGATCAGCGAGAGCCTGACCAAGGAGTCGGACGCGTTCGATCTGCCGCCGAACTGGATCCCGCATCCCTTCACCTGGGCGAACTTCCGAGGGATCACTGACCTGATCCCGTTCTGGCGGATGGCGTTGAACAGCCTGATCGTGGCCGTCATCTCGACCGCAGGTTCGATCCTGGTCAGCCTGTTGGCCGCCTACGGCTTCTCCCGGTTGCGCTTTGCCGGCAGGGAAAGGATCTTCTCGTTGCTGCTGGTGGCGTTGATGGTCCCGGTGCAGATGACGATCATCCCGATCTTCATCCTGATGCGGAATCTCGGCCTCGTTGATCATCTGGCGGCGCTGTGGCTGCCGGCGTTGATCAACGTCTTCTCGATCTTCTTCTTCCGGCAGTACTTCAACACGATCCCGCGGGATCTGGACGAGGCGGCAACGCTGGACGGCGCAGGGCACGGCTGGATCCTGTTCCGGATGCTGGTGCCTCTGTCCGGACCGGCGATCGCGGCCATGACCATCCTCAGCTTCGAGGCAGCCTGGAACAACTACTTCGGGCCGTTGATCTTCCTCAGTGACCCGCAGAAGATGACGCTGCCGATCGGCTTGGTCACCCTGCAGGCCGGGCAGGGCGGGTCGTCGGTGGTCGTGTTCGCCGCGATCACCGCGGTGGTCGTGCCGGTGCTGGTGGTCTTCCTGGTCTTCCAGCGAGCGTTCGTCGCCAGCGTCGCCTCGGCCGGACTGCGGGGATGATCATGATCGAGACGCCGCCAGGAATCGCTGCAGACTTCGGTGATCGTGCCGGCGACTCGGTCCGGGCCGATCAGGCCGTCGTGCTGCGACGGGCGATCCGCGGTCTGTGGACCCAACTGCCGACGCTGTCGGTGGCCGGTGCCGTCGTGACCGGTGCAGCCGTGGTGTCGATCGTGATCAGTCAACTGTCGATCATCGGACTGGTCCTGGTGCCGCTGCTGGTCGGGCCGTCCGCCGCCGCGGTCTGCGCCGTGGCCGACGACGTCCTGGCCCGCGACGACACCTCGCTGCGATCATGGTGGGCGGCGCTGGGTCGATTCGCCGGCTTCGGTACCCGGACCCTGATCATCGCCGCGGCTCCGGCAACGCTTCTGGTGTTGGCGTTGTTGGCTCTTCAGCAATCCGGAAGCTCGATCGCGTACCTGCCGGTGATCGTCTCGGCGATCGTCACGGTGGTCGTCGGGGCGACCATGATCGCCGTGTTGCCGCTCGGCGTGTCACGTCCGGGGCTACGCGGTCGGCTGTTGTGGCTGACGGCCGCTCATCTGGTCGCCCGTTGGCCGGTCCGGTTCCTGGCGCCGATCTGCCTGCTGGGGCTGGGGATCTGGGCCTGTGTCGCGTTCACCGGCACACTGTTGATCTTGGTGCCGGCACCGGTCGCACTGCTGGCTACGGCAGCCTGCTGGACGTCGGTGCTCGAACTGGGCGCCGCCGGTCCTCCGCGCCACCAGGAGGTGGCGTGCCATCAGGATGACGACGCTACGAGCAAAGGTGGGGCGACGACGTGACCGGACCCGATGATCTTGCTGCGGACCTCGAAACGACGCCGCCCGAATGGCCGCGGGTGCGAACCTTCCGCGGCGACGAACTACTCCGGGTGGCGATGCCGGTGGGCGGCATCGGCACCGGCTGCATCAGCCTCGGCGGACGCGGGCAGCTGATGGACTGGGAGCTGCTCAACCGGCCGGCGAAGGGACACGATCCGCAGTCGTTCTTCGCTGTCAGGGTTGAGGATCCGGCGCCGGCCGAGGGTTCTGCGGCAGTGCACACGCGACTGCTCGAAGGTGCGCTGTTGCCGGGGGAACGGCAGGGAGCCCACGGCAGCGCCGTCCCGTTGGCCGGCATGCCGCGTTTCCGGGACGCGGAGTTCGACGCGGCCTATCCGCTCGGCCAGGTCACGCTGACCGATCCGGCGGTTCCGGTGCAAGCCGTGCTGCAGGTGTTCAATCCGTTGGTGCCGGGCGACGCCGAGGCCAGTGGACTGCCGCTGCTGGCCTATCGGGTCAGCCTGCGTAACCTCACCGACCGGCCGCTGCAGGTCAGTGTCTGCGGCAATCTGCAGCACGTGATCGGCGCGCATGCTGGGCCGGACGGCGGCTACCGGATCCCACCGGGCAACGTGTTCGTGCCGGTGACCGGGGCCGGGTACGACGGTCTGGTGGGACACAGCACCCAGCTGGACGAGACGGACGAGGCCTGGGGCACGCTGGCGATCGCGCTGGCGGGGCAGTCGGCAACCAGCCGTCGTACGAACTGGGCCGGCCTGTCCTGGGGCGACTCGCTGCTGGACTTCTGGGACGACTTCTCGGCAGACGGCCAGGTGGATGATCCGATCGGCAAGGGTGCCAGGACGCCGACCGCCAGCCTGGTCGCCAGCGGAACCCTGCAGCCCGACTCGGTCTGGCGGGCCCGGTATCTGATCGGCTGGCACCTGCCGAACCGTCGCGGTTGGCTGGACGATCCGGCCGACCGGGCGGAACCGGGCCGCGCCGATGTGATCGTCGGGAACCAGTATGCCGGCCGGTTCCGCGACGCTGCCGACGTGATCAGTCGGGCGGTCACCGATCTTGATCAACTCGAGTCGGCCACCGTTGCCGCTGTACGAGCGGTGGTGGACAGTGATCTGCCTCGGCCGGTGGCCGACGCGGTGCTGTCCAACGTCGCCGTACTGAAGTCGCCGACCTGCTTCCGGATCGCCGAGGGCACCTTCCTGGGTTGGGAAGGCTGCAATCTGCGGACCGGCAGTTGTCACGGCAGCTGCACCCATGTCTGGAACTACCAGTACGCGGTGGAGCAGCTGTTCGGCGATCTTGGTTGGAGCATGCGCGAGGTCGAATTCGTCCACTCGTTGGACGATCGCGGACTGATGAGCTTCCGGGCCGGGCTGCCGTTGGCCGAGGGCACGGGTTGGCGGATCGCTGCGGCGGACGGCCAGATGGGTGCGCTGGTTCGGCTGCACCGGACGTGGCGGCTGACCGGCGACACCGATCGGCTGCGAGAGCTGTGGCCCAATGCTCGGCGGGCGCTCGAATTCGCCTGGATCGACAAGGGCTGGGATGCGGATCGGGACGGCCTGATGGAGGGCTGTCAGCACAACACCATGGATGTCGAGTACTACGGGCCCAGTGGGGTGAACCAGTCCTGGTATCTGGCGGCATTGGCGACCTGCAGCGAGCTGGCCGACGCGGTCGGCGATCATGATTTCGCGTCGCGGTGTCGCGACCTGGCCGAGCGCGGCGCGAGGTTGACCGACGACGTGCTGTTCGCCAGTGGGTATTACGCGCAGGACATCCGACCACCGATGACGGCCGATAACATCGCCGAAGGGCTGCGGATCCGTTACCAGGGAGAGAATCCCGCGGTCGGCTCCGATGATCTTGTCGATCCCGATCTGCAGATCGGCAGCGGCTGCACGACCGATCAGCTGGTCGGACACACGGCGGCCGCGATGAGCGGAGTGGTGACGGGGCTCTCGCCGGCCAACGTGTCTGAGGCTTTGGCCAGCATCGTGCGGCACAACCATCGCGACGGCTTCACCGACCAGGTCAACCATTTGCGGACGTACGCGACAGCAGACGAGCGAGGCATGATCAACTGCTCGTTTCCTCGCGGTGACCGCCCGGAGCGCCCGTTCCCGTACTGCTACGAGGTGTGGACCGGGCAGGAGTACAGCCTCGCGGTCGGCCTGGCCGTCGAGGGCGAGCTGGACGCCGCGGCGGCGGTGGTCGCCGACGCACGGGATCGGCACGACGGTCGTTCGCGGAACCCGTTCAACGAGACCGAGTGCGGCAATCATTACGTCCGGTCGATGGCCTCCTTCGGCCTGCTGCACGCCTGGTCCGGCGCGGTCGTCGACGCGACGTCGGACCGACTCACGGTCGCCGCCCGCCCGGGAAAGTGGCCGATCATCGTCGGCGAACGGGTAGGTCAGGTGGTCGTCGAGGGCGAGCCGCAGGCTACGTCCGTACGCTATGAGCCGATCCTCGGCCCCGCCTTCGGCACCGTCGAGATCCGCCCCTGAGCCGGTGGCCGACCACCCGGTTTCCATCTCTCGCCCCGACTTGCTATCGTTCCCTCGCCGTCCAGAAATGGCACGGCGCGGCAGGTTGCCCGAGCGGCCAAAGGGAGCGGTCTGTAAAACCGTCGGCTTCGCCTACGAAGGTTCGAATCCTTCACCTGCCACCACGTATGAAATCGGCGTCTGACTAGGGCAGACGCTGATTTTCATTTCGCCCGGATTGTCCGGCTGTGTCCGGCCAGATCCGGCTACAGACGGACGTTTTCTCCCAATGCTCTCCCACGGGAGTGATCAGCTCTGGGTCGCGTCGAGGATCTTCTGCAGACTCTCGCTGCCCGCGCCGGACACGCACTTCGCGTAGACCCGTAGCAGAACGAGGACGCTATGGCCGGCCCACGCGGCGACTTGGGCTGGATCTCCGGTGGCCTTCAGCCAGGTTGAAACCGCGGCGTGCCTCAACGAATAGGGCACATCCAGGAGTGGTGACGCGGCCTCCTCGGGTGTCAACGCTGCGGCGCGTGCTTCATGGAAGATCTTGAGGTAGGTCCGGTCGGTTACCGCGCCGCCGTGGGCGCCGATGAAGATGTGGCCGTCAGGGGCTGGGCCGTACGTCGCGAGGTGGTGGCGCAGCATGCGGGCGAGCTCGGGATGCATGGGGACCGACCTCGTATCTCCGACGGCGCGGTGCTTGAGCGGCGCCAGCTCTCGGGGCATGCCGCTCTCCGTCCACCGGCTGCCGGATCGCGGGATTGAATGGGTGAGGTGGAACTCGCCCCAGGTGTTCGGCTCGTCCGGGAGGGTCGCAAGGTTCGTGACGCGCAGCGCTGCGGCCTCCTCGGGACGCAGACCGGCGTAGTACATGCAGCCGAAGAACGCCTTGAGGCGTGCACCTCGTTCACTGTGCCGCTCTACTGCGTCGAGAAACCTCTTCGCCTGGTCACTATTCACGACCACGCGAGGATCGACCGCCGATACTGATCTTGGTCGAGTCCACTTGACGTAGGTCAGCGGATTCACCAGCAGCAGTCCGCTCTCGCAAGCATGATCAAATGCGTTGTGCAGCACCATCCGCTTGCGGTTCGTCGTGTTCGCTGCCGCCCGTGTTCCATCCTTCCTTTGGCTGAGACGGACCAACGCAGCTCGGACGAGCTTGCCTCCGGTAGACCGATCGCCAAGAACATCCATCCCAACGGTGTTCTTCCGCAGCCAACTCGCCGCATCGACGATCGACTTGTCCGGCTCGGCTGACGGATCGATGATCTTGGTGCTGAAGGCCCAGCGCATAGCCGCGCGAAGCCGTTCTTGGTCAGGGCGGCTGTCCTTGGTGATGAACGCTTCGGTGCTATCGATCAATGCTTCGGCGATGCCACGCCGGTAGTTCGGAGAGGCCTGCTGCCACTTGGCTGCGGCGTAGCCCTCGGCAAAGGTGAACCACGTGATTTGCTGTTTGGGCCGATCCCATGACGCTGGTTCGCCGGTGTCGCTCCGGAATACCTCGCCCCGCTTGGCGGCACCCATCAACTCCGATCGAAACGCATCCGCGAGTGACCGGGAAGGAAAGCTACGACGGTGCAGGCGCTTGTTGATGCGCCAGCAGACCCGAAACGACGTGATCTTGCCGTCGCGATTGCGCCGTTTCTCCAGGTTCTGAATCCGTACGTCGTAAGACAGATCAGCCAAAGCTTCCTTCTTCATGCTCCGAGAGCCACTGTTCAAGATCACTTCGGCGGACTCGTAGGTCGCCGTTCGGGAGTTTGATGCACCGTGGCGCGTTCCCCTTGGCGCGCCAGTCATAGAAGGTGGAGCGGGCTACCTGGAGCTCGTCGCAAAGCTCGGCGAGGGTCAGCTTGTCATCAGCGGCAGGGCGGATTCGCCGCTTTCTCTTGGGTGCAAGTGATTTGGCTTCCACGATCCTCGGGATGGCCGACGCCTGACTCATCGACGCCTCCTACGGATGTTCGCGCACCACTGGGTAGTTCCGGTCGTCATCGCTCTGCACCGTTCACGCTGTGCAGCCGCGTCGCCGGGCGCGCGCCGTTGAGGAGGCGGTTGACGTCCAGCCGCATCAGTTCAAGATCACGAACTTCTCGGTAGGTTCGCTCCATTCCCGTCCACAGGTGTTCGCGATCATCGCGGCTGAGTCCGCCACGGAACTCGGCCCGATCATCGCTGGCGATGGCGGCGGCCAGGCACTCGCCGGCGACCGGGCAACGCTGGCACATCTCGACGCACACCTCTGAGCTGCCTCGGCAGGCCGCGGAATCGATCCACTCGAGCACCCGCCACTCGGCGGTCACGCCGAGCCGGCGTACGACGAGGGATCGGTACTCGAAGACGGCGAGGTCGACGAGTCGTTGCCGGTCGACGGGTCCGGTCTCGGTTGTCATCTGTGCTCCTCGGTCCACGTGATCTCGCTGCGAGGATGCGCCGCGAAGCGCCCTCACAGTGAGAATGGCGAAAATCTGTGGACATCTACACCACATCTCCCGGACATCTGGGGACATCTACTGTGGGCCACATGGCTGCGCTCAATGATAACTTGAGTTATGACCAATCGCCGACTGCGCGGCGCGATGCTGAACGCCGAGCTGACACCGGCTCGACTCGCTGAGCTGGCGGAGGTCGACGTGAAGACGGTGCAGCGCTGGCTGAACGAGGACCGGATTCCCTATCCGGCCACTCGGCGGCACGTGGCCCAAGCTGTCGGCCAGGAGGAAACGTACCTTTGGCCGTCCGTGCTTCTCGATGGACGGGCGGCCGCGACAGCCGGAGATATCTCAGGCATCTGGCCGACGTGCTCATCGATCTCCGCCGAGACCTGGCACGTCTTGTTCGAACGAGCCACCAAGCGCCTCGACATCCTGGCGTACGCCGGCACCTTCCTGCTTGAGGTAGTCGACCTCGGTTCGGTCCTCCGCTCCATTGCGGGTAAGGGAGCCAGCGTCCGCATACTCGTCGGCGATCCATCAAGTCCGGCCGTCAGGGCGCGTTCAGACGAGCTGGGCACCGAGGTGCTGCCCGAACATTGTCGGGAGATGCTTCACTACCTGCAGCACTCGCTTGGCCGAGGAGTCCCCGTGCGTCAACAGTCCGCGACGATCTATGCCGGCCACTTCCGGTTCGACGACATTCTGTTGATCAACCCACATGCGTACGGCATACCTGCGGCGGAGTCGCCCGTGCTGCAGTTCCAAGATCGAAACAGTCCGGCCTTCACCTTCTACACCAATGCCTTCGAGCGTGCCTGGGTGACGGGTGCTCCAACGGGAAGCGAGCGCGCAGGCGCCCCGGATCTCGGTGGCTACCGTTGAGTGATGTGGTTCTTAGTCCTTTGTCTGCTGGTCGTCGCTGGTGTGGTCGTCTACAAGAATCGGGTGCAGATCATCGCCAAGCTGACCGGCCAGCCGCCGGATCGGATTCGGCGAGCCCTGGAGCAGCGGAAGAACGGACACCAGTGAGATTGGCCGACCGAACACACGGGCGAGGCCGTCGAGGACAACCTGGACCCCTTCCTCGACCGCCTCTATGAATAGCCCCGTGGCGGTGGCAAACGACAGCTGGGCGAGTTGGTGAGCGATCTGGAGCAGATGTGTGAACCTCGATGACCGACATGGTCGAGCGTTTGTCGCTAGCCTGACCAACCGTCGCGAACACGCCCAACCAGACCATGATCATCCACGACATGAACGAGGCGCCGTTGAGAACCCATCCCGACGGCGCCTCACCCTGCCCACTTGACAAACCATCACTACATATCAGCTGATCTTCATTCCGAGGGCGGGCACGAAGCTAAATTCCTCCTCGGCTCCGTCCGGCAGGATGGCCCCGCTTCCGGGTTCGGATAGTGCGGCCCGGTCGATCACGCCGTTGGCGATGGGGAACGGCTTAGACTGTGTTGCCTCTCGCATCGGGTTCTTAAGCGTGCAGACCTCGAGCAGCGGCATACCCAGTGCAAACGCGACGTGTGCGCTGTTCAGCAGTTGCACGCCGCTTCCCCAGACGTGCGGGATCGAATCGACGCCTCTCCGGCGGGCATCCGTCACGACGCGGCGGAATTCGGCGAAGCCGCCGACCATCCCGACATCCGGCTGAACGACGCGGACGCCGTTGGCGTCCATCAGGTGCTCGAACTGATCACGAATGCTGTAGCTCTCTACACCGGATACCGGCACGTCGAGGGCTACGGTCACGGCTGCGTAGCCGGCGACGTCCTCGGCGGCGCAGGGTTCTTCGTACCAGTGGAAGGGCAGGGTGGTCTGGAACGCTTGGCCGACCTTGATCGCATCGTCGACGCTCCAGGGTCGTGACGCGCACCCTTGTACGAGGTCAAGAGCGACGCGAGTGCCGGACTGAAGCAGCGGCGCGATGTGCTCCATCAACGCGACGGTTGTCTGGGGATCGCGCATCGCGCGAATCTTGACGGTTCCGAAACCGGCGTCTTCCTGCTGGGCCACCCACTCGTGGACCTGCTCCTTGGTCACCCCCAGGCCGCCGCTGGCGTAGCCACGGATGGAGTCCGGCACCGCGTCCGGGTCTTCGGCGAGATGCCGCCAGAGGGGGACTCCGTTCTCTTTCGCTTCGGCATCCAAGCAGGCCATCTCGACCGCGGCGATGACTCCCGAGGCGATTCCACCGCGCGCCCAGAAGCGAGTGAAGGATCGAAGATGATCACCGATGTCGGCCGCGCGGAAGTCGTCATCAGGAAGATACGGCTCGAGCGCCATCAGCAATCCTGGCACTGCTTCGGCCGCCATGGTCGCCTGGGACACCTCACCGAGCCCGATGGTGCCATCGGGCGTACGCACCTCGACGAGAGCCGCATTCCACGCCCAGATTCGCCCGCCGACCCATTCCAACGGCGGATCGTTGCGATTGTCGTAGGTGAGGAGCACGGAACGGACGGTTTCGATACGCATGGAGTCTCCTTCGACGAGATGATTGGTCCAACCGGACATCGATGCCTGGCCGCCAAACTAGCGGACTCGAGTCATCGATTCCAGTGATTGGCCCAACCAATCTCAATCTTGGCTCTCCGGACCTTCGAGCGCTTCCCGCAGCCGTCGCTCCACAGCCCCAACGTGGGCGGCGGCTGCTGCGCTGGCCCGGGCTGGGTCCCGGTCCCGGATTGCATCGAAGATGGGTGCGTGCTCGCTGCGGGCATCGGCGGGACGTGCACTCGATCTGTACACGCCGCCGCGGACTCGCAGTCGAAATGTCGAGCTGTTGAGCGCGGTGTCAAGCGTGCTCAGTGCCGGATTACGCGCTGCCTCGCAGATGAGTCGGTGAAAGCGGATGTCCTGCTCCACCGTCTCCGGTGACGTGTCGAGCTCTGCATCAAATGGTGTTTCGGGCATCCCCTCCAGGCACTCCCTCAACCCAACCAGTTCCGCTTCGGTCATTCGTACGGTGGCCAAACTCGCAGCCTCGGCCTCGACGATCCTGCGTAGGGTCAGGAAGTCCAGCAGTGTCGCCATCGGCGAGACTTCGATCATGAACGAGACACCGTCGAGCAGCACGTGCGGCTCGAGCTTCCGGACGAAAGCTCCAGAGCCCCGCTTGATCTCGATCACACCCATGTGCTCCAGGGAGGAGAGAGCCTCGCGGATCGTGTTGCGGGAGACCGTCATCTCAGCGGCCAGCGCTCGCTCGGGTGGAAGCCTGTCGCCGGGCTGCAGGTCGTTCGCTCGGATGTGTGTCTTGATCCTGCCGACCACCAGATCGACCGCGTAGCGGCCATTGGATGAGGTTGTTGGCGTCTCATCAGTCATATCTGAAAGGTTCCCACTTCGTGGGCTAACTGCGCCATCGACCGTGCGGCTCAGGCTGTGAGTGCTTCGTCCAGCGCGCGATTGCTCGATCGATTCGGCAAGATCACCAGGAACGTGAATGCACCGAGCAACGCAATGCCACCCGTGAGCAGCAGCGGCACGATGAAGGATCCGGTCACGGTGATGATGGCGCCGGTCACGATCGGGCCAAGGAAGCCCGCCACGTTGCCTGCGGAGTTCTGTACGCCCGCCAGGGCACCGATCTGCGAGCCCTGCGGTGCATAGATCGACGGAAACGTACCGAGCGACGGTCCGCCGACCAGCAGGGCCCCATAGCTGAGCGTGAGCAGTGCCAGGGCAACGCCGGCGGATGGCACAAGCACCGCCAAGGCGATCACGCTGGAGATCAGCATCCCGATGACGATGAATCCCTTCCTGACCTTGATCGGATTCCTGCCCATGCCGATGAACTTGTCTTGCAAGAAGCCGCTGGAGAGCTCGGTGAACACGGCAACCAGGCCTGGGATCGCGCCGAAGAAGCCGAGCTTCAACAGGTTGAAACCTCGTTCCTTGACCAAGTACGAGGGAAACCAGGTGATGAAGAAGTACGCCGTGTAGTTGAAGCAGAAGTATCCGAGAATCAACGCCCGGGTGGACCGGTGGCGGAACAACTCAACCCAACGAGGCTTGGTGCGCTCGGTCGGCTGCTCTTCGCTTCCCTCAGTGATCAGGGCGCGTTCGGCCGCGTTCACCCGTCGATGCTCGCTCGGCGCGCGGTACTCAATCAGCCAGCCGATCGCCCAGATGAGCGCCAAAGCGCCGACGACCACGAAAGCGGTCCGCCAGCCGGCGACACCGATGATGCCTGCCACCAAGGGCAGCGTGATCACCCCACCGACTCGCGCACCCAAGTCCCAAAGCCCGGTTGCCGCAGTACGTTCCCGCAGCGGGAACCATTGCTGCGTCGCCTTGATGCAGGACGGGTACTGGGCTGCCTCGCCCACTCCCAGCAACAGCCGCAGGCCCAGAAGCGAGACGATGCCGGTCACGGCCGCGGTGGCCAGGGTTGCGATGCCCCAAAGCACGCCGCCAATGCCGTAGACCAGCCTCGCCCCGAACTTGTCGACCAGAACCCCGGCCGGTAGTAGGACGATCGCATAGGCAAGGAAGAACCAGCTCAGGACAAGCCCCTCGATGATGGGAGGGATGTGTAAGTCGTGGCTCATGAACGGCAGTGCCACGCTGATCGTAGAGCGATCGATATTGGTGATGACGGTCCCCAGGCCCGCCAGCCCGGCGATCTGCCAGCGGATCTTTGAAGCTCGTGGAGTAGCGGTGGGCTGCATGGATCTCCTCATTGAGTCGGCCCAACAATCGGCAAGTGGTTGGACCACGGTCACAACGCTCGCGGCGGACGCTACCAAACTAGCTTGCCGAATGTAAGATCTGGCCCAACCAATTTCTTGACGCCGCGAGGTGCGTGCCCTACGTTGAACAGCGCCTTCACGTTGTTTGCGAACGCCGCCGGAACAGCTCGTGCGACAAAGGAGATGCGCTCAGTGACCAACCTGCCACCCTCGTCCGCCGTCCTCGACGATCGGGTCACATCTGCCCAGCTGTCGGACTCCCTTGATGCGCTGGGGGAGCGGGGCCACGTCATGTCTGCCGCGATCAGACCGCTGCGGCCCGGGGCACGCATCGTCGGCAGGGCTCGTACGATCCGTTTCGAGCCCATCGCGGAACCCGCCGAGGTTGTGTACCAGAACCCTGATCCGTACCGGCCGTTCATCGAGTTCATGGATGGAGTGCAGCAGGGCGACATGATCGTCGTCGGGACCGGCGGCGATCAGCGCAGCGCCTATTGGGGCGAGCTTTTCTCGGCAGCCGCCATCGGGCGCGGCGCGATCGGAGTGATCTGTGACTCGTACACGCGGGATCGTCCGAAGGTCGAGGCGCTCGGGTTCCCCGTGTTCTCTGCCGGCACGCGCCCCCTCGATTATCGAGCTCGGATGCGAATCGAATCGACTCAGCAGCCGATCACGTGCGCCGATGTTCAGGTGTCACCCGGCGATCTGGTGCTCGCTGACGACGACGGAATCGTGGTGGTGCCTGAGGCAGTCCGCGAGCAGACCGTCCGGCGTGCAAACGAACGCGCCACCACGGAGTCAACGGTTCTTGACGAGCTTCTGGGCGGTCGCACCCTTGGTGAGGTTTGGAACGCGTACGGCGTGCTGTGAGTCCCGGCAAGTTTGTGATGCGCGGCCAACATCTGAGCGTCCGGGAAGCCGCATCTGAGTGAAGGTCAATCAAAGGAGATGAACATGACCTACGATCCGTCCCCGAACCAGATCAGCGAGATAGCCATCCGGGTGTGTCGAGGCGACGGCCAACAGACCGATGTTACGCAAAGTGCGAAGCTTCGCGGAGGTCAACGACGACCGTTCCTGGTCCTGACATTGACGACGGCGGACGGGACCACGGGCACGTCATTCGGATTCTCCACCCTGAACCCCCGGACCGCCGGCGAAGGGATGGTGCCGCTGAAGCAGTTCTTCCTCGGTCGCGATGTCTACGAGCGAGAGCGCGCGGCACTTGAGTTCCGCAAGTTCGACCGCAGTTGGACACTGTCGCCCAGCTACACCTATGGGCCGTTCGACAATGCCATGTGGGACATCATCGGCAAGAAGTCCGGAGTGTCCGTCTCTCGACTGCTGGGTCGATTCCGCGACCACGTTCCGGTCTACGTCAGTTCCATGTTCCACGCCGGAGGGGTCGACGCCTACCTGCGGGAAGCCGTCGAGGCGAAGGAAGCCGGCTTCCAGGGTTACAAGATCCATCCCGGAGGTGACGTGACCGAGGATCTCGAACTCTATGCTGCCGTACGCGAAGCGGTTGGTCCCGACTTCACGCTGATGTCCGATCCAGTCGGCGCCTACACCTATAACGAGGCCATGATCGTCGGACGAGAACTCGAACGCCTGAACTATCGCTGGTTGGAAGAACCGGTGCACGACGTCGACTGGCACAGCCAGAAGCGCCTACGAGAGCAGTTGGACATCCCGATCGTGGGCACGGAGACGAGCCCCTGGGGCAACAGGGGTACGTCCGCGGCCATCGCCAACGGCCAGGTAGACGCAGTGCGTGCCGACGTCTCCTGGCGAGGTGGCATCACCGAGGTGATGAAGATCGGCTCGCTGGCCGACGCCTTCGGGATGCGTTGCGAGCTGCACTCGTGCATCTACCATGCGCTCGAGTTGATCAACCTGCAATGCGCCTCCGCGATGACCAACTGCAGCTACTTCGAACTGCTCTACCCATTGGACGACTACGACTTCGGGTTGAAGACCGGCATCCAGATCTCAGACGGGTACGCCACCGTCCCTGATGAACGCGGCCTCGGGCTGGACTACGACTGGGACTTCATCGACAACGTAACTGAAGCCCTCCTTTAGCCAGCCGGGTTGTCGTGCGAGAGAGCTGCGCCCCGGCGTCGGTGATTCACAGCTCGCGGCTAGCTAGCCAGCCGCCTGATCGATCGCGGCCTCGTAGAAGGCATCGGCGAGCGCCACGATGATGCCGTTGATGCCCGGACCATCGCTGAAGAAGTAGTCGGCCATCGTGTTATGGGCTTCCTGGTTGTCGACCACGGCCTCGGTGACGGCGGCCTGGAAGTCCTGCGACTCCATGAACTGCTTCTTGGAGTTCACCTTGGTCTGCTTGACAAGATCCGGGTCGGCCAGCAGACGCTGAACGAGCCCTTGCACGAACTCCCGGACCTGGGACTCGGTGAAGGACTCGGCGCCGAAGAGGTCGTTCATCTTGTCGATCACGGCCTGCAGGGCGACGTACTTCGGCTCCTTCTTCGTCCCCGTGCCCGCGCCGGTGATGCCCTTGAGCTGGCCGTCCCCGATCAAGGAAATATCGAGAGTCGGTGCCTTCGTGTGCTTCACACCGACCAGGACTACGTCGGAAAGATCAACATCGGCGGCCCAGGCCGACTCGGCGATGACTCGCTCCAGCAACCGCAGGAAGATAGAAAGCTCTTCCAGGTATGGGTCGCCATAGTCGACGATCTGGCTCATGAAGTCGTAGAGCCGGACGTAGGTCGAGACGTCCTTGCGGAAGAGGTCCAAGGTGTTCAGCGTGACCTTGTCGTCCTCCTCGATGGCGCGTGCGTAGCGACGTTTGAAGTCGTGCTGGGCAGGACTGATCGCCGCCGATAGAGCGTTGTTGCCAGCCCGTGTGACCCACAGCTTGGCAACCTCTTTGACCTGGTCATCGCTGTAGATCCCTGCCTGGGCGAGCTTGTTGGACAGGTGGATGACGACGTACGGATCGGTTTCGGTCTCCAGGGTTGCGTTCTTGAAGTAGGGCTCGAAGGCGGTTTTGATGTCCTCGGGCTTGTTGACGAAGTCGATCACGAAGGTCTTGCGCTTCTGCTCTCCGCCGGCCGTCCGGTGGGTCCGGTTGAGTCGCGACAGCGTCTGCACGGCGGTGACACCGGAGAGTCGCTTGTCCACGTACATGGCCGAGAGCAGCGGCTGATCGAAACCGGTCTGGAACTTGTTGGCGACGATCATGATCTTGTACGTGTCGCCTCGGAACGCCGCAGCCAAGTCCGAGCCGGCGCCGGGATTCATGTTCGCCTCGGAGAACTCGTCATCCTTCGTCGGAGCCGGACCCCAATCCTCGCCCCACTCCTCGTCCTCGGACATGGTGACGGACCCGGAGAACGCGACGAGCGTGCGATAGGTGTACGCCGCATCCTCGGCTGCGCGCTTGGCAATGTAGGCATCGATCGCCTTCTTGTACTTGACCGCCGCCTTGCGCGAGTCGGTCACCACCATGGCCTTCGCCTTGCCTTCAAGGAGATATGCGATGTTGGTGTGGAAGTGCTCGACGATGATCTGGACCTTCTGACTGATGTTCGTCGGGTGCAGCTTCACCCATCGCATCAGGCCCTTCCGCGCGGCGGACTCCTCGACTTCCTTACCGCTGGCGCCGGCGTCGGCCTTGCCGGCGATCTTCAGGGCGGTGTCATAGGACTGGTACCCCTTCAGCACATCTAGGATGTAGCCCTCCTCGATCGCCTGCTTCATCGAGTAGAGATGGAACTCCTGGGGCCTTCCATCGGGCCCCTTGCGCCCGAAGAGCTCGAGCGTCTTGTTCTTCGGCGTCGCGGTGAACGCGAAGTACGAGATGTTGTTCGACTCTGCACGCTCGGTCATTTCCGCGGCCAGGATCGCCTCGACATCGACCTCGCCGCCTTCTTCGATGTCCTTAAGCTCATCGGCGGTCAGCACCTCCTTGAGCTTCGAGGAGATCTGGCCGGATTGCGACGAATGCGCTTCATCGGCGATGACGGCAAACGTCTTGCCCTTCACACCCTTGTCGGCTCGGATCTCATCGAGTGCGAAAGGGAAGGTCTGCACCGTGACGGCGATGATCAACTCGCCGTTCTTCAGCGCAGTGGCCAGCAGGCCGGACTTGGACTTGGCGCCGGCTTTGCGTACGTCTTCGGGACTGATGGTGGCAACGATCTTGCCGGTGCCATCTATCTGCCGGATCGCGTCCTGGAGCTGGGTATCGAGCACGGTGCGATCCACGACCACGATGACGGAGTCGAAGACCTTCTCGTTGGCTACATGCAGTCGTGCGAGACGGTGCGCGGTCCAGGCGATGGTGTTCGTCTTGCCGGAGCCTGCGGAGTGCTCGATCAGGTACCGCTGACCGACGCCCTCCTCGATGACAGCGGCGACGATGTTCGTCACGGCCTCCCACTGGTGGAAGCGGGGGAAGAGCATGTTGGTCCGCCGGATCGACGATCCGGTGGCGACATCCCATTCCTGCTTGGTCTCCACAATCATCAATCGGCCGATGATGTTGAGCCAGGAGTGCTTCTCCCACACCCGTTCCCACAGGTACGCGGTGGCGGACTTGCCATCGGCGCCGGGCGGGTTGCCGGCACCATAGTCGAAGCCGACGTTGAATGGCAAGAAGTGAGTCTTCTCGCCCTCCAGCCGAGTGGTCATCGCCGCAAGGTCATTGGAGACCGCGAAGTGGACCAGCGCTCGGTGGCCGAATGAGAGCAGTGGCTCCGCCCGCCCGTTGGTGAGAGGCTTGCGATCCTTCTTGTACTGGTTGATCGCCTCGTCGAGAGATTGAGTGAAGTCGGTTTTCAGCTCGACCGTGGCGACCGGGATGCCGTTGACGAAGAACACCAGATCGATGCTGCGCTGATCTGCGGTAGAGAAGTGCACCTGGCGCATAACGCGAACCCGCGTCGCTGAGTACTCGGCGTTCGTCGTCTCGTTGAGTGAGGTCTCCGGACGGAACTGAGCCATCTTCAACCGGCCGCCACCGATGTACTGAACCCCGTTGCGCAGAATGTTCAGCGTGCCACCGCCATGCTCCAGTGGCTTGTCGAGTGCGGATACCAGAACATCGAGGAGCTTCGGCTGTGAGCTGGCAGCCTTCAACGCTTTCTGGTACCCCGTCGGCTGGGTCTGCTCCAGCCATGCGAAGAGGTCCCCGGGGAAGAGGGCGCGTTCGCGATCGTAGCCCGTGTCCTTGGTCGAGTAGAGCCAGCCGTTGGCCTCGAGATGCTGACAGATCTCGGTCTCGAAGATCACCTCGTTGTGATCGGCCATTCGTTATCGCCTCAATTCCGCCACATTGGCGCTCAGACTTCGGATGGCGTGATCGATGTTCTTCAACGCCTTGTCCTCTCCAGATGCGGTTCGAGCCCCTGTGCTTGGCACGGGGGCAGCGGCCAGAACCTCATCCAGCCCGAAGGTGTAGTGATCGCGATACTCGACGCCTGCGTCGTCCGTATAGACGGCAGTCACGGCCTGTGCGGCTGGCGCACCAGCCGTTTCGCCATCCTTCTCGTAGGACCACATCACACGAATGCGCGACCCCGGAGCCAGCAATCGTGGCGCCTTCATAAAGGCAAGAAGTCGCTCCGTTATGTGATCGGTCTCTCCCTGCGCGGCCCAGGGCTCCGTTTCAAGGATGAGATTGCGCGCCATCGAGCGACCCGTGTTTCGGACGACAAGGTCCAGGGCAGGCGGCGGGTGAAATCCAGGGACGACCTCTAGGACGACGTATGGCCGAGCCTGTGATCGTGACTGCTCCTGGAGCAGTCGAAGCTGATCGCGTGCACCGCCGAGCGTTCGCCAGCCGACAAGCCAGAGGCCTACCGTCGCCACAGCCGTGACCACCGATCCGATCGCCGTGATCAAGAGCAAAGCGTGATCATTCATCGAGCTGCCTCTCGCACGTCGATCTGACCAGTCACCGCCGCTGTGATGAGTGCAGCACGGCGTTCGCGTGAGAGCTCGATGAATCGCTCTGCTTCGTTAATGAGGGAAGCAATCTTGGCGGTCTGGTCGTCGAGGTAAGTGGCAATCCGGCGTTGATCGACGAGCGGCGGAGCGAGCACTCGGAATTGCTTGAGCGCCTCACATGTCAGGCCACCTTTTGTGCTGCCATTCTCTTCGCTGATCCTTCGAAGATCCGAGTATGAGGCTCTGATCGACCAAAGGAGATACTCCGGGCACCACACATTGCGATCTGGCGTGACGTACGCAACGTGCTGATTGACGGTCGCCTCGATATCGAGGATCGTCGCGGTACCACGTGTCTTCCCCTGGCCTGTCAGGCCGATCAGCACTGAGCCTGGCGTGACGATCGGGAGATGGCATTCCTTCATCGCTGTGTCAGTTACGAATTGGTCAGAGTCGGTGACCCGCTGCTGATTGACCACTGCGCTGTTAAGCCACGGGGTGTGGCCCCCTTCCCAGTAGGTCAGGTTGTCGCGCCTTGGCGTTGATCCGTTTCCGATTCGGGCTGAGCGTCCGAGTTTGTCTCCTCTGACTGCTGAGAGCGACGGCCAGCTGAGGGCGTTTGTAACGACAGCGAACCGTCGCTCACGGAGCAACTTGATTAGCTGCTGCTGCTCGTCGATGAGCGTGTCTATGCGGGCCGTCTCGCGGTCGAGGTAGCCGGCGATGGCGAGCTGCTCGCCCAACGGCGGCACAAGTATCGGTAGGTTGTTGAGGTCCGGCTGCTGCACACGTCGGTCGAACGTGGTTTGTGCACGTGTGTACAGCATGTATTGGTCGAGGTATGCTTGTGATCGCAGCAAGTAGTGAGCGAACCGTGGAAGCAGGTCTCCGCGAGGTCGAAAGACCCGGTAATCGGGGCTAACCGCGCCGGCACGTTGCGTCACGCCGATTCCGCCACCGATTAGCCACATCGGGTTAACTACAAGATCGTCAACTTCAGCGATGAGGTATTTCGGCCGGCTGGCGTCGTCAGGCTCCTGCCGCCCTCCCATCTCGGAGCGCGCGACAATGTCACCCGTCGAACGTAGCGACAACATTTCGTACGTGAGGTCGTCATTGCGCCGCTCGCGACGGTCCAACAGGCTTTTAAAGCGAATGGCCTGCCAAGTCGGAGGTCGGGTCTCTAGCAATGGAGCGACGGCTCGGTGTACACCGATCAGTGGCAGCGAACTCACCCTTCCACCTCACTCATAAGATGAATGATTATGGCAACCTGCTTCTCCAAGTCAGCATCGATCTCCGCGAGTGGCCGAGGCGGGATGTACTTGTAGAACTGTCGGGTGAACGGAATCTCGTAGCCGATCTTGATCTTGACCCAGTCGATCCATGCGTCCGGAACATACGGCTTGACCTCGGCATCGAAGTAGGCCTGGACGACCTCAGTCTTCCCGGCCGCGCCAGCGGTCGAGCCGCCGTAGGTGAAGGGGACGTTCTCCGTGTCGCGCTTCTTGGCATCGGGCCTCGGTTTGCCCTTGCGGTCAACGGCTGGGGTCTCGTCTTCGTCCAGCAGTGGCCGTTCGACGGTGACGGTCCAGTAGCCGAACTCATCGTTGCTCAGCACCTTGGACAGCTCGGGGTCGGCGTCGTCGAAGTCGGCGTACAGGCGTACGACCTCGGCGCGGTCGTCGTCGCCCATCTCGCGATTCTTGGAGCCCAAGTTCTTGCGCATCTTGGTCCAGAAGGACGTGCCGTCGATCAGTTGGACCTTGCCCTTGCGTTCTGGCTGTTTGGTGTTGTCGAGGATCCAGATGTAGGTGGCGATACCGGTGTTGAAGAACATGTTGGTCGGCAGCGCGACGATCGCATCGACAAGATCATTCTCGAGCAGCCAGCGACGGATGTTCGATGGCCCGGATTCCGCGGCCCCGTTGAAGAGCGGGGAGCCATTCATGATGATGCCAACGCGGCCGCCGCCGTCCTCGGGAGCCCGCATCTTGTGCGCAAGGTGGAGGAGGAACAACATCTGGCCGTCGGAAGTGGACGGCAGACCGGGAGCGAATCGGCCGTACGGGCCGGCGGAGTCGCGTTCGTCCTTGATCGCCTTGGCGTATTGCTTCCAGTCCACTCCATACGGCGGATTGGACATGCAGAAGTCGAACTGACGGTTCTTGAACGCATCGTCGGTCAGTGTGTTGCCGAAGGCGATATTGGTGCCGTCGTGGCCCTTGGCCAACAGATCGGACTTGCAGATCGCGTACGACTGCGGGTTGTACTCCTGGCCGTAGAGACGCAGCCGCGCGTCGGGGTTCTGGGCGAGCAGGTGTTCCTCGGCCAGGGAGAGCATGCCGCCGGTGCCGGCTGTCGGGTCGTAGAGCGTGCGGACGATGCCGCCCTCGGTGAGGTCGGCGCCCTTCTCGGCGAAGAGCAGATCGACGAGCAATCGGATCGCGTCGCGGGGCGTGTAGTGATCACCGGACGTCTCATTGGCGGCCTCGTTGAACTTGCGGATGATGTATTCGAACGCGTCCCCCATGTCGGAGTTCGACACAACCGACGGATGAAGATCAACAGTGCCGAAGGACTTCACGATCTCGCGCAGCAGCCCCGCCTTCTCCAGTGCGAGGATCTCCTTCTTGAAGTCGAAGTACTCGAAGACATCTACGTCGTCGGAGAACCGATCGACATAGTCAGCCAGATTGTCTGCGAGTCCGTCCGGATCGGCCAGAAGGTTCGCGAAGGAGTACTTCGAGGTGTTGTAGAAGGGCCGGTCCGTGGCCTTCTTGACCTCGACCTTGAGCCGGTTCGGGTTGTCGAACTTGGCGGCGAGTTCACGTACGACCTCACGGTCGGGCTCCAAGATGCAGTCCAGCCGGCGCAGGATCGTGAACGGCAGGATGACGGTCCCGTATTGGTTCGGACGGTACGGGCCGCGGAGCTGGTCCGCGATCGACCAGATGAAAGTTCCGAGCTTGCTCACGAGCGTTCCTTAAAGGCAAATTGTGTAGTTGCTGAGGTTACTTGATGCCCCTCTGGCTTCGCGGCAGCTACTGCACATCAGCAGTGGGTGTGCCAGCGGAACCCGCGCGCGTGCGCCAAGGTTCACACAGCGACAACCAGCGCGGTCTGGCTTATCGCCGACTAATAGATGGCCCGGTCGTTGACGGTCAGGGTCGCCGGGACTTCGATGTGCCGCGGCGGTCGGAAGGGGTCGGCCAGACGTTCGAACAACAACCGCGCGCCGGCACGGCCGACCTCGTACGGGTTGCTGTCGATCACTGTGATGCCGAACTCGGCGGCGAGCGAAAACCGGTCGAAACCCAGCACTTCGGGCCGGTGCTCCGCGAAGAGCCGGGATTGCAGCAGGCCGGTGCACAACCGGTTGTTGTCCACCACGACGGCATCGGGCTCGGCACGCATGATTCGATCGGCCGCTGCGGTCGCGTCCGACTCGGTGTACAGGCCGTGTCTGACGAGTGATCGGTCGACTTTCATGCCAGCCTCGCGCAGTGCCGCGCGGTAGCCGGACCATCGGCCGTTGGCGCCGCTGCCGCCGCGGGGATGGCCGAGGTAACCGATCCTGCGATGGCCGCGCTGGATCAAGTGTTCGACTCCCAGTTTGGTGCTTGCAAAGTTCGTGGTGGTGACCGAGTCTGTCGCGCCCTCCAGTCCGAGCGGTGGAGAATCCACGAACACAACCGCCGAGCCGTAGGCGACCTCGTTGGCCAGGTAGCTGAGATCGTCGCCGCTCGGCGCGATGATCAGGCCGGCAACGCGGTGTGCAAGGAATGAGCGGATGGCGCGTCGCTCGATGTCCCCGTCGTTCTGAGCGTCGGCGGTCAGGACCAGGTAACCGTGTTCGGCAGCGACGGCGTCGATGCCCTTCAGCATCGGTGCAAAGAACGGGTTGGCAAAGTCACCGAGCATCACGCCGATCGATGTCATCGCTTGCGTCTTCCTGCGAAGCCCGGCGGCGACGTCGTTGAGCTGGACGCCAAGGCGGTCGGCCTCTGTCTGCACCAACTGGCGAGTCGACTCCGCCACGTTGGATTCTCCGCGCAACGCACGCGACACGGTCTTGATGCTCAGCCCGGTTGCGACAGCGACATCCTTCAAACGTGGCCGTTGACGAGCCAACGGTTGTGCGACGCCGCCTGTCACATCCGATACGCGGTCGACGGTCATGGGGGCATGGTAAATGGCGCCGTCGATCCGATCGGAGCGCTCGCCGGGAGCGGTCACTCGACTACCTGGAGCCACGCTTCCGCGATGGCTTGATGACCGGCCGCTGTGGGATGTACGCCGTCGGGTGCCCAGTACTGGGGACCGGTGACTGCGGCAAGCTCGGCGAACATGCCGTCGGTCGCGATCAGCTGGGCGCTGTACTGCCCGGCAAGATCGCGGACCACCTGGATCTTTGGATCAAGGTCCGCTCGCCAGTGGCGCTGGTCGTCGTTCACGGGTAGCAGGAAGGGCTCGATCAAGATCAACTTTACTCCTGCTTCGGCAAGTGGATCCAGCAGAGCTGAAAAACCGGAGCGGTAGACGCTCTCTGGTACTGGGCTTGAATCGGCGAAGTACCGCGACGCGCAGTCGTTGATGCCGACCATGACCGACACGACGTTCGGTCTGGCGTCGACGACGTCGCTGTGCCAACGCGCCTGGAGGTCGGCAACCTTGTTGCCAGAGATGCCGCTGTTCAACCAGATTGGCTGCCTGTCTGGATGCGCGAGCCCCCATTGGCCGGCCACACGCAGGGGATACCCGTACCCCAACGGATTGTCGGTCTCCAACCGCCTGCAGTCGGTGATCGAGTCGCCGGTGAACATCACTCTGGTGCCGGTCTGCAGCGAGATCGTCATCACTTTCCCTTCGCGAAGTCCATGCGGTCCAGCGGCTGAATGACCTGTCGATGACTCGTAGCAGGTGAGCTACTTCGTCAGTCGTGGTCGTTGTCGCACACAGATCTGGGTTGGGCGGATACGCCCGGCGGGCGGTCTTCGGCGGCGCGTTTCCGGCGAAGACCGTGCCGGCCGACTCTCTTGGAACGCCCAGGATCCGCAACCTGAGTGTGCCAATGTAGACAGCGACTGTCAACGTTGACATTTTCCCGAAGGTTGGCAATGATCAGTGGAAGTTCGCCCGTACGATTCCAGGATTTCAGGCCGGCCGATGGGCTGGTGGGGAGCGTACGGACCCCAGTCCAATGACAGTGACGACATTGTTGACCGGTAGCAGGCATGCCCCAGGGGGCAGCGCTGTGAGCTCGGCCTGAGGGGAGATCATGAACACATTCACGCGAAGAACCTTTGGAGCGACGGTGCTGGGTGCCGCCGCTGGGTTTGCGGCCACGTCGGCGCGTGCCTACGGCGTCACGCCACGTTCGACCGATGCGAGTCACAAAGGCTCGGATACGGCTGGCCGTCACCAGCATGGTCGCGATAGCTGGAGCCCTGTCGCCTCAGCGGATGAGTATCTGACGCAGGCGTTTCGAGCGTTCGGCAACTCCGGTGGCGGCTGGTCTAACCACGGCGGCTGGGCGGCCTCTGACGGCGTCTTCTCGGCAGTGCTGCCGGGCCGGCGGATCGTCTGGCTGATGAACGACACCTTCCTGGGACCGGTGAACGCGGACGAGAGTATGACCAATCCCGGTTTCATCCACGGCTCGATCCTCCTCGCCCGTCGTGACGGGGTGCCGTACACCACGATCACCGCGGGCACCCACGAAGCACCCGAATCGATCGCGTCGCCTCCTGGCGCCGTCAACGGTGACCCCTGGTACTGGAACGGGGACGGCATCGTCGACGGCGGCAAACTCCGCGTCTTTCAAGGCAGAATCGGCAAGACTGACGGTGATCCACCATGGAACTTCGGCTGGCTCGGGTCCGACGTCGTGACGTATCGACCGGACTTCAGTGTCGAGAAGATCACCGAAACGTACGGCGAGCCGGGCGGGGTGAACTGGGGCAACGAGCTCGTCAGAGTTGGATCGCACATCTACATCTACGGCAACAAAGACGGCGCCGCATACGTCGCACGCTGCCGCAACGGTAGCCTGATGGAGAAGGATTGGCAGTTCTACACCGGCGACGGCTGGTCCACCGATCCCGGCGCCGCGACGATGATCACCAACGACGTCGGGGCCTCGTACAGCGTGACGCCGATGTCCGGCCGATTCGTGCTCACAACCACCTCGACGGCGATCTTCACCGATCACAAGATCTATGTCGCGTCGGCATCGTCCCCGGTCGGGCCGTTCGGCGCGCGGACCGCCGTCTACACCGCGCCGGAGGGCGGGGTCGGAAACCTCTACGCTCCGTACAACGTCGCGGCTCATCCGGGCATCAGTCGCGGCCGGGAGTTGATCATCTCCTACAACGTGAACAGTCAGTCAGGCGACGACCTGCTGGCGAACGCGAACAACAACCGTCCGCGTTTTGTCAAGATCAACTTCACGCGGTCGGGTGGCTGAATCGTGGCAGGGCATGTGATGTCCGCCGACGGGGGAGCCTCGCGGGCAAGCAACATTCCGACGATCACGGGCCGGCGAGGTAGCCGATTCACCCATCGCCAGCGCAACACCTTCACTGCGTACCTGTTCATCCTCCCGACAATCATCGGCGTATGCGCGTTCATGTTGTACCCGCTGGCAAGCTCGCTGTATCACGCATTCACCAAGTGGGACGGGCTGAGCCCGGCGAAGTGGGACGGGCTGAACAACTTCCGCTACATGTTCTTCCAGGATCCGACGTTCTGGCCGTCTCTACGCGCGACCGCGTACTTTGTCCTGCTGAGCGTGCCGTCCGGGATGATCTTCGGGCTTGCCCTTGCCGTGTTGCTCAATCGGGCACTGACAGGAGTTCGGATCTTCAGAACGATCTTCTACCTGCCCGTGGTCTTGCCCTCGATCGCCGTACTGACCCTGTGGAAGTACATCTACGACCCGCTGTACGGACTGGCGAACGAGGTGTTGACGAGGCTCGGGTTGCCGACGAGTCAATGGCTGCAGAGTCCGGACATGGCGATGCCTTCGATCGTCATCGTCGGGATCTGGGGTGTCGGTGGATCGATGATCATCTTTCTGGCGGGCTTGCAGAACGTGCCGGTAGAGCTGTACGAGGCCGCCCGAACCGACGGTGCCGGTCCGGTGCGGACCTTCTTCTCGATCACGCTACCGATGATCACGCCGATCCTGCTGTTGCAGCTGATTCTGGGGTTGGTGCTCGCGTTCCAGGCCTTCAATCAGATCCAGGTGTTGACCAACGGGGGCCCCGGCACCTCGACGTTGCTGTTCATGTACAAGATCTACAACGATGCCTTCGGCAGTTATCCCAATCTCGGATTGGCAACTGCTGAAGCGTGGATTCTGTTCGTGGTGATCATGATCATCACCGGGGTCGCGCTGAAGACCTCGTCAATGTGGGTGTTTGAGGAGAACCAGTGACCAGCGAGGCTCCGACGGCGTCCCAACCCGCGCCGGCGGCAAAGGCGATGAGCGTGATCGCGACCACACCGCACCGCCGGTTGCCGCTCAACCGACGAGTCCCGATGATCATCTCGAGGATCGCGTGGTATCTGCTGTGCGGTCTGCTCGGATTCACGATCCTGGTGCCGGTGCTGTGGATGATTTCGATTGCGCTCAAGCCCGACAGCGACATCCTCCAGTTGCCGCCGCAGTTCCTACCGAGGACGTTCCAGTGGTCGAACTTTGTCAACGGACCCAAAGAGGTCAACTTCTACCATCTGCTGGGCAACACGATCGTGATCACGGTCCTGTCGGTCTTCGGTGCAGTGACCAGCTCCATGCTCGCCGGTTATGCGATTGCTCGCATTAACTTCCGCGGGCGCAGCTTCTGGTTCTACCTGTTCACGTTCTCGATCTTCGTACCGGGAATCGTGACCTTGATCCCCATCCAGCGGTTGTTCTTCTCGCTGCATCTGGTCGACACCTGGTTTCCACTGTTCGTGCCGGCGTTCCTCGGCAACCCCGTGTTCATCTTCCTGGCCCGTCAGTACTTCATGTCGGTACCGCGTTCGATCGACGAGTCCGCCATGATCGACGGTGCCGGGCACTGGAAGATCTTCACCCGGCTGATGATCCCACTGACCAAGCCGCTCTGGATCACGATGACCATCATGTCGTTCCAGGCCGTCTGGAATGACTTCCTGAACCCACTCGTCTACCTGAACAGCACCCAGAAGTACACGCTGTCGCTGGGGATGGCGAGCTTCATGGGCAACCTGAACCAAGGGTCGCCCGAATACAACTACTACATGGCATCGAACCTGTTGTACATGCTGCCGCCGCTGCTGCTGTTCTTCTTCGCTCAGCGCTACTTCATGATGGGCCTCGGCTCGCTCGCCATCACCAACAAATAGCAGTTCATCGGATGCTTCCACAGCACGTGAAAGGTACGAACGATGAAGTCACCATCGACCATTAAGCGCCTCCTGGCCTGCGCAGCCGCGTCCGTGCTCACCGTCACCGCCCTGACCTCATGCAGCGGCTTCAGCGGAGGCAACGGCAGCAGCGACAGCAACGACAACAGCTCCGCGAGCGCCAAGACCGTCTCCCTGATGACATGGGCAAGCCCGAAGGACCGCAAGCTCTATCAGGACTCGCTCGACAAGCTCACCGAAAAGACTGGGATCAAGGTCAACCTGGTCTACGTGGGCGCCGCCGCCCAGTACTACCAGAAGATCAACTCCATGGTGCTGTCCAACACCCTGCCGGACATCTTCTGGTGCTCGAACCTGAATGCCAGTTTCCAACCGCTTGCCGCAAGCGGAAAGCTGTACGACTGGACCCCGTACGTCAACGGCACAGCCAGTGGGGCCAAGAGTGCGGAGCTGGACAAGAGCAAGTTCGGGCCGGGCTACCTCGACCTCTACCAAGTCGACGGCAAGCAGTACGGGGTCCCCAACGAGGCGAACACCTACGGTGTCTTCTACAACGCAGACATGTTTAAGAAGGCCGGCCTCTCGCTGCCGACAGCGGACTGGACCTGGGATGACCTCTTCAAGGACATGAAGGCTCTCACTAAGAAGAATGGCGGCAAGGTCACCCAGTACGGCATGCAGACCGGCTGGGGGGATCTCTACGATCCGGTCGGCGCGTCGATCTACTCCCTCAGCAACGGCGGCAACGGGCTGGCCAGCGAGCATCTCTGGAAAGGGGTCACGAAGTTCACCGACGATCCGCAAGTCGCGGCCGGGCTGAAGCGGTGGAACCAAGCGATTGCCAACGGTTCGGTGACCGGACCCGAATTCACCGGCCAAAGCACCTGGTCTGCGTTCGCCAACGGCAAGGTGCCGATGGCTTGGGGTGGGCAATGGAACGCCGTCGCGGTGTTCAACACCAAGACCGACATGAACTGGGGATACGCGCCCATTCCGCGCGGCTCCTCGGAGCAGTTCGCTCCAGTCGAATCCAACGCGTTCTGCTCGCCGTCGAAGCTCAAGAACTCGGATGCGACCTGGAAGGTCATCTCGTACATGCTCACCGATGTCTTCAACGACGCCTACGCCCAAGACCCGGTCGCTCCCATCGCGTACCTCCCGGGGACGACGGGATACTTCGAGAACCTCAAGACGCACGGCGCCATCGGCAACGGCATTGTTACCACGGTCCAGCAGGAGCTGAAGAATCCCAACAAGGTCGGCACCGGATTCCTAGACCCCTGGGCCGGCAAGGCGGGCAACCTGAACACGAGCCTCTGGAATCCCATGCTCGAAGGAAAGAAGCCGGTTGACCCGACTCTGAAGGATTACGTCGATCAGGTCAACAAACTGATCGCCGCGCAATGACCGTCCCACAGTATTGGAAGCCGTCTTCGGTGTCGTCTGACCAGAAGAGCTGACCATGACTCTTTCCATCAAGATCGCCGATGCGTTGCCGCCGACGCCGTCTCCAATGTGGGACCTCTGCAAGCAGATGGGCATCACCGACGCTGTTTGCAGCGTTCCGGAAGGCCCCGATCAGCCGCCGCCGTGGGACTTCGACCATCTCTTCCGGCTCAATCAGCGGTTCGCCGACGCAGGTCTGCGCTGGTCGGTGATCGAGTCCGCGCCGGCCGCGATCCAGGAGCCGATCAAGCTCGGTCTACCGGAACGTGACCGGCACATCGACCAGTTCAACCAGTTGCTGGAGAACATGGGCCGGCTGGGGATCGAGGTCATCTGCCACAACTGGATGGCAGGTCTGAGCTGGATGCGCACGTCGTTTGCATTGCGCGGGCGTGGCGGCGCGCTGGTCACCGGTTACGACCACTCCGCACTGGCGAATGCGCCGCTGACTCGATGGGGCGAGATCTCGGAGAGCCAACTGTGGGAGAACATGCACTACTTCCTCGAGGCCGTAGTTCCGGTCGCCGAGCAGAACGGGGTCCGACTCGCCGTACATCCCGACGACCCGCCCATCTCACCCATCCGTGGCATCGCGCGTATCCTCACCAGCCCGGAGGCGATGAAGCGGGTGATCGATCTGGTGCCGAGCCCGAACAACGGCGTGACCCTCTGCCAGGGCACGGTCTCGTCGATGGGGGTGGATATCCCGTCGGCGATCAAGCTCCTCGGCAGTACCGGACGAGTGTTCTTCGTCCACTTCCGAGACGTCCGCGGCGGACCAGAACGGTTCACCGAGACGTTCCAGGACGACGGTCAGACCGACATGGCCGCAGCCATCCGAGCGTACGAGGAGGTCGGCTTCGACGGTTATCTGCGGGTCGACCACGTACCGACGATGGCGTCGGAGGACAACGACTCGCCGGGCTATGAGACGCTCGGCAGGCTGTTCGCTGTCGGGTACGTCCGCGGGCTCATCGACGCTACCAACCACGGAGCACTGACATGACCGCCAGCACCCGAAGCGAGCCGCGTACCCTCGACATCACTGACCTGGAACGCATCGCACGATTCCGCCGAGCCGGCTATGGAGGCAACGTCTCCGACGCTCTCTGGCGCTGCGGCATCACCGACACCGTTCTCTCCGAAGCCTTCCGACCGCTGCGGCAGCACATGCTGCTGGTGGGCAGAGCCTTGCCCGTCAAGCTGCACTCGCTCGCAGACCAGGGACTCACCCCCGAGGAAGCTGCAGCCCAAAAGGCGGCTTGGGAAACGAAGGGCGGACATCCACAGAAGCAAATGATGCGTACGGTCGATCAGCGTCCGGATGGCACCGTGCTGTGCTTCGACACTGGACGTGACACCCAGCCGGCGCATTTCGGTGAGATGAGCTGCCAGCTCGCATATGCCCATGGATGCCGCGGCATGCTACTGGCCGGAAACTGCCGCGACACCGAGTACGTCTTGCGCATGCCGGACTTCCCGGTGTTCAGCTTCGGTACCCGACCCAACGCGTTCGGCGGCTGGACGATCACCGACGTGAACAGGCCGATCTATCTTCCCGGACATCTCACCCACTACGTCCGGGTCACCGCGCAAGACTTCATCTTCGCCGACAACGATGGCGTCCAACTGATCCCCGGTCCCTACGTCGACGAGGTGCTGCTCCAGGTCGAGGACACCTTCGCCAAGGAGAATGCGCAGCGCGAGCAGATTGCCAGCGGGATGCCCATCGACGAGGTCTACCGCGAGTTCGGCGTGCTATGAGTCTGCGAGGCACGGTCACCGTCGTCACCGGGGGATCAACCGGAATCGGTCGCGCGGTCGTCGAGAAGCTCGCCGTGCAGGGCGGGGCCGTCGTCTACTGCACCCACGACCAAGCCACCCTCGACGCAGAGGCCGACGCACGGTGGGAAACAGTCTTTGGCACCGTCGCCGACGTGCGATCTGCGCACGACATGTCCCGAGTGATGGACGAAGCAGTACGCCGGTACGGCGGACTGGACGGGCTAGTGTGTTGCGCTGGGATCCAGACCTACGGCACGGTCGAGGACACCACCGAGGCCGATTGGCATTACGTCCTCGACACCAACCTCACCGGGATGTTCCTGGCCGCCAAGTACGCCGTGCCGCGCCTCCGTGAACGTGGGGGAGGGGCGATCGTCACCATCTCCTCGGTGCAAGGTCTGACCCCAGCGGAGCGGGTCCTCGGTTACTCGGTCAGCAAGGCCGGCATCGATGCCCTGACCCGCTCGATGGCCGTCGACCACGCGGTCGACCGCATTCGCGTGAACTCTGTTGCCCCCGGGCCGGTTGACACGCCATTGGTCCGGGCGGCCGGGACACCTCCGACGCGCCCCAATCCGCACCCTGGACAAGTGCCTCCTGGTTCACCCCGAGCCCGAATGGCCTCCGCGGACGAAATCGCCGACGTCGTGCTTTTCCTGCTCGACGGCACATCGTCGTACCTGACGGGTGCCACCATCCGGGCCGACGGGGGCATGCACGTCAACCAGAGCGATGTACTGCTGGTCCAACCGTGACACACCTCTTGCAGATCCTCTGAATGGTAACTACAGTTATGGCTCGTGATGACCATTCACGTGCTTCACGCGGGCGACGGGTACCTCTACCTGCTGCGCTCGGTAGCGCGTCACGATGATCATCATGCTGGAGATCGCTCGCTGGCCGAGTACTACACGGCGACCGGGCAGCCGCCCGGGCGCTGGTCGGGGTCTCTCGCTGCGCAACTCGAATTTGACGGTGTCGTAACTGAGGAACAGATGCGGGCGCTCTTCGGTGAGGGGCTGCACCCGAACGCGGGCGCCATCCGGCAAGCCCTGATTGCTGCCGGAGCAACCGCCGAAGAAGCCGACGCGGCCGTGCGGCTCGGGCGTCGGTTTCCGGCGTACGGCACCGGGCCGTTGCGTTCCAAGATCGCGCAGTTCTATCGCGAGCAGGAGCGCCGGCTCGGGCGGCTGCTGACCGACGACGAGAAGCTGGAGATCCGGCAGAGTGTCGTCGCTGAGGAGTTCGTCCGACGTACCGGACGGAGACCGATCGACCCGATTGAGCTGGCTGACTTGGACGCGCCAACTGCTCGTCACGCGGTGGCCGGGTACGACCTGGTGTTCACGCCGGTCAAGTCCGTCTCGGTGCTGTGGGGTCTGGGGTCGGCGCGTACCCGACGGGAGATCTACGAGGCACATCGTGCGGCGGTTGCCGACTGTCTGGACTGGCTCGAACGCAACGCCGCTTACACGCGAGCCGGCAGCCAGGGACAGGCACAGATCGACACCACTGGTGTGATCGCGGCAGTTTTCGATCACTGGGATTCGCGCGCCGGCGACCCTGATTTGCACACCCACGTTGCGGTGTCCAACAAGGTGGTGGGCAGCGACGGCAAGTGGCGTTCGCTCGACGGTCGGGCTCTGTTTGCCGCGGCGGTGTCGCTGTCCGAGCGTTACAACACCCGCATCGAGGACGAGCTTCGGCAACGGCTCGGCGTCCAGTTTGAAGAGCGTGATGATCTTGGTGCCGATCGTCGGCCAGTACGAGAAATCGTCGGGATCCCGGCTGATCTGATTGGGCAGTTCTCCAAGCGTCGACAGAACATCGAGCAGCAGTATCGGTCCTTGCTTGCTGACTATCGAGCTGCGCACGGACGCGAACCGACGGATCCGGCCAGGCTCCAGCTTTATCAGCAGGCGACACTCTCCGAGCGACCGGACAAACAACTCGGACGATCGCTGCAGCAGATGGTTCAGACTTGGATCGTCGAGGCCAGACCGCTTCTCGGAGTTGACGACATTGCTGCCCATCTTGAGCAGGCGGCCTTGCGTCGCGGAGCTCCCTCCCCACAAGCAGCTTTGCCGGAAATCGCTGATGAGGTTGTTCGCGTTTTGTCAGCCACCCGGTCGACCTGGAACGTGCACCACATCCGGGCCGAGGCGCACCGCCAATCGCGCTCCATCGCAACGCCAGATCGCGACGCATTGGTTGAGCAGATCGTCAACACCGTCACCGATCCGACGCGCGCTATTCGCATCGACACTCCTCGCCTTGTTGAAGAACCGGTACCGCTTCAGCGGCGCGACGGCGAGTCCGTGTTCATCGAGCACGCGTCCACGCGATTCACCACCACCGAGATCCTCGACGCCGAGGAACGGATCTTGGCCGCGGCGCGCCGGGGCCACGCGCAGCGGATCGATGTCGGCGCCGTACAGAAGTCGATCACCCATTCCGCCGCAGCGGGTCGCGAGCTGAATGCCGGTCAGCAACGACTGGTGAGGGCGTTCTGTCTGTCCGGGAAAGCGGTTCAGCTCGGGCTCGCGCCTGCTGGAGCCGGCAAAACGACGGCGTTGCGTGCGGTGGCGAACGCCTGGACCAGCACCGGGCACCTGGTGCTCGCGCTGGCGCCATCGGCAGCCGCGGCCGACGTCCTCGCTCACGAACTCGGCGTGCAGACCGACACGGTCGCCAAGTTTGATCATGATCAAGACGAGATCCCGTACCGGGCGATGATCTTGGTCGACGAGGCCGGAATGACGGGGACGCTGATGTTGGATCGGCTCGTCCAGCGGGCTCGTGACGCCGGTGCCGTCGTACGACTTGTCGGAGACGATCGCCAGCTCGGTGCCGTCGAGGCCGGGGGAGTGATCCGTCAACTCGCCTACGACGTCGGCGCCATTCGGATGGAGCAGGTCGTCCGATTCGCCGACCCGGCCGATGCGCAGGCGACGTTGCTGGTCCGCGAAGGACAAGTGGCAGCCCTCGACTTCTATCTGAGTCGTCAGCGGGTGACCGCCGGCGCGACGGAGACGATTCCCGACGCTGCCTACCAAGGCTGGCTTGCTGACGTTCGAGCCGGGCGCGACAGCCTGCTGCTCGCGCCATCGAGCACAGAGGTGTCGGCGCTGAACGCACGTGCTCGTGCAGATCTTGTGCTTGCCGGCCGAGTGGCAGTCGACGGAGTCGCGCTTCGGGACGGCAACGTCGCGGGTGTCGGCGATCACGTCGCCACCCGGCGCAACGAGCGACTGCTCACGGTGCACGGCGGTCGGGACTGGGTCAAGAACGGTGACTCGTGGTTGGTCGAGCGCGTACTCGAGGACGGCGCGCTCACCGTCGCGCATCGGCGACACCGTGGTCGGGTGACGCTGTCTGCCGAGTATGTTCACGCGCACGTTGAGCTCGACTACGCCCGGACTATCCGTCGCTCGCAGGGTCTGACCGTCGACCGCGCCCACTTGATTGTTGATCCGACGATGGTGCGGGAGGATCTGTACGTCGGTCTGAGCCGAGCACGACAGTCGACCCAGCTGTACGTCGAAGTGCTGTCCGATCGGGGCCCCGACCATCAGCCCGATGTCGCCGGCAGTGCCGCCGAGGTCCTGCAGTCGATCATCCGCCGGACCGGGTCCGAGTTGTCCGCTCTGCAAACGATCCGCGAGGCGATCGCCAGCACTGATGATCTTCATCGGACGGCCCTCGAGTACGAGCACGCGCTCGGCATGCAGACCGGTGATCGTTACCGCGAGTCTGCCGAGCGGATCCGTCCCGGGCTCACTGGCGACCCGGCCTGGCCGAGCGTCGTACATCGACTCCACGTTGCAGAGGCGAACGGCTGGGACGCCGAGACGGCCCTGCGCACGGCCGAACGAATGCGCGACTGGACCGATGCCCGTTCCGATGCCCAGATCATGGCGCACCGACTGGACGTACTCATCGGTCACCATGATCACGAAGCGCGCGACGCCCCCGTGCCGAGCTGGTTGGCGGCATCATCACCCCGTGGGTTGCAAGCGCCGTGGGACGAGTATCTGCCCCGGAGATATGGGGAGATGGCGGACCGCATCACGACTCTGGTCGCCGGCGCCGAAGCTACTGCTCCCAGCTGGCTCGGTGAGATCGGCCACGGAAAAGCTCGCGGTACGGCGCTGCGGGAGGTTGTCGCGTACCGGGCAGTGTGGAACGTCAACACAAACGATCCGCTCGGCGCGGAGCCGCGGCAGCAAACCCAACAGCACTCCGCGTGGACCTCCGCATCGCGTGCCGTCCGCGCAAGTCACAACGCCGAACAGCCGAGCGGAACCGAACGGCTGCAGGCCGCCCTCGCACTCGAGCCTGCCCCTCTCGACGTCGACGCGATGGCCGCCGAATGTCGCGGATCGACCCGACACATCTAGGAATCCAAGGAGATCACCATGCCGCAAGCACCCAGCGCAGGCCGCCAAGACCGATCCCTGATCGGGACGCCGGACGTTCCGCTGATCGTCGAACAACTGCAGAATCAGATCGATGACCTGACGGCCGCGGTACGAGCGCAGCAAGATCAACTCGCCCATCAGGCGGCGCGGATAGCCGCGCTCGAACGGTCGTGAACGACCGTGTCCGAGGAGTCAGCGGCGCGACCACGCGTGACGATCGAGGAGCTGCATGATCAGCTGCGCGCCGCGGTCGACGCGATCGAAACCGGCAAGCAGTGGCAGTCGTGGCTCGACTTTGCCCGTCGACTTCACCGGTACAGCTTCCACAACCTGATGTTGATCATGGCTCAGCGACCGGACGCGACAACGGTCGCCAGCTACAACACGTGGAAGTCGACTCGCCGGCAAGTCCGCCGCGGCGAGCGGTCGATCAAGATCCTCGCCCCGGTTACCCGACGTGTCGAAGTGACGGACGAACTGGGTCGACCGAAGCTCGATCCTGACGGCCATAAGACGGTCCGGCAGCACGTGGTCGGGTTTCGCCCGGCGTCGGTGTTCGACATCAGCCAGACGAGCGGGCCACCGATTCCCCAACCCGTACAGCCGAATCTGTTGGCGGGCAGTGCGCCGGCGGGTCTGTGGGACGCGCTGGCCAACGAGATCAGTGAACGTGGCTACCGGCTGCTCCGCGCCGGCGACGAACGTCTCGGCCAGGCGAACGGGCTGACCGTTCCGAGTCAGCGAGAAGTGGTCGTCCGCGACAACGTCGACGCCGCACAGGCCGTCAAGTCGCTGGCCCATGAGCTGGCGCACGTGCTGCTGCACGTACAGGGTGAAAGCGACGACGAACCGTGCCGCGGGATCAGAGAAGTGGAAGCGGAATCCGTTGCCTACCTGACGCTCAGCGCCCGTGGTGTGGTCACCGATGCCTACAGCTTCCCGTACGTCGCGCTGTGGGCCTATCCGATTGCCGCCGTCGAGCATGTCGAGCTCAGCGAGATCGTTAGCCGAACCGGTCAACGCGTCATCGACGCCGCCAGGACGATCATGGACGCGATCGAGCCGCACATGGCCAAGACGTCATCCCCGTCGGAGGCCGCGGTTGCTGTCCGCGTCACGGAAGCCGCCGAACGCACCTCCGTACTCCGAGACGAAGCCAAGGCGCTTGCCCTACCGCCGGACGCCCGATCAATCCTGGTGGCGATCGTGGCGGACAGCCAGGCGTTCCTCCGTCAGCACGTCACCGGCTCGTGGGTGCCGAACTACCTGGCAGAGCGTGCCCTCCTACCCGCCGTCAACAGCCACGGGGTCGGCTACGCGCCCACCGGCTGGACGAACCTGACCGATCATCTTCGGTCCCTGGGCTACAGCGACGAACACATCGAAGCCGCGGGAATGTCGACGCGCGCCAGAACCGGGCACCTGATTGATCGCATGCGAGACCGGATGACTCTTCCCGTTCGTGACGAACGCGGTGATGTGGTGGGTTTCACCGCGCGTGTCCGGCTAGACGCAGGCGACGACCTGCCGAAGTACGTGAACACGCCGACGACGCTGATTTTCCACAAAGGCGATCTGATCTACCGACTTGCAGAATCGTCAACCCTGTTGCGTAACGGTCACCGGCCGGTGATCACCGAGGGACCGCTGGACGCGATCGCTGTTGATCTTGCGGCCCAGCAGACGGGCAGTGACCTGGTTGGGCTGGCCACCTCCGGTACGGCATTCACCGCCGACCACGAACGGCGGCTGTCCGACGTCGTCGGCACTGCTCCGATCTACCTTGCGTTCGACGGCGACGAAGCCGGCCGGAAGGCAGCCGAACGCGCCTGGAGCCGACTCGTGGACGCCGGCCACCGCGAGGTGAAGGTTGCCGATCTTCCTTCGGGTACGGACCCTGCCGCACTCGCCGAGACCAACGCTTCGGCACTCGTCCGGGTCCTCGATGACGCCGGAGACGCAGCGTATGTGTTGGCCGATCGCAAGATCGCCGAAGCGAACATCGGTGACGACGACGTTGATCGACGGCTCGCAGTCTTCCGCGAGTTGGCCACCTGGGCGGAACGCCTGCCGCTTGAGCAGCGCGTCGACTTCGTACGCCATCTCGCCGACGGCACCGGGATGGACCCCGTCGATGCGGCCGCCGACGTGGCAGAACGGCATCCGACCTTCCTGTCGGACGGAGCACCCGGCAGGGCACTCTGCAACAGCGCAGTCCTCGCATCGATGCTGGACGACGGTGCCTCATCAGCGCAGACCGATCAGATCGGCGCCCCAGTCGCGGAACGAGCATCGCATCGCGCCGAAGTCGCAGGTTAGGGAGAGGCGTCATGAGCGGGCCCACGGACGAACCAGGCGAGAACCCGGCATTTGAGATCCCCACATGGGATCCCGTAAAGATCACAGAACGTCGCGCCGAGGAGGCGCGCACACAGCGCGACGCCGCCATCGCGGATCTCCGTGACTCCATGGACGACGACGAGATCTTGAACGAGTTCGGCCTTGACCTTGGTCAGATCGGGGACTGAGCCATGGAGTTGACAGTCGCCGAAACGATCACCCGAGCAGCACGTAACGAGGCCGAGCAGCGCGCCCGCGACGACCTTGATCAACTGCGCAAGCGGGCCGTTGCCGCCGGAAGGCAGCGGTCTCGCAAGATCATCAAGGTCACGGCGATCAATGAGACCACAGGATCGATCCGTCACCTACCGACCGGACGGTTACTCCGTGACTGGTACGTGCACGTCTACATCAACACGCTGCGAGCCAATCTGAGCCAGCCGTACGAGCCGATCGACGCACAACAGGTGGAGGACACTGCTGCGATCCTTCGGCGTGCTCGGCCCAACGCTGAGCCACGAAGTTCGCTGCAGGCTGTTGGCGTCGTACGCGACATCGCGTTTGCCGACGCGTCGACCGTGGCCGCGAGGATGACCGAACGACTGCAACGAACCGGCGAGGGCCGCGCGATCAACTACGCACCCGATGATCGCTTTGACGGTGATCAACTTCGCGTGCACGTGACCCGTCACTGGTACAAGCGCTGTTACGACAACGTTGTCGATGGCGCCGTGATGGCACGTCATCCACTTGCCGCGGTCACGGACGCAGAACAGCTCGAGGTGGCGAAGGTGATGGCCAATAGAGAAGTGCGGCGTCTGATCGGTCGCGACAACATCCCGCTGGTGACAGCGCACGGCACCAAGATCACCGAGGTCGACCGCGGCCTGGCCTCCGGCGAGGTGGGCCTGGTGCCTGCACTCCCGCCCAGGATCGGGAAGGTCACCAACGCCATGAGCATCGAGGATCGGATCCGCGAGGCGTGGAACGACATGCCGCGAAACACCCGCCAGCACTGGCTTCGCCTCGCTGCTGTCTCACCGACTTCTACGCGGGCGAGCTGGGGTGGCCTCGATGAGAGCAAGAAGGCCGCGTTGGTCGAGCACTACCGGATGACCTACCTGCCCGACCTCGCGGACACGCGCTTCCGCGGACAGTTGATCAAGGAACCGGACGCCGAAGCAGCCCGCCAGATGTTCAACCACCCGGCGACACTGATCGCCCCAGCAGCTGGTGCAGCCGGACCCGGACGGCCCGAATCTGCAAGCGAGGTGGCCGTGGACGACGTCGTGTCGCGAACCGCAGGAGTTCATCGTCATCGCTCGCTGATTCAAGTCCCGGCCACCAGGCCCGAGTATCAAGGAACATTGGTTTTCGATTGAAGGATGAGGAAGTGACCCGATCCGATGACTGCGGATGTCGACCGCCTCCACCTCGCAACCACCCTTCGCGCGCACCTTCCGGATCGCGCGGCCCCGGCGTTCGAGCGGGAAGTCATGAGACTCGTCGGAGCCGTCTGGGCAGGCGACAGCGAAACCGTATGGGAGCGAGTGAGCGTCGCGCTGCAGCGCGAGGGGCTCGATCACCCCGACTCTCCCTACCTGCCGCAGATCCGAGACGAGGTCGCCCGGTTGGCCTTACGCAGCAGAATCATGCAGCGGACGGGGCTAGGTCGCGACCACAAGATCAGCGCTATCACCGATCTTGACGTGTCGATTGCGCCGAGCCGAAGTCTCAAGATCAGCGGCAAATGCCGAACCAATCCGGCACTGCCGACGACGCGGTGATCGAATTGACGCCGCACGGTCGGATCGACAGCGTACGTCGGTGCGGGGCGGGAGAGGATGCGTACGATCTCGAGCTCAGCGGTCCCGATGCCATGAAGATCATCGTCAGCCCCGCGATCGCCGAGGTCGACCAACGATCGTTCGAAGAACAGGTCCGGAACGCAATCGCTGAGGTCGCTGACATGTTCGACGTCACGATTGGCGCGCCGACTTCGACCACGGATGACTCACACGATCCGCCCCAGCGTCAGAACGCCCGCTTCAGCGACGAGGCTGCGCGGTTGAGCCAGGCTGACTCTATGAGCCTTGCAAGCGTGGAGCGCACGGCTCAGCACGCGTACGATCAGGGCCGCAACTGTGGCATCGAGATTGCCGCCGAAGTCGGCGAGATCACTCGACCGGAATCGGATCCAGCGATGGCATATCGACTCCATGTCTGGGACGACGAGGTCGAGCTTCGAGCCATCCTGCACCGGCTTAGAGCTGATCATTCGCGGCTTGACACTGACTTGCCGATCGACGCGGCAGAAAGTTATGCGGCCGCACCCAGGGTGCCGGACTACACCTGGACCACATCATCGACAACTGAATCTCACGGACTCCTGGGCACAATGTCACGGCTCGTTCGTTCACTGCGCGGCGCTTCCAGCGCCCACCTGACGGAGCATGCCTTCTATCTCTATCCGTACGGCGGATCGCGCAAGCCCGTACCGCCTTTCGTCAAACCCGAGGTGCCGCTCATTCACGAGGTCCACGAGTTCGAGCCGCTGAACGAAGACGATCCCTACGAGTCCGACGCCAGGAACACCGCGAGAATGCGGGCAGCCATCATTACCGACGGGCTGGTGCACGCTGGGCTAGATGATCACGTCTCCGTCTTCATCGAAGACGCGCCCGAGAGCTCCAAAGTCCGGTTGTGGATCGACACCCCACAAACGGGTGAGGAGTCCGTCGTACGAAGCTTGATCGCCCGTGCCGTCACCGAAACCCGCTCGTCCCGTACCAGCGTCGCCGACGATCAACTGCAGGAGCTTCGGCTGGGTGCGACCAATCCCGCAGTGGACACCGCTCTTCAGCCATCGGCTCACCTCGGCGTCGGGCAACCCGACTGTTTCAAAGTCTCGACGATGCCACCGCACCTCGGGGGACCTGCGGCCGAGGCATTCAGTGAAGCGAAGGGCCGGCTGTTCTGGTCGTACGACCAGGAAGCAGGCTACGGGCATGATCTTGTGACGCCAGCCATGGAAGATCGTCTTGAGGACGCCGGCAAGATCCTGGACCGCGGACTGGATCTCTACGCTGACCGACTCCTGCAGAGACTAAACACGGTGATGGATGCCGCAGGGCTGACCGACCAGGTCACGATTCACACCGAAGCCACCAAGAACCCGACCGTCCGCGAGATCGAAATCTCCGGACCGCGACCGGCAGCTCACGCGGCCCAGCAGCTCGCAAACGAAGTAAGGAGCACCGTCCACCTGACCCAGAGCGGCGACGGCTGGAGCGTCACTGTGGACGAGATCGAGTTGGCATCGGTGCGACGTCATCGTGCGAGGCTGCCCAGATGCGTGCCCGCGAACCCAACGCGCACTATGTGAATGCAGTCCAGGCGTACCTGAGCAGCGTCGACCCACGGCAAGCGTGGCACGTTCCCCAAGCTGAGCAGCACGACTGGCTCGAGACGATGCGGCGCTACTCGGCGATCGTGCGCGCTGGTCGAGCCGCCTCCGATCTTCACCTGGATCCTCACACCGAGATGGCGAAGGCACTCGACACGTCCGAGCAAGGCGGCGCGTTGCCACACTCGGACGTGATCCGGCATCGGCTTGCCGAACTCGACCTCGCCACTCGGGTTGATGCTCGCGTCAACACGCAGTTGGCCGCCGTCAACGCCTGGATCTCCGATGTCAAGATCACCAACGCGGACGTTCAGGTCCAGATTTCGCAATACCGAACGCCTCCGTCAAGTCATGTCGGGCGCGATGAAGCCGACCTTGATCAACATCAGCTGCTTTTCGACGCCTCCAACAACCTGACGCTCGCGGTGTTGACCCGCGACGGCGTCGAGTGTGAACGGTCCGGTCGCCAGGTCGAGCCAGACTTGATCGGCTTCACACAGGACGGCCTGTCCAGGGTGGTCGAGACGCTGGCTCAGGCCGTCGCGGAAGCGCGGAAGGAGACCGCCGAGCTGTGGCACGTCGACACGGTCGCGTCAGCGGCTGAGCATCGCGACGACATCGCCAATCGAACCGAGGGGATCGCGCCGGGTCGCCGCCCACTCGTGGGCGAGAGTCGGGAAGACTGGCTGGCGGACATTGCCGCCCAGCAGGCGGCTGTCAAGATTGCCCTAACCTCGCAGGAAGATGCCGACCGAGCCATCGACATGGATGACGCTCACCGCGGCGACGGGGGAGTGACGCGAGCGATCTGGTGATCGTCCACCGCTGGTGCTCCGAGTCTCAGGCGCGTCGCACATCGCTCGCCGGCACCCACAGCCCGAACCCGTCGATCCGCTTGTCGTCCAGGCGTACGAACACCACCGGACGGACCCAACGGATCGCCTCGCCAGGCAGCCACACCTCGCCGTCGTTCTCGAAGTCCACCCGTGCCTGTACCGCGATTGGCTTGCGGCGCGGAAAATACCGAGCGATCGGATCCGGCGGCCATTCCTGATTGGTGACCTTCTGCACGAGCGACAACCGATGGACAGGCGCGAACTCCCTCATTCCGTGCCAGTTCGGTCCGTACGCCATGCGTCGACTATCGAACAACTGTGCGAGAAATGCAATCCTGTGGGATGCGGTCAGTCAGGTGGCCCGTCGGAAAGGCGCCGAGAAGTGGTGGGACTGTCCAGTAGTGATCTGGGTGCTCATCGGTGTGGACTTCAATGATGGCCCTGCCGACCTCAGGATGCATCGAACGGACCCATCCACCTCCACCCAGAAGGCATTTCAGCTCAGCAGACGGGAGCACTCGGCCGCGAAACGCTGGAAGCAGCGGCAGATGGTCGCGGAGTTTGGCCGGGGTGAGCCGGGACGCGGGTCCGTTGATACAGATCGCAGCCGTCACGTTTCCGTCGCTGTCCTGTAGCGGTGCCGCGATCCCGTTGACGTCCGGGTAGTTCTCACCAACGCAGGTCGCGTACCCGAGCCGTCTAATCCGAACCAGTTGCTGGCGCAAGCGGGTCGGCGTCGCGATCGTCCGCTCGGTCCTCGGCTCGAAGCTGAGAGTTCGGATGATGTCGTCGGCATCGTCGCCGGGCATGTGAGCCAGCAGGACCTTTCCGACTGCGGTGGCGTTGAGCGCATCTTTGTTGCTGGGGTGCGTCACTGCGGCGAACGACCTGCTCACCCCCCCTCGCGGGCGCCGTCGACAATCGCGATGTTCATTTGACGACCGGCCTCGAGGACTCCGACGGCGACCTGGTCCCCGACGTAGCCGGCCAGCCCGGCTGAGCTGCGGTTTGGAGTCTCCGGCGGATGCCCTCGTACGCCTTCTCATCCACACCGGCCAATCGAAACACAGCCGACCCGGGTGTGTATCGCCGTGTGCTCGGCAGCTCATCCGCAACCCCAAGTTGCGCCAAGCGGTCCTGCGCAACGCACCCACCAAGGACAACCTCGCCCAAGGAGGCTTCGTCAACTCACGGGTCCACCGACTCCGGCCGTCTACGATTCCGAAACCTGGTTTTGGTTGGTTCCTCACGCAGATGCCGTCGGGCTTCAGATCCGGGCTGAGTTCCCCGCAGATGGACGGTGGGCCGAGCCCGCCGTTTGAGGTCCGCTTATCGGTCCCGCCGTCCGGCTTGGACGGGCTTGCGGCTGGCGTCCGGTAGAGGGTCCGCAGCGGGCACGTGTTAGATGCCGGCCAGGGGACCGCTGCGCTGCTGGTCAGTCGAACTGAATCGGTACGGTCGAATACCGTCTGACGGCTGCGAGCACTTCATCCAGCGTGGCGTCGTAGTTCGCCACGCCGATGATCAATCCAGCGACCGGCTTGGTGCCGGCCCGGTTGGCAAAGCGGCTCTCTTGTGCGAGGAGGAACTGGATCACCCGCGCTCTCTGGTGAAGTCGGCGCGGGTGCGCGAGTGGACCCCAGAAGTACCTGACGCGAACGGTCTCCATCCGCGACCAGGAGACCAGCGGCTCTCCGCTTCGGGTTATGCCATCGCTGTCGATGCGGATCGCGACTTGACCTTGCTGGCGCGCCCGGAGAGCGGCCACGGCGACCCCCACCCGAACCGCGAGGAGCACCGCCGCGAAACACAGCAATACCACAGTCGACGAATCATCGGGACCGCCGTCCAGTACGACGGCAACAACGACGACGATCGCCAAGCCCAGAATCACTGCCGCCTGGCGCAGCGGGGGTCCCAGCGCCACGTGCAATTCCATCGGCTACACCTCCGCTCAGCCGACACTTGGCAACGGAACTCAGCCATACGTACTGCCGTCCTCGTCATCCGCTGCGGTCCGAACGGCAAGTTCGGACGCGGCCAGGTAGCGGCGACACGACCGGACGTCACGGACCGCGTACACGATCAACGGGACCAGAACTATTGCGAAAGCGATTCGCCCGATCTGGATCCACGCCTCGGTATCGGTCAACGCTCCCCCGAACAGGATGAACACCAATGGCCAGGCGAGTCGGAGTGATCGCACCTGACTTCGGCCCCAGAAGAACGCGATTGCCTCAAGATCAACCCCGACCGGAGCATCGCCCGTCGCGCCGCGCCGGATACAGCGCAATGCTCTGCGTTTGGTCCGACTGTCCAGCCGGGCCAACGGGTTCACGCGTTCTACCCGGCTCCCGACTATGGGCATGCTGATCGTCGTCACGATCGCGGCCAGCCCAGAAACGCCGCAAGCCATACCCACGGCGTCACGCCAATCCGACCAGCCAGCTGTCACGCCGACCACAATCAGCGTGAGCAAACCACTGCCGGATGTCACAATGATCGCCACCCGCCTCCGGCGACGCGACAAACCCCACGCCCGCGCGGCATCGAATGACATGGGCCATGTATAGCTGACCGGGAGGATTTCCGGGCCGAAACGATACGACTCAGGTCAGCGACGGGACGCAGATCTAGAGCACGCCGCGTTATGCCGTCACACGGTTTCCCGCACCGGCCGCCTAGTGGTTAGCGCGCTTACGCTCCATGACCGGTCCAGCGAAGGTGCGAGCATCGACACCAGATTCGGTGTGGTCGCTGTGATCTACCAATCCAGCAGCGAGGGAGAGACGATTCTGCGAGTGTATGGCCGTGATGCCGATCCTCATCGCCGCGTTGTTGTTCGCCAGCGCGATCGCCATCACCGCATGCTCCCAGCTTTGGGACTGGCGACGGGCCACGTCACGCGATGAGTTGAGAAACCCGACCGCATCTCTTCGGCGAAGGTTGATCCTCGAACCCATCGTCGGAGCTGTGATTGCAGCGCTAATCATCTTCCTCGGTACCCGCTACGCGGGCCCATGGAGTGTCGTAGCCGGCGGGGCCGTCGCGGCAATCTCCAGCGTGGTGAGCGCTTGGCGACGGTATCGGCGACGGAAGGCGGTCGAGTACGACCTGTGAACAACAGATGCTCTGGACCATGTGCGTGGATCGACAGAGGTTCTTTGGCGCATGCCGTCACCGACCTCTGACACCGGCACCAGGCAGACGGCCCGGACACCTTAACGGCCTCCTCAAGCGCGCCCAGGACGCGGTGCGCGGATCGGATCGCTCAGCGGGCCCTTGGGGCGTTCGAGCGACCGGTGGATTATCTGTTTGTCATCGGCAGATCCTTACGCAACCGTTGCGCTGTGCTCCCTGAGGAACTGGCCGCGCTTGCAGTCAGCGACGCGAACGCCAACGGTCCGCAATCGTGGCGACTGTGCAATCAGCTGGGCGGTGGCCACCAATCAGGAGCGTGGCGGCTGGAATCCGACCGTCGGCAGGTCGCGGTGCTCAAACTCGCGACGCCGAGCTGGGCGCAGCAGATGATTCGAGCCGAACGCGCCGTGGCGAAGGTTCGCGCAGCCGGCTACCCGACGCCGGCCTGGCTCGCGACCGGCCAGACCAACGGGATCGGATACCAGATCCAAGAGTTCGTTCAGGGAACAGAAGTTGCCGTGATCGGCATCGCCGAAGCCGCCGAGTTGATCAAGGTGCTCGAACTTCAGGCGGGCCTCGACCCTGATCCCGACCGGTGCTGGAGCGACTACCTCGCCAACCAGCTCAAGGCGGGGCTGGACGCTCTGCGAGCTGACGTGGCCCTGACCGGAGCCCCTGGTCGCGACCTCATCTTGGCGTGTAACCAGCTGCTGGCTACGACCGACCCCGACGCTTGCCTCCTGCGTACCGACATGGTGCACGGTGACTTCCGCCACTCCAACGTGCTGCTCGATCACGGCACAGTCAGCGGAGTGATCGACATCGAGGCGATCGGAAGCGGCTCCCGTGTCAACGACTACGCAACGCTGCTCGACCACACCGATATCGAACCCGATGCGCTCGAACTGCTAATCAATGCCGCAGTCGAAGCCGCCGGGCCAGATGCGCTACGAGCCTGCTTCGCCTTGGTGGCAATGGATCTGGTTCGGTTCATGTACAGCCGTTCACCCGCCCTTGATGTTCGACCGCTGGCCAACCGGATCGTGGCACTGACCGATCGGGCCAAGACGCTCGATCGAATCACACGGACCAAGTAGCCACAGAGCCCGCTCGACGGCGTCCGCAAACGGCGGACCCGTGTGCTAGGTGGGATCCTTGGTCGGGCACCCGCTGGACGTGGATGCCCATGAGACCCGCGCGTCGCTTACGGAGGTCCGTACCGCTCCCACAAATCGATGCGGTGTGGTCCCTCAACAGGCTTGGCATCGAACACAAGTCCGTCGTCGTACTCGAATCTGCCCGGTTCCAGTTCGGCTACGAGGTACCACTCCGGGCCATAGTCTTCGTTCGAATGATCGCGGCGGCCGTCGAGCCAGTTCACCTGGTACCACAGCCACTCGTGCTTGACCCAGAAGAACGGAAGACCGCGCATGCGGCTCACTTCGGTGGTCATGAACGCCTCCACGCGGCCATCACGGCTCAGCTCCCAGACGGCGTCGCGAAAGGGATCGAGTCGGAGATCGTGAGGCCACGGGCCGGAGAACACCACAGAAGGAAGTATCGGGTGTGCGACCCAACTCACGGCCGACGGGACAAACTCACCGCCCCGCCGGCGGATCGATCAGCGGGCTGGGACAGCGATGGCATCGAAGTCGCACACTTGGAGCGTCCGGATTTGGATGGCCGGCTGGCCGACGGCGGTGGCCTTCAAGAGTCGATGCACACCGTCAAGAATCGTGATCCGCCCAGCTGGACCGACATAGCCGTCGAGCGGATACCGCAGGTCCGAAGCCATGGTGCGGTGCCACTGGCCCGCGTGCCGTTCGGGATCCGCCATCACCTGGGCTGGCGCAACTTGGAACGGTCGTCCGTCGACCGCCCAGAACGGAAGCTGAAGATGCCATGCCAGTTCGACGACCGGAATCTCACACTCCGGCAACCGCACGGCGTGCAACCGATCCAGATCCCAGTGAAAGTCCAGAATCACGCCGCGCAGGCTGTCGGGCAGCTCTGCGAGCAGCGGAAACGGAGCTCTGGTGACGCCATGCACGCCGACAGTCTGGTCAATCTCGGCAGGCCAGTCACTTTCGACACGGCGAGCGGTCTGCTGACCCTGGTTGCAGGTGCGCGATCGCATCACGAACGCCCGAGGCCGTATCACCCAGAGGTAACGTCCTCGGCGTTCAGCGACCGAACGCAAGGGAGACGCAATGCTGAGCAGCATCGGACCAGGAAACCTTATGACTGCGTTAGCCGGCGAGCTGGTAGCGGTCTTCCACGCTCATCCAGACGACGAAGTGTTCGCCACCGCAGCCGCTACTCATGGGCTGGCCGCCGCAGGCGCACAGGTCCAGCTGTTCATCGCGACCCGCGGAGAACTTCCCGAACAAAGTGCTGACCCCAGCCTCAACGAAGCATCGGCACGTAGCGCCAGGGAGCGCCGCCTGGATCAATCGTGCCAGTTGCTCGGCGTCAGCCGCTGGTCCTACCTCACCCGGCCAGGTCGCTGGATCGACACCACCGATCGGTCACGAACCTTGGCTGCCGCACCGATCCCCGATGTCGCGGCAGCCATCAGATCCGTAATCGATGACCTGCGACCGCAAATCGTCTGACGTTTGCGCGGACGGACTCACCGGACACCCCGATCACATCGCCATCCACAATGCCGTCGCGACAGCCCTCCAGATGCCAGGCTGGGCTCCACGTGACGCCTGGGGCGCCGCCGTGATCGACTCCGAAATCAACGCCGCACACGCCGAAATCGCGCAGATGCGACCCAGTCAGACAATGAGCACCTGCGACGAAACGGTCGAGGGCGTCTCGGCTTCCTGCATCACCCAAATCAATCCACAGCTGCGGCGTCGGCGCTGCCCGACGGCAGGCGATAGATCTCTACCTCGACGGTCTCGGCACATGGCCTATCGACCAACTGATCGCCCGGCACGGACTACGGAGAGCATCGCTCGCCCTGCGCGGACTGTTCGATCTGACCGGCTGGAAAACCGACCACTTCGTCCAGATCCGACCAGACACCACCTGACCGCCTGCAGGGGGTTCCTCCTGCGACACTAGGTCGCCGCTGTCAGATCATGATCAAGTTCTGTCCCAGTAGCGGATCCTGCACCGGGCACCAGTTGCTACGGCGGCAAGGCCCCTGACCGGGCACCTCAAGGCGTTCCGGCCGCGGCCAGCTCGTCAAGATCTCTCGCCGAGCTGATGGGCAGACACCTTGAGACGTTCGTTGGCGCGATAGGTACGCAGGACCAGGATGATGGTCCGAACCAGAATCGTGGCCGCGGCCATCAAGATCAACGCCGCCGGCCACGTGTCGACATTGATCTGATGCTCGACACTCAGCCGCCCTAACGCTGCACCCCCACCGTTGGTAGCGAATAGCTGGAACGCCAGCCGAGCCCCATGCCGACAATCCACAAGATCGCAGCCCACGCAGTGGCGCGGAGCAGAACGACACCGTCGCGTTCGTGCACCCGGGTCAAGAGTCCGACCCCCGCGCCGATGCCTGCTCCGACAATGATCGCGACCACGACAATCGTCAAGCTGTTTCCACTCGTCGGGACGGAGTGAACATAGGACACGATCGCCCAAGTGATGATGGCGATCGGAAGCACATCTGCAGTACCGACAGACGTCGGTCCCGCAGCTGCAGCACAACCAGCCCAATCAGAACAATATCGATGATCCAGTCGGTAACACTCACCCATCCAGGCTCCCGATTAGAGCTAGCGATTTGCCCTCAACCCACGGGTGGAGCTTCGGGTGGAGATGGTGAGACCGTAAGCCGTTCCTTGTCGGACACAGCTGCCGAGCGCCCGCCGGCGCCCGGCAGGTCGTGGTCAGCGCGTGTCACATGGGATCCGTGACGGCGACCCGAGTCTGTGAGCGTGGTGCCCGGTGACCAGGCGGGTGGACCCGCTGAACGGGCGCTTGTGTCCGGGGCGCGCGGAATTCTGTTTGCAGAAGCACTGGCCGATCTGGGCACCATGCCCCCGTGACCGTCACGACGTTCTTGGAAGACCTTTTCCTCGGCGGCATGCTTGCAGCGATCGCCAACGAGCCTGCCGCGCGCAGCCTTGACGCTTCTGCAGCGATCCGACGCGAGGGCTGTGAGAGCGTCGTCCTCGAAACACCAAACTGGATCATCCTGTTCCCGCGCCACCGCGATACTGCCAGGTTCGAAACCGAACTTGCCGTCCTGACCCACGTCCGCGGACGTCTTCCAGTTCAGACGCCGGACGTGGTCTGGACCGGCGACCACACCTGCTGCATGGCCTATCCCAAGATCACCGGCACCGACTTCATCCCACAGCATTGGCACGCCGCCACCAGCGTGGAACGCCAGCGGCTCACCGGCTCACTCGCCGACCTGCTCAGCGCCTGGCCGGATGCATTCACCACCGCCGACATCCCGCAGCTGGGCATCTCGTCAATCGGCGGGCCTCCCTACCTGGGACAACTCACCGCAACACTCGCCAACTTTCCGCAGCAGTTAGCCCGGGCATCGAGAAGCTCCTGACTATCTACCGCGACCTTTACAGCCAGGAACTCGCCACTACCGGCGAGCGTGTGCTGCACGGCGACTTCCACCTGGGCAACATGGTGCTCGACTGCCCGTGTGGCATCGTGACCGGGCTCTGGGACTTCTCTTGCGTTGCGACCGGCGCACTCAGCTGGGACGTGCACTACCTCGCCGGCGAGATCAGCGCCCCGCCCGACGACGCCGCGCCACCAGGATCCTGGCCACACCTGGACCTCCTTCGCGGCGTGCTCGACCGGCTGTCGAACGTCAGCACCGAACGCGAAACGACCCTGCTTCTCTCTGATCTGATGCAGTGCGCCGAATGGATCGGCGACCACGATCCCCAGGACTCGATGCACTGGAATCCCTGGCTCAAGCAACTCGAAGGCCGAGAGCCGATCCCCACGGCCGGCCCACCGTCCTGCAAACAACAACACGACCACACCTCTTCACCGCAAGGGGTCCGCTTGTGCGACAAGGAACGCGCCAAAGCGCTCCCTGTAACGCAGCCACGGCCAAACCGGTGAGGGAACCGCTTGCGGGCGGCATCCGAGCGCGGAAAACTCGATCGCGGTGGAGCGCTCCGAACAACGTGGTAGCGCGAAGAGGTGTAGCTAATGCCGTAGTCGAGAGTGTTGCTACTGCTTGGGATGTGCTGCGTTGTGGTGGCAGCGGTAATCGAGCTGGCCACCGGTGGGGTCTGGTGGCCGGTTTCGGTCGTGCTGATCTTGGGGGCGGCAGTCGTCGGGGGCCTTGGCCATCAAGGCTCGCACCAGGCAGTGACCTGCGGATAGCCGCCCGGATCCGGATCCCAACCGCGCCGGCGATCGCAAGCTCAGCTCGGTGACCGGTGAGGGTGCCCGATGGCCTGCCGGCGCCGGACGCTGCCGGGGCGGTGGCCAGCCGTATCAGTCTGGGAACGGCCTGCGGGCGGCGAAAATGACCTCCTATTGCCCGTCAAGCTGGGGTTTCGTAGGTCCTGACGGTGTGCAGCAGACGCCTTACGACAGTTCTTGCACGATCCGGCGGGTTTCCTCGTCAATCGTCACTGTCGCCAGGGCACCGTTGATCAGCGGGAGGTGCGGAGGCACGTGGCCTATCTCGAGGTCAAACACGATCGGCAGATCGAGGCGGCCCAGGGCGTCGAGCACCGCCTCGTTCTGGGTCATCTGGGGATTGTCGGCTGCGTTGGTTCGTCCGATGAGGATCGCGTTGGCGTGCTCGAACCATCCGGCCAACCGGAGCCCGTGGAGATTGCGGCAGATGGTCGCGGCGTCGTCTTCGCAGGCTTCGAGGTAGATGATCAAGCCGTCTTCGGCATGTTGTTGACCGAACGCAGGAACGTCGCCATACAAGGTGCCTGCCAGGTTGGCGATGGTCTCGATGCAGCCGCCGATCAGCCGCCCGGTCGCAGAGAGCGACTCGACGCCGTCGAGTCGCCAGGTTCCGGTTCCGACGTCCTTCCAGTCGACGGCCTGGGGGTCTTCTTCGAATCGGCGCCAGGTGGCGATCAGGCCCGAGTCGCTCTGGACGTGCGGTCCGCTGCCGGAGGCGAGTTCGATCCAGGACTTCAGCCCCGCGGGCGTTCGGTATGGCGTGTCGGCGAGGTTGTCGCCGTGCATGGTGGCCCAGCCGAGGCGGGTCGTGACGGGCAGCAGGACGGTCGATATGTCGGAGTAGCCCACGAGCCAGGTGGGGTCGGAAGTGGATAGGGCGTCCCAGTCGAGCAGGTCGACGAGGTCGATCGCGGTTTCCCCGCCCCACGGTGGAAGGACACATCGGATCTCCGGGTCGCACAGCATCGCGGTCAGTTCGGCGGCGCGTCGCTCGGCGGGCGCGGAGGTGAGTCCCGACCCGTCCATGCACTGTCCGACAATCACCTCATAGCCCTGATCGCGCAGCCAGTCCACGCTGAAGCGGACCCGCTCTGCGCCTGCACCGCTTGCCCCGGCCGATGGTGACGTCACGGCGATCTTGTCGCCCGGCTTCAGCGGGGGCGGGAAGCGCAGCATGGGCCTGATCATGCCAGTCGCGATCGACCTCCAAGAAGTCCGCCCGGTGACCGATCCGTGACCTTGCACGTCAGAGCTGAGTCCCTGCCCGGTGATGACGTGGCAAGGTCCCCTGACCGGGCGGCTCCCCGGCGATAGATGACCGGGCGGCCGAGATCGGCCATTTCGGGGAGGGGGGAGGGGGTAGCTCATCCGCGTCGGGGGTGTCCATGGGTCAGGGTTGTGGAGATAGCTGTTCGGCGAAGAGTTCGGCGAATCGGCCTGGCTGGTTGAGGAGTTCGGAGAAGGTGCCGACCTGGACGATTCGGCCGTGGTCGAACACGTAGATGCGATCCATCCCTCTTAACGTCCAGGCGCGGTGGGAGACCACGATGGTGATCCGGTCGTGTTTGTCTTGTTGCAGGGCGGCGAAGATTTCGGCTTCGGCTTCGGCGTCGATCGCGCTGGTGGGTTCGTCCAGAATCCAGACTCCAGCGTCCCTCAGGTAGATTCTGGCCAGGGCGAGACGTTGCCATTGACCACCCGACAGCCCGACCCCGCCCCATTGCTGACCAAGCTGGGTATCAAGGCCATCTGGAAGGTCGCGGATGCGGCCCCCGATCCGTGCCTTGTCCAGGGCTACCCAGATCTGATCATCGGAGTAGTTCTCCGCCGAAGTGCCGAGCCCGACGACGTCGCGCACGGTGAACTCGTACCGGCCGAACTCTTGGATCAGGAGGCCGAATTTCGCCGAGGTTTCGGGGTCGAGTGGAGCTTGGATCTGCTGGGCGTCGATCCGAATCGTCCCGGCCTCGCCACTGACGACGCCGATGATGGAGTTGATCGTGGTGGTCTTGCCCGCACCGTTGACTCCGACCAACGCGATCATCTCGCCCCGCTCGACGGCCAGTGAGACGTCGTCGACCGCCGGGCCCGAGGCTCCCGGATACCGGACCGTGAGCCGGTCCACCTCGAGCCGGCCGGCCCGAGCGCCCGGTCGTACCCTGGCCTGGTGCGATGCGTCGGTCACGGTGCGTTCGTAGGTCTCGGCCTGGGGTGCAAGGGATACCAGGTTGCCGAACGCATGGCCGGTGAATCGGATAGCGGACAATCCCGACAAGATCCCGGCGATTGCGGCCGCAGCCAGCGCCGCCCCGGCGTCGGTGACCACCAGCGCCCACAGTGCGGCAGCCAACAGCACGGCGGTGCCGACCGACGCGGCCGTTTCCCACCGCATATCCGCCGCCAGCACCTTGTCGAGCAAGATCATCCCCTGCCGCTGCTCACGCGAGACCCGGTCGGCGACCTTGTGTCCGGTGCCGAGCAGGGCAAGTTCGGTGCCGGATCGTTGCTGCAGCAACTGCTCCATCGCATAGGCCGAACGCCGCTGCACTGCCGCCACCGGCGGCCAGCCACGCGCCTCCACTCGGGCGATGAACGTCATCGCCACGACCGTCGGCAACAACGCCGCCAACGCCAGCAGTCCAGCCGCGGGACTGAACGAAAAGATTGCTACACACAGCCCGGCGGCGGTGATCGCGGTTCCGATCAGCTGCAACGCCATCCCCGGCGCCCTGGTCATCGGTGCGATCGCGATGTCGGCGACCTGCAGGTCGGTGGTGACCTGTGGGTCGGCCAGCCGCCGCGGCTCCAACGCCGCAGCAGCATGAGCCAACTTCGCGCGGTAGTACCAACCCAGCCGCAACCCCGTGCGCTGCGATGCCGTCAGCGCCAGATACCCGATGGAGAAGTTCAAACCGACAGCAACCGTCAACCCGGCCAGCGCCAACAGCAACTGCCGGGGATCGCGATCCGGTGCGCTGATCTGGTCGATCAACCGCTTCAACAGCCACACCTCGGCCGGCGGAACCAACGCATGACACAGGCTCAACACCGCGGCGATCGCAAACCACCGGCTACCTTCACGCGCCGCGTCATGGATAGCACGCCACGATGTGCGCGCCGCGACCAACAACGCATGAGAAGCCGACAAATCCTCTGACTTAGCCACTGAATGCCCTCCCAGCAATGCGGACAGAACAGGGCAGCACAAACCGCCGGCAGGCCTTTCGCCGGAAACTAGGTCGTGCTACCCGTGGCCAAATGCATTGTCGTCCTCACAGGAGGATCCAGAGGCAGAGTGGCTGCGGTCCGATCAAGCTACCACCCGGCAAGTAGGCGCCACAATCAACTCCGGCGGTGTTCGCGACAGGTTCCGCGCGCCCAAAGAGGTGCAGAACGCCACGCCCGACAACCGGCTCAGCGCACGCGACACCGGAACCGATGCCCGAGCGGACTCACCGGAGTCTCGCAGCGTGCCAGTTGCGTCTTAACCGCGGCTTCCACCCGCCCGGTCATCGCTCCGCTTCCGGGACGGGCTCTTGCCAGTCAGACCATGATCAAATTCCGTCTCGATAGCGGATCCTCCTACGAGACGCCAGCTGCGAGTTTCGTCATAGGCGGACGCCGACACGGCTGAGCGAACGACTACCGGGTCGTGATCCGGACGCCAGCGTGCGACGCGTTCTTGTTCCGCGATGCGTTGATGGTCCAGCAGCCCGAGATCGGAAACGTGAAAGCCATGCCCCATTCGTCCCCGGGCGCAGAGAAGTTGCTGGCTCGGCCATGTGACTCCGGGCCCCAGTCTGGGCGAATTGTGGATCCCGATGGCCCAGTGGCAGTGAACTGAGCGGTGCCGGCGCCGGTGAGTCGCCAGACGAATTTCGTGCTTTGGCCCGGATGGATCGAGCCGCTCGGCCGAAAGAGGAGCCCATTCATTGTCAGTTGGCCATGTCCGATGAGCGGCGAGTTCTGCTCGCCGGTCCCGTCCTGGCATTTTGTGCTCGTGTGGGTGTGATGGCTGGGCTCCGCGCCACCCTGCTGGCTCGCGCCGGTACCTGTGGTCGTGCACCCTGCGAGCAGCATCGTTCCTGAGACGAGGAGTGCGCAGGTACTTCTCCTGCCGCAAGAGAGGATCGCCGTCGACCCACGAGCGTGCATGTTCGCACGCTACCGTCGAATCGGCACGCCTGTGAGAATAGATGAGGGCTCTGGCCGGGGCGGCGTATCGGTGCAGGATCCTTCGCGGTCACCGCATGGTCGTGATCTTGATGCTCATAGCCGGAACTCTCACGTGCGTCCTGCGGCACTTCGTCCCCTCGAATTGACGGATCGATCGCCCGCCCGGTCCTGTCGGGGCTGGCGTGTATAAGTAGACGCGGCATGGGATACAGGATGCGAGAGAGCGAGGCCCAAGATGGCTCGTGCGGTTCGGCGGGAGCGCCCACAGCGGAAGCGGACGTCAGCCACGGTCGTCCGGACGCATGTCGCAGTGATCACAGGGATCGATGACGGCGGCGCTGAGATTCTTAGCCTTCACCACGAGATCGAGCTGATCAAAGCGTCCCTGCTGTACGCCGACTCCGTCGAGGTCCTGAGCCTTGGCAATCAGATGGTCCGGCAGTTCAGTGACTTTGCCGCTGGCGATCCTCGCAACTTGCTCGCCTTGATCGGATCCCTCGACGATGACCAGCTACGGAGCATGGATCCCAGACTCGACCCAAGCCAGCTCAGGGAGGTCTTGCCGATTCTGTTTGCCGACCCGAGCGACATCCGCGCGGCCATCGGATTCGGCGACCCCGATGTCAATTCATTCCTCGGCGTATTGGAAGGCGTCCAGGGAACTACGTCCGAGGCCATGTCAGAGATCCGGACAATCGTCAGCGGGATTCGGGACAGCTCGGGCCTGTCCGATCTCGACAGGGCCATCGATCGGAAACTCCTTCGCTTCAACGACCGGGTCGAGCTTGAGGGTGACAACATGCTCGACCAGTTCGCAAGCGAACTAAAGAAGTACCTGATGGACCCGACCCGGTTCCTTCTGTTGGACGCGACGGTCGCCTCCCTGATCCAGTCCATGATCAGCGAAGGACTCGTCACCCCGCCACAGCGCACGATCGGCAACGCAGGTGAAGCTGTCATCGGGACGGGATTCATTGCCCGCCTCCCAGCGTTCCCGACGGCCCACGTCGACGAGGTAGTGGACTTGCGAAGCGACCTTCAAGACCCGCTCACGCGCTACCGCAGTAAGGTCGCGAAGCTCCGCGGCGAACTGCAAACCGGGCCTTTCGACGAGCACATCCAAGCGGAGATCGATGCGCTGTGGCGACCTGACGTAGATCCGGCCCTCGCCGACCTGCGGCAAGCCATGGCCGATCACGGGCTCGTGCGGGACATGGTTCGAGCGGCTGGCGGCGATCTCGGCAGCTTCGCGCTCGGACGATGGGCCCCCGCCGCCGTCTCCGTCATCGCAGCCAACACCTTCGACCTCGGCACTGCAGTTGCAGCCGGTATAACCGGAGCTGCGGCCATGGCCCCATCCGTCGCACGGGGACTCATCAGTCACGGGAGCTCACAACGGGCGGCAAAGACCGGCGACCTCTACTACCTGTATGCGCTGGATCGAGCCCTCGACAGGGCACAAGTCTAGACAACGCGGCTACGCCTGCTGTCCGCTGGAGGATCCGTGATCGATTACCGGAGCAGGTCTGGCAATGTGTCGATCCAGCTGGTGAGAAGACCGTGCCATCGGTGGAGCTTCTGCTTCATGGTGTCGCTGATCGCCGGATCGGTTTGGAAACCACGCCAGTTGTCTTGAGTCAGCCAGTTGATACAGCCGATGGCTCGATAGAGCAGGATCAGCTCCCTCGGGTAGGTGCGTCCGTAGCCGCGCCAGAAGGCCTGCGGCAGTCCTGCAAGCAGTCCGTTGAGGTAGGCGTGCTCGTCCAGTGCGCTGAGCTCGGCTAACGGGTAGCCAACTTCGGGGTAGTCCCAGTCGATAACGCGTACGCCGTGTTCGGTGACGATGAAGTTGTCGAGGTTGTTGTCTCCGTGGAGGAGGCAGGGGTGCTCTGCACGGATTGACTCCGCGTGCTTGTCGAGCAGGCCGGTGAGGCGGTCAGGTAGGTTAGCCGGTCGTTCGCCGCGCTGGGTGATCCAGGAGCGTGCTCGGTTGAGGCTCGCTAGGAGGTCGTCGACCGGATCTTGAGGCTTCAACGTTAGTTCTGTTGGGCCGACCGGTCCCTGCAGGGGTTGGGGAAAGGTCACAGCGTGGACGGCTGCGAGGCTTTCGCCCAGCCAGGTCCAAACGACGTCCTCCGGGTCGGGTGTCGTCTCTGGGGCAGCGAGTCGGTCGGCGAAGGAGACCCCGGGGATCCACTCGACCAGGCTGGAGCCGTCCGGGGCGGTTGCGTAGACCTTGGGGAAACCGATGCCGAGTTGGGCCAGGAATGATGACCGGGGTGCCTGGTCCTGCAAATCGTCGGCGGCGATCGGCTTCCGTGCAAGGAGCTGCTGGCCGTTGGTCAGAGTCACCAAGGTCAGTTTGTTGTCCATTCGGGCCCCGCCAGTCAGGGCCTCCAGGTGTTGGATGCTGGGCAAGCCGGAATCGGCGACAAGATCGCGAATGGTCATCGCCCGCATGCTTCCGAACGAGGCACGGGTACGCAACTGGAATCATCGCGCGATTGATCGCTAACTGCCCTCTGCAGGCGGCTTTTATGTCCGTCGGGCGGGTCGCAGAGAAGCAGCCATCGACAGCCGGCACGGAACCGCAGCCGTCCCTCTGCTGCGTCGCAGACTAGTCGCCCCGCCCGGTGATGGGTCCTCGTGCGAACACGTGTTTGATCAGCGCGCAAGTCCCCGCAACGGCAGACCAGGCGTTCGGCGTCGATTAGTGCTCGCCGTCGAAGCGCAGAAGGATGCGGCCTGTGTCGGACTTCCAAATGTGGCCGACCCATTGGAGATCATTTGGGCTTGGACGTCGTCCCGAAACGAGCCGCGGCGCAATCTCGGCCCATGCGGACGCGGCTGACGAACCGCTGTACCAGGTCCAGCCGTCGGGGTAGACGTCAGTCATCACCGCGGCGCCGGCGGCGATCAATTCCAATCCGCTCGATCGCCGGCGAAGACGCTGGTCGGTGTGTCGATAGACCTCGCCGTCGGGGCCGAGTATCGAACCGTCGGGCAACTCGGTTGGTGCGTGTTCGTTACCCACGTCCAGATCCTAGGGACGAGTGGTCTGTCACGGGCCTCATCAGAAGTTACCGGCGTCTGGCAACACTCCGTCTCGGCAGACGTTCGCCAACGGGACCGCGTCCCAGCGGGAACGCTTTGGTAGCCAAGCGTTCTCGCTAAGCCTCAATCCGTGGACTGGCTCGGGTGTTGATCTTGGTTTGTGATGTTGATCTTGGATTGGCTCGTTGTTTGTCGTCGGGGCATGGGTGAGTTGCTGGTCTGCCCAGCTTTTCCACGTCTGCTCTCCGGTTGGCGCCGATGCGGCGGTCGGGTCGATGGGCTATGTGGCTGCCGGTGGCCCGATGCTGTTGGTGAACACGTGGTGCCACAATCGGAGCCACTGATCGGCCCAGGGCCAGTGAGCGGGTAGGTGCAGGAACTTTCGGCGGGCCGGCCGCGCGATCCGGGCGGGCACCATGATCAGGTGCCGGCGCAGGGTGGCTCCCCGAGCCACGGCATGCCGGCCGCCGACCAGGCTGCCGGCGGCGCGGAGCAGGTTGTGACAGATCCCGGCGCAGATCGCCCAGGCTGTGTTGGCGGCGAATCGGCCCGACGGCAGGTGAGCCAACGGGCCGTCGATCAGATCCGAGTGCACGGTTTCGATGATCGCGTGTTGGCGATGGGTCACATCGGCTCGGGTGACGGATTCGAGACTGTTGGTCAGGAACGGGTGGTAGCGCCACACCGGGAACAACTCGTCGAGCCTGGCGACATCCCGCACTCGGCGGACGACCAGCCGGGCGGTGATCGGCCGGGCAGTGCTGGCGAAGGCGGTGAACGCCTCGACCTCGGCGACCTGGGCGTCGGAGATCAACACGCCGGTGTCGGGGTCGACGACGGCACCGGGATAGTGCACGGCAGTCCAGGCATCCTCCGCGATCGAGGCAATCGCTTGGTCGAGCGCGGCGTTGCGGGTCAACACCAGTGAGAACCGCACGCCGTGGTCCAGGCAGGCTCCAGCGACCAGGTGGTTGCCGTAAGCCGAATCGCCCCGCACCAAAATCTCGCCGGTCGCGCCGGCCTGTCGGGCGGTGCCGATGGCCTCGGTCACCATCGATGCCGCACCACGCCCGGATCCGGCCTTCCCGGCCCTCAGCCGGATCCCCGCCACTACCGGGGCACCGTCGGTAGTGCTGATCGTGGTCACCAGCGGCGACAGGCCCTTGCGGAGCACCTGTTTGCCGGCGATCTTGGCGTGCCCGAAACTCGCACCCTCCTTGGCATGCCCGTAGACCGGACGGAGCAGCGAGTCGATATCGATCAACGCCCGCTGCTCGATCCCCGGCAACAAGTCGCTGCAGCCGACGAGGTTGACCAGGTGGGCTCGGGCCACCGACGCCAGCTGGCTGGTGTGTCCATGGCTGAGGTTGCGCAGGAACTGACCCAAGGTCGCGGGCGCGTACACCTGCTTGAACAGTCGCGCCGTTCCACCAGCCCGGATCACGTCCAGATCATCGATACAGTCCGCACCTGCGGCCATCCCGGCGATGATCGAGGTGACCTTCCCCGCCGGGTTGACCCCAGACGAGGCCACCCATGCCGAATCGACCCGAACCCGGTCGGCCAGCAACTCCGACAAGCCGGCCCGCTCGGCCAGACCCATCACCGGAGCCAGCCCGGCACACGACACCAGGTGCTCCTCATCGAACATCGGAACAGCCCGCGTCCACCCATGAGGTAGTTTCACTATCAGTGCCTTCTTGGTTCGGTCGGATCAGTGCGTTAGCAACACAGATTCTCCCTTGCCAGGAAGGCCTCTCACGTCCTCACACGCTGGACAGCCCCACCCAACCGACTACTCGTCCACGGATCGAGGCTAAGGGGGGACTGTAATTTTAACGGTGTAACTCCTGAGACGAAGGAGACACCTGTGACTGACGTGACGAGTAGGGATGTGGCTGCTGCTGACGGGCAGGAGCTGTCGGCCAGCGATCAGCAGCTGGTGCGCGAGCTGACCGATCGGGCCCGGGCCAACGGGTTGCAGCTGACCGGTCAGGGCGGCTTGCTGGGCCGGCTGACGAAGATGATCGTCGAGGGCGCCCTGGAGGGTGAGATGGATGATCACCTGGGGTATGCCAAGCATGATCCGGTCGGCCGGGACGGCGGTAACTCCCGCAACGGCTACCGGGCCAAGACGCTGTTGACCGAAGCCGGGCCGGTTGATGTTTCGGTGCCGCGGGACCGGGACGGCAGTTTCGAGCCGACGATCGTGGCGAAGCGGCAGCGGCGACTGTCTGGGGTGGAGGACCTAGTGATCTCGCTGTCGGCGAAGGGACTCACGACCGGGGAGATTTCGGCGCACCTCGCCGAGGTGTATGGGGCGGAGGTGTCGAAACAGACGATCTCGACGATCACCGACCGGGTGATGGAGGGGCTGGCCGCCTGGCAGTCTCGTCCGTTGGACCCGGTGTATGCGGTGCTGTTCATCGACGCGATCCAGGTCAAGATCCGGGAGGGTGAGGTCTGCAACCGGCCGATCTACCTGGCCCTGGGTGTCACCGCCGACGGTGAGCGTGACGTGCTCGGCCTGTGGGCCGGTGAGCACGGCGACGGGGAAGGTGCCAAGTACTGGCTGCGAGTGCTGACCGAGATCAAGAATCGTGGCACCAACGATGTGTGCATGCTGGTCTGCGACGGGCTGACCGGACTCCCTGACGCGGTGTCGGCGGTGTGGGACAAGACGATCGTGCAGACCTGCATCGTGCATCTGCTGCGGAACTCGTTCAAATACGCCTCGAAGAAGGACTGGGGGTCGGTCGCCAAGGACCTGAAACCGGTGTATACCGCCGCCTCCGAGGCCGAAGCGCTGGACCGGTTCGCCGACTTCAGCTCCAAGTGGGAGAAGCGTTACCCGGCGATCATCCGGCTGTGGACCAACGCTTGGGCAGAGTTCGTCCCATTCCTGCAGTTCGACCGCGAAATCCGCACCGTGATCTGCACGACGAATGCGATCGAGTCGATCAACGCCCGACTCCGGCGAGCGGTCAATGCCCGCGGTCATTTCCCCACCGAGCAGGCAGCGCTGAAGTGCCTGTACCTGGCGATCATGAGTCTCGATCCGACCGGCCGAGGACGCAAACGCTGGACCAACCGATGGAAGGCAGCACTCAACGCCTTCGACATCACCTTCGACGGACGCCTATCCGCCGGACGCAACTAACAAGATCAAAAATCAGTTACACCGAAAACTTGACAGACCCGCTAAGGGATCCCTTCAGGTCAGCCGGCTGGCGATGTTGATCATGGAACCTCTTGCGAGAACAACTCGGTTGATGTGTTCAGAGCAGTGGTGAGACTGTCGACCTGCTGCTGTTGACTGTCGCGACAACGAGAGGTGATCGGCGTGGTTGTCATTCCTGAGCGGCTACGTCTGAAGGCTTCTCAGACTGCGGACCGTCGTGAGTGGTTAGCCACCTTGCCCGGAGTATGTCGTCGTCTGAGTGCCGAGTGGTCGGTGGAGCTAGGTTGTCGGTTGCCAGCGGGAAGGGACCGCTTCGGAGCCGGTTTTGCCATGAGGATGGGACCACTGGTTTGCCAGTGATGGGACCACCTGGCTGACGGTTTTGCCAGTGATGGGACCACCGTTGGCGCGCCTGCCGGGGTCTCGGTTGTTCGGCCGATCTATTGGCCCTATGAGCTTCCGGGAGGTTTCGGTGGTCGAGATCCGAGAGATCTTGCGATTGTGGCTGGCGGGTACCGGTCTGCGGGAGGTGGCCCGGTTGTCGGGCACCGATCGGAAGACGGTCCGCCGGTATGTGGAGATGGCGCAGTCCCACGGCCTGGACCGTGACGGGGACGCGTCCCAGCTGACCAGTGAGTTGATCACCGCGGTGGTCGGTGGAGTTCGTAGCAAGCGTCCCAACGGCAAGGGTGAGGCGTGGGAGACGATCGCTGTTCATCATGATCAACTCAAGGCCTGGTTGGATCAGGGCCTGACGTTGACCAAGATCAACATCTTGTTGGGTCGTCGGGGTGTGGTGGTGTCGTATCGGACCCTGAATCGGTATGCGACCAGTGAGTTGGACTTCGGTCGTCGGCGGGCCACGGTTCGAGTCGCTGATTGTGAGCCGGGTGCAGAGTTGCAGGTCGACTTCGGACGACTCGGGATGATCGAAGTTGATCATGGTTCCGGTCAGGTTCGTCGTCGGGTGACGAAGGGGTTGATCTTCACCGCGGTCTATTCGCGGCACATGTTCGTCTATCCGACCTTCGGTGAAACATTGCAGGAGGTGATTGCCGGGTTCGAGGCGGCGTGGGAGTTCTTCGACGGCGTGTTCGCGGTGGTGATTCCGGACAACATGAAGGCCATCGTCGACCGCGCGGACGCGACCGATCCGCGGTTGAACGAATCGTTCCGGGAGTATGCCGAGTCCCGCGGGTTCGTGATCGACCCGGCCCGGGTCCGCAGCCCGCAGGACAAACCGAGGGTCGAGCGGTGCGTGCAGTATGCGCGCTCGAACTTCTTCGCCGGCGAGTCCTTCAACGGCCTGGACGATTGCCGGGCTCGGGCCGAGCGGTGGTGTGCTGAGACCGCCGGGATGCGGGTCCATGGCACGACCCGGCTCCGTCCGGCCGAGGTGTTCACCGCCGACGAGCAGCCGAAGCTGCTGGCCCGCCCTGTGACGCCGTTCGACGTGCCGTCCCGGACCCGGCCGAAGGTGGCCCCGGACCGGCACGTCCAGGTCGCCAAGGCCCTCTATAGCGTCCCGGGTGATCTGATCGGGCAACGGATCACCGCCCGCGCCGATGCGGCGACGGTGAAGCTGTATTGGCGGGCCGAGTTGATCAAGGTCCACCCGAGGGTGGGACCTGGTCGTCGGCAGACCGATCCGGCTGATCTGCCGGCGCATCAGTCGGTCTATGCGATGCGTGATATCGACGCCCTGCAACGCAAAGCCGCGATCCACGGCGACCACATCGGTGTCTATGCCGCGCAGGTGTTGGAGCATCCGTTGCCGTGGACCAAGATGCGGCAGGTCTACCGGCTCCTCGGCCTGGTCAAACGCCACGGCCCAGAAGCGGTCGATGACGCCTGCCGGCGGGCGTTGGAAGCCGAAGTCATCGACATCGGCCTGATCGACCGCATGCTCACCCGCGCCACCACCCAAGCCATCCAGGCCCAGCCCGCGCTGCTGCCAGCAACAGCGGACTCGGCGACACCGGGTCCAGCGAGATCGGTGTCAGCGCCGTCCCGGTTCGTCCGAGACACCGGCGACTTCGCCATCCGGCGATCAACGTCAACATCAAGATCAACGTCGAGACCAACACTTTCAAGATCAACAGCAGGTTCCGACTCGTCGTCGGAGACGGTCCGGAGGTTGCCATGAGCACGAGCCAGCGCGCGAGTCGTCGACCGGATGCCGAGCCTGCGGTCAAGCCGATCGAGGTCACCCCGGAGTTGAAGTCGTTGATGCGTCGGTTGAAACTCGGTCAACTCCTCGACACCCTGCCCGACCGGCTCGCGTTGGCACGGTCGAACCGGATGCCGCACCACGACTTCCTGGAAATGATCTTCTCCGACGAAGTCACCCGCCGCGACCGCCAATCCGCCCAACGCCGCGCCAAAGCAGCCCACCTCGACCCGCAGATGCAGCTCCAGGCCTGGGACGACACCACGCCGGCCAGCTTCGATCAGGACCTATGGCAGGAACTCACCTCACTGAGGTTCCTGGCCGATGCCTACAACGTTCTGATCATGGGACCCGTCGGCGTCGGGAAGACGTTCCTGGCCAACGCACTCGGCCACATCGCCGTCAGACGTCACCACAGCGTGCACGCCGAACGCGCCGACAAACTGTTCAAACGACTCCGCGGCGCCCGGCTCGACGGCAGTTACGACGACGAGATGCGTAAACTCCACCGCGTCGACTTGTTGATCATGGACGACCTCGCCCTGCACCGCCTCGAAACCACCGAAACCAGCGACTTCTACGAACTCATCGTCGAACGACACCGCAAAGGCTCCATGATCATCACCAGCAACCGCGAGCCACCCGAAATCCTGACCATGATGGCCGACCCGCTGCTCGCCCAATCCGCGATGGACCGGTTCCAATCAGCCGCCTACGAACTCGTCGTCGAAGGCGAGTCCTACCGCCAACGACAACGGCCCCGACCCGGCAAACCAGCCGAGTCCGACCAGCAGGATTGACCAGAACCCCACCCATCAGCAATCATCGGTCCCACGGTCGACCACCGGGGACGAACCCGGTCCCATCCTCATGGCAAACCGGTGGTCCCTTCCTCCTGGCAGGCGACACTAGCCTCCCTCTTTCATGCGGTGGGTAGTTGATCATGGTGTCGGTGTGGTTGGTGCGGGGATGTGTTTGGAGTGGGTCGGGGCGCGATGATGTACCGCTTGGCGCTGCGGTGGCGGTTCTCCGGGGTCCTTGGGTTGGCCGGGTGGGGTGGGCCGAGTGGTTAGTCGAAGGCGGCGCGTATTCGGTGGAAGCCGTCGGCGATCTGGGCTGCCCAGCGCCAGGTCTTGTCGATGCGGAGTCGGGTTTGTCGGGCGGTGTGGGTGATCCGGGCGGCGACGTGGAGGACTCGGTAGCGGAACGTGGCGATCTCGCAACGGCCCAGAGAAGTGGAGTCGGCGAAGCCGATCAGTTGGGTCCAGCACACCAGGTCTGCGGCCATCAACACGACCTCCAGCCAGGCGACGTTTTCGTCCCAGCCGCGGCAGGGCAGGTTCCGTAGTCCGGCGGCCTTGGCCTGTCGGATCCGGTCCTCGACGCGGGCATGTTGACGGTGTCGCAGTTCCAGCCCGGCGACCTGGCCGGGCACAACCCCTGGGGCGGTGTCGGTGAGGAACCCGGTCACGCGTAACCCGTCGGCGTCGGCGAAGGTCAGTTGGGCGCCGGGATGGGGTCGTTCCTTCCGCAGGATCAACCGGGTCTGGTCGGGCCAGCCCGACAGGTCGACCGCGCCGGTAACCTCGGCCACCCAGGCACCATCGCGGAAGCTGCCGTCGGCCTCGATGGCCGGATGCCAACACTGCTCGGGAATCACATCGACGATCTGTTGGACACCGAAGTGGATCCCATAGCCCAAAGAGAATCCGACGCCCCGGTCCCGGCAAGCCTGCGCGAAGTCGTGGGTCGAACCGGCCGCATCGGCCCGGGCCAACAGTCGTGGCGAGCCGGGATCTGTGGGCCGCGGCCGGACCCGCTCGGGCAGGCTGGCCAACGCCATGTCCAGCACCACCGCATGATCAGCAGCGGTGTTGGAGCCGGCATTGCCCGGCCGTAACAGCCCGGCCAGAGCTTCTCCGCCCGCGATCTCGGGCCGGTCCAGGAACGCCAACAACGGATGGAACCCGAAGGTCTTCTTCCAGGTCGGCTCGGCTGATTCCTTCTCACTGTGCGCGATCAGCAGCGAGGCATCGAAGTCGATCACCAACTCCTGGTCCAAGTCGGGGCCGCCACCGGCAGCCCAGGCCCGGTCCCGCGCCATCGCCCGAGCCTGACGCACCGCCTCGACATGGTCGGCATCGACCCGGTCCAGCACCCGCCAAGCGGTCGGCATCGAGGCCACCGGCCCGAACAAGTCTTCCCGATCGGCCAGCGTGCCGATCCCCGACACAGCAGTTGCCCCGTCAGCGACTGCGGCTGCCAGGTCGGCCAGCACCCGCCCCGGGGCATGGGTCCACGGTCCCCGATAGGTATCGGCCAACGCGGTGTTCAACGCCGCCACCAGGCCGGTATCGACGGCCAACTCCCGCACCATCTCCAACCCGGCATGAGACACCACACCGGTGCCGTCAGCGCTGACCCTGGGCCGTCTGCCGCGACGCTTGTTACCCTTCACCCTGGAAGTGCCTTCCTACTTGGGATCCTGGACTCTTCGACAAGCCCATTTTCCCTTACAGGACAGGCACTTCCGCCCTTCTCAACCCAGGTGTCGCAACCACCGCATGAAACACCGAGGCTAGGTACCGCATTTGACGACTGCCATGTCTCGCTCGTGGTGTCTGCTGTCCGCGTACGACCTCACATGTCGTTCTCCGTACGACCTGACGTGTAGGTCGGTCTCGGCGAGTTGAGTCCCTGCTCGCCTTGAGTTGGGTCACCCTTCGGTTCGTCAACTGCCAAGTAGACGAGTCCGAAGGGTGACTTGCTCCATGATCCTGGATACGGAGTCCTGGATGAATGTCCGTCGTTTCCGCGCCTTGCATGTTGCCGGCGCGAGCTTTGCCGAGATCGCCCGTGAGTGCGGGGTGGATTGGCGCACGGTGAAGAGGTATCTGATCGAGGACGCTGCCTCGGTCCCACCGACACCACCGCCCCGGGCCGGGACGCAGCCGAGGGTGATCGCCCCGTTCATCGGGGTGGTCGAGGCCTGGCTGCGTGCCGATGTCGGGTTGAAGGGCACGGTGATCCATGAGCGGCTGGTGGCCGAGCACGGGTTCACCGGGTCGTATCAGCGGGTGAAGATGTTCCTGGCCGAGGCCCGGCCCCGGATCGCCGCCGAGCTGGCCCAGACCGATGAGAACCCGTTGATCGGGTTCCATCGCCGGTTCGAGGTCGTGCCGGGTGCGCAGGCCCAGGTCGATTGGGGCGATGAGGGTGATCTGCTGGCCCATGTCGGGATCGGCCATGTGTATTCGTTCCACATGACCTTGTCCCATTCCCGGGACCCGTTCTGCTGTTTCACCACCAGCATGGATTTGGCCACGTTCTTCGACTGCCATCGGCGCGCGTTCGCCCATTTCGGCGGGGTGCCGGGTGCGATCGTCTATGACCGGACCAAGACCGTGGTCAAACGCCATGTCGCGCCCGGGCTGGCGGTGCCGGTGCACCCGGAAGCGGCCGCGTTCGCCGATCATTACGGGTTCGTCATCGACGTTCTGGCCGCCTACCGACCCACCGGTAAGGGCCGGGTCGAACGCCAGGTCAACATCGTGCGTGAACACGTGGTCGCCGGCCGCTGGTTCGACTCGATCCAGGAGTTGGACGGCGCCTTCGATGCCTGGCTACCGATCCGACGTGGGCAGGTCCACCGCACCCACGGTCAGGTCATCGCCGTTCGCGCGATCGGCGATCGGGCCGCCCTGTTGCCGTTGCCGGACCGGCCATATCTGGTTTGCGATCGGTATCTGCGTCGAGTCGGTAAGGACGCCCTGGTCTCCTTTGAGGCCAGCTTCTACTCCGTGCCCGCCAGCCGGGTCCGGCCCGGTGGGCAGGTCGAGGTGGCCGTGAACGCCGACACCGTGACCATCAGCGCGCTCGCCGTTGATGGTGGCGGCTGGCTGGCGACCCACCAACGGGCCCGCCGACGGGGCTCGTGGATCGTCGATGAGACCCATTGGGCCGGGCTGCCCGACGGTCACACCCGGGCCATCTGTCTCGACCCTCCACCGGCACCACGCTCCAGAACCGGTCCGGCCGAGCCAAGTCCGTTGACCGCGCTGCTGGCCAGCCATCACGCCGCCGGCCAGCCGGTCGCTGTCCGGCCGCTGTCGGACTACCAGACCGCCGCCCAGACCAACCCCGCCGCCCAGACGAACCCCGCCGCCGGATCCCACACCGCCAGGAGCTGACCATGATCAACAACAGGAACAAGATCAACAACGACGAGAGCATGATCAACAACGACATGATCAACAGCACGAACAGCAGCAGCGGTAAGGTTTGCGGCCCACCCAACTCCGTGTCGTCGATCCAGGGTCTGCCCGGACACAGCCTGGACCCGAGCCCGACACCAGCAGCTGCCGGGGTGGAGCTGAGCCAGTACACCGCCGCCACGTTGGCCGAGCTGCTCGGCCTGTGTGAGGAATTCCTCCGCACCGCCGGCCCGGCCGTCCATGCCGAACTTCGCCGATACCTCACCGGCCAGACCCCACCGGCCGACCCGGGCTGGCTGATCGACATGCTCGGCTTCCACCAACTCCACCTGCACCAGCGGATCAAGGCCACAACCCCCAGCCCACGCGACAACTGGCACACCGACCCCGACCACGACCGGATCATCCCGGTCACCGCTGCCCAGGCCCGCACCGGGGTGGTGGCCCGGTGAACAGCCTGACCAGCGACCGGATCCGTGACCACGCCACCAAACTCGGACTGACCCACCTGACCGAATCGATCGGCCCACTGGTCGACCGCGCCGAGCAAGCCCAACTGGGCTACCTCGACTTCATCGACCTGCTCCTGGGAGAAGAAGTCGGCCTGCGCGAGGGCCGCAGGTTCCGCAACGCCCTACGCCTGTCCGGCCTGCCCCACCACAAAACCCTCGACGACTTCGACTTCGCCTTCCAACCCGACCTCGACGTCCGCAAGGTCCGCGACCTGGCCACCCTGGAGTTCGCCCGCACCAAATCCAATGTGGTCCTCCTCGGCCCACCCGGCGTCGGGAAAACCATGATCGCCGTCGCCCTCGCGGTCGCCGCCTGCCAAGCCGGGTTCTCCATCTACTTCACCACCCTGGACGACCTGGTCCGCAAACTCCGCGCCGCCGACACCACCGGCCGGTTCAACCGCCAACTCGCCACCTACCTCCGACCCGCGGTCCTGATCGTCGACGAAGTCGGCTACCTCCCCCTGGACCGGGCCGAAGCCAACATGGTCTTCCAACTCGTCTCCCGCCGCTACGAACGCGGCTCCATGATCATCACCTCGAACAAGGCCTTCACCGAATGGGGCAGCGTCCTGGGCGACGACGTCCTAGCCACCGCCATCCTCGACCGACTCCTACACCACTGCGACGTCATCAACATCAACGGACCCTCCTACCGACTCAAAGACCGCTTCAACCTCACCACCGGAGGAGAAACCATGCCATGATCACCATGCCGAGACCGACACGTCAGGTCGTACCCCATGCAACATGTGAGGTAGTACGCCGACATCTGCCGAGCGCGGTTCGACCGCGGCGGGGTCTGTCAAGTTTTCGGTGTAACTGATTTTTGATCTTGTTAGTTGCGTCCGGCGGATAGGCGTCCGTCGAAGGTGATGTCGAAGGCGTTGAGTGCTGCCTTCCATCGGTTGGTCCAGCGTTTGCGTCCTCGGCCGGTCGGATCGAGACTCATGATCGCCAGGTACAGGCACTTCAGCGCTGCCTGCTCGGTGGGGAAATGACCGCGGGCATTGACCGCTCGCCGGAGTCGGGCGTTGATCGACTCGATCGCATTCGTCGTGCAGATCACGGTGCGGATTTCGCGGTCGAACTGCAGGAATGGGACGAACTCTGCCCAAGCGTTGGTCCACAGCCGGATGATCGCCGGGTAACGCTTCTCCCACTTGGAGCTGAAGTCGGCGAACCGGTCCAGCGCTTCGGCCTCGGAGGCGGCGGTATACACCGGTTTCAGGTCCTTGGCGACCGACCCCCAGTCCTTCTTCGAGGCGTATTTGAACGAGTTCCGCAGCAGATGCACGATGCAGGTCTGCACGATCGTCTTGTCCCACACCGCCGACACCGCGTCAGGGAGTCCGGTCAGCCCGTCGCAGACCAGCATGCACACATCGTTGGTGCCACGATTCTTGATCTCGGTCAGCACTCGCAGCCAGTACTTGGCACCTTCCCCGTCGCCGTGCTCACCGGCCCACAGGCCGAGCACGTCACGCTCACCGTCGGCGGTGACACCCAGGGCCAGGTAGATCGGCCGGTTGCAGACCTCACCCTCCCGGATCTTGACCTGGATCGCGTCGATGAACAGCACCGCATACACCGGGTCCAACGGACGAGACTGCCAGGCGGCCAGCCCCTCCATCACCCGGTCGGTGATCGTCGAGATCGTCTGTTTCGACACCTCCGCCCCATACACCTCGGCGAGGTGCGCCGAAATCTCCCCGGTCGTGAGTCCCTTCGCCGACAGCGAGATCACTAGGTCCTCCACCCCAGACAGTCGCCGCTGCCGCTTCGCCACGATCGTCGGCTCGAAACTGCCGTCCCGGTCCCGCGGCACCGAAACATCAACCGGCCCGGCTTCGGTCAACAGCGTCTTGGCCCGGTAGCCGTTGCGGGAGTTACCGCCGTCCCGGCCGACCGGATCATGCTTGGCATACCCCAGGTGATCATCCATCTCACCCTCCAGGGCGCCCTCGACGATCATCTTCGTCAGCCGGCCCAGCAAGCCGCCCTGACCGGTCAGCTGCAACCCGTTGGCCCGGGCCCGATCGGTCAGCTCGCGCACCAGCTGCTGATCGCTGGCCGACAGCTCCTGCCCGTCAGCAGCAGCCACATCCCTACTCGTCACGTCAGTCACAGGTGTCTCCTTCGTCTCAGGAGTTACACCGTTAAAATTACAGTCCCCCGCGGCGGTGTTGAAGGTGCCGATGCCCGCAGAGATCGAGCTCGGAACTCTGGCTGCAACCGCTCGGGCTGGGGAGGCAGAGGCTCTGCGGCTCTGGGCAGGACATGGTGCGGTTCGGTTGCTGGAACACGATGCCGCCACCGGGGCGATGTTGACCGAGCGATGTGTCCCCGGTAGTTCGCTGGAGGACATTCTCGATGGAGCCGAGACCGACCGGGTGGCAATCGCGCTGTTGACGCAACTCCACGACCCTCAAGGCGCGGAAGGATTCGTGCGGCTCGCCGATCGTGCTACCGCGCTGGCTAAGGACATCGTGGTGCGGCACGAGCGATGCGGGGCACCGTTTGATCAGTGGCTGGTGGACCTGTCGGTTGACTTGCTGACCGACCTGGCGAGTTCGGAGTCGGCGCCAGTGATCTTGCACGGCGATTTTCATCACCACAACATCCTGGCTGCCCAGCGCGCGCCGTGGTTGGCGATCGATCCGCTGCCAATGGTGGGGGATCCTGCCTACGATGCGGTGCAGTATCTGTTGTTCCGCAAGGGTGATCTCGCCGACCCGGAGAAGGAGTGGGGACCGGTCATCCACCAGTTCTGCTCCGGTCTGGGAGTTGATCCCGAGCGAGTCATGGCCTGGCTGTTCGTCAGACTCGTTTCCGACGCGGTAGCTGCGCATGTTGAGGAGGGTGAGCCGGTGGCCTTGCTCGAACATGACCAGGCCGACCTCTGGTCAGCTCGCCTCATTCATCGGCTTCGCGCTTGATCAATCGCGACCACGCCGAGTGATTTCTCGGTGCAGGGTTGCCGCGAACTGCCCGGTTGCCGATCCTCCACCGGGCTGGTGACGGAATCAGGTCGCGTAGACACACCGGTTGTGATGCGATATCGGTCCGTGACGTCGAACCTTGATCACCATAGGCCTGTGTCAGTACCTGAGGGTCTCGATGACGGATTGGACGAGCGCGGCCGGATCCGCCGCGAAGGAGACCTCAGCCGCATCGACGCAGTCTTCGCTCCGCTGATAGCCGAGGCGGCGTCGGCCCTCCGCCGACTCCTCGGCCAACGCCTGCACAGCATCTACCTGTACGGCAGCGTTCCTCGCGGCACCGCTGTCGCCGGTCGGTCAGACCTCGACCTCGAGGTAATCCTGCACAACGAGCCGACCGAGACAGAACGCGCCGCCGTCGCCCGGCTCGCTGCCGAGCTCGACCAGGGCACCGGCGCGGTCAACGAGGTCGGCATCATCGTCGCGAGCCGTCCTCGGCTGCTCTCGGCCGCCGAGCGGTACGACAACGCATTCCAGATTTCGTGTCTGTGCACGCCACTCTGGGGACCGGACCTGGCCGACGAGCTTCCCGACCAATACCCGACCATCGAACTGGCTCAGCACATCACCAGCGGAACCCGGGCCGCCTTCACCCGGCTGGCTGCCGAACTGAACGCCCCAACGACATCACGGCCAGACTTCACCCGGCAACGCGTCGGCCGACGAATCGCCCGGCTGGCCTTCACCTGCGTCCTGTTCCGCTGGCCGGGCTGGACCAGCGACCCGGCGACCATGCAACGAGTCATCACCGCCTTCTACCCCGACCACACCGACGAATTGGCCACCAGCATCCAGCTCGGCTGGGGTCGGCTCGCGGGCCACCCGCCCAACACACCGGCCGATCATGACAAGGCCGTCGAACTGCTCAACAGTGCCGCACCGTGGTGGATGAACGAACACGGCAGAGTCACCGCCCGCACCGGGTGAGACCGCGCCACAAGTGGATCGCCAACCGGGCGACCGGCCCGCGCCGCTGCGAGCTGGGCCCGGCTCGTTGCGTGGCGTGTGGAGCTGGGAGACTCCGCAGCATGAGCGGGAGAGCGATCGTGTTGGTTGGCGTGTCCAGCGTGGGCAAGACTTCAGTGTCGGAACAGCTGCAGCTGCAGCTGAGCGAGCCGTTCCTCCACGTCGGACTGGATCACTTCCTGGCGATGTTTCCCCAACGCTGGAAGGGCCAAGAGTTCGGCCCGGGTCCTGGTATGTGGTACGACGACACGATTGATCCCGACGGAGCGGCACGGGGCCGGATCCGGTACGGGGACGCGGGTCGCCGAGTGCTGGCTGGCATGCGCGGCGCGGTCAACGCTCTCCTTGCCGCGGGAAACGACGTGATTCTTGACGAGATGCCCCTGGACGAGACGATCGTCCCCGGCTGGCGACGCGACTTGCGTGCATCAGCAAGCTTCTGGGTCCATCTCACCGCGCCGCTGGAAGTCTTGGAGCAGCGCGAACGCAGCCGTACTCGTGGCCAGCACATCGGCAACGCCCGCGGTCACTACGGGATTGCGCCTGACGACGGATGGGATCTCACCCTGCCCGTCGCAAAGCTGACGCCAGACGAGGCGGCCGCGCGGATCATTGACGCGGCCCCGTTCCTGCGCGCCGAGTAGGTGACTCGCGCACTGCAAGATCACGACTCCGGCTGTGCGGTCGCGGATCGTCCATCGGGCGGCATGCGGTGACCGACTAGCTCTGGCTGTCTGTTTCGGCTCCCCAACAGTCGACCGCGATCCTGGCGATTGAGGACCCAAGATCGTCAGTCGGACCGAGGACAGATTCACCCAGACCTTCCACAGGTTGAAAGCCGCGCCACCACTGCCGCAACTCTGCCTCCCCGAACTCGGTAGGCACCGGCTTCGTGGCGTGCCGACGCACCGTCTCCTCAAACGGCAGGTCCCAGATGTAGGACCGCGACACCCCGCCGTGATCTCCGACCAGCCGAACCAACGACTCGGTATATAGCGCCGCGTTCAAGATCCCTTCGATGATCACATCGAACCCACGATCCAGCAGCAGACGAGCCATCGCGTCGATCAGCGCGATCGCATGTCCGTCCCGATCATCGCCGTGCACAGAAGCTGACGCCGAATGACGTCCTGGCCGAGGATCGCAACCGATCCCTCCGTTGACACCGTAACGATCGAATCGCCCCAGCCACAGTCGACTTTCCGGAACCGCTGCTGCCTCGCAGGGTGATCAACCGAGTTGAGCCTGAACCGACAGTCACCGGAGCGTTTGTAGCCGTCACTGGTGAATTGTCCCAACAGCTGCCATCGACGTCGTCTCGGGCATGCACCACAACGACGTCACGGTCTGGCGGGGAGTGGCGGGCGCCGGATGGATCTCTTGCGGGGACGATGCCGAGCCGTGATCCTCAATCGGGAATGTCTTGCGGGCCGGTGCCGGCTGGGTTGAGAGCAGCGTGCTATCTGGTGCCATCGCCATCGCCATCAGTGAACTGCGTGAGCATGGCACCCAAGTGCCTTGCAGCATCGCGACTGACAATGAAACCCATCGAGGTTCCTGCTGCGTCGTCGAAGTCGACTCGCACCGGGTCAACTCCGAGTTCGCTGTCTATGTCGCTCTCGGTATGTACCCGGAAGTTGGTCGCCCTGAGTCGCCCCTCACCGCTGAGGTCGTCTCCCATCAGGAAGACGTTCTGGTTGCCGTCCCACTGCCACCGTTGACCAGCGTCAATACGTTGTTTGTGTTCCTCGCACGGGAGCGACTCGGCCGGGTCGCCGAAGGCCATCACAGTCGCTACGTAGGCGCCCTGGGCATCGCACCTGAGCACGGCGCACGGCGGCAGATTGCCACCCGGGATTGGTCCTTGAATTCTGAGCATGCGGTCAGTCTGTCTGTGCCAGACGGTTCTTGCTGAGAAACCCCGTGACCTGTCAGGGATCGATCACCGGCCGCAGTCGGTCGGTAGGGTCGCACGGTGAACAGCGGCGGCGAAGAGTTCGCGATCTTTGTCAATGGCTCCTACGGCGTCGGGAAGTCCTCCACGCTCGACCACATCGGCGACCTGTTCGCCAGTGCGGGACAACCCTTCAGCCTGATGGACGTTGACTGGTACCACCGGTCCTGGCCACCGGCCGACCCGGACAATGGCAACAAGATCATCGAGGCCCAGAACATGGCATTCGTCTGGTCCAACTACAAGACCGCTGGACCGCGACAACTGGTCATCAGCGGAGTCATCGCCACCTCCGGAGCACAGCTTCGCTACTCCGAGGCACTCGGGCTTGCCATTCGGTCTGTTCGGCTGGTCGCGAGCCCGGCAGTTACCGAACGCCGCCTCCGCGGACGCTACACAGCTGCCCAAGCCACCGCATTCGAATGGCACGCGACCCGTCACGAAGAACTGACCGCCCGCCTGGCCGAGGCCGACCTGGACGAGACCATCATCGACACCGACACCAAGCAGCCCCACGAAGTCGCCCACCTGGTGCTTGAGCACTTTGGATACCGCTAAGTGCGCACGACGACCTGCCCAGAACGGATCCGGTTCCGGGCGGGTCCGCCGGCCGAGCGAGGTAGCCGGTGATCACGCAGCCGGGTCCGCTGACCGGACATTCGGGGCGAACCTTATCCGGGCAGTCTGGACCAGATCGGATTGTGCCCAGTAGACCGTCCTGGCATCGTTGACGTCACGACCGGCGCAGATGGAATGAACCATCAGGGAGTCCCGTCGAGGTCCATCGAACGCCTGGGTGGATCTCCTCTCGACGGAGGCAACCCATGCCGACAGATCCAGCTACCAGCCCACTCCCTGTTGCCCCCTCGCCGGCTTCATCGGATGACGCTGCCGAGATCCTGCACCTGAGGGACCGACTCGTCGACTGGATGCAGGATCGAGGAATCAGCCAATGGCAGCACGGCGATGTCTCGGAGGAAATGGTTCGACGACAGGCCGAACGCGGTCAATGGTGGCTCATCCGATCCGACCCTGCAGGCCTGATCGCGGCTGTCCGGATTCTCAGCGCAGATCCGCAGATCTGGGGCGAGCCCGACCAAGCGGCGGTCTACGTGCACGGGCTCATGGTCAACCGCGGATACGCCGGTCACGGCCTCGGCCGCCAGCTGCTCGACTGGGCCGCCGAACACGGACGCCACCACGGCGCCGAGGTCCTCCGACTCGACTGCGTTGCCACCAACCCGGGACTGTGCGACTACTACCTGGAACAAGGGTTCACCCGTGTGGGAACCAAGGAACTGCCGCCGCAATGGAGATCTGCAGCCCTGTTCGAACGGTCAAATCTGATAGGTCGAACCAAGATCAGAATGGTCCTCGCAAGGGGATCCTGCAACGGGCATCGTGTTCAGAAGATCGTTATAGTCACCGGCATGACCCGGCACTGACCTGAGTCCGCTTCCACTGCTCAACTGTCAACCCGAGGCCACTCTCATGCCCAAAAGCACCCTTATCGGCAACCTTGCCAACCTCGCTCGCCTCGACCGGCAGAGCTCCAACCGCCAGATGAACTTCGAGCCACTCCATCGCAGACACCGCCAACAAGTCGCCGAGCTGTACCTCGCCTCTTGCCCTCCCAACGTCGGCGCGACAGACCTTGACGACGCACTCACCGAAATGGATGCGACCTACGCCGGGGACTTCGGAGAGCTGATTACCGATGCGTCACTAGTCGCCCTGCGGGGTGAACAAGCGGTCGGATCAATCCAGGTCGTCCGTCGATCGCCCTGGGACCCCGACCTCGACTGCCCATTCATCATCGAGCTGTTCGTCCGGCCGGACGCCCGTGGTCACGGCATCGCTCGAACACTCCTCACCCGTGCAGCGCTCGCCTGCCAACGGCTCGGCGAAATGCAGATCGCCCTTCGCACCAGCGATGAGGGCGGGACATCACAGGCGGCCTTCCACCTCTACGATCAAGCGGGCATGCTTCCGCGACCAACAGCCAAATAGTCACGGAAGTTCCGCCGCAACTCGGTACAACCCTGGACCGTAAGCGGTTCCCTGCGGACGCCACTGGCAGCCGCCCGATAGCGGCCGGCGACGGGCAGACCAACGGGCAACTTCACCGGCACCCCAGTTGAGCGCGGAATCGGCGTCGCACACAGGATCGCCTCGCGGGCTTCAGCTCCACCGGCGGCTTGCGTTGATCTGTTCCTTGGCGCGGATCGCTTCGCCGAGGTCAATGTCCAGGCGATTCGCAATGGTCGCCAGGACGATGAGAATGTCAGCCATCTCGTGGGCGGGATTCTCCTGGTGCTCAGTCGCAACATCCACCCCGACGCCGGATGTCTTGCGGACCGACCTGAAGAGTTCGCCCACCTCCTCACCAAGCAACAGACACTTCTGAAGAACGCTCTCGCCTGCAAACCCGCGATCCTGCTCAAGCTTCTTCACGTAGTCCTGGAACTGAGCGAATGTCGCGGATCCCGCCGGCCCTCCGTCATTGGTACTCACGCTGACTGACCCTACTGGCGGGTGTGCTCGACCAGGCCCGCAAGCATCCCCGGCAGCCGCCGGCGTACGGCGCCCGCACGCGGTCGCTGGCGGGCAGCGTGTCCGGCAGCGTCACCGGGCACCAGGCTGAGCGCGGAATCGCTGTGTCACAGACGATCGGTGACCGAGCCTGGGTTGCTACGGTCGCCAACTCTCCAGCAGCTCAGCGGCTGTTGTCAGTCGCTCAGGCTGGTTGTACTGCAGATAGTCGCGGATCGCCTTGTTGTCGGTTTCGTCACCCGTGTCCCTACCTGAGACCAGATCCGTCGGTACCAGGTAGTGATAGCCGCGTTCGTCAGCGCCCATGATCGCGTAGAGCACGCAGCAAACCAGCTCGACACCGCAGATGATGAGGCCGTCGATCTCACTGTCCTCAAGCTCGCGCACGAAGTCGGCGCTCTGCCAGCAGTCGAATCGATGCTTGACGACGGTGACCGAGCCGGCCACGGGCTCGAGGTACAACTCGGCACCCCACGTGCCGACCGCGCACAGTCCGCCAGGGGTCTCCCAGCGTCGCTGACGGTCCGACAGAGCGTCCCAGTCCAGCACTTGCTGGGTGTAGATGACGTGAGCGCCCATCCCGGCTGCCTCCCGGGCGAAGTCATTAGCACGCCGAGCTGCACGCTCGTTGTTGACGTTGGGTGGCGGCGAGGTCCCGTCGCCAGCATCCCGGCTGCAGAAGTCGTTCTGGAAGTCGACCAGCACAATCGCAACGCGGTTGAGCGGTAGAGAAAGCAGGTCGGCAGGTTTCGCAGTCATCGCACGCATCCTCCCGTGAGACGCGCCACGTGCGCAGCTCCTTTCTCTTCGGCGGGCCTCACCCAGGATGTTGGGCGGGATCGCTGACCGACTGGGGCAGCTGCCTAACCGAAACCGATTGCGCGGTCAGCTGAGTCACTGGAATGGTCCCGGTATGGGCACTGCGACGCCATCGGACCGGAAGCGGCAGCAACTGCTTGACTTCACACTGAGCCAGCTTGCACCGCACGACGTTGTCCGCGGAGTCGTCGCGACCGGCAGTGTGGCGATCGGGCGAGCACGGCAAGGCGACGAAACCGTACCCGGCTCAGACATTGACGCCGTTGTCTTCATGGACCCGCTCGACCTCTACCTAGCCCCAGCAGAGTTCGTCTGGCGACCTGCCGACAACACCTACCACTCGATCTTCTCCGATGATCCCGAGCTTGACCGAGTCGGCATCCAGCTCGACCTTCACCGATACGACCTGGCCCAATGGCGATCGCCAGACTTCGACTGGCCCGAACCACAGCGAGCCGAGCTGGCCGGCGGATGGATCACCTACGACCCGACAGGCGAGATCAAGGACCTCATCGCTGACCGAACCAGCATGTCCGATCAGCAACGACTCGCCATCCTCGATGCGTCGCTGAACCAGGCGTTCGCACTGATCCCCGACGATGATGCGGAGGGACATTGGAACATGCTCGGCGGGCCGGAGGCCTTCGACCGGCTCCAGGCCGGCTACCAGGAGCTCGCCCGCGCCTTGTTCGCCTATCACCGGAAATGGCGTCCCTGGCGATCCCGAGAGCTTCGCGGGCTCCAAGACCTCACCTGGCTCCCCACCGGGTTTCGCGACAACGCCGCAGAGCTTCTGACCGCCAGCGGGCATGACTTCACTGCCTACAGACGTCGAGCTGCGGCCCTCCGTGCCGCGTTCAACGCACTCATCGCCAGACTCCAAGCGGACGGCACCTACGGTGATGATCCCGACAACGAGTCCTTCCTCCGCATCTACGACGAGCCAGGCCGCGCCTGGAACATGGACGACTGGAACGCAGAACACACCCGACGCCACAGCCCGTAAGACGTTCGCCAGGCGCACCAACTCCGCCGGCCGATCGGCACTGCGGCCGCCTACGAAGCCGGGCAGACCCTCACCGGGCACTCGGCTGAGCGTCGGATCGGTGTGTCAGATGGGATCCATCACCGGACAGGCAAACATTCTGGGCGCCCAGCGTGTGGAGTTAGTTACAGCAGTCGCAGCCGGGCTCGCAGGTGCTGCAGTTCTCTTCCTCAGGTTGCAGGGTTAGGCCGACCGGTGCGCAGCAGTTGTCGCCGCGCCAGGCTTGAACTCCTTCACGAACGGCGAGGCCGGCGATCACCAATGCCACGAGCGGATCGGCCCAAGACCAGCCGAGCAGCGCGTTGAGCACCAGACCGAGCAGCAGTACCGCCGACAGATAGGTACAGATCAGGGTCTGCTTGGAATCGGCAACGGCCGAGGCCGAGCCCAACTCTCGCCCGGTGCGACGCTGCGCGTAGGACAGGAACGGCATGATCATCACCGACAATGCAGCCAACACGATGCCCGGTAGGGATTCCTCTGCCTGATGGCCACCGATCAGGGCGATCGCCGCATTGACGGTGACGTAGCCGGCGAGGGCGAAGAACGACAGGGCGATGATCCGCAGCGCGCGGCGTTCTCGTGCCTGCCGAACCGTGTGGTCGCGGGCGGAGAACTGCCAAGCCACGGCAGCGGCCGAGGACACCTCGATCACCGAATCCAGGCCGAACCCGACCAAGGCGACTGATGACGCCACGGAACCGGCGACGATTGCTACCACGGCCTCGATCACGTTGTAGGTGATCGTGGCCGCGACCAACAGCCGGATCCGTCGAGTGAGGACATCGCGCCGGCTCTTCACGCCGGGAATGCTGAGGTCGGTCATGGGCAGCTGCACCCTTCACCGTCACAACAACCCGGTTCGATGTACAGGACCACCTTCATCAGCTCGTCCAGCGACGGGGCCAGGTGGGAATCCGACAGCCGGTACCAGACCCGCCGACCGTCCGGGATGGCCTCGACCAGACCGCAACCCCGAAGACAGGCCAGCTGGTTGGTCATCACCTGACGCGAAACTCCCAAGGCGTTGGCCAGATCGGACGGGTAGGCGGGTGCTTCACGCAGGGCGAGCAAGACTCCCGCCCGGGTCGGATCCGACAACGCGTGGCCCAGTCTGGCCAGCGCAGCCGTGTGCGGCAGAGTTGCCGTGGCAGTGGACATGGACCTGATAGTACAGCGAAACGTGTACTAAATGAACCGACAGAGATTCCCGTTGATGCAGACCAGTCAATGGAGCGCACTGCCCGGAAGCCGTTCCACCACGGCGACCGGCGCACGCCGCCCGCAAGCGGCCCCTGGCGGGCGGACCCATCCGGGCAACATCACCGGGCACGCCAGCCAGCGTGGAATCGCTGTGTCACTGACGATCCTCATCCGGGCCGGCCTGACACTCCCGCGCCTCGCATCGGGGCGCCACCCGAGAACCATCCCGGCCGCCCCGGTGATTTGGTTCCCGCCGCCGGGTCCATGGGTTCCTCAGTAGTCCATGTTGTCGATCATCGCTTGCTGGTAGGCGTGCGCGTCGACCAGCTTCTCCAAGTCGCCCTCCGACTCAAGGCAGCCGACGACCTGCGCCATGAACTCGGCGTCGAACTGGACGTCGAGGCAGGAGTCGATCCACTCCATCGCGTGCGGGATGGTCTTGGCGAGGTAGGCGTCGATCTCGTCGAACAGGGTGAAGACGCCTTCAATGTCGGTCTCCGACACAGAGTGGAACGAGAACAGCGGGCTGTCGCGGATGCTTGACAACCCAACGGGCAGGGCGCCGATACCCGGCGTGTGCAGGTAGATGGTGGCACCGTGCCCCTTCTCGAACCCGCCGTGCGAGTAGGGGTTGCGCCACCGCTCGACGACCTCGGCCAGTCGCTCCCGCAGGCGTACCGCTTCCGGGTCCGAGTGGCCGATCACGCGCCGCCACTTCTCGCCCCAGCGGTCCCCGATGATCTTGGTCAGGTCGTCCGTCGTTGGGTCGAAGTCGAGGAAAGGTAGCGCCAGAACGAGGTCGTGCTCCAGCGAACTCAGGAAGGCAGAGATCGCGGCCACCAGATCGTGGGATGCGTTCAGCGCCATTACGTTCTTGCCCAGTAGGAACGATGACCAAGTGGCTCCACCCTGCGACACCCCGCTCTCGCTCACGTCCTCGACCGTCGCGGGATTGGTTGCCCGCTCACGGAAGTAGTGGTACGCCCGGCGCAACTGCCGGTGCTGGTTCACGACGGTGACGTTGCCGGCATTGAGGGTTTCGCTCGCCGTCTCGGCCAGCACCCCTTCCACGGTCCGAACCGCCGACACCAACTTCTTCCGCATCTCCGTCAGCAGGTCGTCCGCCTGCTCTTCGGTGAGGTCGCCGCCGATGCGCAGCCGGAGGCCGAACTTCTGGTGCGCGAGTTCGCACGGGTAACCCTTGTAGGTGAACGACACCCACCACGCGACCTTCTCGCCGGGTCCGTTGTGGCGTATCCCGATGAGGGTGAGGGCGTGCCGGAGCAACACCGGGACCGGAGCCTCCGCGGGTGACAGGCTCACTCGGTAGGACGGTAGGTCGTAGTCGCGTTCCGCGTGGAGAATCGGCTGGCCAAAGTCCCGCAGCGCGGTCTTGGACAGTCGCTCGCCCGCCGCTTCCTCCGTTGTTGACACACCTCTGAGGATGCCAGGGAGCGCACCGCTTTAGCATCCTCCACCGGGCGGGTGATTTGGGCTGCCAGGTAGTCCGCAAGGATGTCGCGGTGACCTCCGATTACCTGATCGTGTTCGACTGCGATGGCGTGCTCGTCGACAGCGAACGGCTCATGCAGGACATCGACCTGGAGATGATCGCCAACCTCGGATGGCCGATCACCCGCGAAGAGATTATGGAACAACATCTCGGACGATCCGAGGCAACCGTCACGGCCAACATCGAACGTCATCTCGGCAAACCAGTCCCCGACACATTCGTCGAGGATCGACGAGCCGCCCATGCCGCAGCATTCCGAACCGACCTCACCGAAGTCGCCGGCATCACCACCACGCTGTCCGAACTCCAGCAGGCCGGCTACGCCACCTGCGTCGCATCCTCGGGAACCCACACCAGGATTCGTCTCATGCTCGCCACCGCGAACCTGCGCGGCTTCTTCGCCGATCGGATCTTCAGCTCCGAGGACGTCGAGCGAGGCAAACCCGCCCCCGACCTGTTCCTTCACGCTGCCCAGGCGATGGGATTCGAACCTGGTCGATGCGTCGTGGTTGAGGACAGTCCATCCGGGGTCGCGGCGGCGACCGCGGCCGGGATGGATGTGATCGGATTCTGCGAGACGACGCCGGCCAAAGCGCTTGGCGACGCGACCGTGCTCATCTCGGAAATGGCCAAACTCTCTGACGCGATCCATCAGCTCACCGAACGAACCGAGTAACTATCCAAGCGCAGCGCTGAGTGCATCCGCGGGCACAGGACCAATCCGGCAGCAGCGATCACTCCTCCACTTCCGTCCAGAAGGGATTCCGGCCGACGACGGCTGCAACCGCCCGATAGCGGCCCGTGGCGGGCAGGCCTTTCGGGCGCGGTCGCCGGGCACGCGGTTTCGCGGCGGATCGGTGTGTCACAGACGATCGATCACCGGGCGTTCTTGCCAGCGGCTACCGCACCAGATATTGATGACGGGTGCCGCGCGACGTTTTCCTCTCCGCCGTTCTCATCGGTGGCCCTGCTGCTTCCGGAAAGACCACGATCGCCAGACTGCTGGCCCGCAGGCGCGGTTTGCGCTGGTACAGCACGGACGCACATGGTTGGAGCCACCGCGACAGAGCCGTCGGCCGCGGCCTGCACGATGAGGGCGACCCAACACCGGGCACCTTTGACCGCGCACCGATGATCCAGGAAGACCTCGACCTCCTGGCCGTCCAGACCCCGACAGTCGGCGCCGTCGTCGAGGGTGCACTCATCGCACCCGCCTTCGCGCCCTTGTCCCGTTCGGTCTGGTTGATGCCCTCATCGGCCGAACACCAGCGGCGACTCACTCACCGATCCGGCAGCACCGGCATCCATCACGGACTGCTCTACGGGCACCGCCTGATCACCGAACAACTCTCCGGAACCGCGGCGAGCGTCATCAACGTTGACGGACAGACAATCGCCGAAACCCTGGCCGCCGTCGAAACAGCTCTCGGCCCGGCACTCGACGAACTCCCGGTCGCCCAGACGATCTCCGAACGCCGGGCCACGATCCGCTACGGTAACCACAGCCTGACCGACCAGCTCCGCTTCAAGATCGACAACGGTCAGGCTGATCCGACCCAACCCGAGTCACGCGGCTTCTTCGACTGCGAATGCGGACGGCCCGGCTGCACAGCCACCATCCGGCTCCGGCCCATCGACGCTATTCGACTGACCGACCGGGAACCCGGCGCCATCCACGCTGAAAAGCACCCCGACAGCTAACCGGCTGGCCCTACCTCCGATGTCGCAGGATCACTACCGCGATTTTGTGAATGTGATCACAAATACCTTTCGGTGGTCGCTGGGTCGGTGCCAGGATCGGGACCCATGACCAGTGATGGCGTAAGGGACCTGACTTCTTCTGATCTTGATTGGGTGCTGGATCTCGGGGCAGAGCGCCGAGCCCGGTTGGTTTCCTATGCCCCGCGGTTCTGGAATCCCGCGCCGAATGCGCGGGACGTGCACACCAAGTTTCTGGGTAACAAGATCGCCGATCCGAACGTGCTGTCCATCCGGACCGATCACGGATTCCTCTTTGGATATCCGAACGATGATCGGTACGACGTTGACGACATGGTGTTGGACGACGAGTCGTTGTGGCCAGCCGATGGGGTGGCCATGCTGCGTGTGGCCGGCGCTGATCGATCCTTGAATTTCGGCTGCCCAGTCCCGGAAACGGAACGGCGCGCTGCCGCCGAAGGTCTCGGCCTGGTCTGCGCTGAGTCGTGGTGGCATAAGGACCTGGATGCCGCCGTTGATGGGACCCCGCCAGCGGACCGCAAGATCACCGTCGAAGGGGCCTCCGGACTGGTCCTTCCCGCGCCGCCGGTCTATGCCCCTGGCGGTCCGGTATTGCTCACCGGTGATGTGGCAGACGCGGCAAGTCTGGCCGCGATCGAGAAGGCCGCCGCAGCAGCCGGTGCGCCGGTTGCGGTGGTGATCCAGCAAGCCGACCAAACGCCCCGCGCCGAACTGCTCGATCAGGCCGGCTACATCCGAACCAACGATTCATACCGCGGTCGACTGCACCCCACCAACTGATCGGCTGGCACCGTTCCTGAATGGAGTCAAGGATGACTGATCCCATCACCCCGCAACTGACCGCGGACTGGGCACAACCCCGCGCTTGGAGACTGCAGAACTACGAACGCAACAACGGCTACCAGGCACTGCGCCATGTGCTGGCCGGCGATCCGGCTGATGTCGTGCAAACGATCAAGGACTCCGGCCTGCGAGGGCGCGGCGGTGCAGGTTTCCCCACCGCGATGAAATGGAGCCTGCTCGACCCCGACATGTCCAAATCGCGTTACCTGGTGGTCAACGCCGACGAGTCAGAACCCGGCGCCTGTAAGGACATGCCGCTGCTGATGGCCTCGCCCCACAAGCTGGTCGAGGGCATCGCCGTCACCTGCTATGGCATCGGCGCCCACAACGCCTTCATCTACATCCGCGGTGAAGTGCTGCACGTGATCCGCCGACTCCAACAAGCCGTCGCCGAGGCCTACTCCGCCGGCTACCTCGGCACAAACATCCTCGGCTCCGGGTTCGACCTGGACCTGATCGTCCACCCCGGCGCCGGCGCCTACATCTGCGGCGAAGAAACCGCCCTGTTGGAATCCCTCGAAGGCCGACGTGGCCAACCCCGCCTGCGGCCGCCGTTCCCCGCCGTCGCTGGTGTCTACGGTTCCCCGACCGTGATCAACAATGTCGAAACCATCGCCACCGTGCCCGTGATCATCCGCAACGGATCCGACTGGTTTAAAGCCCTCGGCACCGAACGCAGCCCCGGGATGGGTATCTTCTCCGTCTCCGGTCACGTCACCCACCCCGGCCAGTTCGAGGTTCCTCTCGGCACGACCCTGCGGCAACTCCTTGACTTCACCGGCGGTATCCGCAAAGGGCACCGGCTCAAGTTCTGGACTCCCGGCGGCTCGTCCTCGCCGATCTTCACCGACGAACACCTCGATCTGCCCCTGGACTACGACTCCGTCATCGGCGCCGGGTCGATGCTCGGCACCCGATCCATCCAAGTCTTCGACGAAACCACCTCCGTGGTCCGGGCCGTGTTGCGGTGGTCGGAGTTCTACAAGCACGAATCCTGCGGCAAATGCACACCCTGCCGCGAAGGGACCTGGTGGCTGGTCCAGATCCTCCAGCGACTCGAAGCAGGCCAAGGCCAACCCGGCGACATCGAAAAACTTCTCGACCTGTGCGACAACATCGGTGGCAAAGCGTTCTGCGGCCTCGGCGACGCCGCCGTCAGTCCCATCAACTCAGCGATCAAATACTTCCGCGACGAGTTCGATACCGGCATGCACACCCCAGCCTGGGAACGCCTCCCCTACCAAGCCAGCACACTCCACAACAACCAAACCAACGCCATGGCATAGCCCGCCCGGTGATCGTTCCCCAGCCGACATCGCCGTACGCCGCCCCGCAAGCCGGCCCTGGCGGGCAGACCCTCCGGGCAACCTGACCGGGCACGCCGGTCAGCGCGGAGTCGCTGCGTCACAGACGATCCATGACCGGGCAGGGTTGACCGTCGAGCGTCTAGACGAGGCGATTCGGTATGACCAGGCCGTCGCTGGCAGCCGATAGCGCAGCGATTGCCTGATTCCAGCCCGCCTCGCGCGCTGCAGGCGTGTCCCAAGAGCTGTATAGCGGTACCGAGACGAACCGGTGTGGTCCGAGCCTCGTCAAGCGGTCTTGCCACGGCTCCCCGTAACGGCCTTCCACGACAGCACGACGAAGGTTTCCCGACTCTAGTGTGTTCAGGAGTGCTGCGGGATCGACAAGCTTTGGAGCGGACGCCGAGTTGATCAAGACAGCACCGCGGGCACGCTCGAGTGCCGTACCGATCAGGCCCGCTGGGGCACTGTTGGACGTGTGCACGCTGATGAAATCCGATTCCGCGCACAGGTCATCCAGCCCGCGGCGTTGGGCGTGAAGATTTCCCCCTACCTCCTCGGGGTGTTCGTGACGAGAGGTGTAGCAAATCTTCATTCCCATCGCCACCCCGATCTCGGCCACTCGTCGACCGATCTGCCCGAGGCCGACAATCCCCAGCGTCGCCCCGGAAAGCCCTCGGCGGTTGATCACTGAGGACGAGACAGTTGCTGCGGCCACCAGGTCCAGGTCTGCAGCGATCATCATCCCGATCGCAGCCTCAGCGACCGCGTCACCAGCAGGAGTCGTGGCCAGGGCAACCCCTGCAGACCGGATCGCATCGAGATCGACAAAGCTCGTGTAGTCCTGGGGTTCCTGCGACTGGCCCAGGTAGACGACGATCCGTAGCTTTGGCATCCGCGCGAGCACGTCAACGGTGACCGGCTCTGGTTCATGCCGACCAAATGAGTTCATGACGTAAGCCACAGCCTCGTCCTGCACCTGGTCATCGCCGACCCGCACGAACTCGATCCCAGCATCGCGGGCTGCCGCATCCGCCCAGTCCGGCGGGTTCTCACCAGCGACCAACGCACGCAGCATGCACAGACCGTAGCGGGGATCGGGCACGGGTCACCTGCCCTCCCGGCGAGTCGCGGCTGCTACTCGCCGGTGTAGCAAAGGCAGAAGGGGTGACCGGCAGGGTCGGCGTAGACCGGGCAGCTGCCACCTTGCGCCGGCAGTCGGCTCGCACCGTGGCTGAGTGCTACCCGTTCCTTCATTGTCCGGTCGTCGAAGCCGATATCCAGGTGCATCTGAGCCGGATGCAGCGGATCGGGCCATTGTGGCGGCCGGTAGTCCTCGACCGACTGCGCGGCGAGCATCGGCAAGCTCGGAGTCTCGCCTGTGATCACAATGCGGTGCGCCGTGTCCTCGGCTCGATTCGGCATGTCGAGTACGGCCGACCAAAACCTCGCCAGTAGTTCCGGATCGTCGCAATCCATCACCACGCGGGCCAAGACTCCCAATCGGTCAGGGCCCACAGCTCGGCCGTCGGTGTCTGGATACAGGCAGAACGGATGTCCGACCGGATCTGTGAACACGCGATGATCATCAAAGTCCTCGAGCGCCACCGCCCCATGGCCCAGCACCACGGCTTCTGTGTCTTCCAAGTCTGTGACAACGAAGTCGAGATGGATCTGCTGTGGTGCTTCTGGATCCTGCCAGGAGGGGCGGCGGCCCAGCCCCTCGCCGAATCCCAAGGGTGCACGGGCGAGAAGGTCGTAGAACGCCCGCAACCGTTCGGCATCCTCGTCGTCGCACCCGACGACGATCCCAAAGGTGCCGTCCAGCTCGTCCGGCTTGATCGCGAAGCCGTCGATCTTGCCGGCCTCGTCGAATAGCACCGTGACGAATGCCTGGCCACGGGAGCCTTCGAACACGACCCGTCCCAAGACGTTATTGACGTGCCGCTGTCCGACCAGTGTCCGGTCGGCTCCTGCCAGATCATCGAGCCGGGGACGCCAGACGTCTGCGATCCACTCCTCCGGTACCCAGTCCCAATCCCGTGCCCGAACCGACAGCACCGACTGGACCATGCTGATGTCTGACCGTTCCAACGCTTCGGCGATCTCTCGGGCCACTGCACCCAGACTCACCGCTGCCATGTCCTCGATGGTGCCACCTGAACCCGACGCCGTCGATCCCTGCCCGGTGGAGATTCCCCAGCCGACATCGCCGTACGCCGCCCCGCAAGCCGGCCCTGGCGGGCAGACCCTCCGGGCAACCTGACCGGGCACGCCGGTCAGCGCGGAGTCGCTGCGTCACAGACGATCCTCTTGCGGGCCGTAGGTTCAGCGGTTCAGTTTGAGGAATCGGGTGGCGTTGGCGAGTGCTTCGCGTCGGAGACGATGGGGTGCGAGCACGACGACGTCGGCACCGAGGCCTCCGAGGAGTCCGATGGCGCCGTCCCAGTCTTCGGTGTCGAACTCGGCTTCAACCCAGCCGTCGGGGTCGGGTGTGCCGAGAGATTTGCTTCGGGCGTGGGCCCAGCCGGCTCGGGCGAGGGCCTCACCGCGGATTCGGAGCCGGACCGGGTAGGAGCCGAACCGTCGTGTGTATTCCTGTTGTGACTTGCGCCAGTGCGTAGCCAGGTCGAAGGTGGTGGGGCGGCTGAAGGTGGCTTCGGTGACGGTCAGTTCGTGGATCCGGGAGATGCGATAGGTCCGAACCTGATCATGGACCTGGGCGATGAGATACCAGCGGGTTCCCTTGCGCACCAGCCCGTACGGAGCCACCTGGCTGACGGTGTTGCCGCTTCCATAGCGCAGTTCGACCATCCGGTCGTCCCAACTGGCGGCGACCAGTTGCCGGAGCTTGGGGCTGGGATTGCTGGCGACCGGCTCCCAGTAGAGGTCGGGGTCGATGTGGATCCGTTGCCGGGCGTGCTCGGCTTGCTCGCGGGCCGCGGGGGCAACCGCGGCCAGGAGTTTTAGGACAAGTTCTTCCCCTGGATCATCGAGTCCGAGGTCTGTGAGGATGCCGCTGGGGTGGCCGATGATCGTGGCCAATGCTTCGCTGGCATTCAGGCCGGTGAGGCTGGTTTGGTATTCCTGAACCAACGACCAGCCACCGGCACCGCCACGAGTCGAGTAGACCGGTATCCCTGCAGCGGAGAGCGCCTCCATGTCGCGGCGGATGGTGCGGGTGGAGACCTCGAGTTCGCGGGCGAGCGTGGAGGCTGTGACCAGCCGCCGACCTTGGAGGCGGAACACGATTCGGAGCAGACGATCGGCGCGCATACAAGACAATCTCCCACGTATAGGACACAGGGTGTCTTATACGAATTGGGATGCTGTCACTGGCTGTCACCCACAATTGCCTGATCACGGGAGTTGAGTCAGATGCAGCAACCTGCCCTGAATGTCGGCGCAGTGACGATCACCTCCGAGCCGCAGCGGGCCCGGGAGTTGGCCGATTTCTATCGTCGGCTCCTCGGCTGGCCGATCGTGGATGTCGGTCCGAAGGGAGGCTGGGTGCAGTTGCGTCCACCCGAGGGCGAGACCGGGCCGACGATCAACATCGAGGAAGACGTAGCACATTCGCGCCCGGTGTGGCCAAGCCAACACGGTCGGCAGACCGCGACCATGCACCTTGATATCGGCGTCGATGACCTGGAGGCGGCGGTCGCCTGGGCGATCGAGGCGGGAGCGAGCCAGGCCGAACACCAGCCGCAGCAGCACGTTCGGGTGATGCTGGATCCGCACGGCCATCCGTTCTGCCTGTGCTGAGGTGTTGATCATGATTGGCCGAATGATCATGGAGGCGACATGAACGAGCGAGTGGTCCGCTTCACGACGCGGGAACTGTCGATGCGGACCATTGATGATTTCGAGCAGTTCTTCTCCCAGGTACACGGTTGTGCCTGCACGCTGTATTTCTTCGGTCGGCATCTGTCGTCGGTGTCCGGCACTGCGCAGCAGCGCGCCGTGCGACTCGGAAGCGCGCCGGATCGGTCCCGGAAACACTTCCCGCATCAGGAACTGATGCGCAAGCGTGAGGCCGCCGCGGTCCGAGACCTGGTCAGCAAGGGCCAGGCTCACGGAATCCTGGTCTATGCCGACGGGGATCCTGTCGGTTGGTGCCATTTCGGCCGGGTGGATGAGTTGCCGGTGCCGAGTGAGGAATCCGATCCCGACACGATCTATGCCCGGCTCGACACCACCGAGTGGGTGATCAACTGCTTCACCACCCGGATGGACCATCGCAGACAGGGTGTGGCAACGCGTGCGCTGAACGCGGCCGTAGCCGCGATCAAGAAGCGGGGCGGCGGCTGGATCGAAGCTGTTCCGATGGCGTTCCCGCACGACGACCCGACACTACGGAAGTTGCGGCGAACCTTCCGTTGGCGTTCGCCGCAGGTGGCTGAGTATCTGCGCGACAACTGGCCGACCAAAGAGCTCCCCGCCATCGGCGAAGTCAGCGCCTGCCTGAACTCGACCAGAACCATGGGACATATGGGGAACATGTCGATGTTTGAGAAAGCCGGCTTCACAGCAATCCAACGCGACGATTACCGCAGCGCCACCGATCCCTACCACCGAGGCGACTTCATCGTCATGCGCCGACACGTCTGAACCACCAACCAACGGGAGCTGCGATGCCCAAGGACTCGGCGGCTGCCCGGTGATCGATCCGGATCCGGGCGCGCTCTGGAACTGAGTCGGGTGCCCGGTGACCACGCGGCGAGGTCCCCTCACCGGACAGTTCACGCGCACCACCACCGCGCGCCCGCAGCGGGCGGCGAGGGTCAGCGACCAACTGCTGGTGGTGGGCAGGCCGTTAACGGCAACCTGGACCGCCGGCCGGCGTCCAGCCGTCCCATGATGACCACCACCGATCGTCACGACGGACCAGGTCGGCAACCTGCCGTGCGGCCGCCAACACCCCCAAGACTTTCGATGAGTTGAGCCGACCGTTCCCGATCATCACATCGAGGTGATCGACATCCTTCCAGACAACCTCTTGGCCGGGATTGACGATCAAGTCCAGCCCGTAATCGTCGGTGTCGAATCCCCCTTCGTCGCCGACAACCGGTGCCTCAAAGTTGATGTACCAGTTCCGGAATCGTCCCTGATCAAAGAACAGCCACACCGAGTACCACAGGCCGACCCGATAAAGCTGCAGTACCTCAGGTCCTCGCCACTCCGACTGCCCCGACCAGGGATGCACGCCCTGGGGATGGTCATGGAAGGTGAACTGCGAGCCCGGCTGAAGCAGCACAGCGAATTCGTCACCGCGATCATCGATGACCGTGACCGGATGCTCCATCCAAAGCTGCCCGTGCAGCACCTCCCGGCGCAGCACGATGTCGCCAGGATGGAACCTCGGCCGGAACATCATCTGCATCGACCGGCTCACCCGGCCACCCATCTAGCCATACCGCCACCGTGACACAACACCGCGGAGCCAGCCATATCCGGCCATGATCAACTCGTCGCGGAAGCCGATCGTCTCTCGGCACACCGCGACGGGGCACGTTGGCTGCGACAGTCGCGTAGCGGGCGGCCGTACCTGGATGGCAAGATCCCTCGGGTGGATCTCACCGAGACGTTCTCCTGGAAGGGACGCGACGTTGCGTGGTCGCGCATCGGTTCAGGCCAACCAGTGGTGTTCTGTCATGGCACCCCGTGGTCGTCGAAGACCTGGGCGCGTTTCGCCGACGCCCTGAGCCGAGACTTCTGCGTGTACCTGTGGGACATGCCCGGCTACGGCCAATCCTCAAAGCACCCCGACCACGACGTGGACCTGGCCACCCAGGGCGAAGTGTTCACCGACCTGCTCGCTGAGTGGAAGATCGACCCGCCGCACGTGGTCGCGCACGACTTCGGAGGCGCTGTCTCCCTGCGAGCACTGCTCCTCCATGGAGCGGACTTCGCATCGGTGTGCCTGGTCGACGTCGTCGCTCTCAGGCCGTGGGGCTCGCGCTTCTTCCGCCTCGTCCATGACCACACCGACGTCTTCGCGGCACTCCCGGCTGCGGTGCACGCGGGCGCGTTGGCGGCCTACATCCAAACCGCGAGCTTTCGGGGCCTTGATGCCGATGAGCTCGCCGAACTGACGGCGCCATGGCTTACCGAGGAGGGCCAGGCCGCCTTCTACCGCCAGATCGCCCAGGCCGATGAACGCTTCACCCGCGAACTCGAAGATCGACTGTCCGACATCGATCTGCCCGTCCATATCATCTGGGGTGAGCAGGACACCTGGATCCCTCTCGACCGCGCGTCACGCCTCACCGATGCGATCCCCGACGCGAGTCTGCGCACTGTCCCCAATGCAGGCCATCTGATCCACTACGACGCACCCGCACCGCTGGCCGACGCGCTACGAGCCTGGCTCCAACCGTTCGGCCACTGAGCACGTCTCATCGCGACCCGTAGAGGGTTCGGCTTACGGCGCGACGCCAAGCTGATCCGACCATGATCAATTCCTTGTCGCAAGCGGATCCTCCGCCGGGCCCGGTGACGGAATCGGGTCGCGTGGGCATCCGTGGTTGTGATGCGATGTCGATCCGTGACGCCGAACGTTGACCACAACACGCCTGTGCCGGGGCTTGAGGGTCTCGATAACGGACTAGACGAGCATGGCCGGATCCGCCGCGAAGGAGACATCAACCGCGTCGATGCAGCCTTCGCCCCTCTTGTAGCCGAGGCTGCGTCGGCCCTCCGACAACTCCTTGACCGACGCCTGCACAGCATCTACCTGTACGGCAGCATTCCTCGCGGCACCGCCGTCGTCGGCCAGTCAGACCTCGATATGGAGGTCGTCCTGCACAGCGAGCCGACCGAGACAGATCGCACCGCGATCGGCCGGCTTGCCGCCGAGCTCGACCAGGACACCGACCTGGTCAACGAGGTCGGCATCATTGTCGCGGGCCGTCCTCGACTGCTGTCTGCGGCCGAGCGGTACGACAACGCGTTCCAGATCTCATGTCTTTGCACGCCGCTGTGGGGACCGGATCTGGCCGATGAGCTGCCCGATCAGTACCCGAGCATCGAGCTGGCCCGGCACATCACCAGCGGAACCCAGGCCGCCTTCACCCGGCTCACCGCCGCGCTGAACGAACCGACGACATCACGGCCAGACTTCATCCGGCAGCGGGTCGGTCGACGAATCACCCGGCTGGCCTACACCTGCGTCCTATTCCGCTGGCCAGGCTGGACAAGCGACCCGATAACCATGCAGCGAGTCATCACCGCCTTCTATCCCGGCCACACCGACGAAGTAGCCGCCAGCATCCGGCTCGGCTGGGGCCGGCTGACCGGCAACCCTCCTGACACACTTGACGATCACCATAAAGCGGTTGAACTGCTCACCAATTCCGCGCCCTGGTGGACAAGTGAACACCACAGAGTCACTGCCCAGACCGGGTGAGACCGCGCCGCAAGTGGATCAGTGACCGGGCAGATTGCGTTACCCATCGGGTCTGTCAAGTTTTCGGTGTAACTGATTTTTGATCTTGTTAGTTGCGTCCGGCGGATAGGCGTCCGTCGAAGGTGATGTCGAAGGCGTTGAGTGCTGCCTTCCATCGGTTGGTCCAGCGTTTGCGTCCTCGGCCGGTCGGATCGAGACTCATGATCGCCAGGTACAGGCACTTCAGCGCTGCCTGCTCGGTGGGGAAATGACCGCGGGCATTGACCGCTCGCCGGAGTCGGGCGTTGATCGACTCGATCGCATTCGTCGTGCAGATCACGGTGCGGATTTCGCGGTCGAACTGCAGGAATGGGACGAACTCTGCCCAAGCGTTGGTCCACAGCCGGATGATCGCCGGGTAACGCTTCTCCCACTTGGAGCTGAAGTCGGCGAACCGGTCCAGCGCTTCGGCCTCGGAGGCGGCGGTATACACCGGTTTCAGGTCCTTGGCGACCGACCCCCAGTCCTTCTTCGAGGCGTATTTGAACGAGTTCCGCAGCAGATGCACGATGCAGGTCTGCACGATCGTCTTGTCCCACACCGCCGACACCGCGTCAGGGAGTCCGGTCAGCCCGTCGCAGACCAGCATGCACACATCGTTGGTGCCACGATTCTTGATCTCGGTCAGCACTCGCAGCCAGTACTTGGCACCTTCCCCGTCGCCGTGCTCACCGGCCCACAGGCCGAGCACGTCACGCTCACCGTCGGCGGTGACACCCAGGGCCAGGTAGATCGGCCGGTTGCAGACCTCACCCTCCCGGATCTTGACCTGGATCGCGTCGATGAACAGCACCGCATACACCGGGTCCAACGGACGAGACTGCCAGGCGGCCAGCCCCTCCATCACCCGGTCGGTGATCGTCGAGATCGTCTGTTTCGACACCTCCGCCCCATACACCTCGGCGAGGTGCGCCGAAATCTCCCCGGTCGTGAGTCCCTTCGCCGACAGCGAGATCACTAGGTCCTCCACCCCAGACAGTCGCCGCTGCCGCTTCGCCACGATCGTCGGCTCGAAACTGCCGTCCCGGTCCCGCGGCACCGAAACATCAACCGGCCCGGCTGAAGCGCCACGGGTTTCGGGCCGGTCGGTTATGGGTGGGCCGGCTCCGGTTGGAGCAGGTTCAGTAGGTGATCGTAGTGGGCTTCCTCGTACTCGGCAGGGATGAGGTAGCCCAGGCTGGAGTGGAGCCGGTCGTGGTTCCACCAGTCGACCCATTCGGCGGTGGCGTATTCGACGTCGAGCAGGGTTTTGATGGGCCCTTCGGGTCTGATGCATTCGTTCTTGTAGAGTCCGTTGATCGACTCCATCAGGGCATTGTCGTAGGAGTCTCCGACGCTACCGGTAGAGGGCCGGATTCCGTTGTGGGTAAGGGATTCGCCGAACCGGATCGACGTGTACTGGCTGCCCTTGTCACTGTGATGGACGAGCTGGTCGGCGATCGGATGCCCCTGGTGGTCACGCTGCCAGACCGCCATCGCCAGGGCGTCGCGGACCAACCGGTCGCCCATCGTGGTGGCGACTGCCCAGCCGAGGATGCGTTGGGAGAACACGTCCACGACGAAGGCGGTGTAGCACCAGCCGGACCAGGTCGACACGTAGGTGATGTCGGCGATCCAGACTTGATCGGGCACCGCTGCGGTGAAGTTGCGGTTCAACAGGTCGGTGGCGGCTGGGCGCTTGGGGTCGCGGATGGTGGTGGTCTTCTGCTTGCCTCGGCGCAGCCCGTTGAGGCCTTCCTGGCGCATCAGCCGGTCGACCTGGCAGTAGGGCACGTCCAGGCCCTGGCGGCGTAGCCAGCGGGTCATTTTCCGGCGGCCGTAGAACCGTTCCTTCGGTGGCCGGCCGGTGACCGGGTCGGGCCGGCGGGTGGCCAGCAGCGCCTCGACCACGACCGCATCGTCCAGGTCACGGTCGGCCGGTGGCCGGGTCCTGGCCTTGCGGTAGGCTCGTTCGCTGAACCTGATCCCGAACTCGAGTAATACCCTGCAGATAAGGAAGATCCGGTGACCGCATCGACGTTGCGCGTCGATGAACTCGACGATCATCGGCGTCGGGGGTCGAGTTCCCCCGCGAAGAAAACCGATGCTGCTTTCAAGATTTCGTTGGCCTCGCGCAGCTCACGGTTCTCCCGCTCCAGCTCCTTGATCCGGGCCCTCTCCACACTCGTGGTGCCCGGCTGCTCGCCGGCATCGATCTGGGCCTGTTGCACCCACCGGCGCAGCGATTCCACTCCGACTCCGACCTTCGGCGCGATCGCTTTGCACGCCAGATACGGGCTGTCGTACTCGTCTAAATGATCTTGGACCATCCGCACTGCACGGTCCCGCTGCTGCTTCGGATACTGCTTCGGCATGACAACCGATCCTCTCGAAAAGGACCGGCCCTAAAGCCGCGACACTCCAGGCTTCGGTCAACAGCGTCTTGGCCCGGTAGCCGTTGCGGGAGTTACCGCCGTCCCGGCCGACCGGATCATGCTTGGCATACCCCAGGTGATCATCCATCTCACCCTCCAGGGCGCCCTCGACGATCATCTTCGTCAGCCGGCCCAGCAAGCCGCCCTGACCGGTCAGCTGCAACCCGTTGGCCCGGGCCCGATCGGTCAGCTCGCGCACCAGCTGCTGATCGCTGGCCGACAGCTCCTGCCCGTCAGCAGCAGCCACATCCCTACTCGTCACGTCAGTCACAGGTGTCTCCTTCGTCTCAGGAGTTACACCGTTAAAATTACAGTCCCTACCCATCGACATGCCGTTTGCGCTGCGGGTGTGGAGGAGGTGTCCGTTTGGGTTAGTCGACTCGGCGGATCGGTGGCAGTGCGAATTTGCCTTTGAGGATTTCTGGGCGGGGTTGGTAGAGCCGGATCATGGGCCGGAAGTCACCGTCTGGGGTGGGGAGCCAATTGGCTGCCTGCTCAGCGTCGGGTTGCTGGTGTTGCAGGTAGAGGGTGAGTGATCCGTCGTCGCCGTATCGGATGCCGGGGGTGCGGTCGCCGATGGAGTAGCGGCCGATGGGGTTGTCGACGAGGAAGTACTCGGGCATGGCGTACATCGTCATGGACCAGAACGCGTCCACCGGTGGCAGTTGGGTGAAGGTGATCGTGTAGCGGTGGCTGCCGGTGAGTTGTTCGCCGTCGCTGTCGACGTAGATCTGGGGGTAGACGGCCTCGTAGGCGTGGTTTCCCCAGAGTGCGTTGCGGGCGGCGACGGCGCGGTCCAGGTAGGCGGTTAGGGGATCGGCGATCTTCCATTCGTCGGAGTCGATGGTGCCGATACTGAAGGCATCGCGGTTGTAGTCGAACAGGTGCAGGCTCATCTGCCAGCCGTTGACGGCGTCCGGGTCGCCCGATTTCGCTGCTTCTTCCACACGTTGCTTGCCCGTGATGAGTCCCGCCGTGAGGAGCTGTACCAACTCCTCGGACGCGCCGGGATAGGGGCTGTCGGGGTCCAGCAGGCCGAGGGAGTCGAGGGTGGCGAGGTAGGCTTGGTCTTCGGAACCTGTAGGCGGGTTGGCTTGTGACCAAAGGCGCAGCTGCTCCCAAGAGTGCAGAGGCTTGGAGAGATCGGCATCGGCTGAGGGGATCCCGGCCGGCGTGGTGTTGCCGTCGACCGGGCTGAGGGTGAAGTGCTGCTGGAGTTGCAGGACGCGCGGCAGGTCGTCGAGGCCGTCGCAGGCGAGCCTGCCCACGATGCTGACGATGTTGGTGGGTGCGCTGATGACGTCGAGGCCGCCGGTGTCTCCGGACCATCCGGGCGGGGTGATCAAGTATTCGGCTTCGCTGGTGCCGGTGGCTCGGCGACCGACATAGGCGAAGTTGTTGGTCCAGGCGTCGACGAACTGCAGGACGTAGTAGGCGCCGGCCGTGTCGGGAACGTGCAGCCGCAAGGGTCCGCCGGACAGGTCAAGCTGAGCCAGGGCGTACACGGTGTCGTTGTTGACGCTGACAAACGGGTCGGCCGGGGTGGCGAGCTGCTGCGCGAATCCGAACCGGTTGAACGGGGTCGGTGGCAGCGACCCCATGCCGTTGCGCGCGATCGCTTGCAGCGCATTGAGGTTGTACACCAAGGGATAGCCGAACACGTAGGCGTCGGCGACAAGATCGGACATCAGTGGGGCTCCATCATTCGATGCGGGTGATGCGTCGGGAAACCTGCGTAGGCTGCGCTGCTCGAGGATCGAGCCGTTCGGCCTCGAACAGGCCCATCAACGAACGGCAACCCATCGGCTACCGGACCCGTTCGATCGGCGGGATCTGGTAGCTGCCGTCGAAGATCGCCGGGTCGGGGATGTACATCCGCAGCACCGGCCGGAACGGCCCCGCCGGCGCCGGAAGCCAGTTCGCCCGCTCGTGCGCATCGGTGGGCTCGGTATTGCTGATGGTGATGGTGATACCGCCATCGGGGTCGGCGGTGATGCCCGGAGTTCGGTCCCCGATCGAATAGCGACCGATCTCGTTGTCCACCAGGAAGAAGTTCGGCACGTCATACATCGTCAGCGACCAGAACCCACCCACCGGCGGAGTCGGCGACAGCCGCAGCCGGTAGGTGTTCGTGCCGTCGAGCTGGTGATCATCGGAGTCGACGTAGGTCATCACGTAGGCGGCTTCGTAGCCGTGGTTGCCCCACAACCCGCCCAACGCCGCCGCCGCTCGTTCGGCGAGGCGGATCTTCGGGTCGGTGAGTTTCCACTCATCAGAATCGACGGTGCCGACCTCGAAGTAATCGAGGTTGTAGTCGAAGACATGCAAGGTGAGCGTCCAGCCGTTCACCTTCGGGCTGTTGCCCGAGTGCTCGATCCGGTCCAACGCCGCACCCCCCGAGGCGTAGGCGGCTTCCAGCCGATCCTGCGTCGGCGACGCCAGCCGGCCGACCGGAACGTCCCCGGTCAAGCCCAGTTCTGCGACAGCGGCCAACAGCGGCTGGTCCCGCGGTGCCGGTGGGAAAGCCTGCGACCACAGCCGCATCTTCTCGAAGAAGGCCAAACCCTCCGAAAGGTCCGGCTCGATCGGCGGCAACCCCACCGGGACCGCCGACTCATCAGCCGGTGTCAAGGTTGTGGCGTCTTGCAAGGCGTGCACGACCGCAAGATCATCATCACCCGACACCGCCCACCGCCCGACAATCGAACCAACTCGGGTCGGGAAGCGGATCACCGCCACCTCATCGGCAACCTCACCGTCCCAGCCCGGCGGAACCAGAAGGAAATCGCCGGGGCCGGGACCCGTACCCCGCTTACCGACGTAGGCGAAGTTGTCGGTCCACGCATCTACGAACTGCAGCACGTAGTAGCGGTCGCCGACCTCCGGTACATGCAACCGGACCGGACCGACCGACAGGTCAATCTGGGCCATCGAATACACGGTGTCGTTGTTGATCGTGACGAACGTGTCCGCCGGCGTCGCCAACTGCCGCGCGTGACTGAACGTGTTCCAGTCCGCGGCAGGATTACTCCCCACGCCCGAGGTCACGTAACGCGTCACCTGATCCAAATTGAACACCAGAGGAAAACCGACCAAATAGGCCTCAATCCCCAACCGATCCACAGCCCCAACGGTCGCCATAACACCCTTCCCGCGCACCCATGGCCCTGGACAGACCACCGAGTCCCATCAAGCCAGACTCCAACCGATCACACCTCACCCGGAACAGGTGGCAAATCGCGGGCCACGCGACACCCCCCACCTGACTGCAAGCCACTCGTCACCGACATAGGTGCCCGTTGGACGTTCCCCAGCCGACATCGCCGTACGCCGCCCCGCAAGCCGGCCCTGGCGGGCAGACCCTCCGGGCAACCTGACCGGGCACGCCGGTCAGCGCGGAGTCGCTGCGTCACAGACGATCCTTCATCGGGGCATCAGTGGTCCGAGGCTATTGATCGAGCCACCAGGCGGCCTTCTGTAGTGAGCCTGTCTGGTTCATCAGGTCGTTGACCGGATCGGGGTTGTAGCCAGACACAGCCGGCCTGTAAAGCGCTATCGCGGCCCCGAGGACGGGCAGCGCCCGCAGCTCGGCCGAGGTCAGCCGACTGCCGGTGCCCGCTTCAAAGGTCTTGATCCAAACCGGAATCTGGTCTGTCGCGGTCGGGCCGAGAACTGCGATGGCCCAGTTGAGACTGTAGGCAAGATCATGTACTCGGGGTCGGCGGGCGGCGAATCCGAAGTCCAGCGCGACCAACTCTCCTGCACCGGTCCGGGGCAGGTTATTCGCCTTTCCGTCGCCATGGATGACCTGACACACGAGATCGCGGGCGGGCACCCATCGCCGGGCGACGGTCCGACTCTGCGCCACCAGCTGTTCGACCAAGTGACTTGCGTCGCGGTCAGCCGCGACCGCATCTCGGGTCGCCGCCAGCCATCGACGCAACGCCGACCCGGTGGCCCACGTTGCGATCACCGGTCTTGTCAGCTGGCCGGTGAAGGTTGCGAGGTGGCGGTCGATCGTCCCCAGGTCAGACAGCACCGCAGTGCACGCGTCCGCGCTGGGCGTTGCGGCCTCGTGCGGGATATACGGCTCGAGTTCCGCCCAACGGTCGGCGCAGCGAAACACTGTCTTACCTTCCCAGGGGATCGCGACCGCAACCTGCACGCCCACGCTGGCCAGATGGCGACGCACGGCTTGCAAGCCGAGCAATCGCTGACGCGACACGAACGGCTGATGAACGCGCAGCACAAGGCCCGGTTCGCGAAGATGGAGGTTCAGGCTGAAGTGACCACCGAGATCTCGTACCTCGCTTCCCGAGGCGATGCGCTCGGCGACTTCAAGCACTCCGGCCGTCGACGCAGGCAGGCGTCCCGGGAGGTCTGCGGGATCGTCGAACCACCACGACCGCACTCCCCGACGTGGCGTCGCAACTGGCATTGACACGACAGGCATCCTGCAACATCCATGCTGCGGCGCCGAACGTAATTTCCTTCTTCGTGAAGTGAAGCCACCCGATCAGCCCAGAACGACCACGGCGTGCATGTGCCGGAAGAGGTTCCTCTGAGGACACCGAGATCACGATCAGGCATCGTCGCTGGAAGCGGATCGAGCACCGGGCACCTGACAACGTGTCGCTACGCTGCAGCCGTGACGGAACTCGGTAGTCAACGGTCGGTAACCAAGATCAAACTCGGCGGAGCAGTCCGCACACATCAGAGCGTTTCGATCCAGACGACCCCCGAGGCGTCATGGTTGTACGCTCCCGAAGGAACCGCCGTCTACTACGACACCGGTGAGCTGTACACCCACCACAACACCGCTGGCGTCCAACTGCTCGTCCCCGGCGAGTGGTGGACCGCTTGGTGGTTTCAGGACAAGCGCTGGATCGCCATTGATGTAACGCTGCCTGTCGAAGAAACCAGCGAGGGGTTCCGCTACACCGACCTCGAGCTCGACCTGTGGTGGCGAAACGGCGACAGCGGCATCGTCGATCAGGACGAGCTAGACACTGCCCTCACCAGCGGGAAGGTCGATCAGACGACCGCCGAGGCAGCCCAACAGGTAGCGAACTCCCTGCACGATCGGCTTCAGCACGATCGCGAGTTCATCGAACTCGGATTCAGCATGCTCGACCGATGCCTCGACCGTTCGTCAGCAAGCTAACCAGCAACAGCCGCGACTGGCCGCCCGTAAGCGGTTCGTGACCTGCCCGGCCAGGGACCTCGCCGCGTGATCGGCGGGACACTTTCAACAGCGAGCCGGAGTCCACCCGGTTCAAGTTCCCCTGCATCACCAAAGATCACGACCTTGCTGGTGTCCGTAGCGGTTCGCCGGCGAAAACGAAGTGGAAATCCCCCACTTTCGTGAAGGCATGCACTATGAGGAGTTGTCATGCCAGAGAAGCGACGGAAGTTCGACGCGGAGTTCCGCGAGGGCGCTGTGCGGCTGGTGCACGAGTCCAACAAGTCGATCGCGCAGGTCGCCCGTGACCTGGGGGTCAACGAGGGCACCCTGGGCAACTGGGTGGCCCGGGACCGTGAACAGCGTGAAGGCGTCAATAGCCTGTCCAAAGATGATCTTGACGAGTTGAAGCGGCTGCGCTCTGAGAACGCCGAGCTGCGGATGGAGCGTGATGTTCTCAAGCGTTCCGTGGTCCTGTGGGTGAAGGAGGCGATGAGGTGAGCGTGGCACGCTTCATCGCCGACCAGAGGACCTTCTACCGCGTCCCGATCGCGGTCTGCTGCGCCATCCTCGGCCTGAGTGTGGGCTGGTTCTACAAGTGGATCAAGTCCCCGGTCACCGACCGACAGCAGCGGCGCCGCGAGCTGGATGCTGCGGTGCTGGCCATGTTTGAGGCGTCCGGTCGTACCTACGGCTCACCGCGGATCCACCGGGATCTGGTCGATGCCGGCTGGAGGGTGGGCCACAACACGGTCGCCGACTCGATGACCCGCCAAGGCCTGCAGGGCAGAAAACGCAAACACCGTAAGGGATTGACCAAACAGGACCGCAAGGCGGCCAAGTTCCCGGACCTGGTGCAGCGGGACTTCTCCGCCCGGGCGCCGAACTGCAAATGGTGTGGCGATATCACTGAGATTCCGACCGATGAGGGCAAGCTCTACATGGCCACGGTGATCGACTTGTTCTCGCGCAAGCTGCTGGCCTGCCCGATCAGCGATCACCCCGACGCGCCATTGGTCTGTGATGCGATCAAGATCGCCGCGGCGGTCCGCGGTGGCCGGGACCACATCGAGGGTGTGATCTTCCACTCCGACCGTGGATCAACGTATACAGCGAAGGACTTTTCCCTGCTGTGTAAGAAGAAACTCGGGATCCGACAGTCGATGGGACGGGTCGGATCCTGTTTCGACAACGCGGCAGCGGAGTCGTTCTTCTCCACCCTCGAACACGAAGTCCTGTCCCGCCACCACTTCGAAACCAAAGCCCAAGCCAGGGCTGTCGTCCTGGCCTGGTGCCACCAGTTCTACAACGTCCAACGACGGCACAGCGGCGCGGCCTTGCTGCCACCCGACCAATACGAGATGATCACCGCTGACCAACCGGCAGCGGCCTAAACCGAAACCCTTCACGATTTCGGGGAAATCTCAAAGATCACGACCCGACATCACGTCCGGCAGGGATCGCTAATCGGGCACTGATGAACGGGTCGTCTGGTGCCCGGTGATCGTGCGGCAAGGCCCGGTGACCGGGCGGTCGGCAGAGGATCGGCCTGTCACGGTGGCCCGCCCGCAGGGGATTGGAGGATTTCAGCGGTTTGAGAGGAGTGTTCGGTGATGGCGCGGGCCAGGTCGGAGAGTCGTTGGTGTGTTTGGCGTGCGTGGGCGCGCATCGCTTCGAAGGCGTGGTCCATGGTGAGGTCACCGCGCTCGGCGAGGATGCCTTTGGCTTGTTCGATGATTAGTCGGCTGTTGAGCGCGGTCTGCAGCTGGTTGGTGACGATTTCTGCTTGCTGGGTGCCGCGATGTTGGAGGATGCCGATGGTGGCGATGTCGGCCAGTGCTTGGCCGACTCGCTGGTCTGGCTCGGCGAGGTCGGATGCGTGGATGCAGAACAGGTTCAATGCGCCGATGACCTGGCCGCGTAGTCGCATGGGCAGCGCGTGGACGGAGACGAATCCTGTCTGCTTGGCAGCGGTGGCGAATTGTGGCCACCGTTTCTCGTTTGCGGTCAGGTCGGCGTTGACGACAGGTTTGCCGCTGCGGTAGGCGTCGACGCAGGGGCCGGCGTCGGTCTGTAATTCGAAGAGTTCGAGCAGCCGGGCCTGCTCCATCGATGCCGCGGCGGAACGGAGCCGACCCTGTGAGTCGGCGAGGGCGACACCGGCGGCGTCGACATCCAGCAATTCGACGCACCGAACGGTGAGGGTGTCCAGGAAGTCGATCACATCGAAGTCTTCGACCAGCGTGTCGGCGAGTTGGACGAAGACTTCTGCCAGCCGTTGCACCGCCGCGTTGGTCACACCAATCCCCTTGCTCCCTGAACCAGACGTGAGGCGCCAGATAGCGTTAGTCGCACGTTGGTTGCGTCAGTTGCGTTGGCGTCGATTACTCATCGTTGACCCTCGTCGAATCGTAGTCGCCGTGCTACGACGTCTTCCGCAACCTCTGATGTCATCCGGTTGTTGCCGTAGGCATGGGCGCGCAGTCTGATCAATGCCTCGGTCAGGTCGATTCCGAGTTGGACACTGATCATCCCGGTGGCCTGAAAGACCACCATCTGCTGCTGGTCGAGCAGATCGTCGTCCATTTCCGGCGCGAGGGCAGCCGCGGAGAGGAGGATCGATGTGGCGGCATCCGCCAACGCGACAGCGTCACCGAGGGCAGGTGTGGACAGCGGGCCGGGTTTGTCTCGATGCAGGACCAGCACGCCGACCTTGATGGCGCCAAGTTGCAGGGGCAGGGCGAACACGGCCCGCACGTCGAGAGCTATCGCCTCGGCGGTGAAGGCCGGCCACCGGACCTGCGATAGTTCGGCCAGATCCGGTGCAAACACTGCGGCACCTGCCTCGATCGCGTCGATCGCGGGCCCTTCGCCGGTGGTGAACTGCAAGTCCGCGAGCCGCCGGCTTACGGGGTCATCCCCCCAGGTCAGAGTCGGGACGCGTTCAGCAGCGCCCAAGACGACTGAGGCGACCGAGGCACCGACCCCTGTTACGCCCAACACCGCAGCAGTGGCGGAGGAGGCGAGGCTGGACAGGCCGTCCTGGTTCGCCTGATGGTTGCGTCGCAGCGATGCGAGGCAGATTGCCATCGCTCTGGTCACCATGGTCCGCTCTCCCCTCCGCCCGGCAGCCCCCAGCCGTGCGGGGCCGCCGACGGTGTGGTTCAGCGGCGGACGAGGCGTCGGCCGCTTGTCGATGCGGGTGGTGTGTAGTCCAGGCCGAAGTGGCGGAAGGCGCGTTCTTCATCCTCGACCGGGAGCTCTTCGCCCGAGCGGGTGGTGGGGGCGCCGTCGACATCGGCCTTGGTCCACGGGAGCGTGATGTAGTCGGGTGAGGTGACAAGGTCGCGGGCTGGTACCAGGACCTGCTTTTGGCTCAGCATTCCGGTCCTGACCGCTAGAAAGACGGGCTCGTCGGTCTCGGCGTCGTAGTAAATGTCGGCAAGCTTGCCGAGCTTCTCATCGGCGTCGATCAGGACGTCTTTGTCGCGCCATTCACCGATATTGGTCGGTACGGTCATAGCTGACTCCTTGTTGGTGTTTGTCGAAGTTGATGTTTATCGAGTTGGTCGGGCCGTTTGTCGGTCGAGCAGATCGGGGCCGGCACCGCGCATTTGGGCGGCGAGCGGACATCCGAATGGGTCCCGGGCGGCCAACCCGACCTTGTTCAGGTACCGCAGCACGGTTGCGTACGCAGCGGGGAGACTTTTCTCGGTGTAGGTGATCTTGTTCTCGGCACACACTTGGCGAACGAGTGGCTGGAGCTTGCGCAGATTCGGTCGAGGCATCGACGGGAACAGGTGATGTTCGATCTGGAAGTCCAGGCCGCCGAGCAGGAAGTGCACAAGCCATCCGCCGCTGACGTTGCGCGACATCAGCACCTGGCGGCGCAGGAAGTCAATCTTGAGATTCGGCGGCACCGTCGGCATACCGATGTGGTTCGGGGTGAACGCACCACCGAGATAGAGCCCGTACGACGCGAGTTGCACGCCGAGGAACGCGGCCGCCGTGCCGGGCGGCATGATCAACAACAGACCGGTGAGATACCCCAAGTGGCGGATCAGCAGCAACGCGAGTTCCCACCGACGGCGCTTCATCGGCGTCCGGCTGACCACCCGACGCATACTCGCTACGTGCAGGTTCAACCCCTCCAACATCAACAACGGGAAATAGAACCAGGCCTGGCGATCAGCCAGATACCGACCGAGCCCGTGCCGTTCGGCCCGCGCGTACGGGGTGAAGGCCAACACACCGGGGGCCACGTCGGGATCACTCCCAGCCTTGTTCGGATTCGCGTGATGGGAGCTGTGTTTGTGCTGCCACCATCCTAGGCTGAAACCGCCGAGCAGGTTGCCCAGTCCCAGGCTGGCCCACTCGTTCGCCCAAGAGGTCCGGAAAATCTGCCGGTGCGCCGCGTCATGGCCGAGCAACGCAAACTGGGTCAGAATGACCGCGAGTACCGCCGCCAGCAGCAGCTGCAGCCAGGAATCACCCAGCAGCACCATCCCGGCCACCACGCCCGCCAGCGCGACAACGGTCAGCGAGATCTTGGTCCAGTAATAGCCGTACCGGCGCTGTAACAGCCCGGATTCCTTCACCGCAGCAGACAGCTGCGTGTAACTGCCGGTATACCGATCCTGTGCCCGATCAACTCGAGCCGGGCGTGCCGCCTGAACAGTCATCATGATCACCCTCGGTCCCGACCCATCCGATCAGCGAGCGATGGGAGGTATGGATTGCCCAATATGGGGCCGAGGTCTAGGGCACCAGGTAATGGCTTCTTCTCGACAGTACCCACCGAACGGCTCCCAACACGACGAACCGCACGCCGACCGAAACCGGATGAGATTATCGGGCGGCGTTCGACCGCTGACGGACAAACCGGCGCGGGGAAGGGGTCGCCTGACGCCAGGTTCCGGAAGCGACGTAGCTGATCATGGTGTGGATGACTGCGGCGGCCGGGACGGCGAACAGCGCACCGGGGATCCCGGCGATGAAGGAGCCGCCGGCGACGGCGAGGACCACCGCGAGCGGATGTACCCGGACGGCGGAGCCCATCACGAGCGGCTGCAGGACGTGGGACTCCATCAGGTGGACCACCACAACGCCGGCGAGCATGATCACCGCCTGCAGCGGTCCGAGGTAGACCAGGGCGATCAGTACAGCCAGCACGCCGGTCGCGATCGCACCGACCAGCGGCACGAACGAGGCCAGCAGAACCAGCACCGCCAGCGGCACCACCACCGGCAGGCCCAGGAAGAATGCGACCAACCCGACCCCGACAGCGTCGGCGGCCGCGACGAGGAGCTGCACGCGGACGAACGCGCTCAACGTCAACCATCCCGCCCGGCCGGCGCCATCAACGGCCGGTCGTGCCGGGCGCGGGAACAACCCGACGATCCAACCCCACACCACGGCACCGTCGATGAGCATGAAGATCGTCGAGAACAGCGTGATCAAAGCACCAGCGACAATCCGGCCGACCGTGGCGCCGGCGGACAAGGCGCCGCCAAAGATGGCACTGCCGTTCTTCTTCATCGCCTGGATCGCCTTGTCCAGATCGGCGGCCAGAGCAGTATCACTCAAATGGAGAGGTCCGACCCGCAGGTAGGTGCGGAAGCTGTTGTACCGCGCCACCGACCGCGCCTCCAAGCCAGGCAGACCGGAACGGATCTGGGTCGTCACCAGCAAAGCCAAACCACCCACGATCAGCAACAGGCCCACCAGCACCGCCAGGATCGCGAGCACCTTCGGCCACCGATGCCGTCGAAGGAACTGCACCGGCGGAGAAATCAACGCACACACCAACAGCGCGACCAGAACCGGGATCACGATCTCACTCAGCGAAGCCACCAGGTAAACGCACACCGCGATCGCCCCGACGACCACCAAGAACCGCCACGCCCACTGCGCGGCCAGCTCCACCGCCGGCGGCACCGCCGTCCGACGAAAACCGTTGCGAGGACCGTTGGAGCGACGCGCCAAACCAATACGAACCGACCGGTGTCTGGGATTCATGGCACAAGTCTGAGCATCCCGGGCACACCCGATCAGAACCAGCCCCCGCTTCAGCGCGCCGGACTCCGCCTTTTCACCCACGGCCAGGCCTGTGCTGCGCCCCAATGTGCGGCCGGGTTTCGAGGAGACGATTCAGCGGCCCCGGGCACCCTGGGGCTGTCCGCGTCGTTTTGGCTATCGCAGCTAGATTGGAGTCCTGGGAAGGCGCTGCAAGTTCCTTGCTCCGCATCGACACCCAGCCCTTGGAGGTCGCCATGAGCGACTACACCTCACTGCCGGAACGCCGCCCCACAGCCACACCCGCAGCGGCACCAGTGATCGAGTCAGATCCTCCGGTCCCGACGTCGCCCCTCCCGCGCCTACAGCTAAAGCCGATCCTGGGCGAAGCAGTCCTGGACGGCGCCTGGTGGCCCCGGTCGCGCGACCTTCGTCAAGAACTACCATCGCTGACCGATTACTGGCCCCTCGAACATGGCCGGATCGCCCGGGCCCTCTACTCCACCGCCGACTGGGATATCGCACCCCGCCGCATCGTCTCCCGCGGCTCCATCATCCCCGCCTCATCCTTCCCCGACGAAAACACTCACAAGATCATCCTCACCCTGGCCGGCAACCGCCGCCGTATCGAACTCCTCGTCATCCCACCCGATGCCGATCCCACACACGCCGAACAGGCGTTCGCCCTCGCGATCGACACCAGCAACCGTCACACCGCAACCCAAATCCTGACCGACCTAACGGAACCGGCCCTGACAGAACCAACCCGACGACCAACCTGACTAACCAACCTGACGAACCAACCTGTGAACCAAACCGTCATGGAACTGACCTGATTGAACCGACTCAGCCCAACCGGCCTTCAGAGCGCCAACCACGCAACCGGCGGCCGCAGTCGCGTCGGGCCACGTCCCCCGTCAGGCGGGTCAGGCGGGTCATCGTCGAGACCGTCAAGGTAGCCGTTCCCTGGCAGGCATCGGAACGCGCCGCCCGCAAGCGGGCCGGTGGCGGGCAGACGACACGGGCAGCACACCGGGCACCCGGCCGAGCGTCGCGTCGCTGTTGCACAAGGGATCGGCAGATTCGGACAGGTAGTCGGGTCCCCGGTGATGACTCCGGGCGGTCCCGTTGCTGGGCAGTTTCTCGAGTGTCCAATCAGGCTCCTGTCGCGTGGGACCACGATGCCGAACCGGGTTGACAGTGGACCGTCTGATCGTTCGGATAGGCCTGTGAGCCCCCGCAAGTTCCATGCCGACCACATCGGCACACCTGTCGTCCACGAACTGGTGGCTGCTCAGTTCCCTCAGTGGGCCGCGCTGCCGCTCGAACCCTTCAACTCCAGTGGGTTGGCGAATGCGATATACCGCCTCGGCCCGGACCTGTCCGTACGGCTTCCGCTCCCGCCCTCGATCACCGACATGGTCCAAAGGGAGCAGGAGAAACTGGCGGCACTCGCGCCGTTCTTGCCTGTCGCCATTCCCTCTGTCGAGGCGATCGGCTCACCTCACGCCGCCTTTCCGGGCACGTGGTCCGTCCACCGCTGGCTCACCGGCGCGCAGCCCGCCCCGGACGCGATGGTTGATCCGCGCCGGCTGGCGAGGGACCTCGCGGCATTCGTCGACGCATTCCGGCGGGTCGACCTGCCGGACCGGGAACCGACGTATCCGGGCGAACGTCGGACGCGCGCTCCGATGGTCTCGATGGACTCCTCAACACGGAAGATGATCAGCGAGCTGGATGGCCTGATCGACACCCGCGCGGCGCTCGCGTCGTGGGAGGAATCGCTCGCAGCACCGTACGACGGCCGCGAGGCGTGGGTGCACTCCGACCTGACCCCGAACAACCTGCTCGTCTCGACGGCAGGCCGACTGACCGCGGTGCTCGACTTCGAGACCTGCGGTGTCGGCGATCCGGCATGCGATCTTTTCCCCGCGTGGTACCTCCTGCCGATTGACGTCCGCGACGAATTTCGCGCAGCGCTGGACGTGGACGACGCGACGTGGCTTCGCGGACGCGGACGAGTACTGTCTCAGGCCCTGACCTATTTGAGGCACCACAAGGAAACCCCAGCGCTGGCGAACAATGCGCGCCACGTCATCCGCGAGGTGCTCGCGGCTTCTCGATGACGCCCCGGGCAGGACCGATAGCCGTTCCACCAACGGGCCGACCGAAACCCTCATGACCAGCGGAATCGCCGGCGACCGATAGACCCGCCCGGCTCCGGTGTCCGCAAGGGTGCCTCAAACGAAGCGACAAGCGACGACCAATCTGCGAGACGAAGCGCTCGACTCCGGCGCCGTCGACAAGCGCTGGCTTCTGCCGTGGCGTTCACCGGCGCGTGGCCGCCGGGCTGACGTTTGCGGTGCCAATGAACATCGACCAGAGTGCGAGGCAGGACAGCTCAAGTTGGTAGCTGCTGCCAATCAGGAGGGCAGCGGTTCGCGCCAAGGCGAGCTGCTTCACCAGGCAGTTGGCGTTGAGTCGACTGCCGGCGATGATCATGTGACTCTCCTGATCTCGGATCCATAGCAGGTTGTCCAGCAGTTCGACGTCGAGACAAGACCGGGGGATCGGCGTCTTTGGATCGCGGGCTCCGAGTTGTTCGAGGCCGAACGCCGACGGGTCGCCGATGTAGGCGCGGTCGACGATCAGGACGGGCATCTTCAGGTTCAGGAACGTGGCCGGGAGCAGATGCCAGCCGTCGTCGAATCCAAGACGAGCGACCGGTGGCAGCGATTGCCGGAGGACTTCGATCGTGGCAGTCATGGTGAAGCTCCGTCCTGTTCCGAGACAGTGAACGGAGCGGGGACCTCGTCTCGAGGTGCCCTGTGGCTGCCGTCGAAGCAGTCGGCGGGTGCCCACTGTCGCATGCGTTGGAGGAAGCCGGGGAGCCAGCGGTCGTGCCACATCTGCGCCGCGTCGGAGTTCGACTTGGCGTCGTTGAATGCGCGCCGCCAGGCGAACGCGAGGGTTGCGATCTCGGCGGCAAGGCCGCCGTGCTGCTCCCAGCAGTACGGGATGCGTTTCGTCTGCTCCTGTGGTGCGTAGCGCAGGTTGAACCAGGCAACCCAGGTCGGCAGGACGTCGACGTCCTTCATCGGTGGCGGCTGGTGATAGCACCACGGCGCGGTCCGCAACTCGCCTTCGCGCACGTCGACGAGCCGTCCGAGTACGCCGTCGATCGCCTCGATCGCGCGGTTCTGCTGGTTGACGGTGTCGCGCAGTGAGCGGACTTCAATCTGCAGTCTGCTCACCTCCGACGGGTCGGGGGAGCGAACGCCGTAGTCGCCCGACTCGTCGAACGGGTCGAACGGGTCATCACTCATCGCGGCACCAGCTCTCCGGTGAACGCGGGCCGCGACAGTTGAGGTTCGTCGTCGACACGGCCGGCGCGAAGGGCGTCCGCGTCGGCGCGAAGCTGTTTCCAGTCGCGGCGCGTCCACGCGGGCACGAGGCGGACGATGGTCGGCGGCATCGAACGCATGATCAACAACGCCCGGCCACGCGGCAGCTCCCGGATCGCGGCAGGCTCCAGGATGTCGCTGCGTTCAACGCCGACGTGGATCGATCCGGGATCAGCGAATCCGTGGCTCTGCCGGCTGCGTCGCTCCTCGAGCCGTCGACCTGCCAACAAAGATGCCCACTTCAACGTCTCTTCCGACTTGAGTCCGCCGAGGATGGTCAGCGCCGTCGTGTTGTCGAACAGCGTGGCTGCCGCCCTGCCCCAACGGGCCTGAGCCTGAGCCGGCGACTGCAGGGCGTAGTGGACGATCACACCTCGCCCCGCCGAATCCGACAACGTGTCGGGCAAATCGGGCAGCGGACAGATCGAGGCGACCTCGTCGAGCACCGCAGTGAACGGCGGAGCCAATCGCTCACGTCCGCTGGCGTTGCTGTCGGCGATCGCGAGTCGACGTGCGGTGTCGAGCACGTCCTGGACGAACGCGGTGATCAACGGCGCCTGAGACGCGGCGTCGTCCTCGGAGCCGATCACATAAACCGTGCCGCCGCTGCGTACGAACGCTTCTGGATACAGCCCTTCGGCGTCGGTACGCGGCAACGCGCTCGCGGCGACGTCGGGGTCGGTCAGGCACGCGATCGCGTCACGAATGGTCTCCCAGATGCCGGATCGGGTCTCCTCGACGACCGATTGCGCCTGCTGCAAGGTCCGGCGTACGGCAGTGAAGTCCGGCCGGGTACGGAGGATCGCTGCGGCTTCGGTGTCAAGATCGTTCTGGCACCAGCCGACGAAGTCCATCAACGGAGCTCCTGATATTCCGGCGGCCAGGAGATAGGCGGTCAACACGGCCACGGCGCGCCGCTCGAAGAACGCGTGGTTGCCGACGGTCCCGTCGTGGCCCTCGCCGGTGGTCGCACGCAGTAGTGCTTGGGCTCGGCGTTTGGCCGACTTGACCGTCGTACAACCGCGGACGGGATTCCACCGGACAAGATCGGGCCACTTCGCTGATCCGGTGAGGTCGAGCACTTGGACGGCCGAACCGGCGCGTTGACGGGTCTTGGCCGTGAGCAGGAAGAGATCGAGCTTGGTCGACGTCACGATCAGCGAACCCGGTGCCGCGATCACCTTGTGCAGTTGGTCCATCAGCGTCTTGCCGGACTGCTGCGGCGCGATGACACCGGTCGCGTTCTCCAGCGGTAGCCACAGGGCGGATCGGCCGACGGCGGAGCGATGCAGCGGGATCCCGACCTGTGCGGGAGCGGCGAGCCGACGGTCCCGCCAGCCGAGGTCCGGGCGCGTCGTGCGAGCCCGCTTGCGGCACACCGAAACCGACAACTCCTGGGCGAGATCAGACCTGGTTGCAAAGCCGCGACCAGTGGGCGCAGCCAGTCGATACGCCGTCATCGCCGTCCACACATACGCCGACGAGACCAGACAGAGCAGCGCAATTGCCAGCACCCAGAACGTTCCCGACCCGATACCGATGCCGAAGGTGGCGGTCGCACGGCCGGGATGCAGCCACACCGTCGCGGCGAGCGTCGACCATCGACCCGGAGTTTGCCTGCCGATTCGGGCAAGACCGACTCCGGCCAGCACTGGCGTCATCGCAGCGACGAACAGGCCTACCATGATCAACAAGGCGACGACGGCTGCGGCTTGTCGGCGATCTTCTGCCGCGTACCAGCGCCACATGATCAGGCCACCCCGTCCGTCTCGTCCGGCTCGGCAGGGGACACCCGTACTTCCTCGGCCATCGCGTCGGCGGGGTTGGCTACCGACTCGTACTTCCGGGTCCCCATCCGGGAGTCGGTCTGGATCAACTCCCACTCGTAGCCGTCGCGCAGCACCGTGTGATCGACGACGAAGGAACGCTGGCCGACCTTCCACAGCGCCGTCGCCTGCGGCAGTCGGGGCAGGAACTCGGCTTCGATGTCGGTCAGGTTCAGCGTTGACCGGGTGATCGGCACTTGATCGTCGGCTTGGTTGTAGACAACTCGGGTGGAGCAATCGGCCAGCAATCCGAGTGCGAGTTCGCGGATCTCCGGCGCGGCTCCCATCAGGTCGGAGATCCGGTGCAGTGCGATGAGCGTTGCCGAGCCCGACGTCACGTCATCCCCGCGCGCCAGCTTCTGCCCTTCCGAGATGCGGCGCACGATGTGCGGATAGCGGATCTGACGCCAGCACTCGTCGAGGATCCGCAGCCACTGATCGTCGGTAAAGGTGAGGATCTGATCGACCAGCGCCTGCGCGCACGTCATCGTGAGCGCCACGCCGGCATCCGATGCGCGAATGCGTGAGATGTCGATCACGACGCCGGGCCGGTTCCAGTCCACCTCGACGGTCTCCCCGTCGAAGACGCCTTTCAGGCTGCCCTTGATCATCGCTCGGAAGCGGAGAGCCAGGTCGAGACAGTCGTCGGCGAGGACCGACAGCGGGACCGGGATCGCTGCTGCCATCTCCGGTGTCGGGTTCAGCATCAGCTCGCAAAACTCGGCCAGGTTCGGTTGACGCATCCGATCCGCCGCGACGTGATCAACTTGCCGAGTGAGCTGCGCGAGCGCTTGCTCGATGCCGGTCTCCTCCCGTGCGGTCAGGGGCCGTCCCGACGCGGTTGCGCCGAGTGCGTTGAGGAGTAGCAGACGTTGTTGCTCCATCAGCTCGATGTACGTGGGCTCGTCGACTCGTTGTGGACGCGGCGGTGCGTAGAGGGGGTTGAGCGCTTTGCCCATGCCCGGCCCGAGTTGGACCAGGGTTGCTCCGACCGCCCGGGCCGTGGCCGCCATTTCTCCTTTGGTGTCGGCTGGATTGATGAAGCGGACGCCGAACGCCAACAGTCGCAGGACGATCGTCTTGATCAAGGACGACTTGCCCGACCCGATCGTGCCGAAGATCGCCACGTTGGGGTTGGGCAGGATCCCCGCCCGGTAGAGCTCGAACGGGTCGAATCGAAACGCTCCGCGGGTGAAACGGTCCCGCCCGACGTATGCGCCGTCGGCCGTGAAGCCGTGCTCGGCGACGAACGGGTAGACGCCCGCGATCTGTGCCGTCGTCTCTTCGTGTGCGCGCAACCGCATCCGGTGGAACACCCGACCGGCCCACCGTCCGGCCGGGCCACGACCGGCGGGCGCGACGTCGAGGGTGCCGAGAAGATCGACGATGCCGTCTTGCGTACGTTCGGCAGGCGGGCGCTCACGCCACGGCGTACGCGGTGCCGTGACCGTTTCTGGCAGCGTGAGAGTACGTGATTGGCTTCTCATCGCAATCCTCGAGCCAGCGGCAGCGCGGCCGCGCCGAATGCTTGATCGTGTTCGCCGGACATCCGAGCGATCTCCAGCTGCGACCGTTGTGCGAGAGCTTCAATCTCGCCGGAGGCGGCTTCGAGCTGGGCGAGGTCGTCGGCCGACACCGAAAGAAATCCGAGCATGCGATACAGGCCGTGGCCGGCGACCAGTTCGGTCTCGCGTCGATCGACATCGCCGGCTTCGATCTCGTGCCGGCGTGTTGTGCGCCGCCGGAACCGTTGCCTCATGGCCGCTTCGGAACTCACCCCGGACTGGCGCAGCGTCACCCGACGACTGGCGCGACTCGGGCTGAGCGGCTCCAGGACGATCGACACCGTCCGCCGATGCTGACTGGACAACAACAACGGCGTCAAGAACCCGGCGTCGACGTACTGCCGTGGCCATTGCAGAATCCACCAGCAGCGGTGAACCGCGCTGTCGGTGCGGTAGTGAGACCACGCGTTCTCGGCACGCATGGGCCCACAGATCCGCGGATCGACGCCGGACGGCAGACCGTCGTCACCGCCGCGGCTGTCGGACCGGCCTCCGCCACGACGGCGGATGAGCGGCCGTGACGCCGGATCGTACGCTGTGCGAATGACTTCGCCGAGCATTCGTGGCGGGCACCACCCGTCGACGCGGACGCCCGCACCCTTGAGACCCTCGGCGATCTTGTCGATCTCCCTGACGACGACCGCGGCCGCGCCCTGATGGCCGCCGCCGGCTTGGCGGATCTCGGCGTTGGCACGGCGTGCGTCCACGCTGACGGCGACGAAGCATTCGTGGGCTTGGGTGGACCCATCCACCGCCGACAACAGTTGCTCGTAGTTGGCGGCCTGCAGGGAACCGTCGTGAACGCCCCGCCGAGTCCAGTCGCGGTGGAGGGCGTCACCGGAGTCGGGGAGGGTCCGTTCCAGGACTTGGATCCGGTTGATGACGCCGTTTTCGGAGCACAGCTGGGCCAGCAGCGAGCCCCACGCGTCGACGCGGGATGCTCGCACGGAGGTTTCGAGCAACGCGAAGGTGGAGCCTTCGAGTGCCAGGACAGCGGTGTACGTCTTGGCGTATGGGTCGTGTACGACGGCGATCTCGGCACCCTCGCCACCGTCCAGGACGAAGTTGATCAGGCGCAGGTGGGCCAGGTCTCCAGGCAGGACGAACTCTGCCGTGTCTGAGTTGCGCATGCGAAACACACCCCCGCGATAGACGTCCTGACCGGTCAGCTTTTGGGTCCAGAAGTTGGCGATCACCGGTACGTACTCGACGATCGTGCGGCCGCGAACGGGCAGGAACGCGATGGTGAGACAGACCGCCGCCAGCAGCACCCAGCCGAACCGGGCACGTCCGCTGGTGTCGGCGTCGAAGATGCGGGTGGACGTCCACACCGCGACCACGCCCAGCAGCAGTTGCGAGGTTGTCATGCCCAGCAGCCAGCCGCGCGATTCGCGCGGGCCGAACCGCACCTGTTGGCTACTCATCGCTGTCCTGGCCCTGGTCAGTCGGCGTTTGCTGCGCCGGTGGCAATTCGAGCTGTCGGTCGTCGACGACCGAGCCCGGAATGATCAGGTGATCGATTCCGCGTGGGGCGATCGCAGGGCGCTGTGGTACGTGGGACGGCGTCTGGACGATGGTCAGCTGTGCAGGTTCAGGTCTGGGCTCGCGGTCCTGCTGGGAGGCCGAGCCGCGGTGGTCGCTGCTTTGGGATGTGTCGCGGGCGCCGTGTGGACCACGCGATATCGGTGGACTCGGTACGTGAGGGCCTTCGACGTCGCCCAGGACTCCGCCGCCGGTAGCCGCGTGTCCGGCGAGCCATCGGCCACCCGACTCGATCGTGCCTCCCGCGAGCGCTGCCGTCACGGCTGCGATGCCGATCGGGCCCGCGAGTCCGCCGCCTCGCGCCCCAGTGGATGTGGTGCCGGCGACTGCCGGTTGCGGGGGTCGTCCGGCCAGCATCGGGCGTGGTGCGTTGCGCTCCATGATCACCCGAGTGAGATCGACGCTCGAGGTCGCCGACTGTGCCGATTGTCCGATGTAACCCGCGGAGGCCCTCGGTGCCGCACCCGCCGACGTGTTCGTCAAACCGCCGGAGAAGCGGTAGATCACCCCGGGCAGCAGGGCGGCAAGCAGGATGATCGAAACACCCAACAGGGCGTCGGAGAAGGTGGCTTGCGGTTGACCTCGCGCCGGCACCGACACCAGCACGGCGCCCAGGCGTACGGCGATAACGATCAGCGGCTTGGCGAGCAGCAGGGCCACGAACATTCGTACGGCGGCGTTGAACCACTCACGGGTCATCCGCGGACCCGCGGTTCCCGCCAGGGTCAGCGGCAGAGCCATCACGATCATCAACAGAGCGATGTTGCGCATCAGCAAGGCGACGAGCGCGGCGACGATCGCGATGATCAACAGCAGGCAGACCAGGATTGCGGTGAAGCTGCCCACGTCGTACGACGGTCCAACGGTCGAGTTGGCCGCGCCGCTGACGTACTCCACCCAATCGGCGAATTGCTTCCCGGCGCGATCAAGGTCCGTAGCACCGGACTTGTCGGGGCGGCCGGCGAGCCAGCGGGAGACCTCATCGGACGCTTTCATCAGCATGACCGCGACGGCGGCGCCGGCCGACCAGAAGAGGCCCCAGACGATCACTCCGAACAGCGCGTGCCCGAGGTGCCTGACGTCGAGTCGAACAGCGGAGATGATCAACGAGATCAGCAGCACGCCCAACAGGATCACGGCTCCGAGGCTGCCGACGTCGCTGTACAGCGACACGATTCCCGGGTTGTGCCATCCGTCCAGCATGGCGATTGCTTGAGTTCCGGAGGTCAGGATCGTCAGTAGCCCTTGCCACAGGCTGACGATTGACCGCTCCAGCCAGATGTGCACCTGTTTGGCCAAGCAGTCGAACGCCGCCGGGGCTGTCGTCACGCACTTCAGCTTCTGCGCAACCGGAGCGACCTTGTCAAGGAAGAGGGCGCGGGCCGGATCGAGCATCTTGTCGAACACGGAGGTGCAGAATCGGGTCACCGGCCGTGCGACCTTTCCGAGCGCTTCACCACACGCTGCCCGGATCCCGCTGTTGTTGCCCTCGGGGTCGATGTTCTCGACGATGACGGACCGGCACAGTTTGTTCGGACTGATGTCTTTGGGCAGCTTGATGATCGGCGGCACCGTTCGGCACACCGATTGCGCCACGTCCTCGGCGACACTTCGTCGTTCCCTCGTTGTGGGCGCGGCGTGTGCTGCCGGCACCGCGGTGGCTAGCACGGTTGCCGCCAGGAGCAAGGCGGCGATGATCGAACGGAGTCGACTAGTGCGGCGCATTGGCGTACTCCAGCCACGACTGCTCGGCTGAGTCCTGGATCTCGCCCGGATCCTCGGGTGTGCGCGAAAGGATGCTGCGCTTTTCCGCGGACGTGGGGTTTCCGGACGGATCTTTGGGGTCCGCCGCTGCGCCGCCGCTGCGGACGATCAGCTCGTGATTGAGTTTCCAGTCGCCGCGAGCCCACACCACGTTGACCGCGTCGATGCCCCAGGTTTGTTGACTGGCGCCGCTCGCGTCCGCGGTGACTTCGGGCGCCCACACGTAGACGGTCGCGCTGTCGGGGGAGTAGCGGGCCACCGCGTACGCGCCGCGAGCAGGCTGCAGCTCGTCCGTCGTGAGGCCTCTCATGCCGGATCGGATTTCGTCGAAGGACCGTACGAGGGCTGTCCGGGTCGTGTCGTCGGCGGCGGTCGCGGTCGCCATCGCGTCTGCGGCGGACTTGTCGGTGATCTTGATGGAGTTCATCCAGATGAGGTAGTTCGTCGCTGCGGCTGCCGCGCCGTCCTGGGTACGGTCGTACGTCAACGGCAGACCGTCGGGGCCCTCGGACTTACCGCCACGTCCTGCCGCCACGACGCCACGATCAAGCCCATCCGCCGCGTCGCTGCTCGAAGCGGTACTCGGTGCGACCGTGGGCGTGTCACTCGGAGTGACCGCCGCGGTCGAGGACGTCGTCGGCGTCGCCTGTGGTTCGCCGCTGCGGCCGGCCAGGTAGGCGACGACCGCGATGGCGGCGAGCAAGATCACCAAGCCGCCGATGACGACTCCGGCGCGGCGACGATTCCGGCTCATGCACGACTCCTCATGGGTACGGACGGCGACGTTATGCCCCGGCGTTGTAGAAGAAGTTGATCAAGGTTGCGGATATGCCGACCAGGAAGGCGACGCCCAACGAGGCGAAGATGCCGACCTTGCCGATGGTGCTCGCCTGCGTGAAGCCGAGCCGTGGGCCGATCGCCAGGATCAAGCCCGACAGCAGCAATCCGACGAGGCAAGCGATGATCGCGTAGAAGCCGATCGCGTCAATCAGGTCACCGATGGCGCTGCTGCCCGGCGCATTCTGCGCGCCCGCGGCGATGTTGGGACCGTCGACGACGTCCTTCGGCTTCTTCGGTGCCGCCCACGCATAGAACGGCGCGACGGCAAGAGCGGTGGAGGTGGCGACGGTTGCCGTCAGAGTACGGACCTTATGCATTGCGGTCCTCCTCTCCAGGAGCGGCGGTCACTACCGCCGGTTGGATGGAACGATAGACGTCGAGACAGATCCTGACGACTGCCTTGTGGATGGGACCCGGAACATGCTGGGAGGGTAGGACCCGTCCTGGACCGAGCGCCGGATGAGCGGCCAGCCTGTGGACAGACCAACATCTGATGCCCAAGGCTGTCGCCGCCGGCTTGCTGTTGCGGTCGTGGCGTCCCGCCGCATCGTTGATGACGACGGTGATCCGCTGACGCGCCACACCTCTGTCGTCCTGCAACCACAGCAGCGCTTCGGCTGTCTTGGCGAGACTGACTCGGTCAGGTCGCACCGTCAGAACGACGGAGTCGGCGGAGTTGGCGCGCGTAACTCGTTCGGTTGCCAGAAGCCCTGCAGGTGCGTCGCACACGATCATCGGGTGCAGTTCGGCAGGGTGCATCGGTCGCTCCGTGAGGCGGACGTTGCCGCCACGGCGGCCGACGTTGATGAGCTGGTCGTTTTCGGCTCCCCAGCGTTCGTGGGCGTGGGAGAGCGGAGCGGCTTCCAGTTCCTTCAGGACGACTGGACGATGCAGGTGGGCGTACGGCAACGCGGCGAGCGTCACGGCAATCAGCCCGGCCATCGTCGTGCGCCCGGTCCCGCCGGCCAGGCTGCACACGTCGATGTGATGGTTCGCCGGCCACTGCGCAAGAGCCAGTTGGTCGGCGGCCTGGGCGTCGCTCAGGGTGCGTTCCAGCCGAGGAAGATCGGGCACAGGATCAGCTGAAGCGCGAGGCAGCGCCAGAGGCCGATTGCGCGTGAGGTCGACCGACACCGGGCGAGCTCCGTAGCCCGACACCCGCCGATCGCCACTTCTCAAGTTCACAGTCACAGGCTTGAGAATAACTACAGTTACGATCCATGCGCTAGGGGATGGGCCGACTTGTTCTGAAGTTGTGGATCGTCGATCGCGGTCTGTGCTCAAGGTGCCGACTGTGCGATGCTAGGTGGGTTGGAACCCGATTGAACGAAGGATTGGTTGTGGCGGAGGACGGCATCCCGGGTCTCGCGGACAAGCTGAATCGGCTGTTCGCGACTGTGCCCGGCCCCGGCCGCAACGGCCTGTACTCCAACGACACGGCGGCTCAGGCGCTGCGTGAAAAGGGCATCACGGTCTCAGGCGTCCACATATCGCACCTGCGATCCGGACGTCGAAACAACCCCTCGGCGCGGCTGCTCGCGGCAATCGCCGACCTTTTTGGGGTGCCCATGGGGTACTTCTTCAATCCGGATCTGGAGAAGCAGGTCGAATCGGAGCTCAACGCGCTGACGGCCATGAAGGACTCGCGTGCCAAGGGCTTGCTGCTTCGGACTCAAGGGATGAGCCCCGAGAGCATGGAGCATCTCAGCGAGATCATGGATCGCATTCGGAAGATCGAAGGCCTCGATGACCCAGGAACGGCGGAGAGCTAGCGCGGGAGCACGGATTCGGCTCGCTGGCTTGCGGGCGAGCAAGTTGATGCCACCGAGCGGGTTCGTTGATGATCTTGTTGCTGCCGTCGCTTTGAAGCGCGGACGACCGATCAGGACCATGTCGGCCAGTCTCGGACCGCGAGAGCCGAGCGGGTTCTGGATCGCGAGGGAGGACGCGGACTGGATCGTCGTTCCTACGGGTGTCGGCGTGGCGCAGCGCACGGCCATCATGTGTCACGAGTTGGCTCACATCCTGCTTGGGCACACGCCGATCGGTGCGAACTCGGATCCCGACGCGTTGGCTGCTCTTCTCGCCCCGGATGTCGATCCCAATGTCGCTCGCCGATTTCTGGCGAGGTACCGGTACGCGGACGATGTTGAAGTCGAAGCGGAAGCTTTGGGCACTCAGCTCGCGACCATGCTCGCGCGGCGAAGCGAGCGGTGCGCCGTCGGGCACGACGCCATATCGGATCGGTTGCGCTGATGCTGGTGGGCGCGGCTGTGGTCACCTGGGCGGCTGCGCTCTACCGCGCTTGGCTCTCGTGGTCGCAGCCCCGGACGCTGTGGCGTACGAGTTTCACAGCGGTGATGGTCGCCGTCGCGATCGCTCTGACCATCTACTGCGCGCGCCGACCCTTGGACCAAACGCTGCTGTCGTACAACGTTGCCGGGCTGATGTCGCGGCTTGCGATCACGATCGGTATTGGATTCCTTCTCGTGTACTTGCACGCGCTCCGTTCACCGACTGTGCCGAAGTCGGCGGTGGCCCTCTATTCCGCGACAACGGGCGCGGTGGCCGCGGTGCTGATCGGTTCCTGGGCCGCGGCGCCGTTTCATGATCGGGAGCTTGAAGATCTCTTGGCCGCGCGATCGAACGCAACCACGGTGTACTGCGTCGCATATTGGTCGTTCCTCGGTCTGGCTCTCGGGTTGACCGCTCGGACGTGCCTCCGTCGACGACGTTCGGCCAACGAACCGGATCTAGCCCGCGAGACGAGCCTGATTCTCAGCGCCAGCGCGTCAATCGTGGCACTGCTCATCCTCGCGCTGTGGTCCTCGTCGCTCGTTGTGAACCTTTCCGGCGAGAGGGGAGCTGCCATCAATCGGCTCGGCGACCGGCTGCTGCCGCTGCCGCTGGTGTTGGTCAGTCTCGGCGTGATCTGCCTGCTCGTAGTTCCCTATGTCACCTCGTTGATCACGACCTGGCGGCGTCGACGCACGCTACATCCGCTCTGGCTGGCACTTGTCGCCCGCTACCCGGATGTACATCTGCAGATGGCGCCGCGCGGAGGCCCGCTGACTCGGCTTCAGGTCCAGGTGGAGCGAATGATCATCGAGACGCTCGACGCGTTGCGGATCGCTCCAGTCGATGAGCCGGCAGATGGAGTCTCACGTCTTGAGTCGGTGGCTGCATCGATCGAAGCCGGCAGCGACCGAACCGACCTCCGTGCCGCCGACCTTCTGGAATGCTTCGAATCCCGCGACTCGGACCTTGATCAACTGGCGAAGCTCGCGACCGTGTACAAGGAGCTGCATCGTGCATCTGCATGAGGATCGCCAACGGCGCAGCGCCCAGTTGGCAGCCCTCGATCCCAGCTTTGATTGGCACGAGATCTACCGGCGCCTGACCCTGTGGGAGTTTCCCGCGGAGGCTCGGCTCGGATTCCAGTTGGCGTTCTATCGTCCGCTGGCGGTTCCTCGCATGGCGACCCTGCTGCAGAGTACGGGGCACATGCAGTTCGACACGACCCGGCGCGCGTACGACACCGCGCTGATGATGCACGAGATCATCCACGGTGGCGTTGACTCGGAGCGTGGCCGGCGGATGGTGCGTGTGCTGAATCGGTTGCACGACCGACCCGACATTCACGCAGAGGACATGACCTACCTGCTTGCGGCGCTGATGGTCGTACCGACGAGAGTCATGGACCGCTTCGGGTGGCGACCGGTCACTGTCGCCGAACGGGAGTCGACTTGGCACTTCTGGGATTCTCTTGGGGAGCGGATGAGGATTGCTGTCCGTCCGGCGTCCTACGACGAGGCGGAGGACCGGATGGCCGAATACGAACCAGCCCACTTCGCTCGGAGCGCAGCCGGTGAAGCACTGATTCGAGCCACGCTGGACACACTGCGCGGCCGAATGCCGGCACCCGCACGGCCGTTCGTAACACAGATCACCAGCGTTCTCATCGAGGAACCGGCCGTGCTGCGCGAGCTGGCACTGCCGTTGCCTTCGCGTCCGCTGCTCGCGGTTGTCGATGGAGCCGCGTCACTGCGGCGCACGATTCAACGACGCACACCTCCGGCGAGTGAACCGTCGTTCACCCCGGGGCAACCGACCAGGCAGGTGTACACGCACGGATACGAGCTCGACGAACTTGGTCCTCGGGACCGGTAGACACATCGAGAACTGTTCTGTAGTTTTGATTCTCGTTCAGATATGAAACGAGAGTTAAGTCATGCGGCGGACTGTTCTGGCCGCAGCCGCGCTCCTGCTCGTCGTGCTCGTGGCTGTCGGTGCGTACCGGTTGGGAGCTGGCTCGCGTCGGCCGTCTGCGGTCGTGGGCGTCAGTCACGTCGCTCCGAAGGAGACCGGTCTGCCAACTCCGTCGCCGAGGTCGAGCCGAGTACCGGAGGCCAGGACAGAAGCGTGGCAACCCGTCGCGCGCGAGTTCGTCGCGGCATTCCTTGACAACTCTTCGAAGCGGCCCGAACTGCTGCGCAGAACCACGAGTCCTCGTTTGGCAACGCTGCTGGCGCGAACGGAGCCGACGAAGGTCCCGACCAGTCCTGCAGTCGGCGATCCGATTCGTATCTCTGATGACGCCAGCATGACCACAGCGTTGCAGCGGCTTGCAGACGGATCCTCCTTCGCGATCGACCTGGTGGCGGATCCGGAACGTCCCTCGGGGTGGATCGTCGTGAGTGTCCGGCCGGGGGAGGAATGACGTGCGCCGGATGATGGTCGTCGGAGTCTTGGTCATCGGCGTCGTACTCGGGTTGCCCTTTCTCGGTTTCATGACTGCGCGCAACGCGACGCCGCCGAAGACCTGTGTTGGGGACGGCGCGTCCCAGCCGCTGGCCGGACCGGTCCCGAATGTCGCGGGCCTGACTAGTGCACAAGTCGGCGTGGCCAAGATCATCTGGACGCAAGCACGACGACTTGCCAATCGACTCGGCGGTCCGGCCGATCAAGCCGCAGTGATCGCCATCGCGGTCGCGTCCCAGGAGAGCGACTTGGGAGCAAATCCTGCTACGACGCGGCCGAACGCCGACGGTGACGCCGGTCCATTCCAGCAACGTACGCTGCCGGGCTGGTACGGCACGCTCGCCCAGGTCACCAATCCCGCGTACGCCGCAATGACGTTCCTTGTCGGGCACACGGTCACCCGCGAGCAGTACCCCCAGGCTCGTGCGGCGGGCGTTCAGCCCGCAGGAGGCGCTGGCCATCACATCCCGGGTCTCGCAGATGTCCGTGGCTGGCCGGACATGGACATCATCGACGCGGCTGACCGAGTCCAGCGGTCCGCGTTTCCGGACGCGATCGCCGACGACATCCCGCTCGCACGCCAGCTTGTAGCCACCTTCGACTCCGGATCGTCGGCACCACAAGCCGCCACCATCAGTTCGGTAACGGACTCCGGATGTGCAGGTGACTCGTCCGGATCATCCTGCCCACCCTCGGGATCGCCGGCCGAAGCTCGACTGGAGCCGGACACCCTGCTGGTGCTGCGCTGCGTGAAGCAGCAGTTCCCCGAGATCACAACGTTCTATGGGTACCGGTCGCACGACCCGTACCCCGACCACCCGTCTGGCCGAGCGGTCGATCTCATGATCAGCTCTGCCTTCCGCGACTACAGCAGCCCCAAGGCCGTGGCGTACGGGAACAGGGTCGCCGAGTGGGTCAAGGCCCACCACGCCGAACTAGGCGTGCAGTACATCATCTACCACCAGCGAATCTGGAACGTCCAACGCAACAACGAAGGTTGGCGTCGCATGCCTGACCGGGGCAGCCCCACGGCCAACCACATGGACCACGTGCACGTAACGACCTACGGCGATGCCGCGAGGCCGACGGCACTGACGCCGGACGCTGACGCCGGCACGGCGGTGACGCCTGTCGAGCACTACACGCTCAGCGCAACCTTCGGCCAGGTCGGCTCGTGGGCTCGCTATCACACCGGTCTCGACTTCGCGGCCCCGATCGGCACTGAAGTTCGTGCCGCAGAAGCGGGCATCATCACCCACGCCGGCTACGGCAATGCCACCACCTGGGCAGGGCAGTACATCACCATCAAACACGCCGACGACACCAGTACCTTGTACGCCCACCTGTCGCGAATTGACGTTCATCAAAGCCAGTCGGTGGCCACAGGTAAACCGATCGGCGCGGTGGGAGTCACGGGACGCAGCTTCGGCCCGCACCTGCATTTCGAGGTCTACCCCGAGGGCGTTTCGCCGGGAGACATTTACAGAGCCGTCGATCCCAAAGAATGGTTGGAGCGACGTGGTGTTCAATTCGAAGATTGAGACTGTAGCGCTCCTCGCCTTGAACCTGGGGGGTCCCACCTCGTGACTGACGTTCAGCGTTCAGTCGGCTCAACTACGTCTGCGTCGTCAGTCGCGGCGCCGCGGTGTGCGGCGCGAGCAACCTCGCCTGGAACCGGCCCGGGCGACGATCGAAGATGCAAGAGAACGATGCCGTCAACGACCTCGGTCGGGTAGCCCCGGAGGCGAGCCCATGAACCAGGTGCGAGGTGGCGTCCGGTCTCCAGGTCGAACTCCCAGCCGTGCCAGGGGCACTGCAGGATCTCACCGTCGCGGCCGTACTCGTATTCGTACACATCGCCGGTGAGCATGGTGCCGGTGACGTTGCCGCGGCAAACGGGTGCGGCCATGTGAGGGCAGTGATTGCGCCAGGCTCGAACGGTGTCGCCGGCGCGGTAGAGGCCGATCTCCAGATTGCCTAGGGTGACGAGCAGAATGCCGCGGTCAGGGATTTCGGACAGGCGTGCGACCTCGTACGCGGTCATTCGGCTTGATCTGCTGGCAGCGGGTGGGTCGCCGGCGAACGATGCTCTGGCTGCGTTGTCCGTGCCGAGCGCGGCGGCCGCTCCCGCAGTTGGTAGAGCTCGGCTGCGGTGCCGGACATGATTCGTTGCCTCACGTCGCGATCGAGCCGTCGAAACAGTAGTCGTGGATTGTCGCTGTCCCAGTGCGGATAGTCGGAGGAGAACATCACGGTGCGTTCGGCGGCCATCATGCCGAATATCCGACCAAGGTCGTCCGGTCCGTCCGGCTCCTCGATCGGCTGGGTGGTGAGCCGGATGTGATCCCTGATGTAATCCGACGGACGCCGCGTGAGCCACGGCACGGTGTCTCGCAGTGCCATGAAGTTCTTGTCCAGGCGCCACATCAGGTGGGGCAGCCAGGACAGGCCTCCTTCGACGACAACGACGCGCAAAGTCGGGATCCGTTCGAACACACCTTCGCAGACCAGACTTGCCACTTGTGCCATCGCCGTAAGCGGCAGCAGTGTGTGCCATTCGAGATACCGCGATGGGTACCCGACAGGGGTCGGCGGTGACGCGCTGCCGGCACCTTCGGCTCCGGGGTGCAGCGCGACCGGCAGTCCGTGAGCCGCGGCTGCTTCGTAGATGGGCAGGTAGTGGCGTTGCCCGCACGGCCGCCGAGTGGTGGATGCCATCAGCACTTGAACGATTCCCGGGTGTCCGGCCAACCGTTCGATCTCACCGACGGCGGCCGAAGGGTCATCGGAGTTGATCAGGATCGACCCTTGTAGCCGGGGACTGACGGTAAGCCACTCTTCGACGGTCGCATCGTTGACGGCTCGGGCGACGGCATTGAGATAGTCGGGATCGGTTCCCAGCGGCAGCACGAACGGGCCGGTCAGAATTGCGTAGTCGATATCGTACCGGTCGAGGTGATCTTGAAGCAGGAACGCCGGGTCGCTGGCCGGGTCTCCGCCGGCGGGTGGGAGTGTGTCGCTGCGCAGCACACCGCGTGGGTTGAGATAGCCGGTCCCGGCGCCTAGTCCGACCGCGACCCATCGGTCGCGCCAGGGCGGCGGAAGTCGATCATGCAGGTGCGGCAACGCTTGGTGTACGTCGGTGTCGATCAACGACGCCGACTTCTGCTCGGCACAATCAGTCATCGTCGACTTTCGTCGGTGCATGCTCGACTGTCGTCGTCACTTGTCCAGGTGGCGAACCAGCTCGGCGAACAGCTGGAGGTCAGTGACGAAGTCTTCTGGGCTCGTTTTCGGCTTCTCGCCGGCGCTCACGCAGTGGTGGAAGTACTCCCACTCGTGGGTGTATGGGTCCTTGAGATGCGGCCGACGGACCGTCCGCGTGATCGCGTCCCCGCTGGTCTGCTCCACCTCGAGGGTGGTCGGCAGATGGCGCACATATGGCGTGTCGTATTGCACTCGGAAGCTGGCATGCTCGCCGAAGACCTCCAGGTGAGCGTCGAAGCGAAGCTGCTCGTCGACGCCGGTCTCGTAGGAGACGACGAAGTCGTCATACTCCAGCATGGCTGCGATGAAGTTGCCGTCGCGCCACTGGCGGGCGGCATGCACGCCGCGTGCTGGGCCGAGGAGTTCTCGCATGGCCGACAGGTCGTGGCTTCCCAGGCCGCACAGTAGCCGGTACGCGCCGGCCACGGCTGGGTCGACGTCGCCGATCGCGTCGAGAACGAGTGCACGCCCTTTGGCCCACCGCTCCTCGATGGCAGACTGCGGTAGATCCTGCGGTCGGACCACGTACGAGGTCTGGTCGATGATCAGCTGGTTGCGTCCGATCACGTCATGCACTCGGGCAAAGTTGACCCGGCCAAGGCTCGCCAGCATTTCCTTGGCTTCGAGGAACGCGGGAGCGAACCGCCGCATGTATCCGACCATCACCGTGCAGCCGCTGCGGTCACGCGCATCGATGATCGCTTCGGCTTCGCGCGGCGACAGACACATCGGCTTCTCCACGAGGACGTGAAGCCCCTGCTTCACGGCCTGGATGACTGCCTCGGCGTGGTATTCGTCACTGCTGAGCACGGCGACCGCATCGATGCCGCCGGCATTGATCAGATCCGAGCTGCTGGCGTAGCGGTTCGGGATCGCGAACCGGTCACCGACTGTGCGCACGAGCTCTGGCGACACGTCGCATGCTGAGTGAACTTCAAACAGTTCTGTTAGCGCCGACAGCAGCGGCAGATGCACCACCTGGGCGACTTCTCCGAGGCCGATGACACCGAGTTTCATGGGAGCTCCTCTCGCGGGGCAGCAGTGCGCCGCGTTTGATCTGGCGTCGGCGGCTACCGCCGGACTGCCGTTCCAATTCGATTTGGATGCCGGGAGGGACGTTAGCCCTGGATCGTGGTTTTGGGAAGGCCTTTCGACAGCGATCGAAGGACGCCGATCAAGGAGGAAGCACCACAGATTGGCCAAGGACCGCGTAAATCTGGGGACACCGGGCCGTTGACAGGCTGCTGGCGGCTGACCTAGCGTTGTGCAAGTCGATTTGCGCAGTTCTTTCCCCTCGGCCCAGGATGATCTGGGGACGAGCACTCCAACCAAAGTCGGGAATGGGGTCTTGAGATGGTGACAAAGTCGTCTCGTCTGGTGATTGCCGCCGCAGCAGTGGCAACCTGCGCTGCTCTTGCAGCGTGCTCGGTGGGGACCAAGCCCACCGGACCAACCTCGGGCAGTGCGACACCGCAGAAGGTGTCTGCCCCCACCAAACCGGTCACGATCACGTTCGCGTCCTGGGTGGGTGATCAGCCGGCAATGAAGAAGCTCTACGCCGGGTTCCACCAGGAGTATCCGAACATCACGGTCAAGTTCAACAACATCCCTTCCGACTCCGAGCAGCAGAAGCTGGTCACGATGGTGGCCGGTGGCACCGCGCCGGACGTGGCGTACATGGACAGCTCCGGCGTCGCCGACTTCGCTTCGCGTGGCGCGCTGGTTGGTCTGGACGGGTACATCTCCGGCGGGGGTGTCATCAAGAAGGATGACTACGTCAAGAACTTCACCGAGAACTCGATCTACAAGGGCACCATGTACGGCCTGCCGTTCGACAACGAGACAACCGGTCTGTTCTTCCGCACCGACTTGTTCAAGCAGGCGGGCATCAGTGGCCCTCCGAAGACGTGGGACGAGCTGCAAGCCGACGCACAGAAGCTGACTCAACCAGCGCAGAAGCGAAGCGGCATTGCGATCTTCGGGCCCGAGTCCGGCTATTACGTCCAGCCGTTTGTGGCGTCGGCAGGCGGTCAGATGCTGTCCAACGACGGCAAGAAGGCTCTGATGGACTCTCCGGAGGCCGTTCGAGGCGCCGCGTTCTACACCGGTCTGGCCAAGTACGCTCCGGCGGACTACCTGAACTCGAACTCCTACGACGGCCGGGTCGCCTTCGAACACGGGCAGGTTGCGATGTACATCGCCGGCTCCTGGTTCGGCGGATCGCTGATCAGCGAGGCGCCGAACATCAAGGGCAAGTGGGCGACGGCGATGATCCCGCAGGACAAGAAGTGCGCGACGCAGGTCGCCGGCGACAGTCTCGTGATGTTCGACCAGTCAAAAAACAAGGATGCGGCTTGGCTGTGGATGCAGTACCTCTCTCGGCCGGACAGCCTGAAGACGTGGAACGTCGGACAGCCGGACAGCACCGAGCTGCCGCCGCTGAAGTCGCTGCTCAATGACCCGGCGACCTTCAAGGGCAAGGAGTGGCTCAAGTCGTTCGCCTCGATGATGTCCTGCCAGGTCATCACCCAGAACAGCGCCCAGTGGGGTCAGATCCAGGACCACCTCAACGACGAACTGACGAAGGTCATCTACGGCAAAGCCACGGCCCAAGAAGCCATGCAGGACACGGCGAAGTACGCGAACCAACTCTTGGCCAAATGATCAAGGCAACACGGGTCAGGTGATCCCGTGTGACGTCGCAACCGGGGTGCACCGATGGAGGTAAGTCAAACGATGGCAACCCATGAGGTCGCGGCGCCGGCCAGGGCTCGGCGCCGACGGACGGTCAGGCAAGACATGCGACGCGAGTGGAGCGCGTACGCGTTCCTGTCGCCGGGGCTGATCCTGTTCACCATCTTCACCCTGGCCGCTCTGGCCTTCTCCTTCTACCTGAGTTTCCACTCGTGGTCGATCATCGAGTCCTACAAGCCGTTCGTCGGGATGCAGAACTACAAGGACGCGCTGAGCGATCCCGACCTCGGTCAAGCGGTGATCAACACCGGCTACTTCACCATCGGGTCCATCCCGCTGACGATGGCCGCGGGGTTGATCATCGCCTTGATGCTGAACCAGCAGATCTGGGGAAGGGCGATCTTTCGTGCGATCTTCTATCTGCCCGTCATCACCCCGATGGTGGTCTCCTCGATCGTCTGGAAATTCATCTACAACGGCGATTACGGCATCCTCAACTACTACTTGCAAAACATCGGTTTGGTGCACCACCCCATCAGCTGGCTCTCGGATCCGAATCTGGCCATGCCGGCGGTCATCATCATGTCCGTATGGCAGAACCTTGGATTCGCCATGGTCATCTACCTCGCGGGCCTGCAGTCGATCCCGCAAAGCTACTACGAAGCAGCCCGGGTCGACGGGGCCAACAGCGTCCAACAACTTCTCCGGATCACCATCCCGCTGCTGGCACCGACCACACTGTTCCTGGTGGTGACGTCGGTCATCGGCTCGTTCCAGGTGTTCACGCAGATCTACATCATGACCAACGGCGGCCCGGTCGGACGGACGAACACCATCATGTACTTCATCTACCAGAACGCGTTCCAGTTCTTCAAGATGGGATACGCGTCCGCGTTGTCCGTGCTTCTGATGCTGATGCTCGGTGTCTTCACGATCCTGCAGTTGCGGATCTACCGGCCAGGGTCAGGAGGTGATCTGTGATGGCATCGACCGGACAGATGCTCAGTCGAGCGGCGGCGTCGCCACACTCAGCATCGCGCGCGGCTCATCGACGCAAACCGGTTTCGGCCCTTGGTGTCGTCCTGCTGATCATCAGGTACGTGATCTTGATCGCCGGCGCGATCGTCTGCCTGGCGCCGTTCGCATGGATGGTGAGTGCGTCATTCCAACACGAGGGAGACATCTTCAGCTGGCCGATCCACTGGATCCCGAAGAATCCGACCATCCAGAACTACACGTCGTTCTTCGGTTCGGGCGGCCATATCGGGACCTGGCTGTTCAACAGCACACTCGTCGCGGTCGTCACGACGGTGCTGCAGCTGTTTCTCGACTCGCTGATGGCCTACGCCTTCGCGAAGCGGCGCTTCCCGGGTCGGTCCTGGCTGTTCGGACTGTTTCTGGCCACCCTGTTGGTCCCCGGTCAGATGACGACGATCCCCAACTACCTGATCTTGAAGCACATCCCGTTCTTCGGCGGCAACAATGCGTTGGGATCAGGTGGGCACGGCTGGCTCGACTCATATGCCGGCCTGATCGTCCCGGCCGTGGTGAGCGCGTTTGGCATCTTCCTGATTCGCCAGTTCATGGTGAGCATTCCCGACGAGCTGCTGGACGCGGCCCGCGTCGAAGGGGCCTCGGAGTTTCGAATCTTCTGGTCGATCGTCCTCCCGCTGTGCAAGCCGGTGCTGGCAGCGAACGCGATCTTCACCTTCGGATTCTTCTGGAACGACTTCTACTGGCCGTTGATCGTCATGAGCAGCCCACAGCATTACACGCTGTCCTTGGGGCTGGCTCTGTTCGTCGGCGCGCACCAGACGGCTTGGACACTGCTGATGGCTGGGTCTGTGATCGCTACGATCCCGGTACTGATCGTCTTCCTGATCTTCCAGCGCTACTTCGTCAGCGGCATTTCCATGACTGGCATGAAATAGGAGACTGTTGTGGAACGTGGAGTGTACTTCGACGGCTGGTTCCCACGGCAGCATTGTTATCACCCGAGTCTGCCGCCTCGCCGGTTGACGATGGTTGAGGATCTTGCCGCCTACCGGGCAACGATGCTGGTGTGGTCGGCTCTGGGCGGTGGCGTCGTTTCCCTGCCGTACCTGGAAGACGAGGCGCACGGGGCGATTCCCGCACGCTTTCGCTTCTACGGCTTTCTCAACGACGCAGAGTTCATCCAGGAATGCCGGAAGCGGGGCATCACCGTCTTCGGGGTGGTCTTCGAACACGCGTGGGAGTTCCCGGTCGAACTGAACGACGACGAGAGCGTCGTGCTCTCGCTGAACGAGACCCGAGGCGCCGGCAAGGCGGACTGGCTGGGACTGCGTGAGTTCTGGCAGAACCGTTACCCGAAGCTCTGGCCGACGTTCGAGTCCTATTTCCCGGATGGCATTCGTTCCACCGACGGCCAACCGGTGACCGACCCGCTGGAAGAGTGCGCACAGCGCAACATCCACGGTGACCCACTGCACGCGCTGTGGATCGAGGTGCCCGGCTCCGAGCACTACAACATCATGATGGAGCGAAACAACCCGGTGTGGCGTGAGTACCTCAAGGGTGTGATCCGCACCCAGATCGACGCCGGGGTCCAGGGAATCCAGTTCGACGAGGCGGAGACCCCGATCACTTCGCTGCAGTACGGCGGCTGCTTTTGCCACACCTGTATGTCCGGGTTCCGCGAATTCCTGCAGCAGGCACCGAGCCGACCGGCCGAGCTTGATCGAGCCGACCTGGAAACTTTCCACTACGGCGAGTGGTTGTTGGCGCGCGGCTACGACTTCACCACAAATCGTGAGCAGACACCTCTGTTCGACTCCTACATGCGGTTTCAGCGACAGAACATCGTCCGCTACTTCGGCGAGCTGGCCGACTATGCCCGCAGCTACGCTGCCAGCAAGAACCGAGACATCAAGATCACCGGCAACTTCTTCAACCTCTTCGAGCACTACTACCCGATGCGCGAGAAGGTGGATGTCATCGTCACCGAGATGCGCAACACCACCTACCGGCAGCCGGCCTGGTATAGGCACGCGGCAGCATTTGCGGGCGAGAAGCCACTCGTCGTCGTGGAGAATCCGTACGGTGGGGTGGTTCCCGATCTCCTCAACGCGCTGCGGTCCGGTCGCGAATTCGACCGGTTCCGGCTGTCGATCTACGAAGCGGCGGCACTGGGGGTGAACATGAGCCTGCCGTACGGGTCATGGATGGGCAGCGAGATCGAGGACGCCTTCTACGCCCCCCATGAACTCTGCCTTGAGGCGGGCAACTTCCTGGCCGATCACGAAGACCTGTTCGCGCCGGCCACCTACTCACGGCTTGCGGTGGTGTTCAGCGCCGGGAGCGCCTTCCGGCGAATAGCCCCGCCGGATCTGATGGGGGACACCGGCGACAATCGGGTCAACCGGCAGGTCGCCGACCGTGGCCCGTTCTGGTCGGTCGCGGAGGCGTTGAGCGACGCCGGGCACGTGTACGACGTCGTGTACTTCCCGGACGACGAACTTGGCACCGACCACGTCACCGCGACCGCACTGGAGCAATACACCACGATCGTCCTGCCCGGATGCACTTACCTCACCGACAGGCAAGCGGTTGCGGTGCAGGCTGCATTGGAGCGTGGGGCGAGGGTGATCGCCACCGCCGAGGTGTGCGCAGACCGGCCGGAGATCGCGAACCATCCGGCGTACGATCACATGGCCGGGGCAGCCGATCTGACACGAGTCCTCGAACCCCAGATCGCCGCCGACGGGCTGGGCGACACGGCGTACAACATCGTCCAGTTACCCGGCGGCGATGCCGCAATCCATCTGATCCGTTACGACTACGATCCGGTCACCGATGCCGTTCCGGTGATCGAGAAGGCGCGGATCGAGGTGACGCTGCCGCAAGGGTTCCAACGGGTTGCTGCAGTCAGCCCACACGGTGACTTCGAAGCGACCCTGGAGGCTGTCGAAGGCGAGCGGTACCGGCTGCTGGTGGGCCAGGTTCCCTTGTACGGCATCATCCGGATGTCGAGATAGGACGTTCGCATGGCACTGACCTCCAACCCCCGCACGCGTGCCACGATCAAGCAGGTCGCCGAACACGCCGGGGTCAGCGAAACGACCGTTTCGCATGTGCTCTCCGGGAACCGTCCGGTCGCCGAGTCCACCCAGGAACGTGTGCGTCGAGCAGTCCGGGAGGTCGGCTATCGGCCCAGCAGCATTGCGCGGAGCCTGCGGATCAGCCGATCGATGACGGTTTCCTTGATCATCCCGGATCTGACCAACCCGTTCTACACGGTTCTCGCGCGGGGGCTGGCCGACGAACTGGATGCCCAGGGCTATCGGCTGACGATCTGCAACACCGACGGTGCTCGCGATCGTGAGCAGGATTTCATCGACGACGCACTCGACCGCCACGTCGACGGCATTGCGATGACGTCGTACCACCTGGCTACCTCGGAGGTGCAACGGGTGATCGATCTCGGGGTACCGATCGTCTGCATGGGCGAAAGCATCGATCACCCCAGCGTCGATCGGGTCATCACCGACGGCGAACAGGGCGCCTGGGAGGCAACCCGCCATCTGTTGGAACGCGGATCACAGCGGATCGCCATGATCGCCGGCGCAAAGGATCTCAACAACGATCGAATCAGTGGCTATCGCAGCGCTCTGCGATCGGTTGGGCGGCGCGTGTCCCGCAAACTCGTCGCTTACGGCGAATGGACCAGAGATGGAGGCCGCCAGGCCATGCACTCGTTGATCAAGATCGATCCGAAGATCGACGCCGTGTTCTGCGGCAACGACTTGATGGCCATCGGCGCGATGGATGCACTGACCGAGATCGGCCGGTCCATCCCCGACGACGTCGCACTGGTCGGATTCGACGACATCGACGCCGCCTCGCTGGTGCGTCCCGCACTGACGACAATCGCCAACCCCGCCTACGACTCCGGCCGGGCAGCGGGAAAGCAGCTGCTGCAGCGCATGCTGGGAGAGCGAACCGGACCCCGAACAATCACCACACTGCCCTGCAACCTCAGAATCCGGGAGTCGGCATGAGACTGGACGACCGAGTGTGCCTGGTCACCGGTGCCGCTGCCGGCATCGGTGAGGCGATCGCCACCCGACTGGCAACAGAGGGCGCCACGGTCGGGTTGGCCGACCGCGATCTGGACAAGGCGACCCTTGTCGCGGATCGAATTGGTGGGTCCGCATGGCGGGCCGACGTTTCCCAAAGCGCCGACGTGGCGCAATTCGTCGGTGAGGCCGCAGAAAGATTCGGTCGCATCGACGCCATCGTGAACAACGCCGGCATCGCCGTCGGCGGAACCGTCGCCGACACCACCGAGGACGACTGGCAACGGGTACTCAGCACGAACCTGACCGGCGTCTGGCGCGGAATGAAGTACGCCCTGCCGCATCTGATCCAGAGCAAGGGCTGCATTGTCAATCTGTCCAGCGTGCAGGCGCTGGTCGGAATGCCCGGATGGGCCGCATATGCGGCCACCAAAGGCGCCATCATCGCGCTAACGCAGCAGGCAGCCGTGGAATACGGCGCCGACGGCGTCCGGGTGAACTGCCTGGCCCCGGGAACGATCATGACACCGATGAACGAGCAGATCTTCGCCCACGCATCCGACCCCGACGCACTGATCGCGAGTTGGAACGCTTCCCACGCACTCGGCCGGTTCGGCCGACCGAGCGAGGTCGCCGCCGCAGCCGCATATCTGATCAGTGACGACGCCTCATTCGTCACCGGCAGCTGCCTGCGGGTGGATGGTGGCCTGAGCATCCTGGGACCCACCGGGCGGGCCGACTGATGGCCGAACATCCAGCGGCGCTCGACGGCATCCGCGTGCTCGACTTCAGCCAGATGATGCTCGGTCCCTTCGCCACCCAGGTGTTGGCCGACCTGGGAGCCGACGTGATCAAGATCGAACGACCGCACAAGGGCGAGTGGGAACGCGGACTCACCTTTGCAGGCCAGTTGTTCGACGGCGACTCCGCAGCCTTCCTGGCGATGAACCGAAACAAGCGTTCGGTGGCGGTCGACCTCAAGGCACCAGGAGCTCGTGACGCCCTCCTGCGACTGGGGCAGACGTGCGACGTCGTGGTGGAGAACTTCAGGCCGGGCGTGATGGACCGCCTCGGCCTCGGTTACGACGACTTCCGCGCCGTACGTCGCGACATCATCTACTGCTCCGGCTCCGGCTGGGGACAACGCACCAAGTACGCCGCAATGAATCGCCCCGGTCAGGATCTGCTGATCCAGGCAGCCACCGGGCTCGCCTTCAACACCGGGACCGCTGATGATCCACCTACCGCAGCCGGAACCTCGATCTGCGACGCGACCGCCGCCCTCACACTGTCCAACGGGATCCTGGCCGCGCTCTTCGCCAGGGAACGGCACGGTATCGGCCAACGAGTCGAAGTCGATCTCTACCACGCCACCATGGCCATCCTTTGCCAGGAGCTGTCGGCGATGACGAACCTGGGCCTCGATTTCGAACGGTCCGAGGCCGGCGTTGCACAGCCGTGGCTGTCGGCACCGTTCGGCATCTACCCGACGGTGGACGGCTGGATCGCGATCGCGATGGGCGACCTGGCCGCCGTCGCCCGGGTGTTTGACGATCAAGTACTCGCCGATCTGGACCCTTGGGACGATCGCGACGCGATCAAACGGCGGATCGAACACCGCAGCAAGGAACGCGGCAGCGACGAATGGCTGACAGCCCTGCTGGACGCCGGTCTATGGGCAGCTCCGGTGCGCACGATGAAGGAAGCGATGGACGAGCTGGTCGCCGACGACTCGGAACTGGTCGTCGAGATCGATGATGTCGACGGCAGGACCCTGCGCTTGGTCGGGTGCCCGATCACCCTGTCCGAGACCCCCTGGACACAACGCCGCAGGCCACCTGCGGTCGGCGAGCACACCCATGAAGTCCTCGCCGCGGTACTGGACGACACCGAACTGGACGAGCTCCGGCGAGCGGGAGCGCTATGAGGCGGTTGCATGAGCATCTGATCGAGGATCGCCGAGACGAAGTCGCGATCCTGCGGATCGAGCGCGAGGAGGCCCTCGGCGCGTTGTCACGCAGTCTCGTCGAGTCGATCGGCAGCTACTTCGAGGCGCTGCGCGATGATCCCGCGGTACGGGTGTTGCTGCTCACCGGCACGGGGAAAGGGTTCATCGCCGGCGCAGACATCGGGGAGTATCACGCCGTCAGTTCCGACGAATTCGACTCCTATCAGCGACTCAGTAGGCGAGTGTTCAGCACGCTGGAGTCGCTGCCGCAGATCACCATCGCCGCGGTCAACGGGTACGCACTGGGCGGCGGGTTCGAGGTGGCGTTGTGCTGCGACCTCGTGGTCGCCGCTGAACGGGCGCGCTTCGGCCTGCCGGAGATCAAGCTCGGCCTGCTACCCGGAGGCGGCGGCACCCAGAGGCTCGCCCGCGCCGCTGGGATTCGGTTCGCCACCGAGGCGGTGCTGACCGGCCGATTCATCGACGCCGACGAACTCCGCGCGAGCGGCGTGGTGTCCAGGGTTCATCCCGCCGGTGAGCTGATGGACCGCGCGATCGAGTTGGCCGAGGAGATCGCCGGTCGGCCACCGATGGCCGTCGCCGAGGCCAAACACGTGCTGCGCACTGGATTGGAAGGCGGCCTCGAGGACGGGCTGACGATCGAACAACAGGCGCTGTCGCGCCTGTTCGGCACGGCCGATGCCGCGGAAGGAATCAACGCCTTCCTCAACAAGCGTGAACCACGATTCGTGGGGAGATGAGATCCGTGCGGATCTTCTGCGACGGGATGATCACCGAACCACGCCTGGCACATCCCGAAGGCGTGGCGATCGATCGCGACGGCAACGTCTGGTGCGGTGGAGAGACCGGCCAGATCTACCGCATCGCGCCGGACGGCTGTCGGCGCGAGCTGGTAGCCAGCACCGGAGGGTTCTGCCTCGGTCTCGCCTTCGGGCCGAGCGGTGACCTGTTCGTCTGCGACCTGGCCCACGCCGCGGTCTATCGGCTGGACCCACGCTCCGGATCGGTTATGCCCTTCGCCAGCGGCGTCCCGGGACACACCCTCCGCATTCCGAACTATCCCGCCTTCGATGCCGCCGGCAGGCTCTACGTGTCGGACAGCTGGGCAATGCGCCAGCCAGGGCCTGGCATCCTGCGCTTCGACCCAGACGGTGACGGTGAGCTCTGGCACGCCGGCCCGTTCGACTTCGCGAACGGACTGGCCCTGAGTGCGGACGGCTCGTGGATTTATGTGGCAGAGACCTTCGGCCAGCGTGTGTCGGCCATTGAGATCCGTCCCGACGGCTCGGCAGGAGGCCGCAGGGTACTGGCCGAGCTGCCTGGGGACTACCCAGACGGCCTGGCCGTCGCAGCCGACGGCTCGGTCTTCGTCGGTTGCTACCAGCCCAGCAGGATTCTGCGCATCGACCCGTCGGGCACCGTGACCGTCGTCGCCGAGGACGTCAGCGCGCACATCCTGGCCCATCCGACAAACATCGCCTTCGCCAAAGAGAGCCTGATCGCCGCCAATCACGGCCGATGGCACCTGACCGAGATCGACGTCGGCGTCCGTGGGGTCCCGCTTCCGCCAACCTGAACAGGAGACCAGTTTATGAGCAAGCCTGCTGTCGTCATCGATCCGCACTTTCGCAGCATGGGCGAGATCTTTTCGACTGCTGATCGGCAGCGGCTCACCGAAGTCGTCGACGTGGTGTGGGGCAGGGACGAGCCGATGCCCGTCGAGCTCGCGCGCGAAGCGCTGGCCGATGCTCGCGCAGTGGTGTGTTCGGGTTGGCGATACGGCCCGGTGCCGACCAACGTGCGCGCCATACTCGACGTCTCGGGCGCGTTTCCGGCCGATCTCGACTACCGAGCCTGTTTCACCCAGGGCACTCGCGTGCTCTCGGCAGCCCCTGCCTTCGGTCCACAGGTCGCCGAAATGGCGTTGGCGCTCGCCCTCGCCGTGAGCCGCCAGGTCGTCGACGGCGATTCAGCCCTGAGGGCGGGGACCGAGAAATGGCTGCATGCCGGCAACACGGGCACGTTTCAGCTCTTCGATCAGCCGGTCGGCCTGATCGGGTACGGCAGCATCGCCCGCAACCTGCGTGAACTCTTGAGGCCGTTCGGATGCCCGATCTCGGTCTATGACCCGTGGCTGGCCGATGGTTACCTGCGCAGCCAGGGAGTCTCTCCGGTCGCGTTGCCCGAGCTGCTGAGCAGTTCTCGGGTGATCTTCGTCCTGGCGTCGCCGACGATGGAAAACGGCGCACTGCTGTCTCGCGAGATGCTCGAGCAGATCGACAGCAACTCGGTGCTGATCCTGATCAGTCGGGCGCACGTGGTGGACTTCGACGCGCTGACCGAACTGTTGATGGCGCGTCGATTCCGGGCCGGAATCGACGTCTTTCCCGCCGAGCCGCTCCCGGCCGATCATCCGATACGGTCCGCGCCGGGCACGGTGCTGTCCGCGCACCGGGCCGGGTCGATCCAGGAAGCGCTATGGGAGATCGGCCGGATGGTCGTAGACGACCTGGAAGCCGTCGCTTTGGACCTTCCTCCGCAACGGCTCCAGCAGGCACAGCCCGAATTGATCAATCGGCTGGTCCGATACCGGTGATCGCCGGCCGTCAACGTTGGCCGTGGTGCGGTAGCCGTGCACGTGGCGGCATCCAGTACGGGCGGCGTCGGGGCGCCCGGCTGAGTGCGCCGGATATCGCGCGATAGGCCGGCTTCGGCTTCAGGTCCGTGTCGTACGGGCAGGGTCGGCGGTCGGCACCGTCCGGCCGGGGATTGTCCTCGTTCTCCTCGGTCCAACGGTCCGACAGTCCGTACTGGATGACGGAAATCACGGCCTCCTCCTCCAACACGGTGTCGAGATAGCGGCGATACACGTCAGCGACCCCGCGATCGCGTGGACCAACAGCGGCCGGCAGGCCGTCGTCGATCACGTCCATCTCCGTGATGAGGATCTTCAGACCGCGATCGGCGACCTCACGCAGGAACCCCCGGAATTCGCGACGGTGGAAGCGTTCAGCGAAATCTGTTGCCAGCAGATGCGCCTCGATTCCGAGCGCGTGAAGGGGCACATCGGCACCCAGCAACGAATCGATCACCTCCAGCAACGCACGCTGGCGCGGAACCGGCTCGTCGCCGTACTGATTGACCGTGTCCAGGCCGAACTCGTTCAAGATCAACAACGCCCGCGGGTCCTGCTCGTGCGACTGGTAGAACGCCTCGGACACGTAGCCCGGCCCGATGGTGTTGTACCAAGGAACGTCGGTTCGCAAGCCGTGGTTGCCCTCCGGATCGGTGACCTCGTTACAAACGATCCATCCGGCGACCCGTCCGCGGTAGCGTCGTACCATGGCCCGCACGGTGGAAAACAACACCTTGCTGGCCCGTTCTTGAGACATCCCCCAAAGATCGTCGTCGCTCCAGCCGTCGCCGAACCCCTCGTCCCAGACAAGTCCGGGCGCGCCGATGATCAGCTGCCGATTGGCCTCGGCGAACTCAACGATCATGTCCGGGTAGGTGAAGTCCAGGCTCGAGGTCGGTGACGGCCGAAGGTGATACCAGAGGAAGTCGTCCTCGGGCCACAACATCGCCACTTCCTGGCGGAACAGAGCTGCGTACGCATCGTCGTCTGCGTACATCCAGGTGGAGATCGATCCGCCGTAGACGATGCCGCGGTGCCACGCGTCCTGCCACAACGCCCGAGGTCGCTCGCCGGCCGGTTGATGGGCGGAGGCTGGCGGTGCGACGGCTCCGGCCGCGATCAATCCTGCGGTACCGGCAAGAACACCACGGCGAGTGAATCGCGCCCGCGGTCGAAGCCTTTGTTGATCATGATCATGTTCCTCTGGTCGGTCACCGTTGACTCTTGCATCGAGGATGCAAATCGACTTGGATAACGCTAGACGTGGCCGCCAGGGCCAGTCAATAGCCCAGAACCGACAACTGTCGAAGGGGAACAGATGCTGCTGAACGAGATCACACGCGTCCTGGTTGTCGTGGCACACTGCGACGATGCCGAGTGGACGTTCGGTGGCACCGTAGCCCGTCTCGCCGACGCCGGGGCCGCGATCGACTACCTGATCGTCACGGACGGTGCCAGTGGAGGAGTCGACCTGTCGGTCACCGACGGGGAACTCGCCGCGACCCGCGCCGAGGAACAGCGTGCCGCCGCCAAGGTGCTGGGCGTCCGTAACGTCACGTTCCTGGACTACCACAACGACGAACTCCAGGTCAGTGTCGACCTCAAGCGCGACATCGTCCGGGAGATCAGGCGCACCAGACCGGATCTGATCCTGACCTGGACTCCCTACCGCAATCCAGACGCGTCGATCGACTGGGCCCACGGTGATCATCTGGCGGTGGGAGAGGCAACCCTTCAGGCCGCCTATCCTGAGGCGCTGATGCCTCGGATCCATCCGGAACTAACGTCCGAGGGTTTGGCGGCCCATGCCGTGCGCGAGATTTGGTATCCGGCGATGGCGGACGCCGACTGCTACATCGACGTCAGCGATGTCGTGGAGACGAAGATGGATGCGATTTGGTGCCACCAGAGCCAGAACGGCGAGGCCAACGGCGACCGATCCTGGCTCTTTGATCAGCGGGTCGCACCGCCGATGCACGACGCCGGTCGCTACCTCGCAGCCGCCTACGCCGAGAGGTTCCGTCGCGTCGTGGTCGGGGCCTGAGCTATCGCACAGCACCCTCGCTCATCCGCGGCGGGGTCGCGACTCACCGTGCGAGCGGATGCATCGCCGTGCCCCACGGCCGAGAGAGACCCCTTGACACCTGGCGACACGCTCTCTTACTGTGTTATCGGTTACATGTGTAATCGGTAACACAATCAAAGGCGATGCGATGACCGATCAGGTGACGGCGTACGACGTGGCAGCCCGCGCCCGGGTGTCCGTCGGAACGGTGTCACGGTTTCTGACGGGCAACGGCTACGTCGGCCAGGCGTCACGCGCTCGCATTAGCAAGGCAATCGAGGAACTGGGCTATGTCCGCAGCAGCGCGGCGTCCAGCCTGCGGTCTCGGAAGAGCGGCATGTTCGGATTCGTCGTGTCAGATTTGCGTAACCCGTTCACTGCGGAGTTGGCGGTCGCCATCCAAGAGCGAGCTCGCGAGGTCGGCTACGTGGTGTTCCTGGCGCACACGATGGGGTTGCCGGATCGGGCGATGGAGGCCATCGACCAGCTGCAAAGCCACGGCGTCGATGGAATCGTGATCACGCCGCCGGCCTCGGAGCAACTCATTCACCGGCTTGCAGAGCTGCGAGCGGGCGGCACTCCGGTCGTCGGCATCGGGCTCCGGACCAAGCCGCAGGTGATCGATCTGGCCACGGTCGACACCACGACAGGTGCACGGCAGATTGTGGATCACCTTGTCGAGCTCGGGCACACCCGAATTGGCTTCTTGGGAAGCGATCGGAGCAGCGGCCGGTATCGCGGGTACAAGTCCGGCCTGAGGGCTGCGGGCATCGGGCTGGATCAAGATTTGATCGGGATCGGCTCATCGGACCAGTCAGCGGTGTGGGATCTGGCCGAAGCGCTGCTGACGGGCAAGAACGCACCAACGGCGATCTTCGGCTTCAACGATGCAACCGCATTGGCGGTGCTGCAACGCGCCTACCAGAGCGGTCTGCGCGTGCCGGAGCACCTGTCGGTCGTCGGGTTCGACGACGTCGACCTCGCCGCGCACTCGGTGCCGCCGCTGACCACGATGGCACAACCCAAAGACGAGCTCGGACGTCGAGCCGTCGACATGATCATTCAACAATTGGGGGCCGGCATACAGGAGCCGACAACCGTGACGTTGACCCCCAAGCTCGTGATTCGCGCGTCGACTGGCGCGCCGGTCATGCGCTGATCGCGAGGAAGCGAGGAGTTCACATGTCCACATCGATCCGTTGCCAGGAGTGGCAATGAACAACAACAACGTGCTCAGCCGGCGGGCCCTTCTCGGTGCCGGCATCGGTGCAGCCGCCGCTGGGATGCTGGGCGGCTGCAGTGGCGGCAAAGGACTGCCGGGATCGGAGCAATCCGGTCAGGCCGGGACCGGTGCCGGCACCATTCAGTGGTGGACCAACCACACCGAGGAAGACACAAAGCTGTTCAAGGAACGCATCAAGGCGTTCAACAAGGTCCATCCCGACATCGAGGTCAAGCTGCTCAACATCGCCGAGGGCAAGCAGTACTACACCAAGATCAACACCGCTGCGGTCGCCGGGAGCCTGGCCGATGTCTTCTACACCCGAAGCTTCGACATCGCGCCGTTCGTCGCGCGTCAGTGGATCCAGCCACTCAAGGAACTGATCGAGAAGGACAAGGACGAGGTCAGGCCGGACGACTTCTGGCCCGCCGAGGTTGCACAACTTTCGGTCGGGGACACGATGTACGCATTGCCGTACGACTTCTCCAACTTCGCCATCTACGTCAACAAGACGATGCTGGACAAGCAAGGCGTCTCGATGCCGACTGACGACTGGACATGGGAGGACCTGTTCGAACTCGGCAAACCCTTCGTCCAGAAGTCCGGCTCGCGTCAGAAGCGCTGGGGTGTCGGGTGGACCACCACAGACTGGTTCTCGATGGGAGTGTTCCGCGCTTACGGCGGTGACACCTTCAGCGAAGACCTGACCAAGAGCGTGATCAACAATCCGACCAATCTCGCGGTGATGACTGGATGGGACGAGCAGATGGCAGCCGGTGTCCTGCCGGCCACCGGCGCGACGCCGGCCGGAGTGGACGTCTTCGCCTCGCAACTGGCGCCGTTCAACGTCAACGGATCCTGGGCAACGCTGCAGACCAGAGCTGGGATCGCCGACAAGTTCGAGTGGGACGTCGTCCGACTCCCCATGGGATCGACTGGCAAACGCGCCGTCTCGACCGCGGGAGGGGCCTGGAGCATTGCCAAGGCATCGAAGAACCAGGAGGCGGCATGGACATTCCTCAAGTTCATCACCAGCGAGGAATCCACCAACGCTCTCATCGCCGATGTGACCCGAAGCATCCCAGGCCGTCAGTCCTCGGCGAAGCGCTGGAACGAGGTCGTCAGCAGCGGCAAGGAGCCGCCGACCTCGGCAACGATCTTCAGCCAGCAGATGTCCGAAGACGCTGTCAACTGGGCCTACCCGAAGTTCTGGTCCGAGTTCGAGCAGGCATGGAACACGCAGATCGCGACGCTCGGAGTGAAGGGGAAGCCGGCGACCATTCTAAAGAAGACGCAGGACCAGACCAATGTCGCAGCTCAGCGTTACTGACCGTCCGAGCAGCGGCGACGTCGCCCCGGCGCCGAAGGGGCGGCGCAAGCGCCGATCCTCGATGGCCCGACGAGAAGCGCTGACGGGACTGTTGTGGGTCCAGGCGTGGTTCATCGGCTTCCTGGTGTTCACCCTGGGCCCCATCGTCGGCGCGATCTACCTTGCTTTCACCGACTGGCAGGGGCGGGGGCTGCCGAGGTTCGTCGGAGGCAGGAACTTCGTTGAGATCTTCACTGCCGACCCGCTCTTCTGGCAGTCCCTCAAGGTGACCGGAATCTTCGCACTGCTGTATCTGCCGGCGAGTCTGGTGATCGGGCTGGGCATGGCCATGCTGATGAACCAGAAGCTCATCGGAGTCCGGGTCTTCCGGACGATCTACTACCTGCCGTCGGTGCTGTCCGGAGTCGCGGTTGCCATCTTGTGGAACTTCGTCTTCCATCGTGACTACGGCATCCTGAACGGCCTCATGGGGCTCTTCGGTGTCCCGCCGGTTCCCTGGTTGCAGGACCCTCATTGGGTACTGCCCGCGCTGGCGATCATGCAGCTGTGGGGCGTCGGTTCATCGGTAATCATCTATCTCGGCGGACTACAGGGAATTCCGACCGAGCTGTACGAAGTATCGCGAATCGACGGTGCTGGCTGGTGGTCAACCCTGCGTCACGTCACTCTGCCGATGATGTCGCCGGTCATCTTCTTCCAGCTGGTTCTCGGACTGATCGCGACATTCCAGATTTTCACACAGGCTTATGTGATGACCGGTGGCGGACCCGACTACGGAAGCTACTTCTACGCGCTGAACATCTACAACAGAGCATTCGTCGAACTCAGGTTGGGGTATGCGTCGGCCCTGTCCGTGGTCTTGTTCGTGATCATCGTCTTGGTCACCGCCGTGATCTTCAAGACCTCGCGCGCCTGGGTCTACTACGCGGGAGAGAGCCGATGAGCGGCTACCAAGCGGAAGAGAAGACCTACCGGGGTGTCAACGGCGCGGCCGATCGGGCACGCAAGGGCGGTTCGTACGCACTACTGCTCGTCGGCGCAGCAACGTTCCTCCTTCCGTTCGCGTGGATGTTGTCGACCAGCCTGAAGACTCCCGATGAGATCTATGCCTACCCCATCAAGTGGATACCGAAGCATCCGCAATGGCACACCTACGCAGACCTGTTTGCCGACGGATCGTTCCTGCGCTACATCCTCAACACGATTCTGATCACGGTTCTTGGCGTCACGTTCTCCCTGGTCGGCAGCTCCTTCGCCGCGTACGCCTTCGCTCGACTGAGGTTCCCCGGCCGAGACGCGATGTTCTTCGTCATGCTGGCAACGATCATGGTTCCGGCCTGGGCCACGGTGATCCCGTCCTACGTGATGTTCGGACTGCTCGGTTGGCTCGACACCTATCTACCGATCCTCGTACCGGCGCTGTTCGCAACACCGTTCAACACGTTCCTGCTCCGCCAGTTCTTCCTCTCCATACCCAGAGAGCTGGAAGACGCTGCGAAGGTCGACGGGGCGGGCACGCTCAGGTGCTTCGTGACGATCGTTTTGCCGCTCGCGAAACCGGCATTGATCATCGTCGCCCTGTTCGCCTTCCTGTTCTACTGGAACGAGTTCCTCGGCCCACTGATCTACCTCTCATCCCAGGACAAGTTCCCGATCTCGCTGGGGATCATGAACTTCGCCGGGGAAAAGTCACAGGACTTCGCCAGCATGATGGCCGCCGCGACGGTGGCCATGGCACCCTGCGTCGTCCTCTTCTTCATCGCCCAGCGCTGGTTCGTGCAGGGCGTCGTCATCACCGGAGTGAAGGGATAACCCCATGACCGACCTGCGTGCCGATCGCGCGGACAACACAACCCTGCCGTCAACACGCTTGACGCTCGACCTGCAGGGCCAGGACTACTACGACCGCGTCTACGGCTGCTGGCAGGGCAAGAACGCCGGAGGAACCCTCGGGACGCCACTGGAGAAGGCATTCGGCGAGGACGAACCGTTCGACGTCTGGTGGTATCCAGAACTGGCCGAGGGCGGACTACCCAATGATGATCTTGAGATGCAATTGGCTTGGCTGAAGGCTGCCGAGGAGGTCGGCCCAGGGCTCACAGCCCGCGACATGACGGGCTACTGGCTCGACCACATCGGCTACAACTTCGACGAGTACGGCCTGAGCAAGGGCAACCTGCGGCTCGGGCTGGAACCGCCGATCAGTGGCAGCCACAACAACTGGTTCGTCGACTGCATGGGCTCACCGATCCGCTCGGAGATCTGGGCCTGCATCGCTCCGGGCGCGCCACGCGTGGCCGCCAGGCTGGCGATCCAGGATGCTATCTGCGACCACGCAGGCGGCGAGGGCGTCAACGGCGAGGTGTTCAACGCAGCCGTGGAATCGTCAGCGTTTGTGGTGCAGGATCCCGTGACCTTGATCAACATCGGACTGTCCTACATACCTGCCGACAGTGCGTCGGCACGTGCGGTCCGGGCTGTCCTCGATGCCCATCGTGCAGGTCTGGACTGGAAGGCTGCCCGAGAAGCAGTACGCCAGGCGACCCCGCACTATGTGGCGCAGTACTCGCCGATCAACCTCGGCTTCCAAGTGATCGGGCTCCTGTACGGCACCGACTTCGGAGACGGCATGTGCAAGACCGTGAATTGCGGATACGACACCGACTCATCCGGCGCGGCGATCGGCAGCTATCTCGGCATCCTTCACGGCAGCAGCCGGTTGCCCGCGAGGTGGGTCGAGCCCCTCGGCGACACGATCGCCACCAACGAGTCCTGGGGTGGCGTGAAGCATCTGTCTGATGGTCTGCGCCCGGTGCCGCAGACTCTGGACGAACTGGTTGCCCGAATCCGGTTGGTAGCAGACCGAGTCCTCCGCCACCACGGGTTGCTGAACCCCGCGGGCCTGTTGGAGCTGACCGAGCCGGACCTCTTCGCCGACCCGGACTTCGCCGCCGAGCTGGCGTCCAGCAACAGCGTCGTGACCGTCACCGGACCGATGGTCAGCGTAACCATCGACTATCACGGCAGTCCGGTCGTACGCAGTGACGAGCCACGAACCGTGACCACCGAGTTGACCAACCGACGGGAGGAGGCGCTCGAGATCACCGCTGAACTCGCCCTGCCGACAGGCTGGCCACCCGTTGCTCCGCAGCAGGTCACGCTGCAGCCTGGCGCTGCGTTCAAGGTCAACTGGAGGCTCCCGGCGGTGCCGCGGGCCCTGATCAACAACAGCAATCGACTCCGGCTCGACCTATCGGTGGAAGGCCGTCCCGCACCTGCGCCGATCCCGTTCGTGCTTGTCGGGGCTGTCGCGCAGCGAGTCAGCGGACCGTACCTACTGGACGGACCGGTGGACGCAGCGTTGGCGGGAGAATTGCCGCCTGAACGAGTCGCAGACGGCGGCCGGCTGGGAGGTTGGGTGCAGCGGTCGGTTGAAGGGAACGACGCCGAGGTTGGTGACCTGCTCAAAGAGCCAGGCGTCCTCTACATCCAGACCTATCTTGAGTCTCCCGACGACCGCAGTGTCCGCCTCGGTGTCGATGCATCGGTCGCCAACCGGGTCTGGCTGAACAACACTCCGATCGCGACTGTGGAATCCGGCCGGCCGGTCCGGCCCAGCCTGAACGCATCGTCCGGGCCGATGCGATCCGTTAACCTGCGCCGGGGCTGGAACGAACTGCTGATCAAGCTCGTCCGCGATCATGATCATTCTGGGCCCGTGGACTGTTTCGTCCTGATGGCAGGCGACGATCGGCTGCGCGCAGTCCAATACGACGTGGGTAGAAGTCGCCTTCCTGGAGACGCGGTCAGCACGGAGCTGTAGTCCCAACTCATCGGCTTGCAGCCGACGTGGGTTCTGGCAAGCGGTCTACGGAGCGGCCGGTCGTTGTGAACGGGAGGGGTGTGCCGCGCTCCCCAGATTGCCGGGTAGGTCGTGATGGGTGCCCACCTTCAAACCCGACGGTTGGGTACCGGGTGCTGCGATGATCGCCGCAGATGTTTCAGGACCCGTAGTCCAATGGCGGTCCGCCGGTAGGCCACTTGCCGATGCTCCATTCGTAGATCACGTAGCCACCGAAGCCCCCGGTCCAGCAGTCCGCGGAGAACTCCTTCACCCAGGCCATGTCTCGCTGAACTACCGAGCCGATGTCGGGTTGTCCCAGACCGAGGACTCCAGGTTCCAATTGCGGGACGTAGGCCTTGGTGTAGTCGAGCACGTAGCTCGGATCGAGATCGGGCTGTAGCCAGTCCTGCCATGCCGTCTCGATGATCATCCCCTGCGGTGGCACCACGTTCTGCATGGCGGGGATGTCCTGGGCCTGGTATTCGGGCGACTTTCCGGCGCCGCCGGGCACCCGGACATCCGCGACGTAGGTGAGGAAGACGTCGATCGAACGCACCGCACGAGCGGCATCTGCGATCCCTCGCATGAAGTTGTTGATGGTGGCGATCCGGAACTGGACCCACTGTTGGTATTCCGCCGAGTCCTTCATCTCGGGGGTGAGGTAGTAGACGCCTTCATCGTCCTTGCTGAAGATCTTGGTCAGCGGGTCGAATCCATGTTGACGTCGGAAAGCGTCCCGGGCGCTCTCTCTGACGTCCATGTAGTGTGCATGCTCCGGATTGTCTCGATAGGGCCCGCCCCAGACCTCGTACCACGGCTCGTCCAGGGTCAGTCCGTCGAACGCATAGCGGGACATAAGCGCGGAAACCTGCCGATGCAGCCAGGACACGAAGTCGTTATTGGTCGGGGATAGGTAGACCCGCCAGCTGTACGCACCGTCTCCGCCCAGCGAAACTTGCCGCCAGTTGGGATGCTGGTTGTAGGCATCGACATTGGTGGTCGGAAAAATCGTCAAGGAGACCTGCAGTCCCAGAGCGTGCAGGGCGTCGACGATCTCGGTGTAGTCCTTGTCGAAGTCCAGGATGATCAGGTGAATCGCGGTGAAGCCCTGGTCGCGTATCCGAGCCGCGATCGTGGACCATCTCCGGTCGGGGTAATCGTACGTCGACAGCGCCGGGTCCAGGAAGGTGCTCGGACCGAGGAACCCACACGACTGGGTGAGCGACAACGCGCCGACCCGAAGGGTGCCGGCTCGCCCGTTCCGTGGTCGATGCTCGATCCGGAGCTTCGCGATCCGGGACAACAGCGGTGCGCCGATCGGCTCGAGACCGACCGTGACGGCTAGTCGGCCCGATCCGACCGGCCTGGTTCGGCCGTCCGGACGGAGCGTTATCGCTCGATCCGATCCGTCGGCCCCGATGAAGCGGAGCCTGGTGCCGCTGCCGAGCTCTGCTGCAGGGACCGTCACTTCGACGGAGCGGTAGCCGCTCCAGTCCTCGCCGATGACCGTTCGCTCTGCACCGACCACCGCGGCCCCACGTCGCCAGGTGATCTGTAGCTCGTGACCGAGCTGCAGATCTGGCATGGCGCCGTCTTCCGACCAGGGCGACCACAGCTGTGGGTTGTCGGCAAATCTGTCGATCGCCAGTCGGGCCACGGATTTGGTGCGGGCGCTACCTGGGCCATGCGCAGCGCCTGATGGAGATCGGTTCGGCGTCGCGGCAGCCTGGGCAGTTCCGGTGGCCGAAAGCGCAGCGGTGGCGCCGAGAGCTGTCAGTGCGAAACGTCGTCGGCTGAAGGGGGCACATCTTCTCCTCGTTGAGCGAGGCCTGACAGAAAGTCGTCGATCCAGGCGGCGACGTTACCGATAGTGAGTCGTGATGGCAATAGATTGGTCATAACCATTCGAGGCACCACGTGTTCGCGGCGGCGGCCGAGTGTCGCAAAGAACCCTTGTTGGACGGCAGAGTAGGGATCCGTAACGGGCAGCGCAGGTCCACGGTGGATGGATCGTGCAAAATAGGTGCAGTCCAATCCTTGACTTGCGATGTGGTCGGGATCCAGACTTTCGGACAACCACACCGAACCAGCGGAGGTTCCGATGTCAGGACCAACTCAACTCTCCCGGCGCAGATTCATCGGCTCCGGTGTCGCTACGACTGCAGGCCTCGGCCTGCTTTCCTCCTGCTCGAAGAGTTCGGGCTCATCCGGGGGAAAGACAACGATCCGGTTCTCCTATCTCTGGACGGGCGAGGAAGCCAAGGCTCTGGAGACGGTGATCGCGAAGTTCAACGCCAGTCAGTCGTACATCGTCGTCAAGGGCGTGTCGAATCCTGATCAGCAAGCCCAGCTCGCCGCTATGACCGGGAGCAAGGGTTCCTTCGACGTCTCGGACAACTTCGGCACGGTGACCGGGGCCTGGGCGTCCAAGGGCGTGATCAAATCGCTCGACGAGTACATCAAGAAGGACAATTTCGACATCGACGACTTCGTCCCGTCGGCGATTACCCAGTGCCGTTACCAGGGTCAGATCTACCAGTTGCCGATCGCGGTGAACAACAGTGCGCTGCTGTACAACAAGGACCTGTTTGACAAGGTGGGCATCGCCAAGCCTCCAACGACGATGAGTGAGTGGGCCGAGGCGATCGGCAAACTCACCAAGACCAGCGGTGGCCAGATCACCCAGCTCGGACTAGGCGGCACGAGTGGTGCAGGCATCGACTACAGGCTGATGGGCGCGGTCTACGGCGGTCAGTGGTACACCGACGGCAAGCCCTCGCCCACCGATCAGGGCAACATCGATGGGGCCGATTTCTACGTCAACAACGTGATCAAGAAGTACGGCGTCAAGCAGATCGATCGCTTCGTATCCGGCTTCGGCGACTACCAATCACCACAGAATCCTTTCTACCAGGGCAAACTCGCGATGGTCATCGACGGCGAGTGGCAGCCCGCCTTCATCAAGCAGTTCGCGCCGAAGCTGAACTGGGGTGTAGTCCCGGTCCCGTACCCGGACGGTCAGCAGGACCAGGCGAACACCAACCTGGTCAACCCGGGCACGTTCTTCATCCCGAGCAACAGCCAGCACCCGGACCAGGCTTGGGAGTTCTTGAAGTACCTGGTCTCCAAGGATGCGATGCGCACCTTCACGGTGGCGCTGTCGAACCTGCCGGCGCGTAAGTCTCTGCTCGGCGACCAGGCGTATGCCGACATCCCGAACTTCGACGTCTTCTTGAAGCTGCTTGGTGACAAGAACGCGTCCTCGATCCCAAGCGAGCCGAGCTTCTCCCAGTACACCTCGGATCTCGGTACCGCCGATGATCAGATCACTCGGCTGGTGAAGACGCCCGCTGCTGCCTACGCGCAGGTCGCCACGGCGGCCAAGAGCTATGGCTGAGGTGGTCGCCCACGGTCGTCGCCGCCGTTCGTGGGTGGGGCTGGGGTTCGCGAGTCCGTGGGTGATCGGGTTCGTAATCTTCATGGCAGGTCCGATTCTGGTCTCGTTGTACTACAGCTTCACCGAGTTCAACCTGTTCCAGTCGCCGAAGTGGGTCGGTCTGGACAACTACCTCAGTTTGTTCAGCGATCCGAAGTTTGTTCGTTCGATCATCAACACCGCCTACCTGACGGTGATCGGGGTGCCGCTCGGACTGGCTCTGGGCATGCTGGTTGCACTGGCTCTCAACTTTCCGGTTCGTGGTCAGCCTCTCTATCGTGCGATCGTCTATCTTCCGGCGATCGTCCCGGTGGTGACCGCCACGTACCTGTGGCGCTGGGTCTTCAATGCCCAGTACGGCTATCTCAACCAGATGCTCGGCCATCTCGGACTGACCGGCCCGAACTGGCTGTCGGATCCGGTCTGGACCAAGCCTGCGGTGATCATCATCACCCTGTGGGGGATCGGCGGCACGGCGGTGATCTACCTGGCCGCGTTGCAGCAGGTGCCCCAACAGTTGTACGAGGCCGCCGCTGTCGACGGCGCGAACGGCTGGCAGCGGTTCTGGCATGTGACCTGGCCGGCGCTGACGCCGGTGACCTTGTTCCAGTTGATCATGGGCGTGATCGCGGCCGTCCAGATCTTCGCTCCGACCTTCCTGCTGACGCAGAGTCGCGGCAATGCCGCGAACGGCGGTCCCGGAGATTCCTTGCTCACCTACACCATGTACTTGTTCCAGAACGCGTTCGTGTTCTTGAAGATGGGCGAGGCCGCGGCGATGGCGTGGATCCTCTTCATGTTCATCGGCCTGCTCACTTTGTTGATCTTGTTCAGTTCGAAGCGATGGGTGCACTATGGCAGTGAGTAGTACGGTCGAAGCCACCGGTCGGACCATCGACAAGCCGGCACCAAGATCAACAAGGCCGCGCCGACGGTACCTCGGTCGGCGACTGACCCACCACCTGATCCTGATCTTGATCTGCCTGGCCTTCCTGGTGCCGTTCGCGGTGATGATCACTACCGCGTTCAAGACACCGGCAGACATCTTCAGCGTGCCGCCGAAGCTGCTGCCGCACCGCTGGGTGCTGAGCAACTTCTCCGAAGCCGTGAACGCGATGCCGTTCTTCCGCTACCTGGCGAACACCGCACTGTTGGTGATCTTGAACGTACTGGGCACGTTGATCTCCTGCCCACTGGTCGCGTACGCACTGGCCAAGCTGCGCTGGCCAGGACGCAACGTCGTCTTCGGCACCATCCTGGCCACCATGATGTTGCCGGCACAGGTCACCTTCATCCCGCTCTATCTGCTCTGGGACCGGGTCGGCGCCGTCGGCACCCTCTGGCCGTTGATCATCCCAGCCTTCTTCGGCTCACCGTTTTACATCTTCCTGCTCCGGCAGTTCTTCACCGGAGTCCCGGACTCGCTCCGAGAGGCCGGTCTGTTGGACGGCGCGTCGGAGTTCCGGATCTACTGGCGGCTGATCCTGCCGCAGGCCAAGCCGGCGATCGCAACCGTGGCGATCTTTCAGTTCGTCGCGACCTGGACCGACTTCCTGCTGCCGCTCATCTACTTGAACACCCAGGAGAACTACACGCTGTCGATCGGGCTGTACAACTTCTTCGGCGAGCATGGAGTTGCCTGGGGACCGCTAATGGCCGCCTGTCTGATCTTCACCGTGCCGGCACTGATTGTCTTCATGGTGGCTCAGCGCTACTTCGTCCAGGGGATCGCCGTGACCGGTATGAAGTAGGCGTAACTGGCCGCTCCGCTTCGTCCGGCGCGCCAGACTACGTGCGCGAAGCCGATCCGAAGGAGAACCCATGCCCGAGAAGGATGTCGAGGCCACCCTGCCCAAGCACCAGCGCATCAGGCAGGAGATGGCCGCGCAGATCCGTAGCCTCGAACCGCACAGCCTGCTGCCGACCGAGCGGGAGCTCGCCAAGTCGCAGGGGGTCAGTCGGGCCACGATCCGGTTGGCCCTTGATGCGCTCCGCGAGGCGGGGTTGGTCTATCGGGTCCAGGGCGCCGGCACGTTCGTCGCCGGCCCGACGATCTCCAAGACCCTCGCACTCAGCTCGTTCAGCGAGGATATGGAGATCCGCGGGATGGTGCCGTCCTCGCGCTTGCTGTCCGCGGACGAGACACCGGCCGGGCCGGAACTGGCCGAGCAGCTGGGGATCGAGACCGATGATCTTGTGATTCGGCTGACCCGAGTCCGGCTCGCGGATGACGAACCGATTTGCCTGGAGACGGCGCACCTGCCGTCGGCGCGGGTCCCGGGTCTGCTGGACCGTGATCTCGGCGGTTCGCTGTACGAGGTCATGCAGGGCATCTACCACCTAAAGGTGGTCCGGGCCGAGCAGGTCGTCCGGGCGATGGTGCTGGACGTCGGCGATGCCTCACTGCTCGGTACGCCTCCTGGCGCCCCGGCGTTGCGGATGCACCGGATCGGTCTGGACGATCGGGACCGGCCGGTCGAAAGCACTACCTCGATCTACCGAGCCGATCGGTACGACCTTCGGCTCGCCGTGCGCAGGGCCGAATAGTCCTCGACATCAGGACTTCTGAGATGTCAACCACAGAAGGGAATTTGATGATTCGCGTCGGCATCGTCGGCACCAACACCTCCCACGCCGGGGTTTATGCAGGCTTGATCAACGGCTCCGAGCAGAACGCTCCGGTCAGTCCCGACGCCCGTGTCGTCGGGGTGTGGAGCAGCGGTCGGCCAGGGCTGTCCGGAGACCACCATGGCGGCCCCACACTGGCCGAGCAGTTCCGGATCGACTCGGTGGTCGAGGATCCGAGCGAGCTGATCGGGGCGATCGACCTGGCCGTCGTGCTGGACGATTTCCAGGGCGGCGCATTGCATGCCGAGCTCGCCCGCCCGTTCCTGGAAGCCGGAGTGGCTACCTATGTGGACAAGCCGATGACGCTCTCGGTGCAGGACGCCGTTGATCTCTTCGCCCTGGCCGGACGGACCGGTGCACCGCTGATGAGTTGCTCCGCACTGCGCTTCGCCGCCGAACTTGAAACTCTGCGATCCGACGCCGTCGGTCCGGTCAGGCTGATCTCGGCCGTCGGCCCGGGCGACTGGTTCAACTACGGCGTACACACGGTCGAATCGCTGGTCGCCCTGCAGGGTGCCGGTGCGCAATCCGTCCAGCAGATCCACGGTGAGGGCCGCGACGTCACGGTGATCACCGGCGCGGACGGGCCGCGGGCTGTGGTCACCACACTGCGGGATGCGCCGACCTCGTTCCAGCTCACCGCGCACGGATCTGCCGGCACCGCGCAGACCGAGGTCAGCGACTACGCCGGCTTCTACGGCAACACGATCAAGGCGGCGATCGCTATGTCCGCTTCGGGCCAGTCACCCATCGAAGCCCGGGAAAGCCTTGAGGTGTTGGGAATTCTCGCGGCTGGTGAGCGTTCGGCTGCCAGCGGCGAGCCGGTCCTGCTCGCCGACGTCGCGGCGGAGGCGGTCCGATGAGCGCCGCCTCCCCGCGGGTTGCGGTGATCGGTGCCGGCGGCATCGGTCGGGTGCACCTGAACGCCTATCAACAGGCGGGTGCGGACCTGGTCGCAGTGGCCGACCTCGATGCCGCCGCGGCCGAGGCCGCGGCAGCCTCGTACGACATCACCGGATTCGACAACGCCGGCACGATGCTTGATCAGATTCGCCCGGATCTGGTCAGCATCTGTACGCCGCCGGCTCGGCACGCCGAGCTCGCCATCGAGGCGCTGACCGCGGGCGTGGCCGTGCTCTGCGAGAAGCCGATGGCGTGCACGGTGGCCGAGTGCGCGGCGATCGAGGCAGCGGCGTACGAGTCGGGATCGCTGCTGTCCGTCGGATTCTGTCATCGCTTCCAACCCGAGATCGAGGCCATGCGGGCTGCCATCCGCAGCGGCCGGATCGGCACCGTCCTGACTTATCGGAACGTGTTCGAGGGTCCGTTGGACGGCGTAGAAGCGCGATGGTTCTCCCAAACCGAACTGTCCGGCGGCGGCGTGCTGATGGACACGTGTGTCCATTCGGTTGACCTGTTTCGCTTCCTGATCGGGGAGATCGATCAGGTCCGGGCGATCACTGCCACCACGGCGAGCGATCGAGGGCCGGCGCTGGCCGTCGAGGACAGTGCTCAGCTCACCTTACGGTCGACGACCGGGGTGTTGGGTGCCATTGAAGCGAGTTGGCGGGTGGCTCCGGGCGAGGCGACCGTGACGGTGTGCGGCAGCCAGGGCCGGCTGCAATTGGACTACTCGACCTTGACGCTGACCCAGACGGACCCCGATGGGAACGGCTCCGCGCTTGAGGTCATCACCGGGGATCGGTTCGTCCGGCAGGCACGACATGTCCTGGAATGCGTTGCCGAGGGAAGGCAGCCGCAGGTCACCGGGGCCGACGGCGCCCGCGCGATCGCCGTACTCAGCGACGCGTATGCCTCGGCCACTGATTCAGTAATTTCAAAGGAGAAGTAGAGCCATGACTTATCGAGCGATCACCGGAACATTCCTGGACGAGATGACCCACGACATCCCCTCGCAGAACTGGGGCCCCGACGAGTGGCGACGCGAGTTCGACACGTTCGTTGAGGCGGGGATCGATACCGTGATCATGATCCGGACTGGCTACATGGAGAAGCTGGCCGCGCCGTCGCAGACGGTCGCCGATCATCGCCGGGTGCTTCCGGTTTATGTGGATCTGGTGCGGTTGTTCCTTGACTTGGCTGCGGAGCGGAACATTGACCTGTTCTTCGGTCTGTACGACTCCGGCTACCACTGGCATCGCAACGACTGGACGGTCGAGGTGGAGCTGAATCGGCGCTACCTGCATGAGATGTATGACCGATACGGCAGTTCGCCGGCGTTCCGCGGCTGGTACCTGCCGCACGAGACCATCGATTCGGGTATGCGGATCATCGACATCAACACCGCGCTGGCCCGCGAGATCCGGACGTTCAGCGACCTTCCGATCCTGGTCTCGCCGTTCTTCCACGGCCGCACCGATCAGGCATCCGGTCCCCGCGGCTCGGTCCGCAGTGTGGAGGAACACGCGCGGGCGTGGGAAGAGATCTTCACCGCCTACTCCGGCTTGGTCACCTACTGTGCCTTCCAGGACGGCACGGCCGATCTGCTGGCCCTGGAGGAATTGACGGCCGCGACGGCGAAGGCGGCCGACAAGGCGGGCATCACGCTGTGGTCCAACTTGGAGTCGTTCGACCGTGACATGCACATCAAGTTTCCCCCGTTGGACTGGAGAAAACTGGCCCACAAGCTCGACGTCGTACAGCCGTACGTGGAGAAGGTGATCACTTTCGAGTTCTCCCACTTCCTCAGCCCCAACTCGACCTGGACCTCGGCACAGAACCTCTACCGCAGGTACCAAGATCACCTCGCGGTCCGAAACGGCTCCCACTGATGAGTCCCGACGCCGCCACGGTCGGCATCGACATCGGCGGCTCCAAGATCGCCGTCGGCCTGGTCGACGACAGCGGTCGTGTGACGGACCGCGCCCAGGTGGCGACGCCGGCACGGTACGGAGGAGACGCCATCCTCGATTGCGCGGTGCGGCTGGTCCTCGCGCTGACCGGTAACCGGCGCATCGCCCGAGTCGGTGTCGCGGCAGCGGGAGTCATTGGAGCCAACGGTGTGGTGGAGTCGGCGACCGACCTTCTTGCCGGCTGGGTCGGGACCGATCTCGTCGGCGGCCTGAGTGACAGGTTGCCCGGCAGGCCGGGCGTGGCCGCGGTCAACGACGTGCACGCGCACGCGGTTGGCGAAGCCTGGCGCGGCGCGGGAACCGATCGCGAGGGCGTCCTGCTGGTGGCCGTGGGCACCGGACTCGGCGGTGCGGTTGTCCACGGCGGCCGGGTCCTGCGTGGCGCGCACGGGGCAGCCGGACATCTCGGACATGTCCGGTGTGTCGAGGCGCGGGATTTGCCGTGCAGTTGCGGTGCGACCGGGCACCTGGAGGCGATCGCCTCCGGCTACGGACTGGTCCAGCTGTATCACCGGCTCGGAGGCGACCCAACCGTTACCGATGCCCGCCAGGTCAGCACCCGCACCGTCTTTGACCCGGAGGCCGCCATCGCGGTGGAACGGTCGGCGTCGGCGTTGGGATCGGGACTGGGCGACCTGACCAACATCATCGATCCGGACCTTGTTGTCATCTCGGGCAGTGTGATGGGCGCCGGACCGAGTTGGTGGCGCGTCCTGCGAACCGCCGCGCGTGAGGCGTCGCTGCGATTGTTGACCGATACTGCCATCGTGCCAGCAACACTCGGAGCCGACGCCGGCATCATCGGCGCAGCCCGGATCGCGCAAGATCATCAGCGGGTCGAACGATGACCGCGGCACAACAGATCATCGAGACACTCCGCGGAGGCCTGGTCGTTTCCTGCCAGGCCTATCCCGGAGAGCCGTTGCGCAGCCCGGAGATCATGAGCCGGATGGCCCAGGCGGCCGTTCTCGGCGGAGCGGTCGCAATCAGGGCGCAGGGGCCCGACGACATCCGGTTGGTCCACCAGACCGTCTCCGTGCCGCAGATCGGACTGTGGAAGATCGGCGACCGCGGCGTCTTCATCACCCCGACACTTGCCCATGCACTCGCGGTGGTCGACGCCGGTGCCGAGGTCGTGGCGATCGACGGCACTCGCCGCAGCCGTCCGGACGGGCTCACCCTGCAGCAGACCATCGAAGCCATCCACGACAGATCTTCCGCGCTGGTCATGGCAGACGCCGGCGACCTCGACGATGCGCTGGCCAGTCAGGACGCCGGAGCAGACCTTGTCGGGAGCACCCTGGCCGGGTACACGCCGTCGCGACCCAGGACGAACGGACCGGACCTGGAGTTGATCGGTCAGCTCGCTGGCAGGTTGAGCGTTCCCGTCCTGGCCGAGGGCCGCGTACACACCCCCCAGCAGGCACGGGCCTGTCTGGACGCCGGAGCCCACGCCGTCGTCGTCGGAACGGCCATCACGCATCCGACGGCCATCACCAGCTGGTTCGCCGACGCGCTGACCGCTGATCGACGTCTCGACAATCGGCGGGGCGGACCCCCGACCGGCGAGCAGCCACAGACCGGGCCGGCAGACGAGCATCGAATCCTCGCCCAACCCGTACCTGATCAATTCGAAGGAACCGCATGAGTCTCACATCGACGACCGCCGCGACAGCTGAAACCGTCGAGTGTGACGTCGCAGTCATCGGCGGCGGGCTTGGCGGCATCGCCGCAGCACTGGCCGCGGCGGCCGCGGGTCAACGGGTCGTCCTGACCTGTGACCAGCCAGTCCTTGGCGGGCAGATCACCAGCCAACTCGTTCCGGCTCTGGACGAACATCCGTACGTGGAGACGTTCGGCTCGTCGGCGTCCTACCGGCGTTTCCGCGATCTGATCCGGTCCCGGTACGACGGCGTCGCCAATCCCGGCGGCGGCTGGGTGAGCCGGCTCTGCTTCGAATCGTCCGCGGGCCTGTCAGCGATCGAGGAAATGCTGAACCCGTACATCGCGACCGGGCAACTCACAGTTCTCCTCGACATCAGCCCGGCGCTGGTTCTTCGCGACGGGGCACGGATCAGTGCGGTCGAACTCACCGGGGCCGCCGGCATCGTGCAGGTCCGTGCCAACATGTTCTGTGACGCCACCGAAACCGGTGACCTGCTCCCGCTCTCCGACGCCGCCTGGGTCGTCGGATCGGAGGGACGCGACGCGTACGGCGAATCACTGGCCATTCCGGGCGGTCCCCGCCCGGGCGCGGTGCAATCGTGCACGGTCGGGTTCGTCGTCGAACACGACCCGGACGGAAACTACGTCGGCCAGGAGCCGCCGGGCTATCGCCGGTGGCGTGACAGTCAACCGTTCACCCTCGAGATCGCGGGCGCGGACGGCCAAACCCATCGGTACCGGATGTTCACCGAAGGTCCGGACGGCAGACCGCCGTTCTGGACCTACCGGCGGCTGCGTGACGGCGCGACCCTCGGCGGACGCGACCTCGCGCTGATCAACTGGTCCAGCAACGACTACGCGGCCAGATCGCTCATCCACGAACCCGACCTCGCCCATGCTGAGGCACGCGACCTGTCGCTCAGTTTCCTACACTGGCTGCGCACGGAGTGCCCACGCGACGACGGCGGACACGGCTATCCGGGGCTGCGCCTGGTGCCCGTGGCCGCGGGGACACCGGACGGCCTTGCCGCTCAGCCTTATGTGCGAGAATCTCGCCGGCTCCGGCTCACCCAGCCGATCACCGAACACGATCTGCTCCGGCGTCCCGGCCACGCACGCGCAACCCAAATGCCGGACTCCGGCGGGATCGCCCTGTACAACCTCGACCTGCACGCCCGCGTCGGATACGACGCCGACAGCACCGAAGCGCCGATCGCCAACGTCACCAGCGCCCCGTTCCAGGTCCCGCTGCACGCCCTGGTCACCGATGAACCCGCCAACCTGCTGATGGCCGCCAAGAACCTCGCCGCCACCCAAGTGGCCGCCGGCGCCTACCGCGTCCACAACGGCGAGTGGGCCGTCGGAGAAGCCGCAGGAACGCTCGCTGCACAGGCAGTCGCCAGAAACCTGGCACCGCACGCACTGCTCAACCATCCACATGAACGCCATGCCGTACAACGTGCACTGCTCCGAGGCGGCGTACCGATCACCTGGATCGAGGACATCGAGCCAGACGACCCGCTTTATGTGCCAGCCCAACTTCTCGTCACCGCAGGTGGACTCGGACAGAACCGAGCGGCCAGCCTCAGGATCGAGCCCCAAAGCGTCGCCGACGAGAGCGATCGGATCGCGCTCCGAGACGCAGCCAACTCGCTGCTCGGAGGCGAGCCAGTGCCCGAGAACGCCCTGCCGCCGGCAGGTTCGAGCTGGGCAGAGGTCGTACGATCTCTGGCCCCTGCCCTTGATCGAGCGGTTGCTGGGACGTAGCAGCCTTGCCAGTGACGCCGAGCGCCCCGGCGGTGGGCCTGATCGACTCCCCATCCAGGAGTGGGTGCCGGCAGAGATGCTCGGCCAGGCCCCCGTGGTCGGTGCCAGCTGCCGGGCAATCCAAGCTACGTCCCGGATTCTGATCGCCCGGCTGGCATCCCGTTGCGCGCCTCGTGCTACGGCGCAGGGGTCAGGTCTCGGCGTTTGATGTATCCGTTGCTACTGATGACGCAGTTGGCTGGGACATCTCTTGCCACGACGGTCCCCGCGGCGATGACTGAGCCGGAACCGATCCGCACTCCGGCTGTCACCGTCGCGTTCGCGCCGATCCAGACGTTGGACTCGATCACGATAGGCGCGACAGTGATCCCGTCGAACCGTTCCGCTGGCTCTACCGGATGCCCCGCGGTGCTGAGCGTGACGCCAGGTCCGATCATGGTGCGGTCGCCAATCGTGATCCCGCCCATGTCGTAGAACGCGCAGTTCTGGTTCACGAACACCCGGTCCCCGAACTCGAGATTGAGCCCGTAGTCGCAGTAGAACGGCGGGTAGACCGTGAGTGTCTCAGGGGCGGGCCGGCCGAGTATCTCGCTCAGAAGTGCCATCCGCCCGTCGATGTCGCTGTGGCGCAGCACGTTGAGCCGTGAGGTCAGCTCCATGACGATCTGCGTCCGTTCGGTCACAGCGCGTGCCTCCGGAGTTCGCCGGGGAATCAGCCGCTCATTTCGCATCGCCTCATCCTGACATCGCACTCGCGTGGCCGTGCACCGGATCCCGGGCAACCCAGATCACTTCGCCGCTTCTGACCGCCAGCTGCCGATCGGGTACCGGTGGTCCGCGGCAGGCCGAGAACAGCGGTACCGCAAGCACCACCGAGATCATCAGGAGCGGCCGGCGACCGCGCGGTGTGGTGGATGACGTCGGTGACACCACGGCACCATCATCGAGCAACGAGGCGACGAGCGCTCGGGATGATGATGGCCGTCCGTACTACACGGTTGTCGCGATGAGATCGCGGAATTGTCCGGCGGCGATGTGACGGGTCACTTGGCGTATCTGGTGATCGATGCTGCTGCGCTGGGCAGGGTGGCGCTGCCATCTCTGCAGGAGCTCCGCCATAGTCTCGGCCATCGGGAGGGACGGGCCGGAGCAGGCGGCTCGCCAGTGCCCGTACCAGCTGATGCAGGCCGCGGTGATTGCCGGTGGCACGGCATCGTGTTCCAACCGGCCCAGGTAGACGTGGTCGGTCAGCGTGATGGCTCCGACGCTGTCGGCACGTCCGCCGAAGTGGCGTACCAGCCGGTCGCGAAGCTCGCGCAGGTGTGGGTCGGATTCGTGACAGTCGGCGATCGCCTCACGCAATGGCCCCGACCGGCCGGCGGCCAGTTCGGCCCGGGCCAGCGCCGGCAAGTCTTCAATGCCTGCCTCGGGGAGGATCGAGTTGGCCGCCTCGACGATCAACGCCTTGGGCCCGTGTCCCGGGCCCAGGTGGTGGTCGGGCACCGCGAAATGCGCCTCGTAGCGCCGGTTGAGGTCCTTGCCTGCTCCGGCTTCCAGATTCAGCCACATTCGATCAACCCTTGCACAACCGTCGGGGCCCGTTCATCGGGGAAGACCTCGAAACGCCGACACGCCCGGTCATGGATCATCCGCCAGGACCCGGTCAGGCGGCCGCCAGCACGTCGGTCTGCGAACGGATCCTGGTGGTCATCTTCTGGGAGGTGATAATCGATCGTGCGCTTGGATCGAATTCACATCGAGGACTACGACCCGAACTGGCCGCGCATGTTCGAGCAGCAGGAGCGGATTGTGACGCCGACGTTGGCTGGCTGTCTGCTCATGCCGATTGAGCACATCGGCAGCACTTCCGTTCCCGGGCTACCGGCCAAACCGATCATCGACATGCTCGGCGTAGTCGACAGCTACGACGCCGTTGCAGCGGCCCTGTCGGGGCTGGCCGATGTCAACTGGCTCCTCGCTCCCGAGCCGGGAGACGAGACTGCTCGCAAATACTCGCTGTGCTACCCGTCCATCGAGTTACGCAGCGCCATTCATCCAAGAGACCCTCGTCGCGGCGAGACAGTGGCGCTCGGCAGGCGCCTCCCAGGCTCAGCAGGCAGGTGACCTGTGACGGATCCCGTCCGGATCTCGGGGAGCTGCCACCCTGTCCAGTGGGACCCAAGATGGGAGTGCCGAGCATGGCTTCGCGGCAACGTCGCGTGCTGCTGGTCCTGGGATCGCTGGTCTCCTCGTATCCTGCGCGGCAATCATCCTCTTGGTACGGTTTGCCATCAGCACTTCCAGCGGTGGTGGCCGGGCTGGTGCGATCGTGCTCAGCGTCATTCTGCTGACCAACATCGCGCTCAACGTTGGACGCATTCGACGGAATAGGCGTAACTCGCCGCCACGCTAACTAGTGCAGCACTCAGACGACTTTCGGGGGAAGATGCCGTCCGTCTCCTCGCCATCCATAACTGCAAAGGCCTGGAGTTTGAAAAGGTGGTCGTCCGTGGCGTGGAGGACGAGCTCTTTTGGTTCGATGAAGCCGGGGAGAATAGATCCAAATTTTTGTCGCTATATCTCGGGCGAAGCAGAACCTCATCCCTACCTGGACGTCGATGCGTCCCCTACCACCGGGAGCGCCTCGGAATTGGAACGTCCACCGACACGCCTACCAAGAGTTCCTCGACAACGCAGTCGACTAGATAAAGCCGCGACACTCCAGAGGCCCCGGTGTTTACCGGCTCTTCAGAATCGACGGTGTAGTTGGGGTCTGAATCCTCCGGCTTCGAGCAGGCTACGGGCGATGTAGTTGGTGAGGTTGCGGAATCCGAGGGCGGAGCCGCGGAGGTGTTCGAGGCGGCCGTTGATCGCTTCGGTAGGTCCGTTGGAGGTGTGGGGCCGGTCGAAGTAGGCGATCACGTCAGCAGCGCGGCGTTTCAGGGTGCGGCCGAGTTTGCCGATCTCGACCAGCGCGGCCGGAACGTTGTCGGAGATCGCGTCGACGACTCGTTTCATGATCATCTTCCCGGCCGTCCGGTCGGGCGCCCGGTAGGCAGCGATCACCTGTTGGTAGATGCCCCAGGTCACTTCGACCTCGACATGCCGGTCGGTGGCGAACAGGTTGGCCAGTCGGTCACGTTGTTTGTCGGTGAGGAGATCTTGCCCGGTGAGCAGGGTCCGGCGGGCACTGTAGAGAGGATCACCCTTGCGGCCGCGGTGGCCCAGAGTTTGCTGCTGGACCCGTTGCCGGCACTGTTCCAACGCGTCCCCGGCCAGGCGGACCATGTGGAATGGGTCCATCACGGTGACCGCCTCGGGTAGTTCCTCGGTGGCCGCGGTTTTGTAGCCGGTGAACCCGTCCATGCCGACGACCTCGATCTGGTCGCGCCAGGCTTGTGGTCGATCGTTCAGCCAGGTCTTGAACACCTGCTTGGAGCGGCCCTCGATCATGTCCAGCAGCCGCGCGGGTCCCCTCCGATCCCGCACCGGCGTCATGTCGATGATCACGGTGACGAACTTGTCCCCGTGGCGGGTGTGCCGCCAGGAGTGTTCGTCGATCCCGATCACCCGCACACCGTCGAACCGGGCCGGATCATCAATCAAGACCCGCTTGCCTTCGGCCAGGATCGCGGTGTTGGCGGTGTTCCATGACACCGCGAGTCCTTCGGCGATCCGGGCCACCGTCAGGTGCTGACACACGATCCCTTCCAAGGCCCACCGCAAACCAGCTCGCGACAGTTTGGCTCGTGGTTCGGCCGCCCGGCTGGTGTCTTGGCGCCACACATGCCCGCAGCCCGTACAGCGGTACCGGCGGACCGTGACGACCAACGTGGTGGGCCGCCACCCGAGCGGCTCGTGCGCCAGCCGCCGCACCACACTGTCGCGGGCAATGCCCTGACAGCCGCAGCGGTGACACCAATCATCAGCATCGACGACCCGGCAGGCCAGCTCGGCCCGGCCGGCTTCGAGCCGCTGACCGACGACCTGAAGCCCGAGCGCGTCGAGCCGGCAGAACGTGGTCAGATCAGGGCACTGGAAGGTAGCGTTGTGCAACGTCGGGGTCTTTCCGATGGGCCGGTGTGAGAACCTCCATCATCGAAAGACCCCGACACCCACCAGCTCACCGACGCGCCGCCACTCGAGCGCGTTTGATCACATCCCAGCTACACCCTCAACTGCGAAGAGCCTGTTTACCGAGCGTACGAGTGTTGGGCTGGATGTGCACGCCCGATCGGTCGCGGCAGCGGCGATCGATGGGGTGACGGGTGAGTTGTTCGAAACGGCCCTGACTCCCGATGTTGAACACATCAGATCCTGGCTGGCTGGTCTGCCGGGTCCGGTGGCGGTGGTCTATGAGGCCGGTCCGACCGGGTTCGGGCTGTACCGGTTCCTGACCGGGGCCGGGATCCGGTGCGAGGTTGTGGCACCGTAGAAGCTGCAACGCCCCGCCGGTGATCGGGTCAAGACCGATGCCCGCGACGCGGTCCATCTGGCCCGGCTGCTGCGACTGGACGAGGTCTGCCCGGTCACGGTGCCGTCGATCGAGCAGGAAGCGGCCCGGGACCTGGTCCGGTCCAGGGAGGACTGCCGCGGTGATCTGATGCGGGCCTGGCACCGGCTGTCGAAACTGCTGCTGCGACACAGGATCGTCTACTACGGCGGCAACGCCTGGACCGGGGTCCACGACGGCTGGCTGTGCCGGCAACGGCTGGAAAGCCCGGCAGCGCAGTTGGCGTTGGAATCGGACTACGAAACCGTCCAAGCCGTCACCTTGCGACGGCACCGGCTCGACGTCGCGATCGCCGAACTCGCCGCTGACAGCCGATACACCCCGATCGTGCGGCGGCTGGGATGCCTGCGCGGCATCTCCACGTTGACCGCGTTCGGGCTGGCCGTGGAGATCGGGGACTGGACCCGGTTTACCGGCGCTTCGATCGGCCCGTTCGTCGGGCTGGTGCCGTCCGAGAACTCCTCCGGCCAATCCCGCCACCAGGGCCCGATCACCAAGACCGGGAACAGCCACGCCCGCCGGCTCCTGGTCGAAGCCGCCTGGCACCACCAACGCCCCTACCGGATCGGCAAGACCATGCTCGACCGATGGCAACTGGCCAGCCCCATCGCGCAGGCCCGCGGTGATGCCGGCAACCGGCGGCTGCACCGACAATGGATGAAGTTCATCGCCCGCAAGAAACGCCACCCCGTCGCCAACGTCGCCATCGCTCGCGAGCTGGCCGGCTGGTGCTGGTCCCTGGCCACCCTCGACGATGTCGGCGATCTCGGTGACCGGCCGATGACCGGGTAACCCCCACAAACGGTCTCGTTGATCATCGGTAGCCCGCTTCCGGAGCAACCCGCGCCACCACTATGAGCAGACCAAGACAAGACTTCTCGGTCGACGCTCGGTCCTAGACACGCGGACAGGCTCCAGCCGAACAGCACCGTCCTGCGGTAACCAACCCGCGCATATCAGGCTTGACCCGACGCGTCGCGAACGCCACCCATGATCAACAAGACACCGGAGAACCGCCGAGAACCCATCCCGACGGCGCTTCACCCTGCCCACTTTCCCGATCCGGCCAAGACCGGACAGCACCAACGACAAACACCCACTACATACCAGTGGTCAGCGGGCCGGAGGCGGCGCGCTGTCGCCCGCCGGGCCGGAATGCGGCGGTATGACCCAGCTCTGCCGCCGCCGGTGGCGAAGCGAAATGGTCTACAAAGGGAGTACCGAAGTCGCCACAGACGCCTCGATCCGGCCCTAGGCTTACGGCCAGCCGCAACGATGAGGAGGGCGTCGACATGCCAACGGGGAGTATCAAGGTCATCGATTTCGAACGCGGGTTTGCGTTTATCGCTCCCGACGATGGAAGTAATGATGTCTACGTACGTCTTTCGACGACCGAATCGGTCTCGCTGCTTCGAAGGGGATTGCAGGTCAACTATGTAATTATCGAAACGGGGGCGGGCAAACGTGAAGCGGGGAACGTGGTCCCGGCGAATGATGCCGACGTCGCGACACGCTCCACTCACGGATGGGTGAAATTCTGGAATAATGTCAAGGGATTTGGATTCGTTTCGACCGGCGACGGTCCTGACCTCTACTTGGCGCGACGTTCCACGCGGTTCGATGGGAGCCAGCTTCCATCCGAGGGCGACGAAGTCGATGTCGAGTATGTGCACACAGGTGAGAGAAACCCAGTTGTCATCAAGCTGACGATCACCCGCTTGGCTCCATGGAAGCCTTCTGGGATCGCGCTGTTCGACTTTGCTGAGATGGGAGGCAGGGCGCAGTCCGTTGACCAATTGGCTGCGCTCGCGGAGCCGGAACCTTGGGACAACGGTCATGAACCGACTGGGGGTAAGCCGATCCTGGACTCGTATCTCCGCTACACGTACGTGCGCTTGGTCGAGGAGGGAAAGGTAAGTACTTCCTCAGACAATACGTACGCGTCATTCAATACCGGGCTGGTGACTCCCATGCAAGAGGAGATCTTCGCGCTATTCATTCGCAATCCATCGCCGGACAGGCAGCCTTGGCAACTCCTTGGGTTTAGGAAGCGGTCGGACCGCCTTATGCTTACCCATTTTGGGCACGCCTTGCCTGATCTCGCCAACTACTTCGACGACCCAGGCGTCCTGCTTTACGATCGACGGCTTCAACTGCACATAAACATAGATCACGTGATCGAGCATCTTGAGAGGTTTCCGGGCTCTTCGCAGTTGAGGGTGTAGCTGGGATGTGATCAAACGCGCTCGAGTGGCGGCGCGTCGGTGAGCTGGTGGGTGTCGGGGTCTTTCGATGATGGAGGTTCTCACACCGGCCCATCGGAAAGACCCCGACGTTGCACAACGCTACCTTCCAGTGCCCTGATCTGACCACGTTCTGCCGGCTCGACGCGCTCGGGCTTCAGGTCGTCGGTCAGCGGCTCGAAGCCGGCCGGGCCGAGCTGGCCTGCCGGGTCGTCGATGCTGATGATTGGTGTCACCGCTGCGGCTGTCAGGGCATTGCCCGCGACAGTGTGGTGCGGCGGCTGGCGCACGAGCCGCTCGGGTGGCGGCCCACCACGTTGGTCGTCACGGTCCGCCGGTACCGCTGTACGGGCTGCGGGCATGTGTGGCGCCAAGACACCAGCCGGGCGGCCGAACCACGAGCCAAACTGTCGCGAGCTGGTTTGCGGTGGGCCTTGGAAGGGATCGTGTGTCAGCACCTGACGGTGGCCCGGATCGCCGAAGGACTCGCGGTGTCATGGAACACCGCCAACACCGCGATCCTGGCCGAAGGCAAGCGGGTCTTGATTGATGATCCGGCCCGGTTCGACGGTGTGCGGGTGATCGGGGTCGACGAACACTCCTGGCGGCACACCCGCCACGGGGACAAGTTCGTCACCGTGATCATCGACATGACGCCGGTGCGGGATCGGAGGGGACCCGCGCGGCTGCTGGACATGATCGAGGGCCGCTCCAAGCAGGTGTTCAAGACCTGGCTGAACGATCGACCACAAGCCTGGCGCGACCAGATCGAGGTCGTCGGCATGGACGGGTTCACCGGCTACAAAACCGCGGCCACCGAGGAACTACCCGAGGCGGTCACCGTGATGGACCCATTCCACATGGTCCGCCTGGCCGGGGACGCGTTGGAACAGTGCCGGCAACGGGTCCAGCAGCAAACTCTGGGCCACCGCGGCCGCAAGGGTGATCCTCTCTACAGTGCCCGCCGGACCCTGCTCACCGGGCAAGATCTCCTCACCGACAAACAACGTGACCGACTGGCCAACCTGTTCGCCACCGACCGGCATGTCGAGGTCGAAGTGACCTGGGGCATCTACCAACAGGTGATCGCTGCCTACCGGGCGCCCGACCGGACGGCCGGGAAGATGATCATGAAACGAGTCGTCGACGCGATCTCCGACAACGTTCCGGCCGCGCTGGTCGAGATCGGCAAACTCGGCCGCACCCTGAAACGCCGCGCTGCTGACGTGATCGCCTACTTCGACCGGCCCCACACCTCCAACGGACCTACCGAAGCGATCAACGGCCGCCTCGAACACCTCCGCGGCTCCGCCCTCGGATTCCGCAACCTCACCAACTACATCGCCCGTAGCCTGCTCGAAGCCGGAGGATTCAGACCCCAACTACACCGTCGATTCTGAAGAGCCGGTTTCCGGAGCCGTTGAACGCCAACGAGTTTCTCGCCAGACAGGCCATCCAGGCCGCTGAAGTCAACACTCGATCACGCGTCTATCGCAACTATAAGGCAGCGATTCCTCAGTGGTATCGCGACTCCCACAGCGATCATGCCTCGGTTCAGCTGCTCCTGCCATTGTGTCTGCGCCAGCCAGACAAGGCCGACCTAGCCCTCGTGGTCGATCGAGTGGGCGATTCCTACCGCGGCAACACCGTGCTCACGCTGGATATGGCGTACCGGAACGCTCGACTGCTGGCTCGTCCGGACAGTGACTGGCTCATTCCCTAGGCGGTCATGCGGCATCGGTCGAGTCAGAACGTCGACCTGGCCGGCGAGCGTCATGCGGCGGAATGACGCGTGGCGCGGCCACGTGCCCTGTCGATCAGCGGACCGATCAATCGGCGCCTACGAGCCGCTCCATCCACGCACCTACTCGTCGTCGGGCCACGGCTTGCCAGGTGGCCAAGGGTTCGGAAGTCCGAAGAACCGGTCCGCTCTTATTGGGGCTGAGACCTCAACTAGCGTGCTGTCGACAAGACTGAGGGTACCGCCCGGCAACCCGACGGCTTTCGGGAAGCTCGTGGACCGGGTTCGGGTGCCGCCACAGGGTCGTCTCCGCCCGCTGCACGTGATACGGCATTAGCTGATTCACGAGGAGAACGCCAGAGACGTTGCGGTTGGTCCACCCCGGTGGCGTGCCAAAGTAGCCATCCGGCAACCTGACTTCCCGGGTAACGATCGTACCGTCGGGCGCCTTGCCGAACTGCACGGCGACGTGCCCATACATGGCGTTGCAGCTGTGCCAACGGTCCCTATCGTGAATGTAAGTGCCGATCGCGATGATGAACGGCGCTCCGAGGTCCCCGTACTCGTGGTGCTTCGTCGCCAATGCCTTCTTGATCGCCGGTGCGTCATCGATGAAGTCGACATCCGTGTGCCCGTAGACACCGATTGCCCTGTCGTCCGGCCTCGTGCCTCTGGCTTCCGGCTTCTTCGGAACTGCTCTGAACGTAACCGTCCAGCCCTCGTGCTCCCATCGATGCGTCGGAGCTGCGTCCGCGTCCCACGGGGCGTCGGGGTCGAGGTCAGTGAGCCAGCGCTGTAGGTTCCCCCGTAGGCGTGCTGAGGCGGGTTGCGATGTGCCCTCGTCGAGCTCGTCCAGCCACAGCATGAAGTTGGGGTCGCCCAACCGATTCACCGTGTCGAACAGTACGGCTCGACGTTGCGCCGCCGCTTTCTCGGCTGGAGTCGATCCGGGCGCGATGGCCTCGATAAAGAATCGAACGACGTCGCGTTGAGCGAGGAAGTCCGGGCGGCGACTAGTGCCCTGGACATGGGGATGGATCGTGACCGTGTACCCAGCCCTTGCGAGGCTTTCGTGCAGGTAAAGTTCCAGGAATGCGCTGCGGAACTGTTCGTCGTCGCGGGAACGGAACCGCTGCCGCAGGTCGTTGTACTCCTCGTCACTGGGGATGCGGTCGAGCCACTCCTGCATGAGCGCACGAGGGTGCTTCCAATATTCACCCGCGATACGGTTGAGGAACTCGCAACTCGACTCCCGGCGGGTCGACGGCGTGGCGTCGGTTCGCTCGAAGTTGTCGAACAGCAGTTGACGTTGTTGCCCCATGCAGGCCAGCGTGCCAGTACTCGCCGACCGCGACCTCGTCATGCGCGTTGCCGTCTGCGCGGGTGTCTTCAGGAGAGCGGTCGATCGGATCGGCACGTCCGGTCGTTTCCGTGGTGCTGACGCGGCGGTATGACGCCTGCTCGTTGGGGAGAGGCGGTGCGTCTGCGGCCGTGAGCCGTCAGCGATCAATGGTCTTTACAGTGGCTACAAGTCCCGCGGTTTGATGAGCCTCGACTCATGTAGGACTCCGAATCACGAGGGTTGGCGAGGTGTTTGCCATGATCGACAACGCGAGCCGAGATCGGTAGGGCGATGGAGACGCCGGCGACGTAGGCGGTGAAGTGGACGGCGTGACGGTCGAGGTTGCCGGGCGCTCGGTCGTAGTGCTCGGTAGTGCGGGGATCGGCATGCCGGGCGAGGATCTGAGCGTCGCGGAGTGGGACGCCGGCGTCGAGGGCGTTGGTGATGGCGGCGTGCCGCAGTGAGTGTGGGCTGATGTGGCGGGGGATTGCGGCGAGTTTTGCGATCCGGGTGATCATTCGGTAGGCGTCGCGTCGGTCGATTGCGTTGTGGGTCGGTGGTCGCAGTATTAATGGGCCTTCGGTGCGTTGGCCGCGCCAGGCTTCAAGTGCCCGTAGCACAGGGATGGTGAGTGGCTTGACGAGCCGGAGTTCGTGCCGTCCAGCCCAGCTGGCTGGTTCAGAGGGAGGGATCCGTCGGTGACGAAGGCTGTCCTAGCCAGCGCATGGGTTCCAGGAGCGCGGGTCCTCTACATCGGAAAGGCGAGTGCCGGAACGTCTGGCCGGCGGGGCCTGGCGAAGCGCCTCGACGAGTTCCGGAGGCACGGTGCCGGCGAGGCGGTCGGCCACTGGGGAAGCAGGTACCTCTGGCAGCTGGCAGACAGCGGGGAGCTGCTCGTCGCCTGGTGCAAGACTCCCCATGCCGACGCCGAAGGCCTCGAATCAAAGCTCATCAAACAGTTTGAATTCGACTGGGGCAGTCGTCCGTTCGCCAACCGCAAGACCGGCAAAGCTATCAATGCGGGGTAGGTGCTCGCGGCAGTATGACAGCTGGTGGCTGTCAGCCGACCTGCGTACTCATCACGACTGGCGGCGACATGTCGCGTTGGTCAGATTCTTGCGATGCGATGGCTAGTCGCTAGTCCTTACTCGTGAAGATGATTCGGACGGCATCGATCCTGTCTTCCTCGCTGAGGTTCCTCACGAGCATCAGGAGGAACTCGGCAGCCCGCGGAGCGCCGTGCTTTTTGGCGATCTGGATATATGTGCGGGCCAAGACTGCTGGGAGCGGATCGAGAACTCCTGTCAGTTCGTCCATAGCGTCCCGGATGCCTTGCATGACGAACGGCAAGGTGTCGGGCCCTAGCCACGGCTGAGCCAACTGGTTGGTAAGCAGGATCTCCAGGTTTCCGGAAGCGCTCTGTACGTTTCCGTCAGTGATACGCACCAGCCCGAGCGCGACCGCGGCTGTCCATTGGGTGATGCCGGTAGGCGACGACGAGGCGGTGCGGGCGATGGCTGTGTTGGCGAATCGGACACAACCGGCTGGATCGGTCCAGGAATGCGCTCGAGCTAGTGCGGCGGCAGCCCCCTTGGGCGCCCAGCCGTCAAGCTCCGCCGCGAGCGTTAGGACGTCCGGGTCGAAATCCAGATCGACGTGATAGCCGGCGATCAACTTGGCCCGCACGGCTGCCCCGAGAGCTGGCGCGAGGAGACCGGCTCCCTCTAGCGCCGAGAGGAGCTCGACTGTTCCAAACGCCTGGACACCTTCAGAAGCGGCGAGTTGCCGCAGGGCCCGGTCGTCGCACCAAAAGGCGCGTTGCTCAGAGATTGCCAGATCCAGTGCGCTGAGCCAGGTGCCGTCACTGGCGAACTCTGCGAAGCGTTTGAGGCCGGGCCAGCCGCGGCGTTCGGAACGTGCCAGAAGTTCGACGACCCGGTCCGCGCGCCGCGCGAACGCTTCTGCCTCGTCTTGGCCGGTCTCAGTGATGCGCGGGCGGTTCTGTTTTTCGTCCCAACCCAAGGTCATGGTCGAAAGCATGTCGAGGCTTTGCTGCGCGCCGAGTGCGTCGCGGTAGGCCGTGTCCGTTGTCTCGAGAGCCAGGAACGCACCCACGAGGGTGTCAACGGTTGCCGGATCGAGCAGGGTGAGGGCCGCAGCAGCCGATGCGTCGATGACGACACGCGAACCGAAGGCGGCAGCCGCTGCGGCTTGGCCGACGATCGCCATCGGGGGCAGGTGGCTGTACACGAGGCCGGCGGCGGTCTTGATGCAGGCCTCGACGTATGTCCGAGAGGCCAGCTCGGCAGCGAGTCCCACCGGCAATTCGCCGCGCTCGACCTTTCCGCGGATGTCCTTCATCGCTGCGGTCTCGGTCGCGTGGTCCTTCAGCAGTGCAGTCAACGAGCCAAGGAGGTCATTTTCATCGAGAGTGATCTGTCGGAAGATCTGGTTTTCAGGGTGCGCCTTCGTGAATTCGTCGGTGCTTTGTGAAGTTCGCGAATATCGGCGTCGGCGACTTCGCGTTCGTGGCGGCTGAGGCCGCGGTAGATCTGAACGAGGAACACGCCTACGACGTCGGGCTCGTGCTGCCACGCCCTCATCATCTCCAGAGAACGCTGTACGAACTCGGGGCTGTCGTCGCATTCGGCAGCTAGGCCGATCCAGGTGCGAGCGTCGGCGGCGTCGCGAGGATCAACCGGCTTGCCCTGATAGGTAAGTGCGCGCCAGGCGTCATGGATGCCTCCGGCACGGACCAAGCTGTGAACGAGGGCCCACCTAATCGTGAGGTTTCCCGGCGCGAGCGTAACCATCTCTCGAGCAACGGCGAGGGAGCGACTGAACTCGCCCAGCGACTCAAGGGAGTCGAACTGGATCATCAGGGTTTCCAGTCGACCTGCCCAAGTTGCTCCACCGAGCGACAGAGCAGTGGCGGCGACGTCGTGGGCCTTCTCGTAGTCGCCGGCACTTGCGTACCGGGCGGCCGCCATTCGCATCATCAGCGGGTGGTTCCACCGCGCGCCACCGGCTTCGAGGACTGCCGCGGCGTCGGTCGCCTGCCCCTGCGCCGCGAGCCGTTCTGCCAGGAGGATCGTGAGCTCTTCAGAGTCGGTCGCACGAACCCGGAGTAGCGACATGTTCTCGTCGCTGCTCATCACCGCATGGATGGTTCGGATCCTCTCGATGGCCACGCTGTAGTCGCCAGACAACGAATCGAGGTCAGGCAGCGCCCCGCCGAGGGGCGCCAATGCGGCGGCGGTCTGGAGTCTCGAGGTGTCGTCCGGCGCGCAGTCCCACGCTCGGAGCCAGGCCTCTTCGGCATCGTGGAGGCGATCTTCGGAGAAGGCTTCCCAACCGGCGACGGTGTGAGAGACGAACGGATCGCCGAGCGCTTCGGCAACGGCCTGGGCGGTCTCGAACCGTCCCATCGTGGCGGCGAGGATGGCCGACTCCCGCCGTAACCTCACGTCGTGGGCTTCGTAGGCTAGAGCTGTCCCATCCGGTACTTCCTGTGTCAGACGCCACGCCCGGTCAATGTCAGTCGCGAGCGCGGACGCCTTCACCGCGGTGAGGATCGGTGCGACGCTGTCACCAAGCCAGGTGCGTCGCGAGTCGCGTGCCCGGATCGCCAGGTCATATGAGCGGGCGAAGTCATCGAGTGGATGGTCGCTCTGCCCGTAGTGGCCGCGGGACAGGAGAGCCTCGGCGGTCCTCAGGGTATTGCCGCTTCCTTCGGGATGCGCGGCGGCGGCGGCGATACCGATGGCGATGGCACGGTTGAAGTCACCTCGGCCGGTTACCGCTGCCGTCTGGAGAATGGCTCTGATGGACTGGTCATTGGGCTCTTCGGGGTCCCACGCATCCAGGATCTGCTCTGCGGCGGCGTACTCGCCCCGCGCGATCGCCTCGCCGGCTCCGGCGAGCGGATGCTTTGGATCGGAGCGTGCCCCCAAAGCTCGCGGGCGCGAACCGCGTCCTCAGGCGTGCCGGTGCCGACGATCAGGCCTGCGCGCGCCCACCAGTAAGAGGCTGAGGCGCCAGCGTCGACACCCTTGGAGATGAACTCGAGGGCAGCGTCGTTGGCGCCGTAGTCGGCGGCGACACACGCGAACCAGCACCATCCCTCAGCCGGAGCCTCGGCCAAGGGGCTCGGCGGGGTGGTACCCCACTGCTGAAGAAGGGTTCGACGGTCGCGGTCGGCAGCAAGGGTGATCACGAGCGCTCGGAACGGAGTCCACTGTGACGCGAGTTCGCGAGCCGTTTCGGCCCGCCACGGGTGGAGCTTCTCCAGAGCGCTGATGAGCGCGTCTTCGTCGCCGCCGGCCGTGAGCAGTGTTCGCTGCTCCCGAACAGCGGACTCGATTGCGTATTCCAGCCGGCGTGTCTGGGTCACGCGCCCGTCACCCTCCGGCATTCGGCGGAGAGCCTCGTCCCTTACGAGGTCGACGACGCGGGCCGCAGCAACGTCCGTGTCCGGTCCCGTCGGCTTGACCTCAAGGGCAAGACGGGCGGCCGATTTACGAAGCGCCTGTGTCTCTTCGGATGCGATACCTTCGCGCACGTCTGCGGATTTCATCCACGCACGCAGCTTTCGCCGATCGACCAGGACGCCTTCGGATTCCGCGGTCTTCGATACCACCCGCGCCACGCGAATTCGCTGGGTCCGCTTCCCGAGGAGCACGAAGATCTGCTTTCCAACTGCGCTGCCCACGCCCTTGGCGACGCCGGTCGCCGCGGTTGCCATTAGAGGATCTACCAACGCTGCTCCTTCATCTGGTCGTCCCCATTCTTCCCGAGAGGTCCGACATCCTCTGTTGCTCGAAGGTCGGAGAAGGTGACGAGGATGCGGCCGGTGCTGCTCACCGCGTGAGAGTTGGTGTGGACTCGCGAAGGTGACACGGCTTGGCGTGGCCATGGGCGTGCGAACGGCTCACTTGTCCACCGCATTCTGGGCGAAGTGACGCACGCGTCGTCCGGGCAAGCTTCCACCGGGCAAAGACATCGTCTCGATCGGGTCGCTGGGGATGTCCGGTTGGTGACTGGTGTCGCCGGCTAGGGGCGGTTGGTTGATCCCTATTCCGTCCCGCGGGGCGTGCCAAGGCAGCGTTTCCCCTAGTGAGAGGTGGTTTCCCTGGCGGTCTGTAAAACCGTCGGCTTCGCCTACGAAGGTTCGAATCCTTCACCTGCCACTGAGCGTAAATCGGCGTCTGACTAGGGCAGACGCCGATTTGTCGTTGAGACGGGTTGTCCGGCTGTGTCCGGTTCGGGCCGAAGATATACGGCTGGTCGTTCCCCATACGTTCCCTGGAGTCACAGAATCGGGACCCCGGCGTGTCGCGGACCTCAGGGCTGTGGGGAGTCGTCCGTCGCTGGACGCTGGCTGTCGTCAGGACGTCGCGTCGCCTGCCAGGTCCGGTCCAGTGTTTCAGAATGGGCGCCGTCGATGGCTTTGGCATAAACGGTCAGCAGAACGTTGACGCTGTGGCGGGCCCACCGCGCGACCAGGCGGCGTCGCCGGTTGTCCGTAGCCAGGTTGAAACGGCCGCATGCCGGAGGCTGTAGGGGACTTTCATCAGTTCCGAGGCTGCTTCCTGTTCGGTGAAAGCCGCCCGACGGGGCTTGCGGTTGGTCGTGTTCGCTGCAGCAATCCGGCCATCCTGCGTTTGCCCGCGCGCGTGCCCAGGGCACATCTTCGGTGCTCACCCGGCGACACATCGGGCACCACACCGAGCCAGCTCTGCCCGGATCCAGACCCCGTGAGGTGCCCAGATCAACGTGTCGCCACCGCCGGGCAATCCTGTCATAACGGCTCCGGATCGCCAGTCCGCACGGGCAGTGATAGATCCGCCGGCGAGGCCGCACGTCGATGATCAACCCGTCGTCGGTGAACTCGATCCCCGACACCGCTGCCCCGGCCAGGACGCGATTTAATGCAGTTGTGACGCGCGCGCGTGACGCCTTTCGATATTTCGGTTGTCTCAGCAACGCCGAAACCTAGAGGCCCGAACGTGTGCGCGTCACGCTTTTCCTCCTCGACACGCCGCAATCCCAACCACACAAGAGATCCCGAGCATCTACCCACACCCGGCCACCCAAGGAAACCTGAGGAGAGCCCCGAGCGTGCGATAAGCGCGATCCTGTGGGATGCCAAGTTCGCCACCGAACTCAGTCAGTTGACGATCCGCGCGGCCACGACCGGCTGGCCGGGACCGGTCAGCTCCCTAACCGCGCTGGCTCGGCCGGCAATTGCCATCAACATGGCTTCTGCCGGTCCAGCAACCTCCGGTCCCGAACCGTGGGTCCAACCCAGGTCCGTCGTCGTCAGGCGCACGCCGCGGACAATGTGCCACGCCGGCAATTCCGGGCTGCACACGCAGTCGTCCAACGCCTGCCGCAACCGGTCCGCCGGGATCTGGCGCGGCATGCCCAGCGGACGGCGGATGTCCTGGTGATGGATGGTGACGTCCAGCAGGGCGAGTCTGCCCCCAAAGCTGGCGGCCAGTCGTTCTGGCCGAAGGTGCGCCCGGAGCCTGTCCAGTAGCTGTTGGGCACTGAGCGGTGCCAGTTCATCAACGAACACTTGGTTGGCGTGGACGATCCGACCGCGGATGACGCGGCGCAACATGTCAACCAGACTGACGCCGTCGAAGCTGGTCACGTGAGCGACCACATCTCGGACCCGCCAGCCCTCACACAAGGACGGCGCCTCCCACTGCTCTGGCGTCAGAGTCGCCAGCAAATCGGCCAGTTCTGTCCGCTCCGCCGTCGCCATCTCGACACAATCCAAGGCCTCACCCCCACAGTCGCTGCCTCGCTGGAAGGAAGCCTTGCCGTTACTCAACACATTGTCCAGCACGACCGGTTGCCAACCATCGCAGACCCCGACACGTCCCACGAACCGTGGATGTTCGCAGCGGATCCCTCGCCGGACCAGGGTGAGCGGCGGCCCGTGATCGAGTTAGTCGATCACCGTCACGTTGCTTACTCGGCAGACGTACCCGTCCCGGCCGCTTGGAAAAGTATTCGCATTCGAACCGCACGGTCTGTCCAGTCCGGAGGGACCGGTAGCCATCCATCACCAGCCCCGAGAAGTGGGCGAATACGTCTGACTCGACGTCTGTGGACCGCAACACACCTCAATCGAGTCTGGGGTACCCGGTGATCACGCGGCAAGGTCCCTTGACCGGGCGGATCGTCCTGATTCTCAGGTGGTCTGCAACTTTCGTTGGGCTTCAGAACCATTCTTTTGCTTCATGTCCCGCGGGTGCCCGATTTCTAGCCTTGATTTGGTTGTTGGGATCGAGCGGATTGAGGGTTTCGGATGGGGTCATTCCCGGCACGGCTGGCCACTTTGGTGACCGGCCGGCGGCGCTCCTGGCTGGTGCTGGCGGCGATGGTGGCAATTGCACTCGGAGTGATCGGAACGTTGCAGGGTGCGAAGGCGCCGAGCGCGGTTTCGGCGTTGCCGGCCGGGTCGGAGTCGGCCCAGGTGGCCCAACTGGAGAAGCGATTCCCCAACCATGAGCTGGCAGCAGTGATGGCGGTGTTCACTCGCTCCGACGGCGGCACGCTCACTAAGGCCAATTTGGCCGCGGCGAAGCAGGTCGGGCAGTCGCTGGGCGCCAAGGTCGGCCGGAACGCGACCAAGCCGGTCGTGTGGTCCGATGGTGAGGCGGCGGTGGTCAACGTGATGATCAACGCTGATCGGCCCAACAGCGAGATCGCCGACACAATCGGCTCGCTGCGGGATGTTGCGCATTCGACTGCGCCGGCGGGTTTGGTGGTGCAGATCACCGGCGGCCCGGCCTTTGGAGCCGACATCGCCTCGGCTTTCGATGGGGCGAATTTCACGCTGCTGGCGGTCACGGTCGGCATTGTCGCGGTGTTGTTGCTGTTGACGTACCGGTCGCCGATCTTGTGGCTGGTCCCGCTGGCTGTCGTCGGCCTGGCCGATGAGGTCGCCGCAAAGGTCACGGCCTGGGTCGGCGAGTTGACGGGGCTGCCGTTCGACGTCGGAATCATCAGTGTCTTGGTGTTCGGTGCGGGGACGAATTACGCCTTGTTGTTGATCTCCCGCTACCGGGAGGAGGTGACCGGCACGGCTGAACACCGGGCGGCGCTGGCTGCGGCGGTGCGAGGGACGGTGCCGGCGATTCTGGCCAGCAATGTGACGGTGGTGTTGTCACTGCTGACCTTGTTGTTGACGTTGATGCCGAACACCCGGGGTCTGGGTGTTGCCGCCGCGATCGGACTGGCGATCGCGTTGATCTTCGCCCTGGTGCTGCTGCCTGCGGCGCTGGCGGTGTGCGGCCGGCGGCTGTTCTGGCCGTTCGTACCGGCACCTGACCGCCCCCAGCAGCGACCGGTCGGGACCGTGTGGCGGCGTGCCGCGACCGGGGTGACGCGGCGTCCGCTGCCAGTGGTGCTGGCCTCCGTCGCGGTGCTCGGGGTGCTGGCCTGTGGCCTGATCGGCACCCGGGTCGGGCTGAGTCAGTTGGAGCAGTTCAGGGTGCCGTCGGAGTCCGCAGCCGGCCTGCAGACGGTCTCCCGGCACTTCCCGGCCGGCGAGACCGCGCCGGTGACGGTGATCGCCAATTCCGACTCAACCGACCAGGTCGTGAAGGCGGCCCGCAACGTCCCCGGCGTGGATGCGGTCCGGCCGGCGGGTACGTCGGGTGACGGGCTGGTCAGGATCATCGTGGTCGAGTCCGCTGCGCCGGGCAGCGACGGGAGTCTGCAGACCGTCCGTGGTCTTCGCGATGCGGTGCATGCGGTGCCGGGTGCGGATGCGTTGGTCGGTGGGCAGAACGCCCAGGACGTCGATATCCGGGCCGCGTCGAAACACGATCTGTTGACGGTCGCGCCGCTGATCCTGGGTGTGGTGTTCCTGCTGCTGGTGGTGTTGTTGCGGTCGTTGCTCGCGCCGGTGTTGTTGGTGTTGATCAACACTGCGTCGGCGGTGGCGGCGATCGGCGCGGGTACCTGGGTCGGCAAGACCTTGTTCGGTTTCCCGGCCTTGGATGTGAACGTTCCGCTGGTGGCGTTCTTGTTCCTGGTCGCCTTGGGGATCGACTACACGATCTTCCTGGCTCACCGGGTCCGGCAGGAAGCCGCGAAGTCCGGTACGCGAGCCGCGGTGGTGGAGGCTGTTGCGCATACCGGCGCGGTGATCACCAGCGCCGGAATCGTGCTGGCCGGAGTGTTCGCCGCGCTCGGGGTGCTGCCGTTGACGACCCTGGCCCAGCTCGGGCTGATCGTCGGCCTCGGTGTCCTGATCGACACCCTGCTGGTCCGCACGATCGTGGTGCCGGCGGTGATCAGCCTCGTCGGCGATCGGTTCTGGTGGCCCGGCCGGATCCGCCGATCCGATGAGGCTGCCGGTGACGCCGAGGCGACCGACCGCGACCAGGTTCCGGCCAGGGCATGAAACCGCATGACTGCAATGACCGAGGCTAGACCGCTCCCACCACCTAGCGTGACGATCATGAGTCCAAGCTCCCTGCGGCCGACGGCCCTCGGCCTGCTACGGCGCAGCGAACACCTCCTGTTCGCCGTCCTGCTGATCCTCGGTGTCGTCAGCGCCCGCCACACCCCTGGCTGGCCGATGCTGGTCGCCGGCGCGGTGCTGGTGGCCGCCTGGTACGCCCTCGGAATTGTCGTGGCCGGCCGCAGCCGGGATCGGCGACTGGCCACGGCCTGGCTGGTGGTCCTCACCTTGGGTTGTGCCGGTCTGGCGGTCGGTTCTGACGGATTCGTCTGGCTGGCCTTCCCGCTGTTCCTGCTGTACGCCCAACTGCTGCCGCTACGGGCCGCTGTCCCCGGTGTGGCCGTCGTCACCGTCGGCACCATCGTCCGGGCCGCCGTCGCCCAGGGCGGGGTCAACGCCGCGGTCATCGTCGGCCCACTGATCGGCGCCACCGTGGCGGTGGTAATCACGATCGTCTACCGCGACCTGACCGAGCAGACCCGGCAACGTGCGATCTTGATCGACCAGTTGACCGCGACCAGGGACGAGCTGGCGACCTCACAACGGCGCGCGGGTGTGCTGGCCGAGCGGGAACGGCTGGCCCGTGAGCTGCACGACACCGTCACCCAGGGCCTGACCAGCATCGTGCTGGTGCTGCGCACCCTGCAGGATGACGGTGCGCTCACCGAACCGCGGTTACGTCGCCGACTCGACACGGCCGTCTCCTCGGCCCAGGACGTGCTGAGTCAGACCCGGCGGATGGTGCAGGCACTGACCCCGGCGGAACTCGGTCAAACGTCGCTGCCCGATGCGATTCGCAAGGCGGTGTCCCGCTCCGGGCTACCGGCCCATGTCCACATCGACGGTGACCCGACGCCGGTCCCCACGCCCGTAGCGGTGGCCTTGCTCCGCGCCACCCAGGAGGCATTGACCAACGCTGCCCGCCACGCCCAGGCTCACCGGGTCGATGTGTCGCTGACGTTCCTGCCCGAGGCGATCAGCTTGGACGTGATCGACGACGGAATCGGGTTCGACCCCGATCAGCCGTACGGGACGAGCACCGGCACCGGCCTCGGCTTGCAGGGCATCCGGGCGAGGACCGCGGAGATCGACGGCACCGTTGACATCAACTCTCACCCCGGGCAGGGTACCGCTCTGAACATCACGGTGCCTCACAGGAGCAGCGCCGATGAGTGAAATCCGAGTGCTACTCGTGGACGATCACCCGGTCGTCCGCGGCGGCCTGAGGGCCGCGCTGATCGCCGACCCACAGATCACCGTGATCGGCGAAGCCAGCACGGGTGAAGACGGTGTCCGGCTCGCCCGCGACCTGCAACCCGACCTGGTGTTGATGGACCTGCAACTCGGGCCCGGCATCGACGGAACCGAAGCCACCACACAAATCCTCCGGCTGCCCGACCCGCCCAAAGTGCTGGTCTTGACCACGTACGACCGGGACGCTGACATCCTGCCCGCGATCACCGCCGGGGCTACCGGCTACCTCCTCAAAGACGCCGAACCCGACACCCTGCGCCGCGCCGTCCACGACAGCGCCGCCGGGAAAACCGTCCTCGCCCCAACCGTCGCCGACCGACTCCTCAACCGGGCCAGGCAACCCACCTCGGCCACGCTCACACCGCGGGAAACCGAGATCGTCCGGATGGTCGCCGTCGGACTGTCCAACCAGGCAATCGCACAACGGCTGCACATCACCGAAGCCACCGTGAAATCCCACCTCGTCCCGGTCTTCACCAAGCTCAACGTCGACAACCGAACCGCCGCCATCGTCGAAGCCCGACGCCGCGGCATCATCACCTAACCGAACGCAGGCACACCCTCTTATGAGCCAGCCACACAGCACACCAACACCGGCCCCGGCCCCGACCGACGAAACCGCCAGCCCGCAGGGCCGCCGCCGCTGGATCGCCCTCGCCATCCTGGCGACCGGGCTGTCGTTGATCATCATCGACGGCACGATCGTCAACGTCGCGATCCCGGTGATCATCACCGACCTGAACCTGGACCTGGTCGACGCGCAATGGATCAATGGCAGCTACGCCGTCGTCTTCGCCGCCCTGCTGCTCACCACCGGACGCCTCGGCGACCGACTCGGCCGCCGACGCTTGTTCCTCGTCGGCCTCGTCCTGTTCGCCGCCGGCAGCGTGCTCGCCTCCCTGTCCGGCAGCGGCGGCAGCCTGATCACCGCCCGGCTGATCCAAGGCATCGGCGCCTCCGCCGTACTGCCAGCCACCCTGTCCACCGTCAACGCAACCTTCCGCGGCAAAGACCGGATCGTCGCCTTCGCCGTCTGGGGATCGGTCATCTCCGGAATGGCCGCCATCGGACCCCTGGCCGGCGGTGCAATCACCACCTACCTGACCTGGCCGTGGATCTTCTGGATCAACCTGCCCATCGCCGCCGCCGTCGCGGTCGCCGCGATCATCTACGTCCCTGAAACCCAGGCCAAGATCACCGCGCCCGGACTCGACGTCGACGGATTCCTGCTCAGCGCCGTCGGCTTCGCCGCCGTCGTCTTCGCCCTCATCGAGGGCCAAACCTACGGCTGGTGGCAACCCAAAACAGACCTCAACCTCGGAGGCTTGACCTGGCCGCAATCCGCGCCGGTCTCGGTCATCCCGGTCATCGCCGTCTTCGGTGTCGGGTTGCTGGTGTTGTTCGTGTTCTGGGAACGGCACCGGATGCGCAACGGCCGCTCCGGCCTGCTCGACCTACGCCTGTTCAGCATTCCAACGTTCAGCTGGGGCAACCTGACCGCACTCCTGGTCGCCATCGGCGAATTCGGGCTGCTGTTCGTGCTTCCGCTGTTCATGGTCAACGCCCTCGACTTCTCCACCATGACCACCGGACTCGTCCTAGCCGCGATGGCCGCCGGAGCGTTCATCGCCGGCGCCACCGCCCGCCATCTCGCCGAACCCATCGGCGCCGCCGGTGTAGTCGTCGTCGGACTCGGGCTCGAATGCGTCGGCGTCGTCGCAACCGCACTGTTCGGCACCGCGCACAACTCACCCTGGCTGCTCGCCGGACTCCTGGTCATCTACGGGCTCGGGCTCGGCCTCGCGTCCGCCCAACTCACCAGCACCGTGCTCGCCGACGTTCCCGCGCAGCAGTCCGGTCAAGGCTCCGCGACCCAGAGCACCGTCCGCCAGGTCGGCGCAGCGCTCGGTACCGCGATCCTCGGCACCATCCTCGCGCTCAGTGTCGCCTCGGCCACCACCAGCCAACTCGAGCACGTTTCCGGCACCAACCCGCACACGGTGCAGCAACTATCCACCGCGACCAGTGAATCCGGTGGCGCCAACATCGGCAAACTCCGCCACAGCAACAGCCTTGGCTCGAACACCGCCGCCACCGTCGATGCACTCAGCCATGGGTTCGCCCACGGCACCCGCACCACCCTGCTCGCCGGCGCTGGCTTCCTCCTCCTCGGCCTGATCGGTGCCACCCAGCTCCGCAAACAAGTTCGAACCGACAATCAGAGCAAGGAGAACCCGGCATGAAGCGTCTCTTCTGGGCAGCCGCCATCTACACCATCCTCGGCCTCGCCGGCGGCCTGTACTTCCGCGAACTCACCAAGGCCCACGACTTCACCGGCCACACCGAACTCGCCGTCGTCCACACCCACCTACTCACCCTCGGCACCATCGTCCTGCTGCTGATCCTCGCACTCGACCGCGCACTGCACCTCAGTGACCAGCGCCGGCTCTTCGCCGCCTTCTTCTGGATCTACAACATCGGCCTCGTGCTCACCGCGACGATGATGACCATCATCGGCACTCGCACCGTCCAAGGACTCACCAACGGGCCCGCACTGGCCGGGCCAGCCGGCATCGGCCACATCCTGCTCACCATCGCCTTCATCCTGTTACTCGTCATCATCGGACGGAGCGTCCACGCCCAACCCGCGCGGTCGACCGTCGGCACCCAAAATCGCCCGGCCAGCGTCAGCGACGTCGCGGGCAGCCCTGCGACCGAGTCGGCCGCATAAACGGCTCGGACCCGTGTCTCGAATGACGTTCCGTTTGCGGGACGGGCTCATGCCAGTCACACCATGAGCAAGTTCTGCCTCGATAGCGGATCGACCACCGGACACCCAGGCGACCGATGTGTCGCCGTGCCACGATTGCGGCGTGAAGAACAAGACGAACAAGGTCGTTTGCTACGTCCTCAACGAGGATCACCTTCTCGTCTTCACCCACGACCAGGCACCGCTCGAGGTGACCGGTCCAGGTCCCAGCGGGCACCATCCGACCGGGAGAAGATCCCCGTGACGCCGCGGTCCGCGAACTACGCGAAGAAACCGGGCTCGAGGGCACCGTGATCAGATCACTCGGCACCGCCCGGTACGACATCTCACCAACACGACTCGAAATCTCGACGCGACACTTCTTCCTCCTCGAGGTTGGCCCCAACGACGTCACCAAACGCTGGACAGCCGGAGAGCCCGACCCCGAGCATGGAAACGAACTGATCACTTGGACCTGCTGGTGGCTCCCGATCAGGAACGCCCATGTACGGGACTGTAATTTTAACGGTGTAACTCCTGAGACGAAGGAGACACCTGTGACTGACGTGACGAGTAGGGATGTGGCTGCTGCTGACGGGCAGGAGCTGTCGGCCAGCGATCAGCAGCTGGTGCGCGAGCTGACCGATCGGGCCCGGGCCAACGGGTTGCAGCTGACCGGTCAGGGCGGCTTGCTGGGCCGGCTGACGAAGATGATCGTCGAGGGCGCCCTGGAGGGTGAGATGGATGATCACCTGGGGTATGCCAAGCATGATCCGGTCGGCCGGGACGGCGGTAACTCCCGCAACGGCTACCGGGCCAAGACGCTGTTGACCGAAGCCGGGCCGGTTGATGTTTCGGTGCCGCGGGACCGGGACGGCAGTTTCGAGCCGACGATCGTGGCGAAGCGGCAGCGGCGACTGTCTGGGGTGGAGGACCTAGTGATCTCGCTGTCGGCGAAGGGACTCACGACCGGGGAGATTTCGGCGCACCTCGCCGAGGTGTATGGGGCGGAGGTGTCGAAACAGACGATCTCGACGATCACCGACCGGGTGATGGAGGGGCTGGCCGCCTGGCAGTCTCGTCCGTTGGACCCGGTGTATGCGGTGCTGTTCATCGACGCGATCCAGGTCAAGATCCGGGAGGGTGAGGTCTGCAACCGGCCGATCTACCTGGCCCTGGGTGTCACCGCCGACGGTGAGCGTGACGTGCTCGGCCTGTGGGCCGGTGAGCACGGCGACGGGGAAGGTGCCAAGTACTGGCTGCGAGTGCTGACCGAGATCAAGAATCGTGGCACCAACGATGTGTGCATGCTGGTCTGCGACGGGCTGACCGGACTCCCTGACGCGGTGTCGGCGGTGTGGGACAAGACGATCGTGCAGACCTGCATCGTGCATCTGCTGCGGAACTCGTTCAAATACGCCTCGAAGAAGGACTGGGGGTCGGTCGCCAAGGACCTGAAACCGGTGTATACCGCCGCCTCCGAGGCCGAAGCGCTGGACCGGTTCGCCGACTTCAGCTCCAAGTGGGAGAAGCGTTACCCGGCGATCATCCGGCTGTGGACCAACGCTTGGGCAGAGTTCGTCCCATTCCTGCAGTTCGACCGCGAAATCCGCACCGTGATCTGCACGACGAATGCGATCGAGTCGATCAACGCCCGACTCCGGCGAGCGGTCAATGCCCGCGGTCATTTCCCCACCGAGCAGGCAGCGCTGAAGTGCCTGTACCTGGCGATCATGAGTCTCGATCCGACCGGCCGAGGACGCAAACGCTGGACCAACCGATGGAAGGCAGCACTCAACGCCTTCGACATCACCTTCGACGGACGCCTATCCGCCGGACGCAACTAACAAGATCAAAAATCAGTTACACCGAAAACTTGACAGACCCCCATGTACTGGCCGCCGGCTACGGCGCGATGATCGGTGACCTCTACGCAGAGAAGTGACAGGCCGGTTGCCTCGTCCGCCAGGGTCCGACCGCGACCGTCTCCGAACGCGGATCCTCAACCGGGCGCAAGAGTGACTCCGCTTGGTCGTGCTGGCGATCATCGGTCGAGGTTGAGGGCCTGGCGCAGTGTGTTGAAGGTGTTCTCGGCCAGCCGGTAGTAGGCCCATTTGCCGCGTTGTTCGCGGGTGACGAGTCCTGCTTCGGCCAGTAGTTTCATGTGGTGGGAGACGGTGGGTTGGCTCAGGCCGACCGGATCGGTCAGGTCGCAGATGCAGGCTTCAGCATCCTGGGCTGCGGCGATCAGGGAGATCAGCCGGACACGGGTCGGGTCACCGAGGGCTTTGAACAGTCGAGCCAGCTGTTGGGCAGAGTCCGGGTCGAGGGCGCCGCCGGTCAGGGGGGAGCAGCAAGCTGCGATCCCGACCGGGGTGGTCGGCAGCTCAGTTCGGGTGCTCATGTCGTAACCTTAATCGACACATTGACGTTCGTCGATACGTACGGCATGATTTTCGCATCGACGTTCTTCAATAGGAGGAAGACTCATGACCGATCAGACCAGCGACACCCGCGAGCAGGTCCGGGCCCGCTATGCGGCCGCGGCGACCGCCGTTAGTCAAGGTGGCCGCGGAGCGCTGGCCGTGGTGGATGCCGATCAACCCTGCTGCGGGTCGACCGAGAGCGCCTCCTGCTGCGGCGGCACCGGTGAGGTCGATGAGGCGTTCGGCGCCGCGTTGTATTCGGCGGCCGAGCAGGGTGAGTTGCCCGTCGCCGCGGTGGCAGCGTCGCTGGGCTGCGGCAATCCGATGATGGTCGCCGAACTGCACGAGGGTGAGCGGGTGCTCGACCTGGGATCCGGCGGTGGCATCGACGTGCTGCTCTCGGCGCGGCGGGTCGGGCCAACCGGCTACGTCTACGGCGTCGACATGACCGACGAAATGCTGCAGCTGGCCGAGGCGAACAAGGCCAAGGCCGGCGCGACCAACGTGGAATTCCTCAAGGGCACCATCGAGAACGTTCCGCTGCCTGACGCGTCGGTTGATGTGGTGATCTCCAACTGTGTCATCAATCTGTCCACTGATAAGCCGGCTGTGCTGGCCGAGATGTTCAGGGTGCTCGTTCCGGGAGGCCGGATCGGCATCTCCGACGTCGTCGCCGAGGACCAGCTCACTCCTGCCGACCGCGCTGAACGTGGCTCCTACGTCGGCTGCATCGCCGGTGCCCTGTCCCGGTCGGAATACTTCGGCGGTCTCGCTGCGGTCGGGTTCACCGACACCGAGGTCAGCTTCACTCACCAGGCCACGCCGGGTATGCACTCCGCGCTGATCCGCGCGGTCAAACCCGTCGCGGGAGCCTGAGGCAGTGGAACGGACCGACCTCCACCGCAGCATCGGCCAGACCGATGCGCCGCTGCTGACCAAGTTGTCGCCGCTCGACCGGTTCCTGCCGGTATGGATCGGCGCTGCAATGGTGGCCGGGCTACTGCTCGGCCGGACGATCCCCGGGCTCGGCACGGCGATGAGCGCCGTTGATGTGCATGGGGTCTCGCTGCCGATCGCGTTCGGGCTGTTGGTCATGATGTATCCGGTCCTGGCCAAGGTCCGCTACGACCGGCTGGACACCGTCACCGGCGACCGGCGGATGCTCGTGACCTCGCTGGTGCTGAACTGGGTGGTCGGCCCGGCACTGATGTTTGCCTTGGCCTGGTTGCTGTTGCCCGACCTGCCCGAGTACCGCACCGGGCTGATCATCGTCGGTCTTGCTCGGTGCATCGCGATGGTGATTATCTGGAACGACCTGGCCTGCGGCGACCGTGAGGCGGCCGCCGTGCTGGTGGCGATCAACTCGGTGTTCCAGGTGGTCATGTTCGCCGTGCTCGGCTGGTTCTACCTGTCGGTGCTACCCGGCTGGCTCGGCTTGCCCCAGCAGCACCTGGACGTCTCGCCGTGGCAGATCGCCGCCTCGGTCCTGGTCTTCCTCGGCATCCCGCTCGCTGCCGGGTTCCTCACACGCCGCCTCGGTGAGCGGGTCAAGGGCCGTGCTTGGTACGAACAGCGATTCCTGCCCCGGCTCGGGCCCTGGGCGCTGTACGGACTGCTGTTCACCATCGTGATCCTGTTCGCCCTCCAAGGCCACGAGATCACGTCTCGCCCGCTCGACGTGGCCCGCGTCGCGCTGCCGCTGCTGGCCTACTTCGGCCTCATGTGGGGCGGCGGGTTCGTCCTCGGCCGAGCGATCGGGCTGCCGTACGAACGGACCGCAACCCTGGCGTTCACCGCAGCCGGTAACAACTTCGAACTCGCCATCGCTGTCGCCATCGCAACCTTCGGGACTACCTCCGGGCAGGCCCTCGCCGGCGTCGTCGGACCCCTAATCGAGGTCCCCGTCCTCGTCGGACTCGTCTACCTCGCCCTAGCAATCCGGGGACGCTACCGCGTCCCGCAAGCCGAATCCGCGTCCGCGGAGACCATATGAACACAGCCAAGCCCGCCGTGTTGTTCGTCTGCGTCCACAATGCCGGCCGATCCCAGATGGCCGCCGGCTGGCTCCACCACCTCGTCGGCAACCGGATTGAAGCGCCACGGCTTTCGGGCCGGTCGGTTATGGGTGGGCCGGCTCCGGTTGGAGCAGGTTGATTAGGTGATCGTAGTGGGCTTGTTCGTACTCGGCCGGGGTGATGTAGCCCCAGGGAGCCGGCCCACCCATAACTGACCGGCCCGAGAGCCGTGGCGCTTCAGTAACGCTCCGGCCCGCGGTGCCGCACCCCTGTCGATGTGGGCGCTGCTGTCCGCTGAGGGTCAGTCGAATCGGGCGGCGGTGTGGTAGAAGCCGCGGCTCGGTGTCCAGGTGCAGGAGTCGTCGGTCTGGTAGTCGTCGAGTTCGGCGCGGAACTCGGCGGCGTGAGTTGCCGCCTCGAAGTGGGCTCGCCCGGCCCATTTCGTGACGTTGATGAGTTTGAAGTGGGTGTCGGCGTCGATCGACCGGAACAGCTCGGCCGAGATGAAGCCGTCGGCACTGGTGGTGAACCGGGAGCGTTCTTTCCACTTGGTGATGAACGTGTCGATCTCGTCCTCGCCAATCTCGAAGACGTTGATGAACGTGACCGGTTCGCGCCGGAATACGCGGTGGTGGATATGTCTGGTCGCGGTCTTTCGTAGTCAGGTGCAGGCCTCCGTGGCCAAGGTGATGGACGCCGATCCTGACCGCTGGCGTGGGTTCAGTACGGTGGTCACGACGCTCTGTCTCATGGACGTCAACAACTGCGGACTCGCTCGCGCGTTCCTGTCCGAGCACCCCGGTCGACTCGACTTCGGCAGTGACCGCGCCAGTGCCGAACGAGCATTTGTCGACCTCGTCGGACGAGCCCACGCGGCCGGCGACCTCAGAACCGATCTCACCCGAAACGACCTCGACCTGGCCCTGGCGGCCAACTGCGGGCTGACCCATGCCGATCCGGAAAGGCGCCATGCCGGATCCCAGAGGCTTGCTGCGCTGATGCTGCGCGCGCCTTCCATACCTGACGACTGTCTGGTCAGCTGGTTGCGCCGACCTTCGGGGTCTGCTGGTAGAGGGCAAGCCGCCAGCGGCCGTCGCGTCGCACGTACACGCTCGACATCAGCCCGACGAACTCGGGCTCGGCGGCTTCCCGATAGCCCGTACCGACGTACACCAGCCCGGCGCTGTCCGGCCCTGTACCGATCGTCTGTACGTCAGTGATCTCATAGGCACGCCAGGCGGGCGACTGGCGCAGGGCGGCGACCACCGTCGGCCGATCCATCACAGCACCGTTGGCCAGCACCATCAATGCGTCCTCGGTCATCAAGTTGCCGTAGAACACGTCCCCAGTGCTGTCGCACAACGAGTCCCATCCCTGCCGCTCAAGATCGAGCAGCGTCTGCTTCACGTCCTGGTCGACCATTCTCAACAACGTAGTGGGCCTTCGCCCTGGCGTCGACCCCGCCATCGGCTCGGGCCCGAAGGGGTCTCGCAGACGGGAAAGGCGCCACCGCCGAATACGCCCTCCAGCGTCGACAACCATGTGCCGGACGAGCTCCGTGACCTGCGCGACCGGGTGAACCGGGCCGAACGCCGGGCCCACTCGCGCCGAGCGGCACTGGAACGCGGCGACGACTGACGTGTTGCTGGCGTTCGTGGAGCTTGTTGGCGTTGTGCAGCGTACGGCGGGCGGCGAGCGGGTAGGAACACCGTGCCGGAACCGACGGATGGAGGTTGTTCGGATGGCACCCGACTGGCTGGTCGTCCTGTCCTGGTGCGGGTTGGGGATGGGATTCGTCTCGGCAGCGTGGATCGTGGTCGACGTGTTCGTCCGACGGTATCGGCAGCTGATGCCGATCATGGAAGCGGTCTGGCCGATCACCGGGCTCTACTTTGGGCCCGTCGCTGTCTGGGGCTATCGGCGGTTCGGACGGCCGATGACGCGCCGTTGGCAGACCGATCATGACCGCAGGGAAGCGCCGGACAAGCCGCACTGGGCCGCGGTGGCGGTGGGGGTGAGTCATTGCGGTGCCGGCTGCACCCTGGGTGACATCATCGCCGAGTTCGTCATCTTCGCGATTGGCGCGACGATCGCCGGGCGGGCGCTGTTTGCGATGTTCGTCGGCGACTACCTGGCGGCGGTGGCGTTGGGGATCGTTTTTCAGTACTTCGCGATCGCGCCGATGCGCGGCCTCGGCCTGGGGAAGGGGCTGCGGGAGGCCGCGAAGGCCGACGTGTTGTCGCTGACCGCGTTCGAGGTCGGTCTGTTCGGCTGGATGGCGTTGATGTATTACGTCTTCTTCCCCGACCCGCACCTTGAACCGTCGTCTCCGGTGTTCTGGTTCTTGATGCAGATCGGCATGGTGATCGGGTTCTTCACCGCCTGGCCGGCCAACGTCTGGCTCATCCGCTCCGGCATCAAGGACGCCATGTGAACTGCCGTCAGATCGTGATGTCGCTGCCCATGGTGACGGTGCGTTGCGGCGGCAACCCGAATCGAGCCGACGGGTTGGCGGCGTTGTGCGACAGCGCGATGAACAGTTGCTTGCGCCAGCCCGTCAGGCCGCCGGGATGGGTTGCGGTGATCGCCCCCCGGGACACGAAGTACGACACCGGCTTGATCCGGGCGAGGTCGGGATCAAGCACCTTCCGGGCGCAGGCGGCCTCCAGCGCCCGCGGGATGTCGGGTTCATCGGCGAAGCCGAACCGCACGGTCAGATGATGGATGCCGTCATCGGCATAGCCGAGATCGTCATGGCTGAACGCGTCGGCGAGGGGGACGTGCGGGATCTTGCGGGTCTGCACCGACACGATCAGGACGTGTTCGTGCAGGATGTGGTTGTGGTCGACGTTGGCGCGCAGTGCCAGCGGCGTGGTGTCCTTGGTCGGGTGGGGGAAGACCGCCAGACCCGGTACTCGGGGGATCTGGTCGGTACGTACTCGTTCGACGAAGTCGCTGAGCGGACCCTCGGTGTCGCGTCGCTTGGCCAGCACCAGTTGGCGGCCCTTGCGCCAGGTCGACATCACGATCAGCACGCTGGTCGCGATCAGCAGCGGTACCCAACCTCCGCTGAGGATCTTGGACAGGTTGGCGGCCAGGAAGGTTGCTTCCAGTCCGCCGAACACGAGGCCGGCCAGGACGAGTTGCCGGGCGCGCCAGTGCCACAGTATCCGGGCGACCACCAGCAGCAGGATCGTGTCGACCAGGAGCGCGCCGGTGACCGAGACTCCGTACGCGGTGGCCAGCGCTTGGGAGGATCGAAACGCGAGCATGACGCCCAGTACGCCGATGAACAGCAGCAGGTTGATGCCGGGCAGGTAGACCTGGCCGCCCTCGTGTTCGGAGGTGTGGCGTACCGACAGGGTGGGGAGCAGGCCCAGTTGCATGGCCTGTCGTGACAGTGAGAATGCGCCGGAGATGACGGCCTGGCTGGCGATCACGGTGGCTGCGGTGGCCAGCACGACCATCGGGAGTCTGGCCCAGTCCGGCACCAGCAGGAAGAACGGGTTGGCGACTGCCGTCGGGTCGTGCAGGATCAGGGACGCCTGGCCGAGGTAGTTCAGATAGAGGGCGGGGAACACGACGGCGAACCAGGCGCGCCGGATCGGCGGCCTGCCGAAGTGGCCCATGTCGGCGTACAGGGCCTCCGCACCGGTGATCACCAGCACGATCGCGCCCATCGCGATGAAGCTGATGGCCGGATGGGCTATCACGAACGAGACCGCGTAGGTCGGTGACAGACCCCGTAGTACCCCAGGATGCTGTACCACCTCGGTCAGCCCGGCCGCGGCCAGCGCGGCGAACCAGAGCAGCATGATCGGTCCGAACAACCGGCCCACCCGGCCGGTGCCGAAACGTTGCAGCGCGAACAGCAGGGCCAAGATCACCGCCGCCAGCTCGACAACCAGGTGACTGACGCTCGGCGCCGCGACCTGCAGGCCCTCGACGGCGGACAACACGCTGATCGCCGGCGTGATCACTGAATCGCCGTAGAACAGGGACACTCCGACGATGCCGATCAGCAACAGCACCGCGGTCCTGCTGCCGCGGTGGGCGTAGATGCGTTGCGCCAGCGCGGCCAGCGCCATCACTCCGCCCTCGCCGTCGTTGCTGGCCCGCATGACCACCGTGACGTACTTGATCGACACGACCACGGTCGCGCTCCAGAACATCATCGACAACACGCCGTACACGTCATCGGCGGTGGGGCGTACCGCACCGTGGTCGATGCTGAACACCGTTTGCATCGCGTACAGCGGGCTGGTGCCGATGTCACCGAAGACCACGCCCAGCGCGGCGATCATCAGCGCCACGCCACCACGTCCACCGGCCCGGCCGCGATCGGCACCACCGCTCCGGCGGCCGGCCTGCGGTGACCCGGGTCGGCCGGCTGGGGAGGTTTCGGGTCGGGCTGTCAACGCCACTCCTGCCGACGTGCTCCAGGGTGAACGCAGAGGAGGCCAAACAGGTGTTGGCGCAGGTACCCCGCGCGATCCAGGCCCTGGCATACGTGGGTGCACCGGACGCTCATCGTCGTCTCAATCACGAGAAGCAACCATAAGCGCGGCCACGTCCAACCGCGCTACTTCACCGAAGGGCGGAGGCCCAGCGGCCGCCCTTCACGTTTCCCGGCTGCTGGCCCTTCAGATGCCGAGGATAACCAGGTCGGTCACTGAGGGCTCCCCGGCGGCTCGGGTGAAGTCGTGGAGCGCCGAAATCAACAACTCCCGTTGGGCCGGCTTCATTTGCTTCAGGATCGTCCGGATCTCGTTGCGGCGGCGGGTGGTCACGGTCTGCACCAACTTGTGACCCTGCTCGGTCAGGTCGACGAGTACTTCGCGCCGGTTGTCCGGGTTGGCGTTGCGGCTGAGCCAGCCGCCGGCGACCATCCGGTCCAGCGAACGAGTGAACGTGGAGGGCACGACGTCGAGTCGTTCGGCCAGGCTGCCGACCCGCATCCGGCCCTCGCTGGACAAGATCACCATCACCCGGAACTGCGGCAGCGTCACCTCGTCCAGTGCGTCGGCCACCGAACGGGCCGTGACTCCCAGCAACGCGCGGGACGCGGTCAGGGTCGCATCGGTCGCCGCTGACAGTTGATCACTCATTCCTCCGCCCGCCCCAGGCAACACCGCAGCGCCATGGGCCCAGTCAATCACGTCCGGTCAACGGCATCGGAACTCAGCAATTAGTTGCACGACTGCAACAGTTGCATACTTGCACTCGTGTTTGCTCAGCTCGGTGGTTGGCTCCGTGGTTCCCGCTTCGGCCTGTTCTCGCTCGCGTTGGTGGTCGGAGTCGGCGCGGGCCTGGGAGCGGTCGCTTTTCGCTATCTGGTCAACGGCGTCACCTGGCTCGCCACCGGCCATGCCGAGTTCGGCCAGGACGGCCGTATCCCCAGCGATCACCTGCCGTGGCTCGGGCTGGCCTCCTACATCGTGATCCCGGCACTCGGCGGGCTGGTGTACGGGCCGTTGGTGTACCGGTTTGCCCGCGAAGCGCGCGGCCACGGCGTACCCGAGGTGATGGTCGCGGTGGCCGAGCAGGGTGGGCGGATCCGGCCGCGGGTCGCGGTGGTCAAGGCGCTGGCCTCGGCGCTGACCATCGGTACCGGTGGCAGTGTCGGACGTGAGGGGCCGATTGTGCAGATCGGCTCGGCGATGGCCTCCAGTCTCGGCCAGTGGGTCCGGGTGCCCGAGAGTCGGATGCGGGTGCTGGTCGCCTGTGGCGCGAGTGGTGCGATTGCGGCGACCTTCAATGCGCCGATCACCGGTGTCTTCTTCGCCGTGGAGATCATCCTGCGCGAGCTCGCCGGGGAGGCGCTGTTCGCGGTGATGCTGTCGGCGATGGTGGCCGACGCGATCGCGGTCCCGCTGCTGGGCGCCCAGCCGTTCCTGGTCGGGTTTCCCCGCACCACGGTCATGCATCATCCGGCCAACTACATCCTGGTTGTCGTCCTTGCGGTGATCGCCGCTCTCATCGGTCAGCTCTACTCACGGGTGTTGTACGGGTTGGAGGATGTCTGCGACAAGCTGTGGGGCAAGCGCCCTGAATGGGCCCGTCCGATCGTCGGCGGACTCCTGGTCGGCCTCCTCTTGCTGGCGATCCCGCAGTTGTACGGGGTCGGCTACCCGGTCATGTTCAAGGCGGTCGCCGGAGACTATGCGCTGTGGTTCCTGGTCCTGCTGATGTTCGGCAAGATCCTCGCCACCAGCCTCACCCTCGGCGTCGGCGGCTCGGGTGGTGTGTTCGGACCCTCGCTGTTCATCGGACTGATGGGCGGCACCGCGTTCGGCGTCGTCGTCGATCACCTGTTCGGCCCGGCAGCCGGTGACCCGGCACTCTATGCGGCGGTCGGCATGGCCGGAGTCTTCACCTCCAGCACCCGGGCACCGCTGTCCGGGTTGGCCAGTGTCGTCGAGATGACGGGCGACTTTGCGCTGACCCTGCCGGTGATGCTGACCGTCGCAGTGTCGACGGCCATCTCGCGGGCGATCAGCTACGGCACGATCTACACCACCAAGTTGTTGCGGCGTGGCCAGGACATCGAGCGCACCGCACCGTGGCGGGCGTTCACCGACCTGACGGCGGTTGGCGCGATGCGGCGACTGCGAACGCCGTTGCCGGTACCCACCGAGAAGGTCGCAGAGGGCAGGACCCCGACACAGTTCGACGGTGACGTCGTCGCCGTCCGCGATCCGCAGGTGGTCTTCGAATCGGAGTCGATCGTGGACGTGCTGCGGCACCTGGAACGACACCGCCGCGACGGGATCCCGGTGCTGTCCGAGGACGGCCTTCAGATCACCGGCTGGGTCACCAACCGCAGCATCCTGCAGACCATCCGGCGACGGCTCGCCCTGTCGGAGGCCGAAGCGGAGAAGTCGCCCGACACCGAGGAAACCGTCGGCCGCAGTCCGATGCCCGGTTATCAGGTGCTCGAGGTCGGCGTCACCGCCGACTCCCAGCTGGCCGGCCACGAGTTGCGCACGATCGACTGGCCGGCGGGTGCGGTCGCGGCGACCGTGATCCGCGACGACCGCCACCGGCATGCCGACGACGCGATCGTCCTGCGGCCGGGTGACCGGGTGGGCCTGTTGGTCCGATCCTGATGCCCGCACCGCACCGTCGGCGCCGATGTTGTCATCCGGAGCACCTGCCACGGCGTCGATCCGGCGGCGGCGAGCTCGTCGAATTCGTGATGCCGGCTGTGCTGGGCACCTCCCACGAGGCACCGGTGACATCGCTGCCGGTCAGCAGGTTTCGGCACGCCTGTCCCGTCTTGGATGAGGCCCGGTCGCCCGATCCGGCTGTTGCACGGAAAGCGAAGCGGAGCGGGCCAGCCCGAGGACACGATGCCGGCATCGACCAACTGACGAACGACCGCCGAGCCGACGAAACCCGTACCGCCGGCGACGAACAGGCACATGAGGCCACGGTGTCAGGCCGGTCGGCAGATCAGGCGTGCGGGATCGCGCACCGCAAGGCAAACGCGAGTTCCTCGACCTGCAACGCTGGACCCTCCCGGGGAATGCAATCATGCGTCGTGAATCGGCGAGAATTCGTTGATCCCACCGGAACGGAGCACCCGTGAGCACGCTGCGCACCATCGGCCTGGAGGAACACTTCGTCACCCCGGACCTGGTCGGAAACGGGGCGTCGGCGCGCAGCATCGCCCAGCCCGACAAATAGGCCGCGCGGGGGTCAGGCTGCTGGATCTGTTCGACGAGCGCATCGCTGAGATGGACAAGGGCGGGCTGGACGTCCAAGTGTTGTCGCTGAACGCGCCGGGCATCCACGCCGAGCCGGACGCGGCGACCGCAACGCGCGCGTCGGCGACGGTGAACGACTTTCCTGGCCGAAGCCATCGCCAAGCGGCCGGACCGGTTCCAGGGCTTCGCGGCGCTTGGCCTGCAGGTTCCTGACTGTGCCGCGCGCGAACTGGAGCGTGCCGTCACCCAGCTTGGTCTGCGTGGGGCGCTGATCAATGCCCACACTCAGGGCCGCAACCTCGACGACCGGTGCTTCGACGTCTTGTGGGAGCGAGCCGAGTCGCTGGGGTGCCGCTCTACCTCCATCCGGCAAACGGACGCCTACCTGCGCCGCAACCTATGGGTAACCACCAGCGGCGTCTGTGACGAGCCGCCGCTACGGTGCGCCATCGACGCACTGGGCGCCGATCGCGTGCTCTTCGCCACCGACTACCCGTTCGAGTCGATCCAGGTGGCGACCCAGTTCCCGCGACGGTGGCCATCGCGGAGGCCGAGCGGGACAGATCGCACACGTCAACGCCGAGCAGTCGCTGGGGATACCCGCGGTCGGCTGAGGACAACCCGCGAAGGCCACGAGCCTCGTCCCCAGAGGGCTTATCGATCCCGGTCCGGTCGGCGTGCTGGTTGCCAGACGTCGCGGTAGTCGTGGACGAACTCACGCAGTGTGGTCGCCGGTTGTCCGGTGAGTTTGCGGACCACGCGGTCGGGGATGGCGGATACATTCAGCCGCACCATCCGGTAGATCATCTTCTGGACTGCGATGTAGTCGGCGTGCCGACCCTGTTCGGCCAGTCGAACGAGGTAGTCGGACTCGCTGGGGCGGGCATAGGTGATGAACCGGCCCAGCACGTCGGTCATGACGGTGGCGATCTTGTGGTAGCTCAGTGGCTGCTCGCCGGAGAGGCTGTAGGCCTTCTGGAGGTGTCCCGGCTCGGTCAGTGCGACTGCGGCGACTCGGCCGACATCCCGGGCGTCGATCATGACAGTGAACGATCGGCCGGCCGGCACGTAGATGTTGCTGTGGTCGCGGATCTCTTCGGGATAGATGCTGGAGAGGTTCTGCATGAAGAAGTTCGGCCGCAGGAACGTGTGCGGGGCATGGCTGGTCTTGAGGTGCTGTTCGACGGCGTGGTGGGGTGTGCGAGTGTTGAACTGAACCCCTGGTAGCGACAGGAACGCCAGTTGTCGTACCTGGTGGCGGTTGGCCGCGTCGATGAAGGGAAACAGATAGCGTTGCACGTCCTCGATCTGCGGCGGGCGCATCAGGAACACTCGATCGACGCCGTCCAGTAAGCGGTCGAATTCCGCCGGTGTCATGGCGAAGTCGAAGCGGCGTGCCTGCGCACCTGAGGCCATCGTGGCACTGCCGGGGTCGCGGACGGCTGCGATCACCTGCTCGTCGCGAGCGGGAGATGATCAAGGACGGCCGAGCCGACGATTCCGGTGGCGCCGGTGACCAGTACCGCGGTCATGAAGTTCCGTCCAGACGGTGGATCAGATCGGCCAACGTGGCCAGTTGCCGGTCGGTGAGCGGGACGAAGCGGGCGGAGGAGGGGTGGTGAGCTCGGCCTCGTACCTGTGCACCGCGGCACGGGCAACAGGAGTCAGGCGCAGCAGCCGGGACCGAGCGTCGTGGGGATGCACGACTTGCTCGTCAGCCCCTGGGTGTGCAGCCCTTCGACCAATTGGCTGACTGCACCGGGGGTGATGCCGAGCCGTGCCGAGATGGCTCCGGGCGTCAGTGGTGTCTGGCTGTGCGCGATCAGGAACATCGCGTCCAGTTGGCTGCTGGTCAACCGAGCGTCGCCGAAGGATGGCCCGGCGGTGCCGGTCGAGCGGGCGGTGGCGAGGTCGCGGCTGATCGACACGATCGCTTCCAACACCGTGCCGATGAGCGTGTCGCGTTCCTCCGGATCGGCGTTCGACGAACCGCCGGGTCGGTGGGTCATGCGCTGACGAAGGGGAGATCGCCGATGTACTTGCGGTCTCCGACCTGGGTGAGGATGAAGTCGGCCACGTCGTCGCGACTGAGCTGCGTGCTGGCGTCCACGCCGACCCGGCCGACCCGATAGTGCCCGGTGCCCGGGTTCTCGGTCAGCCGCGGTGCGCGAACCACGGTCCAGTCGAGCCCGGAGTCTTGCAACAGGCCAGATGGCCCTCGGCATCGGCCAGCACCCGGCCGGACCGCAGCTTGAGTAGGCCCTGGATCGCCCGGTCGGCGATCTTGGGCCGATCTCGGTCGGCCCGCAGCCCGCCGCCGGACAGAGTCACGATCCGTTTCACGCCCTGGGCTGCCATAGCGTTTGTGATGACGAGGGTGCCAGCGGTCTGCAACGTTGCCGAGGAACCCTTCACCTGGCCGAAGAGGCTGAGCACCACGTCGGCTCCGGACACCGTTTCGGCCACGCTCGCCGGATCAAGCACGTCACCCCGCACGACGCTCAGCCGCTCGGAGGTGGCCGTCAGCTTGGCCAGATCCCGTACCAGTGCGCGAACCGTCAACCCCGCTGCCAAGGCTCGATCCAGGACTCGTCGGCCCGTTCGGCCGGTGGCCCCGAACAATGCGATCGCCGTCATGGCCGGATACTTTAGCGGCTAAACATCTCCTGGAAGGAAGGTTTGATCGACGGCAGACGTATTCCGTTCGGCCGTCCGAGGGGTCCTGACGCCGGCCGGTTCGTCGAACCATCGCGAAAGGAAGTGGATCACCGACATCAGCTTTCGCTGCTGGGCGAACATCCGCTGCAAACACGGCGCCATGCTGATGGCTCGGGATGCCGTGAACGCACGCCTTGGCACTGTGCGAAGCAGATCGGCGGCTGAACGCCGCGTGTTGACCTCCAGGACCATGCCTGGCGTCGATCCGAGTTGGTGAGTCCTCAGTCGGAATCGTATGGCACTACCCAGATGGCGGCCCCGAGTTCGCGATCGGACTTGATGTTCTCGTTTATGTCCGCCCTTCTTCGGGGACTGAGCCCCAAACGTTCGGCACGTGCGAGAACATCGGGGTCGGCATCGGAAACGCGGATCACCGTCCAGGATCCGGCGCCGGCCTCACTGAGTCGGACGGCGTTAGTTGGCTTATGGGTCACCCCGTTCCGATCGGGAATGGGATCCCCGTGGGGGTCACTGACGGGATGCCCCAGAGCCGCGTCGATCCGATCGATCAGGGTCGAAGTTGCCGCATGTTCGAGGCGCTCTGCCTCGTTGTGCACTTCGTCCCAACCGTAGCCAAGCTTGTCGACCAGGAAGGTCTCCAGAAGTCGGTGTCGGCGTACCATCGCGACGGCGTAGCGGGTGCCGATCGGTGTCAGGTAGATCGGTTTGTACGGTTTGTGGGTGACCAGTCCAAGTTGTGCGAGCCGTTTGACGGTGTCGGTGACGTTGGCCACGGAGGTCCCGAATCGGTTCGCGAGCGCCGTACTCGTGATGGGCGGATCGCCCCATTCGGTGGCAGACCAGATCACTTTCAGGTAGTCCTGTGCCACCGGGGTAATTTGGTCAAGGTCCGGTTCGGTCGGGTCGTCCGTGCCTCTGGTTCCCACCCCCTCAGTCTCGCATCCGGATTCCTGCTGGGTCCTTGGCGCGGGCTGTGCTGCGTCAGTCTCCATCCGTGAACGACAGAACAATGAGAGCCAGATTCAGGCACACGACCGCGCCGGTGACGAGCCAGGCGGTGGCTGTGAGCGGCCGAGGATTGGCAAACCTGCCCATGACTGCCTGTCGGCTGGTGTAGGACACCAGCGGGACAAGGGCGAACGGAATGCAGACGCTGAGGACGACCTGGCTCAGAACCAGAGCCCGCGTGGGGTCAAAACCAACCGCCAGCACGATCAGCGCCGGGATCAGCGTTATCGCCCGGCGCCAGGCGAGCGGAATCCCGACCTTCAACAGGCCGGCCATGATGGTCGAGCCGGCATAGCAGCCTATCGAGGTGGATGCCAAGCCCGAGGCCAGCAACCCGATGCCGAACACCGCTCCGACTGTCGGACCGAGTGCACTTTGGATCGCATGGTGGGCTCCCGGAATGCTGTCGGTTCCGGCGACACCGGGCAGACTCGCGGCTGCCAACAGCAACATGGCGATGTTCACGCTGCCGGCCACCATCAGGGCCAGCACAACGTCGATCCGGGTTGCCCTGAGCAGGCGCGGAATCCGGGTGGCGGCGATTCGGTCACCGTGGCGGTCTCGGGCCAGGCTGGAATGCAGGCAGATCGCGTGCGGCATCACGGTGGCGCCGAGCATGCTGGCGGCCAGCAGAACTGTCTCGCGACCGTCGAAGCGAGGCAGCAGGCCGGTCGCCGTCTGGCTCCAGTCGACGGGACTGAGGAACAGGCCGGTGACGAACCCAATGGTGATCACGGAAAGCAATCCGATCACGACGAATTCGAACGGTCGCTGCCCTCGGCGGGACTGCACAACCAGAAGTCCCAGTGACACCAGGCCGACGATCAGTCCACCAATCACCAGCGGCAGGCCGAAGAGGATCTTCAGCGCCAGCGCACCACCGACGACCTCGGCCAGGTCGGTTGCCGCGGCAACCACTTCTGCCTGGGTCCAGAACAACAGCCGGGAGCGTCGCGAAAGGCGGCTCCCCAGCAGCGAAGGCAGGGTCTGACCGGTCACCAGGCCGAGCTTGGCCGACAGGTATTGGATCAGGACCGCCATCACGTTCGCCAGTACGAGCACCCAGACCAGCAGGTAGCCGTAACTCGCGCCAGCGGTGAGATTCGCGGCGACGTTTCCGGGATCGACGTAGGCGATCGCCGCGACGAACGCGGGGCCGAGCAGCCAAATCAGTCTGCGACGACCGGAACCCGGGCCGCGGGGGTTTCCAGCACCTCGAACCGCCGGTCGCTCGCCGACGTGCTCCGGGGCATCCGGCTCGCTGGCAAGGCCCAATCTCGACACAGAAGTTAAGGTAGCTTAACTCGTCCGGCTGAAGGAACCGCGGGACCGACTGCGCCACATTCCGGTCGGGTGAGGACGGGCGGTACTCACAGGGAATCCGGGAACGGCAGGCGGAGCCAGTCACCTGCGATGAACCGGCTGGTGCGTCGTCGCCAGCCGGCTGATCAGCGCGGCTGCCCTTCCGGGTGCGTCGCCGTTGCGGCTGATTTCGTCTCGAAGGCGTTCGGCCGCCGTCCGATAGGAGGGGTTCATCAAGACATCCGAGACCGCTCGGGCGATGGCGGATGGCCGGGGCCTGCGGCCACGTATTCGGCGGCCGGTGCCGCTCCAGACGATCCGTGCACCGACCTCTCTCTTCTCCTCAGTTCGTCCTATCTGAACCAGTGGTACTCCATAGCTGAGAGCAAGCGTTACGCCGGTGTAGCCCCCGTTGGTCACCATGCAGGACACCATGGGGAGCACGCGCTCGTACGGGAGATAACCACAGACCGTGATCGCTGCCCGGGTAGAACCCAAATTTCGCAGAGCTCGGTCCACGGCGTGGGAATTCGGCTGACCGGTCAGCACGAGTAGTTGGACCGGATGGTCGGCGAGAGCCTTGATGGCGGGAATGATCAGTTCGTTGGGGTCGGGCCTCATGGTGCCCTGGGTGATCAGGATTACCGGCCTCCCCGCGTCGGCGAGGGTCGGCAGCCAGGTCGGTTCGGTCCAGCCCTGGCTGGGGACGGGGCGCATCACCCCAATCCAATGCAGCTGTGGCGGGAGCCTGTGCCGGGGATACTCGAAGCCCGGCGGGCAGGCTTGGAGGTGTAGGTACGGCGAGATCCGTTCCTGAACCGCTGCGAGTTTGGTACGGATGCCGTTGCGAGCTTGGATTTCCTGCCATTGCAGTTGCAGGGGACCATAAACGAGCCGGCGTGCGGTCCGCCGAACCACGAAATCACGCTGTCGACCCCATAAGCTCTGGTCGGGGAGGTAGCCCGGCCCAAAGGGCGGCGCAAGCTCGTCGTCGAATTCGAGCGGACCGTCGCCGAGAGTGGCCCAGGGTGGCCCGCCGACTGCATGCAGCAATTGAGGAGCGAACATCAGCAGATCGCAGAGGACCGCGTCCACTCGCTGCCGGCCGGTGATCTCCAACAGGTCGTCCAGTTGCGTCTCTGCCTGGCCAAGAAAGAAAGTCGCGAAGGACTCTCGGATCGCTCGCGGCCCATTCGTGGAACGACGTCGTCGCTTCATCGACCGATTCGCGATGACGTCGTCGGCTCGCGTAGTCGGGATGAACTCTGCGCCGACCGAGGCGATGTCCGGACAGAAGCGTCGACCCGCGTACCACACCACTCGATGGCCGTCCTGAACCAATGCTCGGGCCAACGGCAGCATGTTTCGAGTGTGGGCAATGATGGGAGTACTGGCGATCAATATTGTTCTCACGTTGCACTCTCATTGTTGAAGCTTTCCGCGGACAATCGACTGGTCGGAGTGGCCCGGGCTGGGATCGGGGCGCGGCTCGGCGGAGACGTCTACAACGGTGAAATTGCGGAGATTCAGGCCTGCGGGAACCTGATAGCTGCCGCTGCGGTCGTTGAGATAGCCGAGCGACCGCATGTGGCTCAAATCCGCGGTGGCGAGCCACACCTCGCGGTTACCGTCGAAGGGCTTCGCCACGTCGATCGTGATGTGCAGGTACTCCGATCCGTCACGGGATCTCTCGATCTGGGCCGACCCTGAGGAACCCTTCCAGCTGGGCAGGGCCGTGAGTTGGGCACTGCTGATGATCTTCGAGGAGTTGAGCTGCCGGGGAAGCAGCAAACCACCGGCGAATCCGACGATCGCGGCAAGTACAGCGGCGACAGCGATCTGAGGCCACCACTTGGTCCTCGCGCCGGTTGTCTTCCTCCGGTGGTGGCCGCGGTGACGTTCCTCCCCGCGCCCCGTCCGGCGGTCCGCGTGTTCGGGTGCGTCGTTTTCCAGGTTCGGCCGCGCAACGTTCGTTTGCCGGACGCGATCCGCGGCCTCGTCCGCGACGGCGTCGCCGGGGCGTAGCGACACGAGCTGCAATTCGGCCACCGTTCGTTCCCACACCGCCGGTGGGGGAACGACAAGCGCTTGAGGATCCGAGGCTGCGGAGCGCGTCAGCCCAGCGGCTCGGGTGAGCTCGGCGAACTCACCGGCGCACTGCGGGCACTGCTCGACATGTGCCTCGGCGGGCCCGATGTGTTCACCGATCGCCAGCAGCGCGAGGTCGTCAGGATCGGAATGCATCGAGCTCCACCCCCAATCGATCGCGCAACTTCTGAAGACTACGGCGGATGTGGCTCTTGACGGTGCCCGGTGGCAGTTGCAGTCGTTCGGCGATCTGACTGTGGGTCAGGTCTTCGAAGAAGGCCAGCCGGAGGACTCTACGCGGCTCGTCCTCCAGTCCGGCCAACACATCGGCGATCACCATCCTGTCGGCGGTGTCGTTGAGCTCGGCCAACTCCGGGTCCAGCGTGCGTACGTGCGCCTGGGCGATGACTTCGTTCACGACGCGTAGATCTCGTCGGCGACGCTGGTAGGTGTCGGCGATCTTGAAACGGGTGATTCCGAGGAGCCAGTTCCGCAACGCCGATCGTTGCGGGTCGAATTGGGTACGACTGCGCCAGGCCGCTACGAACACCTGCTGGGTGATGTCCTCGGCATCTGCTTGATCCGCCAGGGAGCGGAGCGCGAGAGTGTAGATCAGCGCCGACCAGCTCTGGTAGACCTCGGCAAACGCCTGTTCGTCGCCGCGGCGAAACCGCTCGGCGAGTGATGCGTCGAGCACATCTTGGTCAGACATGACGGCCGCGATCGCTTGTCCACGACGGGGGCAACCGAGACGAACGAACCGCTCTGCCGTTCACTGCGGGACCGCCGTGACGATCAGCAGATCTTGGTAGCCGGTTGCCGTTCGGTACGGTGGTGCACACGTCATCAGCCGCAGCACAGGTGGTCCGGTTCGGGTGAAGATTTGCTCGAAGTCCGTGGTCTTCTTGGCGAACCGCTGCCGGTGCTTGACGACGTAGTTGATCTTGTGACCGGCAGAGTCGGTGATGACGACCTTCGCGTTCAGTGGGACGGCGACAAGCCGTGAGAACGGCCCGAGCCCCTGATTGAACGTGTCCACGTGGCCGGCGAGAACGGTTGCGCCGCTGCGATCGCCCGGCCGGGACCCGAAGCGGTACCACCAGGCGCGCTGGGTGGTATCCGGCATTGCCAAGAAGCCGTCTGCGTCGACACCAACGGGCACGACCCGCAGATCCATCGCAATGCTGGGTACTTGCAGGCGCACAGGCCAGGAATGACGTACCTGCTGCGCGTTAGACCGTAACGCACCCGACCTCACTCGAACCTTCTGAATCGCTGTCCCGGTGGGGGTGTGGGACGCTCGATGCTCGGTGCTCCTGTCGGTCGAGGGCGCGGCTATCGGCTGATGGGGCGCGGACGCGACAACGGTGGGCTGTGCAGACTCCAGGCGCACACCGGGCAGAACAGCGCCGCCGGTCGTCAGCAGCACACTGGCGCTAATGGCCAGCGCGAAGCCGACGTGCCGGTCCCAACCCGTTGGCGCCGCTGACTGAATGCCTCGCCGATGGGCCTCGCCGCCGACCGGGCGCGGCAGGCGACCGGGCCTGGTCGGGTCCGGTCGCCCACCTGTCTTGTGCTGACCGCTACGCGTCTGCAACGAACTTCTCTCCGGAGGTGGATTACGTGTGGGGCGTCAACGGGATGCCTTGGCTCGGGCGACTCGTCCGATCGACAACACGGCCATTGCGGCGGCGAGCAGCACTCCGGATGCGATCCAAGTCGACGAGCCGGCGCCGACGAGACCCGCTTCACCGGCTGGGACGCCGCCGGGTGCACTTGCGAGTCCGGGGATCGTCTGGACGGCGAGCTTCAGGTTGTCGTCCTCAGCACTTCCCCAGGCGTAGACGATCGTGTTGACGCCTTCTGTGACATTGACCGGCGCCGGGCCGATCAGCGGTTTCGTCGTGCCGGCGGCTGCGACCGATGCCTGCACGGTTCCGGCTGGCAGGTCCAGCACCTTCTGATCGGGATTCTGCAGACCCTGGACGACGGGCTTTCCGCCGGCGAGGATGTCAACGGCCGGCGCGGCCGCGTCGTGCCGAACGGTGAGCCGGCCATGGCCTGCAGCGATCTTTGAGATGTCGTTTTCGTACAGCGTGGCGGTTGGTTTGCCGTTGGCTGCCAGGTGGGCGACGGCGGAGTAGTTGCCGCCTGCGCGGAGGCTTACTTTCACCGGGCCGATCGCGGGTTTGGAGTCGTTCTTGGCGTCCGCTGCGGTAATCGCCAGCTTATGGGAACCGGACGGGACCGTCAGCGGGCCGGCGATCTGGCCCGGTTTGAAGTCGTTGAGCACGCGCTTTCCGTCCAGGTACACATCGACGGGAAGCTTCGGTACTGCGTGGACGACCGACAAACGGCTGTCGGATGCGGCGTGGGCCGTGGCTGCTGAGGTCGTCATGGTCCCGGCTGCTGCGGTCAGTGCGGCCGCACCGATCAGCGCGAGCATGCGGGTGGGTCGGGATGGGGCAGGCATGTGGGTCGTTGCTCCTTCGGAATCGACATCGATACCGGTGAATTCGGTTGTCTTGTTTGCAAGCAGGTTCTGGGACCTGTCGCAGGTGGGCCTGATTGCCGAAACCGGCATTCAGGGACTAGAACTGAGCGAAGGGACGCGGGGTGGCGTACCCGAAGGTTTCGCCGCTGGAGAACGCAATCACGCCGAACGTTTGATTCAGGGCGCCGGCGGCAGTTTGGGTAAGGGTCAGACGCACCAGTCCGAGGGAGTAGTGATCAGACGGTCGGATCGTGAAGAGGTCGACGCGGCCCACATCACCGATCGATCCGCTGACCCGCGCACTGACCTTGGCCCGGCCGAGATCGATGGAGAAGTTGCGGAGTTCGATCGCGCGTTGCGGGGTGCTCAGGCTCAGCCCGCCGGCGTGCTTGATTCGGAGGTTGGCCAGTCGATACCCGACGATCGGGAAGTCGGCCGCGACGGTGCCTTTGTACGGGCCGGCTTTTGCCGAGCCCAGCGGCGCGGGAGCGATCTGGGCGCGTTGGATCAGCGCGTAAACGGCTGGCGCAACCACCACCTGGGTGTAGCCGCGATGCACCGACGCCAGGTGGCTTCCGTGTTGACGCGGGCTCGCCTCCGCAGCCGTCGCGCTGGAGACGAGCGCGGCCGCAGCCGCGAACGCGCCAGCAGCCGCGAGTAGCTTGAATCTCATCAATACCTCCTGCTGATGTTCCGGGCCGATCCCGGACTTCATTCATCAATTCGTCAGCTACGGCCGATTCGGATGCACCTCTCAACTGGGACTTGTGTCGGCGCGGCATCGGGAGGTAACCGAAGCTGGTCGTCAGCCAGCCGCCCAGCAGCGGACGGAGCGCCGCTGTGACGCCGATCGTCGCGCCCAGATCCCGAACGCCAGTCCTCGCTCGCCTCGGAAGTTCGCGTTCAGCAGCGACAGCGATGTCGGCAGCATCATCGCTCCGCCCACACCCTGAACTGCGCGGGCGCCGATCAGCACACCTCCCGAATCGGCCAAGCCCGCGAGCCCGCTGGCGGCCGCGAAGATCGCCACACCCGTCACAAAGAGGCGCCGCTGACCGAACTGATCGGCCAAGCGACCGTTGACCAGTAGCAACGCAGCGAGGACCAACGCGTAGATCTCCTGGACCCACCGCCCCTGCTTCGAGTCGATCCCGATGTCTCTCACGATGGACGGCACGGCGACGATCACGATCGTGGAATCGATGATGATCAGCCAAACGCCGAGACTGATGATCACCAAACCCGGCCAGCGACGGCGATCCTGCGCACCGGGTTGAGGCTCCGAGAGCATGGCCTCAATCTACGCCTTCAAGCTAGAAAAACTAGCTCCAACGATGATCCGCCACGAACGAAACGCTGGCTCAGTCGGCTGGTTCGCTCGGCTTCTCAGCAGCTTCGGCGATGTAGGCATGGAGAATGTCCGTCGCGCGATGCAGGAAGTCCAGTACGGTGGCCGCCTCCTCGGAGGTGAGTTCGGCCCCGAGTTCCCGAAAGCCGTCGTTGACGGATTTCAGTGTCTGGCGCACTTCGGTTCGAGCATGTTCTGTGGCGCTGACGTTGGTGCGATAACGCGGCTTGCCTTCTGGCTGTTCGACGGGGGTTCGCCTGACGTGGCCTGCCTCGGTCAGGCGGTCGATGAGCACGCTGGCGGATGCAGTTCGGATCCCGAGTCGGTCGGCGAGCTCCTTCGGGCTGATTTTGTTGCCCGACGCGGTGACCAGGTCCATCGCTTGTACGTCGGTGACCCGCAGCCCCATCCGGCGCGCCGCGGCGGCCTGCATCTCGCGCCCGGCCTGAAGGAGCAGGCGGACGGCCATGCTGAGTTCGTAGGAGTCCGCCGCAGTCACGCGTCCGATCGTAGTCAGGGCCGGTCATGGATATGGCGCCGGACACCCGATACGATGGAATTGTGACTAGAAAATCTAGCCCGCTGTTGTCGCCGAGCAGTCAGATTCCGGCTGAACCCAGCAACCCCCCGTTGGTGCTGGTGACCGGCGCGACCGGTTACGTCGGCGGGCGTCTGATTCCCGCGTTGCTGGCGGCGGGATATCGGGTACGAGCGGTGGCACGCCACCCGGAGGCTCTCTCGGATCGGCCGTGGTCGGATCAGATCGAGGTCATGGGCGCCGATGTCGGCGCAGCCGACGACATGCGGGTTGCCTTGTCCGATGTCGAGGTTGCCTTCTATCTGGTGCACGCGATGGGGTCGGGGCCGGATTACGACGCGCGGGACCGAACGCTGGCGCGAAACTTCGCCGCCGCAGCCGAGGCGGCGAGAGTGCGTCGGATCATCTATCTCGGTGGCATGCATCCCGACACTGAGAATCTCTCTCCGCACCTGGCGTCGCGGCGCGAAGTCGGAGAGATCTTCCTCTCCTCGGCCGTACCGACGGTGGTCCTGCAGGCCGCGGTGGTCATCGGTTCGGGCAGCGCGTCGTTCGAGATGATGAGGTATCTCACCGAGCGGCTACCGGTGATGGTCGCGCCGACCTGGCTCCGTACCCGGATTCAGCCGATCGCGATCCGCGACGTCCTGTACTACCTGGTCGCGGCGGCAGGTCTGCCACCAGAACTCAACCGGACCTTCGACATCGGCGGCCCGGAGGTGCTGACCTACGCAGAGATGATCCAGCGCTACGCCCACGTCGTCGGCCTCCCACCGCGGATCATCCGGACCCTGCCGGTGTTGACTCCCTGGTTCGCCAGCCATTGGGTCGGGCTCGTCACGCCGGTCCCGGCCAGCATTGCCAAACCCCTGGTGTTGTCCCTGACCCACGAGGTCACCAGGAAGGAATGCGACCTCGACGACTTGATCGGGCCGCCCCGCCGGAAGTTGCTCGGCTTCGATGACGCCGTGCGACTGGCGCTGCAGAAGATTCGCGACTACGACGTACGGACAACCTGGTCCTCGGCGAGCTATCTGGGGGCCCCGAGCGATCCGTTGCCCGACGATCCGGCCTGGGCCGGCGGTGACCTGTACGTCGATGAGCGTCAGATTCCGGTCGACGCCGATCCGCAGGAGGTCTGGAGGGTGATCGAGGAAATCGGAGGCCGGGCCGGATGGCACTCGTGGCGGCTGGGCTGGGTCGCGCGCGGCGTGTTGGACCGATTGGTCGGCGGACCCGGACTCCGGCGTGGCCGACGCCATCCGACCAAGCTGGAGACCGGAGATCCGCTGGACTGGTGGCGGGTGGAGAAAATCGTTCCCGGCAGAGTGCTGAGGTTGCGGGCCGAGATGAGGCTGCCCGGTTTGGCGTGGCTCGAGCTGTGCATCGATTCCGACAGCGACGGGCGTACGGTGTTTCGCCAACGGGCGCTGTATCACCCACACGGCCTGCTCGGGCACGCGTACTGGTTCGCCGTGACGCCCTTTCACGGCATCGTTTTCGGCGGCATGCAACGCAATATTGCACGCTCGGCCGGAACTGCGGTGCCGCCGAAGACCACCCAGTCCGCATCCTGAATCAGGACGGCGAGGCGTTCTGCACCCTGGAAGTGATCTTGAAGGAGCAATCTGCATGGTCGTCACACAGGCGGAGTATCTGATCTTGATGGCGGCTTGCCTGCTCGTCACCTTGCCACTGGAGTTCGTCTTCACCGCCCGGGTCTACCGTTCACCGCGCCGGTTGATCATCACCTTGCTCCCGGTGGTGCTCGTCTTCACGGTCTGGGATCTGGCCGGCATTGCTGCCGGCCATTGGCGCTACAACCCCACCTACGTCACCGGGCTCGTCCTGATCGGACGCCTGCCGGTGGAGGAGTTGGTGTTCTTCATCGTGATCCCGATCTGCGGCTTGTTGACCTACCGCGCGGTCGGTTATGTGCTGGCTGCGGTCCGGTCGCGGCCGAGTTCGGCGAAGGCCGGGAATCGGTGATGCCCGCCTACACCCTGCTGACGGTGATCGCCGTCGTCACCGTCGTCCTGGTCGAACTGCTCTGGCTGAGGACCGGCATCTTCAGCTCGGCCCAGTACTGGCTGACCATGATCATCGTTTGGGGTTTCCAGATTCCGGTGGACGGATGGCTGACCAAACTGTCGGCTCCGATCGTGATCTACAGCGATTCCGCGATCCTCGGGGTGAGACTCCCCTGGGACATTCCCATTGAGGACTTCGGTTTCGGGTTCTCCATGGTCACCCTGACGATCATGCTGTGGCTGCGACTCGAGCCACGTCGGAAACAGAGTGAGGACTTGGCACGGTGAGACCGTCGACGTGGCTGCCCGGGCAGGATCAGCGCGCCGAGCGGCTCGCCGGGCCGACCGGCGAGCCGTGGGTCAAGGAACGCCGATCTGTGGCGGTCATCGGCGGCGGCATCGCGGGCCTGGCAGCGGCAACGGCGTTGGCCGAGCGAGGAGTCGAGGTCGTCCTGCTGGAGGCCGAGCAGCAACTCGGTGGCCGGGTCAGATCCTGGCCGGTCCGACACGGTGCCGACCAGGTGACCATGAGCCGTGGCTTTCACGCGTTCTTCCGGCAGTACTACAACCTGCGGTCGCTGTTGCGCCGCGCGGACCCGGGGTTGACCCGGCTGCGGCCGGTTGATGACTATCCGTTGCAGTCGGCAACCGGCCAGACCGACCGGTTTGCGCAGATCCCGCGCACTCCCCCGTGGAGCCTGGCGGCATTCGTCGCGACCAGTCCCAGCTTCAGACTTCGCGATCTGGGCCGCGTCGACATCGGCCACGCGCTGGCATTGCTCGACGTCGACTTCCCGCGAACGTTCGGCGACTACGACGGCGTCAGTGCCGCGAGCTTTCTCGACCGGCTCCGGTTTCCCCGACGCGCCCGGCATCTGGCTCTTGAGGTGTTCGCGCGTAGCTTCTTCGCCGATCCGGAGGACTTCGCGGCGGCTGAGCTGGTGGCGATGTTCCACAGCTACTTCGTGGGCTCGGCGGAGGGTTTGCTCTTCGACGTACCCGACGACGATTACGACACAGCGTTGTGGAAGCCACTGGGCGACTACCTGCGGCGACAACAGGTTGTCGTGCAGACCGGAACGCCCGTCAGTCGGGTCGACCTGACCGCCGACAAGGTCCGGGTGGAGTGGGAGTCAGCCTCCGCGGGCGCCGGCATGGCCACGGTAGACGCGATCGTGATAGCCACCGATCCCCGGACGCTACCGGAGTTGATCGGTGAGCGGACGCTCGGCGCCGACCCGCGGTGGCGTGACGCGGTCCGGCGGGTCGTGACCGCGCCGCCGTTCCTGGTCTGGCGGGTCTGGCTCGACCAGCCGATCGCGGCACGACGGCCGGTGTTCCTGGGTACGACCGGATATGGGCCCCTGGACAACATCAGTGCGATCCATCGGTTCGAGGCCGGCGCCGCGGGCTGGGCTGAGGAACACGAGGGTGCGGTGATCGAACTTCACGCTTATGCCCTGCCCGACCGGACCGGTCCGGCTGAGGTGGCAGAACTGCGCAGCCAATTGTGGACGGGGCTGCGCAGGGCCTATCCGGAGCTGTCCGCAGCCCGCATCGTGTTCGACGAGTGCCGACTGGAGCGCGACTGCGTGTTGGTGACCCCGGACCATTGGGCGCAGCGGCCGACGGTGGCGACTCCGGATCCTCGGGTAGTGCTGGCCGGCGATGCGGTACGCACCGACCTCCCGGTCGCGCTGATGGAGCGCGCCGCCACGACCGGGTTCCAGGCCGCGAACACGCTGTTGGCGGGTTGGGGAGTGCGTGGGCACGACCTGTGGTCGGTGCCGCGTACGGCACGACAGGTCTGGCCGGGCCGGCTCCGGCGGCTGCTGGCTCAGCCCGGGAAGTTGCCGCGGCGGCGCAGCCGGTAGCGCCGCTCGGCGTAGGCCAGATCGTCGACCCAGAGCCGACCGGCGACTCGACGCATGGCCGGTCGGAACAATGGCCCGAATCTCCGGACGACGCCGAATCCCCGCCGCTCGGAGTAGGCAACGGTGAGTTCGGTCAGCACCGTCACCGCCGGCTCGACACCGGGCGCCGTGATCAAGGTCGCGTGCGTCTCCACCACGCTGCCGATGCCTTCTCCACCGATGATCCGCATCACGATCGTGCGCGGATCCGGGCAGACGAACTCTGCGCGCGCCGGTACGCCGTACCGTCGTCCGAGCCGGAACGTGACGTCGGCGACCAGACGATCGTCCGAACTGGCCGCGTTGTCGACGGCCAGGTGACTGAATGCGTATGGGTGGAACCAGGCTCCGTGCCACGGATCGAGCCGGTTTGCCACGATGTCGACGGGCTCGCAGAGCCCGCGGCGGGTGATCACCGCCGTGACCGATTCCTCGAGCGGGGGCCGATCCGGGACGATCGGCAGTTCGGTCGGCGGATCGGCGGCCGGGTCGACGCCAGCCGGCGGCGGCAACCGGACCCACAGCAGTGCCCCGTCGTCGCGGGCCGGATACGGGCTCCAGTCGCCGTACCCGTCGTCGCCGAGTGCCAGACCGTGCCAACGACATCGCAACGTGCCGTCCAGCACTGGGCAGTTGTCCAGCAGTGCGCCCAGGTGGGGACAAGCTCCGGGGCCGGCTCGCAGACTGCCGTCGGCGGCGCGCCACAGCACGATTTCCCGGCCTGCCAACGTACGAGTGCGGCTGCGTGACAGACCGACTTCGGCGCTGTGCCCGATCACGAACCAGCCGCCGGAAGGCCGGCGTTGTGCTCGATCGAGCGCGGCCGCGATCCGTCCCGGACGGGCCTGGCGATAAGTGGGGAGCAGGGTGTCGTAGCCGGGTTGTGCACGTCGCCGGATCGGGTTCCGGGCGGCTATGGGTGCCAGTCGGTCGGGCACAGTTTGCTGATTAGGCAGAACGGTCACGTTTGCTCCAGTTTGGCGCAGAAGTTCGATCGGGATTGCCCCGTGGAGAGCGCATCACACGGCGCGTCGCGGTGACTGCCTTGACCAGAGTCGGAACACGGGCCCGGCCGGAGAACACGTCGTAGTCGGCGGCCTCGATGCGATCCAGGATCGCCCGATACAACACCAGCGCGGTGTCCACGCAGCGCGCCGACGCCGGCGGTAGATGAGCCAGTCCGACCGCGGCCTGCTCGTACAGCCGACGATTGCGCTCGACCTCGAAGCTCATGAGGCGTCGCCATTGGGGGGTCACCCGGCGCAGTTCTGGTTCGGCTGCGAACTGCTGTAGATCCTCGGTGGGCAGGTAGACCCGACCACGGTCGAGGTCTTCACCCACGTCGCGCAGGAAGTTGGTGAGCTGGAACGCCACACCCAGCGACCGGGCCGGAGCGAACGCGGCAGGCGAGGTCGGCTCCAGGATCGGCAGCATCATCTCTCCGATCACCGCTGCGGAGCCCTCCATGTAATCGCAGAGATCGGCCCAGGTGCGATAGCGGTTCTGCACCAGATCCAGGGCCATCGCGGCGAAGAAACGGTCGAAACACTCCAACGGAATCTGCCGTCGGTTGATGGTGTCGACGACAGCTGCAAGCACCGGGTCCGAGGTGCCGTGATCGACCGCCGAACGGAAGCGACCGCGAAATTCCTCCAACGCCCGGGTACGGCTCTCGGCGTCTTGGTCGCCGACGTCGACGATGTCGTCGGCCAGTCGACACAGGGCGTACACGGCGTGAACGTGGCGGCGTTGAGCTCGCGGCAGGATCGCCGCTCCCCAGTAGTAGGTGGTGCCGTAGCGCCAGGTCAGACGAGCGCAGGCCCGGTATCCACCGTGCAGCAGGTCCGTCATCGCAACCAGCCTGACGACGCTGGGCGCTCTGACCGATTCCGGGCAGGGCCGGCAGGAGGTCGCGAACCGAGATAGCGGCCGACGCGTTCGGCAGCGAGTTTGCCGGACAACAGCACCATCGGCACGCCGACTCCGGGGACGGTACCGGAGCCCGCGAAGTAGAGACCCGGGCGTCTGCGTATCCGGTTCGGGGGCCGGAAGGGGCCGGTTTGGGTGAAGGTGTGGGCCAGCGAGAACGGGGTGCCGTGGGACAGGCCCTGTCGATGCCAGTCCAGCGGAGTGACCAACTTCTCGGTGACGATCTCGGTCGGATAGCCGCCGTCGGCGAGGAATTGCAACAGTCGTTGTCGCATCGGGGCGGCCTCGCGGACCCAGTCCACCGAACCGCCGAGGTGGGGCACCGGCTCCAACACGTACAACGTACTGCAGCCTGGAGGCGCCAGAGACGGGTCGTCCAGCGACGGCACGGACACCAGTCTCGACGGATTCGGCATCAGCTCGCCGTGACGGATCATCGCCGTGAACGCGCTGTTCCAGTCGCGCCCGAAGTGGATGTTGTGATGGCGGACCTGATCGCCGGGCAAGCCGCGGACGCCGACATGCCAAACCACCGCAGACGGCGCATAGCGGCCGGATCGTACGGTTCGTGGCGGTCGAACGTCGGGGATCATCAGCCGATATGCGGCGGCCGGGTCGAGCGTGCAGACGACCGCATCAGCCATGAATTGGCCTTCGTCGGTTCTGACTCCTGCCACCCGGCCGTTCCGATCCGTGATCAGGCCGGTAACGGGTTGGTCGAGGAGAAGCGTGCCACCGGCATCGGTGAAGGCGTCGGCCAGCGCGCGCGGGACGGCGTGCATCCCACCCTCGGGAAACCACACGCCCGCAACGGTGTCCATGTAGGTGATCACCGCGTACAGCGCCAGCGCACGTTCCGGCGACAGGCCCACATAAAGAGCCTGGAAACTCAACAGCCGGTGCAGCCGCGGGTCACCGAACCGGCGCCGAATCGCTGGCCCCAACCGGCCGAACGCACCCAGAAACGTCAGTCGAGCGAGAGCGGCAGGCGAGCGGAGCAGGTCAAATCCGGCGTTGTAGTTGGTGTCGATGAAGTGCGGTAGCTCCAGCCGGTAGAGCCGGGTCAACCAGTCGACGAAGGCCTCGTAGCTCGCGGCATCAGCGGCACCGCAGGTGTCCAGGATCTCGTTGATCATGTCGGTCGGGTCGGCCCGCGCGTCGATCACGCTGCCGTCGGCGAAGCGAGCTCGGTACGCCGGATCGAGACGCTTGAGGTTGATGCGCTGCGACAGTCGGCTGCCGGCGGCCTGAAGTGTGTCGTCGATCAGTTCGGGCATGGTCAGCACGGTCGGACCGGTGTCGAAGGTGAAGCCCTCGAGGCGTAGCGCGCCCGCTCGACCGCCGATACCCGTGTCGCGCTCGATGACGGTGACGTCATGGCCCTGCCCAGTGAGATAGCAGGCCGCAGACAGTCCCGCCAATCCGGCTCCGACGACAATGACGCGGCTCATCGATCCCGCCAGGCAACCTGATCGGCAATCTGCGTCAGTAGGGCAGTCGCTTCGGCTGCCCCTGACTGGGCTGGGTCGACACCTCGTTTTGGCTCCAGTTCGGCCAGGTGAGCCAGGCCGCGATCGACGTGTTGGCTGATCATCTCCTCCACGTCGGCCCGGACGCCGGCGTCGTGGATGGCCCATTGCAGCCGTTCCACGTCCGCAGGCCGTCGTTCGGCGGAGGCGACGCGTGTCAACAGCCGAGACTCTGCCGCGGCAAGCCGTTGACTGGCCAGCGCAATGATCACGGTGGGCTTGCCCGCGATCAGGTCGTCACCGGCCGGTTTCCCGGTGATCGCGGGATCGCCCCACACGCCGAGAATGTCGTCGCGAAGTGCGAAGGCCCACCCAATCTCTCGGCCGTAGGCGGCAAGGGACTCGCGGACCTCCGGCCGCGCGCCTGCTGCAATCGCGCCCAGTTCCAGCGGACGGTGGACGGTGTAACTGCCCGACTTCTGGTCGGCTACCGACAGGGCCAGCTCTGGATCCCGGGCACGGTCAGCAGCTCCGGTGAGGTCGCCGAGCTGACCACGAATCAGCTCGCGGACGAGTGTGCGCCAGACGTCCCGCACCGGCGTCGGACACTCCGCGATCAGGTCGTCGGCCGCGGCGTGAGCCAGATCGCCGAGCAGGATCGCCACGTTCTCTCCGAATCGCGCCGATTCGCCGGCAGCACTGAGTTCGCGGTGCTGTGCTGCTGCTTGGATCTGTGTGGTCGCAACGCCGCGTCGGGTCGGGGATTCGTCCATCACGTCGTCGTGGACCAGTGCAAAGCTGTGCAGCAATTCCAACGCGGCGCCGATGCGCACCACGGTCTCGTCCGGCTCGCCGCTGCCCGATGCCCAGAAGCCGAGGTAAGCCATCAACGGTCTGATTCGCTTGCCACCGCAGTGAATCAGGCCGGTCAGCAGCTTCGGCAGTTCGACCAAGTCCGCCAACGTGGCGCGGCCGTCCTGCTGCGTCCCTGCGGTGGCGGTCGGTCCGAGACCGCTTCGAGGCATCGCAGCGCCAAGGTCCGCATCGGAGTATTCGTGAATGCAGAGGTCGATCTGCCGGTCGACACGGGCAAGGTAGTCGCGGAGTCGTGGATTCTCCTTCAGCGATCGGCCGGAATTCGCTCGCCTGGCTAGCAATGTTCGGGCATGAAAGGACACCGCGTCGTCGATCAACATGGTCAGCCTCCGAAGGGCCTGGTCGATGGATGGTCGCAACGCGTCAGCAGCGGAAGCTGCAGGACAGCCCACGGACTGTACGCATACGGCGCCGCCAGGACCGCGGTCGCGAGCGATTCCGGTTGCTGCCATACCCAGTCAGCCACTTCGGCCGGATCCGGATCCAACGACGTCGGATCCTCTGCGACGGCGACGTACACGGGGCAGAGTTCGTTCTCCACGATTCCCCGCGTGTCGGCCGCGGAATAACTGAAGTCGGGGAGTACGCAGTCCAGTGTCGTCACAGTCAAGTCGAGTTCTTCGTCGATGCGTCGCCGGACGGCGTCGCCCACGTCCTCGTCCGGACGGGGATGGCCGCAGCAAGAATTGGACCAGACGCCGGGAAAGGCGAGCTTGCCCAAGGCGCGGCGGGTGATCAGCACGCGACCTGCTGGATCGAAGATCCAGCAGGAGAAGGCCAGGTGTAGCGGCGTGTTGGCGGTGTGGATGGTGGAGCGCTGATGGCTGCCGAGTCGACGCCCCGCCTGGTCTACGAGGACAACTTCATCTAGCGTTCGGTCCATTCAGACACCCCTTCGGTCATGGCCGAAACCCGGCTCGGGCTAGAAATTCTAGCGCAAGGCTGTGAGTCTGATGCTGATTTCGAGACTGCGTGGGGAATGCATCGGCGGCGGGCTGTCGTCTGGCTCAGGTTCGCTTCCGCCGGTGGAGGAATTCCTGGCGTGCGTGGTCAACGTCGATCACGGGTTCGGGGTAACGGATCCGGCGACGCTTCGCGCCCTCGAGGCGCCACGGCTGATGGACCTTTGCAGGGTCTTCGATGGCGGCAAGTTCGGGTACCCACCGGCGCACGTACCGTGCGTCGCGGTCGAACCGGGCCTGACGCACGGGATTCAGGATCCGATTCGGCCGGGTGTCGGTTCCGGTGCCGGCCACCCACTGCCAGTTCAGGTTGTTGTTCGCGATGTCGCCGTCCAGTAGCCCGTCGAGGAAGAACTGCGCGCCGCGTCGCCAGTCCTGATACAGCGTCTTGGTCAGGAAACTGGCGACGATCATCCGGGCGCGATTGTGCATCCACCCGGTGGCGGCGAGTTGCCGCATACCGGCATCCACCAATGGATAGCCCGTCATCCCGGCGCACCAGGCTTCCCATTGCTCGTCGTCGTCGCGCCATCGATCCTGACGGGATCGATAGTCGCGCCAGGCCGCCTCTGGCCTCGCCGCCAGGAGCTGGTGATGGAAGTCCCGCCAGGCCAGTTGCCGGACGAATGCTGCCGCGCCTGTCCCAGGGGTCTCCAGCGCACGCGCAGCGAGTTGGACCGGCGACACGAAGCCGAGATGCAGGTACGGCGACAGGTGCGAGGTGTGGTCGCCGGCGAGATCGTCCTGTCGGTCCAGGTACCGCTGGAGACCGTCAGCGAACCAGCTGTCGGCCAGTCGACAGCCGGCCGATTCGCCACCGGACCAGCCCGCGACCTCCTGTCCAGTGGGAACCGAACCCTGCCGAACCCCTTCCGGCAGCAGCAGACGTACCGGAGGTGGAAGCACCGGGCGCACCGGAGTGTCCTGCCAGCGGCGGAAGTACGGGGTGAAAACCGCAAAGTGATCGGACGACTGCGGCGTGATCGTCCCCGCCGGCTGGATGGTCGTCACCGCGTCGTGCACAATCAACCGGCGACGCTGTCGCCCCAGCTCGACGCGCAGACGCTCCTCACGGCGCTTCGCATACCACGAGACGTCCGCGCCGACATGGACCGACTCCGCATCGACAGCGGCGGCCAACTTCGCAATCTGCGCAACCGGGTCTCCGCGGCGTACGATCAGTCGGCCGCCGAGGTTTCGCAGCGACGAGTCGAGATCGGCCAGGCCGGCGTTGAGGAAGTGTTGCCGACGGTGGTTGCTGAAACTCGAACCCAGCAAGTCGCGATCCTGGACGAACAGCGGAACGACGTGCTCGGACTCGGCTGCGGCTGCTAGAACAGGGTTGTCGGTAACGCGAAGATTGCGGTTGAACACGGCGATGCTGGTCGATCGGTCCGCCACGACACCACCCTGGCTAGCAGTTAGAAGATCTAGCTACACGGTAATCGGCGGAGTGCCGTGGCCTGAACCGGGCTCGCAGTCGGACCGTCAACGTCGCAACCACGACAACTCCCGCGGCCACCAGCGCCACGGCCGCGGTGGTGGTGGACTCGGGTCGGCCGTCAATCCGTGCCACCGCAACCCAGATCAACCCCCACGCCAGCGACAACATTGGTGCGATGCGGCCGCCTCCGCGAATCGCCACCAGCACCCCGACCGTGCCGGCCAGACCCAGTACGAGGATTGCCCAGACTGTCGATGGGATGCCGAAGCCGCCGAAACCCGCCGCGACAAGGGAGGCCGTGATGTTCGCAGCGGTCGCCACGCACACCCATCCCAGATACAGTCCTGCGGTCCCATCCAGCAAGAGTGCTTCGATGCGACTGCCCGGGGCACGTCGACAAAGGCGGCGAAAGATCACGACCAGGACGGCGAGCAACGCGATGATGATGCCAACGCTGACCGCGAGCCGGCCGACCTGGACGCTGAGGATCCAGGCGGCGTTGAGCAACATCGATATCGCCATCGGGTAACCGAGCAGTCGCTGTCGCGGATCCGAGCGTTGGCCGGGCAGGAGTTGCCAGCCGGCGTAGCCGAGCAGACCGAGGTAGATCACGGTCCAGATCGAGAAGGCTGGCCCGCCCGGGGCGATCAGCGTCGCGTCCGAGGAAAGGGCCCCACCGGCCGCATTCCGGATCGGCGTCCCGCCGGCGGCGCCGGATCCGAGGAACGAGCCGACCACGGCAAGCACGGCACTGGCCGCGACAACTATCACTCGTACGACGTCGCGGGCAGCTGAGGTTTGCTGTGCGAGAGGTCGTTCCAGCGGTTGCCGATTGTGCGTCGCAGTCATCGTCTGCCTTCCGGTCGAACATCACATCTTGGCCGGTGCATATCGCCAGGATACAGGCAAGCTAGTTTATCTAGCCAGTGTCGGGGGCAAGTCATGTTCAGGTCTGGGGTGACTGCGACCACGGCGGTCGGACTGCTGCCGGTTGTGAGGACCTGTTGACACGGACTCGAAAATCGCCAGGATGGTCGATCATGAGCACCGAACTGGATCTGAAGCGCCGTAGCTTTGTCCTGAGCGCGGCTGTGGTGGCTGCGGCGGCAGTGGCCGGGTCTGTCGGTGTCGATCCGAAGTCTCGTTGGTACCGATCACTGCGCAAGCCAGACTGGCAGCCGCCCGCGCAGGCGTTCGGGTTGGTTTGGACGCCGCTATACGCCGCGATCGCTTGGTCCGGCGGACGAACGCTCAGTCGGATCAGCCCCGCTGAGCGCAGCGGTTACGTAGGCACGTTTGCTGTCAACCTTGTCCTGAACGCGGGCTGGAACTGGTTGTTCTTCAGAGCCCGCAGTCCGCTGGCCGGGCTGGTCGGCATCGCGGCGCTGAATGTCAGCAATGCTCAATTGATCAAGAAGACCACAGCAACCGATCGGGCCGCTGCAGCCGCCTTGTTGCCGTACGCCGCCTGGTGCGGCTTCGCCACAGCGCTGAACGCGTCGATCTGGAGACTCAATCGGCACGAGTGATCTTGCCCGCAAGTGGCGGATCGCGTCGGAGCGAAGATGGTCGGGTGTCCAGTCTCGATGAACAGATCGCCAAGGCGGCCAACATCCTCCGCAACGGCGGGCTGGTCGCGCTGCCGACCGAAACCGTCTACGGGTTGGGCGCAAACGCCGAGGATCCGGTCGCGGTCAGGAGGGTGTTCGAGGTCAAGCGACGACCGCCCACCCATCCGCTGATCATCCACCTCGGCAACCCCGACCAGCTTTCCGGCTGGGCCGATCGCATACCGGGCGCCGCGCACGTCTTGGCCGAATCGTTCTGGGCTGGTCCGCTGACCCTCGTTCTGCGGCGTAGCGTCCGGGTGCCGGATGAGACGATCGGTGGCGGCCCCACCGTCGCACTCCGAGTCCCCGACCATCCCGTCACGCTCGCGGTCTTGAACGACTTCGGCGGCGGCATCGCCGCGCCGTCCGCAAATCCGTTCAAAGGCGTCAGCCCGACGTCTGCCGACCATGTCCGCGCGGGCTTGGGCGACGCCGTCGACTTCGTGCTGGATGGCGGCCCGTGCACGGTCGGAGTCGAGTCCACGATCGTTCAACTCGTCGACGACGCCCCGACCATCCTCCGACCGGGCGGTGTCACAAAAGAGGACTTGGAGGCGGTGCTCGGATCGAAGATCGACGTCGAATCCGACAGCGCCATCCGAGTCCCCGGGCAGCACCCGTCACACTACGCGCCGCACGCGCGGGTGCGGCTGGCCCGCCCGGAGCACCTGATCAACGAAGCCGAGACAGCCCACGCCTGCGGCCGTCGCGTTGGCGTCCTGGTGCCACCGCCACTGCACGACGTACCGATCACGGCCTCCGTGGTCGTATTGGTTCCAGCCTCCACCACGGAATACGCCCGCCAGCTGTACGGCCTCCTTCGCCGACTGGACGAGCAGGGGTGTGAGCTGATCGTAGCGTCGCTTCCGGAACCGGACGGCCTGGGATTGGCGATCGCCAACCGGCTGAGCCGGGCGGCCGGGCCACGCTGACCATCACACTCGATGCTGCCCGGCCCACACGGATCAAGCCGTCCGGATCTCCAGCGGTAAACCTCGCGCGGCGACGAGATCGGCGACACCTTCGGCGAGCCGGTAGCGCATCCCGACCACGGCGGCGCGCCCATCGGTGACGCGATCGGCGATGCTCGTCGAATGTTCCAGCAGAACGTCGATGGTGCGGATCACGTGTTCAACCTCGATGTCGTCGGTGCTCAGTCGCCCGGCCTCACGGGCGGACAACACGCTTGGAATCACATGTTGGACAAGATCACCCACATGACCGGTCGGCAGGTTGCCGTCATCGACCACCGAGCGGGCCGCACCGACCGCGCCGCAGCCTTCGTGACCCAACACCACGACCAGCCCAATGCCTTCGTCACGCCCGACAAGTCTGTGGAATTGATGTTGTAGGGCTGGTGACCAAGGCCGATGAGCGGGTGGGATAGCTCGCGCCAGCTGCGTTCTCTCGGTCTACGGTCGACGCATCAACGCAGGGCCTCGGTCCAGCATGGTTTCGGCTCGCGCGAGCTGGGCAAAGGAACGCTGCGGGAGTTGCTCTATGAACATGGGGGTTGCCCGGATGGCACGCGTCTGGCTGGTCGTGCTGTCCTGGTGCGGGCTAGCGCTCGGGTTCATCTCGGCGGCGTGGGTCGTGGTTGAGGTGTTCGTCCGGCGCTATCGGCAGCCGATGCCGATCATGGAAGCGGTCTGGCCGATCACCGGGCTCTACTTCGGGCCTGCCGCGGTGTGGGGCTCTCACCGGTTCGGCCGCCCGATGACTCGCCGCTGGCAAGCCAGTCACAACTATACGAGCCGCCGGAAGCCGCGTTGGGCCTTCGACGAACTCACCTTCCACTGCGTACCTGGCCGACGTCGTTGTGGGGCCCGGCGCCCGGCTGGGGTTTGAGTTTTTGATCTTGAGGTCGAGTTCGCTGCGATCTTTGGTCGTCCGGTCGACGTGGTTTCGCGTGGGTCGGTCAATAAGTACATCTGTGAGCAGGTTCTTGCTGATGCGCGGAAGTTCTATGCGGCGTGCGCATTTGTTGCTGCGCGAGATGCGCGATGCAGCGATGGCGATTCGGGATCTGGTCGGTGATCGAAGCACCGAGCAGGTGGAGGCCGACACTCTGCGCCGTTCGGCGCTGTTGTGGCGTTTCACGGTTCTCGGGGAAGCATCAAGCCAGGTCCCGTCTGAGACGAGACGCCTACCCTGGGATCGCTTGGCCCGCCGCGGCCCGATTGCGCAAGCTCATCGTTCACGGCTACTGGGACATCGATGTGGAGACATTGGTCACCACGGCGGCCGACCACCTGCCTCAGATGATCGCCCGGATCGAGGACGTCATCACCGATCTGCAGGAGTCTGAAGAACCTGAGCCGTCCGGATGACTCGTCGGCGCTCCCGGACGTCGGAAACCCGGTCTGGTTGAGCTGGCCCACCTCGGCAGGATCGCCGAACTGTTCCCGGAATCGTTGTGTGTGCGGCGATACGGGGTTGCGGCATCGTGGCCGGCCCTATCTTCGTCGAGCGAGGAGAGCCGAAGCCCGGCCGGCTGACGGGGGATGTCCGAGTGGCGGCGACTGACGCCGGTTGCGGACTGCTGGTTGATCCCTATTCCGTCCCACAGCGCCGCCCTTCGCAGTGTTTCCCCTGGTCAGTGCTGGCTGGTCTGGCGGTCTGTAAAACCGTCGGCTTCGCCTACGAAGGTTCGAATCCTTCACCTGCCACCAGCAAGATCAACAGTCTGACTAGGGATTTTGAAAGTTGAGCTTGGATCATCATGGTTGGTTCTAACGTTGTAGTCGGCGTTGGTGAAAGTGAGCGGTCTCGCGAACCGTCGCCGGAGGATTTCAACCTGCCTCTGACTAGGGCGAACGCGAGGCCGGAAACGGTTTGGGAAGTCCCAGATGGGGCCGGTTAGGGTCGGTTGGAAAATCCCAATGCGCTCCCACGAGCGGGTGTACCGCAGGACTTCGTGTCGCCACCGGACTCGGCCCAGACGTCGTTCAACAGGAACGATGCCAGCTACGGTGGCTCTGTAACGGTTTCTGTCGGATCTGCCCGGTGAGCGGGATCGGAGTTGTGGTGTGAATATCGCGACCCTGCGTGATCTGCTCCGGTATCGGGACTTGAATGATCTGGATCTGACGCGTCACGAGCTGGACCGGCTGGTCAAGGCCGGAGCGTACGAGCGGATCGCGCCGGGTGTGTTCCTTCGGGCGGGGTGACCGATGACACGACGGCCGGTTGGATCGCGATCAGTGTGCGCCGGCCGGAGGCGACGATCTGCTTGTTGTCGGCTCTGGTGTTGCATGAGCTGACCGACGACATCCCGACCGGTTCCGATATTGCGATTCCGCGGGGAATCCAGCCGGTGCGGATTGATCATGCGCCGATCATGTGGCATCGCTTCGACGTGGACACTTTTGATCTTGGTCGGGTCGAGTATGGACTGCCGGATGGGTTGTCGATCGGATTGTATTCGTCGGAGCGAACGATCATTGATATGTTCCGTCTTCGCCATCTGTGGGGCAGTGATGTAGCCCATGATGTCTTGAAGCGATGGTTGGCGATCCGTGGGAACAGTGCCTCGTCGTTGCTGGCGATGGCCAAGCGCTTCCCGCACGCCCAGCCGGCGTTGGGGACGGCGTTGGAGATCTTGTTGTGAGCCCGAATCCGCGTAGTGGCACACCGTCGGGCGATGCAGGATTGGCGATCAACGCCTTGCGCGGCAGACAGGCGGGGATGTGCAGGAGTTGCAGACGCTGTATGTGTTGGAGGCCTTTCTCAACAGATCGTGCACGGCGGCTGCGTCCTGAGCATCGTCGATTCGGTTCCACATCAGTTCGGGAACTGATCGTTCCTGGTTTCCGATTGCGGGCTTCGGGTCCAACGCGAGCCATGGCTTGCGGATGCCCGCGCGGATGTTGCCGTAATGCAGGTCGCCGTGCACGAGCGTGTTGCCGGGGTCGGTGGCGAGGTCCTGAGCGATGTCGACCAGCAGCGGCAGGCCTGCTGGCGCTGGCACAGCGAGTTGCCGGATCAGGGAGCCTGCAATCTCGGCTGCCTGCATCAGTGGTGGGCCCTTCAGCGAACGGTCGGGCCAAGTCGCTCGAGGAGGACTGCCCGCTCATCACGACTAGTTTCGAGAGCCAGGACTGCACCGCGGCCCGCCCAGGCCCTTAGTGCGTCGATCTCGTCGGTGGCTCTCGGCTCTGGGCCGAAGATCTTCAGCACGCGTGGTTCGCGTCCGCGTTGGGCCAGCAGGATGAGATTCCAGTCACCGTAGGGCGGCTGCTGCTCCAGGAGTTGCAGACCCCATTCGGAGCACAGCCGATCGACCCGCTCGGGGACGGAGCGTACCCAACGCTGCCCGGCGTCCCCACACGCTCGTATCAACCCATCCGCGAGGGCTCCCGGTGGAACGATCACGATCCGTCACTCCGATCTCCGCGCGGATGGCCAGGTGTTCCGCCACTACGACCTGTCGCAACGGATCCTCTCACTTGGGGCTGGCCGGCCAACTGCCTTTGCTGTCGTGTCTGCGGCGGCAGAGGATGGGTGTTCATAGACCAGGTCGCACGGGTCCGGGTCGGTCCCGGGACCCCGTCACCCCGTGGCTCTTGCCGTCGTCGCAGATCTCACGGTTAGCACTCATCGGTGAGTGCTACCGATTTTGACCGGGGCAGCGCCCAAAGCTGACTTGCTCTGCTGAGGCGACGCCCGAAATCGGATCCGCTGTAGCGCGGACGGCTCGCTGGTTGACCACGCATGTCGGGTAAGGCGTCGTCGTGGAGTTGATGTGGCTTTGGTGGGCGTCGAGGTGACGGCGACAGGGCCGAACTTTGAGCGGATTCCCGATTCTGGCTTGTTCTGGTGTCCAGGGAGGTGATCGGTCGGCGCTTTCTGGGCCGGGTGGGCGCAGACTGGGGCGATGACGACACGATCTGAACCTGAACGGCGCCGCCTCGCCGGCAGTCCTTTCCAGCCCGAGCCTGAACTGCTGATTTCTCATTTCGGGCTGGGTGATCGGGTTTCGCATGACCGGTACGGGCTGGGTCGGGTCGTTGGTGCAGATCCTGGCGGGGTGACAGTGGATTTCGACGCTCGTAAGGTCCGAGTTGCCAGTCCGTTCAAGGACATGGAGAGGCTCTGAGGCGGGTCGCGGCCGCGTCGGGGGTGCGATGACCCGCGATGGGGTTGCAGGTTGCGCGGCCTGTGGTTGCGTCCTGTCTCAGGGGGTGGCTTCGTTGATGGTTCGCGTCGTCCAGTTGTCGTAGTCGGTGAAGCCGCGGTTCAGGTATTCCTGTTCGGACAGGCGGGGATCGGTGAGCTCGTAGGGATGGTGGTTACCGGTGGCGTCGGTGATGCTGATCGGCTGGAAGCCGGGTTCGACGATGTAGGCCATTTTCATGATCAGTTCGGCCTCGGACAGGGTTGCTGATGCCCGGCTTCGGCTGCCGTTGTCGTCGAAGGCCGGGCGACGTCGCCAGCGTGTGATGTAGGCGCTCATGGCTACCCTCCAAGACTGAATTTCATGCGCTGCACAGGAGTTGGCGGCGCCCAGGGGGAACTGCTATTCGCGGCCGAGGCGGGCGGCGACGGGACAGGCGAACGGGTCGCGGGCCGAGGTGCCGACCTCGTTCAGGTAGCGGACGATCGTGGCGTAGGAGCGGGGCAGGGACATTTCGGTGTAAGAGATGTTGTTGCGATCGCAATGGTCACGGACCAGCCGCTGGGCGGCGGCCAGGTGCGGGCGGGCCATGGACGGGAACAAGTGGTGTTCCACCTGGTAGTTCAGGCCACCCATCAGGATTGTCGGCCACAACCTGCCGCGAATGTTGCGCGACGTCCGCACCTGCCGGGACAGGAAGTCCAGCCTCACATCAGCAGGAACGATCGGCATGCCCTTGTGATTGACAGCGAACGACGATCCCATATACAGGCCGAAGATTGCCATCTGCACGCCGACGAAGGCGAACCCCATCCCGACCGGTAGGAACCAGAACACCGCGGTCAGATACAGCGCGAACCGTCCGATGATCAGCGACAGTTCGAACACGCGAGCCTTGGTCGGTCGGCCGGTGACCAACGATCGAACCGAAGCGAGGTGGAGGTTGAATCCCTCCAACAACAAGAGAGGGAAGAAGAAATAGCCCTGCTTGGTAGCCAACACGGCCCGCAGCCCGGTCCGGGTCGCGGCCTCCTCGGAATAGAAGCTGATCGCCGGTTCCTCGATGTCGGGATCCTTGCCGATCCGGTTCGGGTTGCCATGGTGGCGGGAATGTTTGGACATCCACCAGGAGTAACTCATCCCGACCACCCCGTCGCCGAGCAAACGTCCGACCCGATCGTTGGCCGGGCCCGAAGCAAAGATCTGCCGGTGCGATGCCTCGTGGGACAAGAACGCGAACTGGGTCAACACCACCCCCAGCGCCCCGGCCATCAACAACTGCAGCCAGGAGTGCCCCAGCAACGCGAAACCGGCGACCACCCCGCCGAAGGCAACCACCAAACCGGCGAACAACAAGCCGTAGAAGACCGGCGCCCGACGCAGCAGACCAGCCGCCCTGGTCTGCCGAGAAAGCTCAGCGTAGGAATTCGTCTGCGACTGCGAAGCCAGCCGCCGCTCAGCGGGACCAGCAGCAGAAAGATCACGACCTGTCATGCGGCACCTCGACAGCCACCGCGCGGCGACTGATAATCCCAGCTGCTGATCGACAGAAGCCTGTAGATGTGACCCAAACCTACCTCGCCATCGAAACAGGCGCTCTGAACCGGGCGAACCCATTTGGTTGAGGCTCGACCCCGAGGGATGACCCGTTTGCCGACCGGTCACGGATCCCATCCGGTCCGGCGATCGCACGCTCAGTCGCGCGCCCGGTGATGCCACCCGGACCTACTGTCCGGCTCCTACCTTGACCGGTCCGGCTGCGCTCGGAGCGGCGATGGAACGGCCATCGGGCGGTGCTTGTCGGAGGCACGCGGTACGGTCTGGCGTCGTGATGATCCGGACAGTCGAGGTTGACGGTGCCCGTGTCGCGTACCGTGTCGCCGGCGACGGTCCGTCGGTTGTCCTGATCAAGAACAACAAGCATCCGCTCGACTTCCCGGTCGCGCAGCTGCTTGCGCCCAGCTTTCGAACGTTTCAGATCCAGCCGGTCGGTTTCGGGGCGAGCGATCGCCCGGCCCGCTACGACTTCGGATCGATCGACCGCCAGGTCCTCGCCGTGCTCGATGCAGAAGACGTCGGCAACTTCGTCGTGTGGGGCTTCTCCCAGACGGCATTCATGGCGGCCCTGGTTGCGCGGGCAACCTATCGCGCGGTCGCGTTGGTCGCCGGTGGGGCAGACCTGCTCGGACACCCGTCCGATGCCGACATGCGACGGCTGGAACGGGAGCCGCGACTGCCGGTCAGCAACCTTGAGTTCTGGCGCGCCTACCGACGATACGACTGGCATCACGAGCTGCGACAGATGGAACAGCCGACGTTGATCTACCTCGGGACCGATGATCCACGGCTTACGAAGCTACGCCGGCTTGAGCCAACGCTGCGCGGCTGTGGTTGTGACTACCTGGAGTTCGACGGCCTGGACCACACGACGTCCGGACTCTCCGGCGGTGCGGACGGCGGTGAACGTACGACCTCGGCGATCACGACCTGGATGAGAGACAACGTTCAACCTGACCGGTAGACGATCGTGTCCCCTGGCTCCAGGTGCGAAAGAATCTAGGGGTGACCTCGGCGCCCGGTGAAGCTCAAACTGTCGTGCTGCGAGATCTCAAGCTCACTGATGAGGAACAGGCACGATCAGCTCATCGCGAGCTGGCCGCTGATGCGTTCTCATTTCTTCCCACGACATTCCAGATGGCTTGGGGTTGTGTTTGGTGAGTGTGCTGCTCGGTCCAGGATGCACAGACGGGCCCAGCAGGCGGTTTATGCGGCAGTCGTGACCAGCAGCTCTAGAAGTTGATCTTGGTCCGCCAGGCACGGGCGCGACCCGGTTGTGCAGCTGGCCTGTTTGAGTGATGCTCAACCGCGTGAGTCAGCGACGCAGGCGCGTCGTCATCGGCGCTGCGCCGAACAGAAGAAACCCCCGATGCGTTGCAACGGGGGACTCTCCATGATGATCGATGGTCTTTTTACGATGATGCTTTTCCTTCTGCGGACTATTCAGCAGGCAATACTTCAACTTTAAGTACCTTCGACGCCTTCAACTTTAGGCCGCCCCGGCGGGCCCGTCAATAGATTCTGTCGGGGCAGCCCCAGGTCGCCGGGGTCGAGGCCGGGACGCGCGTACAGCACCCGGCACGAGGCGCGCAGGGTGTCGAGGTAGCCGTACGCCGGACCGGAGATCAGCTCGGCGGGCGTCACCAGATGCAGGTCGAATCGAACGGCGAAGCGGCGCAGCGCGTCGCGCAGCTCGCGGTCGCGCAGCCACGGCGAGGCCCGGTACGGACCGACGACCAACAGGTCGATGTCGCTGTGCACGGTGGCCGTGCCCTTCGCCCACGAACCGAACAGCACCACGGCGTCGGGATCGCAACAGGCGACCGCGGTGTCGGTGATGGGTCCGAACGCCGGGTCGACCCTGGACCGGACTGCGGCGGCGATCATGACGAGGAGAAGCCGAGGACGAGGTAGGCCTCACGCAGATCGTCGGCCGACAGGGAGCGGAAGTCGGGGGCACCGGAGCGGCGGATCTTCATCGTCCACGTGCCGAGCGGGCTGGTCGGCGGATTGAACGCGGTCTTCACCAGGTGGTGAGCTCCGCGCATCGCCAGGTCCGGCGCCAGCGTCTCGGTCGACGCGCCGGCGCCGCCGGGCACCGTCAGCTGCACCTCGAAGGCGTCGGTCAGGTCGCTCTCGACGATCAGGTCGAGTCGGTTCAGCCGCAGATTCGTGGCCGTACGGAACACGAACGGCAGGTAGCGCTGGTCCAGCGTGAACGTCAGCACCTGATCGGTGTCGACGCCCGGCGCCAGGAACCGCTGCCACTCGCCGCTCAGCTCCTGGTCGAGCACGATCAGCCGTACCCCATTGGCCGGCACCACGGCCGCACGGTTGGTACGGGCGGCGGCCACCAACGTCGTCGATCCGGCCAGCGCCGTGTACCGAACGTTGAGCACCACGTCGGAGACCGTGGCGAGATCGAACGTGTTGTCTTCCGGCGGCAGATCCAGGTGCCAGGTGCTCACCGCACCCCCGCCCTCGAACGGCAGCAGCCGTTCATCGTCGAAGCGCAGCTCGAACAGACCGCTGTCGTCCTGCGCGGTGCTGGTCGCGATCGCCTGCACCGGCACGTCGACCTTGGCGAAACGCTCACCGTCCGGGTTGAGCGGGTCGCCGTAACCGGCGGCCACGTCCTCGGTCACCCGGGTGCCGTGATTGGTCAACGACAGCGTCGCGTTCACCGACGTGTACGGGCCGACGATGCACGGCACCGTGAGCGACACGGTCTTGATCCTCCGCTGGTAGTGCCCGGGATGATCCGAGTCGTACAGCCACTCCGGCAGGGTGAGGTCGCACGCCCCGGTGGTCTTCAGCCGCACCAGCGCCAGCGGGTCGAGTTGGGCCAGCGAGATGTGCTTGGTCAGTTCCAGCCGCCGGGTGTTCTGCTCGTACCAGGCGGTCTCCATCCGCCGCAGGTCGTTGGCCAACCGCTCGCCGGACAGCAGACCCTTCTTCAACCCGTCCCAGTACCCGAACTGCACGAACCCGCCCTTGGGCATCGCCGCGGCACCCAGTTCGTAACTCATCGCCGCCTCCGCCCGCTTGGCCATGTCGAAGGCGAGTTGGTAGCCCTGGAAGTAGACGGTCGACAGCTGCTTGATCATCCAGTCGTACAGCTGGTCGTTGGTGTACTTGCTGTGCAGGTATTCGTCGATCGCGGTCGACTGTTCGATCGACAGCTGGTGGTTCTCCAGCTCGCTCTGCGCGACGGCGGCGCGGACGGCCGAGCCGTCGAGCTGCTTGGCGATCTGGGCAAGCTCGATGGTGGCCTGGTCGGCGTTGAACTTCCAGTCGTCGGCCCGCCGGTAGTACCCACCGGTGGTCGAGGCCATGCCGGCCCACTTGTCGGCGGCCGACGCGATCGCGCCCAGCGTCGACACCGCGCACTCGGCCGCCTTGGAGAACTTGATGCCGTCGGGGATGTCGGCCGCGGCCACCGGCGAGCCGCCGAAGCCGGATGCCCCGATGGTGAACTGCGGTATCAGGGCCAGCCCGCCCGCCAGCGAGTAGCCGAGGGCGATCGCCGTCTGGGCCAGCGCCGACACCCCGTTGAGCGACAGGGCCGCGATCTCGAAACCGTTCATCAACTCCCGCGAGGAGTAGTAGTCGAGCTTGCCCTGGGCGATCGCCTGACTCTGCTCCAGCGCGGCGGTGTCGGCGGCGGCCAGCGCGACGGCGTCCTTCTTCAGCGCGGTCACCGCGTCGAGCATCGTCAACTCCTGCGTCGACCGCAGCAACGACAACTGCTCGGTGTCGAGGTTCTGCAGTGCGGTGAGGATCTTGTCGCCGAAGGCTCGTACGTCGGCGGTGAAGTCGAGCGCCTTCTGCAGCAAGGTCAGACATCGGTACTGGCTCGCGGCCGGCCCGGCACCGGACAGCACAGTGCCGATGTCGACGCCGGCGGCGGCCGCCTTCACCAGCAGCGCGGGATCGATCGGCGGCTCGAACAGCGGCAGCTGCCGCACCACACCGGCCAGGTTCATGCAGTGCCGGACCTTGAAAAGGCGGTCCGCGACGGTGTCCCAGTAGCCGAGCAGCTGGTCGTTGGTCGGGATGCCGAAATAGCTGATCTCCAGCACCGGCAGCGGTTCGGCACCGTCCCGGGTGGCCACCACCTGCACCGGCGAATCGGCCAGGTTCTCGGCCAGCACCTCGACCTTGGCGTTGCCGAAGGGGTCGAGCGCGGCTTCGGCGGTGAGGTCGTTGTAGGACTTGTCGGCCCGGACGATGTCGGGCACCTGCACCGGCCGCGGCCCGAGCAACTCGCCGGCCAGCAGATACAGCGTCGTCGCCTCGTTGATCGACTCGATCGTGTCCTGGCGGAACAAGCTGTCACCCCAGGCGATCAGGTTGTCGATGTAACGCATCACCACGTTCTTCTGGTACGCGACCGGCCGGAAGCGGGCGATCAGGTGCGGATTGAACGGGTTGTTCTTCCAGGCGTTGAGCTGCTCGGTGTTGTCGACGATGTGGTCGAGCAGCTGCTCGATCCGCTGTTTGCGGTAGTCGTCGGCGTTCTGCTGATAGAACGGCTTCGTCACCCAGAACCGCTGCGGCGACGGCAGCGCGTCGGTGTTGGTCGGATCGAAGATGAAACCGAACCAGCGCATTGCCTCCTCGAACCGCTGGTTCTGGCTCAGCTTCGTGGCAATCGCCAGCGGCGCGTGGAAGAACGTCTCCCAGTTGTAGACGCTGTACGCACCCTGGCGGTCGAAGTCGACGACGTCCTGGACAGCGCTGTCGGCCGCAGCGGAGGAGGCGGTCGGCCCGTACTGGGAGAAGTTGTAGCTGTTGCCCGGGTAGAACGTCTGCGGATTGAGCTGCACCTTGCGGTTGAGCAGCCCCTCCAAGCCGTTGCGTTTCAGCTCCCGCAGGAACAGTGCCGTGTACGGATGGTGCATCGGTGAGAACGTGTAGCGCAGCAGTTGCAGCGTCTGGTTGTAGCCGGCGATGACCTGCCGCCATTCGGGTTTGATGAAGAACGATCGCTGCGTGTCCTGGTAGATCATCGGCGCCGGGAACGACACCGCCTCGTCGAACTGGATGGCATGTTGCGAGACCACCAGCTCGAACGGCGCCCGGGCCTGGTTGAGCAGCGCGGCGCTCTGCGCGCCCTCCAGCACCTGCAGGCTGGAGCCGTTCGAGCGGTTGTTGTGCAATGTGGCGTTCTCGAAGTGCATGCCGGTCGGCAGCGCCAGCCGGGGTGCGATCTCGTACGGGCCGCTGAGCCGCTTGATCGCCGCACCGTCGGCATCGAAGGCGTTGTTCACGTACGTGTACGAGTCGGTCGCCGCCGGCGTGTCCGACAGGACGCCCGCGGCGTTCTTGAGGCGGTACTGACCGGCCAGCCCCTTCAGCTTGATGTCGACGACGCCGCCGTCGAACACGAACGAGGACGAGTGCCACGGACGAATGGCCTCGTTGAACCGGGTCGCCGTGACGTAGGTCGGCGCGGCCGCGTAGTGGTCGTAGAACGTGGTGTTGTTGAACTCGGCGGTGGTCGACAGGTAGACGTCGATCCACAGCAGGTTCTCCCGCGCCTTGTAGCGCGGTTTGAGGTTGTACGCCGAATGCGGCCGCTGCCACGGGTGAACGATCTTCTGCCGCGACATCCGCTTGGCCGTCCAGCCGCCGTCGTGGGTCTGCAGGCTCCAGGCCAGCTGGAGCTCCAGCTGATTGGCCGGATCCGGCGTCGTGCTCGGCTTGTCCGAGGGCTTGGCCGCGGGCTGCTTGCGAACCTTCTGTGGCTTCTCGTTGATCACCAGCCAGAACAGGTGCAGCCGCCGGTTGTACACCACCGGCACGACCTGGTCACCGTTGATGTCGACGTCGATCTGCTTCCACGGCGTCCACTCGGCCGTGTTGAGGTCGTGGCAGCGATAGAAGTAGACGGCCGGGTGGGTACGGGTCCGGCCGACGACGTGCAGCCGGTTGATGTTCGGACCCAGGTTGTCGCTCGGGTCGTCGTCGTCGACCTCGTAGTAGATCCCGGTGATGTCGAGCCGGGAGACCTCATGAACCTTCTCCAGGTAGTGGACGAACGCCGTCTCGGCGAGGTCGTCGGTCAGATCGCTCTGCATCAGCTCGCTGACCAGGTCGTCGTAGAACGGCGAGCGATCGTCGCGCAGGTCCGGCTCCAGCCAGTTCTCCGGGTAGAGGAACACCTTGCGGTTGGCCTCCCACACCCGGTAGCTCTTCAACCACTTCCACTGTCGCCAGTTGTCCGACGAGTGGGTGTCGGTGAGCGACTCGCGGGACACCTGGACGAACGCCTGCTCCAGGTTGAGGAAGCAGCGCTGGACGAACAGCTGTACGGCGCTGATCGCCTGCTTGATCCGCGAGGTCAGCTGGCAGGCACCCATCTCGACGTCGATCAGCAGCCACGCCAGCAGGCCGTCGGCGTCGGTCCAACGCTGCGGGTTGGGCCACTGCTGCCCGTTGACCGTGATCGTCGCCGGTTCGGTGCGCTGCGACTGCTCGACCAGGTGGGCGATCAGGGCGTCGCGTCTGGCCTCGCGCAGCAGGTCCGACAGTGGGGTGACGATGGTGGCCCAGGCGCCGTCGTCGTAGCGGGCCTTGGCGGCCTGGCGGCACTGCTGCGCGGTGGCGAGCTGGCTCGCGTCGTGGTCGCGGTCGGCCCAGCCGAGCGCCTGGCCGGCGTCCACGCCGAGGCGATGCAGCATCGCGAACACGTCGCCCAGCCGGGCGAGGATGGCCGGCTTCAGGTAGTCGGCCGGCTGCAGTCCGAGGCCGGTGTGGACCGCATCGAGGTCGACGGTGGTCCAGCCGGTGAGCGCGGACAGTGCGGCGTGGATGGCGGAGGACGTCGCGCCGTTGGCGCGGGCTGCGTCGAGCACGGCCAGCAGGCCGGCGCCGTCGGGTGCCGGATGGGCGTCCCGGAAGTCCGTGAGCCGGCGCAGGGCGACCCAGTCGGCGAACAGCGTCGCGCCGGGGGCGGTCGTCACCGGCAGGTCGGCGAGGGAGAGCGTGCCCACGTCGGCGGCGTGGGCGAGCAGCCAGGTCAGCTCGCCGGCGTCGGTCAGCCGGTGGCGGCTGACCACCATCGCCGCCTTGTGCAGCAGCCGATAGGCGGTGAACTGGTCACCGAACGTCGCCTCGTCGACCGGCTGGGTGAAGGTGCCGTCGGCGGCCTGCGCGGTCAGCGACGCCGCGGTCAGCAACGCGAGCAGTGTCGAACCGCCGACCGTCAGCGTGTTCGCCAGTGTCGCCGACTGCTCGTCGGTCAGTCCGAACGTGGACGAGATCGAGGCGATGGCCTGGCCGTCGGGGCTGGCCGACGGGTTGCTGCGCTGGCTCTGCCGGATCGCCTCCAGACCCTGCGCGATGACGTCGGTGCGCAGACCGAAGGGTGAGTCGGGGTCAAGGGTGAGCAGATAGCCGAGTTCGCCGATGGACAGCCGGCCGGCGGACACGTCGGTGGCGGCCGTGGCGGTCGCGGTGATCGCCTCGAGCGAGGCCACCGGGTCGGCGATGCCGGCCAGGTCGACCAGGGCCAGCAGCTCGGCAACCCGCAGGTGCAGGCCGCGCGCGAGCGTCGCCAGGCCGACGAGATGGGCGAGGTTGGCCACCGTGAGGCCGCCGTCGGTACGCGGCAGCAGCAGCTGCAGGTCGGCGTCGGTGACGGCAAGGGCGGCGGCCAGTGCCGGGCGATGATCGGCGAGCTGTCCGCCGCCGGCCAGCGGAAGGGCGAAGGCCGCGTTGACCGGGTTGGTCACCAGCCGGTTCTGGAACAGGGCGTCGTAGGTCGACGGCACCGTGGTCGACGGGTCGGTGGGGACTCGCCGTGCCGTGGTGCCGATGTCGCCCAGCATGGTCAGCAGCGCTTCGGTGCCGACGCCCAGCGTGATCTGCAGCCGGTGGGCGCTGCGCAGCCGGATCAGCGTGTCGGCATCGAGGACGCCGTTGCCGACCTTGGGCGAGCGGATCAGCCGGTCAAGCTCCCACATCGTCCACGGCGTGTGCCGCCACAGTCGGAGGAAGCGGTGGGCCCGGTCGGCGTTGGCCGCCATCAGGTTCGTGACGTGTTGAGCGCTCAGCGCGGCCGTGTCGACCGGGCGCTGCACCACCAGCCGCTGCGGGTCGTCCGGCGGGCTGATCCACTCGACGACGACCAGCGCCAGCAGCTCGTCGTACGTCAGACCGCCGCGCGCGAGGAAGTCGGTGACGGTCAGGGACGCCGGAACGGTGCCGCCGTCGAAGCCCCACAGCGTGGCCTGGCGGGCGTCGTCGGCGGCGGCCGTGACCACCAGCGTGGTCTCGTGGCTGGACAAGCCGAAGTGCTCGCCGGCGATGCTCACCGGCGCCGGTGCCGGCGCTCCGCTCTGCAGCAGCTCCATCAGGTCCTCGCGGCTGACGCCGAGGTGGCCGAGGAACGTCCGTGCTTCCAGTTGCCACAGGTCGAACGACGAGCGGATCGGGAAGTCGGCGGTGCGCAGCGTGTCGTAGGCCGCGGTCCGGACGTTCTCGGGTTGGGCGCGCAGCTCGGCGGCCGGGAGCGTGGTTTGGAACGTCACGGCGGAGTCGGTCGGTGCGACCAGCGCTTCGAGAAGTTCGTTGACGATGTCGACGTACGGCATCGCCGTGTTGGTGTTGGCGCACCCCAGCAGCAGCTCGCCCAGATCGGGGCGGCGCTGGAACAGGACGTCCTTGACACTCAGCCCGGTGGTCTGCGACGGCATCGCGTCCAGGAAGCGGAGCAGATCGGCCAGGTAGGCCGGGGCACCGAGCACCGACTCGCACTCGGAACAGGCGCAGACGTCGGCCGGCCCGAACAGCGTCTCCAGGTTGGGTACGCCGCCCGACAGTGTGTCCAGCTCCTCGGCGGTGTAGGTGTACGACACGATCGCCTGCGGGGTCGCCTGATTCAGCTCGCTGCGGTAGTCGACCAGCCGGGCGATCGCCTGGGCGTAGCGGAACTGAGCCGTGCCCCAGACGGTGAGTGCCGCCTGCTCGCCGACGCCGGCGGCGCCGAGACGGGTGACGAGCTGGTCGCGGCCGAGCCCGATCACCTGATGGGCACTGTGGATGCCCGCATCGAGCAGCATCCGGCCCTGTTCGGCGTCGGCGCTGATCCGGCTGATCCGCTGCAGCACCTTGGCCTCGGCCACTGCTTCGGGAGCGACCGCGGCGCCTGTCCGGGTGACCAGGGCGTCGATGTTGGTGTAGCGCAGGTCGAGGTCGGGACTGTCGTCGGCCAGCGTGGCGATGGCGTCGAGATGGCTGAGCTGGTGGTTGGTGCCGCGGGCCGCCTCGGCGACGAAGGCGACGGTCGGGTACAGCCGTTCGGCCTGGGACTTCAGGGTTGCCGCGTAGTTGGCCTTCCGCGCGTCCGCGTCGGCGCCGTCGGTGCCGGCCGGCACCTGGTCGCCGTTGGTGGTGAGCAGCGCGACCCAGCCGTCGTGGTCGAGCTTGGCGAAGTCGCGAGGGTTGGTCAGGTCGGGGCGCGCCGGATTGCCGATCAGCGCCTTCAGCTGGGTGGCCGTCGGGCCGAAGTTCTTGGTGATCTCTCCGATCCGTACGGTCTCCTCGAAGTCGTCGAGCGCGGCCGGCCCGCCGAAGTCCGCGGGGCGGCTGCGGGCGTCGGCCCAGAAGTCGGCGCCGAAGCTGCTGTGGGTGAGGAACGCGGCGGCGACGGCCGGGTAGTGGGCGGCGCCGATCGTCGACGCGTCCAGCAGGGACTGGATGGTGCCCTTGCCGACGAGGATCGGCTTGGTCAGCGTGAACGTCTCCCGCCGGGCAGCCAGCGCGGCCAGGACTGCGGAGCGCTGGGCGGACAGGCCGGCCGGGATGAGGTTGTCGGCCGTCGCGTTGTCGAAGGCCGCGGCGGCGAGATCGGGATCGAGGAACACGATGCCGGCCGTCGTCTGCTCGACGAGTTGGTCGATCAGGGTCCACTCCGCCGTCGATCCGAGCAGATCGCCGGGCAGGGACGCCGGCAGGTTCTGTCGGATGAACGCGTACGCCACTCCCAGCGGCAGCGCCGGGTCGGCCAGTTCGGCGGTGACCCGGGCGGCCAGCGCCAGCCGCATCACGTCGTCCTTTCCGAGCCCGGAGTTGACCGAGACGTGGGTGATGTCCTGCTGTGCGGCGGTCTCGATCAGGTCGGTGAGGGCGACGCCGGCCAGCGTCGGCGCGACCTGCCGCATCCGCTGATCGAGCTCGCTGGTGCCGCGGTAGGGCTGGTCACCGTCGATGAAGTTCACCCAGGCGATCGAGGTCGGGTTGAACACCACCTTGGTCGACGCCGGTGCGCCGGCGCCGTCGAGCACGGTCACGGCAAGGTGGTACGGCGTCTTGAGTTGGCCGCTGCTGGGGTCCTTGGGTGGCAGGTAGGGGATGTCGAAGAAGCCGCCGGCCTGGGTCGGGCGTTCGGCGAGCAGGGTGCCGTCGCCGCGCAGCACCTTCTCCCACACCTGGACGCGGACGCCGACCTTTCCCGCCGTACTCGCGTCGCGCACCGAACCGCGGATGCGGTAGCCGTAGCTGGTTGCCTCCGACGGGTTGGCGGCCAGGATCTTGGCGTTCAGGAGCTTGCGCGTCTGGCCGTCGACGTGCCCGGTGGGGGTCAGCCCGTGAGTCCGTTGGAAGGCGATCACGGCCCGGCGCGTGGACGCACCGAACTTCGACGTCTTGAACTCCTGCACGTCGATCGGCTGGCCGAGGTAGGCGAGCGCCTGCTGCACCGAGGCCACGTGCTTGTTGGTGGCGTTCAGCCTGAGGTTGCGCACCACCGGGGTGAGCACCGTCTCGTCGGTCGCGGCCAGCCGCTTGACGTTGTTGCTGCCCCGGCTGGTGGCGACCGTCTCGATCCGCCGCATCGTCAGCGGGTCGAGCTGGCCGGTGGCCGGCAGTCCGTAGCGGTTCTGGAACGCCGTGATCGCGGCCACGCAGGTCGGCCCGAGGGTCTTGCCGGCCAGCTCGGCGGGGTCGATCGTCACCCCCAGTTTGGCGATGGCGGCGGCCCGCCGCAGCGTCCGCTGGATCTGTCCGACCTGGTTCTTCGAGGAGAGGCGGGCGCGCAGCGCGGAGGCTTCCAGTTCACTGACGACGTCGGCCGACAGCGGTCGACCGCCGAGGGCGGCCTCGGTGGTCGGTCCCAGCGTCCGCGCCTTCAGTTCGGCCGGGTCGATCTGGGCGCCGGTGCGGACCAGCAGCTGTTGCACCTTGGCCAGCCGGGTCTTGCTGTCGGCGAAGAACCGGTGGGCCAGTTCCTGATTCATCGCCGCGGCCGTCGGGGCGTCGACGTGCCCGGTGGCCGTCAATCCGGCCCGCTCCTGGAACGTACGGATCGCCTCGGGACCGGCGGGCACTCGCAACTTGCGCAGCGCCGCGGTGAGGGCTGAAGAATCGGCGGCAACACCGGAGGTGACCTCGATCGGCATGGCGAGCTCCTGAGGGTGTGGACGGGACGTGAACTCAGGCCATTTCTGGCAGCGTGATGCCTCGCAGTTGTTGAACGGTGAGGCTCGGAGGTACGAAGTCGGCGGCGACGATGGCGTCGGTGAACGGTTGCGGCAGCTCGATGTGGTAGGTCTCGAGGTAGTGGGGGAGGTCGTCCGGCCACGCGAACTCGCCGTCGGTGAGGATCGTCCCGGTACCGATCGGCCCGTTACCGTCGAGCAGGTCGAAGGTCACTCCGGGCGAGGCGATGTAGGTCGGGGCGTTGCGCAGGTAGCCGACGATCCGGTCCTCGTCGGGCCGAGGCGGCGACGAGGACCGTCCGAGGAGGCGCTCGATGCGCCAGTCGTCCTCGGGTGTCTGCTCGGCGGGGAAGCCGACCAGCGTGAGTTCCTTCTTCGTGGCCATGTCGTCGTCCTCTGCTAACGCTTCTGCGGGGCGAACCAGACCCACTGCCCGGTCTTGGCGCTGGGAGTGGCACCGATAGTCAATCGGCCGTCGGGGTGGATCCACACCTTGCCCGTCGGTGCGAGCACGCCGTGGCCGATTTCGTTGGCCAGCTTCTGCGCCGGGCCGGTGGGCAGGGCACCCGACTCACAGGCAATCAGCCGGACCGGTCCACCGGTATAGCCCTTGGACCTCATGAAGTCGGCGACCCGGTCGGTCGGGATCTTGGCCCAGTCGTTCTTGCCCGGTCCGGTGCGGACCCAGAAGGACTTCTGGTCGGCGTGCACGGCGATGTCGAAGCGGCCGGCCTTGGGTGTCACGTTCGCTGCCGCGTCGGTCAGCGTCGGGTCGGCCTTGCGGGTGCCGACGGTCGGCGCCATCGGCGTCGGCTCGCCGGCTCCCGGCTTGCCGGTGGGGGTGGGCTCCTCGACCTTGGGCTGCTGACGGCCCTGCGGCGAAGGCGTTTTCAGGCCCATCCGGAGCATGGTGAACGGGTCCATCGGGTCGTAGCCGCCGGTGGCGAACGACACCGTGTCGCGGGCGACCTTGGTCAGCAGCGCCACCCGGGTGTAGCGGTCGAGGTCGAGCTGGCTGTTGGTGGGTGCGCCGTTGGTGAGGTGTTCGACGTGGCAGGCCGCACAGCCGTGGCCCGCCTCCCAGATGTCGGCGTCCTTGGTGTAGTCGAGCCGACCGGTCTGCAGATAGCCGCGCATGGCCCGTTCCATCGCCACCGGGTTGCGATAGAACTGGCGCGGTCCGTTGGCGTGCCACCGGGTGCCGGCCGAGGACTCCTCGCCGGGGTTGTCGGCGACCAGCAGGGCCGGGATCTCGTACGCGCCCTGGTCCTGATGCGACATCACCGGTACGCCGCTGGTGGCGATGATCGCGAAGTGGGTGTTGTCGATGGCCTGCAGGTTCTGCCCGTCGTCGGTGAAGACGTAGCCCTCGTCGGACTGATAGAAGGTCAGCCCCGGCATTGACTTGTAGGTCCAGCCGTTGTCGAAGTTGGGGTGCAGCTTGGGTTCGTAGCCGTCGGGGTCGACCAGCCGCGTGGGCGCCGCGCCGGCGTACACGTACAGGCTCAGTCCGCCCTGGATGCCGACCGGGTCGCAGCGGGTCCAGCGCCCCAGCCAGGGCAGGTAGTAGCGAGCACCGTGGTAGCCGAACCCGGTCTCCTCGTCCCGCTCGACCGCGGTGTAGCGGTAGCGCTTGGGGGTCTCGGTCTGGCTCCGTACCGCGCTGTAGGTGGTGCTGCCGTAGGGGGAGTACTCCTCGTACGTGATCACGGCGGCTGACTCGTCCAGTTCGAGGGACACCGAGCCGAGGTGGTTGCCGTGCTGGTAGCGGACGGCTTGCCGGGGTGCGCCGTCGTCGCCGGCCGGGTTGTGCGTACGGGTCTCCACAATCGCCAGCCGGTGGCGGCCCTCCATCACGTGCAGCGTCTCGCGTTCCAGGGTGGCGTCGGCGGCCGCCGCGCCGCCGGGGCGCTCCCGGTAGATCTCGATTCCGCCGAGGTAGATGCGCTCCTCGACGACGGCGCCGCCGTTGCGTTCGCGCACCTTGCGGACCCGCTGGCCGGCGCCGTCGTACAGGTAGGCGACCCGACCGCCGCCGCCGAGATCGGCCGCGATCAGCTGGTCGCGATAGTCCCAGGTCAGGTTCGGGCCGGGTTGCCCGCCGCCGAGATGCGGCATCCGGGTGGTGTTTCCGTGCGCGTCGTAGGTGTACGCCTCGACGGTCGGCGCCGGTGCACCGGCACCGACCGTGGTCCGGGTCAGCCGGTTGGACGTCTTCGCCGGGCTGCCGTTCGTCCCGTCTTCGATCAGGCTGACCTCGAGGTAGTCGTAGCTGCGCGTCCAGCCCGGAGCGGCGGCGGTGCTGCGGCGGTGCTGCATTTGCAGCAGGTTGCCGACGGCGTCGAGCAGGTAACGCTCGAGGTAGCTGCCCATCGCGTTGCCGTCGCCCGGCGCCGGCAGCCGGGTGCGCCCGGCGTCGTCGAAGGAGTGGACGATCGGCGCGCCGGCCTGACCGAGGTGCTCGCGGCCGGTGGCCTCGATCAGTCGGTAGAGCGCGTCGTACACGTATTCGGTGCTCGGCTCGACCCGCTGGTTGGCGAAGAACACGGTCTGCTGGGCGTCGTCGTGGACGTGGCTGACGTTGCCGACAGGGTCGAAGACGTAGTGCAGGTTCTGGACGAAGCGTCCCGGCCAGCCGGGGTCGGGGGCGGCGGGGTCGTCGGCGGGGAAGTCGGCGGGGACGCGCCGGGTGACGACGCCGACCAGGCGTGAGGTCAGCGGGTCGTACTCGAAGGCGGTGCTGGCCCCGTTGCGACAGTCGACCCGCTGACGTTGCGCCTTGGCGTCGTAGTCGATGTTGCTGATCCCGACCGGCGACGGCGGCTCGGCCGTCGGATCGAGCAGCGTCGCCGGTTCGCCGGCTCGCTCCAGCCAGACGTCGATCCGGTCCAGCAGGTTGGCCTCGTTGAAGCCGAGCTGGATCACGTTGAGCGCATTCGGGTGGTCCGGCCGGTTCAGGCTGCTGTGCGGCTCGACCGACTGCACCGGCCGGTTGAGCGCGTCGTAGCGGGCACTGCTCTCGAAGTACTCGTCGTCGAGGTCCGGTGCCTGCGACCAGTCCGGCAGGGCGCGCGGATCGCTGACCAGCCGGCGTCGGCTGGCGAGCAGGTTGCCCTTGAAGTCGTACGCGGCCGTCGGGTTGCCCTGGTCGTCGAGCCGGGCGTAGGTGACGATGCCGGCCGAGTCGTGGTGGCGCCAGATGGCCGTTCGCAGATTGAACGCTTCGGCGTTCGGGACGCTCTCGCCGTACTCGAGCTTGTCGACCAGCTTCGGCCCGCCGAGGGTACGAGGGTCGGACGCGGCCGTCGTACCGGTGACCGTCTGCTCGGTCACCCGGCGCAGCGCATCGTGGCGGAAGCTGAAGTCGTGCCCACGGCTGTCCCAGGCCCGGATCGTCTGACCGAGTACGTCGCTCAGCGTCCAGCGCTCGCCGGCGTCCATGCTCACCTGGTGCAGCCGGTTCCCGGCCATGTCGTAGTCGTAGCGGGCGACGATGCGGCCGAGCGCGTCGCCGGCCTGCTGGACACCGTCGCGGACGACCCGCAGGTTGTCCTCGATGTCGTTGTCGACCCGGCTGCTGACGTTGTCCTCGGAACCGTCGAGCGGGTGGCCCGGGTCGACGACACGGTTGCGGGCGACGGTGAGGAAGGGTCGTCCGAGGACGTCGAGGTGGACGGTGGTCGGGGTGTCGGCGTGGGCGGCGGCCCGTTCGGCGGCGTGCTGCTCGTCGACGCCCAACGCACCGGCGATGCGCTGGGCATACCAGCTCTGCCAGCCCGCCGGCTGCTCGGCGAAGTACGCCCCGACGTAGCCGGCGACGTCGGGATCGGTGCGCGGATCGCCGGTCTGGTCGTCGCGCGCGGCACAGCAGTCGTTGGCGTCGTACGTGGTCTGCTCCCACGGGCCGACCACCATCTTCTGAAAGTTGTGGTCGGCCAGCACGGTGGCGATCGCTCGCCCGGCGGGGTCGTAGAACTGGACGGCGCTGACCCCGCGGACGACGGCGAACTCGAACTGGTGGGTCGCGGAGAAGAACGGGTCGTACTCGCGGACCGGCCGTCCCTTGTTGTTCAGGATCGTCCAGCCGTTGCCGACCCAGCGCGGCGACACGTCCGGGCCGCCGTCGGCGACCGGCCCGGGCTCGGCCTGCGCCTTGCGTTGCGCCTCCCGGCTGAACCCGTCGGAGTAGACGAATCCGACCTGGAATCGGGCTCCGGTCGGCGGCACCGGTGCGTTCACGTGGGTCTCGCGGGCGATCGTGGCGACGGCGGCCGGCTGCCAGCGTTCCGGGTCGTCCGGATGCGCGGCACGGGTCCGGCGGAACCGGTCGTAGTCGTAGAGGGTGCGGGTGGTGGCGTCGCGCAACAGCCCCGCCGCCAGTGAACGGGGGTCGGCGGCGTCGAAGAACGCGTCGAGCGTCGGCTGGTCGAGATCGGCGACGAAGCCGGTCAGCCGGTCCCCCTCGGCAGGAGCGGGTGCGTCCTTGCCCATCACGGCGGAGCCGACCACCAGACCGAGGGCGTCGAAGGCGACGGCGGTGCGGTTGCGATTGACGTCGCGGACCAGACGGGGCTGCAGGACGCGATAGTCGTTCGCCTCGACCGTGACCTTGTTCCCCAGGGCCTGCTCGGCCTCGACCATCAGCAGATCGGCGGCGTCGAAGGTGACCACGGTGTCGCTGCCGAACGGGTCGCGGTAGCGGCGGATCCCGAAAAAGTGCTGGCGGGCCGCCGCCAACTCGGTGGCGGCGGTGTCGGTCGCGCCGGCGGAGAAGAAGGTCCGGCCCGACGGCGACCACCAGTGGTCGTCGGGGTCGGACGCGGGAAACACGCCCTCCGCCTTGAGTGACTGGCTGGACCGGTAGCCGCCCTGGTCGCTGCTCTGGCCGCCGAGCACCGCCGCCGGATCAGGCAGCAGATCGTTGTGCGCGCCGCCGGGATCCGGGCGCCGGAAGACGCCGGCCAGCAGGCCGGGGGTGAACACCAGCCGGTAGGACTCGCCGAGCAGCGCCCGTGACTCCAGCGTGCCGAGCGGCAGCAGCGCGTCGAGGGCGTCGGCGCGGTAGACCGTACGCGTCCGCTCGATCGGTCGCCGCCGCCGGTCGCCGGCGGCGATGGCCTCGAACGCCACCTCCGGCGGGTTGAAGCGGTGCCGCAGACCTCCGCCGGGGTCGGTCTCAACGAGATCGGCCGGTCGGAACCGGCCGGCGGAGCCGCCGGTCGGATAGCCGGTCAGGTCGAAGGTGACGGCCTCGCAGATCAGCGGCCTGCGGTGCGTGTCGTCGCCCTCGACGCCGTTGGTGAAGCGGTTCTCCGAGTAGGTGATCAGGGTCGTGGTCTGCTTGGCCTGGTCGGCGGGATCCAGCCCGGTCAGGCCGGGATTGGCGACGAGCTGAACGTTCCCGGCGCCGTCGATGTCGCGGATCCGGGTCCTGCGCCCGTAGGCGGCCGCGGCCTGCTTGCCGACGTTGCCGAAGTCGTCGATCTGCAGGATCAGGCGGTGCTGGATGCGCGGGTCGGCCGGGTTGCGTTCGTAGTGGTAGCTGATCGTCTCCAGCTCGTGGGTGAGGAAGACGGCGTGCGGGTTGGAGCCCTGGGGCTGCAGTCGTCGGATCGAGAAATTCTGCTCGGTGACCGTGTACGGCGTGGCCGCTCGCCGGGACTGCTCCGGGCCGGCGCCCGGCTCGGCGTCGTCGGCGTACACCTCCTGACGCAGCATCGATCCCCGCAGCGCCCGGCACGCCTCCCGTTCTTCGTCCATCGACAGCCCCGCGGGCAGCACGGTGTCGGCCAGTAGCAGCGCGTCGGCCTCGGCGTCGGTCAGGCCGGGTTCGCGGAAGTACTCGCCCGGGCCGCCACCGAGACCGGCGAAGTGGTTGCTGATCCGGTCGCGGCCGACGTACAGACCGGTGTGGAACCACGTCTTGATGTGCACCGGCGGGACGTGCGAGGCGGCGGCGAGATTCTCCGGCGCGCCGAGGTCCGGAACGGCCTCGTTGTCGGGAAGGGTCGCGGAGAAGGCGGCGAACTGTTCGGTGTCGAACTGCTCGACCATGCCGAAGCCGCGGAACTCCCGCTCGACGCCGTCGTAGGCGCCGTGGTGGTAGGCGTACCGGGAGACGAACCGGTTCCGGCTCACCAGGTCGGACGAGGTGACTCGCTCCACCACGTGCACCGGGAACGGCAGCCGAGACAGCCACGGGCTGCCGGCGGCCTTGTCGCGCAGGTAGAACGCTGTCGACGGGGCGTACTCGATCCGGGTTCGGAGGCCGAGATTGTTGTCGATGCCGGTCAGCAGATGCGGCTTGCCCTCGGCCATCAGTTCGAGGTAGCGCAGCTGGCGCCCGGCGGCAGCGGGCAGCGGCGACGACCACACCAGGCAGGCGGTGCCGTTGCCGAGCAGGTCGACGGGTACGACGGTGCTGAGGTCGTCGGCCCGCGGGAAGCCGGTGAGCTCTTGCGGTGGGCTCCAGGCGTTGCCCGACTGGTTGAAGTAGAGGCGTACGCCGCCGTCGTGGACGTAGATCAGATCGCCGGTGCCGCTGCCGTCGATGTCGGCCACCCGGATGCGGCTGATGTCGAACTGGTCGGGACGGTCGAACCACGGGCCGCCGTCCATCGTGACCTTGGCTCCGAAGCGGCCGTAGCCGAGGTTCGGCCAGTAGGCGACGTCCCCGTTGCGGATTCGTACGATGTCGGCCAGGCCGTCGCCGGACATGTCCGCGAGCAGGATCGTGCCCGAAGCGTCGGTGAATATCGGCCGGGGCCAGTTCTCCTCGTCGACGGTCGGCGTCAACCGGCGGCCGGCGGCGAAGCCGGCTTCTCCCAGGCCCTGGTGCCACACGAAGCCGTCGCCGCTGCGGGTGAGCAGATCCACCAGGCCGTCGCCGGTGAGATCGACCATCCGCAGGTCCGGATCGTCGAGGCCGCCGTTCGGCGACGTCGGGAACGGGCGGAACGTCTGCCAGCCCTCGGCTTCGTCGTGCTCGTAGAAGCCGTGGATCGGTCCGCTCAGGACCGCGATGTCGGGCAGGCCGTCCCCGGCGAGGTCGACGAGTTGGGTCGAGCCGCCGCGCGGATCCGTGTGCGGTTGGACGGCTACGGTCTCGAACGGACCCAGCCGGGCGCGGGATGGCCCGGTCGACAACGGGCTGAGGTTGCGCTTGTAGAACCACGCGTCGGCCTGCCGGGTCAGAAGTCCGGCCAGGCCCTCGCCGTGCAGGTCGGCCCAGGTCGTCGTCGCGCCGTCGAGGCCGACCGGCGCGTGGTCGAGGCTGTCGGGGTCGAGGTCGGTCACGGCATGTCCGACAGCCGCGGTGCTGTAGGTGAACTCGACCGGTGGCATCGAGGCGCCGCGGTAGCCACCGCCGTCTCGGCGATAGCCGGTTTGCGTAGCCGCGCGGAGCAGCGTGCAGACGGCGTTGCCGTCGTCACTCGGATCCACCCGATCGGAGTGGGTGAGGTCGGTCGAACGCACCAGGCACGCTCGGCCGACATCGGGGTCTTCTCCGAAGTGGTGGAACATCAGGATCCGCCGGCAGATCCGGTAGCTGCGGAGGTCGAAGCCGGCCCGCGAGTTGGAGAACGGGTCCCGGCGGGCCGGCCAGACGCCGCTGTCGGTCGGAGTCGGGACGGTGGCGTCGTGCTCGCCGTAGTCGAACACCACCTCGAACAGCCACCCGTCGCCGGCGTCGGGTGCGGAGGCGTCGGCGGGCTCCGGCCACGGCGCGTTGTCGGCCAGCACCGGGAAGTACGGCGCTCTGTTGCCGTACCGGATCGACTTGAGGTAGCGCTGGGCCGACCGGGTCAGATCGCTGCGGTTGCGTTCGTGCGCCAGGCTTCGGTCGTTGCCGGCCGCGTCCTCGAAGATGCGCGCCGAGTCCTCGGCCTTGTACCGGAAGACGAGGGCGTTGCCCTTGTCGTCGTGGCTCTCGCAGATCAACCAGCTGAAGATGCGGGTCGGGTCCGCCGGGTCGGCGATCCGACTCTCGGCCGACCGGCCGTACCAGCTCACGACGTTGTCGGCCGAGATCACCCGCCAACAGACGTCGGTGCCGTCGGAGGTGTTGGACCAGCGCTCGATCCGGGCGAACGCGCCCTCGATCCGCGGCCGGTAGCGCCGGATGCGGTAGCGGGCACCGGCGACGCTGCGGTCCGGCAGCGACGGCGGGGCCCACGTTCCCGGCGGCGATTCAACCAGCTCGGGCACCAGGTCTTCGCCGCCGGAGAAGATGAAGACGTCGGCACCGCTCTGGTCGTCGGCCGCGTCGCGGTAGCGGGGCACGCCCTTGTCAGTGCGGCGGGTGATCGCCGGTAGCGACAGCGTCCAACCCAACCCGAAGGGGCCGTTTCCGGTACCGGAGTCGTACGACAGGGCGAGTTGCGGCCCGAAGCCCGCCCGACCAGGGCTGGTGGCGATCGGCAGCGAGAACGACCCGGTGCCGTTGACCGGGTTGGCGGCGAACTTCTCGCCGATGCCGCGCAGCGCACCGCCGCCCTTGGGCAACTGGATCGTGGGCGGGCGGGGCGCAGACTCGGTCGCTGCCGAGGTGCCGGCGCCGGCGGCCGTGATCGGTGCTGGTGGCATGCGGGCCTCCTCGCGTGGCTGGCCGTACCACCACAACAACCAGTTGTGTCAGGACTGTCCTCCTCGGCGAACCTTCCGTCAACGGTCCAAAGGCCCGGATCGGGTCGGCAACCTTCCGCGGTGGCAGCCGACGATCCGCGCGATCGGAGACGAGGTTCCGTTTGCACTTCGACGGCGTCAGGGTCAAGGCCCAGTCAGGGTTCCGGGCCGGGACTCCGCCTCAGTGCGGTCGCGGCTGACCGGCGGGGTGTCCTGGTAGCTGCGGGCTTGGACGGCGTACATCTCGGCGTAGCGACCGTCCAGTGCCATCAACTCGTGATGGGCGCCTTGTTCGATGATGCGGCCGGCGTCCATAACGACGATTCGATCGGCGGTGCGGACGGTGGAGAAGCGGTGGCTGATGATGATGAAGGTGCGTCCCTGGCGAAGCTTCTCCAGGGTGGCGAAGAGGTCTGCTTCGGCGTGGGCGTCTAGTGATGCGGTTGGTTCGTCCAGGACGACGAGCGATGGGTCGCGGTAGAGGACGCGCGCTATGGCGATGCGTTGCCATTGGCCCAGCGACAGGTCGGCCCCGCCGTCGAGTTCGACGGTCAGGCGGGTGTCGTAGCCGTGCGGGAGTTCGCTGATCAGGTTGTGGGCGCCGGCGTCCATGGCAGCTCGGCGGACAGCGCTTTGGCTGGGAACCTCGCCAGCTGCGATGGCGCCGGCGGCGATGTTCTCGGTGGCGGTGAACCAATAGCGATTGAACGTTTGGAAGATGGCGCCGACCTGGCCGAGGAGATCAACTTGTTCGACGGGTCGGCCGTTCCAGGTGATGGATCCGCTGGCTGGTTCGTACAGTCCACATAAGAGCTTGGCCAGCGTGGTCTTGCCTGATCCGTTGATGCCGACGATGGCGATCATCTCGCCGGCTTCGATGGAGAAGTCGATGCCGTCGAGCGCGTTGGACGCTGCCGCCGGATAGCGGAATGTGACGCGGTCGGCGCGCAGGTGGCGCAGGGGCCCCGCGGGTGGAAGCTTCGGGGCGGCTTGTCGGGTCAGCGCTGTGGTGAGCTCGACGTCGGCGACCTGTTGAGCGCTCTCGCGGAGGTCGGCGATGCTGCTGGCGATGCGTTGGACCTGGGAGCCGAGCATCAGCGTGGTGACCGCGGCAGCGGCCGCGGTGACCATCGTGATCCGGTGGGTGGTCAACAACCAGCCCAGCGTGATGACGGCGACGATCAGCGTCAGGGCGACACCGATGGCCGCGATGCTGGAGCGTCGGGTGAACGCGACGACCAGTTGGGTGAGGCCGGCGATGCGTTCCTCGTACAGTTCTCGCCAACGATGCAGCAGGAACCCTTGCATGCCGAAGACTCTGACCTCTGCCGATTGGTCTCGCGACGACAGCACTCCTTCGAGCGCGAACCGTTCACGGTCGTTGGGCGTGTTGCCGAAGTTGAACGAGTACATCTCTCGGCTGTTGGCTCGTCCGGCGAGGAGCAGGGGGACTCCTGAAGCGATCACGACGGGCAGCAGTACGGGTGCGGTGATGGCCAGAGCGGTCAACAGTCCGGTGCTGGCGATCAGGCCGGCGAGTAATTGCGGTACCGCCATGGAGATTCCGATCGAGGCGCCACCGCCTTGGCGTGCGCGTCGGATTCTGTCGTGGAACTCGGGACGTTCGAACTCCCAGATTTCTGTCAGGGCTGCGGTTTGCAGAACCCGTTCGTTCCAGGCGTACATCACCCGCTCGGCCAGTAATCGGTGGAATCCCGTTGCGGCCAGTTGGGAGAACGCGATCACTCCAGCCAGGACGACGACCCCACCGATCAGCAGCCAAAGCAGCCAGTCGCCTTGTGGCGCTTGACTGTCGGTCACCCGTTTGACGGCGCGCTGCCCCAGCAGAAGCGCGGCGGCCATGCCCAGCCCGCTGACTGACATCAGCACGACTGTGGCGACGAACCAGCCGCGCCCGGTGCGAGCGACCAGTCCGACGGCCCGGCCCATCGCCCGCCACTCGCCGATCTTCGGAGTCGTCGTCATCGCTCGACTCCTGCAGTGTCGTCTGAGGATTCGTTCTTGACTGACGTTTCGGGCGAGTCGGGGAGGTCAGTGCCGATCGGGAAACCGGACGCATGGAGTAAGACCCTGCCCTGGCCGAGCTTGCTGGTACGCCCCTCGACGACGCTGCGAATCGCCGCGGAGATCTTCGCGCTGACCTGGGCGACTTCGGCGGGGGTGAGCCAGGTGTCGAACGCCATCTCGAAGGTGTTCTCCTGCCAGACCCGGGGCGCTTGTCGTGCTCGGCGACGCCAGCCACGGACGTGTTCCTGATAGGAGGCGTCGATGACGGCCTGCGCCGACTCGATCGCCTCGACAGTCTCAGGGTCAGCGTCGACCGGCCGGAAGTAGGTTGTGCGATCGCTGACCTTCCAGGGCCGGTTACGACCCTGGCCTCCGCCGGCATCCTCGACGTAGCCGTACTTGGCCAAGGTTCGGAGGTGGAAGGAACAGCTTTGAGGGCTTTCGGACACGTGGTCACTCACCTGGGTTGCGGTGAGCGGACCATGCTCGCCCAGCACGTCGAGGATGCGGAGCCGGAGGGGATGGGCCAGCGCGCGGATCGTGCGAGCATCGGTGATCGGCTCGGCCGGCGGGCGTGCATCTTCGGACACCCGTTAAAACTAGCCTTTTAAAAGAACTCTTGTAAAGCCCCTGTCCGAAGCAGCGACCGGATCGGACGGCTGCCCAGCATGGCCGAGCCGTCAGCGGCCGGTTTATGGGGACCGCGGTTCAGCGGGCGTCGTTGCCGAACAGTGCCATCATCTCGGTCAGCCGTTGGCGGGCTGAGTCGTACTGGCGGTTGTCGGTGTGGCCGCGGTAGTCGGTCTCGATGATCATGATCAGGCCGAGGTAGAGCGTGTAGAGCCGGCGGCGCCGAGCTTGTGTCGCGGTCAGTTCGGTCTGGCCGTAGCCGCGGATGAACGCACTCGGGTCGCCGAAGTGGGGCAGGTCGATGGCGGTGAAGCCGGCCTCCATCAGCGGGTCGCCCCAGAAGGCGCGTTCGTGGTCGATGATGGAGACGATGCGACCGTCGCGGACCATCACGTTGCTGTCCCACAGATCCCATTCGACGAACCGTGGTTCGGTGACCTCGTCCAGGCAGTCCTGATTGCTGTTGAGCTCGCGGTTGGCCGCGCCGATCGCCTCGTGACAGGATTCGACGACGCCGCGGCCGAGCGTGGGTTCGAGGATGCCGAAGTTGTCGGCGTCGATGTACGGCATGAAGAAGTAGTCGGCGTCGCACAGTTCGTGGCTGGCGTCGGCGCAGTCGACGCTGGGCACCGGAACGCTGGTGTGTTCGCTGATCAGCTGCAACGACGCCAGCTCAACGGCCATCGCCCCGCGTTCGTAGGTCATCACCTCGACGTCGGGTGGCGGTGCGATCTTGAGCACCACCTGCGAACCGTCACCGAGCCGGATCCGGTAAGCCACGTTGAACCAACCGTGGCCCAGTTCCTGCACCCAATCGTCACCGACCGGTCGCAGCACCGGGCCGTAGGCGCGTTCGACCATCGCCAGCAGGGTGTCCTGCGACTGGCGATTCTTGGTGATGCTCTCCATCGAAACTCAATTCCTGGTCGAGGAAGGGGCGATCGCCGGGCGGAGTCCCGACTGACTCACTGAGAGTCGGCAACGACGTCGCCGTGGTCGAGGAATTGTTCGAACGAGCCCCAAGGTTGTTGGCCGGTCTGGTCCATGATCACGTCTGCTGAGTTATTGGAGGAGGTAGACGCGGCGCATGGTGTCGGTGAGGTTGGCGCCGCTGCGGTGGATGACGGTGCTGCTGAAGCAGACGATCGATCCGGCCGGTACGACGACGGGCATTCCCGGGTCGTTGCCGAAGTAGCAGACCTCGTCACCGGTGTCGATCTTGAGGTGTTTGACGTAGGAGCGGATCCCGGATCGGCTGTAGGGGAGCAGGTAGACCGAGCCGTTGCGTTCGGTGACGTCGTCGAGGGCGATCCAGCAGGTCAGGTACGGTTCGTGGTTCTCGTGGACGTAGCCGGAGTCCTGGTGCCAGGCGAATTTGGTGTCCGGGTCGGCCGCCTTGATCACGTACTGTTCCCAGAACAGGTAGGCGTTCTCGCCGAGGACGCGCCGGCAGATCTCGGCCATCACCGATCCGAAGATGAACTCTCGTAGTTCGGGTCGTTGTTGGTAGACCATGGGAGTGAAGTAGCGCTTGCCTTTGGCGTTGATGCCGAGGCGTTCTACTCCGGCCGCGTCCATCTGGGCGTCGGCGGTGTCGATGGAGAATTGGGCGCCACTGCGCAACAGCTCCAGGTCGTCGGCACCGATGACGCTGTCCAGGATGAAGTAGCCGTCGTCGCGATATTGGCGCAGCATCGCCTCGGTGACGAGGTCGACTGGTGGCTGGGTCGATGAGTTCATGGGTGCCATCCTGGCCCGCCGACAGCCGGGTTGGAATGGCTCGGCTGGACCTGGGATGCTCGTTTTCGACATTCCGGGTCATCGAGCGCCATAGGCGTCGGCTTGGATCTGGTACATCTCGGCGTACCGGCCGGCTTCGCGGATGAGGCTTGCGTGGTCGCCCTGCTCGACGATGCGACCTTGGTCGAGGACGATGATGTGATCGGCGGCGCGTACGGTCGAGAACCGGTGCGACACCAGAAGGGTGATCCCTCCGTCGACGGCTCGTTGACGGGCAGCCGCGGCGTAGCGGTTGAACAGGGCATCCTCGGTGTGCGCGTCGAGGGCCGATGTCGGCTCGTCGAGCACGGTGAGGAGTGGCCGCTGCCGGATCAGTCCGCGAGCGAGGGCGACCTGTTGCCATTGCCCACCGGACAGGGCGACGCCACCCGGCCACGTGGTCCCGAGTTGGGTGTCCAGGCCGTGCGGCATCGTCGTGAGCAGCCGGGATGCGCCTGCCGCGGCCAGCGCTCGGGTTGCCGCCTCGTCGTCGTCGAGCCGTGACAGGTCGCCGACCGTGATGGCTTCCCGCAAGGTCAGCTCGAACTGGGCGTGGTCCTGGAAAGCGCCGCTGCAGCGTCGTCGCCACTCGTCCAGATCCAGCCGCCGAAGGTCGACTCCGTCGACGAGAACGGCACCGCTGTCCGGCACGTACATGCCGCAGAGCAGTTTGACCAGGGTGGTCTTGCCTGCTCCGTTCTCACCGACCAGGGCGGTGACGCTGCCGGCGGGTAGGTCGACGGACACGTTGTCGAAGATCCGTCGGCCAGTTCCCGGGTAACCGAAGCTGAGGCCTTGCAGCGCAATGCCGGATCGCAGCCGATCGGGTACGGGATATGCGTGCGTCTGATCGGCGCCATGTCGGCGTACGTCGAGGGCGGCTTTGTCGTGCAGCCACAGGAATCTGCTGCCGACCGCCAGGCAACCGACCAGCCATTGGGTCATGTCCACCACAGCGCCGAGGTTGCCACTCATGGTCGCCGCGAGCATCACCGCCAGAGCGAGATCACCGACGCCGGCGTGACCGGTGACGACGCCGTACCCGATCAACAGCAGGGCCCCGGTGAAGCCGAATGCCATCGGCAGCGTTGCCAACATCTTCTGAGCCGCCGAGACCCAGGCCACGTGGGTCCGGTCGGCGTGTTCCCCGGTCCAGGCTTCTCGGCTCAGGGTCACCAGTCGAGGACCGAGTCCGAAGATGCGGAGCTCCTTGCCCGAAGCGGCTCCGGATCCGAGATTGACCAGATGGCGCTGCCGTCGCCGAGCCTCCCCGGTGCGTTCCTGCGCGACCCGCTCGCGTTCGGCGGCCCGACGCGCCACCAGAACCGAGGGCACGCCGAAGGCCGGAAGCAGCAGAAGTGCCGGATGGATCGAGGCCGGCAGCACCATGGTCAGGACGGTCTGGGCGAGGGCACCGACCGTCTCGGCCAGAGCCTCGAACGTCCAGTGCACGATCCAGGCCTCCCGGCGCAGCGGGTCCAACCGGTCGAGGTAATCGGCGCGTTCCAGGTGCTCGATCCCGTTCATGCCGGCCGAGGTCTCGATCAAGCGCTGCTCGAGCACGACGCCGGCCTTCTCCTGGTACGTCTGCCGCATACGACCGCCGAGCGCGCCGGCAACCCAACCGAGCACGTTGGTCACCGCGAGCAGGCTGACCGCGAGTACCACGGCGCCGGCTGTTCCGCCGACAGCGGCATCGACGAGGTGTTTCAACCACAGCGCTTGCAGGCTGCCCACCGCCCATCCTGCCGGGACGAGCAGCAGGGTGCCGAGGGTCAGACCGGGATGACTGCGGACCGCGACCCCGAAGGTGAAGGCCAGGGTGCGGCCGAGGCCGGGCAACTCGTGGTCACGCATCGCTTCGCCCCTGCTGGAATCGTCGAGCCTGCAGTCGGAACATCTCGCTGTAGCCCCCGCCGGCGGCCATCAGTTCGTCGTGGCTGCCGTACTCGCTGATCCGGCCGTCCTGGACGACTGCGATCCGGTCGACGTGACGGACGCTGGACAGACGATGGGTGACCAGCACCGTCGTGGTGCCGGTGGTCAACTCCAGGAATCGTTCGAACAGCATCGCCTCGGCCCGGACGTCGAGGGCGGCGGTGGGTTCGTCGAGCACGAGAAGTCGAGCGCCCGCCTCGGCTGCTCTCAGTGCCCGCGCCAGGGCGATCCGTTGCCACTGTCCGCCGGACAGATCGGTGCCGCCGCGATAGTGCCGCGACAGCACTGTGTCCCAACCAGCGGGCAATCCCTCGATCAGATCAAGCGCCCCGGCGCGACGCGCCGCCGTCCGAGCGGAGGCCGGATCCGTCCACGCGTCGACCCGGCCGAAGCCGACGTTCTCCTGCGCGCTCAGCTCGAATCTGATGAAGTCCTGGAAGATCACCGCGACCTGCGTACGCCAGGACGCCACGTCGAGATCGCGCAGGTCGACGCCGTCGACGCGGACCGAACCGACGTCGGGGTCATAGAACCGGGCCAGCAACTTCAACATCGTCGTCTTGCCCTCGCCGTTGCGGCCGACGATGGCCAGCGAACTACCCGCGGGGATCTCCAGGTCGACGCCGTTCAACACCCGCCGTCGCTGTCCCGGATAGCCGAAGCCGACACCGCAGAACTGGATGCTCTTGCGCGGCATCTCGTCGGCGCTGATCGAGCCGGTGGCGGCAAAGCTCAGCTGCCGGGTCCGGTCTGCCAAGCCCTGCAGATGAGGAAGAGCCGCTGCCCCCTGGCGTACCCACCAGGTCGCCAACAGCGGATGGCTCACCAGCTGCATCGCGATCAGTGCCTGGATGTACACCGTCAACTGGGCCGCGTTCACCCGGCCCGCGACGGTTGCCCCGGCAAGACCGGCCAACACGCCGCCGGTGGACAGTGCAATCGTGGCGAGGGTGAGCAGGACCGGGCGCAGATTCGCCCGGCGGGCGCGCCAGACGTGAGCGAGGAACGCCGTCCGGTAGCTCCGCGTCCGCTCGGCCAGCAGGCCTGACAGACCGAACAGCCGGACCTCCTTGGCGGCCGGCGGGTCCAGCGCGAGGTCGCGGAAGTAGTCGGCCCGACGCTGCAGATCTGCATACTCCTCGTGCTGTTCGATGATCTCGTGCTCGTCGCGACCCATCCACAGATGCGTCGCCGACGCCCCGGCGATCAGGAGCAACGGTGCCCACCAAGCAAACCCGGCCAGCAACACGCCGGCCCCGACCGCGGCGACCACCGACTTCATCGCCGTACCGAGCTCGTCGACGATCCGCGTCAACGGCGCCAGATCGGCCCACTCGTACTCACCGGCCCGACGAATCTCCTCCGCCGTCTCCGGATCCTCCAGATGACCAAGGCCTGGCGGGCCGAGGGTCGCGGTCAGCAACTGCTGTCGCATCCGCTGGGCAACCATCGAGCCGATGGACGTAGCGACGGCGCTGCGGATCGGCGAGCTGATCTGCCCCGCGGTGAACGCCAAGCCGGCCAGGCCGATCGCAAGACCGAGCGCCGCGGCCTGCGGGGAACTGATGCCTGCAGCCAATGCGGGCTGAGCTCGTGCGACGGCCAGTCCGCTGGCCGCGATCGTCAACGGACCGAGGAGTCCCTCGACAACGACCAACGCAACGAAACCCGCGAACCGGCCGGGCGAGGTGCTCGCGACGTATGCGACCAGCATGCGCAGGGCAACACGAAAGGGAGTGGTGACGGTAGACACCGGAGAGTCTCCTTGAGCAGGAACCAGCGCACCGCATCTGCCCAAGAAGGGCAGGCGGCCCGAACGGATCTCTTGCGTGGCGGCCCGGCGGACGTCCATGACGTCTGCGGTGATTGACGGTAGTCGCCGGAGCCCGTCCGTGCATCCGAATTAGCTGACCTGAAGATCGTCGACGTCGTCCAGCTCCCAGATGCGTTCGTGCCCAAGAAGGCGGAACCCGACGGCGTCGTACGGGCCACCCGGCCGGGCGAGGTGGTCAGTCGTTCGCAGGGCGGCATATGCGGCGCCGTGTTTCGGCGCCTCGCTGCAGACAGCCCGCATGATTGCAGTGGCTGCCCCGCGGCCGCGCGCCGACGGAGCGGTGGCCACACTCCACACGTTCGCCACACCGTCGACAACCAGCAATGCGCAGAGGGATGGCACCGCGACATCGAACCAGACGCCGGGCGATGCTGCCGGTCGAGATCACCGCGTCGTCCTGATCGTGGACGGCCAGATACGTCATGACTCCCGGCGCGTGGAAGAAGTCTGCCTCGACGTCGGCGTTGCGCGCCTCTTCCTCAGTGGCGCCGGCAAACGACTGCGCGACCACAATGCGCAGCTCGGCCAGGGCTTCCGCGGAGTCGGCGACGGTGACGGTCAGCCCAGCGCCCAGCGACGCAGCCTCATCCGTGGCTCCACCGACCCTCCTCGCCATCAGCGCCCGCGGCAACGTGAGAACCTCTCGTCCGCCCAGCTCGGTCAGGAATCCGACCTCGCGATCAAGATCGCCGGCCGCGCCGCGGATCTCGAGATGGCCGCCGGGTGGGCGGTGCCGTGAGGCACGGATCGCGCGGAGCGTATCTGCCAGGCGGACGTTGCTGCCGGGGCACAGACGTACGAGGTCGCGATGCCCGCCACCTTGCGGTCGTTGATTCCAGATGCAGGAGGCGCCGGGAACGTCTTCCTGGCGCACGTGGATCTTGGGCCGGTCCAGACGAGCCAGCCGGCGCATCCCCTTCAACTCCGCCAGGATGACCATGTTCGCATCCATGATCACGACGCCCCCCTACTGCGAGTGTTGGCTCACAGTAGCGGCCCATCACGTCGGAACGGCATCAGGTCCGGACAACGGGTGGTCCGACTGGACGGCGCACGGCGTGGGAGCCGTGCGGCACGATATGCACCCAGCTGCAGGTGCGAGCAGGACGACATCAGAAGGGAACTGAACCCATGACCTATCGACCGATCACCGGAACCTTCTTGGACGAGATGACCCATGACATCCCGTCCCAGAACTGGGGGCCGGAGGAATGGCAACGTGAGTTCGACACCTTCGTCGATGCGGGCATCGACACCGTGATCATGATCAGGACGGGCTACCGGGAGAAGCTCGCTGCGCCCTCGCAGACGATCGCCGATCACCGCAAGGTGCTTCCCGTCTATGTCGATCTCGTGCAACTGTTCCTCGAGCTGGCCGCTGAGCGAGACATCGACCTGTTCTTCGGTTTGTACGACTCCGGCTTCCATTGGCATCGCAACGACTGGACGGTGGAGGTCGAACTCAACCGCCGCTATCTGCATGAGATGTACGAGCGGTACGGCAGTTCGCCGGCCTTTCGTGGCTGGTACCTGCCGCACGAGACGATCGATTCGGGGCTGCGGATCATCGACATCAACACCGCGCTGGCGCGAGAGATCAGAACGTTCAGCGAGTTGCCGATCCTGGTCTCGCCGTTCTTCCACGGCAGGACCGATCAGGCGACCGGGCCTCGCGGATCGGTCCGCACGGTCGAGGAGCACGTCCGCGCGTGGGAGGAGATCTTTCGTGCCTACTCGGGGTTGATCACCCACTGTGCGTTCCAGGACGGCACCGCTGATCTGTTGGCGCTGGAGGATCTGACCGCAGCGACGGCACAGGCAGCGGCTGCATCCGGGATCACACTGTGGTCGAACCTCGAGTCCTTCGACCGTGACATGCACATCAAGTTTCCGCCGCTGGACTGGCGCAAACTCGCCTACAAGCTCGACGTCGTCCAGCCGTACGTGGAGAAGGTGATCACCTTCGAGTTCTCCCACTTCCTCAGCCCGAACTCCACGTGGCCGGCGGCCCGAAACCTCTACCGCCGCTACCGTGATCATCTTCTCGTTCGTGAAGGCGACCGCTGATGGCAACCGACCCGCTCTGCGTCGGGATCGACATCGGCGGCTCCAAGATCGCTGCCGGAGTAGTGGACGACACCGGTCGGGTGACGGCCCGCGGACAGGTGCCGACACCGGCGTCGGCCGGTCGCCGCGTGGTGATCGGCGCCGCCGTGCGACTGGTGGACGAACTGGTCGGCGGCAGAGCGGTCGACGGTGTCGGTATCGGTTCGGCCGGGGTGATCGGAACGGACGGACGTGTCGCTGCTGCGACCGACCTGCTGACCGACTGGGCCGGCACCCAGCTGGTCGACGGCTTTCAAGATCAACTTCCGGGCAGGCCGCAGGTCGTGGCCGTCAACGACGTTCATGCCCACGGCGTTGCGGAGGCCCGCTACGGCGCGGGCGTTGATCACCGATGCGTGCTGTTGTTGGCGGTGGGAACCGGACTCGGCGGCGCGGTCGTCGAGGACGGTCGGCCCGCACGTGGCGCGCACGGTGCCGCCGGCCACGTCGGCCACGTCGACTCAGTCGACGCCGGCGATTTGCCGTGCAGTTGTGGAAGGACGGGCCATCTGGAGGCCATCGCGTCCGGCTACGGACTGCTCCAGCTCTACCGAGAGCTGGGTGGAGCACCGCAGGTCACTGGGGCGCGGGAGATCATCGCGAGGGTCGACGTCGATCCGGTAGCCGTTGAGGCGGCTCGACGATCGGCCCGTGCACTGGGTCGAGGGATCGGCAATCTGATCAACGTGACCGATCCCGGCATCGTGGTGATCTCCGGCGGGGTCGGCCAGGCCGGCGAGTTCTGGTGGGACGAGGTCCGGGCAGCGGCACGGGGTGCGGCGATGCCGTTGCTGGCGGATACTGTCCTGGTGCCGGCATCACTCGGCGCCGACGCCGGTCTCATCGGAGCGGCTCGGTTGGCCCACGACAGGTTGCGGACGCGCTCATGATCAACAAGAGCGAACTGGTTTCCGGTCTGCGGGGCGGGTTGGTGGTGTCCTGCCAGGCGTACCCCGGCGAGCCGCTGCGCGAACCCGAGATCATGAGCAGGATGGCGCAGGCCGCCGTGATCGGTGGGGCGGTCGCCATCAGGGCTCAGGGACTGGACGACATCAAGTTGATTCATCAGAACGTGACCGTTCCGCAGATCGGCCTGTGGAAGGTCGGCGTTGACGGCGTCTTCATCACGCCCACGCTCGAGCACGCCCTGGCGGTGATCCGTGCCGGTGCGGAGATCGTGGCGATCGACGGCACCCGACGGAAACGGCCCGATGGCCTGACGGTGCGGCAGACGATCGAGGCGATCCATGATCAGACCGACGCGTTGGTGATGGCTGACGTCGGTGATCTTGACGATGCGCTGGCCAGTGAGCGCGCCGGTGCAGACCTGGTCAGCAGCACCCTGGCCGGCTACACCACCTCTCGGCCGAGGACCGAGGGTCCCGATCTGGAGTTGCTTGCCCAGTTGACAGCCAACCTCCGGCTGCCGGTGTTCGCCGAAGGTCGCATCCGAACACCCGAGCACGCCCGGGTGTGCCTGGAGGCGGGCGCACATGCGGTGGTTGTGGGCACCGCCATCACGCACCCGACGACGATCACTCGCTGGTTCACCGACGCACTCACCCGATGAGCCTCAAACGCACGCAAGCCGTCCGCGGCGACGCCGTAGTCGGGACAAACCCGGCTCCCATCGCGGCTTGCCGTTGCCGCGCTCAGCCCTCCGGTTGCCAGACGTCGCGGTAGTCGTGGACGAATTCGCGCAGTGTGGTGGCCGGTTGTCCGGTGAGTTTGCGGACCACCCGGTTGGGGAGGGCTGATGCATTCAGTCGGACCATCCGGTAGATCATCTTCTGCACGGCGATGTAGTCGGCGGGGCGCCCTTGCGCGGCCAGCCGGGCCAGGTAGTCGGCCTCGCTGGGCCGGGCGTAGGTGATCGGTCGGCCCAGTACGCGGGTCATCTCGGTGGCGATCTTGTGGTAGCTGAGGGGGTGCTCACCGGACAGCGTGTACGCCTTGCCGACGTGGCCCGGTTCGGTCAGCACCACTGCGGCGACGCGGCCGATGTCGCGGGCGTCGATCATGGCGGTGTACGACCGTCCGGCGGGCAGGTAGATCTCGCTGCGATCGCGGATCTCCTCGGCGTAGATGCTGGACAGGTTCTGCAGGAAGAAGTTCGGTCGCAGGAAGGTGTAGGGAGCTCCGCTCGCCTTGAGGTGCTGTTCGACGGCATGGTGCGGGGTCCGCTTGTTGAACTGGACTCCTTGCAGGGAAAGGAAAACCAGCTGTCGTACCCGATTGCGGCGGGCGGCGTCGATGAACGGAAACAGATACCGTTGCACGTCCTCGATCTGTGGCGGGCGCATCAGGAAGACCCGATCGACGCCGTCCAACACCCGATCGAACTCTGCGGAGGTCATGGCGAAGTCGAAGCTGCGGGCCTGTGCGCCGTCCGGCAACTTCGCGCCGTCCGGGTTGCGGACGGCTGCGATCACCCGCTCGCCGCGGGCGAGCAGATGATCAAGCACAGCAGAACCGACGATGCCGGTGGCGCCGGTGACCAGCACCGCTCTCATGTGTTTCCTTCCAGACGACGGATCAAACCGGCCAGGGTGTCCAACTGCCGGTCGGTCAGTGGGGCAAATCGGGGCCGGAGGCGGGCGATCAGATCGGCCTCGTACCGGTGCACGGCGGAACGGGCGGCCGGGGTGAGCCTGAGCAATCGTGATCGGGCGTCGTCGGGGTGCACGACCTGCTCGATCAATCCCTGGGCGCGCAGGCCGTCGATCAGTTGGCTGACGGCACCGGGAGTGACGCCGAGCCGCGCGGACAGAGCCCCGGGCGTCAGCGGCAGCTGGCTGTGCGCGATCAGGAACATCGCGTCCAGTTGGCTGCTGGTCAGGTGGACGTCGCCGAAGGGTGAGCGCGGACCCGTACCGGTCGAGCGTGCGGTGGCCAGCTCGCGGCTGATCGACACGACCGCCTCCAGCACCGTGCCGATCAGCGTGTCGCGATCATCGGGATCGGTTGCCGAAACGCGACGGGTGGGGGTCATGCGCTGACGAAGGGCAGTTGGCCGACGAAGGTCCGGTCGTCGACCTGGGTGAGGATGAAGTCGGCCAGGTCGTCACGGCTCAGCTGGGTGCTGGCGTCCACACCGACCCAGCCGACCCGATAGCGGCCCGACCCGGGCTTCTCGGTCAGTCGCGGAGCGCGGACCACCGTCCAGTCCAGTCCTGAGGCCCGCAGCACGGCCAGGTGTCCTTGGGCATCTGCCAGCACCTGGCCGGACAGCAGCTTCAGCAGCGCCTGGATCACCCGGTCGGCGATCTTCGGCCGATCGGACTCGGCACGCAATCCACCACCCGACAAGGTCACGATCCGCTTCACCCCCTCGGCGGTCATCGCCTCGGTGATGATGCGGGTGCCGTCGGTCTGCAACGTCGGCGGCGAGCCCTTCACCTGACCGAACAGGCTGAGCACCGCGTCGGCGCCCGCGACCGTCTCGGCCACACTCGCCGGATTCAGGACGTCGCCGCGAATCACGGTCAGCAGGTCGGACGAAACCGTCAGCTTGGCCGGCTCCCGGACCTGCGCGCGAACCGTCGACCCGGCAGCCAAAGCACGGTCCAGGACACGTCGGCCGGTCCGCCCGGTGGCGCCGAACACAGCAATCGTCGTCATGGTCGCATTACTTTAGCGGCTAAATCATCGCGTTCACGGCAGGAGGCTGGCACGCGTTCCGCCTGTGGTCAGCACCGACCGACCGGGTGCCCGAAAGCCGGCGTACTCCGCCGAATCCGTGGATGGGCGTGCGGGCGTGGCATAGTTTATTGGTTATCTGATGGGCGATCCGCTCCTCCGTACCTCGCGTTCGGGTGGTCGCGGGGTGAGACGAGTACGTGGATGAGCGGCAATGCAACATATCGACTGACGAACACCAGCATGTTGTCGGTTTCTGCCATCGAGGCGCCGGTGGTGGCGACCTCGGAGGAGTTCGACGATCGGCTGGAGGCGACCTATCGGCGCACCGGGCTTCGGCGCGGGATGCTGGAAGCTTTGGCCGGCGTCCGTGAGCGCCGCTGGTGGCCTGACGAGGTCAGTTTCGCCGACGCCGCGTCGCTGGCCGGCGCGAAGGCCCTGGCGGAAGCCGGAATCACCCCGTCGCAGGTCGGAGTCCTGATCAGCACCGCCGTGACCCGGCCGCATCTGGAGCCGTCGTCTGCCGTCGCCGTCCATCACCAGCTCGGGCTGCCGACCAACTGCTTCAGCTTCGACATCGCCAACGCCTGTCTCGGCTTCCTGAACGGCATCCAGGTCGCCGGGATGATGATCGACTCCGGACAGGTCGACTACGCCCTGCTGGTGGACGCCGAAGCCATCCAGAAGCTGCATCGGGCCACCCTGGACCGGCTCGAGCAACCCGACGCCACCGCTGCCGAGGTGAAGGCCCAGTTCGCCAGCCTGACCATCGGTTCCGGCGCCGCCGCGATGGTGCTCGGTCGCACCGATCAACACCCGGAGGGTCACCGAATCCTGGGTGGTGTCAGCCGCTCGGGGAGCGAACATCACGAGCTGTGCGTCGGCGACCTGAACCTTATGCAGACCGACAGTCGGGCCTTGTTCGAGGCCGGGATCCGGCTCGCGATCGACACCTGGAACGACGCCGCGGAGGAATTCGACTGGTCACAGGTCGACTACTTCTTCTGCCACCAGACCTCGGTCAAGCACATCGCCGCGATGGCCGCGGCGATCGGGGTGAGTCCCGACCGCTGCCCGACCACGGTCGAGGAGTTCGGCAACCTGGGTGCCGCCGCCGTGCCGTTCACCCTCGCCCGGAACCTCGACCGGTTGCAGCCCGGCATGCGGGTGATGCTGCTCGGCATCGGCTCCGGGCTGAACACCTCGTTCGCCGAGATCGCCTGGTGAGCGGGCCGGCCCGTCAGCATCGTGCGCGGGTCGCGTTGCCGGCCGCCTCGCCGGACCTGACCAGGATTCCCGACGTCGATCCGGCGTGGTCCCGGCTGGTCGACATTTCGGACGCGGCGGGCGCCGTCCACACCTGGCACGTTCTCGACACCCATAAACTGGCCGATCCGGCCGAACCGGTGGCGGGCACGATGCTCTGCGTCCACGGCAACCCGACCTGGTCCTACCTGTGGCGACGGTTCCTGGCCCAGGCTCCTGCGGGCTGGCGCGTGGTCGCCGTCGACCAGCTCTCCATGGGGTGGTCGCAGCGACTTCCCAGCCCACGTACGCTTTCCGAGCGTATCGCCGACCTCGGTGACCTGACGGCGGGACTCGGTATCGACGGGCCGGTGGTCACCGTCGGGCACGACTGGGGTGGCATCATCTCGCTCGGCTGGGCGCTGCAGCACCGTGAGCAGCTGGCCGGCATCGTCCTCACCAACACCGGCCTCAACCTGCCCATAGGCGCCGAGCTGCCCGGTCTGATCCGGCTGGCTCGAAACCCGGCACTGCGGGATGCCGTGTGTGTCCGCACGCCGATCTTCGTACGAGGTGGGGCGCGACTGTCCAAGCCCGCAGTGCCGTCCTTGGTCCGGGCGGCCCTGGCCCGCCCGTACGACAGCCCGGCTCGGCGGACGGCGGTCGGCGACTTCGTGGCCGACATCCCGCTGGAGGCCGACCATCCGAGCCGGCCGGCCTTCGACGCGATCGCGGCCGGCGTCGGCACGCTCGACGTCCCCGCACTCCTGCTCTGGGGGGCCCGCGATCCGGTCTTCGGCGACGGATTCCTCAACGATCTGGAACGCCGGCTGCCGCAGGCCGACGTACACCGCTATCCGGGTGCCTCGCATCTGGTCACCGAGGACGCCCCGCAGACCGCAGCCGACACCTGGCGTTGGATCGGTCAGCGGTTCACCGTGAACGAACCGCGGCCGATCCCCAAGCCGCAGTCGGAGCGCTCGGCGGTCTGGACCGAGGACGACCTGCCCTGGGCTGCGCTGCTCCGCAGAGCCGACGACCCGGCCACCGCTGCCGCCGAAGTGCACGCCGGCGTCACCACCACCGTCTCCTTCGCAGGACTCGAACGCAGGATCGCCGACACCGCCGCCGGTCTCAGCCGATTCGGGCTGCAGCCCGGCGACCGGGTGGCCATGCTGGTGCCCCCTGGACTCGACCTCACGGTCGCCGTCTATGCGTGCTGGCGCCTCGGCGCGGTGATCGTGGTCGCCGACGCAGGGCTCGGTGTCCGCGGCATGGCCCACGCACTGCGCAGCGCACAACCGCGCTTTGTGATCGGGATCGGCAAGGCGCTGCTGGCCATGGGTGCCCTCGGCGTGCCGGGGCGTCGGATCGGCGTCGGTACGCCGGCCGCACTGGCCCGGTTGGCCGGCTGGCAGACCGATCTGGCGGCGCTGGCCGCCGACGGTCGTGGCCGATCGCTGCCGGAGCGCGCAGCGGCCGACAGCGAGGGTGCGGTGCTGTTCACCTCCGGGGCCACCGGGCCCGCCAAGGGTGTCGTCTACCGGCAGAGCCAGCTCAAGGAGCAGATCGCCAGGGTCGCCGACATCATGCGGATCGGGCCGGACGACCGGCTGGTGGCTGCCTTCGCCCCGTTCGCCCTGTACGCACCGGCCATGGGCGCCGCCGCCGTCGTCCCGGACATGGACGTCACCGCCCCGGCCACCCTGACCGCGCTGGCGCTTTCCGATGCAGTGGCAGCACTGGATGCGACCGTCGTCTTCGCCTCACCGGCCGCGCTGCGCAACGTGGTGGCCACGGCCGACGCGCTGACCGATCCGCAGCGAACCCTGTTGCAGGGCGTCCACACCGTGCTGTCGGCCGGTGCACCGGTCCCGGTGTCGCTGCTCCGCCAGCTGCAACGACTATTGCCCAACGCTGAACTGCATACGCCGTACGGCATGACCGAGGTGCTGCCGGCCACCGACATCACCCTGGCCGAGATCGAGGACGCAGGCTCCGGCAACGGTGTATGTGTCGGCCGGCCGCTGCCCGGAGTGACGATCCGAGTGAGCCCGCTGGACGAGCTGGGCCGCGCCGACGGGCCGCTGACCGACGAGGCCGGGGTGACGGGGGAGATCTGCGTAGCCGCGTCGCATCGCAAGGAACGCTACGACCGGCTCTGGGCCACCGAGCACGCCAGTTCCCGCAACCCCGGCTACCACCGCACCGGAGACGTCGGCCACCTCGACGAAGCGGGCCGGCTGTGGGTCGAGGGACGGCTGGTGCATGTGATCGTCACCGCGGACCGCCCGCTGACTCCGGTGGGGGTCGAGCAGCGGATCGAGGAGTTGGCCGAGGTGAGCGCCGCCGCCGTGGTCGGCGTCGGCCCGGTCGGCACCCAGCAGGTGGTGGCCGTGGTGGTGCCGTCTACCCGTGCGCCGTCCTATGGGTCGTCCCGGCAGCACCTGGCCGGCCCCGAACTCACCGAGTCCGTCCGCGCGGCAGCGTCGGTTCCGCTGGCCGCGGTGCTGGTGACCGACGCGCTGCCCGTCGACATCCGGCACGCGTCGAAGATCGACCGGACCCGCCTCGGCCGCTGGGCCGGACGACTGCTCGCCGGCGAACGTGCAGGGAAGATCTAGCACCGACATGAGCAGCGAGCGAAGGCCGGTACGGCGAGGAGCGGCGCGGTGAAGATTCTGGTGACCGGTGCGAGCGGGCTGCTCGGCGGTGCCACTGCTCGTGCCTTGGCCGAACGGGGCGACCAGGTCACCGTGTTGCAGCGCCGGCCGAGCGGACTCGGGCTGCGCGAGGTGCTCGGCACCGTCACCGATCCGGACACCGTCCGGCGCGCCGTACGAGGCCAGCAGGCGGTGCTGCATCTGGCCGCCAAGGTGAACGTGACCGGCGCGGAGGCCGACTACCGGCGGGTGAACGTCGACGGCACCCGGACCGTGGTCGAGGAATGCCGGGCTGCCGGGGTCGAGCGGCTGATCAACGTGTCGTCTCCGTCGGTGGCGCACAGTGGCAGCTCGCTGGTCGGTGCGGGCGCCGAGCCGGCAGATCCCGTCCGCGCGCGCGGCCCATATGCCCGCACCAAGGCCGAAGCGGAGCTGCTCGCCCTGGCTGCCGATTCGCCATCGCTTGCGGTGCTGGCGATCCGGCCGCACATCGTCTGGGGGCCCGGAGACACGCAGTTGGTGGGCCGGATCGTGGCTCGTGCCCGGCGGGGCCGGCTGCCACTGTTCGGACCGGCCACGGCACTGGTCGACACCACCTACCTGACCAACGCGGTGGACGCCCTGACCGCCGCGGTCGATCGCTGTACGGTCGACGGCGTACACGGCGAAGCGCTGGTGGTCAGCAACGGCGAGCCCCGGCCGATCGGGGAGTTCTTGAGTTCGATCGCCCGAGCGGCCGGCGCCCCGCTGCCCACCCGGCACCTTCCGGTGCGGCCGGCCCTGTGGGCAGGTGCGGCAGCCGAGACGCTGTGGTCGCTGCGTCCGGGTGACGCCGCGGACCCGCCGCTGACCCGGTTCCTGGTCGAGCAGTTGTCGACCGCGCACTGGTTCGACCAGCGGCGTACCCGTGAAGCGCTCGGCTGGCGACCCGCGGTCCAGCTGGATCACGGGTTCGCCGAGTTGGCCCGCTGGTACGCCGCAGTGCACCGTCCGCGACGTTGACGCGGCCTGTGTGTAAGGGCGCGTCGGCCAATGCGGAGATCTTGATCAACTCGGTGATGTCCCCACCAGCCGACGTCGGGCTGGATGACGTTGTCGGCCTCGACCTCCACCACCAGGGTGCCGAGCAGATTGAGACCGAAGCTCTGCCGGGACTCGCGATATGGGGGATAGGCCGACATCGGTGTGGCGATGTGGTCGTCGATCCAATGACCGGCTTGTTGATCATGGTAGTCGGCGCCGCCACCCCGCAAGGTGTAGGCACGAACCTGACGGATGGTGCGTTCCCGGGTGCTCATGATCGGGATCCCGCGATCGACGACGGCGTGCTGACAGCCTCGTCGGGCCGGCCGTCGAACCACACCAGCACCTTGCCCGCAGTGACGTCGCCGGCACCGAGCGCGCGGAAAGTGGCGTCGGCCTCCTCGGGCTCGACGTGCCGGCTGATCAGGTGAGCCAGCCGCGGGTCGGACGATGCTGCGAACTCGGCCGCATCGCGGAAGTCCTGGGCCGAGTAGGTGAAACTGCCGATGATCGTGCGTTCCTCGGTACTGATCTTGAACCCCGGCAACTCCAGCGCCGGCGATCCCATCCCGACCAGGCAGATCCGGCCGCCGAGGGTGGCCGCAGCCAACGCGTCCCGGACACTCGCGGTCACGCCGACGGCGTCGATCACCACCTCGAACGGTCCTCCGGCCGACGCAATCGCATCGGCGATCGGCCCGGCCGTCGGGTCGATGACGGACGCGCCCAGTCGCTGGAGCAGCATGCGTCGCGCCGGATCGACCTCGCTGACGACGACCTGGTCGACGCCCTCGACGCCGAGCGCCAGAACGATCGACTGGCCGATCGGGCCGCCCCCGACCACCAGCACCCGATCCACCGTGGGAGTCAGCACCCGTCGTACCGCATGCAGGGCCACGGCCAGCGGTTCGATCAGTGCGCCGTACGCGATCGGCATGCTCTGCGGAAGCGCGACCACGTTGGAGCCGGGGACGACGAGGTAATCGGCGAACGCGGCCGGGATCTCCGGGACGACGCCGATCACCGTCTTGTCCGGGCAGTGCTGTTCCCGGCCGGCGAAGACCGCGGCCTGTTCGGCCGGCAGCACCACCGGATTGAAGGTGACCGGTTCGCCGACGCTCAGGCCGAGGGCCTCGGTCCGCGGTCCGAGACCGGCGACCCGGCCCACCGCCTCGTGTCCCATCACCTGACCCGGCACCCGGCGACCGTTCTCACCGGTGTAGCCGTGTACGTCCGACCCGCAGATTCCGGTGGCACAGATGCGAATCAGCACCTCGCCAGGCCCAGGCGCCGGCGTCCGGCGCTCCTCGATCCGCAACTCGCCGAAGTCATGCAGCACCAGTGCGCGCACGCCGGCCACCCGCCTTTCTGCTGGCCGCCTCTCGTCTGGGCTCCGATTCCACCACGGCCGGGTTTGCCGGCGCCACCGGGCCGGCTCTTCCCGCAGCTGAGGGCAAACCACGAGGCGTTGCTTGAGCTGGCCCGTATCGGGGTGGCGTCGGCTACTTCGTGGTGATCGCGTTGGTGGGCTGGGCGCTGGCCTCGTACGACCTGAACTTGCTGACCCTGCTGCTGCCCGACATCGCCGCCGATCTGCACCTGACCCAGACGCTCGTCGGTCTCCTCGGCTTCAGGATCGGCGCGATCCAGATGGTGGCGGTGATCATCGGAGACCGCCGGTGCCCGACGCAACAACGTCGACCACTCCCGGCCTCGACAATTCCCTGCTCGTGCTGGATTCTGACGCGTGGACCGCTCTCGGGAACGGTAATTTCCCGCACGTGCTGGATTCTGGCGCGCCTACCACTCCCGGCCAGGGCGAAGTCCGGTTGGTCCGGTGGCGCAGCGGGTAGTGGCTGTCCAGAAGTCGTCAAGGGCGTCGGGCAGCCGATGCCCGGCACATAAGGAGATCAGCATGGGCAGCGCAGTCGAAGACCGCCGGAAGGCGGCACAGCTCCCCGAGGGCGATGTGATCAGGATCCTGTTGAACCAGCATGCCCAGGTCCACGACCTGTTCGACGAGATCGAGGGCTCGACCGGTCAGCAGCGCAAGGAGGCATTCGAGGAGTTGCGCGCGATGCTGGCTCTGCACGAGACGGCGGAGGAGATCGTGCTCCGCCCGGTGACGGCGACGATTGCTCCGGCCGGCGTTGCGGATGCGCGTAACACCGAGGAGCAGGAAGCCAACGAAGTCTTGAAGAAGCTGGAGGAACTCGATCCCGACAGCGACGAATTCGCGGCCGAGCTCGCCGACTTCAAGTCGGCCGTGGATGCGCACGCCGAGAGCGAGGAGAGCGAGGAATTCCCTGCTGTGCTGGAGAACTGCGACCTCGACCAGCGCCAGCGGATGGGACGCCGGATGGAGGCGGTGGAGAAGATCGCCCCGACCCGGCCGCATCCCAGCGTCGCGGGCTCGACGGCCAAGCAATGGACCGCCGGCCCGTTCGCCGCGTTGATCGATCGTGCCAAGGACGCCATCGACAAGGTCAAGGACTGAGGACTAGCTCGGGTCTGCCGGGTCGGCCTGGATCCAGGTCAGCCCAGCCGGTGCAGCCGTTCCAGCAGCGGCCCGGCTGCCTGGTCGAGGAACTGTTGTTGATGTTGGTCGCCCACCTGGACCAGGCCGATGTCGGTGAATCCGGCCTGCACCGCCGGCTCGAACGCCTTCGCGATCCGATCAAGATCGGGACCGCAGGGGATCGACGCTGTCACGTCCTCGACACGTACGGGCTCGGTCGCGGCCGCGAACGATGCTGGCGACGGCAGTTCGGCATTCACCGACCAACTGCCGATCGACCAGCGGAACTGATCATGCGCGACACTGACCGCGGTCGATTCGTCCGGTGCCCAGCAGATGGGCAACTGCAGGAACGATCGCGCCGTCGGTCCGCCCGCCGGACGCGCTTCGTCCCATTGGTCGAGGAGTTCATGATCAGGCGTGGTCGAGATCAGGTGATCGGCCAACGGTGCGAAGCGCTTGATCGATCTGCTGCCGGAGACTGCCACCCCCATCTGTATCGGGTCTTGCGGACAGTCCCACAGTTTCGCCTGTGACACATGGAAGAAGTCGCCATCGGAGGTGACCGTCTCGCCGCCGAGCAACTGCCGGATGATCATCATCGCCTCCTGCAGCATCGACTGCCGAACCTCCGCCGTCGGCCAGCCCTGGCCGATCACGTGCTCGTTGAGGTTCTCACCCGAGCCGAGTCCGAGGATGAATCGGCCGTCGCTCAACAGCCCCAGGGTCGCCGCTTTCTGGGCCACGATCGTCGGATGGTAGCGATGGGTCGGGCAGGTGACGTAGCTGACCAGTTCCATCCGATGCGTCGCCTGGGCCACCGCGCCGAGCACCGCCCAGGCGTACGGCGCGTGCCCCTGCGATTCCAGCCACGGATTGTAGTGATCGCTGCACAACGCGAAGTCGAAGCCGACTTGCTCGGCCGCGGCGGCGTACTGCACCAGCTGCGCCGGTCCGCTCTGTTCGGTCATCAGGGTGTATCCGAAGCGTGCCATGGCGGTTGGTTACCCGCCGCCCGTCCGGGCGAAACCGAGGCCGTCAGAAGTCGATTGCAGCCGCGATGTCGTCCAACTCCAGCTTTCCGGTCCGGGACCGCTTGATCACCGAGCGTGCGTCATCGGTCTTGTCCGGCACGTTCCACAGCAGCACACCGTTGACCGTCTGATCGTCGTCCAGGTAGTAGACGACACCACGTTCATGATCATCGGACCAGCTCTCGATCATGGTTGCCGAGGCGTCGAGGGTGCCGACCACCTCGTACCGATTGCCGAACAGCACCGAGTAGAAGTACGGCGTGTAGTCGTACGGCTCGTTCGCGCCGGTCAGGTTGCGGCCGGCCAGACTGCCCATCGCGTTGGCGTTGTCGACGTGCTCGACCCGCTGCCGTCCCAACAGGGCGTCGGGATAGCTGGCGACATCCCCCGCGGCCAGGATGTCCGGGTCGCTGGTGACCAGGTACTCGTCGACGACGACGCCGTCATCCACGTTCAATCCGGCCGCTTCGGCCAGTTCGGCTCGCGGTGCGACGCCGAGGCCGGCTGCGACCCCGTCGGCCACGATGTCGTCGCCGGAGTCCGTCGTCAGCCGGATCTCGTCCTGGTCGGCGCTACCGCCGGTGATCTTGGTTCCGGTGCGCAGCTCAACCCCGTGCTCGCGATACAGCTCGGTCACGTGATCGGCGAGTGCGCGCGGGAATTTGTCTTCGTACACACGGTTCTGCGGCAGCGCCATGATCACCCGGGTGTCGTTCTGGCTCAGCCCGGCGGCGAGTTCGGTGCCGATGTAGCCGCCGCCGACGACGGCGATCGTGCGACCTGGACCGGACAGTTTGCGCAGCCGTCGGTAGTCGGCAACCGTACGGAAGTGAATGATCCGATCGTCGTCCGGCAGATCGAGACGATTCGGCTCGGCGCCGGTGGCCAGCAGCAGTCGCCGATAGCCGACGCGGTGATCACCGGCCGCGACCTCGTGCGCCGCCGGGTCGATCGAATCCACGTGCAGAGAGGTGATCAACTGCGCGCCGGTCTGTTCGACGGTCTGCAACCAGACCTGGTCGAACTCGAAGTCGGGGTCCGTCCACAACTTCTTGGTCAGCGCCGGGCGGGTGACCGGCTCGTCGGGATCGTCGCTGAGGATTCCGATCGATCCGTTCGGATCGGTCTGCTGGATCGCCTTGGCGGCATTGTCTGCGACCATGCCGCCGCCGATGATCAAGTAGTCGTACGACGCGGCAGGTGCGGCGACCTGATTCGACGTGTTCATGATCACTCCTCCAAACAGCTGGTCAGTTGATGGCGGCAACGGAGCCGGAGTCGACGCGATAGTTCGCGCCGGCGATGAAACTGGCCCGATCAGAACACAGGAAGGCGATCACGGCGGCCACCTCGTCGGCCTCGCCGCGTCGGCCCAGCACCATGTTCGGACGCTTCTCCTCCAGGAAGGTCCGCACCGCCTCGTCGAAATCGACCCCCAGTTCGTCGGCTCGCTGATGCATCATCTTGTCCGTCATCGGCGTCCGGACGAACGCGGGGGACACGCAGTTGACGAGCAGACCGTCCTCGCCGTACGCCTTCGACAGCGCCTTGGCCGTCGCCAGCAGCGCGGCCTTCGCGGCGTCGTACGGAATCTCGTCCGGGTAGGGCTGTACGGCGTTCTCCGAGGTCAGAAAGATCAACCGGCCCCAACCGCCGGTTCGAAGATCATCCATGAATGCCCGGGTGAGCCGGATCGGGCCCATCAGGTCGACCTCGAGAGTGTCCCGCCAGCCGTCGTCGCCGATCTCGTGGAAGGGCCCGGTCGCACCGGTCTCGCCGGCCGAGTTGATCAAGATGTCGATCTTGCCGACGGCCCGGACGTGTTCCCGCAGCCGACTGACCTGGTCGGGCTGGGTCAGATCGGCTGCGAAGCCGAGCAGCCGACGACCGGAGTCAGGCAGCGATGCTGCGGCCTGGTCCAGTTGATCTTGATCAAGATCGGTGATGATCACCCGGGCGCCTTCGGCCAGCAGTACTCGTGCGCTGGCCAGGCCGATGCCCGAGTCGCCGCCGGAGATCAGGGCACAGCGGCGCGACAGTCCCAGATCCATGTCTGCTCTGTGCCCGCGGCCGAGAGCCTGAAACGGTTCTCCGACGCTCACGGATCAGGGCGATCGAACCGGTGCCGGCCCGGCAGCACCCGGCAACGGGGGGTTTGACGCTCGTCGCGGGCGGGCACGGGGAGATGAGTCGCGGAGGAAGGGGAGTGTGGTGGCGATCAACCCGATGATCAAGAACAGGTCGGGGCCGACCCGGCCCGCGGGCAGCGCCAAGGGTGCCTGGCTCAGCCTGCTGGAGCAGGGCGCCAACGTGTTGCAGACGAAGGCCTCGAAGGCCTTGCAGCATTGAGAAACGTGATCAGAACTCGACCCGAGTGGTGTCACCGAGCTCGGGGTGGCCCTTGGTGACGGCCGCCTTGGCGTATTTCACCGCTGCGACCACTCGCGGGCTCTCGACGGACTGCAGTTCGGCGGACCGGGCCTGCACCTTCAGCAGCGCAACGGCCGGATCATCCCGACCGCCGTCGAACCAGGCCTCGACGTGCCGGTTCCAGAATTCGTCGATCAACGCCTGATCCTTGGTGATGGTCCCGGTACCCGCCACCGACAGGTAGTTGCCGTGACTCTCGATCGCGATGTTGACCTGGGGATTTCGCCGTACCTGCACGGATTTGTCGGAGGGATCCGGAGTGAAGAAGTACAGGTCGCCGTCGAAGTCGCGCTGCTGCAGACCCAACGGCCGGCTGACCAGCGACCCGTCCTCGTCGACCGTCGTGACGATCGCGATGTGGGCCTTCTCGATCACCTCGGCAACCGCCTGTCGATCCGCCTCGGCACGCTCGTCCGGGTTCAGACCCTCGGTTGTTTCGCTCATGCCGATATCGATTACCCCGTCGGTGGGCCGTGAATCGTGACATCGCTTACGGCGTGGCGTTGGCATCCGATCTTTTCGTTCGGCTGCACCTTCCCAGTGCCGCGACTAGCATCAACTCATGGCCGTCGAGGCCGCGGGCCGGGACGTGCCCACCCTCACGGGGTGGCCCGTGGTCGGGAACCTCCGGGCGTTGCGTACGAACTACCTGGGCACGATCTCTCGCGCGGATCGCGAGCTCGGCGGACTCGCGCGGATCGTGGCCGGACCACCGGGCTGGCGGCTGATCATGTACAGCGTCACGTCGCCGGAGTTGATCGAGGAGGTCCTGGGCAGCCCGGAGCGCTTCGGCAAACAGCATCCCGGCTACCGCGAACTCCGCGGCGCACTCGGCGACAACATGCTCACCAGCGAGGGCGACGTCTGGCATCGGCAGCGGCGTTTCCTGGCCTCGGTGTTCACCCGGCGGCGGGTCGCCGAGAGCTACGCGCCGGTGATGACCGACGAGGCCCGGCGGCTGGTCGACCGGTGGCGACAGCCGGCGGCCACCGGGACGATGTTGGACGGCTACCCGGAGATGATCAAGGTTGCGTCCCGGGTCAGCGGCCGGATCCTGTTCGGCGCCGACATGTCCGCGGCGGCGGACCTGCTGACGCGTTTCCGCCGGGTCAACGATCACCTGCTCCGGCGAGCGGTCGCGCCGCATCCGCTACCGACTGCGGCGCCGACACCCGGCAATCGGCGGCTGCACCGTGACCTGCGGCAGATCCGGGCCATCGTCGACACCCTGATCGCCCGCCGCCGGGATCGGCCGGATCCGACGGCCAGCGACATGCTCGGCCTGCTTTGCGCCGCTCGGGACGCGGACGACCCGGCGGATCGGCTGACCGATCAGGAGGTGGCCGAGCAGGCGATGCTGTTCCTGCTCGCCGGCCACGACACCACTGCGGTGACCCTGAGCTGTGTGGTGCTGCTGCTCGCCCAGCACCCCGACTGGCAGGCGCGACTGCAGGCGGAGGTCGACGACGTCCTGGCCGGCCGGACGCCGACCGCCGCCGATCTGGATCGACTGCCGTGGCTTGGCCGGGTGGTCCGGGAGACGCTGCGGCTGTTTCCGGCGGCGCACGGAGTCGGCCGCAGTCCGGCCACCGATCAGACCTTGGCCGGCTGCCGGATCCCGGCCGGTTCCTGGGTCGAGGTGTCGATCTGGGGCGTCCAGCACTCGGCGCGGGTGTGGCCGGATCCGGAACGGTTCGATCCGCGCCGTTTCGACCTGCCCGATCGAGGCCTGACCGATCGAGCCGTACCCGGCAGCCATCGCTACGCCTGGCTGCCGTTCGGCGCCGGCGCTCGGGCCTGCATCGGGTCGGTGATCGCGCTGACCGAGGTGCAGCTGGTACTGGCCGCGATCCTGCAGACCTACCAACTCCGTACGCCGCTGGCCAGGACGCCGGTGCACGCCGCGATCACCCTGTTGCCGACCGGTTCGTTGCCGTTTCAGCTGTCACCGCGGGCCACCTGAGCGGAATCGGGTACCGTCCACGCGATGTCTGATCACACCACGTCGCCTGCAGCCACGACGGAACGCAGGACGGTCGGAGTCGAGGAAGAGCTGTTGCTGGTTGACGCCGACTCCGGCGTTCCGCGCGCCGTCGCCGGGAATCTGCTGCGCAGGGCCGAGGCCGATCGGCCCCGCCGTGATGAACCACCGCGTGCGCCGGACGACGGCGAGATCGAAGCCGAGCTGCAGCAACAGCAGATCGAGGTGGAGACCAGCCCGTGCGCGGACCTGAGCGAGCTCCGCCGGCAACTCGTCGAGTGGCGGCAATACACCGACCAGTTGGCTCGCAAGAGTGACGCCCGGGTGTTGGCGATGGCGACCTCTCCGCTGCCGGTCGACCCGCGAACCATGGTCAAGCCGCGGTACCGGCGGATGGTCGAGAGGTACGGCCTGACCACGATGGAACAGCTGACCTGCGGCTGCCACGTGCACGTCTCGGTGGCCGACGACGAGGAGGGCGTCGGGGTCGTCGACCGGGTGCAACGCCGGCTGCCGGCGCTGCTTGCGCTCTCCGCAAACTCGCCGTTCTGGCAGGGCCGCGACAGCGGATACTCCAGTTACCGGACCCAGGTCTGGTCGCGGTTCCCGACCGCCGGCCCGACGGCGCCGTTCGGCAGCGCGGCCGCCTACCACGAGCGGGTCGAGCGGCTGGTCCGCACCGGCGTGCTGCTGGACCCGGACATGATCTACTTCAACGTCCGGCTGTCTCGGCACTACCCGACGGTCGAGTTCCGGATCGCCGACATCTGCCTGCGGGCCGACGACGCGGTGATGATCGCCGCCCTCGCGCGGGCGCTGGTGGACACCGCCGCCGCCGACATCGCCGTCGGCCGGTCGGCCCCCAGCGACGATCCGCAGTTGCTGCTGCTGGCCCAGTGGCGCGCCAGCCGGGACGGACTCCGCGGAGGCCTGCTCGATCCCGTCGATGCGGTGCCGCAACCGGCGGCCGAGGTGATCGAGACGCTGCTGGACCACGTACGCGGGGCGCTGACCGCCAACGGCGACCTCGAGCTGGTGCAACAGGGCATCGACCGCGTCTTCGAGAACGGCACCGGCGCGGAGCTGCAACGCCGCGCCGTACGCGATGGAGCCGAGCCGGTCGAGATGGTGCGCGCCCTGCTCGACACCTCGATCGCCGACTGAACCTGTGCCACGTTGGGCCGGCCGCCGCCAGCAGCCGTGAAGGTCACTGCAGCGCGGAGGTCAACCGCATCGCGTTGTCCAGGTAGCGCTGCACCAGCGATCGCCGCTTCCACTGCTCCAGGGTCAGCTCGGTCGACTTGGCCCGGTAGTCGGCGATCACCTCGTTCAGCGACGCGGCGACCTCCTCGCCGAGCCCGAGCAGCATGATCTCGTAGTCCAACGCGAAGGAACGCATGTCCATGTTGGACGAGCCGATCACCCCGACCTGATCGTCGACAGTGACCATCTTGGTGTGCAGCACCGCCGGCGCGGGATAGCGGTAGATCCGCACCCCGGCCTCCAGCAGTTGCTGGTAGTAGGACCGCTGGGCGTGGTGGACCATGAACTGGTCGGCCTTCTCGGACACGTACAACTCCAACTGCACGCCCCGATAGGACGCAGTGGTGATCGCGCTGAACAACGCCTCGTCCGGTACGAAGTAGGGGCTGACGATCGACACCGTGCGCTGCGCCAGGTGGATCAGCGAGGTGAACATCCGCAGGTTGGGTTCGGTCGGGAAGCCGGGCCCCGACGGCACCAACTGGAAGGCGGTGCTGCCGCCGGCGCTCTGATAGTGCTCCGGATGTGCATCGGTGGCGATCTCGCCGCCGATGGTTCCGGTTTTCGCCTGCACCAGCCGTTCCCCGGTCTCGGCGAACCAGTCGGTGGCGAAGACGACGTCGAGCGATTCGACGATCTCGCCGGTGATCTCGATGTTGAGGTCGACCCAGGCCCGGCCGATCTTGACGTTCTTCGGGCTGAGGTAGCTGGGGTCGATCATGTTCTGCGAGCCCATGAAGCCGCGGATGCCGTCGATCACCACCAGCTTGCGGTGGTTGCGCAGATCCGGCCGGCGCCACCTCCGGTGCAGCAGGTCGATCGGCATCATCAGGTGCCAGTCGATCCCGTCCGCGGTGAGCCGCCGATCCATCTCCTTGCGGCCCGGGTACTTGCGCGAGCCGAGATGGTCGTACAGCACCCGGACCTTGACCCCGCGCTTGACCGCCGCCGTCATCGCGTCGAACAGCGGTGCCGTGGTCTGGTCCATCGCCAGGATGTACATCTCCAGATGGACGTAGCGCTCGGCCTGGTCGATGGCGGCCGCGATCGCCTTGATCCCGGCCACCGAGTCCGGATGCAGGCCCTCGTTGACGCCGAGCACGCACGGCATCGAGGTCAGATTGCGGTTCAGCGTGAGCACGCCGCCCGCGGTCGCGTTCATCCGATGCGTCTCGGGAACGACCGGATGATGAGCGGTGTATTCGGCGATCGCCCGGTTCGCCTCCTGCTGCAGCTTGTGCCGCCGGCCGCGGACGTACGGCGATCCGATCAGCAGGAACAGCGGCAGCCCGATGATCGGGACGAACAGGATCGCCAGCAGCCAGGCCTGGCCGGAGCTGGGTCGCCGATTCTCCGGTACGAAGCCGATCGCGATGATCTTGATCAGGTAGTCGACCACGATGAAGGCGGTGGTGACCGCGGTGGGAGTGGTCATGGCAGCACCGTCCTCGGCGCCGCGCCGCGGCGGCCTCGTACTGATCTCATGGCGGAAAGGTACTGACCGTCGACCCGGTCGTGGGCACAGCCACCGGGAGTCGGGTCGAAGTTCGTACGATCTGGGTGACTTCGGCTGCCGAAGACGGTCGTAACGAGCTCCGGAAGTGCCCGGAAAACTCGATTCGCGTTCCGGGCTGGTTGTTGTGTATCTTTGCGTGTCGGCGCGGCTTGGTCGCGTCGGTTCCACCCAGGTGGACGTGCCCCTATAGCTCAGTCGGTAGAGCGTCTCCATGGTAAGGAGAAGGTCTGCGGTTCGATTCCGCATGGGGGCTCGGCGGTAGCGCCGCGGCGGGATAGCTCAGACGGTAGAGCAAGCGGCTCATAATCGCTGTGTCACGGGTTCAAGTCCCGTTCCCGCTACCAACCTGTTGCCCCAGGAAACTGCGGGCGGCAACCAGCTGACGAAGATCGAGGTTTGAGGGCAATGGCCAAGGCATCGGACGTTAGGCCGAAGATCACGCTCGCCTGCACCGAGTGCAAGGAGCGGAACTACCTGACGAAGAAGAACCGGCGGAACGACCCCGACCGGCTTGAGATCAACAAGTTCTGCCCGCGCTGCGGGAAGCACACCGCGCATCGCGAAACCCGCTGACCGGGTCCTCCATGCTGCCGACCGGTGCCCGCGATCAGCGGGTGCCGGTCGTTTTGCTTGCCCACGGCAGCCGGCATCCGCAGGGTGTCGCCTCCATCGACCGGCTCCGGGCCGGGGTTGAGGCAGTCGGACTGCCGGCGCGGACGGCCTATCTCGATCTGAACGAGCCCGACATCGAAGCGGCGGCCGCCGCGTTGAAGGCCGACGGCTGCGGTCGGGCGATCGTGGTTCCGTTGCTGTTCACGCCCGCCTTCCACGCTCGGACCGATGCGCCCGCAGCGATCGCCGCAGCGCGGCATTCCACCGGGGTCGAGCTGATCGTGGCCGACATCCTCGGCACCGGCGACGAGTTGCTGCCGCTGCTCGCATCGGCTGCCGAGGCGGCCGGGATCCCCGACGACGGTGCGGTCCTGCTCGGCTCGGTCGGCTCGTCGCGAGCCGAGGCCAACGCGGCCGTCGAGGACCTCGGCCGCAGACTGGCCTCCTTGCGGGGCGGGCCCGTCCGAACCGCGTTCGCCACCTGTGCACCGCGCGCGGTCGACGCCCTGCTCACCGGTCCGGAGCTGGCCGGGGTGGTCTCCCTCTTTGTCGGCCAGGGCCTGCTGCTGGACAAGATCACCCAGGCCGCCGAGGCGCGCGGCATCCCCACCACGGTGCCGCTGGAGACCGCGCTGGTCCCGCTGATTCTGGATCGGTACGCCGCCGTAGGCTGCTGACGTGTGCCCGCCGTAGGCTGCTGCATTGTGATCGACGAGAGCCATGCCGGGCGGAGCTATCCGCCGACCGAGCCGTACCAGGTGACCGCGGGCAAGATCGCCGAATTCGCCGCGGCACTGGGCGACGACAATCCCGCCTACCGCGGTGACTCCGCGATCGCGCCGCCGACCTTTGCCGCGGTGATCGCCGGCCGGGCCTGGGAGGCGTTGTGGTCCGACCCGGACCTGGGCCTGGAGCTGCGCCGGATCGTGCACGGCGATCAGCGGATCGCCCATCGGCGACCGCTGCGCGCCGGTGATCGGGTGATTGCGACGCTGCGGATCGACAAGGTGCGTGCCCGTGGCAGTGTCGACATGATCAACTCCAGCGTTGTGCTGGCCACCGTGGACGGCGACGAGGTCTGTACGGCATCCTCGACCTTCCTGCACAACCGGGAGGAGTCGGCGTGAGCGAGTTCGCCGTCGGCGACGAACTGCCGACCGTCAGCTTCCGGCTGACCCGGGAGACTCTGGTCCGCTACGCCGGCGCGTCCGGGGACTTCAACCCGATCCACTACTCCGACCATCAGGCCGGTCGGCTGGGCCTGCCGGGCGTGATCGCCCACGGGATGCTCACCATGGCGCTGTCGTTGCGCGCCGTCACCGACTGGGCCGGCGACCCGGCGAAGGTGACCGGCTGCTTCACCCGTTTCACCCGCCCGGTGCCGGTGCCTGACGACGACGCGGGTGCGGAGCTGACCGTTGCCGGCAAGGTGTCCAAGATCGACTCTGGTGTGGCCACCGTTCAGCTCGACGTCCGCTGTGGCGAGGAGAAGGTGCTCGGGATGGCCACCGCCGAGGTGCTGATCGAGGAACGATCTTGACCGCACCCGCTGCCACCGATGTCCGGCTGGCCGGCCTCACCACGCTGCGGGTCGGCGGTCCGGCGAAGAAGTTGATCACCGTCGACACCGAAGCTGAACTGGTGCAGACCGTCCGGGACGCCGACACGAACGGCGAACCGGTGTTGATCATCGGCGGCGGCTCCAATCTGCTGATCGACGATGCCGGCTTCGACGGGACCGTGATCAAGATCAACACCCGCGGCCGGGACGCCGACGTGAGCAGTTGCTCGGGTACGACGCTGACGCTGGCTGCCGGCGAGCCCTGGGACGACCTGGTCGCCGAAACGGTCGATCAAGGCTGGTCCGGGTTGGAGGCGTTGTCCGGGATCCCCGGTCTGGTCGGTGCCACTCCGATCCAGAACGTCGGCGCGTACGGCGCGGAGATCAGTCAGGTGCTGGCCGGCGTCCGTACCTACGACCGCAAACTGGCGCAGCAGAAGACCTTCGCGATGGCGGACTGCGGCTTCGGCTACCGCTGGTCCCGGTTCAAGGCGGAACGGGATCGGTACCTGATCTTGACCGTCACCCTGCAATTGCCGCTGGCCGATCTGTCTGCGCCGATCCGCTACGCCCAGCTCGCCGGCGCACTCGGGGTCGTCGTCGGCACCCGGGTCGACGCGCACGCCGTACGCGAGGCGGTGTTGGAGCTGCGCCGCAGCAAGGGCATGGTGCTCGATGTTGCTGATCATGACACCTGGAGTGCCGGGTCCTTCTTCACCAATCCGATCATCTCGGCCGAGACGGCGGCGAAGCTGCCCGAGGCGGCGCCGCGCTTCGGCCAGCCCGACGGCAGCATCAAGACCAGCGCCGGCTGGCTGATCGAGCACGCCGGCTTCAAGAAGGGGTACGGAGATCCGCCGGCAACCCTGTCCAGCAAGCACACCCTGGCGCTGACCAACCGCGGCAGTGCCACCGCCGCCGACCTGATCGCACTGGCCCGCGAGATCCGCGCCGGCGTCCAAGACCGTTTCGGCATCGAGCTGGTCCCCGAACCCAACCTGATCAACTGCGAGCTCTGATCGTTCCATGCATCCGGAGCAAGACGGGCCGGCATCGCAACCCCGGCGCACTCAAGATCAACTGCGCGAGTTGCTCAGCGTGTGGGCACCCAACCCGGCCAAGATCACCGCGCTCGCCGGTGACCACCGGATCGAGTTGATCAAGGAGCCCGGTGACTGGTGGCGTCCCGCCGCGCCGTTGCCGGAGGATCTGCAGCACGGCGACTTCGACTACGCCTTCTTGTTGGATGACGACCCGACGCCGCTGCCGGATCCGCGATCACGCCGCCAGCCCAACGGTGTGCACGAGCGGTCGCGCAGTTACGATCCGGCCGGTTTCGGTTGGCAAGATCAACAGTGGACCGGCCGGCAGCTCGCCGGCGGTGTGATCTACGAGCTGCACCTCGGCACCTTCAGCCCCGACGGCACCCTGCGCTCGGCGATCGACCACCTTGATCATCTGGTCGAGCTCGGCATCGATTTCGTCGAGCTGATGCCGGTCAACGCCTTCAACGGTGATCACAACTGGGGCTACGACGGCGTCGACTGGTATGCGGTGCAGGAGAGCTACGGTGGCCCGGCCGCGTACCAGGAGTTCGTCGACGCCTGCCATCAACGTGGCCTGGCCGTGATCCAGGACGTCGTCTACAACCATCTCGGACCCAGCGGCAACTACCTGCCCCGCTTCGGCCCCTACCTGACCACCGGACGCAGCACCTGGGGCGACTTGATCAACCTCGACGGACCCGGCTCGGACGAGGTGCGCCGGTTCATCATCGACAACGCGCTGACGTGGCTACGGGACTACCACGTCGACGGGCTGCGGCTGGACGCCGTGCACGCGCTGATGGATTCTCGCGCCCAGAAGCTGCTGGAGGAGCTGGCGATCGAGACCGACACGCTCAGCGCTCAGCTCGGTCGGCCGCTCACCCTGATCGCCGAGTCCGACCTCAATGACCCGAAGTTGATCACTGCACCTGCGGCCGGCGGCTACGGGCTGGCGGGGCAGTGGAGCGACGACTTCCACCACGCGCTCTATGTCCGGCTGACCGGCGACAGCAGCGGCTACTACTCCGACTTCGCAGCCGACGGTGCCCTGGCCAAGGTGCTCCGGCGCGGTTTCTTCCACGACGGCAGCTATTCCAGCTTCCGCGGACGCAGCCACGGCCGGCCGATCGATGCCGCGACGACCGCTGGATGGCAGTTGGTCGTCTGTTCGGACAACCATGATCAAATCGGCAACCGGGCCGCCGGTGAACGGCTGTCGACCAAGATCGACTTCGATCAGCTGCGTCCGGCCGCCGTGCTGACCGTGCTCGGACCGTTCACGCCGATGATCTTCATGGGCGAGGAGTGGGGGACCCGGACCCCGTTCCAGTTCTTCACCAGTCACCCCGAGCCGGAGCTCGGCAGGATCGTCGCCGAAGGACGGCTGGAGGAGTTCGCCAAGATGGATTGGGACACCAGCCAGGTGCCCGATCCGCAGGATCCGCAGACTTTCCGGCGTTCCAAGCTGGACTGGACCGAGCCGACCCGCGATGAGCATGCCGAGCTACTGGCCGACTACCGGAAGTTGATCAAGCTCAGGCGTACGGTGCCGGAGCTGACCGACCCGAGGTTCGCCCACATATCGGTCGACAGCGACGACGACGCCGGCTGGCTGGTGCTACGCCGCGGCCCGATCTCGGTGATGATCAACTTCAGCGATCGTACGGTGCACCTCGACGAGCGGACCGAATCGGTGCTGTTCGAGAGCGGCGCCGTCGGCCATGACGACGGGGTCACGCTGGGCCGCTACGCAGCTGCGGTGGTCCGACGGCCGTGCTGATCCAGCCAGTCGTCACACGCCGGACACCAGCCGGCCCGTTGATCTCGATCAACCGATCTTGATCTCCCGCTTCAGCATCTTGCCGGTCGGGCCCTTGGGGATCTCGCCGAACCGGATGATCCGCGGATACTTGTAGGCCGCGATCCGCTCCTTGGTCCACTCCCGCAACTCGTCCTCGGTGACGGCCTCGCCCTCCTTCAACGTGATCAACGCCGCGATCTCCTCGCCGTGCACGGCATCCGGCACGCCGACCACTGCGGCTTCGGCGACCGCCGGATGGGTGTAGAGGAGTTCTTCGATCTCCCGTGGATACACGTTGAACGCGTTGCGGACGATCATGTCCTTGACCCGGTCCACGATGAAGAAGTAGCCGTCGGAGTCCATCCGACCAAGATCACCACTGTGGAACCAGCCGCCCCGCATCGCTTCCTGGGTGGCGGTGGGATTGTTCAGGTAGCCTTTCATGATGTTCTCGCCGCGGATCACGATCTCGCCGATCTCGCCGACCGGCACCTCTTGATCATCGGGGCCGACCACCTTGGCCTCGACGCCGCGGATCGGGGTGCCGACCGAGCCGGGCTTGCTGGGGCGATCGGGATGGTTGAAGGTCGCCACCGGAGCGGTCTCGGACAGCCCGTACCCCTCCAGAACCGTTACCTGGAAGGTCTTCTCGATTCCGTGCAACACCTCGACCGGCATCGACGATCCGCCCGAGCAACACTGACGCAGTGCCGAGGTGTCGAAGCGCTGCGGATCCTTGACCGCCAGCAGCGCCATGTACATCGTCGGCACGCCGAGGAACACGGTCACCTTGTCGTCCTGGACGATCTCCAGCGCTTGTTCGGCATCGAACCTCGGCAGCAGGGCCAACGCGGCACCGGCGTACACGGCGGAGTTCATCGCGCAGGTCTGGCCGAAGGAGTGGAAGAGCGGCAGTCCGCCGAAGACGACGTCGCCCGGCCCGGTGTGGGACAACGTCTCGACCATGGTGGCGACATTGCTGCCGATGTTGGCGTGGGTCAGCTCGGCGCCCTTGGGCCGACCGGTGGTGCCGGAGGTGTACAAGATCACCGCGGTGTCGTCCGCTGACCGTTCGGCCACGCTGGTGTCAGGTTCCTGACCGGCCAGCAGTTGATCGAATTCGCCCGGCACCACGGTGATCACATCGGTGCCGGTGTCCTTGGCGGCCAGTTCCGCATCCGGCGCGAACAGATTCAGCACCACCGCCACCCGGCAGTCGGAGTCCTGCCAGATATAGGAGATCTCCCCGGCCTTGAGCAGCGGATTGCTCGGCACCACGATCGCGCCCAGGCGCAGGATCGCGTAGTAGACGATCGGGAAGTAGGCGACGTTCGGCATGATCAACGAGACGTGATCACCGGGGCCGACGCCGTGCGACGTCAACAGACTCGCCGCCCGGCCGGCGGCATCGTCCAGGGCTCGATAGCTGAGGGTCAGCGCGCCCTGTCGGATCGCTGGGGCGTCGGGAGTCTCGGCCGCCCACCGGCGCAACCACTGGGCCAGGTTCGCGGATTCGCCTGCGGTGTCGGGGATGCCGGCGGCCGACTCGTCGGCTCGTACCGGGGCTTCGTTGCCTGCCATGGCAGGACTGTAATCGGCGTACCTGTGGTTGTCAGGGCAACGACGGAATCTGCTCAGACTGTCGGTGACCGGGCCGATAGACTCGGCGCTCGGGCACCGCGGCCCCATCGCACCGCTACCACCCGAATCGAGGGCTGACACCACCATGAGCCTGGCCGACCTGTCGCCGGCAGAACTGTCCGCGCTGCACGAGGAACTGACCACCCGCTACGAGGAACTCAAGCCGGCCGGGCTGAAGCTCGACCTCACGCGCGGCAAGCCCTCGGCCGAACAGCTCGACCTGTCGAACGAGCTGCTCGGCCTGCCCGGCCCCGATCACACCGTCGATGCGGCCGGTGTCGACGTCCGCAACTACGGCGGATTGCAAGGCCTGCAGGAGATTCGGCAGATCTTCGGTGACCTGCTCGGCATCCCGGCCGATCAGTTGATCGCTGCCGACAACTCCAGCCTGTCGATCATGCACGACAGCCTGACCTTCGCGCTGCTGCACGGCCGGCCGGGTGGGGCGCCGTGGGCTCGACTGCAGGCTCGCGGCGAGACGATCAAGGTGCTCTGCCCGACCCCCGGCTACGACCGGCACTTCATGCTCAGCGAGGCGCTCGGCTTCGAGCTGATCCCGGTCGACCTCGACGTCGACGGCCCGGACCTGGACACGATCAAGAAGTTGGCGGCCGAGGACCCGCTGATCAAGGCGATCTGGGTGGTGCCGACCTACGCCAACCCGAACGGTGCGGTTTACAGCAGCGAGGTCACGCGTGAGCTGGTGTCGATGCCGACCGCGGCCGACGACTTCACCATCCTGTGGGACAACGCGTACGCGGTGCATCACCTGACCGACGACGAGATCAAGCCCGTCGACGTCCTCGGGCTGGCCGCCGAGGCCCGGCATCCGGATCGGGTGTTCGTCTACGCCTCCAGTTCCAAGATCACCTTCGCCGGCGCCGGGGTGTCGTTCTTCGGCGGTTCGAAGACGATCATCGACTGGTATCTGGCCAATCTGTCCAAGCGGACCATCGGGCCGGACAAGATCAATCAGCTGCGGCACGCGCTCTTCCTGAAGGACGCCGACGGCGTACGCGCGTTGATGCGCAGGCATCGCGCGATCATCGAGCCCAAATTCGCTGCTGTGGAAGAGATCCTGGCCGATCGGCTCGGTTCGTACGAGGTGGCTCGCTGGACCGAACCGCAGGGCGGCTACTTCATCAGTCTCGATGTCGCCGAGCACACCGCGGCCGAGGTCGTCCGGTTGGCCAAGGAAGCCGGCATCGCCCTCACCCCGGCCGGCTCGGCCTACCCCTACGGCAAGGACCCGGCCGACAAGAACATCCGGATCGCCCCGACCTTCCCGCCACTGGCCCAGGTCAGGACCGCCATCGACGGCCTCGCCACCTGCGTCCTTCTCGCCGCCGTCACCCGCCGCCTCGCCCAGTAGTCCGCCGCTCCCGTCCACAGCCGCACCACTTAGCGCCAGCCGCACCGGCTGCAGCTGGTGCGGCTGGCTGCAACTGGTGCGGCTGCGGAGGGTGCGGTCGGGGAGCTCGTAATCCCCCGGGCATCCTGGGCGGTCTCGGTCTAGGCTGCTCTGCTTGTGAGCACACTGGTGGACCGGATCGTCCCGGCGCGGATGGGTCGGAGCTTCCGCTGGTTGCTCGCATCGTCCTGGACCAGCAACATCGGCGACGGGATCGCGCTGGCGGCCGGACCGTTGCTGGTGGCCTCGCAGACGAACTCCGCCTTCATCGTCGCGCTGGCGGGCCTGATGCAGAAGCTGCCATGGCTGATCTTCGGGCTGTGGGCCGGTGCGCTGGCCGATCGGCTCGATCGCCGCAAGGTGGTGATGATCGCCGACACCCTGCGCGCCGGAGTGGTCGCGGTGCTGTGCGTGACGATCGTGACCGGGCACGTGAACATCGGCGTGGTCATGATCACCATGACCCTGTACGGGGTGGCCGAGGTGTTCGCCGACACCACCACCTCGACGCTGCTGCCGATGATGGTCGACCGGCGCGACCTCGGCACCGGGAACCAGCGGCTGCAGGCCGGCTTCCTGACCTGCAACCAACTCGTCGGCCCACCGGTCGGCGCCTTCCTGTTCGCGGCCGGGATGGCCTGGCCGTTCCTGGTCCAGGTGCTCTGTGTGCTGCTGGCCGTGCTGTTGGTGTCGCGGATCGCCACCTCCCAGGCATCGTCCGCCGACCCGGTAGCTCGTACCCACGTCCGCCGGGACGTCGTCGAGGGGCTGCGCTGGATCTGGCAGCACGCCGCGGTCCGTACGTTGGCGTTGGTGATCTTGGTCTTCAACGTGACCTGGGCGGCCGCCTGGTCGGTGCTGGTGCTGTGGTCGCGCGACCACCTCGGCATGAGTGAGACCGGCTTCGGCCTGCTCACCACCGGCTCGGCGGTCGGCGGGCTGATCGGCACCGGCCTGTACGGCAGCATCGAGCGCCGCTTCAAGTTGGCCACCATCATGCGGGTCTGCCTGCTGCTGGAGGTGCTGACCCATCTGGCGCTCGCCCTGGTCACCACCGGCTGGCTGGCGATCGCGGTGATGGTCGAGTTCGGCGCGTACGCCTTCATCTGGGGCACGGTCTCGAACACGGTCCGGCAGCGTGCGGTACCGCAGCGCTACCATGGCCGGGTGAGCGCTGCCTACATGATGTGCGTGTACGGAGGTCTGATCGTCGGCCAGGCGATCGGCGGCGTGATCGCCCAGCACTGGGGTTTGGTCGCGCCGTTCTGGTTCGCCTTCTTCGGCGCCGGCATCACCCTGGCCCTGGTCTGGAAGCAACTCGGGAGCATCGCCCACGCCGACTCCGGCGACGACCGCCCCGCAACCAGCGCCACCTGATATGTAGTTGAAATCCCGGGTTGCAGCCACTCCCGCTCCCGAAAACGACCGGCGCTCGCGATACATCGGGTGCGGGAGCAGATTCTGCGCGCGGCTGTCTCCGGGCCGGGCGATATTGGGGCGCGGGAGCGGATTCTGCGCGCGGCTGTCTTCCGGGCCGGGCGATATCGGGTGCAGGAGAAGATTCTGCGCGCGGCTGTCTTCCGGGCCGGGCGATATCGGGTGCAGGAGAAGATTCTGCGCGCGGCGCCTTCCGTGGCGGACGACTTCGGGTGCGGCGGTCGAATTTCCGCGCGGCCGTCCTCGGGGCGACTTCGGGTGCGCGAGGGGATCTTGCGCCGCCACGCTCTGTGGCGAGCGGAGGTGGGGGTGCGGCCACTCTTCAAGATCCAAGGAGGTTGCGTCGATTCTGGGACCGGTATGGGTGCCGAACCTCCTGGGATCCTCGTCCTCCGACGTTGCGCCGGCGCCACCTGGGATAGCGGGACAGCGGGTTCGCCGCTGGCGGGATTGGAGGAGGTTGCGGCGATTCCGGGGCCGGTATGGGTGCCGAGCCTCCTGGAATCCTGGTCCGCCCGAGCCGAGCGGCCGCGCCCCTGCGTGCAGCGAAGTGGTGAAGCGGGCCTCCCGGCCGGTAGGGTTTCGGGCGAGTTCGCATCTGGGCGTCCGGTTGCGTACACTCATCCTCTTGGTGGCTTCACCATGGTCGGTCGCGCCCATCTGAGGGCGCATCGAGCGCGGTGGCAGAGCCGTCGAAGGGCATTAGCTCAATTGGTAGAGCATCGGTCTCCAAAACCGAAGGTTGTGGGTTCGAGTCCCTCATGCCCTGCGCTGCATCTATCGGGAGAGAAGGGGCCCGGCAGGCTGGTGCGGTCCGCTGACTGGCCGGTCCGGGGTGGCCCGGCTCTCCCGACAAGGCCTGCTAGCCAACGCATCGACCCGGAGGATCCACGAAGTGGCAGACGAGAAAGACACCGATTCGGCGTCCGACAAGGACGCGTCCGAATCGGCTGCTGCCCGATCCGCTCGGTCCGACGGGTCCAGCCCGGTGAGCCCGCAGTCAGCTGGCAGCCCGCAGTCAGCTGGCAGCCCCGACTCGCCTGAGCTCGACGACCCGTCCGAACTGGAGTACGACGCGTCCGATGAGCGCGACGACGCTCCGGACTCCGACGGCGAGGACGACCGAGAGGGCGAGCGGGAGCTGGTCGGCGTCGGCGCCCGGAAGCGGCGGTCCGGCGGCGAGGACTCCGCGTCCGGATCGGCGACCAAGACCGGCGGCCGCAAGAAGGACCACGCGACACCGAAGCAGAAGTCGGCGGCGGACAAGCCGAAGCGCACCACGCCGGCCAGTTTCGTACGAGGCTCGATCAGCGAGCTGAAGAAGGTCGTCTATCCGACCGGCAACCAGCTGGCCAACTACTTCGTGGTCGTGCTCGTGTTCGTGCTGATCGTGATCGGAATCGTGACCGGTCTGGACTACGGCTTCGGCTGGCTGATGCTGAAGATATTCGGCTGATGAGCGAGTACGTGCCGAACGAGTCTGGGCCAAACGAGTCTGGGCCAGGAGACAACGCCGAGGACCTCGGCGGCCGACAGAGCAATGGAGATAACGACGTGGCAGAGAACTTTCCCCCGAACTCTGAGCCTGAAGGGCTGCTGCCCGAGGGTGAGGAGTCGACGGAAAGCACCCAGTCGCAGGACCAGGAGCAGGACTTCGAGGTAGATCTCGGTCAGCAGAGCTTCGGCCGCGACGACTCCGGCGACGGGAAGTCCGGCTCTGACGACTTCGACATCAACCTCGACTTCGGCGCCGAGACCGAGGAGGCCGACAGCGGCATCAACCTCGACTTCAAGACCGAAGCAGAAGAGCAGGCCGACGAGCAGGCCGAGCTGGACGAGCAGGACGCCGACGCGGCCGACGAGCTGGTGTTGGAGGAGTTCCGTGCCGAGCTGCGGGCCAAAATCGGCGAGTGGTACGTGGTGCACACGTACTCAGGGATGGAGAACCGAGTCAAGCAGAACCTGGAGAACCGGGTCACCTCGCTGAACATGGAGGACTACATCCACGAGATCGTGGTCCCCACCGAGGAAGTCACCGAGATCCGCAACGGTCAGCGCAAGCAGATCAAGCGGACCACCCTGCCCGGCTACGTGCTGGTCCGGATGGACCTGACCGACGAGTCCTGGTCGACCGTCCGGCACACCCCATCGGTGACCGGCTTCGTCGGCCACTCCAACAATCCGGTGCCGCTCGGCCTGGACGAGGTGGAGAAGATGCTCGCTCCGGCCGTGGTCGCCGCCGCGAACGCCAACAAGGCCGCGCCGACCGCCAAGAAGAAGAAGGTCGAGGTCGCCGACTACGTCGAGGGCGATTCGGTGATGGTGATCGACGGTCCGTTCGCCGGCGTGCACGCCACGATCACCGAGATCAACGCCAACGCGCAGCGGCTGAAGGCCCTGGTCGAGATCCTCGGCCGGGAGACCCCGGTCGACCTGACCTTCTCCCAGATCCAGAAGGTCTAGTCCAGTCCCACAGATTTCCCGTCCGACACCCACGTCGTACGGGTTGGAAAAGAAGCGCCGGAACTTCCGGCAACAGCAAGTAAGGACCCACAGTTATGCCCGCCAAGAAGAAGGTTGCGGCGCTGGTCAAGGTTGCCCTGCAAGCGGGCGCCGCGACCCCCGCCCCGCCGGTCGGTACCGCGCTCGGTCCGCACGGCGTCAACATCATGGAATTCTGCAAGGCGTACAACGCCGCGACGGAATCCCAGCGTGGCAACGTGATTCCGGTCGAGATCACCATCTACGAGGACCGCAGCTTCACGTTCGTCACCAAGACCCCGCCGGCCGCCGAGTTGATCAAGAAGGCCGCCGGTCTGCAGAAGGGTTCCGGCAACGCGCTGGAGACCGTCGGCAAGATCACCGCCGATCAGGTGCGTGAGATCGCCACGACCAAGCTCCCCGATCTGAACGCCAACGACGTCGAGGGTGCGATGAAGATCGTCGCCGGCACCGCCCGTTCGATGGGCGTCAAGGTCGAAGGCTGACAAAGAAGCTGACCCCGCTTACGCAACCGGCGTATCGGAGGGTCAGGGGGTCGTCCCCCCTGCAATTGATCTGGGAGGGCGTCGCGCCGCCCGTACCAGAACTAGTTGAGAGGTAACTAGCCATGAAGCGCAGCAAGAACTACGCAGCAGCCGCCGAGAAGCGCAATCCTGAGCAGCTGTACACCCCGGCCGAGGCGCTCACCCTGGCCAAGCAGAACAGCTCGGCCAAGTTCGACGAGACCGTCGATGTGGCCATGCGTCTGGGTGTCGACCCGCGGAAGGCGGACCAGATGGTCCGCGGCACCGTGAATCTCCCCAACGGAACCGGCAAGACGGCAAGGGTCCTCGTCTTCGCCACCGGGGACCGGGCCGCCCAGGCCGAGGCGGCGGGTGCCGACGAGGTTGGCTCCGACGAGCTGATCGAGAAGGTGGCCGGCGGCTACCTGGACTTCGACGCGGTCGTCGCCACCCCGGATCTGATGGGCAAGGTCGGCCGGCTCGGCCGGGTGCTCGGTCCGCGTGGCCTGATGCCGAACCCGAAGACCGGCACCGTCACCATGGACGTGGCCAAGGCCGTGTCCGACATCAAGGGCGGCAAGATCGAGTTCCGGGTCGACCGGCACTCCAACCTGCACTTCATCATCGGCAAGGCGTCGTTCAGCGATGAGCAGCTGAACCAGAACTACTTCGCCGCGCTGGACGAGGTGCTGCGGCTCAAGCCGAGCAGCTCCAAGGGCCGCTACATCAAGAAGATCACCGTGTCCACCACGATGGGCCCGGGCATCCAGGTCGACCCGAGCGACACCAAGGCCTGATCGGTAACCACGAGGGGCCCTTTGCTTGCGTACCGCGCGAGCGAAGGGCCCCTTTTGCGTGCCTGCGGGACTGGTCACAACGCGGCGATGACGATAGGTTGCGGCCAGGGATCGCAGTGCGTCGGAATTGCCCAATCGTCACTGTTCACGGGAGATTCGCATGCAGCACGCTGGCCGTACGACGCGGCGCTGGCTCACAGCCGGCGCCGCCGCGTTGATGATGACCCTGATCGCCCCGGCTGCCATCAGCGCGGCGGCCCCCAACCGGCCGAACGGCTCGGCCGGAGCTGATCATGCGATGGGATCGCAGATCCGCAAGCACGAGGGTTCCGGTGCCGCGACGCGGGCCGTCGCCCGGCCGATGGCCGCCGCCAGTTCGGTTCGCGGCATCGACGTCAGCAGTTGGCAGGGCACCGTCGACTGGACCGCGCAGTGGAACGCCGGCAAGCGGTTCGCCTGGGTGAAGGCGACCGAGGGCACGAACTACACCAACCCGTACTTCACCTCGCAGTACGGCGGCTCGTACAAGAAGGGCTTCATCCGCGGCGCCTACCACTTCGCGCTGCCGGACAAGTCCAGCGGCGCCACCCAGGCCAAGTACTTCTCCGATCACGGCGGCGGTTGGTCCGCCGACGGCAAGACCCTGCCCGGCGTGGTGGATCTGGAATACAACCCGTACGGCGCGACGTGTTACGGCAAGACCAAGGCCCAGATGCGGACCTGGATCGCCGACTTCAGCAACTACTACAAGAAGCGCTGGAACAAGTACCCGGCGATCTACACCTCCACCAGCTGGTGGAGCAAGTGCGTGAACAGTTCCTTCAGCAGCACCAACGCGCTCTGGGTCGCCCGCTACGCCAGCACCGTCGGTACCCTTCCGTACAACTGGGCCTACTACACGGTTTGGCAGTACAGCAGCTCACCGATCGATCAGAACGTCTTCAACGGCACCACGACTCAGCTGAGGACGTTCGCCGCGAACCACGACTGACCGGCGACCACATTTGTCTACGCGTTGCCCGTAATTCGACTTTTCGGCCGCATTCGGGTCGACGCGTAGACGAATCTCATCAAGGTTTCCTGCTACTCGGCGAACTGACAGGCCGCCGACCGGCCGCCGGCCAGTTCACGCAGCGCCGGCGCCGGGTCGCTGCGGCAGATGTCTTCGGCCCGGTCGCAGCGCGGGTGGAACGGGCAGCCGGCCGGGATCCGGGTCAGCTCCGGCGGCCGGCCGCTGATCGCATCCAGCTGGTGACCCTTGCGGTCCAGCCGGGGGATCGACCGCAGCAGCGCCTGGGTGTACGGGTGACCCGGCCGGGCGAAGATCTGCTCGACCGGGGCCTGCTCGACCACCCGACCGGCGTACATCACGTTCACCTCGTCGGCGACCTCGGCCACCACGCCGAGATCGTGGGTGATCAAGATCATCCCCATCTCCCGCTCGGCCTGGATCTCGCCGAGCAGCCGCATGATCTGGGCCTGCACGGTGACGTCCAGGGCGGTGGTCGGCTCGTCGGCGATCAGCACCTCGGGTTCCAACGCCAGCGCCATCGCGATCATCACGCGCTGACGCATGCCGCCGGAGAACTGATGCGGATAGTCCTTCACCCGCTGGCTCGCGTTCGGCACCTCGACCAACTGCAGCAGCTCGATCGCACGAGCCCGCGCCCGTGATCGACTCAGATGCCGCCGCCGGCGCAACGCCTCGCTGAGCTGGAAGCCGATGCTGTAGACCGGGTTTAGCGCGGCCAGCGCGTCCTGGAACACGATCGCGATGTGCTCGCCGCAGACGGCCCGGTGCGCCGACTCGGACAGCTGCAGCAGATCCCTGCCCTGGAAGAGAATCCGGCCGCCGGTGACCCGGGCGGGCGGGGTCTGCAGCAGCCGCATGATCGCCTGCGCGGTGACGCTCTTGCCGCTGCCGGACTCGCCGACGACCGCCAACGTTCGGCCCTTCTCCAGCGTGAACGAGACGCCGTTGACCGCCGACACCACCCCGTGCCCGACCCGGAATTCGACCTTCAGGTCGTCGACCTCCAGCAGCGGTTCGTGCTCGGCGTCGCGGGATGCGGTCGAGACGGCCGTCTGGGTCATGATCATCACCTGCTCACTTGAGCTTGGGGTCGAGGGCGTCGCGCAGGTTGTCGCCGATCACCACCAGGGACAGTACGGTCAGCAGCAGGCAGCCGAGCGGAAACAGCAACAGGTACGGGTATCCGCCGGTGAACCACGGGGCGCCGTTGGAGATCATGATGCCCCAGCTGATCGCCGGCGGCCGGACCCCGATGCCCAGGAACGCCAGCACCGCCTCGGCCGAGATGATGCCGGCGATCGCGGTCGGCACCAGCGCGGTCACCGGCGCGATCGCGTTCGGCAGGATGTGGCTGAACATCAGCCGGCGGTCCCGGGCTCCCAGCGCCCGGGCGGCCTGCACGTAGTCCAGGTTCTTCGCCTCCAGCACCGCGGCCCGGACGTAGCGGGTGTAGCCCATCCAGCCGAACGCGGTGAGCACGATCGCCGGCTGGATGATGGTGGCGAAGGCGCCGTCGCCGACGTCGATGTTGCGGAACAGCGTCAGCAGCAGCAGTGCCGCCAGCAGCAGCGGGATCACCAGGAACACCTCGAGCAGCCGGGACACCGCGACGTCGACCCAGCCGAGGTAGAAGCCGGAGACGACGCCGAGGAAGACGCCGATCAACAACGAGGCGGCCACCACGGTGAAGGCGAGCAGCAGGGACGGCCGGGCGCCGTGCGCCAGCTGGGCCAGTACGTCGCAGCCGGACACGTCGGTGCCGAACGGGTGCGGATGGCCGAAACCCTGCGGATGCAGCTTCGCCACCGAGATGTCGCAGTGCTGCGGGCTGACACTGGTGATCGCCTGCGGGAACGCGGCCACGAAGATGAAGAACAGCGTGATCACCAAACCGATGATCACGTCCGGCCGCCGCAGCATCTGCCGCAGCACCCCGGACCACATGCCATGGCCCTCGGACAGGTTGGCCTCGACGTCGAGGTCGATCGTCGCGGCTTGCGTCGCGTCACTCATAGCGGATCCTCGGATCGAGGGCGGCGTAGGCGAGATCGACCAGCAGCATCACGCCGATGATCACCACCGACAGGATCGTGGTCACTCCGATCACGGTCGAGACGTCGCTCTTCTCCACCGCCTGCCAGAGCAGGTTGCCCATGCCGCGGATGTTCATCACGCCCTCGGTGATCACCGCGCCGGCCAGCGCGTCGGCGAAGACGAAACCGAGCGCGGTGACGACCGGGATGGAAGAGTTGCGGACGATGTGGAAGCCGGTCACGTATGTGTTGCCCAAGCCCTTGGACCGGGCCGTCCGAACGTGATCGGCGTTGTAGTTCTCCAACTGCGCCGCCCGCACCAGCCGGATGAAGCCGGCACAGCCGGCCAGCCCGAGCAGCACTCCCGGGACGATCAAGGTCAGCCACGGATGATCTTGATCGAAGGACGGTTTGAACAGCAGCGCCGGGATCGAGTCCGGTCCGAACGTGTTTCGGGCCCAGGTGGTCAGCGGCACCGTGAAGATGTAGCGGTAGACCACCAACATCACGAACACCGGGAAGGCGTCGATCAGGATCGACGTCAGCCGGATCGAGTGATCGGCCGGCTTGCCGCGGAACCGGGCGGCCACCGAGCCGAGCAGCATGCCGGCGAAGAACCAGGTGATGGTGACGATCACGAACAGCCGCAGCGTGTTCGGCGCGGCCTGCGCGACGAGTTCGGTGATCGGGCGGTCCCGGAAGTCCGTACCGAAGTCGCCGTGCAGGTATTCACCGAGCCGGTGGACGAACGGCCGCAGACACGGGTCGCCGGGGCGGCCGTAGCAGGGATCGTCCAGCCCGTACCGCACCTCGACCGCATGCAACTGCCCCGGCGATGGCACCCGATCGCCGAAGAATGCGAGCGCCGGGTTGCCGTTCAGCTGGATCGCCAGTGTGGTCAGCAGGTGCAGCAGAAACAGCACCAGGAACACGGTGAGCAGACCGAGCAGCACCCGGCGGATGACATAGGAGACCAAGGTCAGTCAGCCAAGATCAACTGAGCCGTCGCCGGTGAGTCGTCAGCCAACGTACTTCAGCTCCCGCAGCCGGGTTGCGCCGCTGAACGGGTCGATGACGATGTTGTCCACCCGATCGCTGTAGAACGTCACCGACTTGGAGAAGTCCAACGGAATGGTCGGGAAGTCCTTGGCCAGGATGTCCTCGGCCTTCTCGTAATCGGTCACCGCGCTGTCGATGTCGGGTGCGGCGTCGCCGTCCTTGAGCGCCTTCTCGAAGGCGGCGTCGTAGTAGCCGAACTCGGTGTTGCCGTTCTTCGGATCGTCGCTGGAGTAGACCGGGCCGAGGAAGTTCTCGTTCAACGGGTAGTCCGGGAACCAGTTGTTGCGGTAGGCGCCGTCGAACTTGCGGGCACTGCGCAGCGAGAAGAAGTCGGTGCTGGGGATCAGCTTGTACTTGATGCCCAGGTTCAGGCTGATCTGATCACCGATCGCCTTGAAGTAGGCCTCCGAGGTCTCGTCCTTGCCCAGGTAGATGTTCAGCACCTTGCCCTGGGGCCAGCCGCCGGCCTTCGCCAACGCAGCCTTGGCCGCCTGCGGGTCGTACTTGCACCACTGGCAGACGTTGTCACGGCCGCCGGGGATGCCGACCGGCACCCAGCTGGTGGCCGGCACCGATTGGCCAGGGATTACGGTGTCGATGATCTTCTGCCGATCGATCGCCATCGAGATCGCCTTGCGGAATTCGATGTTGTCCCAGGGCTCGTTCTTCTTGTACAGCGGGAATCCGAGGTAGGTCAGGTCGGCGGTCTGCCGCTCCACCTTGCGGGAGGTGAGGTCGGGATCGTTGTTGGCGGCCTGCCACTGGTCCGGCGGCGGCGCACCAAGATCAAGATCGCCGGCCTCGAAATCCGGCCAGGAGGACGAACCCGCGTACTCCTTCCAGACGATCTTGTCGTAGTTGGGCGTTTCCTTCAGCGAGTAGCCCTTCCACTTGCTCGCGGTCAGCTGGACACCCTGATCCCAGCTGTCGATCTTGAACGGGCCGTTGCCGATCGGCTTCTTGGCACAGGCCTTGATGTCGTCGATGCAGGACTGGGTGACCGGGTAGAAGCCGGTGTAGCCGAGCATGGTGGAGAAGCCGGCGAACGGGCTGGTCAGGGTGACCTGCAGGGTGGTGTCGTCGACCACCTTCAGCCCGGACAGCTCGGTCGCCTTGGGCTTCTTGGTGACCGTGACCTTGCCGTCGTCGTCCTCGGTGTACTCGCCCTGCATCTCGTCGTAGCCGGCGATCCGATCGAAGAAGTAGTTGTTGTACATCGCGTGCGGCCCGTAGGCGGCGTAGTTCCAGGCGCGGGCGAAGGACGCCGCGTCCACCGGATCACCGTTCTGGAATTTCAGCCCGGGCTTGATCTTGATCGTCCACACTTTGTTGTCGGTGGTGTCGATCTTGTCGGCGACGTAGTTGTACGGCTTGCCGGTCTTCGCGTCGTAACGGACCAGCGCGTCGAAGACCACCGAGAGCACGCCGATGTTGTCGCCGACGTGGGCGTCCATCGGCAGCATCGAGTCGACGTCCTGGCCGAGCGCGAGGTGAACGGTCTTGGTCCCGCCACCACCGCCGGCGTTGTCGTTGTTGTTGTCGCTGCCGCCGCCGGACGTGCAGGCGGCCGTGCTGAGCAGAGCTACGACGGCCCCGACGGCCATCAGCTTCTTGGCCGCGGAGACGGCCGGCAAACCCCGCAGGGCCAGACTTCTGGGCACCATGGCTCCCCTTCTGCGATGCATCTCGGCACAAAATCTTGCACGGTCCGCGCCCCCGGTGGGGCAGGCCGCAGATTTGTTACCTCACCGTAGCCCGATCAGGAAGTTCTTGTCGGGTTATCGGGCCGCGTCATCGGCCGCGATCGGCGAAGTCGGTCAGCGCCCGCCCGGTCAGCCGGTAGGTGGTCCATTCGTCCAGCGGTTCGCCACCGACCCGGTCGTACACGGCGATCGCCGGCGCGTTCCAGTTCAACACCACCCACTCCATCCGGGCGAAGCCGTTGTCGCAGGCGATCCGGGCCAGCCGCTTCAGCAGTGCGCCGCCGAATCCCTGTCCGCGAAACTGCGGCCGGACGAAGAGGTCCTCCAGGTAGAGCCCGTGAACGCCCTCCCAGGTGGAGAAGTTGTAAAAGTAGAGGGCGAAGCCGGCCACCTGATGATCATCGGTCTCGGCCATCAGGCAGAACACCTTCGGGTGCTCGCAGAACAGGGCCGTACGCAGCCCGTCGGCCGTCGCCCGAACCGCGTCCGGCGCCTTCTCGTAGGTGGCAAGGTCCTTGATCAACGCGACGATGTCGTCAAGATCATCTTCCCGCGCCTCGCGGATCACCACTGGCCCCGCCCCGCGGATGACCATCGACTCAACTCCCGGATCAGCATGCGGGTCAGGCTATCGGGAACGCCACCGCCGATCGCGGCGAACCTGCGGGAATCCATTCCGCGGCAAGGTGGCGAATCCCAGGCAGAGAGACAGCTGGGCCCCGAGCATGTCTGCTCGGGGCCCAGCGTTTCGGGGGGTTTCAGTGGTGGATCGGATGGTGGTGCATCATGCGGGCCGAACGGCACCGTTGTACGGCATGTACTTCATCTTGATGTACTGCACGGACTGGCCGGGCCGGGGCGCGTGGATGACCTTGCCGTTGCCGGCGTAGATGCCGACGTGGCTGCGGCCGCTATAGAAGAACACCAGATCGCCCTTCTTCAGCGACGACTTGGAGACCTTCCGCTCCGCGCGGTACTGCGCGTTGGTGTTGTGCGGGAGCTTGACGCCGGCCGCCCGCCACGCTGCCTGGGTCAGACCCGAGCAGTCGAACGAGCCCGGACCGTTGGCGCCGTAGACGTACGGATCGCCGAGCTGCTTCTTCGCGTACGCCAGGGCTTTCAGACCCTTGGACGAGGACGAGGTCAGATGGGCCGCCTTGACCTGCGGCTTCGGTGAGCTGTGGTGCTTCGGCTTGGACCACTGGCCACCGTGCTGCAGGAAGGACCAGACGCCCTTGCCGGCGATGCCGGTCCGCTTCCAGCCGTACTTGGCCTGGATCGCCTTGACCCGGCTGGCGGTGATCTTGCCGTAGTGGCCGGTCGCGTCGACGTTCTTGCCGTACGCGCTCAGCGCCTTCTGCAGCCGGACCACGGAGGTGCCGTTGGAGCCCTCGACCAGCTTGACCCGGGTGCCCTGGGAGATCAGCGCCACCCAGGTCTTCTTGTTCACGTTGCCGCTGGCCTTCAGGCCGCGGGAGGACTGGAACGCCTTGGTCGCGCTGCGATCGGCGTTGCTGAACTGGCCGTTCACCGTGGCGGCGTGGAAGCCGGCCCGTTCCAGCAGGCATTCGGCGGCCCGGACCTGCTTGCCCCGGTCGCCCTTGGTGATCTTGGCCGCTGATCCGCTCGGATTGCAGGCTCCGGCAGCGGCGGCCGGGCTGGCGGTGGCGAACGCGAGTCCGCCGACCAGGGCGGCGCTGGCGGCAACGCCGACCGATGCCCGTCCGAGCTTGCTGGCCGCCGATTGCGGCTCAGGTACCGGACCCAGTGCCCGGCGGGGTCGGATGTTCTTCGACGATGGCTTCGACGCACTGATGTCCGCGCGCCGCGCCGCCGGCAACTGGCCGGTTGCGCGCATGGACTGCTCCCCTCGATAGATTGCACCGCGGGTAAGGGGCCCTTCGCGGTGGCGGTCCGGCATCCCGACGCCGAGCCACGGCCGGGACGTTATCTTCCCGTGACCTTCCTGAGCAAACGGTTGCCAAGCGAGCACACGGATTCCTGATCAGCTCCAAAGGCGACCCTGAGCTGACCTGAACGACCTGAGGGGAACCCAGTGCCTTCACTCGCCGGAACCCGGGCATTCTCAGGGGCGGTGATCGGGGTCGTACGGGGGTTGGGAGCGTTAGGTCACGATCACGTCACCGGCGAGCGGCCGCGCACGGCCGTTTTCCACCCGTTGTCGGAATTGAGCGCGAAGCTACCGGCTCGGCCCGGATGTATTCCGGCCGTGGTTGGGGTTCGGTTCGCGATCGGTCTGCGGTAGCCGCTTTCCGCCGGAAGTCGCTGCTGCCGCGGCCCGCCATCGACGGCCCTGACGTTCGACACCGCCGTTTCGAGCTGGTGGCGTCGTTCCGTAACCTGAGCGGCCATACGCGCTGCGTGGACGGCTTCGATCCGCCGGTGCCCGGGCTGGGCGCCCAGTTCTGGCGTGTGGTCGACTTCCGTACAAAGCAGGATCGGACGTGCCGCGCTGCGCAGGATTTGGACCCGATCGGCCGATCCCGTACGCTGGTCGCTGCCGAAGACCGCTGGTCGATCGCAGATCCGAAGAGCTCCCTGGTGGAGCGACCCGCGCAGGTTAACTGGTACGACATTTCTTGATCGATGCCTCGGACGCGTCCGGGCGGATGATCATGGTCAGCCCCGGGCGCCTGCGCACCGGGGTTTCTTGGTTTCTGGAGCTCGTACGAACTTCCGATTCCGCTTCGTTCCTGCGCCACACCGTCGGGCTGACGATTCCCCGGCGATTGGTCGGCGGGGTAATGCAAAGAAGTGGAAGGGAGACCCATGGCGAAGCCGGACAAGGTGGCAGCCGTCTCGGAGCTGAAGGAGAAGTTCACCAGCTCCCAGGGCGCCGTGCTCACCGAGTACCGCGGTCTCACCGTCTCCGAGCTGCGCAATCTGCGTCGCTCGCTTGGTGAGGACGCCAGCTACGCCGTGACGAAGAACACCCTGACCCAGATCGCAGCCCGGGAAGCGGGCATCGAGGGCATCGACGAGCAGCTCGTCGGCCCGACCGCGATCGCCTTCATCGACGGTGACCCGGTCAACGTCGCGAAGGGACTCAGGGACTTCGCCAAGGCGAATCCGCTTCTGGTGATCAAGGGCGGCGTGCTCGAGGGCAAGGTGATCAGCGCCGCCGAGGTGACGAAGCTGGCTGATCTCGAGTCTCGGGAGACGCTGCTGGCGAAGCTGGCCGGTGCCATGAAGGGCACCCTCGGCAACGCTGCTTCGCTGTTCCAGGCTCCGCTGTCTCAGGCCGCCCGCGTGCTGGGTGCCCTGGAGGCGAAGGCGCAGGAGGATCCGTCCGTTATCGCCGGAGCCGGATCGGCACCAGAAGCAACCGAAGCTGATGCAGCACCTGCTGCGGATGACAACACCCCTGCAGCCGACGCTGCGCAAGAAGAGAAGTAAGGAAGGAACGCCACCATGGCGAAGCTCAGCACCGAAGAGCTCCTTGACGCTTTCAAGGAGATGACGCTGATCGAGCTCAGCGAGTTCGTCAAGCAGTTCGAGGACACCTTCGAGGTCACCGCCGCCGCTCCGGTTGCGGTTGCCACCGCTCCGGCCGCTTCCAGCGGTGACGGCGCTGCCGCCGAGGAGGAGGGCTCCGATGAGGTCGACGTGATCCTCGAGTCCGCCGGCGACAAGAAGATCCAGGTCATCAAGGAGGTGCGTACCCTCACCTCGCTCGGCCTGAAGGAGGCCAAGGATCTGGTCGAGGGCGCGCCGAAGCCGGTCCTGGAGAAGGTCGACAAGGACGCCGCGAACAAGGCGAAGGAGGCCCTCGAGGCCGCCGGCGCCACCGTCACCGTCAAGTGAGCACTGCTCACTGAGCGTCTGACATCTCGCCGACAGGGGCGGGCCCGATCCGGGCCCGCCCCTGTTGCATGCCCGGCTCACGTCGCACGATCCAAGCAAAACATCGGGGACACAAGGATCTCTTGACACCGGCTCGGCGCGACCGCAAGACTCCGGTGCCAGCCGTCCCGTACGGCGCCCGCCGGCCGTCGAACCGCGATGCCGGTCAGGGTCGAAGCACAGGGGAGTGCGCCGATGTCACCAGGACCCTTGCGATCTCACCGCCGGAATGGGGCTCACCGAAATGGGAACCGAGCCGCAAAACTTGCCGCCGTCGCTGCCGCTGTCAGCCTGGCTGTCGCGGGGATGGCCGCGACGTCGAACACCGCCGGCGCGGATCCGCTGCCGAAGAAGAGCGCCAACAGCCGCCCGGCCGCCGACACCATCGACATCGGGCCGAAGCTGCGCAAGCAGAGCACAGTCAGCCTGAGCAAGGCCGAACGAGACAAGTTCGCCGACAGTGCGCCCGCAACGGGTTCGCGGATGAAGAAGCAATCCACTGCCGCAGACGCCGGCACCGGCGGCATCCCCGTCGGCGGCGAGAAGACCTGGATGATCCTCGACGACGAGAAGGGCGGCTACTCGGCTGCCACCTTCGTGCTCACCGCGCTGGGCAACAACATCGAGGTGTGGGTGCAGAAGAATCTCAACTACCCGACCGGCGATTGTCGCAACGACGGCGTACGCAATGTGGTCACCTCGGCCCAGGCGCGGTATCTGGCCGACGAGTTCGACAACAACATATTGCCGATCCAGTCGCAATTCTTCTCCACCGCGCCGGCTCGCGACGGCAGCCAGCAGGAAGACATCGGTTTCGGTGCCCCGCTGTGGGATCTGCTCGGCGGCGGCGATCCCAACTACTACGTCGGTGACGGCAACAAGACGATCGCCTTGATCAGCAACGTCCGCGACGCCAATTACTACGACCCGACCAGCCCGGACGGCGCCACCTACATCGCCGGCTTCTTCTCGCCGACCTTCAACGAGGCCTTCGATCGCAACGTGATGACGATCGACTCCTACGACTGGCTGCACCGCACCGGCGCCAACCCGCCGGACGAGACGCCGGGCGGACTCTGCTCGGCCAAGCAGGCAGCGCGCCCGCACAGCTACGAGGGGACCTTCGCCCACGAATACCAGCACCTGCTGGAGTATTACCAGGACGGCGCGGAAAGCACCTGGCTGAACGAGGGACTCTCCGACTACGCCCAGACCTTGGTCGGCTACGTCGACACCACGCTGCCGTACGGGGTCAAGGGCGCCGACAGCCATCTCACCTGCTATCAGGGCTTCCTCGGCTCGGACTCGTTCCCGTACTGCGGTGCGGAGAATTCCTTGACCCGTTGGGAAGATCAAGGTTCGCCGTCGGTGCTGTCCGACTACGGTGCCGCCTACGCGTTCGTCACGTACTTGGAGAATCAGTTCGGACGCCAGGCGATCCAGTATCTGCACACCAGTGACAAGCAGGGCTTGTCCTCGCTTCAGGCCTACCTTGATGATCATGCTCCGGGGCTGACCACAACCGATGTGCTGCACGACTTCCTGGCCCAGATGGCCTTGGACCGGCTGGTCGACGACGGTGCCAAGGGTCTGACCAAAGATCAAAAGGCGCGCTTCACCGCTGATCAACTGAGTTCGGCGATCGACTGGTCCTGGACCGGCTCGTACGACTCGCCCGGCGCGCCCACCAACGGTGGCGACTTCGTCCTCGGCATCGCCGATCGCCCGGTCAACGGCCGTACCGTCGGCAAGATCAACTTCTCCGGCGCCACGACCTATCAACCGGACCCGCTGGCCTGGACGGTTGACGACAACGCGCTCTACAGCGGTGTCGGCAATGAGCTGGACAACACCGCCGTGTACGACGTGAAGGTGCCGGCCGGAGCCCGGACGCTGACCATCTCCACCAAGTACAACATCGAACAGGACTGGGACTTCGGGGTCGTTCAGGTCTCCACCGACGGCGGCAAGACCTACCGGACCCTTCCCGGCACCGACACCACCAGTGATCATGATCCGGCCGCCGAAGGCAGGATCGTTGATCAACTTCCCGGCCTGACCGGACTGTCAGACGGCTACGTGCCGCAGAGCTACGACCTGAGCGGCTATGCCGGCAAGGACGTGAAGTTGTCGTTCCGCTACTTGACCGATGCGGCCAGCAACGGCAACAACGACGATCCGAGCGGCTGGTGGATCCGTGACGTCAAGATCGGCAACACCGTGATCACCGACGGCAGCAACACCGACGGGGCCCGCTCGGCAACTGAGATCTCACCGATCCCGGTGGCCGGCTGGAGTCTGCAGGTGGTGGGTTGGAGCCTGGACGGCAAGACGGTCGCCTACGCCGACCTGAAGGTCGGCAAGGACGGCACCGCCAAGCTCAACAAGGGCCATGCCCAGAAGGTGTTCAAGAAGGTCGACCGGATCGGGTTCATCGTCACCGCCGACGACCCGACCGAGACCGCCACCAAGTACGCGGCGTACACGCTCAAGATCAACGGCGTCACCCAGGCCGGCGGCGGCGGTCAGACCGCCACGAGTTCGGACCCGTCGGTGCTGGCCAAGCAACTTCCCAGCTCCCATCGCCGACAGGTCTTCTGACACGACGGGACCGACTCGGGACGGAACTTGATCTTGGTCGCCCGGTGATCGGACACGAGTCATGATCACCGGGCGACCGGGCGTTATCTGGATACACTCCTGCTGTGTCGATTGACTCCACGGCGCGCGGCGAGGCGGACGCGTTGACGACCGGCCGTCTGGCCAAGCTGGCGATTCCCGCCGCTGTGATCGGCGTGCTGTCCGGCGTCAGTCTGGCGCTGGTGTCCTGGGTGGCCAATCAGCTCCAGCATTGGTTGTGGGACGTGTTGCCGCAGGGGTTGGAGCACGGTGGCGACACCTGGTGGTGGATCATCGCCGTGCTCACCGCCACCGGCCTGGCGGTCGGTGCGGTCGTGCAATGGGCGGCCGGGCATGCCGGCAACGACCCGGCCGCGACGGAGCTGGTCGCACCGCCGTTGCCGATGCGGACGCTGCCCGGACTGATCGCGGCGTTGATCTTGGGCCTGGCCGGTGGCGTCAGCCTCGGCCCGGAGAATCCGATCATCGCGGTCAATGTGGCGCTCTCGGTCTGGCTGGTCAGCGTGGTCAAGGTCGGCGTACCGAAGCCGGCCACCACCCTGATGGCGGCGTCCGGGACGATCGGAGCGATGTTCGGCACCCCGGTCGGCGCCGCACTCTTGATGACCGAGTTGGTCGCGGGCAAGGGAAAGGGACCCCTGTTCGACCGACTGTTCGGGCCGCTGGTGGCCGCCGGCACCGGCTCGCTGACGATGACGTTGATCGGGATGCCGCAACTGTCGGTGAGCGTGCCGAAGTACACCTCACCGGCCTGGGTCGACCTGATCTCGGCGCCCGCGGTGGCCATCGTCGCGGCCCTGTTGTGTCTGCTCGGCGTGTGGGCTTTTCGCTACGTGCATTCGGCTTTCCATCGGATGAGGTATCCGATCCTGATGCTCGGTCTGGGGGGTCTGCTGCTGGGCATCCTCGGTGCCATCGGCGGCCCGCTGACCCTGTTCAAGGGGTTGGACGAGATGCAGGAGCTGACCAAACACGCCGCCGACTACTCGGTGCTGGCGCTGTTCGGATTCGCGGTGATCAAACTCGCGGCCCTGGTGCTGGCTGCCTGCGCCGGCTTCCGCGGTGGGCGGATCTTCCCGTCGGTGTTCATCGGAGTGGCGGTGGGACTCGCCGCCCACGCGCTGATCCCGAGCCTCCCGCTCGGTCTCACGCTTGCGGCCGCGGTGACCGGCGCCGCCATGGTCGTCGCCCGGGACGGCTGGCTGGCCCTCTTCATGGGCGTGGCGATGGTCGGCGACGTCCAGGTACTCCCGGTGCTCTGCCTGGTCGTGCTGCCGCTGTGGCTGCTGGTCCGCAGCCGCCCGCTGATGCTGATCGAGAACGAAGGTCCGGCGACGAGCTGACTCGGCTTGCCCGTCGCCCACCCATGTTTTTGTATACCGGTCCGCCCGAACCCGCCGAAAACGGCTCGATCGGGCCAACGCGTATACAAATGTCATCGCCACTCGTGGTGGCGAGCGATCCATTGCGGACGAGACGTGGTCGTGATCCTGTCCGCAGGAACCCTCACGAGTGGGTCGGTACATTCACGTCAATGAGTTCTAGGTTCCGTCCGCGACGACGATGCTGTCTCTCGGACGATCCGCCGCGCGCTGGCAGCCGGTTTCCTGTATGGCGGGGCTACCGCCCGGGTCGGCTCAGCAATCGGTCGCGGCCGGCTCGGACGCCGGCAGGAAAGCCTGTCACGTAGTAGTGACGCAGATACCAGAGTCCGTGAAGGAGCCAGAGCGCGCGGTAGCTGCGGTCGTTCGGCGGCTCGAACAAGCCGGGGTCGCCGTAGCCGGCCTGGATCCATTCGACCGGGAAACGGGCCCCTTCTCGGAATGACCACTTGGCGAAGTCGTTCGCCGCAGGTTCGGCTGCGGCCACGCCGAAGTCGATGATCCCCGACAACCTCCCGTCATGTACCAGGACGTGAACGGCGAGGAGGTCGTTGTGGCTCATCGTCATCCGGGGTGAGGCTCCCCGGAGCGAGTCGAGGATCTCGCGGAGCCATCCTCGGATCGTCGTCGGTTCGAGTCCGACCGATCGGCCGGCGTCCTCGAACAGTCTCGCCTGGGTGGTCACGTTGGCCAGCCACTCATCCAACGTCTCGAACGTACCGACGCCTGAGCCGTCGAGGTTGCCGAGGCCTCGTACCGGGATGGTGTGGAGCTGCTTCAGCCACGCTCCAACCTCTTCCAGCACGCGACGAACGTCGACGTCGTCCGGATCAAGGTCGGCGAGCCGCACACCCGGCAGCTTCTCCGTCACCATCACGGACCGAAACTCGCTGCAAACCTCGACGCGACGAACAGCGTGAACCCGAGGCGCCCGAATGCCCCGCACCGCACACTGGCCGAGAACCCACGCCTCCCGGTCGTGCGCCTCGGATCCGGTGTGCGAGATCCGTACGATCACCGATGGGGCTTGGTCCAGGGTGACGTCGTAGACCTCGTTCTGCTCGCCCTCGACGATGCGGCGGGAGTCCACGATCGGCGCTTTCGTCACCTCGCCGACCACAGCCGCCACCACGTTCAGCGGCGTCGCCCACGCGCTGTGCAGCGTGGCCAGGTGCTGCCTGCGGTCCACATCGGATGGAGACCGGTCGGACGGAGACCTGTCGGATGGTGACCTGACTTCGCGCTCCGACATCCCGCGATCGTAACGACAGACCGCCTACCGGGGCGACACGCTTTCGGGTGACACCCGAACCGGCCGCGGACCGAGGTGCCCGCGAGTGCCCGGTGATTGATCCTCACCCGACTGGGACGTTCGCGCAGAGAGACCCGGCCGATCGGCGCGCAGCGCGATCCTGCACCCGATGGTGGGGCGCCCAAGATCAGGTCAGGTCGACCAGCATGGCGCCGGCCAGGGCGAGTCCGGCGGCGATCACGCCGCGGCGGCTGAGCCGTTCTCGCAGGAGGACCGCGCCCAGCAGGACGGCCCAGACCACGCCGGTCTCGCGCAGCGCGGCCACCATCGACAGCGGCATCCGGTTCTGCGCCCAGACCACGATTCCGTACGTGAGAAAGGAAAGCAGGCCGCCGACGATGCCCTTGATCGCGTGTGGCCGCATCCGCGGGACAAGATCAGCACCGCCTCGCCAGCGAGCCGTGATGATCAACAACGGCGCCTGGATGACGAACATCCAGCCGGCGTAGCCGATCGCCTCACCACTGTGCCGGACTCCGATCCCGTCCACCAGGCTGTACGCGGCGATGCAGCAGCCGGTCAGCACCGCCAGGCCGATCCCGTCACCGCGCCGGGGCAGTCCTCGACCGAGGGCCAGAACCGCCAGTCCCGCGCACAGCATGCCGATCCCGAACAGCGCCCAGCCGCTGATCCGCTCGCCGAGCACGGTCAGCGCCACAATCGTTACCAGCAAGGGATCCAGCCCGCGGATGAGCGGATAGAGCCGGCTCATGTCGCCGTGCTGGTAGGCGCTGGTGAGCAACAGCAGATAGACCACCTGCAGGATCGCCGAGGTGATCAGAAACGGCCAGGACTCGGGGTCCGGCGACGGCCGCAGTAACACCGTGACCAAGCCGGCGATCAGGTAGCCGCAGCCCATCAGGGCACTCGACACCCACCGATCGCCGACCGACTTCGCGGCGGTGTTCCAGATCGCGTGCAGCAAGGCGCTGGCCAACACCAGCGCCGCGGTCAGACTCATTCGCGCGCTGCGCCCGTCGTCCCCGCCTCAACGCTCGCCCGCGGCAGGTCGAACGGTCGGCCGGTCATGTGCGCCCAGGCAGCATCGTTGATCCGCAGGGTGGCCATCGCGTGAGCAGCGACGTCGGCCTGCTCGAGGCCCTCGGGTACCACGCCGGTGCCGAGCACCCGGGTGAACGGGCCGCGGGCAGCGATCCAGGCGGTGCGCTCCTCGTCGCTGTCGCCACCGTGCCCGCCGGCGTCGACGTGGCCGTGGTCGGTGACCGCGATCACCGTCCACTCCTCCTCGGGCCGCGCGCCGATGGCTGCCAACAGCCGCACGACCCGAGCGTCGGCCCGGGCAATCGACTCGTCGTACAGCGGACCGGTGCCGTGGGCATGCGCGATCTCGTCCGGTGCGCCGAGGTAGCAGACCAGCAGGCTGCCTTGACTGCTGTCGTGACCGGCGATGAATTCCTCGGCCCGTCGGGTGACCTGCTCGTCCAGCGCGTCCAGGCCCTCCGGCGATTCACCGTCGGTCGACGGAACGGGTACGAAGCCGCCGTCGGCGAACATCGGCCCGCCACTGACGTGGTCCACCAACGGGGTCCAACTGGCCCCGCGAAGGCCGGCAGGCCGGGCCGCTCCCGCTGCGCCAGCTTGATCAGATCCGGGAAGTCCTGCAGCCGATGGCCGGTGAAGTCGTTGTCGAAGATCAGGTGCCGGTCGGCCAGCACCCCGGTGAAGATGGTCGCCCAGCTCGGCCCGGAGATGGTCGGCCCGGCCTCGTTGACCCGTACCGGCGCAAGGAAGCCTGCCTCGGCGATGGCGTCGATGCCGGGTGTCGGCAGTCGGCGCAGCGTGTCGTAGCGGACACCGTCGATGCCGATCACCAACACGTGTCGGGTGCTCGGACCGTCGGACGGCCGAGCCTCGTTCGCGGCGAGTTGGTCCTGCTGGGTCGAAGTCATCTGCGATTCCTCTTCTCTCGTCGTGCTGCTTGGTTGGTTCATGCCGACTGGCTGGTGGGTGCCGTGGATCGAGGGTCGCCGATCACGCGGTGGGCGATCTCGAAGACGGTGCGGATCGGCTGCCGCTCACGCAGGTCCCGCGCGCAGGCCAGGTATTGGGTCAGGGAGAGGTCGATGCCGCTGACCTGAACGGCGACGATGCGGGGATCGTCGGGGACCTCCCGTACGGCGCTGACGCCGACTCCCAGCCCCTCGCGTACGGCGACGTGCACGGCCTCGCGACTGTCCACGGTGACCACGTCGGCCGGTTCGAGGTGCACCGCGGCCAGGGCCTGGGCGAGCCGGCGTCGGGTCATCGACTGCGGTTCGCGCAGGATCAGTCGTTCGCCGACGAGTTCCTCACCGGTGATCGCGTCCCGGTCGGCGAAGCGGTGATCCGACGGGACGACGGCGACCAGGTCGTTGCGCATCAGCGGCTCGGCACAGATCCCGGGGTGCGAGCCCGGATCGGCGGTGATGGCGACGTCGGCCTCGTGCTCCAGCAGGTCGGCCATCACCTTCTCCGAGTTGCCCGAGCTCAGGCTCACCCGCAGCCCCGGGTGCCGGCGTTCCAATTCGGCGAACAGCGGCATCGCGTGCACGGGCGCGTCGGCGGCGATCCGCAACTCGCCGGATCGGAGCTCGGCCGAGTCCGAGAGCAGTCGTTCGGCCGCGGCCTCGGCGCGGGCGAGTCGGCCGGTGACCTCGTACAGGTCGCGGCCCAGTCGAGTCAGTCGTGCGGTCCGCCCGCTGCGGTCGAACAGCATCACCTGGTAGCGGTTCTCCAGCGCCCGGACCTGCTCCGACAGCGTGGGTTGGCTGATCTGCAGCTGCCGGGCAGCGGCGGTGAAGCTGCCCGCCTCGGCAACCGCATGGAAGGCGCGCAGGTGCGCCAGATTGATCATCGGGATGACCTATTTATCAGATCGAGATTTCGATAATCCCTATACACGACGGGATCATAGCTGCCCGTTCACCGGCATGGGAAGCGACGCCTGTGCGCGGGTCGGTAAGAACGTCGGGCGGGATGAGCTCAAACCGCCCATTCGTGGGGGTTCGGGTCAACCCGTCCGACGTTCTTACCGCGCGCCCATCCCCAGTGCCGAGGATCCGGCGCGCTCGCATCAGCCGGGACGCGGCAATCTTCCGCGCGTCGCTTGCGGGTGCAACCTCGCTGAGTAAGCTTCCTGCCGTTAAACCGCGAGGCAACTCCGTCCGGGGAGGTCTCGGGGCCGGTCAGGGGGACTCGGCCCGGTCGGTTCTGGTGGCGCGCGCCCTGCGGGGTTTACAATCCGCGGCCGTCGTTGTAGTCTGTCATCTTGCCCATGCTTTTCGTCAACCCGTTTCACTTGACTCGGGTCGTTTGTCGTGCGTGGGTTCGGGTGGCCCGAACCGCTGCTGGAGCGGGTGCCCGGTGGGCGTTTGGCCTGCTTGACAAGCGAAGGCCTGCCAGACGCGTACTCAAGTGAATAGACGCAACCACACGGAACCGCCCGCGAGCCCTCGGAAGGACCACTCTTGGCCGCCTCGCGCACTGCCTCATCCCACTCCAAGAAGTCGCCAATCTCGGCTTCCGGCCGCATCTCATTCGCCAAGATCGACGAACCGCTCGAAGTTCCGAATCTGCTGGATCTGCAGACCCGGTCCTTCGACTGGCTGGTCGGAAACGACGTGTGGAAGGCACGCGTCGAGGCGGATCTGGCCGCAGGACGTACCGACGTCAACACCAAGTCCGGTCTCGAAGAGGTCTTCGAGGAGCTGTCCCCGATCGAGGACTTCTCCCAGACCATGTCGCTGTCGTTCCGCGACTACCGCTTCGAGCCGCCGAAGTACTCGGTGGAGGAGTGCAAGGAGCGCGACGTCAACTACGCCGCATCCCTCTTCGTGACCGCCGAGTTCATGAACAACGAGACCGGTGAGATCAAGAGCCAGACCGTCTTCATCGGTGATTTCCCGCTGATGACGGACAAGGGGACCTTCATCGTCAACGGCACCGAGCGTGTCGTGGTGTCCCAGCTCGTCCGGTCCCCGGGTGTCTACTTCGAGCAGACCCCGGACAAGACCTCCGACAAGGAGATTTTCACCGCCAAGATCATCCCGTCCCGGGGTGCCTGGCTGGAGTTCGAGATCGACAAGCGCGACACCGTCGGTGTCCGGCTGGACCGCAAGCGCAAGCAGAACGTCACCGTGCTGCTGAAGGCGCTCGGCTGGACCGACGCGCAGATCCTGGAGGAGTTCGGCGAGTACGAGTCCATGCGGCTCACCCTGGAGAAGGACCACACCTCCACCCAGGACGAGGCGCTGCTGGACATCTACCGCAAGCTCCGTCCGGGCGAGCCGCCGACCCGCGAGGCCGCCCAGACCCTGCTGGAGAACTACTACTTCAATCCGAAGCGGTACGACCTGGCCAAGGTCGGTCGGTACAAGATCAACAAGAAGCTGGGCGTCGGGCTGCCGTTCGACCAGCAGGTGCTGACCATCGACGACATCGTCGCCACCATCAAGTTCGTGGTCGCGCTGCACGAGGGCAAGGAGACCCTACCCGCGGCCGACGGCAGCGAACTGGTGGTCGAAGAGGACGACATCGATCACTTCGGCAACCGCCGGCTGCGGACCGTCGGCGAGCTGGTGCAGAACCAGCTGCGTACCGGTCTGTCCCGGATGGAGCGCGTTGTCCGAGACCGGATGACCACCCAGGACGTCGAGGCCATCACCCCGCAGACGTTGATCAACGTCCGCCCGGTGACCGCGGCGCTGCGGGAGTTCTTCGGCACCTCCCAGCTGTCCCAGTTCATGGACGACACCAACCCGCTGGCCGGGTTGACCCACAAGCGCCGGTTGTCGGCGCTGGGTCCGGGTGGTCTGTCCCGTGACCGGGCCGGCATGGAGGTCCGTGACGTGCACACCTCGCACTACGGCCGGATGTGCCCGATCGAGACCCCGGAAGGCCCGAACATTGGCCTGATCGGCTCGCTCGCCTCCTTCGCCCGGGTGAACGCCTTCGGCTTCATCGAGACCCCGTACCGCAAGGTCGTCGACGGCGTGGTTACCGACCAGATCGACTACCTGACCGCCGACGAGGAAGATCGTTTCGACGTCGCCCAGGCCAACGCCAAGGTGGACGAGAACGGCAAGTTCCTTGAGGAGCGGGTGCTGGTCCGCAAGCGGCACGGCGACACCGACGAGATCAAGGCCGACGAGGTCGATTACATCGACGTCTCGCCGCGGCAGATGGTCTCGGTGGCCACCGCGATGATCCCGTTCCTGGAGCACGACGACGCCTCCCGTGCGTTGATGGGCTCCAACATGCAGCGCCAGGCGGTGCCGCTGGTCAAGTCTGAGGCGCCGTTCGTCGGCACCGGGATGGAGTACCGCGGTGCGGTCGACGCGGCCGACGTCACCACGGCGAAGGCCGCCGGTGTGGTCCAGTCCGTCACCGCCGACCTGGTCGAGGTCGCGCAGGACGACGGCAACTACCGGGTCTACAAGCTGGAGAAGTTCCAGCGGTCCAACCACGGCACCTGCATCAACCAGCGTCCGCTGGTCTCCGCCGGTCAGCGGGTCGAGGTCGGTACGCCGATCGCCGACGGTCCCTGCACCGACGGTGGCGAGATGTCGCTGGGCCGCAACCTGCTGGTCGCCTTCATGCCCTGGGAGGGTCTGAACTACGAGGACGCGATCATCCTCAACCAGCGGCTGGTCCAGGACGACGTCCTCACCTCGATCCACATCGAGGAGCACGAGGTCGACGCCCGCGACACCAAGCTCGGTGCCGAGGAGATCACCCGCGACATCCCGAACGTCAGCGAGGAGATGCTGGCCGACCTGGATGAGCGCGGCATCGTCCGGATCGGTGCCGAGGTCGGCACCGGCGACATCCTGGTCGGCAAGGTCACCCCGAAGGGCGAGACCGAGCTGACGCCGGAGGAGCGACTGCTGCGGGCGATCTTCGGTGAGAAGGCCCGTGAGGTCCGCGACACCTCGCTGAAGGTCCCGCACGGCGAGTCCGGCACCGTGATCGGTGTGCGCGTCTTCGACCGCGAGTCCGACGACGAGTTGTCCCCGGGCGTCAACCAGCTGGTCCGGGTGTACGTGGCCCAGAAGCGGAAGATCCAGGACGGCGACAAGCTCGCCGGCCGGCACGGCAACAAGGGCGTCATCTCCAAGATCCTGCCGAGCGAGGACATGCCGTTCCTGGAGGATGGGACCCCGGTCGATATCATCCTGAACCCGATGGGCGTGCCGAGCCGGATGAACGTCGGTCAGGTGCTGGAGACCCACCTCGGTTGGGTCGGCAAGCAGGGCTGGGACGTCGAGGGCGTCGACGAGCCCTGGGCCGAGCGGCTGCGTTCGGTCGGTCTGACCCACGTGCCGGGTGATTCCCGGTTGGCGACGCCGGTGTTCGACGGCGCGACCGAGGGCGAGATCACCGGTCTGCTCGGGCACACGCTGCCCAACCAGGACGGCAATCGGATGGTCAACTCCGACGGCAAGGCGCGGCTGTTCGACGGCCGCTCCGGTGAGCCGTTCCCGGATCCGGTGGGTGTCGGCTACATCTACATGTTGAAGCTGCACCACCTGGTCGACGACAAGATCCACGCTCGCTCGACCGGCCCGTACTCGATGATCACCCAGCAGCCGCTCGGTGGTAAGGCGCAGTTCGGTGGCCAGCGGTTCGGCGAGATGGAGGTCTGGGCCCTGGAGGCGTACGGCGCTGCCTGGGCTCTGCAGGAGCTGCTGACCATCAAGTCCGACGACATCCCGGGCCGGGTCAAGGTGTACGAGGCCATCGTCAAGGGCGAGAACATCCCCGAACCGGGCATCCCCGAGTCGTTCAAGGTGCTGGTGAAGGAGATGAAGTCCCTCTGCCTGAATGTCGAGGTGCTGAGCTCCGACGGGACCGAGGTGGAGCTGCGGGATTCCGATGAGGACACCTACCGCGCCTCCGACGAGTTCGGTATCGACCTGTCGCGCCGTCCCGGCGCCGACCTCGGAGTCGAAGAAGTCTGACCACCAAGCCGACTTGTCAGTCGCTGGTGTGGCTATAGCCAAACCACGCACTGACAAGACGGGCAGGGGTCAGTCCCAAGAGCCAACAACTTCCTCAGTGATTTAGAGATAAGAGAGACAGACACTGTGCTCGATGTGAACTTCTTCGACACGATCCGGATCGGTCTGGCCAGCGCCGACGAGATCCGGGCCTGGTCGTTCGGCGAGGTCAAGAAGCCGGAGACCATCAACTACCGCACCCTGAAGCCGGAGCGGGACGGGCTGTTCTGCGAGAAGATCTTCGGTCCCACCCGGGACTGGGAGTGCTACTGCGGCAAGTACAAGCGGGTCCGCTTCAAGGGCATCATCTGTGAGCGCTGCGGCGTCGAGGTGACCCGTTCCAAGGTCCGCCGCGAGCGGATGGGCCACATCGAACTGGCCGCCCCGGTCACCCACATCTGGTACTTCAAGGGTGTTCCGAGCCGCCTGGGCTACCTGCTGGACATCGCCCCGAAGGACCTGGAGAAGGTCATCTACTTCGCGGCGTACATGATCACCTCGGTCGACGACGAGGCGCGGCACCGCGACCTGTCGTCGCTGGAGGCCAAGATCGACACCGAGCGCAAGCAGCTCGAGGGCCGCCGGGACTCAGACATCGAGACCCGGATGAAGAAGCTCGAAACCGACATGGCCCAGCTCGAGGCCGAGGGCGCCAAGTCCGACGTCAAGCGCAAGGTCCGTGAGGGTGCCGAGCGTGAGGTCAAGCAGCTGCGCGACCGGGCCCAGCGTGAGCTGGACCGGCTGGACGCGGTCTGGACCCGGTTCAAGAACCTCAAGGTCCAAGACCTCGAGGGCGACGAGATCCTCTACCGGGAGATGAAGAACCGGTTCGGCAAGTACTTCGAGGGCTCGATGGGTGCCGACGCGATCCAGAAGCGCCTGCAGACCTTCGACCTGCACGCCGAGGCGGCCAACCTGCGCGAGACCATTCAGACCGGCAAGGGCCAGCGCAAGACCCGCGCCCTGAAGCGGCTGAAGGTGGTGTCGGCGTTCCTGTCGACCCGCAACGCGGCCGACGCGATGGTGCTGGACTGCGTCCCGGTCATCCCGCCGGATCTGCGGCCGATGGTTCAGCTCGACGGTGGCCGGTTCGCCACCTCTGACCTGAACGATCTGTACCGCAGGGTGATCAACCGGAACAACCGGCTGAAGCGGCTTCTTGATCTTGGTGCGCCCGAGATCATCGTCAACAACGAGAAGCGGATGCTGCAGGAGGCCGTCGACTCGCTGTTCGACAACGGCCGCCGCGGCCGTCCGGTCACCGGGCCGGGCAACCGTCCGCTGAAGTCGATCTCGGACATGCTCAAGGGCAAGCAGGGCCGGTTCCGGCAGAACCTGCTCGGCAAGCGCGTCGACTACTCCGGCCGTTCGGTCATCGTGGTCGGCCCGCAGCTGAAGCTGCACCAGTGCGGTCTGCCGAAGGCGATGGCGCTGGAGCTGTTCAAGCCGTTCGTGATGAAGCGGCTGGACGACCTGAACCACGCGCAGAACATCAAGTCCGCCAAGCGGATGGTGGAGCGTCAGCGACCGGTCGTCTGGGACGTCCTAGAAGAGGTCATCGCCGAGCATCCGGTGCTGCTGAACCGCGCACCGACCCTGCACCGGCTGGGCATCCAGGCGTTCGAGCCGCAGCTGATCGAGGGCAAGGCCATTCAGATCCACCCGTTGGTGTGTACGGCGTTCAACGCCGACTTCGACGGTGACCAGATGGCCGTACACCTGCCGCTGAGCGCGGAGGCCCAGGCCGAGGCCCGGATCCTGATGTTGTCGACCAACAACATCCTGAAGCCGGCCGACGGACGTCCGGTGACCATGCCGACCCAGGACATGATCATCGGCGGCTACTACCTGACCATGGACCGCGACGACGTCGAGGGCGCCGGTCGGGTGTTCGGTTCGGTGGCCGAGGCGCAGATGGCCTTCGACCTGCACGAGATCGCAGTCCAGGCGCCGGTGAAGATCCGGATGCGGGACATCGTTCCGCCGGCCGGAGCCGAGCTGCGCCCCGACGGCACCATCCTGCTGGACACCACACTCGGCCGGGCGCTGTTCAACGAGGCGCTGCCGGACGACTACCCGTTCGTCAACGGCGAGGTGGGCAAGAAGCAGCTGGGCGCGATCGTCAACGATCTGGCCGAGCGCTACCCGAAGTCCGAGGTGGCGACCTGCCTGGACAACCTGAAGGAACTCGGCTTCCACTGGGCCACCCGGTCCGGTGTCACCGTGTCCATCGGTGACGTCTCCACCCCGGCCGACAAGGTCGAGATCCTGTCCGACTACGAGGCTCGGGCGGAGAAGGTCGACACCCAGTACGACCGCGGCCTGATCACCGAGGACGAGCGGCGCCAGGAACTGATCGAGATCTGGACCGACGCCACCAGCGTGCTCGGGCAGGCCATGGAGAAGAACTTCTCCAAGACCAACCCGATCTACATGATGGTGCACTCGGGTGCTCGCGGAAACATGGTGCAGATGCGGCAGATCGCCGCCATGCGTGGCCTGGTGGTGAACCCGAAGGGCGAGATCATCGCCCGGCCGATCAAGTCCAACTTCCGTGAGGGTCTGACCGTGTTGGAGTACTTCAACTCCACTCACGGTGGTCGTAAGGGCCAGGCCGACACCGCGCTGCGGACCGCCGACTCGGGTTACCTGACCCGGCGTCTGGTGGACGTCAGCCAGGACGTGATCATCCGCGAGGAGGATTGCGGCACCGAGCGGGGTCTGAACAAGATCATCGCGATCGAGGAGAACGGCAAGCTGGTCGCCGACGAGCACGTCGAGACCGCGGTGTACGCCCGGACGCTGGCTGTCGACGTACTGGACTCCGACGGCAACGTGCTGCTGCCGGCCGGAGTTGATCTTGGTGACGTCAACATCAAGCTGCTGATCGAGAACGGCATCAACACGGTCAAGGTGCGCAGCGTCCTCACCTGTGAGGCCGCCACCGGCACCTGCGCCATGTGCTACGGCAGGTCGCTGGCCAGCGGCAAGCTGGTCGACGTCGGCGAGGCTGTCGGTATCGTCGCGGCCCAGTCCATCGGTGAGCCGGGGACCCAGCTGACCATGCGGACCTTCCACACCGGTGGTGTCGCGGGTGATGACATCACCCAGGGTCTGCCGCGTGTGGTCGAGTTGTTCGAGGCTCGTACCCCGAAGGGCAAGGCGCCGATCGCCGAGACCGCCGGCCGGATCGAGGTCGAGGACGGTGATCGTTCGCGGAAGTTGATCATCACCCCCGACGACGGGTCGGACAAGATCGAGATCGCGGTCAGCCGCCGGGTGCGGATGCTGGTCGACGAGGGTGATCATGTCGAGGTCGGGCAGCAGCTGACCGCAGGTACGCCGGATCCTCAGGACGTGCTGCGCATCCTCGGTGTCCGCAAGGTGCAGGAGCACCTGGTGGAAGAGGTGCAGACCGTGTACCGCACGCAGGGTGCGGAGATCCACGAGAAGCACATCGAGATCATCATCCGGCAGATGCTGCGCCGGGTGACGGTGATCGAGTCCGGCGACTCCGAGCTGCTGGCCGGCGACCTGGTCGACCGTCCGTCGTACGAGGCTGCCAACCGCAAGGTGGTTGCCGAGGGCGGGACGCCGGCTTCCGGTCGTCCGGTGCTGATGGGCATCACCAAGGCGTCGCTGGCGACCGAGTCGTGGCTGTCGGCGGCCTCCTTCCAGGAGACCACCAAGGTGCTCACCGACGCCGCGATCCACGGCAAGTCCGACTCGCTGGTCGGTCTGAAGGAGAACGTCATCCTCGGCAAGCTGATCCCGGCCGGCACCGGCCTGGAGCGCTACCGCAACATCCGGGTGGAGCCCACCGCGGAGGCGCGTGCGCAGGCGTACTCGATGGTCGGCTACGACCCGTTCGACTACGACTTCGGCACCGGCAGCGGCGCTGCGGTCCCGCTGGAGGAGTTCGACATCGGCGGCGACTACCGCTGATCGACTGAGAACGCCGGAGGGGCGGGCCCACCCGGGCCCGCCCCTCCGCCGTTCCCAGCCCGACCCGTGCCCCGGGCCTCGCCCTTCCCGCACCAGGTGCAGCACCCCGCACCAGGTGCAGCCGGTGCGGGGTGCTGCACCTGGTGCGCGAGTGGGCCTGCGGGCGCGGGTCCGTATCCACAGGCGGGAAGTTATCCACAGCCGGCGAATCGGGGCGGACACAGCGGCGCCGAAATTCGCAATGTGTGGGTGTGAGCAAACCATTGTTGGCCCGCGACCTGATCATGGCCGGGCTGGAACACGGCGAACTGCGGAGCATGAGCCGCACCGGCGAACTGCGACACCTGCGGCGGGGAGCGTACTTCACGGCCGAGCAGCTGACCGCCGAGCAGTATCACCGGCTGCTCGTCGAGGCGACCTTTCAGCTGGCGGAGTCGGATTCGGTGATCAGCTTCGGCTCGGCGGCGGTGATCCATCAGTTGCCGGTCCCGCGGGCCGCGATGCAGCTGGTCCACCTGACCAGGAATCGCAACTGCAGCGGACGAATCCGAACCGGTGTGCACGTTCACGTCGCGCCGATCGCCGGTCCCGAGGCGGTTGTCATCGACGGGCTGCGGGTGACGAGTCTGGACCGTACGTTTGTTGATCTCGCTCGCACCGTACGACTCTCCGAAGCGGTGGCGGCAGGGGATGCCGCACTCCGGCGCGGAATGGATCCGCGAGCCGTCGTCGAGCAACTGGAGCAGGCCAAGCGGCGTCGGGGCATTCGCACCGCTCGGCGAGCTGCCAGCGTGATCGATGCACGAAGCCAGAGCTACGGGGAGTCGCTCAGCCGAGTGGTCATGATCGAGCACGGGCTTCCGCTGCCCGAACTGCAGGTCGCGTTCGACGGGCCGGACGGTTTCCACGCCGAGGTCGACTTCTGCTGGGAGGACATGAAGGTCATCGGCGAGTTCGACGGCGAGATCAAGTACGGAAGATTGCTGCGGCCGGGGGAGGTCGCCGGTGACGCCGTGTTCCGTGAGAAGCAGCGTGAGGACCGGCTGCGCGAGCTGGGCTACATCGTCGTCCGCTGGGTGTGGGACGACCTGTTCCATCCGGAGCGGCTGGTCGCGAGAATTCGGCGCGCGCTCGAACTCGGAGCCCGTCTCCGCAGATGACCCGCGCCCGTTCCCCGGCCTCGCCCCTTCCCGCACCAGTTGCCGCCAGCCGCACCGGTTGCAGCCGGTGCGTGATGCTGTGAGCGGTGCGGGAGTGCGGGTCTCAGTGCGCGGTCGGGGAGCTGCGAGCTGCTCGCCGAGATGCGAGTATTGCGGTATGAGACGGGCGTATCAGAATATAAGACGCGCGGATCCGGGCAGCTCACGTCGTTGGGTGATGCTCGGGGTCGGGTTGCTCGACCAGGCGGTCAGCGCGTACTTCGTGCACGGTGCGGCCTTTCTCATTCCCGAGCTCAACCGGCTGGGGCTGAGCCTCAGTCAAGCCGGCGCGCTGGTCGCAGCGCCCACCATCGGCATCATGCTGACGCTGGTTGCATGGGGCGCGTTCGTCGATCGTTTCGGGGAACGCCGCGCACTGATGATCGGACTGGGGCTGACCGCTGCGGCCGCAGTTGCGGCGGCACTGATCGGCAGTACGGGCGCGGTCGGGCCCACGGTAGGCGCGACGTCGATCAGTACGGGTCGGCTGGTCGGGCTGGGTGTCTTCCTCGGGCTGGGCGGGATGGCTGCGGCCAGTTCGAACGTGGCCAGCGGCCGAATCGTGGTCGGTTGGTTCCCGGCCCATCGGCGCGGCTTGGCGATGGGCATCCGGCAGATGGCGCAGCCGTTGGGGGTCGGGATCGCCGCGCTGACCGTACCGGTGCTGGCCGAGCGGCACGGGCTGGGTGCGGCACTCTGGCTGGCCGCCGCCCTGGCGCTGGTCGCCGTGCTGTGCACCGTGATCGTGGTGATCGATCCGCCACGGCCGTCGCGCACTGCCGCCGATCAGGCCGGGCACCTGCGCAATCCCTACCGTGGCAGCAGTTTTCTGTGGCGCGTGCATGCGGTCTCGGTGCTGTTGGTGGTGCCGCAGTTCACCGTCTGGACGTTCATGCTGGTATGGCTGGTCGCCGACCGCGGCTGGGCGGCCGGGACGGCAGGGCTGCTGGTGGCCGGCACTCAGTTCCTCGGTGCCATCGGCCGGATCGGTGCGGGTCAGCTGTCCGATCTGGTACGCAGCCGGATGCGCCCGCTGCGCTGGGTTGCGATCGCGGCGGCCCTGACCATGGGCCTGCTCGCGCTCCTTGATCAACTTCACTCGCCGTGGGCGGTGGTGATCATGGTGGTCGCCTCGGTGATCACCGTTGCCGACAACGGCTTGGCGTTCACCGCGATCGCCGAGGTCGCCGGTCCCTTCTGGTCCGGGCGGGCGCTCGGCACCCAGAACACCGCCCAATTTCTGGCCGCATCGGCCGTCGCGCCGGTCGTCGGCGGTCTGATCGGTCTGGTCGGCTACCCCGCCGCCTTCGCGCTGGTGGCGTTGTGCCCGGCCGCCGCGGTGCCCTTGGTGCCCCATGATCATCGCCGCCACGTCGAACCGGCGTCGACCGGTACGAGCAGTGCGTCCGCCACCGACCGTTGACCTCGGACGGGTGATCTCCTCGGCGCATCGAATCGAGATTGAGTCAAGTTGTCCCACGGCGGGTAGCACTGATCGGACCGGACCTTCTCGTAGGCACGTCGCCCTGGATCCGAGGAGGTTCGGCACCCATAGCCGGCCGTACTGGTGCGGAGCCTCCTGGGATCCGCGGGGCCGGGTGGTCGTCGTACGCCGGTCAGTCGCTGGCGGGGTGTGGAGGTGCTTGGGTCTGGTCCGAGGTTGGTCCGTTGGAGTTCATTGCCCTTCGACGGGCTCAGGACCCTTTGACGGGTCTTTGGGGGCGATCAGGAGAGTTGGTTGGTGCGGACCCAGTCGAGGTATTCCTGGGTGACGGTGCCGGTGACGTAGTTGCCGGTGAAGCAACTGACTTCAAGATCATCTACCGGTGAACCGTCGGTGACAGCAGCGATCAGATCGGACACCTCGGCGTAGATCAACCGGTCGGCGCCGAGCAGTTGGTTGATCTCGTCCACGCTGCGATCGTGGGCCAGCAACTCGTCCGGCGAGGGCATGTTGATCCCGTACACGTTGGGAAAACGGATCGGCGGCGCGGCGGAGGCGAAGGAAACCGAGTTGGCGCCACTGGCCCGGGCGAGCTCGATGATCTGCGACGAGGTGGTGCCGCGGACGATCGAGTCCTCGATGATCAACACGTTCTTGCCCTTGAACTCCGAACTGATCGGGTTCAGCTTCTGCCGTACGCTGCGCCGCCGGGTCGCCTGCCCGGGCATGATGAACGTCCGGCCGACATAGACGTTCTTGTAGAACCCTTCCCGATACTCGATGCCGAGATTGCGCGCGACCTGCATCGCCGCCGGCCGCGACGACTCCGGCACGCACATCACCACGTCGATGTCACCGGCCGGCGCCTGCTGTCGGATCCTCGCCGCCAGCCGATCGCCCATCCGCAACCGCGCCTCGTACACCGAGATGCCGTTCATGATCGAGTCCGGTCGCGCCAGGTAGATGTACTCGAAGGCGCAGGGTACAAGTTTCGTTTGTGCGGCGCACTGGCGGGCGATCAACTCCCCGGACTCGCTGATGAAGATCGCTTCGCCCGGCTCGACCTCACGCACCACCTCGAAGCCGGAACCCTCTGCGGCCACCGATTCCGAACAGACGATCCAGTCGGTTCCATGATCAGTTTCGCGCCGGCCCAAGATCAACGGCCGAATCCCGTACGGATCCCGGAACGCCAGCAGCCCGTAGCCGGCGATCAGGCTGATCACCGCGTACGAGCCCTGCAGTCGCTGATGCGTCTGCCGGACCGCCGCGAAGATCTGCTCCGGTTCCAATTCGATCCCACTGATCTGCTTCTGCAGTTCGGTGGCCAGCACGTTCAACAGCATCTCGGTGTCGCTGGTGGAGTTCATGTGCCGGCGGTCGATGTGAAACAGATCATCGGCCAACTGCCGGGCATTGGTCAGGTTGCCGTTGTGGATCAAGCTGATCCCGTACGGAGCGTTGACGTAGAACGGCTGCACCTCCCGCTCGTTGGCGGCATCACCCTGGGTGGTGTAGCGGACGTGGCCGAGGCCGAGGTTGCCGAGCAGCGAGCGCATGTCCCGGGTCCGGAACGCCTCCCGCACCTGACCGCGGGCCTTGGACAGATGGAACGTCGGCCCGTCGGCGGTGACGATCCCGGTGGCGTCCTGGCCGCGGTGCTGCAGCATCAGCAGGGCATCGTAGAGCTGCTGGTTGGCAGGTTCGGAGGAAACGATGCCGACGATGCCGCACATGCCCGGATAGCTCCCGCGAGAGATAGGTCGTTGCCCGGTACGAACCGCACCAGTCGGCGCCAGACTATCCGGCCCGCTACCAGCGCTCCCGCGCACTCCCGGTGCTCCCGCGGAGGTTGGAACTTGCGCGGCAGCGCCGCCGGTGCGCGGGAACGTGGGTGGCGGGTCGTCAGCGGGACAGGGTCAGGATCGACAGCGAGTGCGGCGGGAAGGTCCAGCCGCCGTCGACCGCCTCGACCTCGCCGTGATCCCGTGCCGCGACCGCGTCCGGGCGGTCAAGGGTGTTCGCGGTCGACGGGTCGTCCAGATCGCCGCCCAGGCAGTGAATCCGCGCGGTCCGCGGCCCGTCGGCGGCTCCGTCCAAGATCAACTTCGCGGTGCTGGGGCGGCTGCGGTGGCGGTTGATCACCGCGAGCCGGAGGCTGCCGTCGGCGGCCAGGGTCGCCGACACGTCCAGGTCGGCGATGGTGCCCGGGCTGGTGAGGAAGTCGCCGTGCTTGTCGCGTACGTCGCCGTGCCGGATCGCGCCGGTGCGTGCCGGCCCGTTGACCCGAGCGGTCAAAGCAGTGCGCCCGGTCTGCTCCCGATAGAGCTTCCACACCCAGAACGCGGTGCTGCGTACGGCGCCGCCCGGCCGGGCCACCACGATCCCGTTGGCGTTGACCAGGTTGACCGCGTTGGCCATCGCGAACGGTGCCGGTAGTCCGGCGGTTCGGTGCACGGCGTTGAACACTCCGGCGTAGAACAGCGCATCGGTCAGCGTGCGCGGACTCCACCGATTCACCCGATAGCCGTCGCCATTGGCGGCAGGGGCGTCGGTCGAGGGAAGGTCGCGGGGCGCGGTGCCGCCGTCGGCACCCGGCTGCGGCTGGGGCCATCCCGCGGGCTCGACATGCCGGATGTTCCATTCGTCCATCACCAGGCCAGGCGGCCGGTCGAGACCGGCCTGATCGGCCAACTCGGCGACCAGCCGCGAGTAGGACTGCAGCTCGTTCTCGAAGTGCACGCTCTGGGAGAGCGTGTCGTCGTAGTCGTCGGCCAGGTAGAGACCGGCGTTGGCACCGTACAGATGCAGCGAGAGCAGATCCAGCTGCCGACCGGCCCGCTGCAGCAACGGCCGCGTCCACTCCTCCTGACATTCCTGCTGGTACGGCGGAATCCCGACCCCGATGGTGATGATCGACGGATCGACCGCCTTCATGAATCCGGCGTGCTCGCGAGCGTCCCGGGCGTACGCCTCGGCACTGCGATGGCCCAGCTGCCAGGGTCCGTACACCTCGTTACCGACGCCCCAGTAACGCACCCGCCACGGTGCGCTGCGACCGTTGCGCTCGCGGGCTCGGGCCAGCGTGGTGCTGCCGGCGGCGGCGTTGGTGTATTCCACCCAGCGCACTGCCTCTTCGACGTCCCGGGCGCTGTGCGCGAGATAGGGTCGGCCGCCGACAGCCTCGCACCAGGCCAGGAACTCGTCGGTGCCGAAGCGGTTGCTCTCCCGACCGCCCCAGGCCAGCTCCAGCCGGGTCGGCCGGTGGTTGCGCGGCCCGATGCCGTCGGTCCAGTGATAGCCGGAGGTGAAGTTCCCGCCCGGCCAGCGGATCGGGCCCGGCATCAGCTCCCGGCAGAGCTCGAGCACGTCGGCCCGCAATCCCTGCAGCAGTCCGGGCTCCTTGATCGACAACCCGGATCCTTCGTCCAGCACGCCGCCCTCGATGTTGCCGAAGAACGCCGACTCCAGGAAGTGCCCGTAGATGTTGTCGTCGATGACACCAACCGGATGCCGAGTGTCGATCTCGATCGTCGCGGTGGCCGGTGCTGCGAGCCTGCTCACGGTGTTGATCACTCCTTGATCATGAAAATCCCCTGCTGACCTGCGCGGCACCGTACGCCATCCGGCCCGCAGCCGGACGGCGCACCGGCCGGGTTCGACCACCACCCGCCGGGTACCGAATAGGTTGGTTCGCTGACGGAGGTGTTGATGGATACGGCTCATTTGATCTTGCTGCAGACCAACCTGCAGTGGGATCTGCAGCTCGAGCGGTTGCCGGAGCTCGGCGCCGCGCTGCTGCTGTCGCTGGCGATCGGCTTCGAACGGCAGGTGCGCGGCAAACAGGCGGGCGTTCGCACGCATGCCCTGGTGGGGTTGGGATCCGCGCTGTTCATGCTGGTGTCCAAGTACGGTTTCGCCGACCTGCTGGGCGTCCACGGCGTCAGCCTGGATCCGAGCCGAGTCGCCGCCCAGATCGTGTCCGGGATCGGCTTTCTCGGCGCCGGCATCATCGTCTTCCGTTCGGATGCGGTACGAGGTCTGACCACCGCGGCGTCGATCTGGCTGACCGCCGCGATCGGGATGGCCTGCGGCGGCAGCCTGTTCGTGCTGGCCGGGGTGGTGTCGGCCGCGTACTTCCTGGTGATCTTGATGGGTCCGCTGCTGCATCGTCTCAGCCACCGCAAGGGCGAGGCGGAGATGCAGATCGAGTATCGCGACGGCCACGGTCTGCTCCGCGACATCGTCGAGGTGATCACCCAGCGCAGGTGGCGGATCTCCCGGCTGCGCACCGGCTCACATCGCACCGACCCGGGCTACGTCGCGGTGTTCATCGCGGCCGAGGGCGGCACCGATCCCGGCGACCTGTTGGACGCCATCGCCAGCGTCGAGGGCGTGCGCTCGGTGGACTGGGCCGAGGATGACGACGACAACTCCAGCTAGGAGTGGGTCTGGCAGCCGTCGTTGAAATGCGGCCACTGATCCGCAATTGCGGCGATAGAGTGCCATCTGTGCCGCACTATCGGATATCTCAGGCCGCCGGTCTGCTGGGCGTGAGCGACGACACCGTACGCCGTTGGATCGAGTCGAGCCGGTTGAAGGTCGTCGACGGCCCCGGGCCGACCCGGATCGACGGAGCCGAACTGGCCCGCCTGGCCCAACAGGTGGCGACCGAACCGACCGGCGGCGACCCGGTGGCCACCAGTGCTCGCAATCGCTTCACCGGGCTGGTCACCCGGGTGGTCAAGGACGAGGTGATGGCCCAGGTCGACCTGCAGTGCGGCCCGTTTCGGGTCGTCTCGCTGATGTCGGCGGAGGCAGCCGATGATCTCGGGCTGGAGCCGGGAGTGCTGGCGGTGGCCGCGGTCAAGGCCACCACGGTCGTGGTCGAGGTGCCGCAATGATCAACAACAGCGGGCTCAACGCCGGCACGATCAGCGGCAGGTGGATCGGCAACAGCATGATCAACAGCCGCCTGCAGAAAATGATCATGATCATCGCGGGCGTCCTGCTGGCGATCGCGGCCACCGGATGCGGTGATCAACAACCGGCCTCCGGCCGGCCGACCGCCGGCACCTCGGCGTCGGCGGTGACCGGCAAGATCACCGTGTTGGCGGCGGCCTCACTGACCGAGTCGTTCAGCACCATCGGCAAGAATTTCGAGCAGGCTCACCCGGGCAGCACGGTGACCTTCTCCTTCGGTTCCAGTGCGACCCTGGCCACCGAGGTCAACCAGGGTGCGCCCGCCGACGTGCTGGCCACTGCCGACGAACGCACGATGAAGCTGGTGACCGACGCCGGCAACGCGTCCGCCAAACCGGCGATCTTCGCGACCAACACGCTCGAGATCGCTGTGCCAGCAGGAAACCCGGGACACGTCACCGGCCTGGCCGACTTCGCCGACCCCAAGTACAAGACCGCCTTGTGTGCCAAGGAGGTGCCCTGCGGAGCGGCAGCGCAGAAGGTTTTCGCCGACGCCAAGATCACTCCGAAGCCGGTGAGCTACGAGACCGACGTCAAGGCCGCGTTGCAGAAGGTCGAACAGAACGAGGTGGACGCGGCACTGGTCTACAAGACCGATGTGGCGGCGGCCGGCGACAAGGTGCACGGGATCGACTTCCCCGAAGCGTCGTCGGTGGTGAACCAGTACCCGCTGGTCGCACTCAAGGACGCGAAGAATCCCGACGGAGCGGCCGCCTTCGTCGCGTACGTCCGGTCCGCCGCCGGCCAGCAGGTGCTGCAGGCGGCCGGCTTCGGCAAACCATGATCAACTGACGAGGCGACCGATCATGACCTCCAGGACCGCGACCGGCAGTCGACCTCCGGTGCTGCTGGCGATCCCGGCCATGATCGGGCTCGCGTTCCTGGTGCTGCCGCTGATCGGGTTGGTGGTCCGGGCTCCGTGGTCCGATGCCGGCTCGATCCTGCGCGGAGCCGACGCCTGGCTGGCGTTGCGGTTGTCGCTGATCACCGCCACCATCGCCACCGCACTGGTGTTGCTGCTCGGCGTCCCGCTGGCCTGGCTGCTGGCCAGGCCCGGCGGCCGGTTCCGCTCGCTGCTGAGGGCAGTGATCACGGTGCCGCTGGTGCTGCCGCCGGTGGTCGGCGGGGTTGCCCTGTTCACCGTGTTGGGCCGGTCGGGGATCATCGGCCGGCCGCTGTACGAGCTGACCGGCTTCGCCTTCCCGTTCACCCCGTACGCAGTGGTGCTGGCCCAGGCCTTCGTCGCACTGCCGTACCTGGTGCTGGCCGTCGAGGGCGCACTCCGGGCTGCCGATCGCCGCTACGAGGATGCCGCGCAGACGCTCGGGGCGCGGCCGGTTACGGTGTTCTGGCGGGTCACGGTGCCGCTGATCGGACCCGGAATCGCCTCCGGCGCCGTACTGGCCTGGGCTCGTGCGCTGGGCGAATTCGGCGCCACGATCACCTTCGCCGGCAACTTTCCCGGCACCACCCAGACCATGCCGCTGGCGGTCTATCTCGCGCTGCAGACCGATCCGGACGCCGCACTGCTGTTGTCGGTGCTGCTGCTGGCCGTCTCGGTCGCCGTGCTGGCCGTGCTTCGCGACCGCTGGGTGCGCTCATGGTGACGAAGCGAGGGGACCGGGTGCCGGGGCTGCACGCCGACTTCCGGGTCCGTCGGGGCGACTTCACCCTCGACCTCCGGCTCGACGTCGCCGAGGGCGAGGTGATCGCCCTGGTCGGGCCGAACGGCGCCGGCAAATCCACCACCCTGCGGACGCTGGCCGGGCTGCTGCCACCTGACGCCGGCACCATCACCCTCGGTGACCGGATCCTGGACGACGCCGGCAGCCATCGGCCCGCCCATCGCCGAGCGGTGGCGGTGGTCTTCCAGGACTATCTGCTGTTTCCGCATCTGACCGTGCTGGACAACGTTGCCTTCGGGCTGCGCGCGACCGGCGAGGGTCGTGCCGCCAGTCGCCGCCGAGCCCAGCACTGGCTGGCCCGGATGGACGCCGTAGAGCTCGCCGAGCTGCGGCCACAGCAGTTGTCCGGCGGCCAGGCTCAGCGGGTCGCACTGGCCCGGGCGCTGGCGACCGACCCCGAATTGTTGTTGCTGGACGAGCCGCTGGCCGCGCTCGATGCGCGCACCCGGTTGACCGTACGCGGTGAGCTGCGGCGGCACCTGGCCGACTTCCCGGGCGCGGCGATCGTGATCACCCACGATCCGACCGATGCCGCAGTGCTCGCGGATCGGCTGGTGGTGATCGAGCACGGGAAAGTGGTGCAGACCGGGACCCGGGAGCAGGTCGCCGGCCGGCCGCGTACCGACTATGTCGCTCGGCTGGTCGGCCTCAACCTGCTGATCGGCGACGGTGTTGATCATGGAGTCCGGCTGGACGACGGGACCATGATCAACACCGGTCGTACGGTGTCGGGGCGGTTGTTCGCAGCCTTCCGACCGGCCGCGGTCGCGCTCTGGCGGGAACGCCCCGAAGGCAGTCCGCGCAACGTCTGGCCGGTGCTGGTCGACGGCCTGGAACCGATCGGGGACAGTGTCCGGGTCGAGTTGATCATCGGCGCGCGGCCCGGCGGGCAGACCATGATCGCCGAGATCACCCCGGCCGCGGTCGCCGAGCTGGGACTCGATCACGGCCATCGGCTGTGGGCCAGCCTGAAGGCGTCCGAGATCGAGGTCTATCCGGCCGATTGAGGCACACTTCCCGGCGTTTTCGGTGACGCCGATCCGAGAACGCAAGCATGATCGAGGTCACAGGATTGATGCTGCGGAAACCGCACCTTCACCGAACCTTCAGTCCCGCGGACGATTCACAGGAAAGTCATGGGCGCTGAATGGTCGCCGGGTGCATCCGGCTATTAGACAGGATGGGTGAAATCCCCAGCTGAGCACCCGACCGACCCGCGACACCTGGCTGGTCAGCCGTCGAACGGGCAGCAGTCCAACGGCCGCAGAGTCGGCCGGCGGGCGCTGCTGATCGGCGGGATCGCGCTGGTTCCGGTGGTGGCATTCGGCTCCTACGAAGCCTGGTCGCTGACCCACGGACTCGACCAACTGAAGCGGACCGTCGACCTGCCCAAGGCGACCAACCGGGGATCTGACTCGGCTACCGCAACCGACCCGGACAAGGGCAAGGCCGTCGATGTGTTGCTGCTCGGCTCGGACAGTCGCGATCAGTCGCAGAGCCTGGAGGGCAAGGCCGGCGACGGACGCAGCGACACGATCATGCTGCTGCATCTGGACGCCGACCGGAAGCACGCCTACCTGATCTCGTTCCCCCGCGACATGTGGGTGAACATACCCGGCCACGGCGACAACAAGATCAATGCCGCGTACTCCTACGGCGGCACCGAACTGGTGGCCGAGACGATCAACGAGCTGACCGGTATCACCATCGACCATGCCGCGGTGATCGACTTCTCCGGATTCGCCGATCTGACCGAGGCGGTCGGCGGCGTGACCGTCGACAACACGCAGGCGTTCAGCACCCACGGCTTCAACTATCCGAAGGGCAAGATCACCATCTCGGGCAAGAAGGCGCTCTGGTTCGTACGGGAGCGGCATGCGCTGGCCGACGGCGACTTCGACCGCGCAGCGAATCAGCGCAAGGTGGTCAAGGCGTTGGTGGCCAAGATCGCCGGCCCGTCGGTCCTGGCCAACCCGGCCAAACTTTCCGCCGTCGTCTCCAAGCTGGCCAAGTACGTCACGGTCGACTCCGGTCTGACCGACGAGGCGATCCTCGGGCTGGCCGCGTCGATGAAGGACGCCTCACGGTCGCTGGTCACCCTGCAGGCGCCGGTGTCCGGCACCTCGATGATCGACGGTCAGTCGGTGGACGTGGTCGACACCAAGAAGATGAAGCGGCTCGCGGCCGCGTTGCAGAAGGACAACCTCGCGTCGTACGCGGCTTGATTCGCGGTCGAGGTGGGCGCCGCTGCCGCGATCTGCGCTGGCGTCCCACGGAGGGCCCCGCACCCCCGCCCCGCTCACCCTCCACGGCCATCTCGCCGCGGTTCCTCCGCTGCGCTGCGGAACCGGCCTCGCTTCGCTCGGCGGGAGGTGCAACGTGGCGGTTGTGGTTCGCCTTGAGCAAGGTCGCTACATCACGACACCAGATTCCGACGACTCGGCGATTAGGGTGTTCCGGTGTTCGGAACCGGAGAGCAGCGCGTCGAGACCGTCAACGTCGGACGGCCACAACCCAACCCCCACAAGGAAAACCTCAGTACCGGGATCGGCAAGCAGCCGGTGGCCGGCCGGATCGAGGTGCGTGCACCCGGCGCGAAGCATGGCGGGTTGGGCAGTGGGCTGGTCGGCGACTTCATCGGTGACAAGGCCAACCACGGCGGCGACGATCAGGCGGTCTACTCGTTCGCCCGGGAGGACCTGGACAGCTGGCAGCAGCGGCTCGGCCGCGAGCTGCCGAACGGGTTCTTCGGCGAGAATCTGACCACCGTCGGGATCGACGTCAATCAGGCCCGGATCGGCGAGCGGTGGCTGATCGGCCCCAATCCCGGAAGCCCGAACCCCGGAAGCCCGGATGATGATCAGGTCGAGCTCGAGGTCACCTGCCCGAGGATCCCTTGCTCGACCTTCCGTGGGCGGGTGGGGGAGAAGGGCTGGCTGCGCACCTTCACTCTGGTGGCCCGGCCGGGCGCGTACCTGAAAGTGATCAAGCCGGGCCGGATCGGCGCGGGTGATTCGATCGCGATCAGCCGCGTTCCCGATCACGATGTGACGGTGTCTCTGGTCTTTCGCGCCACCACCACCGAACGCGAACTGCTGCCCGAACTGCTGGCTGCGGGCGACGATCTGTCCGCCGAACTGCGCCAGGTGGTCGCCGACCGCGGCGGTTGGGACCTGATCTGACCGAGGACCGGTCACTTCGCCCGGGCGCTTCTGCGTTGGAAGGTCCTGGCGTCGTTCGGTAACCGGGGTCGTGGTACGGCGACACCGGTACGGTTCCCGCGCAGGTATGGTTCACCCGCGCATGCTCCAACGTGCGCGGGAGCGCCGACGGTGCGCGGGAAGCCGGGTGGTGGTTTCGAGGGTGCGCGGGTGCTATTCGGCAAGGATCCCTGTGTAGACAGCGATATCGGTGCTGTCAGCTCCACTCGGCCGGGATCGGCACGTCGAAGTTGTGCGGCTCGAAGTCCTTCCACCAGTCCGGTGCCTCGGGCGGTAGCAGATCGGCGTCGACCCGGGCGACAAGATCACGAAGCCGCTGCTTGAGCTTGATCAACTCGGTCAGCTCGGGCGCCCGCTCCGGGTCCACAACCGGACGTTGTGTCGCCTGCTGGGCCGCGATCACCCAGCGCAGCGCGTGTGCTTCGGTGGCGTCCGGATCGAGTGCCGGCACGTCGGCCGGGGTGACGAACAACGTACGTTCCAGCTCCCAGATGTCGCGGCGCAGCTCGAACAGCTCGCGTACCAGGTCGGACTGGCCCGCCGGTGCCTTGCGTACGGCTTCGGCGGCACGGGCGTAGCCGTAGTCGATCGAGATCGCGGTCAGGCCGGGATCGACGGTGAGCACGTCGTGCAGGTTGAGTTCCGGCTGGATCAGGATCGCGCCGTCGCGGTGCGCGCCGGCCACCTCGTCGCGTAGCTCCTCGTCGGTCATGATGTCGCCGGTGGCCCTGATCGCGACCGACAACAGATCCGCGTTCTGATAGCTGGTCTCGACCGGCACGCCGAGCGGATTGGCCACGATCGCGTAGCAGGTGGTGACGCCGAGCCGTTTGGTCGCGATCCGGGTCGGCAGGTTCTCCCGAACGCCGCCGTCGACGTAGGTCTCACCGCCGAGGCGGACGGGTTCGAAGACCGCCGGGATCGCGCAGGAAGCCATGATCGCGTCGGCGAGATCGATCGGCCGGTCCTGACCGACCCCGGACGGGAAGGGGTTGTTCTGGCGGTCGACCATGCTGCCCTGCTCGGTCACGTACCGCAGTTCACCGGTCTCCAGGCTGACGGTGGCGATCCGCAGCTGGACTCCGGAGTCGGGGATCCGGGAGGAGACGAAGATGCCGCCGTCGATCAGGCGGTCCATGATCGGGCCGATCCGGTACAACGACCGTTCCTTGGTCATGCTCTGGATCAGGCTGGACAGTTGCGGCCGGACCCGGCTGACCTCGCGCAGGGTGCTGAGCACCTCGACCATGCCGAGCGACCGCCCTCCCGAGGTGCCCGAGTCCGGGTCGCGCGGATCGGGGGAGCGGCGGCTGACCCGCTGCAAGGTCCGCCCGATCGCTCCGGGCTCCTGTTTCTGCAGCGACATCCATTCCAGGCCGCGTTGGCTGAGGATGTCGAACCAGGCGTTGGCGGTGAACATCTCGTTGCTGCTGCGCATCGCCCGCCAGACGTCGGTCAGTTCGGTGAGCAGTCGGCGCTGACCGGCGGCATCGGAGGTCTGCGCCAGGATCGAGGCGAGGATCGAACCGGCCGAGGTCCCGACCATGATCTGCGGGTTGATGCCGACCTCGTCGTACAGGTAGCGCAGCGCGCCCAGCTCGAAGTCCGCCCGCGATCCGCCGCCGCTGAGCACCAGGCCGGTGACCCGGCGGCGAAAGCGGCTCCGAATCTTGCCGGCGATGTCTGTCAGACGCACCCTGCCGACCCTAATCGTGACCGGTCGGGAATAGGGCGGCCTAGCGGATGAGTTGCGGCCCGGTGTGACTGATCAACAGCAGACAACAACACCCGACGCTCGCCAGAGCGGCACCTTCGAGATCAAGGACTTGGGCGCGGTGACGCGGCTCGGCTTCGGTGCGATGCGGATCACCGGCCCCGGCATCTGGGGCGAGCCGGCCGACCGTGAGCAGGCCCGGCAGGTCGTCCGCCGCGCGGTCGAACTCGGCGTCGACTTCATCGACACCGCCGACGCGTACGGGCCGAACGTCAGCGAGGAGATCCTGGCCGAGGCGCTGCACCCCTACGACGGGGTGAAGATCGCGACCAAGATCGGCAACACCCGGCAGGGTCCGGACCAGTGGGCCGCCGTCGGCCGACCGGAGTATCTGCGGCAGGCCGTCGAGTTGATCCTGCGCCGGCTGAAGGTGGACAAGATCGACCTGTTGCAACTGCACCGGATCGACGCCCAGGTGCCGGCCGAGGCGCAGTTCGAGGCGCTGGCCGCGTTCCAGGCCGAGGGCAAGGTCGGCGCGCTCGGCCTGTCCGAGGTGAGCGTGGCCGAGATCGAGCGGGCGAGCGAGTTCTTCACCGTCGCCACCGTGCAGAACCGTTACAACCTGACCGATCGCAAGTCCGAGGACGTACTGGAGTACAGCGAAGAGCACGGCATCGGCTTCATCCCGTGGGCGCCGATCTCGTCCGGTCAACTCGCCGCGCCCGGGGGCCCGGTCGCCGAGGCCGCCGAGCGACTGGGAGCGACGCCGTCCCAGATCGCGCTGGCCTGGCTACTGCGCCGTTCGCCGGCGATGCTGCCGATCCCCGGTACCGGCTCGAGCGCGCACCTGGAGGAGAACCTCGGCGCCGCGTCGGTCCGACTCGACGACGAGGCGTACGAGTCGATCGCTGCCGCCGTCCGCTGACCTCCGGCTCCGGCCCGGCTCCCCAACCGATCCCGTTCCCGCGCACCCACGGTGCAGCCGCGCAGGTTCGAACCTGCGCCGCAGCGCCGCCGGTGCGCGGGAACGGTGGTTGGTGCGGGTCGGCGCGGGCGAGCCGTAGCCGGGCCCCGCGGGGACGATGCTTGTTGCGTGGCCACGTACGCTGCTCGATGGGTCCGACACGTGTCCGATCAGGTCGTTCAGGTACCCAGCCGCAGCGGTCCGGAGCGCTATTTTGACCCTCCGCACCTCAGCGGATAACCTTGTCCCTTGTGTTCGGGCTTGCCCGACACTTTGCGCGTGCCCGTGCGCGCCGCCCGAAGCCTGTGGTTGGGGTTGCTTTCGCCCCGAACGCATCCGTGCGGTGTGATGCGTCAAGTACCGTCCCGATTCATTTCGCCCGTTACCGGGCTGCACGATCGGGCCCGGCCTTGCTCGTCATGCAGGAGGGGCTCGTGCATGTACGAAGTACGAGCAGGTCAATTCCAGAACAGAGAGAGAAGCGGTGCCCACAATCCAGCAGTTGGTCCGTAAGGGCCGTGCCGACAAGGTGGCCAAGAACAAGACGCCCGCGCTGAAGGAGTCGCCGCAGCGCCGTGGTGTGTGCACGCGTGTCTACACCACCACCCCGAAGAAGCCGAACTCGGCGCTGCGGAAGGTGGCTCGCGTGAAGCTGTCCTCCGGCATCGAGGTCACCGCCTACATCCCGGGCGTCGGCCACAACCTGCAGGAGCACTCGATGGTCCTCGTCCGCGGTGGGCGAGTGAAGGACCTGCCGGGTGTCCGCTACAAGATCGTTCGCGGTTCGCTCGACACCCAGGGCGTGAAGAACCGCAAGCAGGCTCGCAGCAAGTACGGCGCGAAGAAGGAGAAGTAATGCCGCGCAAGGGTCCCGCCCCGAAGCGACCGGTTCTCGTCGACCCGGTTTACGGATCGCCGCTGGTCAGCCAGCTGGTTTCGAAGATCCTGCTGGACGGCAAGAAGACCGTCGCCCAGAACATCGTCTACACCGCGCTGGAGGGCACCCGCGCGAAGACCGGTGTTGATCCCGTGCAGACCCTCAAGCGCGCGCTGGACAACGTCAAGCCGAGCCTGGAGGTGAAGAGCCGCCGGGTCGGTGGCGCCACCTACCAGGTGCCGGTCGACGTGAAGCCGGCCCGCTCCACCACGCTGGCCATGCGCTGGCTGGTCAGCTTCTCCCGGCAGCGTCGCGAGAAGACCATGGCCGAGCGGCTGATGAACGAGATTCTGGACGCCTCGAACGGTCTGGGCGCTTCGGTGAAGCGGCGTGAGGACACCCACAAGATGGCCGACGCCAACCGCGCCTTCGCGCACTACCGCTGGTAATTCCGCATCCGGCGATCCCGGATGTCCGCAGCGCGTACGAGTCGAAAGCTCAGCTCGTACGCACAGCGGAACCCACCACTTTCGAAACTGAGGACGAACTCCCGAGATGGCTGTCGAACTGAAGGTCGATCTGTCGAAGGTCCGCAACATCGGCATCATGGCCCACATCGATGCCGGCAAGACCACCACTACCGAGCGGATCCTGTACTACACGGGCATCAACTACAAGATCGGTGAGGTCCATGAGGGCGCGGCCACCATGGACTGGATGGAGCAGGAGCAGGAGCGGGGTATCACCATCACCTCCGCGGCTACCACCTGCCACTGGAAAGACCACACCATCAACATCATCGACACCCCGGGCCACGTGGACTTCACCGTTGAGGTGGAGCGCTCGCTGCGAGTGCTGGACGGTGCGGTCGCGGTCTTCGACGGCGTCGCCGGCGTGGAGCCGCAGAGCCAGACCGTGTGGCGGCAGGCCGACCGGTACAACGTGCCGCGGATCTGCTTCGTGAACAAGCTGGACCGGACCGGTGCGAGCTTCGACTTCTGCGTCGAGACGATCAAGAACCGGCTGAACGCGACCCCGGTCGTGATGCAGCTGCCGATCGGTGCCGAGGCCGACTTCATCGGCGTCGTCGACCTGGTCGGCAACCGCGCGCTGACCTGGCGCGGCGAGACCAAGATCGGTGAGGACTTCGAGGTCGAGGCGATCCCGGCCGAGCTGCAGGAGAAGGCCGAGGCCGCCCGCGCCGCGCTGATCGAGACCGTCGCCGAGAACGACGACGAGCTGATGGAGCTCTACCTGGAGGGTGAGGAGCCGACCGTCGAGCAGCTCAAGGCGGGCATCCGCCGCGGCGTGCTGGCCGGTGCCTTCACCGCCGTCTTCTGCGGTTCGGCGTTCAAGAACAAGGGTGTCCAGCCGCTGCTGGACGCGGTCAACGACTACCTGCCGTCGCCGGTCGACGTGCCCGCCATCCAGGGCTTCAAGCCGGGTGACGAGAGCGTCGAGATGGAGCGGCACCCGAGCGAGGACGAGCCGTTCGCCGCGCTCGCGTACAAGATCGCGGCCGACCCGCACCTGGGCAAGCTGACCTACATCCGGGTCTACTCCGGCGTGCTCAACACCGGCACCCAGGTGCTGAACTCGACCAAGCAGCGCAAGGAACGGATCGGCAAGATCTACCGGATGCACGCCAACAAGCGTGAGGAGATCGACAGTGTCGGCGCCGGTCACATCGTCGCGGTGATGGGTCTGAAGGACACCACCACCGGTGAGACGCTGTCCGACCCGACCAGCCCGATCGTGCTGGAGTCGATGGACTTCCCGGCACCGGTGATCGAGCAGGCGATCGAGCCGAAGACCAAGTCCGACCAGGAAAAGCTGTCGATGGCGATCCAGCGCCTCGCCGAGGAGGACCCGACCTTCCGGGTGCACACCGACGAGGAGACCGGCCAGACCATCATCGCCGGCATGGGCGAGCTGCATCTGGACGTGCTGATCGACCGGATGAAGCGCGAGTTCCGGGTCGAGGCCAACATCGGCAAGCCGCAGGTCTCCTACCGCGAGACCCTGCGCCGGCCGGTGGAGAAGGTCGAGTACACCCACAAGAAGCAGTCCGGTGGTTCGGGTCAGTACGGCCGCGTGATCATCAACCTGGAGCCGCAGGAAGCCGGTTCGGGGTACGAGTTCGTGAATGCGGTCACCGGTGGCCGGATCCCGAAGGAGTACATCCCGTCCGTCGACGCGGGTATCCAGGAGGCCATGCAGTTCGGTGTGCTCGCCGGCTACCCGGTGGAAGACATCAAGGTCACCCTGACCGACGGTGCCTACCACGACGTCGACTCCTCCGAACTGGCGTTCAAGATCGCCGGCTCGATGGCCTTCAAGGAGGCCGCACGGCGCGCCGATCCGGCGATCCTGGAGCCGATGATGCGGGTCGAGGTGACCACCCCGGAGGACTACCTCGGCACCGTGATCGGTGACCTGAACGCACGCCGTGGACAGGTTCAGTCCATGGAGGAAGCCCACGGCAACAAGGTGGTCACCGCCCTGGTGCCGCTGTCGGAGATGTTCGGCTATGTCGGCGATCTCCGCTCCAAGACCTCGGGACAGGCCTCGTACTCGATGGAGTTCGATTCCTACGCCGAGACCCCGAAGAACGTCTCCGACGAGATTGTCGCCAAGTCCCGCGGAGAATGAGCTTCAGCTGCGTGGCCCCGATTCGGGTTTGACCCGGACGGGGCCGAGCAGCAAAACTTAGGCCGGATTGCCCAACTCAGGACAACCCGGGTCCGGGTAAAACAAGTCAGTACAACCAACACCGTTCGCCACGCGACCAGCGCGGCGACAGCGCAAGTGAGGAGCCCCAGTGGCCAAGGCCAAGTTCGAGCGGACCAAGCCGCACGTCAACATCGGCACCATCGGGCATATCGACCACGGCAAGACCACTCTGACCGCGGCGATCTCGAAGGTGCTCCACGACCAGGACCCGGTTGCCAATCCGAGCACCGAGGCGTTCGACCAGATCGACAAGGCGCCGGAAGAGCGCCAGCGCGGTATCACCATCTCGATCGCCCACATCGAGTACCAGACCGCGAATCGGCACTACGCCCACGTCGACTGCCCGGGTCACGCCGACTACGTCAAGAACATGATCACCGGTGCCGCGCAGATGGACGGCGCCATCCTGGTGGTCGCCGCCACCGACGGCCCGATGCCGCAGACCCGCGAGCACGTGCTGCTGGCCCGCCAGGTCGGCGTGCCGGCCATGGTGGTTGCGCTGAACAAGTGCGACATGGTCGACGACGAGGAGATCCTGGAGCTCGTCGAGCTCGAGGTCCGCGAGCTGCTGAACTCCCAGGAGTTCGACGGCGACAACGCCCCGGTGGTGCAGGTTGCCGCCTTCCCGGCGCTGAACGGTGACGAGAAGTGGACCCAGTCCATCCTCGACCTGATGGCCGCCGTGGACGAGTACATCCCGGAGCCGGCGCGCGACACCGAGAAGCCGTTCCTGATGCCGATCGAGGACGTCGTCACGATCACCGGTCGTGGCACCGTCGTCACCGGCCTGGTCGACCGCGGTGTGCTCAAGGTCAACGAAGAGGTCGAGATCGTCGGCCTGCGGGACAGCATCAAGACCACCGTCACCAGCATGGAGGTCTTCCGGAAGGTTCTCGATCAGGCTCAGGCCGGCGACAACGCCGCCCTGCTGCTGCGCGGCACCAAGCGTGAGGCCGTGGAGCGTGGCCAGGTCGTGACGAAGCCGGGCAGCATCACCCCGCACACCGACTTCGAGGGTCAGGTCTACATCCTGAACAAGGAGGAGGGCGGACGTCACACCCCGTTCTTCAACAACTACCGCCCGCAGTTCTACTTCCGGACCACCGACGTCACCGGCGTCGTGCACCTGCCGGAAGGCACCGAGATGGTGATGCCGGGCGACAACACCACCATGACCGCTGAGCTGATCAAGCCCATCGCCATGGAAGAGGGCCTGAAGTTCGCCATCCGCGAGGGTGGTCGTACCGTCGGCGCCGGTCGGGTCACCAAGATCATCAAGTGAGCAAGAGCTCAACGATCATCAAGTGAGCAAGAGCTCAACGATCATCAAGTGAGCAAGAGCTCAACGATCATCAAGTGAGCAAGAGCTCAACGATCATCAAGTGAGCCTCGTTGCTCGTTGATGATCACGTGATCCACCACCAGGATGTCAGCATGATGACCTGGGCTTGGTGAACAACTGATCCAGCAGAACGGCCCGGACCGGCACTCGCCGGCCCGGGCCGTTCTGCATCCTCCGGGACCCTGCCGACTCGTCAGCGACGTCCGTGGGCGCAGTACGGCGAGCGATGCTGTCGGTGAACGTGGGGAGTGGGCCGGCCCGAGGAAGTGCGGATGGGGCTGCCCGTTGGTAACCGGGAGTTGCGCGGTATGCAGCTGGTAAGTCGCCGGCCGGAGCACCCGTGTGGACATCGACCGGCACGTCTCGTGTTCCATTCGGCTGCGGCAGGCGAAGGGGATTGCAAGAATCCTGCGCCAGTGGGCCTGGGCAGCGGGATTCAGCGGGCTTCATGGTGACTGGTGCAGGATTCTTGTAATCCGAACCGGAGGCCGGCACTTCCTGGGACAGCTGGGGTCGGCGCCCGTCGGGCGACGTCCGGGCCGGACTTCGTACCTGTCAGGCTCCGGGGATAGAAAGGGACGATGGAGGCCAACAGCGAGGCGATCATTCGGCTGGCGTGGGCGCGGCAGCTTTCTCTGGCCGACGACGCGCTGGAGGACTCCGGGCATCTGATCATGGTCGAGCGCGACGATGTGCTGTCCTTCATCCGGGTCTGCGGCGCCGAGGTCCTGGCCGGGCCGGCCGGGCTGCTGCAGCGGATCGATGATGATCATCGGCCGCCCAACGCGTTCGACCAGGGCCATGAACAACAGGGTGCCCATCAGCTTGATCGGCTGACCGATCCGCATCTGCTCTTCGGGCTGCTCAGCGACGAGCAGCGACGAACCGCCAGGCTGCTGGGTTGCGCCGAACTGTTCTACACCGACCAGTATTGCGACCATCCCCGGCTGGACGGCGCGGCGATCAACAGCGATCCGGAGGCGGCCGCGGCGGTGCAGCGGTGTTGCCCACCCGACGACGTCACCGAGACCGAGCTCGACCATCCTTCTCAACGCTATGTGCTGTACGACGACAGCGACGAGCCCGTCGCGCTGGCCATGGCGCAGGACTGGATGCAGGTGATCGCACCGCTCAGCGTGCTGGTCGGGCTGCCCTTCCGCGGCCGCGGTTGGGGCCGCCTGGTCGCCGCGGCCGCGGTCAACGATCTGCTCGACGCCGGACAGATCCCCGGCTGGCGGACCCGATCGCAGAACCGTGCCTCGATGGCGGTGGCGCACCGATTGGGCTTCGAACGGAAGGGAAGTCAGACCACGGTGCTGTTGAACTTCATGAACGACAATTCGACCAGACAATGATCATGTCCGAAATAGGACAACAGTCTATTCTGTCCGAATTCGGACAAGATGGGAATTGGGTTCTCTTCGGTGCAACAGCTCATGACTTTCGCAACTTGCGGCCATTTACCTGAATGAATCCGCGCCAGGACTTGCGGACGACGAACATTCTTCTAGGGTGAGTCCGTGGTCGTGGGATCAGGAGGAGGCGGGCAGCGCCGAGGGCAGCAGAGCCCCGTCACCGATCCACGATTTCTCTCCTTCCTCGGTGGCGCCGCGATGGCCGACATCGGCGACCAGGCGTGGATCGTCGTCCTCGCCTTCGCCGCCGCCCAGTCCGGAGATCCGCTGATCGCAACCCTGACCGTTGCCGCGGGCACCATCCCACGGGCGATTCTCGATCTGGTCGGGGGCGCCGTCGCTGACCGGCTACCGACCCGTCCGCTGCTGGTCGGGGCGGCCTTCGTACGCGTGCTGGTGCTGGTTCTCGGCGTGCTGGCTCTGATCCGCTACCCCGAGCACACCATCGCGATCATGGTCGTGGTGGCCGCGTTCTTCGGCGCTGCCGATGCCCTGCACAAACCGGCCATCGGCACCATGCCCCGTCAACTCGTACCGATGAATCAGCTGGTCCAGGCCGCCGGTCTTCGGCAGCTGATCAATCGCACGGCTCTGCTCGTCGGCCCCGCGCTGGCCGGTCTGGTGCTGGCGGCCTGGGCGCTGGCCGGCGCGATGGCGGGTCTGATCGCCGTCTTCGCCGCCGCCGCGATCCTGCTCAGCCTCGTTCGCACCCGCTATCGACGCGAGCTCGCGCCGCGGCAATCGGTGCTCGCCTCCACCCGCCAGGTGGTCGGTTATCTCCGCGTCGACGCGACCGCCCGCGCGCTCACCCTGACCATGATCGGGTTGAACTTCTTCGTCATCCCGGTGATCAACGCCGGCATCGCGATCCGGGTGCACGAACGCGGCTGGGGCCCGCACATGCTCGGCGTGCTGACCGCGTCCATCGGCGTCGGTGCGATTGTCGGGACGCTGGCGGCGCTGCTGCTGCATCCACGCTTTCCGATGCGTTTCGCGCTGGTGCTGCTGGTTTCCCAGGGCTTCGCTCTGGCGCTGTCCGGGCTGCTCCCGCAGGTCGGTTCGGCCATCTCGTTGGGTCTGGTCGGGCTGACCGCCGGACTGTCCTCGCCGATGCTCGGCGGCACCACCCAGACGATCGTGCACGAGTCCTATATCGGCCGTATCTATGCGCTCTTCGCGCTGGCCGACGACGCGCTGATTCCGTTCGCCCTGGTCGGTTACGGCATCTGCGCCAAGGCCATCGGGGTCGAGGCGACGACGGTCATCTGCGGCCTGGCCATGGCCGCTCTGATGGGCATCGGTCTGCTCCGCAAGGCGTTGCGCAATCTGCAGTTGGGCGACGGCGACCAACGCCGTGCCCCCGAGGCGGACGACGACGCCGAATCTGCGGCTGCGCAGAGCGGACGCGCGTCGTCGGAGACTGCATCCTCGGCGTCGTCGGAGACGGCGGAGGAGCAGCAGGACGAGAGGTCCCGCGATCAGTCCCCGGGCTCCGATGGCTCCGTCGCCGATCGGACCAGCAACGCCACCGGGTAGCGATCCAGCAGCCGCTCGACTGCAATCCGGCCGGTGTGGGTGGCACCGGTCAGCCGGTCCGTCCAGGCCTCGTTCGGCAGGTCGATCGAGGTGTCGCCCCAGCCGCCTCGCTGCGCCAGTCCGTACGGAAGTCGGGTGGCGAACCCGATCAGGCCGCCGACGTCGAAACCGAGCAGATGGGCTGCGGCGACACCGTCGGCCGGTAGCGGCCGATAGCTCGTCGGCGGGAAATCTCTGCGCGCTCGCAATGCGCGACTGGTCACCCAGAGCTTGACCTCGTCCGGATCGTCGGCCCCGGGTGGTTCGGTCCGGGTTAGTTCGTTCAGGGCCGCCAGCCACTGCCGGCGACGGGTGAAGTCGACCGGCCGCCGATTGTCCGGATCGACCAGCGAGTCATCGACGAATTCGGTGCCCTGATAGACGTCCGGTACGCCGGGAGCGAGTAACTGCAGCAGCTTCTGACCGAGCAGGTTGCTGATCACTGCGGGCCGGATCTCGGTCCGGAAGGCGGCGATCAAACCCGCCAGCTCCGGATCGTCGTACGCCCGGTCCAGCGCACCGTGGACGGCGGTCTCGAAGTCGGCGTCCTGGTCCAGCCAGCCGGTGCCGAGAGCAGCCTCCCGCATCGCCTTCTCGGCGTACGCGTGCAGCCGGTCACGGCCGATCGTCTCGACGGTCGCGACCACTTGCCAGAGCAGGTAGCCGATCGTCGGTTCGGGCATCGGCGCCGCCGTCATGAGTGCGGTGCACAGCTCGCGCCAGCGCTGCGGCACCTCGGCCAGCACCGCGATCGCGGCCCGGACATCCTCGGAGCGTTTGGTGTCGTGGGTGGACAGCGTGGTCATGGTGTCCGGCGCGTACCGCAGCCGCGCGGCCTGAGCCCGGTGGAAGGCGTCCGGCTCGACGCCGAAGCCGCCGGGGTTGCCGCCCACCTCGTTCAGGCAGGTCAGCCGGTTGGCCCGGTAGAAGGCGGTGTCCTCGACGCCCTTGGCCATCACCGCACCGGTCAGCTGGCAGAACCGGATCGCGAACTCGTCGTCCGGATCACCGATCCGAGCCGACAGCCGCTGCACCGTGTCCGACCACTCCGGATGATCTTGGGCCGTGGCGGCCAGCGCCGTGATCATCGGGCCGACGTCGTCGGGCAGGTAGCCCCGATAGACGTCCAGCCGGGTGGCCGCATCGGCGATCACCGCCCGAGTCTTCGGCAGCTCGGGCGCCAACGCGGCGATCCGGCGCAGCTCGGACCCGAACAGGTCGTCCAGCACCAGTCGCTTGCCGGCCCGTTCATGATCAGCAACGCTGCGGTGGTCGCCGGTCAGTTGCTGGTAGATCGCGGTCAGTTCGGCTTCGGCGGCGGGGTCGACGAAGACGCCGGTGAAATCGGTCAACGCGTCGTAGCCGGTGGTGCCGGCCACCGGCCAGTCCGGCAGTTCCTCGCCGGGCTCGAGGATCTTCTCGACCACGATCCAGGCGTCGGGCGCGAGGTCGCGCAGCCGCTGCAGGTAGCCGGCCGGGTCTGCCAGCCCGTCCGGATGATCGACCCGCAGTCCGGCGACGCCCTGCCTGATCAGGTCGGCGACCCGGCGATGGGTGGCCTCGAATACCGCGGGATCCTCCATCCGTACAGCGGCCAGCGTGTTCACGGCGAAGAAACGACGGTAGCCGAGCTCGGTCTGGCCCCGTCGGTGATTGACCAGGCGGTAGTGCTGGCGATCATGGATCTCCTGCGCCGTGCCGTGTCCGGTGCCCGGCGCGATCGGATACCGATGCTCCCAGTAGCAGAGCCGGCCGTCGTCGATCTGCAGCCGCTGCAGCTCGTCCGGATCGTCGCCCAGGATCGGGATCAGCAGCTTGTCGGCGGTCCAGTCGATGTCGAACCAGGACGCGTACGCCGACTGCCGGCCGTGCAGCAGCACGTCCCACCAGGCCGGGTTCTGCTCCGGCACGTCGACGCCCAGATGGTTGGGCACGATGTCCACAACGACCGGCAGGTCGCGCGCTCCGGCCGCCTTCAGCAGCGCGGCGAAGCCGTCCTCGCCGCCGCGTTGCGGGTCGAGCCGGGTCGGATCGGTGACGTCGTAGCCGTGATCGGAACCGGTGACCGAGGTCAACAACGGCGACAGATAGATCGCACCCACCCCCAGTTCGGCCAGGTAGTCGGTCAGCTCCGCGGCCTCGTACAGCGTGAAACCGGGGCGGATCTGCAAGCGGTACGTCGAACTCGGCACGGGCGTCACGAATCCGACCCTAAAGCTCCGAGTTGTCAGAAGGTAGTTGGGCCATAAACCCAACGGCCTTCTGACAAGTCGGTCAGGTGCGGACGCCGAAGGTGCGGGTGGCAGGGTCGAAGACGGCGTGCGGGGTGCCGAAGACGGTGCCGATCCTGCCGTTGTCGATCAAGGTCGAGGGGGTGCCGGTGATCAGCCGATGATCATCGATCAGCCACAGCTGGTGCGCCATCCGCAGCGCCAGTTCGACCTCGTGCGTCGACACCAGCACGGTGATCGAACGCTGCCGGGCCAGCCGATCCAACAGCGCCATCAGGTCCACCCGGGCGCCCACATCGAGGAAGGCGCTCGGCTCGTCCAAGATCAACAATTCCGGTTCGGTGACCAGCGCGCGGGCCAGCAGCAGCCGCTGCCGTTGCCCGTCGGACAACTCGGCGAATCGCTGCTCGGCCAGATCGGTTGCCTGCAGGTCGGCCAGCACCTCGGCGATCAGCCGATGATCGCGGTCGGTCAGCCGGCTGACCAGGCCCAGGTAGGGATGCCGGCCGAGTTCGACCACCTCGCGTCCGGTGAGCAGCCCGACGTCCACCCGTTCGGTCAGCACCACCGCGGTCCGGCGGGCCCGATCCCTGGGCGACAGCCGGAGCAGATCATGATCAACTCCGGCAGCGCCACGGAGCATGATCGCGCCGCCGAGCGCGGGTTGCAGACCGGCCACCGTACGAAGCAGGGTTGACTTTCCGGCGCCGTTGGGGCCGAGCACCGCGGTCACCCGACCGGCCGGCGCCTCGGCGGTGATTCCGTCGACGATCACGCGGTCCGGCTCGCTGGCCGGCCAACGCCGAGTGTGCCGATAGCCGACCCGAAGGTCATCAAGCCGGAGGCCCGCGCCCGCCGTGAAGTTGATCATCAGACCGCTCCTGCCGACAGACGCCGAGATCGCAGCAGCACCACGATCACCACCGGAGCGCCGATCAGGGCGGCCGTGACGTTGATCGGCAGCACCGCGTCGTCACCGGGCAGCTGAGCCACCACCGAACACACGCTGGAGGCGATCACGCCGACCAGGATCGAGGCCGGCATCAGCAGTCGGTGGTCGGAACTGCCGATGGTCAACCGGGCCAGGTGCGGGACCGCGATGCCGAGGAAGGCGATCGGCCCGCAGTAGGCGGTCACCGCGCCCGCGATCAGGGCGGTCGCGATCATCGCCAGCACCCGAACGGATCCGACCCGCACGCCCATCGAGCGGGCGTACCGCTCACCGAGCAGCATCGCGTTCAGCGACCGGGCCAGCAGCGCGGCGATGATGATCGCGATCAGGATCACCGGCAGCAGCACGAGCAGGTCGCCGCGGGTGACGCCGCTGAAGGAGCCGAGCCCCCACATCACGTACCGCTGCATCCGGGTCGGATCGGCGAAAGCCAACAGCAGCGAGGTGAACGCGCCGACGGTTGCGGAGAACATCACCCCGGCGATCAGCAGCGTGGTCACCGAACGGACCCAACGGTTGATCACCAAGATCAACATCAGCACCAACGCCGACCCGGTCGCCGCAGCCGCGGCCACCGCGATCCGCTGTCCGCCGACCAGGCTGACGAAGCCGCCGGTCACGGTGCCGGTGCCGAGGGTGATCAGTGCGACGCCCAGTGAGGCGCCCGAGGACACCCCCAGGATGTACGGGTCGGCCAGCGGATTGGCGAACAGCGTCTGCATCAGCAGCCCGGCGATGCCCAGCCCGGCGCCGACCGCGGCCGCGGTGATCACCCGCGGCATCCGGATCTGCTCGAGCAACACGGTGCTGGCCGGATCGGCCGCGTGCCCGGTGGTTGCGTACAGCAACAGGTCGTGCCAGCCGATGGTGACCGACCCGACCGCGGCACCCAGACCGATCGCGGCCACCGCTGCCACCGCCATCACGATCAGCGCCAGCACCGGCCGCCGCAGCCGGCCGCGCGGCACCCGGACGGCATCGATCTCGGCGGAGATCGGTCGTTCGGCGGGGGTGCTGGCCATCATCTACCGCGTCACTTGAGCTTCTGATAGAAGGTGAACCGGTGGTCCGGTTCAAGATCAGGATGCAGGATCGCGATCAGATCGGCGACCACCAGATCCGGCCGCAGCACCCCCAACTCGTACAGGTTGTTGCCACCGGCCGCGTTCACCTGCTTGCTCGGCGCCCACACGTCACCGGACTTGAAGGCGGCGAAGTCGGCCAGCCGCGGCTCGGTGCCGGTGGCCTCCTTCTTGGTCTTCCAGTTCGTCGAGGTGATCCACGGCTTGGCGTCGCCGGACTTGGCGAAGACCGTCTCCAGGTCAACGTTCTTGCTGACCGTCGACGTGTCGTCCTGCCAGGGCCAGCTGCCGCCGGCGTCGGTGATCAACTTGCCCATCGGCGTGCCGCCGGTCGGCATCGTCCAGCTGCCCTGGTAGGGCTGGTTCAGCACCACCGAGGTCGGCTTGGCATCGGCTGCCTTCTGCACGGCGGACTTGTAGTTGGCGGCGATCTTGTCGAAGGTCGTCGCCGCCTTGTCCTCGGTGCCGGTCAGCGCGGCGAAGTACTTGATCCACTCGGCCTCGCCCAACGGCGAGGTCTCCAGGTATTCGGCGTCGGCCAGCACCGGGATCCCGGCCTGCCGGACGGTCGCGTACGCCGGATCGGTCTGCCCGGCGGTGATCAGCACGTCCGGCTTGGCGGCCACGATCTTCTCCGCGTTGGCGGTGCCGGCCGGCGCGAACTCGGTGACGTCGGGGCTCTGCACCCGCTCCTGCGCCGCCTTGGAGCTGATCAGCGCATTCGACGCGACACCGGTCACCACATCCAGCTGGCCGAGTGCTTCCAGACTCGGCAGATGGGTCGTTGAGGCGGAGAACAGGCTGTGCACCGGCACCGTCACCTGTTGTGCCTGGGCGAGATCGCCGCTCAACTGGGGTTTCGGCGCGCCGCACTTGACCAGGACGTAGCTCTCCGGCTTGCCGCCCACCTCGGGCTGCTTGACGGTCAGCACCTGGTACGACTTGTGGTAGCTGAGGCTGAAGTTCTCGGCGTACTCGAGCTTCTGCTTGACCGGGAAGTAGTCGGTGTTCGGGTTGAAGTCGGTGATGCAGCCGGGCGCGGTCGACGACGGTGCGACTCCCGGCGCCGGGCTGCCCGCGTCGGTGCCGCAGGCGGCCAGCGACAGGGTCAGTGCCGCGGCCGCGGCGGCCGCCGTGACGGCCCGCTGCCGCCGGCCGGAGAACAACTTGTTGATCATGAAAGGCTTCGGACTCCTTGCCGCACGACGATTGTCCTGGAGCCTGGCACCGTCACCCGGCGACCGCGATGGATGAGGCAGCGCCGGTGTGCCGGTGATCTTCCCTCGAGACCCCTGGACGCGCGGACCGGCGGCCCGCACACCGACGGCAGGTTTTCGGACTTGTGGGTGTCGCCGGATCATCCCCGACGGCCTACTGGCTGATGCTTCCCAGACTCGCGGCGGAGGATCGAGGTCCTCCGGATCGTTCGTCCAGTGCGTCTGTACAGCGTTCGTACCCACTCACCGCTGCGGGGCAGTCCCGGTCTCGCACCGGATTCCCTCCCCGTCGGCAGGGCGATTCTAACCTGATCGGCGCCGCCGGTCCGACCGCCCGAACCTGGCGAGCGAACGCGCTCAGAGGTGGGAGAGCACGATCGCAGTACGAGTCCGCAGCACGTCGTGCTGGTCGCGGATCCGGCCGAGCACCCGCTCCAGATGCGCCGCATCGGTGCAGCGCACCACCAGCAGACCGTCGGCCTCGCCGGTGATGGTGTACGCGTCGTGCACCTCGGGAATGGCGTGCGCGAACTCCTTCATCTGTTTCGGCGGCACCTGCCCGTTGCAGTAGATCTCCACGAACGCCTCGATGCTCCACCCCAGCGCTGCCGGATTGACATCGGCGCCGAAGCCGCGGATCACGCCTTCCTTGCGCATCCGATCGACCCGGCGCTTGGTGGCGGCCGTGGACAGTTCGACCTGCTGCCCCAAGGCGGCATAGCTCTGCCGTCCGTCGGCCATCAACAACGCAAGAAGCTTGCGATCTGGAAATCCCCCACTTTCGTGAAGGCATGCACTATGAGGAGTTGTCATGCCAGAGAAGCGACGGAAGTTCGACGCGGAGTTCCGCGAGGGCGCTGTGCGGCTGGTGCACGAGTCCAACAAGTCGATCGCGCAGGTCGCCCGTGACCTGGGGGTCAACGAGGGCACCCTGGGCAACTGGGTGGCCCGGGACCGTGAACAGCGTGAAGGCGTCAATAGCCTGTCCAAAGATGATCTTGACGAGTTGAAGCGGCTGCGCTCTGAGAACGCCGAGCTGCGGATGGAGCGTGATGTTCTCAAGCGTTCCGTGGTCCTGTGGGTGAAGGAGGCGATGAGGTGAGCGTGGCACGCTTCATCGCCGACCAGAGGACCTTCTACCGCGTCCCGATCGCGGTCTGCTGCGCCATCCTCGGCCTGAGTGTGGGCTGGTTCTACAAGTGGATCAAGTCCCCGGTCACCGACCGACAGCAGCGGCGCCGCGAGCTGGATGCTGCGGTGCTGGCCATGTTTGAGGCGTCCGGTCGTACCTACGGCTCACCGCGGATCCACCGGGATCTGGTCGATGCCGGCTGGAGGGTGGGCCACAACACGGTCGCCGACTCGATGACCCGCCAAGGCCTGCAGGGCAGAAAACGCAAACACCGTAAGGGATTGACCAAACAGGACCGCAAGGCGGCCAAGTTCCCGGACCTGGTGCAGCGGGACTTCTCCGCCCGGGCGCCGAACTGCAAATGGTGTGGCGATATCACTGAGATTCCGACCGATGAGGGCAAGCTCTACATGGCCACGGTGATCGACTTGTTCTCGCGCAAGCTGCTGGCCTGCCCGATCAGCGATCACCCCGACGCGCCATTGGTCTGTGATGCGATCAAGATCGCCGCGGCGGTCCGCGGTGGCCGGGACCACATCGAGGGTGTGATCTTCCACTCCGACCGTGGATCAACGTATACAGCGAAGGACTTTTCCCTGCTGTGTAAGAAGAAACTCGGGATCCGACAGTCGATGGGACGGGTCGGATCCTGTTTCGACAACGCGGCAGCGGAGTCGTTCTTCTCCACCCTCGAACACGAAGTCCTGTCCCGCCACCACTTCGAAACCAAAGCCCAAGCCAGGGCTGTCGTCCTGGCCTGGTGCCACCAGTTCTACAACGTCCAACGACGGCACAGCGGCGCGGCCTTGCTGCCACCCGACCAATACGAGATGATCACCGCTGACCAACCGGCAGCGGCCTAAACCGAAACCCTTCACGATTTCGGGGAAATCTCAATCGATGTCGTCAATCCGCAATGAAGTGCCCCCGTTCATCCGGACGCAGCCTATCGGGGCTCGCGCCGGGGATGGCACTTCCTCCGGCCACGCGCTTGGTTACGCTGCAGGAAAGGCACCGTCGGTGCGGCGGCCGTCGCCGTGCCGGGGCCGCCACACGGAGGTGGTGGGGTGATGAAGTACGGGATCGTGACCTCGGCCGGGACGGTTCGCGACTACGTGACGATGGCCCGTGAAGCCGAGGCCGGCGGCTGGGACGGTGTGTTCGTCTGGGACGACATCTGTGTCGGCCCGATCCCGACCTACGACCCCTGGGTGGCATTGGGGGCGATGGCGGTGAGCACCGAACGCATCACGCTCGGTTCGATGGTGTTCTCGCTGGCCCGCCGTCGCCCGTGGAAGGTCGCCCGCGAGACGCTCACGCTGGACATCCTCTCCGCCGGCCGGCTGGTGCTGCCGGTCGGTTTCGGTGGCGAGTGGGACGGCGGCTACTCCCGGGTGAACACCGATGAACCGGGGCGTCGGGAGCGTCGGGAGAAGCTCGACGAATGCCTGGCCATCCTCGACCTCGCGTGGACCGGCGAATCCTTCGACTACGACGGAAAGCACTACCAGGCAAAGGAGTTGGTCTTCCGTCCGCGGCCGGTGCAACGGCCGCGGATCCCGGTCTGGACCGTCGGCGCCTGGCCGCACGACCGCTCGCTGGCCCGATCCGCACGTTGGGACGGTGTGATCACCGCCGACCGCTCGCCCGGTGCCGGGGAGTACGACGTCGTCCAGCCAGCCGCGGTCGCCAAGATCCGGGACTGGATGCTCGACCGGCGCGGTTCACTCGACGGCTTCGACGTCATCGCCGAGGGGACCACGGACGGCAGCGACCCCGACGCGGCGGCCGCGCACGTCGCGCCGTACCGGGAAGCCGGCGCCACCTGGTGGATCGAATCGCACTGGGACGACGAGATCACCGCCGACTTCCTGCTGAACCGAATCCGGCAGGGGCCACCGCGGTGAGGTCCCGACCGGAAGTGGTGAACCGGAAGGTGTTGAACCGGAAGTGGTGAAAACGTCGGACGGGATTGCCCCGAACCCCCGAAAACGGCTCGTTCGACGCATCCCGCCCGACGGTCTTACCGCTTCCATCACATGACACCTGTCAGTGCGTACCGCTGACATTCAGGTGGGGCGCCATCGCTCGGTCGGCAACAGACTGATCGCATGAAGATGCTTGAGGAGCCGGTCGGGGCCGGTGCCACCACCCCCGGTGCCGAGCAGCCCGGGTCCGCGCTGGAGCTCGCGGGGTTACACAAGGCGTACGGTCCGGTGCGGGCGGTCGACGGTGTTGACCTCGAGGTCCGCCGGCGGGAGATCGTGGCCATGCTCGGACCCAACGGAGCCGGCAAGTCCACCATCAACGAGATGATCACAGGGCTGGTCCAGCCGGACAGCGGCCGGCTCAGCGTTCTCGGTCGCCAGCCGCGGGTCGCCGTCGCCGAGGGCCGGGTCGGGGCGATGTTGCAGGCCGGTGCGCTGCTGCACGACGCCACCACCCGGGACGTGCTGCGGCTGATGCACGGACTGCACCGGCACCCGCTGCCGCTGGACGAGGTGATCGAACGCGCCGAACTCGGCGACTTCCTGAAGACCAAGTCGGACAAGCTGTCCGGCGGCCAGGCGCAACGGCTGCGGTACGCGTTGGCGATCATGCCCGACCCGGAGTTGTTGATCTTGGACGAGCCGACGGTCGGGATGGATGTCGAGGTACGCCGCCAGTTCTGGGCCTCGATGCGTGACTTCGCCGCCGACGGCCGGACCGTGTTGTTCGCCACCCACTATCTGGAGGAGGCCGACGAAATGGCCGACCGGATCGTGGTGCTGAACACCGGCCGGGTCGTGGCCGACGGCACCGGGGCCGAGATCAAGTCCCGGGTGACCGGCCGGGTGATCACGGTGTCGCCGGCCGATGTGCCGGCGGCCGAGTTGGCCGCCCTGCCGGCCGCGACCGGCACCGAACGGGTCGGCAGTCGGATCAAGATCAAGACCGCCGACTCGGATCTGACCCTGCGGGCCATGGTTCAGCGCTATCCGCAGGTCTGTGACATCGAGGTCGGTTCGGCCCGGCTGGAGGACGCCTTCCTGGCGCTGACCGGGAACCAGGATCAACCCGAACAAGATCACCTACCGATCGATGATCAACGAGTCGACCGGACCGCGAACCAATTCTCCAGGAGCCTGCGATGACCGCCGCGGTGGCCCAAACCCGTCAGGCCGGCCGTCGGCCGGCACCGTTGCACTACCTGATCCACAGCGTCCGGCTGACCGCCCGCAACACCGGTTTCACCGTCTTCTCGGTGATCACCCCGCTGGTGCTGTACGTCGTGTTCAGCCAGATCTTCGGCAAGCAGTCCAACGACACCGGCGGGATCGACTGGGCCGCGCTCTACATGGTCTCGATGGCTGCGTACGGATCGCTCGGCGCGGCCATGGGCGGCGGCGCGCAACTTGCCGTCGAGCGGCGTTCCGGATGGTTCCGGCAACTGACCATCACCACCCTGCGGCCGCGAGAATTCCTGCTGGCGAAGGCAGCCGTGATCATGATCATGGTGCTACCGGCGTTGATCTTGGTCTTCGTCGCCGGGTACGTGGTCGGCGGCGTCCGGGCACCGTTCGGCAGTTGGCTGGCCGCTCTGCTGCTGATGTGGGCCTCGCTGATCCCGATGACGATCATGGGCCTGGTGATCGGACTGTGGGTGAAGGCCGAGACGGTGCAGCCGCTGAACGTGCTGGTGATGCTCGTGATGGCGTTGCTCGGCGGACTCTGGTTCCCGGCTCAGCTGATGCCCGATGCGATGCAGACGATCGCCAAGCTGATGCCGTCGTACTGGTTGGCCTCGCTCGGCCGCTATCCGATCATCGGTGGATCGTTCCCCTGGCAGGGGGTGCTGGTGCTGCTCGGCTGGACGATCGCCCTGACGATCCTGGGCGCGCTGGGATATCGTCGAGCTGCGGCGAACAGTAAACGCTGATGGCCTGGGAGCCGTCGCGAAAGGTGGGTCCGATGCCGAACTTCTTTCGGATGGCATTGACCGTTGCGCCTCAGGACATGGACCGGTCGAACGCCGCGCCGACGGCCTACTGCGGGCCCGATCCGGCGCCGCGATTCAGCTTGCGCCGGGCCGTGCAGAACATGGCCGTCGTCTACATCTTCGGCCTGTTCTTCATGGTCTTCACCATCTCCGACATAGCGCACGATGCGCCGACCACCGAGGTGCTGGTCTTCCGGGTCGCGCTGGTCGTGCTGATCGCCTTGACCTACGTCGGTTCGGCGTTCGCCGCGGACGGGCCGCTGTGGTTCCGGTGGGCCTACATCGGCTGGTTCATTGCGCTGACGATGCTGACGATTCCGTTCAACGGTTGGGATTTCCTGGACTTCGGCGTTTACACCGCGATCATGTTGGCGGCGCTGATCCCGTGGCGGACCGCTCGGTGGGCGATCGTGATCTGGAGTTGCATCGTCGCTGCCGGTGCGATCCCGGCCTGGGAGGTCACGCAGCTGCTGATCGGCGTGATGAGCCTGCTGATCGGCGGATCGGTCGGCGGCGGCATCCAGGCCGGACGGATCCGAGCCCGGCTGGATCTTGCCGAGCAGCGGGTCTCCGCCCTGGCCGTGGCCGCCGAACGGGAACGGATCGCGCGTGACCTGCACGACATCCTCGGCCACTCGTTGACCGCGATCTCGATCAAGTCCGGGCTGGCGGCGCGACTGGCCGAGCAGGACCCTGCCGCGGCGAAGGCGCAGATGACCGAGGTCGAGGAGATCGCCCGGGTGGCGCTGGCCGACGTCCGGTCCACCACCACCGGGATGCGGCAGGTCCGGCTCGCCTCCGAGATCGCCAGCGCCCGCTCGGTGCTGATGGCCGCGGGAATCGAGGCGGTCACGCCGTCCGCACTGCCGACGCTGTCGGCGGAATGCAGCGAGCTGCTGGGTTACGTCGTCCGCGAGGCCGTCACCAACGTCGTACGCCATGCCGACGCGACCCGATGCGTGATCAGCGTTGCCGATCATGCGGTGTCGGTCGCCGACGACGGGGTCGGTATCGACGGCCGACGGGGCGGTTCCGGGCTGGCCGGCCTGAGCAAGCGGGTCGGTGAGGCCGGTGGCAGGTTCAGCGTCACCGCCGCACCCTCGGGCGGAACCGTCGTCCACGCGGAGTGGTCGTCGACCAAGATCAACAACAAGTCCGTACGACCTGACGCTGCGGCCGGCGCGAGATCGGCTGCCGAGGTGAGCGCCGCTCCTTCGACAGGGTCACAACCCTATGAGCGTGAGGGTTCCGCTCCTTCGACGGGCTCAGGACCCTTTGTGGGTGAGATCCCTGAGTTGGACCACTCTTCCCAGATCCCTGAGCTTGTCGAAGGGCACAGCCGAGCAGGAAAGGCACGATGAACGACTCGAACCCGGCGGCGACCAAGATCAAAGTGCTGCTGGCCGATGATCAAGCTCTGATCCGGCAGGCGTTCGCCGCGCTGCTGAATCTGGAACATGATCTTGAGGTGGTGGGTCAGGCGTCCGACGGCGCGGAGGCGATCGCCCTGGCCGCCGAACGCCGGCCGGACGTGGTCGTGATGGACGTCCAGATGCCCGAGCACACCGGTACGGACAGTGGTGACGGGATCGCCGCGACGGCCAAGATCATGGCGGAGAATCCGTCGGTGCGGGTGATCATCGTGACCACCTTCGGCCGGCCCGGCTATCTGCGCCGGGCGATGGAGGCGGGCGCGGTCGGCTTCATGGTCAAGGACGCACCGGCCGACCAGTTGATCGAGGGCATCCGTCGAGTGCATCGCGGGCTGCGGGTCGTCGACCCGACGTTGGCCGCGGCCAGCCTGAGCGTGGGTGCGTCCCCGTTGACCGAACGGGAGACCGAGGTGCTCGCCGCGGCCTCGCACGGTGGTGCGACCAGCACCATCGCTGGCACCGTCTTCCTGAGCGAGGGGACCGTACGCAATCACCTGTCCTCGGCGATGGGCAAACTCGGCGCGGCAACGCGGGCCGAGGCCGTACGGATCGCCACCGAGAACGGCTGGCTTCCCTGAGCTGAACCCTCGTAACAGGGTCACGGCTCGTCCGCAACTCCTGACCCCTACGGCGTGCCTTGCCGGAATCGGCTCGGCCATTGTGAAACATGGCAGGCCAGAGCAGTCCGGGCCGCGGTGGCCGGGTGGGTGGAAGGTCGCAAGCAGTGCGTGGATGGCGTCGGTCAAGGGCCTCGAGTTGGATCCGTCCGGTGTCGGCGGTGGTGCTGGCCGGCGGGTTGCTGTTCGGCACGGTCGGCTGCAGCCCGACGATCCAGTCCGGTGGCCGGGAGATCGCCGATCCTGGCCAGCCGTTGCAGGCTGCGTTGAGCAAGCTGAAGAAGGACAACTACGCCAGCATCCAGAACAACAGCGTCACCGTCGGCGACAACACCAACTGCTTCTATCAGCGGCCGAACAAGGACTCCGACGACATCACCGACCAGGTCGCCTGCGGCCCGATCCGCCGGATCGGCCAGCCCGATGATCACGTCTGGGACACCTACCGGCTGAGCTTCCAACCGTCGGCCGACGGCAAGAGCACCGCGCGGGTGCAGTCGGCGACGGCTCATGCGGTCGTGGTGAACACGGCGCTGCTGGTCTCGCCGGATGACACCAAACCCGGTGCCGCCGCGGACGTGCCGGCGCCGCAGGTGCCGCAGACCTCGATCACCGACCGTGCCGTTGCGCTGTCCGATCAGGATCTCTCCGATGTCACCTTCAGCACCCCGGCCCAGCCGATCAAGCTGATCACTCCGACGGCCACCGTGCAGGTGATCGGCCAGGCCGTTCCCGGGCGGGTGCCGCAACAGTTGGTCGCCGGCCAGGACGATCCGGCCGGCAATGCGCCGTACTATCGGCCGGCGACCGGGCAGAAGGTGTACGCGTACAAGGTCAAGATCAGCGCCCCGGCCGAACACGCCGTACCGGCGTCCACCACAGCCGCTGGTACTGTGCCCGATCTGACCACCCAGCTGTCGATCGGCGTCGGTGATCAACAGCTGCCGATCGCCGACAACCGCGCCGACCCGCAGAAGTCGTTCAAGATCAACTGCGGTACGACCGGTGCCGCCTATCCGTGCAAGCCGGCGGCCGACACGTTCGTGATCCTGATGACCGTGCCGGACAACGCCGCCCCCAGCTTGGCGGCGACCACCGCCAAGCACACTCAGTCGATCGCATTGGGAACGGGGCAGCTGACGAGCTCGGTCTCGCAGGTCGAGTACGGGCACAACTCGCTGGTGGCGAAGATCGGCGAGAAGGTGAAAGTGCCGTCGTACCAGGCCAAGATCAGCGTCCCCGATCCCACCGCCAAGCCACCGGCCGATGATCAGAGTGCCGATGATCAGAGTGCCGGTGATCAAAGCGCTGGTGATCAAAGCAAGGGTGGGTCGTCCAAGGACGAGCCCTCGGCCGACAGCAGCGCCGGTGCCTCCGACAAGCAGACCGAGCCGGCGACCAAGACCAAGACCAAGAAGGCCTCCTGGTCGATGCGGATCGATTCGGTCGCGCTGTCGGCCTTCGATCCGACCCGTGGCTGGGCGCCCGCGGGCAAGGCGTGGTTGGTGGTCACCACCTCCGGCTATGCCAAGCACGATCCGGACGACGCGTTCACCGACAAGCGAGTCTCCAGCATCGCGGTGACCTCGGCCGGCGCGACCTACCGACCCGACGGGCTGACCGACGCCGACTTCGCCGGCGGCGGGCCGTTGGCCACCAGCAGCGAAGTCAGCTGGGTCTTCTCGGTGCCGGACGACCTGACCGAGGCGGACTTCACCTTCCGGCCGACAGGCACGGTCGCTGCCGACGGCACCAGCACCGCGTTCACCGTCCCCAAGCCGGCAACCGCCACCCTCAAGCCGCCCAAGTAGCCGCACCCGCCCAAGGTCGACTGCCACCCCGAAATCTGCCGAACTCGGCACAGCCGCGCGCAAGATCGACTCCCGCAGCCGCTATTTCGCGCGCGGCGGTCGATTTCGGGTGCGGGAGTGGTGTCGGCGGCCGGCTTCGCGCGCGGCGGTCGATTTCGGGTGCGAGGGTGGCGGGCGGCCGGGGGCCCGTGGGGTCAAGGGGACCGTTCTCGACTCTGGTGGGGAAACGGCCGGGGGCCCGTGGGGTCAAGGGGACCGATCTCGACTGTGGTGGGAAAGCGTCCGGGGTCCGTGGGGTCAAGGGGACCGTTCTCGACTGTGGTGGGAAAACGTCCGGGTGGTCAACGGGTTGGTGGTGGCGACCCCGGCCGGGGCTGAGAACGGCGCCCAGGATTGGGTTGCGGGCGGGGACCGGTGGCAGACTCTGCGGGCGGGCGCGGCCGGATCCGTGGCTCTGCTGGCCCCCATCGGTGCGCAGCCGAAGATTGGCAGCGAGCCGAAGACCGGATTTGGAATGTAGGGCGACCTCTGACAAGATATTCGGGTTGCTCCGACGGGGTCGCCGGGGTGAGTCGTGCCCAGCACGCAATTTCGACCGTCAGGTCGAGATGTGTGCGGGTGGCCACCGGACCGCGAGACCCCCTGATCCACCTGGATCGGGTGCGCCTGATCTGTTGATCGGGTGTTCATCACAACGCAAAGCACGACCCGAGCCTGGGTCGTCGTGCGCTTGAGATGGCCGACACGCCCGACCTCGGGGGTCGGACGAAGAGTCGGGCCGAGGAGTCGGATCGAGGTCCGGACGCCGGGGCAGCACGCAAGGCCAACAACGTGGCTCTGCCACAACAGATGCGTTGATAACAGCAGAGTGCGTAACAGCTGAAGCAGGAAGAGGGACGGACTGTGGCGGGACAGAAGATCCGCATCAGGCTCAAGGCCTACGACCACGAGGTCATCGACGGGTCGGCGCGCAAGATCGTCGACACGGTGACTCGTACGGGTGCGAAGGTCGCGGGCCCGGTGCCGCTGCCGACGGAGAAGAACGTGTTCTGCGTGATCCGTTCTCCGCACAAGTACAAGGACAGCCGCGAGCACTTCGAGATGCGTACGCACAAGCGGCTGATCGACATCATCGACCCCACCCCGAAGACGGTTGACTCGCTGATGCGGCTCGACCTGCCGGCCGGTGTCGACATCGAGATCAAGCTCTAGAGGGACGCACGATGAGTGAGCGCAAAGTGAAGGGACTGCTGGGCACCAAGCTCGGCATGACCCAACTCTGGGACGAGAACAATCGCGTGGTTCCGGTGACCGTCGTCGCCGCCGGCCCGTGCGTGGTGACCCAGGTCCGCACCGCCGACAACGACGGCTACTCCGCCGTCCAGCTCGGCTTCGGTGCGATCAAGGCCAAGAAGGTCACCAAGCCGAGCGCCGGTCACTTCGACAAGGCCGGAGTCACCCCGCGCAAGCACCTGGTCGAGATCCGGACCACCGACGCCGACCAGTATGAACTGGGTCAGGAGCTCGGTGCCGACACCTTCGCCGAGGCCGAGATCCTCGACGTCACCGGTGTGACCAAGGGCAAGGGCACCGCCGGCGTCATGAAGCGGCACGGCTTCCACGGTCTGCGCGCCAGCCACGGTGTGCACCGCAAGCACCGCTCCCCGGGTTCGATCGGTGGCTGCGCCACCCCCGGCCGGGTGTTCAAGGGTCTGCGGATGGCCGGCCGGATGGGCAACGCCAGCAAGACCGTGCAGAACCTGACCGTGCACTCGGTTGACGCCGAGCGCGGCCTGATCCTGATCAAGGGTGCGATCCCGGGTGCCAAGGGTGGCCTGGTCGTGCTGCGGTCTGCCGCCAAGAAGGGAGAGGTCGCATGAGCCCCAGTAATGAAGCGACGGTTCGTACCGTCGACGTCGTTGACGCCAAGGGCGCCAAGTCCGGCTCTGCCGAACTGCCGGCCGACCTGTTCGACGTCACCACCAACGTGCCGCTGATCCACCAGGTCGTGACCGCCCAGCTGGCGGCTGCCCGGCAGGGGACGCACTCCACCAAGACCCGCGGCGAGGTTCGCGGCGGTGGCACCAAGCCGTACCGGCAGAAGGGCACCGGCCGCGCCCGGCAGGGTTCGATCCGCGCACCGCAGTACAACGGCGGTGGCATCGTGCACGGCCCGACCCCGCACGGCTACGCCCAGCGGACCCCGAAGAAGATGGTGGCCGCCGCGCTCCGCGGCGCCCTGTCCGACCGGGCTCGCGACGGCAAGGTGTACGTGGTCAGCTCGCTGGTCGACGGCGAGACCCCGTCCACCAAGGCGGCCCTGGCCGCGCTGACCGCGGTCACCGACACCGCCAAGGTGCTGGTCGTGCTCGGCCGGGACGAGGACGCCGCCTGGCTGAGCCTGCGCAACGTACCGACCGCGCACGTCATCGTCGCCGACCAGCTGAACGCCTACGACGTTCTGGTCAACGACGCGGTGGTCTTCACCTCCGCCGCGCTGGACGCCTACGTCGCCGGTCCGGCCAAGGGCAAGTCGGTGAAGGCAACCGCCACTGAGTCCGAAGCGAACGAGTCTGAAGCCGAGGAGGCAGCCGAATGAGCGCCGCCGCGAAGATCCGCGACCACCGCGACATCTTGCTGGCGCCGGTCGTCAGCGAGAAGAGCTACGGCCTGCTGGACGAGAACAAGTACACCTTCGTGGTGGCGCCGCAGGCCAACAAGACCGAGATCAAGATCGCGGTCGAGAAGGTCTTCAGCGTCAAGGTCACCGGTGTGAACACCTACGTCCGCAAGGGCAAGAAGCAGCGCACCCGGTTCGGGTACGGCAAGCGCCCGGACAGCAAGCGTGCGATCGTCACCGTCGCCGAGGGTCAGAGCATCGACATCTTCGGCGGACCGGTCGGCTGAGGGATAGGGACTGAACATGGCTATTCGTAAGTACAAGCCGACCACACCCGGTCGTCGCGGTGGCTCGGTGGCCGACTTCGCCGAGGTCACCCGTTCGACCCCGGAGAAGTCGCTGCTGGTGCCGAACCCGAAGACCGGTGGCCGCAACAACAACGGCCGGATCACCTCCCGCCACATCGGCGGCGGCCACAAGCAGGCCTACCGGCTGATCGACTTCAAGCGGTACGACAAGGACGGGGTGCCGGCCAAGGTCGCGCACATCGAGTACGACCCGAACCGCACCGCCCGGATCGCACTGCTGCACTACGCCGACGGCGAGAAGCGCTACATCGTGGCGCCGAACGGCCTGAAGCAGGGTGCGCCGGTGGAGGCCGGTGAGGGCGCCGACATCAAGACCGGCAACAACCTGCCGCTGCGCAACATCCCGGTCGGCACCACGGTGCACGCGGTCGAGATGCGCCCAGGCGGCGGGGCCAAGCTCGGCCGCAGCGCCGGCGCCTCCATCCAGCTGGTCGCCCGCGAGGGCAAGTACGCCACGCTGCGGATGCCTTCCGGTGAGATGCGGATGGTCGACGTTCGCTGCCGCGCCACCATCGGCGAGGTCGGCAACGCCGAGCAGTCCAACATCAACTGGGGCAAGGCCGGCCGCAACCGCTGGAAGGGCAAGCGCCCCAAGGTTCGTGGTGTCGTGATGAACCCGGTCGACCACCCGCACGGCGGTGGCGAGGGCCGTACCTCCGGTGGCCGGCATCCGGTCTCCCCGTGGGGCAAGCCGGAAGGCCGTACCCGTAACAAGAACAAGGCGAGTTCTCGTCTGATCGTCCGTCGTCGCAAGACCGGCAAGAAGCGCTGAGCAGGAGTCTGAGCAGATATGCCACGCAGCCTGAAGAAGGGCCCTTCGTTGATGATCATCTGGCCAAGAAGGTCGATGCTCAGAACGAGAAGGGCACCCACACCGTGATCAAGACCTGGTCGCGCCGTTCGATGATCACGCCGGACATGATCGGCCACACCATCGCCGTGCACGACGGTCGCAAGCACGTCCCGGTCTTCATCTCCGATTCGATGATCGGTCACAAGCTCGGTGAGTTCGCCCCGACCCGGACCTTCCGTGGTCACGACAAGGACGACCGCAAGTCGCGCCGCCGCTGAGAAGAGGAACCCAGATGAGTAACGCAGAGAAGACCCGGCCGTCTCGCCGGGACGCGCTGCTGGGTGACCGGCAGGGCTCGTACGCGATCGCCCGTGGCGTCCGGATGTCACCGACCAAGGTGCGCCGGGTGGTGGACGTGATCCGCGGCCTGGACGTCACCGAGGCGTTGGACACGCTCAAGTTCGCGCCGCAGGCGGCGGCCGAGCCGGTCAGCAAGGTGATCGCGTCCGCGGCGGCCAACGCCGAGAACACCGAGAACCTGCGCACCGAGCAGCTGTACGTCTCCCAGGCGTTCGTGGACGAGGGCATGACCATGCGCCGGATCCGCCCGCGGGCCAAGGGATCGGCCAGCCGGGTGCTCAAGCGCAGCAGCCACATCACCGTCGTCGTCGAGAAGAAGGAGGCCTGAGCCATGGGTCAGAAGATCAACCCGCACGGCTTCCGGCTCGGCATCAGCACCGATCACAAGAGCCGCTGGTACGCCGACAAGGCCTACGCCGACTACGTCGGTGAGGACGTCAAGATCCGCCGCAGCCTCCACAAGGGTCTGGAGCGGGCCGGCATCTCCAGCATCGAGATCGAGCGGACCCGGGATCGGGTCCGGGTCGACATCTACACCGCCCGCCCGGGCATCGTGATCGGCCGCAACGGCGCCGAGGCGGAGCGGGTGCGCGGCGAGTTGGAGAAGCTGACCGGCAAGCAGGTCCAGCTGAACATCCTCGAGGTCAAGGGCACCGAGACCGACGCGCAGCTGGTCGCCCAGGGCGTGGCCGAGCAGCTCGCGTCCCGGGTGCAGTTCCGCCGGGCCATGAAGAAGGCGCAGCAGAGCGCGATGCGGGCCGGTGCCAAGGGCATCCGGATCCAGTGCTCCGGTCGTCTCGGCGGCGCCGAGATGAGCCGCTCGGAGTTCTACCGCGAGGGTCGGGTTCCGCTGCACACGCTGCGGGCCGACGTCGACTACGGCTTCTTCGAGGCTCGTACCTCCTTCGGCCGGATCGGCGTGAAGGTGTGGATCTACAAGGGTGACGTGTCCGGGACCCGGGCCGAGCGGGCCGCGCAGAAGGCTGCCCGCAATGCCGCCCAGGGCAACCGTCGTCCGGGCCGTGGCCGTGGTGGCCGGGGCGATCGTCCCGAGCGGGGCGGCCGGCGCCGGCAGGACTCCGTTAACGCCGCGCCGACCGAGACCGCCGGACAGCCGGCAGCCTCGGCGCAGGCGACGAGTGGGCAGGAGAGTTAAGCAATGTTGGTTCCGCGCAAGGTCAAGTTCCGCAAGCAGCATCACCCGACCCGTCGGGGGATGGCCAAGGGCGGTACGGAGCTGGCGTTCGGCGACTACGGCATCCAGGCGCTCGCGCCGGCCTACGTCACCAACCGGCAGATCGAAGCCGCTCGTATCGCCATGACCCGTCACATGAAGCGTGGCGGCAAGGTCTGGATCAACATCTACCCGGACCGCCCGCTGACCAAGAAGCCGGCCGAGACCCGGATGGGTTCCGGCAAGGGTTCCCCGGAGTGGTGGATCGCCAACGTCAAGCCCGGACGGGTGATGTTCGAGCTCTCCGGCGTTACCGACGACGTCGCCCGTGAGGCGCTGCGACTGGCGGTGCACAAGCTGCCGATGAAGTGCCGCATCGTGTCGCGTGAGGCAGGAGATAACTGATGGCGAACACCGTGAAGGCCGCGGATCTGCGGTCGCTGAGCCGCGACGAGCTCAACGCGAAGGTCGTCGAACTGAAGGAAGAGCTGTTCACGCTGCGGTTCCAGGCCGCCACCGGGCAGCTGGAGTCACACGGTCGGCTGCGGTCGGTCCGTAAGGACATCGCCCGGATCTACACCGTGCTGACCGAGCGCAGCCTCGGCATCACCGACGATCCGGACAGCGAAACCGCTGTTACCGAAACGGCTGGTGCCTGAGATGAGCGAGCAGAGGAACGAAGTGAGTTCAGAGTTGTTGGCCGACACCGCCGACGCCGAGCAGGTCGTGGCCGAGGTCGCGCACACCTCGTCCGATCGGGGCCGCCGCAAGGTCCGTGAGGGCCTGGTGGTCAGCGACAAGATGGACAAGACCGTCGTGGTCGCCGTCGAGGACCGGATCAAGCACCGGTTGTACGGCAAGGTCATGACCCAGACCACCAAGCTCAAGGTGCACGACGAGGAGAACTCGGCCGGCATCGGTGACCGGGTGGTCGTGATGGAGACCCGTCCGCTGAGCGCCACCAAGCGCTGGCGCCTGGTCAAGATCGTCGAAAAGGCCAAGTAACGCCGACTTGTCAGTCGCTGGTGTGGCTATAGCCAAACCACGTACTGACAACTCAGAGGAAGAGTAGAGAGAAATGATCCAGCAGGAGTCGCGGCTGAAGGTCGCCGACAACACCGGTGCCAAGGAGATCTTGTGCATCCGGGTGCTCGGCGGATCCGGTCGCCGCTACGCCGGAATCGGCGATCAGATCGTGGCCACGGTGAAGGACGCCATCCCGGGCGGCAACGTGAAGAAGGGCGAGGTCGTCAAGGCCGTCGTCGTACGCACCGTGAAGCAGCGTCGCCGGGCCGATGGTTCCTACATCAAGTTCGACGAGAACGCCGCGGTGATCCTGCGCAACGACGGTGAGCCGCGCGGCACCCGCATCTTCGGCCCGGTCGGCCGTGAGCTGCGGGAGAAGAAGTTCATGCGCATCATCTCGCTCGCCCCGGAGGTGATCTGACCCATGACCAAGAAGAACACCAAGATCAACGCCGCCGTCTCCCGCGAACACGCCCGCGTGGACATTCGCAAGGGTGACCGGGTGAAGGTACTGTCCGGCAAGGACAAGGGCCTGACCGGTGAGGTGCTGTCGGTTCAGCCCGATCGCGAGCTGGTCACCGTCTCCGGCGTGAACATCGTCAAGCGGCACCTGAAGGACACCCAGGCGCAGCCGAACAGCCAGCAGACCAAGGGCGGCATCGTCTCGTCCGAGGCCCCGATCCACGTCTCCAACGTCGGCCTGGTCGTCAAGGACGGCGAGGGCAACGAGGTGACCACTCGGATCGGACACCGTCGTGACCAGGTGACCAAGCGTCGCCCGGACGGCACCGAGTACACCGCATACCGGTCGGTGCGGATCGCCCGCAAGACCGGGGAGGAGATCTGATGACCAGCACCGCAGCAGAGCAGTACGTGCCGCGGCTGAAGCAGCGCTACGCCACCGAGATCGTGCCGACGCTGCAGCAGGAGTTCAACTTCGCCAACGCGATGCTGATCCCGCGGCTGACCAAGATCGTGGTCAACATGGGTGTCGGCGACGCGGCTCGCGACTCCAAGGTGATGGACGGCGCCGTACGGGATCTGACCACCATCACCGGTCAGAAGCCGCAGGTGACCCGGGCCAAGAAGTCGATCGCCCAGTTCCGGCTCCGCGAGGGCCAGCCGATCGGCGCGCACGTGACCCTGCGCGGCCAGCGGATGTGGGAGTTCGCCGACCGGCTGCTCACCCTGGCGCTGCCCCGGATCCGTGACTTCCGCGGCCTGTCGCCGAAGCAGTTCGACGGCAACGGCAACTACACCTTCGGTCTTTCGGAGCAGGTCATGTTCCACGAGATCGACCAGGACAAGATCGACCGGGTGCGGGGGATGGACATCACCTTCGTGACCACGGCGACCAACGACGACGAGGGCCGGGCGCTGCTGCGCAACCTCGGCTTCCCGTTCCGTGCCAACTGAGCTATTGGCCAACTGAACCAGCGAAGAAGAGAGATATCGACGTGGCGAAGACAGCGCTGAGGGTCAAGGCGGCTCGCAAGCCGAAGTACGGCGTCCGGGCCTACACCCGGTGCCAGAAATGCGGCCGGCCGAAGGCCGTCTACCGCAAGTTCGGGCTCTGCCGGATCTGCCTGCGGGAGATGGCGCACAAGGGCGAGCTGCCCGGTGTGACCAAGTCGTCTTGGTGACCTGCAAGACCCCCGAAACCCCACTGATCAACGAGACAGGTCCCCGGAGCATCAATCGCCGAGGGAAACCACTCGAGAAGGAATCACACCAGCCATGACCATGACAGATCCGATCGCGGACATGTTGACCCGCGTCCGGAACGCCTCCCAGGCCTACCACGACACCGCGACCATGCCGTCGTCCACCATCAAGGTCGGGATCGCCAAGATCCTCACCGAAGAGGGCTACATCGCCGGCTACGAGGTGAAGGAGCCGGCCGAGGGTGAGGTCGGCAAGTCCTTGCTGATCACCCTCAAGTACGGCCAGAACCGGGAGCGGTCGATCGCCGGCGTACGCCGGATCTCCAAGCCGGGTCTTCGGGTGTACGCCAAGTCCACCGGCCTGCCGAAGGTTCTCGGCGGCCTGGGCATCGCCATCATCTCCACGTCGGCCGGTCTGCTGACCGACAAGCAAGCACACGCACGCAGCGTAGGCGGGGAAGTCCTCGCCTACGTCTGGTGAGCGTCGAGACCAACAGAAAGGACTGAGAAGACATGTCGCGCATTGGCAAGCTTCCTGTTCCGGTGCCGTCCGGGGTCGAGGTGACCATCGACGGTTCCCTGGTCTCGGTGAAGGGACCGAAGGGTCAGCTCGAGCACACCGTGGCCGAGCCGATCACCGTCGTCCGCAACGACGAGGGCCAGATCGTCCTGAACCGGCCCGACGACGAGCGGACGTCCAAGGCTCTGCACGGACTGTCGCGGACGCTGGTATCCAACATGGTGACCGGTGTCTCCGAGGGCTACGTGAAGAAGCTGGAGATCGTCGGCGTCGGCTACCGGGTCATCTCCAAGGGCCCGGCCGAGCTGGAGCTGAACCTGGGCTACAGCCATCCGATCAACGTGAAGGCGCCCGAGGGCATCACCTTCGCCGTCGAGTCGCCGACCAAGTTCTCGGTCGCCGGCATCGACAAGCAGCGGGTCGGAGAGGTTGCGGCCAACATTCGCAAGCTGCGTAAGCCGGAGCCGTACAAGGGCAAGGGTGTGCGGTACGAGGGCGAGCACGTCCGCCGCAAGGTCGGAAAGGCTGGTAAGTGACGATGGCGGTTTCACTGTCTGCGCGCAAGCACACCGAGCAGCGTACGAAGTCGCGGCTGCGTCGCCAGCTGCGTGGCCGGAAGAAGATCTTCGGCGGGGCCGATCGGCCGCGCCTGGTGGTCACCCGGTCCGCCAAGCACATCACCGCCCAGGTGATCGACGACAGCCGCGGTCACACGCTGGCCTACGCCTCCACCATGGAGGGCGGCCTGCGGACCGCCACCGGCGACAAGACCGAGAAGGCCAAGCAGGTCGGCCAGCTGGTCGCCGAGCGGGCCAAGGCTGCCGGGGTGGAGACCGTCGTCTTCGACCGGGCCGGCAACAAGTACCACGGCCGGATCGCGGCGCTGGCCGACGCGGCCCGCGAAAACGGTCTCGGATTCTGACCGCGGGAACTGGAGAGGTAGAACAGCTATGAGTGGATCACAGCGTCGAGGCGGCGGAGACCGCCGCGGTGACCGCCGGGGTCAGGACAAGAGCAACTACGTGGAGAAGGTCGTCGCGATCAATCGCGTCGCCAAGGTGGTCAAGGGTGGCCGCCGGTTCAGCTTCACCGCGTTGGTCGTCGTCGGCGACGGCGACGGCTCGGTCGGCATCGGCTACGGCAAGGCCAAGGAGGTGCCGGCCGCGATCGCCAAGGGCGTGGAGGAGGCCAAGAAGCACTTCTTCCACGTGCCGCGGGTGCAGGGCACCATCCCGCATCCGGTGCAGGGTGAGAAGGCGGCCGGCGTGGTCATGCTGCGCCCGGCGTCTCCCGGTACCGGTGTGATCGCCGGCGGCGCCTGCCGCGCGGTGCTCGAGGCGGCCGGCGTGCACGACGTGCTGGCCAAGTCGCTCGGCTCGGCCAACGCGATCAACGTGGTGCACGCCACCATCGCGGCCCTGCAGATGCTCGAGGAGCCCGAGGAGGTGGCCCGCCGCCGCGGCAAGTCGGTGGAGGACGTCACCCCGGCGGCGCTGCTGAAGGCACGGCAGGCCGGTATCCGGCAGGAGGCGCACGCATGAGCACGCGCCTGAAGATCACCCAGGTGAAGTCCTCGATCGGCGGCAAGCAGAACCAGCGGGACACGCTGCGTACGCTCGGCCTGAAGCGGATCGGTGACGTGTCCGCGCACGAGGACACACCGTCCGTACGAGGCATGATCGCGACGGTGTCGCACCTGATCACCGTCGAGGAGGTCGACTGATATGGCTGACGAGACCAACGAGGTCCAGAACTCCCGGCACAACGGGGGAACCGGGCTGAAGGTTCATCACCTTCGTCCGGCTCCGGGGGCCCACAAGGCCAAGACCCGGGTCGGTCGCGGTGAGGGTTCCAAGGGCAAGACCGCCGGTCGCGGCACCAAGGGTTCGAAGGCCCGGAACAACATCTCCGAGGCGTTCGAGGGCGGTCAGATGCCGCTGCACATGCGGACCCCGAAGCTGCGCGGCTTCACCAATCCGTTCCGGACCGAGTTCCAGGTCGTCAACCTGGACCGGATCTCCTCCCTCTTCCCCGAGGGCGGCGAGGTGAACCCGCAGGCGCTGGTCGAGCGTGGCGCGGTGCGCGCCGGGCTGCCGGTCAAGGTGCTGGGCTCGGGCGAGCTGAGTGTCGCGGTGCAGGTTTCGGCGCACGCCTTCTCGGCTTCGGCCAAGGAGAAGATCGCCGCAGCCGGCGGAAGCACCACCGAACTGTAAGGGTCGGTCCGCGATCACTCCCGCGATCGCGGCACGGCCAAGCCAGGAGGGGCGGCACACACTGTGGCCGCCCCTTCGGCGTATCGCCGCCCTTTCGGCATTCACGGGCATCCTGTGTGACGGGATATCCCAGCCCTCAGTCCGTTCTGGGTTGCACCCCATCTGCTTGATAGAGTCGAGCGGTTCCCGGTGGGTCTGCCTGGGACAGTTGGGCTGATCAGAGAGAAGGATTTGGATTGCTCACCGCCTTCGCAGGAGCATTCAGGACTCCGGACCTGCGCAAGAAACTCCTGTTCACGCTCGGCATCATGGTCATCTACCGACTCGGCTCGGTCATCCCGGTGCCGAACGTCGACGTCGGCACGCTGCACACGTGTGCCACCAACGCACAGGCCGGTTCGCAGGCGGGCCTGTACTCGCTGCTCTCGCTGTTCTCCGGCGGGGCGTTGCTCCAGCTGGCGATCTTCGCGCTCGGCATCATGCCGTACATCACCGCGAGCATCATCCTGCAGCTGCTGACCGTGGTGATCCCGCGGCTGGAGGCGCTGAAGAAGGAAGGCCAGTCCGGGCAGAACAAGATCACCCAGTACACGCGTTATCTGACCCTGGTGCTGGCGGTGCTGCAGTCGACCACCTTCGTCACCCTGGCCCGTAACGATCAGCTCTTCCAGAACTGCCCGGGCGTGGTCTACGACACCGGCGCGTTCCCGATCATCGTGATGATCCTGACCATGACCGCCGGTACCGGCGTGGTGATGTGGCTGGGTGAATTGATCACCGAGAAGGGCGTCGGCAACGGCATGTCGGTGCTGATCTTCACCCAGATCTGTGCGACCTTCCCGCAGGCGCTGTGGGCGATCAAGCAGCAGCGCCCGGGCGGTGCCGGCTGGGTGGTCTTCCTACTGGTGCTGGGCATCGGCCTGCTGGTGATGCTCGCGGTGATCTTCATCGAGCAGTCCCAGCGCCGGATCCCGGTTCAGTACGCCAAACGCATGGTCGGTCGCCGGGTGCTCGGCGGCACCACCACGTACATCCCGCTGAAGGTCAACCAGGCCGGCGTGATCCCGGTGATCTTCGCCTCTTCGCTGATGTACATCCCGGTGCTCTACTCGCAGTTCCGGCCGAACGGCTGGGGCGCGTCGTGGATCCAGTCGCACTTCGTCCGCGGCGATCATCCGGTCTACATGGCGACCTTTTTCCTGCTGATCATCTTCTTCGCCTACTTCTACGTCTCGATCACCTTCAATCCGCAAGAGGTGGCCGACAACATGAAGAAGTACGGCGGCTTCATCCCGGGCATCCGCGCCGGCAAGCCGACCGAGGACTACCTCGGCTACGTGCTGAACCGGCTGACCCTGCCCGGCTCGCTCTACCTGGGTCTGATCGCGCTGATCCCGATGATCGCGATCGGTGTGCTGAACACGAACTCGCAGAGCGGGTTCCCGTTCGGCGGCACCTCGATCCTGATCATCGTCGGTGTCGGCCTGGACACGGTGAAGCAGATCGAGAGTCAGCTCCAGCAACGCAACTACGAGGGCTTCCTGCGGTAGTCGCAGGCACGGGCAACGACAAGAGGATCTTCCGCTGATGCGACTGTTGATCATGGGACCGCCGGGTGCGGGCAAGGGCACCCAGGCGAAGGCGATCGCCGAGCACTACCAGATTCCCACCGTCTCCACCGGTGACATCCTGCGCGCCAACGTGGCCGCAGGTACGCCGCTCGGTCTGGAGGCCAAGCAGGTGATGGAGACCGGCGGCTATGTCGGCGACGACATCCTCAACGGCATCGTGGGCGATTGGTTGGAGCAGGACGACGCGCGGCGCGGCTTCCTGCTGGACGGATATCCGCGGACGCTGGCTCAGGTCGAGGCGCTGGACTCGATGCTGGAGCAACAGCACGTCGGACTCGACGCCGTCCTCTCGCTGAAGGTCGACATCGAAGAGGTCGTCGGCCGCCTCCGCAAGCGGGCCGAGACCGAAGGTCGTACCGACGACAGCGAGGACGCGATCCGAGTCCGCCAGCACAAGTACGCTGCCGAGACCTCCCCGCTGCTCGACGTCTACGCCCGCCGCGGCCTCCTGCTCGAGGTCGACGGCCTCGGCGAGGTCGACGAGATCACCAAGCGCATCTTCGTAGCCCTGGACTCCCGCCTCTGACCCACCTCTCACCCCGCGCGGGTCCGGAGCCCTGTCGAAGAGCCGCAAGGTCCCGAGCCTCCGGTCCGGACGTGTTCGATTTCCACCCAGCGTTGGGTTCCGGGGGCCTCGTCCCGCAGCAACGTCGATGCGCCCGCGAGATCTGCGGGCGACAGGCGCACTGTGATCAGGCGTGGGCGCCGTCGGTCGCCGGTTGAGGCGACTCCCACTCGGCCGGCCGCGGCACCGTACGCACCGCCCGGGCGATCGTGGGGATCAGGGCCACCAGGCCACACGGCAGGGCCAAGATCAACATCGCCACGGTGCCGGTCAGCACGCTGAGCAGACCGCCGGCCAGTATCGGCGCCAGCGGCATCAGCGACATCGAGGTGAAGCCCATGGTGGCGGAGAACCGGCCGAGCTGATCCTGCCGCATCTGCGTCTGGGCGTACGAGGAGATCGCGGCATTGCCGGCCGGGTTGAGGAAGATCCCGATCGCCAACGCAGCAGCCACGATCCAGGGTGTGTTCCACAGCGCCATCGGCAACAGAATCGGGACGAACGCCCAGGCCGACATGATCACCAGCAGCCCGGTGGGGATCCGCTGGATCAACCACGGTGCGCACAGGGCGCCGAGGATCCCGATGACGCCGACGCTGGTCTCGATCAGCCCGATCTGCCAGGGCGGGAACCCGGCGGAGATCAGGCGCAGGTTGGCGGCGAAGAAGACCGCGTTGACCACCAGATTCGTCAGCGGCGCCCAGATCGCCAGCACCCGCAGCATCGGATGTCCGAACTGGAACCGCCAGCCCGAGATCACGTCGGCCAGCGCGGACTGCCGTGGTCGGGGCGCTCCGTCGGGCCGGGGCGTCAAGTTCGTACGGATCCGGCCGAGCAGCAGCCAGCTGATCGCGTACGACACCGCGTCGGCGGCGAACGGCATCCATCGGGTGACCGCCAGCAGCAAGCCGCCGACCGGTGCGCCGAGCAACGACGCGATGTGCTGGCGGGCCTGATTCTGACTGAGCGCGGTGGGCAACTCCTCGGTGCTCACCACCGTACGGACGGCACCGGTCTCGGCCGGCCGGAACAGCCCCTCGGTCGCGCCGGTCAGCAACGCCACCGCGATCAGGTGCGGCACCGTCAACCAACCGGCGATCCCCGCAGCGACCACCGTCGCGTACAGCACCGCACCCGCCCCGGCCGAGACGCGCATCACCAATCGGCGATCGACCCGGTCGGCCAGTGCTCCGGCCGGCAGCATGACGACCAACATGCCGACCAGATGTGCAGTGCCGACGATCGAGGTGATCAGCGCCGAACTGGTCAGCGCGTAGCCGACCAGCGGAAACGCGAAGCTACTGATCGCGCTGCCCAGACCGGAGATCGTCTGGCCGATCCACAACACGGTGAAGTCGTGATTGCGCGCCAGCGACCGATATCCGATCCGCGCCGGCTGGGTGGCGGCCTCGTCGGCGATAGCCGGACCGGTCGACCGGCCAGATTCCGGATCCACCGATCAGCGCCCGTGCGTCGGCAGCGACAACGCCGGCCGGTGCGCATGACCGGACCGGATCCGCCGCGCCGTCGGCGTGCTCGGCGCCAGGCGGTCCGCGACCCGTCGAAGGCCGCGAGCGGCCAGGCCCCGCAGGCCCGCTTCGGGGTGCGCCTGCCGGTAGTCCTTGATCAGCCGGCGAACCTCGGCGTCGGCGTGGAGCTGGTCGATCTGCTGCCGTGCGAGCTGACCGACGAAGTACGGGTCACCGGTGCGGGTGGCCGGGATGTGGGGAGGAAGAACGCTGCTCATGACCTGCACTTTATGATGCGCAATGTCAGTTGCGCAATAGGTAGTGCGCAATTTGTGGTGCGAATTTTTTGGTAGGGTCGACCCATGAGTGACGAGAGCTCCGAACACGCGGGCGTCCGGGTGACCGACCCGCGGATGCTACGAGCGATCGCGCACCCGACGCGCAACCGGATCCTGGCCGAACTGACCGCCGCCGGACCATCTCGGGCCGCTGACCTGGCCCGCGATCTCGGCATTCCGGCGAACCAGGCGAGCTTTCATCTTCGCCAGCTCGCCAAGTACGGGATGGTGATCGAGGCGCCGGAGGTCGCCCGGGACAAGCGGGACCGGGTCTGGAAGGTGGCGGCCGAGCGCGGCTACCACGTCAACCTGCGGGCGATCGGTGAGGCGTCCGGCGGCCAGGCGGCGGTGGCCGTGTTCACCGATCAGCTCCGCAACTGGGCGGCGTACCTGGTCGACCGGGCTCTGGACGAGACCGGCGACGACCCCGATGCGCCCGAGCACGACCGGCGATCGATCACCGACTCGGAGATCCGGCTGACCGACGACGAACGCGACGAGTTCGCCGCGGACATGCAGGAGCTGTTCGATCGCTGGGCCGACCGGACCCGGGATCGCAGCGTGCCCAGGCGCAGTTACTCGTACTTCATGATCATGCAGCCGTATCCACCAGTCGCGCCGCCGGGACGCACCACCGGCGGCCACAGCGACCCGGACAAGCCGGTCGGGGAACCGAAGTCGTGAGGCTGCGTCGCCGCCGGGTCGAGATCAAGTCCGTCGACGAACTGGTGTTGATGCGCCGAGCCGGGCTGGTCGTCGCTGACGCGCTCGTTGCGGTACGGGATCGGGTGCGGTCCGGCGTGACCACCGCCGAACTGAACGGCGTCGCCGCCGAGGTCATCAACTCTGCCGGTGCCCGGCCGTCCTTTCTCGGATACGGCGAGAGCCCAACCAGGCAAGGGTTTCCGGGTGTCTGCTGCCTGTCGGTGAACGACGAGATCGTGCACGGCATCGGTGGTGATCGGGTGCTGGCCGACGGCGATCTGATCTCGATCGACTGCGGCGCGATCGTCGAGGGCTGGCACGGTGACGCCGCGATCACGGTGGAAGTCGGCGCCGTCGCGGCCGAACGCCGGCACCTCAGCCAGGCGACTCGGTCTGCCATGTGGCACGGAATCGCCGCGGCCCGGCTGGGCGGACGGGTGACGGACATCTCGGCGGCGATCGAAGCCAGGGTGGACGCGCTCGAAGTTGATCATGAACGGCCGTACGGGATCGTGGAGGGATTCGTCGGGCACGGGATCGGTTCGGCGATGCACCAGGAGCCGGACGTGCCCAACGCAGGTCGTCCCGGTCGTGGGCCCAAGATCATCCCGGGGCTCGCGCTGGCAGTGGAACCGATGCTCACCCTGGGCGAACCGGATCATCGGCTGCTCGGCGACGGCTGGACCGCGGTCACCGTCGACGGGTCCGTTGCGGCCCACTGGGAGCACACCATGACCGTGACCGAACACGGGATCTGGGTGCTGACCGCCCACGACGGCGGCGAATCCGAGTTGGCCGCGCTCGGCGTTCGGTTCGGCCCGCTCGCCAACTGAGTGCCCCGTCGCGCCGATCGAGCCCGCGCTAGCTAGCGCCTGGTGACGCTTCCCGCGCACCGTTGACGCTCCGGCGCAGGTTCGTACTTGCGCGGGAGTGCCGCAGGTGCGCGGGAACGCTGTAGATGCAAAGGAGCGGTGGCTGCCCGCGAGTAGGGTGCCGGGCATGTGCGACGCACCCCTGTTGATCAAGCAGGATCGAGAGTCGATGATCGTTGCGGTGCGCGCCGAGGGACTCGAAGTTGATCTTGAGGGCGTCGAGGTCCGCTCCGGTTGGGAGAATGTCGTGCTGGACACTCGGGACGGGTGGATCCTGCGGTTCCCGCGGGACGAACAGGTCCCGTACCAGCGAGAGCTGGCGCTGCTCGATCGCCTTCATGATCATCTTCCCGCACCGTCCGGACTCCCGCGAGCGGTAAAAACGTAGGAGCAGAAGGCTGCAAACCCCATTTGAAGACCGTTCGGGCCATCTGCTCCGACGTTCTTACCGCTCGCAGAGGTCGGGGTGGTCGGGGTGGTCGTTGCAGGCCGTCCAGCGGATCGCCATGCCGCGTTCCGGCGTAGCGACTGAACCGGGACCGCTACCGAAGCGAAGCGCGGTGCGGACTCATGGCAGGCTGAGGCGCATGGCAGACGCACCCGCACCCACCTATCCGCAAACCCGCGCCGGCGACGTGGTCGAGGAGTTGCACGGCCACCGCATCGCCGACCCGTACCGATGGCTGGAGGACCCGGACTCACCGGAGACGGCGGACTGGGTGCTGCGGCAGAACGCGTACACCGAGGAGGCATTCGCCGAGATCGGTGAGCGAGCCTGGTTCACCGAACTGATGAACAAGATCATCCGCCGGCCGCGCGCCGGAATGCCGGTGAAGAAGGGCGGCAAGTATTTCGTCAGCCGCAACGACGGCAGCCTGAACCAGGATCAGATCTTCGTCGCCGACACCTTCGACGAACTGCGGGCCGGTGGCGGTGCGGGCCGATCAGCCCGGGGTGCTCGGATGATCTTGGACCCGAACACGTTGTCCGAGGACGGCACCACCTCGGTACGAGGGTTCCAGACCAGCTTGGACGGACGCTTCTTCAGCTATCAGGTCAGCGAGGGTGGCAGCGACTGGGTCGACTTCGTGCTGCTCGAGACCGCCACCGGCGAACCGGTCGACGACGCGCCGATCCAGACCAAGTTCGGGTCTCCCAGCTGGCTTCCGGACAACACGAGCTACCTCTACGAGGCCGTTCCACACGTGGGACGAGCCGACGGTTCCCAAGCCGGACAGGTGAAGACCGGGCTGTTGAAGCTGCACCAAGTCGGCCGGCCGGAGGACGACGACCAGGTCATCGTCGACATCCGCGACGACTACACCCAGGGCATCGTGGACAAGCAGGTGTCGGTGGACGGCAAGTACGTTGCCGTCTATCTGATCGAGGGCACCGAGAACGTCAACCGGCTGTGGCTGCTCAAGATCACCGAGGTGGACGGACGCAGCATCCTGTCGGATCCGATCAAACTGATCGACACCGCGTACGCCTGGTTCGAATTCGTCCGCAGCGACGGCGACAAGATCATCTTGTACACCGATCATGAAGCCGACCGTGGCCGGGTGGTGCAGATCGATCTTGCGGAGTTCGAGCGCACCGGGGAATTGCGGCTCGAAGAGTTGATCGCCGAGACGGATGACGCCGTGCTGGCGGTGGCAGCGGCCGGGGACGAATTGATCATGGTCCGGCTGGCGGATGCTCAACCGGTCATCACTCGGTACGGGCTGGACGGATCGTTGCTGGGTAAGGTCGAGATCACCGGTGGCGCGGTCACCGGCTTGTGGGCGCGGCCGGATTCGCAGGAGTGGTTCGTCGGACTGTCCACGGTCACCTCGCCGACTCGGTCCTACCGGGTGGAGACCGGCAGCGGCCACGCGGAGCCCCTTGATGATCTTGTCCCGCCCGGCGCCGATTTCGACCCGCCAGCGTACGCCGTCGAGCGCCGACGGGCGACCAGCAGGGACGGCACCCCGGTCCCGTACTTCCTGATCACGCCGACGGACTCTGCAACAGAGCAACGGGATCCGAGCCCTGAGTCGCACCAGCCGCGGCCGACACTGCTCTACGGCTACGGCGGCTTCAACATCCCGGTCGAGGCCGACTACCGCCCCATGTGGTCGGGTTGGCTCGCGGCCGGTGGAGTGATCGCGATCGCCAACCTGCGCGGTGGTGGCGAGTACGGCAAGTCCTGGTACGACGCCGGACGGCTCGCCGACAAGCAGAATGTCTTCGATGACTTCATCGCGGTCGGTGATCATCTGGTCGCCACAGGAGTCACCACCCATGATCAACTCGCCATCCATGGTCGCAGCAACGGCGGACTTCTGGTCGGCGCAACGATGACCCAGCGGCCGGACCTTGCGGCGGTTGCACTGCCCGGCGTCGGAGTGCTGGATCTGCTGCGATTCCACAAGTTCACCGCCGGTGCGGCCTGGACCTCCGACTACGGAAACCCTGATGACAAGGCGGAGTTCGAGATTGCCCTGGCCTACTCGCCGCTGCACAACATCTCCGCAGCGGGCTACCCGGCGACCTTGATCATGACCGGTGATCATGACGACCGGGTGGTCCCGCTGCACAGCCACAAGTTCACCGCAACCCTGCAGCGGGCACAGCAGGGCGAGGCCCCGGTGCTGACCCGGATCGAAACCCAGACCGGCCACGGCATGGGCAAACCCGCCGCCATGGTCGCCGCCGAACTCGCCGACATGCTCGCCTTCGCCGCCCACTACACCGGGCTCCGGGTGCCACCGCAGTGACGTTTCGCCAGTATCCGGACACAGCCGCGCGCGAAATCTTCTCCCGCACCGGATATTTTGCGCGCGCGGGTCGTTCTTGAGTGCGGCTGATGGCGGCAGGACGATTTTGCGCGCGGCTGTGAACGGTGTTGCGCTTTCCTCAGCGCACGCGGGCGATCGCAGCCGTACGAGGCTGTGGGACCGCGCCGGGATGGATGATCTCGGCCAGCGCCTCGATCCCGTCCACCAACCGCGGACCCGGGCGGACCATCAGGCCGTCACCGTCGATCGCCCAGACCTGGCATTCGGGCAGACGTTCCATGATCGATCGATCGTCGATGATCTTGACCGCCTGCTGGCAAGCGCCGTCCAGACCGAAGCCGCAGGGCGAGATGATCATGATCTCCGGCTCGGCCGCGACGACGTCGTCCCAGGTCATCGGCACCGAACGTTGCCGAGGGCGGCAGGCGACCGGCTCGCCACCGGCCGCAGTGACCATGTCCGGCATCCAGTGGCCCGCACCGAACAGCGGATCGATCCACTCCAGCACCGCGACCCGCGGCCGCGGCAGACCAGTCACCCGGTCCTCCACGGCTGCGATCCGACCACGCAATTCCATGATCAACTGATCAGCCCGCCCAGGCACCGAGGCGGCACGTCCGACGGCCCGGATCGACTCCAACACCTCGTCCAGCGAGTACGGATCGAGGGTGACGACCTCGGCGTCGCAGCCGAGTTGTGCGGCGGCATCGCGGACCGTCTCAGTGGGGACCGCGCAGACCCGGCACAGATCCTGGGTCAAGATCAACTCCGGTTGCAGTGTCGACAACGCACCGGCGTCCAGGGTGTAGAGATCTTCTCCGGCGGCCAGCCGGCGACGGACCACGCTGTCGATCTGTGCCTCAGACAACTCGGCCGTGCTCATCCCGCCGACGATGATCTGCTTGTCCTGCCGTGCGCGTGGTGGTTCGTCGCACTCGAACGTCACGCCGAGCAACTCGTCCTCCAGGCCGAGTGCGTAGGCGATCTCGGTGGCCGACGGTAGCAGCGAGACGATGCGCATGCACTGAGCTTAGAAACGTACGCGAGTGGGATGATCATCGGCATCGATTCGCCTTCGAGCGGGTGGGTCCGCAAGGTAGCCTGAGCCGTGTGAACGACCTGCCCATCTCGTCGAAATATCGGAGCACCCCGGATGCCGCGGTCTCCGCTGACGAGCGCGAGCAGTTGACCCGCCGGCTGAACGACGCCTTCGCCGCCGGACAGCTTGATCAGGACGATTATTCGGCCAAGCTCGACCGGCTTTTCTCCGCGCACAGGTTGGGGGAGTTGATCCCGGTGGTGGAAGGGCTGCCGGGGGCACAGTCCTATGCCGAGCCCGACGCCGTACGGCAATCGGGCCAGTCCGCGCCGGGCGAGCTGACCGCGGCGCGTTCCGGCAGTCGGCTCACGCTTGCCGTCATCGTCGCCATCGCCCTGGTGGTGATCATCATCGCGATCCTGCTGGCGATCATTCTGTAGTGCCGGCCTGTAGTGCCGGCCTGGTCTCGGGGGAGTTAGTCGATCCTAAGTTTCTTTGTGAACAAGCCCACACCGACCGAGTCGCAGGATCGGTTCAGCCGCGGTTAAGGTGAGGTTCGTGCCCCGGCAGATCATCACCGGTCAGAAGATCGCTGACCATGTCAAGCGTCTGGGTGACCTCTACCCGCCGATCCCGCTTGACACCGTGGACCGCACCGTCCACAACCCGGAGGCGGTGAAGCAGCGCTACGGACATGTGCTGGATTATCTGGCCCGGGTCGAGCTCGAGGTCGACCGCAACGTGCTCGAGTTGCTGGTGCTGCTGCCGGACGTGGACGAGACCAACCGGATGTTCTACGCCGACGTCTGGCAGCCGCAGGAGATCCAGCACGGTTTGATCTTGGACCGGCTGCAGCAGGATCTTGACATGCCCGCGGCCGAACCGCATCTGGAGGTGTCGTCCAAGATCAAATTGCTCGGTGCGCTGGCCCATTTCGAGCCGATCCAGAGCGTGGCCAAACTGCTCTACTACCTCACCGGCGCGAGCACCGAGCGTCAGGCCGTGCTGGCCTACAACCAGCTGAACGAGGGCCTGAACGAGATGGGGGAGCGGGCGATCGCGGAGACGATCATCCACCCGATCAAGCAGCAGGAACCGGGCCACTTCGCGTTCTACCAGATGTCGGCGACCGCGATGGTTCAGGCCGGAGAACTCAAACCCTGGCAGCTGTTTCTGGCCCGAGTGCTGCGGGAGAAGTCGTACGGCCTGGTCGGCACCAACGGCATGGACCGCTACAAGGCGGACATGGGTGCGGTGATCATGAACCTCGGGATGGAGGACGAGCTGGCCGACTACGCCCGCGAGATCGGCCGCGTCGAGTCCCGGTTGCTGTGGGCGAACAAGGAGGGCATGGAGGTTCCGACCTACATCCTCAAGGCACTCCATGAGAGTGTTGATCTCTATACCGAACGCGAGGCCCGCAAGGCCGGCTGATCGGCCCGAACTCGCGATCGCAACATCAATGACGATGTGGAGGGGCAGTCCGTGGGACGCAATCATGATCATTCATCGACCGCCGGTACAAGGCACAGCGGCGTCAGCCGGAGAGGCTTGATCGCCGGCGTCGGCGCAGGAGTCGCGGCAACTCCGTTCCTGGGTGGCGTCGCCGCAGCCGCCGAACCGGGCCACGGTCACGGCCGGCACGAGCGCGTCGTGCCCGGTGCCGACGCGGCCGCGGCGGACGGCTGGAAGCCGCTGACCGGGCAACGGCTCGGCGTCATCACCAATCCGACCGGCATCCTGGCCGGCAGCATGCGCAGCATCGTCGACGAGATGGTCGAGTCCGGTGCGGTCAACGTGGTCGCCGTCTTCGGTCCCGAACACGGCTTCCGCGGTACGGCGCAGGCCGGCGAGTCCGAGGGCACCTATGTCGACGAACGCACCGGCGTCACCGTCTACGACGCGTACGGAGCGAATGCCGACAAGTTCGCCGAGTTCTTCGCCGATGCCGACGTGGAGACGGTCATCTTCGACATCCAGGACGTCGGCGCCCGCTTCTACACCTACATCTGGACGATGTATCAGGCGATGGCCGCGGCGGTCCGCTCCGGCCTGGACTTCGTCGTGCTGGACCGGCCGAATCCCGTTGGCGGCAAGGCGAACGGGCCGATCATGACCGACGGCTACACCTCCGGCGTCGGCCTGGACAAGATCGTTCAGCAGCACGGGATGACGGTCGGTGAGCTGGCCCGATTCTTCGACGGAGAGTTCATGCCCCGTGTCGCCGGCGGCCGGCTGGACGACCGGCTCTCGGTGATCAAGGTTCGCGGCTGGATGCCGGATCAGCTGTTCGCCGAGACCGGCCTGCGCTGGGTGCTGCCGAGTCCGAACATGCCGACCCCGGACACCGCGCTGCTGTATCCCGGCACCTGTCTGTTCGAGGCGACCAACCTCTCCGAGGGTCGCGGCACCACCCGGCCGTTCGAGATCATCGGCGCTCCGTACGTCGACTATCACTGGGCCGCGCAGCTGAACAAGCGCGACCTGGCCGGGGTGTACTTCCGCGAGGCGTACTTCACCCCGACCTTCTCCAAGAATGCGAATGAGGTCTGCGGCGGGGTCCAGGTGCACCTCACCGACCCGCATCGGCTGGACGCCATCCGGGTGGCGACCGAGATGCTGGTCGCGCTGCGCGACCTTTACTCCGACTTCGCCTGGCGAACGTACGCGGCCGACGCCTACCCCGGCCAGTGGCTGGACAAGCTGACCGGCTCGGCCCGCTTCCGTACCCAGTTCGAGGCGGGTGCCGCAGCCGACGAGATCGTCGCCGGCTGGCGGACCGAGCTCGCCGCCTTCGACCGCCGCCGCCGGCCCTACCTGCTCTACCGGCGCTGAGGTTCGGTGACGGCCGGATAGCTGGGCAGGTCGATCTTGTCCTCGACGGCCATCGCCTTGGCCATCATCGAGGACACCGGCCGATGTCCGGCGATGACGGTCGCCAGTTCGGCGAGCTTCACCCCGTACCGCGTCTTCGGCATGCTCCAACTCGTGCTGCCTGGCGGCAACTGCTGCCCGGCGGCGATCTGCGGCGCCATCAGCGCTTCGTAGCTGCGCAGCGCCGACGCCAGGTCGGTGCCGGTGGTCAGCTCACCGGCCAGGATGTAGGCGCCGACCAACGCCAGCGCGGTGCCCTGGCCGCTGGACGGCGACGGGCAGTAGCCCGCGTCACCGAGCAGCACCACCCGGCCGCGGGACAGCTCCGGCATCTTGACTTGAGCGACGCTGTCGAAGTAGAGGTCGTCCGCCGACTCCAGCGCGGCCACCATGGCCGGCACGTGCCAGTCGGCTCCGGTGAAGCGCTTGATCAACATCTCCCGGCGGGCGTGCGGATCGTGACGATCCGGCACGACGCTGCCGGGCTGGTCGAGGAAGGTCATGATCGCGTGCGCCAGCGCCGGATCGTGGTCCGGCCGGATCATCGTCATCCGCCGCTCCGACAGCACGTGCGCCAGCGTCCAGCCGTCCAGCGGCTCGGGCGCCGGCATGGTGAAGTACGCGGTGTGCCCTCCGACCTGATGCACGTACGGGTCCTCCGGGCCCCAGATCAGCCGGCGGGTCGCCGAGTGCAGACCGTCCGCGGCGACAACCAGGTCGTAGCGCTCTGTCCGCCCATGCTCGAAGGAAACGCTGATGTGGTCGGTGTGCTCGTCCACGGAGGTGATCTTGTCGTTGAAGCGGAAGTCGACCCGATCCCGTACCGCCTCGTGCAGGATCTCGCTGATGTCACCACGGAAGATCTCCAGATCGGACACCGGGCCGTGGCCGCCGAACATGTCGATGCCCCAGCGGGCAAAGACCCGACCGCGTCCGTTGATGTAGGCGATCCCGTTCTGCGGCAGCCGGGCGTCCATGATGCGGTCGAACAGACCCATCCGTCGAACCGCCTCCTGCGAGTTGCCGCGCAGGTCGACGAGTTGGCCGGCGGTACGGATGCCCGCCGACCTCTCCACCACCGTCACCTGGACGCCGGACGCGGCCAGTTGATGTGCCAGGGCGGGACCGGCGATGCCGGCGCCGGAGATCAGGACGTTGTGAACCGGTTGATTGGACATGGACGGTCCCTTCCAGGAGGTCGGTTGTTCAAAAGGGTCGTCGATCAGCGGGTGATCGATCGAGCGCGCTGGGCTGTTGACCGGGATCATACACACGTCTTAGACGTTTGTCTCAAACGTTCGTCTAAAACGCGGTAGAGTCCCGGACATGGGAAACCGGGAGGCGCTCCTGGAGGGCGCACGCAAATGCCTGATGGAGAAGGGGTACGCGCACACCACGGCCCGCGACATCGCCGAGGCGGCCGGGGTCAGCCTGGCCGCGATCGGCTACCACTTCGGCGGCAAGGACGCGCTGATGACCGAGGTGATGATGGGCGCCGGCTCGCGGATCGGCGAGGTGTTGGAGCAGGCGATGCGTTCGGCCGCCAAGGAGAAGTCGCCGCTGCGTGCCTTCGTCAAGGCCTGGGATGCGACCATGCAGGACTTCCCGGATCGGCGCGAGGTGTTGCTGAGTCTGCAGGGCGTGGTGCAACTCGCGTTGTCCGCCGAGGTGGGGCAGGACATGCGGGCGGCCGATCGCAAGGCGCTGGACGATCTGGCCGACCTCTATCGCCAGGCCGATCCGGACGCCACCGACGCGGAATGCCGGGCGGTGGCCCGGTTGTTCTTCACCCTGCTGAACGGGGTTGCACTGCTCTGGCTGGTCGATCCGGAGTCGGTGCCCACCGGCGCCCAGCTCAGCGCCGCCGTCGGGGCCCTCGCCGGGTCCGCCGGCTGAACCCGTTCCCGCGCACCTACGGTGCTCCCGCGCAAGTTCGTACCTGCGCGGCAGCGCCGACGGTGCGCGGGAGCAGATCGTGACGTGCGAGGTCCGCGGATTTGGGTCCTCAGGCGGGTTGGCGTAAAGTCTGTCGTCGGCCACCTGTGTCGGTGGTTCGTTGTTTCCTGCTCACCCTTTGCGATTGAGAGTTTATGGCGAAAAAGGAAGGCGCCCTGGAGTTGGAGGGCACCGTGGTCGAGGCGCTGCCGAACGCGATGTTTCGCGTCGAGCTGAGCAACGGTCACAAGGTGTTGGCCACCATCAGCGGCAAGATGCGGCAGCACTACATCCGGATCCTGCCGGCTGACCGTGTTGTCGTGGAGCTTTCCGCCTACGACCTGACCCGCGGTCGGATCGTCTACCGGCACAAGTAAGCCCACCTGCGTACGAGGCCGCCGGGTCGTCGTACCAGGAACGTCCGGTTCGCCGGACACTGCACCACCACCACGCCCCTGAGTTCGTTCCGCGCCGCGCGCGGATTCGGACCGCGTCAGACAGAAAGTCACTGCGATGAAGGTCCAGCCGAGCGTCAAGCCGATCTGCGATAACTGCAAGGTCATCCGTCGGCACGGTCGGGTGATGGTGATCTGCAGCACGAACCCGCGGCACAAGCAGCGTCAGGGCTGACCCGGGTTGCTGGGGTCACCGGATCCCGCAAGCACAACTGAATATCCATAACGTGACGGCAAGGCCGGAAGGAATTCCGGTCACCACCCCCGGTCGGAGGCCGGGGCCCGGGAGTGCACCGGGGCGCCTCACGCGACGACCTCCGCGGGACCGGCCGGCAGCGCCGTACGGATCTCGTCAACAGACAAGGACACGCCAACCCATGGCACGTTTGATCGGTGTCGACCTGCCGCGCGACAAGCGCCTCGAGGTCGCCCTCACCTACATCTACGGCATCGGCCGTACCCGCGCTACCGAGACCCTGGCCAATACCGGCGTCAGCGGCGATCTGCGCGTTCACGAAGTCACCGACGACCAGCTGATCACCTTGCGTGACTGGATCGAGGCGAACTACCAGACCGAGGGCGATCTTCGCCGTGAGGTCGCCGCCGACATCCGCCGCAAGGTCGAGATCGGCTCCTACCAGGGCCGCCGCCACCGCAGCGGTCTGCCGGTCCGCGGACAGCGGACCCGTACCAACGCCCGCAGCCGTAAGGGTGCGCGCAAGCCCGTCGCCGGCAAGAAGAAGGCCCGCTGACGCGGCCCGTGAACGCACAGGAGAACTGAACTTATGGCTACAGCAGGTCGCGGCGGCGCCAAGAAGGTGCGCCGCAAGGAAAAGAAGAACGTCGTCGCGGGTCACGCCCACATCAAGTCGACCTTCAACAACACTGTCATTTCGATCACCGATCCCACCGGCGCGGTGATCGCGTGGGCCTCCGCCGGCACCGTCGGCTTCAAGGGCTCCCGCAAGTCCACCCCGTACGCCGCCCAGATGGCTGCCGAGGCCGCCGGCCGTCGCGCCATGGAGCACGGCATGAAGCGGGTCGACGTGTTCGTGAAGGGTCCGGGTTCGGGCCGCGAGACCGCGATTCGTTCGCTCGGTGCGGTCGGGCTGGAGGTCGGTGCGATCTCCGACGTCACCCCGGTCCCGCACAACGGCTGCCGTCCGCCGAAGCGTCGTCGCGTCTAGTCGTCCGTCCCAACCTCGTTAAGGAAAGAACATGGCTCGCTACACCGGTCCTTTGACCAAGAAGTCGCGCCGGCTGGGCACGGACCTCGTCGGCAATGACAAGGCGTTCGAACGCCGCCCCTACCCGCCGGGCATGCACGGCCGCGGCCGGATCAAGGAGTCCGAGTACTCCCTTCAGCTGCGGGAGAAGCAGAAGATCCGCTACGCCTACGGCGTGCTGGAGAAGCAGCTGCGTCGCTACTACGAGCTGGCCTTCCGTCAGGACGGTCGTACCGGCGACAACCTGCTGCGTCTGCTCGAGACCCGGCTGGACAACGTGGTCTACCGCGCGGGCTTCGCTCGTACGCGGCGGCAGGCCCGCCAGCTGGTCGGCCACGGTCACTTCACCGTGAACGGCCAGAAGGTGACCGTTCCGTCGTACCAGGTCACCCAGTACGACATCATCGACGTCCGGGAGAAGTCGGCCAACCTGACCCCGATCGTGATCGCCAAGGAAACCCACGGCGAGCGCGTTGTTCCGGGCTGGATGGACGCCGACATCGACCGTGGCCGGATCCTGATCCACCAGCTCCCGGTCCGCGAGCAGATCACCGTCGACGTTCAAGAGCAGCTGATCGTCGAGTACTACTCGCGCGTCTAGTCCCACCGACTTGTCAGTCGCTGGTTTGCCTATAGCCAAACCAGCGACTGACAACTCTGAAACAAAATCCCTGAGTTCGCGTCATCAAATAGCGGTTGGCGCGGAAAGGAACGCAACATGCTCATCGCACAGCGTCCGACGCTGTCGGAAGAGGTCATCTCCGACTTCCGGTCCCGGTTCACCATCGAGCCGCTGGAGCCGGGCTTCGGCTACACCCTCGGCAACTCGCTGCGTCGCACCCTGCTGTCGTCCATCCCGGGCGCGGCCGTGACCAGCATCAAGATCGACGGCAACCTGCACGAGTTCTCCACCCTGGAGGGCGTCGTCGAGGATGTCACCGAGATCATCCTGAACCTGAAGGGCCTGGTCGTCTCCTCCGAGGAGGACGAGCCGGTCGTCATGTACCTGCGCAAGGCAGGCCCGGGTGCCGTGACCGCCGCCGACATCGCGCCGCCGGCCGGTGTCGAGGTGCACAACCCCGAGCTGCACATCGCCACCCTGAACGAGAACGGGCGGCTGGAGATGGAGCTGGTGGTCGAGCGCGGCCGCGGCTACGTGTCCTCGGTGCAGAACAAGACCGCCGACGCCGAGATCGGCCGGATCCCGGTCGACTCGATCTACTCGCCCGTGCTCAAGGTGACCTACAAGGTCGAGGCGACTCGTGTCGAGCAGCGCACCGACTTCGACAAGTTGATCTTGGACGTGGAGACCAAGAACGCGATCAAGCCGCGTGATGCGGTCGCGTCCGCCGGTCGTACCCTGGTCGAGCTGTTCGGCCTGGCCCGCGAGCTGAACGTCGAGGCCGAGGGCATCGAGATCGGCCCGTCCCCGATCGACGAGCAGCTGGCCGCAGACCTGGCGCTGCCGGTGGAGGACCTGAACCTGACCGTTCGGTCCTACAACTGCCTCAAGCGCGAGGGCATCCACACCGTCGGCGAGCTGGTGTCCCGCTCCGAGCAGGACCTGCTGGACATCCGGAACTTCGGCTCCAAGTCCATCGACGAGGTCAAGCTCAAGCTGCACGAGATGGGGCTGTCGCTGAAGGACAGTGCGCCCGGCTTCGATCCGCTGACCGCCATCGGCCGGTACGACGACGAGCCCGGTGACGACGGCGACATCGACTACGCCGAGACTGAACAGTACTGAGCCTCGGTCCAGTACTGATCCGCTAACAACCAACACGGAGAACGACACCAATGCCTACACCCACCAAGGGCGCTCGCCTGGGCGGCAGCGCGGCGCACGAGCGGCTGATCCTGGCCAACCTGGCCACCCAGCTGTTCGAGCACGGGCGGATCACCACCACCGAGGCGAAGGCCAAGCGGCTGCGTCCGGTCGCGGAGAAGTTGATCACCAAGGCCAAGCGGGGAGACCTGCATGCGCGCCGTCAGGTGATGCAGACCATCCGGGACAGGAGTGTGGTGCACTCGCTGTTCACCGAGATCGCTCCGACCTTCGCCGAGCGTGAGGGCGGCTACCTTCGGATCACCAAGGTCGGCCTGCGCAAGGGCGACCGGGCTCCGATGGCTGTCATCGAGCTCGTCACCGAGTCGGTCGAGGACTCCAAGAAGGCCAACGGCAGCTCGGCCGCTGCTGCTCCCGCCGCCGCTGCTCCTGCAGCCGCCGCGAGCGCTGCCTCTGCCGAATCGGCCGACAGCCCCGCATCTGCGGAGTCCCCGGAGAGCGCAGAGTCCCCGGAGAGCCCCGAGTCGCCGGCCTCGGCCGACGAGGTCGAGGACTCCGCCGACTCCGCTGACTCCGCTGCCGCCGAGGATTCGGAGAAGAAGCCCGAGGCCTGATCGGTCTCGAACCTTCGCGAACAAAAGCCCCCGCTCATTCGCTCCTGCGGCCCGTTTTCGGGTCGTACGGGGCAATGAGCGGGGGCTTTTGTTCGCCAGCACGTCCGAACCAGTCCCGGTCCGCCCTCCGCCGGCGTACGTTTTCCAGCCGGTGACCTGCGCGGGCCGGGTGCTGGATCAGCCGGCGTTGGTGGTGTCCTCGATCTGGCCGACGAGTTCCTCGATCACGTCCTCCAGGAAGATCACTCCGGTCACCGTGCCGCCGGCGGGCTCCGTACCGAGGGCGGCCGAGGTGGCCAGCGCCACGTGCGAGCTGTGCGACCGCATGGCCCGCAGGGCATCCTCGGCCTCGCTGTCCTGCGGCACCCTGATCAGCGGTCGGATCCGGTCGGCCGGGACCGGAGCGTGGGCATGTTTCGGATCCTCGAGATCGAGCACATCCTTCAGGTGTACGTAGCCGGTCAGGTCGCCGGCCGGGTCAGTGATCAGGTAGCGCGAGAAACCGCGGGACGCGACCAGCTGCTGTACGTCGGCCGGTGCTGCGCCGGCCGGCAGCGCGACCACCTGCTCGCGCGGCACGACCAGCGCAGCAACGGTCTTGGCGGTGAACTCCAGCGCCGCCGAGATCCGGCCGCCCTCGTCGGCGAGCGTGCCGGCCTCGGCCGATTGCCGGACGATGCTGGCCACCTCCTCCAGCGTGTAGGCGCTGGTCGCCTCGTCCTTCGGCTCGACACCGAACAGCTTGACGAACCCGTTGGCCGCCCAGTTCAGCGCGAAGATGATCGGCTTCACCAGCCGTCCGATGAACACCAGCGGCGGCGCGAGCAGCAACGCGGCTCGGTCCGGCACGGAGAAGGACAGATTCTTCGGAACCATCTCACCGAACACCACATGCAGGAAGGTGACCAGGGCCAGGGTGATCACGAAGCCGGCCACGTCGATCACCGACTCCGGCAGACCGATCGCCGAGAGCGGGATCTCCAGCAGATGGTGGATCGCCGGCTCGGACACGTTCAAGATCAACAGCGAACAGACGGTGATGCCGAGTTGAGTGGTGGCCAGCATCAGCGTGGCGTGTTCCATGGCCCACAAGGTGGTCCGGGCCGCTGCGCTGCCCTGCTCGGCGCGCGGTTCGATCTGCGAACGGCGCGCGGAGATCACCGCGAACTCGGCGCCGACGAAGTAGGCGTTGATCAACAACAACACCACCAGCGCGATCAGGCCGACGACATCGCTACTCACGACTGCACCTCCGAATCGGCCTGATCAACCGGTGGATCGGGCAGGTAACGCAGCCGGTCGATCCGGCGCTCGTCGACCGAGATCACCCGCAGCGTGCCGTGATCAATCCGCACCTCGTCCTCCGGTTCGGCGATCTTGCCGAGTTCACCGGTGACGAACCCGGCCACCGTCTCGTAGTCCGGACCCTCCGGTACGACCAGGCCGGACAGCGCCCGCAGTTCGTCCGGCCGCAGCGAAGCGTCGATGATCAGGTCGTCGCCGTCGGAGCTGACCCGGGGCGCTTCATGATCATGTTCGTCCGCGACGTCACCGATCAGTTCCTCGATCAGGTCTTCCAGGGTCACCATGCCCGCGGTGCCGCCGTACTCGTCGGCGACGATGGCTGACTGCAACGGTGCCCTGCGGAGCTGGGAAAGCAGGAGGTTGACACCGATGGTGTCCGGCACCTGCAGGGGAGTGCTCATCAGCCGGGTCACCCGGACCTGGCTGCGCTGACCGGGCTCGACCGCGTACGCGTGTTTGACGTGGATCAGTCCGATGATGTCGTCCACGTCGGCGCCGAGCACCGGGAACCGCGACATCCCGGTCTCCCGGGCCAGATCGACCACCGTCTGAGCCGAATCGGTACGGCGTACGGTTTCCATCCGCACCCGGGGCGTCATCACGTCCTCGGCGACGCGGTCGGCGAAACGCAGGGACCGGCCCAGCAGCACCGCCTGCTCGATCTCCAAGGTGCCCTCGACCGCGGAGCGTCGCACCAGTGAACTGAGCTCCTCGGCTGTCCGGGCACCGGACAACTCCTCCTGCGGTTCCACGCCGAGCGCGCGAACGACGGCGTTGGCGGTGCTGTTCAGCAGCACGACCAGGGGTTTGAACACGGTGGTGAACGCGGCCTGCAGCGGAACCACCAGCTTGGCGGTGCGGATCGGTACGGCGATGGCGAAGTTCTTCGGCACCAGTTCGCCGAACAGCATCGAGCCGAGGGTGGCGACCACGATGCCGATCACGCTGGCGATGACCGACACCGACGCCTGTGGCAGCGGGGTGGCCGACAGTGCGGGAGAGATCAGCGTGGCCAGTGCCGGCTCGAAGGTGAAGCCGGTCAGCAGGGTGGTCAAGGTGATGCCGAGCTGAGCGCCGGACAGGTGCGTGGAGGTGATCTTCAGCGCTTTGATGGTCGGACCGAGGCCACGTTCGCCGCGGCCCTGCCGGTCCTCCAGGTCACCGCGGTCGAGATTGACCAGAGCGAATTCCGAGGCGACGAAGACACCGGTGCCGAGCGTGAGCAGGACGCCCACCCCGACCATGATCCATTCGAAGGCCACGGCTCACCGCCTCGGCTCGGGCGGGGTGGCGATGGGGAGCCCCGCATGACGGGGCCCGGGACTTTGAGGGTTCGCAGGAGGAGGTTCGTCCATGATGTCGCGACATAGTAGCCGAACGATGCGACAGCTTCCCAGCTGACCACCGGCGCCGGCCGCGACCCGGTCAGTCGAACGGTTGTGGGGGCGGCGGGCCGATGTAGCGGGACGACGGCCGGATGATCTTGCTGTCGGCTGTCTGTTCGAGGATGTGTGCGGTCCAACCGATGACGCGCCCGGTGGCGAAGGTCGGGGTGAACATCTGCCGCGGGATGTCGCACAGCTCCATCACCACTCCGGCGTAGAACTCCACATTGGTACGCAGCGCACGGCCCGGTTTGAGTTCGTCCAGGATCGCGATCACGGACTCCTCGACCTTGATCGCGAAGTCGACCCGGGGACCGCCGAAGCCGCGAGCGATCTCCTTCAGCATGGCCGATCGTGGATCCTCGGTGCGATAGATCGCGTGTCCGAAGCCCATCATCCGCCGGCCCGAATTCACCGAATCCCTGACCCAGCCGTCGATCCGGTCCTCGGTACCGATCGCGTCCAGGGTGTCCAACGCGCGGCTCGGCGCGCCGCCGTGCAACGGTCCGGACAGCGAACCGAGGCCGCCGAGCACGCACGAACCAAGATCAGCACCGGTGGAGGCGATCACCCGCGAGGTGAAGGTGGACGCGTTGAATCCGTGATCAATGGTGGAGATCAGGTACGCGTTGATCGCGTGCCACTGGCATTGCTCCGGCTCACGGCCGGTCAGCATCCAGTAGTAGTTCGCGGCATGATCAAGATCATCTCTGGGGCCGATGATCTTGCCGCCGGCGCGGATTCGATGCAGGGCGGCGAGCAACACCGGCGTGATCGCGCCGACGGTGATCGCCGCCTTCCGGCGTTGCTGTTGATCTTGGTCGTAGAGCGGTGCGAATCCGTACGCGGCGCAGGCGAGCGCCAGTGCCACCCGCAAACCGGCCAGCGAGTCGGCGTGTGCGGTGGCGGCGGCGATAGCCGGCAACTCGGTCAGCACCGGCTGCGGCAGCACCCGGGCCGCCCGGGCCGTGCCGCTGAAGTCTGCTGCCTGCTCCGGAGTGGGCAGTTCGCCGTCGATCATCAACCGCCAGACATCCTCGAACGGCTTGCGGGTCGCCAACTCGACCGCCGAATACTGCCGATAGTGATAGAAGCCCTCGAGTCCGCGTACGTCGCCGAGCGCGGTCTCTGCCGCCACCACACCGGCCAGGCCCCGCGGCACATCGATCAGGCTGTCGTCCATCCGATCCCGCACTACCGGCTCCAGACCCTGAATGCTCGTTGCTGGCATGGTCGCCTCCTGGTGTCCCGTTTCGTCCAGAGTCATACTTGACCGACGCGCAAATCAATGTTGATCGGATCAATACAACTCAGCCTCTGGGTAGACATCCACGGAAAGAGCACGATGGCCGATCAAGCCCCAGCCCGACTCAGCGCCACCGAGACCGCGGCTCGACTCGGGGTCAAACCCGCAACCCTCTACGCGTACGTGTCCCGCGGACTGCTCGGCCGGGAACGGGGCGCGCACGGCTCGACCTTCGACCCGATCGAGGTCGAACGGTTCGCGGCATCCCGGCGGCGCAACGGTGCCGACAACCCGGCCGTGTTGATCAAGGACGGTCGTCCGGCCGGCGGTCCACTGATGACGATCGACACCGACATCGCGTTGATCGAGGACGACCAGCTCTACTATCGCGGCAAGCCGGCGGCCGACCTGGCCAGAACAGCGACCTTCGAGTCGGTCTGCAGCTGGCTCTGGACCGGGCACTGGGATCCGACGTCGACCTTCCGTCCGCTGCCCGGAGCGCCGGCTGCCGTTCGGCCGGTGCTGCGGGCGTTGCCGGCCGGCGTCGGTCCGGCCGATCGGATCCGGGTCGTGGTCCCGGTGCTGGCTGGCATCGACCCGCTTCGAGATGTGCTGGAGCCGGCCGGTGTCGCGCATCGGGCGGGTGGCTTGATCAGTACCGCGGCTGCGGTGATCGGTGCCGAAGTTGATCATGATCTGCCCCGGGCCCCGGTCCTTCGACAGCCTCGGCACCCTGGGGATGGGGCGGTTCATCGGGTTGCGTCGGCGGGGTCGGTGGCGGAGATGTTGGTGGCCGCGCTGTCACCGGGTGGCAGCGTTGATCATGATCAGTTGGTCCGGATCGTCAACGCCACACTGATCCTGCTGGTGGATCATGATCTTGCGGTGTCGACGCTGGCGGCCCGGGCGGCGGCCTCGGCCCGGGCCAACCCGTACGCGGTGGTGATCAGCGGTTTGGGCGCGCTGGATTCGGCGCTGCACGGCAACGCCAGCAGGGCCGCCCATCGGATGTTGACCGCGGTGGTTTCGGGTGAGCCGGCGCGTACGGTGGTCGCGAACAGGATCGCAACCGGTCGCGGCGGCGTACCCGGGTTCGGGCATCGGATCTACATCGAGGCCGACCCGCGCGCGGAACTGATCATGGAATCGCTGGCCGACCTGCCGGGCGCCGATTCGGCGCTGGCTGCCGCGGCAGCCGTGACCGAGGTCGTAGGTGATCATGGTGGTCCGTTCCGCAATGTTGATCTTGCTCTGGCCACGCTGGCGCTGGCTGCCGAGATGTCCGAGGAAGCCGGTGAGGTGATCTTCGCGCTGGCCAGGATCGGCGGCTGGATCGCTCACGCCATCGACGAGTATTCCCAACCACCGTTGCGATTGCGACCGGTAGGACGCTACATCGGCCCCTAGCCGGTCCGTCGACGTTACTCACGTGCCCGAGCGCTGATTCCGACCAGCAGACCGAACAACACAACGGCCAGCCACCGCCGGTCGGGGTGCCGCTGCTGGTGCGGCACGCCCGCGTCGTCCGGCTGACCGAGGTCGGGCTCGCGCTGGCATCCGGTAAGCCGGACTCAGCTCACACGGCATCCAGCAGGGCGAGTTGATCATCGGTCAGCTTGACGTCCAGCGTGCCCAACGCCTCATCCAGTTGATCAACCGAGCTGGCACCGAAGATCGGCAACATCGCGGCGCGGCGCGGAGCAAGATCATCCAGCGCGTGGGTGCTGGAGCCGTCGCGATAGGTGAAGTTGCTCTTCGGCCCAGCCAGCTGCCAGGCCATGATCACCTGATTGGCAGTGGCACCAAGATCATGAGCGATCCGATGCACCAGCCGAAGACGATCATGACTGCCCGGATGGTCATAGTAGGAACGAAAATCCATCCAGGGACGGACGATCTGACCGCCCTGCTGAGGTGAGTACGTGGTGATCGTCAGGTCCGGCTCGGAGGCCGCGTAGTCGACCATCTCGCCGGTGACCGCACTGCCGTCGGCGTAGCCGGGACGGGTCCAGTAGATCGAGTGTTCCTGTTCCCAGGCACCGAACTCCGGCCGGCCGTGTTTCAGACTGTGCGCCCGGGCCAGAGCCAGCCGCCAGGTCATCGTGTTGGACAGCCCCGGGATCGCGATCAATCCCTCCTCGGCCAGCGCGGAGAAGGTGTCGGCGATCTCCGTGACGTCGCGTTCACGATCATCGACATGCCCGTAATAGACGCCGACCCGTTCGACGCCGAGGCGCTGCAGGCTGCCGGTGAGCTCACGGCGTACGACCTCGGGTGCCAGACCCTCGTAGTTGGTCGGCGGGATGCCGGACAGCGGACGGTCGCCGCTGAGCTTGCCCGCGCCGCACTTGGTGGCGATCACCACATCGTCGGCCGGCTTGCGGATGGCCAGCCAGCGACCGAGGACCCGTTCGCTGTCGCCGGCCCGGGTGCCGAGGGACTCCTCGGTCCACGCGCCGTAGTTGTTGGCGGTGTCGAAGAACCGGCCGCCGGCCTCGTAGTAGCGATCGAAGATCGCGAATGCGGTCTGCTCGTCGGTGCTGACGCCGAGATTCATGATGCCGAGACAGAGCGGGCTCACCTCGAGTCGGGTGTCGCCGCTGCGCAGAACTCTGGTTTCCATGAGGACTAACGTAGGAGGATATTGGTCTGGACTGACAGGCCAATCCGATCACGAGAAACCGAGCCAATTCCATGATCGAATCCATCGTGAACGTCGCCGGTCTGACGCTCGATCTCGGCTCGCCGGGGCAGCCGCTGATCCGGCGGTTGATGGCCGCGCTTCGAGACGGCGTCCGGGACGGCCGGCTGCCGGCCGGCACGGCGTTGCCGCCGAGCCGGACTCTGGCGACCGAGCTCGGCTGCTCCCGCTGGGTGGTGACCGAGGCGTACGGCCAACTGGTCGCCGAGGGATACCTGAACGCGGCGCAGGGGTCGGTGACCACGGTCCGCGCCCTCGGCGTGGCCGATGATCATGGTCCGACGCGGCGTTCGCAACCTGATCGGCGGCCGCGTTTTGATCTTGCTCCCGGCGTCCCGGATCTGGCCGCGTTCCCGCGGGCTCGTTGGGCCGACTGCTATCGGCGAGCGGTGCTGGAACGAGAGACCGGGTTGCTCGGCGGCCGAAGCCTGCTGAGCACGATCGATGCGCGGTCGGTGATCACCGACTATCTGGTGCGCACGCGGCAGATCCGGGAGGATCCCAGCCAGCTCAATCTGAGCAGCGGCGCGACCGACGCGGTCGGCTGGCTGGCCCGGTTGCTGTCTGCCGGCGGACATCGGCGGATCGCGGTCGAGGATCCGTCCTGGCCCGGGCTGCGTGACGCGGCTCGCCGCGCCGGGTTGCAGCTGGTGCCGATCGAGGTGGACGGTGACGGCCTGCGCGTTGATCAACTCGACGACCATCGAGTGCGAGCCGTGATCTGTACGCCGGCGCACCAATTCCCTACCGGGGTGGCGATGTCGGCCGATCGGCGGCTGGCGCTGATCGACTGGGCTCACCGGGTGGACGGCTTGATCATCGAGGACGACTACGACGCGGAGTTCCGTTACGACCGCCGGCCGGTCGCCAGTCTGCAGGGGATGGCACCGGATCGGGTGGTGCTGGTCGGTTCGGTGTCGAAGACGCTGTCGCCGGCTGTCGGCCTGGGCTGGACGGTCCTGCCGCAACAGTTGATCATGAGGATCCTGTCCGAAGATCTCGAACTCCGCACGGGACCGTCGACCTTCACCATCGACGCGATGGCGGCCATGATCAGCGGCGGCTGGTACGAGCGGCACCTGCGGGCGATGCGGCTGACGTACCGGCGGCGGCGGGAGGCCCTGCTGGCAGCGCTCTTGGAGCTACTGCCCGAAGCGACGGTACGAGGCATGCCGGCCGGACTGCATGTCGTGGTCGATCTGCCCGCCGGCACCGACGTCGAAAACATCGTCGACCAGGCGGCACGGCGCGAGGTCGCGGTGGCCGGCATCGGTCGCTACCGACTTCGCTCGGATCCTGCGGAATCCTCACTGGTGTTGGGATTCGGCAACCTCCGCTCCGGCCGCGAACGGGACGCGGTCGAGATTCTGGCAGCGGTGATCAGCACCGCGGGATCGGGTGCCGGAGGGCGTGACCGGTCACGAGGATGATCTGGCCGAGTTGAGCCGCGCTGCCCGCTTCGTCAGCTGATGCTGCTCGGCCACCGTGGTCGCACTCCGAGCAGCATCGGCGTACAACCGGGCGGCCTCGGAGAGGTTTCCGGCACGCTCTTGCAGATAGGCAGCCACGGCGGCGTAGCGAGGCAGCGACGGATCAAGATCATCAAGCGCTCGCAGACCCACCAATGGTCCGTCGACCTGACCGACCGCCACCGCGCGATTCAGCGCCACCACCGGTGAATCGGTCAACCTGAACAGTTCGTCGTACCAGTCGAGGATCTGCCGCCAGTCCGTCTCCGCCGAGTTCGCGGCGTCGTCGTGGAGGGCAGCAATCGCTGCCTGGGCTTGATATTCGCCGAGCTGATCACGAGCCAGCGCGTGCTGCAGGATCAGCACACCTTCTTCGATCAGCGTGGTATCCCAACGGGAACGATCTTGTTCGTCGAGCGGGACCAGTTCGCCGGCAGCGGTCCAGCGGGCGGCCCGGCGGGCGTCGGTGAGGAGCATCAGGGCGAGCAGTCCGTCCACCTCCGGATCGTCGCCGGCCGCAGCCAACTGCCGGGTCAGCCGGATCGCCTCCAGCGCCAGATCGACCTCACCGGTGTGCCCTTCGCTGAAGATCAGATAGAGCACCCGGAGCACGGACTGCACCTCACCGGGACGGTCGAACCGTTCGCCGAGCAGATGGCGCTTGGCCCGACTGATCCGCTGCGCCATCGTCGTCTCGGGGACGAGGTAGGCGCGGGCGATCTGGGCCGTGGTCAGACCGCCGACGGCGCGCAGCGTGAGCGCAATCGCCGATGCCGGACTGAGCGAGGAATGGCAGCAGCGGCTGAGCAGCAGCAGGGTGTCGTCGGACTGCTCAGTCGGCCCCGTCGACGGCTGCTGGTGGTCCAGCACCTCGCGTCGGCGGCGCGCTGTCTCGGATCGCTGCTGATCAACCAACTTGCGCCAGGCGACGGTGATCAGCCAGCCGCGTGGGTCGTCCGGCTGTCGGTCGGGCCAGTGTCGGGCCGCCTCGATCAGAGCCTCTTGGACGGCGTCCTCGGCCACCGCGAAGTCTGCTCCGCGGCGGACGAGGACACCCAGCGTCTGCGGACCGAGCTCGCGCAGTTGCTCGGACAGTTCGGCATCCATCTGCTGCGTCTCCTCGGTAGGCTCGGGTTCAGCTGTCCTGGACCGGCGCCTCGGTCAGGAACGGCCGCACCTCGATCCATTCCTCCAGCGGCTTGCCACCGGGCCCCGGCGCCGAGGACAGGAACGCCGCCGCCTCGTGCGCCCGTTCGGTCGAGTCGACGTCGATCACCATCCAGCCGGCGATCAGATCTTTGGTCTCGGCGAACGGCCCGTCGGTCACCGGCGGCTTGCCCTCACCGTCGTACCGGACGAAGGCGCCCTCCGGCGACAGCGCCTGCCCGTCCACGTACTCGCCGCGCTCGGCCAGCACATCGGCGACATGCTGCATGAATTCGAGGTGCGCGGTCACCTCCTCCGGCGTCCACTTGTCCATCGGCAATTCGGCATTCGGCCGCTGCTTCGGTCCGCCGCGGTAGTGCTTGAGCAGCAGGTACTTCGCCATGATCGTCTCCGTCTCCCTGGTTGATGCGGTCATTGTTGCCGCAGCTTCGAACTGGGAACGGTGCGGGCAGCCGGTTCTCGACATCGAGATCGGGAGAATTCGGAACCGTCCGTTCCGAATCTGGTCACCGGACTCGGCGGTGTTCGGGTGGTCGTGCCGGGAGCGAGTGCGGCCGGCGTCGTGGTTCACGATCGAACTCGCCCACGGTCGGGGTGCGTTTGCGGTGGGGCGCGGTCGTACGGCCGCCCGGGTTGCCGAACGACGCCGGCAGTGCGGGTGCGGGTCGTAGTTGGAAGCACCGGTCACCGGACGGCGCCCTGGCTGCTGGTCAGAACTCAACTGTGGTTGGGAAACGAACGCTCCGAGGCCAGCGATCATCGGTCAAACCCAACCATGGTTGGAAAACGTACGGGGTTCTGCCTGCGGGTCAGCCGAGTTGGTCGGTCGGCTGCAGCCGGGGTACGTCGCTGAGCAGCCGCTGGGTGTATTCGTGCTGCGGGTTGAAGATCACCTGTTCGGCAGGTCCGTGTTCGACCAGCACCCCGTGCTCCATCACCAGCACCTGATCGGCGATGTAGCAAGCCTGGCCGATGTCGTGGGTGATGAAGAAGACGGTCATCCCGAGTTCCTGGCGCAGATCGGCCAGCACGTTGAGCAGGTTGACCCGCAGTGACGCATCCAGCATCGAGGTCGCCTCGTCGGCAATCAGCAGCCGGGGCTGCATCATCAGCGCCCGGGCGATCATGATCCGCTGCCGCTGCCCGCCGGACAGCTCGTGGGCGTAGCGATTCAGGACCTGAGAATCCATCCCGACATGCGCCAGCGACTCCTCCATCCGTTTCCGCCCGACCGCAGCGTCCTTGACCAGCTTCAGCGACCGGTTCAGCATCGTCCGTACCGTGAAGAACTGGTTATAGGCGCTGAACGGGTCCTGGAACACCGCCTGTACGTTGCGCCAGTAGTCGGCGCGCTCGCGGCCGCGGGTGTTGGTGATGTCCCTGCCGTCGAAGGTCAACGTGCCGGAGCTGACGTTCATCAGCCGCAGCATCAACCGAGCCATCGTCGACTTGCCGGAGCCGCTCTCGCCGACCAGCGTGGTGACGGTGCCGGGCTGGATCTCGAACGAGACGTTCTTGACCGCCTGCACCGCGTTGTTGCCGCGGCCGAACGTCTTGCAGACGTCATCGACGGTGAACAGTGCGCTCATTCTCGATCTCCGTCCCGATCCTGGTTGCCGCCGCTCGACGGGGCCAGCTTGCTCAGATCGCCCAACTCGACCAGGTCCCCGGCGGCCGCGTCGGCGCCGACGGCCTCGGTGGCGATCAGTTCCTCGGTGTCGATATTGGTGTGGGCCGACAGCTTGTCCATCGGCATCGGCACGTCGGGATTCTTCGCCGTCCAGAAGCAGTCGGCGTAAACCAGGTCGTTGCCGACGTGCGGCGGATCCTCGGCCGAGCACTCTTCCATGGCCAGCGCGCAGCGGGGGTGGAAGCGGCAGCCGGTCGGGGGGTTGGCCAGATTGGGCGGCGCGCCGGGGATGCCGAACACGCGCCGCGTGCGGATCTGCGGATCCGGGGTCAGCACCGCATTCAGCAGCGACGCCGAGTACGGATGCCGCGGGTTCTCGACGATGTCGTCGGCCGGCGCGATCTCGGCGATCCGACCGGCGTACATCACCGCGATCCGGTCGGCCACCTCGTGCAACACCGGCAGGTCGTGGGTGATGAAGATGACCCCGGACATGATCTTGGCATCCAACATCTGCTTCAGCATCTCGATCAGCTGCTTCTGCGACGACACGTCCAGAGCCGAGGTCGGTTCGTCGGCGATCAGCAGCCGTGGATTGAGCAGGGTCGAGATGATCGTGATCACCCGCTGCCGCATGCCCCCGGACAGCTGGTGCGGGTAGGCGTCGAGCACCCGGGGCGGCAGCCCGAGGGATTCGATCCGGTCCCGGGCCCGGTCCAGCGCATCGTTGCGGGCGACCCGCCCGTGGGCCTTCATCACGTCGATCACCAGGCTGCTGACCTTCATGGTCGGGCTGATCGAGTTCATCGCGCCCTGCGGCAGCAAAGAGACCACCGAGCCACGCCAGGTGCGGGGCACCTTGTGGCCCTGGCCGATCTGCTGCACCTTGCCGTCGATCTCGATCGCGCCGGCCCGGACGTAGAGCGGCGGGCGGGCGTTCAGCGACAGCACCGAGCCGAGCGTGGTCTTGCCGCAACCGGATTCACCGGCGATGCCGAGGATCTCGCCCTCGTCGATGTGGACGCTGACGTCGTCCAGCGCCACCACGTCGCGACCGAAGCCGCCGTAGGCAGCGGTCAGGTTGGTGGCGTTGAGCAGTCGGTTGCTGCCCGCGCTCGCCCGTGATTCGTACGAACCCCACACGTCGTCATCGGTCAGTTGTCCGGTCATGCCCTACCTCCGGCGGTCTCGGTGTCGGGGGCGATTCCTGTCACGGCGGGTCCCTCGGCCAATGCGCCGACGTTGACCGCCGGAGCACGGCGGGCGGCCCGGCTGCGTCCACGACGCAGCCGTGGATTGAACACCTCATCCAGGCTGGACTGCAGAAGCAGCAACGAGAACGCGATCATGGTCAGCATCAGGGTCGGCGGCAGGAACGCCCAGTAGGCGCCGACCCGGACCGATCCCCAGACCAGTGCCCAGTGCAGCATGATGCCGAGGCTGACCACCCCGGACGGGCCCAGACCGAGCATCGACAGTGCCGCCTCGGTCAGGATCGCGCCGGACATCTGCAGCACGAACGCCATCACCACGTACGACAGCAGGTAGGGCAACACGTCCCGCAACAGGATGCTGGGCAGCGAGGCACCCGAAATCCTGGCCACGTCGATGTGTTCACGGGTACGAACGCTGGTCGCCTGGGCGCGGACTGCACGAGCGGTCCACGGCCAGCTGGTGATGCCGATCACCACACCGAGGATCAGGACGCCCCGGCTCGGCAGGGCGACCGACAACAAGATCACCACGACGATGGCCGGAATCGCCAGGACGACGTTGGTGAATCCCATCAGGACGTCCTCGACGGTGCCGCCGAGGTAGCCGGCGAAGAGGCCGATGATCAAGCCGATCCCGGTGGCGATGCCGCCGGCGATGATGCCGACGATCAGTGAGGTCCGGGTGCCGAAGACCAGATTGGCCAACACGCTCTGCCCCTGGTTGTCGGTGCCGAGCATCTTCGCGCCGAATCCCTCCGGCGGGTCGTACAGACCACCGACCACCGCGTCGGGCGAGGTCTTGACCACCATCGGTCCGATGACCCCGACCACCAGCACGGCGATGATGAAACACAACGCCACCCAGAATCTCGGGGTGAAACTGACCGCCCTCATCAGCGTTCTCCTACCTGTGCGGCGCGAATACGGGGATCGATGAGCCCGTAGATGATCTCGACCAGGAAGTTGGCGGCGAGCACGGCCACCGTGATGATCAACGTGATCCCCTGGATCACCGGATAGTCATTCGCGCCGATCGCATCGAACAGTTGGGAGCCGATTCCGGGATAGGAGAACACCAACTCGGTGATCAGCGCACCGCTGACCAGGGTGCCGATCGACAGCGCCAGGCCGGTGATCTGCGGCAGCATCGCGTTGCGGAACACGTACCGGGTCATGGTGCCCTGCCGCAGCCCGAGACCGCGGCCGTAGTTGACGTAATCGGCGCCCAACTCGTAGATCGCCATCGACCGCATGCCGACCGCCTGGCCGCCGACGAAGATGATCACCAGCGACCAGAACGGCAACCACCAGTACGAGATCGCGTCACTGATGAACGTCATCGACAACTCGGGACTCATGCCGGGCGAGTAGGCACCGCCCACCGGCAGGAAGCCCCAGGTCACGCCGACCAGGTAGAGCAGGATGATCGCCAGGCAGTAGTACGGCATCGCCGACATGAAGAGCGATCCGACGAAGGCGCCCCGGTCGAACCAGCCGCCGCGGAACGCGCCGATCGCACCGATGACGTTGCCGACGATCCAGCCCACCAGGATCGCCGGCAACTGGATCGCGATGCTCCACGGCAGCGCCTGGCCGACGATGCTGTTCACCGAGGCCGGATACTGGGCGAAGCTGGTGCCGAGATTGCCGTGTGCCAGCTGTTTCAGGTAGGTGAGGAACTGCTCGTACCAGGGTTTGTCCAGACCGAACTGGTGAATGTAGTTGTTGTAGATCACCTGCAGTTGTTCACCCGTGGTCCCCCCGCCCTGCGCCATCTTGGTCACGATCGCGTCGACCGGACTTCCCGGGATGATGCGGGGCAGGAAGAAGTTGAGCAGCAGGGCGATGAAGAACGCGAGCAGATACCACAGGGTTTTCTTGCCGAGATAGCGAGCAAAGACCATCGAACATCCTTGTTCTGTCGTCGCCGTTGTGGTCGTGAGCCTGGGTCAGCTACCAACCCTCTTGAGCTTGAACAACCACTGGATGCCGGCACCCTGCCACATCGGCGGCGCGTACGGGTTCTTCTCGTCCGGGAAGTTCGTCCAGTTCGACTCGTTGTACTCGTAGAACTCCAGCGGGCGATACATCACCGGGATGACCGGGATCGTCTCACGGAAGATGTTGTCCAACTCGCGGATCGCCGCGATCGACTCCTGATCATTGGCTGCCGCTGCCGCCTTGTCCAGCAGCGCCGGCACCCGGGAGTCGGAGAATCGGCCGTAGTTGTAGAAGGCCTGCTTGCCGATCTTCGGTACCCCGCGATTGTCCAGCATGTCCCGATAGCGGGCCCACGGGCTGTTCGGGCCGACACCGGTGTAGGTGTTGTGGACCAGGTCGAAGTTGCCGTTCTGCATCGCGGTGGTCCAGGTCGGTGCCTGTGGGAAGTTGGTCTTGACGTCGATGCCGACCGCCTTGAGATTCTTGGAGATGATCTCGCAGCTGGTGTTCCAGTCGCTCCAGCCGGTGGGGCAGGAGATCGTCCAGCCGCCCAGCTTGGTGCCGTCGGGCAGCGAGTAGATCCCGTCGGATCCCTTCTTGGCCTTGAGTTCGTCGGTCAGGATCTGCTCGGCCTTGTCCGGGTTGTACTCCCAGCCGTTCGCCTGCACCGCGGACGCGTCGAAGTACTTCTCCTCCGAACCCTTCGGCACGATCATCGATGCCTGCGCATCGTCGGAGTAGCTGCTCATCGCGGTCTTGGCGATGTCGCCGTAGTTGATCGCGTACGCGAAGGCCTTGCGGACCTTCACGTTGTCCAGGCCCTTCTTGGACAGGTTGAAGATCACCGACGGCAGGTTGCCCGGGATGTAGTACGGCTTCTCCTTCAGCCAGGTGCCGACCGGCTTGCCCTTGTCCTCCCACATGGTCCAGATCTGGCTGGTGAACTGCTGGCTGGCGTCGACCTGGCCGCTCTCCAGGGCGAGGTCGCCGTCGGAGTTGGACTTGTAGATCTGGTGGTGAACGATCTTCATCGGTGGCTTGCCGTACGCCGTGTTGCCCCAGTAGTTGTCGTCGCGGAGCAGGTGCACCTGGGTCTGATCGGCCTTGCCGATCTTGAACGGTCCGCTGCCGACCGGCTCCATGTTGGTCACGGTGATGATCTTGTCCGGGCTGGTCTTGCTCCAGATGTGCTTGGGCAGGATCAGCACGCTGTTCAGCGCGCCCTTGACCGTCGGCGGGTTGTACGGATTCTTCTTCAGCGTGAAGGCGACGGTGCGCGGGTCCTTGGCCTCGACCTTGTCCAGATAGGTCCACACGTTGGAGAAGTTGAGCGCGGCCTGCTTGCCGAGCTCGAAGGTGTAGACGACGTCGTCGGCGGTCAGGTCCTGGCCGTCGGCCCACTTGGTGCCCTCCTGCAGCGGCACCTCGATGGTGTACTTGTCCGGCATCGACATGCTCTTGCCCAGGCCGGCGTACAACTTGCCGTCGAGGATGTTCCAACGCAGCAAGGTCTCGTAGATCAACTGACTCTGCCCGCCGCCGGTCGGCCAGGCCGGAGTGGCGCTGTACGGGTTGAAGCTGGTCGGCGGCCCCCATTGGAAACCGGCGACGAAGAGCGTCTCGCCGGCGTCACCGGCGCGTCCCTTGGCGGCACCACTGGTCTTGGCGCCGGGGTTCTTGTTGCCGGCGGCGCTGCCGCAGGCGGTGACGGTCGAACCGAGAATCACTCCGGTCGCGCCGGCACCGGCCAGAGCCAGGAAGCGGCGCCGGTTGGTGGCCCAGGAGTTGGTCCAGCGTTCGACATTCATTTCTGAGGTTCCGGAGTCCGTGCCGTGGCCGGAGCTGCTCGGGTCAGTCATTTTCCCTCCACGTTGAGGTGATCGAATGGCGGTACAACCTGCGTGCGCCGACGGATCGAAACGATCGGCGATGTCTGCAGGCACATCATTACTGAACCGGTTCGGTTGTCAACGCCTGTTACGAAAATCGTTATCGAGATTCGTCGCGAGGCTCAGGCTCGTCTGAAGCTGTCCGTGCCGGACGGCAGAATCGGGGCATGACTGACGACCACGGCATCCTGCTCGATCGGCTGGTCGCCGCCTGGCGCGGGCTGGCCGCAACGCGATCACGCAACGCCAAACGTGACCTGATCGCTGCCGTGCTGCGGGAAGCCACCGCAGCCGATGTCGAGATCGTGGTGAGCTATCTGTCCGGCAGCCTGCGCCAACGCCGGACCGGCATCGGCTGGCACAGCTTGCAGGACCTTCCGGCGCCGGCCGCCGAGGCCTCGCTGCGGGTCGTTGAGGTCGACGCGGCGTTCGAGCAGATCTCCGGGCTGGCGGGGCCCGGATCGGCCGCGTTGCGGCAGGCGGCGGTGGCCGAGTTGTTCGGCCGGGCCACCGCCGGTGAGCAGGAGTTGCTGCGCGGGCTGATCTTCGGTGAGCTGCGGCAAGGCGCCCTGGAGTCGGCCGTGCAGGACGGCCTGGCGGCGGCGTACGACGTTGATCGGGCGACCGTGCGTCGAGCGGCCATGTTGCTCGGTTCGACCACCGCGGCCGCCCACTTGTTGCTCACCGAGGGTGAGCAGGCGTTGGCTGAGGTCAGCCTCCAGGTCGGGATCGCGGTGCAGCCGATGCTGGCCGCCAGCGCCCCGGATGTCGAAGCGGCATTGGCCAAGTCCGGTCTGCCGGCGGTGATCGACGCGAAGTTGGACGGCATCCGCGTGCAGGTGCACAAGCACGGTTCCAAGATCAACATCTTCACCCGCAGCCTGGACGAGATCACCGAGCGGCTGCCGCAGGTGGTGGCCACCGTCGCCGCCCTGCCACAAGATCAACTGGTGTTGGATGGCGAGGCGTTGGCGCTGCGCCCCGACGGTCGACCGGAGGTGTTTCAGCAGATCGCCTCCAGCGCGGCCACCAGGAGCGAGTCGGCCGGTGCCGAGCGGCTGCCGCTGCAGGCGTACTTCTTCGATCTGCTGCGGATCGACGAGCTGGAGCTGCTGGATCAGCCGCTGGCCGAGAGGTCGGTGATCATGACCGACACGCTGCCGCCCGCTCTGCTGGTGCCACGATTGATCACCGACGACGGCGGGCGAGCCGCCGACTTCTACGCCGACGTGGTGGCCCAGGGTTTCGAAGGCGTGGTGATCAAGGACCCCACAGCCTCGTACGCTGCCGGTCGCCGGGACGCCGGTTGGGTGAAGGTGAAGCCTCGGCACACCTTCGACCTGGTGATCATCGCCGCCGAGTGGGGACACGGCAGGCGGCAGGGCTGGCTGTCCAATCTGCACCTGGCCGCCCGCTCCGACGACGGCGAGGAGTTGATCATGCTCGGCAAGACGTTCAAGGGACTGACCGACGAGATGCTGGCCTGGCAGACCGAGCGGTTCCTGCAACTGGAGGAGCGACGCGTCCCGGGAATCGTCTTCGTCCGGCCCGAGTTGGTGGCCGAGATCGCCGTCGACGGGTTGCAGACCTCGCCGCGCTATCCGGGCGGGGTGGCGCTGCGGTTCGCCCGGGTGCTGCGCTACCGCGAGGACAAGCCCGCCGCGGAGGCGGACACCATCAGCACCGTGAAGCGGCTGCTGCCGGCCATCGATTGATCATGCTGTTCACCGGGGGCACATGATGATCTTGTGGCGACGTGATCGGCCAGGCCTGGGCCGGGCTTGACAGTCGACGGCTTGCCCTTGAAGCTCGACGCGTGACTGGAGCCCTGCGGCGGTGTCTTGCCTGGTTCGCCATCCTCCTGGTGTGCGCCGGCACCGCTTCCTGCGGGCTGGCCGACCGGATTCCTCCCAGCGGACACAGGTCGACCCCGCCGGCTCAGCCGCGAGAGCTCACCGCGCCGTTGCTGTTCTGGCCGGTGAAGAAGGCGGAGCCCGGCGCCTGCCCGGCCGGCCTCAAGTTGGCGGTCGACGACGAGCCGAACGGAATCTGCCTCCGGCTGGGCGCCGCGGCACTCGTGGTGGACCGGCTGAAGGCGGTGTCGCTGGACCCGGGGCAGTCCGGCGACTGGGCCGTCGACATCACCCTGGCCGACGGCGACGCCGAGCCGTTCAACCGGCTCACCGAGGAGCTCAGTCAGCAGACGGATCCGAAGAATCGGATGGTGCTCACCATCGGTGTGCCACCGGACGGACGGCTGCTGACCGCGCCGTCGGTTCCGCAGCGAATCGACGGGGCGCAGTTGACGATCAGTGGATCGTTCACTCGGGACCAGGCCGAGCGCCTGGTGCACGACCTGGGCGGTTGACGGCCGGTGAGTTGCTCATCACCGTCCACGGCCACGGGCGCAGTCCGGATGATCATCAGCTAACCCCGTCAGTCGGCCAACGGCTTGCGGGACGTCTCCGGCATCACGATGTAGACCACCAGCGAGACCACGCACAACAGTGCGACCCACCAGCCGAAGAGTCCGGGATTGCCCCGCTCGGCGAAGAACGTACCGATGAAGGGTGCGGTGCCACCGAACAGGGCAACGGTCAGTGAGTACGGGAATCCGATGCCGGCGGCGCGGACCCGGCCGGGAACGATCTCGGCGTTGAGTGCGGCACTGATCGAGGTGAAGCCGCTGAGCAGAACCATGCCCAGCAGACTGATCAGCAGGTAACCGCCGAAGGACGGTCCCGATCTGATCAACGCCAGTCCGGGGACGATGCCGACGGCGAACGCGGCGGCGAAGATGATCAACAGTGGCTTGCGTCCGATCCGGTCGCTGAGGCTGCCGACCAGGGGTTGGATCGCACCGAAGAAGGCCAGCGAGATGGTGGAGATCAACAACGCCATGCTCGGGTCCACCTTGTTCTGCTCGGCGTAGTTGGGCAGATAGGTGGTCCAGGTGTAGTAGCTGATGGTGCCGGCGATCGTCACGCCGATGATCAGCAACGACGGCTTGGGGAATCGTACGATCGCCTCGAACAAGTGCGGCTTGTGCTCGACCGGCGGGACATGCGTCTCCACGGCCGCGCGCCGGATCCACAGTCCGACCAGAGCGATCAGGGCGCCGACGGCGAAGCCGATCCGCCAGCCCCAGGAGTTCATCTGGCTCGACGTGAGGGTCAGCGTCAGCACGGTGGCCAGGCCGGAGGCGATCAACTGGCCGATGGTGGTGGAGACGTACTGGAAGGACGAGTAGAAGCCGCGCCGACCCTCCGGCGCCGATTCCACCAGAAACGTGGTGTTGGCGGCGAACTCGCCGCCGATCGACAGCCCGGACACCAGTCGTGCGAACACCAAGATCACCGGCGCCAGGATCCCCACACTCGCGTAGGTCGGCGTGATCGCGATGATCAAACTCGCCGCACCCATGGTCAGGATGGTCAGCGTCAGCGTGTTCCGCCGGCCCCAGCGATCGGCCAGCGCACCGATCAACAGCCCGCCGATCGGCCGCAGGAAGAACCCGACAGCGAAGACCGCGAACGAGCTCAGGGTCTGTGCCAACGCGTTGTCGCCGGGAAAGATCTGCGGCGCGAAATAACGCGTCAGGAAGCTATAGATGTACCAGTCGTACCACTCGGCAGTGTTGCCGATCCCGGCTGCGAGGATCTGCCGGGCACCGCGCCGCTGAGCTGGAATCACATCGGTGTTCTGACCAGACACGTCCCCGACGCTATCGCGGCTTCGCCGCCGGCTCGTCGACATTCCATTCGGTGGTCCGCGGGATCGTTCGTCAGCCGCGCGCAAGATCGTCAGCCGCACCTGATATCGCCCGGCCCACCGCCAGCCGCACCCAAAAACGTCAGCCGCACCCGAAATTTCGGGTGCGGCTGACGTTTTTGCGCGCGGCTGTGTCCGGGCCGAGGACTCGAGCGCGCGCCAATGGTCAGGGGACGATGAGGCCCTGGGTCTGGCTGGTGGCGCGGGTGAAGCGGTCTTGGGCGTCGGCCCAGTTGACGACGTTCCACCAGGCTTTGACGTAGTCGGGTTTGACGTTTTGGTATTGCAGGTAGAAGGCGTGTTCCCACATGTCCAGCAGCACGATCGGGATCTGGGCCAGGGGCAGGTTGCCTTGTTGGTCGTAGAGCTGGACGATGTTGAGGCGGCGGCCCAGGGTGTCGTAGGCCAGGATGGCCCAGCCCGATCCCATGATGCTGGTGGCGGTGGCTTCGAAGTGGGCGCGGAAGGCGTCGAAGGTGCCGAAGTATTCGTCGATGGCCGCGGCGAGTTCACCGGTGGGTTTGTCGCCGCCGTCGGGGGACAGGTTGGGCCAGAAGACGGAGTGGTTGACGTGGCCGCCGAGGTTGAAGGCGAGCGCCTTTTCCAGGCCGGCGACGGTGCCGAGTTGGTTCTTCTCCCGGGCTTCGGCCAGTTGGTCCAGGGCGGTGTTGATGCCCTTGACGTAGGTGGCGTGGTGCTTGTCGTGGTGCAGTTCCATGATCTTGCCCGAGATGTGCGGCTCCAGTGCGCCGTAGTCGTAGGGCAGATCAGGAAGCTCATAGGCAGCCATCGGAATTCTTGTCCCCTCGCTCGTGAGTAGCAATCAGGATGAATCTTTTCGCATCCTAACGCGCTGGTCGGCGGGCGCCGAGGGGTGCCCCGACCGCCGATGATCTTCCGCTGACGTCAACCATCGTCGATCCCAAGATCAACCTTCGTCACCGCAGGATCGCGACAAATGTCGTACCCGATCTGGGTCGTCGCGTGTTGGATGGAGCCATGTCGGAATACGCGATGGCACCCAATCAGGACTCACGATCGGCAGACCCTCGATCGGTTGCGGCCGGATCACCGGCAACGGGGGCGCCCGACAGGCAGCCGCTGCCGGCACTTGATCTTCGTGGCCTGCAGAAGAGCTTCGGTGCCAAGCAGGCCGTGCGCGGCCTGCAGTTGCAGGTGATGCCGGGGCGGCTGTTCGGGCTGGTCGGCCCGAACGGCGCCGGCAAGACGACGACCTTGTCGATGGCGACCGGCTTGCTCCGTCCGGACGCCGGCAGCGCGCTGATTCTCGGCCACGACGTCTGGACCGATCCGCCGGCCGCCAAGGCGCTGATGGGCGTGTTGCCCGACGGCGTCCGGCTTTTCGACCGGCTGAGCGGCCGGGAGTTGCTCCGCTACATCGGCCGGCTGCGGCAGGTCCCCGAGGACGACATCGAGATCCGCTCGTCCGAGTTGCTTGCCGCACTCGGCCTGACCGACGACGCCGATCAACTGGTGGTCGATTACTCAGCCGGCATGACCAAGAAGATCGGCCTGGCCTGTGCGTTGATCCACGCGCCCCGGTTGTTGATCTTGGACGAGCCGTTCGAGGCGGTCGATCCGGTGTCCGGAGAAGGCATCCGGTCGATCCTGCGAGGGTACGTTGCCAGCGGCGGCACGGTGGTGATGTCCAGTCACGTGATGGAGTTGGTGGAGAACCTCTGCGACAGCGTCGCCGTGGTCGCGGCCGGGCAGGTGCTGGCCGCCGGCAGCCTGGACGAGGTACGGGCCGGAATGTCTTTGCAGCAAAGATTCCTGCAACTGGTCGGCGGCGCCGGCAACGTCGCCGTACAGCAGGGTGGCGAGGAGGTGCTGTCGTGGTTGCGGTCATCGTCGGTCTGAAGCTGAGCCTGCTGCGCAACGGGTTGCGGCGCAGCACCTGGCGGCTGGTCGCCATGATCATCGGTCTGGTGTACGGGGCCGCGATCGTGGCCGGTGCCTGGGCCGGACTTATCGCCCTGCGCTTCGCACCGTCCTGGCTGGCTGCCGACCTCACCACCGTCGGCTTCAGCCTGTTGACGGTCGGCTGGCTGTTGATGTCGCTGCTGGCCTTCGGAGCCGACGAGACGGTCGACCCGAGCAGATTCGCGCTGTTGCCGGTGTCTGCGCAGCGGTTGCAACCCGGGCTGTTCCTGGCCGGCCTGATCGGCGTGCCGGGACTGGCCACCGCGCTGATCGGGTTGGGCAGCGTGGTCACCTGGGCGCGCAGCCCGGGCTTGATCATCGTCGCAGTGATCAGCGTGCCGTTCGGCGTGGCCAGCTGCTTCCTGATCGCCCGAGTCGCCACCACCGCATTCGCCCAGGCCCTGTCCTCACGGCGATTCCGGGACTTCGCCGCGGTCGTGATGGCACTGTTCGGCGCCGGTGTCGCGCTGAGTATCAACGCGATCACCCGGGCATCCTCCGACTTCAGCCCGGCGGCACTGCGAGCAATGCTGCAGCACACCGCCGCCGCGCTGGGTTGGACGCCCTTCGGCTGGAGCTGGTCCGCGCCGGCCGAGCTGGCAACAGGGTCCTGGCCGGCGGCGATGATCAAATTGCTGCTGAGCGCCGCTCTGATCATCCTGCTCTGGTACGGCTGGCAGCGCTTCCTCGTCCGCAGCCTGACCTCGCCGTTGGAGGTCGGTGGGACTACCCGGCGTGCGGCCCACGGCAGCTTCATCGACCGGCTCTATCCAGCCACCCGAGCGGGCGCGGTGGCCGCTCGCAGCCTGCGCTACTGGCGACGCGATCCGCGTTATCTGGCAGCGATCAGCGGCATCTGTGTCGCGCCGTTGATCATCATCGTGACCCAGTTGATCAACCCACACTCCGGTTCGGCGACGGTGGCGATGTTTGCGCCGACGCTGCTGTCGCTGTTGATCGGGAGCGTGGTGACCAGCGACATCTCCTACGACGGCACCGCGCTGTGGACCCACGTCAGTACCGGGATCCGCGGCGCCGACGATCGCGCCGGCCGGGCGATGGCGGTGGGCACGGTGATCGGCCCGATCGCCCTGATCATGACCGTGGTGGTCGCGGTGCTCGGACACAAGGAAGCCTTGTTGCCGCAGGTGCTGGCGTTGGTGATCGGTCTGGGCATGATCGCCATCGGCGTCGGTTGCTGGGCCGGTACGGTCTGGCAGGTGCCGGTGCCGCCGCCGGGCTCGAATCCCTTCCAGCGTGGCAACAGCGGCGGACTGGCGGCCCTCGCCTCCACCGGCGCCACGGTCGGGCTGACGGCTGCTTGTGCGCTGCCGACGATCGCCGTGGTGATCGGCTCGTTCTGGATCGGCTGGCTGGCGTACGTGGGGATCGCGGTCGGTGTCGTCAGCGGAATCGTTGCGCTGCGACTCGGCATCGGACTCGGTGGTGCCCGGCTGGACCGCCACTGGCCCGAGGTGCTGGCCCGGGTCGGCGCCAACTCCTGATGGTCGGAGTCTGGTCAGGAGGCGTGTGCGACCAGAACACGGAATCCCTTGGCACTGGCGACTCGCTCACACGGATAGTCCTGGGCGGTGAGCCAGGTCTGCAACGAGTCGGCGCCGAGGTTCTTGCCGACGACCATCCGCATCACACCCTCGGGCGTCAGCCGGGGCAGCCAGGTCAGCAGCAACTCGTGCAGTGCTTGCTTGCCGATCCGGATCGGCGGATTGGACCAGATCTCGTCGTATCGCGCGGCCGGATCCGTCTGCTCGGGGCGTAACGTGATCACTCGTTGGGCCACGCCGGCTGCGGCCGCATTCTCCTTGCAGAGTTGAAGAGCCGCGTCGTTGACGTCGACCGCGTCGACTGTCGCGCTCGGGCAGTGATCGGCCAGCGCGATGGCGATCGGACCGTAGCCGCAGCCCACATCACACAATCGCCGGGCGCCGGTCGGCGGGTCACAGGAGCGCAGCAGGACCGCGGTGGCGATGTCCAGACCGGACCGGGCGAAGACGCCGCTGGCGGTGATCAACTCGTAGTCGGTGCTCCAGATGGTTGCCGTGGTGAGCTGGCGATTTTTGCCGGCGTCCGGGGAGTTGGTGAAGTAGTGGTCAGCCATCAATCGTCCTCGGTGATGATCGATTCTGAGCGACCATGATCAACACGCCGGAGCTTGCGGGACTCCTCGGCCCGCGCGGCCAATTGATCATCGTCGGGATAGCCGACCTCCTCCAGGGTCAGACCTGAGGCCGGCATCACCTGGATGCCGCTGTCCCGTACGCCCCGGGTCGCGACCTCGGCCGCCCAGCCGGCGTCCCGTGAACCTTCGCCGACGCGCACCAGGGCGCCGACCAAGGCGCGCACCATCGAGTGGCAGAAGGCGTCGGCGATCACGGTGAACTCGATCGTGCCGGCCAGCGGTCCATGATCAACTCGGCGGCCGGACAACTCGATCAGGGTACGGATCGTCGTCGCACCGTCTCGGCGCTTGCAGAATGCGGCGAAGTCGCGAAGCCCGATGAGTGACTGACCGGCGAGATTCATCGCCGACAGGTCCAGCGGACGCTGCCAGGTCGCTAAATGATCACGGTGCAAGGGATCCGGCGGCACCGCGAGGTCCGACAGGCGGTAGACGTAGCGTCGCTGGATCGCCGAGAAGCGAGCATCGAAACCGGTCGGGGCCCGGGACACGCGGCGTACCACAAGATCATCGGGAAGCACCCGGGCGAAGCGTCGCCGCAGGGTGGTGCCGTCATCGGTGATCACCGCGGGATCGAGGTCGAAATGGCAGACCTGTCCGCGGGCATGGACGCCGGCGTCCGTCCGCCCGGCGCAGGTCAAACCCACCGGATGACCGACCCGTAGCAGCCGCGGCAGCCAAAGCTCCAACTCTCCCTGCACCGTACGGCGTCCGGGCTGTGCGGCCCAGCCGGAGAAGTCGGTGCCGCGATAGCTGACGTCGAGCCGCCAGCGGGTCGACTGCGTGATCGCCGAATCCTGGTGGACGCGGGCAGTGCCCGACGGTCCAAGATCAACTTCACCCATGATCACCGACGCCGATAGGCAAGATCGAAGATCTCCCGGCCCTCGTCGATTCCGCGCTGCTCGAACTTGGTGATCGGCCGAGCGTCCCAACGTGGCGCGTACCCGCCGGGGTGCAGGCTCTCGAACGCTTCATGATCATCGAGCACCGTCCGCATCTGCTGGGCGTAGTCGGCCCAGTCGGTGGCCAGTCGCCAGACGGCCGCGGGCCGCAGTCGGGAGGCGACCAACTCGGCGAAGTCGTGGTTGAGCAGCCGACGCTTGCGGTGCTTGCTCTTGTGCCACGGATCGGGGAAGAACATCCACAACTCGTCCACGCCGGCCGGCGGTGCGAGCTGTCGCAGCCCTTCGACCGCGTTGGCCTGGATGATCCGTACGTTGTCGTTGCCCTGCCGGTCGATCTTGGCCATGATCCGGGCGATCGCGGGCCGGTAGACCTCGAAGGCGAGCACGTTCGCCTCCGGGCGGGCGGCCGCCATCGGCACCAGCGACTCGCCCATCCCGGGACCGATCTCGATGATCAGCGGCGCGCTCCGGCCGAACTCGGCAGCGAGATCGATGCCGTGATGGGGATCGATCGAGGTGCTGTTGCCGTGGCGCGGGACCTCGATCAGCCACTGATCATGGAACCTGTCCCACAACCGTTGCTGTTGCGGTGTCAGCCGCGGGCTCCGGCGGACGAAGGACACCACGCCGCGTCGATTCTTCTGCTCGACCAGGCCGAGCGCGGTCGGATGCCTGTCAGGGTGCGCCTGGCTGGTGGTGGGTTCGGCGCCGTCGGCGGCGGTGGCCGGGTCGTGGGCGAGGATCACTGCTGCTTCCGCTTCTCGTACTGGTAAAGGATGAATCCCAGCACAATCACCACGCCGAGGAAAACCGCGGCACCGGTCCAGAAGCTCTGAGTGAGGGAGACCACGATCGCGCCCGGGACGGCGCCGCACAGCGACAGGATCCAGAGGCGAGTCTGTTGCCCGCGGGACCGTTCCGGCATCTGCTTGCGGCCGGGTTGGTTGCGGCCCGGATAGCGATTGCTCGGCGGTTGGCCCGGCTGACGATTGCTCTTACCCACCAGATGAACCTACCGCGCCCGATGACCAGCTGTTATCGGGTGAGATTCGGACCGACATTGGTGCGAATTTCACCCGACGATCACAACTGAACCCTGATGTGCCGCAACGCGGGAGCTCAGCTGGTGACGTCCTTGGTGGTCAGCCGGGCCCAGGCGGCGAGCCAGAAGACCACCGCGTAGACGGCGGCGGTGATCAGGCCGCGGCCGATGTTCCCGCCGTACATCGGATCCCGCAACACGTCGGCGAACGCCGACCACCAATGGGTCAACAGGTACGGGTGCAGCCAGTCCAACTGCTGGATCGTGTCCGCGATGAACATGCCCACGGTGATCAGCACGGTGGCGACCATCGCCCCGATCGGCTGCTCGGTCAGGGTGGAGATGAAGAGCCCGATCGCGCCGACCGCGGCAAAACCGGCGGCCAGATAGCCGCACGCCAACAGCAGCCGCCACAGGCCGCCCGCGAACGAGATCTCGGTGCCCGACAGCAGCGGCAGCGACCCGGCACCGAACAAGATCACCCCGATGATCAACCCGACCGCGGCCACCAGCAGGGTCGCCAGCAGCGAGAAGATCACGATGCTGGCGTACTTCACGGTGAGCAGCCGGGTCCTGCCAACCGGCACCGTCAGCAGATATCGCAGGGTGCCGATGTTCGCCTCGCCGGCGATCGAGTCACCGGAGATGGTGGCGATCGCCAACGGCAGGAACAGGGGCAACTCGACGGTCAGCGCCGCCAGTGCCACGAACAACCCGTTCTCGGTGATGCTGCTGATGAACGCCGGACCGCCTCCACCACCGGCCCCCCAGATCTTCACCGCGACGGCGATCAGCACCGGCACCGCGGACAAGGTGGCCAGTCCGGCGATGTTGCGTCGCCGGGTCACCACCAGCCGGAATTCCGAACCCAGCAAGCGAATCCACGACGAGATCGGGTACGCCGCCGGCGCCGGTCGAGTGCCGCTGGCCGCCGACCTAAGCGCTGACATCGAAGCCCTCCCCGGTCAGTTCGACGAACACGTCCTCCAGGCTGGGGGAGTCGACCGCGAACCCGTACACACTGACGCCGTCGGACACCAGGGCCGGCATGATCGACTCCGCCGGCACCGCACCGAGTGTCCCGGTGACCAGTTGATGATCATGATCAGCGTGCCCGGGGCTGCCGATGGCTGCGTCTTCGATGCCGAGCTTGATCATGATCTTGGTCGCCTGCTCGGCCTCGTTCGTCTTGATCTTGACCGTCGGCGCGGTCCGTCCGCGTAGCTCCTCGATGGTGCCCTGAGCCAGCAGGTGACCGGCGTGCATGACGCCCACGTGACTGCAGATCTGCTCGACCTCGCTGAGCAGGTGGGAGGAGATCAAGATCGTCGCACCGTCGCCGGCCAGGTCGGCGACCAGATGGCGTACCTCCCGGGTGCCCTGCGGATCGAGCCCGTTGGTCGGTTCGTCCAAGATCAACAGATCCCGCGGTTGCAGCAGCGCGGCCGCGATCGCCAGCCGCTGCCGCATCCCCAGCGAGTAGGCCCGGAAAGTCTTCGTCGCGGCCGGCAGCAGACCGACCCGGTCCAGTGCTGCGTCGATCCGTTTCTTGGCGGTACGTCGGTCGGCGTGCGGATCGGCGGCGTCGAGCCGGGCCAGGTTGCGCCGTCCGCTGAGATAGGGATGGAAGGCCGGTCCCTCCACCAGCGAACCGACCCGCGGCAACACCGCCGCACCGCCCTCGGGCATCGGCCGACCGAGCAGGTAGGCGACGCCGGCGGTCGGCCGGATCAGCCCGAGCAGCATCCGGATCGTGGTGGTCTTGCCCGAGCCGTTCGGGCCGAGGAACCCGTACACCGAACCGTCCGGCACCGCCAGGTCGATGCCGTCCACCGCCAGCTGATGCCGGAACCGTTTGGACAGGCCCGTACTGGCAACCGCGGCCTGGTTCGTGGCCGGAACGGTTGCGGTCGGGGCCGGCGCGCTCAGAACCGCCTACTTCTGCAGCGCCGAGTAGAGCAGGGCCGGACGAACCGCGCCCGCCGCCACCCGGCCGTCCTGGGTGATCACCGCTGAGAACAACGAGCCTTGCAGCAACCGGCCCGATCCCCACGAGCCGGACACCTTCGGCAGCGACTGGATCAGCTGGCCGTACTCGCCAGCCTGCTGGCCGGTCTTGGTGAGCTGATCAGTGGAACCGACGACCACCGAGGTCCAGCCCTTACCGACGACCTTCGGCTGTGCCGGGGCACTCGACTTCTGCGGGTGCGCCTTGTTGGTGGCGCCGCCGATCGTGTGATGCTCGACGGTCGCGCCGGCCGGCGGGGTGAACTGGAAGTTCTTGGCGGCGGGCTGGGAGAAGTCGACGCTGGTGAAGCCGACCGAGAAGGCCGGATCAGCCTGCCCGTCGGCGCGGACCTGAACTCGCAGCGGGACCGACGTCTTCGCGTCCACCGCAATGCTGACGTCGGCGACCAGCGAGCGCTGGTCCTTCGGCGTCAGCACCAACTCGTACGCCGATCGGCCGGCGACGGTCGCGTTGCGGCCGACCGAGGTCGCGGTGGTCGGACCGATCTCGGCCAGTGCCTGCTGAGCAGCCTCCTGCGGCGTGGCCGGGACCTCGCCCTGCCGCATAGCCGGCTTGCCGCCGACGTACGTGGTCTGGACGGCCTTCTTGTCCGCGCTGGACCACACCCAGGCCTGGTTGCCGTTGCGGATCAGGTCGGACTCGCCGTAGCTGCCGAGCAGGGAGACCCGGGACTTGTCCTGCCCGGAGGTCCACACCTTGAGCGTGTGGCTGCCGGTCAGCAGGGAGGAGAAGTCGCTGGAGTCGCGACGTTCGTTGGACGGCATCGTCGGCAGTCCGAGGTTGGCCGTCTCGCTGACCGTGCCGGAGAGGCCGTCGACATGAGCCGAGGCGACCGCCGTCAGCAGTTGCTCGGCGTTCTTCTTCGGCAGCGTCGGTTCGGCGGCTGCGGAGGTGGCGATCAGGCTGCCGCCGACGGCCAGCGCGGCGACGGCGACGGGAACGATCCACCTGGTCGTCTGTCGTCTGCGCGGCGCTGCCGGTGTCGCAGCTGCTGGCGGGTAGTTGGCGTCGCTGGGCATGGCCTCATTCTTCCCCCGATTCGCCGAGACACCAGGGGCTGGGGGAGTTCTTTCCGACGATTTCGTGCGACTCAGGTCGTACATCGAATCGCGTCGGCGCTCGGAAATCGGCGAGCGGGCAGCGGCAGCGCGAACTAGGGTGACGTCTCATGGGACACGTGGAGCTGACCGGGGTGTCGTTCCATCTCCCGGACGGACGGCCGCTGCTGGACGAGATCACGTTCCGCGTCGGGGACGGCGCGGTGATCGCGCTGGTCGGTCCGAACGGCGCGGGCAAGACCACCCTGCTGCGGATCATCTCGGGTGATCTCGAACCGAGCTCCGGTGGCATCTCCCGCAGCGGCGGGCTGGGTGTGATGCGTCAGTTCATCGGCAGTATCCGGGACTCATCGACGGTGCGTGACCTATTGCTCTCACTGGCGCCACCGCGATTGCAGCACGCGGCGGCCGAAGTGGATCGGCTGGAGCTCGAGTTGATGGCCGACGACAGCGAGCCGACCCAATTGAAGTACGCGGCCGCGCTGGCCGAGTACGCCGATGCCGGCGGGTACGACGCCGAGGTCACCTTCGATGCCTGCTGCACGTCGGCGATCGGGATCGATTACGACCGGGCCAAGTGGCGTGAGGTGAACACGCTGTCCGGCGGTGAGCAGAAGCGGCTGGCCCTCGAGGCGCTGCTGCGCGGGCCGGACGAGGTCCTGCTGCTGGACGAACCGGACAACTATCTGGACGTGCCGGCCAAGCGCTGGCTGGAGACGCAACTGCAGCAGACCAAGAAGACGGTGCTGCTGGTCAGCCACGACCGCGAGTTGCTGGCGAATGCGGCCACCGGCATCGCCGCGCTCGAGCTCGGCTCCGCCGGGAACACGCTGTGGGTGCACGGCGGCGGCTTCGGCACCTTCGCCGAGGCGCGGCGGGCGCGGTTCGAACGGTTCGAGGAGTTGCGCCGACGCTGGGACGAGGAGCACGCCAAGCTCAAGGCCCTGGTGATCATGTACAAGCAGAAGGCGTCGTACAACGCGGACATGGCGAGTCGGCTGCAGGCCGCCCGGACCCGGCTGGCCAAATTCGAGGAGGCAGGTCCGCCGCAGGAGCTGCCGCGCGAACAGCAGGTGTCGATGCGGCTGCGCGGCGGGCGGACCGCCAAACGTGCCGTGATCGTCAACGACCTCGAGCTGACCGGACTGATGAAGCCGTTCAGCACCGAGATCTGGTACGGCGACCGGGTCGGTGTACTCGGCTCGAACGGCTCCGGCAAGTCGCATTTCCTGCGCCTGTTGGCTCTCGGCGGTTCGCTGCCCGAAACCGATCTTGAACCGATCGGCGGAGTTGATCTTGCTCCGGTGGCGCACACCGGGATCGCTCGGCTCGGGTCGCGGGTCAAGCCGGGCTTGTTCGCGCAGACCCATCACCATCCGGAGCTGGTCGGCAAGACGCTGCTGGAGATCCTGCATCGCGGTGATGATCATCGTGACGGTTTGGATCGGGAGTACGCGGCTCGCCGGCTGGATCGCTACGAGCTGGCCAAGTCGGCGGACGTCCGGTTCGACCTGTTGTCCGGTGGCCAGCAGGCGCGCTTCCAGATCCTGTTGCTGGAGCTGTCCGGCGTGACCTGCCTGTTGCTGGACGAGCCGACCGACAACCTCGACATCGAATCGGCGGAGGCGTTGGAGGCGGGCTTGGACGGCTTCGAGGGCACGGTGATCGCAGTCACCCACGACCGCTGGTTCGCCCGCGGTTTCGACCGGTTCCTGATCTTCGGCTCCGACGGAAGCGTGTACGAGTCCGAGCAGCCGGTCTGGGACGAGGGTCGGGTGCAGCGCGCCCGCTGACGGCGCCCGCTGCTGTCCTCTTCGCTATCGGCAGCTCCCGCGTACCCGTGAAGCTCCCGCGCACCTCCGACGCTCCCGCGCATGATCGAACTTGCGCTGGAAAACCGACGGTGCGCGGGAAGGCGTCAGCGAGGCGGCAGGGCGGCGCGCTCGGCGGGGGAGAGCAGCACGCAAAGCTGGTTTCCCTCCGGATCGGCCAACACCACCCAGCCGGTGCCGGGACCGTACTTGCCGCGTTGATCATCGAGCTGAGTGGCGCCGAGCCCGATCAGACGCTGCACCTCCTCGGCCTGGGTGCCGCTGCGCGGCCGGAGGTCGAAGTGGATCCGCTTGGCCGGCAACTCGGCATCCGGCACCTCGATGAACAGCAACTGATGCCCCGACTCCGGATCACGGATCATGCACTCCTCGTGCCCGGGCTCGTTCGGGTCGCCCGCGATGTCGACGTAACCGAGAACCTTCTTCCACCACTCGGAGAGCTCGTAGGCGTTGTGGCAATCGACGGTTGTGTGCGAGATCAAGCTGGTCATGATCAACATCCAACCACCAGGTCGGTCGAGCTGCCGGAGCTTCGCCGGCGCTCACCAGTTGCACGAACAGAACGGCCGGCGCATGGCCAATGGCCGAACGGCGGACTATCGGATCCGGAACGAGTCCATCACCGTGGTGATCTGCTCCTGGTGACTCTCCTTGTGGTCTTGCGTCGTCCAGCCGGCCACCTGATAGAAGTGACCGTTCTCGCCGTCGATCAGATTGATCCAGAAGTAGACATTCGTGCCCTGATAGGGAAATCCCACCGTCAGCTGACGCGAAGGCAGTGGGCCGACTTGCCGCTGCGGACCGACGACGACAGGAAAGCCGATCGCCTTTGTCTGCCATTGCGTCTGCGAGGCGTCGACGAAGTCGCTGAAGCTGTCGAAGTCGGTCCCGGGGTACGCATACACGGCGATATAGTCGTCGACGCCCTCGGTGATCATCAGATCGGTGCCTTCGACCGTCGACGGATCGGTCTCCTCGGTCCAGTTCTTGGTTGCGGTGAGTTGGCAACAGCCGCTGTGGGTGACGAAGCCCTTGCTGATCTTGGACTGCCTGCCGAATTCACCGATCTCCAGGTACGCCAACGCGCCCAGGCAGAGCGCCGCGGCGAGGATGATCGCGAGCACGATGATGACCCGACGGCGGATGTTCGGACGCGGTCCGACCGGCAGTTGCTGCTGGGGACCGTACGGACCCCACTGCACCGGGCCCGCTGGGGCCGCACCGGAAGGCGGATGCCCGTAGCGGGCAAGCAACTGCGGGTCGAGACCCTGAGGCGGCACCGCAGTGGGCGGCTGATCGGCGGTGCTGGATTGCCGTGCTGGCAGGAAATCCGGTGGTTGGTCTTTGCTCACGGCCGCGTCTCTCTGTCCTCAGCTGGTGGACGTCGCGCGAAACCGGGGGCGTGTTCGGCACCGGGGCCGATCGCGATCAGCCGGCCGATCGGAATCGACAGCCACGGGAACAGTCGCATCAAGATCACGAAGAGTTCGAAGCCGCCGCGGTGTCCGGACATCGCGGGCACGTAGATGGTTTCGTGCAGGACTTGCTGACCGGTCTGCAGGAACACGGTCGGGAACCAGCGGCTGCGCCGTACCCGATCAAGATCACGACCACGCGGAGACCGACCCCGGCGGAGCGGACCGGCCAGGATCCGGGCCGCGGCAACGGCGTCCTGGATGGCGAGGTTGACACCGACGCCGCCCGATGGCGACATCGCGTGGGCGGCATCGCCGATGCAGAGCAGACCCGGCTGATGCCAGCGATGCAGCCGGTTCAGCCGGACCTGCAGGAACGGCAGATCATCCATCGAGGACAGCTCGTCCAGTCGGTCCGCAAGGTCGGGACGCAGCCGGGCGATCCGGGCCCGGAAGGACTCGATTCCCTCGGCTCGCAAGCGATCCCGCGATCCGGTCGGTGCCAGATAGGCGAGTTGGTAGTACTCGTGGTGGGCCATCGCGAGCATGATGTCCGGAGGCTTGATCGTCGGCAGCAGCGTGGCCTGCTGACTTCGGCGTTCCTGTTCGGTCCGAGACAGCCGAAACCACCACACCTCGTACGGCACCTTGAATTCGCGCGGCACCAGGTCCGCACCGGCGCGCAGCGGTGAATCCCTGCCCTCACAGGCAACCGTGAGGTCCGCACTGATGATCGACTCGGTTGCGTCGGCCCGGCGGATCCGCGCCCCGGTCACCCGACCATGATCAACAACGGGGCCGAGGATCTCGGTGTTCATCAGCAAGGTGAAGCTCGGCTCCTGCTGCGCGGCGTCGGCCAGCATCGACAACAGGTCCCACTGCTGGGCCATCGCGATGTGGTCGTACGGCTTCTTGATCTTGCTGAAGTCGCCCAGCACGATGCTGCGATGATCATCCAGCGGCAGCCGATAGTCCGAGAGATCGGTGTGCTCGATCGCGGCGAATCGTTGGCCCAGACCGAGTTCGTCCAGCAGCCGCAAGGTGGAGGCGTGGACGGTGTCGCCGCGGAAGTCGCGCAGGAAATCGCCGTGCTTCTCCGCCACCGTGACCTCGACCCCGGCGCGGGCCAGCAGCAATCCGAGCATGATGCCGGCCGGACCGCCGCCGGCGATCAAACACGTCGTTCGACCATCCACGGCCCCATCATGCCAGCCGCCCCGGTCCGGCCCGCGACACAAAGATGATCATGGACGGGCCGACGTTCCGCGCCCGGAAGTTGCGTGACGAAAGCGCGGGAAATCGACGCCGAACCGCACCCCTTCGTGACGCAAGTTCCCGAGTCTCCCGTCCTCCCGATCGGCGAAGGGTCGGGCGCGGTTCAGGAGACGGGAGCGCGTTCGGCGAAGTGGCCCGGTGCGCGGTCGACCACGACGGTACGTGCTCGGCGCGCGTCCCGCCGGCGGCGTACGAGGGTGATGATCTTGTCGATGACGAAACCGATCGCTATCCCGAGGGCGACGGCGAGCAGTGCGCCGAGGATCGGATGCTGGCTGACCCAGGCGCCGCCGATGGTGCCGATCACCAGCGAGTAGACCGCCCACAGCGACGAGGATGCCGCGGTGAGCGGCCGGTAGACGGTACGCGGGATCTTGGTTGCGCCGGCGACCAGGCTGATCGCCACCCGGCCGCCGGGCACGAATCGGCCGGCCAGCACGGCCGAGGAGACCCGCCGTTGCAGTGCCGCGGCCGCCCAATCGGTCACCTTGACGAAGCGCGGATGCCGCATCCAGCGGAAGCGCCGCAGCCCGACGGCCCGGCCGATCTCGTACGCGAGGTTGTCGCCGATGAAGGCGGCGACAGCGGCCACGAACCCCAACAGGAGAAGCGACGGGTGACCGGTGCCGACCCCGATCGCGGCCAGTCCGATCACGATCGACTCGCTCGGCACCAGCGGAAATATCCCGTCGATGATGATCAGACAGAACATGGCCAGCAGGGCCCACGGTGTTCCGGCGGCGGCCAGTACGAATTGGCTCAGGGCGTCCATGGTCCTACCCCACCGGATCCGCCCTCCGCAGACGATGGGGTCAGGACCCGAACCCCTGCTGGGGCTAGCCGGAGCACCGATCGGCTATGGCGACCCGCGAACACAATCCCCCGCTGATGGACCGGATCGACCGGTTTCCGGCCGAATCACCGCAATCAGCGGGGGATTGTGTTCGCGAGGTTCGGGAGCTATCCGCCTTGGCGGTTGCCGAGGGTCAGCGCTCTGCCAACGGCACGAAGTCGCGGGTGCGGGCGCCGGTGTAGATCTGCTTCGGCCGGGCGATCTTCTGCTCCTTGTCGCCGGTCAGCTCCTCCCACTGCGCCAGCCAGCCGGGCATCCGGCCGATGGCGAACAGCACGGTGAACATCTCCGGCGGGAACTGCAGCGCCTCGTAGATCAGACCGGAGTAGAAGTCGACATTGGGGTAGAGCTTGCGGGAGACGAAGTAGTCGTCCTCCAACGCGATCTTCTCCAGCTCCACCGCGATCTTCAGCAACGGGTTGATGCCGGTCACGTCGAAGACGTCGTCGGCGGCCTTCTTGATGATCTTGGCCCGCGGGTCGTAGTTCTTGTAGACCCGGTGACCGAAGCCCATCAGCCGTTCCTTGCCACCCTTCACGCCGTCGATGAAGTCCGGAATGTTGGAGGCGTCGCCGATCCGGCGCAGCATCTTCAGCACGGCCTCGTTGGCGCCGCCGTGCAGCGGACCGTAGAGGGCGCCGACGCCGGCCGCCGCAGCGGAGTACGGATCCACGCCGGACGAGCCGACCGAGCGGACCGCGTTCGCCGAGCAGTTCTGCTCGTGATCGGCATGCAGGATGAACAGCGTCTCCAGCGCGCGGGACAGCCGCGGGTCGGCGTTGTACTTCCGTTCGCTCATCTTGAACAGCATGGCCAGGAAGTTCTCCACGTAGGAGAGCTCGTTGTCCGGGTACACGTACGGCTTGCCCTGGCCGTGCCGGAACGCGAAGGCGCCGATGGTCGGCATCTTGGCGATCAGCCGGGTGATCTGCAGCTTGCGGTTCTCCGGGTCGTGGATGTCCTGCGCGTCCGGGTAGAAGGTGGACAGCGCGGCGACCGCGGCCATGGTCATGCCCATCGGATGGGCGTCGTACCGGAAACCCTCGATGAAGGTCTTGATGTTCTCGTGCAGGAACGTGTGGAACGTGATGTCGTGCGTCCACTGCGCCAGCTCGTCGGAGGTCGGCAGCTCACCGTTCAGCAGCAGGTAGGCCACCTCCAGGAAGGTGGAGGACTCGGCGAGCTGCTCGATCGGGTAGCCGCGGTACTCCAGGATCCCGGCTTCGCCGTCGATGTAGGTGATCGCGCTGCGGCAGGATGCGGTGTTCACGAACCCCGGGTCGTAGGTGGCCAGCCCCGGCTCACCATCGACCGCGATCTGCTTCAGATCGGCGGCGCGAATTGTGCCGTCGGTGATGGCGACCTCGTAGTCCCGCCCGGTCCGGTTGTCGCGAATGGTGAGGGTTTCGGTCATGGGCTCAAATTACGCGGAGACGAGTCGTGGCGGCCAGTTGGGGCCGTATGATTTGAGCCACCCACCGCACTGGTCTGGTCGATGGCGACGTCCGGCCGATCGGTTGATGAGGCGCGTTTTGACCCGAGGGTGCCCCCGCAGGTAACCTAAACCGCTGTTGCGCTCAGCGCGCCGTGGGTTCGCGTGTGCACGGAATCGGCGGCAGGTTTCCGGTGACGGACTTGCTGGCTCCGGCTGACGCGCAAACTCAGTTCACATCAGAAGCGAAGAAAGATTGGTCTGCGACCGTGTCCACGTACAGCCCGAAGCCCGGTGACATCACCCGGGAATGGCATGTCATCGATGCCACCGACGTCGTCCTGGGTCGTCTCGCCGTGACCGCGGCGGGCCTGCTGCGCGGCAAGCACAAGCCGACCTTCGCTCCGCATGTCGACGGCGGTGACTTCGTCATCATCGTCAACGCCTCGAAGATCGCGTTGACCGGCAACAAGCGCACCGACAAGCTGGCCTACCGGCACTCCGGTCGCCCGGGCGGGTTGAAGGCGATCAGCTACGGCGAGCTGCTCGACACCGATCCGCGCAAGGCCGTGGAGAAGGCGGTCTGGGGCATGCTCCCGAAGAACCGGCTGAGCCGGAAGATGATCAAGAAGCTCAAGGTGTACGCCGGTCCGGAGCACCCGCACAACGCGCAGAAGCCGCAGCCGTACGAGATCACCCAGCTCGCCCAGTAACAGTTGACAGCAGGAGAATCACCGACCGTGACCGAGAACGTAACCGAGGCCCAGGCCACCGAGGCCGAGCAGACCGAGGAGCTCACCCCCTTCACTGAGGGTGAGAAGGAGATCGCCTACCGCAGCGAGGGTGGCGAGTCCCGCGGCGCCGCCGGCACCGGCAGCCGTCCGGCCGTCATCGCGGCCGCCGGCGCGACCGGTCGCCGCAAGGAGGCCATTGCTCGGGTTCGGATCATCCCGGGCTCCGGCAGCTGGACCATCAACGGCCGCACCCTCGAGGCGTACTTCCCGAACAAGGTGCACCAGCAGATCGTCTCCGAGCCCTTCTCCACCGCAGCGGTGGACGGCGCGTACGACGTGATCGCCCGGATCAACGGCGGCGGCACCAGCGGCCAGGCCGGTGCGCTGCGCCTGGGCATCGCCCGCGCGCTGAACGAGGTCGACGCCGAGGCCAGCCGCCCGAGCCTGAAGAAGGCCGGCATGCTGACCCGCGACGCCCGGATCAAGGAACGCAAGAAGGCCGGCCTGAAGAAGGCCCGCAAGGCCCCGCAGTACAGCAAGCGCTGATCCACGCCGGGTTGTCAGCGTCAGGATGAGTTGTCAGCGTCAGGATGGGCTATGGCGACTTCTGACGCTGACAAGTCGGGATTTCTAGGGGGCTGAATGGGCCGGTTGTTCGGTACGGACGGTGTGCGCGGCGTCGCGAACGCCGATCTCACGGCGGAGCTTGCGCTCGATCTGTCCGTTGCTGCGGCCCATGTTCTCGGTGAAGCAGGTGAACTCGCCCGGGCGCGTCCGATCGCGGTGGTCGGTCGTGATCCGCGCGCATCCGGCGAGTTCCTCGAGGCCGCCGTCATCGCAGGCCTGGCCAGTGCCGGCATCAACGTGGTCCGGCTGGGCGTGCTGCCCACCCCCGCGGTCGCCCACCTGACCGGCTCGACCGCGGCCGATCTCGGCGTGATGATCTCCGCCAGTCACAACCCGATGCCGGACAACGGCATCAAGTTCTTCGCCCGCGGCGGCGCCAAGCTGGACGACGCCCTGGAGGACGCCATCGAACGGCGGCTCGGCGAGAGCTGGGCCCGACCGACCGGCGCCGGCGTCGGCCGCGTCACCTACCAACCGGAGCTGGTCGACGGCTACGTCGACCACCTGGTCAACAGCGCCGGTGACGGCGCCGGCCTGGACGGCATCCACGTCGTGGTCGACTGCGCCAACGGTGCGGCCCATCGGACCGCCGCTGCAACCTACGGCCGGCTCGGCGCCAAGGTCACCACGATCAACGCCGAGCCGGACGGCATCAACATCAACGACGGCGCGGGCTCGACCCATATCGAATCCCTGCAGAAGAGGGTCGTCGCCGAGGGTGCCGATCTCGGCATCGCGCTGGACGGCGACGCCGACCGCTGCCTGGCGGTCGACGCGGAGGGAACCGCGGTCGACGGCGATCAGATCATGGCGATCCTGGCCATCGGTCTGCAGGAGCTCGGCAGGCTCAGCGGCGACACTCTGGTCGCCACCGTGATGAGCAATCTCGGCCTGACCCAGGCGATGAGCAAGTACGGCATCACCGTCGAGCAGACCAAGGTCGGCGACCGGTACGTCCTGGAGACGATGCGGGCCGGCGGCTTCAGCCTGGGCGGCGAACAGTCCGGTCACGTGGTGTTGGCCGAGCACGCCACCACTGGTGACGGTGTGCTGACCGGGCTGCATCTGATGCAGCGGATGGCGGTCAGCGGTCGTTCGCTGGCCGAGCTGGCCGCGGTGATGGAACGCCTCCCGCAGGTGCTGGTGAACGTCCGCGACGTGGACAAGAACCGCACCGACACCGCCCCCGCGGTGGTCGAGGCGGTCGCCGCCGCCAACGCTGAGCTCGGCGACAGCGGCCGGGTGCTGCTGCGGCCCTCCGGCACCGAGTCCCTGGTCCGGGTGATGGTCGAGGCACCGTCGGCCGATCAGGCCCAAGCCGTCGCCAACCGGCTGGCCCACATCGTTCGTACCTCGCTGGGTGTCCGCACCGTCTGATCCGTCTCCGACTTGTCAGAAGGTGGTTGGGCTATGACCCAACTACGTTCTGACAACTCGGTGAGGGTCAGAAGTTGAAGACGTGGCGGAGGTCGGAGGACAGGCTGAGGCCGAAGATGAGGGCGATGATGGCGGCGACCACGGTCAGCAGCAGGCTGAACAGGGTGGCGCCGAGGGCGAAGAAGAAGCCGAGCTTGAGGGCGGTGCCGGCACCGATGAGCATGCGGGTCCGGGTGGAGCGGTTCGCAGCAGGGACGGCGGGGAGTTCCTGAGTTGTCATGGCCGGAAAACTACCCGGCAAGGTCCTCCGAGGCGGGTTCCCGAACCGCCGTGGCGTCAATCTCCTCGGCCGATCGACCTGATGAATGATCCGCCGAGCGATCGAAGTCGCTCTCGTCCTCGTCCGGCCGGGCCGCGGGCAGGATGAAGCGGAAGATCGCGCCGTCGCCGTTCGGGCTCTCCGCCCAGATCCGTCCACCGTGTCGCTCGACGATGCTGCGGGAGATGGACAGCCCGAGGCCGCTGCCTCCCATCTCGCGTCGATCGGAGGAGTCGACCTGTTCGAACCGTTCGAAGATCTGCTCGAGCTTGTCGGCCGGGATGCCGCGGCCGCGATCGGCGACCCAGAAGACGATCATGTCCCGATCTGCGCCCTCGTGATCAACGGCACCATGATCAACAGGTACGTGTTCGGCCGAGCCGTGATCGCCCAGCCCAGCCTCACCAGGACCATGGCCACCGCGACCATGATCACCAGTGCCTCCACCCACCGCAGCAAGATCAACCGGGCCAAGATCAACTCGGTCTCCGACGGGCCCGGCACCCACCTGTACGGCGTCCCCGGTGGGCGAATACTTGATCGCGTTGCTGATCAGGTTGACCAGGGTCTGCACGATCCGATCGGCATCGACGTTCACCGTCCCCGAACTGGGCTCGATGATCACCTGCACCTGCGCCGCGGCAGCGATCGGCCGGAGCTGACTGGCCGCCACTTCCAGCAGTTCGACGGCATCATGATCACGGAAGTCCATCGGCATGCTGCCCGATTCCATCCGGTCGATGTCGAGAATGTCGTTGACCAGTCGACCCAGCCGCTCGGTGCTGTTCAGGGCGATGTTGATCATGCGCTGCGCCTGCGGGCCGAGGTTGCCGAGCCGCTGATCGGCCAACAGGCCAAGGGATCCACGGATCGCGGTCAACGGCGTACGAAGTTCATGGCTGACCACCGAGACGAACTCGCGCTTCATCCGGTCGACCTCCCGCCGCTGGGTGATGTCACGGAAGACGATCACCGCACCCGGAAAGCTGGTCTGGCTGTCCAGCGGGCTGGCGGTCACCTCGACCGGGATCTGCCGGCCGTCGGCGCAGACGTAGATGTCCTCCTCGCTGTTGGTCGCGCCGGACTCGATCGCCTCGGCGATGTAGCAGTGCTCGTAGTCGTAGGCGGTTCCGTCGAGTTGCGGCGCGTGGAACAGGTCGTGGGCGTTGCGACCGATCAGATCCTCGATCCGGTAGCCGAGCGCCCGGGCGGCCGACGGGTTGGCGGTGGTGATCTTGCCTTCGGAGTCGACGCCGTAGATGCCGTCGCCGACCGAATTCAGCATCAACTCGCTCTGCCGAGTGACCGATTCGAGCTCCCGGGTGCGGGCCGACACCCGGCGTTCCAGGCTGCCGCGAAGACGCTCGTTGTCCACGATCAGGATCACCTGACGGACCACCACCGCGATCACCAGAATCAGCCAGAGCCCGCCGATCCACGGACTGACCATGGCCGAGGCACTCGGTGCGTTCGACGCCGCGGCGATCAGCAACACGCCGAAGGTGAGAATGGTGTCGGCGATCGGCGACGCCTGCCTCGCAGGCGACGCGTCGGCCGGTTGCCGGGTCCGCCGCGGGACCCGGGCCGCCAGCGCCAGGCAGGCGTAGCCGAGCGGCCAGAGCAGCGGCGCCGGACTGTTGAAGAAGTCGACCCCGTGCTCGATCAGCACCCAACGTGCCAGGTCGGTGCCGGCCCAGATGACGAAGCCGAGCGCCAGCAGCGCCAGCACCGGCCGGTCGGATCGATTGCCGCGGATCAACAACAACGCGGCCACCGTGGCCAGGATCGTGTCGGTGGCCATCACCGCCAGCGAATCGATTCGGGTGAAGGGATTCTGCCCCTCGGCCAACACCGACGGCAGCGCCAGTACGGTGACCGTGAGCAGCACCGAGCCGGCGATCACCACTCCGTCCAGGATCATCCGGAACAACTCGGTGCCGCGCTGTTTCGCCGCCGGGAAGGCGGCCATCCCGACGATCGCGAAGATGCCGCCGATCACGTACCCCAGGTCACCCAGGCTGCTCAGCACGGGCCGGCCGAGGAGCATGGTGACCGCGATCCAGCAATTGCCGAAGGTGGCGAAAACGCCCGCGATCGAGAGCAGCACCCAGGCCCGCCGCTGGCGCCGATCCGGCCCGCGCCAGGCCGCGATCCCGGCGGCGATCGCCAACGCGAGGCTGCCGGCGACCTGAGCCACCCCGTTCACCCAGACCAGCGAGCTGTGGCCGACCAGACCGAGGATCTCCAGCAACGCGGCGGTGCACAGGGCGACGAAGGTGATGGCCAGGCCGATGAAGACGTTGGGGTAGCGCTGGACGGCGCGCGACAGCGAACTGCGTGCGCTCGACCGCCGTCCTGGCACAGCTCCTCCGTTGCGTTGTTTCGCAGCAGACATCATGACCGGGCTCACGTTGCCCCGGTCATGCTACCTACTACGATGTCGGGTGCCATCGGCTCAACTCGGGGATCGCGCTGGACGTCGGAGTCAACCAGCTCGTCGGATACAGATCGTGCAGCGCGTGCGGAGCCGAAACCGGGGAAAAGACAAGAATGCGGCGGTGAAGGCATGACCACCAAAGACGTGCTGCTCGTCGACGATGACGCCTCGATTCGTGAAGTGATACAGCTGACCCTCGAACTGGTCGGCGGCTGGCACGTGCACCTTGCAGCCAGCGGAGTCGAGGCGCTGGAGCAGGTGCAAGAACGCCGCCCGGATGCAATCCTGTTGGACATGATGATGCCGGGGATGGATGGCGCGACCACGCTGGCCCGGTTGCGCGAGGCGGGCGGTGAGAAGGACGTGCCGGTGATCCTGTTGTCGGCCAAGCTGCAGCAACGGCGCGACGACGACCAGCTCGACGGACTGGGGGTGGCCGGGGTGATCGGCAAACCGTTCGATCCGATCGCGCTGCCCGGTCAGATCCGCACCATCCTCGGGTGGGCCGAATGAGCCCGACCGAGTCCGACGTCAGCGCGGCCGAGGCGGACCCCCTGGATCGCGTACACGAGATCTTCGATCGGGCGCGTGAGCGCAACCTCTGCCGGGCCGAGGAGTTGGCCGGCTGGGTGACCGCGGCCGAACAGGACGGGCTGACCGCCGCCGACCGGGTGGTGGCCAAGGACGTCGCCCATCAACTGGCCGGCTCGGCCGGCACCTTCGGTTACCAGTCGGCCACCGAGGTCGCCCGCAAGATCGAGCGGCTCTTCGCCGACGGCGACGGCTCGCACTGCTGGGCCACCGCCCGCGACCACGTACGCGACCTGATGCGCAAACTCCAAGACCCCCCAGAGTCCGGCGGATGCCCAGGTTTGTGAATCTGAGCTTCCGCAGAGTGGCAACCAGCAGCTTGCACCCACTCGCCGTCACCACGAACGCTTGAAAGTCAGATTGAACGCAACGTCGAGACCCGCGCCGCCCACTGCTTGGGTCTGACCGCCGCCACCACGAACGCTTGAAGGCCGGATTGAACGCACGTCGAGCGCCCTGGCGCGAGACCGACTCCGAAGGAGTCGGCGTGAGCGGCTGACAAGCTAACCACGGCGGGAGCGCGAGGGTCGCCCCTCGCAAACGTGAGCCGCCAGACCAGATCGCGGCAGCGGCACCCAACTCGACCGCGAATCCAATCAGAGCTTGCGGATACGCACCCACTCGACCCGATGGTCGTCGCTCTTGCGCAAGACGGCGGTGGCTCGGCCTCGGGTGGGCAGGATGTTGATGGCCAGGTTGGGGCCGTTGATCGAGTCCCAGATGCCTTCGGCGGTCGGGACGGCGTCCTCGTCGCTCAGCCCGGCGTAGCGGGTGAAGAAGGACCGCGGGTCGGTGAAGGCGGTCTGCCGCAATTCCAGGAAGCGTTGCACGTACCACTGCCGGATCGCGTCGGTGTGGGCGTCGATGTAGACCGAGAAGTCGAAGAAATCGCTCAGCGCCAGGCCGGTGGTGCCGTCCGGTCGCGGCCGGGCCGGCTGCAACACGTTCAGACCCTCGATGATCAGGATGTCCGGCCGGCGGACGACGATCTGTTCACCGGGCACGATGTCGTAGCTGAGGTGGTCGTAGACCGGTGCGGTGACGACGTCCTTGCCGGACTTGATGTCCATCACAAACCGCAGCAGGCGCGTGCGGTCGTACGACTCCGGGAAGCCCTTGCGGGACATGATTCCGCGCCGTTCCAGCTCCGCGTTCGGGAAGAGGAAACCGTCGGTGGTGACCAACTCCACCCGAGGATGATCGGGCCAACTGGCCAGCAGGGCCTGCAGCAGCCGCGCGGTGGTGGATTTGCCGACCGCCACCGAACCGGCCACCCCGATCACGAACGGGGTCCGGCCGACCGAGAGCCGGAGGAATTCGTTGCTGGCCTGGTGCAGGTCTCCGGTGTGCTTGACGTAGGTGGCCAGCAGCCGGGTCAGCGGCAGGTAGACCTCGCGGACGTCGTCCAGGCTGGTCGGGTCCTGCATGCCGCGCAGCGAACCGAGCGCTTCGGCGGTCAGCGGCATCGGGGTGGAGTTCGCCAGCGCGGCCCAGTCGGCGCGGCTGCGTTCCACGTACGGGCTGGCGGTGTCGCTGAGCTCGGGGCGATTCGGCACGGCCTGATTATCCCCGTTGCGGTTGCTGGTGCGCCGGGCGGATCCGTCGAACGCGGCCTGCCGACGGTAGCCTGACCGACCATGTGCGGGATCGTCGGATATGTGGGCGCGGGTTCGGCCGCGGAAGTGATCGTGGCCGGGCTGAAACGGCTGGAGTACCGCGGCTACGACTCGGCCGGGGTGGCCGTGGTGACCGGTCAGCCGGCCGACGGTGCGCCGGGGCCGCGGCGGATCGCGACGGCGAAGAAGGCCGGCAAGATCGCCAACCTGGTCGAGCTGCTGGACGCCGAGCCGCTGCCGAAGGACGGCGTCGGCATCGGGCACACCCGGTGGGCGACCCACGGCGTACCCAACGACCGCAACGCACACCCGCATCTCTCGTACGACGGTCGGGTCGCGGTCGTGCACAACGGCATCATCGAGAACTTCGCCGCGCTCCGCGCCGAGCTGCAGGCAGCCGGCATCGAGCCGGTCTCCGACACCGACACCGAGGTGGTCGCCCACCTGCTGGCACAGCAGCTGGCCGACGGGCAGCAGCTGGCCGCGGCGATGCGTACGGTGTGCAACCGGCTGGCCGGCGCCTTCACCCTGGTCGCGATCGATCGGGACGATCCGGAGGTGGTGGTCGGCGCCCGCCGCAACTCACCGCTGGTGGTCGGCGTCGGCGACGGCGCCAACTACCTCGGTTCGGATGTGGCCGCCTTCATCGAACACACCCGGGAGGCGATCGAGCTCGGGCAGGACCAGGTGGTCGAGATCCGTGCCGACCGGGTGGACGTGACCGGCTTCGACGGACGTCCGGCGGAGGTCCGTCGCTACCACGTGGACTGGGACCTGTCGGCGGCCGAGAAGGACGGCTTCGACTGGTTCATGCGCAAGGAGATCTACGAGCAGCCGAAGGCGATCGGCGACACTCTGCTCGGCCGCTACGACACCGACGGGGCGCTCCGGCTGGACGAGCTGCGGATGTCGGAGGCCGAGCTGCGGCGGATCGACAAGATCATCATCGTGGCCTGCGGCACCGCCTTCTATGCCGGCCTGGTCGCCAAGTACGCGATCGAGCACTGGACCCGGATCGCCTGTGAGGTCGAGCTGGCGCACGAATTCCGCTACCGCGACCCGATCGTCAACCCGAACACCCTGGTGGTCTGCATCAGTCAGTCCGGGGAGACCGCCGACTCGCTGATGGCCGTACGACATGCGGCCGAACAGGGCGCCAAGGTGCTGGCCATCTGCAACACCAACGGCTCCACCATTCCGCGCGAGTCGGACGCGGTGATCTACACCCACGCCGGACCGGAGATCGGGGTCGCCTCGACCAAGGGTTTCACCACCCAACTGGTCGCCTGCTATCTGCTCGGGCTCTATCTGGCGCAGGTCCGCGGCACCCTGTTCGGCGACGAGATCGCCCGGCTGATGGCCGAACTGGAGGAGATGCCGGCAACGCTGCAGCGGGTGCTGGACGAATCCGAACCGGTGCTCAAGCTGGCCGGCGACTTCGCCGAGCAGCCGTCGGTGCTGTTCCTGGGCAGGCACGTCGGCTATCCGGTGGCGTTGGAGGGCGCGCTCAAGCTGAAGGAGCTCGCCTACATCCATGCCGAAGGATTCGCGGCCGGGGAGCTCAAACACGGTCCGATCGCGCTGGTCGACGACGGGCTGCCGGTGTTCGTGGTGGTGCCGCCGAAGGGGCGGGACATGTTGCACGACAAGGTGGTCTCCAACATCGCCGAGATCCGCGCCCGCGGTGCGCTGACGGTGGTGCTGGCCGAGGAGGACGATCCGGAGATCGAGCCGTTGGCCGACGTCTGGATCCGGCTGCCGAAGGTCTCCACCCTGCTGCAGCCGGTGCTGGCCACCGTGCCGCTGCAGCTCTTCGCCTGTGAGTTGGCGACCCGCAAGGGTCACGATGTCGATCAGCCGCGGAACCTGGCAAAGTCGGTCACGGTGGAATGAGTTCGGTCACGGTGGAGTGAGCAGGAGGGCGGCCATGATCATCGGGGTTGGCATCGATGTGTGTGAGATCGCCCGCTTCGCGGAGACGATCGAACGCCGGCCCGGCCTGGTGAAGCGGCTGTTCACCAGCACCGAGGCGACCAAGCCGATGGCCTCCCTGGCCGCCCGGTTCGCGGCGAAGGAGGCGCTGGCCAAGGCGCTCGGCGCGCCGAGCGGTCTGTCCTGGCTGGACGCCGAGATCGAGACCGACGAGGTCGGCAAGCCCTCCTTCCGAGTACGAGGAACCGTCGCCGCCCGCGCCGCCGCCCTCGGCGTGGCCAACATCCACGTGTCGTTGTCGCACGACGCCGGGATAGCCTCGGCGTTCGTGATCTGCGAGGCCTGAGCACCATGATCACTGCCAAGGAGCCGCCATCATGCTGACCGCCTACCCGGTGCATGACATCCGGCGACTGGAAACGGCGGCGATCGACGCCGACCCGGCGCAGGACCTGATGCAACAGGCGGCCGGCGCGGTGGCGGCGGTGGCCGCCGAGGAGCTGGCCCGCCGTCGCGGACGGGTCTACGGCGCCCGGGTGTTGATCTTGGTCGGTGGCGGCAACAACGGTGGGGACGCGTTGTTCGCCGGTGCCCGGCTGGCTCGCCGCGGCGCTCGGGTGATCGCCCTGGGTCTGCTCGGCACCCCGCATCCCGGGGGCCTTGCCGCACTGCTGGCTGCCGGTGGCCGGCTGCTCGATCAAGATCAACTCGGGCAAGTTGATCTTGACGGGTTCGATCTCGGGTTGGACGGTGTGCTCGGCATCGGCGGCCGACCGGGATTGCCCGACCAGGTGGCCGAGATCGCCCGCAGGTTGGACGAGTGCGACGTGCCGGTGGTCGCCGTCGATCTTCCGTCCGGGGTGGACGCCGACACCGGCGCCGTGCCGTCGGCTGCCGTTCGGGCAACGGTCACGGTGAGCTTCGGTGCGGCCAAGCTGTGCGAGGTGATCGAACCGGCGAAGGGGAACTGCGGCCGGATCGTCCGTATTGATCTTGGTTTCCGGCCGGACAACGCGGTCACCGCGATCGACGTACTGGATGAAGTTGATCTTGCCCGGCGCTGGCCCTATCCGGACGCCCGGAGCAGCAAGTACACCCGGGGCGTGGTCGGCATCGATGCGGGGTCGACGCAGTATCCGGGTGCGGGCATCCTGGCCACCCACGGTGCGGTCTTCTCGGGTGCCGGAATGGTGCGATTCCACGGCGGCGAGGAGGCGCGCCGGGTGCTCACCGGTGCGCTGCCCAATGTGGTGTACGCCGAGGGTCGGGTGCAGGCGATGTTGTACGGCTCCGGCTGGGGGGATCGCAGTGACGGGGCCGAGGTGATCTCCCGCGGACTGGACAGCGGGCTGCCGGGTGTCGTGGACGCCGATGGGCTGCAACGCTTACCCAGCAGGGGAATGTCCGCGGACTGGCTGCTCACCCCGCACGCCGGCGAGCTGGCCCGGCTGCTCGGTTGCGACCGGTCCGAGGTCGAGGCCGATCCGCTGACGGCCGCGCATCGCGGCGCCGACCGGACCGGCGCAACCGTGCTGCTGAAGGGATCCACCCAGATCGTCGCGCAACCGGGACGTCGATCGGCGCTGATCGCCGTCGGCGGACCGGCCTGGACGGCGCAGGCCGGCTCGGGCGACGTACTGGCCGGGATCTGTACGACGCTGCTGGCCGCCGGCGTGCCGGCGCAGCTGGCCGGGGCCCTGGCCGCGTCGGTGCAGGCCGTGGCCGCCGCGTCGTTGCCGGGCCCGGTGCCGCCGCAGCGCCTGGCCGAGCAGGTGGCGATCGTGCTGGGCCGTCTGCAGCCGCAACCGCCGTACGAAGTTGATCATGAAATCGGTCGGTCCGGTGATGATCATGGGGCCGGGCGTCGATGACCTCCGATCGGACCGCGGGGATCGCCGCCCGGACAGCCAGTGCGGAGGTTGATCTCGCTGCCTTCCGGCGCAACGTTCGCCGGCTTCATGATCACGTCGGAGACGTGTCGATCATGGTTGTGGTCAAGGCCGACGGGTACGGCCACGGCATGATCAACTGTGCTGCCGCAGCCCGGGCCGCGGGCGCAGCCTGGGTCGGCACCGCGACGCCGACGGAGGCGCTGGCGCTGCGCGCGTCGGGAGACCGCGGGCGGCTGCTGTGCTGGCTGTACGGTCCGGACGAGGATCTGGAACCGGTCGTCGCGGCGGACATCGACCTCACCGTGCACAGCCCGGAGCAGCTGGCCTCGGTGGTCGCCGCGGCTGCCGCGATCAAGACCACTGCGCGGGTCCAGCTCAAGGTCGACACCGGGCTGTCCCGGAACGGATCGCCGATGCGGGACTGGCCCGATCTCTGTGCCGAGGCCGCCGACGCGGAACGAGCCGGCGCCGTGGCTGTCACCGGCATCTGGTCGCACTTCGCGGCCGCCGACGAGCCCGGGCATCCGTCCGTCGCCCGGCAGCAGCAGGCCTTCGCCGAGGCGCTCACCGTTTCCCAGCAGGCCGGGCTGACGCCGGAGGTCAGGCATCTGGCCAACTCCGCGGGTGCGATCACGTTGCCCGAGGCCCGCTACGACCTGGTCCGGCTGGGCATCGGCTGCTACGGCATCGAGCCCGTTCCCGGGCAGGCCGTGGCCGCCGGGCTGGAACTCGAGCCGGTGATGACGCTGCGGGCGCAACTGGTCAACGTGAAGCCGCTCGCCGCGGGCGAGGGGGTCTCGTACGGTCACACCTGGATCGCCGACCACGACACGGTGGTCGGACTGGTGCCGTTGGGCTACGGCGACGGCATTCCGGTGCACGCCAGCAACCGGGCCGAGGTTCAGGTCGGCGGCCGCCGCGCGCCGATCCGCGGCCGGGTCTGCATGGACCAGTTCGTTGTTGATCTTGGACCGGATGCCGAGGACCAGATCGGCGACGAAGTGATCATCTTCTCCGGCGCGGACCGCGGCCCGACTGCTCAGGACTGGGCGCAGGCCTGCGACACCATCGGCTACGAGATCGTCACCAGGATCGGCGCCCGGGTGCCGCGCCGAATCGTTGCTGATCATGATCACGATCCGCAGGCAGGGAACCGATGAGCAGACGATCGGGGGTCGGCCTGGTCGCCGGCGCCGCCACCCTCGCCGTCGGCGGATTCGCGGTGGGGCTCAAACTCGAACGGGCGCTGATCGGCCGACGGCTGCGCTCCGAGCTGGCCGAGCCGCAGGAAAACTTCTTCGCGCTGCGCTCCGACGGGGTTTCCGTGCAGACCCCCGACGGCGTCCGGTTGCATGCAGAAGTCGACCCCAAGGGTCCTGAGCCCGCCGAAGGACCCCAGACGCGACCACAGGGTCCTGAGCCTGTCGAAGGACCGCAACGCAACGACCGGGGTCCTGAGCTTGTCGAAGGACCGCGACTCGGATCCGCACAGCCCACGTTGGTGTTCGTGCACGGTTACGCACTCAGCCTGGACTGCTGGCACTTCCAGCGAAAGCACTTCCGCGGCCGATATCGGATGATCTTCTACGATCAGCGATCCCACGGCCGTTCGGGGCGGTCCTCGCCGGATCGCTGCCGGATCCCGCAGTTGGCCGATGATCTTGCTCAGATCCTGCGCGAGGTCGCCGGCCCCGGTCCGGTGATCTTGATCGGTCACTCGATGGGCGGCATGACGATCATGGAACTGGCCAGGCAACACCCCGCATGGTTCACCGGTGACAACGCAGCGGTGCCGGTCGACGGGATCGGGCCGATCATCGGCGTCGGGCTGGTGTGTACGTCGGCCGACGACCTGCTCGACCCGCATCCCGTACGCGGTCTGCCGAGCCGTGCCGCCGCCCGGCTGGCCGAGCCGGCGATGGCCGCGCTGAACCGGATCCCGACGGTGGTCGAACAGACCCGGCAGGCCGGCTCGGATCTGGCCTACCTGGTGACGCGGGGGATGACCTTCCCGTCACCGGTGCCGCCGTCGTACGTGCAGTTCATGTCGGACATGCTCGGTCAGACACCACTGGAGGTCGTGGCCGACTTCTACCCGGCCTTCGCCGAACTCGACCAAGCCGCCGGCCTCGCCGTGATCAACACCGTGCCGACCGCCGTGGTCGGCGCCCGGCAGGACCTGGTCACTCCGTACCGGCACACCGGGGTGATCCTCGATCATCTTCCGGCGGCGGAGAAGTTGATCTTGGACCAGTCCGGCCACATGGCGATGATCGAGCACCACCAGAAGGTGAACACCTTCCTCGACCGTTTGATCGATCGTGCGACTCAGCACATCACGCGATCGTGATCATGAGTTCGGCGGTGTTGACCCGCCGAAGGCCGCGGTGTGCCGGCGCGCCCAATCCTGATAGCTGTGTTGGCGGCCGGTGATCTTCGGCACCGCCTCGCTGACCTGCTGCTCCAGCGGGGTCGGGCCGCCCAGGATGGCAAGCGTGCCCTCGGCCACCGGTGCCGGCATCATCCGCAGAAGTTGATCAAGCGCCTGCTCCCGGGTCAGTTCGACGAAGTCGATCGGCCGGTCGAGCGTGCGCCCGATGGCCGCAGCTTGCTGACGGGGCGTGATCGCCTCTGGGCCGGTGAGCAGGTAGGTCGCGCCGTCGTGGCCGTCCTGGGTGAGGGTGATCGCAGCCACCTCGGCAATGTCCAGTGGGTCGATCACCGGAAGCGCCACCTCGGCGAACGGTGCGAAGACGGTGCTCCGGTCGATGATCGACGGCGCCCAGCCGAGCGTGTTGCTGGCAAAGCCTGCGGGGCGCAGGATCGTGTGTTCCAGCCCTGACCGGCGTACGTCGTCTTCCAGGGCAAGCATCGCATCGTGGGACCGGCGGATACCCGCGGCCTGGGACGACAGCAGAACCACCCGACGTACTCCGGCTCGGGCAACGCGATCGAGCAGCTTCGGTCCGTCGATTGCTGAGCCGTCCCCGGGCACCACCAGGAACAGCGCGTCGGCCCGCTGCAGCACGGGCTCGAGGGAATCGGGATCGGTCAGATCTGCGACGAACGAGGTGATGCCGGGGTGGTCCGGCGGCGGGGCAGACGTACCACGGGAGACCGCGGCCACCTGGTGGCCGGAGGCTGCGACGATTTCGGTGAGATGGCGGCCGACGTTTCCGGTCGCTCCGGTGATGATGATCATGATGAGAACGCTAGAGAAGGGTCGGCAGTACGTTCCTGGTGGAAAGTGACTGTCCGAGCAGAAGGGGCGCCATGACCGAAACCATCAACCGTCCGGGATCTCCGTCGGATTACGACCCGGTGCAGGCCTGCCCGATCAGCCCCGTCGTCGATCTGGTCTTCAGCCGCTGGACCACGCCGATCCTGTGGACACTGCATCAGAACGGCCCGCTGCGATTCGTGGAGTTGGAACGACGACTGGCCACGATCACGCCGAAGGTGCTGACCTCTCGGCTCCGGCAGCTCGAGCGGGACGGTCTGGTCGAACGCCGCCAGTTTGCCGAAGTGCCGCCGCGGGTGGAGTACGAGATCTCCGAACTCGGCCGCAGCCTGGCCCCGATCTTCGCCGACCTCGGCAGTTGGTCGCAGCAGAACATGGCTCGGGTCGAAGAAGCACGCAAGGCGTACACCGGCCCGCTGCCACGCTGAGCCCGTGACCCCGACCGCGGGGCCTCAGCTTGTCGAAGGACCGATAACGCAACCCCGGGCACTGAGCTTGTCGAAGGGCCGGCAAGGCAACCCCGGGCACTGAGCTTGTCGAAGGGCCGGCAACGCAAGCCCAGGGCCCTGAGCTGGGTGCGGTCCGGTCGGGTGTTCGGTTCGCTCCGCGCAGACAACCAGTCCGCACAATGCCCTGGATCGCTTGTCTGGTTGGGAATTCTGGCTGCTGGTTCGGCCGGTCGATCGGCATCGTGCGGACGGCCAGGCCCATCCACGTCTCGCGCGGAGACCCCCGAACACCCGGCCTCGGCGCTTGGTCGGGACCGCGTTGGCCCGGACCGCTCGGGTCGACAGCGAACCCCGCTCCAGGGGTCCTGAGCCGTTCGCCGGTTGGACATCGGCAAAAACGTCGGACGGGATGGGCCGAACTCCACCGTTTCCGAGGGGTACGAGCCATCCCGTCCGACGTTGTTACCGATAGGCGCGCCGTAGCTGGTTGCCGGCGCTGCGAAATGTGCCGGCCGGAGGGCTGCGATCCCGGCCGCGGATGGTGCACCCCGCCGGCAGATCGACGCGGCCAACCGGTGAGAATGCAGGAGCAGTCGGCCAGAATGACGACTACTGGGGCGTAAGCATCTGCTCCCACATCCTTACCGTTTTGCCGCCGCCCACGTCGACGCGGCCACTCAGGAGCGACCGGGTGTCATCAGCGGCACGGTCCGGGGCAATGGCACCGATTGGGAGTGAGCGGGGCGAGCCGGTAGGATGAGTGATCGCGGCTGCCGAGGGCGGCCGGGGCCGGTGGATGCACCGATGCCCCGCATTTCCTTCACTTTCTGTCCACCCGAAACCGAACGGGCCGAGGCGTGCCTACGCCGGGACTGCAGCCACGACTCAATGATGCGTGCGTCCACTCACGAGGCCGGAAGCCTCCTCGGGCGCGTGCGCCCGATCGCCGGTGAGCCACCGGCGCAGAAGAGAGATGCATGTCTGCAGCAGCACCTGCCGGAAAGTCGGCGGGCCAGAAGTCCAGCAAGTCCACCAGCAACAAGCCCGGCAAGCACCAGCGATCGAACCCTTCCTCGAAGAAGCATCGCTGGACCGCCGCCGAGCGGGCGGCGAAGGGCCGCAAGCCGCGCCGCCGTGGCGGAGCCGACGAGGTCGGATCCGGCCGGGCCTTGGAATACGCCGCTCCACGCAATCGCGAGGAGCGCCGGGCCGCCGAACGGGCCGAGAACTTCCGCACCCAGCGTGACGACCGCCGCTCCTACGACCGCGGCGATCGCACCCGCTACGAGCGGGATGACCGTCCTCGGTTCAACCGGGACGACCGCGACCGTAACGATCGCGCCCGCTACGATCGCGACGACCGGCGTTCATTCGGGCGGGACGAGCGCCGTCCGTTCAACCGGGATGATCGTGCCCGCAACGATCGTGACGACCGTCGCTGGAATCGTGACGATCGCCCGTACAACCGCGACGATCGCGGTGGCAACGATCGGGACGACCGCCGTTCCTTCCAGCGGGACGACCGCCGCCCGTACGATCGAGACGACCGCCGTTCCTTCCAGCGGGACGACCGCCGCCCGTACGATCGAGACGACCGCAACCGCAGAAATAGCCGCTCGAACAGCCGCGACGACCGCACGTACGATCGGGACAACCGTCGCTCCTTCGATCGGTCCGACCGTGATCGGAGCGAGCGGGCCCGCTTCGACGACCGGCGGACGAACCAGCGCAACGATCGCGACCGCCTTGAGCGCAGCGATCGCGGCTCGTACGCCGGCGACCGCCGATCCTTCGACCGCACTGATCGGGTGCGCAGCGATCAAGATCGTCAGACCGATGATCGCACCCGTCGTACGCCGGTAGAGCCCACGCTCGCAAGCCAAGCACCGGCGGCGACCGAAGCACCGGCACCGGACGCGGCGACGTCGCTGACCACGGCCGACGCGGTCGGTTTCGCAGAATTGGGTGTCGCCCAACCGCTGGTCGATCGGCTCGGCGCCGACGGCATCGTCGCCGCGTTCCCGATCCAGGCCGCCTCGATCCCGGACGCCGTGGCCGGCCGCGACGTGCTCGGCCGGGGGCGTACGGGGTCGGGCAAGACGCTCGGCTTCGGCCTGCCGATGCTGACCCGGCTGGCCGCCGGTGAGCGTCCCGGCCGTGACCCGCGCGGCCTGATCCTGCTGCCCACCCGCGAGTTGGCCACCCAGGTCTCCGACGTGCTGGCGCCGCTGGCGCGCACCGTCGGATTGCGGACTCAGCTGGTGGCCGGCGGCATGTCCTACGGCCCGCAACTGAACGGCCTGGACAAGGGCGTCGACATCGTCATCGGCACCCCCGGCCGGCTGATCGACCTGATGGATCGCGCCGCCCTGCTGCTCGGTTCGGTCGAGATCACCGTGCTGGACGAGGCCGATCACATGGCCGACCTCGGCTTCCTGCCCGACGTCACCACGCTGCTGGACGCCGTTCCGGCCGACGGCCAGCGGATGCTGTTCTCGGCCACCCTGGACCGCGGCATCGACCGGCTGGTCGAACGCTACCTGAGCGATCCGAGCACCCACGAGGTGGACAGCGCCCAGGCCTCGGTGGACACGATGGCGCACTACCTGCTGCCGGTCGCACCGGCGGACAAGCGTCCGATCACCGCCGAGATCGCCAATCGGGACGGCCGGACGGTGATCTTCGTCCGGACCCAGCTCGGCGCCGACCGGGTCGCCGAACAGCTCCGCGACGCCGGGGTGATGGCCGGCGCCTTGCACGGCGGTCTGCCGCAGGGCGCCCGGAATCGGACCCTGGAGGCGTTCAAGACCGGCAGCCTGCCGGTGCTGGTGGCCACCGACGTGGCCGCTCGCGGTATCCATGTGGACGAGGTCGGGCTGGTTCTCCAGGTCGATCCGCCGACCGATTCGAAGACCTACCTGCACCGGGCCGGGCGAACGGCCCGCGCGGGACAGACCGGCGTGGTGGTCACCCTGGTACTGCCCAACCAGCGTGGCCAGGTACGCCGGCTGGCCAAGGACGCCGGCGTCGCCGCGACCCAGCTGGACGCCCGGCCGGGCGATGCTGCCCTGGGCGAGGCGACCGGCGCCGTACCGACCGACGGGCCGCGGATCGGCGAACGTGACTACGCCAAGCTGATCGCTCCCCGCCAGCCGGTACGTTCCGGCCGTGGCCCGCGTCGTGGTCCCGGCCGGGGCCCGCGCGACGATCGGCGTTCCCGGGACGATCGTTACGGCCCGCGTTCGGACCGGGGACGGCGAAACGGTTCGGGACGCCGAGAGCAGGCCGCTTACCATAGCGGGCGATGAACCTCAGCGATTCGACTCCGATCTACCACCGCGCCCATGCCGAGCACGCCGCCGGCATGGTCGAGGTCATCCACGCCGCGTTCGGCGCGCGTCCGCCTCTGGACCCGCCGTCCACGGCCGACAGCGAGACGCCCGAGTCGGTGGCCGCGGCGCTGGCCACCGGCACCGGTGTCTACGCCACGGTCGGTGATCGCCCTGCCGGCGCGATCATCATCGAGCCGGGCGATGACCGCGTGGCGACGCTGCGTCGGGTGTCGGTGCATCCGGACTTCCAGCGGCACGGCATCGCCTCGACCATGGTGGAGGAGTGCAAGCTGCTGGCCGCCGAGCTCGGCTGCATCCGGGTCGAGTTGCTGGCCCGCAAGGAGTTCCCGGAGCTGATCACCTATTGGCGACATCGCGGTTTCACCGTGGTGCGCGAGGTGCCGCACGGTGTCGTCCTCGGCCGGCCGCTGCCGCGTCGGGTGCTGGTGCCGACGACCGACGACATGCACGCCCTCGGCGCCCGGATCGCCGACCGACTGCAGGCCGGCGACGTGATCATCGCCACCGGTGATCTCGGTGCCGGCAAGACCACCCTGACCCAGGGGATCGGCCGCGGGCTGGGCGCTGCCGGGCAGATCATCTCGCCGACCTTCGTGTTGTCCCGCATCCACCAGTCGTCCACCGGCCGGCCGGATCTGGTGCATGTCGACGCCTATCGGCTGTCCAGCGCGGCCGAGCTCGATGATCTTGATCTGCTGGAGTCGCTGGAAGGATCGGTGACTGTGGTGGAGTGGGGCGAAGGAATCGCCGAGAGTCTGAATCCCGAACGGTTGGAGATCATGGTGCTGCGCAGCGCCGATCCGACCGACGACACCCGGACCGTGCTGCTCGCCGGCGTCGGTGATCGGTGGACCGAGGCCGAGCTTGATCAACTCGTCCACCCGGGTGCGTCCGAGTCCCTGGACCAGGAGGCGGTTTCCCGTGCCTGAGCAACTGATTCTCGGCATCGACACCGCCACCGAGGTACGGGTCGGGTTGGCCGACGGCTCGCAGGTGCTGAGCTCGTTGTCGTACGAGGATCCGCGCCGGCACGTCGAACAGCTCACTCCGCTGATCGAGAAGTTGATCAAGGAATCCGGCGTGACGACAGCGCAGCTGACCAAGATCATCGTCGGGGTCGGACCGGGGCCGTACACCGGTCTGCGGGTGGGCATCGCCACAGCGAGGACGATCGGTTTCGTACTCGGCGTTCAGGTCCGTGGTGTCTGCACGCTGGACGTGCTGGCCGCGCAGTGGCTGCGTTCGGACGTGCCACCGGCCGACGACTTCCTGATCGCCACCGACGCCCGTCGCAAGGAGATCTACTGGGCTCGCTACGCCCCCGACGGCAGCAGGGTCGCCGGGCCGTCCGTCGGCAAGGCCGACGAGTTGCCACAGCTGCCCGTGGCTGGCCCGGCCACCGAGATCTATCCGGAGTTGCAGGCGTCGGCGAACGCCCCGGTGAGTCTCGACGCCGGTGTGCTCGCGCTGGTCGGATCGGAGCTGGCCGACGCCGGCATCGAACCGCTGTATCTGCGCAGTCCCGACGCCGCCCCGCCCGGCCCGCGGAAATCCGTACTTCCTCGAGTCCTTTCATGACCGACTTGTCAGAAGCTAGTTGGCCTATGGCCCAACCACGGTCTGACAACTCGGTGCGGGCAGCGACGGTTGCCGATCTGGCCGCGCTCTTGGAGTTGGAACGGGCCGGGTTTCCGGTCCTTGAGCAGTGGAGCGAGCAGAGCTGGCGTTCCGAGCTCACCGAACCGGCGCTGCAGGTCCTGATCATCGGTACCGATCCGCTGCTCGGTGCGATCGCTCTGCGGATCGCCGGCGACGACGTGGAACTCGATCGGATCGTGGTGCATCCTCGGGCGCGTCGCAGCGGCATCGCCCGTACCTTGATCAACAACGCGTTGGACGGACACCGGGCTGCGGAGAAGATGATCTTAGAAGTCTGGACCGGCAACGCCGCCGCGATCGCGCTCTATCGATCGTTCGGCTTCACCGAGTTGATCAATCGCCGCGATTACTACGGCCCCGGCCGGGACGCCGTGATCATGAGCCTGCCCATTCAAGATCATCGAAGAGTGCAAGATCATCGAGCTGGAGAGGTACGAGCGTGAGTGAACCGCTGATCCTCGGGATTGAATCCTCCTGCGACGAGACCGGCGTCGGCATCGTCCGCGGGCATGAGTTGCTGGCCAATGAGGTGGCCTCCAGCGTGGAGGAACACGTCCGCTTCGGCGGCGTGGTGCCCGAGGTCGCGAGTCGGGCCCACCTGGAGGCGATCGTGCCGACGCTGGAGCGCGCGCTGGCCACCGCCGACGTCGACCTGGCCGAGATCGACGCGATCGCGGTGACCGCGGGGCCCGGGCTGATGGGCGCGCTGGTGGTCGGCATCTCGGCGGCCAAGGCGCTGGCGCTGGCCACCGGCAAACCGCTGTACGGGGTCAATCACCTGGCCGGTCACGTCGCCGTCGACCTGCTCGAGCACGGCCCGCTGCCGCAGCCGGCCGTCGCGCTGCTGGTCTCCGGCGGACACACGTCGCTGCTGCAGGTCGACGACGTGGCGACCAAGATCATCGAGATCGGCGCCACCATCGACGACGCCGCCGGCGAGGCGTACGACAAGGTCGCACGGCTGCTCGGACTGTCCTACCCGGGCGGCCCGGTGATCGACCGAGTCGCAGGAGGAGACGGCGATCCGGCACAGGCCGGTGACCCGAAGGCGATCCGATTCCCGCGCGGCCTGACCGCGCAGAAGGACCTGGTCAAGCACCGCTTCGACTTCTCCTTCTCGGGGCTGAAGACCGCCGTCGCGCGCTGGGTCGAGTTGCGCCGCCGCGACGGTCTGGACATCCCCCTGGCAGACGTCTGCGCCAGCTTCCAGGAGGCGGTCTGCGACGTGCTCAGCGCGAAGGCCGTCGAGGCGTGTACGGCGCTGGGCTCGGAGGACCTGCTGATCGGCGGTGGGGTGGCGGCCAACGGTCGGCTCCGGGCCCTGCTGGCCGAACGCACCGAGGAACACGGCATCCGGCTGCGCCGCCCGAAGCCCGCCCTGTGCACCGACAACGGCGCGATGATCGCCGCCCTCGGCGCCGAGATGGTGCGTCGTGATCTTCGTCCCTCGGACCTCGACTTCGGCGCCGACTCCACCATGCCCGTCTCCCGCCCGCTCTGCAGATCCGGTGCGGACCCGGGTCCCACCCATCAGCCGCACCACTTACCGCACGCCGCACCGGCTGCAACCGGTGCGCTGTGCTGCACCTGGTGCGGCAGTGGTCGGGCTCCGGGTGAGCCGGGCCGTCACTGACCGCGGAAGGCCGGGCTGAAACGAATGGCGGCGGCGACGGCGGCGGTGAGGATCGGGATCACGGCCAGCGCGATCGTCAGGGTGGTCGCCTGGGCCAGGTGGCCGATGGCCGGCGGGCCGATCATGAAACCGGCCCAGCCGAGCGCCGACACGGTGGCGATCGCGGTTCCGGCGTTGCTCGCCGACAACCGTCCGGCGGCGGTGAAGGCGGCCGGCACCACTGCGGCAACGCCGGCGCCGAGCAGAGCGAATCCGATGATCGCCACGGCCGGGGTACCGATCACCAGCGCCGCCGTCATTCCCAACGTGGCAACCAGAGCCAGCACCGGCAGCACGGTCCGGACCGGCCGCCGGGACAGCACCCAGCCGCCGGACAGCCGGACCACCACCATCACCGCGGCATAGGCGGCGTAGGCCAGCCCGGCGACGCCGGGATCTGCGTGCAGGCTGTCCCGCAGATACTTGGCCGACCAGTCGGCAGCCGCGCCCTCACACAGCATGCAGGCGGTCGCGATGCCGCCGAGCAGCAAGATCATCGGCGACCAGCTGCGTCCCCGCCGCTGATGAGTCCGCGGCCCGGCGTCGCGGTCGTCGATCAAGCTCCGGGTCACCGCCGCGTTGAGCACCAGCAACACCGCCGCCATGATCATCAGCTGCGGCAGCAACCCGACGCCGGCCGCCACCGCGGCCGAACCGATCATCGCGCCGCCGAGCGCTCCGATGCTCCACGCGCCGTGGAACCCGGACATGATCGGCCGACTCATCGAGCGTTCGATCGTCACGCCCTGGGTGTTCATCGCGACACCGAGCGAGCCCTGGAAGAAGCCGCAGAGTGCCAGGGCGAGGAACAGCGTCACCGTCCCTCCAGCCAACCCGATCCCACAGCAGGCGAGCAGATAACCGACGATCGCGATCCGTACCAGGATGGGGCTGCCCACTCGGGGCAGCAGCCGCCCGGTGAGCGGCATCGACAACACCGAGCCGACCGGCGCCCCGAGCAGTGCGGTGCCGAGGGCGGCGTTGTCCAAGCCGAGATCGGCAGCGACGGCGGGGATGTGGGCCGTCCACGAGGCGAACGGGAGCGCCTGGGTGCCGAACGCGATCGTCACGGCCAACCGGGCGCGCCGATCGGTGACCCTAGTCGCTGCCACTCGCTGCGGCTCCGCGTCAGTCATCGGTCATCCCCACGCCGAGCACGCTATCGGTCCCTCACAACCGCCGGCGCGGACGTCGCTGCCCCGAATCCTGGGAATGCGGATGCAGCCGGCGAATATCGGCCCCACGTGGACGTTTCGTCCGACTGCGTCCGCATTTCCAGGGTTCCGCGTGCCGGCCTGGGTTGTTGCTGAGTTGTCGTCTCGGATCGACATGACATCTGTGGGGTTGTCTGGACCCAGGATCGGGTCAGGATGGACCTCGTACCGCAGCCAGGGGAGTGAGGACGGATCGATGCCGATCGAACAGCAAGAGCTGATGGCGATTAAACGGCGAAAGCTGATGCCGATCAAGAAGCAGGAGCTTCAGTTCATCAAGGAGTTGTACGGGACCAAGGCCAGGCTGCTCTGGTCCGGCTATCTGAGGCGCGACCCGGTGGCGCGGCTGCAACTCGAACCGGGCCGGCTCGACCCCTATCCGCTGTACGAGCAGATCCGCTCCCGGGGCCGCGTGTCCAGGACGCCGTTCGGGCACTTCGTCACAGTTGATCATGAAATCTGCAACGAGGTGCTGCGCTCGCGCGACTTCGGCGTCGGCGAGGACGCCCGGGACAAGAGCCTGTCCCTGCTGGACCTGAACCCGCCGGACCACACTCGGTTGCGCCGACTGGTCGCACCCGACTTCAGCGTCCGCACCATCGGCCGCTACACGCCGCGGATCGAGGCCGTGCTGCAGAACTTGATCAAGGACGTACCTCGGGACGATCCGTTCGATCTGGTGTCGGTGGTGGCCGCGCCGCTGCCGATCGCCGTGATCGCCGACCTGCTCGGCATCCCCGATGCCGACGCCGACGAGTTCGCCCGGCACGGCACCGAGTTCGGCAGTGCGCTCGGCGGCATCCAGTCCCTGGCGCATGCGCAGCGGCTGGCCGCCACCCGCAAACGCCTGGCAGAGATCTTCGCCGGCATCTTCGAGTTGCGACGCAAGGAACCCACCGACGACGTGGTCAGCCGGATCGTCAACTCCGACGGCACCGTACGGCCGGAGGAGATGGTCCCGCTGTGCACGCTGCTGCTGATCGCCGGCTTCGAGACCACGGTCAACCTGATCGGCAACACGGTGCTGGCCCTGCTGTCGAATCCCGACCAGTGGCGAATGCTGGTCGAACAGCCCGAGCTGGCCGAGCGGGCCATCGAAGAAGGCCTGCGGTACGACTCGCCGGTGCAGCGGACCGGCCGGCTCGCGACGGCCGACACCGAGGTCGCCGGGGTGCCGTTCAAACAGGGGGACTGGATCATGACCGCGATCGGCGGCGCGAACCGCGACCCAGCGGTGTTCACCGACCCGGCCCGATACGACCTGCATCGGGACAACGCCGAAGATCATCTGTCCTTCTCCGGCGGCGTGCATTACTGCCTGGGCGCGGCCCTGGCTCGGCTCGAGGCCGGCATCGCGCTGCGCACCATCGTCACCGAATTCCCCGAGCTCGCCCTGGCCGGCCCGCGCGAACGCCGCCCCGGCAGCCTGATCCGCGGCATGCAGCACTTCCCGGTCCGCGCCCCGCGCAGCGCCGTGATGGTGTGATCGCAGCGTGGATTGTCCCCGCGAGTCTCGCCGTCAGGCCAGATCGCGGCAGCGGCACCCATCCCGACCGCGAAGAGGGCCAGTAACGTCGGCCTGGTGCTGCCCGAACCACTGACCGCCGAGGCTATGGCCGACGCCGAGGCCGAGGTCGACCCGGCGTCACTTGCGGCGGCCCAGCGGCTGCGCCGCAAGCACAGCCCCGGGGTTGCGGCTGCCGCGCTCGACCAGGTGGTGCTGCGGCGGCGGGCGATCGCCAAGTTCGGCGACCGGGCGGCGGCGATGTTCTTCACCCGGGACGGTCTGGAGCAGGCGACCCGGCCGGCGGTGGCCGAATATCACGCCCGTCGGCTCGCCGCGACCGGTGCATCCCGCGTTGTTGATCTTGGTTGCGGGATCGGCACCGACGCACTCGCGTTCGCCGCGGCCGGGCTGCGGGTGGTCGCGGTCGAGATCGACGAGCACACGGCCGAGATCGCCCGCGCCAACGTCGCCGTCCATGATCAACTTCGGGGTACGGTCGAGGTGCTCACCGGCGATGCCGAGCAGCTCGCCCCGGAGTTGATCAAGGACGGCGACGCGGTCTTCCTGGATCCGGCCCGGCGGACCAGTGCCGGCCGGCTGTGGCGCACCGAGGACTTCCGGCCGTCCTGGACCTTCGTCACCGGTCTGTTGACGTCCGGCCGGCCGGTCGCCGTCAAGCTCGGGCCCGCCCTTCCACACCGGGAGATTCCGGACGCCGTCGAGGCCGAATGGCTGACCGACCACGGCGAGACCGTCGAGGTCTGCCTCCGTTCCGGGCCGGGCAGTACGCCGGATCGGCGCGCGGCGTTGATCATGCCCGACCATCGGATGATTGCGCGCCCGACCTCGACGCCGGTACGAGCACTGGGGCAGTTCCTGTACGAACCGGACGGTGCGGTGATCCGTGCCGGCGCGGTCGGCACCCTGGCCGAGGAACTGTCGGCCTGGCTGCTCGATGATCAGATCGCCTACCTCAGCGCGGAGAAGTTGATCATGACTCCGTACGCCGGCGCGTTCGAGATCATCGAGCAACTTCCGTACGCGGAGAAGGCGCTGCGACGCTGGGTACGTGATCATCACATCGGCACGTTGGAGATCAAGAAACGCGGCATCGACATCGACCCGGCGCTGCTGCGCAAACGCCTGAAACCGGCCGGCCCCGAGTCAGCGACCTTGATCATCAGCAGAACTCCGCGCGGCGCCAGGGTGCTGCACGCCCGCCGGATCGCCGCCGACGATCACGAGTGATCAGCTGAACCGGAAGCGCCACGGCAGTGAGAGCACCCCGGCCTGCTGCACACCCAGCGCCGTGGTCAACGTCTCCAGCAGTCCCGGCGGCGGCCCGCTGATCACCGCATCGGCCAGCGACTCGGTCGATTCGGCCGGCTTGAACCGAGCCAGCATCGGCAACTGCGGGAACTGCTGCACCCGGACATGATCAACATCGGTGCCGACCCGTCGGCAGGCCAACTCGACCGCGGTACGAAGTCCGCCGAGCTCGTCCACCAGGCCGCGTTCCTTGGCGTCGGCCCCGGTCCACACCCGGCCCCGGGCGACGGCCTCGAGGTCGGCGTAGTCGAGCCCGCGATCGTCGGCCGCCTTTTGGGTGAAGTCCTCGTAGACGGCGTCCAGCCAACCCTCGACGCGTGCCCACTCGTCGTCGGCGAACCGGCGATCGGAGGAGAACATGGTCGCCGAACGGCTGCCGATCGCCTCCCGAGTGACGCCGATCTTGGTCAGGGTTTCCTTGATCACCACCTTGCCGCCGAGCACCCCGATGGAGCCGGTCAGCGTGCTCGGCAGGGCGACGATCCGGTCCGCGGCCATCGACACGAAGTAGCCGCCGGAGGCCGCGAGTGCGCCCATCGACACGATCACCGGCCGGCCGGACTTCTTCACCCGCAGCACCGCATCGCGGATCGCGTCCGAGGCGACGTACGAACCGCCCGGGCTGTCGACCCGCAACACCACCGCGCGGACGGAGTCGTTGTCGGCTGCCGACCGGAGGGCGGCGGCGACAAGATCGGACCCGGCCTGCGGTCGCTGCGTCGGCAGTTGGCCGTGACCGCGGCCGGTGACGATGGCGCCGTTGACGTTGACCACGGCGATGATCGGACTGCGCCGCCGCTTGGCCATGCTGACCGCCTGCTTGGGCAGCGAACGCGCGTACCGGTGCGCGAACAGCAGCCGGAGTTGCGGTTCTTCCTGCTCGTCATCGTCACGACCTCCGTACGAGTCGCGTACCGACCGATAGACGTCGTCGCGGTAGCCGAGGTGATCGATCAGATTGCGCTGCAGCGCGTCCTCGGCGGCCAACGGAGCGACCGACATCGCCTCGGCGACCTGTTCGGGGGTGAGCAGGCGAGCCTGTGCGGTCGCGTTGATCACCTGCTCGGTGATCGAGGCGCACATCCGACCGGTCATCTCCCGATTCGGTTCACTGATCTCGGTCGCGGTGTACATCTCGGCGGCGGTCTTGTACTCCTGCCGCTGGCCGATCTGCGGCTCGGCGCCGATCTTGTCCAGAACGCCGCGAATGGTGGCGACCTCCAGCCCGATGCCCTGAAGCCCGAGCGTTCCGCTGGGCTGCATCCAGATCTCGTCGGCCACCGTCGCCAGGTAGTACGGCAGGGTGCCCGGCCCGAGCTCGCCGAAGCTCTCGCTCCAGGCGATCACCTTCTTGCCGGCGTCGCGGAAGGAACGCAGCGCGATCGCCAGTTCGTCGGCCTCTGCCGCCTTGATCATCGGCGTCAGGTGCATGATCAACGCCACCACCTCGTCGTCGCCGGCGGCATGCCGTAGGCCGGAGATGATGTGGGAGAGCCGGGGCGTGTTGCGCGCCCGCAGCGCCGTCAACGGATCCTGCGGAGTGGCGTCCTGCAGGCCGAGGCTGAGGTCGATCTCGAGGACAAGCGGCTTCTTCTCCATCCCCCGAACCTAACCGGGCACGCAACCGCAGGAACGGCCGGTCCGGCTGCCCCGGCCAAACCCGCTCCCGCGCACTTCCGGTCCTCCCGCGCATGTTGGAGCATGCGCGGCAGCGCCGCAGGTGCGCGGGAAGCAGCGAGGAGGGGGAAGGGGTCAGCCGGCGGGGTGTTCGGAGATCAGCGTGCTGAGCCAGCTGGCCGGCGGCAGCCCGATGATCTTGGTGAAGTCGTTGGTCAGATGAGCCTGATCGGCGTAGCCGAACTCGGCGGCCACGTCGGCCAACGCCGTACGCTCCGAGGTCGCGGATGCGGCCAGCTGGATCAGTCGCTCGGCGGCGGCGTGCAACCGGCCGCGGCGCAGCACCCAGCCCGGCGTGAGCCCGAGGTAGTCGGCGAACAGCCGCTGCAGCGTGCGCTCACTGACCCCGAGCTGCCCGGTGACGTCGCGAACTCGCCGGACGTCGGGATCGCTGGTCAGTGCGGCGACGGCTTCCTGCACCAACGACAGCTCCGCCGACGGCCCGGCCAGCCGAGAACCGAACAAGGCTTCGGTGACGGCGATCCGTTCCCGGTCGCGACGGCAGCCGCGCAACTGTTCGGCCAGTTCGGCGGCCAGACCCATCACCGCCTCGGCGGGCTGTCCCTGCCCGGACAGAGCGCCGACCTCGATATCGATCAGCAACCGGGCGACTCCGGGCCGGAGCTTGATGCCGAAGACCCGGTCGTTCCCGGTGAGGGTCCGATTGAAGACGCCGCGGGCAACGCCGGTGATCACCAGTTCGCCGGACTCCAGGGTCAGGTTGACGGTCGGATGCGGCAGCACCCGGGCGGTCACCGCCCGGCCCGGCGGGATCTGCCAGGCCGAGGTCCAGAACCGGTCGATGCACCAGCGCAGCTCATCGCTCGGCTGCGTACGCGTGACCTGATACGGCAGCCGATCGGGCAGGCCGAGGATGCCGCGCGGCGGCGTCGAGTGGCGCGCTGCCTCGTGCCCGTGCGCTCCGGGGGCCGAACTTCGTACCGGATCGGCTGACGAGCTCTTCACCCGGCCAACTATGACGGCCGGCACCGACACCGGTCGACTGCGGTTGGACTGATCCGAGAGGCGTCTGGCACTCACGATGAGCGAGTGCTAATCTCGCGTTAGCACTCTCCCTGTGAGTGTGCCAGTTGTACCCGGACGGGACGGCACCCGCGACGACGCCCCGGCCACACCAACACGATGAACCGACAACTCACATTGTGAAAGGGGTTTGAACGTGGCAGTCACGATCAAGCCGCTCGAGGATCGCATCCTCGTTGAGCCGCTCGAGGCCGAGCAGACCACCGCTTCGGGCCTGGTCATTCCGGACACCGCCAAGGAGAAGCCGCAGGAGGGCAAGGTTCTGGCCATCGGCCCGGGCCGCGTCGACGACAGCGGCAAGCGGATCCCCGTCGACGTCGCCGAGAACGACGTGGTGATCTTCAGCAAGTACGGCGGCACCGAGGTTCGCTACGACAACAAGGACCTGCTGCTGCTGAACGCCCGCGACATCCTCGCTGTCGTCAGCAAGTGAATCGATAAGTAGGAGAAGGGACAGCAAATGCCCAAGATCCTCTCTTTCGATGAGGAAGCACGTCAGGCGTTGGAGCGGGGCGTCGACACCCTGGCCAACACCGTCAAGGTGACGCTCGGCCCGAAGGGCCGCTACGTCGTCATCGACAAGAAGTGGGGCGCCCCGACCATCACCAACGACGGTGTCACCGTCGCCCGTGAGGTCGAGCTCGACGATCCGTACGAGAACCTCGGCGCGCAGTTGGCCAAGGAGGTCGCCACCAAGACCAACGACATCGCCGGTGACGGCACCACCACTGCGACCGTGCTGGCGCAGGCGATGGTGCACGAGGGCCTGAAGGCCGTCGCCGCCGGTGCCAATCCGATCGGCCTCAAGCGGGGCATCGACGCCGCAGTGGAGAAGGTCACTGAGCGGCTGCGTTCCGACGCCCGCGAGGTGCAGACCACCTCCGACATGGCATCGGTCGCCACGGTTTCCTCGCGTGACGAGGAGATCGGCTCGCTGATCGCCGAGGCGTTCGACAAGGTCGGCAAGGACGGTGTGATCACCGTCGACGAGTCGCAGACCTTCGGTACCGAACTCGAGTTCACCGAGGGCATGCAGTTCGACAAGGGCTACATCAGCCAGTACTTCGTCACCGACGCCGATCGCCAGGAAGCGGTGCTGGACGATCCGTACATCCTGATCCACCAGGGCAAGATCAGCTCGATGAACGATCTGCTGCCGCTGCTGGAGAAGGTCATCGGCCAGTCCGGCAAGTTGTTCATCGTGGCCGAGGACGTGGACGGCGAGGCGCTCTCCACCCTGGTGGTGAACAAGATCAAGGGCACCTTCACCTCGGTCGCGGTCAAGGCTCCGGCCTTCGGTGATCGTCGTAAGGCCATGCTCGAGGACATCGCCATCCTGACCGGCGGCACCGTCGTCACCTCCGACGTGGGCCTCAAGCTGGATCAGGTCGGTCTGGACGTTCTGGGCCGGGCTCGCCGGGTCGTCGTCACCAAGGACGACACCACCATCGTCGACGGCGCGGGTAACGCCGAGGACGTGGCCGGTCGGGTCGCCACCCTGAACGCCGAGATCGAGCGGACCGATTCCGACTGGGATCGGGAGAAGCTGCAGGAGCGGGTTGCCAAGCTCGCCGGCGGTGTCTGCGTGATCAAGGTCGGCGCGGCCACCGAGGTCGAACTGAAGGAGAAGAAGCACCGGATCGAGGACGCGGTCTCTGCGACCCGCGCCGCGATCGAGGAGGGCATCGTCGCCGGTGGCGGCGCGGCTCTGGTGCATGCTGCCTCCGCCCTCGACGGCGGCCTCGGCCTGGACAAGGACGAGGAGCTCGGTGTCGGCATCGTGCGCCGGTCCGTTGTCGAGCCGCTGCGCTGGATTGCCGAGAACGGCGGTCAGCAGGGCTACGTGATCACCTCCAAGGTTGCCGAGCTGGGCCCGAACGAGGGCTACAACGCGGCCACCGACAAGTACGGCGACCTGATCGCCGACGGTGTGATCGACCCGGTCAAGGTGACGCGTTCCGCGCTCGCCAACGCCGCCTCGATCGCCTCCCTGCTGCTCACCACCGAGACCCTGGTGGTGGACAAGCCGGAGGACGAGGACTGATCACTGGTTGATCAACAACGAAGGGCCCTTCCCGTACGGGGAGGGCCCTTCGTCGTGCCCGGACGGTGCTCCACGAACACAGCCGCACCCAAAACCGACCGTCGCGCGCGAAATTACGGGTGCGGCGGTCGTTATCGGGTGCGGCTGTGGGTGAGCCGGGCTGTTTCGGGTGCGGCGGTCGCTTTCGGGTGCGGTTGTCCGACCGTGCCGCCGTTTTCCAACCACAGTTGGAATTCGACGGGCCGCGTCGCCTCGGGAGCGTACGTTTCCCAACCGGAGATGAGATACGGCCGGCGGACGTACGCTCGCGCGACGCTCGGTAACCAGGGCCGCGGTCATCGGCCGTCGTCGACTGTTCCTGCAGGCGTTTTGGCGCCGTGGCGACCGTACGGCGCCAGCCCGCGGGTGTCTGGAGCTCGGATCCAGGGACTCAACCAACTTGCGGGACGAAGGTGCAGTTCTCGGCGCGCATTCCTTGCACCTTCGTCACGCAAGTTCTGTCCGGATGATCATTTCGCATACGAGTCCAGCCGGAAGGTGCTGATCGGGATCCGCGCGACCAGGTCGGCGGCGATCTCGTGCGCTTCGTCCTCGCCGAGCTGGTGAGTGGCGACCAGGTTGGCCAGGAATGCGGCGTCCACCCGGCGGGACATGTCGTGCCGGGCCGGGATCGAGCAGTAGGCACGGGTGTCGTCGATGAAGCCGGACGTCTTGTTGAAGCCGGCGCTGTCGGTCGCGGCTGCGCGGAAGCGGGTGATCGCGGCCGGGGTGTCGATGAACCACCACGGTGCACCCACGTACACGCTGGGGTAGAAGCCGGCGAGCGGCGCGATCTGCTGGCTGATGGTCGCCTCGTCGGTGGTGAACAACACGATCCGGAAGGTCGGATTCGTACCGAAGTCGTTCAGCAGCTTCCGCAGCCCGTTGGTGTAGTCGCACGCGCCCGGCAGGTCATGACCGGTGTCAGGACCGTACTTGGCGAACGAGGCGTCGTGATGGTTACGCCGTACGCCGGAGTGCAGCTGCATCACCAGCCCGTCCTCGGCCGACATCGCCGCGAACTCATACAGCATGTTCCTTCGGTACGCGGTGGCGTCGTCCTCGGTCGCGGTGCCGGCCAGCCCGGCCCGATGGATCCGCTCCAGCTCCGCGGACGGTAGCGGCTCGGCGATCGAGTCCAGGATGCCGGTGTCGGTGGCGGTCGCGCCGCACTCCTTGAAGTACGCCCGGCGGGCCCGCAGCGCGTCGATCAAACCCGCGTACGACTCGGTATCGATGCCCGAGGTCGTGGCCAACGCGGACAGCGCATCCTTCCAGCCCGGCAGATTCGGGCTCATGTAGCGATCGGCCCGGAAGGTCGGGATCACCGCACCGCCGAAGCTCGAGTCCGCGGCCAGTGCCCGGTGCGGAGCAAGATCATCTGCCGGGTCGTCGGTGGTCGCCAGCACCGAGATGTTGAACCGGTCGAACAGTTCGCGCGGCCGGAAGTCGGCCCGGGACAACTGCTCGGACAACTGGTCGTAGATCTGATCGGCGGTCTGTGCACCGGGCGTGACGGTGATGCCGAAGACCTCGTTCAGCTCGCTCTCGAACCAGTAGCGAACCACCGTGCCTGCGAAGACATCCCAATGAGCACAGAACAAACGCCAGATCTCCCGCGGATCCGCGTCCGGATTCTTCACCCCGAGTTGATCAAGACCGATCCCGTGCGCATGGATCAGCCGGGTGACGTAGTGATCGGGAGTGATCAACAATTCGGCCGGATTGCCGAAGGGTCGGTTCTCCGCGATGATCGCGGCATCGACGTGACCGTGCGGCGAGTAGATCGGCGCACCGGCCACGCTCCGGTAGATCGCCCGAGCAAGATCACGAACGCCCGGGTCCGCCGGCAGCAGTCGATCCGGATGGGGATTCAGCGGCCTCACCTTCGCGGTTGCCTGCGGGCGTTCCGTGGTGGTGTTGGTCATCTACGCGGGTCCTTCCGTGGATTCTCGTACGGGTCCGGTCGTCGACCGGATCGTCAGATGCGTGGGCAGCATCACCCGGCGCCGGCCCATCTGGCGGGGCTGCTGGCCGGTCGTCGTGGGGTTCAGCAGGCCGAGCAGCATGGTGATCGCTGCCCGCCCTGCCTGCTCGATCGGAGCGGTCATCGTGGTCAGCGGCGGATCGCAGAAGTCGGAGCCGAAGATGTCGTCGCAGCCGACGATGCTGATGTCGCCCGGCACCGCGACCTTACGGTCCGCGAACCGGCGCAGCATGCCGATCGCCAGCAGATCGTTGTACGCGATGCAGGCGGTCGCACCCGAGTTCAGGACGGCGTCGGCGGCGGCCGGACCGGACACCGTCTTCGGCGAGAACGGGCCGACGCGCAGTGCCTCGACCTCCGGCGAGCCGGGCCGTCGGCGGGACCGGATGGCCTCGTTCAGCGCCCGCCAGCGCCACCGGTTGGAGAACGAGGTGGGCGGACCGGACACGTAGCAGATCTTGCGATGCCCCAACGAGACCAGGTGATCCACCGCCTGGGCGATGCCGATCGGGGTCTCCACCAGCACGCTCGGCACCCCGGCGACGTTGCGGTTGATGGTCACCAGCGGCTGGATCCGGGAGGCGGCGATGACCTGCTCGTCGCTCAGCCGGGACGCCGACAACACCACCCCGTCACAGGTCTTGCGCAGCCGCTCCAGAGAGGCGAGTTCCTGGTCGCCGGACTCCTCGGTGTCCAGCAACACCTGGGTGTAGCCGGCCGCCTTCAACTGATGCTGGGTGCCGCGGATCAGGTCGAAGTAGAACGGGTTGGTGATGTCGGGCACCAACACCGCGACGGTCTTCGTCCGGCCGGACGAGAGGGCCCGGGCCTGGCTGCTCGGTACGTAGTTGAGCTCGGCCGCGATCCGTTGCACCCGTTCCCGGGTGGTCGCATTGACCCGGCCGGGATTGTTCAGCGCGCGCGACACCGTCGACGCCGCGACGCCGGCCTTGGCGGCGACGTCGTGGATGGTCACCGTACGGTCGGGGTCCGGGACGTCGTGGGAGTCGCCGGCTCCAGCGGCGCCGGCAGGGGTGCCCGTCGAGGTCACGAGCACAGACAACCACATCCGGCAACATCTGGCAATCGCTTGCCATCCCGGTCGCTCCGGCTTCATCCCGGACCCGGACCCCAGCCGCACCAGTCACAGCATCCCGCACCATCTGCAGCCGGTGCGGGGTGCTGTGACTGGTGCGGGAGTGGGGGTCGGTGCCGGGTTCGTCGGGCGCCGGACGGCGGGAAGAATCGTCGCGTCGCGGCGGTTAGGATGAGTGCACCGGCCCGCTCATCCTCGGAAGGCTTCTCGTGTCCCAGGACCCCTCGTTCCGTTCTGCCGATCCCACTGCCGATCTGTCACCCGCCGGGGTTCCCGGCCCGTTCGCCACCCTCGGTCTCACTTTCGACGACGTCCTGCTGCAGCCGGCCGAGTCCGACGTGATCCCGTCCCAGGTGGACACCCGGGCGCAGGTGTCGAAGAACATCTCGATCAAGATCCCGCTGTTGTCCTCGCCGATGGACACCGTGACCGAGGCTCGGATGGCGATCGCCATCGCCCGTGAGGGCGGCCTGGGCGTGCTGCACCGCAACATGCCGCTGGAGGATCAGGCCCGTCAGGTCGACCAGGTCAAGCGGTCCGAGGCCGGGATGATCGACGAGCCGATCACCATCTCGCCGGACGCGACGCTGCGCGAGGCGGACGAGTTGTGCGGCCACTTCCGCATCTCCGGTGTCCCGGTGGTGGACGCCGACGGCCATCTGCTCGGCATCGTCACCAACCGGGACATGCGCTTCGAGACCGACCCGGAGAAGAAGGTCGGCGCGGTGATGACCAAGATGCCGCTGGTCACCGGCCGGGTCGGCATCAGCAAGGACGACGCGCTCAAGCTGCTGGCGCAGAACAAGATCGAGAAGCTGCCGCTGGTCGACGAGCAGGGCCGGCTCAAGGGCCTGATCACGCTGAAGGACTTCGTCAAGTCCGACCAGTACCCGAACGCCTCCAAGGATGATCAAGGCCGGCTCCGGGTTGCGGCCGCGGTCGGCTTCTTCGGTGATGCCTGGCAGCGGGCGATGGCGCTGGTCGAGGAGGGTGTCGACATGCTGATCGTCGACACCGCACACGGCCACTCCCAGGCGGTGCACGACATGGTCCGCAAGCTGAAGACCGAGCCGTTGGCCGATCACGTCGACATCGTCGGCGGCAACGTCGCCACCTACGCCGGTGCCAAGGCGCTGGTCGAGGCTGGAGTCGACGGCGTCAAGGTCGGCGTCGGGCCGGGTTCGATCTGCACCACCCGGGTGGTGGCCGGTGTCGGCGTGCCGCAGGTGACCGCGATCTACAACGCCGCCCGCGCGGCCAAGCCGGCCGGTGTTCCGGTGATCGGCGACGGCGGCCTGCAGTATTCCGGGGACATCGCCAAGGCGCTGGTGGCCGGCGCCGACACGGTGATGCTCGGTTCGCTGCTCGCCGGTTGTGACGAGAGCCCGGGCGATCTGGTCTTCATCAACGGCAAGCAGTTCAAGTCCTACCGCGGGATGGCCTCGCTGCCCGCGCTGTCGGGTCGCGGCCGGAAGGGCTCCTACTCCAAGGACCGCTACTTCCAGAGCGACGTGAAGGCCGAGGACAAGCTGGTCCCCGAAGGCATCGAGGGCCAGGTGCCCTATCGCGGCCCGGTCGGTGCCGTCGCCTACCAGCTGATCGGCGGACTGCGGCAGTCGATGTTCTACACCGGCGCGACCACCATCGGTGAGCTGCAGCAGCGGGGCAGCTTCGTACGGATCACCTCGGCCGGGCTGCGCGAGTCGCACCCGCACGACATCCAGATGACCGTCGAGGCGCCCAACTACTCCGGCACCAACTGATCATGATCACCGATGATGATCATCATCGGTGCAAGAAGTTGATCATGGATCGCCGACCCCGGTGATCATCACTGAAGATCAGAAGGCAGGCATGTACGAAATCGGCCGCAACAAGCGGGCCCAGCAGGGTTTCTCCTTCGACGACATCGCGATCGTTCCGTCCCGGCGGACGCGAGGACTGGAGGAGGTCAACCTGACCTGGCGGATCGACGCCCTGACCTTCGAATTCCCGATCATCGCCGCCCCGATGGATTCGGTGATGTCCCCGGACACCGCGATCACGCTCGGCCGGCTCGGCGGACTCGGGGTGCTCAATCTGGAAGGGCTGTGGACGCGGTACGAGGATCCCGAGCCGCTGCTGACCGAGGTCGCGGCGATCGCCGATCCGGCCGAGGCGACCCGGCGGATGCAGCAGATCTACGCCCAGCCGATCGACCCGGCACTGATCACCAAACGGATCTCCCAGATCCGGGAGGCCGGCGTCCCGGCCGCCGGTTCGCTGTCGCCGCAGAACACCAGCGAGTACGCCCAGGCGGTGGTCGACTCCGGCGTCGACTTCTTCGTCATCCGCGGCACCACGGTCTCGGCCGAGCACGTTTCCCGCGCCGCCGAGCCGCTGAACCTGAAACAGTTCATCTACGACCTCGACGTGCCGGTGATCGTCGGCGGCTGCGCCACCTATCAGGCCGCCCTGCACCTGATGCGGACCGGCGCCGCCGGCGTACTGGTCGGCTTCGGCGGGGGAGCGGCGCACACCACCCGGGACGTGCTCGGGGTGGCGGTGCCGATGGCGTCCGCGGTTTCCGATGTGGCGGCCGCCCGGCGCGACTACCTGGACGAGTCCGGCGGTCGCTACGTCCATGTGATCGCCGACGGTTCGGTCGGCCGGTCCGGCGACATCGCCAAGGCGATCGCCTGCGGCGCCGACGCGGTGATGGTCGGCTCCCCGCTGGCCCGCGCCGACGAGGCACCCGGCCACGGCTTCCACTGGGGCGCCGAGGCCTGGCACGCGTCGCTGCCGCGCGGTGAACGGGTCCAGGTCGGTTCGGTCGGCTCCCTGGAGCAGATCCTGCTCGGCCCGTCCACGGTTCCCGACGGCACCATGAACCTGGTCGGTGCGTTGCGCCGGGCCATGGCGACCACCGGCTACACCGAAGTCAAGGAATTCCAGCGGGTCGAGGTCATCGTCGGCTGACCGGCGAACGGGTTCGCCCGATCGGGAGGCTGTACTCACCGCCTGCGGTGTGCCGAGGTTGACCTTTCATCCCGTAGGGTCTGCCCGTGCCTGCGACCCTACGAACCATCCGCCGACGCGTTGCTACCGCTGTCGCCGTCACCGCGATCGGCGCGGCCGCCGCGATCGCCGTACCGAACAACCCGGTGACGGGGATCGGCGGTGCACAGGCGGCCGCGGTGTGTGACTCCGCGTCCGGCTCGGTGAAGCAGTTCTACCAGGGGCAGGACGCCAGTAACACCTACAACCGGCTGTTCAGCGGCAGCACGAAGGTCGACAAGTACCTGAACGACTACGTGCCGCAGGGTGTCGCGGTCTGGCCGAACTGGGACGGCAGTGGCCAGCGCGTCTACCTGATCGGCATGCACCACAAGAACGAGGAGAAGTACGCCGGCGACGCCAATCAGCCTGCCGGACTCATCTACGCGGTGGACACCGCCGGCTACCTCAAGGGCGTTGCCTATCTGCCGCACGGAGCGCACGCCGGCAGCGTCCGCGTGTACGGCAAGTGGATGTACGTGCAGCAGAACACCAGCGTGCTGCGCCGCTACAGCCTGAAGTCGGTCCGGTTGACGTTCCGGCTCCGACGGGGCATCCACTCGCTGGGCAACGGGACCGCGATCAAGGTGACCGGCGCCAGCTTCTTCGACATCTTCGCCGGCAAGCTGTACGCCGGCGAGTTCCACAGTGATCAGCGCGGGGTGATGCGGCGCTACACCATCGGCAAGAAGGGTGGACTCAGCCGCGACGGCTGGGGGCCGCTCCAGGTCCCCCTGAAGGCCCAGGGGCTGACCGTCACCAAGAACCGCTACATCTTCAGCACCTCGTACAAACGGGGCAATCGCGGCAACATCTACGTAATCAAACGTGGCTACTCCCGCGACGAGAATTTCGAGAAGGCCGGCTACCGCTGTTTCCGTGCGCCGGTGCTGACCGAGGACATCACCGAATACAAGGGAACCTTGTATCTACTCAACGAGAGCGGTGCGTCCTACTTCGCCGACGGCCGCAAGAACAAGATCACCCATCTGCACAAGACGACAACCGCCAAGCTGACCGCACTCGCGCTCCACTAGCCTCGTCCGGCCGGTGAAGCGTGGTGTTCGGCGGTGGGTCGGCCGGTACCGGGAAATGCGGGAATCAGCCGAGGAGTTCGGCGAATCGGTCGGCACCGATGTTGCCGCCGGAGATGATTACCCCGATCCGATCCGGCAGCGGGCCGATGCGGCGGGCGAGCAGGGCGGCCAGACCGGTGGCGCCGCTCGGTTCGACCACCAGCTTCATCCGTTCGAAGAACAACCGCAGCGCGGCCAGGATCTCCTCGTCGCTGACCAGGGCGATGTCGGAGACCAGCCGCCGGTTGATCTCGAAGGTCAGTTCGCCGGGCGTCTCGGCGGCCTGACCGTCGGCAATCGTCCGAGCCACCGGCACCCGGACGCGATGCCCCGCCGCCAGCGACAGCTCGGTGTCGTTGCCCGCCTCCGGCTCGACGCCGATGATCCGAATCCCCGGCCGGACTCCCGTTGCGGCAACCCCGCTGCCGGCGATCAGTCCACCGCCGCCGACCGGGACCACCAGCGCGTCCAGCTCGGGCACCTCGTCCAGCAGCTCAAGCGCGGCCGTGCCCTGACCGGCGATCACGTCCGGATGGTCGTACGGCGGGATCAACGTCAATCCGCGCTCGGCGGCCAGTGCTGCACCCAGCTCGGACCGGTCCTGGCTGTACCGGTCGTAGCTGACGATCTCGGCGCCGTACCCGCGGGTCGCCGCCACCTTCGACTCCGGCGTGTCGTCGGGCATCAGGATGACCGCACTGCTGTTCAACTCCCGCGCGGCCAGCGCGACGCCCTGGGCGTGGTTCCCGGAGGAGAACGCGGCGACACCGCGCCGTAGTTGCTCCGGCGCCAACCGGGAGATGGCGTTGTAGGCGCCGCGAAACTTGAACGCGCCGATCCGCTGCAGGTTCTCGCACTTGAAGAAGACGGCCGACCCGACGAGTTCGTCGACCGTCCGCGAGCGCAGCACCGGTGTCCGGTGAGCGATGCCGGCCAGACGATCGGCGGCATCGCGGACGTTGTCCAGGGTCACGATCGGCTCGGGCACGGCGTCTCCTCGATGGTCGGCGTGGTCGGGAGGTGGGCGTGCTCCGGCGTCACGGCATCAGCCCGCTCCGTCGGGCGATCGCGACCGCCTCGGTACGACTCTCGGCGCCGAGCTTGGCCATGATGTTCGACACGTGAACGCTGGCGGTCTTGGTGCTGATCACCAGCCGCTTCCCGATGTCCCGGTTGCTCAACCCGTCCGCGACCAGATCGAGCACCTCACGCTCTCGTCCGGTCAGCGGGTTGTGATCGTCGGCCGGCCGCGGCCCGGCGGTCAGGCCGGCCAACTCCCGCAGCAGCGGAACGGCACCGAGCCTGGTCGCGGTGGCGGTCGCCTCGGCGATCAACTCCCGGGCCCGGGCCTGGCCGTCGGCTGCAGCCGAGGGCCCGACCGGAGTCGACTGCAGTACGGCGGCCAGTCGGGCCTGCGAGCGCGCCCGCTCGAAGACATGCGGGTACGTGGTGAATCCGGCAACCGCGCGTTCCCAGGCCGCCACCTGCTCCGCGCGACGCTCGTCGGCGCCCTCAACGTCGGCGCCGGCACCATCGAGCCTGGCACCATCGACGCCGTCCGCCCGTCCACCGCCGATCCGGGCGAGACGGTCGGTGAAGCGGAGGTACTCCGCCTCGGCCCGGGCCAGCCAGGCGTCGGCCTCGGGTCCCGGTGAGCGTCGACGGCGGAAATCGGTCAGCGCCTCACGGCCCGCGATCAGGGCATGGTCGGCCAGCCGGGCGAGAGTGTCCGGCGGGATCGAGCGTTCACGGTGGCGTCGCGACGCATCGAGCGCCTGGGTCAGGGTGTCCAGCAGTTCACCGGACAACCGCAGCCGACCGATGAAGTGGGTGCCGTTCACCGCCGCCATCGCGGCCACCACGTCGTCGTGCAACGCGATAGCGGCCGCGAAGTCTCCGGCGAACGCGTACAACCCGACGCCGTAACTGGAGTTGATCGCGACCATGCTGTCGTAGTCCCACCAGCGGCGCAGCCTCGGCAGCAGTTCGAGACCCTCGACCTGGCCGCGGCCGGCGCGGACCGCGAGCACGTTGATGTCGAGATTCGCCCGGGCCAATCCCGGCACCTGCTCACCCTCGGCAGCAAGCTCCAGCGCCCGATCCCATTCACCCACCGAATAGGCGGTCTGAGCCGCCATCACGATCGCGTCCAACCCGTACGGCGCCCACTGGCGGCCGTTCTGCCGAGCCTTCACCATGGCTTGTTCGTAATTCGCCAGGGCATCGGCCAGCCGGCCCTGCTCGAATCGGATCGCGCCCAGTTGGTCGATGGCGCGGAGCTCGGTCGCTCCGTCTCCTTCCGACCGAGCCTGGGCCAGCACCCGCTCGGTCTCCCGGATCGACGACTCGGGATCACCGAGTCGCTGTTTGATCTTGGCCAGCAGGATGGTCTGTTCGGCGACCATCCGCTGCAGCCCGAGCCGACGGCCCAGCTCGGCGGCCCGTTGCGCGGACTCCATCGCCTCCTCGTAGCGCGTCCGGCCGGCGAAGGAGAGGGCACGGGTGGCCCACAGCCGGGCGTAGAGGATCGGGTCGTCGTCGGGGCCGATCAGGTCCAGGGCCTCGGACAACAAGGTCCGATCGTCGAGGTCGTAGTCGGTGTACTGCAACGCGGCGGCCAGCGCCTGGAGCAGCCGGGCCCGGTTGAGCCCGGTCAGCCGGGCACCGCCCGGTTTGGAGCCGGTCTGGTTGGTCCCGGGTGGATTGATGTCGGGCGGATTGGGCGAACCGCGTTCGAGCCGGTCCCGGAGCAGTTTGATGGCCTGCTCCTGATGGCCGGCCGTCTCCGCCGCCTCGGCCGCCTTGATGGTCAGCTCGACCAGCGCCGCAGTCTGGTCGTCCCTGTCCGGGATCGGATGTTGCTCGGCGAATTGGAGCGCATGCCGGTAGTGCCCCAGCGCGTCGTCCGGACCACCCACCCGCAGTGCCTCGTCGCCGGCCTCGATGCTGGCCCGGATCGCGGTGTCGATGTCGTGGCTGGCGCGAGCGTGCCGGGCCAATTCGGCTGCCATCGGAGCACGACCCGGCGCCCGCAACGCCTGGACGTAGCGGGCATGCAGCCGGACCCGCTCACCCGGCAGCAGGTCGTCGTACACCGCCTCGGCGAGCAGCGCGTGCCGAAACGCGTACCCGTCCCGGCGGCCGACCAGCACCTGACCCTCCACGGCTCCGCGAATCGCCAGGTCCAGCTCGGTCGCCGGCAGGTCGACGACGGCGGACAGCAGTTCGTGACTGACTCGGTGACCGGCGACCGAAGCGACCCGGACGACCTGCCGTGCCTCCTCGGACAACACGTCCAGCCGCAACAGCAGCAGCCCGGCCAGATCGGCCGGCAGCATCCCGCGGACGTCGGCGGCGGCCGCCAACTCCTCGGCGAAGAACGCGTTTCCCTCGGCCCGGGTGATCACCGCCCGGATGTCGGAGCCGTGCAGATCGGGGCGCAGCCCGGAAACGAGCCGGGCGACGTCGTCGTCGGACAACGGCGGCAGATCGATCCGGTCGACCTGCTCCAGCCGTGACCAGTTGGCCAGCGCGGCACGCAACGGATGGCTGCGAACCAACTCGTCACTGCGGTAGGAGACCAGCAACGAGACCGGATGGCTGAACCGCCGGGCCAGCAGATAGGTGAGCAGATCCCGGCTGGAGGGATCGGACCAGTGCAGATCCTCGATCATGATCACCAGGCCGCGCTCACCGGCCAGACCGTCGAAGGTCCGGGCCACCGCGTCGAACAACTCGGTCCGGGCCACCGGACCACTGTCGGTGACCTCGTCATCGGCCGCCCGCCGCTCGGCCGGCAGCAGTCGATGGATCGCCCGGTGCCGGCCGGCGACCGCAGCCATCTCCACCGGCGACTCGGCCTGCAGCCGGCCGAAGATCTCTGTGAACGGCAGGTAGGGAAGGGATGCGTCGCCGAAGTCCAGGCAGTGCCCGACCGTCAGCCGGCGACCCGACTCCTGAACCAGCTCACCGATCGCCGACAACAGTCGGGTCTTGCCGATGCCGGCCTCGCCGGCGACGATCGCGTGCCGGACCGCTCGCGGCGCCAAGTACGCCGCCGCGCCGAGCCGTGGCGGCGGCTCGAACGGGCCGCCGGTCCCGCCGACGTCTCCGAGGCCGATCGCGTGGCTCAGGCGGTGCACCTCACCGTCGCGACCGATCAGGGCATGGGTCGGCCGGGGACGCTCGCTGACCAGATCGGTTACCACGTCTGTCATCATCCCCGATGCCACTGACAACGGTCCGGTCGTTTTCTGCCAAATGGGACATTGATCGCGCCGCGAGAAGCCTCGATAGGCTCACCATGTGACCGACGACCCCTGGCCCGAACTCCGCAGACTGCGGCTGAGCATCGACAACATGGACGCGGCGCTGGTGCATCTGCTCGCCGAGCGGTTCAAGATCACCCAGCGGGTGGGCGAGTTGAAGGCCGAACACGGGCTGCCACCGGCCGATCCGGCCCGGGAGGCGGAGCAGATCGCCCGACTGCGCGCGCTGGCCGCCGACTCTCACCTGGACCCGGAGTTCGCCGAGAAGTTCCTCGGCTTCATCGTCGCCGAGGTCGTACGCCATCACGAGGCGCTGGCCAAGAAGTCCTGACTTCGCAGGTTGGTGCCGCAAGTCCTGACCTCTTCCTCAGCCGACGGCGCGAGCAGCCGCTCGGCCGGCGATCCGGCCGGAATGCAGGCAGCCGCCCAGGAAGGTTCCTTCCAGCGAGCGGTAGCCGTGCATCCCACCGCCGCCGAATCCGGACACCTCACCGGCCGCGTACACGCCGGGCAGCGGATCGCCACCGGCGGTCAGCACCCGTCCCTCCAGATCGGTCTCCAATCCGCCGAGCGTCTTGCGGGTGAGGACATGCAGCCGGACGGCGATCAGCGGACCGCCCGGACCGGCCAGGCCCGACCCGGGCCGATGCGGATCGAGGTACGGGTGCGGGGTGGCGACCCGGATCAGCCGATCACCCAGATAGCGGCGGGCGGCCGCGGTCGCCGTCACCTGCGGGTCCTTGCCGAGCCCGGAGCGGACCTGAAGATCACGGGCCTCGATCAACTTCCGCAGCTGCTCGGCCGAGATCGCGTCGTTGCCTGCCAGCGCGTTCATCCGGGTCGCGAGTTCGCCGACGTCGCCGGCCCGGATGAAGTCCGGGCCACGGTCGAGGAAGGCCCGAACCTCCGGCGTCGGGCCGGGCCGCACCCGGGTCGACAGCTGCTTGAGATCCTTGCCGGTCAGATCGGCGTTCTGCTCCGAACCGGAGAGAGCGAACTCCTTGCCGATGGTCTCCGCATCCAGCACGAACCAGGAGTACGTGTCACCCCGCGAGGTGATCTGACGCAGTGCGCCGAGCGAGTCGAACCCGGGGAAGTACGGCGCCGGCAGTCGCTCGCCGCGCGCGTCCAGCCACAGCGACGACGGCCCGGCCAGGATCCGGATGCCGTGGCCGGTCCACAGCGGTGTGTGGTTGAGGATGCCCTCGGGATAGTGCCACATCCGGTCCCGGTTGATCACCCGGCCGCCGGCGTCTTCGGCGACCTGCAGCATCGAACCGTCGACGAAGTCGGGTACGCCGATGATCATGTTCTCCGGTGCCTTGCCCCAGGCTCCGGGCCAGTTCTGTCGGACCAGGTCGAGGTTGGCGCCGATGCCGCCGCTGCTGATGATCACCGCCTGCGCCGTCAGCGAGAATCCGCCGACCCCGTCGCCGTCGCTCCGGACACCCCGCGGCACCGAACTGGGGGACAGGATGGTGCCCTCCACGCGTACGCCGTCGTCGTCGATGATCAGCCCGGAAACCTTGTGCCGGTTGAGAATCCGGACCCGATCACTGTGCTGCACCTGATCGGCGAACGGGCCGACCAAGCCCGGCCCGGTGCCCCAGACGATGTGGAATCGCGGCACCGAGTTGCCGTGTCCGGGGGCCATCCAGCCGCCGCGTTCGGCCCACTGCACCACCGGAAACCAGCGCACACCCAGGCCGTGCAACCAACTGCGCAACTCGCCGGCGGAGAAGTTGACGTACGCCTCCGCCCAGCGCCGCGGCCAGTAGTCGCAGTCCCGGTCGAAGCCGGCCGAGCCGAGCCAGTCGGCCAGCGCGATCTCGGCCGAGTCGTGCACCCGCATGTGCCGCTGCTCCGGTGTGTCGACCAGGAACAGGCCACCGAACGACCAGTGCGCCTGCCCGCCGAGCGATTGGACCGGTTCGCTGTCCAGCAGCAGAACCGAACGACCGGCAGCAGCGAGTTCGGAGGTGGCGACGAGCCCGGACAGACCGGCCCCGATCACGATGACATCGGCATCCATGACGAATCCTTACCAGTCCCGGCCGTAACTGGCAACGGTCGAACGGGCGCGTCCCGCGATCGTCGTTAGACTGCCGCCATCATTTCCCAATCTGCAGAGGCGTCCCACAGACAATGAGCGACTCCGAGTACGGCAGCGCCGAGCATGCGGTGTCGGCCGCCGGCTACACCCCGGCCGATGATCACGATCTGGTGATCGTGATCGACTACGGCGCCCAGTACGCGCAGTTGATCGCCCGCCGGGTGCGCGAGGCGCGGGTGTTCAGCGAGATCATGCCGCACACTGCGCCGGTGGATCAGATCCTGGCGCGCAAGCCGAAGGCGATCATCCTGTCCGGCGGTCCGGCCTCGGTGTACGCCGAGGGGGCGCCGCAGGTCGACGCGGCGATGTTCACCGGCGGCGTGCCCGTCTTCGGCATCTGCTACGGCTTCCAGGCCATGGCGAACGCACTCGGCGGCGAAGTCGCGCACACCGGCGGCAGTGAGTTCGGCCGGACCGTACTGCAGGTTTCTGATCATGGTCGGCTGCTGGCCGAGTTGCCCGATCGGATGAGTGTGTGGATGAGTCACGGCGATTCGGTGGTCGCTGCTCCCAAGGGCTTCATCGCCTTGGCTGGCACCGACGGTGCTCCGGTCGCCGCCTTCGAGAACCTTGATCAACAACTGGCCGGGGTGCAGTGGCATCCGGAGGTGCTGCACAGCGAATCCGGCCAGCAGGTGCTGGAACGGTTCCTGTTCGACGTCGCCGGCTGCAGCCCGACCTGGACCGCTGCCAACATCGTCGAGGAGCAGGTCGCCGCGATCCGCGAACTGGTCGGCAACAAGCACGTGATCTGCGGGCTGTCCGGCGGTGTGGACTCCGCCGTCGCCGGCGCCCTGGTGCAGCGGGCGATCGGTGATCAACTCACCTGCGTCTTTGTTGATCATGGTCTGCTGCGCAAAGGTGAAGCAGAGCAGGTGGAGCAGGACTTCGTCGCCGCGACCGGGGTCGAACTCAAGGTCGTTGACGCGAGCAAACAGTTCCTGGACGCGCTGGCCGGGGTCACCGACCCGGAACGCAAGCGCAAGATCATCGGCGCGGAGTTCATCACCAGCTTCGAGCAGGCCGCCCGCGAGATCGTGCTGGCGAAGTCCGGTGGTTCGGGTTCGGCGGACGAGTCGGTCGAGTTCCTGGTCCAGGGCACTCTGTACCCGGACGTGGTCGAGTCCGGTGGCGGTGAGGGAGCGGCCAACATCAAGAGTCACCACAACGTCGGCGGGCTGCCCGACGACCTGCAGTTCAAGCTGATCGAACCGTTGCGCACCCTGTTCAAGGACGAGGTGCGGGCGGTCGGCGAACAGCTCGGACTGCCCCGGGGGATGGTCTGGCGGCATCCGTTCCCCGGCCCCGGGCTGGCGATCCGTATCGTCGGCGCAGTTGATCATGAACGGCTGGCGATATTGCGTGAGGCCGACGCGATCGTCCGGGCCGAGGTGACAGCGGCCGGACTGGACGACGAGATCTGGCAGTTCCCGGTGGTGCTGCTGGCCGACGTCCGCTCGGTCGGTGTGCAGGGCGACGGCCGCACCTACGGCCACCCGATCGTGCTCCGGCCGGTGTCCAGCGAGGACGCGATGACCGCGGACTGGAGCCGACTTCCGTACGAGTTGCTGGAGCGGATCAGTTCCAAGATCACCAACGGCGTACGCGAGGTGAACCGAGTCGTGCTGGACCTGACCAGCAAGCCGCCGGCCACCATCGAATGGGAGTGATCAACTTCTCCGAATTCCCTTGCTGAGCAACAAACGGCCGGGCCCCGACGATTCGGGGTCCGGCCGCTTTCGGCTGCGGGTGATTCAGGAAGCAGAACCGGAATCCGGCTTGGACTCGGGTGACTCACCGGGCTCGGGCTGATCGGATCCGGTCGGATCGGCGTCGGGTTGGCCGCCGGTCGGCTGGGTCGGGTGCTTGGCCCTGCTGAACAGATCCTCCGCCGACTGGCGAGGCGGCGGCGGGGTGCTGCTCGTGGACTGCTGCCACGGGGCGCCGCCGGCTCCCCAGACCGGATCCTCGGCAGGCCGGGAGTTGGGGGCCGGCCAGCGGTACTGGCTGCTGCCGTACTGATTGCCACCGTACTGGCCGGCGCCGGGCGGCGCGTTGCGCGGGCCGATCGAGCTCGGCGGAGCGGGCGGCGCCTCGGGCACCAGCAACATCATCGCCAGGTAGATCAGCGCCACCGGGAAGGCGGCGGTGACGACTGCCAGCACGACGACCAGCACCCGGACCAGGGTCGGGTCCATGTTGAGGTATTGGGCAAGGCCCCCACAGACGCCGCCGATCCAGCGATCGTTGCGGCTGCGCTGCAGCTTGCGCGGTTGGTAGTTCGGGTAACTCATGATCATCTGCCTTTCACGGATCAGGTCGGCGTCGGCTGACAAGATCAACTTTTCAAGATCGACTTCTGTTGAGCGGTGGAGGGGTGGACGAACGTCAGCGATCTGATCGAGGACGGGACGCGGCGAGCCCGATGATGCCGATCACGACCAGGGTCAGCGGCGCCGCGACCTTCAAGGTCGACCAGTCGAAACCCTTGCCGCCGAGTGCGAGCCACAGCCCGCCCAGAGCCAGGGCCGTGGTCAACAGACCGAGGATCAACGAGACCGTATCCGGCCGGCGGTTCATCGGCGTACCTCCAGTTGCCCCTGACCAACCAACAGGTCCAGGTTGATCGACGTCTTGTGCTGACCGTTCAGCTGCGCGGTACCGGTCAGCTGGGAACCCCAGCGACGTGGCTGCCCGGTGATGCTGATCGTGCCATCGTCGACCCGGTAGTCGACAGTACTTCCGACATCGCGGGGCAGCAGCACGATCAGCCGGCCGGTTCCGACCGATGCGGTGAACGTGCGGGTGGAGGTCAGTTGCAGGTCGCGCAGATCGATGGTCAGCTGACCGGCGTCCACGTGTTTCTCGGCGGGCATCGCCGCCCCGGTCGAAAAGCTGACCTTCTGTACGCCGACCGAGTCGTCACCGATCACCGGCACTCGCTCGGCGGTCAGCGTGAACGCCATCGCCACCGCGGTCAGGATCGCCACCACAGCCATCCCCGGCGGTCTGCCGAACCGGGTCCCGGCGAGCAGGGTGAGGCCCATCACCAACAGGGCGGCCGACAGATAGATGGCCGGCGAGATCACCACTCCCAACGACGAGGCGACACCGAGACCGCCCAGGGTCAGCGCCAACACGGCCAGCGAGACCAGGCCCAGCCGCCGGGCGGAACGACGACGCTGTGCGGTACGAGCGCGCCGCGTCTCGATCACGTCGGCCGTCGGTGCGGGTTCGGCGTAGAGCCCGACCGGGTCGGGATGAGCGAGGAACTCCTCCCGGTAGGGATCCTCGGCCGGCAGCTGTTCTGCTCGTTGCGCCTCGGCCTGTTGCTGCCGCACCGTCTGCTGGTACTCGACGATCCGGTCCTGCCAGGCCCGGGCCGCCTCGGTGAAGGGAGTCGGCTCGCCGGTGAACTCGGCGAACTGCATCGGAGGTTCGACCGGCTCGGCGGCCGGCGGATCTGCCTGCTGCGGCCGGTTGCGGTAGTAGCCGAAATACCAGACAGCCGCCATCACCACCGCCGCGGCGAAACTGAACGGGGCCACCGACGACAGCGCGACCAGACCGATCACACAGGCAGCGGCAACGATCACCAGCCGGAGTTCGCGGGACCAGCCGCGAGTCTGCGGGATCGCTTGATCCAGGTACGAGGCCTGCTTGCCCTCCTCGGGAACCATCAGCCAGCCGGCCAGGTACAGCACCACGCCGATCCCGCCGCTGAGCGCGAGGATCGCGAAACCGACCCTGATCAGCACCGGGTCGACGTTCCAGACCCGGGCCAACCCCGCAGCCAGGCCGCTAACCTTGCGGTCGGTCGCGGTGCGACGAACCGTCCAGATCGAACTCATGGCGGCAATCCTTATCGGCTGCCGGAGATTGCACCATCGGGGACCACCCCCACCCGTGCCGGTTTGCCGACCCCGGAGTATCGATCGGGGACGCGTACGGGTTGACCCTGCTGAGTTCCGGTTCCATTCGTGCAAGGCTGGTTGCCGTCATGACACGCTCCCCTGCGCATGGGGCTCCGGCCATCGGCCGGGCTGCCGGCGATCAATCCGACTCCGGGTCCGGGACCGACCCGGATGCCGATTCGTCGCGCCCGAAGGAACCGGCGAGCGAGCTTCCGCCGGCAGGTTCGGTTCGGGACAAGGTGCTGGAGACCGCCAGCCGACAACAGGCCGAGCAGGAAGCCAAGCAGACCCGCCCGCGCGCGTCCCGGGTGAGTGAAGGGGCCTGGCTCGGCGGCGTGTGCACCGGGCTGGCCCGGCATCTCGGCTGGCCGGTGATGGTGATCCGAGTCGGCTTCGTGGCGCTCGCGCTGGCTCAGTTCGTCGGCGTCATCGCCTACGGCGCGCTGTGGCTGTTGCTGCCGCCCGAGTCGGCGATGAAGTCGCCCGGTCTGGAAGCGGCCAGTCGCCAGGGACTGCGCAACGAGCGGTCCAACCGCCGTGTCCGGCGGCGAGCCGACTGGGGTGCGGTGTTGGCGCTGGTCGTCCTCGGCGCCGGTCTGATCTGGACCGTGCAGGCGACCGGGCTCGGCATCAGACAACAGATCTTCTGGCCGGTGGCGTTCGCCTGTGCCGGCGCCGCGCTGGTCTGGCGGCAGGCAGACACCGCGCGGCAGAGCGAGTGGAAGTCCGAGGCCGGCGGGCGGATCTGGCTGGCGCCGTTGATCGCTCGCGGTGGCTGGCCGGCGATCATGCGGGTGGTGGTCGGACTGACCCTGGTCGGCGCCGCGTTCGGTCTGATCGTCGCCCAGCAGAACCAGCTGCAGGAGCTGCCGCAGGTGCTGGCGATGACGATGCTGGCGCTGGCCGGTCTCGCGATCGTCGCCGCGCCGTGGCTGCACCGGTCCCGTACGGCGTTGAACGAGGCCCGGGCGGCGAAGGTGAGAGCCGACGCCCGCGCCGACATGGCCGCCCACCTGCACGACTCGGTGCTGCAGACCTTGGCACTGATCCAACGCCAGGCCGACGACCCGAAGGAGGTCCAGCGGCTGGCGCGCCGGCAGGAACGTGAACTGCGGACCTGGTTGTATGGCGAGGAAGTCGCCGACACCACGATGAAGGCGGCGGTCAGCGCCGCCGCCGCCGAGATCGAGGACGAGCGGGGCATCCCGGTCGAGGTGATCACCGTCGGCGACTGCGAACTGACCGAGCCGATGCAGGCGATGATCATGGCCGCGCGAGAGGCGATCGTGAACGCCGCCAAACACTCCGGCGCGGACAAGATCGACGTGTATGCCGAGGTCACCGACGAACTGGTGGAGATTTTCGTCCGCGATCGGGGCAAGGGATTCGATCAAGAGCTGATCGACGACGATCGGATGGGGGTCCGGGGCAGCATCATCGGCCGGATGACCCGTCACGGCGGCAAGGCCAGGATCCGCAGTGCTCCTGGCGATGGAACCGAAGTACGACTGGAGATGCAGCGATGAACAACGACCTCCCCCACTCGAGCCGGCCCGAATCGACCCAGCCGAACGCGCTGGGGCAGCCCACGCCGTCCGCGGCGCCCGGGCCGGCACCGGTCGATCCGCAGCGTCCGCGCAGTGTGGTGATCGTTGATGATCATGCGATGTTTCGCAGCGGCGTACGGCATGAGATCGGCATCCGGTGTCGGGTGCTCGGCGAGGCCGAGGACGTCGACTCCGCGGTGAAGTTGATCTTGCAGACACAACCGGACGTTGTACTGCTCGACGTTCATCTGCCCGGCGGTGGCGGCACCGAGGTGCTGCGTCGGGTGCACGAGAAGAACCCGGAGCAGAAGTTTCTGGCTTTGTCCGTCTCGGACGCGGCCGAGGACGTGATCGGCGTGATCCGCGGTGGCTCGCGGGGTTACGTGACGAAGTCGATCAGCGGGCCGGAACTGATCGACGCGATCCGCCGGGTGGCCGAAGGAGATGCGGTGTTCTCGCCGCGGCTGGCCGGCTTCGTACTGGACGCGTTCTCCGGTGCGATCGACATCGCCAGTGTGGACGAGGACCTTGATCGACTTTCGCCACGGGAACGTGAGGTGATGCGTCTGATCGCACGCGGCTATGCCTACAAGGAAGTCGCCAAGGAACTGTTCATCTCGATCAAGACGGTGGAGACCCACGTCAGCAGCGTGCTGCGCAAACTCCAACTGTCCAATCGGCACCAGCTGACCCGCTGGGCCACCGATCGCCGACTGGTCTGAACGACCGCGGCCGAACAGATCGCGCGAGATCCGCGCGGTGAGGCGGAGAGATCCGTACGAATCGATGGTCGCCTGGCCATCGGAAGCTGGAAGGAGCAAGATCATGTTCTCGATCATCGGCACGATCATCTTCGGAGCGGTGATTGGCATCCTGGCCCGCGCGGTGTTGCCGGGCCGTCAGTCCTACGGTTGGGTGGTCACCATCCTGCTCGGCATCGGTGGAGCCTTCATCGGCTACTGGCTGTCGGGTCTGCTCGGTGTCCGGCACACCTTCGGCATCGACTGGATCCGTTGGGCGCTCAGTGTCGGCGCGGCTGCCGTGTTGAGCTTCGCCTACACCTCGATCACCCGGAAGGGTCGTCAGGACACCACCGTGTGAGGTGATGCGTCCGGCCTCGTTCCGTTCGAGGATTCTTCGGAGTCTTGATCGACTCCGTCTGCGACTTGGTGTCCTGCATCCGAATCCGGGTGCAGGACACTAGGTTTTTAGCCATGGGATTGGCTCAGCAGATCGTTCTGTTGCTGCATTTGATCGCGTTCGCGGCACTGTTCGGCGGCATCCTGGTGCAGGTGCGCCGGCCGGAGCCGGAAGTGAATGCCGCCATGCTGCACGGCTCGTACACGATGTTGATCACCGGCGTGGTGCTGGTCGTGCTGGCCGAGGTGAACGACGATCCGACCAACCATCTCAAGATCGGAATCAAGCTGGCGGTGAGCATGATCATCACCTTCCTGGTGATCATCAATCGTCGGTTCAGCTCGATCCCGCGCGGCCTGCTGATGCTGTTGGGGCTGTTCACGCTGGGGAATGCGACGCTCGCCGTCGTGTGGCAGTAATCTTCTGCACTGATGAGACTTTCAGCGCGCGTCGACTACGCCCTCCGTGCCGCCGCCGAGCTGGCCGCGGCGGGCGCACCTCGTACGCTGGACCAGCTCGCGGCCGCCCAGGAGATCCCGGCCAAGTATCTGGAGAGCATCCTCGGTGAGATGCGTCGCGGTGGGATCCTGCGCAGCCAGCGCGGTCCCGACGGTGGCTATCGGCTCGGTCGCCCGTCGGAGCAGATCAGCATCGCCGACATCATCCGGGTGCTCGACGGCGAGCTCGCGAACGTCCGCGGCAGCCGTCCGGAGAACCTCGAGTACACCGGCGCCGCGGTGCCGCTGCAGCAGGTCTGGATCGCGCTGCGAGCCAGCGAACGTTCGATCCTGGAACAGGTCACCCTCGCCAACATCGCCGACGCCAAGATGCCCGACGCAGTAGCAAAGTTGATCGCCTCTCCGGCTGCCTGGAGCTGATGGGTCTTCGCGGTCGAGTCGGTGCCGCTGCCGCGGTCTGGTCTGGCGTCTTGCGTTGCGGGGACAATCCCCGCACCCCTTACCGTCTGCAACGCAGTCGAGATCGTGCCGCTGCCGCCGTCTGGTCTGGTGTCTTGCGTTGCGGGGACAATCCCCGCACCCCTTACCGTCTGCAACGCAGTCGAGATCCTGCCGCTGCCGCCGTCTGGTCTGGCGTCTTGCGTTGCGGGGACAATCCCCGCACCCCTTACCGGAGTTGCGTCCATGGAAGGTGTTGCCCCGGCACCTCCGCTGCGCTGCGGTGCCGGTCTCGCGTTGGGGCGCTCGACCGGCATGCAAGGTTGCCGTTCTTGGCTGGGTGCCCGGTTGAGCCGGGCTCTTACTCGCCAAGTGTCCTGAGCCCGTCGAAGGACCGGGACTTGCAGCGTTCGGAGGATCTGCTGCTGTCGAAGGACCGGGGCGGTGTGTGATCGGCGAGCGTTCGTTTTCCAGCCGGAGCTGGGTTTGGTGTCGGTGTCGGACCGCTGGCTCCGCACGAACCCAACTGTGGTCGGAAAGCGTACGGCAGAGCGCCGCTGGCTCCGCTGAAATCCCGTTCCCGCGTACCTTCGGGACTCCCGCGGACCTTCCTGACGCTGGGGACGCTTCCCGCGTACCTTCGGCGCTCCCGCGCAAGTCGGAACGTACGCGGGAGGACCGTCGATGCGCGGCAACCTCCCCGACCCTGATCTCTGCGACCGCGAGTCGCACGAATTCAACCGCACAGTTGGAAGATGAGCGGGCAGAGCGGGAGTGTTCGTTTTCCGGCCGGAGCTGGGTTTGGTGCCGGGGTCCGGGTCCGGCGTCGGGGCCGTACGTTCTCCAGCGATCGCGGAGTAGTGGTCGGCGGTGCCGTGGCTCACCGAGCGACGCTGCACCGCAAACTCGCGGATCCGGATGAGAGTGAGGTATCAACATCCGGTCATCCGGGCGACACGCTGCTGGATTCTGGCAAAGTCCTAGTCAACCCGTAGGGTTAGTCACTACGGTAGGGATTGTTCGGTACGAGAACGATCCGGACGAGAACGAGATCAGCAACGGAAGGCCGGGGAACCATGCGCAAACTCATCGTGGTCGCTGTGGTCGGACTACTCGCACAGCTCGTCGACGGCGCGCTCGGGATGGGGTACGGCGTGACCTCCAGCAGCTTGCTGGTCGCCGTCGCCGCGCTCACCCCGGCGGCGGCATCGGCATCGGTACACCTGTCGGAGATGGGCACCAACATCGCCTCCGGCATCTCCCACTGGAGACTGAAGAACGTCGACTGGCGGGTGGTGGCGCGGATCGCGCTGCCGGGCGCGATCGGCTCGTTCATCGGCGCCACGGTGCTGTCCAACCTGTCCACCGAAGCAGCCGAACCGGTGATGTGCGGCATCCTGCTGGCGCTCGGCGTCTACATCTTCATTCGCTTCCTGATCGGCATCAAGCCACGGCTGCGCGGCAACCCGGGGCTGAAGTTGCTGGCCCCACTGGGACTGTTCGCCGGCTTCGTCGACGCCACCGGAGGCGGCGGCTGGGGACCGGTGGCTACCCCGGCGCTGCTGACCGACGGCCGGATGGAGCCGCGCAAGGTGATCGGCTCGATCGACACCGCCGAGTTCGTCGTCAGTGCCGCCGCCAGCCTCGGCTTCATCATCGCGCTGGGCTCGCAGGGCATCCATTGGGGACTCGCGCTGGCGCTGCTGATCGGCGGCGTGATCGCCGCCCCGATCGCCGCGTATCTGGTCCGGATCGCGCCGGCCCACCTGCTCGGGATCGCGGTCGCCGGGATCATCCTGCTGACCAACTCTCGTACCTTGATGAAGTCCGCGGACGTCGACTCCGGCACCCGCTGGATCGTCTACATCGGTCTCTTCGTGGTGACTGTCGCCGGCCTGGTCTTCGTCATCGCCCGCAATCGCCGCAACAAGGACGACTCCGCCGACCGCCCGGTCGAGACCGTGTCCGCCTGAATCGCCCATCCAGACTCCGACCTGTCAGCGTCAGAGAGCGTTATGGCGCCTTCTGCCGCTGACAAGTCGGATCAGGAAAGGTCTCAGAGGAGGGGGCGGAACGGCGTGAGCACGGATTCGCTGAATTTCACCATCGCCGGCCGGCTGTGCCACTCGTCCAGGGTGAGTTCGCGGCAGTTGCTCGAATCCATCGCGAAGATCTCCTCCAGCTGACCGGCCACCGCGTCGGAGAACACCTCGATGTTCATCTCGTAGTTGCCCTGCAGGGACAATCGGTCGATGTTGGCGGTGCCGATGGTCGACCACTGCCCATCGATGCAGGCCGTCTTCGCGTGCACCATCGCACCCTGGTAGAGGAAGAGTCGTACGCCGCCGCGCAGCAACTGGCTGTAGAAGCCGCGGGACAACCAGTCGGCGACGATGTGGTTGGACTCCTCGGGGACGATGATTCGCACATCGACGCCACGATCGGCCGCCTGCAACAGCGCCCGCACCATGTCCTCGTCCGGGATCAGGTAGGCGTGGGTCAGGTAGATGTGATGACTGGCCCGGTCGATCGCATCCAGATACATGCCGCGGATCGGGAAGACCAGGTTCTTCGGCACATTCCGGTAGAGCCGGATGTTCGGCTGCCAGACGAGCCCGCCGGTATCGGGCAGCTGCGGCAGCCGCCGCCGAGGGAACAGGTTCCAGTAGTCGATGAACGCGTTCTGCATGTCCCAGACGATGTCGCCGGTCAGCCGGGCATGGGTGTCGCGCCAGTTCGTCGCGTACAGGCTGCCGATGTTGTAACCGCCGATGAAGGCGACGTCGTCGTCGACCACCAGCAGCTTGCGGTGATCGCGCCCGGTCTGCCGCGGCCAGCGGAATCCGAAACCGATCAGCCGATGCGGCTTCACCCGCAGATTCGGATGCTTCGGGAAGCGGAAGAAGCTTCGTGGGACGACCAGATTGGCGAACTCGTCGTAGACGATGTAGACCCGTACGCCGCGCTCCGCCGCGTCCAGCAGCGCCTGCTTGAACTCGAAGCCGACCGGGTCGGCCTTCCAGATGAACGTCTCGAAGTAGATCTGTAGCCTGGCCTGCCGGATGGCGCCGAGCATGTCGGCGTACAGGTCCTCGCCGTAGGTGTAGAGCGTGACCTCCGAACCGCCGGTGGTCACCGAACGCGGCGGCACGCGCGGAAAGACGACGTGCCGACGGCTCTTCTTGCGGCGGTGGTCGGTGATCGCCAACGCGCCGAGCGTCGCACCCTGTACGGCTGCCACGGCAAGCACGGATCGCTTGATGATCTTCCGCACCGGCAGCCGTCCCAACTTCATGGCGTCAGCCTAGACGCTCGGCAGGACGGCGGGGCGGACACCGGTGCCGCCGACCGCAGTCGGAGGATGTCGGCGTACGCGGCTAGGCTGACTCGGTCATGAGCAGTGCATCAGCTTCCGAGGAAACCGGGTCTTCCGAGAGATCCGTGCGGTCGCGACGGTCCGCCGACAGCTCGCGGGACGACGGGGCACGACACCGGCAATCGTCGGATGATGCGTTGTTTCCCGAGGCCGGCCGGCCCGCGCGGGACAAGAAGCAGCGCAAGCAGGATCTGCTGGCGGGGTTGAATCCTCAGCAGCGGCAGGCCGTGCTGCACACCGGCGCGCCGGTGCTGGTCGTCGCCGGCGCGGGATCGGGCAAGACCCGGGTGCTGACCCGCCGGATCGCCTACCTGGTTGGCGAAAGGAAGGTTCATCCGGGGTCGATCCTCGCCATCACCTTCACCAACAAGGCCGCCGCCGAGATGCGGGATCGAGTGCAGGAGCTGATCGGCAACCGGGCCAAGTTGATGTGGGTGTCCACCTTCCACTCCGCGTGTGTCAGGATCCTGCGTTCGGAGATCGGCCGATTCAACATGGCCCGTACGTTCTCGATCTACGACGACGCCGACGCGAAGCGGCTGATGCAGTTGGTCTGTCGCGACCTTTCCCTTGACCCGAAGCGATTCCCGCCGCGCGCGGTGCTGAACTGGGTGTCCAACTGCAAGAACGAGTTGGTCGACACCGACTCGGCGAGTTCGAAAGTGAGCACGCCGCTGGAGGAGGGCTATCTCGCTGCGTACAAGGAATATCAGCAGCGTCTGATCGCCGCGAACGCCTTGGACTTCGACGATTTGATCATGACGACCGTGCACCTGATGCAGGCCTTCCCCGAGGTCCGCGAGCAGTACCGGCGCCGGTTCCGGCATGTCCTCGTCGACGAGTATCAGGACACCAACATCGCCCAGTACGAGTTGATCCGCCAGCTCTGCGGCCATGTCGAGGACAGTCCGGCGCAGGTCGAGGACGGTCCGGCGGCGGCCCCGGCGGAGTTGATGGTGGTCGGCGACTCGGACCAGTCGATCTACGCCTTCCGCGGCGCGACCATCCGCAACATCCTCGACTTCGAGTCCGACTTCCCGGGCGCCGAAACGATCTTGCTCGAGCAGAACTACCGCTCCACCCAGAACGTCCTGGACGCGGCCAACGCGGTCATCTCGCGCAACCAGGGGCGTACCGAGAAGCGGCTGTGGTCCGACGCCGGAGCCGGCGACAAGCTCGTCGGCTACGTGGCCGATTCCGAGCACGACGAGGCCCAGTTCGTGGCCGGTGAGATCGACGCGCTGGTCGATCAGGGCAAGATCAAGTACGGCGACGTCGCGGTGTTCTACCGGACCAACGCTCAGTCCCGCGCGTTCGAGGAGGTCTTCGTCCGGGTCGGGTTGCCGTACAAGGTCGTCGGCGGCGTCCGCTTCTACGAGCGGCGCGAGATCCGCGACGCGATCGCCTACTTGCGTGCCATCGCCAACCGCAGCGACGACGTCTCGGTCCGGCGGATCCTCAACGTGCCCAAGCGCGGCATCGGTGATCGGGCCGAGGCGGCCGTGGAGGCGTACGCGGCCGAGCATCGGATCAGCTTCGGCGACGCGCTGCGGCACGTCGACGAGATCGCGGGACTCGCCACCCGGTCGGCCAAGCAGATCGCCTCCTTCACCGCGTTCATGGACAAGTGCGAGCGGTTGGTCGCCGACAACGCGCCGGCCGACGAGGTGTTGACCACGGTGCTGCAGGACTCGGGCTACCTGGCCGAGTTGCACGCCTCGACCGATCCGCAGGACGAGACCCGGCTGGAGAACCTGGTCGAGCTGGTGGCGGTGGCGCGGGAGTTCGTCGCCGCCGGCGGGACCACGCCGCTGGGCAGCGGCGGTGAGGGCGGGGGGTTGTCCTCGCTGAGCACCGAACCGATCCTCGCCACCGAGCTGCCGCCGACGGTTGAGACGGTTCAGGCTCCACAGGACACCGAGCCGCAGCACCGCGGTCCGCGCGTCGATCCCGCACCGGCCGACAGTCTTTTCGCCGAGGGGTTGTTCGCGCTGGAGGAGAATTCCGGTCCTTCGACAAGCTCAGGACCCGTGGGAGTCGGCTCCGAATCGGTGGATGCGGGTTCGGGTTCCGGGTCGATCCTGGACGAGGTGCAGGTCGGGCCGGAGGCCGATCAACTGACCGGGGCCGAGTTCGAGTTGGGCGCCGGGGCGGCCCAACCCGATGTGTCGCTGGGCGCGTTCCTGGAGCGGGTGGCGCTGGTGGCCGACGCCGATCAGATCCCGGACTCCGACGGCGAGTCCGGCGGGATGGTCACCCTGATGACCTTGCACACGGCCAAGGGGCTGGAGTTCGACACCGTTTTCCTCGGCGGCCTGGAGGACGGGATCTTCCCGCACCAGCGCGCGCTGGGGGAGCGCGCCGAGTTGGAGGAGGAACGCCGACTCGCCTATGTCGGGCTGACCCGGGCCCGCAAGCGGCTCTACCTGAGCCGGGCCATCGTCCGTTCCGCCTGGGGTGCGCCGCAGCACAACCCGCCGAGCCGATTCCTGGCCGAGATCCCGGTCGACCTGATCGACTGGCGGCGTACCGAGGGTGCGGTGACCAGTTGGCGGTCGTCGTCGGCCACCTCGTACGAGCGGGAACGGGCCAAGGACGAGGCAACCGCGCGCTGGCGCAACACCGTCGGCTTCGGCAGCAGCCTGCCGAAGAAGAAGGAGATCCCGTCCCTGCAGGCCGGCGATCGAGTGCTGCACTCGGTCTTCGGCATGGGCAGCGTGATCGCCACCTCCGGTGCCGGCGAGAACGCCAAGGCCGACGTGGATTTCGGCTCCTCGGGCGTGAAGCGGCTTTCGCTGCGGCACGCGCCGCTGGAAAAGCTCTGAGAAACAGCGGCAGCGCACCCGTTCCGCGGTAACGCAATCAGCCGCACCAGTTACCGCACGCCGCACCGGGTGCAGCCGGTGCGGCGTGCGGTACGTGGTGCGGCTGTGCCGGGTCGGGCGGTGGTTACGGGTTCAGACCGTGGGCGTGGAACCAGATGGCCGGGTTGATCGCGCTGTAGACGTCGCCCGGGGTGACGCCGGCCGGGTAGAGCTCGACGTGGGTGTGCGGACCGAAGGCGCGGCCGGTCTGGCCGACGTGTCCGATCAGCTGACCGGCGGTCACCTGCTGGCCGGCGCTGACCGACACCGAGGACATGTGCGCGAACAGCATTTGCTGGCCGTTGGCGAACTTGATCGTCACGTAGTTGCCGGCCCAGCTGCTGGCCGAACCGATGCCGGCATTGGTGATCACGCCGTTGCCGGTCGCGTGGATCGGCGTACCGATCGGGGCGGCGAAGTCGATGCCGGTGTGGTAGCGGGCCCAGGAACCGTACTGACCGAAGGTCGCCGCGATGTTGTACGAGCCCTTCGCCACCGGCAGGGTCGCATGCCCGTCGCCGGTGCTGGAGCTGGTCAGATCCTGGCTGTCGGTGCCGGCGGCCGTCGTGGCGTTCCCGGTGTCGCCGCTGCCGGTGGTGTTGGCGCCGGTGGTGGCGTTGTCGGCAGCTACCTGCCCGCGCTCGCGCTCTTCCTTGCTGAGCTTGCTGGAGAGCTTCTGCGACGACTTCGACGCGTCCTGCAGGGCCTTCGCCCGCTGCTCGCCGGCCTTGCTGGCGGCGTCGTTCTGGCTGCTGGTGTCGGTGACCTTGGCGTTCTTCTGGGCGTCCCGACGAGCAGACATGTCGACCGTGCCGTCCAGCGGCCCGTCAGTGTTGGAGGTCTGGGAAGCGGACAGCGACTTCCGCTGCACCGACCGGCTGGTCTGATCCGACCGGTTGCCGACCGCGGTCACGCCGGCGTCCGACGAACTCGACGCCACGGTCACGCCGGTGGTCGAGCCACCGGACAGTTCACTGGCCGAACCGGTCAGGGCGACCGCGCCGGCGGCTCCGAGACCGAGACCGGCGATCGCCAGCGCGGCGATGCCGTGCCGGATCCAGCCCCGCTTGTCCTTCTCGAGTTCTTCGATCGCCCGGCGGGCCCGCGTCCGCTTGGCGGTCCCAAAGGCTCTGGCGCCGGTCACCGTCGGGAAATTCTTCAGCAACGGGACACGCTTGCGCTGTTGCGATCGCACGCGGGACGTTCTCCTTGGTCGGCGGCAGGCCGCAATCGACACCGCTTCGGCGTACGAAGTTGGCCCTGATGACTGTGCCGAACGCCCGAGACTGACCCCCACAGGCGGCAGGCACCCGATGACCATAACGGATGAGTAACGGGCCGCCAAACCTCAGGGGAGAGTCTTGAGGACATCTTGGCAAGCGCTTGCGGTTGCTGTGCAGACTTCCCGCAGCAGACGAATGATTCCGACCATCAACGCGGATGGACGCCGATGCTGTTCAACCAGGGGAGCGGATCGACCGCGCGGTAGACGTCTCCCGGCCGGATCCCCGGCGGGTAGACCTCGAAATGCAGATGCGGGCCGAACGCCCGCCCGGTCTGGCCGACACGTCCGATCTCCTGCCCTGCGGCCACCGGCTGACCGGGCGACACCTCGATGTCGGACAGATGTGAGTACATGGTGCTGACGCCGTCGGCGTGCCGGATGGCGACGTGGTTGCCGGCCCAGTCACCGCTGTTGCCCGCGTAGGTCACGACTCCGGCGGCCACGGCGTGGACCGGTTCGCCGAAGCCGGCGCGGAAGTCGACTCCGGTGTGGTAGCTCGACCAGAACCCGTACGCACCGAAGCGTGCGCCGATCGTTCCCGACGCCACCGGCATCACCCCGCCGACCACGCGACCGAAGGGAATGCCGTCCTGGCCGGGTGGAGTGGCGCCGTCGACCGTCCCGACCTGGGTGGTGCCGTTCTCGTTGGACAGGGACGCGGTGGCGCCCGCTGCGGCGGCATCGGCCGGAGGTTCGGCACCGGCGGCACGTTGCCGCGCCGCCTCTGCCTCGGCCGCCGCCTGTTCCCGGCGCAGCCGCTCGGCCAACTCGCGAGCCACCATCGCCCGGATCCGACGTTGCTCACGCTCGGCGAAGATCTTCTCCTGCGCGTGCTGGGTGCGTGCCGCGGTTTGCCGCAAGGCCCGGCGGCGTTCGGCGGCGTAGCTCTTCAACGCCGTCTCGGCGATGATCTGTTGTTCGCCGGCGAGTTGATAGTGCCGTTGCACGGCCACCAACCGGTTCTGAGCGGGCGTGTTCAGCCGGATCTGGGGTGCGGCCCCGAAGTTGCGGTCGTACTGCGCCAGCGGAGCCGGGTGCCGGACGACCTGCTGGGTGGCCGCCGAGCGCGGCGGCGCGGTCAGGTCGGTGATCGCCGCGACGGTCACGCCGGCCCCGGCGATCAGCACCGCGGCGAACCAGGCGGGCAGCCAGACTCGTACCCAACGCGACAGCAGGGCACGCAGATGCGGCAGCCGAAGCGCTCGGCGAAATCGACGCCACTGGCGATGCAGCGTCCCAGCGCCGGATGCAGTGCGCAACGCGAACCCCTCCTACCAGGCCTCGGCCTGCCGTGAACCAGCGATGGCCCGGACCGGCAGTGAGGTGACTGCCGGCACCGCCCATCCTGTCACCCGAACGGTTCTGCGGAGTAGCCTCTCGTCGCATGGAAACAGGGTCGAGTTCCGGGCCTCAGCTGCGGATCGTGGTTGCCAAGCCCGGCCTGGACGGCCATGATCGCGGCGCCAAGGTGATCGCCCGGGCACTGCGAGATGCCGGCATGGAGGTCATCTACACCGGCCTGCATCAGACCCCCGAACAGATCGTCCGTACCGCGATCGCCGAGGACGCCGACGGGATCGGCCTGTCCGTGCTGTCGGGCGCCCACATGACCTTGTTCGCCCGGGTGATGGAGCTGCTGGCGGAGAACGAGGCGACCGACATCGTGGTCTTCGGCGGCGGCATCATCCCCGAGGAGGATCGGCGGGCGCTGGCCGAGCTGGGGGTCACCGGAATCTTCACCCCGGGCGCTCGGATGGACGAGATCGTCGATTGGGTCCGGACCAACGTCAAGCATCAAGCGACCCTCTGACTCCTCACCTCGAGTGGCTCGCGACCACCGGCGACCCTGCTCGGTCCGGCGACTCACTGCGCGTTAGGCTGCCGCCGTCTGCTACCGCAGGCACACCTAAGAGAGTGAGGTTGAGCGCGGTGGACTTGTACGAGTACCAAGCGCGTGATGTCTTCGAGGCGCACGGCGTCCCCGTACTGCGGGGGATCACCGCGACGACACCGGACGAGGCGAAGTCGGCAGCCGCCGAACTGGGCAGCCCCGTTGTGGTGGTCAAGGCCCAGGTGAAGACCGGCGGACGAGGCAAGGCCGGCGGCGTCAAGATCGCCAAGAGCCCGGACGAGGCGGCCGCCCGCGCCGAGGAGATCCTCGGCCTGGACATCAAGGGCCACGTGGTCAAGAAGCTGATGATCGCCGAAGGTGCCGACATCGCCGAGGAGTACTACTTCTCCGTGCTGCTGGACCGCGCCGAGCGTCGCTACCTCGCCATGTGCTCCAAAGAGGGCGGGATGGAGATCGAACAGCTCGCCGTCGAGCGTCCCGAGGCACTGGCCAAGGTGCCGGTGGACCCGGTGGTCGGCATCGACGAGGCGAAGGCCCGCGAGATCGTACGGCAGGCCGGCTTCGACTCCGAGATCGGCGCCAAGATCGCTCCGGTGTTGATCAAGCTCTACGACGTGTACACCGGCGAGGACGCCACCCTGGTTGAGGTCAACCCGCTGGTGAAGACCGGTGCCGGCGACATCATCGCGCTGGACGGCAAGGTCACCCTCGACGAGAACGCCGCCTTCCGCCATCCTGATCACGCTGCGCTCGTGGACAACGTCTCCACCGACCCGCTCGAGGTCAAGGCCAAGGACAAGGGCCTGAACTACGTCAAGCTGGACGGCGAGGTCGGCATCATCGGCAACGGCGCCGGTCTGGTGATGAGCACTCTCGACGTGGTCGCGTACGCCGGTGAGAAGCACGGTGTGAAGCCGGCCAACTTCCTCGACATCGGCGGCGGTGCCAACGCCCAGGTGATGGCCGACGGGCTGGACGTGATCTTGGGCGACGAGCAGGTCCGGACCGTGTTCGTGAACGTGTTCGGCGGTATCACCGCCTGCGACGAGGTCGCCAATGGCATCAAGGGTGCGCTGGAGATCCTCGGCGACAGCGCCACCAAACCGCTGGTCGTCCGCCTCGACGGGAACAACGTGGACAAGGGCCGCGCGATCCTGAACGAGTTGAATCACCCGCTGGTGACCCAGGTGGACACGATGGACGGCGCCGCGGCCAAGGCCGCCGAGCTCGCCGCCCGCTGATCGGCTGACAGAAAGAGGAATCACGAACCATGTCGATCTTTTTGAACGCTGACAGCAAGATCATCGTGCAGGGCATGACCGGCGGGATGGGCTCCAAGCACACGCGGCTGATGCTGCAGGCCGGATCGAACATCGTCGGCGGCGTGAACGCCCGCAAGGCCGGCACCACCGTCGACTTCGACGGCACCGAATTGCCCGTCTTCGGTTCGGTGTCCGAGGCGATGGAGAAGACCGGCGCCGACGTGTCGGTCGCCTTCGTCCCGCCGGCCTTCGCCAAGGACGCCGCGATCGAGGCCATCGATGCCGAGATCGGTCTGCTGGTGATCATCACCGAGGGCATCCCGGTCAAGGACTCGGCCGAGTTCTACAACTACTCGATCGGTAAGAAGACCAGGATCATCGGGCCGAACTGCCCGGGCATCATCACTCCGGAGGAGTCGCTGGCCGGCATCACGCCGCACACCATTGCGGGCAAGGGCCCGATCGGTCTGGTGTCGAAGTCCGGCACGCTGACCTACCAGATGATGTACGAGTTGCGGGACTTCGGCTTCACCACCGCCATCGGCATCGGCGGCGACCCGGTCATCGGCACCACCCACATCGACGCATTGGAGGCCTTCGAGGCTGACCCGGACACCAAGGCGATCGTGATGATCGGCGAGATCGGTGGCGACGCCGAGGAGCGGGCAGCCGAATACATCAAGGCGCACGTGACCAAGCCGGTGGTCGGCTACGTGGCCGGCTTCACCGCACCGGAAGGCAAGACCATGGGTCACGCCGGCGCCATCGTGTCCGGCTCGTCCGGTACCGCCGAGGCGAAGAAGGTCGCGCTGGAGGCGGCCGGGGTCAAGGTCGGCAAGACGCCTTCGGAGACAGCCGAACTGATGCGTTCGATCTTGAACGGGTAGACCGGTCCAAGATCAACTTCCCTTCTCGATGATCAACTAGTTGAAGATCAGCCACGGCCGTGTTGCCGACTCCGGTCGGCGGCACGGCCGCTGTGTGACGGAGTGCAGCAGTGTCGATTGAACTTGTCGCGTTCGACCTGGACGGAACGATCTTGGAGAACGGCGACACGATTGCCGACGAGTGCCTGGCGGCCATCCGGGCCGTACGCGATGCGGGAGTCCGGTGTGTGATCAACTCCGGCCGATCGACCGACTTCCAGGCCGAGCTGCTCGTCCGGCACGACGTACTTCTCTGCTTCGACGCGCTGATCGGCGACGAACGCTGGGTCCAGCTGGTTGATCATGAATCGGGCCGTGGCGGACGTCCGGAACTGCGGCCGCTGGAGCCGTGGAACAGCGACGTCCAGCGGCGCTGGACTGCGCTGGAGCCGATGGCCGAGCAGTGGTGCCGACGGCTCGAAGATCAGTCCGCGGGTCGGGGGTGGAGCTGCCGGCCCAGCGATCCACGCGCCGGCCGGGCCCGCGGGATGTGGTGGCTCACCTTCCAGTCAGCCGAGCAGGCGCTGGAACTGCTGGACTGGCTCGAGCCGCGGTTGGCCGGTGGCCCGCTGGCAGCGAACTGCAACGGCACCATCGTCCACATCTACGACCGGGCCTGCGACAAGGGGACAACGTTGCTCGCGTTGTCCCGACACTTCGGCGTTGCGGCCCAGGACGTCCTGGCCTTCGGCGACAACTTCAACGACAAGCCGATGTTGGACGGTCGGTACGGGTTCGCAGCGGCGACCGTTGCCAACGCCGATCCGGCCGTCCAGGAATGGGTTCGTTGCACCGGTGGCCCGGTGGCCGGACGAGCCTGTGGTGCTGGTGTGGCCGACGTGCTCACCGATGTCGCAGCTCCGCGATCGATCCGGGATCGCCCGGCCGGAGTTGGGATCAGACCTCGACCCGGTAGCTGAGCTTCAATTCGTCGGCCACGACACCCCGGATGCCCCAGTTCTGCTTCGGGCTCTCGATGATCACGACTTCAAGATCATCTTCGGCCAGTCCGAGTGCCGGTGCGACGGCCCCGTACAGCTCCATGATCAACTTCTTCTTGGCCTCGTCGGATCGGCCGTCGAAGCAAATGATCTCGATCATCAGGTAGTCGGCCGAGCGGGGTGCGATCAGGTCACCGTCGTCCAGCAACAGGAATCGGTGGAACCGCTTCTCGGTGGGCAGTTGCCAGGTCTTGATCAGGGCGGCGTGCACGAGGTCCGAGACCTCGCGCCGCCGGTCCTGCCAGATTCCTCGAGAACCGTAGATCTTGACCTGCGCCATGGCCAGAGGCTATCGGCTCACTGCGATAATTCCCGCGTGGACATGTTGCTCGCCGCGGTCGGCGACCTGTTGGGCAAACCGGTGGACCTGGTCGAACGACTGTCCGAGAAGGACCGGCGGAACACGGTCGTCCGGGTCCGGACCACGGACGGCCCCGCGGCCGGCACCACGTTCATCGTCAAGCAGACGGTCGGATTCGATGTCCCGGAGGCCGCGGACGACCTTCGGCGGCGGTTCTATCAGGAGGCGACTGCGGCGATGTTCCTGACCCGAATCGCCCCGGGTGAGCACGTGCCGCGATGCCATGGCGTCGATTCCCGACTCGGCCTGATGATCTTCGAGGACCTGGGCAGCGCGCCCGATCTGGCCGGAGCCCTGCTGGGAGAGAACGGGCCGGCGGCTCGCAGCTCACTGGTGGCCTACGCACGCCGCCTGGGTGCGCTGCACGCCGCGACTGCCGGCCGGATGCAGATCTGGGACGAGGTGGTCACCGAACTGGGCGCTCCGATCGAGCTTCACAGTGACCGAGCGCTGCAAGCGCACGCCGAAGCCCTTGACGGTGGAATTCGTGGCCTCGGCGACCAACTGCGGGAATTGGGATTACCGGGGCTCGACGAGCAGGCGGTTGCCGAACTGGACGCCGTTCGCACGTCGGTCTCCCAACCGGGACCGTTCACGGTCCTCGTCCACCGTGACTCGTGTCCCGACAACGTGATCGTCGCACTCGATGGCGTACGACTGATCGACTTCGAATTCGCCCGGCCGGGCCATGCCCTGCTGGACGGGCTCTATCCTCAGCTGCCGTTTCCCACCTGTTGGTGCTGCAATCGGCTTCCATCCGCGGTCGAGGAGGAGGTTGCGGCGGCGTACCGGGCCGAGTTGATCGCCGGCGTCCCGGAGGCCGCCGACGATCGGCTGTACGACGATGCGGTCAGCCGGCTGATGGCGTACTGGCTGATTGCCTCCTTCGAGTGGACTTTCGCCGGCGTGCTGACCGAGTCGCGGACCTGGGGGATCGCCAGCGTCCGGGCGCGAGAGCTCAGCAGGCTGCAGGTCTTCGTCGGCTTCGCCGAGCGGACCGGGGCGGTTCCCGGGCTGCGGGGCGTTGCGCAGCGGTTGCTCGCCGAGCTCACCCGGCGCTGGCCGGGCGAAAAACCGCTGGCTGTCTATCCGGCACTCCGAGCCGAACAGTCGGGATGATCGACGCGGCTCAGCGGACCTGGGTGGCGCGCTGTCCGGCGCGTACGGTGACGGTCTGCCACTGATCGCTCGTGAAGTCCCAGTCGCCCTGCCGCGGCAGGAAGGTGTAGATCAGCTTGTCGCCGGCGGCGACGACACCGACCCGGTAGCGGGAGGTCTCGTCGGCCGACACCTTCTGGTTCACCAGGGCGACGGTGCCGGCGACCTCGGTGTTGTCGGCGCCTCGGCCGGTGACCTTGGTGAAATCGCTGACCGACGCGGTCGGCAGCCGATCCCCGCAGGACTTGAGGTTGTCGACGATCTGTTTCACCTCGGACGTGGCGTCCTTGTTGTTCCTCATGCTCAGCACGATCTGATCCAACCCGAAGGTCTTCGGCATCTGTTTCGGCTTGTCGGTGAGGACGTAGCTGCGGGCGGTCCGGTTGTCCGCCGCGAGCGTGCCGAAGTCGACGTTCTCGCAGCCGGAGGTGGTCACGTCGGCGGGCGATCCCGGCTCCAGCCCACCCCAGGTGCCCTTGCCGTTGACCGGCTGCGGAAGGTCGGCCAGCGCCAGGAATCCCGGCTGATCGCCTCCGATCGGCGGCGGCCCAGGGGTGATCGACGGGTCGCTGGCGCAGACTCCGACCGCGATCGTGCACTGGGTGTCGGTCAGCTGGCCGACCGCCTGGGCCGTCTTGCCGAGGTCGGGCGCCTGCTTGCTTTCGGTGACGTCGACCACGTTGATCACCCGCCCGGTCCGATTGAGTACGACGGCGCGGTAGCTGTCCTTGAGGTCGTCGGACAACGCGATCCCGGTGGCCTGGTCGCCGAGGCCGGTGATCACCCGGGCGTCGGAGATGTAGCTGCCCTTCAGGTTGCACTCGCCGAGCGCCTTGGACTGCAGCGCGAACGCCTCGGTCGCGTCCTCGGCCGACTTGTACGCCTGAGCCAGATGCAGCGCCGCCGGATCTCCTGCACCGTCGGCGGTCAGGGTGCGGACCCGGGCGTTGGACGGTTTCGGGCCGTCGTCGGGGAGGTTGCTCAGGCAGGCCGGCACCGGCGCGTTGTCGTCGCCGGCGGGCTGGTCGTTGTCGACCTTCCACTTCTCGTCGATGACCTGGTTCAGGGAGTTCGGCGACAGCATCGTCTGCGCACTGATCATGCTGGTCGGGGCCGACGTCGTGGCGGCTGTTGCCGGTGACTGGGCCGCCGGAGTCGGCTTGTTGCCCACGGTGAGGAACCCCGCGACCACCGCTGCCGCGACCACGATGGCGACCGCGCCCACGATCAGGCCGACTCGTCGGCCGCGGTGCGGCTCGGCCTCGAGCTCGGCCACGTTGCGCCGATGCCCGACGTCGGGGCGATCGGATTTCTGCGACAACCCGTGCTTCCCGGTGACCGAGTCCCTGAGCTCGCGCAGCTCGGCGATCCGTTCCGCGCGCTGTGCCTCGGCGACAGCTTGCTCGGTGCTCTGGGGCTCAGGCTTGGTCGTCTCGGGTTTCGGGGCAGCGGGCTCGGAGGTGGAAGCATCCTCGGAGGTGGAAGCATCGGAGGCTTCGGTTGCGCCGACCTCGGCATCAGCCGGGGTAGCGCTGCCGGGTGCATCGGTGCCCGATGTCCCGGCCGGCCGAAAATCTGGGGCATCCGACCGGTGCCGACGTGCCGGCCGGGTCTGCTCGGAATCCTCGGCGGATTCGTCGTCGCCGCGTCCCCGGCGTGGTCGGTTTTCGCTCCGTTCGCTGGGGCCCATGCTCCGACGAAACTCCCTGCTGCTGACTGAACTTCACTGCTGCCGCCGCGACGCGGCCGGTTGAACTGTACCTGTTGGATCGGTGCGGATGAATTGCTCCGTACGGGGCCGGATTTTCTTGGCCGGCCGGCTTCGGGCGTGTCTGATGGGAATGACAGATCGGCTGGGTGAGCATGGACGGGCCATGGCCTCTCTGCTTTCACCGCGCCGTCCCGGGCGTTCCCGGCGCCCTGCTCCCGATGTCCGGTTGACCGCGACCGAACCGACCGAGCCGATCAGCCGCGAACAATCCGAGCCGACCGGTCCGCGCTACGGCTGGCAGCTGGTCGCCGTCGCCGGTGGGCTGGCGACTGCGCTCGCGGGATGGGTGATCGTGGCCGGCCTGAGCGTGGTCGGCTGGTTGGCCGCCACTCGCGGCGAGGTCGGCGACGCCCTGCAGGTCGGTACCACCTTGTGGCTGTTGGCCAACGGAGCACCGGCCCAGCTGGGTTCGGTGACCTGGTCGGTGGTTCCGCTCGGCATGAGCCTGCTGATCGTGTTCATGATCAGCCGCTTCGCCCGAGCCGCGGTCCGCTACGCCGCACCCGAGCCTGCCCATCGACGCGCCGTCGGTTTGGGCACGGTCGGACTCTGCTCGGTCAGCTATGCCGCGGCCGTCGCCGCCGTCGGGTTGGCGACGGGCGCCGAAACCTCGTACGCGATTCTGGGCGCTGCCGTGATCGCCGTGGTCGGCTCGACCTGGGGCAGCGTGCGTGGTCTGCGGGTACGGGTGTGGGACCGACTGCCGGGCTGGGCCCGGCCGGTCCCGCTCGCAGTGGCCTGCGCCGTCGGCGTGCTGCTGCTGGCCGGGATCGCCGTACTGGTGACCGGCGTGCTGCTGCATCTGGACCGGATCACCGCGCTGTCGGCAGGTCTCGGCGCCGGGGTGGTCGGCGGCATCGCCTTGTGGGTGGCCCAGGCGGCGTTCCTGCCGAACATCATCGTGTGGTGCGCCAGCTATGCCCTCGGCGCCGGATTCTCGATCGGGCAGGGGTCGGTCGTCGCGCCGTCCGGGGTGACCCTCGGCCTGCTGCCGTCGATCCCGGCGCTGGGTGCGCTGCCGGCCACCGGACCCGGCTCGGATCGCGGGCTGTTCTGGCTGGCGTCCGGTGTGGTCGCCGGTGCGGTCGCCGCCCTGATCGTGGTACGCCGCCGCCCGGCCGCCCGCTTCGACGAGACGGCGCTGGTCGGTGGGTTGGCCGGACTGCTCGCCGGACTCGTCTTCACCGGCTTGGCGTTCTTCACCGGTGGCGATCTCGGCGACGGCCGGCTGGCCGGCACCGGACCCCGGCTGGTGGAGCTGCTGGTGATGAGCGGAACGCTGCTCGGCCTGGCCGGGCTGATCTGCGGCCTGGTGTTCGGGCTGATCGCGCACCTTCGCCGCCGTTCCGCGCGGACGGCAGAAGCCACCCAGCGAACCGACGCCGGGTCGACGGCCTCGAGCTCTCCGGCCGCGGAGCAGTCGGTCGATGACGGGGCCGGGAAGGGCGCGGTCGCCGCGTCCAGGGAAGTCGACCGCGCCGACGTCGACGCGGATGTCCCTGTCGGAGAGGTCGACGACACCGAGGAAACAGTGGCCGTGGGCGATTCCAATGCAGACCACGATGCCGACGACGCGAGCGAGCAACGGCGCTCCGCCTGAATTCGCTCTTCTGCTTCCCGTCCGTTTTCCCACCGAACACGAGATCGAATCCCGGCCCGAACCTATTTCCCGTCCGTTTTCCCACCAGGCACGAGATCGAACCGGCCGTACCTGCTTTCCGAACGGCGCATGAGCAGCACTCGTCATCGCGGCCACTACCGAGCAGCCCAACCTTGGACCTGGTGATCGCGGGTTCTCGAGGACGCCGAGTGAGCCGCGATCTCGGGCTTGGTTCGGATGCCGATAGGCTTCCGGACGTGGGTTTCCGCGTGGTCGTCCTGGTGTCCGGTTCGGGCACGCTGTTGCAGTCCCTGATCGACGCCCAGGCCGATCCCGGCTTCGGTGCTCAGATCGTCGCGGTCGGCGCCGACCGCGGCAAGATCGCCGGGCTGGAACGCGCCGAGGCAGCGGGCGTTCCCACCTTCGTACACCGGTTGAAGAAGGGCGCCGATCGCGACGCCTGGGACGTCGGACTGCGCGATCTCGTCGACGGCTACGCTCCCGATCTGGTGGTCAGCGCCGGCTTCATGAAGCTAGTCGGGCCGGCCTTCCTGGAGCGCTTCGGCGGCCGGATGATCAACTCGCATCCGGCCCTGCTGCCGAGCTTCCCGGGGATGCACGGCGCCCGCGACGCGCTCGAGTACGGGGTGAAGATCACCGGGGCCACCGTGTTCCTGGTCGACGGGGGCGTGGACAGCGGCGCCATCCTGGCCCAGGCCGCCGTACCGGTGCTGGACGACGACGACGAGGAATCGCTGCACGAACGGATCAAGATCAGCGAGCGCGCGTTGCTGGTCCAGGTCGTCGCCCGAATGGCCCGGCAGCGTTGGTGGGTGCAGGGCCGGACGGTGCGCTGGCAGTGACTGCGAACCCCGAAGGCCGGCGGCCGCGACCACCGAAGTTGACCCCGACAGAGATGGTGTCGCTGGCGGTCGTGGTGGCTGGGATGATCGCCGGCTTGGTGCTGGTGGCCATCGGTCAATGGCGGCTCGGCTGTCTGGTGGTCGGTGCGTTCCTCGCGGTCGGCGGGCTCGAACGTCTCTTGTTGCCGACCGCGAAGGCGGGCCTGTTGCGCGTACGCAGCCGGTTCTTCGACGTGATCATCCTGATCGGCATGGGGGCGGCGATCATCGCGTTGTCGATCTTGGTCCCGCAGAACTGAACGGGTCCAGAACTCAACACCAGAAAGGAAAGGCCCCGAGCAACTGCCCGGGGCCTCGACCAAGCCGATCGTCGCAGCGGCGATCAGCCCATCGATCCGGCCACTCCGAAAACCATGATCAACACGAAGATCATGTAGACGATGAAGAACGCGATTCCGACCATGCTCAGGATCGACATGATCATGCCAATGATCTTGCCGGCGTTGATGTTGCCGACATTGCTGTAGGTGGCGCCGGTCTCTTCGATCTCCCGTTGCACCTTGTGGCCCATGTACCAGGCGACGAAGCCGATCACCGGCACCGCGATGCTGACCACGCCCAGGACCAGAATGGTGGTGCCTTGCGGATGTTCCGGCGCGATCGCATACGGCGGGTAGGGCTGCCCGTGTTGCGTCGGAAGGCCTTGCACCGGCTGTCCCTGGTAGGGCTGACCCTGCTGCTGGAATCCCTGTTGTTGGTATCCCTGCTGCTGGAAGGGTTGCGCCGGACCCGGCCGGCCCTGGGGCTGGCCGTAGTAGCCGGCCGGTGACTGATCGCCTGCCTGTCCGTGCTGGTACGGATCCTGGGGGCTGTAACCGCTGGCCATCGGCGGAGCCTTTCTGCTGGAGCGGCCTCAAGCCTACGGTCCCGGCGGGTCACAGCCGACCGGGACCACACGACGTCGACGGACTGGGACACGCCCTAGGAACCGGCGCGAACGGCCAGACCGATGATCACCCAGACGACCAGCAGCGCGACGCCGATGATGCCGCAGTAGAGCCCGGCACTGGCCTGCTGCCGACCGGTGTACGCGGCCGGGTTGGCGTCGATCTCCTTGCGGGCCTTGTTGCCCAGCACGATCGCGATGATGCCGGTGATCAGGCCGACACAGCCGATCGAGAACGGGATCGAGATGATGCCCAGGATCATCGCCGGCAGTGCCTGCGGATGCTTGACCGGAGCGGCTGCACCGTACGGGCCGTAACCAGGCTGCGCGCCGTAGGCATTGCCCTGCTGGGCGCCATAGGCGTTGCCGGCGGGGTAGTTTCCTTGCTGGCCGGGATAGCTCTGGCCGTAGTCGGACTGCGGCGGCTGCTGTGCACTGTAGGGCGACTGAGTGCTGCCGTAGCCGCCGGCGCTCGGCTGCCCGTACGGCTGCTGAGGCTGCTGTCCGTACGGCTGCTGTTGCTGCTGCCCGTACTGCGGGTCTTGGCCGTACGGCGTCTGCTGGCCGTAGTCGGGCTGGCCCGACCCCGAACCGGTCGACCCCGAACCGGTCGAACCCGAATTGTCGGCCCCCGAGTTGTCGGCGCCCGAGCCGTCTTCGGGCTTGTCGCCGTAGGGATTGGATCCGTAGGGAGAACTCATACCGCCATCATTTCGTCGTTTGCGTCGGATGGACCCGCGGAAGTCACCTTCGGCGGGTCACAAGCCCGACATGTCGGAACCGGGCGCTCTCAGCTTATCGGCAGGTACTGTCAATTCGCTCTCAGCCTGGCCACGGCATCGGTTCCCACGACGATCAACGCACAGCGGTTCAGATCAGGCCGAGGCTCTTGACCGCCTCGCGCTCCTCGTTCAACTCGGCAACCGAGGCGTCGATCTTGGCCCGGGAGAAGTCGTCCAGCTCCAGGCCCTGCACGATCTCGTACTCGCCGTTCTTGACCACACACGGGAAACCGGACACGACGCCCTCGGCGATGCCGTACGAACCGTCGGTCGGCACCGCCATCGACACCCAGTCGCCCGCCGGCGTCCCGGAAACCCAGTCCCGCATGTGCTCAAGTGTCGCGTTGGCCGCGCTCGCCGCCGAGCTGGCGCCCCGTGCCTCGATGATGGCCGCGCCGCGCTTCTGCACGGTCGGCAGGAAGTCGTTCTCGATCCAGGCTCGGTCGTTGATCACCTCGGCCGCAGGCTTGCCGCCGATCTTGGCGTTGAACGCGTCCGGGTACTGGGTGGCCGAGTGATTGCCCCAGATGGTGACGTTGCTGACCTCGTTCACCGAGACCCCGGCCTTCGCGGCGAGCTGGGCCTTGGCCCGGTTGTGATCAAGCCGGGTCAGCGCATTGAAGCGGTTGGCCGGGATGTCGGGGGCGTTGCTCTTGGCGATCAGCGCATTCGTGTTGGCCGGGTTGCCGGTGATCAAGATCTTGACGTCGTCGGCGGCATGATCGTTGAGCGCCTTGCCCTGCGCAGTGAAGATCGCGCCGTTTGCCTCCAGCAGATCACTGCGCTCCATGCCCTTGCTGCGGGGGCGAGCGCCGACCAGCATGGCCAGATTGACCCCGTCGAACACCTGGTTCGGATCGTCGCCGATCTCGACCCCGGCCAGCGTCGAGTAGGCACAGTCGTCCAACTCCATCACCACACCCTCCAGCGCCTTCAGCGCCGGGGTGATCTCCAGCAGACGCAGCTCGACCGGCTGGTTTGCTCCGAGCAGTTCACCGGAGGCGATCCGGAACAGCAGGCTGTAACAGATCTGACCGGCAGCGCCGGTGACGGCGACCTTGACGGGTGCGGGACTCATGACTGGATCTCCCTTGAGGGCTTCGGACGACTGGCTCGACTGGAACAGCTTGCGGCGCGTCCGCTACGGACTGGCTACCCAGACCCGACTGGACTATTCGAACCAACTGGACTACCAGGGCCGACGCTAGCAAGATGAGCCCGCGCGGAGTGCGCTGGGTGACGTGAGGCTCCCCACAACTCCGGCCCGCGGAATCCGTGTTGATCAAGCCTCGAGGAAGAGAGTGGCCACCGTGCCGAACGACTACCGCTGGTACGAACTGGGCGAGCCCGAAGGACGGGGTTGGCCGGCATCGGACACCAAGCGTCTGACCGACCGGTTGCCGGCCCGGGCCGAGGGCGTCGTACCGGACGTCGTCTGGGGGCTCAGCCGGATGTCGGCCGGGCTGTACTACCGATTCCGGACCGACGCGACCGAGATCGCCGCCCGATGGACACTGCCCGACGGGCCGGTGGCGATGCCGCACATGCCGGCCAGTTCGGTCAGCGGGCTGGACCTGTACGCCGAAGATGATCATGGCCGGTTGCGGTGGGCCTCCTGGGCCGCGCCGGCGGAGGGCGGCACCAACACCGCGGTCCTGCTGTCGGAGATCCGCCCCTTCGACGGGATGCGCGAATATCGGCTGTACCTGCCGCTGTTCAACCAGGCCGACGAGATCGCCGTCGGCGTGCCGGAGCAATCCCGCCTGGAGATCCTGGAACGCGATCCGGTCGCCCCGATCGCCTATTACGGCACCTCGATCGTGCACGGCGCGGCGGCGTCTCGATGCGGGATGGCGATGCCGGCGCAGCTGGGCCGACGGCTCGACCGGCCGGTGCTCGGGCTCGGCTTCTCCGGAAACGCCAAGATGGAGATCGAGCTGGCCGACGTGCTCGCCGACCTCGACCCTGCCGTCTATCTGATCGACTGCCTGCCGAACATGACGGCCGAGCAAGTCGCCGAACGGGCCGAACCCTTCGTCCGGCGCCTGCGCGTTGACCATCCGAGGACGCCGATCCTGCTGATCGAGGACCGGACCCTGACCAACGCCTGGATCCGGACCGAGGTGTTGGACGCGCACCGGGCCCGGCGCGCCGAGCTCGCGGCCGCGTACCGGTTGCTGCGAGCCGAGGGCGACACCAACCTGCACTACCTCGGCCATGATCAACTTCTCGGCGACGACGACGAGGGCACCGTGGACAGCTCGCACCCCACCGACCTCGGCTTCACCCGCATGGTCGACCTCCTGGAGCCCCGCGTCAAAGCCCTCCTCTAACCGACTTGTCAGCGTTAGACGTCGCTATAGCGCTTCTTAAGGCTGACAACTCGGGGGTGTGGATAACTCGGCTGGTGTCCCGCGCGAACTGCGGCAGAGTTTCGGACCATGTTCCCGGGTACAGAGGGCGATCGGCGGCTGGCGGCGACGGCACTACGGCAAGCAGGTGCGGTCCACCGTGACCAACTCCGAGACCTTGGCGTCACGGCATCGTTCGTACGTGCGCAATTGGCCGCTCGTCGATGGATGGCGATCGGCGAGTCGGTGGTGATAACGCAGAACATCGCGCCCGGACGTCTGCAGACGATGTGGGCCGCCGTGTTGGACGCGGGTCCGGCGTCCTTGCTGGGTAGTCACACAGCCCTGGAACTAGCGGGCTTTGAAAGCCGCGCACGTGAACGGGAAGTGATCCACCTGATCGTTCCGAGGGGTCGGCACACAACACCTCTGCCCGGTGTGCGAGTACACGAGTCGCGACGAATCCGTCCGGGAGACGGCACGGTGATCGGCGGTCTGCCGTGTACCCCGGTTGCGAGATCTGTGGTTGATGCCGCTGCATGGCAACCGTGGCCGCGGTTCGCTTGCATGATGCTTGCGATGGCTGTGCAGCAGCGGCTCTGCACGGTCGAGCAACTCGACGAGGCTCTCGGTCGCGTCGGTCGTGTCCGGCACAAGCGCTACATGAGGTTGGCGCTGGTCGACATTGCAGGAGGTGCGCAGGCACTGGGCGAGATCGACATGGCCCGAGTCTGCCGGCGATTCGGTCTACAGCCGCCCAAGCGCCAAGTGCGGCGCAAGGACGCGAGCGGGAAATGGCGGTATCTCGACTGCGAGTGGGATCTGCCGACCGGGGAGATTCTGGTGTTGGAAATTGACGGCCGACATCACTATGACGTCAGCCAGTGGGAGGCCGATATGCGCAGGGAGCGTGGAGTCGTGGTGAGCCGGCGGTGGGTGTTACGGGCCACCGCGTTCGAAGTCCGGCTCGAGCCGGGTCCGTTGGTGGCCGACCTGATCTCGATGGGCGTACCCAGAATCTCCGACTTGTCAGCGTTAGGAAGCGCTATAGCGCGTCGAGACGCTGACAAGTCGGATTAGAGGGTGGCGGCGCGGCCTAGTTGTACGAGTTTCCAGCCGGCAACGTGCCAGGTGGCGGGGTTGAGCTTCAGGCGGGCGTCGATGATGATCTTGGTCTTCACCAGGTCCGCCAGTGCGGCGGGGTCGAGATTACGGAATTCGGGCCATTCGGTCAGGTGCAGGACGATGTCCGCATCCCGTACGGCGGCCTCGACGGTGTCGACCTGGGTGAAGTTCTCCCGCGGTGCCAGCTTGGCCTGCGGATCGAAGATGATCACCTCGGCGCCGCGGGCATGCAGTTGATCGGCCACCGTCAGGGCAGGGGAGTTGCGTGTGTCGTCGGTCCCCGGCTTGAAGCTCGCCCCCAGCACGGCGACCCGCTTGCCGTCCACCGAACCGCCGAGTTGATCAACAGCGAGCTGGGTGACCTCGGCCCGCTGACCGTTGTTGATCTTCTCCACGCTCTCGATCAGGTTGCTCAGTACATCGACACCGTGTTCGTCGGCGCTGTAGGCCAGAGCCCTGATGTCCTTGGGAATGCAGCCGCCGCCGAAGCCGAGACCGGCGTTCAGCATGCCGCGGCCGATCCGCTTGTCGTAGCCGATCGCGTCGGCGAGCTGGGTGACGTCGCCACCGGTCGCCTGGCAGAGCTGCGCCATCGCGTTGATGAAGCTGATCTTGGTCGCCAGGAACGCGTTGGCGGCGTTCTTGATCAACTCCGCGGTGGCGAAGTTGGTGATCACCCGCGGCGTGTCCTCGCTGAACGGGATCGCGTAGACCTGGTCCAGGATCGCCAGGGAAACCTCGTCCTCGATGCCGAGCACAATCCGATCCGGACGCAAAGTGTCCTCGACGGCAAGGCCCTCGCGCAGGAACTCGGGATTGAACGCCAGATCGACGGCATCCCCAGCCGGGGCGAGTGCACGGATCTGCTGCCGCAATGCCGACGCGGTGCCGACCGGGACGGTGGATTTGTTGACGATCAGTGTGGGCTTGGTCAGCAACGGCGCCAGCCCGTCGCGTACGGAGTTGATCTGGGCGAGGTCGGCCGCGCCGGACGGCGCCTGCGGAGTGCCGACGCAGATGAAATGCACGTCGGCCCAATCGGCGATGTCGGCGTAGTCGGTGGTGAAGCGGAGCCGGCCGCTTGCGGTGTGTCGTTCCAGCAGGGGGTCGAGGTTGACCTCGTACATCGGCGCCTGGCCGGAGTTCAGCAGCTTGACCCGCTCGGGCTCGACGTCGACCCCGATCACCTCGTGCCCGAACTCGGCCATCCCGGCCGCGTGAGTGGTGCCGAGGTAGCCCGTACCGATGACGCTGATCCGCAAAGTCACGCCTGCGATTCTCACATACCGAGCACTCCACACCGAGTTGTCAGCGTCACGAGGCGTTATGGCGCCTCGTGAGGCTGACAAGTCGGGCAGAATTCGGCCATGATCCGGGTGAGTGCGACTGCGCAGGCGATGACGTCCAGTGCGATTCGGGAGATCCTCAAGATCACCCAGCGGCCCGAGGTGATCTCGTTCGCCGGCGGCCTGCCGGCGCCGGAGTTGTTCCCGTTGGCCGAGATCCGTGAGGCCACCGAGAAGGTGTACGCCGACCATGGACCGGCCGCGCTGCAGTATTCGACCACCGAGGGACATCTGCCGTTGCGGACGTGGATCGCCGATCGCGGCGGGCTCGCACCGGACCAGGTGCAGATCACCAGCGGCAGCCAGCAGGGTCTGGATCTGCTCGGCCGGGTGCTGATCGACCCGGGCGACGTGATGCTGGTCGAGTCGCCCACCTACCTCGGCGCGCTGCAGGCGTTCGCACCCTACCGGCCGCGGTTCGTCGAGGTGATCACCGACGACGACGGCGTCGTGCCGGAGGCGCTTGAAGATCAACTTCGTACGACGCCGGCCAAGTTGATCTACCTGGTGCCGACCTTCCAGAACCCGACCGGCCGCACCCTGTCGGTCGAGCGCCGCCGGCAACTGCTGGAGATCACCAAGCGGCACGGCGTGACCATCCTCGAGGACGGTCCCTACAACGAATTGCGGTTCCGCGGCGAACGGGTGCCGACCCTGTTCGAGCTCGCGCTGGCCGACGGCACCCCGGTCGACGATCTGAACGTGATCATGCTCGGCACCTTCTCCAAGGTGCTCGCACCTGGGCTGCGCGATGCCTGGGTCCAGGGGCCGCGACCGGTGATCGACAAGCTCGTGATGGCCAAGCAGGCAGCGGATCTGCACTCGCCGACGCTGAACCAGTTGATCGTCACCGAACTGCTGGACGACGTGCTGCCACGGCAGATCAAGATCATCAGCGCCGAGTACGGCAAGCGCGCCGCGGTCATGATCAACTCCATCGCCGAGAACTTCCCCCCAGGTGTTGCTTGTACCGATCCCGACGGCGGCATGTTCTGCTGGGTGCAGTTGCCCACCGATGCCGGCATCGACACCGAACCGATGCTGGCGGCCGCGGTGGATCGCAACGTCGCCTACGTTCCCGGCCGGCCGTTCTTCGCCTCCGGGATCGGGCACAACACGATGCGGCTGAGCTATGTCACCTCGACCGAGCAGGAGATCCGGGCCGGCATCGAGGCGCTCGGCGCGGTGATCGAGGATCAGCTGGTTGGACGGGCGCAGCTACGCTGAGCCCATGAAGCAGGCGGCGCCCATGAACCACCGAGAGGGCGACCTCGGTCCGGAGGACGAACTGGGGGAGTTGCTGCGTCGGGCGTCGCACCGGATGCGGCACCGCTGGGTCGAGCTGCTGCAACCGTGGGAGTTGTCGCCGCATCAGGCCCGTGCCCTGCGGGCGATCGTGACCAGTGAGCCGGTGCGGTTGACCGAGCTCGCCGATCGGTTGCGGGTGGCCAATCGTTCGGTGACCGATGTGGTCGACGCGTTGGTCGAGCGCGGACTGGCCGAGCGCGGTGCGGTGCCCGGGGACCGGCGGGCGACCGCGGTCCGGGCGACCGAAGCCGGCCGGGAGTTGCTGGAGCGCACCGAGGACGCACGCCGGGCCGACGACGCCATCTTCTTCGGCCGGCTTACCGACGCCGAGCGCCGCCGGCTGGCCGCGCTGTTGCACAAGCTCACCGAATCCGAATGAGTTGATCTTGGTCCGCTGATCGAGCGGGGCGGTTGCTGCGGTTCGGCTTTGCGGTCCTTCGACAGGCTCAGGACCCGAGGTGTTGACGTGCCGGTAGATGCTGAGGTATCCTCACAATCAGGTTAGCTCAAGATGTCGGTCGCGCCACGATCCCGTACTGGTTGATCGAGCGCCTGGACCGCCTTGAGTCCGTACGATGAAAGGACTTGCCTTTGCCTGCCACTACCACACTTCCACCACCCGATGCACCGTCCCGTGCCGGTGACCAACGCGGCCGCGGCGGCCGCGGCGGGCCCGGCGGCGGTTTCGGCCCCGCGAAGATCGACCCCGAGGACCGCGCCCAACTCGCCGAGAGCCCGGTCAAGATCGCCAGGATCCTTAAGCTGTTCCGACCGTACCGAGGCCAGTTGATCATGGTCACCCTGATCATCGTCGGGACCTCGGTGATCGGCTTGGCCAGCCCGTTCCTGCTGCGCGAGATCATCGACGTCGCCCTGCCGCAGCAGGACGTCCGGCTACTCGTGATCTTGGTTGCGATGATGCTCGCCGTCACCGTGGTCACCTCACTGTTCGGCGTACTGCAGACCTGGATCGCGACCAAGGTCGGCCAGCAGGTGATGCACACGCTGCGGACCAGAGTCTTCAGCCACCTGCAATCCCAGTCGATGTCCTTCTTCACCGGCGCCCGCACCGGCGAGGTGACGTCCCGGCTGACCAACGACATCGGCGGCATGCAAAACGTCGTCACCACCACCGCCACCTCGATCGCCAGCAACTTGACCACTGTCGTCGCCACCGCGATCGCGATGATCGCCCTGAGCTGGCAGCTCAGCCTGTTCACCCTGCTGGTGCTGCCGCCGGCGATCATCCTGACCCGTCGGGTTGCCTTGCTACGCAGGGAAATGACGCTGCAACAGCAGCGTCGGATGGCCGACCTGACCAGTCAGATCGACGAGGGGCTGTCGGTCAGCGGCGCCCTGCTCACCAAGACGATGGGTGCCACCAAGGCCAGCTCGCGGCGGTTCGCCGAAACCTCGACCGAGCTTGTTGATCTTGCTCTGCGATCGGAGTTGGCCGGCCGTTGGCGGATGGCGACGATGTCGATCATCTTCGCCGCGATCCCGGCCCTGATCTACCTGGTGGCCGGCCTGCCGATCACCGGCGGCACGATCAGCATCGGCACCTTGATCGCCTTCGCTTCCTTGCAGGGCAGCATCTTCCGGCCGATGATGGGTCTGCTCAACGTGGCCGCCCAATGGATCGCGTCGATGGCGTTGTTCTCCCGGATCTTCGGCTACCTGGACACCACCACCGACGTTCCCGAGCCGACCCATCCGCTGCCGATTGATCCGGCCGCGATCCGCGGCGAGGTGGAGATCGTCGGCGTCGACTACCGCTATCCGGGAGCCGAGACCGGCGCCCTCGACGGCATCGAGCTGAGGGTTTCGGCCGGCGGCAGCCTGGCCCTGGTCGGCGCGACCGGTTCCGGCAAGTCCACGCTCGCCTCGCTGGTGGCCAGACTGCGCGATCCGAGTACTGGTTCGGTCACCGTCGACGGCTACGACCTGCGTGAGCTGTCCGCCGAGACGATCGCCGCAGTGGTCGGCGTGGTCACCCAGGAGACGTATCTGTTGCACGGAACGGTCCGCGACAACCTGTTGATCGCTGCCCCGGAAGCGACCGACGAACAGCTGTGGCAAGCCCTCGAGGTGGCGCAGATCGACGACCTGATCGGCGGTCTGCCGGCCGGGTTGGACACCGTGGTCGGCGCCCGTGGGCAGCGGTTCTCCGGCGGCGAGCAACAACGCCTGGCGATCGCCCGGGTGGTGCTGCGCGACCCGCGGGTCCTGGTCCTCGACGAGGCCACCAGCGCCCTGGACAACGCCACCGAACGCCGACTGCAGACCGCACTGGACGCGTTGAGCCGCGGCCGGACCACGATCACCATCGCGCACCGGCTCAGCACCATCGAGCACGCCGACCAGATCGCCGTACTTGATCATGGTCGAGTGATCGAACTCGGTGCCGACGCCGATCTGCGGGCCCGCGCCGGGGCGTACGCGCAGCTGGCCGGGGATCCGGTGAACGTCTCCTAGTCTTATGGGCGTGAGTGCCCCTGGACCCGGTCGCGTCCGATGAGCAGCGTGCTGCGCGATGCTGCGCTGATCCTGCTGTTCGTGATCATCGGGGGCGTGTTCGCCGCCGCGGAGATGGCGCTGGTGTCGCTGCGGGAGAGCCAGGTCCGGCAACTCGGCCATCGCGGCACACGCGGCCAGACCATTGCCCGGCTCACCGCCGATCCGAACCGATTCCTGTCCGCGGTGCAGATCGGCGTCACGCTGGCCGGCTTCCTCTCGGCGGCCTTCGGCGGCGCGACCCTGGCCGGGCCGCTCGGCCGGCAACTGCAGAAGCTGCATCTGGCGCCCGGCGTGGCCGACACGGTCGCGCTGGTGCTGGTGACCGCCGCCATCTCGTACGTGTCGATCGTGGTCGGCGAGCTGACCGCCAAGCGGTTGGCCTTGCAGCGCTCGGAATCCTTCGCGATGGCGCTGGCGCCGCTGGTCGACCTGATCGCGAAGATCGCCCGGCCGGTGATCTGGCTGCTCGGGGTGTCCACCGACGGTCTGGTCCGGCTGCTCGGCGGTGATCCGAAGGCGTCCCGGGAGGAGGTCACCAGTGAGGAACTGCGGGCGATGGTTAGTGGCTCGGAGAACCTCGGCGAGCAGGAACGGCAGATCGTCGACGATGTGTTCGCGGCCGGCACCCGCAGCCTGCGGGAGGTGATGGTGCCGCGGACCGAGGTCGACTTCCTCGACGGCGCCCAGCCGGCCTACCAGGCCGCCCGCGAGGTGAGCACGGGATCGCGTTCGCGCTATCCGGTCACCGGCGACTCGGCCGACGACATCCTCGGCTTCGTGCACATCCGGGACCTGCTCAACCCGGCGATGAGCAGTCGGTCGGTGCCGGTCCGGGAACTGGTCCGGCCGGTGATCTCGCTGCCCGACACCGTACGGGTGCTGTTGGCGATGACCGAGTTGCGCCGGCAGGGTTCGCATCTGGCGATCGTGGTCGACGAGTACGGCGGCACCGCCGGCATCGTCACCCTGGAGGACCTGGTCGAGGAGCTGATCGGCGACATCACCGACGAGTACGACGAACCGGCCCCCGAGCACGGACCCGAACATGATCATGAAGTGGACGGACTGCTCAGCCTGGAGGACTTCGCGGATCGGACCGGGCTGCAGTTGCCGGAGGGGCACTACGACACGGTCGCCGGCTTCTTCGTCGCGCGACTGGGCCGGATCCCGGAGTTGGACGACGAGATCGAGACGGTGATCAACGTCGACGAGGCGGATGCGGAACGGTCGGGTCGGGTGCTGCTGGAGATGCGGGTGACCGAGTTGGACGGACGGCGGGCGGCCCGGTTCTGGGCCCGGATGACGCCGTTGCCGGACGAGCCGGATTCGGACTCGTCGGCGGAGGAGCACACTGCCGAGCAGGCGGTCCGGGACCTTGCTCAGGACCCTGATGGGGTCGCTCGGGACCGTTGATTGCCGGCCGCGCTGCCACGGGTGCGAGAATGCCGCCCATGCCTGAAGCAGTACGTGCTGACGCTCGACCCCGCGTCCTCTCGCTGATCCAGCCGACCGCCGATTCGCTGCACCTGGGGAATTACCTCGGCGCGCTGCGGCAGTGGGTGCCGCTGCAAGATGATCATGACGCGTTCTACGGCGTCGCCGACCTGCACGCGCTGACCGTCGATCAGGATCCGGCCGCGTTGCGGGAGAAGTCCTTGCGGGCCGCGGCCCAGTTGATCGCGGCCGGCATCGATCCGGCCAAGGCGACGGTCTTCGTTCAGTCCCACGTGCCCGAGCACACCCAGCTGATGTGGGTGCTGTCCTGCATGACCGGTTTCGGCCAGGCGGGCCGGATGACCCAGTTCAAGGACAAGTCCGCCAAGGGCGGCGTCGAGTCGGCCAACGTGGGCCTGTTCGCGTACCCGATCCTGATGGCCGCCGACATCCTCATCTATCAGGCCGAACGGGTCCCGGTCGGCGAGGACCAGCGGCAGCATCTCGAACTCACCCGGGATCTGGCGCAGCGCTTCAACGCCCGCTACGACAAGACCTTCGTGGTCCCGGAACCGCACATCCTCAAGTCGGTCGGGAAGATCCAGGACCTGCAGGATCCGACCGCCAAGATGAGCAAGTCGGCCTCCTCGCCGAACGGGATCATCGAGTTGCTGGATCCGGAGAAGGTCAACATCAAGAAGATCAAGTCCGCGGTCACCGATTCCGAACGCGAGATCCGCTACGACGAGGACGCCAAGCCGGGGGTGGCGAACCTGTTGACGATCTTGTCCGCGCTCACCGGCGACAGCATCGACGACCTGGTGAATTCCTTTGCAGGTAAGGGATACGGCGACCTCAAGGGCGCCGTTGCCGACGCCGTGACCGCGTTCGCCACCCCGTTCCGGGACCGTACGCTGCAGCTGATGGACGAGCGTACGGAGTTGGAGAAGATCCTTGCCGAGGGGGCCGAACGCGCTCGCGAGGTCGCCGGAGCCACCATCAAGGACGTGTACGCCCGGGTCGGTCTGCTGCCCTGATCGCCAGCGTGGTGACGGCTCCCAGGATCGAGATCAGTGCCGCGGCGCCGATCGCCCAGCGGAAGCCGGTGATCACCGCGGTCGGTGAGGTCAGCGAGCCGTGCGCGCCGAAGACGGCCGTGATCACGGCGATGCCGAGCACCGCACCGATCCGTTGCATGGTGTTGGTGACGCCGGCGGCAATCCCAACCTGATCCGGATCGACCGAGGCCAGCGCGGCGGCCGGCAAAGTCGGAATGGCCAGCGACACTCCGGCGCCGGCCGCCACGAAGGCGACGATGAAGGCCGGCCACGGGGCGCCGGCGCCGGCCAGCACCGCGATCGCGCAGAAGCCGACCGCTTGCAGCAGCAGTCCTGATCCGGCCAGCCGACGGGCGCCGACCCGATCGAACCAGCGGCCGGCCAGCGGCGCGATGATCAACGGCATCGCGGTCCACGGCAGGAACCGAAGCCCGGTGCCGAGCGGCGAATGTCCCAAGCCCAGTTGGAAATACAGGCTGGTCACGTACGCGGCCGAGAAGATCGCCGCCGAGCACAGCAGGTTGGCCAGATTGCTCGCCAGGAAGCTCCGACGGCGAAACAGCGCCGGCGGCAGCATCGGTGCGCTCGCTCGTCGCTCGAGCACGACCAAGATCAAGACAGCCGCCGCGGCCGCGGCCAGCAGCCCGATGGTGCGCGCCGACAGCCGGCCCGCGTCGGGGACGTTGATCAGGGCGTCGACCAGCAGCCCGATCGCGATCACGACCAAGATCATTCCGGGCAGGTCGAGCCGCCGAGCCGGTCCGCGGCTCTCCTGCAGCACCCGCAGTGCAGCCGCGAAGACTGCAACGCCGATCGGCAGATTGATCCAGAAAACCCAATGCCAGTTGAGATCCTGGGTCACTGTGCCGCCGACCAGCGGTCCCGCGGCCACCCCGACTCCGGCGATGCCGCCCCAGATGCCGACAGCGGCACCGCGGCGTTCGGGCGGAAAGGCCGCGGAGATCAACGCCAGTCCGACCGGCGTCAGCAGCGCAGCACCGAAGCCTTGCATCGCGCGTACACCGATCAGCACGGCCAGCGTCGGCGCCATCGCGCAGGCCGCACTGGCGAGGGTGAAGATCACCAGCCCGGTCAGGAAGATCCGCCGGCGGCCGAACCGGTCGCCAAGTGCTGCACCGGTGACGATGCCGGCGGCGAAGACCAGGGTGTACGCGTTCACGATCCAGGCCATTCCTGAGGCGCTGCCGCCGAGCGTTCGGTGGATCTGCGGCATCGCGGTGACCACGACGAGCGAGTCGAGGGTCACCATCAGGAAGGCCAGCGACGGAATCAGTACGGCTGCCAACCGAGGGCGGCTGAGCGGCGACTGAGCTTGCGGTTGATACGGAACGGGTGCGAGCTCGGCGGTCATGGTGTCTCCTCCGAAGAGCGGATTCACCCATATCGACGCCGGCGCCGACCGAGAACTGGGCGCCTGTGCAGCGCCCAGTTTCGAGCTCGGCCGACGTCGACAGCAGTGAAGTCGGACCACGATCCGAAGGTGGATGGGATCAGATGAACGCGCTGGACGAAGCAGGATTCGAAGCCCTGGTTGCCCCGTACCGGTCGGAGCTGCAGGCGCATTGCTATCGGGTGCTGGGCTCGCTGGAGGACGCCGAGGAGGCAATCCAGGACACGTTGCTGTCGGCCTGGCAGCACTACCCGGACTTCGAACATCGCTCCTCGGTGCGCACCTGGCTCTACCGGATCGCGACCAATCGCTGCCTCGATCAGTTGAGAGCCGGAAGGAGAAGGCCGATGGCCACGCCGTTGAGCCGCGAACCACCCGAGCCGTCGTCCTCGTCCGAGGTCGCCTGGCTGCAGCCCTACCCGGATGATCTGCTGGTGGAGGATCCGGCCGATGCGGTGGCCGGACGGGAGACGATCGGGCTCGCCTACGTACGGGCGTTACAGCTGCTGCCGCCGCGGCAACGCGTCGTGCTGGTGCTGCGCGACGTGCTCGCCTTCCGGGCCGCCGAGGTGGCCGAGATGTTGGAGATCACCGAGGAGGCCGTGACCAGCGCACTCAAGCGAGCCCGGGCGACGCTGCGGGTGGAGGAGGCGCCCGAGCCGCCACCGCCACCGCGATCGGCGCAGGAACGGACCGTGGTGCAGGCCTGGTTGGACGCGTTCTGTCTGATGGACATCCCGCGGCTGGTCGAACTGCTGACCGAGGACGCCTGGCTGCGGATGCCGCCGCTACCGTTCGAGTATCACGGCCGGGCGGCCGCGGCCCGCTTCTTCACCGCGATGCAGACCGGCGCCCGGCACGATCGGATCCTGCAGACCCGGGCGAACGGACAACCGGCTTACTCGGCCTACGCCCAGGATCGGGTCACCGGACTATGGCACAGCCGCGGCCTGTTCGTGATCACAGTCGCCGGCGACAAGGTCCACGAAGTGACCCGGTTCGAGCCTGCGCTCGCCGCCCACTTCGGTTTGCCGCGGACCCTGCCCGAGTGAACACGGCTCGCCGATCCGCGGGCCGTTGAAGACAGATGTGTTATGGACGACCGTTAGCGGGACAGCCGAAGCTCGTAGTGTCACGCGCGGCACGACCACGATTCGCGGGCGCTTCCGCGAGTCTCGTCGTGGGGTTGCTCACCGCAGTGGCAGCTCTTACCGTGGCAAGTGGCGGGCGGGGGAAGGGTTCTGATGACGAATCCAGGTGGAGGACAACGGTCTCCGGTGCGGTCAGACCAGCGGCGGGGTGTCCGCACAGCGCGGCTGCTGGCAGCCGGTACGGGTCTCTTCCTGATCCTGACTGCGGTCGGGGGGTACGGCTTTCGCTGGGGTTGGACGGGGTTCGCCGACAACGACACGCTTTGGGATTGGCTCAATCTTGTGCTCCTGCCGGTCACTGTGGCTTGCCTGCCGTTGTGGTCGGTGTCGAGGGCGGCCCACCGCACGGCCTGGCGCCTGGGGATGGGGTTGGCGGCGGGTGTTCTGGCCGTGCTGGTCGTGGGTGGATATGCCGTGCCGTGGCGCTGGACCGGCTTCGCGGGCAACACCTTGTGGGATTGGTTGCAGCTGTTCTTGGTGCCGGTTGTCCTGCCGCTTGTGGTCGGGTGGATGACCGGCCACCTGAAGTCTCAGGCTGGGGAGGGCTCTTCCTGACCGGTGCCTCGCTGTGGTTCTCCAGCAGGCGTCGGGAGGACCTCCAGCTTCCCGACGGTGCCTCCGCTCCTCCGGGCCAAGGTCGCACCCGACGGGATCCGGGTGGAGGCCACGGCCACGGCCTCGTCCAGCTCAGACTGCCAGAGCGGAACCTCGAGCTTGGCTGCGACCTTCGCGGCGGCCATCGACAATCCTTTGACGGTGACGCCCAGAGCGACGAGCGACGCCAGCAGGTTGGTAATCGCCTTCGTAACTCCGGTGAGGTTGCCGCTGACGCTCACCCCGACGATCGTAGCGGCGAGCGCCGCCACGACGATGAGGATGCCCCACCAGAAGGTGCGGACGAGCACCGCGCCGAGTCGTGCCATGCGGTGCAGCATGGCTCGGGAAGCAGCCACGTAGTCGCCGGCCGACAGCAGGTCGACTGCTGCCTTCTCGCCGGACAGCAGCGTCCGCCAGATGTGGCCTTGGGAACGCAGTGCCGCCCGTGCCGTGTCCGGGTCGGCGCGGTGCTGTCCCTGCCACGCCTCAAGACTTCGGCTGACCGCGTAGGCGGTGTGATCGGGAAGGTCGCTCTTGAGCGCGGACAACCACCGCTTGAGGACAAGCAGCCGGTCCGAGGCGAACAGCGCTTCGAGGGCCCTCTGCTGACCGGCGGGATCCGGCCGGTCGGGGCCGCCGGCGCCGACAAGCGTTGTCGTCTCGCTGAGTAGGCGCCCCATGCCGTAGGCCTTACCGAGCCGGAAGTCGGCCGCATTGAGTGCCTCGAGCAGCTGCACGTGCAGGGCCAGAACCGCCTCGCGGACTTCGTCGGCGGTGTGTCCGGCGCGGTTCAGTGCTGCGATCGTGGCGTCGACACTGGGCGCGGGTCCCACCGGGTCCTGCGGCACGCTTAGCGTTTCGTAGGCCGCAGCGATAGTGCGTGCCAAGAGCCGGTACCGCCGAGCGGCGCTGAGCTGGTCCAGACCTGGCAGCTCGCCGTCCAGGGGGTGCGGTTCGAGCGGTTCGAGCGGCACCGGGTAGGCGAACAGCTGCGCCACCTGCCAACCGATCGTGAAGGCGCGCTGCACTCTCGGGTCCCCGGAGTGCTTCTCCGGGTTGGGTGGGGCAACCGACGAGAGCGAGGTTTCTTGCTGCGGGATGATCATCGGGGCCGCCTTCGCCGACATCTGCCGCACCGGACCTGCGGCTGTAGCCATGCTATCGGCGGAGTGTCCACGGGTAACCGGGCACAGCAGAAGCCCGCTCTGGCGTATCCCGACCTGCGGCCCTAGATTGAGAAGGCTTCGACCACGGTTTCGGAGGTTTGCATGTCCACCATCGACCATGTCGTTGTGCTGGCGCTGGAGAACCGGTCCTTCGACCATATGCTCGGTTTCCTAGCCCATCCTGACCCAGCCTTCGACGGGCTGCTCACTGCTGAGGGGTACAGCAATCCCGGTTGGAACGGTGGCCCGGCCGTGGTGGCTTCGCCGATCGCCAAGCGGGTGCTGCCGGTTGGTCCGGACCACTCCCATAACGCGGTGATGGAGCAGCTCGCCGTGGTGGGTTCAGGTGCTGGCCGGAAGGCGACCAACACCGGTTTTGTGGCCAGCTATGAGCGGAAGGGGCGTGGACTGGTGCCGCCGCCCTACCGGGGTCTTCTCGCTCCGCTCCTCAACCTGGTCGCGGGGCGCTTGGGCTCGTCTCGCATGGCGGCGAACCGTGGTCCGCTGGTGATGCAGTGCCAGCCGCCGGCGCAGGTGCCGGTGCTGAGCGAACTGGCCCGCGAGTACGCGGTGTGCACGCGGTGGTTCTGCTCGGTTCCGGGGGAGACGTGGCCGAACCGCAATTTCTTGCATGCCGCGACCTCCGACGGGGCAACTGACATCGAACTCCGTTTCTACGCCAATCGGACAATCTTCGAGGTCCTCGAGGAAGCGGGCTGTGATTGGCGCATCTATCACGACGACACCCCGCAGGTCTGGGCCTTCCCTCGGCTGTGGGACACCCCGGAGCGGCACGCTCGCTGGTTCCCGCTCGCCGACTTCGCACGGCACGTGGCAGAAGGCTCCCTGCCGAACTACACCTTCATCGAGCCCAACCACCGACCTCCGCTGCACACCCTGGACCACGAGCCGCTGGTGGGCGTGCCGGACGTCAGCAACAACCAGCACCCGGAGAACAATCTGGTCAGCGACGCGGCCTACGACGGGTTCGTCGATGACGGTGACACCGATTTTGCTCGTGCCGAGCAGCTCCTGGCCATGGTCTATGAGGCCCTCCGCGGCAATCCCGCGCTCTTCGAACACACGGTGCTCTTGGTGACCTACGACGAGCACGGCGGTCTCTACGATCACGTACCGCCGCCTTGTGACGTCCCGGCACCGGGCAGTGGGTCGACCACGCCGCCCGAGCGTCGGCTCCTGAGGCTGGCCCATGCGCTCCTTCGGCGCTCGGCCGCCGCGTTCGACTTCACCATGCTCGGGCCTCGGGTACCAACGGTGGTGATATCTCCGCTGGTGCCGGCCGGCACCGTCGACGCCCGGATCCATGACCACGCGACGGTGCCGGCGACCCTGCGGCTGCTCTTCGCGCCGGATGAGGTGCCGCTGACGGCGCGTGACGCGTGGGCGCAACGACACCCCTTTCACACGGTGATGACGCTCGACCGCCCCCGGAGCGATCTGCCGGATCTCTCCGGTTACCTCCCCCCAAAAGTCGGGTCCGCCGACGTTTCGCGCGAGGCTCCCGGTGGGCGGCCCGAGACGGCCAGGGTGAAGCCCTGGGTGCCCGAGTACTACGACGCTTTCATGCAACTGGGGCGTGACGTCAGCCAGCGGCTCGCCTCGGTGGGCGAGCCTGAGGTGGTGTCGCCGGGACCGACCCCGACAGTGGCGTCGGCGGCACAGGTCAGCACGGAGTTCGCCCTCGCGGCGGAGCGACACCGCCGGCAGCATGGCGGCGAGTGAAGCGAGCTCTGGGTCAGCTGGTGCGCTTCCGCGGACGGATACCTAAGCGGTGTCGAGCTCGGCCCGCAGGCGTCGCGCCCAGTCACGGTTGGTGCCGTTGGCCAGTTTCTTGACACCGATCGCCACGCCGTCGGCCGCACCTTCGTCCAGTCGCAGAGCTCGCAGCACCTCCCGCAGCACCGAGAGGGGGTCGACGGAGAGCCGGTCGTAGCTCAGCCGCAACGGTTCGATCGCCTCGCTCGCGAACCAGCTGAGCCACTGCCTGTCCAACTCCACCGTCTCGTCGTAGGTGCGGCGCAGCGCAGGCCCGTCGTAAACCGGATCCTGGTGCTCCTTCACCCGCTCCAGCGCAGTCCCATCCGGAGCCATGTGCCACAGTCCCGTCTGCTGCGCTATGACACACGACACGGCCTGCGCAATTTTGTCGGCCCGCGTGAGATGGATGAAGAGCGTTCGGCCGAAGGCTGCGCGAAATCTGTCCGCGTCACTCATCTGTTCGGGATGCAACAGCGCCAGCTTGCCCAGGAGGAAGTCGAAGCTGTGCCGCTGCAGTCTCAGACCGAAGACGCCGGTGCTGTTGGTGCCCTCGGCGATAGCCGCGTCCACCACGGTCCGCGCATAGTCGAGATCGCTGCCGCGGCGTCCCGGCGGCGTCAGTAGATGCGCCGACCAGTTCGCGACCGACGGCTCGTGGAAGAAGGATTTAGGATTGCCGGCCAGACCGGTGGCCGCAAGCAGCGAGCAGAGCAGGGTGCTTCCGCTGCGCGGGGACGTGCAGAGCACATAGGACTCAAAGCGCCCGCCGGCGCCACTCCCGATCGTCATCTGGTCAAAACTCCAGGCGCTGCGTCGGGGTGGTCACTTCGCCATTCCTACCAGTCGGGCTGTCAGCGCGGGACGGGGCAAGCTCGATCACCTGGGCCACGGACCTCACGCTCAGCTGGGTGTCCGGTGGAGACCCGATGGTCCGCCCGGCCACCGGCTGCGACGTTCGGCCGCCGGCCGCATTGGTCCGGGAACCCGTACCGGTTCTGGATTCCGCACTGCAGGCGGAGCACTCCGAGTCGGCACTGACTCGACCGCATTATCCGAGTCGTTCGTCCTCGAAGCACCAGCGCCACTTCTCGCCGGGTTCGAAGCTGCGCATCACCGGATGGCCGGTCTCGGTCCAGTGCCGGCGGGAATGCTGGGCGGGGGAGGAGTCGCAGCAGCCGACGTTGCCGCAGGTCAGGCAGAGCCGCAGGTGCACCGTACGAGTGCCCTCGCGTTCACAGTCCAGGCAGTGGCCCGGGCCGACCGGCTGGATCACGTACGGGGCATCCTCCAGATGGTTGCAGGCCCCGCGGAAACTCTCTGGTGCGCTCAACGGACTCGCCTCCGAGATCTGTTCGTCCTGGTCCGACAACACTGTCAGCATCGACTCCTCGACGTCGAGGGCATAGAGCACGTCGTCGATCACCTCGTGGTCGATCTTGCCGGTGCCGCGGATCTTCAGCACCTTGGTCCGTTCGGCCTGCAGCGTCGCCATCCGGAGCCGGCGATACTCCTCGGCCGGCGTCTCCATGTTGCCGGTGCCGAGGCGTTCCCAGATCTCGTTCGTCCGCCGGGAGATCCGATCCCGTAGCTGGGCCAAGGTCTCCTCCGAGTCGGAGGCATCGGCGATGTCGTCCAATTTCTGCAGCGCGGCCGCCGAACTGGCCTGTAGCACCGACGCTGCCTGCAAGGCGTCCTCCCGCGGGTCGGGGCCGCGCAGTCCGGTCCGCCGAGCCAGTATTGGCAACGTCAATCCCTGCAGCAGTAGGGTTCCCGCGGTCACCACCATCGCCGAGAACACCAGCAGCGGCCGATACGGGACCGTGCTCGGCAGCACGAACGCCGCCGCCAAGGTGACCACCCCGCGCATCCCGGCCCAGCCGACGATCAGCGTCTCCGCCCTGGTCCCGCCGCCACCGTTCTCCGGATCCCGGCGCAGCAGCACCAGGTGAAAGATCCACACCATCACCATCCGGATCACGATCACCCCGCCGAACACGGCAGCGCAGACTGCGACGATCAGACCGAGGCCCAGCTTGGCCGCCGCCAGATCCGCGACGATCCAGCGGGCCTGCAGGCCGATCAACAGGAAGACCGCGTTCTCCAGCAGGAACTGGATGGTGCCCCAGTTCATCCGTTCGCTCAGCCGGGACTGCGCGGTCTGGACCAGCGGCGCCCGATGCCCGATGATCAGGCCGGCGGTCACCACCGCGATCACGCCGGAAGCGTGCAACTCGCCGACGCCCAGCTCCTCGGCCGGCAGATAAGCGGCGAACGGAAGCAGCAGCGACAGCGCGTTGTCCAACCGTGGCGAGCTGATCCGGGACCGGATGATGCCGGCCAGCCAGGCCACCACCAGCCCGATCGCGACGCCGCCGCCGGCCGCGATCAGGAACGCCAACCCGACCTGGCCGACTCCGACCTCGGCCGTCAGCGCCAGGATGCCGACGCGTAGACACGTGATCGCCGTGGCGTCGTTGAACAGCGACTCGCCCTCCAGGATGGTGACGATCCGCCGGGGCAGCCCGACCCGACGCGCCACCGACGTCGCCGCGACCGCATCCGGCGGCGCGACCACGGCACCGATCGCAAACGCGGCGGCGAACGGGATGCCCGGCAGCAACAACTTCACCAGCACACCGACACCGAGCGCGGTGACGACGACCAACGCCACCGACAGCAGCCCGATCGCGGGCGCCTGGGCCTTGAAGTCGACCACCGAGGAACGGATCGCGGCCGCGTACAGCAGCGGCGGCAGCAGCCCGATCAGCACCACCTCCGGCGACAGGTGCACCTCGGGGATCTGCGGTATGAAGGAGGCGATGATGCCGATCAGCATCAGCACCAGCGGCGCGGACAACCGCAGCCGTCCGGCCAACGCGGTGAACGCGATCACGGCGGCGGTCAGGGTGGCGATCCCCAGGGCAACGGGCACGCGGCTATCGTGCCAGCAGGCCGCTGCCCGGCCAGAATGCCATCGGGGACCGGCAAGAATGCCATCGGGGGCGGAACGCCTGAAGCATCGGGAGGACTGTGACACCGAACGCACCTGCCGTCGACGACGGGTCCGAGCTGCTCACCTCGGGTGACGCGCAGGACGTGCTGGCCGCTGCCGTACGGCATCGCGGCGGGACGCTGGTGTCCTGGAAACTCGACCATGTCGACGCCAACCCCCGGCGCAGTACGACGGCCACCTTCCATGCGGTCGTCGACTGGCCGTACGGCCGACGCGAGGAGTTGATCGGTGCCAGCGCGCGGGTCGAGGGCCGCAACCGTACCGACGAACGCGCGGTGATCTTCGGCGACGGCAGCCGGGAGGTCGCGGTCTGGATCTATCCCGACGACCCGGACCTGGTCGGACTGCCGCGGGCGGCCTACCCGGATCGCTTCGCCGCACTGCTGACCGAATTGGGCACCCTGGGCCGTCCGGTCAGCAAGGATCAGGTCCAACTGCAGGTGATCGGCTATCGGCCACGTCGCCGGGCCGTGTTGAAGGCGACCATTGCCGGGCCTGTGAGCACTCGCGGGCAGAGCACTCGCGGGCCGAGTCAATCCCGGCCGGAAGTGCTGTACGTCAAGGTGTTGCGGGAGAGCAGCTACGCGGCCGTGCTCGGTCGGCATCGGCTGCTGCTGGATGCCGGGCTGCCGTCGCCGCCGATCGCCGCGGCCACCGCCGACCAGTTGCTGGTACTGCGCGAGTTGCCCGGTCGTCCGCTGGCGCGGGCGTTGTTCGACTCGGTCCCCCCGGTCGGCGCCGAGGATTTGATCGGACTGCTGGACGCGATGCCCGCGGCGGTGTCGACGCTGGAACGGCATCGCCCGTGGGCCGATGCGGTCGACCAGTACGCGACGATGGTCGCGGCCGCGCTGCCGGAGGCCGAATCGATTTTGACCGCGATGGTCAGCGCGATTCGTTCCGGACTGGGCGGAATCCCGCTCGGCAACGAGCCGACCCACGGCGACTTCTACGAGGCCCAACTGTTCGTACGTCGTGGCCGGGTGAGCGGGATCCTGGACATCGACACCATCGGGCCGGGGAGGCGGGCCGATGATCTTGCCTGCCTGGTCGCCCATCTGGCCACGGTGCAGCGGATGAACGCCGAGCAGGCGTCCCGGGTACAGCGGCTGATCGATCAGTGGCTGCCGGTGTTCGACCGCCGGGTCGATCCGGTCGAGTTGCGGCTGCGGGCGGCCGCGATCGCGATCTCGCTGGCCACCGGGCCGTATCGAGGTCAGGAAGCTGACTGGCAGGGCGAAACCTGGCAGATCCTGCGGTCGGCCGATCAACTGATCCGCAGTATTTCCTGACGAGTTGATCAAGGTCTGCCGTGATCTGCAGCCTGATGTGCCAATCGTGGCCGAGCACGCTACGATCCCCAAGGTCTTGGGCGCCGGACGAAAACTTTCGGCAAGGACCCGAGGCCCCACGTACACCGGCCTAACCCCCGAGGGCCGGTTGGGAGATCCGCGTACCCCCTGGGTGCGCGGATTCTTCCGTTTGTAGCGCAGTCGAGTTTCTGCCTGCTGCCGCGATTTACCTTGGCGGCTTACTTTCCGAGGGGCGACCCCCGGACCCCCGCCTGGGGCACCTCTTCCGCTCAACTCACTTCGACTCCTCCGGAGCCGGTCTCGCGCTGGGGCGCTCGACAGGCGTTCAATCTGGCCTTCAAGCGTTCGTGGTGGCGGCAGATATTGGGCGCAGTCGGGCTGGGTGCGTGCTTCCGCGACTTGGTCTGGCGTCTTGCGTTGCGAGGGGCGACCCCCGGACCCCCGCCTGGGGCACCTCTTCCGCTCAACTCACTTCGACTCCTCCGGAGCCGGTCTCGCGCTGGGGCGCTCGACAGGCGTTCAATCTGGCCTTCAAGCGTTCGTGGTGGCGGCAGATATTGGGCGCAGTCGGGCTGGGTGCGTGCTTCCGCGACTTGGTCTGGCGTCTTGCGTTGCGGGGGGCGACCCCCGGACCCCCGCCTGGGGCACCTCGTCCGCTCAACTCACTTCGACTCCTCCGGAGTCGGTCTCGCGCTGGGGCGCTCGACAGGGTGTTCAATCTGGCCTTCAAGCGTTTGTGGTGGCGGCAGATATTGGGCGCGGTCGGGCTGGGTGGCTGCTTCGGCTACCAGACCGCGGCGGCGGCAGCGACCTGACCGCGTAGGTTAATCCGCATGCGGGAGCGAGAGACCGAGTCGGGGACGCCGTTCAAGACGGTGTACGACGCGGAGGATCTGGCCGGGTTCGATCCCGCACGGCTCGGGGAACCGGGCGAGTTTCCGTACACACGTGGCGTTTATCCGGGGATGTACACCGAGCGGCCGTGGACGATGCGGCAGTATGCCGGGTTCGGCACCGCGAGCGAGTCCAACCAGCGCTATCGCGAGTTGATCGAGAACGGCACCACCGGGCTGTCGGTCGCCTTCGACCTGCCCACCCAGATGGGCTACGACTCGGACGCGTCCCTGGCGCACGGCGAGGTCGGCAAGGTCGGGGTGGCGATCGACAGCCTGGCCGACATGCGGGTGCTGTTCGACCGGATTCCGTTGGGCGAAGTCTCCACCTCGATGACGATCAACGCACCGGCGGCGGTGCTGCTGCTGCTCTACCAACTGGTCGCCGAGGAGCAGGGCGTCGACCCGACGCGGCTCACCGGCACCATCCAGAACGACGTGCTCAAGGAGTACATCGCCCGCGGCACCTACATCTTTCCGCCGGCGGCCAGTCTGCGGCTGGTCAGCGACACTTTTTCCTACTGTCGCAGCGAATTGCCGCGTTGGAACACGATCTCGATCTCCGGCTATCACATGGCAGAGGCCGGTGCTCATCCGGCGCAGGAGATCGCGTTCACCCTGGCCAACGGGATCGCCTACGTCCAGGCCGCGATCGACGCGGGCCTGGCAGTGGACGACTTCGCGCCCCGGTTGAGCTTCTTCTTCGTCAGCCGCACCAGCCTGCTGGAGGAGGTGGCGAAGTTCCGTGCGGCCCGCCGGATCTGGGCCCACGTGATGCGGGATCGCTTCGGAGCAAGGAATCCCAAGTCGTTGATGCTGCGCTTCCACACCCAGACCGCGGGGGTGCAGCTGACCGCGCAGCAGCCCGAGGTCAACCTGGTCCGGGTCGCGGTGCAGGCGCTGGCTGCGGTGCTCGGTGGCACCCAGTCCCTGCACACGAACTCCTTCGACGAGGCGATCGCGCTGCCCACCCAGAAGGCCGCACGGCTGGCGTTACGCACCCAGCAGGTGATCGCGTACGAGTCCGACGTCACCAAGACCGTCGATCCCTTCGCCGGCTCGTACGTGATCGAGTCGCTCACCGATGACCTTGAAGACCATGCCCTCAAGTTGATGCAACGCGTTGATGATCTTGGTGGTGCGGTGGCTGCGATCGAACAGGGGTACCAGAAGAGCGAGATCGAGCAGACCGCGTACGCGACCGCGCAGCAGATCGACGACGGGGAACGGATTGTCGTCGGGGTCAACAGGTTCACCCTGGCCGAGGAGGAACCGTACGAGCCGCTGCGGGTCGACCCGGCGATCGAACAAGCACAAGTCGATCGGCTCGTCTCGTTGCGGGCCGGTCGTGATCAACAAGCCGTCGACGCCGCCCTTGATCAACTTCGTACAGCCGCGAAGGGCGACGACAACGTGCTCTATCCGATGAAGGAAGCGTTGCGCGCGCTCGCCACCGTCGGTGAGGTGTGTGACGTGCTCCGCGAGGTCTGGGGACGCTACCAGCCCAGCGACCGGTTCTGACGTTGTGCCAGACTCGCGGCATGACCGAAGATGATCATCCGACGAAGTTGATCATGACATCGCTGGCGGAGCTCGAGTCCGAGTTGATCGACTTCCGCCGCGACCTGCACGCCCATCCGGAGCTGGGGTTCGCCGAGCAGCGGACCACGACCAAGATCATCGAGCGGCTGGTCGCGGCCGGACTGTCGCCGCACCGGCTGCCGTCCGGGACCGGGCTGGTCTGTGATCTTGTCCCGGCCGGGATGGAGGGCCGGCCGATGATCGGCCTGCGCGCCGACATCGATGCACTCCCGATCACCGACATCAAGGATGTTCCTTACAGGTCAGAGAATCCGGGCGTCTGCCATGCCTGCGGTCACGACGTCCACACCAGTGTCGTGCTCGGCACCGGGCTCGTCCTGGCCGGCCTGCTGGACCGGATGACCAAGCCGGTGCGGTTGATCTTCCAGCCGGCCGAGGAGCTCGTCCCCGGCGGTGCGCCGGCGACGATCGAGGCCGGCGTACTGGACGGCCTGGACGAGGTGTACGCGATGCACTGCGATCCGCGGACCTCGGTCGGCCGGATCGCGCTCACCACCGGGCCGATCACCTCGGCGTTGGACCGGATCCTGGTCCGGCTGTCCGGGCCGGGCGGCCACACCTCCCGGCCGCAGCTGACCTGCGACCTGGTCGCGGCACTGGCCCAGGTCGCCGTTCAGGCGCCGCTGCTGCTCTCCCGCCGGGTCGATCCGCGCGGCGGCAGCTCGCTGGTCTGGGGCCGGATCAACGCCGGTACGACGGCGAACGCGATTCCTGCGGTCGGCGAGTTGGAGGGCACGGTTCGGTCGTTGCAGCTCAGCGGCTGGCGGGAAGCGCAGCAGCAGCTGCCCGAGCTGATCAGGCAGATCGCCGAGCCGTACGGTGCCGCGGTCGAGGTGAGCATGACCGAGGGGGTGCCTCCCACCGTCAACGACGCGGCCGCCGTGCGACGGCTGACCGAGGCGGCCGCAGCCGTGCTGGGCGACCAGGCGGTCGGCATCACCGAGCAGTCGCTGGGCGGCGAGGATTTCTCCTGGATGCTGCAGCAGGTGCCGGGCGCGATGGCCCGGCTCGGCGTACGGAGTCCGCACGCCGACCCGGCCGAGGTTGTCGACCTGCATCAGGCCGGCTTCGACCCCGACGAAGGTGCGATCGCCACCGGCGTCAGCGTCTTCAGTCGACTGGCGCTCGGCCACGACTGACGGGCTCGCGCTAACGAACTTGTATCGTCCGGCCGTGCAGATTGCCGCAGGCGCGACGCGAGCCGACCTGTCGGGCTACAGTGCCGGTTGCCAGGCACCGAACGGAGCAGGATTTCGCTGCGGGAACGGTCTTGGTCGATAGGTTCCGGGGTTTGTCGAGGAGGCGGCGTGAAGAAATCCATCATCAGCGTGGCGGCGGTGGCAGGAGCATTGGCGCTCGGTCTGGCGAGTTGCGCCCAGCCGCCGGGCAACGAGTCCGGCAACAGCGCCAGCCCGAAGACGTCGGCCAGCAGTCCGGCGGCCGGCGGTGGTGCCAGCGCGAGCAACGCCTCCTTCAAGGCCTGCATGGTCTCCGACTCGGGCGGCTTCGACGACAAGTCGTTCAACCAGACCTCGTACAAGGGCCTGACCGACGCCAAGAAGGAGTTCGGCATCCAGACCGGTGCGGTCGAGTCGAACAGCAACTCCGACTACGCCAAGAACATCCAGTCGATGGTGGCCGCCAAGTGCAACATCATCGTCACCGTCGGCTTCCTGCTCGCCGATGACACCCTGGCGGCGGCCAAGGCCAATCCCGACATCGATTTCGCCATCGTCGACTCGGACGACCCCAAGTTCAAGGCGGTGAAGAACCTCAAGCCGCTGGTCTTCAACACCGCCGAGTCCAGCTTCCTCGGCGGCTACCTGGCCGCCTCGATGACCAAGACCGGCAAGGTCGCCACCTTCGGCGGCACCAAGATCCCGACCGTGACGATCTTCATGGACGGCTTCGCCCAGGGCGTCGAGTATTACAACAAGCAGAACGGCAAGAACGTCCAGCTGATCGGCTGGAACGCGGCCAAGCAGGACGGCCAGTTCGTGCCCGGCGATCAGCCGTTCGAGAACGTCACCGGCGGCAAGCAGGTCGCGCAGAACCTGGTCAGCCAGGGGGCCGACATCCTCTTCCCGGTCGCCGGCCCGGCCGGTGAGGGTGCGTTGCAGACCGCCAAGGCCAGCGGCGGCAAGGTGAACGCGATCTGGGTCGACACCGACGGCTGCATCAGCGCGGCGTCCTACTGCCCGCAGATCATCAGCAGCGTCTACAAGGGCATGGATGTTGCTGTGACGGACGTGATCAAGGCGTCGATGGACAAGACCTTCAGCCCGGATGCCTTCGTCGGCACCCTGGAGAACAAGGGCACCGGCCTGGCTCCCTTCCACGATTGGGATTCCAAGGTCCCCGCGGATGTGAAATCCAAGCTTGATCAACTCAAGTCCGACATCATCTCCGGCAAGATCAAGATCACCTCGAAGGCCCAGCCGGGCAGCTGAGTTGATCAACCGGAACTGACACGAGATGGCGGATGCGGTGCGCGGTACAGACGGCGGACCCGGTCGGGGCCGCGGTGATGCCGAGCCGGTCCCGGCCGATGCCGGGATCGGCCTGCGGCTGCGGCAGATCACCAAACGGTTCGGCTCGCTCGTCGCCAACGACCGAGTTGATCTTGACATCCGGCCCGGTGAGATCCACTGCCTGCTGGGTGAGAACGGGGCCGGCAAGTCGACCCTGATGAACGTCCTGTACGGGCTGCTGCAGCCGGACGAGGGCGAGATCGCGGTCGACGGCGTGCCGCGGATCTTCAACAATCCCAAGCAGGCCATCAATGCCGGCATCGGGATGGTGCATCAGCACTTCATGCTGGTGGACGTGTTCTCGGTCGCCGAGAACATGATCTTGGGCCGTGAGCCGGGCAGCGGCGGCATGCTCAACCTGGGCACGGCTCGGCGGCGGGTGCGCGAACTGTCGAAGCGGTACGGCCTGCAGGTCGACCCCGATGCGCTGGTCGAGGACCTGCCGGTGGGCGTCCAGCAGCGGGTCGAGATCTTGAAGGCGCTGGCCAACGACGCCGAGTACTTGATCTTCGACGAGCCGACCGCGGTGCTCACTCCGCAGGAGATCGACGAACTGATGCAGGTGATGCGGACGCTGCGCGACGAGGGCAAGGCGATCGTCTTCATCACCCACAAGTTGCGCGAGGTCCGGGCCATCGCCGATCGGATCACCGTGATCCGACGCGGCGCCGTGGTCGGCGAAGCGGATCCGGGTGACTCGGAGTCCAAGCTGGCCGAGATGATGGTCGGCCGTCAGGTCAGCCTGCTGGTGAGCAAACTGCAGCACAAGACCGGCGACGTACGGCTGCAGCTGTCCGGTGTCACCATCGCCAGCCCGGCCGGCGCGGTGATGGTCGATGATCTTGATCTCGACGTGGCCGGCGGCGAGATCGTCTGTATCGCAGGAGTTCAGGGCAACGGACAGAGCGAGCTGGCCGAGGCAATCATCGGCACCGTCGAGGTGCGCTCCGGCGACATCCGGGTGGACGGCCGCTCCATGATCAAGTTGACTCCCAAGCAGCGCATCCGGGTCGGGCTCGGCTTCGTACCGGAGGATCGCCAGCACGACGGCTTCGTCGGTGAATACAGCGTGGCCGAGAACCTGGTGCTGAACACCTTCGACGAACCGCCGTTCGCTCGCGGCGCCGCGCTCAACCTGACCAAGATCAACCAGAACGCCGTCGAACTGGTGGAGGAGTTCGACATCCGTACCCAGGCGATCGACACTCCGGTCGGTTCACTGTCCGGCGGCAATCAGCAGAAGGTCGTACTGGCGCGGGAGATGTCGCGCGAGCTGTCGGTGCTGATCGCCAGCCAGCCGACCCGCGGGGTGGACGTCGGCGCAATCGAGTTCCTGCACCAGCGCCTGGTGTCCGCTCGGGATCGCGGCAGCGCGGTGCTGATCGTCTCCACCGAGCTGGACGAGGTGTCCGCGCTGGCCGACCGGATCGCGGTGATGTATCGCGGCAAGATCATCGGCGTCGTCGACGCGAACACCTCGCGTGAGGTGCTCGGCATGATGATGGCCGGGATGTCTGCCGAGGACGCCCGCGCGCAGGCCAGTCAGTTGACCAGCGAGACCGAGGGAGTGGTGACGTGAGCCCGGCAGCCGATCAGAATCCGGGTCCGGCCGCTGATCAAGCCCCCGGTGCGGGTTCGGGGGCTGCGAGCTCACGGGCGCCGGGCTCACGGGGTACGGGATCGGACAAGCCGTCGTTGAGCGATGCGATGCGGCCGAGATCGACCACCCGCAAGGGATTCCCGTGGACCGATGTCTGGACCACCCTCGGCGCGATCCTGCTGGCGTTGATCGTCGGAGCCATCCTGATGGTGGTCACCGACCCGGACGTGGTCAGCAAGTACGCCTACTTCTTCGCCCGTCCCGGCGATGCGCTGAGCGCCTCCTGGGACAAGATCAGCAGTGCCTACCTGGCGTTGCTGAAGGGTGCTGTCGGCGGCTGGGTGCCGATCACCGAATCGACCGCCCAGGCGGCGCCGTTGATCATGGCCGGGCTCGGCGTCGCGCTCGCCTTCCGTACCGGCTTGATCAACATCGGCGGACAGGGACAGGCGATCTGGGGTGCGATCCTGGCCGCCTACGTCGGGTTCACCCTGCACATGCCGCCCGGGCTGCAGCTGATCGTCGCGATCATCGCCGGCATCGTCGGCGGGGCGATCTGGGGCGGCATCGTCGGCTGGTTGAAGGCCCGGACCGGGGCGCACGAGGTGATCGTCACGATCATGCTCAACTACGTCGCGGTCGGCATGCTGGCCTACCTCTTGACCACCACCGCGTTCCGCCGGCCGGGACGTACCGATCCGATCTCGCCGGTCGTCGACTGGAACGCGACCTTCCCGCGGCTGGCCGGATCGCAACTGCACCTGGGCTTCTTCCTCGCGCTCGCCGCGGCGGTGCTGGTCTGGTGGATCCTGGAACGATCCACCCTCGGCTTCAGCTTGAAGGCGGTCGGGATGAACCCGCACGCCGCGGCGACCGCCGGGATGAGCGTGTCCCGGGCAACCGTGCTGGCGATGCTGATCGCCGGCGCGCTGGCCGGTCTGGCCGGTGCGAACGCCGCGTTGGCACCGAGCGCGAGCGGAGTGCCGGTGCCGCTGTCGGCCGGCATCGTCGGCACCGTCGGCTTCGACGCGGTCACCGTCGCACTGCTCGGACGATCGAAACCGCTCGGCGTGGTGCTGGCCGGATTGCTCTTCGGCGCGCTGCACGCCGGCGGGCTGGCGATGCAGAGTTCGGCCGGTACGCCGCTGACGCTGACCACGGTGCTGCAGGCGGTGATCGTGTTGTTCGTCGCCGCACCGGCGCTGGTGACACGGATCCTGCCGTTCGTCAAGGCCCGCAAACACGCCACGGCGAGTGGTGTGCCGACCTCGACGGGGGCCCTGTCATGACCGCCGACGAGACCCGAACACGTACGGTCGAAGACGGCGGCGGCGATCAGAACGCGGACAACTCGGCGGCCGCCGGCGTACCGACCGACGTCGGGCCGATCGAATTCACCCGGGTGGAGGCACCGGCGGCACGGCGTCAGCGGCTGACCACCGGCTCGCTGATCTGTCTGGTGGGCGTCCTGTTGTTGATCTTGGTGCCGTTCACGCACGGGTCGGCACGGTTCGCGCTGTCGGATGCGTTCGACCCGGTCCAGCTGCCGACGATCGTGCTGCCCGGCATGCCGATCGTGTTGATCTGCGCGCTGCTCTGTCTGGCTTCGGGCGCGGCGTTCCTGACTGGTCGGGCTCGTGGCCGGATGGAAGCCGTCGCGGGCACGGTCGGCGGCGTGGCGTTCCTGATCGGATTCCTGACCTGGGCCGCGGCCGGACGGGATCTGCCGTTCCCGGTCAGCAATCAGTTCGCCGGCACCCTGGCGGTGGCGACGCCGCTGGTGCTGGGCGCGCTGGCCGGTGTGCTCGGCGAACGGGCCGGCGTGATCAACGTGTCGATCGAGGGCCAGTTCCTGGTGGCTGCGTTGGCGGCGGCGATCGTCGGATCGCTGACCCAGTCGGTGTTCTGGGCGATCGTCGCGGCAGCGATCGCCGGGGTTGGGATGGGTGCGCTGCTGGCGCTGTTCGCGATCAAGTACCTGGTCAACCAAGTGGTGCTCGGGGTGGTCCTGAACATGCTGGCCACCGGCATCACCGGCTTCATCTTCGACCAGCTGGTGGAGCCGAACCAGGCGACGCTGAACTCGGCTCCAGTGCTGGAGAAGATCGCCATCCCGGGCCTGTCCAAGATTCCCTTCTTCGGCCCGGTGCTGTTCGACCAGAACGTGCTGGCCTACCTGGCCGGAATCTCGGTGGTGGTCGTCTGGCTGCTGCTGTTCAAGACCAAGTGGGGGCTGCGGGTCCGGGCCGTCGGCGAACACCCGCGGGCGGCGGACACGGTCGGCATCAGCGTGGTCGGGATGCGGTGGTCGGCGGTGCTGGCCGGTGGCCTGTTCGCCGGTCTCGGCGGCGCCTTCTTCACGCTCGCGTCCACCGGCGCCTTCTCCAAGGAATTCACCGTCGGCAACGGCTTCATCGCGCTGGCCGCGGTGATCATGGGGCGCTGGCACCCGGTCTGGGCCGCGATCATGGCGCTGTTCTTCGGCTTCGTCACCCAGATGGCCTCGCAGCTGCAGACCCTCAGCACCCCGGTGCCGAGCCAGTTCCTGCTGATGTTGCCGTACGTCGCGACGGTGATCGCGGTGGCCGGTCTGATCGGCCGGGTCCGAGCGCCGGCCGCCGACGGCGTTCCCTACGAGAAGGCCTGATGAGCACCAGTCTCGCCTCGGTCGACTGGGAGGCGCTGCGAGCGGCGGCGCGGGAGGTCAGTGCGCGCGCCTACGCTCCGTACTCCAACTATCCGGTCGGCGTGGCCGGTCTGGTCGACGACGGCCGAATCGTGGTCGGCTGCAACGTCGAGAACGCCGCCTACGGCGTCGGCCTGTGCGCAGAGTGCGGCATGGTCTCCTCGCTGCACGCCGGCGGCGGCGGCCGGCTGATCGCGGTCGCCTGCGTCGACGGCGACGGCGAGACGCTGATGCCCTGCGGCCGCTGCCGTCAACTCCTCTGGGAGAACGGCGGCCCCGACTGCCTGCTCGACACCCCCGCCGGCATCCAACCGATGACCGCGGTGCTGCCCCAAGCCTTCGGCGTGGAGAACCTCCTGCGGTAGTGCCCCGCCGGCAGCGGTAAAAACGTCGGACGGGACGCACTGCACCCCGCCGTTACAGGGGTTGTAGCCCATCCCGTCCGACACTTTTACCGCATTCGGGCAACCATGGTCGGAGTGCTGCCGACGCACGCTACCTACCGCTCACCAACGAAGTCGTCGAGGCTCACCTGCGGGGCCACGCGTTCATCGGGCAGGATCCGATGAGGAGCGACAACACCTGTCACTACCTCGCCGCAGACTTCGATGGTCCCGCGGCCGTGCTGGACGCGCTGGCGTACACCAAGGCAGCTCGATCGCAGGGGGTTCCTGCCGCCTTGGAACTGTCGCAGTCCGGGCGCGGTGCGCACGTCTGGATCTTCTTCGCGGCCGCCGTACGGGCCGACCTTGCCAGGGCCCTCGGAACCGCTCTGATCCACGAAGCCAGCATGCTGCGGGGCTGGATGGAGCTGACGTCCTATGACCGGCTCTTCCCCAACCAGGACGTGCTGCCGGCCGGCGGCTTCGGCAATCTGATCGCCGCGCCGTTGCAGGGAAAGCGTCGGCGGGATGGTCTGACAACCTTCCTCGATCTCTCCACGCTGGAGCCGCACGCGGACCAATGGCTGTTTCTCTCCACGATCGACCGGCTGAGCCCGAGCGAACTCGCCCGTTACCGACATCGTCGACCGTGCCGGGTCGAGGCTGTCGGTCACTGATCTGCGTAATGCCGGCAGGGAGATCGATGTCGAACTGAATGCTGAGCTGTCGCCCGTTCAACAGCAGGCGGTGAGCGCTGTGCTGGCTCACGACGACGGCGTCCTGGTCGCTCCGCCGGGATCGGGGGAAGACAGTGATGGCGTGCGCGGTGATCGCGGAACGCTCGACGTCGACGTTGGTACTGGTGGACCGCAAAGCCCTGGCGGAGCAATGGCGTGATCGGTTGCGCACCTTTCTCGGGATTCCGCCCGGTCAGTTGGGTGGTGGCCGTCGCAAGCTCAGCGGCGTGGTGGACATCGCGATGATGCCGACGTTGGCCCGGCGGGACGACATTGCGGAGCTGACCGATGGCTACGGACAGATCGTCGTCGACGAATGCCATCACTTGGCTGCCGCCAGCTACGACCACGCGGTGAAGCGGATCGGCGCGCAGTTCTGGCTCGGGCTGACGGCCACGCCGACTCGACGCGACGGACTCGAAGATCTGATCAATTGGCAGCTCGGGCCCGTTCGGCACGCCGTCGCCGACCAGCAACGTGTGGGTCAGAACAGCAAACGGTGGCTATCCGGTCGACATCCTGTTTCGCCGCGAGCGGGTGATTGTCGAGTTCGATGGTTACGCCTACCACAGCGATCGGGCTGCGTTCGAGCGAGACCGCGCGCGCCGCAACGAGCTCGTGCTCGCCGGCTACACCGTGCTCAACTTCACCTGGGCCCAGCTGTGCGACCGGCCGGAGTGGGTGATCAACTGCATCCGCCGGGCGCTCGGACGGTAAGAACGTCGGTGGGGATTGCAGTTCGCCCCGGGGGACGTGGGTCCAAGCGATCGCGTCCGACGTTATTACACCTCTGCCGATCAGTAGGATCGGCGAATGGCGGTTGATCTCGACCTGTTGCGCAGGGCGCCGAAGGTGTTGCTTCATGATCATCTGGACGGCGGGTTGCGGCCGGGGACGATCATCGAGTTGGCCGCAGAGTGCGGGCATCGGCTGCCGGCCGAGGATCCGCAGAAGCTGGCGCGGTGGTTCGCCGAGTCTGCCGATTCCGGTGCCCTGGAACGGTATCTGGAAACGTTCGAGCACACCGTTGCGGTGATGCAGACCGCGTCGGCGCTGCGCCGGGTCGCTGCCGAGATGGTGGCCGACCTCGCCGACGACGGTGTGGTGTACGTGGAGACGCGGTGGGCGCCGGAGCAGCACCTGCACGGCGGTCTGTCACTGCGCCAAACGGTGGAGGCCGTGCAGCATGGTCTCGAGGACGGTATGGCGGTTGCCGCCGGGCAGGGCCACAAGATCACCGCGCGGCAGTTGCTGACCGCGATGCGTCACGCTGAGGACTCCCGTCAGATCGCGGAACTGGTGGTGAGCTGCCGCGACCTCGGCATCGCCGGGTTCGACATCGCCGGCGCCGAGGCGGGCTATCCGCCCTCGCGCTATCGCGGGTCCTTCGACTACCTGAAGCGCAACAACGCCCGGATCACCGTCCACGCGGGCGAAGGGTTCGGGTTGCCGTCGATCTGGGAGGCGGTGCAACTGTGCGGCGCGAACCGGCTCGGCCACGGCGTACGGATCATCGACGACATCCCGTTCGGCGACGGTGTCGCCGAGCTGGGGGACTTGGCCGCCTACGTTCGTGATCTGCGCATCCCGCTGGAGATGTGCCCGACGTCCAACGTACAGACCGGCGCGGTCGCCTCGATCGCCGAGCATCCGATCAAGCTGCTCGCCGACCTCGGCTTTCGAGTCACCGTGAACACCGACAACCGACTGATGAGCAACACCTCGATGACCGGAGAATTCGCCGCCCTCAGTGAGGCTTTCGGCTTCGGCCTCGACGACTTCCGCTGGCTCACCCTCAACGCCGCCAAGAGCGCCTTCTTCCCGCACCCCGAACGCCTCAAGTTGATCGAGGAACAGATCAAGCCCGGGTACGCCGAGCTTGCTGCGCGGACCTGACACCCGGTCCTTCGACAAGCTCAGGACCCTTGGGAGCCGGAATCCCTTTGCCGTCACCATGAGCGCTTGAAACAGCGATTGAATAACCCGTCGAGCGCAGCGAGGCCGGCTCCGGAGCCGGCGGAGGAGTCGGGGTAAGAAGCGCACTCGCAGTGACCACGGCGGGAGCGCGAGGGGCGTCCCTCGCAAATTAAGACGCCAGACCACGACCGCGGCAGCGGCACCCGGCTCGACCGCGGATCCAGGCGGTTAGGGTACGCCCTATGAGTTCAGTCTTGACCTCGGTTGCCTGGCCGTACGCCAACGGCCCGCGGCACATCGGCCACGTTTCCGGCTTCGGCGTTCCCTCCGATGTGTTCTCGCGCTACATGAGGATGTCGGGGCATCAGGTGCTGATGGTGTCCGGGACCGATGAGCACGGCACCCCGATCTCGGTCCAGGCCGAGGCCGAAGGCATGACGGCCCGCGAACTCGCCGACAAGTACAACGGCGTGATCACCCGTGACCTGCAGGGCCTGGGACTCTCGTACGACCTGTTCACCCGGACCACCACGCGCAACCACTACCGTGTTGTGCAGGACCTGTTCACGTCCCTGTTCAAGAACGGGTACGTGGTGCCGAAGACGACGATGGGCGCGATCAGCCCGTCCACCGGACGGACGCTGCCGGACCGCTACATCGAGGGCACCTGCCCGATCTGCGGCTACGACAATGCCCGCGGCGATCAGTGCGACAACTGCGGCAACCAGCTCGATCCGGTCGACCTGATCAATCCGCGGTCCAAGATCAACGGGGAGACGCCGAAGTTCGTCGAGACCGAGCACTTCTTCCTCGACCTGCCGGCGCTGGCCGGATCGCTGGAGAAGTGGCTGGGCACCAAGACCGAGTGGCGGCCGAACGTGCTCCGCTTCTCCCACAATCTCCTTGCAGACTTGAAACCTCGCGCGATCACGCGTGATCTCGACTGGGGCGTACCGGTGCCGCTGGACGGCTGGCGGGACCAGCCGATGAAGCGGATCTACGTCTGGTTCGACGCGGTGATCGGCTACCTGTCGGCCTCGATCGAGTGGGCCCAGCGGACCGGCGATCCGGACGCCTGGAAGCAGTGGTGGCTCGACCCCGACGCCCAGGGCTACTACTTCATGGGCAAGGACAACATCGTCTTCCACTCGGTGATCTGGCCGGGCATCCTGCTCGGGCAGAACGGCGAAGGTGATCATGGCGGCGAGGTCGGGCCGTTCGGAAAGCTCAACCTGCCCAGCGAAATCGTCTCCAGCGAGTTCCTCACCATGAGCGGGTCGAAGTTCTCCACCAGTCGCGGCCAGGTGATCTACGTCGGCGACTTCCTGCGTGACTTCGGCCCGGACGCGCTGCGCTACTTCATCGCGGTGGCCGGCCCGGAGAATCAGGACACCGACTTCACCTGGGACGAGTTCGTCCGCCGGACCAACTTCGAGCTGGCCAACGAGTGGGGCAACCTGGTCAACCGGTCGGTGTCGATGGCGCACAAGCAGGTCGGCGCCGTACCGGAGGCCCATGATCAACGCGATGTTGATCATGAGCTGCTGAACCGCTCGCGGGCCGCCTTCGATGAGGTCGGGAAGCTGTTGCAGCGCAGCAGATTCAAGCAGGCGATGGGGGAGGCGATGAAGGTCGTCTCGTCGGCCAACCGCTACATCTCCGACCAGGAGCCGTGGAAACTGAAGGACCAGCCGGAGCGGCGCGACACCGTCCTGCACACCGCGTTGCAGGTGGTCTCGGACGCCAACACGCTGCTCACCCCGTTCCTGCCGCACGCCGCGCAGAAGGTGCACGAGGCGCTCGGCCGGGACGGTGTCTGGGCGGCTCAGCCCGAGATCCGTACGGTCTCGGAGACCGACGGTCCCGACTATCCGGTGCTGATGGGGGAGTACGCCGCCGAGCAGGCCCACTGGGAGAGCACCCCGATCCGGCCGGGCACGCCGCTGCAGAAGCCGACGCCGCTCTTCCCCAAGCTGGACGAGAGTCTGGGCCAGACCGGCCCGGACTGGGCGCCGCTGGACTGACCCGCCGTTGTTCGGCGGACTTTGCGGCTCCGCCGAACGAGCCGGAACTCCGACTTGCGTTGCATAGGAACTCTATGTAGAGTTACATAGCGTGACGATGGATGTGGTACGGGAGATCGGCACGGCAGCGCCGGAGCCGGGTGAGTTGATGCTCGCCTGCGCACGGCTGACCCGATCGGCGTCGCGACTGAACCGGCGTGCCGATCCGTCGGCGGTGTGGCGGGCGATGGCGACGCTGGCCGAGGCCGGGCCGCTGCGGGTCAGCGAATTCGCCGAGCTCGACCACTGCTCCCAACCCACCGCGACCACGATGATCAAACGGCTGGAGGCCGACGGCCTCGCCCAGCGGATCGCCGACCCGGACGACGGCCGGGCCTGGCTGGTCAGCCTGACCGAAGCCGGACGTCGTCGACTGGACCAGCTGCGAGCCCAGACCGCCGACCTGATGAAGGCCCGGCTGGGAGCGACCAAACCGGTCAGCGACGACGAACTGCGGGCCGCGATCGACGTGATCAACCGGCTGACCACCAGCCTGATGAACAGCAACCACGACAAGGAGGACGGCACCGAGTGAGTGCATCCAGTACGGCGGCCCAAACCGCCAAACCATCGATCTTCCGTCAGACTAAAGCGGTCTGGGCGGTCGCATTCGCCTCGGTGATCGCCTTCATGGGCATCGGACTCGTCGACCCGATCCTGCCCAAGATCAGCAGCGAACTCGGCGCGACGCCGTCCCAGGCGATGCTGTTGTTCACCAGCTACTTGATCATCACCGGTGTGGCGATGTTCTTCACCAGTTGGGTTTCCAGCCGGATCGGGGTGAAGAAGACGCTGCTGATCGGCCTCGCGCTGATCGTGATCTTCGCTGCGCTGGCCGGATCGTCGAGCACCGTGAACATGATCATCGGCTTCCGGGCCGGTTGGGGTCTGGGCAACGCGTTGTTCATCTCGACCGCGTTGGCCACCATCGTCGGCGCAGCCAGCGGCGGCGTGGACAGCGCGATCATGTTGTACGAGGCTGCGCTCGGTGTCGGCATCGCCGTCGGTCCGCTGGTCGGCGGAGTGCTCGGAACCATCTCCTGGCGTGGCCCCTTCTTCGGCACCGCGGTGCTGATGGCGATCGGACTGATCGCGATCTTGGTACTTCTCGGCCAGACCCCGCAGAACGCCGGGGCGGCACGGGTGAAGATCACCGCACCACTGGCAGCCCTTCGGCACAAGGGAATTCTGACCCTCGGGCTGGTCGCGCTCTTCTACAACTTCGGCTTCTTCACCCTGTTGGCCTACAGCCCGTTCCCGTTGAACGACGCGGCGACGGCGCTTTGGGGCCCGGACAAGTTCGGAGCGATCCAGCTCGGCCTGGTGTTCTTCGGCTGGGGCATCTGCCTTGCGTTCACCTCGGTCTTCGTCGCGCAGCGGCTGGCGCGCCGGATCGGCCGGCGCAACACGATCTACCTCGCGATGGCCTGCCTGGCCGTGATCGAGGTGATCATGGCGCTCAAGATCGACACCTTCGTCGTGATCACCGTGTGCGTGATCGTCGGCGGTCTCTTCCTGGGTGTGATGAACACGGTGATGACCGAGTCCGTGATGGAGGTGTCGGACCTGCCGCGGGCGGTCGCGTCGTCCACCTATAGCGGGATCCGCTTCCTCGGTGGTGCGATCGCCCCGGCCGTCGCTGGTCCGATCTCGACCCACATCAGTGCCGGGGCACCGTTCTACTTCGGCGCGGGCGCGTTCGTGGTCGGCATGATCGTGCTCACCCTCGGTCGCAAGCACCTGGCTCACATCGATCGTCCGGACGAGCTCGACGAGCTGGAGGAAGCGGAACTGCTCACCGCTGCCGACTCGTGATCAGCGATCGTTCCTGATCAACTCCAGCGACTGCCGCAGGCTCACCATCGCGAAGCCTGCGGCAGTCGCGCGTTCGCGGAGCGCTTTGTCAGCGTGAAACAGGGCGACGCCGCGGCGGATCAGGATCGCCAGCGGCTTGCGATGCTCGCGCAGATCACGTACGAACCTCAAGACCATCACCAGCAGCCTGGGCCGGTCCAGGTAGAGCGGCAGCACATGCAACCCGGCGGCGCGGCAGCGATCGGCGAGCTGCATCGCGAACACCCCTTCGGCAACGAAGCAACGAGCATCACCAAGATCAACTCGATGACTGCCGACCCGGATGCTGCGGCCGATGTCGTAGCGAGGAACCTCGGCCGCGCCGGTGCGCAGGAGTTGATCAACGGCCGCGACCGCGGCGTCGGCGTCCCAGGTCCGCGGGTCGTCCCAGTCCACGATCCCCAACGTGTGCGGGAGATCCGGATGATCGGCGTCGAAGTAGAAGTCGTCCAGGTTCAGACTCGGGCACTCCGCGAGCCTGGCCACCCGTGACTTCCCGCTGCCGGACGGCCCGGCCAGCAGGACGATCTGCCCCTGACGTTCGTGCACCCGCCGAAGACTAATAGCTGGAACCGGCGGCCAGCGATGGCGATCCGGTCGGGTGCCAGACCGTCTTGATCTCCAGGAAGGCTCGCAGCCGCGCCGTGCCGGGGGTGGCCGTGAAGTCCGGGCGCCCCTTCGGCCGGTAGACGCGCTTGACCGTTCCGGCCGCGCTACGTTCCAGCTCCGTCCGCAGTTCGCCCTCGGCGCCGGTCAGGTCGAGTGCGTTCACGTCCGCGTGCGCGGCCAGCGTCGGCCCGATCTCGGCGCCATGGCCGGTCAGGATGTTGACAACACCGGCCGGTACGTCGGAGGTGGCCAGCACCTCGCCGAAAGTGACTGCTACACAGGGATCCTGCTCGGCTGCGATCACCACGCACGCGTTGCCGCCGGTGATCACCGGAGCGATCACCGACACCAGCCCGAGCAGCGGGGCGTCGACCGGCGCGACCACCGCGACCACGCCCGTCGGCTCCGGCGCGGAGTAGCTGAAGTACGGTGCGGACACCGGATTCGCCGAGCCGAACACCGCGGTCAGCTTGTCGGTCCAGCCGGCGTAGTGCACCAACCGGTCGATCGCCGCATCGACCTCGGCGCGTGCCGTGTCATGATCAACACCGCGGCCGACGATCAACAATTCGACGAACTCCGCCGCCCGGCCCTGCAGCATCTCGGCGATCCGATAGATCACCTGGCCGCGGTTGTACGGCGTCGCCTTCGACCAGGCAGCAAAACCCTTCCGGGCCGCGACCACCGCATCCCGGGCGTCCTTGCGCGAGGCCAGCACCGCGTTCGCCATGAAGCTTCCTCCGGCATCGTCGACCTGATAGGTGCGCCCGGACTCCGACCGCGGAAAAGCCCCGCCCACGTACAACTTGTAGGTCTTGGAGACCGTCAGGCTCATCCCAGCACCGCCTCGTCGTCGGTGTCCAGGTAGGCGGCCAGGCCGGCCGGTCCGCCCTCGCGGCCGAAGCCGGACTCCTGATAGCCGCCGAAGGCCGCTGCCGGGTCGAACCGGTTGAAGGTGTTGTCCCAGATCACCCCGGCCTGCAGCCGGGCCGCCATCGCCATCGCTCGCGATCCCTTCTCGGTCCACACCCCGGCCGACAAGCCGTACGGGCTGTTGTTCGCCTTGGCCAACGCCTCGTCCGGAGTACGGAAGGTGATCACCGTCAGCACCGGGCCGAAGATCTCCTCCCGGGCGATCCGCATCGTCGCCGACGCGTTCGCCAGGATCGTCGGGGTGACGTAGAACCCGCGATCGGGCAGCGGGCAACTCGACCGCCAGACCTCAGCACCCTCGTCGACGCCGGCCTGAGTGAGCTCGGTGATCTTGGTCAGCTGGGCGGACGAGTTGATCGCACCGACGTCGGTGTTCTTGTCCAACGGGTCACCGACTCGCAGGGTCTCGGCCCGATCCTTCAACCGGAGCAGCAACTCCTCGGCGACAGGCTCCTGCACCAGCAACCGTGAACCGGCGCAGCAGACCTGGCCGGCGTTGAAGAAGATCCCGTTCACGATCCCCTCGACAGCTTGATCAAGAGCGGCATCGGCGAAGACGATGTTGGCGCCCTTGCCGCCCAACTCCAGCGTCAGCTTGCGACCGGTTCCCGCGAGCGACTGCTGGATCTGCTTGCCCACCGCGGTCGAACCGGTGAACGCGACCTTGTCGATGCCGGGATGATTGACCAGGCTGGCTCCGACGTCCCCGGCGCCGGGGACGATGTTCACCACACCCGGGGGGAGGTCGGCGTCGGCGATGATCTCGGCCAGCACCAAGATCGACAACGGGGTCGTCTCGGCCGGCTTGATCACCACCGTGTTGCCGGCCGCCAGTGCCGGAGCGATCTTCCAGGCCGCCATCAGCAAAGGGAAATTCCACGGAATCACCTGGCCGGCAACCCCCAGCGACTTCGGATTCGGGCCGTAGCCGAGGTAGCCGAGCTTGTCCGCCCAACCCGCGTGGTAGAAGAAGTGCTGCGCTGCGGTGGGGACGTCGAAGTCGCGGGTCTCCTTGATCGGTTTGCCGTTGTCCAGACTCTCCAGCACGGCCAGTTCTCGGGCGCGTTCGGCGATGCCGCGGGCAATCCGGAAGAGGTACTTGCCGCGTTCGGCGCCGGAGAGTTTCGACCACGGACCCTCGTACGCCCTGCGGGCCGCGGCGATCGCGGTGTCGAGATCGGCATCGTCGACCGTGGACACGGTCGCCAGGTCTTCGCCGCGTCCAGGGTTGACGGTGATCAGATCGTCGCCGCCGCCCTCGATGAACTTGCCGTCGATGTAGGGCAGGTAGCGTTCCTTGACCCGGGCGACGGCCTCGGACTCCGGCGCCGGCGCGTATTCCCAGTCCACAACAGAATTTGTCATGATCAGCTCTCAGTCCACGGTCACGTAGTCGGCACCCCAGTAGTGCCCGGCCTGCTGTGTACGGCGCTGCATGATCAGATCGTTCAGCACCGAGGATGCGCCGAACCGGAACCAGTAGGGATCCAGCCACTCGGGTCCGGCAACCTCGCGAACCGCAACCAGGTAACGGATCGCGTCCTTGGCAGTACGGATCCCGCCGGCCGGCTTGACTGCCCGTTGCTGCCCGGTCAGCCGCTTCCAGTCCTTGACCGCCTGCAACATCACGTGCGTGACCGGCAGGGTCGCGGCCGGACTGACCTTGCCGGTCGACGTCTTGATGAAGTCGCCGCCGGCCAGCAGCGCCAGCCAGGAGGCCTTGCGGACATTGTCGTAGGTGGCCAGCTCGCCGGTCTCCAAGATCACCTTCAGCCGTGCCGCGCCGCACGCCTGTTTCACCGCAACGATCTCCTCGTACACCTTGGCGTAGTTCCCGGCCAGGAACGCGCCCCGATCGATCACCATGTCGATCTCGTCGGCACCCGCCTCGACGGCGCTGCGTACGTCGGCGATCTTGACCGAGGTCGCCGCCCGGCCGGACGGGAACGCGGTCGCCACCGAGGCGATCTTGATCTTGGTCCCGGTCCGTTCCGCGCCGGCCAGCGCTTCGGCGGCCACCGGAACCAGATCGGGGTAGATGCACACCGCCGCGACCCGCGGCGTGTCCGGTTGCTCGGGATCGGGCTGCAGCGCCTTGCGGACCAGGTTGCGCACCTTGCCAGGGGTGTCTGCGCCCTCCAGCGTGGTCAGGTCGACCATCGAGATCGCCAGGTCGATCGCGGTCAGCTTGGACTGCTTCTTGATCGACCGGGTCGCCAGCCCCGCCGCTCGCTGCTCCAACGCCACCGGATCCACGCCCGGCAACCCGTCCAGAAAGCGGCGCAGCGAACTCTGGTCGGCGACGACGTCGGCGAACGGTGCCGGCGGTCCTTGGACAGGCTCAGGACCCTTGGGCGCGCCAGGCTCAGGACCCTTGGGCCGTGATGCGTCGTGGATCACCGTGCTGGCCATGCCTCAGACCTTATCGCGCGCTCAGGTAGCCGGGGCAGCGTCTTCTACACTCCGTAGGACATCTGCTGCAGGGAAAGAGGCGACCGACGCGCATGAGATTCCGACGACTCCCGCGGCGGCACACCTCGATCCTGCTGGCTGCGACGGCGGCGACCGCGACGGTGCTGCTGGCCGGCTGCGATGTGTCGCAGGGGCACGTCGCAGGTACGGCCCCCGGGTCATCGGCGTCACAGTCGTCGGCCGTTGCCCCTGACACTCCCGGTCCGAGCACTCCCGCCGCGAGCCCGGCATCGTCGGTCGCGGCGTCGTCGGGCAAGCCGTCCATCGACCAGTTGCAGTCCGGCCTCGCGAGCTATTTCGGCCTGCTGCCCAACATGACCTCAGATCAGGTCCGTCGGGCGGCCGCCTGTGCCGCATACCCCACGTTCCAGGAGCTCTCCACCTCCGGACTCACCAAGATCATCAAGGGGCAGACGGCAGACCTCAGAGGTGCCGACGAAACGTCCTTCCAGCATGTCGTGACCGAATGCATCACGGCCGCCGGAGGCCCGGGAAAATGAACGGACTCACCCCCACTCTCTGCCCCTGCAGGTGGTGGACGTGAGATTGATGACCTACAACGTTCATCGATGGGGAGATGATCGTTCCGCGCTGAGCAGCGTGATCAGGACCTGCGATCCGGAGGTGTTGATCGTCCAGGAAGCACCGACCTGGTATGGGACACGCAGCCGACGGCGTGCGTTCGCGCGCAGCGTCGATCTCAACTATCTGGCCGGTGAGGCGCGGACAGCGGCCTTCGTCACCACCCCGGCGCACTGGACGATTCGCACCCGACGGATCTGGCGCCCGTTGGTCCGCCGGTGGAAGTCCGCCTGCACCCTGCAGCTTCCCGGCGGCGCGATCGCGCTGTCGACCAAGATCAACAAGGTGGGCAGGTTCAACAACGTTTCGCTGTCGGTGGTCGGTTGCCATCTCGGCCTGAGCAACCGTGGCCGGCTGGCGGAGATGGAGCAGGTGCTCGATCTCGTACGGAGGTCGGCGGGTCCCAGCGTGCTGGTCGGAGACATCAACGAACCGGCGGACGGCCCTGTCTGGAAGCTGGCCGAGGCCGCCGGCCTGATCGACCCGGAAGCGGACCACCCGAAGCCGACCTTCCCGGCCGCAGCTCCGCGATCCCGGATCGATATCGTGTGGACCTCGCCCGGGATCCGCGCGCTGCCGGTTGATCTCGGCTGCTTGGGCCTTGATCAACAACTACTGGCCCGCGCCTCCGATCATCTCCCGTTGGTCGTGGATCTGCTCACAGGGTGATGATCATCTTGCCGGTGTTCGCCCCACGAAGCATCCCGATGAAGGCGTCCACGGCCTGATCAAGTCCGTCCACGACGGTTTCCCGGGTCTTGATCTTGCCCTCGGTGAGCCAGCCGCTTACCTGCTGAGTGAATTCGTCGGCGAGGTCATCGTGCTCGAAGACCAGGAAACCCTTCATGGCAAGGCGTCTGGAGACGAACAGGCCGAGATTGCGCGGGCCCGGCTGAGGCGATGACGCGTTGTAGCCGGAGATCTGGCCGCACACGGCGATCCGGCCGTGCAGCTTCATCGCACCGATCGCGGCCTCCAGTTGTTCGCCGCCGACATTGTCGAAGTAGACGTCGATCCCGTCCGGTGCGGCTTGTGCCAGCAGCCGGGCAGCAGGCCCGTCGTGGTAGTTGAAGGCGGCGTCGAAACCAAGATCGTTCAGCAGGAAGTCGATCTTGTCCTGACTTCCTGCGCTGCCGATCACCCGCGCCGCACCGGACAGTTTCGCCAGCTGGCCGACCATGCTGCCGACCGCACCGGCCGCGGCCGAGACGAAGACCGTGTCGCCGGGCTGGAAGGCAGCGATGCGGAAGAGACCGACGTACGCCGTACGCCCCGGCATCCCGAGCGCGCCCAGGTACAGCGTCGGCGACAAACCGTCGCGGCGCGGCACCACGAACGCCTCCGACGCCGGCAGCACGGCGTGCTCACGCCAGCCACGGTCGTGCAGCACCAGGCTGCCGACCGCCACATCGGGGCTCTGCGAGGCGGTCACCTCGCCGATCGCGCCACCGCGCGCGGCCTCGCCCAGCTGCCACGGCGGCGCGTACGACGGAGCGTCGTTCATCCGGCCGCGCATGTAGGGATCGACCGACATCGCCAAGTTGCGTACGGCGATCTCGCCCGGCTGCGGATCGGGCAGCGCCACCTCGGCCAGCGCGAAGTTGTCTTGTGTCGGCTCGCCGTGCGGGCGGGACGCGAGTTGGATCTCGCGGGTGCTGATCGGCATCGATACGGCCTTTCTGCAGGCGGTTACCAGCGGAGGGAGGCTGCCCAGTATTGCTGTCGGGACGTCGCCGGGGCCGGTCGGGCCGGGTCTCGTGCCACGGGCCACTTCGCGGTGCACCGCCCGACAAGGCAGAATGCACGACTGCTGCGCGTTGTCGCGGAGGCGGATGCGGGGAACGGCCGGAGGAGAACAGACGTGAGTGTGCAGACGATCGAAGGACGGATCGCGACCGAGCTGGAGGTCGGCGAGGCCCAGGTGCTGGCCGCCGTCCGGATGCTCGACGAGGGGTCGACCGTTCCCTTCATCGCCCGCTATCGCAAGGAGATCACCGGCGGGCTGGACGACACCCAGCTGCGCACGCTGGAGGAGCGGCTGCGCTACCTGCGCGAGCTGGACGAGCGCAAGCAGACCATCCTGGAGTCGATCGAGAGGCAGGGCAAGCTCACCGACGAACTGAAGACCCGGGTCACCGAGGCTGAGACCAAGGCGCGGCTGGAGGACATCTACCTGCCGTACAAGCCGAAGCGGCGGACCAAGGCGATGGTGGCGCGGGAGGCCGGGCTGGAGCCGCTGGCCGACGCGTTGCTCGCCGACCCGACGCTGGATCCGCAGGAAACGGCAGCCGGTTACGTGGACGAGGACAAGGGTGTCGCGGATGTCGCGGCCGCCCTGGACGGCGCCCGGGCGATTCTGATCGAACGCTTCGCCGAGGACGCGGATCTGATCGGTGAGCTCCGCGAACGACTGTGGAACACCGGCCGACTGGTGTCCAAGGTCCGCGACGGGATGAAGAAGACCGGCGCGAAATTCTCCGACTACTTCGACTTCGCCGAACCGTTCACCAGCCTGCCCTCGCACCGCATCCTGGCGCTGAATCGGGGCGAGCGTGAGGAAGTGCTCACGCTGACCGTTTCGCCGGATGCCGAGGATCCGGAACCGGCCACCACCAACCCGGTTCTGGCCAAGCTGAACCAGGCGCCGACCAAGATCAACTCCGCGCCGAGTGAATACGAGAATGTGATCGCCCGCCGCTTCGGCATCTCGGATCAACACCGTCCGGCCGACCGCTGGCTGCAGGGGGTCGTGGGCTGGGCCTGGCGGACCAAGATCCTGGTCGGCCTCGGCATCGACGTACGGATCCGGTTGCGGCAGCTGGCCGAGGACACCGCGATCGACGTCTTCGCCACCGGCGTCAAGGACGTGCTGATGGCCGCACCGGCCGGCACCCGCGCCACCCTCGGTCTGGATCCGGGACTGCGGACCGGGGTCAAGGTCGCGGTGGTGGACGCCACCGGAAAGGTCGTCGACACCGGGGTGATCTACCCGCACGCGCCGAAGAACCAGTGGGACGAATCGGTTGCCACGCTGGCGAAACTGTGCGCGGTTCATCGGGTCGACCTGATCGCGATCGGCAACGGTACGGCGTCCCGGGAGACCGAGAAGCTGGCCGCACAGTTGATCAGGAAGCACCCGGAGCTGGAGCTGACCAAGGCGGTCGTCTCCGAGGCCGGGGCCTCGGTCTACTCAGCTTCCGCCTACGCCGCCGAGGAGTTGCCGGAGTTGGACGTGACCCTGCGCGGTGCGGTGTCGATCGCCCGCCGGCTGCAGGATCCGCTGGCCGAGCTGGTCAAGATCGATCCGAAGTCGATCGGGGTCGGTCAGTATCAGCATGATCTGTCCGAGGTGGCGCTGTCGCGTTCGCTGGACGCGGTGGTCGAGGACTGCGTGAACGCGGTCGGCGTGGACGTGAACACTGCCTCCGCGCCGCTGTTGACTCGAGTGTCCGGCATCACCCCGGGGTTGGCGGAGAACATCGTCCGGCACCGTGATCAGCACGGTCGTTTTTCAACCAGGACAGCGTTGTTGGAGGTGCCCCGGCTCGGCCCGAAGGCGTACGAGCAGGCCGCCGGCTTCTTGCGGATCCGTGGCGGCGATGAGCCGCTGGACGGCTCGGCCGTGCATCCGGAGTCGTACGAGGTGGTGCGCAAGATTCAGGCGGCCGCCGGAGTTGATCATGATTCGTTGATCGGCAAGCCGGAGGTGTTGCAGGGGTTGAAGCCGAAGGAGTTCGTCGACGAGCAGTTCGGGCTACCGACGGTGACCGACATCTTCGCGGAGTTGGAGAAGCCCGGGCGCGACCCGCGACCGGCGTTCGAGACGGCGGAATTCACCGACGGGGTTGAGACCCTGACCGATCTGGTCGCCGGAATGATCTTGGAAGGGCAGGTGACCAACGTCGCCGCCTTCGGCGCGTTCGTCGACATCGGCGTCCATCAGGACGGCCTGGTGCACATCTCCGCGATGTCGAAGAGTTTCGTCTCCGATCCGCGGGACGTGGCCAAGACCGGTGACGTGGTCAAGGTGAAGGTGCTCGAAGTCGATCTTGAACGCAAGCGGATCTCGCTGACCATGCGGCTGGATGATGATCAAGCTCCGGCAGACGGCGAGCGGAAGGCGGATGCCGAACGCAAGAACAACGGACGTCGCAGCGGCCCGCGGAATCAGCAGGTCGGCAACAAGGGCAAGGGCCGGAACGGGAAGCCTCAGCAGTCCCGCGACCGCAAACCGGCCCCCGCCAACACCGCGATGGCCGACGCCCTGCGCCGGGCCGGCCTGGGCTGACGAAGCGATCATCGAGCGACGATCGTCGCGCCGAGTTGGTTTGCGATGGCATCCACCTGTAGCCGTCCCTCGCCTTCCAGCAGGTTTCGGCTGCCAGGGCCGATGCGTCTCCAACCGCCGCGACCGACCTGATAGCTGTCGGCGTAGACGACCACCGCGATCACGTGTTCATCCGCGCCGAGTTCTGCCTGCCGTGAGTGCCACATCAGGCCGTGTGCCCGGCCCGGGTCGACGAAGGCGCGGTGCAGGTGCTGGGCGATTCTTCGGGTGCAGGGGTAGTGCTCGGCGGGGCTGGAGACGAACTGGCCGCGGGCGATCCCGGCATCCGTCAAGATCGGATCGCGTAGGTCCACCAGGCTGAGGGGACTCGGCGTGCGCAGATACGCCAGCAGCTGTTCTCGAAGATCACTTTCGTAGATGAGCCGGCTCGCGGTTTGGTGGACATCGTGGAAGATTGTCTCGAGGAGCGCTCCGGTCGGCGTCTCGGCGGCATAGAGGGCCGGTACGCGACGCCCGTCATCGAGTGCGTCGAACGGCGAGAACCTGGCGTCACCGAAGCCGGGATTGGGTTCGTCGTATCCCCAAGCCCCGTCGTAGACGCGGTGGAGCGAGCTGCCCTCGGGCAGTTGGACCACGGGGAGATCGTGGGGAAGATCTTCGGCATTGACAACCGGGCAACGCCTTGGCGACGGACAGGCCAGGTCTTGAGGCGGGTATTTCATCCCGGGTCTCGATCAGGCCGCGGGCCGGTGCCGCGCGGCGAACCTTTCGGCTGCCCGATAGGCGCGCTGCGGCTCAGTCTCGACGAGCTCGATCGGAACGGCGCCCGACAGCAACGGACTCGAGCTCGCCAGCCACGTCCACAAGGCCCAACCGTCCACTCCGGCCTCCAGCAATGGTCCGACAAGTCCGGCGAGATCCTGCCGTGGCTCGCCTTCGTCGGTCAACTGGAACGCAGGAATGATCAGCTGATTGTCGATCTTCACGGTGAACAAGAGCCGAGCCGAGCGCTTCCGGGACACCCAGGTCCGCGTCGTCGCCTGCTGAGCGTGCCCGAGCAGTTCACCGAGGGTCTCGTAGGTGTAAACGGGTGTGCTCAGCATCCGCCGTCGATGATCGGCTTGGCGGCGCGCTTGCTCGATCGCAGCCGGGGGAGTGAGGTCGACATCTGCGGTCGCCATGATCTGAGTGAGCTGCGATGCCGTCAGAGATCCGCGTTCGAACTGCAGCTGGCGAGCTGCACCGAGGAGCCGCAATGCCTCGCGTGCATCCGCAGGATCGAGCCCCTCGATCTCAACTCCTCCGTCGCGTCGCAGCACCGTGTAGCCCCGGCGCTCGAGGTCAGCTCGCCTTCGCTTCTCGTCGTGGGTCGATCGATCGTCACCAGCGGTGGTCATAGGGTTACCTCCCGACGTACTGTAACACTCGATGCGTAGTTTGAGATCCGTTACAGCTGCATCAGTTACCGGTCAGGTGAAGGCGTTCTCGCCGGTGAGGGCTTGGCCGATCACCAGTTGGTGCACCTCGCTGGTGCCCTCGTAGGTGAGCACCGATTCGAGGTTGTTGGCGTGCCGCATGATCGGGTACTCGCCGGTGATGCCGTTCGCGCCGAGGATGGTGCGGCAGGTGCGGGCGATCTTGATCGCCTCCCGGACGTTGTTCAGCTTGCCCAGGCTGATCTGCTCGGGGTCGAGTTGATGATCATCTTTGAGCCGGCCCAGGTGCAGCGCGAGCAGGAATCCCTTCTGCAGTTCGAGCGTCATGTCGGCAAGCTTGGCCTGGGTGAGTTGGTACGAGGCCAGCGACCGGTCGAACACCTCCCGGGTCCGGGCGTAGGCCAGCGTCGTGTCCAGGCAGTCCCGGGCGGCGCCGAGGGAGCCGAAGACGATGCCGAACCGAGCCTCGTTCAGGCAGGACAGCGGGCCGCGCAGGCCACGGACCTCCGGCAGCACCGCGTCGGCCGGCAGCCGGACGTTGTCCAAGATCAACTCCGAGGTGATCGAGGCGCGCAGGGACAGCTTGTGCTTGACCTTGGGTGCGCTGAAGCCGGGAGTGTCGGTGGGCACCAGGAACCCGCGGATTCCCTTACCTGGTTGGTCCTTGTCGGTCTGCGCCCAGACCACGGCGACGTCGGCGGCCGAGCCGTTGGTGATCCACATCTTGGTGCCGTTGAGCACCCAGTCGTCCCCGTCGCGTACGGCGTGGGTGCGCATCCCGGCCGGGTTGGAGCCGAAGTCCGGTTCGGTCAGCCCGAAGCAACCCAGCGCCTCGCCGGCCGCCATCGCCGGCAACCAGCGCTGCTTCTGCTCCTCGCTGCCGAACTTCCAGATCGCGAACATGGTCAGCGACCCCTGCACCGACACCAGGCTCCGAACTCCGGAGTCGCCGGCCTCCAACTCCAGGCAGGCCAGGCCGTAGGAGACCGCGTTGGTGCCGGCACAGCCGTAGCCGGTCAGGTGCATGCCGAGCAGGCCGAGCGAACCGGCCTCCTTCACCAACTCGAGATCGATATCTCCGCGCTCGTACCAGTCGGCGACGTTGGGCCGCACCCGCCGATCCACGAAATCTCGTACGGTGGCGGCGATGTCACGCTCGTCGGAGGACAGCAGGTGATCGATCTTCAACAGCTCGAGCGGTGACTTCGGCATCGGATACTCCTTACGGTGAACGGATCCAGGACGTGTCCCGAGATCAATGGCGGACCCGGCGAGCGTTGATCCGGCTGCTCGCGACGAGGTGCTGAGCCGCCTTCTCGATCTCCTCGACGTTGATCAGGACGTGTTCGGCGGCGGCGCCCAGCGGGATGAAGCTGTCGTGGCTCGACAGCCGGGCCACGCGTCCGGCGAAGTCAGCCTCGACCAGCGCGGTGATCACACCCTCGCCGACACCGCCACTATGTCGGGTCTCGTCGACCACCAACACCCGGTCGGTAGCCCGAGCCGCTGCCAGGATGTCCTCGACCGGCAAGGGTGCCAACCAGCGCAGGTCGAGGACGGCCGCCTCGATCCCGGCGGCGGCCAGCCGACGAGCCGCCTGCAGACACATCGGCACCCCGTTGCCGAAGGTGATCATGGTCAGGTCGCTGCCCGATCGGCGGACCCGACCGCGGCCGATCGACGCGGCCTGACCATGATCAAGACTGAGCCACCCGCCGTCTCCGCTGCTGTAGAGATCCCGGCGGTGGTAGAGGGCGATCGGTTCCAGGAGGACCGAAACCGTGCCGTCGACCAGCGCTGCAGCGACCAGCGTACGCAACATGGCGGCGGCGTCGTCACCGGCGGACGGGCAGCCGACCACCAGTCCGGGGATGTCACGCAGGGATGCCAGGCCGTTGTCGTTGTGGAAGTGACCGCCGAATCCCTTCTGGTAGGACAATCCGGGCACCCGCAGCACCATCGGGTTGCGATAGCGGCCACGGGAGAAGAACTGCTGGGTGGCCGCCTCCCCCCGTAGTTGATCGATCGCGTTGTGCAGATAGGCCAGGTATTGCACCTCGGGGATGGGCAACATCCCTGCCAGGCCGGCGCCGAGCGCCAACCCGAGAATCGACTGCTCGTCCAGGATCGCATCGAAGACCCGGGCGCCGCCGTAGCGTCGGGCCAGTCCGCGGGTGATCCCGTACACACCGCCCTTCACGCCGACGTCCTCGCCGAAGATCATCGCCCGCGGCTCGCAATCCAGGATCGTTCCGAGGGTTGCATTGATCGACTCGGCCAGCGTGCGATGCTCGCCGAGCTCAGGACCCATGGCCAGGTCGGCGGCGCGCTCGGCGACGCGGCCGGGGTGACGAGGCGCGATCGGGCCCATCACCTCCTCGGCGGAGGCGAGGCGTCGTGAACCGCGAAGTCGCGCCAGCTCTTGATCGACCAGATCGCGCTGGTGTTGGTAGCGCTGGAGCACGGCTGGCGGCTCCACACCATGATCAACAAGGGCGCGTGCCGTTCCCAGTAAGGGATCCCGGGCATAGTCGGCCTCGATCGCCGACTGCGTGCGGTAGGCGATCTCGGCATCGCTGCCCGCGTGTGCGCCGAAGCGTACGCAGCGCAGATGCAGGAAGACCGGGCGTCGCCGGGACCGTACGATCTCGGCCGCTCGGGCGGCGGACGCGAAAACCTCCTCGACGTCGGTACCGTCACAACTCAGATATTCCAAGCCCGGCCGCGACCCGTAGGCGTGTTCGATCCAACCAGCAGGCGTCGGCACCGAGATGCCGTAACCGTTGTCCTCGCAGACGAACAGGATCGGCACCGGCAGGCCGCGGTAGGCGGTGTTCAACGCGGTGTTGATCGCCCCGGTCGCGGTCGAGTGATTGGCCGACGCATCACCGAAGGAGCAGACCACGATCGCATCGTTCGGCCACGACGGTGCCTGCAGTTCCGGGTGCCGTCGGGCGGTTCGATGTGCGCGGGGCAGGGCTACGGCCAGCCCGACGGCGCGCGGCAGGTGGGAGGCGACGGTCGAGGTCTGCGGAATGATGTTGAGTTCGCGCCGGCCGAACACCTTGTGCCGGCCGCCGGCGATCGGTTCGTCCGCCAGCGCCATCAACCCCTGGAGCACATCGCGGATCGGCGTCGATCCGGTCACCTGCGAAGCACGGGCGGCATAGAAGCCGCCGGAACGGTAATGCAACAAGGCGGGATCGGTCGGCCGCAGCGCGTACGCGATCGCCGCGTTGCTCTCGTGCCCGGAGGATCCGATGGTGTAGAAGCCGTCGCCGGACGCCTGGAGTTCGCGAGCCACCACGTCCAGGTGCCGGCTGGCGGCCTGGGCGTCGAAGATCAACTCCAGCTCGGCGCGGGTCAGGGTTTCATGATCAACAGCGTCGGAGCTTCGGTTGCGATGCGGTCCTTCGACGGGCGCAGGATCCTGGGGGATGGACTCAGGCCCCTGGGCGGTCAGGGCGGCGATGGCGGTGCGGAGCCACGCATCCTGGGGGGTGGTTGCAGCCATGAGTGATTATCAGCGCTCGTCCACATCCAAGGTGAAGTCGGGGTCCACGGCCAGCTCGGCAACGTCCATCTGCGCCTTCTGCAACCGGCCGGAGTAGTCCCAGTTCATCGACTGCCAGCGGGTGAACTGATCCAGCACCCAGATGCCCGACTGCCGGGATCCGTTGCCGGACTTGCCGTTGCCACCGAACGGCAGGTGCGCCTCGGCGCCCGAGGTCGAGTTGTTCACGCTGGTCATCCCGGCCGAGATCCGGTTGGCGAAGCTGAACGCCTCCCGGGCGTCGTTGGTGTAGATCGCCGAACTCAGCCCGTAGCCCGGAGTATTCGCCAACTCGATCGCCTGCTCGAGATCGCGATAGCTGGTCACCCCGACCAGCGGTCCGAACGTCTCCTGGTCGAAGATCGCGTCACCGGGCTGGACACCGTCCACCACCACCGGGTGGTAGAACAGCCCGGCTGCCGGATCGCCGACGAAGCCGTCCCGCGGATTGTCGGCGGTGATCCGGCCGCACGCCGCCTGCACCTTGTGCTGCGGCTGGATCCAGCTCAGGAATTCCTCGTATCGTTCGGCGAACTTGGCGTCCATCATCGGCCCCATCAACACCTCGGCGGTCGGATCGCCGATCGGGGCAGCGGCCAGTGCGGCGTTGAACCGGTCGAGGAAATCGTCGTGTACCGACTCGTGCACGATCACCGTGCCCAGCGACGTACACCGCTGACCAGCAGTGCCGAAGCCGGCGAACAACGCACCCTCGACAGCAAGATCAAGATCTGCGGCCGGCGTGATCACCATCGGGTTCTTGCCGCCCAACTCCAGGCAGGCGGTCTGCAGATGACGGCCGGCCAGGCCGCCGACCTCACGGCCCACCGCCGACGAGCCGGTGAAGCCGATCTTGTCGATCAGGCCGGCGTCCAACGACTGCTCGAGTCCGGCAAAGGTCGACGGCCCGTCCGCATGCACGATGTTGAACACGCCGTCGGGCAGCCCGCCGCCGCGGACGAAGATCTCGTGGAAGGCGGCCGATGCGGCGGGGGAGTATTCGGCCGGCTTCCAGACGATCGTGTTGCCGGTCAGCAGTGCCGGCACGATGTACCAGGACGGCACCGCCACCGGGAAGTTGCCGGCGGTGATCACCGCAACGGTGCCGACCGGCCGCCGGAAGGTGAAGAGCTGCTTGTCTGCCATCTCACTCGGCACGGTCTGGCCGTAGAGTCGGCGGCCCTCGCCGAGGAAGAAGTCACAGGTGTCGATGATCTCCTGAACCTCGCCGAGCGCCTCGGCGTACGGCTTGCCGATCTCGGCGGTGACGATCTTGGCCAGCGCCTGTTTGTTGCGCTCGACCGCCCGGCCGATGCCGGCGATCGCCCGGCCCCGTACCGGAGCAGGGATCGCGGCCCATGCCGGCTGCGCTCGATGCGCCGATTCGGCCGCCCCGACCAGGGTCGACGCGTCGCCGAAGGACACCTTGGCGATCACCTCGTCCAGCCGGCTCGGGTTGGTGCTGTCGGCCGCGCGTACGCCGTCGACGGGCTTCCCGTCGACGATTGACTTGATGGAAAGGGTCCTGAGCTTGCCGAAGGACGTCACTGGTTACCTCCCGCAACATCGGCCACGGCCCGGCCCAGCGCCGCAGCGGCCTGGTCCAACTCGGCCTCGGTCACCGACAGTGCCGGCCGGAACCGGATCGACCGTTCGCCACTGGGCAGGGCCAGCACGTGCTCATGATCACGAAGCCTGGTCAGCACGTTATCGCGGGTCTGCGGATCGCGCAGATCGACCGCCACCATCAGCCCACGACCGCGGACGTTGGAGAGTGCCACGCCGGACTTCTCGGCGATCTCCCACAGACGTTCGACCAGGTGCGCGCCCTTCGGACCGGCCGCCTCGATCAGGCCGTCGCGCTCGACGATCTCCAGGATCCGGGTGGCCCGGACCATGTCGACCAGTCCGCCGCCCCAGGTGGAGTTGATCCGTCCCGATACCCGGAAGACGTTGTCCTGCACCTCGTCCACTCGGCGGCCGGCCATGATCCCGCCCAGCTGGGCCTTCTTGGAGAAGGCGACGATGTCGGGCTCCAGCCCGAGTTGCTGGTAGGCCCAGGCGGTGCCGGTGGTGCCCATCCCGGTCTGCACCTCGTCCACGATGAACAACGCATCATGATCATGAACGAGTTGCTGCATCACTCGCAGGAATTCCGGACGTAGGTGGTTGTCACCGCCCTCGCCCTGGATCGGTTCGCAGATGAACGCGGCAATGTCGTACGGATGCTCCGAGAATGCCATCCTGGCTTGGGAAACAGCCCGTTCCTCGGCTGCGATCACCTCGTCCAGATGATCTTCCAACGGGAACGTGATCGCCGGCACGTCGATCCGCGGCCAACTGAACTTGGGGAACCGCGCCACCTTGCCTGGCTCGGTGTTGGTCAGCGACATGGTGTAGCCGCTGCGGCCGTGGAAGGCCCGAGTCAGGTGCATGATCTTGGTGCCCAACTCCGGTGACCGACCGGCGTCCTCGTTCTTGCGGCTCTTCCAGTCGAACGCGACCTTCAACGCGTTCTCCACTGCGAGTGCGCCGCCCTCGATGAAGAACAGGTGCGGCAGCGCGGGATCGCCGACGACGCGGACGAAGGTCTCGGTGAAGTCGGCGAGTTCGGCGCTGTAGATGTCGGAGTTGGCCGGCTTGTTGGCGGCGATCCGGCCGAGCTTCTCCAGGAACGCCGGGTCGTCGACGATGCCGGGAGGATTCAAGCCCAGCGGAGCGCTGGCGAAGAACGTGTACAGGTCCAGGTAGCGGTCCCCGGTGACCGCATCGACCACCACGCTGCCGCGGCTCGCGGCCAGGTCGATGACCAGTTTGAAACCGTCGGTCAGCAGGTGCCGCCCCAGCACCTCGTGGACCTCGGCGGGCAGGACGTGCGTCTGTTCGGCCATGGCATCCTCCCTGATGCTTCTTCGACAGCTGTTGAGCGAGTTCGACAGAGTCAATGAGGTAAATGTGTCGTCGAGGCCACTCTATGCGGGAAGTCTTGCGCAGGTTCGGCAGGTGAGCGACGAATTCGGCTTCATGAAACACTGGCGCGCATGTCTCGCGTGATCACCGCCGACGAAGTGCGGAAACTGCAGTCCTCCGGCCTCGGCGACGCCGAACTGGCCGACACGTTGGTCGCGTGGACGGAGCAGCCCGACGTTCGGTACGGGGTGGGCGTCTCGCCGGCCGAACTGCTCAGCCTTGCCGCCACCCATCGCGGCGTCTGTGGTGATCATGATCTGCAGTGGGAGCTGCTGGAGCGGGCCCGCGCCGCCGAGGGTGCGACCACGATCGACATCGAGGCGAAGATGATCGCCTCGCTGGTGTTGCGCGGGCAGCCCGATCAGGCGTTGCGGATCGCCGATGAGCTGCGGAAGCAGGGGTCCGGTCGCTGATCTCGTACCTGCTGATCTCGTCCTCGCTCAGCGACGCGGGCGAGACGCGGCAGGCCCTGCGCTGGTTGAACATGGGGCTGCGCGCCTTCGAACGACAGGAGCACACCGAGTCCGACGACGCCATCCTGCAGGCGCTGTTGACCGACCGCTATCAGCTGCGGCGGCAATCGGAACTGGGCAAGGACAGTTACGACGAGGAGGCCGAGCTGATCCTGCAACGCTGGTCCGCCGAGCAGCAAGGCAGTGCCGAGGGCGAAGACGCCGCCGACGGCTGATCGCCGGGTCGGCGCACCGTGATGCCCCGCCGGGCTGGGACAATTCCCGATCGTGGCTGAACAGCAACCCCAGGAATTCGGTGACGGCCCGGCAGAACGACCGGACCGGTGGCTCGCTCCGGGTGAACACGCCGAGAACCCCGCCGGATCCGGGATCCCGAACGCGCCGCAGTCGGGCGATCCGACCTCCGTCCCGGAGCGGTACCGGCCGAACTTCCGCCCGGTACGAGGTGGCCGTGGCATGCGCTCGCCCGGCCGTACGCGGATCGGAGGCCGGATCGGAATCGTGGTCCTGCTGGTGCTGGCGGCCATCACAATCGCCGGAGTGATCTCGAACCTGAACCGCTCCGGCGAGGTCGACCGGCCGAGACCGTCGGCCACCGGATTCAAGGAGCTGCCGACCAAGATCAACTGGAAGGTCGAGCCCGCGCAGCTGCGATCCGACCTGACCGAGCCCCGGTTCATCTCCTCGGTTGACGGTGACTTCAGCGGCTCCTACGTCGCGGCCACCGCCGATGTCTGGCTGACGATCACCGGTCGGGAGAACGCCACCGACACCATGGTGCATGCGCTGAATCCCCAGACCGGGAAGGAGATCTGGCATCGTCGGCTGGACGGGGTGCTGTGTGACGCCGAGGCGCCCGCCTCGGGCATCGTCTGCGCCTCGGTGCTCTCGCGCGATCCGCAGACCGGGCTCGGCACCCGCTGGCGGCTGCATCGAATCGATCCCGCTGACGGCAGCGACCGGAAGACCGCCGACATCAACGGCTGGCTGACGGCAGTTCATCGCAGCGGGAACCAGTTCATCGTGCTGGAACAGCGTCAGCCGGCGCCGCACGCCGTGGTGCGCGCCTTCGACGTCAAGGACCTGACTCCACGATGGAGTCGCGATCTGCTCCGGCAGCCGGGCCAAGCCGAGATGTTCAGCGAGAACAGGATCATCAAACGGCCGGAACCCGAACGGCAGGGTCTGGCGCTCGACCGGCCGCGGTTCCGCGACGTAGGGCACGGGCTCGTCGCCGTCTGGGCCGGGCAGCGGACCGCGTTCTTCAACGCCGCCAGCGGGAAGTTGATCATGATGCCGCACTGCTCGCGGCTGGTCGACGACGGGCAGCGATTGTGGTGCAACGAACCGGCCGGCGCGGCCTCGTACAGCTACAACGGCAAGTTGTTACACCGAATTCTCGGTCCGCGGCTCGCCTTCCCCTACGACAACGGCATCGGGGTCGACCGCAACCGGCCGATCTTCCTGAACGACTCCGGCGCTCCGGTCTCGGTCGACCTGAAGACCGGCACGGTCGGCGGCGCGTACGGCGGCCCCGGCGCGGGATCGGCATTCGGGATGAAGACGATGCCGAGCGCGTACACCGTCGGCCGCTACACCTTCCTGGTCGGTGAGGGCGGCGCCATGCTGCTCGATCCGAAGCAGGACCGAGCAGCATGGCTGAATCCCGCCGCCACCCACACCGACCTGCCGATCCTGCTCGGCGATCGGGTGCTGGTCGGCGACTTCCACTGGACCGTGCTCGACCTCGCCACCGGCAAACAACAGGCGACGGTCCACCCCGACGCCGGCCTCTACACGGTCGCCATCGGCGACCACGTCGCCGGCATCGGCCCGGACAAGATCTCCGACCTGCAGCTCGGCTGAGCGGTCGGACGAAGCACTTGGGCCGCTCGGGGGCGACGGTCAGGTGCATGGTTCTGGTACTCGGACCTGCATAATTTTGGTACTCGATGGTGTGTGAAATTGGTAGTCTCTCCGATATGGGCTTGTCTGACGCCATCGACTATCGGCGACGCATCGTCGATGACGTCCTGGACGAGCGCTTGGCAAGCGATCCCGCGATCTTGATCACGGGACCTCGCGGATGCGGCAAGACGACCACCGCATCGCGCAGGGTAGCCAGTGTCGTACGGCTCGACGTGCCCGGCGAAGCTGAGGCATTTCGAAGCGATCCGGATGCCGCAATCGGTCGGGTAGCGGGCCCAGTTCTGCTCGACGAGTGGCAACAAGTGCCGGAGGTGCTCGCGGCCGTGCGACGAGCCGTGGACGCAGGCGCGGGCCCGGGCCAATATCTGCTGACCGGAAGCATGCGGGCCAACCGTGGGCCCAGTCTCTGGCCGGGGACCGGTCGGATCGCCCGAGTGCGGATGGAAGGTCTCACCCAGTCCGAACAGCGCGACCCGGACGGGTCGAACGACGTCATGGCACGCTTGCTCCATCCCAGCGACTCTCTCGGCCGTTCGAGATCGAAGTTGCCCGACTACCTGGACCTCGCAGTGCGCGGCGGTATGCCTGCCGTCGTCCTGCGAGGCCGAAGCCCACTTCGTTGGTATGCCGATTACCTCGACCAGTTCATCGACAGGGACGTTCCCGAGACCGGCACCATTGCAGAACCGGACCGGCTTCGTCGCTATCTGGTGACCCTGGCGGAGTCGACCGCAGGGACGCCGACTACGTCGACCTTGCTTCAGGCTGCTCGGATCAACGCGAAGACGGCCGCCCGCTATGACGTGATCTTGACCGAGATGGGCATCCTCGAAGTCGCTCCGACCTGGTCGAGAAACAGGCTGAGCCGAATCGTCAAACAGGGCAAGGTCTACCTGACGGACACCGGTCTGACGGCAGCGGCGCTCGAGGTGGATGCCGACGACCTGCTGGCAGATGGCGGCCTGTACGGCCGGATCACCGATGCTTTCGTGGCTGCCCAAATTCGGCCGGCGCTGGCCGTCGGATCGATAGCGCGACGCTTGTATCACCTGCGTGATCAGGGCGGCCGGCACGAGATCGACCTGATCCTCGATCTTGGTCGCCGGGGAATCGTGGCGATAGAGATCAAGGCTGCCGCGAGCGTGACGCCGCAAGATGCCCGGCATCTCGCCTGGTTGCGTGACCAGTTGGGGGATCAATTCGCCTCCGGTCTGGTCCTGCACACCGGGCCGGACGGATATGAGCTCGGCGATCGCATCGTTGCAGCGCCGATCAGCTTTCTGTGGTCGTAGCGCAGCCTCAGTTGAGGCCGAGGGCGGCTGCCATCTCTTTTCGCAGCTGACGCAGGACGCCGGCGGCTGTCGTCTGCGCGTCGTCGACGCTGCGATCCTCGGTCGGCACCCGGGCCTCGAGGTAGCACTTCAGCTTCGGTTCGGTGCCGGAGGGGCGGGCGACGACCTTGATCGATTCGCCGGTGATCAACACGCCGTCGGTCGGCGGCAGCACCCCGGCCGGACCAAGATCAACTCCTGCTGCCAGGTCCTGGACGGTGACCGGCTGGTCGGCCAGCTCGGTCGGCGGATGATCGCGCAGCCGGGTCATCGCATCGGCGATGATCGTCATGTCCTCGACCCGGACCGACAGCTGATCGGTGGCGTGGACGCCGTAGCGAGCGCTGATCTCGTTCAGTCGGCCGACGACGGTCTGCCCGTCGGCCTTCAGTTCGGTGGCGATCGCCAGCACCCGCAGCAGGGCGGTGATGCCGTCCTTGTCGGGTACGGCGGCGGAATCGCAGCAGTAGCCGATCGCTTCCTCGTAACCGAACGCGAGCTCCGGCACTCGGCCGATCCACTTGAAGCCGGTCAGCGTGTACTGGAACGGTTGATCATGGTCGGCGGCCATCGTCTGCAGCAGTGAACTGGACACGATCGAGCAGGCATAGCGGCCGGAAACCCCACGGCGCAAGGCGTCATCGGCCAGCAACACCCCCAGTTCGTCGCCGCGCAACATCCGCCAGCCGTGATTACCGGCCGAGGGGTCCGACACCGCCACGGCGCAGCGGTCGGCGTCGGGATCGTTGGCGATCACCAGGTCGGCCTCGGCCTCCGTCGCCCTGGCGATGGCGAGATCGAGGGCGCCGGGCTCCTCGGGGTTGGGGAAGGGCACCGTGGGGAAGTCCGGGTCCGGGTCGGCCTGTTCCTTCACCACCTCCGGTTCGTCGAAGCCGAGTCGGCTGACCGCCTCGGCGACGATCCGGCCGCCGACGCCGTGCATCGGGGTGTAGACCCAGGACAGTGACCGCGGGGTGCCGTCCGCGATCAGGGAGGTCGCCCGGTCGAGGTACGCGTTGATCAACTTGTCGCCGACGACGCGGTAATCCTGCGACCGTGGCACCCGATCCAGTGGCTGCGCGGACACCAAGTCGATCTGCGCGGCGATGTCGGCATCGGCGGGCGGCACGATCTGCGATCCGTCGCCCAGATAGACCTTGTAGCCGTTGTCCTGCGGCGGATTGTGCGACGCCGTCACCACGACGCCGGCCACACACTCGAAGTGCCGGATGCCGAAGGCGACCACTGGCGTCGGCGTCGGTGCGGCGGTGATCAAGGCGTCGAAACCGGCCGCGGCCATGATCTCCGCGGTGTCGGTGGCAAACAACTGTGACTTGTGCCGGGCGTCGAAGCCGATGATCACCCGGCCGCCGCCCAGTTGTTGATCTTGGAGGTAGCGGGCCAATCCAGCGGCTGCCTGGCCGACGGTGACCCGGTTCATTCGATTCGGTCCGGGGCCGAGCGCGCCGCGTAGCCCGGCGGTGCCGAAGGTCAGCCGGGCACCGAACGCGTCCTCCAACTCTCGTACGGCTTCGGTGTCTGCGTCCTCGGCGGCGTTCACCAACCGATCGAGTTCAGCGACCGTGCCGGGGTCGGAATCCTGAGCACGCCAGGACGTGATCACGTCCTCCAGATCCGAGCTCACAGCAGCCCTGCCAATCCACGCAGCAACTCACGGAGCCGATCGGTCGCGTCCCGGCCTGCCTGGACGACCTCGGCATGGTTCAACGGTTCCGGTGCGATGCCGGCCGCCGGATTGGTGACCAGCGACAGACCGAGCACCTCCATCCCGGCCTCGCGGGCCGCGATCGCCTCCAGCGTGGTGGACATGCCGACCAGATCGCCGCCGAGGATGCCGGCCATCCGCACCTCGGCCGGAGTCTCGTACTGCGGGCCGCGGAACTGCACGTAGACCCCCTCCGGCAACTCGGGGGCGACCTGATGAGCAAGATCACGAAGCCGGCGCGAGTAGACCTCGGTCAGGTCGATGAAGGTCGCACCCCGCAGCGGACTCTGCCCGGTCAAATTGATGTGATCGGTGATCAGCACGGGTGTCCCGGGCGACCAGGCCGGATTCAAACCTCCGCAGGCGTTGGTCAGCAGCACAGCGGTGGCACCCAGCGCCGCCGCCGTTCGTACGCCGTGCACGACCGCCTCGACGCCGTGTCCCTCGTAGAAGTGGGTCCGGCCGGTGAAGATCAACGCAGACTTGCCGTTCGGCGTACGCACCAACCGCAGCGCGCCGCCGTGCCCGGCCACCACCGGTCTGCGAAAGCCCGGCAGCTCGGCCAGGTCGCAACTGGCCAGCACCTCGCCGACGCCGTCCGCGGCCGCAGCCCAACCGGAGCCCAGCACCAGGGCCAGGTCTGTTCGTTCGACACCGTGACCGGCAAAATTCAGCCGTCCGCGAGCAACCTCGGCGGCCCGTTCGGCCGTCGGTTGCGGATCCTCGATCAGCGCATCAACCACACCGGCACCCTAATGCCGTCCTGGCGCCGCTTCCCGCGCATCGTCGGTTCTCCCGCGCAGGTTGGTACTTGCGCGGCAGCGCCGTGGGTGCGCGGGAGCCGATATTCGCCGAGCTTCACGCAGCCCGGGACTGGTCCGGCCCGTGGTGACGATCGAGCTTCGGGTCCGGCGCCTCCAGCAGCTCGGCCCGAGCGCGGTCGAAGGACGAGGCCTCGACGATCTCGCCGATGACGCGGCGAACCGCCCGCAGACCGGAGGACGAGGCCACCGTGCGAACGTCTTCTCGTACGCGTCGCAGGTCGGCATCGTCGTCGGATTCGGCGGGGGCCCAGTCGAGCTCGGTGCTTCGCCGGTGCGTCCGGCCGAGCAGCAGTACGACGCCCATGACCAGGGCGATCAAGATCATCCAGCTGACAACATCAAAGGCGGACATGACATCCACGCTCTCGTCCGACTGATGCAAATCCTAAGCCAATCTCCTAGGATTGGTCTGCAAATGGAACCAATTGAGATTGTTGATCGGATGGGCCGATGGTCGTCAGGCCGCGGCCGTCTCTCTGCGCTCCTCGCACAACGGCTGCGGGCGATGATCGACGACGGTGAACTCGGGCCGGGCGAACCGCTGCCGACCGACCGGGCGTTGGCTGCCGCGCTGGCCGTCGGCCGGAGCACCGTCGTCGCCGCGTACGAGATGTTGCGCGCCGACGGCCGGATCGTCCGCCGCCAGGGCAGCGGCACCCAGGTCGCCGGGGAGCGCCCGCCCGATCGGCCGCTGATCATTCCCGACGCCGAGACCAGCGCGCCGATCTTCCTGCAGCAGATCGAGCCGACCGCCGGAGCCATTCCGTTGGCCTGTGCCGCACCGACCAGGCCGCCGCAGGCCCTGCTGGACGCGCAGCGCACCGTCCTCGATCGGCTGCAAGGCACGGACCCGGACGCCGTCGACTTCGGCTACTTCCCGGCCGGCCACCCGCTGCTGCGCGAGGCCGTCGCCGACCACTACCGGCGGGCCGGTCTGCCGACCGCGCCGGAGGAGATCCTGATCACCAACGGATCGCAGCAGGCGATCAGCCTGATCACCCGATTGTTGATCACGCCGGGGGATCGGGTGCTGGTGGAAGCACCCACCTACCCGGGAGCGCTGGAGGTGTTCCGGGCCGGCGGTGCGGAGTTGGTGCCGTTGCCGCTCGGGCTGCCGCACTTCGACAAGTCCGCCGAACGGCACTCGGCCGCGTTGGGCTACGTGGTGTCGATCTTCCACAACCCGACCGGATCCGTGCTGGGGTCGCTTCCCGGTGAGCGGCTGGCCCGGTCGGCGGATCGCAGTGGGACCTGGCTGATCGACGATCGATCCCTGTCGGAGTTGGTCTTTCCGGGCGTCGAGGTGCCGCGTCCGTTGGCGTTGCACGCCGACCGGGTGATCACCCTGGGATCGTTGTCCAAGATCATCTGGGGCGGTCTGCGGGTCGGCTGGATCAGAGCGTCACGGACCTTGATCAATCGCCTGGTCCGGGTCCGGGCCGTGCACGACATCGGTGGCTCACCGCTGACCCAGCTGGCCGCAGCCGAGCTGATCGATGATCTTGCTCGGCATCGCGACGAGATCGGTCGGCAACTGTCGGCCAAACATGATCATCTGTGCGAGCAGCTGTCCCGGCGGCTACCCGCCTGGAGGTTCACGCGGGCGGCCGGCGGGCAGAGTCTGTGGGTACGGATTCCCTACGGAGACGGGGATTCCTTCGCCCAGGAGGCAATGCGGCACGGCGTCGCCGTGCTGGCCGGCAGCGGCCTGGACGCATCCGGCGGCGGCACCCAGCACCTGCGTCTGCACTTCCAACTGTCCACCGACCTGCTGACCGATGCGGTGGCGCGATTGGCGGAGGCCTGGCAGGTCTACCGGCCGCCCGCCGAGCCGTTGGTGGATCGGCCGAAGCTGGCGGTCTGACCGGGCGTCACTGCTCGGATCCGCGACCTTCGGTCTCCTCGCGATGCGCCGGGGGTCTGATCCCCGGCCGACCGGCACTCGCGGCCGAGTCCATGATCCCGCGCGCCAGCCACTTGCCGGCACTGATCAGCGGGCTGTCCGGCTGCTGGGAGATCCTCGGCGGCATCACCACCACCGGGCAGGCGGCGTTGTAGACCAGGCGATGCGCCAGCATCGGGGTGCTGAAATCGGTACGCCGCGGGGCGTCGATCACCAGCAGCGCGGCGATCGTGCTGAGCGCGGTCAGCACCGACAGCGGCGTACCGTCGCGGACCTCGCAGAACGCCTCATGATCATCACCCAGCGCCTGCCGGACGTCGTCCGCCAACGCGGACTCGGCGTATTCCCGTTCACCCGCTACGTCCCGGCTGACGACCGGCGGTCGCCCGGCCGCAGCAGACGGCGGGTGTGACGGACGCCAGGCCCGGACGGCAAGCAGGCTGGCCTGCCAGCGTACGGCAGCATCCGCACCCCAGCGCAACGCAGCCGGCGAGTGGCTGGTGTTGCTCACCCCGACCACGATCAGCGGCCGATCCTGATCAACTTCCGACTCGATCGTCATCGCCGCTCGCCCGCCGCAGGAAGATCAACTTTGGACAGCGGATCGGCGACGTCCTCCAACGACTGACCCTCGGCGTTGACGCCGAGAAGCAGTGCGACCAGTCCGCCGATGATCATCAGCGCGGCGCCGATGAAGTAGCCGATCATCAACGGCGTACGGCTGGAGAAGTCACCCATCAACGCGCCGTAGATCACCGGCGCCATCGCCCCGGCAGCCTGGCCGATGCAGAAGAAGTACGAGATGGCCTGACCGCGGACCTCCAGCGGGAAGATCTCGCTCACCGTCAGGTAGGCCGACGAAGCGCCGGCGGAGGCGAAGAAGAACGACACGCACCAGAAGATCGTCTGGGTGGTCGCGGTGAGCAGATCCAGCTGGAACAGCACGGCCGACAGCGCCAGCACCAGACCCGAGATCAGATAGGTGCCGAAGATCATCTTCCGTCTGCCGACGGTGTCGAAGAAGTGCCCCAGCAACAGTGGGCCGAGCAGATTGCCGATCGCGAACGGGAAGAAGAAGTAGCCGACGTTCGCCTCGCTGATCCCGTAGAAGCCCTTCAACACGTTGCCCTGGGAGAAGAAGATCGCGTTGTAGAGAAAGGATTGCGTGATCATCATGGTCAGGCCGAGAATCGTTCTTCGCGGGTACTTGACGAAGAAGATCCGGACCAGCTCCCTCAGCGCGACCCGCGGATAGTCGACTACCGCGATCGCCTTGGACTCCGGTACCGGCTCCAGATCCACACCCTCGGATCGGACCTGTTCCTCGATCTCGTCCACGGTCCGGTTCGCCTCCTCGGCGTGACCGTGGGTCAGTAACCAGCGCGGACTCTCCGGGATGTGACGTCGCAGATAGATGATGATCAAGCCCAGCACCGGGCCGACGAAGAAGCCGATGCGCCAAGCCCAGTTGGGCGAGAACAGGTTCTGGGTGACGATGGTGGCGACCGCACCGAGGGCGGCACCGGCCCAGTAGGTGCCGTTGACCGCGATGTCGACCCGGCCGCGATAGCGGGACGGGATCAGCTCGTCGATCGCGGAGTTGATTGCGGTGTACTCGCCGCCTATGCCCAGGCCGGCAATGAAGCGGAACACCCACAACATCCACATGTCCAGCGACAGGCCGGCCAGGCCGCTGCCGGCCAGGTAGATCGCCAGGGTGAGGATAAACAGCTTCTTCCGGCCGATGCTGTCGGTCATCCGCCCGAACACCAACGCGCCGACGATCTGCCCGACCAGGTAGACAGTCGCGGTGAAGCCCACCTGGGTGGCGTTCATCTTGAATTCCTGGGCGAAACCGCCGGCCGAGACCAGCTGGATCTCCAGGCCGTCCAGGATCCAGGAGACGCCGAGTCCGACGACGACCGACCAGTGGAACTTGGTCCACGGCAGTCGATCCATCCGGGCGGGGACCAGGCTGATCACGGGTTCTTGCGCTGTTGCTGTCACGCTGCCTCCCTCGGGTCTTGATCATCGACGAGACCTCGGGTGCCGCGGCGGGGTAGCTACCTCGTCGTTCGGTACTCCGCTGACGAGCCTAACGATCGCACCCGGCCGCTGGCGACCCCCAAGATCGGCAGAGGCAGATTGGGCGGCGGCCGGGAACCGGCCGTGAAGCCGGTTCGGCGCGGTTCGTCGGCGGGGAGCCGTCCGCTGTGAAAGATTGGGCGCAGCGAGCGGACCCGACGGGAGGAAGTGTGGCGGACGAGCCGATCGACCTGCTGTTCTCCGGCGCGATCTTCTGCGACCTGGTGTTCGCCGGCGTGAGTAATCCCGAGGCAGGCACCGAGGTGTACGCCGACGGGTTTGCCATCTCGCCCGGTGGCGCGGCGAACACCGCGGTCGCGGCGGCCCGGCTCGGTCGTCGTACGGCGTTGTTGTCCGAGCTCGGCGACGACCTGCTGGGTGAGACGATCCGCCGCTCGCTGGCCGAGGAGGAGTGTCTCGACGTCGGCTGGATCGCCGAGCGACACGGCTACCAGACCCCGGTGACGGCGGCCATGACCGGTCCACGGGACCGCCGCTTCGTCACCTACGCCGAGGACGAGTGCAACCTGGACTGGCCGGTCGATGCACCCGCAGTCAGCGCCGCACACGTCAGCGTGGACGGCAACCTGCGCCCCTGGGTGCGGCGGCTGCGCGAGTCCGGGACGTTGATCTACGGCGGCGTCGGCTGGGACGACTCCGGGCTCTGGAGCGAAGGCATCCTGGAACGCTTGGACCAGGTCGACGTGTTCGTACCCAACGACGTCGAGGCGATGAACTACACCCGAACCGCCACCGCCGCCGAGGCCGCGGTGGCGCTCGGCCGCTACGTCGGGCTGGTCGTCGTGACCTGCGGCCGGGACGGCGCGATCGCCTACCAGCGCGGTACCGGTGAACTGGACCGGATCGAGGCGGTGCCGATGCGGGCCGCCGATCCGACCGGAGCCGGCGACGTCTTTGTGGCCGCGCTGATGACCAGCTTCGACGTCGGCTGGCCGCTGGCGCAGCGACTCCGATTCGCCAATCTGTGTGCGGCGTTGTCGGTGCAGTCTCTCGGCGGTGCCCGCAGCGCGCCGACGCTGAGCATGATCGAGCGTTTCCTGACCTCACAGACCGTGGCCGACGAGGACCTGATCCGGGACGAACTGCCCGAGGGGGATCAGTTGCTGCGGGTGGACTGGAAGCCGGGCGCCGAGTGGGATCCGATCATCGATTGGCTGCGGACGCGGCGTTAGCCGCGCGAGGCGGGCCGTGGAACAATCCCGTTCTGTGACGCACGTGGTGATCATCGGAGGCGGTCCGGGCGGGTACGAGGCCGCACTGGTCGCGGCGCAACTCGGCGGCCGGGTCACCCTGATCGAGCGCGACGGACTCGGCGGCGCCAGCGTGCTCACCGACTGCGTACCCTCCAAGACGTTGATCGCCACCGCCGAGTTGATGAGCGAGATCAACGACTCCGGCGAGCTCGGGCTGCGGTTCGGCCCCGCCGGAGATCCGTCCAGCACCGCTGCCGTCCGGGTTGACCTGGCCGCGGTCAACCAGCGGGTGCTCGGTCTGGCCCGGCGGCAGTCCGCCGACATCGACGAACGGCTGCGCCGCGAGGGCGTCGAGATCATCGCCGGCACCGGCCGGCTGGACGGTCCGCAGCGGGTGATCGCCGCGACCGCCTACGGCGAGATCGTGCTGGACGCCGACGTGGCGTTGCTGGCCACCGGCGCGCATCCGCGAGTGCTGCCCGACGCCGTACCCGATGGTGAACGGATCCTCACCTGGACTCAGCTGTACGGGCTGACTGAGCTTCCCGAGCGGCTGATCGTGGTCGGCTCCGGCGTGACCGGCGCCGAATTCGCCAGCGCCTACGACGCTCTCGGCGCCGAGGTGGTGCTGGTCTCGTCCCGGGACCGGGTGCTGCCCGGCGAGGACGCCGACGCCGCCCGAGTGCTGGAGGACGTGTTCAGCCGCCGCGGCCTGACCGTGATGGGCAAGTCCCGCGCGGCCGCGGTGCGCCGCGACGGTGATCGGGTCACCGTCACCCTCACCGACGGTCGGGAGGTGACCGGATCGCACTGCCTGCTGGCGGTCGGCTCGATTCCCAACACCGACGGGCTGGGCCTGGAGACCGCCGGGGTGGAGACCGACGACCGCGGCAACATCCGGGTGGACAAGGTGTCCCGCACCACCGCGCGGTGGGTGTACGCGGCCGGGGACTGCACCGGAGTGCTGATGCTGGCCTCGGTGGCAGCCATGCAGGGCCGGATCGCGATGTGGCATTCGCTCGGTGATGCGGTCGGTCCGCTGGATCTTGCGTCGGTGTCGTCGAACGTGTTCACCGCCCCCGAGATCGCCACCGTCGGGGTCAGCCAGCAGCAGGTCGACGCCGGCGAGTTCGGCGCGGTGTCGGTGAAGCTGGCGCTGAAGGGCAACCCGAGGGCCAAGATGCAGGGCGTCCGGGACGGCTTCGTCAAGATCTTCTGCCTGCCGGTGACCGGGATCGTGGTCGGCGGCGTGGTTGTGGCCCCGAGGGCCAGCGAGTTGATCTTCCCACTGGCGGTCGCGGTGGCCCAGCGGATCACCGTTGATCAACTGGCACAGGACTTCACCGTCTACCCGTCCATCTCCGGTTCGCTGTCCGAGGCGGCCCGGCGGCTGCACGGTCATGATCAACTTCTGCGGAATCCGTGATCATGGTGGTCCCCAGGCCCACCAATCTGCGGTTCGGATCGGACTGGCAGCCGAGCGCTCCGGAAGTCCTGGCCCGTCCGCTCGGTGATCAACTCGACGCCGTGGCCCGGTTGCTGGACGGGCGGCGTTGGACCTGTCTGACCGGCGCCGGGATCTCCACCGACAGTGGGATCCCGGACTACCGCGGACCCGGGTCGCCGCGCGCGACGCCGATGATGTACGCCGAATTCGTCGGCGCCGAGGCCAACCGGAAACGCTACTGGGCCAGGAGTTTCCTGGGCTGGCAGCGGATGCGGGCCGCCCACCCCAATGCCGGTCATCGTGCCCTCGCCGAGCTGACGGCGTACGGCCTGAACGGCGTGATCACGCAGAATGTCGACGGCCTGCATCACGCTGCCGGCAGCGACCCGGTGATCGACCTGCACGGCCGGATCTCCCGGATCGTCTGTCTGGACTGCGGCCGGCTGAGTTCGCGGGCCGCCTACCAGGATCGCTTGCTGGCTTTGAATCCCGACGTCCGCGCCGAAGTTGATCTTGCCCATGCCGAGCTGCGGCCGGACGGTGACGCGGTGGTGGAGGACTGGAGCGGATTTCGGGTGGCGCCCTGTCTGAACTGCGGCGGAGTGCTGAAACCGGACGTGATCTTCTTCGGTGAATCGGTGCCCAAGGATCGGGTCGAGCAGTGCTACCGGCTGGTAGACGCCGGCGACGGGTTGCTGGTGGCCGGATCGTCGCTGGCGGTGATGAGTGGACTGCGGTTCGTCCGGCACGACGCCAAACACGACAAGCCGGTGATCATCATCAACCGCGGCGCCACCCGCGGCGACGACCTGGCCACGATCAAGATCGACTCCGGCACCACCGAGGCACTGACCGCCCTCCACACCCGACTTGTCAGCCTCAGAGGTCGCTCTGGCGCTTCCTAGCGCTGACAAGTCCGTGGTTGGACGGCAGAATGAGACATCTCTACGTCCTGCTGCCCGTGCTCGGTGGCCGCAAGCACTACTGGGTCGGTCCGGACGAGGTCGACAAACTGCTCCGAGCCGGCGCCGGTTGGTTGCCGGACCATCCGGAGCGGGAGTTGATCATGAACCGCTACCTCGCCTTCCGGCACGGCTACGTGCAGGACGCGACCGACCGGCTGCTGGGTGTCGATGTCGGTCACCTCCCCAAGGGTCCCGAGCCTGTCGAAGGACCGGTAACGCAACCACGGCGAACGCTGGCACAAGGACGACAAGGGGCCGTGCTGGAGTTGTTGATCAAGTCCGGTGCTCGCCGAGTAGTTGATCTTGGTTGCGGTGAGGGCACACTGTTGCTGCAGTTGGCGCGGGATGCGCAGTTCGTCGAGATCCTCGGTGCCGACGCCTCGCCGCGCGCGTTGGATCGGGCCGAACGCCGGCTGTCCGAGGCGCGGCTGAGTGAACGGCAGCGCGAGCGGATCAGGTTGCGTCAGTCCTCGGTGACCTATCGCGACCCCGAGTTGGCCGGCTTCGACGCGGTCGTGTTGATGGAGGTGATCGAGCATCTCGATCAAGATCGAATTCCCGACCTGGAACGCACCGTGTTCGGTGCGGCCCGGCCGAGGGCGGTGATCATCACCACGCCGAACCGCGACGCCAACACGGCATTCGCCGGGCTTGCGGACGGCGGACTGCGCCACCGGGACCATCGCTTCGAGTGGAGTCGTACGGAGTTCGCCCGCTGGGCCGACGAAACCGCCGCGGCGTACGGCTACGACGCGAGTCTTCACGGCATCGACACCGACGGCCTGGCAGACCTGAACACCGCGCTCGGGGCGCCGACGCAGGCTGCCGTCTTCACCCGCCACGCATCGAGCAACTCGGCGGCGGGTGGTTCCCGATGACCACCAGGATAGAGATCCCCGAGTTGTCGCTGGTGGTACTGATCGGCGTCTCCGGCTCGGGCAAGTCGACGTTTGCTCGTGATCATTTCGGTCCGTTCGAGACGATCTCCAGCGACTTCTGCCGGGGTCTGGTGTCCGGCGACGAGCACGATCAGACGGTCTCCGCCGACGCGTTCGACGTACTGGGCTACATCGCCGGCAAACGGCTGGCCGGCGGCCGGTTGACCGTGATCGACGCCACCAGCGTCACCGTTCAGGCTCGTCGTCAGTTGATCAAGCTGGCGCGTGATCATGATGTGTTGCCGACCGCGATCGTGCTGGACACACCGGTGGAGTTGGCGATGGAACGCAACCGAAGCCGACCCGATCGCGATTTCGGCGAACACGTGGTGCGGCGACAGCATGATCAACTTCGCAGATCGCTGAAGGGGCTGGCCAAGGAGGGTTTTCGGAAGGTTCACGTGCTCGGCCCGGAGCAGGCCGCCGACTGCGAGATCGTCCGAACCCGGCTGTTCAACGATCGGCGCGATGATCATGGTCCGTTCGACGTGATCGGCGACGTGCACGGCTGCCTGTCCGAGTTGCTGCTCCTGCTGGAGAAGCTCGACTACCGGATCGAACGCGATGATCATGGACGCGCCGTGGACGCGAGCCATCCGGACGGCCGGCGCGCGCTGTTCCTCGGCGACCTCGTCGATCGCGGCCCGGACACGGTCGGCGTGCTGCGGCTGGCGATGGGGATGACCGCGGCCGGGCACGCGCTGGCGATCACCGGCAACCACGAGGAGAAGCTGATCCGGGCACTGTCCGGCCGGAAGGTGACCGCGAGCCACGGGCTGCAACAGACCCTTGATCAACTTGCAGCCGAACCGGAAGACTTCCGGCAGCAGGTACTGAGCTGGTGCCGGGAGCTGATCGCACACCTGGTGCTGGACGACGGCAAGCTCGTGGTAGCCCATGCCGGCCTCAAGGAATCCTTCCACGGCAGGGCTTCCGGCAGAGTGCGGGCCTTCGCGCTGTACGGCGACACCACCGGTGAGACCGACGAGTACGGTCTGCCGGTGCGGCTGCCGTGGGCTCAGCAGTATCGCGGTCAGGCGATGGTGCTCTACGGCCACACGCCGACGCCGGAGCTGACCTGGATCAACAACACGCTCTGCCTGGACACCGGCTGCGTGTTCGGCGGCAAGCTCAGCGCGCTGCGCTACCCGGAATCAGAGACCGTCCAGGTGCCGACCGAGAAAGTCTGGTACCAGCCGGCCAAGCCGTTCCTGGCCGACGGCTCACCATCGGCTGCGAACGGCGCCGAGCGCGCTGGAGATGATCTTGAACTGTCCGACGTGCTGGGTCGCCGGGCGATCGAGACGAAGGTACATGGCCGAATCACCGTCTCCGAGGAGCAAGCAGCCGGCGCGCTGGAGGTGATCAGTCGGTTCGCGTTGCATCCGCGGTGGCTGAGTTACCTGCCGCCGACGATGGCGCCGGCGCCGGCGACCGGACGCGCAGATCACCTGGAGTATCCCGACACCGCGTTCACCACGTACGCCAAGGCCGGTGTCGAGCGGGTGATCTGCGAGGAGAAGCACATGGGCTCCCGCGCGGTGATCATGGTCTGCGCCGACGAGGATGCGGCCCGCCGCCGGTTCGGTTCCCAAGCCCACCGGACCGGCGTGATCCATACCCGGACCGGCCGGGCGATGGCCGACGTCGAGCCGACCGAGGAACTGCTGAGCAAGATCAGAAAGGCGATCACGGCGGCCGGGATCTGGGACGAACTGGCGGCCGACTGGTTGCTGCTGGACGCGGAGCTGTTGCCGTGGTCGTTGAAGGCCGACGAGCTGCTGCAGGATCAGTACGCCGCCACCGCTGCCGCCGCGCGAATGGCCCTCGGCATCACCGGTGATCAACTTCGGCTGGCCGCCGCGCGCGGACTCGACGTGGTCGAGCTGATCGGCAGGACCGAACAACGCCAACGGTCCACGGAGGCCTTCGCGGCGGCGTACCGGCGCTATCAGCCTCGATCTTTCGTCTGGCTCGTTGTTGATCATGGTTGTAGTGGTTGAGGCTTCGATCGATGGTGTGGGCAGGGGTGGGCTCCGGCGCTGTGTCCGCCGGTTCTCCGTGGTCCTTGGTCGTTGGGGTCGGGGCTGGTTGGTCAGGCGGTGCTCAGGCTGGTCCAGGCGTGGTCGATGTAGTGGTTCCAGGGCCAGCCGCGTGGGAGTCGCAGGAGGTGTCGGCGGCTGGTGTGGATGATGCGTCCGGCCACGGCGAGGATGCGGAAGCGGAGTCGTTTGGGTTCCCACCGGCGGATGTCGGCGGTGGGTTCGAAGGCCAGGGTCTGGGTCCAGGCCAGGAGGTCGGCTGCCAGGGCGACGATCTCGACCCAGATCCGGTTCTGGTTGTAGCCGTGGAAGGGCAGGTTGCGTAGTCCGGTGTCTTTCAGGGCGCGGATCCGGTCTTCGCAGCGGGCGCGTTGGCGGTGTCGGACTTCCAGCACCGGGATGGTCCAGCCCGGGCCGCGGGTGTTGGTGGCAAAGCAGGTGACCCGCCAGCCGTTGTGATCGGTCAACCTCAGCTGGGCGCCGGGATGGGGCCGTTCCCGGCGGGCGATCACCCGCATCTGGGCCGGCCACTCGTCCTGGCCACGGGTCAGGGGTGGCATCCACCGGGTGAGTTCGGCGACCTCGGCACCCTCACGCCGATCACCGTTGCTGTCCAGGGCCGGCTGCCAGGCCTGGTCCGGGATCGTCTCGATCGCGGCCGCGACCCGGTTGCTGGCCTTGAACCCGACGCTGTATTCCAGACCGGCAGCGATGACGTGGTCGAGGAAGTCTTTGTTGCCTGGTCCGGAATCGGTCCGCACCAGCACCGCGTCGCGTTCACCGGGCGGGAGTTGAGCCAGGGCGTGGTCCAGGGTGTTGATGTGGTCGGCACTGTCCATCGCCGAGGCCCATCCCGGCCGCAGATCGATGGCCAGCGTGTCGGCGGTGCCGTGTTCGCCGTGATCGACGAACGCGCAGATCGGATGGAACCCGTAACCCCGCTTATAGGTCCGGCCGGCGCCTTGTTTGTCCGAATGCGCGGTCACCAACGTGGGATCGATATCGATGATCACCTGCCCGCCATCGCGCTGCCCGGACGGTCCCGACACCGGCCGCCGCCGGGCCCAGACCCGGCCCCGGGCCGTCGCGTGAACCGAGCGGATCGCGGTCACCACCTCATCGACATCGGCGGCCAGTGTTGTGAACAGTCGTGAGATTATCGGGTCCGAGGCCACCGGGCCGAACACCTCAGGCTGGGCCCGGACCGCGGCCACATCGGCCAGACAATCCCCACCCAGGGCGACCGCGACAGTCACATCGAGCAGGATCTTGCCCGGATCATGCACGTAGCGATCGGCCCGCCACCGAGCCAACGCCCTCGACAAGGCCCGATCCAGACCGGCAGCCCGGATCGTCTCGGTCAACAACAACGCACCCGACGACGAAATCAACGACTCACGCCTGGGATCAAGAACCAGTCCGCCACCTCGGTTACGCTTCACCTGCGGAGTGCCTTTCCCCTTGGATGATTCACGACTCAGACAATCGCTAGTCTTCCAAGCAGGACAGGCACTTCCGTGTTTCAACCCACGGTCACAACACCAAGATCACGAAATATTGAGATTTCCCCGAAATCGTGAAGGGTTTCGGTTTAGGCCGCTGCCGGTTGGTCAGCGGTGATCATCTCGTACTCATCGGGCGGCAGCAAGGCTGCGCTGCTGTGCCGACGTTGGACGTTGCAGAACCGGTGGCACCAGGCCAGTACGACCTCCTTGGCCTGGGCCTTGGTTTCGAAGTGGTGGCGGGACAGGACCTCGTGTTCGAGGGTGGAGAAGAACGACTCCGCTGCCGCGTTGTCGAAGCAGGAACCGACCCGACCCATCGACTGACGGATCCCGAGTTTCCCCTTACACAGCAGGGTAAACTCCTTCGCAGTGTAGGTCGAGCCGCGGTCGCTGTGGAAGATCACCCCCTCGATCTGCTGGCGTCCCCCGCGGACCGCCGCGGCGATCTTGATCGCAGCACAGGCCAGCCCCGCATCGGGATGATCCCCGATCGGGCAGGCCAGCAGCTTGCGGGAGTACAAATCGATCACCGTGGCCATGTAGAGCTTGCCCTCATCGGTCGGGATCTCGGTGATATCGCCACACCATTTCCGGTTCCGCGCCGGCGCGGCGAAGTCCCGCCGGACCAGGTCCGGGAACTTGGCCGCCTTGCGGTCTTGCTTGGTCAATCCCTTACGGTGTTTGCGTTTCCTGCCCTGCAGGCCTTGGCGGGCCATCGAGTCGGCGACCGTGTTGTGGCCCACCCTCCAGCCGGCATCGACCAGATCCCGGTGGATCCGCGGTGATCCGTAGGTACGACCGGACGCCTCAAACATGGCCAGCACCGCAGCATCCAGCTCGCGGCGACGCTGCTGTCGGTCGGTGACCGGGGACTTGATCCACTTGTAGAACCAGCCGATCGACAGGCCGAGGATGGCGCAGCAGACCGCGATCGGGACGCGGTAGAAGGTCCTCTGGTCGGCGATGAAGCGTGCCACGCTCACCTCATCGCCTCCTTCACCCACAGGACCACGGAACGCTTGAGAACATCACGCTCCATCCGCAGCTCGGCGTTCTCCGAGCGGAGCCGCTTCAACTCGTCAAGATCATCTTTGGACAGGCCATTGACGCCTTCACGCTGTTCACGATCCCGGGCCACCCAGTTGCCCAGGGTGCCCTCGTTGACCCCCAGGTCACGGGCGACCTGCGCGATCGACTTGTTGGACTCGTGCACCAGCCGCACAGCGCCCTCGCGGAACTCCGCGTCGAACTTCCGTCGCTTCTCTGGCATGACAACTCCTCATAGTGCATGCCTTCACGAAAGTGGGGGATTTCCATATCGAGGTCAGTGGCCGACGGACGGTTGGCTGGGAGTCCAGCTTGCTCCGTTCCAACTGTTGGCCGGCGGGGAGCGGACCTTCGAAGATCATGATCATGGTTGGCATCTCGGGTTCGCCGACCGGCTGGTGCAGGCCGACCCGGAACTGTTCCGGCGTACTCGCCGACTGATCGTCGACACCGGTTCGGCGCGGTCGATCGACGACGGCATCGCCTGGTGGACCGAGCTCACCGCACGGGGCGGCGAAGGCATGGTGGTCAAGCCGTACCCGAATCTGATCCGGAGCAAGGACGGGTTGGTGCAGCCGGGGTTGAAGGTCCGCGGTCGCGAATACCTGCGGTTGATCTACGGTCCGGACTACCTGGAGCCGGCGGAGTTGGCGCGGCTCAAGCAGCGCCGGTTGGGGCACAAGCAGTCCTTGGCCCTGCGGGAGTACGCACTGGGGCTGGAATCGCTGCGCAGACTCGTGACCGGGAAGCCGCTGTGGCGCATCCACGAGGCCGTCGTCGCCGTCCTCGCCCTGGAGTCGGACCCGGTCGACCCCCGTCTCTGACCAGAGTTGTCAGAAGGTGGTTGGGCTATAACCCAACCACCTTCTGACAAGTCGGAGAGGGGTGCGGTCAGCCGCCGAAGATGTCGCCGAACATGTCCCCGATGCCGTCGCCGATGTCGCCGATGCCGTCACCGATTCCGTCGAACATGTCGCCGATGCCCTCGCCGATCCCGCCGATACCCTCGCCCAGGCCGTAGAACAGGCCGCCCATCGAGTTCATCCCACCGAACAGCAGACCGCCGACCATCATCCCGGTCAGCATGTCCGAGCCGCGCCAGTTGTTGTAGTAGCCCTGGGCCCATGGCGCGTAGGCCGGGCCACCCTCCCAGTACGGCACCCGCTGGGCGCCCATCTGGACGGTACGGATGTACGGATCGGCACCTGCCAGCACCCGTTCGGCGTCGGCGGCGCAGGCCGGGACGTCGCGGACCGCTCCGCCCGTGGGCGCCCACTGCACGTTCTGCACCGAGGGGCCGTGGGCCGGATTGAAGAAACACGGCGGCCGCTTCTGCGGCAACGGCTTCGCCTCCACCCGCGCCTTCACGCAGGCGATCGCGTACCGACCGTCCTCGAGGATCTCGGTGACGTGCCGGATCTCCTCCGGCTTCTTCACTGCGAACAGCGAGGTCTTGGAATCCTCGTACGCATCGAGCGCCCGTTGGTAGTCCTGCTGCATCGCCTCGTCGAGCGGATGGCCGGCGACGTCGGTGTCCAGCCGCTGCAACTCCTCGCCGAACTTGGTCACGTCCTCGTCCGCCGCCCGCTTGGAGGTGGCCAGTTGGCTCTCCAACTCGGCCCGAGCCTCGGCCTCGCGCCGCAGCGTCGCCTTCCGGCTGTACAACAGGGCTCCGCCGCCGACGACGGCAAGGATCAGCAGCAGGACGATTGGTTCCATGGCGCCCAGTCTGCCAACCGGTCCAAGTGGACCGGATCCACGGCCCTGTTTATTAAGTCATTCTTGGGGCGAGGACCTTGCGACGATCAGGGATCGGGACCTGCCCCGCTGCGCGACGGCCGTCCCGAGACGATCGACCCGGCGCGATCAGACGATCTCGCAGATCACCGAACCGCTGGTCACGGTCTCGCCGACCGCCGCGGACAGTCCGGTGATCTTGCCGGCGCGATGGGCCGACAGCGGCTGCTCCATCTTCATCGCCTCCAGGACGACGATCAGGTCGCCCTCGGCCACCTCGTCGCCGTCGGCGACGACGATCTTGACGATGGTGCCCTGCATCGGTGAGGTCAGCGCGTTGCCCGAGGCCGCTGCCGCCCCGCCCGCCCTACGCTGCCGCTTCGGCTTCTTGGTGGCGGTGTTGCCGGGAGCACTCATCGCGCCCAACTCGGCGGGCAGTGCGACCTCCAACCGCTTCCCGTTCACCTCGACCACCACGGTGGTTTTCTCCGCCGCCTCGGGCGCCTCGCCGACCGGACCCGCGTACGGCGGGATCCGGTTGTCGAACTCGGTCTCGATCCAGCGCGTGTGCACGGCGAAGGTGCCGTCGGCCGCGACGAAGGCCGGATCCTCCACCACCGCGCGGTGGAACGGCAGCACCGTCGGCATGCCCTCGATCTCCAACTCCGCCAGGGCTCGCCGGCTGCGAGCGATCGCCTCGGTGCGGTCGGAACCGGTGACGATGATCTTGGCCACCAGCGAGTCGAAACTGCCCGGCACCGTCATGCCGGCGCGATAGCCCTCGTCCACCCGGACTCCCGGACCGGACGGCGGCTGCCAGCGGGTCAGCGTGCCCGGCGCCGGCATGAAGTTGCGGCCCGCGTCCTCGGCGTTGATCCGGAACTCGATCGAGTGCCGGCGGATCTGCGGATCGCCGCCGGTCAGCTCCGCGCCGTCGGCGATCCGGAACATCTCCCGGACCAGGTCCATGCCGGTGACCTCCTCCGAGACCGGATGCTCCACCTGCAGTCGGGTGTTGACCTCGAGGAAGGAGATGGTGCCGTCGACGCCGACCAGGAATTCGCAGGTGCCGGCGCCGACGTAGCCGGCCTCGGACAGGATCGCCTTCGACGCCGAGTAGAGGGTGGCCAGTTGATCATCGGTGAGGAACGGCGCCGGCGCCTCCTCGACCAGTTTCTGGTTGCGTCGCTGCAGCGAGCAGTCCCGGCTGGACACCACCACCACGTTGCCGTGCTCGTCGGCCAGGCACTGGGTCTCCACGTGCCGGGGATGATCAAGGAAACGCTCGACGAAGCACTCGCCGCGGCCGAAGGCAGTGACCGCCTCGCGGACCGCGGAGTCGAACAGATCCGGGATCTCCTCCATCGTCCGGGCCACCTTGAGGCCGCGGCCGCCGCCGCCGAAGGCCGCCTTGATCGCCACCGGCAAACCGTGCTCCTGCGCGAACGCAACGATCTCGTCCGCGTCGGCGACCGGGTCGGCGGTGCCGGGCACCAACGGGGCGCCGACCTTCTGGGCGATGTGCCGGGCCTGCACCTTGTCCCCGAGGGCGTCGATGGCTGCCGGCGGCGGGCCGATCCAGGTCAGTCCGGCGTCGATCACGGCCTGGGCGAAGGCGGAGTTCTCGGCCAGGAAGCCGTAGCCGGGATGGACCGCGTCGGCGCCGCTGCGCCGAGCGGCGTCGATGATCTTGGTGATGTCCAGATAGGTGTCGGCCGGCGTGCTGCCGCCCAGCGCGTACGCCTCGTCGGCGAGTTGCACGAACAGCGAGTCGGTATCGGGCTCGGCGTAGACGGCGACACTGCCGAGTCCGGCATCGGCGGCGGCGCGGATCACTCGGACTGCGATCTCGCCCCGGTTCGCGACCAGAACCTTGCTGATACCCACGTGACATCTCCTCCTGGTAGCTGCGGGCCGAGTTTACGGGTACGGGTCGGCGTTGCGCCGGTACGCCGGACCGGACGACACCGGCGACCGGAGGGTGAAGCGGACCGCGTCGCCGGGCCGGAGTTGCGCGGCCCGATCGCAACCGTCGGGGGTGGCGACGGCGATCACCGGATAGCCGCCGGTGACCGGATGATCGGAGCCGAAGATCAGCGGCAGTCCGGACGGCGGCACCTGGATGGCGCCCCGGACCAGACCCTCGGACGGCAGTTCGGAGTTGTTGCGGCGTTGCAGCGGCCGCCCGTGCAGTCGTACGGCGGTCCGGTCGGAGTCGGGGTCGACGGTCCAGAGTTGCTCGATCAGTGCGGCCGTCGCGTCGTCGGTGAACCAGTCGGTCCGTGGGCCGGCTTCGACCTCGATGGTGGTGGGCCGGCTCGGCGGCAGCGGTTGCGGCGTGACGTCGGCGCCGGGGAACGCCGTGGACGCAATGCCCACGTGGAGCCGGTCGCCGGCGGCCAGCCGTGGCGGCCCGAGCCCGGACAACAGGTCGGTGGAGCGGCTGCCCAGCACCGACGGCACCTCGAGGCCGCCGCGGATCGCGAGGTAGTTGCGCAGACCGCGCGCGGGCGGCAGCACGCCGAGTTGATCACCGGCCTCGAGATGGATCGGGTGGTGCGACGGCTCGGCCCGGTTGTTGATCATGATTGTGGTGGCCGGGCCAGCGATCGCACACCAGAGCGGGGCATCCGTGCGGATCCTCAAGCCACCGAGCGTGATCTCGATCGCCGCCTGGACATCGGCATTGCCGACCAGCCGGTTCGCGGTCCGCAGCGCGCCCCGATCGGCGGCGCCGGAGGTGGAAACGCCCAGGTGCGCGTAGCCGTGTCGGCCGAGGTCTTCGATCAGGGCGAGCGGTCCGGGAGCCTCGATGGTGATCATCGGTGATCTTCGACGAACCGGACCCGCAGGCCGGGGCGCAGGGTCGCTGGCGGATCGGCGTTCGCGTCGAACAGCCGGAGGTCGGTCGAGCCGATCAGCTGCCAGCCGCCCGGGCTGTCGGTCGGATAGATGGCAGACCACTGATCGGCCAGGGCGACCGAGCCCGCCGGCACTCGGGTCCGGGGCGAGGCGCCGCGCGGAACCGGCAGCGACCGTACCGTCGGCGCGAGATAGCCGAATCCCGGTGCGAAGCCGCAGAAGGCCACCGTCCAGTCCTGTCCGGTGTGATGGTCGATCAACTCCGGCACGCTCAGCCCGAGCAACTGCGACACGTGATCAAGATCGACACCGTGGTAGCGGACGGGGATCCGCAGGGTTTCGCTGTCGTCCGTCTCGACCGGCGGGAGGTCGATGTCGATCATGGTCCGGGCCAGCGAATCCGGTAGCGGTGATCGCAGTTTGAGCAGCAGCGTTCGGGCTCCGGGCACGATCTCGGCGATCTGTTCCGGCCGCTGATCATCGAGCCAGCGATGCACGGCCTGGCTGTCGGCCAGGTCGGCGCATTCCAGCAGACGCGCGTGCTGCCCGTACGGCAAGATCCTGCGTTGCGTCATGGCGTGATGAACGGTTCGACGGCGACGCCGGCAGCGGTCAGGGCATCGCGTACGGTCCGGGCCATCCGCACCGCACCGGGAGAATCCCCATGCGTACAAAAGGATTCGGCCCGGCGCTCGCGGGCGGCGGCGACGGCCCTCTCGGCCGCCAGCTCGGGATCGGTGATCAACGCGTCGGGGCGGCGACGATCGACCAGCCGGCCGTCGTCGGTGTAGTTCCGGTCGATGAAGTATTCGGTCACCGTACGGATCCCGTGGTCGGCCGCGAGTTCCAGTACGAGTGAACCCGGCAAGCCCAGCAGCGGGAGCGGATGCGGCAAGGCGAGCAGTGCGTCCACCACGGCCTGAGCCTGACCGCGATGATCGACGATCGCGTTGTACAGGGCACCGTGCGGTTTCAGGTAGCGGACCCGGCCGCCGACACTGGTCGCCAGCGCGTCCAGCGCACCCACCTGGTAGAGGATGTCGGCGGTCAGGTCGGCCGGATCGACATCGATGAAGCGGCGGCCGAATCCGGCAAGATCGCGATAGCCGACCTGGGCGCCGATGATCACGCCGTGCTGCACCGCCTGCGCGCAGGTCGTGCGCAGGGTCCGCGGATCGCCGGCATGGAAACCGGCGGCGACATTGGCGCTGGTGATCAACTCCAGCATGGCCGCGTCGTCGCCGAGCTGCCATCGGCCGAAGGACTCGCCGAGGTCGGCGTTGAGGTCGACCCGGGCATCGACGTTGAGATCCTCGCTCACAGCTGATCACAATAGGGCGCTGGGTCGACGCCGCGCCCTGACGTCGTGGGCGGGACCCTGCGGCCAAGGAACGGGAGCCAGCACACCGCGAACGGGAACCAGCACACCGCGAACGGGAGCCAGCACACCGCGAACGGGAACAGGGCCCCTCCAAGTATGAGTTGGAGGGGCCCCGCTCAGGCCAGGTCTGATGACGCGTCCGGCCTCCCGATGATCCTGTGATCAGCCCGGCCCGTCATCGACCGGGTGGTGGGTCGCGGCCCACCGGGTGACCATGGTCCTTCATCGGATCCCGCAGCTCCCTGCGGAGTGCGTGACTAGAGTTCTACTCGTACTCGGCGGACTCCCACAACCCCTACTGGCAAAGAAAATCGGCCCAACGCAGCAAGAAATTTCGGCGAATCCTGCATCCACCGCTTCGTCCACAAGCCGGGCGCCGTCATCCACCGCAAACCCCGGTTTGTGCACAGCTCGGAGCCCGACCTGGGGAAACTCGGACCGGGGCTCGGTGGGAAAGGTTCGTTGGCACGGTTGGCTCGGCGCGATCGTCGACGCGGTTAGGCTCTGGCCATGGAGCAGCCACCGAGGGACACCAAGGATTGGACCTGGACGATCCAACTGCGATGCCCGGATTGCGGATTGGAGGCCGGCGTCATCGATGTCGCCGAGATCGCCGACCGGATCGAGGCGGGCGCCGCGGAATGGGTGCAGATCCTGACCCAGAACCCGGCGGCGGATCGGCGACCGGCGCCGGTGGTGTGGTCGCCGCTGGAGTACGGCGCACATGTTCGCGATGCGTTGGAACTGTACGACGCCCGACTGGTGCTGATGTTGATCGAGGACAACCCGGCCTTCAAGAACTGGGATCAGGACGAGGCTGCGATCAGCGGTGACTACGTCCGGCTGGACCCCGATCAGGTGGCGACCGAACTCGCCGACGTTGCACAGACCTTCGTGGCCAGGATCCGGTCGCTGGAGGAGTCCCAGCTGGATCGCCGGGGCACGCGATCGGACGGGGCCGAATTCACCGTCCGGACCTTCCTGCAGTACTTCCTGCATGATCTTGTCCATCATCTGTGGGATGTCACCGGGCAACAGCAGTCGGAGGCGTAGCGGCCGGGCGGAGGGAACGATGACGTTCGAACTGAGCAAGGAACACCAGGACTTCCGTGCGGTGATGGCGGAGTTCGCGGCGGCCGAGGTTGAGCCGTACGCCGCGGACTGGGACCGCGAGCACCGGTTCCCGACGGAGACGGTCCGCAAGCTCGGCGACCTCGGCGTGTTCGGCTTGCATGCGCCGCAGGAGTACGGCGGGGCCGGCGACTTCACCAGCCTCTGCATCGCGATCGAGGAGATCGGTCGAGCCGATCAGTCGTTGGGCATCACCATCGAGGCCGGGGTCGGGCTGGGCATCAATCCGATCGCCAGCTTCGGCAACGATGATCAGAAGCAGCGCTGGTTGCCGGACCTGATCGCCGGCCGGGCGCTGGCGGGGTTCGGGTTGACCGAACCGGAGAACGGCTCCGACGCCGGCGCGACCCGTACCCGCGCCGAGCTGGTCGATGAGCACTGGCTGATCAACGGCGCCAAACAGTTCATCACGAACTCCGGCACCGACCTCACCTCACTGGTGACGATCACCGCCCGGACCGGCACCCGGGACGACGGCAAGGCGGAGATCTCGGCGATCATCGTGCCGACTGGAACGCCCGGGTTCACCGTCGAACCGGCATATCGGAAGCTGGGTTGGCATTCCTCCGACACTCATCCGCTCAGCTTCGCCGGGGTGCGGGTGCCCGAAGATCATCTACTCGGTGCGCGCGGTCGCGGCTATGCGCAGTTCCTGGCCATCCTGGACGACGGCAGGGTGGCGATCGCCGCGCTGGCGTTGGGATGTGTCCGCGCCTGTCGTGATCTTGCGCTGGCCTACGCCGGGCAACGGAAGGCATTCGGCGTGCCGATCGGCCGCAAACAGGGAATTGCCTTCCAGCTCGCTGATCTTGACGTGATGGCTCACACCGCCGAACTCCTGGTCTACTCCGCGGCGGCGATGCGTGACGGCATCGACAGCGGGGCCGGGCCCGGCCCGGCCGCGTACAGAAGGGCGGCATCCATCGCCAAGCTGCAGACCACGGAGTATGCGGTGTCGGCGACCCGGATCGCGTCTCAGGTCTTCGGCGGGTACGGCTTCATGGAGGAGTATCCGATCGCACGCTTCTATCGGGACGCGAAGATCCTGGAGGTCGGCGAGGGCACCTCCGAGGTGCAGCGACTGCTGATCGCCCGGGGGCTGGGGTTGGACGTCGAATGATCAGTGATCATGAACCGGTAGTTGATCATGAAGCCCGCGATCACGACGACGTGATCAGGGCCGCCCGGGAAGCCACCACGGCGCCGACCGAGAAGGCCGCGGCCAAGCTGGTACGTCAACACAAGTTGTATGTCCGGGATCGGATCGCGTTGCTGTTCGACGAGGGCAGCTTCGTCGAGGACGGCCAGCTGGCGAACGCGATGAGTTCCGGTCTGCCGGCCGACGGGGTGGTCACCGGCCGCGGCCTGGTCGACGGCCGGCCCGCGTTGGTGGTGGCCAACGACCCGGGCGTGAAGGCAGGGTCCTGGGGCGCTCGTACGGTGGAAAAGATCATCAGGGTCACCGAGATCGCGTTGGCCGACGAGCTGCCGATCTTCTGGTTCGTCGATTCGGCGGGTGCGCGGATCACCGATCAGATCGACCTCTTTCCCGGCCGCCGCGGTGCCGGTCGGATCTTCCACAACCAGGTCGCGCTGTCGGGCAAGGTGCCGCAGCTGTGTTGCCTGTTCGGGCCGAGCGCTGCCGGCGGCGCGTACATTCCGGCGTTCTGCGATGTGGTGATCATGGTCGACGGCAACGCGTCGATGTATCTGGGCTCGCCGCGGATGGCCGAGATGGTGGTGGGGGAGAAGGTCACGCTGGAGGAGATGGGCGGCGCCCGGATGCATGTCTCGGTGTCCGGTTGTGGTGATCAGCTCGCGGTCGACGACGAGGACGCGATCGAACAGGCCAAGCAGATCTTCGGGTATCTGCCGGTCAACTGGCGTACGACGCCGCCGCGAACTGACGCGGTGGAGCCGGCAGTGCCGTTCACGGCCGACGTGGTGCCGCAGAACGAGGCGGCCGGTTACGACGTCAACCGGGTGATCAACACGATCGTCGACGAGGACTCCTTCTGCGAGCTGAAGCCGCTGTTCGCACCCGAGTTGATCACCGGATTCGCCACTCTGGAAGGAAATCCGGTCGGCATCGTCGCCAACCAGCCCGCGGTCAAGGGCGGTGTGCTGTTCGTCGACTCGGCCGACAAGGCGGCGCGATTCATCTGGTTCTGCGACGCGTTCAACGTGCCGCTGCTGTATCTGGCCGACGTACCGGGTTTCATGATCGGCAGCGAGGTCGAGCGGCAGGGCATCATCAGGCACGGCGCGAAGATGATCACTGCGGTTGCCGAGGCCAGCGTGCCGACGATCTCGTTGATCGTCCGCAAGGCGTACGGGGCGGGGCTGTATGCGATGGCCGGCCCGGGGTTCGGCCCGGACGCCTGCCTGGCGCTGCCGACCGCGAAGATCGCGGTGATGGGACCGGAGGCGGCGGTGAATGCGGTCTATGCGAACAAGATCAACGAGATCGACGATCCGGCCGAGCGGGCTGCCTACGTCGCCGAGCTGGAGGCCGAATACACCGAGGACATCGACATCCTGCGGCTGGCCTCGGACCTGATCGTGGACGCGATCATCGAGCCGGTCGAGGTGCGGCGCGAGTTGATCGCTCGGTTTGCCGCGGCGGCGACCAAGGACCGTCGTCCGGTCGCCAAACGGCACGGCGTCCCGCCGGTCTGAGGCCAGCACTCGACTCCGAAGACGCGGTCAGGACTCCGCGTGCTCGCGTCCTTGATCATGATCCGGTCGCCACCCTGCATGGACGACAGAGGCGGCCAGCTTTTTTTCGTTATCAGACAGAGATATCTCCAGATCGCCGGAAGCGCCTGGATCGGGAAGAAGGGTCGGTGGCCGGTCGTAGTGTTTGATCAGGGTCGCAGTGATTCAGGAGCCGGACACGACCCGCGAGCTCGCGGGCCGGTTCCATGACCGGGTCCGCGACGAAATCATGGCGCAGAATGATCAACTGATCATCGCCGCACTGTGGGCCGACCAACACCCACCCGACGGACTGCCTCGGACAGGCGCGGTGAGCCTGGTCGCCGAGCGTGCGGTCCGTCCCGGTGGCGAGGGCACCCCGGAGGTGGCCGAGTTCGCCGCTGCCGAACTCGCCCCCGAGGGCGGAATCAGCGTCGGCGCGGCCAAAGCTCTGATCGCTGACGTGCTCGATCTGCGCCACCGGCTCCCGCTGATCTGGCGACTGGTCCAAACCGGCCAGGTGCGCGCCTGGGTCGCCCGCCGTGTCGCCGTCCAAACCCGGCACTTGTCGCTCGCCCAGGCCGGCCGGGCCGACCAACTCCTGGCCGCGGCGATCCAAGGCCCGATCGGGCCGGTGCGCCTGGACAACCGGATCAAAGCAGCCCTGCTCACCGTGGATGCCGAACACATGGCCCAACTGGCCGCCCAAGCCCTACGGATGCGCGGTGTGTGGGTTGGGCAATCCAACACCGACGGGGTTACCGAGGTGGTCCTGCGAATGGACGCCCCGGGCGCGATCGCGTTGAAGGCCCGGATCGACCAGCTGGCCCGGATCCTGATGCATGCGCCCGAACCGATCCCCGGGGTGCCCGACCGAAACCCGCAATCCTTCGACGAATGGCAGGCCGTCGCCGCCGAGGTCGCCGCCAACTCCCTGCTCGCGGCCAAGATCTTGATCGAACACGACCAGCCTGACCTGTTCGACGCGTTCGCCGACCTGTATGCGCCACCGGCCAGCCATGCCCGCGGCCCGCACGAGACCCCGCCGGACCGGTACCCGGCGAACGAGGCCGACCTCGCTCCCACCGACCCGGGCCGTGAGGCGCCGGATCCCGACGAGCCACCGCTGCCCGAGGACCTGCCACCCGACGATGCCGACCTGCTGGATGATCCCAACGCTGGTGATTCTGGTCAGGGTTCGGATGATCATGATCATGCAGCCGGTGCTTACGATTCCGGTCCTTCGACAGGCTCAGGAACCGACGGTAGTGCCACCGATGATCATGGTCGACCACGGCCCGGTGATCGACCCCCAGCATCCGGTGACCGAAGATCAGCTCATCATCCACCGGGCCGACAAGCGCTACCGGCTGCATTCGACTCCGAACTGCGCGACGCCTACCGCGACCAGGCACTCCGGGCACTGCTGCGCGCCCTGGACCCGAGGCGGCTCGCCACACCCGTGACCCTGCACGTCCACTGCACCGCTGACGGACTCGCACGACAACCAGCGACCACCGCAGCTGGCATGGGCCGACCAGCAGTCGTTCGACAGGCTCGTGTCCCGAATCGTGAGGTTCAGGATGCGCCGATTGCTCGGATCGAGGAGATCGGGCCGGTCCTTCTCGACCAGGTTCGCGCCTGGTTCGGCAGCGGTGCGGTGATCGATCTCCAACCCGTCATCGACGTGGCCGGTATCCAACCCGTGGATGCTTATGAGGTCCCGGCGGCGATGCGTGAAGCCCTGTTCCTGCGGACCCCGGCCAGCGCGTTCCCGTACTCCAATCAGGTCAACCGAGCGATGGACGCCGACCACACCATCCCGTACCGACGGGAGCCAAACCCAGCAGGTCAGACCGGCCTACAGAATCTCGGACTCTTGGGCAGAGCCGAACACCGGTTCAAAACCCACGGCCGGATCGCCATCAGGCAACCGGTCCCGGGCACCTACCTCTGGAGGACCTTCACCGGACGCGTCATCGTCGTCAACGACACCGGCACCCACGACCTCGGCATCAACACCTTCGCCGACACCATCTGGCAAGCGGCACGCCGGCCGGCAGCTTGACGCGTTGAGAAGTTGTCAAGTCCGCGGCGTGTAGGGCGGCACCGATTCAAGATCAACATCGACGTCCGGCCAGCGCTTTCACGAACTCGATCACGCTGTGCGGCAGGACCACGCCTGTTGTCATGATGGGTCCGCTCCCGGATTGCCTCTGAGTGTTCATACCCGCCGAACCCGCGGCCAGGAAGGAAATTCGTACGAGCTCGATCGATCATCTCGTCGCGATCCGCCGACTCGGATCCGGGAGATGAAGATACCGGACTGCCGACGGAGGCGAACGCTGATCAGCAACGGTCTGCTCCGTGCAGCGCCCGAGGTCAGTTACTGTCGGCGACGTGGACCAGAGCAGATCCGACAGATCGGACGAGATCATGGCGGCGCTGGCCGCGGCGCGGAAAGCGCACTCGGCGGCCAGTGAGGCATTGAACAAGGCCGAGGCAGCGGCCCGACTGGCCGGCATGTCCGTCGACAGCGACCCAGGCGGGGAGGTCGTGCAGGCGCCGGCCGAGGAGTTGCGAGTGCAGCGCATTCGGATCGTCGAGCCCGACGGCACGACCCGGATGATCATCGGCAACTCGACGGCCTCCGCCGTCGCACCGATACGAGGTCAGGACGAACCTCACCCGGGACGCGGTGAGTTTGCCGGAATCATCTTCTGCAACGACGAAGGGACAGAAGCCGGCGGGCTCGTGTACGCCCGGTGGAGTTGTCGACGGCGAACCGCGCCAGCTGGGATTCTGGACCGTCGATGACTTCGAGCAGAACGAGGGTTTCAAACTCGGTGCCATGCAAGCCGGCCACGAGCGGGCCAAGTGGATCGAGTTCGCCGATCAACCGTTCTTCTCGCTGGCCGACTTCATCGCCGAATCGAAGGGCAAGACGGGCGCCGAGTTGGAGGAGATCCAGCAGCGTTACTGGCCCGCCGGCACGGACGGCAACGGGATCACCCGGATGCGGCTGTTCAAGGATCCGGACGGCGCGGTGGGATTGTCCTTGCGGGACACGGATGGCGTCGAACGGATCCGGCTGGTGGTTGACGCCGAGGGCGGGGCCAAGATGATCATGACCGCTCGCGACGGATCCATCTGGCAGCAGCCGGCTGCACCAGCCACCTGAGGTTCCGACCTACTACTTGGAGGACTTGTGCCGAATCGATTCACGCGGGTTGTGCTGAAGGTGAGCGGGGAGGCGTTGTCGGGTGATGCCGGTACGGGCGTCGATCCCGATGCGCTCGATCAGATGGCACAGCAGATCCTGCAGGTTCACGATCTTGGCGTGCAGATCGGTGTCGTGGTCGGTGGCGGCAACTACTTCCGCGGTCGGATGGCCGACAGCTGGGGGATTGGTCGCGCCGAAGCGGACAACATCGGCATGCTCGGCACGGTGATGAACGCGCTGATGCTGCGAGGATCGCTGACCGGCAAGAGCGATGCCGACGTACGGGTGATGACCGCCATTCCGATGCAGAGCATCGCCGAACCGTTCATCCGACTGCGCGCTGTCCGGCACCTGAAGCACGGCGCGATCGTGATCATGGCCGCCGGCATCGGTCAGCCGTACGTGACCACGGACTACCCGTCGGTGCAGCGCGCCCTGGAGTTGGAAGCCGACGCGCTGCTGGTGGCCAAACGCGGCGTCGACGGCGTCTATGACAAGGATCCCAACGTCCACACGGATGCCCGGCGATACCGACGGTTCGGCTACCGCGAGGCGATCGACAAGGGACTGGAGATCATGGACACCAGCGCGTTCGTGCTGGCCGAGGAGCAGAAGCTGGTCATGCACGTCTTCGACGTTGCCGGCGACGGACTGATGCGACGGGCCTGCCTGGGCGAGGACGTCGGCACCACCATCACTGCCGACTGAAGGAGCGAAGATCATGCGGATGCCCGCCGCCGAGATCGACGTCAACGCCGAACTGGTGCAGAAGTTGATCATGGAGCAACATCCGGACCTGTCGGCACCGTTGATCATGGTCGCCAACGGTTGGGACAACGTGATTTTCCGCCTCGGCGATGATCTTGGGGTCCGGTTGCCGCGTCGTCAGGTCGCCGCGCAACTGGTGATCAACGAACAACGGTGGCTGCCGACCATCGCAGCGTCGCTTCCGGTGCGGACGCCGGTGCCGATCCGGATCGGCCAACCCAGCAAGGACTTCCCGTGGGCGTGGACGATCGGCCCGTGGCTCGATGGTCGATCGCTGATCGAACTTCCGGTCGCCGATCGCTCGCGCTTCGCTCCGGCGCTGGCCGAGTTCCTCGCCGCACTGCACCGGCCTGCTCCGGTCGACGCGCCGCACAACCCGGTACGCGGTGTGCCGCTCGCCGATCGAGCAAGCCTGGCTGCCGAACACCTCGACAGTGGTCTGGTGCCCGATGCCGACCGGCTGCGTCGACTGTGGGTGCAGCTGCTCGGAACGCCTGCCTGGGCAGCGGATCCGGTCTGGGTGCACGGTGACCCGCACCCGGCGAACGTCCTCGTCAGCCATGATCAACTCAGTGCCGTGATCGACTTCGGCGACGTCAACTCCGGTGATCCGGCCACCGACCTCGCCGCGGGATGGCTGAGCTTCGATGTCGCGGGCCGATCAGCCTTCAAGGCTCGCTATCAGCAGCTCACCGGGATGGATGGCGATCTCTGGCAACGAGCCCGCGGCTGGGCCCTGGTGATCGGCATGGCCCTGGTGGTCAACTCCGATGATCATCCGCAATTGGCCGCGGTAGGTCGGCACGCACTAGCTGCAGTGCTGGAGGATTGAGTTACTGGCCCTTCGACAAGCTCAGGGACCTTAACCCGGTTCTCCGGTGATCTTGTTTTGGGCCGGTGGTGCCCTTCGACAAGCTCAGGTCCTTCGACAAGCTCAGGTCCTTCGACAAGCTCAGGTCCTTCGACAAGCTCAGGTCCTTCGACAAGCTCAGGACCCTCAACAGCGCGTCCCCAATCATGGAGTTGCTAGGGATCGTTGCCAAGATGATCTTGGGAGGCAGCCACTCGAACGCAACCTATGCATGCCCGTCGAGCGCCCCAGCGCGAGACCGTGCCCGTAGCACAGCGGAGGGCACGCGGCGCCGCGACTGTGGAGGTGCCCACGCCCGGGGGTACGGGGGTCGCCCCCCGGAACGCAAGACGCCAGACCAGGTCGCGGCAGCGGCACAGTCTCGACCGCGTATCAATCTGCGCTATATCGGCAATCGGCGGAAGAGCGGGCGGGGGACGTGGCGGAGGCCGGACATCACGTAGCGGAAGGCGTTCGGCACCCAGATCAGTTCCTTGCGGTCGCGTACCGCGGCCAGGGTCGCCGCGGCCACCTCGTCCGGGGTCACGGCCAGCGGCGCCTCGGCCATCCCGGCAGTCATCTTCGAGCGGACGAAGCCGGGGCGGACCACCAGCACCCGCGCGCCGAACGGCCGAAGCGCCTCGCCGAGGCCGAGGTAGAAGCCGTCGAAGCCGGCCTTGGTGGAGCCGTAGACGAAGTTGGAACGCCGTACCCGCTCGCCGGCAACGCTGGACAGGGCGACGATCTGGCCGTACCCCTGACCCTTGAACCGGTCGGCCAGCAGCGCACCGATGTGCACCGGCGCGGCGTAGTTGATCTCGGCCAGCTCCAGCGCGTGCTCGGGATCGGTCCAGGCGCGTTCGGCGTCACCGAGGATGCCGAAGGCGACCACGGCAAGATCAACATCGCCCTGCGCGAAGGCCTGCTCCACCACCCGCTTGCGGGATTCGACGTCGGTCGCCTCGAAGTCCAGCTCGGTCACCGTGCAACCGGCGTCGGTCAGCCCGGTCGCCGCCGGCGTACGCCGCTCGCCGGGCCGAGCAGCCAGCACGACCCGCAACGTCGTGCCCTGTTCGTGCCGCACGGCCGCGTACCGGTGGGCGATGGCCAAGGCGATGTCGGAGGTGCCGCCGAGCAGCAACAGCGACTGCGGTACGCCGAGAGCGTCGATCACGGGGTTCCTCTCCTCGAAAGTCGTACGAAGGCAGCAACGTCAGCCGAAGACCGCGATGCAGATCAAGATCAACCAGATCAGCGCCAGCACTTGTAGCACCCGATCCTTCAGCACCACGTCCTCCGGTTCCCCGGCCGTGCCCAGGTCGATCTCTCGCGCGTACTGCAGCAGGCCGAGGGTGAACGGGGCGATCGAGATCGCGGTCCACCCTACGCCGAGCGGCCCGCGGTGCAGATTGTCGAAGGCCCACAGGCTGTAGCTGATCAGCACCATCGCCGCGGACAGCATCCAGGCAAACCGCAGGTACGAGTCGGTGTAGCTGGCCAGTGACCTGCGCGTGCCCGCGTCCGCACCGAGAGCGAGCATCTCCGAGTAGCGCTTGCCCGCGACCATGAACAACGAACCGAACGATGCGACCAACAGGAACCACTGGCTGAGCGGGATGCCACTGGCCACGCCGCCGGCGATCGCTCGCAACAGGAAGCCGCTGGCCACCATGGCCAGGTCGATCACCGGCTGATGCTTCAGAAAGGTGGAGTAGCCGATCTGCAGCAGCAGATAGACGCTGACGGTGATGCCGAGCGGAATCGCTGTCAGGTAACCGATCGCCAGCCCGGCCACCCCGACCACGACCGCCAGGATCCAGGCCGTGCTGATCTTGAGTTCGCCGGCCGGGATCGGCCGGAACCGCTTCTTCGGGTGCTGCCGATCCTCCTCGACGTCGCGGATGTCGTTGATCAGATAGACCGCCCCGCTGACCAGGCAGAACGAGACGAACGCCAGCAACGAGCTGGTCAGCACTCCCGGTGCGAACATCTTGCCCGCCGCCAGCGGCGCGGAGAAGACCAACACGTTCTTGATCCACTGCCGCGGCCGCAGCGCCCGGATCGGCGCGGGCAGCCTCGCCCGACCGCGCTGGATGTCGGGCACGGGGTCGTTCGGCGCCGGCGTCAGTTCGTCAGACATAACGAGCGAAGGTTAGCTGGCCGGGTTCGACCGGGCCGAGTCCGACACCGGGGTCGGTGGGTGCGTAATGTCGTCGTCTGTGAGTACGCCCGATCTGCTGACCACCGTGGTGGACGCGATTGTCCCCGCCGATGACTACCCGTCCGCCAGCGACGCCGGCGCGCTGGACTTCCTGCACCGGCTGCGGGAGTACGAACGCCCGGACTGGGGGCGGCGGATCAACGCGGTGGTTGCCAAGGTGGATGCCACCGCCTGGCGGACCGCCGGGAACGGGTTCATCGGACTCGCCGCCGACCGGCGGCAGGCGGTGCTGGACGAGTTGCGGTCCGACCCGGACTTCGACTGGTTCGCCCGGCTGATCAACAACGCGTACTACGGCGACAACGCCCGCGCCGGCGGCCCGTTGCCGTCCTGGCAGATGGTCGACTGGCAGCCGGGTCCGGTCGGCGGTTGGCCGGCCGAGTTGCCGGCGGTGCCGTTCCGGCGCAACGGTCTGATCACTCCCGCCCAGCTGCAGCCGCGCTACGACGCGATTGTGGTCGGAGCCGGTGCCGGCGGCGGTGCGGTCGCGCAGGTGCTGGCCGAGTCCGGTCGTACGGTGTTGATCATCGAGGCCGGCGAGGGCCCGGACACCCATCGGCTGGACCATGATCATCTTCGTAATCCGCGGATCAACACCGGTCTGGTCCCGTTGACCGGTCCGCTCGGTCCTGGTCATCCGCGCACGCTCGACCTCGGTGATGAACGGATGATTGTCGGGCAGTCCGATCCGCGCTGGGGCAACAACGCGTTCATGGTCGGCGGCGGCACTCGGGTCTACGGCGCCCAGGCGTGGCGATTCAGCCCGCGCGACTTCCGGATGGCCAGCGAGTACGGCATCCCGGACGGCAGCGCGCTGGCCGACTGGCCGATCGGCTACGACGAACTGGAACCGTACTATTCCGAAGCGGAGTGGCGATTCGGCGTCAGCGGAGCCAGCGGAGTCAGCGGCGCAGGTGTTGATCATGATCCGTGGGCGGGCATCCGATCCCGTGACTACCCGATGCCGCCGGTGTCGGGGACGGGCAATCCGGCGGTGCTGGCCGCCGGTGCGGCCACGCTGGGGTGGAACACGCTGCCGGTGCCGCTCTTGATCAACTCCGAGGGATATCGGGGCCGATCCGGCTGCCTGCACTGCGCCCAGTGCGTCGGCTTCGCATGCCCGATCGAGGCGAAGTCCGGTTCGCACAACACGTCGATCCCGGCGGCGCTGGCCACCGGCAACGGCTTCCTGATCACCGAGACGACCGCGGAACGCCTGCTCAGCAACGAATCCGGCAAGATCACCGGGGTCGCGCTGGTGGGCTCGAACGGCGGCGAGATCTGGCGATCCGAGGTTTCGGCCGACGAGGTGATCATCTCCGCCGGCGCGATCGAGTCGGCCCGGCTGCTGCTGAACAGCGCGCATGATCATGAACCCAACGGGATCGGCAACAACCGAGATCAGGTCGGCCGGCATCTGCAGGGGCACGTCTACGCCGGCGCGCTGGGGATCTTCGACGACGAGATCTTCACCCTGGAAGGGCCGGGCGTTTCGATCGCGACCTGCGACTTCCGGCACGGCAACGACGGACTGGTCGGCGGCGGCATGATCGCCAACGAGTTCGTCCCGACGCCCGCCAGCACCTTCGACTACCTGGTCGGTGCGGGTGTCTTCGCCCCGTACGGAACCGAAGCCAAGCAGGGAATGCGGCGCTGGACCCGGCGGATGACCCGGGTGGTTGGTCCGATCCAGGAGGTCACGAGTGCCGAGTCCCGGATCCGGCTGGACCCCGACGTACGGGATCGGTTCGGCAATCCGGTGGCCGAGCTCAGTGGGTCGATCCACCCCGCAGACCAACAGGCCAAGGAATTCATGACGGCGCGTGCGGCCGAGTGGTTGCAGGCGGCCGGTGCGTCCCGGGTGTTCGCGGCTCCGCCGGGTGGCGCGTTGCCGACCGGGCCCAGCTCCGGGCAGCATCAGGCCGGCACCTGCCGGATGGGCACCGATCCGGCCCACTCGGTCACCGATCCGAACGGGCGGGTCTGGGGCCACGACAACCTGTGGGTGGCCGACGGTTCGCTGCACGTCACCAACGGTGGCGTCAATCCGGTGCTGACCATCCTCGCCAACGCCCTGCGGGTCGGTCAGGGGATCGTCGACAGCTGAGGCAGCGAGCCGCTACCGGCTGCCGGCCCGCGCTCGGCAGCGTGGACGGTGATCGGCCGGGAAGCGGTCCGGTGATCGTTGCTTTCCGGCGAAACGCCGCCGCAGGAGCCCCGCCCGCGGCACTTGATCGACCAAGATCGGGCCATGACGAAGGCGCCCCCCGCCCGCCGTTCGCTTTCTACCCACCTGCTTGCCGGTCTGACGACCGTCGCGGTCAGCTTGTCGATGATGATCATCACGGTCCCGTCGGCTCAGGCGCAGCCGATCAGCTTCGGACTCGATCAGCTCGGCCAGTCGGCAACGCTGGGTTTCGCCGACAGCACCAGCAGTCAGCTGGTGTTGCCGGTTCCCCGGGGTACGAGGCCGGACCGGCTGACCGGCACGGCGGAGATCAGTGCCGACGGGGTCGACGGCAGGCTCCTGGTCAGCACCGGCGCCGGTCGGCTGGACAGCATCGATCTGGGATCGAAGGCGGGGCAGGCGATCGGGCTGGACATCGATCTCTCCGCAGTCCCGGTCACCGGCAACGCCGTCAGCGTGACGATCCAGGTGCTACCGCGGACCGGCTATTGCCATCCTCCGGACGCCACCGGAACGGTGCTGCGCGACCTCGCCCTGTCCTACAGCGGCAGCCCTGCCGCACCGGAATCGATCGGCGAATTCCTGCCGCCGGTGTTACCGAAGCTGATCTTGGCGGTGCCGGACAACGTCGACGCCGATCTCGGCACGGCCGCCGCCCGGCTGGCCACGGCCATCACCCAGCGGTACCTGCCGGCGCAACCCGAGATCAGCGTGCAGACCGGACCGGTGCCGGAGCCGAGCGGACTGACTCGAGTCATCGAGTTGACCGGGTCGGGAGACGCCGGATTGGCGCTGGGAAGCGACACTCGCCGGCTACAAATCACCGGCACCGGTGCCGGTGTGGTGGCCCAGGTGGCCGGTCTGACCGGCGACCTCGGCACGATCGCCACCGGCAGCCGGGCCACTGCGGCCGGTCGATCGCCGTTGCCGGCTCTGGCGCCGAAGACCCAGACCCTGTCCCGGCTCGGCATCGGTGACGTGTCCGCTCGCGGTGTCGGCCGGGCGACCCTGCATCTGGGCGTCGATCGGGCGAGGATCGGCGGAGCCGGCGGCGGTTGGACAGCTCGCCTGGTCGGCTCGGTGGTCGCCGGTGCCAGCCCGGACGGTACCGGCCGTCAGGGCACTCTGACCCTGGCCGCCGACGGCCACCCGCTGCAGACCTGGCCTCTGAAGAGCGGCCAGTTGAATCTGACCGCAACCGTGCCGCAGCAGCGGATCGGACGGTTTACCGATCTCACCCTGACGGCCGCCGCCGACGGTGCTTCGGGCTGCGGCCGAGGGCCGGAAGTCTCGCTCGCCCTGGACGGCGACTCGACCCTGGCAGCACGCAACGACCCCGCCGGCCCGATCGGCCTCGGCCAACTGCCGGCGGCGCTGCAACCCAGGTTCGCGATCGCGTCCGGTGTGTCCGGTGTGTCCGGTGCCGACGGTCTCGGGGAGACCGTGGCGATGGCGGTTGCCATGCAACGATTGACCAGCGCGGCGCTGACTGTGGACTGGTTTCCCCGGGCCGCGGACGCGCTGGCCACGGGCCGGCCGACGGTCCTGCTGGCCGGGAACGGCGACGTGCCGGTCGACCTGCCGGTGAAGCTCGACGCCGACGGCGTGACCGCCCCCGATGGCCGCCGACTGGACGGTCCGATCGAGGCCGGGGCGCTGCAGATCACCGAATCGGACGGCCGGCCGGTGGTGGTCGAGCAGGCCACTTCGGCGGCGATTCAGCGCCGGTTCGGCCGATGGCTGACCGCCGGTGATCATCTCGCCGGGCTGACCGGTGCGGCGGCGGTGTGGACCGGCGGCGACACCGCGATCACCTTCCGGACCGCGACCCGGCCATCGGTCGAGCCGACCGACGACGGGCTGCCGGCCGGTTGGCTGATCACGATCGGAGTAGCCGTCGGCGCGGCGGTGATCGCGGCCCCGATCGTCCTGGCCGTGATGATCCGGCGGCGGCGCCGGCGCTGATGACTGCGCTGAGTCTCGGGCTGCGCTGGGTGGTGTTGATCGCGGCCACCATGCTCGCTTTCGCCCACACCGTCGGCGCCGCCGCCGTCGCGGTCCGCGAAGGATACGAGTTGTCGTACGTGCCCGTGGTCGTGAGCTACGCGGGCTTCGCAGCGATCGCGGTCCGCCGCCGGAATCGGCCGGTGGTCGAGATCCATGATCGGGAGACCGACTTCATCGTGGCCGCGATCGGCGTGGTGTTCTCGCTGGTCGCAGCCTCGCTGCTGGCACCCACCATCTCGGGCGGCGCCCGGATGTGGCGGATCGATCTGCTGATGATGTGGGTTTTCGCGGTGTCGGGCGCGACGGTGCTGTTCGGTCTGCGTCGGGTCTTCCAGTACCGCTGGGCGTGGCTGACCCTGATCCTGATCTGGCCGCTCCCGGTGCGGCTGCTGATGTTCGGCCTGGGACACGGCAGTTTCCGCTGGATCGCGGGACTGCACCTGGCGGTGATCGTCGCCCTGCTGATCATCGGGCGGCGACCCGGCGAACGGCTGTGGTGGCTGGCTCCCGCTGCGGCGCTGCTGGTCGCTGCTCCGCTGGTCGGCTTGGACATCGATCGGAGTCCGCGGCTGGCGGTGGTGGCGCCACTGGTTGCGATCGTGGCCGGTGGCCTCTGCTGGCTGCTGCGCGACGAGTGGGACTGGCGTGGTCTGCGAAAGCCGGTGGTGAGCCGGCCGCTGCCCGCGATGGCCGGACTGATGGTGGCTGCCGTGATCGGTTACGTCGTGGTGCCGCCGTTGCCGCCGCTGCGGCAACTGCCGGAGCTTCCCGTGCGTAGCTCGGCGGACGGGCCCGGGACCGTGGTGCCGGCCGGGTGGACGCTGCTGAACAAGACCTCGTACCCGGGGCAGAGCGCTTACTTCGGGGTGCATGCAACCTGGTATCGCTACCGGATCCAAGCCCGCGACGCTGCAGCCGGCCCCGGTGCGGTGGACGGTGTCGGCCGGAAACGGCAGATGGTGATCGACGAGCTGACCACCGAGCGGCCGCGCACGTTCGACCTGTTCGGGCTGCAGACGACCTACCCGATCGGCGACTTCGAACTCACCCCGGCGGTGAATGTTGATCTTGGGCACGGGGTGCGGGGCGAGTTGCATGCCGCGGTGGATCCGCGAGCTCGGCTGACGTGGAGCATGGTCACCTTCAGCTTCACGCTGCCGTCCGCGGCCGTCGCGGGTACGGCGTCGGGCGGGCCGGCGCAGGTCGGACAGCGGATCACCCTGCTGCTGGTTGATGATCATCGACCGACGGCACCGTTCCCCCGGCCGACCCGGGCGATGCTGGACAGCCTGCGAGCCGTGCTGACGGCCGTCCTTCGGCGCAGCGGCGACGTCCGACCGCCGCCGATCAAGAACGCCGATCTGCTGGTCAGTGCGGCGCAGCGGATCGTGAACCAGCGGGTCGAGGGCGCATCGTGACCGGCCGCGTACTCCCGGTCGACGGATCGGTTCCGGCAGAACTGGAGCAGTCGGCGCTGGCCGAGGCGGTCGACGGGCTGCGGCGTCGTGATCCGTCGGCGAGCGCGGCGGTCCCGTTCGTTCGGTGGCAACGCTGGGCACTGATCGGGATCGGGGCCGTGGTGATCATCGGGTTCGTGCTGATCCCGCAGTGGACGGCCCCTATCGTCACGGCGGCGGCGACCCTGTTGTATCTGGCGGCGATGGCCCAGCGGATTCAGCTGTTCGTGCTGGGTCTTGACGACCGGACCATCATGCGGGTCAGCGATGAGGAAGCGTGTGCGATCGCCGATCACGAACTGCCGCGATACACGGTCCTGGTGCCGGCCTACGGTGAGCCGGAGGTGATCAGCCAGTTGCTGACCAACCTGGGCGCCCTCGATTACCCGGCCGATCGGCTGGAGATCTTGATCTTGCTGGAGGCCGACGACGAGGAGACGGTGAACGCTGCCCGGGCCGCCGGGGTCGAGGCACCGTTGCGGCTGGTGCTGGTCCCGCCGGCTGAGCCGCGTACCAAGCCGAAGGCCTGCAACTACGGCATGCAGTTCGCCGACGGTGAGATCGTCACCATCTACGACGCCGAGGACCGGCCGGACCCGCTGCAACTGCGGCGAGCGGTGATCTTGTTCCGCCGCGACCCGGGATTGGCTTGTGTGCAAGCAAGATTGGCCTTTCACAACGGTGATCAAAATCTGCTCACCGCCTGGTTCACGGCCGAGTACGGGCTGTGGTTCAGTTACCTGCTGCCGGGGCTGTCGTCGCGTCGATGGCCGGTGCCGCTGGGCGGCACCTCGAACCATCTGCGGGCCGACGTGCTGGCCGAGGCCGGCGGCTGGGACCCCTACAACGTGACCGAGGACGCCGATCTGGGCCTGCGGCTGGCGCGCCGCGGCTACCGGACCGGCGTGCTGGACTCCGTCACCTGGGAGGAGGCGAACAGCGACCCGATCAACTGGATCAGGCAACGATCCCGTTGGTACAAGGGCTATCTGCAGTCGTGCCTGGTGGCGCTGCGGCGACCGTTGGAGACCGTTCGGGTGATCGGTGTTCCCGGGACAGCGGCGATGATCTTGCTGTTGGCGGGAACCCCGATCGCGGCGGCGACCAATTTGATCTTCTGGATGATGACGGTGATCTGGGTGCTCGGACAGCCGGCGCAGATTCAGGTAGCGTTCCCGCCGGCGGTCTACTACGCGTCCTTGATCAGCTTCGTGATCGGTAACGTGCTGGCCCTGTACAGCACGCTGGTCGGGGCGCGGGCCCGCGGCGACAACAATCTGCTGGTCGCCTGCCTGCTGACGCCGCTGTACTGGTTCTTGATGGCGGTGGCGGCGTTGAAGGGGATCTGGCAGTTGCTGCTCCGACCGTCGTACTGGGAGAAGACGGTGCACGGACTCGATCAGGGTCCGGCGGCGAGCTCCGACGCGAGCCCGGAGTCGCCATCATGACAGCGATCGTCGCCGGAGCAGCGGAGGAGGCGCAGAGTCCGTTCGCCCGGGTGCGGGGCTATCGGCTCGTCTGGTTCCTGGTGATCGCCGGCTGCTATCTGCTGGTCGGCCTGTGGCTCAGCTATCACCGCGGTTTGATCATGGGCGACGCGTTGAGCCGGGTCGCCGACGCCCGGTTCGTGCTCTTCAGCCGGTTCCCGCATCTGGCCGCGATGGGATTCGTGTTCACCCCGCTCACCACGTTCCTGCAACTGCCGTTGGTGGCTGTGCTGAATCCGTGGCCCGATCTGTTGGCTCATGCCGTGCCGGCGATCGTGGTGTCCGCGTTGGCGATGAGCGGCGCCGTGCTGCAGGTCGCCGGCATGCTGCGTGACCGTCGGATGACCGGCGGCTGGATCATCGTGCTGTCGGCGATGCTGGCGCTGCATCCCATGATCATCATCTACGGTGCGAACGGGATGAGCGAGGCCTTGTTCCTGCTCATGATGGCCATCTGTGCACGGTTTCTGCTGCGTTGGTTCGGATCCGACGACGTGCACGACCTGGCGCTGGTCGGCCTGGCGTTGGCGCTGGGGCTGCTGGTTCGCTACGACGCGTTGGCGGTGGCGATCGCCTGTGCCGTGCTGGTGGCCGGAACCAGTTGGTCGCGTGCGCGCAGCCGGGGTGCGCGAGGCAGCAGCGCGGCGGCCATGGATGTCGCCGTCGTGTTGGCGCCGATCAGCACCACGTTCCTGCTGTGGACCGGCACCAGCTGGTTGATCACCGGCGAGGCACTGGCTCAGTTCAGCTCCGACTACGGCAACAGCGCGATCGTCGCCGCCAGCGGCGGAGCCGTCGGCGGCGCCGGCTTTCGGGCAGGGTTCACGCTGATCGAGTGGCTGGTCCTGGAGCCGATGATCTTCATGATCGTCGCGCTGGCGGTGGTGGTCACCGCCGTTCGCCGGGTCCCCGACGCGCTGCCGGCCTTGATCGTGTACGGCGCGGTGCTCGGCTTCCAGGGACTCATGTACGTCCGTGGTGGAACGTTCGGCTTTCTCCGGTTCGCGATCACTGTGATCCCGCTGGCAGTCGGCCTGGTCGGCGTACTGCGGCCACGACGAGGCCTGCTGTACAGCCGCCGGGCCGGCCCGGGGGCTCGGCTGACCGGTTCGGTGCGGACCCTCAGCCCGGTCCGGCGGATCTGGAGCTGGGTTGCGGTCGCCGGCCTGCTGTTGCCGACCCTGCTGCTGCCGGCGTTGATCATGACCCGTCCGACCTTGGCGCCGCAGGAGTACGCGGTGCTGGCGGGTCTGTTGCCGTCGACGGTCTCACCGAAGACCCAACTGAGCGTCGAACAACAAGAACGCACCTTCACTACCGAGCGCGAGGTCGCACAGTATCTGGACGCACTCCGGCTGCCGGACGGTGCGGTGCTCACCGACACGCTCTACGGTGATGCGATCGTGGTCGCATCGGATCACCCACGCCAATTCGTCATCCCCAGCGATCTCGACTTCACCAACGTGCTGAACGATCCGTCCGGACATCACGTCCGGTACGTGATCACCGTCCCCAACCTCGGGCGCGGCAGCACGGATGCGATCAACCAGCGCTTCCCGACGATCTACGCCAACGGTGCCGACATCGCCATGCTGGACATGGAGTTTCCCAACAGTGGCACCGACCAGCCGACCTATCGGCTGTATCGGGTGATCAACTAGGGCCGAACACTCGCCCACAGTTCGGGCCAGCTGTGGCCGGCGGCCATGATCATTTCCCGCAGCAGCGGCAGGCTGATGCCGATCACGTTGTGTGGATCGCCCTCGATACCGGTGACGAACGGGCCGCCGAGTCCGTCCAGGGTGAAGCTGCCGGCCACCACCAGCGGTTCGCCGGTGTCGACGTAGGCCTTGATCTCGGCGTCGTCGAGATCGGCGAAATGCACGATGGTGGCCGCGCCGCGACCGGCCGCGTGGGTGATCTCGCCGTTGTTGATCTTGATCACCTGGTGGCCGGTGTGCAGCACTCCGGAACGCCCGCGCATCTGTTGCCAGCGTTGGATCGCGACCTGCGGATCGTGCGGCTTGCCGTACGCCGCACCGTCCAGCTCCAGTACCGAATCGCAACCGATCACCAAGATCGTGCGGTCGTCGACACCGTCGTCGGTGTCGTCGGCGTTGACCAACTGGTCGGCCACCGCACGTGCCTTCAACTGGGCCAGCGCCAACGCGAGCCCGGCCGGGTCGGCGTCGTTGATCACCGACTCGTCGACACCGGAGACGATCACCTCCGGTTCGACCCCGGCCGATCGCAACGTGGCCAACCGAGCAGGGGATTGTGATGCGAGCACCAAGCGGAGTTCGCTCATGATCAGATCCGGGACAGGGCGGAGCGGAGCGGGTCGAGACCCATCGGGCCGAGGTTGAGGGCCTGGGCGTGGAACTGCTGCAGGTCGAAGGAGGCACCGGCGCGCTGCTTGGCTTCTTCCCTTGCCTGCAACCAGATTCGTTCCCCGACCTTGTACGAGGGTGCCTGGCCCGGCCAGCCCAGGTAGCGATCGAGTTCGAAGCGCAGGGTCGGCTCGTCGGTCGCCAGATTCATCATCAGGAACTCCAGCCCGGCCTGCGGGGTCCAGCGTTCGCCCGGCCGGAAGTCCCAGCGGTTGTGCTCGGGGATCCGCAGTTGCAGGTGCATGCCGATGTCGATGATCACCCGGACCGCGCGCAGCGCCTGGGCGTCGAGCATGCCCATCCGGTTGCCCGGATCGCTGAGGTAACCAAGATCATCCATCAGCCGTTCGGCGTACAACGCCCAACCCTCGCCGTGCCCGGAAACCCAGCACAGCAAGCGTTGCCAGCGATTCAGCAGGTCGGACCGGTACGCATTCTGGGCCACCTGGAGGTGATGTCCGGGCACGCCCTCGTGGTAGACGGTGGTGACCTCTTTCCAGGTGGAGAAGCTGTCGATGCCCTCGGGCACCGCCCACCACATCCTCCCCGGTCGGGAGAAGTCCTCGGTGGGGCCGGTGTAGTAGATGCCGCCGTCATGGGTCGGTGCCAGGCAGCACTCGATCCGGCGGATCGGCTCGGGGATGTCGAAGTGGGTGCCGGACAGGTCGGCGAGTGCCTGATCGGCGAGCGCCTGCATCCAGTCCCGGAAGGCTTCGGCGCCCTCGATCTTGCGGGCCGGATCGGCGTCCAGCGCATCGTAGGCTGCCTTGATATCGCTGTGTCCGTAGAGATCCTGGGCGATCTGCCGTTGTTGATCCTGCAGCCGTTCCAGCTCCGCCCAACCCCACTGGTAGGTCTCCTGCAGGTCGATGCTGGCGCCGAGGAAGTAGCGGCTGTTCAACGCGTACCGTTCCTCGCCGACCGCGTCCAGGCTCGGCGCCTTCGGCAGCAGATCGGCCTCCAGCCAGTCGGCGTAGTCGATGTAGGCCTGCCGCGCTGTGTCGGCGGCCCGTCGCAGGTCACCGGCCAACGTCTCGCCGTGTTCGGTCGGATAGTCGTTGATCAACTCGGCGAAGAAGTCGTGCGATCCGGTCTGCCCGGTCCAGCTGCGGATCTGTTCGACACTCGCCGTGATCTGCCGTGCGGCCGAGACGTTCCCGTCGGCGGCCTCGCGCGCGAGGGTCTGCCGGGCACCGGACAACGGATTGCCGATGGTCTGCAGCCGGACCGCGATGTTGCGCCAGGCGTCGGCGGTGTCGGTGGGCATCAGGTCGAAGATCTCGCGCACCTCGTGCGCGACGTCAGCGATCACGCTGACCCGACTGGTCTCGATGTGCGCGTCGTACAGCTCGGTCTGCAACCCGAGCCGCTCGATCATCGCTTCCTTGGCAGTGTTCTCCCGCTCGTCGCTGGGCGTCGCGGCGTGCAGGGCGGCCAGCGTCCGGCGATCGTGGCCGGCCCGGTCGGCAAATCCGTCGGGGGAGAAGTCGTCCCACTGATCGTCGTGGCCCTCGATGCCGAGCGCCGTCGCCAACGTCGGCTGCTGATTGATCGCCTCGGTGACGTAGGCCTCGGCGAGTTGGTCGATCGGCCTGCCTCCAGCGGACTGCTCTGCGGTCATGGGCGCGACATTACCGGGCGCCGTCGCGCTGCGAGCGGACGGCGGGAGTGCTCGCCAGCGAGACCAGGCAGACCGCCGCGATCACCAGCAGGGCGTGGCGGACGCCGACATGATCACCGATGAAACCGAGCACCGGCGGCCCGACCAGGAAGGCGGCGTACCCGATGGTCGAGACCACCGAGACGCGAGCGCTGGCGTAACGCCGATCATCCGCGGCGGCGGACATGCCGACCGGGAAACCGAGCGCGGCACCGGCGCCCCAGAACACCGCGCCGATCGCTGCCAGGTAGATGTTCGGCGCGAAAACGAAGATCAACAAGCCGACGATCGCGGCCAGCAGACAGCAGCGCAGGGTGGCGACCCGGCCGAATCGATCCAGCAGCGAACTGCCGGCGTAGCGGAAGATCGTCATCGACAGGACGAACACCGCGAACATGATCGCGCCGGTGCTGTTGGCGGCGTTCAGGCCGTCCACGGTCGCCTTGGCCACCCAGTCGTTGGCCGAGCCCTCGGTCAGCGCGGCGGCCAGCACGACCAACCCGATCGCGAGGGTCCGCGGCTCCTTCCAGGCCGCCCAGCGGCTGCGCTTCGGCAGGCCGCTCGGAAGGTCGTCGTCGTGGTGGGTGTGCGCCGGCAGGAAATAGCGGGTGCCGATCGCGACCACGATGGCGCCGAGGCCGATCAACACCAGCAGGTGCAGCCAGAGGGGGATGCCGAGATGGGCCAGCAGGCCGCCGATCATGGCGCCGACGAACGCGCCGCCGCTGAACGCGGCATGGAATTTCGGCATGATCGTCTTGGTGCCGCGGCGTTCCACCTCGGCGCCCTCGATGTTCTGTGCGACGTCCCAGACGCCGATGCCGAAACCGAAGCAGAACAAGGCGATTCCGCAGGGAATCAGCCAGCCGTTCAGCAGGCTGATCGCCACCACGGTCATGGCGAGGCCCAGCAGGCTGCCGGCCGCCCGGACCGATCCCGCGGTGCCCAGCCGTTCGGCGATGCCACCGGCCAGCGGCAGTCCGAGCACCGAGCCGAAACCGGCCATCAGCAACAGCAGACCGAGACCGCCGGGGGACAGCGCGAACGTCTCCGCGACCGAGGGCAACCGGGCCGACCAGCTGGCGAACAGCAGACCGTTCAGCCCGAAGATCACGAAGGTCGCGATCCGAGCGCGTCGTACGGTCGCCTGTTGGCCGATCTGCTGGTCCATCGTCACCGAAGGATCCTACGGGCGCGGCCCGGACGCCGACGAAACGGCGGCCGGGGCCCGAAACCTGATCGCGCCTCAGCGTCGGATGCGGGTGACCGCGACGCCGGCCAGGCAGACGGCGCCGCCGATGAAGCCGTACACCGTGGGCAGTTCGGACAGGAAGATCCAGGAGATCACGATGGTGATCGCCGGCACCAGGTAGGTGGTCGCACCGGTCCGGGCGGCACCCATCACCGACAACGCGTACGCCCAGGTGGTGAAGGCGACCGCGGTCGGGAACAGCCCGAGGTAGCCGACGCCGAGCCAGACGCCGGCCGATGCGCGGCTCAGCTCACCGACCAGCGACGGCGCGAACGGCAGGCAGGCGATCATGCCGGCCAGGCAGCCGATCCAGGTCGCCTGCAACGGCTGCGTGGTACGAAGCCCGACCCGCAGCAGCAGAGTCGCGGCCGCGTACAGGATCGCTGCGGTCAGACAGAACACGATGCCCAGCGCGTCGATCCGATGATCACCGGCGCCCGCGGAGATGACCACCACGCCGCCGAAGGAGACCACGGAGCCGATGATCACCCAGCGCGGGAAACCCTCACGCAGGAACGCGCCCGCGCCGAGGGTGATCAGCACCGGTGCGACGTTGACCAGCAGCGCGGCGGTGCCCGCGTCGAGGTGTTGCTCGCCGGCGTTCAACGCCACCATGTAGCCGCCGAACCAGAGCACCCCGTACACGATCAACAGCAGCAACGTCCGGCCGCGGGGGATCCGGAACCGGCGGATCAACGCGAACACGGTCAGTGCGACCGCGGCCACTGCAAGTCGGCCCAGCGCCAGCCCGCCCGGGGACAGCACCCCGGCCAGCGGCCGGATCACCACGAACGCCGACGCCCAGAACAGCACCGTGATGCCCGCCATCGCCAGCGCGAGTCGGTTCGACGGCTGGTCAACGGGCGCCGGTGTCTCGATCGGCACCGGGGACTCGGTCGGATCCGACAACGGTTGTGGTTCGCGGGCAGGTCGTGTGGGCACCAACCCATGCTGGGTGGGAATTGATTCGATCGCTAGCGAAATTCGGACAGCAAGCGAAAGGAACCTGCCTCAGTGCCCTCAAGCGGGCAGCTCGTGGGAGTGTTTCTCCAGCCAGGAAGCGATGTCGGCGAGCTCGCGATGGCCCGCAGCGACACTGAGGACGAACTTCTCACCGTCGTCCGGCGTGGTCGCCAGATCGTGGCCGTTGCGTCGGTAGAAGAGCACTGTGAGAACCCAGGACAGCCGCTTGTTGCCGTCGATCAAGGGATGTGAGTGATTGATCGCGTCGCACAGCGCAGCGGCTTTCGTATGCAGACCGGGATACACCTCGGTGCCGAAGGCCCAGGTCGCCGGGCGGGCGAGCGCGCCGGCCAGGAGACCGGGATCGCGCAGCGTCATCCCCAGGAGGTCGACGGCGTCGAGCGCGTCCTCGAGCGTGATGTAGTCCGGGGCTTCCTCGGTGGCCATGGGTCAGCGTGCCAACCGATCGAGAAGCTCGGCATCTCGATCGATGATCTCACTGAGGGTGGCACGGACCTCCGTGCGGCGTTCGGACTGCTCGACACGGTCCTTGATCGCAAGGCGGACGACGTCCTGCATCGAGCGATGTTCGGTTGCCGCCAGCTCGGTGAGGGCCTCGTGCTCCTCGTCGGTCAGCCGAACCAGAAACGTGCGTGTGCTCATGGCTCCTCCTCTGATATCGCGACGATATCGCTGGTGACGCACCTTCGGTAGGGAGTTTCGGGACGAAAGCGGTAAGAATGCAGGAGCAGATTGCCTTGCCCTCCTCAAAAGTGCGGTTCGGGCTATCTGCTCCGACATTCTTACCGCTTCAGCCGCGGTACACGGCCTGCCAGCTGCCCGGGCCGGGGTGCACCGGGGCGCCGACCGAGCGCCAGTAGGCGGCCCAGCCGGACTTCGGCTCTTCGACCCGGGTGTTCGGCGAGGCGGCGGCACGGGCGGTGAGCACGGCGACGACGGCCGCGACCTCTTCGTCGGTCGGGTTGCCGGTGATCGTGATCTCGGAGTCGATCTTGGTCACAGCGGGATGTTCCCGTGCTTCTTGGGCGGCAGCTGCTCGCGTTTGGTCCGCAGCAGCTGCAGTGCCCGGGTGATCTCGGTACGGGTCTGGCGCGGCTGGATGACCGCGTCGACATAGCCGCGTTCGGCCGCCAGGTAGGGATTGGCGAGCTCGTCGTCGTACTCGGTGATCAACTCCGCCCGACGGGCGTCCGGGTCGGCGGCGTCGGCCAGTTCGCGGCGGTAGAGGATGTTGACCGCACCCTGCGCGCCCATCACCGCGATCTGGGCGGTCGGCCAGGCCAGATTGATGTCCGCGCCCAGATGTTTGGATCCCATCACGTCGTAGGCGCCGCCGTACGCCTTGCGGGTGATCACGGTGACCAGCGGCACGGTCGCCTCCGCATAGGCGAACAGCAGCTTGGCGCCGCGGCGGATGATCCCGTTCCACTCCTGATCGGTGCCGGGCAGGAAGCCCGGCACGTCGACGAAGGTGATCACCGGGATGTTGAACGCGTCGCAGGTGCGGACGAACCGGGCCGCCTTCTCGGACGCGTTGATGTCCAGGCAACCGGCCAGCACCGACGGCTGGTTGGCGACGATGCCGACCGCGCGACCCTCCACCCGGCCATAACCGGTGATCACATTGCCGGCGTACAGCGGCTGTACCTCGAGGAAATCCTCGTCATCGAGGACCGTCTTGATTACTTCGTGCATGTCGTACGGCTGATTCGGCGAGTCCGGCACGATCGTGTCCAGGAGGCGATCAAGATCATTGATCTCCAGCTCTGCCTCGGACGGATAGCTGGGCGCTTCCTCCAGGTTGTTCTGCGGCAGATAGCTCAGAAGTTCTTTGACATAAGCAATGGCGTCCTCCTCGTCGGAGGCCAGATAGTGCGCGTTGCCCGAGGTGGTGTTGTGGGTACGGCCGCCGCCGAGATCCTCCATCGTGACGTCCTCGCCGGTGACGGTCTTGATCACGTCCGGGCCGGTGATGAACATCTGCGAGGTCTGATCGACCATGATGGTGAAGTCGGTGATCGCGGGGGAGTAGACCGCACCGCCGGCGCACGGGCCCATGATCAACGAGATCTGCGGGATCACTCCGGAGGCATGGGTGTTGCGGCGGAAGATCTCCCCGTACAGGCCGAGCGAGACCACGCCCTCCTGGATCCGGGCGCCACCGGAATCGTTGATCCCGATCAGCGGACAGCCGGTCTTCAACGCGAAGTCCATCACCTTGGCGATCTTCTCCCCGAACACCTGCCCCAGCGAGCCACCGAAGACGGTGAAGTCCTGGGAGAACACGCACACCTGGCGACCGTCGACGGTGCCGAAACCGGTGATCACGCCGTCGCCGTACGGCCGCCGCTGCTCCATCCCGAACGAGGTGGAGCGGTGCCGGGCGAATTCGTCCAGCTCCAGGAACGATCCCTCGTCCAGCAGCAACTCGATCCGTTCCCGAGCGGTCAGTTTGCCGCGGGCGTGCTGCTTCTCCACCGCCGCGGCCGAACCGGCATGCACCGCCTCGTCGAGACGATGTTCGAGATCGGCCAGCTTGCCGGCCGTGGTGTGCCGGTCGAGATCGTCACCGTCGAGATCGGATGGGGCGTACGTCACGAGTCAGACCCTAACGCCCCAGCCTCGACCGACCGACGACCTCGGGCCGCTGGTCGCGGTGCACTATCGTCGATGCCCTGATGTACGACACCGATCCCCTGGACGCCGAGCGTCTGCGCGAATTGTTGATCATGCCTGATGCGAGCGCGGCCGCGGACGGGCTGTGGCGTCGGATCGAGGTGGTCGAGGAAACCGGATCCACCAACGCCGACCTGGCCGACTGGGCCCGCAACGGGGCAGCCGGCGATGGCACCGCCCTGCTGACCGGCTTCCAGTCCCGCGGCCGCGGCCGGCTGGACCGCACCTGGACCGCACCGCCCGGGGCCAGCCTGGCGATGTCGATGCTGGTGCTGCCCGGCGACAGCAGCGCCCACCGCTGGACCTGGCTGCCGCTGATCTGCGGGATGGCCACCGCCGAGGGCCTGCGCCGGGCCACCGGCGTCGCCCCGATGTTGAAGTGGCCCAACGATGTGATGGTCGGCGATCGCAAGCTGTGCGGGATTCTGGCCGAACGGGTGGAGACTCCCAACGGTCCGGGCTGCGTGATCGGCGTCGGCATCAACACCGATCTGACCGAGGAACAACTGCCGGTGCCGTGGGCGACCTCGCTGGCGCTGCTCGGCGCCAGCACCCGAAACAAGACCACCCTTGCGGTCACCGTGCTGCGAGCCTTCGAGCTGCTGTATCGGCAATGGCAGAACGACTTCGACGCCGCGGCCCTGGCCACCTCGTACGTGGGCCGCTGCGCCACCATCGGGCGTCAGGTCCGGGTCGTCCTCCCGGAGGGGGACGTGACCGGCCGGGCCGAGGCGATCGACGATCACGGTCGGCTGGTGGTACAGACCGACCGCGGCCGGCAGACCTTCGGCGCCGGTGACGTGGTGCATCTGCGCTGACCTCTCGGCCGTACGAAGTGGGCTGACCGGCTCGCGGCGGTACGTTGGCTGCCATGGGCTTGCCACGAAGACTTCTCGGCGACAACGAGCACGTCGAGATCCAGGTCCGGACCCACGCCAAGGCGATGGTGTTGCCGGCGATCATGTTGATCGCGCTCGGCGCCGGCGTCGGTATCGGCGCCGCGGTGATCCCGCACCAGATCGCGCCGGTCGGTCAGTACGTGGTGATCATCCTCGGCCTCATCCTGGCGATCTGGTGGTGTGTGCTGCCCTTCCTGCGCTGGCGAACCACCACCTACACGGTGACGAATCGGCGCCTGATCCTGAGGACCGGGATCCTCAGCAAGACCGGCAAGGATCTGCCGCTGATCCGGGTGAATGACGTCAGCTACGCCCGCAGCCTGTCCGATCGGGTGTTCGGTTGCGGCACCTTGAAGGTGCAGACCGCCGGCGAGGACGGGCTGATCGAGCTGGACGACATCCCCGACGTCGAACAGGTCCACCGGATCATGAGCGAGCTGTTGTTCGAGGAGATCCATGGCCGGCAGCCGAACTGATTCGATCGTGATCGAGCGGCCGCGGGACCGGGTGGCCGAGATCGTGATGAATCGGCCGGACGCGTTGAATGCGGTCGACGCCCGGCAGGCGACCCTGATCGCCGATGCCTGCGCCGAGTTGGCTGCCGATGATCGGCTCAGCGTGGTGATCTTGAGTACGGCGCTGGACCGCGCCTTCTGCGTCGGCGCGGACCTGAAGGAACGCAACCAGCTGACCAATGATGATCTTGCTGCCCAGCGGCCGGCATCTCGACGTGCCTACAACTCCGTCTTGGGGCTACCGATGCCCACGATCGCTGCAGTGGAAGGATTTGCGCTCGGCGGCGGCTGCGAGTTGGCGCTGTCCTGCGACCTGATCATCGCCTCCGACTCGGCCGCCTTCGGGTTGCCCGAGGTGGGTGTCGGAGTGATCCCTGGCGGTGGCGGGACCCAGTTGCTGTCCCGCCGGGTCGGACTGAACCGGGCCGCGGATCTGATCTTCAGCACCCGCCGGGTCTCGGCCGACGAGGCGTACGCGATCGGGCTGGCCGACCGGCGAGCTGCCGCCGGCGCCGCCCGTACCGCGGCCGGTGAGCTGGCCGCTGAGATAGCCGCGAAGTCGCCGGTCGCCCTGCGCAACGCCAAGCGGGCGTTGCGGACCGGCTTCGATCTGCCGATGGCCGAGGCGCTCGAGGTGGAGGACGCGTGCTGGCACGACACCGCGATGTCGGCCGACCGCGCCGAGGGCGTCGCCGCCTTCGTGGAGAAACGCAAGCCCGAATGGCCTCGCGCGAAGGGCTGAATCAGGTCCGGGGACGCAGCTGTTGCCCCGGCCAGGTCGGGACACATCACTACACCGGCCGTCCCAGGACAGCAGCGCAATCATTGTCTGAACGATCAGCCTGAGGGATCGCGGCGGGGTGCCCGGGCAGCGCCGCCAGCGTGCCGCACTGGTTAGCGTCGATCGCTGGCGCGGTGGTTCAGTCGTGGATGGGCGCGGCGGCGACCCAGATGTGGTCGGCGAAAGGTCCTTCGCCGAGATCGTGGGAACCGGTCTGGTTGACCAGGAAGATTCTGCCGCGTGGCGCCCGGAACAGGACGGTTCCGGGCTCGGGTTGTCGGCGATCCCATAGGCCGTGGGTGATCACTCGATGCTCCGGTCTGGCTTCGGGTCCGAGGTTGTTCTCCCTGGTTTGCCCTGTGCGGCCGGGTCGGTAGGGGTCGCTGTGGTCCAGGTCAAGATGCTGGCCGCGGGAGGTGGAGAAGGGGAAGTCGCTGCTGGGGCGTTTGAGGAACATCCGCTCCCGCATCAGCCGTGGGATTTCATAGGAGTTGACCGGCGTCAGGTCGGCGTTCAGGTCGATCACCGGCTTGACTGTGACTTGGCAGCCTTGGAGCCAGTCGGCGACCAGGCTGGACACGATCGGTCCGATGTCCTCCACCCTGGTCACGCCGAGTCCGGTTTGCAGGGTTTCTTGGGCAATGTGCATGTACAGGGTGGCGTCAGGCCGCAACCTGGCGGGGTCGAGTTGGCTGATCGCCCGGATCGCCGCCCAAGCCAGATCATGATCATCGTCCAGTCGGGGATAGCGGACCGGATGATCGTTGCCGGGTTGGGTTTCCGGTCCGCCGCCTTGCTCGGGCCCCTCGGGTTGCGTGCCCGATCCACCGGACGATTCATGATCCTGCGGCTGCGAGCCCGGTCCGCCGTCCTGAACAACCGCAGACGACTCGACCGGCGGAGCCTCCACAACAGGGCGATCATGATCATCCTCGGGCAGATCGTCATCACCGAGATCGGGGTCGAACAGGGATGGTGCGTCGTCTTCGGCCAACAGCCGCAGCGCGTACAGCGGGTTGGCCAGGATCCCGATCGCCGCCGCACGGCGTTCGTCCTTGCTGCGGGTATCGCCGCGGCGGGCGAGAAGGTCGGCGAATCGGTCGACCATCGCGTCGAACCAGATCACATCACAGGCATCCGCGCGGGCGAACACGGTCTTGCAACCGTGCTCGGTCGACTGTCCGACCCAGACACCCTTCTCCCGTTGCCGGCGGTTGGCCTCGGCGGCGATCCGGTCGGCATCGACCTCGATGATCTTCGCCTCCACCAACCGCAACAACGCCGCCCGACCCAACCGGCCCACATAGTCGGCCAACGCGGCATCCACCAGCCCGGCCTTCTCCAGGGTCAGGTGCCGGGTGGCCTGGGCGATCAGTTGCGCGTCGGCGCCCTCGATCTCAAAGTTGCAGACTCGGTCCCAGAGTCGGGGCAGCCGATACCGCAGATCCAGAGCGTCGCCGATGAAATACCGGCCACCAGCGATCGACTTCCGCAGCTGGGTGGCGAACTCCGGAACGGCGAACTCCGCCATCGCCGGCGTCCCCTCCCCACCGGGATGAATCGGCCGATCCCCGCCCGGAATCGACAACTGATACGGATCGATCGACTCGGCCGGATGATACTGGGCCCATTCCACGGCCGCGATCAATTTGGTATTGCGGCCGATCAACTCCTGCCGGTCGGCATCACCGACGACACGCAAGATCTGCGCCGCGTCCCGTCCGCCCTCGTCGACCATGCACCTGACGGTACAGACACGGTCTGACAAAACATGCCCGCCGGAAACCCAACCCTACAAGAGAAATCTCGAACATGCCGCCGGGACTCCGGCGGTCGCATTGGGTCGCAGGCCCGCACGCCTTGCCCAGGCTCCGGGGTGCCAACGTGGGAGTCGAAGCCTGAAAGAGATCCGCTGATGCCCGGATCCACCAACGTCCAGGACATCATCGACACCGTGGCCACGTGAAGCGAACGTGGTCAGCTGGGTGAAAGATCATGTCGGAGACAGGATCGATGAAGCCGGTCCGGCCACCGATGTCCAATCTGCCGCAAGCTGTGCGTTCAATCTGCCGCTACTCACGTGTTCAATCTGCCGCGGCGCGCGTGCTCCAGTCCGCTTGTTGCCGCTTTGGCCGATCGGATGCCGCGTCCTGACGGTCACGCCGCCGTACTGGCTGTTCCCGGGCAGTGTGATCGCGCCGTCGTCTCCTGGCCCGGTGTGTGGGTAGCATCCGTTCGGCAGAAGCAGATCGAGTGCGAGGATTGCGTGGTGTCCCCAGAAGACGGGCCGGCGGCAGCGACGCCGCTGGTGTCGGTGATCATTCCGACGTACAACAGCCGGGAGTTTCTGGCCGAGGCGCTGACGGCGATCCGGGCCCAGACGCTGGGCGCGGAGCAGATCGAGACGATCGTCATCGACGACGGCTCGACCGACGACACCTGGGACTACCTGCAGGGGCTGGCCGAGCAGTGGCCGCAGCTGCGGATCTTCACCCAAGCCAACTCCGGAGCGCCGTCGGTCGGCCGCAACGTCGGTCTGCGCGTCGCGACGGGGCGCTACCTGTTCTTCCACGACGCGGACGACTGGCTGGCCGACGATGCGCTGGATCGGCTGACCGCAGCCGCCGAGGACTTCGGTGCCGACGTGGTGGTTGGGCAGGTACGGGTGGTCGGCCGCCAGGGGTGGACCGTCAACAAGGTGCGAGCCGCTGCTGACGCGGACCTGATCGAGGATCGGATCTGGACCACGCTGTCGGCGCAGAAGCTGTTTCGGCGGGCGTTGATCGACCGGCTGTCGCTGGAGTTCTGCGAGGACATGGTGCAGGGCGAGGACCAGGTCTTCGTGGCCACCGCGCTGCTGGCCGCCAAGCGGGTGACCTCGCTGACCGACAGCACGTACTACTTCCGCCGCCGCAACCTGCCCGGCAGTCTGTCCCGGCAACCGCAGACTTTGCAGAACAAGCTGCTGACGGCAACGCGGATGACCGAGTTGATCATGAAGAATGTCGAGCCCCAGCAGCGATCCCGTTATTTCGATCGGGTGTTGATCCGGGTGGTCGCACCGTCCTTCGGCGGTCCGTTCATGCGTGCCGACGAGACCGAACGAGAGGTTGCACTGGCCGAGCTCAAACGGACCGTACTGTCGCAGCTGGAGGCCCGTCACCTGGATCGTGCCCGGGAGGACGCCCGGCTGCGGCTGATGGTCGCCTCCCGCGGCGGCGCCGAGGACATCGTTGCGCTGAACGAGTGGATCGCGGCCGGTCGGGCCCGGAGCGCCTTCGGCGATCGGCTCCGTTACGACTTGCCCGACTCGCTGAATGCGCTGCTGACACCGGCGGAGCTGATCGTCCGGACCTCACCGGGCGCGCCGCGTCCGGTCGTCGAACCGCACCCGGCGGGGTGGACGCGCCGGCTGAGGACCAGGGCAGGAGGTTTTGTCGGCCGCTGGCGCGGCCGTCTAACCTGAAGCGGTGCTCGAACCCGGATCGTTGCCTGCCCCACCGCAGCATCATGCGCTGCCGGTGCAGCTGTTCCGGTTCGTGATCACCGGCGGGCTGTCGGCGATCGTCGACTTCGGCATCCTGGTGCTGCTGATGCACTTCGGCCTGCTACACACACCCGCCAAGGCGATCTCGTTCGTCTGCGGCACCACCACCGCGTACCTGATCAATCGGCGCTGGACCTTCCGGGCCGAACCGTCGGCACGGCGCTTCGTCAGCGTGTTGATCTTGTACGGTTCGACGTTCTTCGTCCAGGTCGGCCTGTTCGCGGTGCTCTATCCGGTGCTGGCGCGGCACCTGCCTCAGATCTGGACCCAGACGCTCGCGTTCGTGATCGCCCAAGGTGTGGCGACCGCGGTGAACTTCATCGTGCAGCGGATGGTGATCTTCCGCTATCGCCCGCCGCTGGCTTGAACAAACCTGACTTGACCAACCGGGCTTGATCAACGAGCCGCTGCCTTGATCAACCCGCCGAAGAGCCCGGCGTCGTCGCGTTCCTCCGGATGCCATTGGACGCCCAGCCGGAACCGTTCGCCGTCGGCTTCCAGCGCCTCGATCGCACCGTCGGCGGATCTTGCCGAGATCTGCAGGCCGGGATGTTCGGCCACCGCCTGGTGATGGTGGCAGCTCACCTGCAGCCGGTCGCCGACCAGACTGGCGACCCGGCTCTTCGGTTCCACGATCACTTCGACCGTGCCGTAATCCGCGCCGCCCGGCGAATGCAGTTGGTGGCCGAGCTGATCGGGCAGATGCTGTTGCAGGGTGCCGCCGGCGTGCACCGCCAGCACCTGCAAACCACGACAGATCCCCAACACCGGAAGGGAAATCCGGTCGGCTGCGTCGAGCAGAGCCAACTCCCAGGCATCGCGTACGCCGCCGGGCTGATCGGTCTGCGGGTGTCGGTCCGCGCCGTATCGGGCCGGGTCGACATCGGGCCCGCCGGTGATGATCAAGCCGTCGATCCGCGCCACCACCGCGTCGGCGTGATCACCGGGATCCTGCGGCGGTGGCAGCAGGATCGGGATGCCGCCGGCCAGTTCGACCGAGCGGGTGTACGTGGTGGGCAGCAGCACCGCCTCGGTGTCCCAGACGCCCCACTGTGCCTTGTTGCGATAGCAGCTCAGCCCGATCACCGGTTTCATGATCAACTCGACGATCAGAGCGGGGTGACGTAGGCGGCGGAGATGCCGCCGTCGACCAGGAAGGTGTTGGCGGTGATGAAGCTCGACTCGTCGCTGGCCAGGAACAACACCGCGTTGGCGATCTCCTCCGGCTCGGCGAAGCGGCCCATCGGCACGTGCACCAGTCGGCGCTCCGCTCGCTCGGGGTCGGAGGCGAACAGCTCCTGCAGCAACGGCGTGTTCACCGGGCCGGGGCACAGCGCGTTCACCCGGATGCCGGAACGGGCGAACTGCACACCGAGCTCGCGACTCATCGACAGCACGCCACCCTTGGAGGCGGAGTAGGAGATCTGAGACGTGGCAGCACCCATCAGTGCGACGAACGAGGCCGTGTTGATGATCGAACCCCGACCTTGCTCGGTCATGATCTCCAACGCGGCCTTGCAGCACAGGTAAACACTGGTCAGGTTGACCTGCTGCACCTGATGCCAGGCGTCCAGATCGGTGTCCAGGATCGAATCGTCCTCCGGCGGCGAGATGCCGGCGTTGTTGAAGGCGATGTCGACCGATCCGAACTGTTCCCTGGCGGACCGGAAAAGATGATCAACTGCGGACTTGTCGGTGACGTCGGTGGCCAGGTACGCACCGCCGACGGACGCTGCCACGTCCGGCCCTTGGGTGTCGTCGACGTCGCCGATCACCACCGTGGCGCCTTCGGTGGCCAGCCGCCGTACCGTTGCCAGCCCGATGCCGGAGCAGCCTCCGGTGACCACCGCGACCTTGCCGTCCACCCGTCCTGCCATGTTGTTCGCACTCCTCATTCCAAGGGTCTGAGCTTGTCGAAGGACCGTAAGCCCTGCTCCGGTGTATTCAGTAGTCGGCGATGAAGACGTTCTTCTCCTCGGTGTACGCGTCGGCGGCGTCCGGGCCGAGCTCGCGGCCGAGCCCGGACTGTTTGTAGCCGCCGAAGGGGGTCCAGTAGCGGACCGAGGAGTGTGAGTTGACGCTCAGGTTGCCGGCCTGGACCGACCGGGACACCCGCAGCGCCCGGCCAAGATCACGGGTGAAGATCGAGCCGGACAGGCCGTAGTCGCTGTCGTTGGCGAGCCGGATCGCGTCGGCCTCGTCGGTGAACGGCTGCACAGCCAGCACCGGCCCGAACACCTCTTCGCGCCAGATCCGATCATCGGGCGAGGTGTTGATGATCACCGTCGGCGGCATCCAGAATCCCGGCCCGTCCGGAGCCGTGCCGGTGTAGGCGACGTCGGCGTCATCCAGATATCCCTGTACGCGTTGACGATGCTGTGCCGAGGTCAACGGTCCCATGATCGTTTCCGGATCGGCCGGATCGCCGACGCGTACGTCCTTGACCGCCGGCTCGAGCAGCTCCAGGAAGCGGTCCAGCACCGAGGACTGGACCAGGATCCGTGATCGGGCGCAGCAGTCCTGGCCGGAGTTGTCGAAGACCGCTCCCGGTGCGGCAGTGGCGGCTCGCTCCAGATCGGCGTCGGCGAAGATCACGTTCGCGCTCTTGCCGCCGAGCTCCAGCGTGCAGCGCTTCAACTGCTCGGCGCAGCCGGCCATGATCATCTTGCCGACTCGGGTCGATCCGGTGAAGGTGATCTTGCGGACCAACGGATGCTCGACCAGCCGCCGCCCGACCACCGGACCTTCGCCGGGCAGGACGGTGAACACCCCGTCGGGAATCCCAGCCTCGGCGGCGATCTCGGCCAATCGCAGGGCGGTCAGCGGGGTCCACTCCGCCGGCTTCAGCACAACGCAGTTACCGGCGGCAAGCGCCGGCGCGAAGCCCCAGCCGGCGATCGGCATCGGGAAATTCCAGGGCACGATCACGCCCACCACACCGAGCGGTTCGCGGAAGGTGACGTCGATGCCGCCGGCGACCGGGATCTGCCGGCCGAACAGCCGCTCCGGAGTGGCCGAGTAGAAGTTCAGCACGTCGCGGACGTTTCCTGCCTCCCAACGGGCGTTTCCGATCGGATGCCCGGAGTTGCGGACCTCCAGCTGGGCCAGCTCGTCGCCATGATCATCAACCAGCCGGGCGAACCGGCGCAGCAACGTCGCCCGATCACCGGGAGCAAGATCACGCCAGCCGCCGAAGGCCTGGTGGGCCCGCTCGATCGCCGCGTCGGTTTCCTCCGCCGAGGCGAACTCGACTGTGGTGAAGGCCTCCGCGGTGGTCGGATTGATCACCGGAAACGTCGTGCTCACAACATCCTCTCCATCGTGTCAGGAACCTTACATGCGCTCGAAAGAGCCATCCATTACATGCGCACGAAAGAGCCATCCATTACATGCGCTCGAAAGAGCCATCTATTACATGCGCTCGAAAGAGCGACGCCGCTCCCAGTCGGTGACGGTCGCGTTGAACGCAGCCAACTCGACGTCGGCCATGTTGGTGTAGTGATCGACCACCGGATCGCCGAGCAGCTTGCGGGTCAGCGCGGATCGGGTGAAGGCGTCGCGGGCCCGAGCGAGCGTCTGCGGCACCGTCGGCAGGTCGGCGTCGTACGCGTTGCCGGTGGTCTCGGCCGGCAGCTCCAACTCATGATCAACTCCGTACAGACCGCCCGCGAGCATGGCGGCCAGTGCTAGGTACGGGTTGACGTCGCCGCCCGGCACCCGGTTCTCCAGCCGGGCCGACAGTCCGTCGCCCACCAGCCGGACCGCGCAGGTGCGGTTGTCGTAGCCCCAGCCGATCTTGGTCGGCGCGAAGGACCCGTCGGCGAATCTCTTGTAGGAGTTGACGTTCGGCGCGTAGAGCAGGGTGAAGTCGGGCATCGTCGCCAGCACGCCGGCGATGAATCGGTCGTAGAGCTCGGTCCGCTGCCCGTTGCCGAAGACCGGCTTGCCGTCCCGGTCGCGCAGCGACAGGTGGATGTGGCAGGAGTTGCCCTCGCGCTCGTCGTACTTGGCCATGAAGGTGATCGACTGGCCGCGGCGAGCGGCGATCTCCTTGGCGGCGTTCTTGTAGACCACGTGATTGTCGGCGGTGGTCAGCGCGTCGGCGTAGAGGAAGCCGATCTCCTGCTGGCCCAGGTTGCACTCGCCCTTGGCCGACTCGACGTTCATCCCGGCCCCGTACATCGCGTTGCGGATCTCCCGCAGCAGCGGCTCGACCTTGCTGCCGGCCAAGATCGAATAGTCGCCGTTGTACGGCACCGCGGGTCGCAGATCATGGAAGCCGGACTGCCAGGCGTCGGCGTAGCTGGTGTCGAAGATCATGAACTCCAGCTCGGTCCCGGCCAGAGCGGTGTAGCCGCGCTCGGCCACCTGCTCCAGCTGGTTCTTCAAGATCGTTCGGGGCGACTGGGCCACCGGACTGCCGTCCAGCCAGGTCAGGTCGCACTGCACCATCGCTGCGCCCGGCTGATGCGGGAGCAGCCGAAGGGTGTCGGTGTCCAGGCTGAAGATCATGTCGCCGTAGCCGCGCTCCCAGGAGGAGACCGCATAGCCGTCGACGGTGTTCATGTCGACGTCGACGGCGAGCAGATAGTTGCAACCCTCGCTGCCGTGAGCCAGCACGTGATCACGGAAGTACGCGGCGTGCATCCGCTTGCCCTGCAGGCGGCCCTGCATGTCGGTGAAGCAGACGATCACGGTGTCGAGGTCGCCGTTGTCGATCATGGACTGCAGACCGGCGACGCTCAGGTGACGGTCGGTCCGAAGCCCGAGTTTGCTCTCTCTCATATCGCTTCCGTTCAACGGGGATCAACAGTCGGCGGGTTGGTCAACTGAGCAGGCCGCGCAACAGCGCAGCGGTGTCGTCGCAGTGTCGTTCCATGGCCAGTCTGGCCTGTGCGGGGCGTCGATTCCGAATCGCCCGGACGATGCTGCTGTGCTGGGCGTTGGAGTGCTCGATGTTGACCTCCAGCATCGGGATCGCGGTGAGCAGGGTGTGCACGTCGGCCTGAACGCGGGTGATGGCCTGGAGCAGCTGTGGTGAGCCGGTGACGGTGGCGATCGCCAGGTGCAGCCGGGAATCGGCCTGTCGGTAGGCGCCGGGCTTGTCGGCCTGCTCCACCGCCTGCAGCGAGGTGTCCAACAGCTTTTGATGATCATGGTCGAGGACGGAGGCGGCTGCCAGGCCGGCCGCGCCCGGCTCGACGACCCGGCGGAAGACCAGCGCATCCATCAGCTCGTCGCGCCGGCCGGCGAGTTGGCGGGAGTTGGCGTGGGCCGGGGTGACCGGCCGGTGGCTGATCACCGTTCCGCCGCCGCGACCGCGCACCGTACGCACCATGCCTGCTTGACGCAGCGCGGCGATCGCCTCCCGCAGCGTGGCCCGGGAGACGCCCATCCGCGCGCTGAGCTCGCGCTCGGCCGGCAACACGCTGCCCTCCGGAAAGACGCCGAGCCGGATCGCCGTCGCCAGCCGTTCGACGCAGTCCTCGAAGGCGTGCCGGCCGCGTCCGCCGCCGAGGATTCCGGTGGCCAACCGGTCGGTGGCTCCCTCGCTCATCGAGCCGTCACTCATCGAGAACCGTGTCGGCTTCCTTGGTCAGATGCTCGGCCTCGGCGCGTCCCTGCATGAAGTTCTTCCGTCCGCCGACGAACCAGGTGACCAGCGCCAGTACGGCCACCACGATCACCGCGACCGGCGCGTAGTTGAAGGTGCTGATCGTCACCGGCGAGGCCGGCGGGAGCACGAACAGGACGCAGATGATCGCAACCCAGACGATCGCGATCCAGCCGATCACCGGCGACCAGCGGCCCAGGCTCCACGGTCCGGGCGTGAAGTCCTTGCTCAGTCGCCGCAGCAGCACCGGCACGACGTAGGCGATGTAGAGCCCGATCACCGCGATCGAGGTGACGGCCAGGTAGGCGGTGGCGTTGAACAGCGCAGGTAGGGCCAAGATCACCGAGCAGGTGACGCACAGCCAGATCGAGTTGGTCGGGGTGCCGGTGCGCGAGTTGACCTTGGACCAGATCCGCGATCCGGGCAGCGCATGATCACGGGAGAAGGCGTACGACATCCGCGAGTTGGCGGTCACCGATGCCATCCCGCAGAAGAACTGAGCAACGCAGACGATGAACAGCAGGAACTTGGCCACCGTCGGGGATCCCAACGCATCAAGGAAGATCTGCGCCGGCGGGAGTCCGGTGTCACTGGCGGCCAGCTTGGTCAGCCCGGCCGGGGAGGCGTCCGGAATGGCAGCGGTGATCGAGAACAGCAGGATGAATCCGCCGATCACCGAGACCAGCACGGAGGTGACAATGCCGCGGGGCGCCGACCTCGAGGCGCCGCGGGTCTCCTCGGCGACGTGAGCCGAGGCGTCGTACCCGGTGTAGGTGTACTGCGCCATCAACAGACCCATCAGGAACACGTACGGGCCGAACATCCAGCCGGTCTCGTTGTGCCAGCCGGTCAAGGTCCAGCTGACCGACTGATGCTTCTCGGGCAGGATCCAGAGCACCGCGACGATGATCGCGACGCCGACCAGGTGCCACCAGGCGGAGACGTTGGAGAGCAGGCTGACCAGGTTGACACCGAACGTGTTCAACAGCGCGTGGGCGACGATGATCACCAGGAAGGTGATGAAGGTGCTGGTCGCCGTCGGCTCGAAGCCGAAGGTGAGGTTGGCGAAGGCCATCCAGGTGGAGGCACAGCCGTAGTCGATGGCCGCGGTCACCGCGATCTCGCCGAGGAAGTTGAACCAGCCGACGAACCAGGCCCACTGCCGCTTGTTCCTGCGGGCCAGCCGGCCGGCCCAGAAGTAGAGCCCGCCGGCGGTGGGGTAGCGCGAACACACCTCGGCCATCGCCGCGGACACCGCGAGCACGAAGACGCCGACGATCAACCAACCCAGGACCAACGTGGACGGCCCGCCGGAGACCAACGCGATCTTGTAGCTGGTGATGCAGCCGGCCAGGATCGAGATGATCGAGAAGGACACCGCGAAGTTGGAGAAGCCCGACATCCGCCGATGCAGCTCCTGCTTGTAGCCCAGCTCCGCCAGCAACGACTCGTCGCTCTGCCCGGCAGGTGTGGCTTCCTTGCCATCGCTCATAGCTCCGGCAGTCTGTCGGGTCGGGCCAGAATCTGTCAATGGTCTGGCCTCAGACCATTGAGCGGGGCTCAACCTCACAGCCGCGCGCAAAAACCGCCGCCGCACCCGAAATTTCGAGTGCGGCGGTCGATTTTGGGTGCGGCTGTCACGTGAGCCGCGCGGTTTAGCTGATGTTGCCGGTGTCCTTGATGGTCTGGTTCATGTCGGCGAACATCTTCGGTACGCCCTGGGCGGCCGAGGTCTTGCCGTTGATGATGTCGACCCACTGCACGTTGGTGATGTCGCCGACGCGTTGCGACCACGGGGCGATGAAGCGCACCGGGATCTTGGTCGGGGTCTGCATCTCGTAACGGACCGTGTCGGCCGTGCTTCCTGCGCCGGACTTCGTCAGCGAGTCGTAGTAGGGCGGTGCGGACGGCGCGTAGGCCGGCGGGGCGACAGGCGCCTTGGCCAGCACCTTGGGCAGTACGTCGGTCTCCAGATAGCTCAGCGCCTTCCACACCGCGTCGGGATCCTTGAGCTGTTTGGGCGAGCAAACCCCTTGTGGATCGAGGGGTTGGACCGGTGTCGCGGCGGTCGGCATCGGCGCGAAGCCCCAGTCGCCGGCCTTCATCGATGTGCTGGCCAGGAACGACACCGCCAGCCACTGGCCGCCGTAGAGCAGTCCGGTCTTGCCGCTGGAGAAGGCGGCGGTCGCGTTGGCGTTGGCCTGATCGGTCGCCATTACATCACCGGCCTGCATCAGCTTGCTCCATTGATCGGCAGCGTCGATCAGCTGCTGGTCGTACTGCAGCTCGGTGCCGCCGGTGTAGTGATCATTCACCTTCTTGCCACCGTTGCCGACCGACAACAGGTTGGTTCCATTCAGCGAGTAGAGCCCGGACGGTGCATCCATCGTCCACAAGCCGTACTTGGACCCATTGACGCCCTTCAACTTCTTGATCACGGAGAACAGCTCGGGCCAAGTCCACTTGGTCTTCGGTATGCTCACGCCGGCCTTCGCCAGATACTTCTTGTTGTAGAAGAACCCGTACGTGTTGGCCAGCGTCGGCAGACCGTACAACTGACCGGGGCTGATGTACCAGGAGTCGAGGGTGGCCGGAGAGAACTTGGCCGGATCGAAACTGCCGGACTTCTTCTTCGCATAATCCGCCCAGTTGTAGAGCAGACCCTGACGGCCCATCGCCTCGGCGGTGTCCAGGTTGCACCAGAAGAAGTCTGGCAGCTTCTGCGCCAGCGTCAGTGAGGTGAGCTTCTGGTTGTACGCGGCCGACGGGATGTTCATCCGTTGGACGTGGTACTGGCCGTCGGACCAGCCGGAGAACGCCTCGTCCAGGGCGGCGTTGGTGGTGGTGTCCTCCCAGGTGAAGTAGGTGATCGCCGTCGGATCGGTGCTGTACGAGCTGGACAGGCCCGAGCAGCCGGTGGCGACCAGCGCGGTGACCGCGGCGATGCCGACGGCTGCGAGCTTGATCAACTTCTTCTTGATCATTTGGTGCCACCTCCCAGGCTGCCGAGCCCGGTCATGAAGTAGCGCTGTGCCAGGAAGAACAGCACCAGCGGCGGCAGCATGTACCAGAAGTTCGTTGCCATGTAGTAGTTGTACGGAGTCACCGAGACACCGGCGAACGAGCCGGAGAACTGCGCCATGCCCAGCGAGAGCGGGTATTTGCTGTCGGTGGTCAGGTAGATGAGCGGGCTGAGGTAGTCGTTCCAGGCGCCTTGGAAGCTCATCACGGCCATGGTGATCCACAGCGGCTTGGTGAGCGGGAACATGATCCGGGTGAAGATCCGCCAGTGGCCCGCCCCGTCGATCGTCGCTGCCTCGTCGATGGACATCGGGATGGTCATGAAGTACTGCCGGGCCAGGAAGGTGAAGATCGGATTACCGAGGAAGGCAGGCAGGATCAGCGGCCACCACGAGTCGTACAGATGGACGGCGATGTAGAGCCGTACCAGCGGGATCATGCCGACGATGCCGGGCAGGAAGATCGAGCAGGTGAAGACGTAGAACCACACCTTGCGGCCGGTGAATTCGACTCGCGCCAGGCCGTAGCCGACCAGCATCGAGGAGAGCACCGCGCCGACGGTGACCAGCACCGTGATGGTGACGGTGTTGCCCAGCAGGCCGAGGAAGTTGATCTGCTTCGGACCGTCGATGAAGTTGGACCAGATGAATTCCTTGGGTAGCAGGTCGGGCGGCAGTTGGTTGATGTCGGTGTCGCTTTTCAAGGCGATGCTCAACATCCACAGCAGCGGGAAGATCATCGACACCGCGAGCACGGCGCAGAGCAGATACCAGGCGAGCCGGGAGACGTGCATCGGGACGCGTACCGACAGTGGCGCCTTGCGCCGGTTCGGCGGACTGCCCGCGGTCTGTGGCTTGGGCGCCACGGTGGTCATGGTGGTCATCGTGGCCGCCTCAATTCCTGGTCTCGTTGGCGTTGTAGACCCACATCGAGGAGGTCCGGAAGGTGAACGCGGTGACGATCATGACCAGGATGAACAGGAACCACACCTCGGCCGTGGCGTAACCCATCAGCGGATTGTTGACGCTGGTGAACCCGTCGGTATAGATCTTGTACATCAGCAGGTCGGTCGAGTTGTCCGGGCCGCCCTGGGTGAGGATCGCAATCTGGTTGAACGTCTGGAAGGCGCCGTTGATCTGCAAGATCAGCTGCAGCAGCAGGATCGGGGTGATCATCGGCAGGGTGACGGAGAAGAAGGTACGGATCGCGCCGGCACCGTCGAGCTTGGCGGCCTCGTACAGCTCGTCGGGAACGTTCTGCAGACCGGCCAAGAAGATGATCATGGTTCCACCGACGCCCCAGACGCCGATCAGGATCACGGTCGGCATCGCGGTGTCGGCGCTGCTCAGCCACTGGCTGGTCGGCAGGTGTAGCCAGCTGAGGATCTGATTGGCCAGTCCGAACTGAGGATCGAACAGGTACTTCCACATCGTCAGAACGGCGATCGACGGCAACACCACCGGCAGGAAGAAGATCGTCCGGAAGATCTTCACGCCCTTCAATTTGCGGTTGAGCAGCACCGCGAGGGCGAGTCCGGCGATCAGACTGACCGGTACGCTGATCACCGCGAACACCAACGTGTTGCGGACCGCGATCCAGAAAACCGGATCCTTCGTCAGCATGTAGACGTAGTTGTCCAGGCCGATGAACTGCGGCTTGGTGACACCGTTCCAGCGGGTGAGCGAGTAGTAGATGCTCATCACCAGCGGGTAGGCGACGAACAGACCGAAGCCCACGATCGACGGTGCGATGAACAAGTAGCCGACCCGGTTGTTGCGGCGGAGACTTCGTCGTTTACGGGCCGGAGGTCCGGAGCTCGAGTCCGCCGGGACGGTGCCGAGCCTCACTTCCCGCGTCAGTGCGGAATTGGACATGAAGGTTCCCTCTCCATCGAGGCTTCTTGGGATCGTTTCCATGGAAACGTTTCCGAGGTTTCGCGCTGCAAGTTAGCACCGAGGTCGGTCCGAGGTCAACGAAGCAGCCCGGTGAGCGATCGCCACGTGCTCGCCCGGCAGATGCCGGCGCGGAGGGACGTTGAGATCAGTCGGGCGCGTGGAAGCGGCGGCCGCGACGGTCGAGGCGGGTGGGCACGCGCAGGGTACGAGCGGGGCCGGTGTCGCCGTCGATCCGGCGGAAGAGTTGCTCGGCTCCGCGCCGGCCGAGGTCGGCGGGGGAGTAGACGACCAGATCTACCTCGAAGGGCAGCAGGTCGGCCAGCTCCAGGTCGTCGAAGCCGGCCAGGGCGACGGTGGTGCCGAGGGTGGTCAGCGCCTGCAGCACGCCGAGGGTCATCCGGTTGTTGTCGCTGAAGATCGCCGTCGGCGGACGGCGCCGGGTCAGCAGGCCGATGGTCGACTCCCGGGCCGAATCGGTGGAGTAGTTGTGCATCGAGATCAGGTCGGCATCGGGCCGGATGCCGCGCTGACTGAGCAGCTGCTTGTACGACCTCAGCCGGGTGGCGCCGGTGGTGGCATCCGGGGATCCGCCGATGTAGGCGATCCGCCGATGCCCCGCCTCGAGCAGGCCGTTCAGCGCGGACTTGACCCCGCTGTGGTTGTCCAGCAGCACCCGGTCGTAACGGCCGCCGGCCGGCGCCCGGTCGACGTAGACGACCGGAACCGTACCGATGCCGAGCGTCTCGTCGATCGGTTTGCGATCACTGGAGACGATCAGCAGCCCGTCCACCTGCCGCCGGACGAACTCGCGGACCAGGTCACGCTCGGCCTGGGCGTCCCGCTCCGTACTGCCGATCAGCAGCACATGATCACGGCCTTTCGCCACCTGCAGAGCGCCCGCGGCAACCTCCGAGCTGAACGGATTCTCCAAGTCGTCGATGATCAACCCGACCGTGGCCGAGGCCTGCCCGGGACGCAACATCCGGGCCACCTCGTTGCGGTGGAACCCGGTCTCCGCGATCGCTTTCTCAACCCTGGCTCGGGTCTCGGCCGACACACTGGAGCTCTTGTTCACCACCCGGGACACCGTCCCGACGCCGACGCCGGCACGGGCCGCGACATCGCGCATCGTGGGTTTCCGGCCGGCCATGGCCACACCTTACGGGCGAACGGGCCGCCCCGTGACCGAATGCCGCCGCCCGTTCCCGCTGATCGGACCATGATCAACTTCGGGGAGCCCAGGGCGTTCGTTTACGATCAGTGACCGTGACCTATGTGGTGGGGATTATCGGTGGCGGGCAGCTGGCCCGGATGATGCACGCGGCCTCGATCGGGCTGGGCATCAACGTACGGCTGCTGGCCGAGGCAGCGGACACGTCCGCGGCACAGGTGGTCGGCGACACGACCGTCGGTGACTACACCGATCCGGCGACGGTACGGGACTTCGCCGCCGGCTGCGACGTGATCACCTTTGATCATGAGCACGTGCCGACCGACATCCTGACCGAACTCGAGACGTCCGGCATCGCCGTCCGGCCCGGTCCGAAACCGCTGGTGCACGCGCAGGACAAGGGCGTGATGCGGGACCGGCTCGGCGCGATGGGCATCCCGTGCCCGGCGAACCAGCGAGTGGCCACCCCCGAGGAGTTGATCAACTTCGGTGATCAGCACGGCTGGCCGGTGATCGCCAAGACCACCCGCGGCGGCTACGACGGCAAGGGCGTCTTCAAGATCAACTCCGCCGAGCAGGCCGCCGAGCCCTTCGCGAGTTCGACGGGATCAGGGGGTCTGCCCGGCGGGATCGGCATCCTGGCTGAGGAATTCGTCGACTTCAGCCGCGAACTCAGCGCCCTGGTCGTACGCTCGCCCAGCGGTCAGGCGGTGGCCTACCCGATCAGTGAGACGGTGCAGTCCGACGGCATCTGCACCGAGACCACCACGCCGGCGCCCGGTTTGACCGAGGAGCAGGCCATCGGTTGCCAGCAACTGGCGTTGACCATCGCCCATCAGTTGGAGGTGACCGGTCTGCTCGCGGTGGAGCTGATGCAGCGCGCCGACGGCAGCGTGGTGGTGAACGAGTTGGCGATGCGTCCGCACAACACCGCGCACTGGTCGATCGACGGCGCGCACACCTCCCAGTTCGAGAATCATCTGCGCGCGGTGTTGGACCTGCCGTTGGGTGATCCGACCACCCGTGCCCCTGGACCGTGATGGTGAACGTCCTCGGCGGCAGTGTGACCGACCTGCCGGCAGCGCTGTTGCACTGCTTCGCTCGGGATCCGAAGCTGCGCGTCCAGTTGTACGGCAAATCGGTCAAGCCCGGCCGCAAGGTCGGCCACGTGACCACCTTCGGAAACGATCTCGCCGATGTAGGCAAACGCGCTCGGCACGCAGCCGACTACCTGATGGGGAGTAAATGATCATGGTCGAGACACCGGCGCGGGTCGGCATCGTGATGGGTTCGGACTCGGACTGGCCGGTGATGCGGGAGGCCGGTGACGCGCTGGACGAATTCGGCATCGACTGGGCCGCCGACGTGGTGTCCGCGCATCGGATGCCGGAGGCGATGGTCGAATACGGCCGGACCGCGCACACCCGCGGACTCGAGGTGATCATCGCGGGTGCCGGTGGTGCCGCGCATCTGCCCGGCATGCTCGCCTCACTCACCCCGCTGCCGGTGATCGGCGTCCCGGTGCCGCTGAAATACCTGGACGGTATGGACTCCCTGCTGTCGATCGTGCAGATGCCGGCCGGGGTGCCGGTGGCGACGGTGTCGATCGGCAACGCCCGGAACGCTGGCCTGCTGGCCGCCCGCATCCTGGCCGCCGGCGACGCGTCCCTGACCCAGGCCATGATCGACTTCCAGGATCGGCTGCGGGAAGCTGCCGAGGCCAAGGGCGAGAAGGTACGAGCCCAGCAGGGCTGAGATGATCAAGGAACTGCTGGCCGGCGCGGCCATCCTGCCGCGAGCCTTCCAGTTGGTGACCGCACGACGACAGCTCTTCCTGCTCGGAGCGCTGCCACCGCTGATCACCTCGGTGATCTTCCTGGCGGTGTTGATCACTCTGATCAGCAACCTGCACACACTACTTCCCTTCCTGGCTTCGTTTTCCGACGACTGGGTTGCCGGTTTGCACCTGACGATCGAGATCGCGTTCGGCGTCGGCCTGGTCGGCGGACCGATGTTGATCATGGTTCTGGTGTTCACCGCGATCACCCTGCTGATCGGCGCGCCCGCCTACGACAAGATCGCCGAACTCACCGAGGCGGAGCTGGGGCACGCGCCCGCCGATACCGCGGACGCGCCGCTGCTGCGATCCGCCGGTCGGGCGATCCGGCAGTCGCTGGCGCTGGTGGCCGTCTCGGTGGCGGGTGCGATCGTGTTCGCGCTGCTCGGCTTCATCCCGGTGATCGGGCAGACCGTGATCCCGGTGCTGTCGACCGTCTTCGGCAGTTGGCTGCTCTGCATCGAGTTGCTGTCGCCGGCCTTCGAACGTCGCGGCCGGCTCCGGATCGCCGATCGTCGGGCCGCGATGGGGCAGCACCGCATGCGGACCCTCGGCTTCGCGATCCCGACCTTCCTGCTGCTGGCGATCCCGTTCGTGGCGGTCCTGGTCTTCCCGGCGGCCACCGCCGGCGGCACGATCCTGGCTCGCGAAGTCCTCCCCAACGACGAGAGACTCTGCTAAGTTCCGGCGGGTGGCGACTTCACAGACTTCACGCAGACGTAGTCGGATGCTTGCCGCAGCGGGGATTCTCGCCGCGTCGAGCCTGGTGATCGCACCCGTGACCGCGCAGGCACAGCCCGCCGCGCACGGCTCGCCGAGGCACAATGCCTCGGCGAACGCGGGCCATGCCGGCAACACCGGCCGGCTCAAACCCCGTACCCAGTTCACCATGAAGCCGGACGGCTCCAGCGGCCTGCGGGCCGACGGTGAGGGCATCCCCAACATCGATTCGGTCAAGTCGACCATCCGCACCTACTACGGCGACGACGGCGACGGCACCGCGAACCGCACCTCCTCGCCGTACATCACCGAGATGAATCGGATCGCCGACCGCGAGGAACGCAAGCTGCAGCAGCAGTATCGGCAGGCCAAGCGGCACGGCGACAAGCCGGCCCTGGTGTTCGACGCCGACGACACCACGCTGTGGACCTACGACATGGAGGCCGGGGCGATGAAGTTCGTCTACGACCCGGTGTTGCAGGACCAGTGGGTGCAGGACGAACGCTTCGCGGCAACGCCAGCGATGGTCCGACTGGTCAACCGGGCGCAGCAGTTGGGCTTCACGATCTTCGGACTGACCGGCCGCAACGATGATCAGAAGGCCGCCACCGTGGCCAACCTGAAGAAGGTCGGCTATCGCGGATTCACCGCCGATCGCTTCTACACCAAGTGGACCGGCAAGGGTGATTCGCAGCAGCCGAGCTACATCACCTGTGCTGCGGTCAAGTGCACAACGGTCGAGTACAAGGCCCTGACCCGCAAGCACATCGAAGCGCTCGGCTACGACATCGTCGCCAACTTCGGTGATCAGTGGTCCGACCTGCAGGGCGGCTATGCCGATCATGTGGTCAAGCTGCCGAACCCGACCTACTACCTGCCGTCTCCGGATCTTCCCGGCAAGCACGAGCCGTGGCTTGCACCCCGGACCCGCTTCACCATGCGGCCGGACGGTTCCAGCGGACTGCGGCCCGACGGTGACGGCATCCCCAACATCGATTCCGTCAAGTCCACCATCCGCAGCTACTACGGAGACACCGGCAACGGCCTTGCCAACAAGGAATCCTCGCCCTACGTCACCGAGCTGACCAAGATCATCAAGCGGCAGCAGCCTTCGGTGATCCACCGCTGCTGGCGGGAGAGCACCCGCGGCGGCAACCCGGCGCTGGTGCTGGACGCCGATGACACCACCTTGTGGACCTACGACATGGAGGCCGGGGCGATGAACTTCGTCTACGACCCGGTGCTGCAGGACCAGTGGGTGCAGGACGAGCGATTCCCTGCCACACCAGGGATGGTGGCGCTGGTGAACGCGGCCCAGCATGCCGGCTGCACGATCATCGGGCTGACCGGACGCAACGATGATCAGAAGGCGGCCACCGTACAGAACTTGATCAACGTCGGCTACAACGGTTTCACCAAGGACGACTACTACACCAAGTGGACCGGCAAGGGTGACTCCCAGCAGCCGAGCTACATCCACTGCGCCGAGGCCAGGTGCACCACCATCGAATACAAGTCGCAGACCCGTGCCTACGTGGAATCCAAGGCAGGTGGCGATTACGACGTGGTGGCCAACTTCGGTGATCAGTTCTCCGACCTGATCGGCGGCCACGCCGACCGCACGGTCAAGCTTCCCAACCCCACGTACTATTTGCCGTAAACGCCGGCTCGCTTCGCTCGCACGGGGACGACCCCCGGACCCCCGGGCGTGGCCACTTCCACAGATCAACTCCACTCGGCCGCTCCGCGACCGGCGGCATACGCGGCCGCGGGTGCGTTCCCCAAGTTTTGTGGGCTCAGAAGTCGCGACGTTGCTTCGCTTATTCGGCTTCGTCCCAGGGGAGTTCGCCGGACTCGGTCGGGGTCAGTGGGATCACGATCACCGGGCGGGGCTGCCGGTGGGTCAGGTGCGCGGCGACCGAGCCGCCGAAGAATTCGGCCAGGCCGGCGCGGAAGCCGGGTCGGCGGGTGCCGACCATGATCATGTACGCCTGCTCCTGCTCGGCCAGCTCGGCCAGCGCGATCGCGGGTTCGCCGATCGGCCGCCGGAATTCGACCGGCACCTCCTTGGCGCCGCAGGTCTCGGCCAGTCGCTGCTGCAGTTCCTCCGGGAACGGAGTCGGCTCGTCGACGATGTCGGGGTCCAGCGGCATCGTCATCAGGGTGCCGTCGGCCCCCTCGAACATGGCCATCTGGCCGGTGTCGACGAACGCGCACAGCACCCGAGCGCCGAGTTTTCGGGCCAGTTTGACCGCGTGTTTGATGACGAGGTCGGGTTGCCCGGGGGTGACGCCGACGACGATGGTCGGTGTGGCCGGGCCGGTCTGATCGTTCATGAGGCCTCCCTGCGCTGGCTGGGACAAGCGTAGGCCGATCATTGCACGGCTCACCGGGTACGAGGCCGGCGCGCGCAGCAGTGTCGGGAGCAGAAATCTCAGCCGGCCGCACCCGTCGAAACGGGCTGAACCGGTTCGGTAGTGTGACTCCGGGCACCGGCGACCGTGGTGCCTTTCCCTTTGCGCACCAAGGAGATTTGATGCCGACACTAGGTACCGACAAGCTGTCGGTCCAGCTCTACACCCTCCGCGAGGCACTCACCGACGACGTCGACGGCACGCTCGGCCGGATCGCCGAGATCGGCTACAAGCTGGTCGAGCCGTTCGGCTTCCAGAAGTTCTTCGACGGACTGTCCTCCGCCCTGCCGAAGTACGGTCTGAGCGCCCCGACCACGCACAGCAGCCTGGTCGATGCCGACGTCGACGACGTGTTGGCCGCGGCCAAGGAACTGGGCATCCAGACCGTGATCGATCCGCACACCGATCCGGCCCGCTGGCAGGACGCCGACGACATCGCCAAGATCGCCCAGTCACTGAACGCCGCCGCCGAGAAGGCTGCCGCCCTCGGCCTGACCGTCGGCTACCACAACCACGCCTTCGAGCTGGAGTCGGTGATCGACGGCAAGCACGGCCTGGAGATCCTGGCCGACAACCTCGCCCCGGAAGTGATCTTGGAGGTCGACACCTACTGGGCCGCCGGTGGCGGCGCCGACGTACCGGCACTGCTGGGCAAGCTCGGCGATCGGGTGCAGGCGCTGCACATCAAGGACGGCGACGGCTCCAAGGACGTCAAGAAGCAGGTCGCCGTCGGCGACGGATCGCTGCCGGTGTGGGACTACATCAACGCGGCCCCGAACATGAAGTACGGCGTGGTGGAGCTCGACGACAGCGCCGGTGACCGGTTCGTCGCGGTCGCCGACAGCTTCGCCTACCTGACCGGAAAGGCGGCGTGATCATGGCAGGCAGCGGACCCGTCGGCGTCGGCATCATCGGCGCCGGCACCATCAGCAAGACCTATCTGGAGAATCTCACCTCGTTCCCCGACGTCGAGGTGCTGGCCATCGGCGACATCGTCACCGACGCGGCCCAGGCCAAGGCCGAGGAGTTCGGCATCGGCACCCACGGCGGCCCGGACGCCGTTCTCGATCATGACGGTGTCGAACTGGTGATCAACCTGACCATCCCGGCGGTGCACGCCGAGGTGGCGACCTCGGCCATCCAGGCCGGCAAGCACGTCTTCAACGAGAAGCCGCTGGCCATGGAACGCGTCTCGGCCAAGGCGTTGCTGGACGCGGCCGAGGCCGCCGGCCTGCGGGTCGGCTGCGCGCCGGACACCTTCCTGGGCAGCGGTCTGCAGGAAGCGCGCAAGATCATCGAACGCGGTGACATCGGCCAGCCGTTGAGCGCGCTGACGCTGATGCAGAGCCCGGGACCGGAGTCCTGGCACCCGAATCCGGCCTTCCTCTTCCAGGAGGGTGCCGGCCCGCTGTTCGACATCGGCCCGTACTACTTCACCGCCCTGGTGCAGTTCTTCGGTGCCGCCGAGTCGGTGGCGGCGGTTGGCTCCAAGTCGCGGGAACAGCGGGTGATCGGCTCCGGCCCCAAGGCCGGCGAGACCTTCGACGTGACCGTGCCGACGCACGTCAGCGCCGCGGTCCGCTACGCCAGCGGCCAGTCCTCGCAGACGATCCTGTCCTTCGACTCGGCGGCGCGCCGGGTGTTGTTCGAGGTCAACGGCACCGAGGGCACGCTGGCGGTGACCGATCCGAACACCTTCGACGGTGAGCTCAAGATCATCGGCCGCTCCGACGACGACTGGACCTCGGTGGCCAAGACCACCGAGCTGTCGAGCCGCGGCACCGGTGCGCTGGAGATGGCCCGGGCCATTCGGGAAGGCCGTCCGCACCGAGCCACCGGGGCGCAGGCCTACCACGTACTCGACGTGATGGAGTCGGTCGCCGAGGCGGCTACCTCCGGCAACTACGTCACGATCGACAGCACCTTCGATCGTCCGGACCCGCTGCCCGAGGACTGGGATCCGAAGGCCAAGACCCTCTGAGTCATTTCTTCTGCCAGGCGGTGACGGTGCCGGCCCTGGCCAAGGCGTTGTACACGTACTGGGCCAGGCGCCGGTTGCCGGCGGCGTTGGGATGATCGCCGTCGGCGATCAGGTACGCGGTCGGGTCGCGTTGCCCGTCGCCACCCTTCAACGCGGCGTACGCGTCCACATAGGTAGCGCCGGTCCGCCGGGACACGTCGATCACCATCGCGTTGAAGTCCTGGGTCACCTCGTCACTGGCCGCAACGTAGGCGGCGCCGCGAGCCTGGCCGACCGCCCCGTCGACGCTGACATTCCAGTAGCCCATCAGCACGATCTCCACGTCCGGCACCGGGTCGACCGCCCGGACCTCCCGTACCGTCGCAGTGAGCTGATCACCGACCTGGCGCAAGGTGGGGGCGAAGCAGTCCGAACCGGCCGCCGGCTGACATTGCGGTTCGTTCAGCCTGCCCAGCGGAAGATCGTTCGCGCCGGCCTCGATGATCACCAGGTCGGCACCGGCGGCAAGATCATCATGGCTGGTGCCGCTCTGCGCATCGGCCAGCACCTGCTGGCTGGTCCAGCCGTCGACCGCGTCGTTGTGCAAGATCACCTCCCGCCCGGTCGCCTGCTGCAACCTGGCCGCGGTCAGCTCGCTGAATCCCTGGCAACCACACAGGTCCGCTGCCGGTACGGAGTCGCCGAGGACGACCACGGTGAGCGGTCCGGCACTGGTCTGCGCGGTGGGCGCGATCGCCTTGCCGGCGGACACGGCGAGCAGGCATAGCACCGCCACCGCGACCGCGATCACGGCCAGGACGACGACACGCATCCGATCAGCCAACGCAGCTCCGATCTGCGGTTGGACTCGCCACGACAGTCGTCAGCCGCGGAAGGCCGGCAGAGTTTTCGCCAACCACAGCAGGGATCCCGCGGTGTACGGCTCGAAGATCGTGGTCCGGTGGCCGCCGGTCGGGACGATCACCGCGTGCACTGCCAGCGGTGCCTTCGCCTGCTCGATGAACTGATGCGTGGTCGGGTAGGCGAGATGATCTTGCTGGGAGGCGAACAGCCAGATCGCCACCGGCGGTGGCTGGTGCCCGGCCATCGCGACCAGATCGTACGGCTTGAGCTGGGCCCCGGTGAGCGGGACGTAGTCGCGGCCGAACAGGGGATGGAAGTAACCCTCGAACACGATCGCAGCGGAGAACAAGGACGGATGCCGCATGGTCAACTCGGCCGCGCACCAGCCGCCGAACGAGTAGCCGAGCGTGGCCCAGTCCTGCCGTTCGGTGCGGACATGGAGATGCCGGACGATCCAGGGCGGCAGTTCCTTCGACAGCCAGGTGTCGGTCTGCGGATCGCCGGGCGCGGGGCCGTTCACACACTCGGTGTCCAGCTGGCGTGGACTGTTGATCTGCGGGATCACGAAGATCGTCCGGGCGAACTGGTGCTGCTTGGTCAGGCTCTCAGCCGTCCGCAAGAAGTTGATCTTGGTGAAGGATGCCGGCACGCTGGGGAAGCCGTGCAGCCCGATGATCACCGGATAGCGCCGCGTCGATGCCGGATCGTAGCCGCGGGGCAGTTGCACCAGCACCTGCATCGTTGCATCGGACGCCACATCACGGACGTGATAGTCCTGCAGGCTGCGGCCGGGATCGGGCAGGGCGAAGTCACGATTTCCCTTGACCCACTTGAGATCCGTCCCGTGCACCGTACGCAGCGCTGCCGTTCCGGTGCCGCCGTGCTGGCTGCTGCTGTCCTTGGGACCGGTGCCGAACAGGTCCGACCAGCTGGAGTAGAAGACGTAGCTGTTGTTGAGCACCAGGAAGCCGACCATGATCACCAGGCTGTTCATCAGCAGCGCGGCGACGGCCCGGCTGACGCCGCGGGCGAGGCGGTGATGCCACCGCGGCAGTCCGAGGACGAGGCAGACGAACACCGCAGCGGCAAGGATCGCCAGCAGCCACGGCAGGGCCGGATCAGTGAGTTGCATCAAGATCACCTCGTTGGATCGACGGACATCCAGGCATTGGGTTCGGAAAACTGCTCAGGTGGTTCGGAAAACTGCTCAGGCGGCTCGGACAACTGGTCAGGCGGATCGGGCGGACCGGGAGAACGGGAAGGCAAGCACGGAACGGATCGGCCGGTTGGTCAGCAGCATCACCACTCGATCGACGCCCAGCCCCAGGCCACCGGTCGGCGGCATGCCGAGCTCCAACGACCTCAGGAAGTCCTCGTCCACCTCCATCGCCTCCGGGTCTCCGGCGACCGCGCGCAGCGACTGTTCGGTCAGCCGCTGCCGTTGGTCGATCGGATCGGTCAGTTCGGTGTAGGCGGTGCCGATCTCCATCCCGGCCGCGACCAGATCCCAGCGCTCCACCAGGCCCGGGTCGAGGCGATGCGGACGGGTCAGCGGTGAGGTCTCCTGCGGGAAGTCGATGTAGAAGGTCGGCTGGCTGGTGTTCGGCTCGACCAACTTGCTGTACAGCGCCTCCAGCACGGCGCCGTTGCCGGCATCTGCGGGAAGCTGGGCGATCTGGTGCCGCTCGGCCAGCGAACGCAGCAGGGCCGGATCGCTGTCCATGCCGACGACACGACCGAGCGCGGCCGACACCGCGTCGACCATCGGCACCACCGGCCACGGCCGGCCGATGTCGACCACCTCGGCCGGATCGCCGCAGCGGTTGCCGGCCGGCGGCAGCCACAGCACCGGCTTCTGATGCACCGCGACCGCGGCAGCGATGATCAACTCCCGGGCCAGCTCCATCATCGTCCGATAGTCACCGCCGGGCAGATAGGCCTCCAGCGAGGTGAACTCGGGATTGTGCGAGCCGTCGATGCCTTCGTTGCGGAAGTTGCGGCCGATCTCGAAGACCGGCCCGCTGCCGGCGACCAGCAACCGCTTCAGGTAGAGCTCGGGCGCGATCCGCAGCGACAGCTCCCGGCCGGACCCGTTCAGCCGGGTACGGAACGGGCGAGCCTGGGCTCCGCCGTGCACGGTCTGCAGGATCGGTGTCTCCACCTCGAGGAAGTCGCGCCGTTGCAGCAGGTCCCGGATCGCGCCGACCGCGGCCGCGCGCTGCCGGATCGCGATCAGGTCGTCCGGATGGGTGATCAGATCCGCGGCCCGATTGGCGCTGCGGCTCCGTGGGTCGTCGACATGACTCCAGGGCAACGGATGCAGCGACTTGGCCTGCAGCCGCCAGTGCCGGACGAGCAGGCTCCCGGTTCCGTTGCGGGTGTGACCGAGCAACCCCGTACACGCCAGCAGGTCGCCGGACTGGATGGTGCCGAGCCGGTCGAAGTCGGCGGTCCGGCCACGCTCCGCGGTCAGCTGCAGGCTGTAGCCGCCCTCGATCAGGTCGATGAAGATCACGCCGCCGTGGTCGCGGATCGCGCGGACCCGCCCGGACACCGACAGCGCCCGGCCGGGCTGAGCACCGGTCTCGTACAGCTCTCGCAGCGACGTTGCGGCGGTGCCCGCGGGCTCGGCGGCAGGGTAGGGATCCACGCCTTGGCTGCGGAGCTCGGCCAGCCGGTCGAGCCGGCGCACGGTCTGCCGGTCCGATCGCTGCGGGGCCGAGGGGACAGGGGGCGCGGTGATCGCCAGCAGCCGATCCAGCTGGCCGGCCGGGAAACGCGACGGCGGTCGGTCCCGTAGCTGCGGCCAGGGCAGAAAACCCTCGGCGGCAGCAGCGGCCAACAGCACCCGGGGCAGCACCAGCAGGTCGCCGTAGCAGAGGAATCGCGGCACCCAGCTGGGACGGTACTTCTCGTTGGCGCGATAGAGCCGTTCCAGCTGCCAGAAGCGATCGAGGACGCCGAGCACGCCGGCGTTCAGCTTGGTCAGGGTCCGGCCGCCGATCCGTTCGGCCTCGGCGTAGACGCCGCGGAACAGGCAGAAATTCAGCGACACCCGGGCGATGCCGAGCCGGTCCGCACGCGCCATCAGCTCGGTGATCATCAGCTCGGTGACGCCGGCCGGAGCGTCGGGGCCGCGGCGCATCAGGTCCAGCGACGCGTCCCGCCAACCCCACGGCACGAACCGCAGGATCGCGACCAGGCGGCCGTCGGTGTACGCGGTGACGACCAGATTGCGGTGGTCGGCCGGATCGGCGTCCCGGTTCAGCGCCATCGTGAAGCCGCGCTCGTTGACCCCGTTCAGCCAGCCGGCCGACGCGTTGGCGAGTTGCTCCAGCTCGCTGCCGTCGAGCTCGCTCTGGCGGCGGATCTGGACGCTCACCCCGGCGGCCCGGGCGTGTCCGGCAGCACGTCGTACGGCGGTCATCGCCGGCCGTCGCCGGGTGAATCGGGCCACGTCGAGAATCGCCTCGTCGCCCATCAGCAGCACCCGCAGACCCGCAGCGGAGTAGGCGCGCGCACCGGTCTCGCCGGCCGACAACACCGCGGGCTGCCAGCCGTAGCGGCGGGCCTCGGCCAGCCACGCCGCGATCGCGGCCGGCCAGCTGTCCCGCGCCCCGATCGGGTCGGCGGCGGCGAGCGAGACCCCGGCGATCACCCGATAGGTGACCGCGGCGCGACCGTCGGGCGAGAAGACCGCTGACCGGTCACGACGGGTGCCGAAGTAGCCGAGCGAATCCTCCGCGCCGTCCGCTGCGAGCAGCTCCCGCAGGGCGATCTCACGGTCCGGCGACCAGCGATTCCGCGGCCGGGCGGAGATCAGGAACAGCGAACTGGCCACCAGCAGGGTGACGCCGGCCAGGAAGGCGGTCAGATCGATCACCCACGGGTCCACACCGGTCACGCGGATGCTGCGGTGGGAGGCGCCGCTCAGCACCGCGGTGACGGTGTCGACCACGCCGTCGAGGCGTTGCCGGTTGGTGCTCTGCACTCCCAGCAGCAGCCACATCACGCCGCCGGTGACGGCGGTGCCGATCACCGCGGCCGCGATCGCAAGCCGCCACGATCCCGGCAGCAGCCGCCCGGTGAACTGCCCGCGGATCCGCCACAGCAACACCAACATGGCGACCGTGACGCCGGTCGCCAGGATGTCGGCCGTGCGACCGATCGGACCTTGGGTTCGCCAGAGCGCGAGCGCCGGCGACAGCCGCACCGGCAGCAGTGTCGCCACGCCGACCCAGATCGCGGCGAGTTGGAACAGTCCGACCAGCCAGAGGCCAACGCGTTTGCGGCCGATCAGGGCCCGGGTGACCAGATAGAGCGCGACCACCGACAGGAAGCTGCCGTCGACCGGGATGTTCAGGATGCCGAAGCCGAGGCGCCAGAACCAGGCGCCGCCGTGGCGGCCGAAGAGCATCAGTCCGACGGCGGCCAGCGTCGCCACCGCGTACGCCGTGGTCAGCGTGCGCGCGATCCGTTGCGGCCAGACGTCGCCGGCCCCCCTCCTGACCATGCCGACAGTCTTTTGCGGTCACCTGGCAAAAGCCTGACAAACGGCTGATCGGCCTTCAGCAGACAGCCGGCTCACTGGTCACGCTCAGGAACCTCGCCCGGGCCGTCTCAGGATCACTCCGCGCCGGGCCGGCCCCGTCAGTCGCCGAGGTAGGCGACGGCCTCCAGCTCGACGCGGACGTCCGGGTTGCCGAAACCACTGACCACCGTGGTCCTGGCCGGCGGCACGTCGCCGAACCTGGCCGCGTACAGCTCGTTGAAGCGGGCGAACGAGGCGCCGTTGGACAGGTAGGCGTTGATCTTGACGATCTTGTCGGTGCTGCCGCCGGCGGCCTCGACCACGGCGAAGACGTTGTCGATCGCGCCGTTCACCTCGGCCTCGAAGTCACCGATGATCACCGAGCCGTCGTCATCGGTGGCCACCTGACCGGAGACGAACAGGAAGTCCCCGGCCTTGATGCCTGGCGTGAGCGGAATTCCCGGCACCCCTTTGCCGGAGTTGTTGGTGCCGCTGGGGTGGATGGGTTCGATCATGCCGACACCGTAGCCGTGATCACGTCGTTCACCGACCGCAGCACCGGCGCCGTGATCAACTGCTGCGGGTCCACGCCCTCGGCGCCGGTGACGGTGAAGGTGTGGGATTCGCCCGCCTGCAAGGTGATCAGGCAGCTGTCCACCCGAGCCGCCGGATCCAGCCGATCCGGGAACAGGGCGAGATCCTTGACCAGGGCCTGCGCGGCGACGGTGACCCGGAAGCCGCCGTCGACCCTCTCGACCGATGCCGTGTAGGCGATGGCGGGGGCGGTCAGTTGGAGCTGCGGATCCTCGACGAAGTACCAGTACGCCGGTGCGTCGCCGCTCTCGCTGCGCACCTGAACATACTCAGCCGCCGGATCGCTCGGCGTGATCAGCTCGTCGGCGAGCGCGATGGTGGCGCTGGAGCGGGGACCGACGTTCAGCTCGATCCGCTGCTCGGCCAGCGCGGTGCTGTCGACCGTGGTCGAGCGACGGCTGATCACCAGCGTCGCTGACCAGGACTCCGCGGTGTCGTTGTGCGCGATCAGCGTCGGCGACTTTCCATGATCATCATCGCGTGGCTGGACGGTCAGCAGCCGGTCGGCGTAGGCGGCCTTCAACGCGTACCACAACGGCTTGCGGATGCCGGCGTAGTCGACGGCAGCCCAGCTGATCACCGGCCAGTTGTCGTTCAGCTGCCAGACGCAGGTGCCGGTGTTCAGCGGTGCCAGGCTGCGGAAGTGCTCGATGCCGAAGCGCAGCGCCCGGGCCTGATTGAGCTGAGTCAACCAGTGCCAGTCGTCGATCGCGATCTCCGGCTCGGTCCGCCATTTCGGCAGATGATCACCAAGGCCCCTTTCCAGCTTGAGATTCCCGTCGCCGGCCTTCTGGTGCACCAGCATCTGCCGACCGTAGGGGTCCAGCGGTTGATCATGGACGACCGAGGTCAGCGTGGACCAGGCCGGCGGCCCCTGGAAGCCGAACTCCGAGACGTAGCGCGGCCGGTGGCTGCGGTAGGTGGTGTAGTCGACCGAATTCCAGACGTCCCAGATGTGCATCGACCCGTGCCGGGCGTCGTTGGGATGCAGGTAATCGTCGTAGGAGAAGGGACTTCCGGGCGAGTACGGCGTCCGCGGGTCGAGCTCGGCCACCAGCTGGGGCAACAAGTCGCGGTAGTAGCCGTTGCCCCAACTGCGGCCGGCCAGGTGCGGTCGCCAGCCCCAGTCGGCATAGCCCCAGATGTTCTCGTTGTTGCCGTTCCAGACCGCCAGGCTGGCGTGGGAAGACAGCCGGGTGATCGCCTCGCGGGCCTCAGCCTCGACCTCGCTCCACAGCGGCTCGTCCTCGCTGTAGGCGGCGCAGGCGAACAAGAAGTCCTGCCAGACCAGGATTCCCAGCTCGTCGCAGACGGTGTAGAAGTAGCTGCTCTCGTAGATGCCGCCGCCCCAGATCCGCAGCAGGTTCGCACCGGAGTCGTACGCTTCCATGATCGACGTGCGGTAGCTGTCGGAGTTCAGCCGGGTCAGGAAAGCATCGTCGGGGATCCAGTTGTAGCCCTTGATGTAGATCGGCTGATCGTTGACGCTGAGCACGAATTCGGTGCCCTGGCGGTCCGGCTTGGTGGACAGCGTGATGTTGCGGAAGCCCACCCTTCCGTCCCAGCGATCAAGATCATGATCACCTGCGCGCAACCGGACCGTGGTCGGATAGAGCGGCTGGTCACCGTAGCCGCGCGGCCACCACAGCTGGGCATCGGCGATCTCGGCCTCGATCGTGACGTGCGGCGTACCCGGTTCGACCGAGCGCTCGACCGTCTGTCCGGCGATCTCCACCGCCACGGTGACCGGATTGCCGCTGCCGGTCAACCAGTCAAGATCAACTTCGGCGGTCAGCAGACCGGTGCTGCCCTCTCCGACGCCGGCCAGCGGTCGGACCGTGGCCAGCCGGACGGTGTCCCAGGACTCGATCCGGATCGGCTTCCAGATGCCCGCGCCGGCCAGATCCGGCCCCCAGTCCCAGCCGAAACTGCTGGCCATCTTGCGGACCGCGTTGTACGGATGGGTGTACGAGACCGGGCGGGCGCCCAGTTGTTCCTCGGCCTGCTCGGCAACCACCGACGGTGCGGCGAAGTTGATCACCAGTTCGTTGCTGCCTTCACGCAGCAGCGAGGTCACGTCGAAGCGGTAGCCGCGATGCTGATTGGCGGTCCGGCCGACCTCGGTGCCGTTCAGCACGATGGTGGCAAACGTGTCCAGGCCGTCGGCGACCAGATCGTGCCGGCGCTCGGCGCCGGGCTGCCAGTCGAAGGTCAGCCGGTAACTCCAGTCGGTCCGGCCGATCCACTGCAGCAGCGACTCGTTGTCGCCGTCGAACGGTTCGGGGATCAGACCGGCGGCCAGCAGATCGGTGTGCACCTCCCCGGGCACCGTGGCGGATGTGGTCGCGGGGATCCGGTCGGTCCATTCGGCCGGCAGCGGTCCGGCCGGCGACAGTGTCCAGTTCAGGTCGGCAGCACTGTCGGAGGTGAGCGAGAAGGTGCGCATGGCGTGGAACTGTACCGTTTAAGCACCGGCCGTGTTTCGCGTCCCGGGACCGCTGGTCAGCACGGACGCCGCCGCGACACTCGGACTCCGTTGCCATGATTGTCCGGACTGGTTGGGAGCCTTGGCGATCGGCTGCATCATCCCGATGACGGTCTGAGTTCGATCGCCCCTGCTGAGCGTGATCGCCCCGACTGAAAACTGCGTCAGCTCCGCTCCGGCGGGTACGTGATCGCCACCAGCGGCGCGATGACCAGACGTGCCGACTCGACCCAGAAGGGGTAGGCAGATGGGCATTGGAGACAAGGCCAAGAACAAGGCCGACGAACTGGCCGGACAGGCCAAGGAAAAGGCGGGCGACGCGCTCGACAACGACGAGATGCGTAATGAGGGCCAGGCCGATCAGGCCAAGGCCAACGCCAAGCAGGCCGGAGAGAAACTCAAGGATGCCGGTGACGATCTCAAGGATCGGGTCACCGACGACAATTGACCCGCCGCGCTGAGGTCGAAGCCGGCGGACGGATCCGCCGACCACGCTGCCGTGCTCGATGGATGATCACGGCGACCCCGGGATTAGGGTCGTTGCCGTGATCATCTGGAACCGGTGGGGCTTTCTGGTGCTGCTGTTTCTCGGCATCGGCGTGGTCGGCGGCTTCGGCCTGGCCGCACTAGCCGGCGTACCGGGCGACGGCGGCCCGCTGGTCGGCCTGTTCGTCGGCATCGGCCTGGTCGTTGCCGGTGCCTTGTTGTACGTGTTGGACCGGTTTGTCCTGTCCCGCTGGGACAAACCGACGCCGACGCTGGTGCAGGAACGCCTCTCCAGCCCGGTCACCCTGCCGAACGGGCAACAGCAGCGCTACCGCACCTCACCCGCGCTCGACCCGACCACCGGCCAGCCGCTCCTCGCCCGCCCGCACTCCGCATTCCTCTGGATCCCCGTCCACGTCTGGCCCTACCTGATGGCCGCCGGCGGCCTGGTGATCATCGCCATCTGTGCCATCCGATTGCTCCTTTGAAGTGACGTCCGCCTGGGTGCGGCTGCCGCCGCTCTGATGCTGTAGGTCGCGTTCCGGGGACACTCCCCGGACCCCTTACCCCGCGTGTGTCCACGGTCAGCTCGCCGCGTTGTCTCCGCTTCGCTTCGACGACGGTCTCGCGCTGGGGCGCTCGACGGGCGTGCAACGTGGCGGTCCGGCGTCGGCTGGCTAGGAGCCAGCGTGAAATTACAAGGCCGTAAGGGAGCGGAGACTGTCCCCGCGAAGTGACCTACAGCACCAGAGCGGCGGCAGCGGCACCGCGGACGTCATTAAAGTGGGCCCGTGAGTGACTTCAGCGGTATGTATCGGCCCAGCGAAGAGCACGAGGCATTCCGGGCGGCGGTTCGCGAGGTGTGCGATGCCAAGGTCGCACCGCATGCGGCGGAGACCGACGAGTTGGCCGAGTTTCCGAAGGCTTCGTACGAGGCGTTGCGGGCCGCGGACTTCCACGCCCCGCACGTGCCCGAGCAGTACGGCGGCGTCGGCGCGGATGCGCTGGCCACGGTGATCGTGATCGAGGAGATCGCCCGCGCGTGCATGTCCAGTTCGCTGATCCCGGCGGTGAACAAACTGGCCACGCTGTGCTGGATCAACCAAGGCAGCGAGGAGATCCGGCAGGCTTACTTGCCCAAGATCGCCAGCGGGGAGTCGATGGCCTCGTACTGCCTGTCCGAACCGGAAGCCGGGTCCGACGTGGCGAGCATGAGGACCCGTGCGGTCGCCGACGGCGACGAGTTCGTGATCAACGGCGCCAAGCGCTGGATCACCAACGCCGGCGTCTCGGACTTCTACACCGTCTTCGCGGTCACCGATCCTGATCAACGCAGCAAGGGAATCAGCGCGTTCGTAGTGGAGAGGGCCGACGACGGTGTCTCCTTCGGAGCGCCGGAGAAGAAGCTCGGCATCAAGGGGTCGCCGACCTGCGAGGTCTACTTCGACAACGTACGGATTCCCGGGTCGCGGATGATCGGTGATCCGGGAACCGGCTTCGTGACCGCGATGAAGACACTCGATCACACCCGGATCACCATCGCCGCCCAGGCGATCGGCGTCGCCCAGGGCGCCCTCGACTACGCGAAGGGATATGTCAAGGAGCGCAAGCAATTCGGCCGGCCGATCGCAGAATTCCAAGGTCTGCAGTTCATGATCGCCGACATGGGGATGAAGCTGGAAGCCGCGCGCCAGTTGACCTACGCCGCTGCGGCCAAGTCCGAACGCGGCGATGCCGACCTGACCTACTTCGGTGCTGCCGCCAAGTGCTTCGCCTCTGATGTAGCTATGGAGATCACCACCGACGCCGTGCAGTTGCTCGGCGGTTACGGCTACACCAAGGACTACCCGCTGGAGCGGATGATGCGCGACGCCAAGATCACCCAGATCTACGAAGGCACCAACCAAGTACAGAGAATCGTCATGGCGCGTGCCCTGTTGAAATGACGCGGTCGAGTCTCTGCCCGCTGCCGCGACCTGGTCTGGCGTCTTCCGTTGCGGACGACCCCCTGCACCCCAGGGCGTGGTTGCGCCCACAGCGATCTCGCCGCGGCCCCTCCGCTGCGCTGCGGGCACGGTCTCGCGCCGGGGCGCTCGACGGGCGTGCCAAGTAACGTTCGAGTGATGGACTCATCAGTGCAGGTTCAGCCGCTCCGGACCACCCATGCGTCGTTCGACCGGCGACCATGATCAACTCGTGGATGCGGCCGTTGCCGGTGCGGCGGGTGTTCGAAGATGATCATGGCCCGCTGGACCGCAAGACCTGGCCGGCGACGCTGCCCGCGGTCAGGCAACTGCTGGACGACGGGCTCGAGTTCGATCGGGTGACCGTCCTGGTCGGCGAGAACGGATCCGGGAAGTCGACGCTGATCGAGGCGATCGCGATGGCGTACGGACTGTCACCCGAGGGCGGTTCGACGGGCGCGATGCACAGCACTCGAGTCACCGAATCCGAACTGTGGAAGGCGATCCGGCTGGGGCGAGGTGCCGGCGCATCCCGCTGGGGCTACTTCCTGCGAGCCGAGACGATGCACGGTCTTTACAGCTATCTGGAGGATCATCCCGGGCCCGATCCGCACTTCCATCGGATGAGCCACGGCGAGTCGTTCATGACCATGATCGCCCAGCCGGAGCGATTTGATCATGGTGGGTTGTTCGTGATGGACGAGCCGGAGGCGGGCCTCTCGTTCGTCACCCAGCTCACCCTGCTCGGCCGGCTGATCGAACTCGCTGCCGATGAACGGACCCAGTTGATCATCGCCACCCACTCGCCGATCATCGCCCGGCTGCCCGGCGCCAACCTGCTGCAACTCGACCAGGACGGCATCACCCCGATCGACTGGGACGATCTCGCCGTCGTCTACCACTACCGCAGCTTCCTGGACAGCCCGGATCGGTATCTGCATCATCTCCTGCGGCCCTGACCGACTCAGCAGACTGAGACTGTCAGCGGTCGGTTCCAGAATCCTTCCCAACCGAGAAGGGGGAGAGATGACGGCAATGGACAACGTGGTCAACATCGAGGCACAGCTGCGGGAGCGGTCCTCGGAGTTGCTGGTGATCCGACCGAAGGAGTGCGTGATCTGCTACGTGGCGCGGATGCTGATGGACTTCGGCTGCGACGGCACCCGTCGATGGGCGCTGCGCTATCGCGACCAGCGGGCGCCGCAGGCAACGGCGTTGGAGGAGCGGCTCGCCCGGCGTGGTGCTTGCTGTTGCGACTGCGAGATCTTTCTGAGCGGGTACGTCCTGGTCGATCGACTGAGGGTGCGCCGCCCGCTCTTCGGCGAGCTCAGTGCGGCGGAGTTGTTGTCGTACGGGTATGACGACGAGGCCGAGGCGACCGAGCTGGTCGCTCCGAAGGTTCCACCACCGTGTTCGGGTGTGCGACGCGGATCCGTCCAGCCGTGTGCCAACTGGCGCACCCGGACCTGGTACGACGAATGAACACCGGCGAGGAGCAGCGGCGACGCCAGGCCCACGACCGCCTGAGCCGTGTCAGGGTTGGGCCATGGCAACGCTGGAGGATGTGCGACGGATCGCGATGAGCCTGCCCGAGACCAGCGAGAAGGTCTCGTGGGGTTCGGTGATGTGGCGGGTCAAGGACCGCGGCTTCGTCTGGGAGCGGCCGCTGCGCAAGACCGATCGGGAAGCTCTCGGCGATGCGGCGCCGCCCGGCGAGATTCTCGGGGTGCGAGTCGCCGACGACGGCGAGAAGGAGGCGCTGCTGCAGAGCGAACCCGAACGCTTCTTCACCATCCCGCACTTCGACGGCTACCCGGCGGTCCTGCTCCGGCTGAGTGAGATCGGCGTCGACGAACTCGAGGAGGTGGTCGTCGACGCGTGGCTCGACCGAGCCCCGAAACGGTTGGCCGCGGCGTTCCTAGCCGCCCGCGGGTAGCCGCAGAGCGCCGGCGGTTGCGCACAGCACGTGCGCTACATTGCGGTACGAGGAGGGACAGTCATGTCTTCAACGTCGTCCACGTCGTTCCGCATCAATAGCAGAGCCAAACGAGCGCTCACTGAGCGGGCCGCGCATGAGCACATCAGCGCGACCGCCCTGTTGGAGCGGCTGATCACCGAGGGAATCCGACAGTTGGACCACCCCGGCATCACTTTTCGCGGCCCTGAAAACGACCGACGAGCTGCGCTCGCCGCAGGCCCGGATGTCTGGGAGGTGGTTGGCCGACTCAGCGAGCTCGACGGTTCAGCCGAGCATCGGATCGCGCTGCTGGCCGACGAAGTAGAGCTGCATCCGCGGCTGATCCGTCTTGCGGTCGACTATGCGGCGGCCTATCGCGACGAGATCGAGGAGCGGATCGAAAGCAACCGCGCGGCGGCGACGGCAGCCAGACAAGCCGTTGAGAATCGGCAGGCACTCCTCGCGTGAGGTTCCTGATCGACGAGATGTTCCACCACGCGGTCGCAGAGCGACTACGAGCCCTCGGGCATGACGCTGTCCACGTCCGGGAGATCGGTCTGGCTGCCACCGAGGATGCCGTCGTTGCTTCGACGGCTCGAGCCGAGCGACGCGCTGTCGTCACCGAGAATGTCGCCGACTATGCAGGTGAGCGGGACGTGATCCTGGTGTTTGTCTTGAAGTCCCACCTGCCGGGCGGCGGCGCGCAGAGCGCGGCGCTGGCTACTGCTCTCGACCGGTGGGCGGCGGACAATCCGGATCCGTACCTCGGCCAGCATTGGCCGCTCTGAGCGAAACAGCGATCACAGCTGTCAGTGCCGCCTCGGCGGCCGACACGTCACTGCAGGTCCAGGTCTACGGTGGCGAAACTGTGCCGGGGGAGTTCGGCGGTGAGAACGCCGTTGTCGATGCTGACCTCGAAATCGGCGGGCCTGACCGCTGCGTTCGCCTCGGCGGTGTTGTGCGATTGGGGCGAATCGGCAGTCAGGATCCGGGCTCGATGATCGCCGACCGCACGTCCGCGCAGATCAACCGTCAGGGTGGTGTCCGAATCCACCGACAGGTTGCTGGCCGAGATCAAGGCACGACCGTCCTTGATGCTGGCCGACATCGAGATCGGTACGACTTGATCTTGGTCGACCGAGACCGCTTCCGGTTGCGAGATCACGTGCACCGGCAGCCGCTGCGCGTCCTGATGTCCCTTGTTCATCTCAAACACGTGGTAGGTCGGGGTCAGCACCATCGCGCCGTTGTCGTCGGTCAAGATCATCGCCTGCAACACGTTCACGGTCTGCGCGATGTTGGCCATCTGCAACCGCTCGGCGTGGTTGTGGAAGATGTCGAAGTGCAGGCTCGCCACCAGCGCGTCCCGCAACGCGTTCTGCTGGAACAGGAAGCCGGGGTTGGTGCCGGGCTCGACCTCCCACCAGGTGCCCCACTCGTCGCAGATCAGACCGAGCTTGCGGGCCGGGTCGTAGGCGTCCATCAACGCGCTGTGGCCGGCGATCACCCGGTCGATGTCGGCGGCCTTGATCAAGGTCCGGTAGTACTGCTCGTCGGTGAAGTCGGTCGCGCTGCCGTGCCGGATGCCGGCCTCGGACGTGTAGTAGTGGAACGAGATGCCTTGGAAGGTCGACCGCGGATCGCGGCCGCAGTTCAGGCAGCTGACCGCCTTCAGCAGCGCCTCGGTCCATTCAAGATCATCATCGGCGGCGCCGGCGGCGATCCGGTACAGCTTGTTGTCACCATGATCACGACAGAAGGTCGCATAGCGGCGCGCCTCGTCCGCGTACGCCTGCGCCCGCATGTTGCCGCCGCAGCCCCAGGCCTCGTTGCCGATGCCCCAGAACGGCACCCGCCACGGCTTGTCCCGGCCGTTGGCCTTGCGCAGCCGCACCATCGGTGAGTCACCGTCGCGGGTCAGGTATTCGACCCACTCGCTCATCTCCCGTACGGTGCCGGAGCCGACATTGCCGTTCACGTACGGATCGGCGCCGAGCAGCTCGCACAGCGCCATGAATTCGTGCGTGCCGAAGTGATTGTTCTCCTCGACGTTTCCCCAATGGGTGTTGACCATCGTCGGCCGCTGATCGCGGGGCCCGACGCCGTTCATCCAGTGGTATTCGTCGGCGAAGCAGCCGCCCGGCCAGCGCAGGTTGGGGATGTTCAACGCCCGCAGGGCATCGACCACGTCGCGCCGGATGCCGCCCTCGTTGGGGATCGGTGAGTCCTCGCCCACCCAGAACCCGCCGTAGATGCAGCGACCCAGGTGCTCGGCGAAATGACCGTACAGATGCTTGTTGATCTTGGGTCCGGCGACATCGAGATCGATGACCGCGCGGGCATTCGAGCTGCTCATGATTTCCCTTCGGCGAGCGGACGACGTAGGCCCCGGGTACGTTATCGGTGGCGGCTCGGCGAGTGAAGAAGACCGCCACCACCCGGACGATCACCGATACACTCACGGCGATCTGCTGAGGAGGGGCCGGGCATGTCCACAACGTCCGATGATGATCGGTCCGAGCGTCGGTTTGCCGTGGTCGTCAACCCGACCAAGATCAGCGAAGCGTTGCCGGAGTTGATCAACGAGGCGGCCGAGCGCGGTGGCTGGTCCGAGCCGCTCTGGCTGGAGACGACCGCGGACGATCCCGGACGACGGATGGCGCAGCAAGCACGCGACGCCGGGGTGCAGACGGTCCTCGCAGTCGGCGGCGACGGCACCGTCCGGGTCGTGGCGTCGGAGCTGGCGGGTTCCGGCGTCGGTCTGGGCATCGTGCCGGAGGGCACCGGGAATCTGCTGGCCCGCAACCTCGGCATCCCACTCACCGAGTCGGAGGCGATCGCCGTCGCGCTCGGTGAATCGAGCCGTGACCTGGACATCGTGCGGATCAGCACCGACGACGACGCGTCCGCGGACCGGTTCACGGTGATGGCCGGACTCGGCCTGGACGCCGCCATCATGAGCAACACCGACGAGGCGTTGAAGGCCAAGATCGGATCGATCGCCTACGTTGCGGCGGCATTGCAACACCTCGGCCGGGAACCTCGCCGGATGCGCATCACGGTGGACGATCACCGACGGCTGGAGCGACGGGCGATCTTGTGTCTGATCGGCAACGTCGGCGCGGTCCAGGGCGACATCGAGCTGATTCCCGGAGCGTTGCCCGACGACGGGCTGCTCGACGTGGTGGTGGCCAGCCCGCGACGCCTGCGGCACTGGTTCGCGGTTGCCCTTCGCCTGATCACCCGGCGCGAACGCAGTGGCGATCGCATCGACCAGCTCACCGGACGCCGGGTGGTGGTCGAGATCGATCAGCCGGAGGATTACGAACTCGACGGCGACACCATCGGTCAGTGCCGTCGGTTGGTGGCCGAGATCGAGCCCGGGGCGCTGCAGGTGCGGGCGCCCGTCGATGACCGCTAGTTCGCGTACTTCTTGAGGCCGCTGGTGTCGCCGCGGGCGATCTCGTCGAACATCGCCTTCGCCTTCGCCTTGTCCCACAACACCGACGATCCGGCCGAGGTATAGGCGTTCGCGTCGGCGATCGGCACGGTCAGCGTCATCCCGCTGCCGCCGGACACCTTGCCCATTCCGATCATCATCCGCGCCATGCTGATCATGGACGCGTTCTCGCCCACCGCCAACGAATCCGAGCCGGCGTTGGTCAGCTGCCAATAGCGGACCGGGTTGAGGAAGCTGACCGGTGAGGCCGCCTTCTTCGCCATCGCACTGACCACCTCGCGTTGCCGCTTCACCCGACCAAGATCACCTTGCGGATCGGCCTTGCGCATCCGGACGTAACCCAGCGCGTCCTTGCCGACCAGGGTCTGGCAGCCCTTCTTCAGGTTGAGGTGGGAGTCCTTGTCCTTGATCGGTTTCTTCAGGCAGACGTGAATGCCGCCGATCGCGTCGATCACGTTGACGAAACCGTCGAAGCCGACCTCGACGTACTGATCGATCCGCAGCCCGGTGTTCTGCTCGACGGTCTTGGTCAGCAGCTTCGGCCCACCGAACGCGTACGCGGCGTTGATCTTGTTCGAGCCGTGTCCCGGGATCGGCACGTACGAGTCGCGGGGGATCGAGATCAGCGCGGGGTCGCCGCCCGGCGGCAGGTACAAGATCATCATCGTGTCGGTACGGCCACCGCTGGTGTGCCCGGTGCCGTACTCCTTCTGCTGTTTCTTGGTCATCCCGGCGCGGGAGTCCGAGCCGACCAGCAGATAGGTGGTGCCGGGCTGGCTGTCCGGGCGCGAGCCGCTCGGCTCGTAGGCAACCCGATGGACCTGGCTCCAGGCGTACACCGGGACCGCGATCAGCCAGACGATCAGGGCCAGCACCACCGCGCCGACGATCGCGCAGCCACGGCGGACCGGCCGCTTGCGACGCGGCGGCTTTCCCGCGCCCGCCGGCGGCACCGACTGGCCGGGCCGCTGGGAGGGGCTGGCGGGCTGCTGCGCCGGGCGCGCGGTCGAGCCTGATCGCCCGCCGGTCGGCGGGAGCTGATCGGACGGCAGGACGCGGGTCGGCTCCGGCTCGTCCGGACGCTTCGGACCCGTAGGTTTCGGGTCGCGGCGGTAGAGCCAGTCCAGGTTCTCGTCTTCGCTGGGCGGCATGCGCGACAACGTACCGGCGAAGGCTGAGGAGATGGTGATGTCGCGCTGAAGGGAGCGTCACGCTCAAATCACAGTCGCTCGGCGTGGCGGACCGATCGAGCCCAGGTCGGCTCGGAATACTGGCCATCATCTGCGCGACGGCCGACCGAGCGGGTCGCGCGCGGACACCTTCCCCAACGAAAGGCCCGCCGGTGACCTCAGCCACGCTGCCCCCGTCCCGACCACGCCCAGGCTCGTCCTCCGGGCGTGCCTTCGCGCGGCCGAAGGAACCCAGCCCGATCCAACAGCAGAGTCATCGGGTCAAGTTGCGGCGCGGCTTGACCTTCCTGTTGATGACCCTGGTGCTGCCCGGCTCGGCGCAGATGGCCGCCGGCAACAAGCGGGTCGGCCGGATCGCGCTGCGGGCCTGGGCGGTGCTGGTAGCGGCGGTGATCGTGACCGCGATCCTGGGCCTGGTCTGGCGCAGTGCCTTCATCACCCTGTTGTCCAGTTCGGCGCCGCTGCGGATCCTGCAGGTGCTGCTGGTGCTGGTCGGGATCTGCTGGGCGCTGCTGATGATCGACGCCTGGCGGATCAGCCGTCCGCCGGAGCTGGCGCGCAAACACCGGCTCGGCTTCGCGATGCTGAGCACCGCGCTGGCGTTCATGATCACCGGCGCGCTGTTCGCCAGCGCCTCGATCGTGTCCTCGCAACGCGACTTCATGGCCTCGGTCTTCGCCGGGGGCGGTGACAGTCACGCCAAGGCCGGCCGGATCAACGTGCTGTTGCTCGGCGGCGACGCCGGCAAGGACCGGGTCGGGCTGCGGCCGGACAGCATGACCATCGCCAGCATCGACGTCGACTCCGGTCGTACGGTGTTGTTCAGCCTGCCCCGCAACATGGAGGACGTGCCGTTCCCGGCCTCCTCGCCGCTGCACAAGAAATTCCCCAACGGGTACGGCTGCGCGGACCACAGCTGCATGCTGAACGCGGTCTACACCTACGCGATGGCGCACAAGGATCTCTATCCCGGCGTGAGGAATCCGGGTGCTCAGGCCACCAAGGAGGCGGCCGAGGGAGCCACCGGACTCAAGATCAACTACTACGCGCTGGTCGACCTGAAGGGATTCCAGAAGCTGATCGACGCCGTCGGCGGCATCACCCTGACGGTGAACAAGCGGCTGCCGATCGGCGGCCAGGTGCCCGGGCAGAAGGTGAAGAACTACATCGAGCCGGGCAAGCAGCACATGGACGGCTTCCACGCGCTCTGGTATGCCCGGTCGCGGCACGCCGACAGCGACTACGCCAGGATGGCCCGGCAGAAGTGCGTGATGAACGCGATGCTGAACCAGCTCGACCCGGTCACCGTATTGACCAAGTTCAACAAGATCGCCAAGGCCGGCAAGCAGGTGATGGAGACCGACGTGCCGCCGTCGCAGATCAACAAGCTGATCGAGTTGGCCGGCAAGGCCAAGCAGCACAAGATCGCCAGCGTCGCGTTCGTACCGCCGACCATCTATCCGGGCAGCCCGAACTTCGCCCTGATGCATCGCCTGACCAACGAAGCCGTGACCAAGGCGACCGACGAGGGTGCCGCCAAGGCCAAGGCCGAACGGAAGGCGGCCAAGAAGAAGGCCCAACAGGAGAAGGCACAGCAGCAGAAGTCGGGCGCGCCGAGCAGCGGTGCCAGCTCACCGGCCAGCACCTCGTCGCCGACCGGATCGTCCACCTCCTCGGCACCGAGTAGGGCCAACACCCCGACCAGCAACTCCTCGGCGGGTTCCGACAACGCCGACGACTCGCAGGATCTGACCAAGGTCTGCTCGGCCTGACCCGGGTTTCCGGGTTGTCGGCGGTCGCCTGACACAATGACGCGGTGATCGCAGAGTATCCGGGCGTATCGGTGGTGATGCCGATCCTGAATGAGGAACGGCACCTGGCCGCGGCGGTGCGCCGCATCCTGGCCCAGGACTACCCGGGCGACCTGCAGGTGATCCTGTCGGTCGGCCCGTGCACGGACCGGACCGAGCAGATCGCCACCGACCTGGCGTCCGCCGATCACCGGCTGCAGGTGGTGGAGAATCCGACCGGGAAGACGCCGAGCGCGCTCAACCTCGGCATCGCCGCGGCCAAGTACGAGATCGTGGTCCGAGTCGACGGCCACGGCGAGCTGACCGACGGCTACATCAAGCGGGCGGTCGAGTTGCTGGACGAGACCGGCGCGGCCAACGTCGGCGGCGTGATGGACGCCCAGGGCAACAGCGCCTTCGAGGAGGCGGTCGCCTACGCCTACACCTCGAGGCTGGGACTGGGCGGGTCGAAGTTCCATCTGGAGGAGTCGCCGGCCGGGCCGGCCGAGACCGTCTATCTCGGGGTGTTCCGCAAACAGGCCCTGCAGGAAGCCGGCGGCTACGACGAGACCATGTTCCGGGCCCAGGACTGGGAGTTGAACCACCGGCTGCTGCAGCGGGGAGAGCTGATCTGGTTCTCGCCGGAGTTGAAGGTCACCTATCGGCCGCGCTCCACGTTCAAGGCGCTGGCATCGCAGTTCTTCCTGACCGGCAAGTGGCGCCGCGAGGTCGTCCGGCGCTACCCGGAGACGGCCGGGCTGCGTTATCTGGCGCCGCCGGTGACGGTGGTCGGCGTCGGGGTCGGCACCGCCGGCGGTCTGCTCGGGCTGCTGGCCGACAAGTTGATCTTGAAGATCGGCTGGCTGGCGCCAGTCGGCTACGCGTTGTTGATCATGGCCGGAACGGCGACCGCCAAGGGCCTCAGTCCGCAGGCTCGGGCGCGACTGCCGCTGGTGCTGATCGTGATGCATCTGTGCTGGGGGGCCGGCTTCCTGGTGGGTCTGGACCACCGCAACCGTCGCTGACCGCTGCTTGCCGGAATCGCTTCTCAGCAACGGATCAGCCGCTCTGACCTAGCTTTGTGCCTGCTCGCGAGCGCGAGGGGGTTGCTGTGGCGAAGCCGATGTCGGCAGTGCTGTGCTGGCTGGTCAGTCGGCTGCTGGTGATCTTGCTGGCGACGACGGCAACCGAACACCGGGCCACCGGAGACGTCAGCTACTACTTTGCGTCGCTGGCTCGGCTGCGCAAGGTCGGCGTCGGCCGGACCATGATCGAATACCCGTTGCCGGTGGTCTGGCTGCTGCAACTCCCGTACGCGATCGGGCGGGCGGTCGGCGGCGGGCTGACGACCTTCCGGCTGGTGTTCGTGCTGGCGATGCTCTGCCTGGATGCGGCGTTCAGCATCCTGCTCTGGCGGTGCACGGGTCGGCGGTGGAGTGCCGCGATCGTGTTCTGGTTGGGTTTCGCGGTGGCGATCGGACCGTTGATCTACTTTCGGTTCGATCTGGTGCCGTCTGTGCTGGCCGGTGCCGCGCTGCTGGCGATGCGGCGGCGACCCGGGTTGAGCGGGGTGCTGGTCGCCGCCGCGGCAGCGATCAAGTTGTGGCCCGCCGTGCTGGTCGGTTCCCTGCTGCGCGGTGCCGGTCGACGTCGCCGGATGCTGGCCGGTTTCGCTCTGGCCGGCAGCGGGCTCTTCGTCACCGCTTTCCTGGCTGCGGGCTGGCAGCGGCTGCTCTCACCGCTGAGGTGGCAGGCCGAGCGCGGTCTGCAGATCGAGTCGGTGTGGGCGACGCCGTTGATGATCTTGAGGTTGGCCGATCCGCTGACCTGGCGATCGCACTTCAGCGCCTTCCATGCCTTCGAGGTGTCCGGGCCCGGAGTCGAGGTGCTGCTGAGGTTGAGCTCGATCGCCACGGTCGCAGGGATCTTGTTGATCATCCTGCTGGCCGTGCGCGGACTGGCCGGCCGGAATCGGGCGGACTCGCCATCGATCGATCGGCATACGGCCGGCTGGCTGATGGTCGCTTCGGTGTTGATCATGATCATCTCCGACAAGGTGCTGAGTCCGCAGTATCTGATCTGGCTGGCCGGTCCGGTGGCCGCGCTCCTGGTGATCCGGGCAGCCGAGCAGCGACGGCGAGGCGGCGGGATCGCGCTGGTCTGTGCGGTGCTGGTGCTCGCACTCCTCACCCAGGCCGTTTTCCCGATCAGTTACCGGGGTCTGCACGGTTCGGCGCTCGACGGATCCCTGTCGCTGTGGGCCACCGCGCTGCTGGCGATGCGCAACGGCGGCCTGGTGATCGTGACCGCGGTCGCAGTCCGGATGGCGTGGCATCGCGGGTGCACTCATACCGCTTCCACAGTGGACGGACAGCCGGACTCCGTACCGTCGTAGACCTGCCAGGACCAGCCCGACCACAGGAGTCTGCATGAAACAACGGCCGAACCATCTCCGCTATCAGGGACGCGAGTTGCCCAGGCCGGACGAGGAACTGGTTGATCAAGGTCTCGGATTTGATCTTGGTACGTTGTTCGACCGGCGCCGGGTGCTGGCGTTGTTCGGCGCGGGAGCAGCTGCGGCCGGGCTGGCCGCGTGCAGCAACGGCAACGGCTCGACGGCGGATGCGGCGACCGGCGATGCCGCCACCGGTTCGTCCGGCGGGCTGACCGAGATCCCGGACGAGACCGCCGGCCCGTATCCCGGCGACGGATCCAACGGTCCGGACGTGTTGGAGCAGAGCGGCATCGTCCGCAGTGACCTCCGGTCCAGCTTCGGCACCGGCAGCGCCACCGCCGAGGGCGTGCCGATGACGCTCGAGTTGACGATTCTGGACCTGGCGCACGACAACGCCGCGTTCAACGACGTCGCGGTGTACGTCTGGCACTGCGATCGCGGCGGCAACTACTCGATGTACGCGTCCGGGCTGGAGGACGAGAACTACTTGCGCGGCGTCCAGATCGCCGACGCCGACGGAAAGGTGAAGTTCACCAGCATCTTCCCGGCCTGCTACTCGGGCCGGTGGCCGCACATCCACTTCGAGGTCTACCCGGACCAGGACAGCATCACCGACTCGACCAAGGCGATCGCCACCTCGCAGGTTGCGCTGCCGGCCTCGGTCTGCCAGCAGGTCTACAAACAGAGCGGCTACCAGCAGTCGGTGCAGAACCTGTCCCGGGTCAGCCTGGACAGCGACAACGTCTTCGGCGACGACGGCGGCAAACACCAGCTCGGCACCGTGACCGGCGGCATCAAGAAAGGGCTGCAGGTCTCGCTGAAGGTGCCGGTGGACACCGGCACGAAGCCGACTGGTGGGTCGGCTCCGCAGGGTGGCGGTGGTCCGGGTGGTGCACCCGGTGGTGCGCCGCCCAGCGGTGCCCCGACCGGAGCTCCGCCCAGTGGTGCACCTTCACGCGGCGCGAGCTGAGGCGCCGCGTGAACCTCGCGAACAGAATCCCCCGCTGATTGGACGATCCGACACCTAAGTACCGGATCTTGGTCAAATGGCGGGTGATTCTGTTCGCGAGCGCCTGGTGTCTCCGACCGGTCAGGGCAACAAGCTCAATGAGTTCCGTTGCCGGCGGCACCGATCAGCTGCCGACGTACTCGGCCAGGTGCTGGCCGGTCAGGGTCGAGCGATCCTTGATCAATTCGGCCGGGGTGCCTTCGAAGACGATGGTGCCGCCGTCGTGGCCGGCGCCGGGACCAAGATCGATGATCCAGTCGGCGTGCGCCATCACCGCCTGGTGATGTTCGATCACGATCACCGACTTGCCGGAGTCGACCAGCCGGTCCAGCAGCGCCAGCAACTGTTCGACGTCGGCCAGGTGCAGGCCGGTGGTCGGCTCGTCCAGCACGTACACGTCACCCTTCTCCGCCATCTGGGTGGCCAGCTTGATCCGCTGCCGTTCGCCACCGGACAGCGTGGTCAGCGGCTGTCCGAGTCGCAGATAGCCGAGGCCGACCTCGGCCAGCCGAGTAAGGATCTTGTGCGCCGCCGGCACGCTGGCCGCCTCGGACGCGAAGAACTCCTCGGCCTCGGCCACCGACATCGCGAGCACCTCGCTGATGTCCCGACCGCCGAACCGATACTCCAGCACCGAGGCGCCGAAGCGCTTGCCGCCGCACTCCTCGCAGGTGGTGGCGACGCCGGCCATCATGCCCAGATCGGTGTAGATCACCCCGGCCCCGTTGCAGGCCGGGCAGGCGCCCTCGGAGTTGGCACTGAACAACGCGGGCTTGACTCCGTTCTCCTTGGCGAACGCCTTGCGGATCGGCTCCAGCAGACCGGTGTACGTGGCCGGGTTGCTCCGCCGCGATCCCTTGATCGCGCTCTGATCGACCGTCACCACACCGTCCAGCGGGGACACCGAGCTGTTGATCAGGGAACTCTTGCCGGAGCCGGCCACCCCGGTGATCACGGTCAGCACACCGAGCGGGATGTCCACGTCGACGTCGCGCAGGTTGTGCTCGTCGGCGCCACGAATCTCCAACGCAGCAGACGATTCCCGGACCGACTCCTTCAACCGCGCGCGATCGTCCAGATGTCGCCCGGTGATCGTGTCGCTGGCCCGCAGCCCCTCCACGGTGCCCTCGAAGCAGATGCTGCCGCCGTCCGATCCGGCGCCCGGACCAAGATCAACAACGTGATCGGCGATGGTGATCATCTCCGGCTTGTGTTCCACCACCAGTACGGTGTTTCCCTTGTCCCGAAGCTGCAGCAGCAGACTGTTCATCCGCTCGATGTCGTGCGGGTGCAGGCCGATCGACGGCTCGTCGAAGACGTAGGTGATGTCGGTGAGGGCGGAGCCGAGATGCCGGATCATCTTGATCCGCTGGGCTTCACCGCCGGACAGCGTCCCGGACGGGCGATCCAGCGACAGGTAGCCCAGACCGATCTCGGTGAACGAGTCCAACGTGTCGGCCAACGCGCTGAGCAGCGGTGCCACCGACGGATCGCTCAGCTTGCGGATCCACTGCGCGACATCGCTGATCTGCAGCGCGCAGACGTCGGCGATGCTGAGCTTGTTGATCTTCGACGATCGAGCCAGCTCGCTGAGCCGAGTGCCGTTGCATTCCGGGCAGGTGGAGAAGGTGATCGCCCGGTCCACGAAGGCGCGGATGTGCGGCTGCATCGACTCCCGGTCCTTGGACAGCATCGACCGCTGGATGCGCGGGATCAGACCCTCGTACCAGACGTTGACGCCCTGGACCTTGACCCGGGTCTGTTCCTTGTACAGCAGGTCGTTCAGCTCGCGCTTGGTGTATTTGCGGATCGGCTTGTCCGGGTCGAGGTAACCGGCTTCCTTGAAGATCCGGCCGTACCAGCTGTTGCCGCCGTGATTGGGCACCAGCAGGGCGTCGTCGTTCAGCGACTTGCTCTCGTCGTACAACTGGGTGAGATCGAAGTCGGACACCCGGCCGACTCCCTCGCAGCGCGGGCACATGCCGCCGACGATGTTGAAGTCGCGTCGTTCCTTGACCTTCCGGCCCGACTTCTCGAAGGTGACCGCGCCGGCGCCGCTGATCGAGGCGACGTTGAAACTGAACGCCTTGGGGGAGCCGATGTGCGGCTTGCCGAGCCGGCTGTAGAGGATGCGCAACATCGCGCCGACGTCGGTCGCGGTGCCGACGGTGGAGCGCGGGTCGGTGCCCATCCGTTCCTGATCGACGATGATCGCCGTGGTCAGCCCGTCCAGCACGTCCACATCGGGCCGATCCAGGGTCGGCATGAAACCCTGGACGAACGCGCTGTAGGTCTCGTTGATCAACCGCTGCGACTCGGCGGCGATGGTGCCGAACACCAGTGAACTCTTCCCGGATCCGGAGACACCGGTGATCGCGGTCAGCCGCCGTTTCGGCAGCTCGACGTGGATGTCCTTCAGGTTGTTCACCCGGGCACCGTCGACGCGGATCAGATCGTGACTGTCCGCCGTCACGACCGGCTCCGCTGCGTCCGCCTTCATCACCGGCGAGCGACGCTTCGTCCTACTGGCTGAGCTGGTGGAGGTCATGCCGGCAACGCTAGCGGGCGGGACACCCGTCGGCTTCTCGATTCGTGATCGGCTGACCTCGGTCCCGCGTTCCGTCAGCTGGGGACCGGGTCATGGATGCGGTAGCCGAGTTGTTCGGCGACGTGAGCCATGGCTCGGTCGTGGGTCACGATCACCACATCTTCCAAGCCCGAGCGAACGACGGATGCAAGGTGGATCGCGTCGAGCGTCTTGATGTTCGGCACGATCGACTCGGCTTCGGTCAGGACTGCATGATCAATCGGGATGATGTCGATGTGATCGAGAATCCGATCACGGTCGGCAACGGGCAGATCCTCTCTGCGCAGCACCCTGGTCACTTCCGTGCGCAGGATGCGCGACGAGACGATCCGATCGGTTGAAGCGGTCGTGAGATCGAACCACTCGGCGGCCTCCGGCGAGTGACCCAGCAGGATCCTGACGGCGACCGAACTGTCCAGATAGAAGTGGGTCACCAGTCGCCCTTGTCGGACGCAAGAAGTTCATCGATCGACGTGGCGCTTCGCAGCTCATGCCGGCGGATCTCACGGGTTCTGGCGGGCGAATTGACCTTGCGAGGCACGATGCCAGCAGACGAGGCCGTCGGGATGATCCGGCCGATCTCCCGGTTGTGTCGGGTCAGCGAGTAGACCTCGCCGGATTCGAGGTCGGCAATCATCGGCGCAGGATTCTGTCGCAGCTGGCCGATCGAGATCGTTTTCATGTGGCCACCGTAGCCTCATTTTGTCTACGATTGTCTACGAGCGCCGCAGGCATCCGGACGGGCGCGTCAGGGGTCGCGGCCGGTCGGCGGCCGGGGCGGCGTCGTACCTCGCGCCGACGTCAATTAGCTTGATCCCCAGCGGCATCGGCAATCAGTTGGTCCCATGGCCGCGACATCCCAACGGAAGGAACGGCACGTGTCCAAGCCCGAAATTTCAGTACAGCTCTACTCGATTCATGCCCAGCTCGATGCCGACCTCGACGGGTCGCTGCGGCGGCTGTTCGAGATCGGACTGCGGACCGTCGAGGCGTTCGACTTCGTCCGCCGGGCGGACGAGCTGAAGAAGTCGTTCGACGCGTACGGGTTGAGCGCGCCGACCGCGCACGCGATCTTGATCGAGAACGAGGGCGTCGCCACACCTGACGGCCTGCTGTCGGTGCCGCCGGCCGAGGAGGTCTTCGCCGCCGCCAACACCCTCGGCGTGCAGGTGGTGATCGATCCGTTCGTCGCTCCGAGTCGCTGGGCGACCGCCGACGACGTGCAACGCAACGCCGAGCGGCTCAACGCCAGCGCGAAGCAGGCCGCGGAATTCGGTCTCAAGGTCGGCTACCACAACCATGATCACGAGTTCGCCACCCAGATCGACGGCCGGCCCGCGCTGGAGGTTTTCGCCGGCCTGCTCGATCCGGCGGTGTTGCTCGAAGTTGATCTTTACTGGGCCACGGCCGGTGGCGCCGATCCCGTTGCCTTGTTGGAGAAACTGGGTGATCGGGTGATTGCCGTGCACATCAAGGACGGGCCGATGCGTCCGGGCATCACCGCGGCCGACATGCCGTCGGACCAGCAGCCGGCCGGACAGGGCGACGTGCCGCTGGCCGCTGTGCTGGCAGCCAATCCGGAGCTGCCGTACGCGGTGATCGAATTCGATCACTACGAGGGCGACATCTTCGACGGCATCGCCCAGAGCTACCGGTTCCTGACCGACACGTTGGGCTGACTCAGCCCTTCGACACGCTCAGCAGCCATCGAGCTCAGGGGCATCGACCTCAGCAGCCATTGGGCTCAGGAGCCTGTCGAGCTCAAGGGGCGAGGGAGACCTCGAGGGAGTAGTGCGAGGCGCGGTAGACGTGCTGGCCGATCTCGACCAACCGGCCGCTGTCGTCGTACACCACCCGGAGTGCGGTGAGGCAGGCTGCCGGTCGGCGCTCGGCCAGCAGCTTGCCCTCGTCGGCGGTCATCAACCGAGCGCTGACCGTCTGATGGGCGACCCGCAGATTGACCCCGCGGGCGCGCAACGCCGCGTAGAGACCGGTGCCGGCAAGATCAGCTTCGCTGACCGCCAGCCGTGCCGGCAGATGGTTGGTCAGGATCGCCAGCGGCAGCCCGTCGGCGATCCGCAACCTGGTGATCTTTAGGAACTCACCGCTGAGTTCGGTCTCGGCCAGCTCGACGCCGCTGGACAGTAGGTCTTCGGCAGACACCCCCAGCTCGTACGAGAGCAGGCGGGTCTCCGGCCGCCGGCCGGCCGCCTGCAGATCCTCGTACAGGCTGGACAGGCGGGTCTCGCGATTGATCCGCGGGCTCAGCACCTGAGTGCCGACCCCGCGTTTACGCACCACCAGCCCCTTGCGGGCGAGCTCGCCGATCGCCTGCCGCGCGGTCGGCCGGGCCAGACCGAGCCGAGTGGTCATCGACAGCTCGTTCTCCAGGCGATCGCCGGGGGACAGTTCGCCGGAACGGATCGCGGCCTCGATCGCCTGTGCCAGCTGGTGATACAGCGGCACCGGACTGTTGCGGTCCAGGATGATCGGCAGCTGCCGAGGGGCGGTCGGCGTCGGCTCGCCGGGCGCGTTCGTCGTGCTGCCGGCATCCGCTGCCTGCACGCCCTTCGGTGCGGTTGGCGGGCCGGCGGCATTCGGGGCGGAGATGTCCGCTCCAGGGTCGACCATGCGCGCAGCTTAACCAGATCGGTCCGATGTTGGACTATTGACTGTTTGTCTGGACAAAGCTTGACCTTGGGTGGTCCGGGCTGGTTGGCTGTGCCCATGGCCGAACCGGTACGAGCTGATGACCGATCCCGCAGGCAGCCGGACGATCGCTCCCGCGCCCGGCGCGACGGCGCCGTCGGGCACGAGGTCCTGACCTTCGGCCGCAGCGGAGTGGACATCTACCCGCAGCAGATCGGCGTCGGGCTCGAGGACGTGACCTCCTTTGGCAAGTACCTCGGCGGCACCACCGCCAACGTCGCCGTCGCCGCCGCCCGGCTCGGACGGCGCGCGGCGATCATCACCGGTGTCGGCGACGACCCGTTCGGCCGCTATGTTCGCCGCCAACTCGTCGACCTCGGGGTCGACGACCGGCACGTGGTGACCAACACCGAATACGCCACTCCGGTCACCTTCTGCGAGATCTTCCCGCCGGACGATTTCCCGATCTGGTTCTACCGCAAGCCGTCGGCACCCGACCTGCAGGTGCGCGTGGCCGACGTCGATCTCGATGCCGTCCGCGGATCCGATCTGGTCTGGATCTCGGTCACCGGGTTGAGCGAGAATCCCAGCAGGGAAACACATTTCGCGGTGCTGGAGGCGCGGCAGCGTAAGCCGTTCACCGTTGTTGATCTTGACTATCGGCCGATGTTCTGGGAGTCGCCCGAGGCCGCTCGGGCACAGATCGCCAAGGTGCTGCCGCAGGTCAACGTCGCGGTCGGCAACCGGGAGGAGTGCGAGGTCGCGGTCGGTGAGTCCGATCCTGAACGCGCGGCCGATGCGCTGCTGGAAGCCGGGGTCGAGTTGGCCATCGTCAAGCAAGGGCCGGACGGTGTGCTGGCCAAGACCCGTACCGAGCGGGTGGTGTCGCCGCCGATCATGATCACGCCGATGAACGGCCTCGGCGCCGGCGATGGGTTCGGCGGTTCGCTGGCTCACGGGCTGCTGGCCGGCTGGCCGCTGGGAACCGTGCTGCAGCGAGCCAACGCCGCCGGAGCGATCGTCGCCTCCCGGCTGGAGTGCTCCACCGCGATGCCGACCGCCGAAGAGATCGACACCCTGTTGGCCGGTGGCGATCCCAACGCGGGCCTCGCCGACGCGGCCACCCACCCGGACGCTGGTTCTGCTGCCCCGATGCCCGGCCCGGCAAGAACGGCGATTCGATCATGACCGGTGAGGCCGTGCTGGAACATCCGTCCGCCGATCGGGTCACGATCGCCGAGCTGACCGACCTTCGGCTCACCGACCCTGGACGGATCGGGCGGCTGTTGGCGGCCCGGACGAGCCCTGGGCTGCCGGTCGACGGGCGGTTGATGATCATCGCCTGTGATCATCCGGCCCGCGGTTCGCTGTCGGCGCTCGGCCGGCCCACCGCGATGGCCGATCGTACGGAATTGCTGTCCCGGTTGATGATTGCGCTGTCGCGGCCCGGAGTCGACGGGGTGCTGGCAACCGCCGACATCATCGAAGATCTCCTCCTGCTGGGCGCTTGTCGGGACAAGTTGATCTTCGGCTCGATGAATCGGGGCGGGCTGGCCGGTGCCGCGTTCGAGGCCGATGATCGGATGACCGGCTACGACGTGGCCGGCATCAACGCCGGCCGGCTGGACGGCGGCAAGATGCTGCTCCGGTTGGTACTGGATGATCACGGAACCGCGGACACCCTGCAGGCCTGCGCGTCCGCAGTGAACGAACTCAATCGGTCCGGGCGGATCGCCATGCTGGAGCCGTTCCTGAGCCGGCGCGCCGCCGCCGGCACCAAGTTGATCAACGACCTGAGCCCGGAGGCGGTGATCAGATCGGTGGCCATCGCGCAGGGTCTGGGCGCCTCCAGTGCGTACACCTGGTTGAAGCTGCCGGTGACCGAACGGATGGAGCAGGTTGCCGCGGCGACCACGTTGCCGACCCTGCTGCTCGGCGGCGATCCGGCCGAGGACGCCGACCTCACCTATGCCAGCTGGCAATCTGCGCTGGCGCTGCCTCCGGTACGAGGTCTGGTGGTCGGCCGTAGCCTGCTCTACCCCCGCGACGACGACGTCGCGGCGGCCGTCGACATCGCCGCCCGACTGGTTCATCCGAGGATGGAATCCCTTCCCAGGAAGGAAGATCTCCGATGACCGCCGAGCGCTGGGTGTTGCCTGCCGGCACGGCCGCGGTCGACGACTACCTGCTGCAGGTGACCCCGGAGTCGGCCGGGTGGGGCTACTCCAGTCTGCGGATCCTCGCCCTGGAAGGAGGTCAGGAACACCGGCTGCACACCGGCGCAGAGGAGATGATCTTGATCCCGCTTGCCGGCAGTGCGGTCGTGGGCTGCGGCCACGAGACCCACCGGCTGGTGGGGCGGGAATCGGTGTTCGCCGGACCGAGCGACTTCAGCTACCTGCCGGTCGATTCGCAGGTGACCGTCGGGTCGGCGGCCGGGGGCCGGTTCGCTCTCTGCGGCGCCCGGACCCAGACCAGGCTGCCGTTCCGTTACGGGGCTGCCGGCGACGTGCCGGTCGAGCTGCGCGGCGCCGGCCAGTCCAGCCGGCTGGTCCGCAACTTCGGCACCGTCGGCTCCTTCGACACCGGCAAGTTGATCGCCTGCGAGGTGATCACGCCGGACGGCAACTGGTCCTCCTACCCGGCGCACAAACATGATCATGGCGGGCCGGTCGAGTCCGAGCTGGAGGAGATCTACTACTTCGAGATCGGATCCGGCCCCCAAGGTGAACCGGGCTTCGGCTACATGCAGACCCGCGCCTCGGACGATCGGCCGATCAAGATCATGACCGAGGTCCGCGACGGCGACACCGTGCTGGTGCCGTACGGCTGGCACGGTCCGTGTGTGGCCGCCCCCGGCTTCGAGATGTACTACCTGAACGTGATGGCCGGCCCGGCCGCCGAACGGGCCTGGCTGATCTCCGATCATCCCGACCACCGCTTCGTCCGGGCGAGTTGGGACTCCCAGCAACTCGATCCGCGATTGACCGGCCGACGATGACCACCGACACCCGAGGAGCGGCACCGATGTCCGAGCAGACCGTACGGCTGACGGTCGCACAGGCGACCATCCGGTTCCTGGCCAACCAGTACAGCGAACGCGACGGACTCCGACAGCGGCTGATCCCAGTTAGCCTGGGTATTTTCGGCCACGGCAACGTCGCCGGGCTGGGCCAGGCGCTGCTGCAGGCCGACATCGATCATGAATCCACCGACGAGCCGGGCAGCATGCCGTACATCCTGTCCCGGAACGAGCAGGGCGCCGTGCACACGGCGGTCGGCTTCGCCCGGGCTCGCAACCGCACGCAGACCTACGCGGTGACGACGAGCATCGGGCCGGGGGCGACGAACATGGTCACCGGCGCCGCGCTGGCCACAATCAACCGGATCCCGGTGTTGTTGCTGCCGGCTGACGGATTCGCCAACCGGGCCGCAACTCCACTGCTGCAGGAATTGGAGCGCACCGACGCCGGTGACGTCTCGGTCAACGACGCGTTCCGGCCGGTGTCGCGCTACTTCGACCGGGTGCAGCGACCCGAGCAGTTGCCGGCCGCCTTGCTCGGCGCGATGCGGGTGCTGACCGACGTCGCCGAGACCGGCGCCGTCACGGTGTGCTTCCCGCAGGACGTGCAGGCCGAGGCGTACGACTGGCCGGCAGCGTTGTTCGCGCCCAGAGTCTGGCGGTTGGCCCGGCCGCAGGCCGAGCCGGCGCTGCTGGATCGGGCCGCGGAGTTGATCAAGAACGCGCAGCGGCCGCTGATCGTGGCGGGCGGCGGGGTGCATTACAGCCAGGCGGAGGACGCGTTGCGGGACTTCGTCGACCAGACCCGGATCCCGGTCGGGCTGACCCAGGCCGGCAAGGGTGCGTTGCTCGATGATCATCCGCTGTGCCTGGGTGCGGTCGGCTCCACCGGCACCACCGCGGCCAACGCGATCGCCCGCGAGGCCGATCTGGTGATCGGCATCGGGACTCGCTACTCGGACTTCACCACGGCCAGCCGGTCTGCCTTCCAACACCCGGACGTACGGTTCGTCAACGTCAACGTGGCCGGACTGGATTCGATCAAGGAATCGGGACTGCCGCTGCTGGCCGATGCGCGGGACTCCTTGACTGGCTTGGCTTCCCGGCTTTCCGGTCACCGGACCGAGGACGGCTACCGGAGCAAGATCACCGAACTCAAGGCCGAGTGGGACAAGATCGTCGACGACGCCTGTCATCCGGCCGTGCGGGTCGACGGTGGAGCGCCGGACGGTTCGGCTCACCTGCTCAGCCAGAACGAGGTGATCGGGATGGTCAACGAGCATTCCGATCCGCGCGACGTCGTGGTCTGTGCGGCGGGTTCGATGCCCGGCGATCTGCACAAATTGTGGCGGACCCGCGACGTCGGCGGCTATCACGTCGAGTACGGATATTCCTGTATGGGTTACGAGATCGCCGGCGGGCTCGGCGTACGGCTGGCCGATCCGAGCCGGGACGTGTTCGTGATGGTCGGCGACGGGTCCTATCTGATGTTGGCCAGCGAGCTGGTGACCGCGATCCAGGAAGACGTCAAGCTGGTCGTGATCCTGGTGCAGAATCACGGCTTCGCCTCGATCGGATCGCTCAGCGAATCCCTCGGCTCACAGCGATTCGGCACTCGGTATCGGCACCGCGGCGCGTCCGGCCGGCTGGATGGCGACTTCCTGCCGATCGACCTGGCCGCCAACGCGGCCAGCCTGGGCGCCGAGGTGATCACCGCCGGAACGGCAGACGAGTTCGTGGCGGCGATCAAGGCGGCCAAGCGCGCGGAGCGCAGCGTGGTGATCCACGTCGAGACGGACCCGTTCATCGATGCGCCGGACTCCCGGTCCTGGTGGGACGTGCCGGTCAGTGAGGTGTCGACGCTGGAGTCGACCCAGCAGGCGTACAAGAGCTACCGCGACCACAAGAGCGACCAGCGGATCTATTTGGATTCGGTGGATTGAGCAAGGCCTTCCGACAGGCTCAGGGCCCCTTACCGGGCAGGAAAGGAACGCAGTGACCCAACAACCGATCACCATCGGGTCCGCCCCGGACTCCTGGGGTGTGTGGTTCGCCGACGACCCGGAGCAGGTCGACCCCGGCCGGTTCCTGGACGAGGTGGCGGCCGCCGGCTACACCTGGATCGAACTCGGGCCGGTCGGCTACCTGCCCACCGACGCGAACGCGTTGCAAGATCAACTCGACGCGCACCGGTTGAAGGTGTCGGCCGGCACCGTGTTCGAGCATCTGCACCAGCCCGACTCCTGGGACGACGTCTGGAGTCAGGTGTCGACCGTCGGTGCGCTGACTCGCGCGGTCGGCGGTGAGCACATCGTGGTGATCCCCGACGTCTGGCGTGATCACAAGACCGGCGAGCCGAAGGAACCACGCGAGCTCACCGCCGAGCAGTGGCGGCGGATGACCTCGGGCATGAACGAGTTGGGTCGGCGGATCCTCGACGAGTACGGCCTGAAGGTCCAGTTCCACAGCCATGCCGACAGCCACGTCGGCTATCAGACCGACATCGAACGCTTCCTGGAGGCGACCGATCCGGCGTACGTGAATCTCTGCCTGGACACCGGACACGTCGCCTACTACGGCGGCGACAACCTCGATCTGATCACTCGCTATCCGGAGCGGATCGGCTACCTGCACCTGAAGCAGGTCGATCCGGCGATCCGGGACAAGGTGCTGGCCGAGGATCTGTCCTTTCCCGAGGCGGTCAGACTGGGCGTGATGGTCGAGCCGCCGTCCGGTGTTCCCGATCTTGCTCCGATCCTCGACGCGGTCGGCGACTTCGGCCGGCCGATCTACGGCATCGTGGAACAGGACATGTACCCCTGCCCGCCCGAGGTGCCGCTGCCGATCGCCCGCCGCACCTTCACCTACCTCAACTCCTGCCTCGAAGGTCGACTCCAGTGATCACTGAACCGAGATCCCTGAGCCTGTCGAAGGGCCAGGGACCCGAGCAGGGACGCCGACATGCCTGACCCGCTGCGGATCGCCGTGCTCGGCGTGGGCATGATGGGCCGCTTCCATGCCGAAACGCTGAGCAGCCGGGTGCACGGCGCCCGGGTCAGCGTGATCTACGACTTTGATCATGAACGGGCGGCCGAGGTTGCAGCGGAGGTCGGTGCCCGGGTCGAAGCCGATCCGTTCGCCGCGATCAACGCCGACGACGTCGACGCCGTGTTGATCGCCAGCCCCGGCTCCGTACACGAGGAACAGGTGCTGGCCTGCCTGGACCGCGGCATCCCCGTACTGTGCGAGAAGCCGCTCACCACCGGCATCCGCACCGCGCGAGCGGTGGTGGAGACGGAAGCCAAGCTGGGCAAGAAGATCGTCCAGCTCGGCTTCATGCGCCGCTTCGATCCGGAGTACGTCGCCGCCAAACAGTTGATCGACTCCGGTGCGATCGGCCGCCCGCTGCTGCTGCATTGCGTCCACCGGAACAAGAACAACGGTGATCACTTCAACTCCGAGATGATGATCAGGGACTCGGTGGTGCACGAGGTCGATGTGGCCAGATTCCTGCTGGGGGAGGAGATCCGCGCGGTCCAGGTGCATCGCCCGGCGGCCACTGCGGCTGCACCCGCCGGGGTGTCGGACCCGATGATCGTGATCTTCGAGACCGAGGCCGGCCGGCTGGTCACGGTGGAGATCTTCGTCCGCACCGGCATCGGCTACGAGGTCAGGACCGAGGTCGTCGGCGAGAACGGCAGCACCGTCTTCGGCCTTGATCACCACGGGATCACCCGGACGGCTGGGCCCGGGGGCGCGATCTGGTCGGGACTGATTCCGGAGGGCTTCATCGAACGGTTCGCCGACGCGTACACGATCGAACTGCAACGCTGGGTCGATGCCGCGCGGACCGGCGGCATCAGCCCCGACGGCGCCGACGCCTGGGACGGGTACGCCGCCGTGGCGGTCTGCGAAGCTGGGGTGGAGGCCATCCGTACCGGCGACCGGGTCGAGGTCGACCTCGGTTCACGTCCGGTGCCGGTCGACCGACCAACCGAATGACGCGACGGCAGTCGCCGCCGACACGAGGGAAGGAATTGATCATGGCAACGACGCTGCCGCATTGGGCGACAGGCAAGGAATTCTCCGGTTCGTCCGGGAGGTTCGGAGACGTCACCGATCCGGCGACCGGCGCGGTGACCGGACAGGTCGCGTTCGCCTCGGCCGAGGACGCCGATCAGGTGATCACGGCTGCAGCCGAAGCTTTTCCGGCATGGCGCGACACCTCGCTGACCAAGCGCATGCAGGTGATGTTCCGCTTCCGCGAGTTGCTGAACGAGCGCAAGGAGGAGGTCGCGCAGCTGATCACCGCCGAGCACGGCAAGGTGCTGTCCGACGCGACCGGCGAGGTCACCCGCGGGCTCGAGGTGGTCGAATTCGCGTGTGGCATGCCGCACCTGTTGAAGGGCGGATTCACCGAGGGTGCCTCGACCCGGGTGGACGTGCATTCGGTCCGTCAGCCGCTGGGCGTGGTCGGCATCATCTCGCCGTTCAACTTTCCGATGATGGTGCCGCTGTGGTTCACCCCGATCGCGATCGGAGCCGGCAACGCGGTGGTGCTGAAACCGAGCGAGAAGGATCCCAGCGCCGCGCTGTGGATGGCCAAGCTGTGGCAGGAGGCCGGACTGCCCGACGGCGTGTTCAACGTGCTGAACGGGGACAAGGTCGCCGTCGACGCACTGCTGACCCATGATCAGGTCAAGTCGATCTCGTTCGTCGGTTCGACGCCGATCGCCCGCTACGTGTACGAGACCGCGACGGCGAACGGCAAGCGGGTGCAGGCACTCGGCGGCGCCAAGAACCACATGGTGGTGCTGCCGGATGCCGATCTTGATCTTGCTGCCGACCAGGCCGTGAACGCCGGCTACGGTTCGGCGGGGGAACGATGCATGGCGATCTCCGCCGTGGTCGCGGTCGGGGACATCGCCGACACCCTGGTGGACAAGATCAAATCGCGAACCGAGCAACTGCGTACCGGTGACGGTCGGCGCGAATCGGACATGGGCCCGCTGGTCACGGCGCAGGCGAAGGAGCGTGTGCTCGGCTACGTCGAGGCGGGCCAGCAGTCCGGTGCGACGTTGGTCGTCGACGGGCGCGAGGTGAGTCCCGATGCCGACGGCGGGGGTTTCTTCGTCGGGCCGACGCTGTTTGATCATGTCGGCACCGAGATGTCGATCTACACCGACGAGATCTTCGGCCCGGTGCTGTCGGTGCTGCGGGTGGACAGCTTCGAGGAGGCGGTCGAGTTGATCAACGCCAACCCGTACGGAAACGGGACGGCGATCTTCACCAACGACGGCGGCGCGGCCCGGCGATTCTCCAACGAGATCGAGGTCGGGATGGTCGGCATCAACGTGCCGATCCCGGTGCCGATGGCCTATTACTCCTTCGGTGGTTGGAAGTCCTCGCTGTTCGGCGACACTCATGCGCACGGCACCGAGGGCGTGCACTTCTTCACTCGGGGCAAGGTGATCACCACCCGTTGGCTGGATCCCTCGCACGGCGGCATCAACCTCGGTTTCCCGCAGAACGAGTGACGTTCGTCCTTCGAATCTGCTCGAATGGACGACGACAGCGTCCATGCCCCGGTCGGCCGCCCGTACGACTCCCGCGGCACGGCGTACGTGGCGCTGATCGCGGGATTCCAGGAGCTTGTGCACCCATAGTCCTGTGTTGGGGACCGGAACCTCCTGAAATCCGAGGGCTGAGGTGGCTCGGGCCTGCTACAGGTTGGGAGTTTGGCGCGGTGTACCCGTGCGTGCGGTCAGCTCGCGGATTGCAGGAGCCTGCTCACCCATATTCCACTCTCTGGGTGACCGAGCCTCCTGTGATTCGGGGCTGCGGAACGCGCGCCACCAGTTGGCGAATCCCGGGGGTTGCGCAGCCATATTCGTGCTGACAGGAGGGGGTCCTGAGTAGTGGGTGTCTGGGGGCGCTGTCCGCAGGGTGCTCCTGTGCGGTGGGCCGGGGCACTCAGGTGCGGGCTGGTCGCCAGGCGTCGGCTGTGGTAGTGGTCCCCGGTCCTTCGACAAGCTCAGGACCCTGGTGGCTCAGATCTGCTGCGAATCGACGGAGCGGCTGATCAGCTTTCTACACGCTCGGCATCGGCTACCTGGGCGCGACGTTCGGGAGCAGCGCCGACCATGATCACCACCGAGCCGCCGGTGATCACCGGGTTGACCAGGGCGCGTTGGAGGTTGGTCCAGAGTGATTCCGATGGATCCGGAATGATCATGGTCCGTCGGGCCGGCGATGATGAGCTGACCGGGCTGCTGGTGATCACTTCCGCCTGGGTCAGTCGCGTCGGGTGCAGGCCCGGATCTTCGATCCAGGCGGTGGCAGCAGGATCCGGAAAGGGACCGCGGAAACTGTCCGGCTGGGCGCGTACCTCGATGCCGTAGTCGATCACCCCGTCCGGCAGCGGATCGGTGAACCCCAGACCCAGCGGGTGAAGGCTGCAGGCGATCGTTTCGACCCCCGCCGCGGGCTGGTCGAAGGCGGAGTCCGGACCGACCACCACAACCGCGGCATCCGACCCACCAAACCCGGCAGAGGCGTCACCGACCAGGACCGGACAGCCGACCCGCCAACAGGCCGCCACCCAGACCAGGGTCACCCAGTGCAGCGGGGCGCTCCGGGCAAGGTCCAGCCGGACGGGCTGCCCGCTCTCGATCAGCACCTCGTCGACGAGCAAGCCGGCGGTCTTGTCGACCCAGTTGGCGTACGAGGTCCCCGACAACTCCGTACGTTCGCCGCGATCCTCGTCGTAGTAGGTGATCAACGGCAACGCTCCGGCCGTACGGTTGCGGGCGGCCAGCAGCCGGTTGAAGAGTTCGGTCACCCGCCGATGGTGACAGACCCCGCATCGGTACACCGGGCCCCGGCTGGTCCGAGTCCCCGTAGGGTGTCCGCATGCGTTACGTGGTGATCGTTGCCGGCGGCGCCGGAACCCGGCTCTGGCCGCTCTCTCGACAGGGCACGCCGAAGCAGTTGCTCAACCTGGTCGACGGGAAGACCCTGTTGCGGATCGCGTACGAGCGGATCCAGGGCCTGGTGCCGGACGAACGGGTGCTGGTCTGCACCGGTGCCGACTTCCGCGATGCGGTCGCGGAGGAGATCCCGGAGATTCCGGTCGACAACATCCTCGGCGAGCCGATCGGCCGTGACACCCTCAACGCCGTCGCCTATCCGGCCGCGGTGCTGGCCCAGCGCGATCCCGATGCGGTGATGGCCTCGGTCACCTCCGACCAGATCATGAACCCGGTCTCGACTCTGCGGGCCGCGCTGCAGAAAGCCTTCCGGGTGGCCGAGTCGAACGCCGATTCCTTGATCACCTTCGGTGTGGTGCCGACCGCCCCGCACACCGGATTCGGTTACCTGCAACGGGGTTCGGCGATCGCCGGTCATACCGGTGTTTGCCAGGTTGCCAGCTTCACCGAGAAGCCGGACCGGGAGACCGCCGAGCGCTACCTGGCCTCCGGGCAGTACTGGTGGAACTCCGGCATGTTCGTCTGGCGCTGCGCCACCTTCCTTGATCAACTCCGCCAGTTGCGCCCGGACGCGTACGACATCCTCGCCACCCTGACCGCCGATCCGAGTCGGCTCGGCGAGCTCTATCCGCAGCTGCCCAAGATCAGCGTCGACTACGCGGTGATGGAGCCGGTTTCCCGCGGTGAGGGCACGGCCCAGGTGCTCGCCGTCCGGCTGCCGATCACCTGGCACGACGTCGGCGGCTTCGAGGCCCTCGGATCGCAGCTGCCGCGCGATGCCGACGGCAACGCCACCACCGGGCAGAGCGTGCTGGTGGACAGTTCGGACAACGTGGTGATCAACCAGGACGAGGACGGCCGGGTGGTCGCGGTGTTCGGCCTGTCCGGCACGGTGGTGGTGCAGACTCCGGAGATCACCCTGGTCTGTCCGATCAGTGAGGCGGAGCGGATCAAGGAACTGGTCGCCGAGGTCACCGAGCGGCTCGGCACCTCCTACGCCTGAGCCGACCTGTCAGAACGTAGTTGGCCTATAACCCAACTACCTTCTGACAACTCGGTCAGGGACATCAGGGCCAGAGCGGTTGGGCGGCGACGATCATCGTCCTGATCATGGTCCGGACCGGGTCGGTCAGGTCGACGCCATCGGTGATTGCGGCGAAGAGTTCGTCCCGGTCCCAGAGCCGGACGACCTGCTCGTAGCGTTCCGGATAACCGACCGCGGCCAACAGCGCACCCAGCACGGCCTCCCGGCTGCCGCGCCAGAACAGGTCCTCGTCCCCGGTACGCAGCAGGTCACGAGCCGACGGCCCGGGCGCCACCACATGATCACCGACACCGCGGATGACGGCCACCGGACGACCCTCGAGCTTGGTCTTGGCCAGATCCGCTGCGGCGGCCAACTCGTCGGCGATGGCGACGCTGGTCACGTGCAGTTCGTTGCCGTAATCGTCGGTCCGGCCGGCGTAGCTGTCCAGCACCCGGACGCCGGCACTGCCGATCGCGTGATCGGTCTGCCCGACCCGCCACACCCGGCCGGCGGTGTCGGAGATGATCACCCCGACCCGTACCCCGAAATGATCACTCAGCGCCGATCGCAGGACCTCGGCGCTGGCGTCGGAATCCACCGGCAGCAACAGGATCCGGCCCGGCGCGACGTTGGAGTTGTCCACCCCGGCACCGGCCTGGGTCAGCCCGTGCTTGGTCTCCACGATGCCCATCGACTTGCGTCGAGCGACCGTTCGTACGGTCTCGGAGTCGATCTGCTGCTGCCGGTCCTCGGCGTCGGCGAATCGTCCCTCGGCCTTGCTGATGATCTTGGACGTGACCACCAGGACGTCGCCGTCGAGCAGCTGTTGATCATGCTGCCGCAGCGCGGCGATGATGACCTCGGCGACGTCGTCCCCGGGATTGACCTCGCCGATCCCGTCCGGCGCGAAGATGGTGATCACTCGGTGGCCAGCTTCACGCCGTGCTGGATGAAGTCGGCGGTGGCCGCCGGTTCACTCATGATCAGATCCGTGCTGGCGGCGATCAGTCCGTGCTCGCGCAACCGCGGCAAGGCCCCAGCGTCGGCGGTGTCCACGATCCAGGCGTCCAGCACGCCGTCGGCCGGGCGAGCGCCGTAGTGCAGCCCGACCGAGCCGGCGTCGACGTCGACGCCGATCGCCGGCAGCAGCCGGTGCGCCATGCCCAGCACCGGCGCACCGCCGATGATGCCGGAAAAGCCGACCACCGGCGCCTTGGCCGCCCGGATCGCCGCAGTGATGCCCGGCACGCCCAGCACCGGGCCGATCGACACCACCGGATTGCTCGGCGCGAGCAGCACCAGCTCGGCGGTCGAGATCGCCTCCAGTACGCCGGGAGCGGGCCGGCACTTGTCGATGCCGACCTGCAGCACCTGCCGGGCCTCGGGCTCGGCATGCAGCTTGACCCAGTACTCCTGGAAGTGCACTGCCCGCCGGCCGGACGCCGCGGCCGGGTCGTCGATCACCACGTGGGTCTCCACCCGGTCGTCGGTCATCGGCACCAGCTGTACCGGTTGGGCCCGCTGATCGGCGTCGCGCAGCCATCGGGTACACAGCGCCTGGGTCACCGTCGACAGCGGATAGCCGGCATCCAGCATCTGAGTCCGTACGAGATGGGTCGCCAGGTCGAGGTCGCCCAGCCCGAACCAGGACGGTTCGACGCCGTAGGCAGCCAACTCGCCGCCGACCCGCCAGGTCTCCTCCGCCCGGCCCCAGCCGCGTTCGGGATCGATCCCACCGCCCAGGCTGTACATCATGGTGTCCAGGTCGGGAGAGATGTGCAGGCCGTGCAGGGTGATGTCGTCGGCCGTGTTGACGATCACCGTCACGGTCGCGTCCGGGTACGCCCGACGGACGCCCTGGACGAATCTCGAACCACCAACACCACCGGCCAACACCGCAATCTGCACCGGGTCAGTCTGTCACCGCCGAGCCGTCAGGTCGGCCGGGGGTTGGGTGCTGTCGGTGGGCCGGATCGGCGGGTGATTGAAAACCCAGCTAACGCCCATCACAGTTCGGTCAATTCGGTGATCGATATTGGAATTGTTCCGGCCGATTCCGGTGATTTGCAATCCGTCGATCGATTTTCGCGATCGGCCCGCAACGAGGCCGCCCGTCCGGGATGCGTTCCTCGACCGCGGTGACTCGGTGGGCGCGTCGGTCGAGACCTCCCGGACCGGCTTGGATCGCCACCGTTCAACGGCACCGGGACGAGTCCGTCGACCATGATCAACTTCCGGATCGGCCGGTTCGCCGGTCGGTCCAGGAACGAAGTTGATCATGGTTCGGCGGACAGTTCGGTCCGGTTCGACGACGGCCTCGGCGAGGGCGCGGATTGTGCCCGGGGGCTCTCAGCAGGCGGGTCGCGCGGCGACCCGGAGTGTGATATTCGGACCCCTTGTACCACCTGCGCACTTGACTTATCGGTATTGACAGGCATGTAATTTCACTTATGTCGTTCAGGTGTGTCCGCACCGCGAGTGGGCACCCGGCCGGCGACTGGTGGACGAGGGTCGAGGAGGCACCATGATGGAGGAGTTCGGGCTGGAACCGGATTTCGACGACGAAGGCGCATTGGGCTGGCAGGAACGGGCTCTGTGTGCGCAGACCGATCCCGAGGCGTTCTTCCCGGAGAAGGGCGGATCGACCCGTGAGGCCAAGAAGGTCTGCCTGTCCTGCGACGTCCGCTCCGAGTGCTTGGAGTACGCGTTGTCCAACGACGAGCGGTTCGGCATCTGGGGCGGGTTGAGTGAGCGCGAGCGGCGCAAGCTGAAGAAGCGAGCCGTCTAGCTCGTACGGGTCGCAGTCCGCGGTGCCCTCGGCCGCGGGCCTGATCCACGACGTGCCCGAACACGTACCCAGCCCCTACCGAACCGTCCGATCAAACCGCCTCGTCCCGCTCGATCCGTGCGCCACTCGGTCCACCAGGACCACCGACGTCAGCACCCGCAGCCGGTCCCGACCCGCCGGCTGCCACCCCTGCTCCACCGGAACGCCCGCGCCGACAACGGCTGCGGACAAAGCCGCAGCTGAGCCGCCCGCACCGCTTCGAATGCTCGCCGACGGGGAGGCTCGCATACAGTAGTGGCCGCCCGCGTGCCCGATGCCGGCTGCGCGGAGTTGACTCTTGTGTCCGTACGGCTGCGCGCCGGTCGGCTGCTGACGACGATTTCGTAGGGGTAGTTCAGGCAATCGTGATGGATGACAACCCGGCGCTCGGGGAGCACCCCGAGAGCCCGCTGGACGCCGGCGAGACGGCATTCCTGCCGCGGATCAAGGCGCCCCTCGGTTCATCGACCCCAACTCACCCGACCCCGCAACCGGCGGCCGCGCCGGCCAAGCCGCCGGCCACCAACCAGCACGCTTCCGCACCGGCCGGGAACGGCAGTACGCAGACAGCGGTACTGGATCCCGACGACCCGTGGGCGTGGGCCTCGGCCGCCGACGAACCCGAGATCGTCGACATCTCCCACTGCCGGGTGACCGCAGTCCTGGTCACCCAGAACGCGGGCGGTTGGCTCTCCGAGACCCTGACCGCACTGGCCGGCCTGACCCGGCGCCCCAACCGGGTGATCGCGATCGACAATGAGAGCACCGACAACACCCTCGACCTGCTCGACGACGCCATCCAGCGCCGGGAGCTCGACGCGGTCTACCTCGGCCGCCACGGCTACGGCTACGGCGACGCGATCCGCTCCGCGCTGGACCAGGATGCCGCCGAACACGGCTCCGGGACAGGGCCCGGATCCACAGCAGGGCCCGGATCCACAGCAGGGCCCGGATCCACAGCCGGGGCCGAGGACTGGCTGTGGCTGCTGCACGACGACGCCGCACCGGCCCCGCAGGCGCTGGCGCAGCTGCTCGGCCACGTCGTCACCGACCCGAGCATCGACATCACCGGACCGAAGCTGCTCCGGCCGCGCCGCCGGCATCGGCCGTACGAGATCAGCGAACTCGGCGTCTCCATCGCCGGCTCCGGCCGTCGCCACCTGGGCCTGGACTCCGGCGAGATCGACCAGGGGCAGCGGGACCAGCCGGTCCGCCGACTCGGCGTGTCCAGCTGCGGCATGCTGGTCCGCCGGACCGTCTTCGACCAACTCGGCGGCTTCGATCCGGCCGTCCCCGGCTTCCGCGACGGCGTCGAATTCGGCTGGCGTGCCCAGTTGGCCGGTCATCGGGTGATGACCACGCCCGCCGCCACCATGGTTCACCGTCAGGTCGGCCGGGCCGGACTTCGTCCCAGCGGCATCGGCGGCAAGCATCCGGACAAGGTCGACCGCGAGCTCGGGATGGCGTTGGTCGCCGCGCACGCCCCGGCGCCCGCGCTGCCGTTCGTCTGGCTGCGGCTGGTGTTCGGCTGCATCGTGCACGCCGTCGGCTACCTGATCGGCAAGGTGCCCGGCCGGGCGGCCGAGGAGATCGCCGCGGCGCGATCGTTCGCCTGCCACCCGCGGCGGATCGTCCGGATGCGCAAACGGCTGCAGGGACTGACGACGGATCCGCGCGGCGAGGCCGCGGTGCAGCGATTGCGGCCCGGCAGATTCAGCGGCGCCAAGGCCGCGATCGACCAGATCACCGCCGCCGTCGGCAACCGGTACGTGGCGATCGCAGGTTCCGCGCCCGGCGCGGCCAGCCTGGACGAGCTGACCAGCGACGAGCTGCCGAGCGCGCCGGAGGAGAAGAAGACCAGCCCGTGGCTGTCGCCGATCGTGATCGCGCTGCTGCTGAGCGTGGTCGCGGCCGTGGTCGCCGCCCGTCAACTGATCGGTCTCGGCTCGCTGACAAGTCCTTACCTGCTGCCGGTCAGCACCGACCTCGGCAACCTGTGGCACACCTTCACCGCCGCCATCCCGGGTGCGCCCGGGAGCACCAACGCCCCGTGGACCGGCCTGATCGCGCTGGCCGGCACGGTATTCGTCGGCCAGCCCGAGTGGTTGGTCACCGTGCTGATCATCGGCACCGTGCCGCTGGCCCTGCTCAGCGTCTACCCGTTGATCCGGCGCGTCATCACCGATCGTCGGGTCCGGCTCTGGGCCGCCACCAGCTACGCCCTGCTGCCGGTGCTGCTCGGCGGCACGAACCAGGGCCGGCTGATGCTCAGTGTGGCCGCGATCCTGTTGCCGCTGCTGGCCGTGGCCGGCCGCGCGCTGGTGCTGCGCCGGGTCGGCAACCCGGAGGCCTGGCGCGGCGGCTGGGGTGCCGGTCTGGTGCTGACCGCACTGGCCGCCTTCGAGCCGTCCCTGCTGCTGGTCGCCGTGCTGCTCGCCGTGGTCGCCGCGTTCACCGTGGCCCGGCAACCGCGCAAGATCGGCCGGCTGGTGATCGCGATCGCGGTCCCGCTGGTCATCCTCAGCCCGTGGTGGCCGACCGTGATCCGGACCTGGGGCCGGCTGCTCACCGGCCCCGATCCGTCGCTCGAATCCACCGCATTGCCGGCCTCGAGTTGGATGTTCCTGATCGGCCGCGACGGTGGGGCCGGGCTGCCGCCGCTGTGGGTCGGCGTGATCGTGTTCGGCGCGATCTGGTGTGTCGCCCTCGGCGGCCTGCTGCGTTCGCCGCGCCGCCGGGCCGTGATCACCGGCTGGGTGGTCGGCCTGGTCGCGCTCGCCGCCGCCATCGTGCTGTCCCGGCTGCTGGTCACCGTCCCGACCCTGGACACCCTGACCAGGCCGTACGTCGGTCTCTATCTGCTGCTCGGATTCGGCGCGCTGGTGCTGGCCGGGGCGATCGGGTTGGACGGCTACACCCAGCAGTTGGGCCGGCAGAGTTTCTCCGTCGCCCAGCCGCTGTCGGTGCTTGCCGGTGTGCTGGCCGGACTGATCGGGCTGCTCGGCGCCGGCTGGTGGGTTGCCGCCGGTGCCACCGGACCGATCCAGCGGACCGAGCTGAACCAGATTCCGCCGTACATCGTCGACGCGCAGGACAGCCCGGCCGCCGTTCGTACCCTGGCCATCGACCTGACCCACGGACGCGCCGACTACTCGGTGGTGGAGCAGGGCGGCAACCGGCTCGGCACCGCCGAGCGCGGCTTCGCCTTCGGCGGCTCGCAGCAGGCCCAACAGGAGGTCGCCGGCGTGGTCGGCCGGTTGGTCTCCGGGTCCGGGGACTCCCAGGTCGCCTCCGATCTGTCCGATCTCGGCGTCAACTACGTCTGGGTCAGCGGGGCCGATGACGACATCCGGAACCGGATCACCAACACCCCCGGCCTGGCCGGCGCCAGCGGCAACACCTCGGCTAGCGTCTGGCAGCTGAGCCAGCCGACCTCGCGGGTCCGGCTGGTGTCGGGTGAGCAGGTGACCCGGCTGGACGACCCGGTCAGCACCGGCGAGACGGTTCAGGTCCCGGCCAGCAGCCTGCAACGCACGCTGCGGCTCGGCGTACCGGCCGATGCCCGTTGGTCCGCGACGCTGGACGGCAAGCAGCTGACACCCGCCCACGACGGCAACTGGCAGCAGAGCTTCCTGATGCCCGAGTCCGGCGGCCGGCTGGTGGTTCGGCTGAACAGTCCGATTCCGTGGTTCCCGATCGGCCAGGGCGTCGCGCTGCTGATCACCATCGTGCTGGCCGCGCCGGCGGTGCGCCGTCCGGAGGTGCGCGATCCGGTGCAGGACGCGCGCCGAGTGGCCACCGCCGGGGCGAGCCCGACGATGCGGCGCAGCCTGCCGCCGATGGCCGACGATCTGACCTCGCTGACCAGCACCACCGGCTGGAACACCGTCTCCGGAGGCGTCACCACCTCGACCGACGGACACTCCGGCGACCTGCTCGGCACCACCACGCTGGAGGCACTGCGCGGCGGTGAGTTGCCCGACGACGACGACACCCGGGAGATCTCGGCTCGGCCGATCGCTGCATCCCGGGCGCGGATCGAGGAGGACGCATGAGCGCGATCAACGCCGTACGCGGCTGGATCGCGGTCGGTGTCGCCATCGTGGTCGCCACGGGCATCGGCCTCCTCGGTTACCTCGTACCGACCGCACAGCCGCCGGCCGCCGGCAGCAGCCAGCCGATGCTGGGGCGGACCAGTTCGGTCTGCACAACTGGCACCCTGAACGCCGGAAAGTCCTCGGACAGCGCCGAGTCGCAGGTGTACGCGGTGGCGGCGAAGGCCTCCGCCAACGACACCGGCACGCTGACCGGCCGCGAGCTCGGCAGCGCCGACGAGGGCTCGGCTCCGCTGTCGGTGGATACGCCGGGGCAGGGCAAGATCCTGACCGGCCCGCAGAACTCGGTGCAACTGACCGCGGACGGGATCATGGCCGGCACCTCGGCCGGCATGGTGTTCGGCTCGACCGACAGCGGCGAGGACCGCGGCCTGTCGCTCGGCGCGTGCACCAGTCCGGTCGTCGACCAGTGGTTCACCGGCCTGGGCGCCGCCGACCGGCTGCGCAGCCAGTTGGTGCTGAGCAATCCCGACGACAAGCAGGCCGAGGTCGACCTGACGTTCTTCGGCCCGGACGGCGAGTTGTCGGTTCCCGGTGGCTCCGGTCTGCTGATCCCGGCCGGGCGCAGCCGGACCGTCTCGTTGCAGGACCTGCTCGGCAACCTCGACGGTGATGTGACCGTGCACGTGCATGCCTCGGTCGGCCGGGTGTCGGCGATGGCGCGCGATCTGCGCAGCGCCGCCGACCATACCCCGACCGGCGCCGACTGGCATCCCGCCTCGGCGGCGCCGGCCAACCAGCAGATCATCCCGGCGGTTCCCGGTGGTCCGGGTGCCCGGAAGTTGATCATCAGCAATCCGGGCCAGCGGCGGGCGAACGTCAAGATCGAGATCCTCGGACCGGACGGCCCGTTCACCCCGGCCGACGCCGGCGAGACGTCGGTCGAGGGGCAGTCGGTGGTGGAGGTCGAGGTCTCCAAGGGGCTGGCCGGTCAGATCGGAACCGTCCGGGTGACCAGTGACCAGAAGGTGGTCTCGGCGGTCCGCTCCGAACGGATCGGCAAGACCAAGCCGAACGACATCGCCATCAACACCGCGCAGCCGGCGATCACCTCGCTGGGGTTGGCGCCGGCCGCGGTGGTCGACGGTTCGGAGACCGAGTTGGCGATCAGCAACGGCGGCTCGGCAATCGCCACCGCGGACGTTTCCTTGATCAACCTGGACGGCGTTTCCCTTTACCACGAACGGATTCCGGTGGCACCCGGTGCGTCGATCGAGCGCCGCGTCACCCAGGCCGGACCGGCCTACCTGCAGGTGAAGACGCCGGCCGGATCCCAGCTGTACGGCGGTGTGACACTGCGTCAGCTGACCGGAAGTGTCAACGGCCTGGCCGCCGCCGCGTTGATCACTCCGAGCCTGGCCGGCAGCGCTCGTGGCACCCAGTACGACCCGCACGTCGCCCAGTAGTCGCCAATGGTCGTACGAGCCCGTACGAGCATCCCGGTGACCGTCGCAAGCAACCGGAAGTTTCCAGCACGTGCGGGGTTTCGGCGAGCTCGATCGGTCAGTCGTCGTCGTCCAATCCGTCCGGATCGAGTTCCTCGATGCTGCGCCCGGTGAGGGCTGCCAACTGCTCGACCAGGGTGCGGTGGATCAGGATCTGCAGACCCGGCCGGCTGGCGGCCCGGTGTTCGATCGGCCGCCGATACAGCACCACCCGGCCGAAGGCGGTGGGGGTGGGCGCCACCGCGGCGGCCAGCGGGACCCGTTCACCCGACCACGCGGTCTCCAGGAACGGCACTTCCTCGATGCCGACCGTGATGCCCTTCAACACGTCCGGGCAGTTCTCGTTCACCTGTTCGATCGAGTCCTGCACCGCCTCGTCGAAGAAGGACGCCCGGGCCGGCGGCTGGACCGGACGGACCGTCGTACCGGTCAGCGGATTGCGCACCGCAAGCGGGCCGCGCAGACCGCGGCCATGTCGATCGCGCCGCCGGGTGGACATGCCGTGAAGTCTATTGCCGTGTCCCTTCTCGATCCGACCGGCCACCGGCGGTACGGTCTAGTCCGTGACGTCGAGAAGTTGCTCCCGCAGCGGTTGTGATGAGCGGGCGGTAGCCACTTTGACCTACGTCTACAACGACTCCACCGCGGTGATCGGCCCACTGGCCAGCAACGTCGAACCGCACGGCTACGACCTGTGTCGCCGGCATTCGGCCAATCTGTCGGCCCCGCGCGGCTGGGAAGTGATCCGGCTGGCGACCGACTTCACCGACCCCGAACCCAGCGACGACGACCTGCTCGCGCTGGCCGACGCCGTCCGCGAGGTCGGCCTCAACTACGGCACCGACGATGCGGTGGGGACGCTCGGCGCCGGTGGTGCATCGTCGATGGTCGAGGTCGCCCGCCGTGGGCACCTGACCGTGCTGGCCGACCCGGACGCCTGATCGACCCGGACGCTTATCGACCTCGGCGCCTGATCGAAACCGACGGGAGTGACGCTTCGGCCACCGCGTCTGCATTGGTGCCCTAAGCTGACGGGCCATGGCGTGCCGCCGGTCCCGAGCCGTACAGCTTCGGCCACATCGGTCACAGCTCCGGCCGGATCGCTGGCAGCTCGTCAACACTGCGGGAGGGGCGCAACGTTGATCGAACCGGGGATCTTCAAGGCCAACGACATTCGCGGGGTGACCGGGCCGGACGGCGAATGGGACGCCGACGGCGCGTACGCAATCGGCACCGCCGCCGCCGACGTGCTGGAACTGGCCGGCAGGACGATGGTGCTGGGCCGGGACATGCGGACCAGTTCGCCGACCTACAGCGCGGCGTTCGCCCGCGGCGTACGGGATCGCGGTGTGAACGTGATCGACGTCGGCCTGACCAGTACCGACCAGCTCTGGTTCTGCTCCGGCAGCCTCGATCTGCACGGGGCGATGTTCACTGCCAGCCACAATCCCGGCCGGTACAACGGGATCAAGTTCTGCAAGCCGGGGGCGCTGCCGGTGGACTCGCAGATCCTGTCCGAGATCAAGAAACGCGCGTTGGCCGGGCCGACCGCACCGGTCGCCGAGCCGGGCAGCATCGAACACCGCGACCTGCTGCACGCCTACGCCGATCACCTGCACGCCCTGGTCGACACGTCCGGGCTGCGCAGGCTCAAGGTGGTCGCCGATGCCGGCAACGGGATGGCCGGCCACACCCTGCCGGCGGTGCTGGGGGACGGTGCGTTCGAGGTGATCGGCCTCTACACCGATCCGGACGGCAGCTTCCCCAACCACGCTCCCAACCCGCTCGAGCCGGAGAACCTGGTGGACGCGCAGGCCGCGGTCCGCGAACACGGAGCAGACCTTGCGCTGGTCTTCGACGGTGACGCCGATCGCTGTTTCATCATCGACGAACGCGGCGAGGTGGTCAGCCCGTCGGTGGTGACGGCGATGATCGCGGTGCAGGAGCTTGCCCGCGAGCCGGGCGCGACGATCGTCCGCAACATCATCACCTCTCGGACAGTCCCGGAGGTGGTGGCCGAACACGGCGGTCGCTGCGTCACCACCCGGGTCGGGCACACCTTTGTCAAGGCGACGATGGCCGAGACCGGCGCGATCTTCGGCGGTGAGCATTCGGCGCACTACTACTTCCGCGACTTCTGGGGCGCCGACACCGGCATGCTGGCCGGACTGCATGTGCTGGCGATGGTCGGCCGGTCATCGCTGCCGCTGTCGGAGCTGGCAGCGGAGTATTCGCGCTATTTCGCCTCCGGCGAGATCAATTCGACGGTCCCGGACGCGGCGGCGATGCTGGACAAGATCGAGAAGCTGTACGCCGACCGGGGCGAGATCGATCGCTCCGACGGCCTGACCGTCAGCTCCGAGGACTGGTGGTTCAACCTCCGGCCGAGCAACACCGAACCGCTGCTGCGCTTCAACGCCGAGTCGGTGACACAATCATTGACTGACCAGATCCGGGACGAAGTCCTCGCGATCGTACGCAGCTGACCGAGTTGTCAGCGTTAGGCGGCGCTATAACGCCTTCTGGCGCTGACACGTCGGGGATGAGGAGAGTTGATGGCCGTCGAGTTGGCGCCCGAACTGCTGGCGGTGCTGGCCTGCCCGAACTGCCACGGCAGTCTGGCAGTTGATCATGAACGCTCCGAGCTGGTCTGCACCTCGCCGGACTGCCAGCTGGCCTACCCGGTACGGGACCAGATCCCGATCCTGTTGATCGACGAAGCCCGCCCGCCCAAGGGGGCCCCTTCATCCAGCAGGAACGAAGGCCGACCCGATCAGAGCGCGGAGCAACCCGACCGCGGTCCTGAACCTGGCGAAGGACCGAACTCCCAACCGGACAAGGATTCTCAGGACTCGAGCAAGGGGCCTGAGCCTGTCGAAGGACCGGAATCGCAATCGAGCAAGGGTCCTGAGCCTGTCGAAGGATCGGAATCCGGGCCTTCGAGCAACACCGGCGGCGCAGCCTAGCCTCGATCTTTCGTCTGGCTCGTTGTTGATCATGGTTGTAGTGGTTGAGGCTTCGATCGATGGTGTGGGCAGGGGTGGGCTCCGGCGCTGTGTCCGCCGGTTCTCCGTGGTCCTTGGTCGTTGGGGTAGGGGCTGGTTGGTCAGGCGGTGCTCAGGCTGGTCCAGGCGTGGTCGATGTAGTGGTTCCAGGGCCAGCCGCGTGGGAGTCGCAGGAGGTGTCGGCGGCTGGTGTGGATGATGCGTCCGGCCACGGCGAGGATGCGGAAGCGGAGTCGTTTGGGTTCCCACCGGCGGATGTCGGCGGTGGGTTCGAAGGCCAGGGTCTGGGTCCAGGCCAGGAGGTCGGCTGCCAGGGCGACGATCTCGACCCAGATCCGGTTCTGGTTGTAGCCGTGGAAGGGCAGGTTGCGTAGTCCGGTGTCTTTCAGGGCGCGGATCCGGTCTTCGCAGCGGGCGCGTTGGCGGTGTCGGACTTCCAGCACCGGGATGGTCCAGCCCGGGCCGCGGGTGTTGGTGGCAAAGCAGGTGACCCGCCAGCCGTTGTGATCGGTCAACCTCAGCTGGGCGCCGGGATGGGGCCGTTCCCGGCGGGCGATCACCCGCATCTGGGCCGGCCACTCGTCCTGGCCACGGGTCAGGGGTGGCATCCACCGGGTGAGTTCGGCGACCTCGGCACCCTCACGCCGATCACCGTTGCTGTCCAGGGCCGGCTGCCAGGCCTGGTCCGGGATCGTCTCGATCGCGGCCGCGACCCGGTTGCTGGCCTTGAACCCGACGCTGTATTCCAGACCGGCAGCGATGACGTGGTCGAGGAAGTCTTTGTTGCCTGGTCCGGAATCGGTCCGCACCAGCACCGCGTCGCGTTCACCGGGCGGGAGTTGAGCCAGGGCGTGGTCCAGGGTGTTGATGTGGTCGGCACTGTCCATCGCCGAGGCCCATCCCGGCCGCAGATCGATGGCCAGCGTGTCGGCGGTGCCGTGTTCGCCGTGATCGACGAACGCGCAGATCGGATGGAACCCGTAACCCCGCTTATAGGTCCGGCCGGCGCCTTGTTTGTCCGAATGCGCGGTCACCAACGTGGGATCGATATCGATGATCACCTGCCCGCCATCGCGCTGCCCGGACGGTCCCGACACCGGCCGCCGCCGGGCCCAGACCCGGCCCCGGGCCGTCGCGTGAACCGAGCGGATCGCGGTCACCACCTCATCGACATCGGCGGCCAGTGTTGTGAACAGTCGTGAGATTATCGGGTCCGAGGCCACCGGGCCGAACACCTCAGGCTGGGCCCGGACCGCGGCCACATCGGCCAGACAATCCCCACCCAGGGCGACCGCGACAGTCACATCGAGCAGGATCTTGCCCGGATCATGCACGTAGCGATCGGCCCGCCACCGAGCCAACGCCCTCGACAAGGCCCGATCCAGACCGGCAGCCCGGATCGTCTCGGTCAACAACAACGCACCCGACGACGAAATCAACGACTCACGCCTGGGATCAAGAACCAGTCCGCCACCTCGGTTACGCTTCACCTGCGGAGTGCCTTTCCCCTTGGATGATTCACGACTCAGACAATCGCTAGTCTTCCAAGCAGGACAGGCACTTCCGTGTTTCAACCCACGGTCACAACACCAAGATCACGAAATATCGAGGCTAGATGCCCTTCTTCGACGATTCCCTGCTGGACGATCCCACCGCCCTGGCGGCGGCCGACGGCATGCTGCGCCGGCTCGCGCAGGCCGGCGCCCGGATCCGGATCGAGGCCGAACAGGCCGCTGCGGCGTTGTCGGCGGTGGTCGAGCTGCCGCGGCCACGAGCTGTGATCGCGGCCGGTTCGGAAGCCCGGCTGATCCGGTCCATGCTCGAACCGAGTTGCCCGGTGCCGTTCCTGGCCTGGCCACGGCACGGCCTGCCCGGCTGGGTGGGTGCGCTGGATCTGGTGGTGGTGCTGGCCACCGACGGCGCCGACGCCAACCTGGTCGCGACCGCGCGTGAGGCGATCCGCCGCGGCAGCCAGTTGATCATCGCCTGCCCGCAGCCATCGGTGATCGCCGAGCGTGTGTCCGGGCGGGACGCGATCATGCTGCCGACCAAGACCGGAGACACCCTGGCGGCGGCGGTGATCGTGCTGGCCGCGCTGCACCGGATGCAGCTCGGGCCGATCGTGGACGCCGAGGCCGTTGCCGGCGCGTTCGACCGGGTGGCCGAGGACTGCTCCCCGTACGTCGACGTGGCCGAGAATCCGGCCAAGGATCTCGCGCTCGGGCTGGCCGAGACACAGCCGTTGGTCTGGGGCGGGTCGGTGCTGGCCAGCCGCGCCAGCCGCCGGGTGGCCGAGACGTTGCGCGCGGCCAGCGGGCGAGCTGCGTTGGCCGCAGATGCGGGGGAATTGGTGCCGGTGCTGGCATCGGTCACCCGCAAGGATCTTTTCGACGATCCGTTCGAGAACCCGCAGCCGTCCGAACGACGGCCGGCGTTGGTGATCTTGGACGACGGTACCGGTGATCAACTCACCAACAGCTGGCAGAACCGGTTGCGTGAAGTGGCCGACGCCGCCGACGTACGGGTGTGCCCGATCTACTGCACCAGCGGTGGTGATCTTGATCGGTACGCCGGACTGCTGCAGACCGGCCTGTTCGGCGCGGTCTACTTGGCGGTCGGGTTGGGCCGTTCGATCTGGCAGGATTGACCGTCGTGAGTTCTGAGACCGCCGCCGAGCCGAGCGGTGCCCCGGCCGGTGCGCCCGGCGAGCCCGAAGCCGCCGGACACAGCAGCAACAAGGCGATCATCGCCGCGCTGCTGGCCAACACCTTCATCGCTGTGCTGAAATTCGCCGGCTGGGCGCTGACCGGTGCGTCGTCGATGCTCGCCGAGGCGATCCATTCCGTAGCGGATACCGGCAATCAGTTCCTGCTGCTGATCGGCGGTCGGAGAGCGAAGAAGGAAGCGACCGCGGAGCACCCGTTCGGCTACGGCCGGGAGCGGTACGTGTTCGCGTTCATGGTCGCCATCGTGATGTTCAGCATCGGTGGCGTGTTCGCGCTGTACGAGGCCTATCACAAGCTGGAGGAGATCCTCGCCGGGCACCACGACGACTTGGGCCGCTGGTGGTGGGTGCCGATCGTGATCTTGATCGGCGCGATCATCGCCGAAGGTCTGTCGCTGCGGACCGCGATCGGCGAGTCCAACAAGGCGCGGGGCAGCCAACGGTTGTCCCGGTTCATCCGATCGGCCAAGGCGCCGGAGCTTCCGGTGGTGTTGCTGGAGGACTCCGCCGCGGTGATCGGGCTGGTGTTCGCGCTGTTCGGTGTGGTGCTGACCAAGATCACCGGCAACGGCATCTTCGACGTCATCGGAACCGCCCTGATCGGCCTGCTGCTGGTCGCGGTGGCGATCACGCTGGCGACCGAGACGAAGAGCCTGCTGCTGGGCGAGGCCGCCTCGCCGCAGGCGATCGACAAGATCAACTCCGCGCTGGTCGGCACCGAGGGCGTCGATCGGGTGATCCACATGAAGACTCTGCATCTGGGTCCGGAGGAGATCATGGTCGCCGCCAAGATCGCCGTCAGCCCGGAGGACTCGGCCACCGAGGTCGCGGGGCTGATCAATCGCGCCGAGTCGGCCATCCGGGCCGCCGAACCGATGGTGACCGCGCTCTACCTGGAGCCCGACATCTACGTCAAGGACTACCAACCCGCGCCCCGCCCCGAGCGCCCCGCCGCCCCCTCGCACTGACCCGCCCGGTCCGATTCCGTTCCCGCGCACCCACCCGACGGCGCCGGATCGTTCCCGCGCACCCACGGTCCTCCCGCGGACGTACTAACCTGCGCGGGAGAGCCGTAGGTGCGCGGGAGCTATGGGTGGAGGACGGATGGGGCAGCGGGCAGTGCTGGTTTTGAACGGGCCGAACCTGGGCCGGTTGGGCAAGCGGGAGCCGGAGACGTACGGGTCGACAACGCACGATGATCTTGCCGCCCAGTTGATCAAGGTCGGGGCCGAGTTCGGACTCGATGTCGAGGTCCGGCAGACCGATGCCGAGGCGGAGATGATCGGCTGGCTGCACGAGGCCGCCGACTACTCCATCCCGGTGGTGCTCAACCCGGCCGCCTGGAGCCACTACTCCATCGCGATCGCCGACGCGGTGGCCCAGCGCACCGCCGACCTGATCGAGGTGCACATCTCGAACATCCACACCCGGGAGGAATTCCGGCACCACTCGGTGATCTCCGCCTACGCCACCGGGGTGATTGCCGGCCTCGGCCTGGACGGCTACGAGTTGGCCCTGCGCAAACTCGCCGCCTGAGGCGTCACCAGAGGGTCTCGATCTCGAACAGCTGGAAGGCCGGGTCCTTGGTCACAAGCGGAAGCGACTCGAGCTTGCTCTGGGCGGCCAGCATGCGGTCGAACGGATCGCGATGGACCACATCGAAACTGCCGGCTGTCAGCGCGTGCCGCTGTTCGACGGGCAGTGGGGTGAACCCGTTGAGCGCGACGAGCTGCGGATAGCGCTCCGTCGCCTCCGGCACCTCGTCGAGCTTGCCCAGGCGCTGCTTTGTCGAGATCTCCCATGCGCTCGCGGCACTGACAAAGACCTGGTTGTCGATCGAAGCGATCTCGGAACGGGCCGCCGACGACAGCCTGGGGTCGTCGGTGAACCACCACAACAGCGCATGGGTGTCGAGGAGAACCCGGCTCACGAGTCACCTTCCCAAGCGTCCAATTCGGAGTCGGGCAGCGAGTCGAAGAACGACTCGCCGAGGTAGCCGTCGAGCCCCCCGGGCTCTCGCGCTTCGCTGGGAGCAAGGGGCACCAGACGCGCGTACGGGATGCCGGACTTGGCGAGGATGATCTCCTCACCGGCATGGGCGCGTTCCAGCAGCCGGGACAGATGAGTCTTCGCGTCGTGGACGTTGATGGTCACCATGGGAGCTCCTATGACTTAGTCCACCACCTTAGTCCGCTGCCGCTGCTGGTGAGGGACTCCGTCCGGTCAGCCGGAGGCGAGGCGGCCCCTCGGCAGTACGGCCTGATCGGCTGCGGCGGTCCCCGCGTGCCAGCCGCGGGCGTCGACGCGACGGGAACCGCCGCTGCTGATCGAGGGGAACATCCGGCGCAGCTCCTGGTCGACGGCCTCCTGCTGCTCGGCCAGGACCGGGACGAGGTCGGTGCCGTACTCCGCGGCGACCCGTTCGGCGGTCTCGCTCAGCCGTTCGCCGATCCGGGTGGCGTAGGCGAGCAGGAACGAGCGCCGGAAGCCGGCCGAGCGGTTGACGCTGCCCGTCCGGCTGCCGTCGCCGTGCTCGGTCATCGCCCGAACCGCCTGCACCAGCAGTGAGGTGAACAGCAACTCGACCTGCTCCAGGTCGCCCGCCATCCCGACGATGGTGCTGGCTCCGGCCTGCTCGTCCCATACCGCCCGGACCCGGTTCGCCTCGGCCACCCGCTGGGCCAGGGTGGCCTTGGTCAGCGCATACGGGTTGTCGATGTAGAGCCGTCGCGCGCTGACCTGGTAGGCGGACGCCGACTCGGACTGCAGCAGTGCCTCGTCGATGGCGTGCCGGCTGATCAACTCCTGCGCCTTGGCCGTCAGGGCCTCGGCCTCGGCGGAGAAGGTGGTCGACTCCGCTTTGGCCAGCAGTGCCCGGACCCGGCCCAGCAGCCCAGGATCGACGGCGGACGAGCCGTAGCGCTGCGACGACGGCCGGGCAGACGCGAACGGTGACCGGGATCCTCCCGGCTCGGTCTCGTCGCGCCACGCCGACGGCGGCGGACCCAGCGGCGCCAGCCGATGCATTCGGCGCAGCTGCCGCATCAGCGACAGTGCCCGACGCCAACGCCGGAGCGGATCGGCATCGGCCGAAAATAACCAGCCGGCCCGGCCGGGACCCGCTGCGGGGACGTCGAAGTTGCCGGGCAGCTGGGCCCGCCACCAGGCCGGTGCCCGGGCGGCCAACCCGCTACGACGGTGCTGCTCGAGAACGCCGGCGGCGCCCAGATCGTCGAGTCGTGGCGTGCCGCGCCGAAGATAGTGCAGCAGATCGGCGGGCTGCCAGCCGGACTCCCAGCGGTTGCCGATCATGGTCAGCACTTCCTCGGCCATCACGAATCGAGGGTCGAGCCAGTCGGCCGGTGCCCCGACGCTGAGCTGTTCGAGCTCGATCAACACCTGCTCGGCCACGACGGCCGAAACGTCGGGAGCGGTGTCGCGGATGCCCAGATCGATCACGTAGCGCACCTGCTCGGCCATGGCCTGGGCGTGCGCCCGCTCGGCCATCCGCGGATGGGCTCTCGCGTCGGGACGGACAAAGGCGGACTCGCCACCGGCGGGCGACCAGGGCCGGGACCTGGAACGGTCGTTGCGACGACGTTGCCGATTGCTCATCCGAGACTCCCTCGTTCGTGTTCGGCCCTCCTGATCGGCCCGGGTGCACGAGGTTAGGGGACGGCTCCGACAGAACGTGTTCAGATCGCCTTCGAACGGACCAGCAGGCCGGCCGCGAACGTGACGATCAACGCGTACATGGTGTCGGCGAAGTCCACCGGGAAGACGGCCAGGTCCGGGTGTTCGTGATAGACCGCCTGCACCGATTCCGCAGGCTGCGAATGCGTCCACACCGCGCCGATCTGGAGCAGTGACGCGCCGATCAGCCGGCTGCAGTCCGGCACCGCGAGCTCGGGCAGCTGCCGGTGCACCACCTCGGCCAGCAACCGGACCTGATCGATCGAGGCTCGCTTGAACTCGGTCGCGACTTCGACGGTGATGTTGCGTTCCAGCACACCGGCCTGGGCGCTCAGCAGGTCACACAGGACCGGGCGGTCGGCGAGGGCCGCGACGAACACGTCGGCGACGATCTCGCTGCGCCGCAAGACCGTACGTCGCCGGTCCGCTCGCTTCAGCTGCTCGCTCACCTCGGCGACCAACCCGGCCGACTCGCGGGTCAAGAGACTCAACAGGATCGCTTCCCTGCTTGGGAAGTAGCGCAATACGTTCGACTTGGCCAGACCCACTCGGCGGCTGAGCTCGTTCAGGCTCAGCGCGGCCACCGGCATCTCGGTGAGCATCACAGCGGCGGTCTGCAGGATCGCCGACCGGCGGGCGGCTCGCTGCTCCTCACTGTGAGCACGCTGGAAGGACGGCATGCCGTGATCATAGCGGACCAGTGGTCTCTTGCTAACAGACCGCCGGTCCTTTAAGGTTGCCAGCGACCGACGGTCCGTTGCCCGTCATGACTCGAGGAGTGCTTGATGTACGAGGTTCCTGATCAATCCGGCCGGCGCTTCGTGATCACCGGCGCCAACAGTGGCACCGGCAAGGAGGCGGCGAAACGGCTTGCCGGTGCCGGCGCCGAGGTGATCATGGCGGTCCGTTCGCCGGAGAAGGGCGAGGTTGCCCGGGACGAGATCCTCGCCGAGAATTCCGAAGCCCGCTTGGAGGTCCGGCGAGTTGATCTTGCCAGTCTGAGCAGTGTGGCCGGGTTCGCCGACGAGTTGATCAAGGACGGCCGGCCGATTCACGTCTTGATCAACAACGCCGGAGTGATGGTGCCGCCCCGGCGGTTCCTGACCGAGGACGGCTTCGAACTTCAGTTCGGCACCAACTTCCTCGGTCCGTTCGCGCTGACGGTCCGGTTGCTGCCGCTGCTGCTGGCCGCGCCGCAGCCGAGGGTGGCGACGATGTCCAGCGGGGTGGCGACGATCGGCCGGATCCGCTTCCGGGATCTTCAGTTCGAACGCGGCTATCAGCCGTGGCTGGCCTACGGCCAGTCCAAACTCGCGGACCTGCTGCTGACCAAGCGGCTGGCCGAGTTGGCGAGTGCGGCGGACTGGCCGCTGCTCAGCACCGCGGCGCATCCGGGCTACACGCAGACGAATCTTCAGGTGTCCGGCGCCAGTCTCGGCCGGGACAAGCCGCGGCGAATCCTGCAGTTCAGCGGGCCGCTGCCGGTGCAGCAGCCGCCGGAGGGTACCGAACCGCTGCTGTTCGCGGCTGCCGATCCGGGCGCCGTTCAGGGTGGTTACTACGGTCCGAGCGGGCTCGGTCATCTGACCGGCCCGACCGGACCGGCGCGTTACCCACGGTCGGCCCGCGGCGTCGACCTGGCCCGATCGGTGTGGGCCGTCGCCGAGGACCTGACCGGGGTCCGCGCCGACTTGTCAGCGTTGGGCGGCGTCAGCCCACGCTGAGAAGTCGGCAGGGCGTCACCAGGCGTAGTCCTCCGGGGCGGTCTTGTAACCCGGGAAGAGCTCGTCGAGTCGATCGAGGGTGGACTGCTCCAGCTTCAGCTCGACCGCGCGGAGTGCGCCGCTGAGCTGATCAGCGGTGCGCGGACCGATGATCGGCCCGGTGATCCCGGGACGATGCAGCAGCCAGGACAGCCCGAGTTCGCCCGGTTCGACGCCGAGATCGTCGGCCAGGTCCTCGTAGGCGGTCAGCGCTTCGCGATTGGCTTCGAGGTTGTCCTTGGCCCGGCCCTCGTAACGCCGTACGCCGTCGCGCTCCTTCTTGATCACGCCGCCGAGCAGGCCGCCGTTCAGCGGCGACCACGGAATTACGCCGAGCCCGTAGTACTGCGCGGCCGGAATGACCTCGCGCTCGATGTCGCGGACCAGCAGGTTGTAGAACGACTGCTCGCTGACCAGGCCGACGAAATGTCGCTGCTTGGCCGCCTCCTGCGCCTGGGCGATGTGCCAGCCGGAGAAGTTGGACGAGCCGACGTAGAGGATCTTGCCCTGCGCGACGGCGGTCTCGCAGGCCTGCCAGATCTCCTCCCACGGCGTCGCCCTGTCGACGTGGTGGAACTGGATCAGGTCGAGGTGATCGGTCTGCAGCCGCTGCAGGCTGGCGTCGATGGCCCGGCGGATGTTGAGGGCGGACAGCTTGCCCTCGTTCGGCCAGCCGGCGTCGGGCTGACCCTCGTACGGCATCTCGCCGTAGAGCTTGGTCGCGAGCACCGTACGTTCGCGACGGCCGCCGCCGGAGGCGAACCAGTTGCCGATGATCTCCTCGGTCTTGCCGACGCTGACCTGTCGACCGTAGACGTTCGCGGTGTCGAAGAAGTTGATGCCGGCGTCATGCGCGGCATCCATGATCTTGTGTGAGTCGGATTCGCTGGTCTGCGGGCCGAAATTCATCGTGCCGAGGCAGAGCCGGGAAACGGACAGGCCGGTACGGCCCAAGTGGGTGTACTCCATGATCGCCAAGCCTTCCGCAGCGTCGACGAATAGTCCAGCAGTGATCGGGGTTCCGGCCACCTGGCCACCTCACCTAAGCTGCGGCCATGGATTATCGCGTCGCAGATCTGAGCCTGGCCGAGTTCGGCCGCAAGGAGATCACCCTCGCCGAGCAGGAGATGCCCGGCCTGATGGCCATGCGGGCGGAGTACGGAGCCAGCAAGCCGCTGACCGGTGCTCGGATCGCCGGGTCGATCCACATGACCGTGCAGACTGCGGTGCTGATCGAGACCTTGACCGCGCTCGGCGCCGAGGTGCGGTGGGCCAGCTGCAACATCTTCTCCACCCAGGACCACGCCGCAGCCGCCGTGGTGGTCGGCAAGGACGGCACGCCGGACGATCCGCAGGGCGTACCGGTGTTCGCCTGGAAGGGCGAGACGCTGCCGGAGTACTGGGAGTGCACGGCCGAGATCTTCAACTGGGGCGAGCAACTGCCCAACATGATCCTCGACGACGGCGGTGACGCGACCCTGCTGGTGCACAAGGGCGTCGAGTACGAGAAGGCCGGCGCGGTGCCCCAGCCCGGCCCGGACGATCCGGAGGAACTCGGCGTCATCCTGGCCCAGCTGAAGAAGTCGATCTCGTCCGGCACGTCGCGCTGGGTGGAGATCGGTTCGGCGATCATGGGCGTGACCGAGGAGACCACCACCGGCGTGCACCGGCTGTACGAGATGGCGCGCGAGGGATCGCTGCTGTTCCCGGCGATCAGCGTCAACGACGCGGTGACCAAGTCCAAGTTCGACAACAAGTACGGCTGCCGGCACTCCCTGATCGACGGCATCAACCGGGCCACCGACGTGCTGATCGGCGGCAAGGTCGCGGTCGTCTGCGGCTACGGCGACGTCGGCAAGGGCTGCGCGGAATCGCTGCGTGGGCAGGGCGCCCGGGTGATCATCACCGAGATCGACCCGATCTGCGCGCTGCAGGCGGCGATGGACGGCTACCAGGTGACGACGCTGGAGGACGTGCTGAGCTACGGCGACATCTTCGTCACCACCACCGGTTGCCGCGACGTCATCTCCGCCGATCAGATGAGCCGGATGAAGCACCAGGCGATCGTCGGCAACATCGGCCACTTCGACAACGAGATCGACATGGCCGGGCTGGCCAAGATCGCGGGCATCGTGAAGGACGAGATCAAGCCGCAGGTGCACGAGTGGACCTTCGAGGCGGGCACCGATCGGGCGCACTCGATCATCATCCTGAGCGAGGGCCGGCTGCTCAATCTCGGCAACGCGACCGGGCACCCGAGCTTCGTCATGAGTAACTCGTTCACCAACCAGGTGCTGGCTCAGATCGAGCTCTACACCAAGCCCGAGGACTACCCGACCGACGTCTACACGCTGCCGAAGGCGCTGGACGAGAAGGTCGCCCGGCTGCATCTGGATGCCCTCGGTGTCAAGCTCACCGAACTCACTCCGACCCAGGCCGCCTACCTCGGTGTCCCGGTCGAAGGGCCGTACAAGCCGGAGTTGTACCGCTACTGATTGGATGACGTCCACCGGAGTGCCGCTGCCGCTGGGTTGGTTGCTGTAGGTCGCGTTCTGGGGGCGACCCACCAGAGCCAGACCTCCGCCGTGGTCACCTCCATGGATCTCCTCGCCTCGGCACCTCCGCTGACAGATGCGCCGACGGATACCTGGGAATGCGGACGCCGTGGGCGAAAATCGGGGGCCGGAGCCGGATAGGGCCACTGCGTCCGCATGTTCAGGTTTCCGGCGACGGTCCCGACCGCCCCGCCCGAACGGCGAGGAGGTGGTCCGCAGCCTCGTGCCTCCGGCGGACGGAGTGCGATCCGGCGGCGGGTGAGGTCTCGATTCCAGTAACGTTCGCGGGGTGCGCAGATATCGGGAGCCGGCGGGGGAGCGGGAGGAGATCCCGCTGCTCGGTGGTGATGTGACCGAGGGACTGGTACGGGTCGGGGACACCGTACGGGGCCCGCTGGGCAGCAACTCGGCATTGGTGCATGCCGCTCTTGATCATCTGGAGTCGGTCGGCTTCGTCGGGGCGCCGCGGTTCCTCGGGGTTGATGATCAAGGTCGGGCGGTGTTGAGTTACGTCGACGGCGAGGTGGCGGGGCGCCCGCGGCCGGACTGGATCGCCGACGAGGGCCGGTTGATCTCGGTGGCGCGGCTGCTGCGGTCGTTGGACGACGCCATGATCGATTTCGGCATCCCGGACATCGAGCTGGAGCAGAACCCCGACCCAGAAGGGATCCCGCCGGCTCGAAGCTATCCGAGCGACTTCATCGGGCACCGCGACGTCACCCCGGAGAACGTGATCTTCCGCGACGGCGTTGCCTACGCATTGATCGACTTCGACCTCGCGCGTCCCTCGACCCGGATGCAGGAAGTCCAAGGGGCGTTGGTCTATTGGGCGCCGATCAGCGATCCGGCCGACCGGGACCGTCGGCTGCGCGACGTGGATCCGTTCCGGCGCGCCCGGCTGTTCGCGGACGCCTACGGGCTTGACGCTGCGGATCGGACCGTCCTGGTCGAGGATCTGCGGTACGGCACCGAACGGTCCTGGCATCTGATGCGCGACCGGGCCCGGCGACTCGGCGGCGGCTGGGCACGGATGTGGGACGAGGGGGTCGGCGACGTCATTCGCCGCCGCGGTGCCTGGCTCGACGAGCACGGCGAGGAACTCGCCACGGCGCTGGTGTCATGAGGATCCGCTGTCTCATGACGATCACCCGTTTGATGAGGATCCCGGCTCGGGCAGGTCAGGATTGTGGCTGATCTTCCGGGTGATCTGGCCGCTGCGCTCGATCGCGTCACCGCCGGAGTGAACCAAGATCGACTCGCGACCGTCACCGGCAGGCTGATCGACCGCTATCAGGCCGACCACCCGGCCGAGCCCGGCCGGCCGATCATGGCCGGTGAGCAGGAGGCGCGTGCGTACGCGGCCTACCGGATGCCGGCCACGTACGCGGCGATCAGGGCGGTCCTTGATCAACTCCCCGATCTCGAGCCGGACACGCATCTGGACGTCGCCGGTGGTACGGGCGTCGCGATCTGGGCGGTCGCCGACCGCTGGACCTCGATCCGGCAGCACACCGTACTGGAACAGGCGCCGGCCGCGATCAAGCTCGGTCGCACCTTGGCCGCGGGTGCCGATCGTGCCGGGGTGCGCCAGGCACACTGGCAGCAGATGGTGTTCGGTGAGCGATCCGGTCCGCTTCGACAAGCTCAGGACACCAGTTCGACAGGCTCAGGACCCTTGTCCGGCTCCGGGTCCTTGCCTCGAGCTGACGTGATCACCGTCGGCTATCTGCTCAGTGAGATAGACGAATCGCTGCAGCAGCAGGTGATCCGGGCGTCGGCCGACGCGGCCGGGGAATTGTTGATCATCGTCGAGCCCGGCACCAAGAAGGGCTATCGTCGGATCATTTCCGCCCGTGAGCAACTTCTCGCCGCCGGGATGTCCCTGGTGGCGCCGTGTCCGCATCAGCTGCGCTGTCCGCTGCAAGATCAAGATCGGGACTGGTGCCATTTCGCGGCCAGGGTGAATCGCAGTCCTGTCCACCGCAGGGCCAAGGGTGCCGAACTGGGGTACGAGGACGAGAAGTTCAGCTATCTGGTGGTCGCGCCACCAGGCGTCGACGTGTCGGCGCGGGCCGAGAGTCGGGTGTTGCGTCATCCGCAGTATCCGAAGGGTCGAGTGCGGCTCGAGTTGTGCCAACGGGACGGGACGGCGGCGGCGGCGGTCATCGCCAAGCGGGACAAGGAAACGTATCGGCTGGCTCGCAAGGTCGAGTGGGGCGACGGGTGGCCGGACGTCCGACGATGATCATCGGTCGTCGGTGCGCCGCAGCACCCCGTATCCGCTGCAGAGTCAGCTGGAGCAGCACCTTCCCCAACCCGAGCCCTCGGCTCCGGCAACCTACCCTGTCCCTGCTCGCAGCACTATCGTCGGCGCATGGCGTGGAGCCGTTACCTTGCTCGAGATCCCCAGCTGCGTGATGCCGGCCTGGCCTGCGTCGGAGCGGGCGAGAAGACGACGGGGCCGCGGGATCGGGTGGTCGAGCGGACCCTCCCGTGCTACGCCCTGGTGATCGTTTCGAACGGGGCGGGGGACTTCGTCGACGCGTCCGGCCGGCACCCGGTCCGCGCCCCGGCAGCGTTCTGGCTGTTCCCCGGGGTCGGCCACAGTTACGGTCCGGACGGCCGGGGCTGGTCCGAGCACTGGATGTTGTTCGAAGGAGTCACCTCCCGTGCCTACGAGTCGTACGGTGCCTGGGATCGGTCGGCGCCGGTGGTGACGTTACGACACCGACCCGAGCGCGAACTGCTGGACTGCTTCGGTGAACTTCGCCGGTTGACCCGATCGCCGAGCAGCACCGCGCAGCTGCTGGCAGCGACCGTGATGCACCGGATCATCGGCCTGGTCCGCGCCGCAACGGCTCCGCGGATCGAAGATCAGTCGGTGATCGATCGGATCAGCGGATCGGTGGCCGACAACATCAGCGTGGCCGAACGCGCCCGCCGGCTCGGACTGAGCCCGGCCGCACTGCGGGACGAAGTCCGCTCTGCAACCGGCCTGTCCGTACACGAGTTGATCATCAGAGCACGGATCACCAGAGCCCAACAGCTGTTGAAGGACAGCGATCTCGGAGTGGCCGAGATCGGCCGCATGATCGGCTACGAGGATGCCGCCTATTTCTCCAGATTGTTCAGCAGGCGCACCGGATTCTCGCCGATCAAGTTCCGCGAACTGCCGTGAGCTGAGCTGGAGCGAGATCGCCGAGCGAGATCGCCGAAGCGAAAGTCCAAGCCGCGGCGTACACATGTCCATTGCCAATCCGCGCCGGGGATCAAATACTGAGCGGGTGTTGACCTCCAACGGGTACGTGCTGAGTCAGCGGCCGGAGCGGTTCGGCTCCCTGCAACCGGTGCCGGACGGCGAACGAGCCGATCGCAGTGCGTTGTGGCAGCGGTTGGACGACGACGGATACCTGTACCTGCCAGGATTTCTGGATCGCCAGGTGGTCGAGGATTTCCGCCGCTACTACTTCGATCGGCTTGCCCCTGCCGGACTCACCGAGACCGGCGGCAGCAAAGATGATCTTGATCAGTCAACCCTGCGCAGGGTCCTGTTCCGGGAGATCGTGCCCGGTCGGGCGTACGACGACTTCTGCCGGCAACCGAAGATCGTCGACTTCTTCGGCTGGCTGCTCGCCGACGACGTCCATCTGCACCGCCGCAAGATCCTCCGCCACACCAGGCCCGGCGACACGGGCATCGGCCAGGCGACCCAGGCCCACTACGATCTCTTGTATCTGCGCGAGGGGACCGCGCAGGTGCTGACGATCTGGATCCCGGTCGGCGATTGCCCGGTCGAACGGGGCAGCCTGATCTACCTGGAAGGCAGTCATCGCTGGGTGCAGGCCGAGGAGGCCGCCGGTCGGCTGCAGCGCCCCGCCGCGTCGATCACCGCCGACCTGCCGGGCCTGGCCGATGATCATGACGCCCGCTGGCTGGCGACGGACTTCCGCTGCGGGGACGTGATGGTGCACACGTCCCAGATCGTCCATGCTGCGTTGGACAATGTCGACCCGGACCGGGTCACCCGGCTGTCCACCGACATCCGCTACCAACGCGTCTCTGATCGGATCGACGCTCGTTGGCAGCACGACTGGCACGACCGCGACGGTCTCTGATCAAGACCTGCGGGGTGCAGGCCAACCATGATCATTTCTTCGGCTTGCCCCGCGGCACCGCGAAATCCAGCAGGGTGGCCGACTGCTTTCGTAGGTCCGACCAGTGGCCGTCGTAGCCGAGCACGGCCATCCCGCTGGTCGGAAACTTCGTGTCCATCCGATTCCACAGTTCGGTCTTGCCGTCGCGCGGCGCCAACTTCTCAACCAGGTCGGGAATTCCGGGCGCGTGACCGATCATCATCACTGTCCGGACCTCGTCCGGCGTCTTGCGCAGCAGCTTCAGCAGTTCGTGCGCAACCGCCTCGTACAGATGGTCGTCGTAGTTCACCCGATCGGCGTCGGCACCTGCCTTGACCGCCCGTTCCCAGGTCTGCCGCGCGCGGACCGCTCGGGAGCACCAGATCAGCTCGGGCTCGATCCGATGCCGGGCCAGGTGCTCGCCGACCGCGAGACCGTCCCGTTTGCCGCGCTTCGACAACGGCCGTTCGTGATCCTCGACATCCAGACCCCAGGCCGACTTCGCGTGCCGGAGCAGCACAATCGTGCGGTTGACCGCCATGCACCGGACTCTACGCATCACGGATGGACGGAAGGTTGCGCGCAGACCACCGGACGGTGCCTGTGGACCGGTGTCGCCGATCGTCGGCGATGCCGGTTAGGGTCGCTGGGTGAGTGTGCCGAGCCGTTCCGAATCGCCGCAGCAGGTGCTGCAGCGCGTCTTCGGGTACGACGCCTTCCACGGTGAACAGGCCGAGATCATCGAGTACGTCTGCGCCGGCGGCGACGCGCTGGTGTTGATGCCGACCGGCGGCGGCAAGTCGCTGTGCTACCAGATCCCCGCGCTGGTCCGTCCCGGCGTCGGCGTGGTGATCTCACCGCTGATCGCGCTGATGCAGGACCAGGTGGACGCCCTGCAGGCGCTCGGCGTCCGCGCCGGTTTCCTCAACTCCACCCAGGACTTCGGACAACGCCGTGACACCGAGCAGGCGTTGCTGGCCGGCCAACTCGATCTGCTCTACCTGGCCCCGGAGCGGCTGCGGGTGCCCGCCACGCTCGAGCTGCTCGATCGGGCCGAGATCGCGCTCTTCGCGATCGACGAGGCGCACTGCGTTTCCCAGTGGGGACACGACTTCCGTCCCGACTACCTGCAACTGTCCGGGCTGCACCAGCGCTGGCCCCAGGTGCCCCGGATCGCGTTGACGGCAACCGCGACCGCCGCCACCAGAGCCGAGATCGCCGCACGGCTCGACCTCGGTCGGGCCCGGCACTTCGTCGCCAGCTTCGACCGGCCCAACATCAACTACCGGATCGTGCCCAAGGACAACCCGCGCAAGCAGTTGCTGGAGTTGATCACCGGCGAACATGACGGCGACTGCGGCATCGTCTATTGTCTGTCCCGGGCATCGGTGGAGGACACCGCCGATTTCCTCAGCAGGCAAGGGATTCCGGCACTTCCGTACCACGCCGGACTGGATTCGGGCACCCGCGCCGACCATCAATCGCGTTTCCTCCGGGAAGACCGGATGATCATGGTCGCCACCATCGCCTTCGGGATGGGGATCGACAAACCCGACGTCCGGTTCGTCGCCCACCTGGATCTGCCGAAGTCGGTGGAGGGCTACTATCAGGAGACCGGCCGGGCCGGCCGGGACGGTCTGCCGTCGACTGCCTGGCTCGCGTACGGGTTGCCGGACGTCGTCCAGCAGCGCAAGCTGATCAACAACTCCGAAGGCGACGCGGCCCGCAAGCGGCAGCTGTCGGCACATCTGGACGCGATGCTGGCACTGTGCGAGACGGTGCAGTGCCGACGCAGCCAACTGCTGGCCTACTTCGGTGAACAGACCGGCCCCTGCGGCAACTGCGACACCTGCCTGCAACCGGCCGAGACCTGGGACGGCACCGTGGCCGCGCAGAAGGTGCTCTCCTGCGTTTATCGGCTGCACCAGCGCCGGCAGCACTTCGGTGCCGGACACATCACCGACATCCTGGCCGGCAGGTCGACGCCGAAGATCGAACAGTTCGGCCATCAGCAGTTGTCCGTATTCGGCGTCGGCGATGATCTTGATCCGGTGCAGTGGCGCGCGGTGATCCGGCAACTGCTGGCCCAGGGCTACCTGGCGGTCGAATCCGACCACGGCACCCTCGGGCTGACCGAGAGCAGTCGTGCCGTGCTGTTCGACGGCGCCGAGGTGAAGCTCCGTCGAGACCCCGAACGGCGCCGGCCGCGGACGGCGCCGAAGCAGGCGAGGGCGCAGGTCGAACTGCCGGCCGAGGCCGCACCGGTATTCGAACGACTGCGGGCCTGGCGGGCCGGGTTGGCGAAGGAACAAGGCGTCCCGGCGTACGTGATCTTCCACGACGCGACGCTGCGGCAGATCGCCACCGAGCAGCCGGTGGATCTGGCCGATCTCGGCCGGATCAACGGAGTCGGCGAGGCCAAATTGGCGCGCTACGGCGAACAGTTGCTGGCCGCCCTGACCGCCTGAGCCGCCCGCCTTCGGCCGACTATTCGCGCGACAAGTCGGTTATTGACGGCCAACACGGACGGAATATTCGGCCGGCCGAGGTGATGCATCGCAAAAGCTCAGGCGTTAGTGTGTGTCTCGCCGGCTCGGAGCCGGAGCGTGACCGAAGCCGGATGAGCCCGGTGCTTTAGGCGCCGGGTCCTCGATGCAGGAGGTCGTTGCAGATGGTTCCTGTACCGCCGATTGGCAGCTTGTCGCCGGTGCCCCTGGACCTGCCGATCCCGATGGAGACGTTGCGGATCGATGCGAATGCCATCGACTACATCCTGGTGGCACTCTATTTCGTCCTGGTGATCGCCATCGGACTGATGTCGCGACGGAAGGTTTCCAGCAGCCTGGACTTCCTTCTGGCCGGTCGTAGTCTGCCCGCCTGGATCACCGGCTTGGCCTTCATCTCGGCCAACCTGGGCGCGACCGAGTTGCTCGGACAATCCGCCAACGGCGCGCAGTACGGCGAACAGGCGTTCCACTATTACTGGATCGGCGCGGTCCCGGCGATGGTGTTCCTGGCCCTGTTCATGATGCCGTTCTATTACGGCTCCAAGGTGCGCAGCGTCCCGGAATTTCTGCATCGACGGTTCAACCGCACCACTCAGCGGTTGCAGGCTCTGTTGTTTGCGGTGGCCACCGTGCTGATCGCCGGCGTCAACCTGTACGCGTTGGCTCTGGTGGTAAATGCGCTGCTCGGCTGGCCGATCTGGGTTTCGATCGTCGCCGCCGCGTTCGTCGTACTGGCCTACACCTTCCTCGGCGGATTGTCGGCTGCGATCTACAACGAGGTGCTGCAGTTCTTCGTCATCGTGGTCGCGATGATCCCGGTTACCATCGTCGGTTTGCATCGGGTCGGCGGCTGGAACGGATTGACCGCCAAGATCGCCCCGCTGCCCCATGGAGCCGACAACCTGAGTCCGTTTCCGGCCCAGCAACTGACCGGATTCGACAGTCCGATCCTGTCGGTGATCGGGGTCGTGTTCGGACTCGGGTTCGTGCTGTCCTTCGGCTACTGGACGACGAACTTCACCGAGGTGCAGCGAGCGTTCTCCGCCAACAGCGCCGGCGCCGCGCAGCGGACACCGCTGATCGCAGCCATCCCGAAGGCCCTGGTCGCACTGGTGATCATCATCCCCGGCATGATCGCGGCCGTGCTGATTCCCAGTATCAACGAGCTGAAACGAGGGCTGCCGTCCGACGTCGCGTACAACGATGTCGTGCCGTTGATGCTGCGCGAATTGTTGCCGAACGGATTTCTCGGGGTGGCGCTGACCGGTCTGCTGGCGTCATTCATGGCCGGCATGGCGGCCAACGTCAGTTCGTTCAACACGATCTTCACCTATGACATCTGGCAGGACTGGTTGCGCCCCGGAAAACCGGACTGGTATTACCTGAACGTCGGCCGGATCGTCACCGTCGCGGCTACCCTGATGGCCATCGGTACTGCCTTCATCGCAGCCGGATTCAGCAACATCATGGATTACATCCAGTCGCTGTTCTCGTTCTTCAACGTGCCGCTGTTCGCCACGTTCATCCTCGGCCTGTATTGGAAACGGATGACCGGCACCGCCGGCTGGACGAGTTTGGCGGCCGGCGTGATCGGGGCGGTCGGCGTCTACATTCTGAATACGGTCGGGGTGCTGAACCTTCCCGGCCAGGGGGCGAGTTTCCTGGGGGCGAGCGTCGGATTCGTCCTTGCCATCATTGTCGGCGTCGTCGTTTCTTACCGTACGACGCCCAAACCCGAGGCCGAGCTGGTCGGTCTGGTCCGCAGCCTGACGCCGACCAAGTCGCTGGCCGCGGCGGTCGAGCCGGGCTGGTACAAGTCGCCGGTGGTGCTCACCGTGATCATCGGCATCCTGACGGTGGGCGGTTATGTCTTCTTCACCATCGTTTGAGTCCCGATACTTCGGCAGCCGGCACAGGAGGGGACATGTCCAGTAGCGAACACCAGACATCGGAGCAGACCAGGTCGATCCTCTTCGACCTGCGGACGATCATCGGCGGGCTATTCGCCGTCTACGGAATTGTCTGCCTGATCATCGGAATCGTCTCGTTCACGCCGGCGGACGCGCAGAAGGCCGGCGGGATCAACGTCAATCTCTGGTCGGGCATCGGGATGATCATCATTGCCGCGATCTTCCTGATCTGGTCGTTCACCCGACCGCTCGAGGTCGGAGAACTCAAGGCAGAAGCCGCAGACAACGACCAGCCGGGCGACAGTTCAGACCTCGGGGACGCCAACACGCCCGGTTGACCCGACTGCCGGGTGGGGCTCGGCCGCGGATCAGGACGCGATCAGGACTCGCCGTCCTTGTCGCCGCCCTTGCCGGGGCGCAGGCTGTCCCAGATCTCCTTGCACTCGGGGCAGATCGGGAACTTCTCCGGATCGCGGCTGGGCACCCAGACCTTGCCGCACAGCGCGACCACCGGCGTACCCATCACCATCGCCTCGGTCAGCTTGTCCTTGGGCACGTAATGACTGAATCGTTCCGCGTCGCCCTCGTCGTAGCGGTACTCGGACTTGGTCCGCTCGTCGACAATCGTCTCGGCGCCGGGGCTCAACTGCTGACTCACAGGGCTACCTTATGCGCTCGGAGTCCGCGGTGACACGATAGATGATTTCGACTTGACCTGAACCTGGGTTGAGGTGATGAAGTTAGCCGGTGAACCAGCCGATGACCACCGAACCCGACGCGCCGCCGGCCGTCAGCCGTACCGCGTTGACGATCGGACTGTGCGCGGTGATCATCGGCATCGCCTTCGAGGCCGCGGCGGTCGCCACCGCGATGCCGGTGGCGGCGCGGGAGCTGCACGGGTTGGGCCAGTACGCGTGGGCGTTCTCCCTGTTCACCATCGGCATGTTGTTCTCCACCGTGGTCTCCGGCCGACTCTGCGACCGGATCGGGCCGGCCAAACCGATGATCGCCGGCGTGATCATCTTCGCGCTCGGACTGGTGATCGGCGGCACCGCAGTCAGTTGGCCGATGCTGATCCTCGGCCGGCTGGTGCAGGGGTTGGGCGGCGGCGCCCTGAACACAGCCTCGTACGTGTGCATCGCCCAGGTCTTCGACGCCAAGCAGCGGCCGCGGATGTTCACCTACATCTCGATGGCCTGGGTGCTGCCGGGGATCGCCGGTCCGGTGGTCGCGGCTTGGATCACCCACACGTTCAGCTGGCACTGGGCCTTCTTCGCCGTCCTGCCGGTGCTTGCGTTCGGAGCCGCGATGCTGACGCCGACCCTGCGCCTGTTGCTGCGCTCGCCGGTTCCGCATCCGGAGCAGGCGACGAATCCGGCGCCGATCTGGGGTGCCGCGGTGGCGGCCCTGTCGGCTGCCGCGATCCAGTACGCCGGTCAGCGGCTGGACCTGATCGCGATCATCCCCGCGGTGATCGGAGTGGTCGGACTGGCGATCGCGCTGCCGCGGTTGATGCCGCCCGGTTTCGCCCGGCTGTCTCGCGGCCTGCCGTCGGTCATCCTCACCCGGATGCTGTTGCCCGGTGCCTTCTTCGGTACGGAGGCGTTCGTGCCGCTGATGCTGGTGGAGGAGCGTCACCTCAGCCTGAAACTGGCCGGTGCTGCGCTGACCATCGGGTCGATCGGCTGGTTCGCCGGCGCCTGGGTGCAATCGCAGAGCTGGATGCGGATGCGGCGGGACCGGATGATCACCGTCGGCACCGCCGGGGTGGCGATCGGGGTGGCGATCGTCGCCGCGTCCGCGCTGGTGCCGGGCAGTTGGATCGGGCTGGTCGCCGTCGGCTGGATCTTCGCCGCCTTCGGCATGGGCGTCGGCACGGCAAGCTCGTCGGTGGCCACCATGGCCTTCTCGACCGACGCCGAACAGGGCCGCAACGCGTCCTCGCTCAACCTCGGCGACGCCCTCGGCACCAGCATCTTCGTCGGCATCAGCGGCTCGGTCTTCGCCGCACTGCGCGCCGGCGGTGACCTGTCCCACACCTTCGGTGTCGCCTTCGCCACCATGACAGTGGTCGCCCTGCTCTCGGTGATCGCCTCGCTGAGGGTCGGCCGATTGCCTCACTGATTCCGTCCGTCTGGGTGCCGCTTCGGATTTGATTCAGTCAGCCTGGGTGCCGCTGCCCGGAAACGCGACCTGCAGCACACAGGATCGCGGCAGCCGCGCCCAGGCGGACAGAAAACAGAAGGTAGAGTCTCGACGCGTGACAGCCCAGCCCGAACGTGACCTATTCGATCCGACGGGGCAGGAGATCAACACCAAGACCGGGTTGTCGCCGGCGTTTCCGGATCGGGCGGCGTGGGGCACCTCGCGCCAGTTGCGGGCCTGGCAGTCCGCAGCGCTGGAGCAATATTTCGCGGAGAACCCGAAGGACTTCCTGGCGGTGGCGACCCCGGGCGCGGGCAAGACCTCGTTCGCACTCACCCTGGCGGCCAACCTGTTCGCCCGCCGTGAGATCGACCGCGTGGTGGTGGTCGCGCCGACCGAGCATCTGAAGACCCAGTGGGCCGAGGCTGCGGACAAGATCAACATCCCGATCGATCCGAATTTCGGCAGCAAACAACCCAAGACCAGCAAGGACTTCAAGGGCATCGCGCTCACTTACGCCGGAGTCGCGGCCAACCCGCTGGGGTTACGGATCCGGGTCGAGGGCTTCAAGACGTTGGTGATCTTGGACGAGGTGCATCACGCCGGCGACGCGCTCAGCTGGGGCGAGGCCGTAAGGGAGGCGTTTGATCCGGCCGCGCGCCGGCTCGCGTTGACCGGGACGCCGTTCCGGTCCGACGCCAACCCGATCCCCTTCGTACGCTACGAACCCGACGGTGGCGGCGCGCTGCGCTCGGTCGCCGACTACTCCTACGGCTACGGGCCGGCGCTGACCGACGGGATCGTCCGGCCGGTGCTGTTCATGGCTTACTCCGGCGACATGCATTGGCGGACCAAGGCCGGCGACGAGGTCGCCGCCCGGCTCGGCGAACCACTGACCAAGGACCTGACCAACCAGGCGCTGCGGACCGCGCTGGACCCGGCCGGGTCGTGGATGCCGGCGGTGCTGAAGGCCGCCGATCATCGCCTGACCGAGGTACGCCAGCACGTGCCGGACGCCGGCGGACTGGTCATCGCCACCGAACAGACCCACGCCCGCGCGTACGCCGACATCCTGAAGTCGATCACCGGCAAGCGGCCGGTCGTGGTGCTCAGCGACGAGGCGCAATCCGGCAAGAAGATCAGCAAGTTCTCCGCCGGCGACGAGCGCTGGATGGTTGCGGTCCGGATGGTTTCCGAGGGGGTCGACGTGCCCCGGCTGGCCGTCGGCGTGTACGCGACCATGACCGCGACCCCGCTGTTCTTCGCCCAGGCGATCGGCCGGTTCGTCCGGGCCCGGACCAAGGGGGAGACGGCGTCGGTGTTCCTGCCCAGCGCGCCGCATCTGCTCCGGTTCGCCGCCGACATGGAGGTCGAGCGTGATCATGCCCTCAAACCGCGCAGCGAGGACGAGTCGCAACTGCTGGTCGAGGCCGAGCGGACCGAGACCGAGGAGGACGCCGATCTCGACGGCGAGCACTCCTTCGCCGCGCTGGCCAGTGAGGCCGACTTCGATCGGGTGGTCTTCGACGGTGGCGAGTTCGGTCTCGGCGCCTACTCCGGCAGCCAGGACGAGTTGGACTACCTCGGCATCCCGGGTCTGCTGGAAGCCGACCAGGTGAAGGATCTGCTGCGTCGGCATCAGGCGTCCCAGGTGGCGCGCGCCCACACTGATCAAACTGGCGCGGAGCCACCGGCCTCGTACAGCACTCACCAGCGGCTGCGCGAACTCCGCAAGGAACTCAACGGGCTGGTCGCTGCCTGGCATCACCGCACCGAGAAGCCGCACGGCGTGATCCATGCGGCGCTGGTGTCGGAGTGCGGCGGCCCGCCGTCGGCGGTCGCCAGCGAAGATCAACTTCAGCAGCGGATCGACACCATCCGGCATTGGGCCGTGCGCGGCTCCTGACCGGGCAGGGTGCTCGGGCGAAAACGGGTAAAACGTAGGAGCAGACGGCCTCCACCCCCGGATTTCGGGGGTTGAATGCAATCTGCTCCGACGTTCTTACCGCTCCACCGTCGGCACTCTTGCCCGCGCCGACCGTCAACTCGGTCGATGCGCAGCGGTGGCACGGAGGAATGCGCGCCACTGGTCGGTGCCGTCGTCGACCGCCCCGGGGTGTTCGGTCCGCTCCAGCACGGACCTGGTGGCGTCGGCGGTCTCGTCGTTCCAGTCGCTGGAGATCTCGACCCGTTGACCCCAGACGTGATTGAGCATGCCCTGCACCGCCTGCACCTGCGACGGCGAGCGCTTGCTGAAGGTCGACAGCTGATCACCGGAGCGGCCGTTGTCGATGTGGATGTGGTTGTGATGGGTGGAGTTGTACAGGTAGGTCAGCACGTAGGCGAAGTGCAGGTGCAAGCTCGCGGCCAGGGCCCAGTAGCGGCTGCGGAAGTACTGCAACCGGGCGCCCGTGTAGTTCCTCCAGAGGTCGTATCGGCAGGACACCAGTACCTCGTTGCCCGCCACCAGCCGGGACAGGTCGAAGGCTCGGCCGGCGTCGTGCCAGGAGTCGCAGTTCGGTTCGCCGTCCAGCCAGGATCCGTACGTCCACACCTGATCCGGAGGCTTCGTCCCGGAGAGCTCGCGATAGTCGGACAGCCACCGTACGAGTTGGTCGTAGAAACCCCCGTCGAAACGGAAGCTGGTCGGCTTGCCGCTGATGTCGTACACCAGCCGAGCGTTGCCGAGGCGACTGTGCCGGCCGACTTGGCCGGTCGAGACGCAGTACGCACTGGGGGACGAGCCGCCTCCGGTGCTGCAGCCGGCGACTCCGGCGGCGATGGTGCCGAGGCCGAGCGCGAGCAAGGTTCGTCGGCGCAGCGGCATGAGCACACGATAGATAACCGGACCTGATCAGGCATCGGACGGCGGTCCGATCCGGATCAGACTTTCGGCGTCGATGCTGAAGTTGATCATGAACCACGAGGCCGGCGGCCCGCCCCGTCAAGAGCCTGACGACCGGGCTGTGTAATCTCCTGCCAAGCCCGGTGAGGAGAGTCATGGTTGAGCGAGCGAACGGTACCGACGCCGACACCGAGGATCGGATCGCGTACCAGACCCGGCGGCTGCAGCAGCTGCTTCGGCGGACCGGCGATGCCACGTTGCAGACCATTGGGCTGACGCTCGCTCAGTTCACCGTGTTGAAGATCATCGGCCGGAGCCAGGATGCGTCGTCGGCGCAGATCGCCCGGGAGTGCAACGTCAGCCGCCAGTCGCTGCAGGATCTGATCCGCACCTTGCGCGACCGGGGCTACATCCAGATCGCCGAGCAATCGCGGGGCGGCCGGTCGCTGCCGATCCGGATCACCCCGCAGGGCCGCACGGTGCTGCGCAAGGCTGATCGTGCGATGAGCCGGATCGAGGACCGGATGGTGGCCGGCATCAGTGAACGCGACGTCGATCGTACGGTGGAACTGCTTCGCCGCTGTGCGGAGAACCTGGACGCGGTCTGACCGGTCCGGTTCTGCTGCGGCGGGCCGCGCGGCTCGTGTCGGCGGGGCGGTTCGGCGTGCCGATTAGGCTGGCCCCGTGAGTGAGATCCCGATCGGTTCCCCGCCAGCGCCACCGGGGCGGCATGCCGCGCCCCAAGGCTGGTATCCGGATCCGGTCGACGGTTCCCGTGAGCGTTACTGGGATGGTTGGAGCTGGTCGCGGAACACTCGTCCGTCGGAGGCTGCCGGACCTGCCGGCCGCAACGTCGGCGGTGCGTACCCCGGTCATCCGGCCGGTCAGCAGCCCGGTCCCTACGGGGGACACGGCCAGGGCGGGTTCCAACAGGGCGGGGGATTCCAGCAGGGTGGCGGCTTTCAGCAAGGAGGCTTCCCGCAAGGTGGTTACGGCCGGCCCGGGTACGGGCAGCAGCAGCCGCATCCGCCGATCGGCCCGCAATCGCAGATCCCGGTCGCCGCGACCACAGCGGACGGGATGCCGCTGGCGGGTTGGGGCTGGCGTTGCCTGGCCGCGATCATCGATCTGATCTGCTACTCGATCCTGGCCACCGTCTTCGCCCTGCCGATCTACCTGAAAGTGCTGCCGGTGATCTCGCAGTACTTCGCCGAAACGGTCGCGGCCGCACAGACCGGCCGGCAGCCGCCGATGCTGACGCCGCAGGATCTGGCCATGTCGACTACCGACCAGCTACTGCTGACCGGGATCATGATCGTGGTCGGCATGCTGTACTTCGGTCTGTTCTGGCGTTATCTGCGCGCGACACCGGGGCACTTGATCTGTGGTCTGCGGGTGGTCGCTGTCGGCCCCGGCGCCGATCCCGAACGGCTGGGCTGGCAGCAGGCACTGATCCGTGCGTTGGTCTTCATCGTTCCGTTCGCCATCGGCAGCTACCTGCTGTTCTTCGTGGTGCTGAACGCGTTGATGCCACTCTGGAACGCCAACCGGCAAGCCATTCACGACATCGCCGCCAAGACCCAACTGGTCAAGATCAAATAGCTTGATCAACTGCGATGCTGCAGTCGTTCCAGCAGGAGTTCCGGCTGCGCCGTCCGAACCCGCTGCAGCCGGCGACGGATCCGCGCCACCTGCGGCTCGCCCCAAGATCGGGTTGTGTCGGCGTGATCATGATCGTCCGCGGCGAGGAGCCCGGCCGCCTCGCCGACGGCAGATCCGTCGATCAGGGCGTCCAGCGCCAGCAGCAGCCCGGTCAGTCGTCCGCCGGGCAGCCGATCGGCCACGAAACCCAGATCCGCTTCGACGAACGCGCTGAGCTGCTCGGCCACCTGGCGGGCGGGCGCCGACATCCGGATCAGTCCCTGCAGGCCGGCGGCCTCCACCTCGGCGACGGCGTCCTGCCAGCCGAATCCGTACGGGATCTCAACGTGTACAGCGATGTCCGGATCCAATTCCCGGGCCGCGGCGACGACCCGGGCCACGTTGCCGAGCAGATCGCCCGGGTCGCGCAGAGTGGTGTCCACGGCGCTGATTGCGAGCTGGTGCATGGATCGACCGGCCAGCGCGGTCAGTCCGCCCGCCCCGCCGGTGTTGATCACCGTCACCGGAATCGGCGGATCGGTGGTTGCGGCTGCGGCGCGGTCGATCGCGGCGAGCGTACGGTCCTCGACCACCAGGGTCGCGAGCGCATCGGCGGCCGACCCGGCCAGCAGGTGCCGGTGCCGGGTCAGCGCCGCTTCGACCGGGACCGGATCCGGGTCGAGCAGTACGGTGTCGTCGATCAGGTTGCTGAACAAGCTCATCGGCGGCAGCCTAACGCGTGCGTCCGGTCGTCCGGCCCGGTATCGTCGGTCGCGACGTCAGGAGGCTGACATGCGGACCTGGACTCCGGCCGAGGCGGATCGGCGACTGACGATGGTGCGGTCGGCGTGCCTGAGGCTGCCCGAGACCGGCGAACGGCCGAGCCATGCCGGTCCCGGATTCTTCATCCGGGGCAACAAGATGTTCGTCACCTTCCTCGATGACCATCACGACGACGGGCGGCTGGCGATCTGGTGCGCCGCACCTGAGGGCGTACAGCAGGAGATGATCGAGACCGAGCCGGAACGATTCTTCCGCCCGCCGTACGTCGGTCACCGCGGATGGCTCGGCGTCCACCTGCTCACCGTCGGTCAGGGCGAACTCGACGCGATCGCCCGCGAGGCGTACCGCTGCGTCGCGCCGAAGACGTTGATCAAGCAGCTCGACTCGGACAGCTCGACCGTTGATGATCACCGGTAGCTGCCGGGCGGCGGAGCCGGATCACTGCGGCGCCGGCAGCTCGCCTTCGGTGGCGACGCCGGCGGCGGCCCAGTCGGCGTGGGTGGTCTCGATCCGATCCGGCGCAACCGCGGCGGTGTAGTCCAGCAGCACGGTGGTAGTGAAGCCGGCCGCGGCCGCATCCAGCGCAGTGGCCCGGACACAGTAGTCGGTGGCGATACCCACCACGTCGACAAGATCGGCATCATGGCCGGAAAGCCAATCCTGCAAGGAATTCCCGTCCACGTCCTTGCCCTCGAAGCCGGAGTAGGCGGCCGCGTACTCACCCTTGTCGAACACCGCGGCGAAGTCGCGGAAGGTGAGTTGATCATGGAATTCGACTCCGTCGGTGCCGACCACACAGTGCGGCGGCCAGCTGTCGACGAAGTCGGGGTGATCGGAGAAGTGCGCCCCGGGGTCGATGTGATGATCGCGGGTCGCCAGCACCAGATCGTAGCCATGGTCACCGGCCAGCAACTCGCTGATCCTCGCCGCCGTCGCTGCACCGCCGGCGACCGCCAGCGAGCCACCCTCGCAGAAGTCCTTCTGCACATCGACAACGATCAATACGTGACTCATCCGCCCCATCCCTCTCCGAGTTGTCAGTCGGTGGTTTGGCTGTAACCAAAGCACCGACTGACAAGTCAGCTGAAGATCGTCTCGATCACCGGTTCGCCGCGGGACATCTTCAACGCGTCCAGCGGCAACTCTGCGCGGGCTGCCAGATGCCGATCACGAGCCGCATCCAACGGTTCCCGGCCGACGATCTTGCCGCCCTTCACCAACTGCACCAGCAGATCACGACCATGATCGACATCGGGTTCATGATCGATGCCGATCACCTCGGTCTGCGCGACACCGTGCTCGTCGAACCGCCGCCAGGCATACTTGCGGCCGCCGATCGTCGCCTTGGCGGTGCTGCGTTTGGCGACGTGGATCATCGGTGCATCCGGCTCGTCGGACACCGCCCGGGACACCATCTTGTAGACGAATCCGCAGGTCGGATGGCCGGATCCGGTGACCAGCGCCGTACCCACTCCGTAGCCGTCCACCGGAGCGCCGGCCAGCGCGGCGATCTGCCATTCGTCCAGATCGCTGGTGACGATGATCTTGGTCCGGGTCGCACCGAGCGAATCCAGCAGCGACCGTACGTGTTTGGCCAGGGCCGGCAGATCACCGGAGTCCAGCCGTACCGAGCCGATCCGGCCACCGGTCAACTCCACCGCCGTCCGCACCGCCTCGTCGACGTCGTAGGTGTCCACCAGCAGCGTGGTGTCCTCGCCGAGTGCCTTGATCTGGGCGGCGAAGGCGTCGCGTTCGTTGTCGTGCAGCAGGGTGAACGCGTGCGCGGCGGTGCCGATCGTCGGGACTCCGTACCGGCGGCCGGACTCCAGCGACGAGGTGCCGGTGAACCCGGCGATGTAGGCGGCCCGCGCGGCAGCCACCGCGGACAACTCCTGGGTCCGCCGGGCACCCATCTCCAGACACGGCCGGCCGTCGGCGACCGCGGTCATTCGCGATGCAGCCGAGGCGATCGCCGAATCGTGGTTGTAGATGCTGAGCAGCACGGTCTCCAGCAACACCGCCTCGGCGAAGGTGCTCTCCACGATCAGCAGCGGCGAGCCGGGGAAGTAGATGTCCCCCTCGGCATAGCCCCATATCTGGCCGCTGAACCGGAAATCGGCCAGCCAGTCCGCGGTCGGCTGGTCCACGATGTGGCGATCCAGCAGGAACTGCCGCGACTCGTCGTCGAAACGGAAGTGGGACAGCGCCCGCAGCGCCCGGCCGACGCCGGCAACCACGCCGTAGCGGCGGCCGTCGGGCAGCTTGCGCGGGAAGAGTTCGAAGATGCAGCGACGATTCGCGGTGCCGGACTGGAACGCCGCCCGCAGCATGGTCAACTCGTAATGGTCGGTGAGCAGCGCGGTGGTCGGCACCTCGCTCGGGCCCCAGGGCTCGAGCGGATCCGTCCTGGTCGTCGATCCCATCTCAGAACCGGTCACGGCCGCAGCCTACTGGTCCGGCAGTGCCGTGTTGCGGCGCCGAGTGTTCGGCCCTCGGCGGGGTCGCCGAGCCTGTCCGGCATCGCCAACTCGACGGTGCCCTGTAACCGCGGGATCCGATTTGCCAGAATGGGCCGCATGCCCGCAACCTCAGATCCTGTTCTGGCGCCCGCGGGCGGGACCGCGATCGAGGACCGCCCGATCGAGGAGTCGTACGACCTGACGCCCTGGGCGACCATCGTCTGGGACGACCCGGTCAACCTGATGTCGTACGTCGCCCACGTGTTTGCGACCTACTTCCACTACTCCAAGTCCAAGGCGCATCGGTTGATGATGGCCGTGCACACCGAGGGCAAGGCGATCGTCGCCACCGGAAGCCGCGAGGAGATGGAACGCGACGTGACGGCGATGCACGAGTACGGTCTGTGGGCGACGCTGGATCGGGCCGATTCCTGAGCTCTGGTACGGCGGCCGGAGCACGAGCACGACCAAACCGGACGAGCAACCACAAGACGAGCAACGGACAAGACCAGGGCGGACGCTGACTCATCGATGCACAGATTCAAGAAGCGCGGCGGAGTGATCAGCTCCGATCTCGAACCCGACGAGGTGCAGCTGCTGCAGTCCCTGGTCGGCGAGCTGATCGGACTGATCAACTCCGACCGGCCCGAGAAGGCGAATCCGCAGCCGGGCGACGATCCCTTCGCGGCCTGGGCCGCGGAGTTGGCCGACGACGGCCCGGTGGAGGCGCCCGAGGATCCGGTGCTGCGCCGGTTGCTGCCGGACGCCTACCCGCACGACCCGAAGGCGTCGGCGGAGTTCCGCCGGTTCACCGACCACAACCTGCGGCAGAAGAAGGTCTCCGACGCCGACGTCGTGCTCGGCCACCTGGCCGCGACCCGGGGCGGACAGGAACCGCTGCGGATCCCGGCCGATGCCGCCGGCCCCTGGCTGCGGACGTTGACCAGCGTCCGGCTGGCCGTGGCCGGTCGACTCGGCATCACCGACAACGAGAGCGCCGCGGCGCTGGGCGAGGTGCCCGACGACGACCCGCGCGCGTTCATGATCAGCGTGTACGACTGGCTCGGCTTCGCCCAGGAGACCCTGGTCTCGGCGCTCTGAGTTGATTCAGCGCAGCCACTCGGCGTTCGGCGCGGTGCGGCGGCCGAGCAGTTGCAACGCGGTGGCCCAGTCATCGGGTGCGGCCTCGGCGGGCTCTGTCGCAGCGACTGATGCGTCGAACGCCGTGGACGCTTCCGGGCGGGTGGCGATCTGCCGGGCGAAACCGAGGACGTCGGTGACCACGGCGTCGACGGGACGGTAACTGCGGCCGATGCTGCTGGCGATGTCCCAACCGTGTACGGCGGTGTCGAGCAGTTGCATCCGCAGCACCGTCGCCACCGGTAGCTTGCCGAATCCGGCCAGGTTGATGATCTTGTCCTGGTCCGCTGCCGTGGCTGCATCGAGCAGGCTCGAGGTCGCGCGTCGCCACTGTGCGGTGAGCCGATCGGAGTCGACGACCGCGGGGTCGAAGCTGGCGGGCGGGGCGTCACCGGTCGAGACGGCCTCGGTGAAGCCCGTCAGCTCGCCCAGCTGGTGGGCGAGCAGATCACGAAGATCCCAGTCCTGGCAGGGAGTCGGTCGGTCCAGATCCTGCGCGGTGATCGTCCCGGCGAGCTGGCACACCTTGATCAGTGTCTCTCGAAAAACCGTAAGCATGCGTAGATCGTAAACGACAGTAGATGATCAACCAAGGCTAATCTTCAGTCATGTCGCAACGTCCCGAGCTCGGCTACCTCTTCAACCGGCTGTTGACGACCGTGATCGAGCGGGAACTGCCGATCCTCGAGCGGCACGATCTGCAGATGTGGGAGTACGTGATCATGAACGCGCTGCGGCAGGGTGATGCGCCGACGCAGACGGAGCTGTCCGCGATCACCGGCCGGGACAAGACCCGGCTGATCCGCAATCTCGACGAGTTGGTCGAGGTGGGACTGGTGCGACGCGATTCCGACCCCCAGGACCGGCGCAATCGGGTGGTGTCCCTGACCGCCGAGGGGCGGCGGGTACTGCAGGCCTGTCGCAAGGACATCCGGGCGATGGAACGGGAGCTGCTGGCCGCGCTCCCGGCCGACGACCGAACCGTCTTCGAACGCGCTCTGGTCACCCTGGACCGCGAGCTGCCCCCGGCGCGTCGATCCCTGCCGAGGACCCGACGGTAGCCGCACCGTGAAGCGACTCCCGCACCCGATACCGCCGGGCCAGGGACACAGCCGCGCGCTAGCCTGCGTGTTTCACGCTGATCTTGGCGACACTGGGTCTGGATGCGCGAAAGTGCCTGTCCTGCTTGGAAGAATCCGGCTTGCGACGGTCGGACTATTCCAGTAGGGCGGGCACTTTGCAGGTGAAGCGTAGCAAGCGAGTCAGGGTCAGTGCGGATGGTCATGGCGTGGTGTCGCATGCCGGGATCGGTCTGTTGCGGGAGTTGGCCGTAGACACCGGCCTGGTCGATGGGATCACCGCGGCGTTGATCGACACCTATGACGGGCCGCCGGTGCATCCGCCGGGTCGGGTGTTCACAGATTTGGCGGTCGCGGTAGCCGACGGCGCGGACGCGATCAGCGGGATCAGTGTGTTGCGGGATCGGACCGATCTGTTCGGCCCGGTCGCTTCGATGCCGACGACCTGGCGGGTGTTGGACCGGATCGATGTTGATCATCTGGCCGCGGTTCGGCGGGCCCGGGCTGGGGCGCGGGAGGCGGCCTGGGCGGCCGGGGCCGGACCCGATCTGGCTTCGACGTTGGCGTTGGATTTCGACGCGTCGGTGTTGATCGCCCATTCGGAGAAGGAGAACGCGGCGGCGACCTGGAAACGCACGTTCGGGTTCCATCCGTTGTTGTGTTTCTTGGACCGGCCCGAGATCGCTTCCGGTGAAGCGTTGGCCGGGCTGCTGCGGCGCGGCAATGCCGGCTCCAACACTGCCGCCGACCACATCGCCGTGTTGGACATGGCATTGGCGAGCCTGCCCGAGCAGGCCCGGCCCCGGCCCGACGATCCGGACGGGCCGAGCCTGTTGGCCCGGTCCGACTCGGCCGGCGCGACCCATGATTTCGCCGCCGCGTGTGTCGAGCGGGGTCTGGAGTTCTCCTTCGGCTTCCCGATCGGCTTCAGCGTCCAGCAGATCGTGGACGCGATCCCCGAATCGTGCTGGATGCCCGCCCTGCAAGGCGATGACGGGCTCCGCGACGGCGCCTGGGTGGCCGAGGTCACCGACTGTGTGGACCTGTCGGGTTGGCCGGCCGGATCCAGGTTGATCCTGCGCAAGGAACGTCCCCATCCCGGTGCGCAACTGACCTTCGCCGATGCCGACGGGATGCGGATCACCGGATTCCTGACCAACACCGGCCCCGGTGTCGTGGCCGGACAGGCCGCCGGGCTGGAACTGCGACACCGCCAACACGCCCGCGTCGAGGACCGGATCCGCCAAGCCAAGGCCACCGGCCTGCGGAACCTGCCCTGCCACGGCTGGGACGAAAACGCCGCCTGGCTCGAAGTCGTGCTGACCGCGACCGACCTGATCTGCTGGACCAAACTGATCGTCTTCGCCGATCACCCCGACCTCGCTTCCTGCGAGATCGCCACCTTCCGCTACCGGATCCTGCACGTGGCCGCACGGATCACCCGCGGCGCCCGGCAAACATGGCTCCGGATCGACAAAACCTGGCGCTGGGCCGTCCACATCGCCGAAGGCTTCCACCGATTACGCGCCGCCTTCACCTGACCCGCCGCGACCCACCATCGCCCGACCCCAAGGACCCCGGAGAACCGCTACCGCAGCGCCACGCGAGACACTGCCACGCCCCAACACCCACCACAGCCACGACCAGCCACCGACCCCGACGACCATGATCAACTTCCCGCCACGTGAAAGAGGGAGGCTAGATCGACTGCCGCACCCGAAATTTCGGGTGCGGCGGCGATTCTTGCGCGCGGCTGATGGGGTGGCCGCCGGTCAGAGCTGCGACGTGAAGACCGTACGGCCGCCGGTGACCTCGAAGTCGTGATCGAGGCTGGGGGATGCCGTCCCGGACACGACCGTGGCACTCGCGCCGGGGATCCGGACCAGGGCGGTGCAGCCGGCCGGCACATCGACGGTCAGGGTGAACCGTCCGGACTGGTCGCGTTGCCAGCTCACCGCGGCCCGACCGCGGATCGTCTCGATCCCGTACGCGACGTGCTGCAGATCGCCGATCGGATGCGGTTGGACGATCATGGTCTGCCAGCCGTGATCACCGCAGCGCAGCCCGGCGACCTCCTCGAACAACCACTGCACCACGGTCCCGTGGAAATAGTGGTCGCGGGACCGTGCGGTGGTCTCCCACATCTCCCACATGGTGTCGGCCCCGTTGGCGAACCAGTAGCCCCAGCTCGGATAACTGGTCTGCCGGGCCACCCGCAGTGCAAGATCACCGTGTCCGTGATCGGTCAGCGCCTTCAATACCGTGTTGGCGCCGATGCAGCCGACGTTGAGATGGTCATCCCGCTCGGCGATGTCGGCGACCAGATGCTCGACCACGGCCGGTGCGTAGGCCCCCGGCACCAGGCCGAAGACCAGCGGGACCGCGTTGGAGGTCTGGCTGTAGACCGGGCCGACCACGTACTGGCCGCGTTCATGATCAAGGAATTTCGCGTTCATCGCGTCGGTGACCTGCTGCGCGGCCTGCAGCAGCCGCCGATGATCAGGTTGCTCACCGATCAGCAGGGCGAGCTCGGCACTGTCGCGCAGCGCACGGATCAGGAAACTGGACGCGGTCACACCCGAGTCGTCCGGACCGAGCCCGTGGGTGCCCGGCTGCAGGTAGTCGCCCAGTGCGGAGACCGCGCAGCCGTCGACCAGTTTGCCCAATTCCCAATCCAGGTAGCGAATCAGCGTCACCCAATGCCGCCGGACGAGGTCAAGATCACCGGTCCGACGGAACAGCTCCCGGAGCAGATGCGGATAGACCGTCGTCCACTCCGGGGCCGGTGCCAGCTCGGCAAACCCCCAACCGCCGGACGGCACGATCACCGGAATCGCCCCGTCCGGTCGCTGCGCGTCGGCAAGATCATCAAGCCACTTGATCATCACCCGGCGCAGGTCGAACAGGCTCAACATGCTGACCGTGCCGACCTGGGCGTCGCCGGTCCAGCCGTTCTTCTCATAGACCGGAGTGTCGGTCGGGATGTGATGCAGATTGTTCTCGATGGTCCGCGCCATCGCGCCGACGAAGGTCTGGAAAAGCTCTTCACTGCAAGCGAATTCGGCGATCCGTGCGATGTCGTTGTGCGCTGCGTACGCGGTCAGCGTGTCCTCCCGGGGAGGATGGCTCAGTCCGTCCAACTGCACATAACGGAAACCCTTGTAGCTGAACCGAGGCTCCCAGTACTGATCGGCCGCACCGTCGCCGACGTAGCTGTCGGTCTGGAACCGATCACCCGACACGTGCACGCTGTCCGGTGCGCAGCTGCCGTCGTCCTCGAGCTTCTCGGCGTAGATGATCTTGACCTCCGCGCCGCGCTGTTGATCACTGCGCAGCCCGACCCAGCCGGCGATCGTACGACCGAAGTCGGCCACCCAGGCGTCGCCGACTCGTTGCCAGCTCGGCCGGCCCTGCCAGGTCACCCGGATCGGTTCATGATCAACAGGCTGCAGCTCACCCTTCGGCGCGTCGGCCGGGACGGCCGAGGCCGCAGCGGGCAGCTCCAAGGTCGCGTCGTACGACTCACCCGCGTAGTAACAGTCGTAGGTGGTCCGGCCGAGGGTCGTCTGCCAACTCGGGTCGGTGCCGATGATCTTGGTCCGGCCGTCGGCCTGGTCGATCCGCAACTCCGCGATCGCCCGTAGCGGACCCGACCACGGCGCCTGATGCCAGCGCCAGACGTTCTCCGTCGGCACTGCGAAGAACCCTCGGCCCAGCGTGATGCTGATCCGGTGGGTGCCGGGCGTCAGCAGCGCGGTCACGTCGGTCGACACGTACAGCACGCGCCGATCGAAGTCGGTGAACGGCGGATCCAGTCGATGATCGTTGATCGGCAGGTCGTCGATCCGTACGTCCTGCAATCCCAGTCCGCAGACCGACAGCACCGCCGCGCGGATCGGTTCGGTGATCGTCACGTGGGTGAACAGGACCGGCGTCCGGTACTGATCCGCGTCCGACGGCGGCGGGGCACTGATCCACCGACCAACCTGGCCGAAGGTCTGATCGCCGGACGGGAGTGTGGTTCGGGTCGCGGCGTCGTCGCCGGGTTGCGCGGTCACCTGCAGGACGCTACCGGTCTCACAGTTCGGGCGGCGACCGGCCCGGTCTGCGGCGATGCCTACTCTGCAAGCGTGTTGAGGATCCCGCGTGACCAGGTCGACGAGATGATCGCGCACGCCCGCACCGATCACCCTGATGAAGCCTGTGGCGTGATCGTCGGCCCGGAAGGCTCGGATCAGCCGACTCGGCTGATCCGGATGACCAACGCCGAACGATCGCCGACGTTCTTCCGGTTCGACCCGCTCGAGCAACTCCAACTGGTCAAGGAACTTGACGCAGCAGACGAGGAGATCGTCGTCGTTTATCACAGCCACACCGCGACCGAGGCCTACCCGTCGCGGACCGACATCTCGTACGCCGCCGAGCCGCAGGCGCACTACCTGCTGGTCTCCACTGCCGAGTCCGGACGCGAGGAGGGCCCGGTGTCGGTGCGTTCCTATCGCATCCTCGACGGCCAGGTGAGTGAGGAAGAGATCGAGGTCCTTCGGCCGTGACGGCCCGAGGGACCCGAGGGAATAGCCGAGGCGGCCGGGAGGTTGCCGACCAAGAATTGCCGAACAGCCAACAGGAGTGAACAGATGGCGGTCGAAGTCAAGATTCCGACGATCCTGCGCACCTACACCGACGGGCAGAAGACCGTCAACAGCACCGGCAGCACGCTGGCCGAGGTGATCGACGACGTCGACAGCCGCCACCCGGGGCTGAAGGACCGCATCGTCGAGTCCGCCGGTCTGCGCCGATTCGTCAACGTGTACGTCAACGACGAGGACGTACGGTTCTCCGGCGGCCTGTCCGCCCCGATCGCCGACGACGACGTCGTGGTGGTCCTGCCGGCCGTGGCCGGCGGCGCCCACTGACGCCTACGGTCTCGACATCGTGACCCGCTACGCATCGCTGGCCGACTCGGTCGGGCACACCCCGCTGGTCGGGCTGCCCAGGTTGTCGCCGAGCACGAGCGTCCGGCTGTGGGCGAAACTGGAGGATCGCAATCCGACCGGTTCGATCAAGGACCGGGCGGCGCTGAACATGATCAACGTCGCCGAGGCGGACGGACTGCTGTCGCCCGGTGCGACGATCCTGGAGCCGACCAGCGGCAACACCGGGATCTCGCTGGCGATGGCGGCCAAGCTGAAGGGCTACCGGCTGATCTGCGTGATGCCGGAGAACACCAGCGCCGAACGCAAGCAACTGCTGGCGATGTGGGGTGCCGAGGTGGTCTCCTCCCCGGCCGCGGGCGGATCCAACGAGGCCGTCCGGGTCGCCAAGAAGCTGAGTGAGGAACATCCGGACTGGGTGATGCTCTACCAGTACGGCAATCCGGCCAACGCCGAGGCGCATTACCTCGGCACCGGCCCGGAGATCTTGGAGGATCTGCCGGAGGTGACGCACGTGGTTGCCGGGCTGGGCACCACCGGCACCCTGATGGGCATCGGCCGGTTCCTGGCCGAGAAGAAGCCCGGGGTCAAGATCATCGCCGCCGAGCCGCGGTACGGCGAGTTGGTCTACGGCTTGCGCAATCTGGACGAGGGCTTCGTGCCGGAGCTGTACGACGATTCCTTGATCAGTTCACGCTTCTCGGTCGGTTCCCGTGACGCGGTCCGTCGGGTGCGGGAGTTGCTGGAGCGGGAAGGGATCTTCGCCGGTCTGTCCACTGGCGCGATCGTGCATGCCGCGATGGCTCAAGCTGCCAAGGCCCACAAGGCGGGCGAGTCCGCCGACATCGTGTTGATCATCGCCGACGGCGGCTGGAAGTACCTGTCCACCGGTGCGTATGCCGCCGACCTCGACGAGGTCGAGGAGCACCTGGACACCCAGGTCTGGGCCTGACCCCCCTTGCACGGCACCGTACGGGCTGTGATGATCGCGCTATGAGCGACAGTGACGCGGGAATGGTGATCGTCGGCGGCGGACTGGGCGGGGTCCGGGCGATCGAGGAACTACGGAATCAGGGCTACCAGGGTTCGATCACCCTGGTCGCGGCCGAGTCGAAGCTTCCGTACGAGCGGCCGGTGCTTTCCAAGGGCTACCTGCTCGGCAACGAACCGTTGGAGTCCGCGTTCGTTCATGATCAACAGTGGTTCGATGATCATCGGGTCGAGGTCGTGCTCGACGACCCGGCGGTCTCGATCGATCGTGATCAGCACCAGGTGAGCACCGCGTCGGGCCACACGATCGGCTACCACAAACTGTTGCTGGCAACCGGATCGGCGCCGCGCAAGCTGCCGCTGCCGGGGGCCGATGCCGACGGTGTCTACACCCTGCGCAACGTCGGCGACGCGGAGAAGATCAAGGCGGTGATCGAGTCCGGCGGCCCGTTGGTGATCATCGGCGGCGGCTGGATCGGTCTCGAGGTCGCGGCCGCGGCACGCGAGCACGGCGTCGAGGTGACCGTGCTGGAGGCCGCCGAGGAACCGCTGCTCGCGGTGATGGGGACCGAGGTGGCCAAGGTGTTCGCCGGCCTGCATCGTGAGCACGGCGTCAACCTGATCACCGGCGCGAAGGTGCAGGAGTTGATCACCGCGGACGGCCGGGTGACCGCGGTCCGCAGCGCCGACGCTGAGCACCCGGCGGCGGCGGTGATCATGGGCGTCGGGGCCGCACCGCGGCTGGACCTGGCCACCGACGCCGGGCTCGAAGTTGATCATGGTGTGCTGACCGACGCGTCGCTGCGCACCACCGACCCGGACGTGTACGCGGTCGGCGACATCGCCGCCGTCGACCATCCGCTGATCGACGGCCGGGTCCGGGTCGAGCACTGGGCCTGGGCCAACGACGGCGGTCCGGTGGCCGCCCGGGCGATGCTCGGCCAGGACGCGACCATGGACTTCCTGCCGTTCTTCTTCACCGACCAGTACGACCTCGGGATGGAGTACATCGGCTACCTGCCGCCGCACAGCGACGCCCGGGTCGAGCTGCGCGGCGACGTGCCGGGCCGCGCGTTCGCGGCGTACTGGATTGTCCAGGACAAGGTGGTGGCCGGCATGCACGTCAACCTGTGGGACACCGGCATCGATCCGATCAAGGAGATCGTGCTGTCCGGCGACCCGTCCCGGATCGCGTGAGCAACACAAAGCGGTAAGAATGTCGGAGCAGATAGCCCGAACCCCCACAAAACAAGGGGTTAGGGCCATCTGCTCCTACGTTTACCCGCTAGCGCAGTGCGAGCGAGCGGCTGATGATGCCGTTCAGATCGGTCTGATCGATCAGGCCGACCACATTGCCTGCTTCGGGCCCGTACGCGGCCACCCGCAGCTGGGTGCCGGTGTGCTGTTGACTGCCGCCGGCCTCGGCGGTGTTGTAGGAGACAACCATCTCCGAGCCCTCGCGGGTCTTCAGCTTGGTGGTCAGCCCAGGGGTGTTGCCGTCCACGATCTGGCTGGTGTGGGCGTGGTCTGCGGTGACGATCACCAGCGTGTGGCCGTCCTTCTCGGCGAACTGCAACGCCTTCTGCACGGCCAGGTCGAGTTGTTCGGTCTCACCGATCTGCCCGCACGCGTTGGCGGCGTGGTCCTGCTTGTCGATCGAGGCGCTCTCCACCTGCAGGAAGAAGCCGTTCTTCTTGCCGGCCTTGTTGCCGGACAGCAGGTTGATCGCCTTGTTGGTCATCGCCGGCAGCGCCGGCACCTGGGCGAAGTCGGGGTTGCGGGTGCAGGTCTGGGCTGCCTCGAGCGCGCCGCCGTGGGTGGCCGTGGACGGGGCGAACTTGACCGGCATGTTGCCCGGCGCCATCACCGCCAGCAGCGGCCGGTCCTGATCGGCGCTGCGTACGCCGGCCAGTGACTCCTTGTCGGTGACGTAGTTGTAGCCGCGTCGCTTGGCCTGCGCGGCCAAAGTCTGACCCTTCCACTTGCCGGCCTTGGCGACCTCGTCGAAGGTGGCCGAGCCGCCGCCGATGGTGACGTCGGGCCGGGTCTTCAGCAGTTGTTCGGTGATCGAGCCGGAGCCGCCGTTCTCCAACGCGTCCTCGGGGCAGGTCTTGCTGGTCGCCTCGGGTCCGTAGCAGGAGCGGGAGCTGACGTGCGCAACCTGGACCGCCGGGGTGGCGTCCTGGATCTCGGAGGTGGTGACGTCGCCGGTGGCGAAGCCCTTCTTCTTGGCCAGCTCCAGCAACGTCTTGTGCGACTTGCCGAACCGGTCGACGCTGATCGCCCCGTCGTAGCTCTTGGTGCCGGTGGCCCAGGCGGTGCCGGTGGCGGCCGAGTCCGGGGTGTAGTCCGGCAGGCCGGTGTCCTTGTTCACGCTGTAGTGGGTCATCTGGCCGGTCAGCGGCAGCGCGTCGATGCCCTTGAAGGCACCGCCGGCGCCCTCAAGGTAGTTGCGAGCGACGGTGATCTCCGAGTCGCCCATTCCGTCGCCGATGAACAAGATCACGTTGCGGACCTTGCCGGACTTCAGCGAGTTGCGGATGAGCTGGGTCTGGTCGCCGTCCAGGCGGGCGGCGCCGCCGGGCTTGTCGACCTTGCCCTGGGCGACCCGGTTCAGCAGCGGCAGCGAACCGCCGGTCGCCGAGGCGACGGAGGCGCCGAGCGAGCAGGCCAGCGCCAGCGCGCCGACGGCTGCGATCCGACGACGTACGGTCCGCCTGCGGGCGGATTCGGAAGTTGTGGACATGTAGCGATTTCCCCTTTGATCATGACGGTGGGAACGGTCGGTCCGACCGTTTCGCCACCAGGTGGATCCGGGGTGACGCTTGGGCAGCGGGGGCGTGAATGCTGCGGAACCGATTCGGAGTCCGGTCTCCCGGACTCGCGAACACGATCACCCGCTGATGGAGGCCGCAGGGCCGATTTCGGGCCGGACGGGCGAATGCGCGGGCGATCGTGTTCGCGGCCGGCCGAAGGGCTACCGATCTGCGGCGTCGCCGGCCGGCTGATCGCCGGTGTCGGTGTCCAGACCCTGGACCTGCATCCGGACCGAGGTGGCCAGCGAGGCGAGGGCGCCGTCGATCAACTCCAGATCCCGCAGCGCCAGTTGCCGCGGCGTGGTGACGTCCTGATCGTCGAGCTCGCCGGCGACCCGGTCGAACAGCGATGCCGAACGCAGGTACACCCGTTGCTCGAAGTCGCGATGCTGCAGCGCCTCGCTGATCTCACCGCCCGAGGTCGCGAGCAGCCGGGTGGCGGTGCCGAGGTGATCGCCGATCTCGTCCGGCAGCGGGGTGCTCAGCGCGGTGTCCAGGACCAGGTTGCGGGCGTAGTAGCGAGACGCGGTGGCGGCGTACCAGAACTGGGCCCGCAGCCCCGCCCCCGCGGCACCGGGCAGCCGGACCCGGGTCGGTGAGGTGGCGGACTCCAGAGCCTGGTAGGCGACGTCGAGCCGGCGCGCTGCTGCCCGCAGTTCCTGATCATCACCGGCCGTACGGAGTCGCTGCACGGCAAGATCAACAACCTCCAGCAGCGCCTCCAGCTGGCCGCGGGTGGCGACGGCGACGACCTGCCGGGTCCGTACCGGTAGCACGAACGCGACGGTGAGCGCCGCGATGCTGGCGCCGACCGCGGTCTCGGCCAGCCGCAGCAACAGCAATCCGGTGGAGAATTCGTGCAGCTGGACGTAGAGCTGCGACAGCATCACCGTGATGCCGGTGACCATGAACGCATAGCTGACCCGCAGCAGATAGACGCCGAAGAACAACGACAGCAGGATCACCACGATGGAGACCGCGGTGTTGTTGCCGATCACGTGGGCCAGCAGGACACCGACGAATACGCCGATCACCGTACCCACCACCCGCAGCACGCCCTTGCGGATCTGTTCGGTGGCGTTGTGCGCGCCGAGGAAGGTGACGAAGGTGGCGATCACCGCCCAGTAGAACCGGGTCGGCGACACCACGCTGCCGATCACGATCGCGGCGGTGACCGAGACCACCAGCTGGATGGTGACTCGTTCGTACGGTTCCAGCCGGGCCCGGTCCAACCAGTTGGCGCCGCGTTCGGTGGAAGCGGTGGCGCTGACCTGCTGCGATCCCGGCAGCCACGGCCCGGACAGCTCGACGGCCGAGTCGAATGCGGCCGCATCGGGCAGGAAGTGCGGTTCCGGTTGATCATGAACCGACCTGGCCACCTCCGCATAACCGATCACCGAGGTGGTGAATCGGTGCAGCACGATCTGGGTGGTTCTGGACAGTCGGGTCTGCTGCTCCAGTTCCGCACGCCGGGCCGAGTCCTGCTGGCGGCCGGCGGCCTGCAGCCAGTGCCGGATCTCCGCCGCGGCCGCCTCGGCCCTGGCCTCGTCGTTGTCGCGGGCGGCCCGCAGCGCGTCGCGGATCCTGTCCAGCAGGTAGTCCGGCAGCTGGCTGGTCGACAGACGTTCGGCGAAGCGAGCGGTGTTGGTCAGCGTCAACTCGGCGTCGAACACCCGCTGATGCAGCGCGGCCGCGGTGGCACCCTTGGGCAGCGCCGCCGGGTCGGCGAGCTGGCCGTCGATCATCAGCGCGGTCTCGTTCAGCCGGATCAGCAGCCGATACAGCCGGCGGATCTTGCCCTGGTCGCCCGGGTCGTCGAGTAGGTCCAGGGCGGCCGCCGCGACCTGACTGGACCGGACCCGGAACGATCGCCGCATCCGCCGCAGCGCACTGCGTCGGCTGGGGTAGAAGAGGGTGAACTGGGAGATGATCGACACCGCGGAGCCGATGCAGACGATCAGCACCAGAGCGCCGATGTCGGCAATGCTGATCACCCGGGACAGGAAGAAGCCGAAGAAGTCGCCCATGAAGAGCAGCTGACCGGCGAAGAATCCGCGCGGCCCGAAGCGGCGCAGATAGCCGAAGGCGGCCAGCACCGCCACCATCGAGCCGACCGCGATCAGGTGATGCGGCGCCAGCGCGAGTCCGAGCGACAGGCCGGCGAGCATCGGCACCGGCGCCAGCGCCAGCGCGCCGAGCACGCTCAGCGGGGTGGAGAACTGCGGTCCGATGAAGCTGGACACCATGCAGACCACCGCACCGCACATGATCGCCAACACGGTCGCCGCGTGATGCTGGGCGGCGATCGCGGCGGCCTGTTCTGCCGTCAGGTGTCCCGGCGGGACCGGGACCTGGAGGGCTCCGGTGAAGCGCACCAGCAGCCACTCGCACAGCATCGCGGCCGCGATCGAGGCGACCGCCTGGCCGGCCGTACGGAGCCGGTTGAGGCCGGGATCGGAAGCAAGGAAGCGTTCCCACCACTCGTACGGCAGCCGGGTCGCGCCGGCGGGCGGTGGCGGGGCCGGTGCGGCCGGTGCGATCCCCGCGCTCACGCCGGCCGAGGGTGACTGTCGAGACCGGATGTCGCCATAGCCCGCACCCTAGCCCCGGTCGGCTGTCGGGCTGCTCAGCAGCTCGCCGCTGGTCAGAAGGTGGCGTGGACGACCTCACTGTGGCCCAACTCGCTCCCGTCGGCGTCCAGCGCGACCACCTGAAAGTACGGCCCGGTGCTGTTCACCACGATCGCGGATTCGAAGCCGGCTCGGGCCGCCTCGGCCTGCTTGCGCAGCGCGGATCGCTGCGACCCGGCCAGCACCCGCCAGCTCGCCACCTCGGTGGCGCCGTTCCAGCTGGCGTAGACGGTGACGCCGCGGGCCGCGTTGGTGCCGACGGTGGCGACCGGATCGTCGGTCGGCCGACCCTGCCAGTCGCCGGCCAGCGTCCGGTAACTCTGGACGTTGTCCGGCAGCTTGCCGTCCAGGGCGAGGGTGCCGGCGGCGTCGTACTGGCTGAAATAGGGCTCGGCACCCCAGCCGACCAGCCAGCAGGCGGCGGCGCCGTCGGCATCGGTCAGCTGTTGGAAGCTGCCCTGGCTGTCGGCCAGCAGCTTGGCCGGATGCGTCAACTCCTTGATCAACTTCACCGTCCTCGCCTTGCCGTTCAGTCCCAGCACCAACGCGCGGGACTGCGGTTCACGTTGCGGTGAGGAGCCGTTGTCGAAGATCATCAGGCGATCCGGAGCGGAAAGGGTTGCGTTGTGCTGGTAGAAGAATCGGGTGCCGGCGCCGTGCTGGAAGTCCGATTCCTTGCCGCCGAGTTGCCAGTTGATCTTGCCGGTGTCCTTGGCGATCGAGTAGACCGCGCAGGTGTTGCGGGACGAGATCAGCAACGTCCTCCGGTCGATCTCGAAGATCGAATTCAGGTGGAAGTAGTCCAACGTGTCGGACGAGTTGGTGGTGGCGTGCTGATAACTGGCGCCGGGATCGACGTGATCAAGACTGTCCCAGCTGAACAGGAGCTTGCCGGTGGCGATGTCGATCTCCTGTACGACGCCGCTGAGGATCTTGCCGTCGGCCAGCCCGCCGATGCTGCGCAGATCGGCCGTGGTGTTGCGGTAGGCGGTGATCAACGCGGTGTTGCGGTCGGTGATCAAGAACTCGTGCAGATCGGCTTCAAGATCATCTCCGGCCTTCACCTCGGCGATCTTGTGGTAGTCGCTGTCCATGATCACGCCCACTCCGCTGCCGTAGCCGGTTGCGACCGCGCCCTGCCACCAGGTCAGCACGCGCTTGCCGCGGTAACGCTGGACCCGGAAGTCCATCACCCGTTGATCATCGGAGTCCGAGGGGGAGAACCAGACCACGTGGCCGCCACGGTCGATGATCATCGGACCGGACTGGGAGGACGTGCTGCCCGCGGTGGTGTACTGCTTGGGCGCCAGGAAGAAGTACGGCGCTCCGCCGACCGGTCGTAGTTTGCCGCTCGTACGGGGACGAGTGATGGCGACCGCGGGCGGCGCCAGATCCGGCCGGGTGCGATAGCTGACGGCGTCGGCGGTCGTGGCGTCGGCGGCGTTGGAGGAGTCGCCGGTGGTCGCAGCATCGCTGGCGTTGCCGCCGCGGGATCCGATCCGAAAGCCGATCGAGCCCGCGGCCGCCAGCGCGGTTGCGCCACCGACGACGCCGCCGGTCAGCTCGAGCAATCGTCGCCGTGTGACTCGTCTGCCGTCGCTCCCAGGGGTCTGGGCATAGTCGGCGCCGGTCGGGACGGCGCTCCCGTTCGAGCGGGGGTCAGCGGCGGGAACGGGATCGGCAGGTTGCCGGCTGTCGGGTCGGTCGGTGTTGTCTTGCTCGGGCACGTAGAAGGAGCGTGCCGGAGCACTCTGTGCGCGCGATGTGCACCGGCTGGGCCGCGGGCGTGAGTCGAAGCGAGGGTGTTCGGGCGCTGGTTTCTCGGGACTGTGGCCGGTCCCCGTTAAGCTCACCGAACGTGACTGCCACTTCCGACCAGACGGCGACAGACGGCCCGATCGGCATCTTCGACTCCGGGTTCGGCGGGCTGACGGTGGCCAGAGCGGTGATGGACCAGTTGCCGAACGAGGACCTGATCTATCTGGGCGACACCGCCCGTGCCCCGTACGGGGACCAGGCGATCGCCGATGTCCGCGAGTTCACCTTGGAGTGCCTGGATCATCTGGTCTCGCTCGGGGTGAAGGCGTTGGTGATCGCGTGCAACGCGGGCAGCGCCGCCACCCTGCGTGACGCCCGGGAGCGCTATCGGGTGCCGGTGATCGAGGTGGTGCTGCCGGCAGCCCGGCGGGCCGCGGCGGCCACCCGCAACGGCCGGGTCGGGGTGATCTGTACCGAGGTGACCAAGACGTCGATGGCCTACGACGACGCGCTGGCGGTGGCCGCCGGGGTCAAGGTGTTCACCGCCGCATGTCCGAAGTTCGTCCCGTTCGTGGAGGCCGGAGTCACCGGCGGCCCGGACCTGCTGGCCGCGGCCGAGGATTATCTGACCCCGCTGCAGGCGGCCGAGATCGACACCCTGATCCTGGGCTGTACGCACTATCCGTTGTTGACCGGTGCGCTGTCGATGGTGCTCGGCGACGGCGTCACCCTGGTGTCCAGTGCGGACGAGTGTGCCAAGGAGTTGTACGCGGTGTTGGCGAAGGCGGCCCTGGCCCACGACGCGCCGCGGCCGGCGAGCCGGCGCTTCCTGACCACCGGCGATCCGCAGTCGTTCTCGGATCTGGGGCGGAGGTTGGTGCCCGATCTGATCACCGATGTCGATCAGTTCTCCGGCGGCCTGTCATGGAGTTGACGATCGTCGGCTGCAGCGGATCGTTGAGCGGCCCGCGGTCCCCGGCCAGCAGCTATTTGATCACCGCGCCGTATCGGGGCAGCACCTTCCGGCTGGTTGTTGATCTTGGTGCCGGTTCGCTGGGTTCGCTGTACGGGTTGATCAACCCGGCCGAGGTCGATGCGATCGCGATCAGTCACCTGCATCCCGATCACTGCATCGACCTGTGTGCCTTCCACGTGGCTTCCCGATATGCGCCGGACGGGCCGTGGAAGCCGGTCGATCTGTACGGTCCGCCGGGCACGCCCCAGCGGATCAGCCGGGCCTACGATCCGAGTGCCGACAGCGCCGAACCGGAGGACCTGACCTCGACTTTTTCCTTCCAGGCTTGGCAATCCGTCCAGCAGATCGGGCCGTTCACGATCAACACCGCGGTGATGGCGCACCCCGTGCCGACGTACGGGATGCGGATCGCCACCGACGATGCGGTGTTGGCCTACTCCGCCGACACCGGGCCGTCCAGCGCGCTGCTCGAGCTGGCCCGCGACGCCGACCTGTTGCTGTGCGAGTCGGCGTTCGTCGGCGACGACAATCCGGCGGACCTTCATCTGACCGGACGGCAGGCGGCCGAGCATGCCAGCGCTGCCGGCGTCGGAAAGTTGATGATCACTCACGTCCCGCCGTGGCATCGGCCCGAGACCGTGTTGGCCGAGGCACGACCGTACTTCGACGGCCCTGTTGATCTTGCTCGGCGAGGAGTGACCGTGAGTGTCGCCGGATGACCCAGCGCAAACCGTACGCGTTGATCATCGGCTGGGACGGCGTCCGTCACGATCGGCTGTCGGCGTTGGAGTTGCCTGCTCTGCAAGCAGTTGCCGACACCGGTTTTCTGCAGGGCACCACGATGCCCGAGGAAAGTCAGGCGAAGACCTCGACCGCTCCCGGCTGGTCCACCAACCTGACCGGGGTCTGGCCGACCAAGCACGGCATCACCGACAACGAGCCGATGCCCAACAACTTCGGGTTGTATCCCCATCTGCTGCAGCGATTCCTCGACGCCAAGCCCGACGGGAACACGCTGGCTTGCGTCTGTGCCGCGATGCTCGGTTCGACGAAGGGGCCGGGCCCGATTCTGGCCGGTGGGGTGTCGACGCTGATCTTCCACGACGTGCGGACCCATCCGCTCGGTCCGCTCGGTCGCGACCCACTGGTGTTCGAGGACGCGCGTCGGCAACTGGCGGAGAGGGACTACGACCTGTCCTTCGTCTACTTCGCCGGCACGGACAAGACAGCCCATCTGAGTGGGACGCTCGGCAAGGACTACCGGGACGCGATCGTCCAGGAGGACCGCTGGACCGGCGAGTTGATCAACACGATCCGGCAACGTCCGAACTTCGCCGAGGAGGACTGGTTGGTGGTGATCACCACCGATCACGGTCACTGGGACGAGGGCGGTCACGGCGGCAACAGCTGGCAGGAACGCCAGTCCTTCATCGCCATGGCCCGGCTCGACGGCGACCTCGGCTTCGTACCGTCCGAGCAACTGGCCAACGTTGATCTTGCGCCCACGGTCCTCACCCACCTCGGCGTGAAGGTGCTCCCGGACTGGGATCTGGACGGCGCCCCGCTGCAGCGGTAGCGGTCAGTTCATCACCGGGACGGCGCCACCGCCCAGCATCGTCAAGATGATCATCAGCGACGCAGCCAGGGTCGCGATCAGTCCCGCCATTCGTCTCCACACGGTCACGACGCTAAGCCGCACCGGCCTCGTACCGGATCCGACCAGGGTCCGAAGTCAACGCGACCGCAGTCGCAGACCCACCAGGACGGCCCGAACGACGGCCGCGACCGTCTGAACGTCGCGGCCACCGTCCGTCAGCACCCGGTTAGTGTCGACGTCCCAGCCAGATCGGGTTCGTCAATGCCGCCATCGCACCGAAGCCGAAGGCCGGATTCATCGTCGTACCGCCCGACGAGCCGTCCGCCAGCGGATGGCGGACCTCGGCTCGGACGAACGCGGCGATCTCCGGTTTGGTGACCCAGCTGACGGTCCCCGATCCACTGTCCGGTAGGGAACTCTGGAGCATCTGGCCCTCGTCGGTGAGCAGTCGTACGGTGCCGTTCGGCACTCCCGAGGCTTGGAGGGTGACGGTCACCTCCGTCCCGCTCGACACCTCCAACCGGTCACCGATCCCGGCGGTGCGGCGGCCGCCCGCTGCGGTGAAGCGCAGATCGACCGCGGACGACTCGGCGATCCAGGTGTGACCGGCCGCCATGCCGGCGAGGATCGACTCCCGGTTCAGATTGTCGGCCAGGACGACATTCTGTGGGAGGCCGATCACGTTGGACGGACCGTGGGCGTCGCTGTTGCCGACCGCGGGCAGCCACCGGTGCAGCCCGTCGGCGGCCTGGGTGAGCAGGTTGGCCCAGGTGGACACCGCTGCGTCGTCGTCCCAGCCCCACGGCCCGGTCCAGACCTCGGTGGCGTCCATGCCGTCGAAGCCGAACTTCCACTCGCACCCGATCCAGGGGCAGTACATGTGCGCGGCAATGCAGAGCCCACCGGCCAGGTGCACCTGCTTCTGGTATTCGTCGAGAACGTCGTCGCGGGAGCGGTAGCGCCAGTCGACGAACTGTTCCGGCTTGATTCCCGCCGCCACCCAGTGGCCGTTGCGGGTGGTCACCTCCTCGCCCAGGATGATCAGCAGATCGTCGGTGGCCAGTGGGCCCCACACACCGTGCGAGCTGGTGGTGTTGTGGTCTGCCGACACGATGAAATCGAGCTTGCCGGCCCGGGCCCGGGCAGCGACATCCTCGGGCAGATTTGCACCGTCGGAATACACGGTGTGCAGGTGACAGTCGCCGCGGTACCAGGCACGGCCCCTGCCCTTGGCCCGGGTCGGGGGATAGTGCGGCACGAACGGCTCGCCTCGAGGCCCGTAGGTGAGCGTCACGGTGACCGAGTAGTCCATGCCCTGCGGCGCGACCTGGTAGGGGCCGAGCACCACGTTCCAGGTGCCTGCCGAGACCGGGCCGGGCAGGTATCCCGGCGTCGCCTCGGAATTGCTGATGGCGAATTCGGTACGGAAGCCGCCGGACCAGCCGCGGAAGCCGGCGCCACCCGCGGCCACGCCGTGGTTGTCGAAGATGCCGATGTCGCAGGAGTTGCCCGGCGTGCCCTTCGGCACGGTCGGCTTGGAGTAGCTGTACGAGACGGCGATCTCGGCGACGCCGCGGGGCACCTGGATCGGCAGGTAGACGAAGTCGGCCACACCCGGCTCGAAGTGCCCGGTGATGGTCCTGGTCTTCTTGCCGGTGTCGGCCTCGGCGAAGGCGACCGGCGCCAGCGTCATTGCGGCGCCGAGACCCGCGGCGGCCAGCAGCGCCCGGCGGGAGAGGTTGGTGGATGACGGCTGAGCCGGATCATCAGGTGAGATTTTCACAACGGCAATCTGTCGCAGCCGTCGACGGAGGTCAAGCCCCTCGCGGCCGAAGCTTTGATGACGCGGGATGAACATCGTGGTCCACCGGGCGACCTGCCGACCGGGTCGATGTCGGTGGCACTGGTTAGGGTGATCGACATGACTCAACCGACCTCGACCACCGCAGGAACGCGCCCTTCGACAGGCTCAGGAACGCGCGCGGACGGTCGCGCCACCGATCAGTTGCGCGAGGTGCGGTTCACCCGCAACTGGTTGGACTCCGCGGAGGGGTCGGTGCTGGTCGAGTTCGGCAAGACCCGGGTGCTGGTCGCGGCCAGTGTGACCCCGGGTGTTCCGCGTTGGCGCAAGGGATCGGGTCTGGGCTGGGTCACCAGCGAGTACGCGATGCTGCCGCGGGCGACGAACACCCGCAACGACCGGGAGTCGGTCAAGGGCCGGATCGGCGGCCGGACGCACGAGATCAGCCGGCTGATCGGCCGCAGCCTGCGGGCGATCATCGACTACAAGGCGCTCGGCGAGAACACCATCGTGCTGGACTGCGACGTGCTGCAGGCCGACGGCGGGACGCGTACGGCATCGATCACCGGCGCTTACGTCGCCCTGTCCGACGCTGTCGACTGGCTGCGCGAGCGCAAGCTGCTGGCCGGCGAGCCGCTGACCGGGTCGGTCTCGGCGATCTCGGTCGGTGTGGTCGGCGGGGTGCCGATGCTCGACCTTGCCTACAGCGAGGACTCGGTCGCCGACACCGACATGAATGTGGTGATGAGCGGCGACGGCGACTTCATCGAGGTGCAGGGAACCGCTGAGGGTGCTCCCTTCGACCGGGCGACCCTTGATCAACTTCTCGACCTGGCCGCAGGCGGCTGCCGGACGTTGTCCGAGCTGCAGCAGACCGCGCTCGGACGGGCACCGCGCGAGGTGCCGGGGGAACCGGTCAAGTGACGCAGCAACGGATCGTGCTGGCGACCAACAACGGCAAGAAGTTGGTGGAGTTGCGCCGGATCGTGGCCGAGCATCCGGCCGTCCGCGACGGTCTGGTCGCGGTCGAGGTGTTGGGACTCGCCGACGTACCGAGCTACCCCGAACCGGCCGAGACCGAGCGCAGCTTCGACGGCAACGCACTGATCAAGGCGCGTACCTGCGTCGCGGTGACCGGCCTGCCGGCGCTCGCCGACGACTCCGGGCTCGCGGTCGAGGAGTTGAACGGGATGCCGGGCGTCCGCTCAGCCCGATGGTCCGGGCCGGATGCGACCGACGAGGCCAACAACGAGCTGCTGTTGCGGCAGCTCAGCGACCTGCCCGACGGCCGGAGGCGCGCGACGTTCATCAGCGCGGTCGCCTTCGTGCTGCCGGACGGTCGCGAGTTCATCCGGCACGGCGAGATGCCGGGTCGGCTGCTGACAGAATTGCGGGGGGACAACGGCTTCGGGTACGACCCGATGTTCGTCCCGGACGGCTTCGAGCAGAGCACCGGCGAGCTCGGAGCGGAGCAGAAGGACGCGATCAGCCATCGAGGTAAGGCGGTCCGAGCGATGGTCGACGTGATCATGCACGAGTTCGCCCGCGACGCAGCCGCCGAGGAGAAGCGATGAAGGCATATCTGGAGCTGTTGGATCACGTGCTGAACAACGGCACCCGCAAAGACGACCGCACCGGCACCGGCACGCTGAGCGTCTTCGGATATCAGATGCGGTTCGACCTCAGCGACGGGTTTCCCTTGCTGACAACGAAAAGAATCCACACACGCTCGGTGTTCGCCGAGTTGCTGTGGTTCCTGCGCGGCGAGACCAACATCGGTTGGCTGCATGAGCAGGGCGTGACGATCTGGGACGAGTGGGCCGACGACGACGGCGAGCTGGGGCCGGTCTACGGCTACCAGTGGCGGTCCTGGCCGGATCCGATCTCGGCCGAGAACGACGGCCGGCATTCGATCGACCAGGTCGCTCAGGTGATCGAGCAGATCCGCAAGAATCCCGACTCCCGCCGGCTGATCGTCAACGCGTGGAACGTCGCCGCGATCGAGCAGATGGCGCTGCCGCCCTGTCACACCATGTTCCAGTTCTACGTCGCCGACGGACGGCTGAGCTGCCAGCTCTATCAGCGTTCGGCCGACATCTTCCTCGGGGTGCCCTTCAACATCGCCTCGTACGCATTGCTGACCCACTTGATCGCGCAGGTGACCGGTCTGGGAGTGGGGGACTTCGTGCACACCCTGGGTGATGCGCATCTCTACCTCAACCACGTCGAGCAGGCCAAGAAGCAGCTGACCCGGACACCACGGCCGCTGCCGAAGTTGATCTTGAACTCGGCGATCACCGAGATCGACGACTTCACCCTGGACGACATCGGCATCGAGGGTTACGACCCCTATCCGGGGATCAAGGCTCCGATCGCCGTCTGACGATCCGAGCCTGGCCGAGATCGCATCGCAGCCGAGCCCCGAAGGACAGCCATGCCCGACATCATCGCCATCGCCGCGGTCGCCCGGAACGGCGTGATCGGCGCCGGACCCGAGATCCCGTGGCGGCTGAAGGGTGATCAACTCCGGTTCAAGCAGTTGACCCGGGGCCACGTGTTGATCATGGGCCGCAAGACGTACGAGTCGATCGGCCGCCCGCTGCCCGGCCGGACCACGTACGTGATCACGCGCGATCCGCACTGGCGAGCCGAGGGCGTACGGACCTTCGCGTCGCTGGACGAAGCGCTGGACGCGGCGGCGCTCAGCGATCCGGCAGGACCGATCTGGATCGGGGGCGGCGGGGACATCTACCGGTTGGCGCTGCAACGTTGCGACGGCTTGGAGATCACCGAGGTCGACGCCGAACCGGCCGGTGATGCGACCTTCCCGGCGATCGATCACGATCACTGGGTCGAGACCGCCCGGGACGATGATCATGACGGTTATGCCTGGGTGAGCTACCGCCGCCGCAGCAACTGAACCGCGCGACAACGGCTTGAGGGTCGGGCCCGACGTCGGCCCGGACTTTCGCCGGCGGTCGACAACGTTGCCGTACCGCGATCCGGCAATCGGCCTGTCGTAGCTCAAGATCAGCGCGGTGTCCCCCTAAGCTGACACGCGATTATGCAGTTGTCCTTGCCATTCGGGGATTACCCACACAGGAGAATTTCATGGAGTCACCTCCCCTCGGTGCCCGGCTGGGCGCTGAAGCTCTAGGTACCTTCTGGCTGGTTTTCGGTGGTTGTGGCACCGCGATCATGGCCGGAGTGTTCATCAACTCGGACAAGGTCTCGGTAGGCGTCGGCTTCCTCGGCATAGCCCTGGCCTTCGGCCTGACCGTGCTGACCATGGTGTACGCGGTCGGTCACGTCTCCGGCGGCCACTTCAACCCCGCGGTCACCGTCGGCCTGGCGGTCGCCCGGCGGATCGAGTGGAAGTTCGTGCCGGCGTACATCATCACCCAGATCATCGCCGGCAGCCTGGCCGGACTGATCCTGTTCATCATCGCCAACGGCAAGCCGGGCTTCGACGCGGTGCAGAGCGGATTCGCCAGCAACGGCTACGGCGATCGTTCGCCGGGGCACTACTCGCTGATCGCGTGTCTGATCGCCGAGATCGTGCTCACCGCGTTCTTCCTGTACGTGATTCTCGGCGCCACCGATGATCGCGCGCCGAAGGGCTTCGCCGGGCTCGCCATCGGTCTGAGCCTGACCCTGATCCACCTGGTCGGCATCCCGATCACCAACACCTCGGTCAACCCCGCCCGCTCGCTGGCGGTGGCCTGGTTCGCCGGCGCGGACGCGCTCAAGCAGGTGTGGCTGTTCATCGTCGCCCCGATCATCGGGGCGGCCATCGCCGGCATCAGTTACGCCGTCATCACCGGCGCCCGCGGCCCGGCCGCCGAGGTCGACGAGGGCGTCGCCCAGAACCCGTAACCCGGCCGCCGCGGCCCCGCCCCGGGCGTCACCGCACCAGCCGCGCGCAAGATCTGCCGCCGCACGCGATATCTCGCGCGCGAGAGCAGATCTTGCGCGCGGCTGATGTACGTCGCCTCGCGGCGGTTGGTTAGTCTTGCTCCGCCGGCGCGAGTGGCGGAATCGGTAGACGCGCCAGATTTAGGTTCTGGTGTCCTCGGACGTGCGAGTTCAAGTCTCGCCTCGCGCACCAGTGAGCCCCGGCATTTACAAGAATCCTGCGCCAGTGGTCAGTCGGCCCCCGATTCGCCGGGGTAGGCACTCACTGGAGCAGGATTCTTGTACTCCCCAGCGGCGACGCGCTCATGTCAGGGGTTCCCTTGCCAGGCTGGTTGGGTGCAGGATTCCTGCATGATCCTTGAACCGGGTAAGTCAGCAGCGTCGCGGCGAGCCGTTCTGGGTGCAGCAGTCGGGGGAGCGGCGGCCGCATTCGTCGGCACCGCCACCGCCTCGGCAGCTCCGCGAGATCCCACCACCGCGACCGGCCACACCACCACACCGCATCGGGCGCAGTCGACCCGAGTCGCTCGGGCCGCCACGGCGGTCGATGGTGCTCCGACCATCACGTCGGATGATCTTCGCTTCACCCCGTGGGCCAGGCTGCGTCGCGGCCGCCCCGAGCAGGTCGGCCTCGAGCGCGACAGCATCGCCCAACTCCGTACCGACATCGCCCGCTACCTGGTGCCCACCCCCGACACCCCGGCCCACCCGGAGTACGCCGGCGCCACCGTGATCGCGGTCAAGGACGGCGTGATTGTCGCGTACGAGTCCGCCGGCAAGGCGGTTCGCTACGGTCTGGACGGCGACACCGTGGTCGAACTTCCGGTCGCCCAGCAGATCGACGCGAGGCTTGACACCATCTGGGACCTGGCCTCGATGTCGAAGCTGTTCACCGCTACCGCGGTGATGCAGCTGATCGAAAGCGGCCGGGTCGGTCTGGAGGAGCCGGTGGTGAGCTACCTGCCGGACTTCGCCGCGCACGGCAAGTCCGACATCCTGATCCGTCACCTGCTCACCCACACCTCGGGTCTGATCCCCGACCCGATCCCGTCGCTGTGGGCCGGATACGACACCTACGACGAGCGGATCGCCGCGATCCTGGACACCACGCCCGACGCGCCGCCCGGCACCGAGTACGTCTACTCCGACCTCAACTTCCTCACCCTCGGCCTGGTGGTGGAGGTGGTGTCGGGGCAACGGCTCGACGACTACGTACGTGATCACATCACCCGGCCGCTGGGCATGCACGACACCATGTACAACCCGCCGGCAGCGCTGAAGCACCGCGTCGCCGCCGAGGAGTACGAGCCGTGGGCCGACCGCGGTCTGGTCTGGGGTTCGGTGCACGACGAGAACGCGTGGGCGCTCGGCGGGGTGGCCGGGCACGCCGGCGTCTTCTCCACCGCGTACGACATCGCGATCTTCGCCCAGACCTACCTCAACGGCGGCAGCTATCGCGGCGTGCGCATCCTGCAGGAGGACACTGTCCGGCAGATGCTTCACGACTTCAACGGCGCCACCTTTCCCGACGACACCCACGGCCTGGGTTGGGAGCTGGGGTTGGTCTGGTATCACGGCGCGATCTGGTCGCCGGTGTCGTTCGGTCACACCGGTTACACCGGCACGTCGATCGTGGTCGATCCGATCGAGCACCAGTTCGTCATCCTGCTGACCAACCGGGTGCACCCCAGCCGCGACTGGGGCAGCAACAACCCGTCCCGCCGCGCGGTGGCCGACGATCTCGGCATGGCCAACCCGGTGCGTCCGCGGCACGGACGGCAGGAGTGGTTCGCCGGCCGTGCCAACAAGACCGACGCGACCCTCGACGTACCGCTGCCGGCGACGGCCGCCGGCAAGCTCGACTTCGACTACTGGTACGACACCGAGCCGCACTACGACTTCGGCCGGCTGCAGTACTCCACCGACGGTACGAGCTTCAGCCCGCTGCCCTTCACCCTGGACGGCGGACAGTGGCACTGGACCACCGACGGATCGGTCAGCGGCTACGGCGGACGTCGTTGGCTTCGCGGCAGCGCCGACCTGCCGGCCGGCACCACGACCCTGCGGTGGAGCTATCAGACCGACACCAACTCGCAGGGCCGCGGCGTCTACCTCGGCGCCGTTCGGGTCACCGACGGCCACAAGATCATCTTCGACTCGCTGAGGCCGCGGGACGCCGCCAAGGTCCGCACCGACGGCTGGACCGCCACCGATCGCTGACCGCCCACCGAGCCGAGATCCGCGGGGCCTCCCGTTACGGTGCTCCCGCGCACCCGCGGTGCTCCCGCGCACCCGCGGTGCTCCCGCGCACCCGCGGCGCTCCCGCGCACCCGCGGTGCTCCCGCGCACCCGCGGCGCTCCCGCGCAGGTTCGGACTTCCGCGGCTGCGCCGACGGTGCGCGGGAGCGCAATCGGCGAGCGGTAGTCAGGACGGCCGACTGGCCATCCGCTGCCGGGCGCTGTTCGTCCGGCCGGTGACCGGGCGGATCCCGGTCGCCTTGGCGAGACCCAGTGGCGGGGTGTGCACGTAGATCGACTCGGCCCGGCTGACCGGGTAGGTCTCGTGCCACACCCCGACCGCGCCGTTGCCGTCACGGGTCCGCCGGTTGAACGCCGACCAGGCCGGGCGATGCTCGGCATCGGGGCGGCCGGCGTAGTCGTACAGCTTGTCCAGGCTGGTCCAGTACTGCACCAGCCAGGGGCCGCGCGGATCGAAGATCAACCGGTAGCCGAGCAGACCGGACTCCGGGTCACGGGACAGCTCGGCCAGCATCTTCGGCATCGCCGCAAATGCCGGTAGCCACTTGTCCGGTCGCCACCATTTGTTGATCGTCATTCCGATCATGAACACGACCAGCTCGCTGTCATGATCATGGGTCATTCGGCCCGCGTTCACCCGCGTCCGGGGGACACGCTGGGGGTTGCTCGTCGACATGAGTGCCTCCGTTGAGATACTAGATAGTGTCACTGTCCAGAAATGGAGAGTAACACTGTCTAATGACCTGTCAAGGAGGAATCGGTGCGAATTTCCGAACTGTCCCGGCGCAGTGGGGTGCCGACGGCAACGATCAAGTACTACCTACGCGAAGGCTTGCTGCCGACCGGCGAACGCACCGCGGCCACCCAAGCGCAGTACGACGATGATCATCTGGCTCGGCTGCGATTGATCCGCGCGTTGCTCGGCCCCGGTCGGCTGTCCATCGCCGAGATCCGCGACGTGCTGGCCGCGGTCGACGATCCGCCGGAGTCCCCGCTGGACCTGCTCGGGCAGGCATCGGAGGCGATCGGTGGGGAGCGCCCTGCCGACGAAGCTGATCTTGAACCGGCCCGGGACCTGCTTGCGGAGCTGCAGTGGTCGGTCGCCGACGACAGCGCCGCCCTGCATGATCTTGCTCGGGCGCTGGCCGCGATCAACCAGGCCCACCTGAAGTTGATCAAGGGTGGCGCGGTGGCCTACGGCAAGTCGATGCACAGGATCGCGGTCGCCGAGATCGCGACTGTGCCGACCGATGCGCCCGACACGGCCGTCCGCCAAGCCGTGCTGGGAACGATCTTGATCGAGCCGTTGCTGCTGTCCCTGCGCCGGCTGGCGTTGCAGGACGCCGCGGCCAGGAAATTCGGTGATCACTGACGGCGTACGGTGTCGGGCATGATCGCCGTCGAACTGACCTACCAGAACCCAGATCCGGAGCGGATCTCACTGCGCCCGCAGCACCGGGAGCGACTGCAGCGGCTGCTCGACGACGGGAAGCTCTACGCCGCCGGGCCGTGGCCCGACGACTCCGGCGCCTTGATCATCTTCACCACCGACTCGATCGACGAGGCCCGGCAACTGATCGCCGACGACCCGTACCTGCACACGCCCGGCGTCAGCGTGGTCGGCTACCGCGAGTGGAACGCCGTCTTCGGCGTCGGCCGAGTAGAGGCGGGCTGATCACAGTCCGGCCGAACACCCCAAACGATGGGAGCAGTCACGATGTCTGATGCTGCACGGCCGCGGACGCCCAATGCTGCCGAAGCGGGGACCTGGACCCTCGGTGACCGGATCGTCAACCGGATCGGATTCGGGGCGATGCGGCTCACCGGAGATCGGGTGTTCTCCCACGGCCGGCCACGCGACCGCGCGCAGGCGCTCGAGGTGTTACGGACCGCAGTCGAGCTGGGCGTGAACCACATCGACACCGCAGCGTTCTACTTCTCCGCGCTCCGCTCCGCCAACGAGCTGATCAACTCCGCCCTCGCGCCGTACCCCGATGATCTGGTGATCGTCACGAAGGTCGGCCCCGGCCGCGATCCGTGGGGCGAATGGACCGAGTCGCTGCGTCCGGATCAACTTCGCGGACAGGTCGAGGAGAACATCCGCCAGCTCGGCCTGGATCAACTCGACGTGGTCAACTTCCGTCGACGTGACGAACCCGACGTCACCGAGTACGTCGGTGCTCTCGACGAACTCCGTCAGGCCGGACTGATTCGGCACATCGGTCTCTCCGGCGTCGACTCGACCGAGATCGCCGCTGCCCGGCGGATAGCCCCGATCGTCTGCGTACAGAACAGGTTCAGTCTGGAGAATCGTCAACAGGAGTTGGAAGCTCTCCGCTACTGCGGGGAACATCGAATCGCTTACGTGCCGTTCTTCGCGGTCTCCGGCAGCCGCGCCACCCAGCCGGCCGGACCGTCGGATCACCCAGACGCCGACCGGGTGATCGGCGAGGTCGCCGCCGCGCACGATGCGTCGGCTGCCCAGGTCAGGCTGGCCTGGATCCTGCACCAGGGCGATCACGTACTGGCGATTCCGGGCACTGGCAGCGTCGAGCATCTGATCGAGAACGTCGCCGCTGCCCGGTTGCGGCTGACGGCCGACGAGATTGCCCGGCTGGACCGGATCGACCCGGACCAGTCGTGATCATGATCGGCCGTAAAACTTGGCGGGCCGGAGATCCAGGATCAGACCGCGAGCTCGCGCCGCAGCTTGGCGACGTGGCCCTTGGCACGCACGTTGTACTGTGCGACCGCGATGGTGCCCACGCCCTTGTCGTCCACGTCGACCACGAAGGTGGAGCGGATCACGCCCTCGATCAACTTGCCGTAGAGCAGCTTCTCCCCGTACGCACCCCAGGCGGACAGCGTGGTCTTGTCCACGTCGGACAGCAGCGGGAAGCTGATCGTCTCCTTCTCCTGGAACCGGGCCAGCTTGGCCGGGGTGTCGGGGGAGATGCCGATCACGCTCAGCCCGGCGGCGTTCAGCTCGTCCATCGCGTCGGTGAAGTCGACCGCCTGGGTGGTGCAGCCGGGCGTCATCGCTGCCGGATAGAAGTAGATGATCACCCGCCGGCCGGCGTAGTCGGACAAAGAGACTGTGCTGCCGGATGCCTCGGGAAGGCTGAATGCGGGGGCGACATCCCCCGGGCTCAGACGCTCGCTCATAGCCCGAACACTAGACGACCGCGCTGACACTGCCGCCGCCCGATCGGCGCCCGGTTCCGTCACCCGATGCCGGTGCAATACGCTGACCGGACAGCAGCATGGCTCGATGGGAGAGAGGTCACCGTGGCCGACGCGACTTCACCCGGTTCAGCCGGGTCCGGTTCTGCACCTGCCCGATCAGCACACCCCCGTACGAAGGCCCAGATCGAGGCTGACCTGGCAGCCACCCGGCAGCGGCTGGCGAACTCGATCGAGGATCTGATCGATCAGGTCCATCCGCAGCGGGTCAAACAGCGCCAGATCGAATCGGCCAAGAGCTTCGCCAAGGCCGAGCTGGACTACGTCAAGGCGCAGCTGTACTACCCCAGCGGTGAGTTGCGGACCAGCCGATTGGCCGCCGTCGGCGGTGCGGTGGCAGGCTTCGTCACGTTTGTGTTGGTGATGCGGCGGATCGTCCGCGGCGGCAAGAGGAGGCAGAGCTGAGCTCCAGCAACGCGTCGGGCTCGGGCCCGGCAGCCAAGGCGAGCCCGTCACTGGAGGCCGGCAGCGATCTGCCGATCCGGATGCTGCACGATCGCGTGCTGGTGCAGCGCGAGGCCGATCCGGGCGAGCGGCGCAGCGGCAGCGGGATCCTGATCCCGGCCACGGTGGCGATGAGCCGACGCCTGGCCTGGGCCGAGGTGGTGGCCACCGGCGGCAGCGTCCGGGTGGTCAAGGTCGGTGACCGGGTGCTGTTCGATCCCGAGGACAAGGCCGAGGTCGAGGTCCGCGGCAAGGACTACATCCTGCTGCGCGAACGAGACCTGCATGCGGTTGCCGCCGAGCGGTTGAACGACGGCCAGACCGGCCTCTACCTCTGAACCGGTCGACACCGGAGCGGTCGACACCGCTGAATCGGCCGACCGGCGAAGTTGATCTTCAAGCCGTCGGTGCGACAGGCAAGTGCGACAGGCAAGATCAACTCGGATGCTGCGAATGCTTCGGAGGACGAGCGGTACGCATCTCGGCGCGATGGACATCGCCGGCCCGTTGATCGGTCGCTCGTTGTCCGGCCGGCTGCTCGAGCCGGGACGCGTCCACCTTGTTGATCTTGGCGTCGAGTTTGTCGCTGTCGAGATCGTTGCTGTTCAGATAGGTCAGTTCGTTCAGCAGATCGGCCGAGGACTCCAGCTCCCGGTACTCCGTCTGCTGACCGGTTCGCCGGCTCCTTCGCCACTGCACCAGCTTGATCAACTGCTGAACCAGCACACTGATGCAGACGGCGAACGCGATCGCGATCACCATGCCCCAGATCGGGTGGCTGGCGATCTTGCCGCCGATGCTGCCGATGGTGGAGTAGATCAGCGCCCAGAGGCCACAGCCGACGATGTCGGCCGGAATGAATCGGCGCAGCGGAAACCGGCCCAGGCCCAGAGCGATGATCACCGGCGCCCGGCCGCCGGGCACCAACCGACCGGTGATGATCGCGCTGAACGCGTTGCCGTGCAGCTTCTTCTCCGCCTGGTGCACCCGGTCGGCGTACTTGCGTCGTTCCAGCCAAGGCCGTAGTCGTTTGGAACCCAGCCGCGCTTCCAGCAGCAGCAGGGTGTCGCCGATCACTGAGGCGATCCAGGTGACGATGAAGATCAGGAAGATGTCCAGCCGCGAATGGGCGGCCAGGGCGGAACTGCCGCTGACCATCTCGCCGGTGGGTACGAACGGGATCGCGGATCCGATGGCGACTGCGAGGAAGAGCAGCAGGTGTCCGCGAATGTGATCCACGGACCCGAATGTAGTCGCTCGCCGGTGGCATCTCCCCCATCGACCTGACGCCCAATGCGTCACACTTCGCGCCCCGGTCGGATCCTCAGCTGCTTCGCAGCTGCCTCGCTTCACCCATCCGACCCAAGGTCCCTGAGCCTGCCGAAGGGCCGCTCAACCGATCCGATCCAACGCGCGATCGACGAAGCCCTGGAAGCGGGCGAGGTGACGATCCAGCCGTCGCGGGTCCAGGCCCCACTCGCCGAGTCGGCCGACCGGCCGGCGCGCGGCGACCAGATCCCAGTACGGCAACCCGTCCAGGTCGAGCTCACCGGCCCGCGCGGCGGCGTACCGCCGGGTGAAGTCCTCGGCCGCGTCGACGCCGTAGGCCCAGACCAGCTCCATCCGCAGGTTAGCCAGGTCCGAGCGCGGATCACCGACCGCGGCGTCTTCCCAGTCGATCGCGACGACCATCCGATTCCCGTGCCACAACGTGTTGCCGGGCCAGATGTCGCCATGCAGGATCCGCGCCGGATGCTCGTTGTGCCGTGGCCACCAGGCGCCGAGCCGGTTTCGGATCAGGGTCTCGCGCATCGACTCGTCCGGCTGCTCCGGGGCTGCGGCCAGCCACCGGTCGACCTTGTCGGCGTAGCGTCCCAGCCGGTCGAGTGCCGGGCCCGGCGGCAGCCGGTGCAACTGGGCCAGCAGTTCGACGAACTGATCGGCCACCGCTGCCGACCACGTGGGCGGGGGAGGGTCGGCGTCGATGAAGTCGATCACGCAGAACGGTCCGCCGAGCAGGTCACCGGTGTCGTCGGCGTACCGCGGGGTCGGCACCGGCAGCCCGTGGTCGGCCAGCTGCCGCAGCAGTTCGGTCTCGGTGCCGGCTGGATGCCGATCGGCGGCCAGATTCTTGGTGCCGTACTCACGGACGACCAGCCCCTCGGCTCGGCCGTCGGGATGTTCGAGTTCGAGTACGGTGATCTCGGCCGACATGCCGCCGAGCAGCCGCCGCACCCCGCGGAGCCGGGCCTCGGGCGCGACGCGCCGGGCCACCGGCAGGAATCGCGACTGTAGATTCACGCCAGCCATCCCATCACGAAGGCCATCCCATCAAGGAGCGAGGGAGACGACGGATGCCGACATCGGGTAGCAGTTCGAGCGCACGCCTGTCGGCTCGGATCGGTGCGCGCATCCTGCGGACTCGCGCGGTGGTGCGGGCACCGATCTGGCTCTACCGGGCCGGTTTCGGGTTCGTCTTCGGCCGACGGCTGTTGCTGCTGGAACACATCGGCCGGCGTTCCGGGGTCGCACGTTACGTCGTGCTGGAGGTCGACGGACGAAGCACTCGCGGCGGCTACGTGGTTGCCTCGGGTTTCGGCACCCGGGCGCAGTGGTACCGCAATCTGATCAAGCAGCCGGAGGTCCGGATCCAGATCGGTTGGAGCGGCTGGCTGCCGGCTCGGGCCCGGCAGCTGCCCGACGACGAGGCGGCCGCGGTGTTGGATCGTTACGCCGAGCAGCACCCGACGGCCTGGCAGCAGCTGCGACCGATCTTCTCCGAGACATTGGGCGCCGACATCGAGGTCGGCGGCACGTCGCTGCCGATGATCGCGCTGGAACCGCGCTGATCTTGTCGCGATTCGGTCGGGTGATCAGAGCGCTGCGGCGACCGAGTTGATGATCTTGCAGAGCTGGTCCGGCTGGGCCAGGAACGAGGAGTGTCCGGAGGCGATCTCGTACGTCTGGTCGGCCCGTTCGCTGAGCCGGCGTTGCACGCTGACGGCGGTCGCGCGGTCATCGGTGGTGATCACGTACGAGGCCGGAATCTCCTTCCAGACAACGGATTGTGGCGATTGGCCGAGCACCGCCGGGTTCATCGGACGGAGATGTTCGATCGCGGCATCCGGGTCCGGACAGTCGTGGAACAGCACCTCCCGGGCCCGTTCCGGTTTCATGATCAACAGTTGCTTCTCGGTCATCGCGAGGTCGACCTCGGGATGGATGTTGGATTCGTCGGCCGGCGGTTCGAAACCGCCCAGGCTCTCGCCGAGGTCGGCCATGTACGCCGACAGATAAAGGATGTGGCGCACCGACGGATGCCCGGCCGCGCCCTCGGTCGCCGGAATCCCGCCGTAGGAGTGAGCGACCAGCAGCGCGTCCTGCTGCCGGTCGAGCACCGTACGGATCGCGGCGGCGTCGTCGTGCAGGTCGCCGTGATCGGGACCGCAGCTGGGCAGATCAACTGTCTCGACCCGTACGCCTTCTCCGGTCAACCCGGCGACGACCTGGTGCCAGTGCCAGGGCGCATGCCAGGCGCCGTGGACAAGGACAACGGTCGGTCCGTCTGCGTGACTCGGGTTGGTTGCGTGCTCGGTCATCGGATCCCCTCCGGTAGCTGCGTTTGCTCCGGGGTGAGTATGCCGCCGAACGCGGGTCAGGTCTGCCGACTTTCGGTGTTGGTGCCCGGGTCGGGCACCAACACCGCCCTCACCACGGAACTGTTCTCACCACGGAACTGGGCCGGAGTCGTCGAAGAACTGCCCGGTCGGGCCGTCGTCGGGCAGGTTGGCGAGCTGAATCGCGACCGCGGCACCCTGCTCCGGCGGACGCACTCCACGGTGGCCGTTCAGATCGGTGTCGCAGTAGCCGGGGTCTGCCGCGTTGATCAAGATCGAGGTGTCGGCGAGTTCCTTGGCGTACTGCACGGTGAGAGCGTTCAGGCAGCTCTTCGACGGCGAGTAGGCGGCCGACACCGGTCCGACCGCGTCGGACTGAGACGTCTGCAGCGTCATCGAGCCGACTCCGCTGGACACGTTCACGATCCGCGGCGACGCGGAGCGGCGCAGCAACGGTAGCATCGCGTTGGTGACTCGGATGACACCGATCACGTTGGTGTCCAGCACGTCTCGCACCGTCGCCGGATCGACCGTGGACGGCTGCTGACTCCAGCCGCCGGTGATCGCCGCGTTGTTCACCAGTACGTCCAGCCGTCCCGTCGTCCGGTCGATCAGCTCGGCAGCCGCGGCCGCGCTGTCCTCGTCGGTCACGTCCAGCGGTACGCCGAACGCGTCGATACCCTCGGCCCGCAGCTTGTCAACGGCGGCCTCGCGGCGTTGTTCGTCGCGGGCGCCGACGCCGACCTGCCAGCCCAGCCGACCCAGCCCGGCCGCGACCTCGTACCCGATTCCCTTGTTGGCGCCGGTCACCAGCGCCACTGTCTTTTCTGTCATGTCGGCCATCGTGTTCTCGGTGACCGTGGCAGATCCAACACCGATCGGGTCCCGGGCGATACCGCAGAGGTATTGCCGGCGGGTACGGTGAGGTCCTGTGGAGACGCGTGAGCTGCGGTATTTCGTTGCGGTGGCCGAGGAGTTGCATTTCGGCCGGGCGGCGGAGCGACTCGGGATGGCACAGCCGCCGTTGTCCCGGGCGATCGCCCAGTTGGAGCGGCGGTTGGACGCGACGTTGCTCGAACGCAACAGCCGGGGCGTCCGGCTGACCGAGGCCGGTACGGTGCTGCTGCGGGAGAGCCGGACGGCGTTGGACGCGGTCGATGCCGCCGAGCGCAGGACGAGGCGGGCGGCCCAGGCGGTCTTTGGCGAGCCGGAAGTGGTGCTGGTGACCAAGGCCGCAGCGACGACCGAGTTGCTGAGCAAGCTGCTCGCCGCGTACGCCGCCGAACCGGGTGCGGTCAAGGTCGAGGTGTTGCTGTGCGGACCCGGCGAGCAGGAGCGGCTGCTGCGCGACGGTCGCGCGGACGTCGGTCTGCTGCATCGCCCGTTCGACAGCATGATCGGGCTGGACGCCGAGGACCTGCTGACCGAGAACCAGCTGCTGATCGTGCCCGCCGGTCACCCGCTGAGCACCCGGCCACGGCTGAGTCTGGCTGAGGTTGACGCGGAGCTGGACCTGCCGATGCCGGTCTGGCCGGACGGGCAGGGGCGGTATCCCGACGTACCGGGCCCGCGGGTGCACGATGCGGCCCAGTTGGCTCAGTTGATTGCGCTCGGCCGGACGGCCGCGATCCTGCCGGAGTCGATCAGAGGTCAGTTACGTGACGACGTGGTGGCGGTACCGATCACTGACGCGCCGCAGGTAACGACGATGATCGCGTGGCCGGCTCAGAGTCGGTCGAGAGCGGTCGCCGACCTGGTCCGTACGGCGACCCGGATGTAGCAGTCTGCCTGGACTTGCTGCGTTTCGGTCGGTCGGTCTTGTCGCATTATGGCCCCGGGTCTTGTCGCATTCTGGCCCCCGGGTCTTGTCACATTTTGGATGGCACTGACGTCATTGTCTGTGCAGGACAGCAGAATGAGGCCGTTGCCTGCCACAGCGCTTGCGCTGATCGACGTCGAGTCACCAGGAGCAGTTGATGCCAGCGAAGATCATGATCACCGGAGCCACCGGAAACCTCGGCCGCGCCCTCGTGCCGGTGCTGCAGCAGGCCGGAGCCGAGCTGCGGTTGCTGAGCCGATCCGAGCAGCCGGCCGGCGACGGGTTCGAATGGGTCCGTGGCGACGTGTCGACCGGCGAGGGTCTCGAGGTCGCGGTCAAGGGCGTGGACACGATCGTGCACTGCGCCGGCAGTGCCCAGGGCGACGCGGACAAGGCACGCCACGTGGTCGAAGCGGCAGCCGCGGCCGGCGTCGAGCACCTCGTACACGTGTCGGTGGTCGGCGCGGACACCATCCCGGTCGTCGGCCGGATCGATCACTCGATGTTCGGCTACTTCGCCGCGAAGCGGGAGGCGGAGCAGGTGGTCATGGGCTCGCCGATCCCGTGGACGATGCTGCGGCCGACCCAGTTCCACAGCTTCGTTGTTGATCAGCTGGACCAGCTGTCGAGGACGCCGGTGTTGTTGCCGGTGTTCAAGGGCGTCAGCTTCCAGCCGGTGGACGTGAACGACGTCGCCGTACGGCTGGGGGAGCTGGCCCTCGCCGATCCCGCCGGCATCGCCGCGCCGATCGGTGGTCCCCGGATCTACTCGTTCGACCAGCTCGCTCATGACTATCTGACCGCGACCGGCAAGCGCCGCGTGGTCGTCAACCTGCCGGTGCCCGGCGCGTCGGTGAAGGCTTTCCGCGCCGGGGCGAACATGGTGCCCGATTACGCCACCGGCACCGGCACTTGGGAGGCCTACCTGGCGGAGCGGTTCGGCCGTTGATCTTGCTCGTCCTGCGGGAAGCGGGTCAGCGCTTCTCGCAGGCGATGCCGTCCTTGTCCCGATCGCTCTTCTTGTTGGCGTTGTAGAGCCCGGCTGACCGCTTGAAGTTGGTCACCTTCTTGGTGTGCCCGCGCACCTTGTCGTGCGCGCCCGGCTTGCCCACCCCGTGCTTGTAGACCTTGTTGAGCGCCGTGCAGTTCTTGTACGTCTTGTAATGCGCGGCCTCAGCAGGAAGCGCCGACGCCGCCAGCGGCAACGAGGCGAGAAGGACCGAGGCAACCGCAACGCGGATCTTCATCTGTTGACTCCGTTCAACGTTTCCGACGTGCATGACTCGCCTGACCAGCGCGTCATGCCGGGATGAGCATAGGGGGCAACCGGCGACGTCCCGCCCGTTCGGGCCAGGACCAAAGTCCCTGATTTCGCGCCGGAACGCTTCCGCGGAAGCGTCTCCGCGGGAACGACTTCTTCTCTTGGTGAGTCGTCGCCTCGGCGTGCTAATGGACCGTGTTGTGCTCGCAGGTGTCCTTCGCCTGTGATGGCGCAGTCGATGGTGCGGCGCGAGCTGGATGCGCCCAGCGGATTCGCAAGGAAGTACGAGGGCAACGCGGCGGGACTTTTCACGACGACAGCGGTAGCGGGGGTTCAGTCTCAGGGCCTGCCAGAGGTGGTGCGCCATCAGGGACTCGAACCCCGAACCCGCTGAAAAGCGCCGCGCTGATTTTGGCGGCTTGCCCGTTCTTGATCATCTGGTCGCTGACTAGGGGAGACGCGGGATTCGCGACCGAGCGGAGAGGTTGGCTCTTGGCTGTTTTGGCTGCAAACGGCGTGGCGTAAAGCGTGGCGTCGGCCCACACCAGCCCCGTCCCCTCGTAGGCGCCAGATTGTAGGTCGGAGCGGAGTGGGTCAAGTGTGGAGCGAAGCGGAATCCGTAGGACGCCGGAGGTGCTTTTGCGGAGGCGCTCTTGACGTGCGGAGTGGAGACCGGAGACTGGTCCGAAGAGGGGACGCGGCGAGCCCGAGGCTGAGATGGGGAATGGACCGGCGCTTGCCGGACCGAGCGAAGGGCACCGTGCGCTGTCCTTGAGGTGGATTTGGGATGTCCAGGTTGCCAACGGCTCGAATGGGCGTCGGTGTCAGCTGGCACAGTGCTGCTCATGTTGTCGATTGTGCTCTCGGTGCTCGCGCTGGTCGGGACGGCAGCGTCCATTACCTGGCAGGTCGTTTCTTGGCATTTGACCGGTCCTCGTCTGAAGGTCTCAGCGACCTGGGGAGTGGCCGGCCGAAGAGACAGGCCTGATCTGCCCGCGCTCTACCTCATGATCGAGGTAGCGAATATAGGTCGAGCCGAGACAACGATTCATACCCTCGGCTACCTCACGCCCGACAATAGTCAACTGGTTGAATTGCAGTGCGCGTTGCAGGGGCAGGTGCTGCCTCGTCGGCTCGCGCCGGGTGACGCGCTGACGTTCTTCTATGACTTGGAGCGCATGCAGCACTCGCTCCGCCACAACGACATCCATGGGGAGCTTCGTCCGTACGTGCGATCCGGACATGGGCGGCGAGTCGGGCGCAGTCGGTACACCGCCGCTGAGGTTGTGAAGCTGGAGCGGTAGTGGGGCTATGGCGACGCGACTCGCGTCGGTCTGGCAGGGTCGTGTACTGGGGATAATATGCTCCGTCGCGGTCGCCCTTTTGAGCGTGCCGTGTGAAGGATGCCGGGCATCTGTCTGAGATCCTGAGCCTCGTGATCCTGACCATCATCGTCGCCATCGTCGGCCTGCTAACCACGCTGGCGGCGGCTCTCCTACAGCCGTGGCTCGGCGCCAAGTATCAACGCGCGGCTTGGACCCGTGATGCTCAGTTTGGGGTCTACTGCACCGCCCTGGCATACGCTGAACACCTAACGGCGTTGGTAGACCGCCTCACGACGCCCTACGCCGATGCCGCCGACGCCATGGAGATCGACCTGGAGTCCGCTAGTGGGCGAATGCGGTTGCTGGCTCCGAGCAATGTCGCTCAGGCGTGGTCGGACCTCCTAGAGGCCGATGCGATCTTGAGGTGGAACGTGAGTGAGAACGGGCCCTGGCAGCCTGGGGAAGTTATGTCAGGGGATGACACAGATCTGGTTCGGCTCAAGAGTGCGATCGACAAGTTGACAAGCTTGATCCGCTCCAGCTTCTCGAGTGGGGCCGTGCCCCCAGCGAAGTCCTCTGGTTGGGCATCGCGGTGGGGCAGCTCCTCGTTATGACCGAGTTGACGCGCAGGGCGAGGACCGGAGCGCAGCGAAGCGAGCACCGGACCGCAAGCCCGCGCGGCGAAGCCGCGCCTTGATCTATTAGAGGTGTATTCGGCAGTGCTTCTTCCGAGACGCTGTGCTCCGTCGGTTGATGTGCGACACACGTCCGTCAGTTGATCTGCGACACCGGTCTTGTCGGCACTCTGATTTTGGGCGTCTCCGTGGGGCGTCTCGGAGTCAGGGAGGCCGGGATTGGTACTGGTTGTCTTGTCTGTGGTGGAGCAGCGTCTGGACGCGGTCCGGGCAGTGCTGAGTGGGATGGATGTGGTCGAGGTTGCGGCCCGGACCGGGGTGCATCGAGCGACGGTGCATCGGTGGGTGGCCCGCTATTTGGCTGAGCAGATCGGCGGTCTGGCGGATCGGTCGCATCGGCCGGTGTCGTGTCCGCATCAGGCTGGTGAGCCGGTCGAGGTGGCGGTGGCGGAGATGCGGCGGTTGCATCCGCGGTGGGGTTCGCGGCGGATCCGGTTGGAGTTGTTGCGTGGACCGCTGCCTTGGGCTCGGGATGGTTCGGTGCCGTTGCCGGTGCCGTCGGAGCGGACGATCGATCGGATCCTGATCCGTCAGGGGTTGTTGCGGCAGCGGCCGCGGAAACGGCCGCGGGAGTCGTTTATCCGGTTCCAGCGTGAGGGGCCGATGCAGTTGTGGGGCATCGATATTGTCGGCGGGATCGAGCTGGTCGATGTGCGGACCGGGGAGATTCGGGGCGCGAAGATCGTGACCGGGGTTGATGATCATTCCCGGTTTTGTGTGATGGCGGCGGTGGTGGAACGGGCGACCGGCCGGGCGGTGTGTCTGGCCTTTGCGCAGGCGCTGGCCCGGTATGGGGTGCCGGAGGAAGTGATCACCGATAACGGCAAGCAGTTCACCGACCGGTTCAACCGGTATGGGCCCAGCCGGGGTGAGGTGTTGTTCGACAAGATCTGCCGCAAGAACGGCATCACGCACCGGCTGACCCGGCCGGCCTCGCCGAATCAGAACGGCAAAGTGGAGAGATTTCACGGCACGTTCCGGCCCGACTTCCTCGATCAGGCTGGCCCGTTCGCATCGGTTGAGGCCGCCCAGGCCGCGGTGGATGCCTGGGTGGCCGGCTATAACGCCGACCGGCCGCACCAGGCACTAGACGACAAGGTGCCGGTAGTGCCGGCCGACCGGTTCACCCCCGCTGCGGCCGTGCCAGGGATTGGGTTGTGGGTGCCGACCGGGTTAGGGATCCTCAACACCACCAGCGATCCCGCCAACGCCGGCAAGTCAGCAAATGATCACGAACCGCCGCGTGTTCATGACCTGGGTGATGATCATGAACCGGTGAGCGGGCAACCAGCGGTTCGGGTGCCGGGCAGTGGTGCGGCGATCGAGTTGGATCGGGTGGTGCCGGCGTCGGGGAACATGGCGTTGTGCAACAACCAGTTCTGGCTCGGACCGGGCCGGGCAGGTCAGGTGGTGCGGTTTTGGATCGACTGCCAATGGGTGCACCTGTCGATCGGCGGAACCCGGGTCAAGTCCTTGCGATCTCGGTTCACCGTCACCGACCTCGATGTGCTGACCGGCCAAGGTGCGGTGCCGGCCGGTGCGCCGCCGTTGCCGGCCAAGCCCGGTCCGGGCAGCCGGGCCAGTCGGACCGTGACCGAGGTCGAGCGGACCGTGGGCCGAGCCGGCACCGTGTCGCTGGGCAACCGGGTGGTCCTGGCAGCGGAGATTCTGGCCGGGCGTCGGGTCGGCATCTTCATCGAGGAAGGTGCCCCGCTGCTGTTCTTCGACCCCGACACGCGAGAACTGCTGCGGGTGCGACCCAACCCGCTGGAACCGGGTGAGGCGTTCGATCTCAGACACGCCCGCCCGGTCGGCCCGGTTCCCCGGCCCTCGACCGAGCCGATCACCGTCCAGCGGCGGGCCTCCAACACCGGCGTCGTCACCGTCGCCGGCCAGCACGTCGCGCTCGGCCGAGAACACCAACACCGCACCGTCACCGTGCATGTGTCCGAGACCAGTCTGGCTATCGAGTTGCCCGGAGCCGATGAACTCGTGGTCCGCAGGACCACCATCGACCCGGTGCGTAGCATCAAGGGACAGCGGCCACGGACCGCTGAACCCTCAGTTTCCTAGGCCAGCTGTCGCACATCAGCTGGCGGAACTCTGTCGCACATCACCTGTCGGATCACATTCTTCCGAGACGCCGGGGGCAAGGAGATTCATGGTCAGGTATCGCGTCACCGGTGTCACAGGCGCACAATTTGGAGTTCAGTGGGAACACAAGGACGACGATCGCGAGATTGCGCGCCGCGTTCTCAATATTCTTTCCGACCGACGGATGCTTTGGAAGGATTTCTCGCTTGAGATTGAGGAGCATTGCGTGAAGTCGGCCAACCTTAGTTCGTGATCGAATCGGAACGCAGCTAGACAATCCTGAGATCGACTTCGACCTGTCGCGGCGCCTTCAACTTTCGCAGCGCCTGTTCCGTGATTTCGCTGATGAGGTAGGACCAGCAGAGTCAGAGCCTGATCGTGCATGGAGGTCGATGGGTACTGATCGGTTGTCTATGGCACTCGGTAGGCTGCGAGCTTTGGTAGGTGTTCAGATCGGCGACTGGGCGAGCGAGTATGACCTCGAAGTCTCGGACGAGTTGGCGGTCAGCGTTCGGGATCAAGTCGGTTGGTTCTTCGAGCGATTCGACCGAGCGCGTCCAGTGAGCTGCGGATCCGCTTGTCGCGGGCCGCGCTGATGTTGGTCGCTTCCAGCGGATCCGGGCGCATCAGCGCAAGAATTGCGCCATGAGCACGAGCACATGGATCGCCGCCGCTGCTGTTGTCGTCGCTGTCGCAGCGCTGTTTTATGCCCGCCGATCGGCGAATGCTGCGCGCGAGCAGACCAAGATACAGAGGCAGCTTCGTGAGGATGCCGCCCAGCCCTACGTGTGGGCTGATCTTAGACCATCTGAGGAGCACGGGCAGTTCATTCTGTTGGTCATCGGTAATAGTGGGCCCACGCTCGCGACGGATGTTCAGGTGAGTATCACTCCGGAACTCCGCACGCAGGAAAAGGAGCGAAGCGGTTTGATCCACAAGGCACTTGCCGATGGGCTTTCGGCGCTGGCTCCAGGCCGGACGATCACCTGGAATCTCGGGGTTCCGTGGGAGGTCATCACCAAAGGGCAGCCGAATATATACAGGATCCGCATACGGGCCAACGGTCCCTTTGGTGCCGTTCCTGCGATGACTTACTCAGTCGACCTTGAAACACTAAGGTATTCGCTTGCTGTTCCACCGGGCACTCTCAATGGTATAGCGGTCGCCATTGCTAAGGCATCGAAGACGCTCAGCGAAGCGGTGGTCGGGCAGGCGGCAGACTGAGTCTCATCGCTCAGTGTCGATTCAACTGGCGCACTATATTCTCGGCCGCATGAACGAGGTCTTTCTGCGGATTCGCGGGGACGGACTTACCGGTGACTTCGGTTTCGTGGAGGTAGTCGTCGACACTGAGTTCGAAGGTGTCCGAGTACGGTCTGCCGCGGTAATCCTTGTACGAGGCAATCACAGTAAATGTGTCTGGAAGTGGCTCAGAGTTGCGCACATCGCTGGGCTTGTTCGGGTTCTGCTCGCCGATATAGTACGCGGACCGGATGGGCCGTCCTGGTGGAAGTATGCGTAGCGTTCCTGTGAACCGCTTCTCAAGCACCGTGGCAACTTGGGGCCTGCGTTCATCCCTCGGAATGATGATCGGGGTTGGGTCGAAGGCTACGCGAAGGTCGCGGGCAGCGGTCGCGCCACTGTTCCGGAGCACTAGATCAAGGTGGCGTTGGTCTCGGCTGAGCGGTGCTCGCTCCAGATCGGCTGTGACAAGCGGCCGCGTGCGCTCTCGGCTGTCTCGCAGGATCGCCAGCAGGCTGATAATTGCGACGGCGGCCGCTGCGGCCGTAGCGATTGCTGTGATTGGTCCCCACATTGGTTTGTTAATCCTTCGGGTTATGAGAAACTCCTTCAACTCTGGAAGCCTTTGGACCTGAGATAGTCCTCGACTGCGGGAGCGAAGCCGTATGGGACGTATTCTGAGGCTTCGCTCGAAGGCACCCAAGCTACGGCGGCGAGCTCTTCGGTGTCGGTGACGTGGGCTTCGCCGGAGTCGATGTCGCAGGCGACGTAGGCCATCCGACGTCCGGTGTTGGGGTGGACGCGTTCGCCGAGGTGTTTGGTGGCGTGGACGGTGAGGCCGACCTCTTCGCTGGTCTCGCGGACGGCGGCTTGTTCTGCGGATTCGCCGGGTTCGACTTCTCCTGCGGGGAACTGCCAGGAGAGACTGCCTTCCCTGACCTTGCGTTGCGCGAGGAGGAGTTTGCCGTCTTGCAGGATGATCGCTGCGGCGATGGCGGGGCGGTCCTCGGGTGCGGTGGTCACACGGCCTCCTTGATGACGTCGAGCACGGGCGGATAGATGCGGTCGATCGGTATGAACTTGGTCAACTGGTCCGTGGGGACCCAGCGGACGTTGAGATTTTCGAAGGGGTCGCGGTTTTCGGGTTCGCCGGCTAGGTACTCACACAGTAGGTAGACGCAGAAGACGCCCGTGATGGGGTGGGTGCGGCTGCCGATCTGCCCGCGTACGGCGCAGTCGATGCCGGTCTCGGCCAGGGTTTCGCGTACGGCCACGGCTTCGGGTGACGATTGCGGTTTGACCACCCCGGCCGGGAACTGCCAGGACGCAGACTCCGGGGTTCGTGGTCGCACGAGGAGGATGTCGGGGCCTTTGATCACGACGGCCAACGCTGCACTGAGTGCAGCCGCTGGCGGGGCCTCGGCATCGCTCGCGTAGAAGCGTTGTCGCTGTTCTGGTGTCGCGGTTTCGAGCGCGTGATCGAGGAGCTGTTGGATCGCCGGTCTAGGGATGACGTCGGGGTCCTGGTGCCAGCGGGCGACGGTGCGCGGGGCGATGTTGAGGTGTTGGGCGAAGTCTTCGATGGAGTGTCTGAGGGCATCTTGCAGTTGCGTTGCGGTGCGTCCGCTCCATTGCTGCATGCCTGTCATGTGTCAGTCCTCGGTGACCTATCGCTGACGGCTGGTTGTCGGTGACATGTCACGGCTGATGCACGGATCCGTCATGGCTCCGCCGGGTCGTCGCGACTTGCCTTGGATGCATGGTGTTCGAGGTCGGATGTACGGCTCGCCAGGTCGGATGTGCCGCGTTCAAGACTGTCGAGTCGGTTGCGGATTGCCCGCAGCTGCTCGGTCAGCGGTTCTTCGTCGGGCGTGGGCACGGCCAGCACGCGGGATCGTGTCCCGCGTCCGGTGGAGACGATGCCTTGCTCCCGCAGTGTTCGCAGAGCCTGTTTCACGGTCATGTGCGAGACCTGGAACTCCTCGGCCAGGTTCGTAACGGTCGGGAGTTCGTCTCCGACGTTGAAGCGGCCGCTGCGGATCTGCGCGCTCAGCGTGGCGACTACGTGACCGTATCTGGTCGAGTTCGCGGACGCCATGCCAGGAATCTTAGCGAAAGGGCTAGACAAGTTCATCTCGAAGTGATAGGCAATAATAAGCTAGCTCAATCTACTCAAGGAGGCTGCGATGCCTGTTCAGGGACCGTTTCGTGTGGAGTGTGCCGAGGTGTTCCCACATGGTGTGGGGATTGTCGGTGAGGTTGGTCCGCTGGCCGATTTTGATCGGTCGACTCGGGAGAACCGAGTTCAGGCCACGGACAAGGATTCCGGGCTGCCCGTCTGGGTGGTGGATGTGATGGATTTCGATCCGGAGGCTCGGGAGCGGACGTTCAAGGTGAAGGTGGCAGCCCCGGTGCAGCCGGTTCCTCCGGAGGCGGTCTCGGGTGTGCCGGTGCGTCCGGTGCATCTGGAGGGGCTGATGGTGACGCCGTACGTGAAGGAGGTCGGCAACTTTCATCGGGTCGCCTACTCGTTCAAGGCGTCGGGATTCTCCGAGCCTCGACAGAACCGCAGTTCGGGCGGTTCGTCGGGTTCGTCGGCGAAGGCGGCGTGATCATGTTCGGCAATGGCCTGGACGTGAGGGTTGGCGGATTGCGGGCCTGGGCTCGCGGTGACTACGCGTGCGAGGCGGCGGTCGAGCTGCTGGTGCGGGGCTTTGGTGGACGGTTCGCCTCGGGCAGTTGGCCGTGGGTTCGGGTGGATGACAGGTCTGGGTCATGTTGGCTTGATCCGGACGAGATCCCTGCTGAGGCCGGCGTCCTGTCGTCGGGTGAGCGCGCCTTTTTGATCTTGGTCGCGGCGTTGGCCGGCGGACCGCCTGCGGCTGATCTGGGTGGTGTGCTGGCCTGTCTGGATCGCGAACACCTCGGGTTGGTGCTGGCAGCTTTTGCTCACGCAGGTGGTTCGCATGAGCATGCGGTGATTTGTTGGACCGATGAGGGCGCTCGGTTTGATCGGCCTGGCCCGTTGGTGGACTGGCCGGTCATGGCCCGCTCGGTGGGGGTGGCGTGATGTCGACGCAACCGACGAAGCAGCAGGAGTGGTCGGCGTCACGGCCTGCCTGGGCGGTGGCTTCGGATCGGGATGAGATCGCTGATTTGGTGCCGTCGTGTTCGCGGACGGATCCGGATGTCTGGTTCTCACGAGAGCGTCAGGATGTCCGGACGTGTGCCCGGATCTGTGCGGGGTGCCCGCTGCGGGCGGCGTGTCTGGCGGGTGCACTGGTACGTGACGAGGAGGCCGGGATCTGGGGTGGTGTTCGGTTCACTCCGGCCTGGGCCTTCGGCGCGGTGTGTACCGACGGCGGTCGCTGCATGCTGGACGGCCGTAGTTCTGCTGGTACGGATGTGGGTCGGGAAGCACGTGATCTGGCCCGTGCCCAGCTGCGGTTGCGGCGGCTGTTGTATCAGGGCCGGCGTCGGGCGTTCGTTGCCCGCTTGGTGCATCGGATCGGTAAGCCGGTGCGGATGGTGCCGGGTGGCTGGTGGGTTGGTCCGTGGACCGACCCTGACCCGGCGCGGGGCCTGTTGCGGATGCGTGCCTTGGTTCCGACGATGCTGGCTGATCGCCCGATCCAGCGGTGGCCGTGGGAGTTGCGGTTGTTGTTCGAGTTCCCCGACTCGGCGATTCCGGAGCCTCGTCGGCTGAGTCGGTGGTGCACCTTGGACGAACTCGACCCTGGTGTTGATCATGAACGCGAATCGGGCCACTCCGTGTTGCTGCGGCCCAAGCATCCGGAGCGGCTTGATCGGTCGGCGGCAGCATGACTGCCTCGGCTCCGATGGCGGTGCGGCGTGGCGGTCGTGCTGTGGTCCGGGAATGCTGGTGGTGGCTGTCCGGCGCGGGCAGGTTGCTGCGCGGCTACCCGTTCCGGTCGTTGGTCTGGCTGCTCGTCGTCGTGATCGCCGTAGTGGCGGATGCGCGGACCGTGTTGGTCATCGTCCTGGTCCCGGTGTTGATCATCGCAGTATGGGCGCGGGTGTTGCCGGTCTCGTACGGGCGGCTGCTGGCCGGTCCGCTGTCGCGGTTCCGGCTGCGGCGGTGGGTGCGGAAGGTGTGGCCGTCGTTGATGGAGTCGTGTGGTCTGGCTCGTCGTGCCCCGCTGCACTCGCGCCGTGCGGACCGGGTGTTACCGGGTGAGCGGTTGGTTCTGCCCCGTCTGGTGTCGTGCCGGTGGCGGCAGGGCCGGCTGGTGATCGTTCCCGGCTTGGTGTCGGGTCAGACGGTCGCCGACGTGGAGGACGCGTCGGAACGGCTGCGGACCAGTCTGGGCGCGGTGCGGCTGCGGGTGATCCCGGATACGGCGCGGACGTCGTGCCGGATCGTGGCTGGGTTCGATGACCCGCTCGCCGCCGTGTTCACCGCATCTCTGCCTGATCCGAATGTGCCAGCGGCGTCGGCGGGCCTGTCAGTGGTGTTGGGCCGCACCGAGGACGACGAGCCGTGGCGGGTCGATCTGGACATCTCCTGTTTGACCGCGGGCTGCTCGGGCGCAGGTAAGGGGTCGGTGATGTGGTCGCTGCTGCTGGGGCTGGCTCCGGCGATCCGGGCCGGTTTGGTCGAGGTCCACGGGATCGACTTGAAGGGCGGCATGGAACTCGGCCTCGGCCGGGGCTTGTTCACCCGTTACGCCGACGAACCGTCGTCTGCGGTGATCTTGCTCGAAGAAGCCGTCCGGGAGTGCGAGGCCAGGGCTCGGCGGATGGCGGGCCGGTCCCGTCAGCACGTGGCCTCGGGGTCGGAGCCGTGGGTGGTCGTGATCATCGACGAGCTGGCCTCGCTGGTGGCGTATCTGTCGGATCGGGATCTGTTGCGGAGGGCTGAGGCGGCGTTGGCGCGGTTGTGTTCAATCGGCCGCGCTCCGGGGTTCGTGGTGTTTGGGTTCCTGCAGGACCCGCGTAAGGAGACGTTGAAGGCCAGGCATCTGTTCGGGCAGACGATCGCGCTACGGCTGCGGGAACGCGAAGAGGTCGCGATGGTCCTGGGCGACGGGGCAATCGGCGCGGGTGCGGAGTGTCACCACATCCCGCGGGACCTTCCCGGTGTGGGCTTCGCTGTTGATGACACCGGCCGGCTGGCGCGGGTTCGGGCCGGGTTCGTACCGGATCGGATGATCATCGATGCCGCACGCCGGTTCGCGGCACCACATCCGCGCCCGATCGTGGTTCCAGAGGAGCCGGAGCAGCCGAAGCGGCGGTCTCGTTCGCGGAGTGCGGCATGAGTATGCGGCTGCTGGTCGATCTGACCACCGACATGGTGCGCGAGCTAGCGGTCGCCGAGAAGGTCTGCGTGCGTCCGTTGCTGCGCCGGGTGCTGGATCGGGAGACCGGCATCGAGGAGACGGTGCCGATCCCGTGCGGCTCGACCCTGGAATCGGTGTGCCCATCGTGCGCGCACAAAGCCAGGGTGCTGCGGATGCAGCAATGCGCCGAAGGCTGGCACCTCGGCACCGAACCCGAAGATCACGAATCCGAAGATGATCAAGAAATCGGCGATCATGGCCAGGCCGACGAGGACGATCACGGTGAGGAAGATCGCGACGGAGACAGTGATCGGCGGGTGCGTTCCACGCGGCGAAGGTCGGATGCAGCGGATCTTCCTCGCGTGGCTGCGGAGGATCGGACGATCGGGCGGACGTTCACCAGTCTGGACGGGCATGAGTACCGGCCCTCGATGTTCCTCACCCTGACCCTGCCCTCCTATGGTGCGATCTGTGCTGGTGCACCGGTCGATCCGGAGTCCTATGACTATCGGCGGGCAGCGATGGATGCCCTCCTGTTCCCGCGGCTGGTGGATCGGTTTTGGCAGAACCTGCGCCGCTGCGCCGGGTACAAGGTGCAGTACTTCGCCGCTGTCGAACCTCAACACCGTCTCGCGCCGCACTTGCACGCGGCGATCCGGGGTGCGATTCCTCGCCAACTGCTCCGGCAGGTGATCAGGGCAACCTACGTGCAGGTGTGGTGGCCACGGTTCGACCGTCCAGTGTTCGTGCAGCGGGTGCCGATGTGGGACGGCACCGGCTACGCCGACCCGGACACCGGCGAAGTCCTCCCCACCTGGGAGGAAGCCGTTGACGGGCTGGCCAATGATCCCGACGCCAGGCCGGCGCACGTGATGCGGTTCGGGACACAGGCCGACATCCGCGGGATCATCGCACCGTCTGAGGAAGCCGACCGGGCCATCCGCTATCTGACGAAGTACCTCACCAAAGCCATCGCCGAACCGCTCACCACCGACCCCGACGAAGATGATCCGGTAGATGAGCGGCGGGACGCGCACATTGATCGACTGCACGCGGAGTTGCGGTGGCTGCCGTGTTCGGAACACTGTGCGAACTGGCTGCGCTACGGCATTCAGCCGAAGAACCCGACACCCGGGATGCAGGCCGGTCACTGCCCGAGCAAGGCCCATGATCGAGAACACCTCGGCGTCGGCGGCCGCCGCGTGCTGGTGTCGCGGCACTGGTCGGGCAAGACCCTGGCCGAACACAAAGCCGACCGCGCCACCGTCGTCCGCGAAGCACTCCATGCGGCAGGAATCGTCCCTCCCGAGGTCGAACGGCTGGCAGCCGACGTGACCGCCCAGGACGGGCTACCTCGCTTCGTCTGGACCGACACCCGGCCCAGTAATGCCGGTGAGTACCGCAAGATCATTTTCGCTGCGATCGAGGAACGGCGGGCCTGGCGGGAACAGTACGACGCCGCCAAGATCATCGTGGCACCTGTGGGCGATCATTCGGCAATTGATCATCACAGTGAGTCGGATGGGCCCGCGCCGTGATCAAGTGCCGTGGTCGGGCTCGCTGTTGTCGGCTGATGTTGATCATGAGCGAGTCGATTTTGGTCCGGTTCCGTTGGAGGGATTGGGATTCAACCGAGAGAGGGTGTTGGTGATGGTGTCCGACGAGATCCCGAGTCGGTTCGAGCAGCTGTGGGACGTGAGTCAGGCTGCGGAGTACATGAAGGTGAGCGCGAACACGCTGTACGGGTGGCGGTGTCGCAAGTACGGGCCACCGAGTTATCGGCTGGGGAACAAGGTTCGGTATCGGCCGGATGAGGTACGCGATTGGGTGACTGCGCAGGAGGTTCGTGCCTGGGTTGAATATCAGTCTGCCTGGGCGTCCTGAGGTGTTGTTGTCATGGGACGTTCTCCGATGCCGATCGGGTCGTGGGGTCTTCTCCGTACGTACCCGATGGGCCACGGTAGGGATGGCAAGCCGACCTGGGTGAAGGCGGTTGCGCAGTACCGAGACTTCGACGGCGTGACGCGACAAGTTCAGGCGAGCGGGAAGTCAGTGACACAGGCGACGCAGAACCTTCGGAGCAAGCTGCAGAGTCGATCAGCCGCGGGGAGACATGGTGAGCTGACTGGGATGACCCGGTTCCGTACGGCGGCGGATGTGTGGTTGGAGAGGATGGACGGGATGGTGGCCGATGGCCGGCGGTCACCGGGCACGGTTGAGACCTATCGGCGGCAGCTGAAGAATCATGTCTTGCCCGCGATGGGTGAGATTCGCCTGGGTGAGGCGACGACGCCGTTGGTTGACAAGGTTGTTGGCAAGATCAAGACTGACGTGAGTGCAGCGACGGCGAAGAGCTGCCGAAGCGTGATTTCGGGCGTCCTCGGGCTGGCAGCCAGATACGGCGCGATCATCGTGAATCCGGTGCGCGACATCGAGCGGATAGAGGCGAAGCCGAAGAAGCCACCTCGGGCGCTGACGGCGGATGAGCGGATCGAGTTGTTGAAGCAGCTGCAGGAGGACGAGAAGGCTCGGCGGCGGGATTTGCCAGATCTGGTGTTCTTCATGTTGGCGACTGGCGTACGGATCGGTGAGGCCTTGGGGGTGGTGTGGTCGGAGGTCGACTTCGAGGCGGGGACGGTCGAGATCACGAGCACCATCATCCGGGTTCGGCATGAGGGACTGTTGCGGAAGGATACGAAGAGTTCGGCGGGCAGACGAACGTTGGCCTTGCCGATGAGTGCCGTGGCCGTGTTGCGGCGTCGGTTCGCAACGGGTGCACGTCTTGATCAGCCGCTGTTTCCGAGCGTCCTGGGCGGCTTTCGGGACCCGGCGAATGTTCGTCGCGAGCTGCGGGATGCGCGGGGTGATGCTGCCTTGGCGTGGATCACATCGCACACGTTTCGGAAGACGGCGGCGACGATCTTGGATGAGGCTGCGTTGTCGGCCCGGCTGGTTGCGGATCAGCTGGGTCATAGCCGGCCCTCGATGACTCAGGATGTCTACATGGCGCGGCGGGCGGTGGACTCGCAAGCGGCGCTCGCGCTCGATGCCGCGTTAAGGGACACACTGGCCGAGAGCGAAAAGCATGGCAAAAGCATGACTGGACCGGAGGGTCGGGCTCGGTAAACCGAGCTGACTAGGGGTTTTGGTGCGCCATCAGGGACTCGAACCCCGAACCCGCTGATTAAGAGTCAGCTGCTCTGCCAATTGAGCTAATGGCGCGTGCGCGGAGAAACAGTAGCAGCGACCGGCCCCGGACCTGAAATCGACGCGTTGACTCATCGAAAATGCCCGCGTAGGTCGTGTCGTTGACTCATCTCAAGTTGCCCGCGTGGGACCTCTCGTTGGATGGAGCTCTCGATGGCGGCGCGGAAGGCGATCACTCAAGCCCAGTTGGACAAGTGGCCGAAGGCGACGAAGGCGGAGAAGTCGGCGATCTTGGATGCGGTCTGCCAGGTGACGGGCTGGCATCGTGATCATGCCCGCAAGGCGATCCGGATCGCGTTGGCCCACCGTGCCCACGGTGGCCCGCCTCCGCGTAAGCAGCGTGAGCCGGTGCTGACCTACGACCAGGCCGCGGTCGATCTGCTGCAACGCTGTTGGGCCGTGCTGGACGGGCCGAGCGGCAAACGGTTGAAACCGGCCCTGGCCGACGTGTTGAACAACCTGGCCCGGCACGGCCACCTCGACGGCATCGACCCCACGGTGATCGCCCAGGTCCGGCAGATGTCACCGGCCACCATCGACCGCCGGCTGGCACCGGCCCGGATCGGTCTGGTCGCAGGCAAGGGCATCTCCCACACCCGGCCCGGATCGTTGCTGAAATCGTCGATCCCGATGAAAACCTGGCACGAGTGGAACGAGTCGATCCCCGGCATCATCCAGATCGACCTGGTCGGCCACGACGGCGGCGACGCCAACGGCCACTTCCACTACAGCCTCGATGCCACCGATGTGGCCACCGGCTGGACCGAAACGATCACCGTCAGGTCCAAGGGCGAGCGGATCGTGGCCGCCGGGCTGGAACAGCTCTGGCTGCGTTTTCCCTTCCACGTCAGTGGAATCCACTCCGACAACGGTTCGGAGTTCATCAACCACCACCTGCTGAAATGGTGCACCACCCGCAAGATCAACTTCTCCCGCGGCCGCGCCTCACACTCCAACGATCAAGCCCACGTCGAGCAGAAGAACTGGTCGGTGGTCCGCCGCAACGTGGGCTACTACCGCTACGACAGCCCGCGCGAGCTCGACCTGCTGAACCAGGTCTGGCCGCTGGTCTCACTCCAGGTCAACCTGTTCCTGCCCCAGCAACGCCTGATCTCCAAAACCCGCCACGGCGCCACCGTCACCAAACGCCACGACACCGCCGCCACCCCGATGGATCGACTCCTCACCCGGTTCGGCGACATGGTCGACCCCCACGACCTTGACCGGTTGCAGACCCTGCACCACGACACCGACATCGAGCAGCTGAAATATCAGATCACCGACCTCCAGGCCAACCTGCTCGAACTGGCCCGACGCCGAGGCCAGGTCCAACGCCGAGCCAAGACCAACCACGTCTACCTCAGCAAACGCAAAATGCCCCGAACCAAGCGGGCACCTTCCGATGAGTCAACGACTCAAAACACGCGGGCATCTTGACATGAGGCAACATGATCGAGGGTCAGGAGTCCAGCACGGCCATCGCGGCGCTGTGGCCGCCGAGGCCGCTGACGGCACCGCCGCGGCGGCTGCTGGAACCGCACAGCAGCAGTCCGGGGTGCTCGGTGGCCACACCCCAGCGTTCGGCCGGGGTCTCGGCTTCTTGATCATCATCTCGCCAGGGCCAGCTGAGGTCGCCGTGGAAGATGTGGCCGCCGGGCATGCCGAGCTCGGCCTCGATGTCGAGCGGTGTCATCAGCTCAAAGCAGGGGTCACCGTTGGCGTCAGTGGCGATGCAGTCGTACAGCGGTTCGGCCAGAAAACCCTTGATGCTGGCCTTCACCGCCCACTCCACAGCAATCGACCGGCCCGGTTCGTCGAAGAGATTCGCCGGGGCGTGCAGGCCGAAAAGCGTGAGCGTGTGCCAGCCCTTCTTGACCAACTCCGGGCCGAGGATGCTCGAGTCCGTGAGCGAGTGGCAGTAGACCTCGCACGGGAACGGGGCTGGCAACTGGCCGGACATCGCGCGCTGGTGCGCAGCGCGAAGCTCCCGATAGCTCTGATGCACATGCAGCGTGCCGGCGAACGCGATCTTCGGATCGAGTCCCGAGCGGAGCGTCGGCAGCCGTTGCAGCACCATGTTGATCTTGATCTGATTGCCGGCCGGTTTGGCTGTGGCCTTGCCGAGCAGGCGATCGAGCGTCCACCGAGCACAGTTCGCCAGCACAACTGGTGCCTGCCAGGATCGGCCGTCGGCAGTGACCGCACGCCAATGATCAACTTCTCGACTCAGCTCGGTCACGGCCACTTCGGTGATCAACTCGGCGCCGGCCGCAGAAGCCGAGCCAACCAGGGCATCCGCGACCGCGCCCATCCCGCCGACCGGCACCCGCCACTCACCGGTGCCCCGTCCGATCACGTGGTAGACGAAGCAGCGGTTCTGCACCAGCGATTGATCATGGACGTCGGCCTCGGTGCCGATCAGCGCATCGGTCAGCACCGTTCCGCGTACGACGTCATGGGCAAACCTGTCCGTGACCAGATCGCCGATGGGCCTAGCGGTCAACGCGTCCATCAGTTCGTCGCCGACGCGGCGGCGGATCTCGCCGACCTGGGGAAGCGGCTCGGTCAGGGTCGGTGCGACCACCGAGGCGAAGCGTTCAAGATCAGCATGGAATCGCTGCCAGGCCCCGTACTCCCGTTCGTTGCCGGTGATCTCGGCGAACGACGCACGCGTCGCGTCGCCTTCCGGGCGTTCCACGAGCAGTCCATGATCACCAACCGGTGTGTACGAGCCGACGGTGCGGGAACGCAGTTCCAGGTCAAGATCAAGATCGGAAATGATCTTGTCCGGCAACAGCGACACCAGGTAGGAGAACCGGGACAGCCGGGCGTCGACGCCCGGAAACGTACGCTCTCCCGCAACTGCGCCGCCGAGCTGGCCGCGCGCCTCCAACACCACCACGGACCTGCCGGCGCGTGCCAGATAACTGGCGGCCACCAGCCCGTTGTGCCCGCCTCCGATGATCACCACGTCAGCGTCGGTCATTCGTTCATCCAATCACCGGCGCCGGCGCGCGTCGACAACCCGCCGCTCCAGACCCGTATGGGCATCAGCCGCACCCAAGATCGTCTCCCGCGCGCGATATTTCGGTAGCGGGAGCGGGTTTTGCGCGCGGCTGTCTCGGGTGACGGCGGTCAGCGGGCCGCGGCGATGCGCTGGCGGCGCAACTCGGTAACCTCCGGGCGGTCCAGCTTGGGCAACTCGGTCTTCAGCGCCAGCTCGAGGACGTGGTCGGCCAGCGCGGGGTTGCGGGCCAGGGCCGGGCCGTGGGGATAGATCGCGATCACGTTGCCCTGCTGGGCGCCGTCGGTGCCGTCGCCGCAGTTGCCGACGCCGACCTCGACCCGGGTGACCGGCCGGGCGTCCGGGCCGAGCCGGGTGTAGCCGCCGTGGTTCTCGAAACCGGTCAGCCACTGGTCCTCGCCGTCGTGTCCGATCCAGTGGCCGAGCAGCTCGCCGACGGCGCGCCGTGGACCGCGGGTGGTGGTCACGTCCAACAGCCCGAGCCCGGCGGTGACCGTGTCGTTGTCGCCGACGGTGAACGAGTTGCCGAGGATTTGATAGCCAGCACAGACGGCGAAGACCGCCGCGCCGCGTTCGACGGCGCGGTAGATGGTGCCGTCGGCCTTGAGCGCCTTCACCGCGGAGATCTGGGCCGCGTCCTCGCCACCGCCGAGCAGGTAGACGTCGCCGTCGGTGGGCAGCGGATCGCCCGGCTCGACCACCGACAGCACCGGGTCGTAGCCACGCCAGGCAAGCCTCTTGATCAACACCGTCGCGTTGCCGCGATCACCGTAGATTCCCAACAGGGATTGGTAAAGCAGGACGACGTGCACCCGCTTGCCGGCACCGTACGAGCTGACGCTCACGCCAGTCCTCCCATCTTCCGCAACCGCTGGAACGGCGTGTACGTGGCGACGATGTCCACCGGTTCACGATGCCCGAGCACCGCCTCACCAAGATCGGGTACGCAGTCGTGCTCGACCTCGGCGTAGGCCAACCGGACCGCCAGATCCTGCGCCCGCGGCCCGGTCGCGATCACCCTCCGACCGGCCAGCTGCTCGTACTCCACATCCCACAGCCAGGACACGTCCCGACCGTCGGCGGCCGCCGAATCGATCGCCAGGATCACCGTCTCGGTCTGCACCAGCGGCAACGCCTCGGCCCAGCCGGCCGGATTCTTGGCCAGCAACAACCGAGCCGTGGTCGAGCCGAAGTGCGCGGTACCGAACCGACCGGCGGGCGAGGTCACCGTCTGCATGCCACCGATCGCGGTCTGCGGATCGATGCCGAACAACCCGGCCGCGGCCAGTGCGCACGCCGCGTTGCTGATGTTGAACTTGCCCGGCACCTGCAGCTGCGGATGCCAGACTCGCCCGTCCGGCGTACTGATCTTCTCGCCGACCACCCGGTAATCGGCCTGCGGCTCGGCCAGCGAACAGTCCCGGCAGCCCCAACTGGTGCCGCCGGCCGACTCCGTGCGCAGCAGCGTGCCGCCGCATTCGGGACACAGCGCCGCGTCCTGCACCCAGCTGCCGGCGGTGTCGACCCAGACCGTCTGCTTCGCGGCGTGTGCGGCCCAGACCACCAGCGGTTCGTCCGCGTTGGCGACCACGACCGGACCCTCGTCGCCGGCGTCGATCAGCGCGTTGCGCCAGGCTCGGGCCAGCGCTTTGATCTCGTGATGGCGATCGAGCTGATCACGGCTGAAGTTCAACAGCACAAGGACTTCCGGCTTGCCGAGCCGGACCACGTCGGCGACCACGCGTTCGTCGGTCTCCAGGATCGCGAGGTCGGCAGCGGGCTTGGCCGACAACGCCGAGGTGATGCCGCTGTGCAGGTTGGCGCCGTCGGCGTTGTGCACCAGCCGATCGTCGCCGCCGACCGCGTTGCGTACGGCTGCGGTGAGCAGGTGGGTGGTGGTGGTCTTGCCGTTCGTCCCGGAGACCGCAGCGATCCGCCGTCCGGCCAGCAACTCGGCCATCGCCTTCGGGTCGACCTTGAGCATCACCTGGCCGCGGATTGCTGTGCCGGTGCCGCGGCCGGCCAGCCGGGACGCGGTTGCAGCAACGTCGCCGGCCCAGGTCGCGGCGCGCAGCCGGAGCCGGGGGATGATGCCCAACCGGGCGCGACGCGGGCCGGTCGGCACCAGTCCGGTGGTGGTCTCGGGTAACGGCATGGCGCCCATTCTCACCCATCGCGCGGGGTGCGACGATTCCGGCCGGGGAGCCCTCGTCGCCGTCCCATCCGCCCATTAGGCTCGCGGGGCGGGCACCCGACGGCTGACGGAGGAACATGATCGACAGCAGGCTGACCAGTGCGTCCCGTACGGCCGCGCTGCAGCGGCTCCGCGACAGTGCGCAGGCCACTCATCAGCTCGACATCCTGGTGATCGGCGGCGGCGTCACCGGCGCCGGCATCGCGCTGGACGCGGCTACCCGGGGACTGAACACGGCCGTGGTGGAGGCGCAGGATTGGGCGTCCGGCACGTCGAGCAAGTCCAGCAAGCTGATCCACGGCGGACTGCGCTACCTGCAGATGTTCGACTTCAAGCTGGTGCACGAGGCCCTGGTCGAACGCGGCCTGCTGCTCAGCCAGTTGGCGCCGCACCTGGTCAAACCGGTGCCGTTCCTCTACCCGCTGCACGGCCGATTCGTCGAGCGCGGCTACGTCGAGGCGGGCATCAGCCTGTACGACGTGCTCGCCAGCCTCAGCCGCGGTACGAAGGTCCGCGGCCAGCGTCGGCGTACGGTGCCCTGGCACAACTACATCGGGCATCGCAAGCTGATGCAGCGTTTTCCCGGGCTGCAGCCGGACGTCGCCCAGGGGGCGATCCAGTACTGGGATGCCTCGGTCGACGATGCCCGGTTCGTCGCCGATCTGCTCCGCACCGCACAGGCGTACGGAGCCCACCCGGCCAGCCGGACCCAAGTGACGAAGTTGATCAAGAACCCGGGCGGCGCGGTGATCGGCGCCGAGCTTGTTGATCTTGAAACCGGTGATCAGTTCGAGGCCCATGCGCAGACGGTGATCAACGCCACCGGGGTGTGGACGGACAAGACCGAGAAGCTGACCGGCGGCAGCGGAAGCCTGCACGTGTTGGCATCCAAGGGCGTACACATCGTGGTGCCGCGGGATCGGATCGACGGTAAGGCCGGATTGATCTTGCAGACCGCGACCAGTGTGCTGTTCGTCATCCCGTGGTCGCGCTACTGGATCATCGGCACCACGGACACGCCGTGGAAGGAGGATGTCGCCAAGCCGGTGGCGACGTCGGCCGACATCGACTACGTGCTTGACCAAGCCAACTCCGTACTGGCGCAGAAGATCGGCCGGGAAGACATCGTCGGCCATTACGCCGGACTGCGACCGCTGCTGCAACCCGGCACCACCGGCGACGGCACCTCGGCGAAGATCTCGCGTGAACACACGGTCGCCTCGCCGGTGCCGGGAGTGGTGTCGATCGCCGGCGGCAAGTTCACCACCTATCGGGTGATGGCCAAGGACGCGGTCGATTTCGCGCTGGGGGAGCGGGCCGAACGGTTGCCGTCGGTGACCGCGAACGTTCCGCTGGTCGGTGCGGTCGGCTATCCCGGTGCCCGCGAACACACCCGGACGCTGGCTTTGCAATACGGCTGGGACGAGTGGCGGATCTCGCACCTGCTGCATCGCTACGGTGCCGAGATCATTCAGATCGCCCAACTGTGCGCCGACGATTCGTCGATGGCCAAGCCGTTGCAGCAGGCACCGGCCTACATCCGGGCCGAGATCGCCTTCGCGATCACGCATGAGGGTGCGCTGCATCTGGACGACATCCTCGCCCGGCGCACCCGGATCGTCTACGAGGTGCCGGAGCAGGGGCTGGCCGCGGTGGACGAGATCGCTGACATCGTCGCGCCGATGCTCGGCTGGTCCGATGATCAACGCGAAGCGGAGGTCGACGCCTATCGCACCTGGACCCTGGCCGAGTTGGCGGCGATCAAGGAACCGGACGATCGGGCAGCGGTCGGGGTGCGCGAGGCGGTCGACGAGCTGATTCCCATGCTGGACGGCGATTCGACTCAGTTCGGATCGAGTCGTCGTGCCCGCGACAGCAGGTAATTGCGTTCGGTCACGGTGGGTGTTCGCCGGGATGCCTGGCGGTAGGTCTCGGCAGCGGCCGGATCGTGGCAGCGCTCCAGCAGATGGGCGCGGACTGCGAGCACGCGATGATGATCAGCGGGCAGGACGGCCGCGATCGGTTCCAGCGCCCGCAGCCCGGTCCGCGGGCCGTACACCATCGATTCGGCCACCACGCGGTTCAGGCTGACCATCGGATTTCCCGTGAGCTCTTCGAGAATTCTGTACAGGGCAAGGATTTCCTGCCAGTCGGTGTCCGCCGTGCTCGCCGCTTCGGCGTGCAGAGCAGCGATGGCCGCCTGAATCAGGTACGGCGTCGGCCGCCGCCCGGGAAGTGCTTCGTGCAGCAGCCGCAGCCCGGAGTTGATCTTGTCCCGATCCCACAAGGTCCGATCCTGCTCGTCCAGCGGGACCATCCGTCCATGATCATCAACCCGGGAGGCTCGGCGTGCGTCGGTGAGCAACAGCAACGCCAGCAGGCCACTGGTCTCACCATGATCGGGAAGCCGGTCGTCCACCTGCCGGGTCAACCGGATCGCCTCGGCAGCAAGATCAACATCGTACAGTTGATCACCGCTGGTGCTGGTGTGCGCCTCGTTGAACATCAGGTAGAGCACGGTCAGCACCGGCTCGAGTCGATCGGTAACGTCGACGGCCGTGGGGAAGCGGAACCCGGCCTCCTTGATGTTGGCCTTCGCCCGGCTGATCCGTTGTGCGATCGTCGCTTCGGGTAGCAGATAGGCGTGCGCGATCTGAGCGGTGGTCAGTCCGCCGACGGCCCGCAGAGTGAGTGGGATCTGCGCCGATCTGTTCAGCTCTGGATGGCAGCACAAGATCAACAACTGCAGACTGTCGTCGGTCTCGGGCACCGGGCTCTCGGCCAGCGGATGAGCAAGCCGGGCTTGGGATTCCTCGCGTTCGCGCCGGTGGGCATCGCTCCGGATCCGATCGATCATCCGCCGGCGGGCGCTGGTCACCAGCCAACCTGCCGGGCTGTCCGGTACGCCGTGGCTCGGCCATTGTGCGTACGCCTCCAGCATCGCTTCTTGGACGGCGTCCTCACAGAGATCGAACTGATCGGTGCCGTAGCGTCTCAGCAGCACGCCGAGGACCTGCGGTCCGATCCGGCGCAGCAGGTCCTCGAACGCGCTCGTTTCCATGATCAGCTCGCGGCCCGCGATCGGGTTCGAGTACGTGATCGGGATCAGACCGGTTCGCCGTCGCTGAACATGACCGGCCGGACCTCCAGCGCAAGACCGTCAATGCTGGCGTCCGGGATCTTCCGGGCCAGCTCGACCGCGCGATCCTTGGACTCGACGTCGATCAGGTAATAACCGCCCATGAACTCCTTGGTCTCCGCGTACGGCCCGTCCAGCACCTCGGGCTTGCCGCCGCGGGCGCGCACCGTGGTGGTCTGGCTCGGATCGCCCAGGGCGTGAGTGCTCAACATCTCGCCGGACGCCTTGATCTCGGCCATGAACGCTGCATGCCCGTCCATGATCGACTTCTGCTGGTCGTCGGTCAGGTTCTCCAGCACGGTCGGGTCGACCTGCATCAAGATCAGGTACTTCATCGAAGGCTCCTTGTCTCGGTGACCGCCAGCGCGGTCTGTGACCTGTGGTCGACACCGACAAGACATTCTCGACAGAACGCGGACGGAATTTCCAGGTTCGTACTGGGCGAAGATCAGCGGCTGCGGGTGTCGGCTAGCCTCAACCCTGTGTTCAAGATCTTTCTCGCCCTGCATCTGATCACCGCCATCGGCGTCGTCGGTCCGCTGATCTACGGCGCGACCACCGCGGTCCGTGGGATTCGGACCAAGGACGCGTCGGCGACCAAGTCGTCGGCCCGGCTGGTGCAGATCTACTCGATCGTCTCGATCGCGGTGGTGATCTTCGGATTCGGGCTGATGTCGGCCACGTCGCCGTACACGCACAAGCCGGTCGCGAGCTTCGGCGAGACCTGGATCTGGCTCTCGCTGCTGCTCTGGGCGATCGCCGTCGCGCTCGGTCTGGCCGTGCTGACGCCGGCGCTGCAGCGGATCACCGCCGAGATCACCGTCGGCAGCGAGGTGAGCTCTGCACTGCGGGGACGCGTCGCGGGGGTCGGCGGCGTCACCGGACTGATCTTCCTGGTGATCATCGTGCTGATGGTCTACCAGCCGGGCGGCCACTGACCGTCACGGCCGGCATCCCGGCGACCGAAGCTCCGTACCCTTCTTGGCACGTGCGGCCCCAGGCTTCGGGTGCCCTCGCACCTGCGGACCGACGCTCCGTACCCGGACCCGTCGGATCTGCGGCCCCCTGCGCACCACGCATGCTCCGGCGCGCAATCACTGTGCTCCGGCGCACCTTCGGTTCTGCCGCGCAGGTACCAACCCGGTACCAACCTGGTTGGAACTTGCGCGGCAGCGCCATGGATGCGCGGGAGCGAGTGCCCGGGGTGACGACGGTGCGCGGGAACGAGGTGCCGGGGCAGCAGCGGGAGTCGGGGAATGGACGGTGTCTGGTCAGCCGGGGGCGTACGGCGATAGCGTCGTCATCCATGTTCTCCGATCTCAGCATGGGCGCTCTGGGCCTGTCCGCAGACCTGCCGACCGCAATTGACCTTGCCGCCAAGCACGGCTTCGGTGGTGTCGATCCCGATCTTGGTTACCTCAAGCAGCTGGGCAGCGATGCTGCCGTCACCGAATTCGCCGCCGGCGTCGGCGACCGCGGGCTGCGATGGGGAATGGCCGGGCTGCCGATCAATCTGACCGCACCGGCCGGCGAGTTCGCCGCCGCCCTGGCCGAGTTGCCGGCGGCGTTGTCGATCTTGACCGCAGCCGGGATCGATCGGGTCGGCACCTGGATCCGGCCGATGCACGACGACCTCAGCTACCGGCGCAACTGGGTGCTGCATGTCAGCCGGCTCACCCTGGTCTCGCAGCTGCTGGCCGATGCCGGCATCCGGATCGGCCTGGAGTACATCGGGCCGAAGACGTTCTGGTCGACCGAACGCTTCCCGTTCCTGCATTCGCTGTCCGAGGCTCGCGAGCTGATCGCCGAGACCGGCGCGAGCAACATCGGGCTGATCCTGGACAGCTACCACTGGTACACGGCCGGCGAGAGCGCCGATGATCTTGCCGGGCTGACCGACGCCGACATCGTTTCCGCCGACATCAACGACGCCCGCGACGATCGTGAACGTGATCAACAACAGGACCTGGATCGGCGGCTGCCGGGATCGACCGGCGTGATCGATCTGGACGGGTTCATGTCCGCGTTGCGCGCGGCCTCGTACACCGGGCCGGTGAAGATCGAGCCGTTCATGAAGTCGCTGGCCTCCCAGCCCGTCGACGAGGTGCTCGCCGACGCCGCGTCCCGGCTGACGAGCGCGATCGGGGGCTGAGCGCTCCGGCCGGGTCCATGATCATCGGGGCTCGGCGACGGCAGTCCTGATCGCCGATCGAGCAACGTCACTGGTCGAGCAGGAGGGCGGCGACCGCCTTCGGGTCCTCGGCCATCGCGTTGTGGCCGGTGGGCAGGTCATGCACCCGCCATCTCGGGTCGGCGGCCAGCCGAGCACGCAGACCGGCGAAGGGCGTCCGGTCCTCCCACCCGCTGCAGTAGACGAATTCGCGACGCGGCACTCGGTCGACGGCGCCGCTGATCCGGATCGACTGCAGCAGCGAGGCGAGCGGGTGCGGACGCCGGCGCGGATCGCCACCGTTCGGCGGACGGAACGGCGCGCGTACGGCGTAGCCCGTGTCGGCTGCACCATCCACGAACGCCTGCCGGTAGCTGTCGTTGGCCAACCACCAGCACGACTCGCCGTCACGAGGAACGTAGGCGTCGAGGTGCACCAGCCGCGAGATCCGACTCGCGGCGCGATCGGCGACGGCGGTGATCACCATGCCGGCGTAACTGTGGCCGACCAGGGTCGCGTCGCCGATCTGCTCTTGATCAAGAAGCCGCAGCACATCGTCGGCGTGGGTGTCGAGGTTGGCGGCGGCGACCGTCGCCCGGTCGTCGTCGGGTCGCAGACCGGTCAAGGTCAGCGCGTGGACCGTGTGTCCGGCGCGTTCCAGCAGGGGGGCGACCTCCTCGAACGTCCAGGATCCGTGCCACGCACCGGGCACGAGGATGTACGTAGTCATGCGTGCAGTCTGGTCGGCTGACGGCGTGGCGTGCTACCGCTAGATTGACAACCGATGCCTGTTCGCCGCCAACCTCGTCCGAGCGCCGAGGTCACGTCCCAGCTGTGGCCCTCCGGCGGACGTCACCTGTGGCCGTCCGGCGAAGCGAGCGAACTGCAGGCGCACGAACGAGGCCATCTGGTGTACGCAGCGACCGGGGTCTTGGCCGTACACACCGAGCGCGGCACCTCGATCGTTCCGGCCAATCGGGTCGCCTGGACGCCGGGCGGGTTCAGCCACTCGCACCGCGCCCACGGCGACACCGACATGCGGATCGTCTTTCTGACGCCGTCGATGGCCCGGCTCGTCGGCGATCGTCCGGCGGTGTTCCAGGCGTCCGGCCTGGCCCGCGAGGTGCTGCTCGCGCTGACCGGTCCCGGCAACTACGACGAGACCGCGCCGCGATACGGCGCTGCGGCCCGGGCTCGGCTGGTGCGCGTCCTGGTCGACGAGCTCCGCGAGGCACGCGAACGACCACTGCAATTGCCCGAGCCACGAGACGACCGGCTGCGGGCCGTCGCGCGGATGCTGTACGAGACGCCGGCCGACAGCGCCCCGTTGCCGGAACTCGGTAAGCGGATCGGCGCCAGCAGTCGTACGCTTAGTCGGCTTTTCCGCGACGAATTCGGCATGTCCTTCTATCAATGGCGCACGCAACTGCGGATCTATCACGCGTTCGTGCTGCTGGCCGACGGCCACGACACCACCCAGACCGCGTACGCCTGCGGCTGGGCCAATCCGAGTGCGTTCATCGCCGCGTTCAGGAAGGTGATCGGTACCACGCCGGGTCGCTACCGTGCCGGCGGGCGTGGCACGGCCCAGGGTCTGGTAGCGAACGCGCCCGACAGCTGAGGAGCGGTTTGCGTCGGCGTACGAAGGCCTGGCAGGGTGGGCGGAAGTGGCCGGGTTGTTATCTCCCCCGAGTAGCTCCCGGCCACGCGGCTTTCAGTACGGCGTCGGCCGCGGAACGCAGCAATCCTGACGAGTGCGCGATTCCGCGGCCTGGACGCTCCCGATCACAGATCAACGATGTGTTTCAGGTGCTGCGTGAGGGTCCCGCCTTGTCAGGCGGTGTCGTCCTTGTCAGGACGATGGGGTGGATGACGAGACTCGAACTCGCGACATCCTGGACCACAACCAGGTGCTCTACCAACTGAGCTACACCCACCATCGGACGACGTTGCGTCATCCGCCGGACGCCGAGATGTTCCCACCCGTGGCACCGGCAGCCGTTGAATCTTAGCGTTACCCAACCGCTGAGCCGAAATCGGATCTCAGCATGAACCTGCGACGCCGAACTCCACCCTGAGGGCTCCCAGCGGACGGCTCGATCAGGCCGATGTCGAGGCGTTGGGCCGCTGCGCGGAGTCGGTCGCAGCCGTCGTTTCCGCAGCGGCAGCGGCCTCGGCTTCGGACGGCGGAGTGAGGCCGCCGCGGTGCTTGGCGGCGATCTCCTTGGCGGTGGCGGAGTCCGGGCCCGGCTGTGGCACGAACACCGCCTCGCGGTAGAAGCGAAGCTCCTCGATCGACTCCCGGATGTCGGCCAGCGCGCGGTGATTGCCCGACTTCTCCGGCGACTGGTAGTAGACCCGCGGATACCAGCGGCGAGCCAGCTCCTTGATCGAGGACACGTCCACGTTGCGGTAGTGGACGTACGACTCCAGGGTCGGCATGTCTCGGGCCAGGAAGGCCCGGTCGGTGCCGATGGTGTTTCCGGCCAGCGGCGCCTTGCCCGGCTCGGGCGCGTACTGGCGGATGTATTCGAGCACCTGCTCCTCGGCCTCCGGCATGGTCAGCCCGGCGTCCAGTTCGGTGAGCAGCCCGGAATGCTCGTGCATGTTGCGGACGAAGTCGCCCATCTGATCGAGTGCGCGCTGCGGCGGCTTGATGATCACATCCACGCCGTCGCCGAGGACCTGCAGCTCGGAATCCGTCACCAACGCGGCCACTTCGATCAGGGCGTCGTCGATGAGGTCGAGGCCGGTCATCTCGCAGTCGATCCAGACCATTACCTGCTCACTCACGCGGGTCACTCTAGACCGGAGCCGCATCCGGCAACCTCGCCCGGTAACCGTTACAGTGAGACCTCGGCCCAGACACGCTCGTGTCCAGCGCTCAGCCCCGGTGGCCAAACGGATAAGGCAGCGAGCTTCTACCTCGCCGATTGGGGGTTCGACTCCCTCCCGGGGCGCCACGATGACTCGTCACTCCGGCAAGGCTCCGGCAGGCAAGGCCGGCAACGGCAGTTGCGTCGCACCTCGGTGAGTCAGCCTGGCAATCGTGGAAGTACCTGTGATCGCGGACCTGACCAATAGGTACGCTGGCGCCGTGTCGGTAGCCCAGAACAGCGGACCCGTGGACAACCCACCCGCTCCCGCAGGGACGTTGGCGGACTCCGGGAGTCCGGCGCCTTCGGGAACACCGGCACCGACAGCGAAGCCTGCGGCCGGCGCAAGACTTGCGCGGCTCTTCGGCCGGCCGCCCGCTGATCCGGCCGCCGATCCGGAGCGCGCTCGCCGACGTAGAGCGGCCAAGTCGGGGCTGCCGAGGGACGTCGACATGTCCCAGCCACTGCCGAAGCGCCTGATCAAGACCCGATTGTTCTGGGTCACCGTCGTGATGCTCTTCGTGTACGCGGCCTGCCTGGTCCTGCTCTACCGCCAGGTCGTGCCCGACCAGGACGTGCCCGGCGGCCGGCTGATCGGACTCGGGCACGAGGCCGTCCCGATCTCTGCAAAGTACGCCGCACTGACTGCCATTCCGCTCTCCCTCCTCTTCCTCTGGCTCGACCGTTTCAAGCCGCAACGCTTCTGGGTCTGGTTCATGACCTTCGCCTGGGGCGCCTGTGTCGCCACCTTCGTGGCGGCCCAGATCAACACGTGGGCATCGGCGCATCTGTCGATCGTCGGGAACGGCGACCCTGCCACCGGATCGCGTGCGGCGATCTACGTCGCCCCGTTCGTGGAGGAGTCCGCCAAGGCCACCGTGCTGTTCTGGCTGGCGATCCTGATGCGTTACCGCTGGGTCAGCCGGCTGAGCGGCATCGCGCTCGCCGGACTGGCCGGCGCTGGTTTCGCGTTCGTGGAGAACATCCTCTATTACGGCCGGGTGTACCGCTACGCGGCCAACACCTTCGGCGAGGTGCAACCCGAGCAGGCGTTGCAGCAGCTCTTCCTCATGCGTGGTGTGCTGACCTTCTTCGGTCACCCCCTGTTCACGTCCATGACCGGCATCGGTCTGGCGATAGCGCTGCGGTCCAAGAGCAAGATCGTCCGAGTGATCGCGCCACTGGCGGGCTTCTGCGCCGCGGCCTTCCTGCACATGAGCTTCAACACCGTGTCCACCCTGGTCCAGGGCACCCAGCTGCTGCTGATGTACATCTTCGTCGCCATCCCGGCGGTGCTGGCGATGGTCGTCTTCGTCGTCCGGCAGGAATTCCGCGAAGGCAGGCTGATCCGCGAGCGGCTCACCGACTACGCACGCGTCGGCTGGCTCCCGGTCGAGGACGCGCTGCCGATGTCCCGACTGCGCACCCGGCTCCGAGCACTGTGGCAGTCGATCTTCCGAGGCTGGCACGGTTTCCTGGCGACGGTCCGAGTCCAACGTGCCGAAACCGAACTGGCCTACCTCCGCGACGCGATGGCGCGGGGTGTCGTCGACGACGCCGGGCTCCAGCGGGAGAAGTACCTGCTGGCCCGGATCCGATCCGAACGCGGCAGGGCCGTGATCCAGCCGGCCGCCCGCGCCGACTACGCCCGGATCAAGGAACTGGTCCGGCGACGCCGACCGGCCCCGGCCTACGCCCCCGCGCACTACCCCGGCCCGGCCGGTCTCGGCGGCAACCTGCCGGCACCCGGCACCGCCCCGATCGGCCCGGGCGCGACCCACTACTCCAAGGTCGACCCCAACTGGAAACCGCCGGGCGAGTAGCCGCCGGACCTACACCGCCACCTCCTCCAAACGCTCCACGCCTGCCAGCTCTGCGTCCGATCCATCAGGCTGCTCGATCGCCGCGTCGTCGTCAGGTGCGGATTCGCTGTCGGACTCGGCTCGCGGCGCCCTGCTGAAGGTCGAGACTCCACGGGTGAGGTCGTGACCGACCTGCGTCGCCTCCAGCACCATCCGCTGATGATGGCCGCCGTCGTCGTCCCAGACCTGGGTCCGTAGCCGACCGGTCACGATCACCGGATCGCCCTTGTTGAGACTGCTGGCCACGTGCTCGGCCAATTGCCGCCAACAGGTCACCGTGATCCAGGTGGTGTAGTCGTCGACCCAGTTGCCGTTGCGGTAGATCCGCGGCGTACAAGCCAGCCGGAAGGTGGCTCGGGCCACGCCCGTCTGCGGGGTCCGGCCGAAGTCGACCGCACTGCCCACATTTCCGTTGATGGTGAGAGTCGCGTCCATGCATCTGTCCTTGTCATCGGCGGAGCCGCCCGACACGGCCCTCTTGCCCCTACATTCCGCCGTGACGAGCAAGGTGTTCGCTCGATTCGAAATCTGTGGACAGTGCTTCGAAGTGCTGATCGGGCTGTGGACAACCGGCGGCGATCCATCTACGCAGACGGCGCGACGTGCGGTGGCGCAGCCGTCGACTCACCGGGCAGGAACTCGCCACACCGAAGCTCCGGCGGGAGCGGTTCGCCACCGGACAGCCGACGCAATAGGGCGCGCACCGCCAGCTGACCAAGCTCGACACCGGGAGAGGTCAACGTGGTCAACGGCGGATCGGTGGTGTAGGCGATGTCGGCGGCGGCCAACGCCGCCACCACAGAGACGTCATCGGGGACACGTCGGCCGGCTGCCCGCAACCCGGCCAACAGACCGGTCACCGTCGGCTCGCCGAAGATCACGACTCCGCTCGCCTGCGGATGCGTACGGCTCAATTCGAGCGCGATCTCGCGTCCGTACTTCGCCCCGGATCGGGTGTTCAGGACAACCGGCTCGAAGTGTCGTTCGGCGGCGATCCGACGAAACGCGTCCTCCATCCGTACGTACGGGCCGTAGCGCTCGAAGCTGGGGACCCGTTGATCGCCGGAGATCAGCGCGATGTTGCGGTGGCCGACATCCCAGAGGTGGTCGACGCAGCGCCGGATGCTCTCGTCGAAATCGATGTCGACGTAGTCCAGACCGCTCGGCTCGGCCGTTCGACCGATCAGTACGAACGGCGAGTCCAGGGACTGCAGCACGCCCACTCGAGGGTCGGCGAGTTGGACTTCCATCAGCAGCACGCCGTCGACCAGACCCTGGCCGACCAGATCGGCCAGTTCGGCGGCATCATTGCTCACCGGCCAGACGACCAGGTGATAGTCGTTCGACCTGGCCTCCCGCGCCGCGCTGGTGATGAACTCGATTCCCGAGGTGCTGAGGTGATGCTCGAGTGCCGGATACACCAGCGCCAGGATCCTGGTCTGCCGACTGGCGAGCGCACGGGCGACCGAGTTGCGCCGGAAGCCGAGTTCGGCCATGGCCTCCTCTATCCGCTTCCGGGTCGAGTCGGTGACCGGTTTGGTGTTGTTGACCACGAACGACACCGTCGCGATCGACACCCCGGCCCGCTCCGCGACGTCGCGCATGGTCGCCATCGTGCTGCCTTTCGTACGGTGAAACCCACCTGTTTCCGGTAGTCATCCTGTTGCGAAGGCCACTTCGACCCTTGACACGACGACATGATCTGGATCACACTCGACCGCGTCAGCCAGTAAAGCGGTTAACCGACTTACCTGCAAGTCATTCGATGCGACGCCAGTTCAACCGCATCGTGGTGAAGCGCTTTGCCAAGTCCAGCAAGGGAGCTGTGAACGATGTTCAAGAGACGACTGATGGTGGCCGCCGCAGCAGTGGCCCTGACGTCATTGAGCCTGACGGCCTGCGGTGGCGGATCGGGCGGCAGTGCGAACAACAAGGCGGGTGGGAAGGTCGACAGCCTCACCGTGCTGGATTACTACACCGACGAGCCGAGTCATTCCCAGATCGCCGATCAACTGAGTAAGTGTGGCACCGCGATCGGGGTCGCCAAGGTGAACCACCAATCGGTCCCCGGACCGACACTGATCCAGAAGGTCCTGCAGCAGGCATCGTCGAAGACGCTGCCGGACGTGTTGATGCTGGACAACCCGGACATCCAGCAGATCGCCCAGGCCGGTGCGCTGGCGCCCCTAAACGATTACGGCATCGACGCCAAGGGGTATGCGAAGGGTCCGATCGACGCTGCGACCTACCAAGGCAAGCTGTACGGGCTCCAGCCGGGCGCCAACACGCTGGCGATCTTCTACAACAAGGACGATCTGAGCAAGGCCGGCGTCAAACCGCCGACGACCTGGGCGGAGTTGAAGGCGGCAGCCAAGAAACTGACGGTCGGCAAGCGTTACGGGTTCGCGTTCAACGCGACCGCCGACTACGAGGGTGCCTGGCAGTTCCTGCCGCCGATGTGGACCAACGGCGGTGACGAGACGAAGCTGACGAGCCCGCAGGTCGCGGGCGCGCTGCAGCTGTGGAAGGACCTCGTCGATGACGGCTCGGTCTCCAAGAGCGTCGTCAACTGGAAGCAGTCGGACGTCAATGATCAGTTCATCGCCGGCAAGGCCGCGATGATGTTGAACGGTCCATGGCAGATCCCCGCGCTGGACAAGGCCAAGATCAACTACGGTGTCGTCCCCTTCCCGGTCAACACCCCTGGCCAGACGTCGGTCGCGCCGCTCGGTGGCGAGGCTTGGACGGTGCCGTTGACCGGCGACACGGCGAAGATGCAGAAGGCTGCCGAGCTGGTGAAGTGCATGAACACCGACGCCAATCAGCTGCTGCGTGCCAAGCAGGGCGGCATCGTGCCGACCAAGCTCGCGCTGGCCGATCAGTTCAAGAAGGAAGATCCGGAGATGGCCGGCTTCGTCGAGCCGGTGGCCAATGCCCGCGCCCGCACCGGAAAGCTCGGCCCGAAGTGGCCGGACACCGCCAAGGTGATCTACACCGGCGTCCAGCTCGTGCTGACCGGGCAGGCAAGTCCGGCCGACGCGATGGCCAAGGCCGGGGCCAGTCAATGAGCCTCGGCAACCGTCGCACCAGGGACAGGAGCGGGTGATGTCGGAGGCCGAGACGCTGCGCGCAACCCGCAGTCCCCAGCCCAGATCGTCCGCCTCGGAGCCCAAGCGGCGGGGGCTCGGGCGCCGGGGTGAGGAGATCGCGAAGATCTTGTTCGTTGTCCCGGCGGCTTTCGCAATCGTAGTGTTGTTCGGCTACCCGGTGGTGAAGAACCTGCTGATGAGCTTCCAGGAATACACCCTGCGGACCTTCATCACCGGGGAAGCGCCCTGGGTCGGGTTGCAGAACTACCTGACGGTGATCAAGGACGATCTCTTCGCCAAGGAGCTGGCCAACACCGCGCTGTTCACGATCGGATCGATCGTCGGACAGTTCGTGATCGGCATGCTGCTGGCGTTGTTCTTCCACAAGCACTTCCCGCTCAACGGCATCCTTCGGGCCCTGTTCCTGCTGCCCTGGTTGATCCCCTTGATCGTCGGGAGTGCGGCCTGGCGGGCGATTCTCGAGCAGGACAGCGGGATCCTCAATGTCACCTTGGAACGCCTGGGAGTGATCACCGAACCGGTGCCTTGGCTGACCTCGCCCGACGTTGCGTTGATCGCGGTGATCTTGGTCAACATCTGGCTCGGCATCCCGTTCAATCTGACCTTGCTGTACAGCGGTTTGCAGGCGATTCCCGATGAGCTGTACGAGGCGGGCTCGCTGGACGGTGCGACCGGGTGGAAGGCGTTCTGGCACATCACCTGGCCGAATCTGAGAGCGGTGGTGAATGTGGTGCTGATGCTCGGCGTGATCTACACCCTGAAGGTGATCGACCTGATCCTCGGCCTGACTCAGGGCGGCCCGGCGAACGCGACGCAGACGATCGCGATCCAGTCGTATCAGCGGTCGTTCGTCGAGTTCAAGTTCGGTGAGGGTGCGGCGCTCAGCAACATTCTGATCGTGATCTCACTGGTGTTCGCGATCGTGTACGTCCGTGCCAACCGTCGCCAGGTCGACGAGTAGGAGAAGATCATGACGCTCACTCACCAGCAGCGGTTGGTGGTCCGGCGGACGGGTCGTGGCTTGCGTACGGCGGTTGCGATCGTGTTGCTCGCAGCGATGCTGTTCCCCGTCTACTGGATGGTCAACACGTCCTTCCAACCCAGCGGAAACACCTTGTCCGCAACATTCTTTCCCGCACATCCGAGCTTGCAGGGCTATTCCGCGGCTATTCATGATCAAGGTCAGAATCTGATCACGAGTCTGATCATCGCCATCGGTACGGTGGCACTGACTCTGCTGGTCGCAACACCCTGCGCGTACGCACTGGCGCAGTTCCGGTTCCGTTGGATCAGTTGGGCGCTGCTGGCGATCTTGATCTCCCAGATGATCCCGGGGATCGTGATTGCGAACGCGCTCTACACGCTGTACGAGAACATCGGACTGTTGAACTCGATCCCAGGATTGATCATCGCCAACTCGGCCAGCACCATTCCCTTCGGGATCTTGATCATGCGTTCGTTCATGCTCGGGGTTCCGCCGTCGATCGTCGAAGCGGCGCGGGTCGACGGAGCCGGGCTCGTGCGTGCCTTCTTGTCCATCGTGGTGCCGATCAGCCGTAACTCGTTGATCACGGCCGGGTTGTTCGCGTTCCTGTTCGCCTGGGGCGACTTCCTGTACGCGCTCACGTTGACGACCAAGGGCAACATCGTCCCGGTGACGCTCGGCATCTACACCTATCTCGGAGCGCACATCTCCAACTGGAGCGCGGTGATGGCCACCGCGATCATGGCCTCGATCCCGGCGATCATCCTGTTGGTCATCGCCCAGAAGTTCATCGCAGCCGGCGCGACCGGAGGAGCGGTCAAGTGACTGCCGACCGCGAAATCATCAATCCTCGAAAGGAAATCAACGCATGACCGTCAGTAGTACCGACCTCGAGTACGCGCCGCCCGGCCGACCGATCCGGGCCCTGGTGTGGGGCGAGAACCGGCATGAGCAGGTCGAGGAGCACGTCGCCAAGCTCTATCCGCAGGGGATGCACAACACGATCAAGGAAGGCATCGAGGAGAACCTCGGCGACGGCGCCGTCGTCAACACCGTCACCCTGGACGACCCGGAGCACGGGCTGACCGAGGAGGTGCTGGCGCAGACCGACGTGTTGCTGTGGTGGGGACATGCGGCGCATCAGGACGTCGATGATCACGTCGTCGACCGGGTCTACCGCCACGTACTGTCCGGGATGGGGCTGATCGTCCTGCACTCCGGGCACTGGTCCAAGATCTTCGGCAAGCTGATGGGTACCTCCTGCACCCTGCGCTGGCGCAGCGAACATGATCGTGAGCTGGTTTGGACCATCGACCGAACCCATCCGATCGCGCGTGGAGTGCCGCATCCGATCGAGATCGAGGCGCAGGAGATGTACGGCGAGCAGTTCGACATCCCCACCCCGGACGAGTTGATCTTCATCAGCTCGTTCAGCGGCGGCGAGGTATTCCGTTCCGGCTGCACCTGGCGCCGCGGCAACGGGCGGATCTTCTACTTCTCGCCCGGTGATCAGGACTATCCCGTCTATCACCACAAGGATGTCCGCCGGGTGATCAGCAACGGTGTGCAGTGGGCACGACCGGCGGTGGAGCGTAGTCTGCCGACACTGCGCCGGCACGAGACCGGACAGTTCTTCGAAGGTCGCGAGTATCAGAGCCCGTGGCAGAACAAGGCGTGAACGCGCGACAGGAGAGGTCAGTGATCAAGGACGGTGCGCCGATCAAGATCATCCAGCTCGGCGCCGGCTCGATGGGACGTGCCTGGCTCGGCACGATCGGCGCCAACCCCGACGTCGAGTTGGTGGGGCTGGTCGATCTCGATGTTGATCTTGCTCGGCGGTCCGCCGCGGAGACCGGCCACGGCGAGGTCCCGGTAGCCACCGAGCTGGCCGGGCTGGAGGTCGACGCCGATGCGGTGATCAACGTGACCATTCCGCAGGCGCACGCGGGCACGACGCAGGACGCCCTGTTCGCCGGGCTGCCGGTGTTGTGCGAGAAGCCGATCGCGCCCGACGTGGCCACCGGACTGGCCATGGCGGCCGCAGCCGAGGCGTCCGGCGCGCTGCTGATGATCAGCCAGTCCCGGCGCTACTTCAACGGCTTCCAGCAGTTCCGCTCAGTAGTCGGTGATCTTGGCGCCGTCGGAACGGTGACCTGCGAATTCTTCAAGGCACCCCACTTCGGCGGCTTTCGCGACGCGATGGAGCATCCACTGCTGGTGGACATGGCGATCCACACCTTCGACGCCGTCCGGGCACTGCTGGGCAGCAACCCGGTCAGCGTCTACTGCGACGCCTACAACCCCAGCTGGAGTTGGTACGCCGGTGACGCGGCCGCGAACGCATCCTTCACCTTCGCCGAGGGTGTCCGGTTCGGTTATCACGGCAGCTGGTGCGCGCCCGGTCAGGAAACCTCCTGGAACGGCAGCTGGCGGGTCAGCGCCGAACGCGGCACCGCCTGTTGGGACGGTGATCATGAACCGACGGCCGAACGTGTCGACGGTTCGATCAAGGTTCCGGCGTCGGATCAGGCCCCCGAGCAGATCAGTGGTTCGCTGGCTGAGTTCGTTGATCATCTGCGTCGCGAGACCATCCCGGCGACCGAAGCCGCGTCCAATGTGGTCAGCTTGGCCATGGTGGAGGCCGCCGTCCGGTCGGCAGAAGAACACCGACCGGTACAGATCGCCGACGTTCTCACGCAGGCGTACGATCTCGCAGTTTCCACTGACCATGATCAGCGAGTGCTGGCGGTACTCAAGTCCTGGAGCGTGCTGCACAAGGTCGGACTGGCGTCCTGAGAAACCGAACAGGCTCAGGATTCCGAAGGGTCCTGAGCCCGTCGAAGGACCGGAAGCCCGGCCCGCGTACCAAGATCGATCAGAGAGCGGTGATCGCGTCGTTCAACGTCGTGGACGGGCGCATCACGGCCGCAGCAAGATCATCATCCGGCCGGTAGTAGCCGCCGATGTCGACGGGGGCGCCCTGCACTGAGTTCAGCTCGCCGACAATCGCATCCTCGTTGCCGGCAAGGGATTCGGCCAGCGGCTTGAACGCCGCCGCCAATTCGGCGTCGTCGGATTGAGTGGCCAGTTCCTGAGCCCAGTAGAGCGCCAGGTAGAAGTGCGAGCCGCGGTTGTCGATGCCACCCAGCCGCCGGGTCGGCGACTTGTCCTCGTTGAGGAAGGTGCCGGTGGCCCGGTCCAGCGTGTCGGCCAGAACCTGCGCCCGAGCGTTGCCGGTGGCGCCGGCCAGATGCTCGAAGCTTGCTGCCAGTGCGAAGAACTCGCCCAGGCTGTCCCAGCGCAGGTAGTTCTCCTTGATCAACTGCTGCACGTGTTTGGGCGCCGAACCGCCGGCACCGGTCTCGAACAGACCGCCGCCGGCCATCAGCGGCACCACGGACAGCATCTTCGCCGAGGTGCCCAGCTCCAGGATCGGGAACAAGTCGGTGTTGTAGTCACGCAGTACGTTGCCGGTCACCGAGATGGTGTCCTCGCCGCGCCGGATCCGCTCCAGTGAGTAGGCGCAGGCGTCCGCCGGCGTCATGATCTTGAGCTCCAGCCCGTCGGTGTCGTGCTCGGGCAGGTACGTGTTGATCTTGGCGATCAGGTTGGCGTCGTGGGCGCGGGCCTCGTCCAGCCAGAACACCGCCGGCGAACCGGTGGCGCGGGCGCGGGTCACCGCAAGCTTGACCCAGTCGCGGATCGGGGCGTCCTTGGTCTGGCAGGCACGCCAGATGTCACCGGTCTCGACCTGGTGGCTGAACAGTTCCTCGCCGGCGGAGTTGATCACCCGAATGGTGCCGTCGGAAGGTGCGGTGAACGTCTTGTCGTGGGAGCCGTACTCCTCGGCCTTCTGGGCCATCAGACCGACGTTCGGCACCGAGCCCATGGCGGCCGGATCGTAAGCCCCATGGGCCTTGCAGTCCTCGATCACGGTCTGGTAGACGCGGGCGTAGCTGGAGTCGGGGATCACCGCGAGAGTGTCGGCTTCCTCACCGTCGGGTCCCCACATGTGGCCGCCGATCCTGATCATGGCAGGCATCGACGCGTCCACGATCACATCGGACGGCACGTGCAGGTTGGTGATGCCGCGATCGGAGTCGACCATGGCCAGCTTGGGCCCGGCCGCGAGCCCGTCGGTCACGGCCTGCTTAATCGCCGCACCGTCGGGCAGGGAGTCGACGCTGTTGAGCAGGGAGCCGAGTCCGTCCCGAGGTGAGATGCCTGCGGCGGCGAGCTCGTCCCCGTACTGGGCGAACAGCTCCGGGAAGAACGCCTGCACCACATGGCCGAAGATGATCGGGTCGGAGACCTTCATCATGGTCGCCTTCAGATGCACCGAGAACAGCACGCCCTCGGCCTTCGCCCGTTCGATCTGCTCGGTCAGGAATCCGCGCAGCGCCGCGACATTCATGAAGGTGCCGTCCACGACCTCACCGGCCAGCACCGGCAGCGACTCCTTCAGCACCGTGACGGTGCCGTCGGCGGCGACGTGTTCGATCTTGAGCGTGTCGTCGGATTCGATGACCACCGACTTCTCGTTGGAGAAGAAGTCGTCGTGGCCCATGGTCGCGACCTCGGTCTTGGAGTCCGCACTCCAGGCACCCATCCGATGCGGGTGCGCCTTGGCGTAGTTCTTCACCGATGCGGGCGCCCGACGATCGGAGTTGCCCTGCCGCAGCACCGGATTCACCGCCGAACCGAGCACCTTGTCGTACTGGGCCCGATCATGCTTCTGCTGCTCGGTCTGGGGTGACTCGGGGTAGTCCGGCAGGTCGTAGCCCTTCGCCTGCAGTTCCTTGATCGCGGCCTTCAGCTGCGGGATCGAGGCGGAGATGTTGGGCAGCTTGATGATGTTGGCTGACGCCTGCTCGGCCAGCTCGCCCAGCTCCGCCAGCGCGTCCGGCTGCCGCTGCTCATCGGTGAGCCGATCAGGGAAGTGAGCGATGATCCGGCCGGACAGCGAGATGTCCCGGGTCTCGACGTCCACCCCGGCCTTGGCTGCGTACGCCCTGATGATCGGCAGGAACGAGTACGTCGCCAGCAGCGGCGCCTCGTCGGTGTGGGTGTAGATGATCTTGGCCATGGTTCGCCTGACTCCTGAGCTGTCGGATCGGTGATTCCTTGACGTCAAGATACCTGACCGGTGCCGATGACGCAGATCCCACCGGAGCACCTGATCCTGGGCCGTCACAGCCGAGGCCCTCGCGAACAAAATCACCCGCGCATCGCTTGGATCCGGCTCGCCGCGGCCGCTCAGAAAGAATTCGCGGGTGATTGTGTTCGCGAACCTCGAGGCGGCAGGTGAGGCAGCGCGGGGATCGGCGGTCGAGCGTCGGCGCGAGCGCGCATTCGTGGCCGTACGGGGGCATCGTCTAGGTTGGACCCTCGGTCAGGACTATCCGCCGGAAGGGGCCGCAATCAGCATGGCTGAGTTCATTTTCCAGCTGCAGAACGTACGCAAGGCGTTGGGGGAGAAGGTCATCCTCGACAACGTCACGCTGGATTTCCTGCCTGGCGCGAAGATCGGCGTCGTCGGCCCGAACGGCATGGGCAAGTCGACCCTGCTGAAGCTGATGGCCGGCATCGAGCAGCCCAACAACGGCGAGGCCCGGCTGGCCAAGGATTCGACCGTCGGCATCCTGCTGCAGGAGCCGCCGCTGACCGAGGGCAAGACCGTGCTGGAGAACGTCGAGGAAGCGGTCGCGGAGACCAAGCAGATGCTGGCCCGCTTCAACGAGATCTCCGAGGAGTTGGCCGACCCGGACGCCGACTACGACGCGCTGCTGGCCGAGATGGGTGACCTGCAGACCGACCTTGATCATCGGCAGGCCTGGGAGATCGATTCCCAACTGGAGCAGGCGATGGACGCGCTGCGCTGCCCGCCGGGCGATGCAGTTGTCGACGTGCTCTCCGGAGGTGAACGCCGCCGGGTCGCCCTCTGCAAGCTGCTGCTGCAGCAGCCCGACCTGCTGCTGCTGGACGAGCCGACCAACCACCTGGATGCGGAGTCCGTCTACTGGCTGCAGGGCCATCTGAAGAACTATCCCGGTGCCGTGCTGGCCGTCACCCACGACCGGTACTTCCTCGATCAGGTTGCCGAGTGGATTCTCGAACTGGACCGCGGCCGGACCTATCCCTACCAGGGCAACTACTCCACCTACCTGGAGACCAAGCGATCCCGGCTGCAGTTGGAGGGACGCAAGGACGCCAAACGGGCCAAGATCCTGGAGAAAGAGTTGGAGTGGGTGCGCTCCAACCCGAAGGCACGGCAGGCCAAGAACCGGGCCCGGTTGGCACGGTACGAGGAGATGGCCGCCGAGGCGGAGCGGACCAAGAAGCTGGACTTCGAGGAGATCAACATCCCGCCGGGTCCGCGGCTGGGCAACCAGGTGCTGGACGCGGAAGACCTGCACAAGGCGTTCGAGGATCGCGAGCTCTTCAACGGGCTCAACTTCTCGCTGCCGCGGGCCGGCATCGTCGGCATCGTCGGCCCGAACGGTGTCGGCAAGTCCACGCTGTTCCGGATGATCGTCGGCGAGGAGACGCCGGACAGCGGGGCGTTGAAGCTCGGCTCGACCGTCTCGGTGTCGTACGTCGACCAGAGCCGGTCCGGTCTGGATCCGAAGAAGAACGTCTGGGAGGTCGTCTCCGACGGGCTCGACTACATCAAGGTCGCCAACTTCGAGATGCCGTCGCGGGCCTACGTGGCCTCGTTCGGGTTCAAGGGGCCGGATCAGCAGAAACCGTCCGGTGTGCTGTCCGGCGGTGAACGCAACCGGCTCAACCTGGCGCTGACGTTGAAGATGGGCGGCAACCTGTTGCTGCTGGACGAGCCGACCAACGACCTGGACGTGGAAACCCTGCAGTCGTTGGAAGACGCGCTGCTGGAGTTCCCGGGCTGTGCCGTTGTCGTCTCCCACGACCGCTGGTTCCTGGACCGCGTCGCCACCCACATCCTCGCTTGGGAAGGCACCGACGAGGACCCGGCCCAGTGGTACTGGTTCGAGGGCAACTTCGAGGACTACGAGGCGAACAAGATCGAACGCCTCGGCGCCGAAGCCGCCCGCCCGCACCGCACCACCCACCGCCGCCTGACCCGGGACTGAGCCTCGCCCGGTCGAGCTTCCGCTCGCCGGCCCGACCCGCTCGCGGCCCATTTCAGCGTACGGTCCGACGCTGCTCAGGACCGTTCCCGCGCACCGTCGGCTCTCCCGCGCACGTTCGTACTTGCGCGGCAGCGCCGTAGGTGCGCGGGAACGGGGTGGAGTCTGTCGTGCATGCGCGGGAGCGCCGTGGGTGCGCGGGAACACTCAGCGGCGGCGCAGGCCGATGATCAGGATCGCGCCGACCACGAGATGCATGGAGACCAACGCAGTCGCGGTCGAGATGCTGATCGCCGCCGTGATCGGGGAGTACAGCGACAGCGCCAAGATCACCAGGGCGACGATCCGCCAGATCGTGGTCGCTCGGGCCGGTGTGAGTCGTTCCAAGATCGCCAGCAAGGCCCAGGCGGCCAAGCCCGACAGGATCGGTGCCGCGGCGACCAGCAGCGGCATCACCTCGGTCGGGCCGAAGCCCTGATCGACCATCAGCGTCAACCCGATGATCTTGGTGCAGATCACCCAGTCCAGCAGGGCGGCGATCAACGCGACCGCGATGGTCCCGGCCCGGAGCAGTCGACGCCGAGCGGCGCCGGCTGTATTGCCTTGTGCTGTTGTGACTTCTGGTGCTGTGTCTTCTCGCGCTGCGGTGCGCTGAGTCATGATCAACTACCTCTCGTTGTCCGTACGATGATCATGGCCATCGGCCGAAGGCGCCGGAACTGCACCTGTCAGGGCCTGTTCGGGACATGTGTCACGGTGCGCTACTCCTGAGCTCGTTGTCCGCGCAGCATCTGATGGCCCGTCCCGCGGTTCCTGTTGCCGCCGGACTTCGGTGGAATGGTGGCGGCTCCGGGAACGTCCTGTGGCCCATGGACATTGCAGTGATCGGCACCGGCAAGATCGGCAGTGCACTCGGTGAGGCGTGGTCCCGCGCGGGGCATCAGGTCAGCTACGGGAGCCGGGATCCGGGCACGACTCGGCAGCCGGGAGTCGACAGTATCGCCGTCGTGCTGCCCGCGGCCGAGGTCGTCATACTTGCTCAACCCGGCAGCGCCGTTGCCGACTTCGTCGCCCAGCATCGGAAGGCGCTCAAGGACAAGATCGTCATCGACGCCGCGAACCGCTCCGGGGAGCGACCGTTGCACAGCCGAGCCGCCTTCGCCGACATCGAGGGCGTCCGCTACGTGCGCGCCTTCAACACCCTTTTGGTACGGAACTTCACCGAACCGCTGCCGGATTCTGACCTCTTCTTCGCCGCCGACGTCTCGGCACGGCCGATCGCCGAGCAGTTGATCAGCGAGGTCGGGCTGCGTCCGCCGTATGTCGGCGGTCCGGATGCGGCCGACGCAGTGGACGGGTTGTTGATCTTGTCCGCAGCGCTGTTCGAGCAGCGTGACGGCGATGCGTACTTCGCCTATCGCCTGATCGAACCGGCATCGGTCGCTGTGGGCAATCAGAGCCCCTGGGGTTGTGTCCCAGCCGAACCCCATCCCGTACGTTTTCCAACCAGTGTGGGGAATCGTCGACCGCTCCCGCTCGAACTGCGTTCGTTTTCCAACCAGAGTGGAGAAACGGGCACCTGGGGCACCCGGCCGGGACACCCAGTGCGCGGGAGCCTGGCCCGGCCCCGGCCCGGTCCCGCCACCCGGACAGCGGTCAGCGGGGGGAGCGGGCGAGCAGGTCGGCCAGGCTGATCGCGGTGCGGTCGCTGAGCTCGGCCAGCTGGGTCCGGCAGGAGAAACCGTCGGCAAGCACAATCGCATCCCTGCTCGCTGCCCGGACGGCAGGCAGCAGATCGTGTTCGGCCACCTTGAGGCTGACCTCGTAATGTCCTTGCTCCATGCCGAAGTTGCCGGCCAGACCACAGCAGCCGGCGACCGTGGTGATCTTGGCGCCGGTCCGCTTCAGCAGGGCGGCGTCGGTCTGCCAGCCGATCACCGAGGTGTGGTGACAGTGCGGCTGCACGACCAGCTCGACGCCGGACAGTTCCGGCGGCTGCCAACCGTCGGTGGAGGTCAGCAGCTCTGCCAGCGTGCTGATCTTGTTCGCCACCGTGGCCACCCGTGGATCGTCCAGCAGCTCCGGTGCGTCGCTGCGCCAGACCGCGAGGCAGGACGGCTCCAGCCCGACGATCGGGATCCCTGCTTTGGCGTACGGGGTGAGCACGTCCAACGCCCGCTCCAGCTGCCGTCGGGCACCGTCCAGCTGGCCGGTGGTGATCCAGGTCAGGCCACAACAGGCGTCGCGGGGTAACAAGTACGGCGTGTAGCCGGCGCGATCCAGCACGGCGATCGCCGAGGCGATCGGGCCGCCGGCGAACTGGGACGAGAGCGAATCGGTCCAGATGATCACCGGGCCATGATCAACTCGGTCTGACGGCCGGCCACGACGCTGCTCCGCCCGGGCAAGCAGGGAGGCCGGACCGTCGGCGATCGCTGCTCTGGAACGGATCTGCGGCAACTGCGTCTCGAACGTCGGCAGACCGCGACGCGGATCGATGCCCGCGGCGCGCTTCAGCAGTCGGCCGATCAGCGGCAGCCGCAGGGACAGGTTGGCGAGCTGTGCCACGACCGGTACCCGGGTGATCATCCGCCCCCAGCGCGGCAACCAACCCAGGGCGTAGTGCGATCGTGGCCGCAGCTTGCCGGCGTAGCTGCGGTCGAGCACCTCCGCCTTGTAGGCAGCCATGTCGATACCGGTCGGGCAATCCCGCCGGCATCCCTTGCAGGACAGGCAAAGATCCAGCGCCTCATGCACCTCTGGCGCGTCCCAGCCGCCGCTGATCAGCCGCCCGTTGATCATCTCCTCCAGCACCCGCGCCCGGCCACGCGTGGAGTCCTTCTCGTTGCCAGTGGCCTGGAACGACGGGCACATCACCCCGGCCGCGGAGTTGGCCACTCCGGCCGGAACGCTCGCCACACACTTGCCGACGCCGGTGCACCGGTGCACCTCGCTGGTGAAGTGCGGCTCGAGCAGGGCCATCGGCCGGGTCCGGACCTCGGGGATCCGCAGATTCTCCTGCAGGGGCTGGGGATCGACCAGGACACCAGGATTGAGCAGGTTGCGGGGGTCGAAGATCTGTTTCACCGCGCCGAACAGCTCCAGCGCCCGCGGCGAGTACATCTTCGGCAGCAGTGCCGACCGATGCCGACCGTCGCCGTGCTCGCCGGACATCGAACCGCCGTAACTGGCCACCAGCTCCGCGGCGTCGGTGACGAACGACTCGTAGGCTGCCGATCCGCCGTCCTCCCACAGCGGGAAGTCGATCCGGATGTGCACGCAGCCGTCGCCGAAGTGTCCGTACGGCAGGCCCGCCACCCCGTACGAGCTCATCAGCTCCTCGAACCGGCGCAGGTAGGAGCCGAGATGCTCCGGTGGCACCGCGGTGTCCTCCCAACCCGCGTGCGCCGGCCGGGACAGGCTGACCGACGCCAGTCCGGCACCGTCCTCGCGGATCTTCCACAATCGGGCCGCCTGCGCGGGATCGGTGACCACAAAGCCGTCCAGGCAACCGGAGTCGGCCAGCAGCCGGTCCGCCCGGGAGCGTACGTCATGATCATCTTCGCCGGTCAGTTCGACCAGCAGCCAACCCTCGCCTCGCGGAAGTTCCGGCACCGATCCCTCGCCCTGCCGGTTGCGGACCACGTCGACGATCCGCGAGTCCAGCCCTTCGGCCGCCGTTGGGCCGTAGGGCAGGATCGCAGTCACCGCATCCGCAGCCTCGGCCATGTCGGGATAACCCAGCGCGATCATGATCTTGAACGGCGCGTCGGCGACCAGCCGTACGGTGGCCTGGGTGATCATCGCCAGCGTGCCTTCGGTGCCGGCGAGGAACTTCAACGCGTCGAATCCCTGCTCAGGCAGAAGATGCTCCATTGCGTAGCCGGACACCTGACGGCCGAATCGGCCGAACTCGGTCCGAATGGTCGCCAGATGATCATGAACGAGCTCATCCAGCCGACCGAACAACGGCGAGACGCTCGGACGACTGTCCGAGGTCAGGGTCAGTCGATTCCCATCCAGAGTGGCGATATCCAGGTCGACCAGATTGTCCGACGTCTTGCCGTAGCCGAGCGCCCGGGAGCCGCACGCATTGTTGCCGATCATGCCGCCGATGGTGCAGCGGCTGTGCGACGACGGATCCGGGCCGAACCGCAAACCGATCTGGGTCACTGCGCGCTGCAGTGCCGCATGGACGATCCCCGGCTGCACGGTCGCGGTCCGAGCCTCGCGGTCCACCGAGATGATCTTGTTCAGATGTTTGGAGGTGTTCAAGATCAAACCGGTGCCGACGGCGTTGCCGGCGATCGAGGTGCCGGCACCTCGGCTGGTGATCGGTACGCCGTACTCGGCAGCCAGCCAGCCGATCTCGGTCAGTTCGTCGGTCGATCGCGGCCAGGCCACCAGCTGCGGCACGACACGGTAGAGGGACGCGTCGGAGGAGTACAGAGCCCGGGTCAGATCAGAACTGTCGACCACGTCACCGAGGCCGCGCCGTCGCAGTGCTGCCAGCAAATCCTGCGCGGCCGGCTCTACTCCGGAGGTCTCCGGCGCTTCGATCCGCGGGCGTTCGGTACGCAGCTCAGGCACGCCCCAACCCTAGAGCGAGCGGGCTGCAGGCTCAGCTGGTGGTGGCGGCGCTGAGACGTCGCGCCGCGTCCGCGGCTTGGTGCGCCGCGTCCGCGGCTTGGCGCGCCGCGTCCGCGGCTCGGTCGGTGCCGGCGACGGTGCCGCCGGTCTCGCCGGAATCATCGGGCTCGAGAGCGTTGTCGGTGTCGTCGGTGTCGTCGGTGTCGTCGGTGTCGTCGGTGTCGTCGGTGTCATCGGCGTCGGCGGTCGGCGACGGCGCCACCCGGAGCAGTTGCCGCGGCGCCATCGTGCCGTCGTCCCGGGGGACATCAAGCACCGCGTCGAAGACCCGGCCCAGCGCAGCGAAGTCCTCGGCTGCACCGGCGTCGACGAAGTGCCGCCGTACCGAGGCGACATGGGCCGGCGCGGCCCGATCCAGCAGTGCGGCGCCGTCCTCGGTCAGCTCGGCCCAGACACCGCGCCGATCCGCGCCGCAGGTGGTCCTCCGGACCCGGCCGGCCAGCTCCATCCGGGTGATGGTGTGCGTCAGCCGTGACCGCGACTGGTGCACCGCGTCGGCCAGCTCGGACATCCGCAGTCGGCGTCCGGGACTCTCCAGCAGGCAGACCAGGATGCTGTACTCGTTCAGGGTCAGGCCGTACGGACGCAGCCCGGTGTCCAGACGCTCCAGCAACTCGGCGGCACCGAGCAGGTAGGTGCGCCAGATGCGCTGTTCGGACTCGGTCAGCCAGCGGGTCTCCCTCATGCGGTCAAATCTATGCGTTCGCCGGGGTCAGCGATCGCGGCCCGATCGATCGTGCGCGGCCCCTGCGGCCGACCGGATACGCGACCTGACGATCCGGTTCGAGATCGATCGCGGCAAGTACGTGCTGGCGTCGCCACAACCTCGTGCACGAGGACATGGGCATGATGGCTGCCTTCGAGGTGACCTGACCCGTCGATCCGAGCCGGCGATTATGGTTAAGGCTTACATCGCAGCTACGGTGCCTGCCGGCACGCGGTGAGTCGTCAGACACGGGAGCGTCAATGTCGTCCAGCAATCAGTCCAGCCCGTATCGGCCGGGCAGCCTCGAGCGCGTGAACGATCGGCCGGGCACGGTTGGGGAGATGTTCCTGGCCCAGGTCGCGCTGTCCGGTCCGCGCGAGGCCTACCGCTACCCGGACGGCGACCGCTGGCTGTCGATGACCTGGGACCAGACCAAGGCGTACGCGTTCAAGCTCGCGGCCGGCCTGATCTCGTACGGACTGGAGCCGGAGGATCGGGTCGCGATCGCCTGCGGCACTCGGATCGAGTGGGTGCTGGCTGATCTCGGGGTGGTCTGTGCCGGCGGCGCGACGACGACGGTCTATCCGAACACACAGGCCGCCGAGGTCGGCTTCATCCTCGCCGATTCCGGCTCGCGGATGATCTTCACCGAGAACGACGAACAGACCGACAAGGTGCTGGGGCAGCTTGATCAACTGAGCGACGTGGTCAAGATCATCCAGATCGACGCCCGCACCGAGAATCAGCCCCGAGTTGATCATGATCTGGTGATCGGCTGGCAGCAGCTGCTGCGGGCCGGTGAGTCCTACCTGGAAGGGCATCCGGACGCGGTCGAGACCGCGATGTCGAAGGTCGGCCCGGACAGCCTGGCCACTTTGATCTACACCTCCGGCACCACCGGTACGCCGAAGGGCGTCCGACTGGTGCACGACAGCTGGACCTACGAGGGTGTGGCGCTGGACGAGCTCGGCCTGGCCGGCCCGGAGGATCTGCAATACCTGTGGCTGCCGTTGGCGCATTCGTTCGGCAAGCTGCTCAGCGTGGTGCAGTTCCGGATCGGCTTCGTCACCGCGGTGGACGGCCGGATCGACAAGATCGTCGACGGCCTCGGCCAGGTGCGGCCGACCTTCATGGCCGGTGCGCCGCGGATCTTCGAGAAGGTCCGCGCGACCGTGATGCTGCAGGCCAGTTCGGGGATCAAGGCGAAGATCTTCGACTGGGCGTTCAAGATCGGCCGCAAGACCAAGCCGTACCGACTCGCCGGCCAGCAGCCGACCGGGTTGTTGCGGATCCAGGCCGCGATCGCCGAGAGGCTGGTCTTCTCCAAGATCAAACAGCGGATGGGCGGCCGGATCCGCTTCTTCGTCTCGGGCTCGGCCGGTTTGAACGACGAGGTGCAGGAGTGGTTCTACGACGCCGGGCTGCTGGTGGTCGAGGGCTACGGGATGACTGAGTCGAGTGCGGCCACCTTCGTCGATGATCCGCGTAACCCGCATTTCGGCACGGTCGGTCCGGTGGCGGTCGGCACCGAGGTGAAGATCGCCGAGGACGGCGAGATCATGATCAAGGGGCCCGGCGTGATGCGCGGCTATCACAATCTGCCCGACTCGACCGCGGAGACGCTGGTGGACGGTTGGTTGCTGACCGGCGACATCGGCCATCTGGACGATGCAGGTTGCCTGGTGATCACCGACCGCAAGAAGGATTTGATCAAGACCTCCGGCGGCAAGTTCGTCGCCCCGCAGAAGGTCGAGGGGGCGGTGAAGGCGGTCTGCCCGTACGTCAGTCAGGTGCTCGTGCACGGCGAACATCGCAAGTACATCAGCGCCCTGATCGCGCTCGACCCGGACGCACTTGCCGGCTGGGCCCGCGAACATGATCTTGGTTCGCAGTCGTCCGAGGAACTGATCGAGCTGCCCGAGCTGCAGTCCATGATCGACGGCTATGTCCAGCAGGCGAACGCCGGGCTGGAACGGTGGGAGACGATCAAGAGGTTCAAGCTCCTGCCGCAGGAGCTGACCGTCGAGGGGGGCGACGTGACGCCCAGCCTCAAGATCAAACGGCGGCTGGTGGAGACCAAGTACGCCGAGTTGCTCGATTCGCTGTACGAGTGAGGCGGGCTGGCTCAGTCGAGGCCGACCCGCTCGGTCGGCGGTTTGATGTCGGGCAGACGCATCATTCGGAACGAGTTCACCAGTCCGATGCCACCGGCGATCAACGGCACCAGCAAGGCGAATTGCAGCGACCGACTCCGCGCCTCGGCGTTGATGGCGAGCACCTCGGCTTCGACCTCGGGCGGCTGACCGGTGATCTGCGCCGCCAGTCGGCTGTTGCTCATCACCTCCGCGTCGTGTTCCAGGGTTGCCGTGATCTGCTGTTTCTCGGCCGGCGGGATGACGGTGCTGTCCTGGGTGAGGTTGGTGAAGCTGATCGAGAGGGTGGCGAGCAGCACGCCGCCGGCCATGGCCAGACCGAACGACAGCCCGAACGACCCCGCGGCGGAATTCACGCCGGCCGCCTCGCTGATCCGCTCGTCCGGCACCGGCGCGAGGGTGTAGTTGTTCAGCTGGGAAACCAGGAGTCCCAGGCCACAGCCGGCAACGGCCAGCGGCAGCACCAGCCACCAGCCGCTGTCGACCCGGGGTACCAGCGGGATGATGCCGGCGAATCCGATGCTGGCCAGCAGAAAGCCGATCCGGATCACCGCCGCCGGCCGCCGCTTCCCGGCCCGTCGACCGGCCAGCATGGCTGCGCCGAACATGCTCAGCGACAACGGTGCCAGCGACAACCCGGCCTTCATCGCGTCGTACTCCAAGGTCATCTGCAGGAACAGCGGCAGGGCGATCATCGCGCCGCCGAGGGTGGTCTGCTGAAGCAGTTGCCCGGAGATGCCGGCGGTGAAATTCGGATGGCGGAACAAGTCCGGGTCCAGCAAGCTCACCCGGCCGGACCGCTTCTGCCGGATCAACCACCAGGCCAGAGCTACCAGGGCCGCTGCTCCCACGACCAGCAGCAGCACGACGTACTCTCCGCCCTCTTGCCAGACCAGGATGCCGAGAACCACTCCACCCATCCCGATGACCGACAGCACCGCGCCCACCAGATCGATCTTTCGTGAGCCGGTGTACGGCACGTCCCGGATCAGCCTCACCTGGGCGAGCACGGCCAAGATGATCACCACCTCCAAGCCGAAGCCGACCCGCCAGGACAGATAGGTGGTGAGGAATCCGCCGAGCAGCGGACCGACCGCCGCGGCGATCGCGGCGGACGCACCGACCAGTGCGTACGCCTGTTTCTGGGCCGGACCGGCGAAGTTGCCGTGGATCAGTGCCTGCATGGCCGGCAGCAACAGCGAGGCACCCAGCCCGCCGACGATCGCCCAGAAGATCACGATCGCGGTCAGACCTTGAGCCAGCGTCATGGCCAGCGCGCCGATGGCGTACGCGACAAGGCCGATCACGTAGGCCCGCTTGCGGCCGATCAGGTCACCGATCTTGCTGTTGATCAAGATGAACGCGGCCGAGACCAGGGCCTCCAACGCGATCGCCGATTGCACCCCGCTCGCGGTGACCTGCAAGTCGTTGACCACCGCCGAGATCGAGACGTTCATCAGCGACGTGTCCACCACCAGGACGAACATCGCCATCGCGATCAAGATCATCAGGCGCTTGCTCGCGGCCGGTGCTGCGGTCGGTGATCGGGCAGTCATCGCACACCCCGGATCTCACTCAGATGTGAACCGGCGCGCAGACCCGTCGGTCTCTGTCGGCAGAGCTGTATCCGTCCAGCTCTACGTGACTAGCTCAGCACAGAGTTGGCCGCGGTACAGCCGTTTGGAGATCACGGGACTTTGGACCCGGCAGCCGTTGATCGTCGGCGCGGGCGCAGTGCTCGGCGCGGATCTTGTCCGATCACAACCAGTGCGTATCGGTGCGATCCTTGTCGTGTACGGGGTCGGGCCGGCGGAATTCTGCCCGCCACCGGATCCGGCTGTCACCGGGAGGACCGGCTTCCTTGACCGGGATCGTCTCCACCACGGCTCGCTCGACTCCGTCGACGGCGAAGTAGCCGAGCTCGTCGCCGGTCAGCGGCCACGGCGGCCCGTCGGGGACCTGGTCGCCGACCCGGGCGCCGGAGATCACCACGATCAACCCGCCGACACCACACAACGACGCCACCGCGGCGGCCGCGGTCTCATGCAAGTCGGGCGGCAGCGCCTGCACCGTGATGCACTCGATCACAAGATCGAATTGTTGCCGCCACTCCTCGGGTAGGGACAGCAGATCGGCCTGCCGATAGTCGACCTCGGAATCGGGGTAACGCTGCCGGGCCAGCTCGACCGCGGTGGCGGAGACGTCGAACGCGGTGGTCTCGAATCCCCGCGCGGCGATCAACTCGGCGTCGTTGCCGTAGCCGCAACCGATGACGATCGCGCGTTGGCCGGCCGCCTCCAGCGGATGATTGGCCAGCCACTCGACCAGCAGCGGGTTGGGGACCTCGCGATCCCACGGCACCACGGCGTCACCACGCCGGGCGGCGGCATACAGCGGCTCGAACCAGCCGGTGGGCTCGCCCCGCTGCACGGCTTCGGCCCAGTTCCGTCGGGCGTCGCGATCTCGGTCGGGCACGTTCTCGGGCATGACTGCACGCTACCGTTCGGCTCCATCGGCTGGACCCGTCCGGTGATCAACGATCGACGAATCAGCGAGCGGTATCGGCGCTCTCGGCCGACGCGTCGGTAGAGGCCCGGATCACCAGTTCGGGCTGGAACACCACCTGCTCATGATCGACTTCGACACCGGACTCGATCGCATCCAGTTCCCGCAGCATCAGCTCGACCGCGGTCCGGCCGATCAACTCCGAGGGCTGCCGGATCGACGACAGCGGGATCACCGAGGCCGCCGCGAAGTCGATGTCGTCGTAACCGATCATGGCGATCTCGTCGGGAACCAGCCGATGTTCCAACAGCGCAAGGGATTGCATCAGACCGATGGCAACCATGTCGTTGGCGGCGAAGATCGCGTCCGGCCGGTCCTGCGGCCTGCGGGCGACAAGTTCGTGGCCGATCTTGCGGCCGGTCTCCACGATCAAGCCGTCGGTCTCGATGATCTCCAGAGCGGCACCGCTGCCGCCCACCGCCTGCTCGGCACCGATACGCCGGTCGGCCACCTGCCGGATCGTCGCCGGGCCGCCCACGAAAGCGATCCGCCGCCGCCCGGTCTGCAACAGATGCTCGGTCGCCATCCGGCCGCCTGCCACGTCGTCGACCCAGACCGAGGAGTAGGGGTTGTCGCCGGCCGGCCGATCCACCAGCACGATCGGGGTGCCGCGGCGGCGCAGCCGGCCCAGCCGGGCGGAGACGTCGCCGAGCGGCGAGATCAGCAGGCCGCGTACCCGTTGCTGTTCGAACAGATCCAGATGCGCCGATTCCCGGCTCTCGCTCTCGTCGGAGTTGCCGAGCAGCACCGACAGACCCTCCTCGGCGGCGCGATCCTCGACCCCGCGGGACACGTCGGTGAAGAACGGGTTGGCCACATCCAGCACGATCAGCCCGAGTGTCCGGCTCAACCCGGCGCGCAGTTGGCGAGCCGCGTCGTTGCGGACGAAGCCCAGTTCGTCGATGGCGTCCAGCACCCGCTTGCGGGTCGGTTCGGCGACCTTCTGCGGCCGGTTCAGCACGTTGGAAACGGTGCCCAGCGCGACCCCCGCACGCTCCGCGACATCGCGAATACTGACTGCGGTCGAGCGTTCCACCATGCGCCCATCTTGCCCTACCGGCGGCTCCGGTCGGGGTACGCCCGACGAGGGCCGACGCCGCGGTTGACGGGTCGGCTGGGGCACAGTAAAGTCCGAGCTGATATGAAACGATTCAAGCACGGTTGCCGGACGACGTGAGGCCGTCGGCAACGGGCTGTGCTCGAGGCCGAGAATGGTCCGAGACGGCCATACTCAACGAGGAGATGTGAGGTCATGTCCAGCTTTGACCAGATTGCACCGCAGCTCGAACATCAGGCGATCGAGCTGCCGTCCTGGGCGTTCGGCAACTCCGGCACCCGCTTCCGGGTCTTCCCGCAGGCCGGCGTGCCGCGCAATCCGGAGGAGAAGATCGCCGATGCGGCCAAGGTGAACGAGGTCACCGGGCTGGCGCCGTCGGTCGCATTGCACATCCCGTGGGACAAGGTCGACGACTACGACAAGCTCGGCCGATTCGCGGCTGATCATGGCGTCCGGCTGGGCACGATCAACTCGAACACCTTCCAGGACGACGACTACATGCTGGGCAGCCTGACCCATCATGATCAACGGGTCCGGGACAAGGCCGTCGCACACCTCTACGAGTGCATCGAGATCATGAACACCACCGGCTCCCGGGATCTGAAGATCTGGCTGGCGGACGGCACCAACTACCCGGGCCAGGCCGACATCCGGCAGCGGCAGGAGTGGCTGGCCGAGGGGCTGAAGAAGGCCTACGACAAGCTGGCGCCGCAGCAGCGGTTGATCTTGGAGTACAAGTTCTTCGAGCCGGCGTTCTACCACACCGACGTGCCGGACTGGGGCACCTCGTACGCGCATTGTGCGGCGCTGGGTGATCAGGCCAAGGTCTGCCTGGACACCGGTCACCACGCGCCCGGCACCAACATCGAATTCATCGTCGCGCAGCTGCTGCGGCTCGGGAAGCTCGGCTCGTTCGACTTCAACTCCCGCTTCTACGCCGACGACGACCTGATCGTCGGCGCGGCCGATCCGTTCCAGCTCTTCCGGATCCTGTACGAGGTGATCCGCGGCGGCGGCTACGGTCCGGACTCCGAGGTCGCCTTCATGCTCGATCAGTGCCACAACATCGAGGCCAAGATCCCCGGCCAGATCCGTTCGGTGCTGAACGTCTCCGAGATGACCGCCCGAGCGCTGCTGGTTGATCATGACGCGCTGGCCGCGGCGCAGAACGCCGGTGACGTGCTGGCCGCGAACCAGATCCTGATGGACGCCTTCTACACCGACGTACGCAGTGATCTTGCCGACTGGCGGGTCAGCCGCGGCCTGCCCGCCGACCCGATGGCCGCCTACGCCGAGAGTGGTTACGCCGAGCAGATCGCCGCCGAACGGATCGGCGGCAGCCAGGCCGGCTGGGGCGCCTGAACCAACCCGACTTGTCAGAAGGTAGTTGCGCTATAGCCCAACTACCTTCTGACATCTCCGCAGAAGGATGAACGTGAACGAGACAGTTGAGCAGTTGCTCACCCGGTCCAACCGGCTGGGCGCCAACAAGGAGAACACCAACTACGCCGGCGGCAACACCTCCGCCAAGGGCGCCGACACCGATCCGGTCACTGGTGAGCAGGTCGAATTGCTGTGGGTGAAGGGATCCGGCGGAGACCTTGGCACGCTGAAGGAGTCCGGACTGGCCGTCCTGCGGCTGGATCGGATGCGGGCACTGCCCAATGTCTACCCGGGCATCGACCGGGAAGACGAAATGGTCGCCGCCTTCGACTACTGCCTGCATGGCTTGGGTGGTGCCGCGCCGTCGATCGACACCGCGATGCACGGGCTCGTCGATGCGCCACATGTCGATCACCTGCATCCCGACTCGGGCATCGCCATCGCCACCGCGGCGGACGGTGAGCAGCTGACCGCCGAGATCTTCGGCGACGAGGTGGTCTGGGTGCCGTGGCGGCGGCCGGGATTCCAACTGGGCTTGGACATCGCCAAGATCAAGAGCGAGAACCCGCAGGCCGTCGGCTGCATTCTCGGCGGCCACGGCATCACTGCCTGGGGTGACACCAGCGAGGAGTGCGAGGCCAACTCGCTGAAGATCATCAAGACCGCCAAGGACTACCTGGCCGAGCACGGCAAGGTCGAACCGTTCGGCGCCGAATTGCCCGGCTACGGGGCCCTGCCCCAAGCCGAACGTCGGGCCAAGGCGGCCGCGCTGGCGCCGCACCTGCGCGCGATCGCGTCGGCGGACAAGCCGATGGTCGGTCACTTCACCGACGACGCCGTGGTGCTGGATTTCCTGTCCCACCAGGAACATCCGCGGCTGGCCGAGCTCGGCACCTCCTGCCCTGACCACTTCCTGCGGACCAAGATCAAGCCGCTGGTGCTGGACCTGCCGGCCGACGCTTCGGTCGAGGACAGTGTGGCTCGGCTGAAGGAACTGCACGAGCAGTACCGGGCCGATTACGCCGCCTACTACAACAAGTTCGCTGACGAGAGCACGCCGGCGATGCGCGGCGCCGACCCGGCGATCGTGCTGATTCCCGGTGTCGGGATGTTCTCCTACGGGGCCAACAAGCAGACCGCCCGGGTCGCCGGCGAGTTCTACGTCAACGCGATCAACGTGATGCGCGGCGCCGAGTCGGTGTCCAGCTACGCGCCGATCGATGATCATGAGAAGTTCCGGATCGAGTACTGGGCGCTGGAAGAGGCCAAGCTGCAGCGGATGCCCAAGCCCCGCAGCCATGCCGGCCGGATCGCGCTGGTCACCGGTGCCGCCAGTGGCATCGGCAAGGCGATCGCCACCCGGCTGGCTGCCGAGGGTGCCTGTGTCGTGATCGCCGATCTTGATCAGGGCAAGGCTGCCGAGGCAGCAGCCGAGCTGGGCAACACTGATGTCGCGGTCGGCATCCGGGCCGACGTCACCGATCCCCAGCAGGTCAAGGCCGCCTTCGACGAGGCGGTGCTGGCCTTCGGCGGTGTTGATCTGGTCGTCAACAACGCCGGTCTGTCGATCTCGAAGCCGCTGCTGGAGACCAGCGAGAAGGACTGGGATCTGCAGCACGACGTGATGGCCAAGGGTGCGTTCCTGGTATCCCAGGCCGCGGCCAAGATCATGATCGATCAGAACATCGGCGGCGACATCGTCTACATCTCCAGCAAGAACTCGGTCTTCGCCGGCCCGAACAACATCGCCTACAGCGCGGTCAAGGCCGATCAGGCCCACCAGGTGCGCTTGCTGGCCGCCGAGTTGGGGGAGTACGGCATCCGGGTGAACGGGATCAACCCCGACGGTGTGGTCCGCGGTTCCGGCATCTTCGCCGGCGGCTGGGGCGCGCAGCGGGCCAAGGTGTACGGCGTACCGGAGGAGGATCTGGGCAAGTTCTACGCCCAGCGCACCCTGCTCAAGCGGGAGGTGTTGCCGGAGCACTGCGCCAACGCGGTGGCCGTGATCACCTCCGCCGAACTCGACCACACCACCGGCCTGCACATCCCGGTCGACGCCGGCGTTGCCGCCGCATTCCTGCGGTGATCACCGAGAACTTGCAGGAAGGGCCCTGAGCCTGTCGAAGGGCCGGGAACGTAAGCATCAAAGGGGATAGCAGTGGGTGAGGATTCGGTCCTTCGACGAGCTCAGGACCCTGGTGAAGGGGCTCAGGACCCTGCGGGTCCGGTGTTCGCGGCGGTGGACATCGGTGCCTCCGGCGGGCGGGTGATCGCCGGCTGGCTCGCCGACGGCAAGATCAACACCGAGGTCGTCCACCGATTCGGCAACGGTCCCCAACAGACCGATCGCGGTCTGCGCTGGGACATCCGCGGGCTGTACGACGAGGTGATCGCCGGGCTGCGGCTGCTGGCCGAGCGCTTCCCGGCGGTGGTCAGCATCGGCATCGACACCTGGGCTGTCGACTACGGGCTGCTGGACGCCGACGGCGAGTTGATCGAGGACCCGCACTGCTACCGCGATCCGCGGACCGGCGACGCGGTGCGGTCGGTCCATGATCGAATCGATCCCGCCGAGCTGTACCAGATCACCGGACTGCAGTACCTGAGTTTCAACACCATCTACCAGTTGGTGGCCGAGCAGGACTGTCCGGAATGGAGGCGGGCGGCCAAGATCGTGATGCTGCCCGACCTGCTCGGCTATTGGCTGACCGGCGACCTGGGCACCGACGTGACCAATGCGTCCAGCACGGCCCTGCTGGACGCCAGCACCCGGGACTGGTCACCGCGGCTGCTGCAGTTGATCGGGATCGACGCCGACATGCTGCCGCCGATCCAGCCGGCAGGCACCGTACGCGGCCGGATCAGCCCCGAAGTGATCAAGCAGACCGGGCTGCCGGACGACGTCGTACTGACCTCGATCGGATCCCACGACACCGCCTCGGCGGTGGCAGCGGTCCCGGCCACCGAACCCGGCTTCGCCTACATCTCGTCCGGCACCTGGTCCCTGGTCGGACTGGAAATCGCCGAACCGATCCTGACCGAGGACAGCCGGCGCGCCAACTTCACCAACGAGGGCGGCGTCGACGGCCGGATTCGCTATCTGCGCAACGAAGGCGGGCTCTGGCTGCTGCAGGAGTCGCTGCGGCAGTGGAAGCTCGACGGAGTTGATCATGATCTTGGTCGGCTGCTGGCCGCGGCTGCGGAGTTGCCCGCCGGTGGTCCGACGGTGGACGTCGGTGCGGAGGAATTCATCGCACCGGGTGGGATGCCGGAGCGGATCGCGGCGGCCTGTCGTCGTGACGGTCAGCCGGTGCCGACGACGGCGGCCGAGTTCACCCGCTGTGTCCTGGATTCGCTTGCGCTGGCCTACGGCAGAACGCTGGTCGAGGCTGCATCCCTGTCAGGGCAGGAGATCGAGCGGGTGCACGTGGTCGGCGGCGGCTCCCAGAACGCCCTGCTGTGCCGGCTGACAGCCGAGGCAACCGGCCGCGAGGTGATCGCCGGTCCGGTCGAGGCGACCGCGCTCGGCAACCTGCTGGTGCAGGCCCGCACCCACGGCGCGATCAGCGGAGCGCTGGAGGACCTGCGCGCCCTGGTGGCGGCCTCGAGTGAGCTGACCACGTACTCGCCGCAGCGTCAGGACGCGGACACGCGGTAGCGGACGGCCACCGTCCATGCCGACAGGGCGACGATGGTGGCCGGCCAGAGCACGAGCGCAACGACGAACCAACCCGGCAACGGATGTCCCGGAGCGGCGGAGGCGGAGACCAGAGCCGGTGGCAGGCAACAGAAGAACGCCTGGAACAGGCAGCCCAGCAGGGCGAAGTCGGCCGACAGCATCCTCCGTGCCCGAGGCAGGTTCTTCGGCTCCACCCAGTAGCTCTTGTTCGGGATGTTGATGCCGGTCTGACGGCGGCTCCGCGGGACCAGCACCTGCAGCAGCACGAACACACCGATTGTCACCAGGCATACAGCCCACTCAGTGCCCCGAACACCCGTCTCCAAACCCGCACCGAGCCACCTTAACGGCGCTGCGGTTCGCTTCCTGACATGATCGAGAACATGGTTCAGTCAGTCGATCGCGACGATGCGCAAACCCTGCGGCTGATCTGGCCGCAGTGGCAGGGCGGCGGCAGCTCGAGCGTCCGAGAACTCGCTCCGGAATTTCCGTTCGATATCGCTCGCAGGGGCTATGCAGTGGGGACGGCGGTGCTGCAGGCAGCACTGCACCGCACAACGGCCCGACCGCGACGGTCCCGGTGTCGATGACCGATCCTGGTCTGGTGCTGCGGGACGGTGTGGAGGCCAAGGAGATCGTCGTCGAGCAGTTGGCCGCTGCGGTGAAGATCATCCGGGAACACGGTCCGACCAAGATCATCACGCTGGGCGGCGAATGCTCGGTCAGTGTGGCGCCCTTCACCGCGCTCGCCGGCCGCTACGGAGATGATCTTGCCGTCGTCTGGATCGACTCCCATCCCGATGTCGGGCAAAGCGACTATCCCGGCTACCACGCGATGGCGGTGTCCGCGATCACCGGGCACGGCGACCCGGACGTGCTGGCCCAGCTGCCCGCGACCGTCGCTCCGGACCGCGTTGCGCTCACCGGTCTGCATGCGTGGACCGACGACGACTATCCGCACCTCGCCGAATGGGGACTGGCATCATTGGCTCCCGATCAGCTGCGAGAGACGAGCGAACCGCTGCTGCGCTGGCTTGAGCAGACCGGCTGTTCACGCGTCGCCATCCACTTCGACGTGGACACGATCGACAGCACCGAACAGGTGTATGGGCTCGGCGCCGAGCCCGACGGTCTGACCGATGCCCAGGTCAAGCGGTTGATCGCCGACCTGAATCGTACGGCCGACGTGGTCGGGTTGACGATTGCCGAATTCATCCCCCGACAGGTCATGCACCTGCAGCGACTTGCCGACGGATTTCCCTTGCTGGGTTGAGGATTGGCTGACAGTGGCCGGCTTGCCGGACGTCCGGACACAGTGGCGAAGGAGCACGACATGATCGATCAGCGGGAGCTGGACCGGCTTTGGGATTTTGCCGACCCGATCGCCTCCGAGGCGCGGCTGCGGGAGGCGTCGCTGACCGCGCCGGCAGTCGACCGGGCCGAGTATTCGACTCAGCTCGCCCGAGCGCTCGGACTTCAGGACCGGTTCGACGAGGCCCGGTCGCTGCTGGACGGGATCGACCCGACCTCCTGCACCCCGGCGGCGCTGGTGCGGATCGATCTGGAGCGAGGCCGGGTGGAGAACAGTGCCGGGCGACCGGCCGCCGCCGTGCCGCACTTCCTGCACGTCGCGGAGGCGGGCGCCGCGGACGGGCTGGACTTCCTGCGCATCGATGCACTACACATGCTCGCGATCGCCGATCGTGATCATGCCGTCGACTGGACCCGGCAGGGTGTCGAGGCGGCCGCAGCGAGCAGCGACGACCGGACTCGGCGATGGGCCGTCTCGCTGCACAACAATCTCGGCTGGACCCTGTACGAGGCCGGTGACCTGACCGGCGCGATCGCCGAATTCGAGCAGGCACTGGGCTGGGCGGAACAAGTCGGCACCGAGGATCAGCGGCGCTACGCCCGCGAGGCACTCGACCAGGCTCACTCTCACCTGGACGAATCGCCGTGATCGGCCGTCCTCTACGGTGGTCGGGTGACTGAGGTACGCACGCTGACCGGATGGGCGCGAACCGCGCCGAGCGCCGCCGAAGTGATCCCGGCCGCCGATCTGGCGATCATCCGTACCACGCTGGACCGGGCAAGGACGCAGCGGCGCAGCAACCCTGGCGTTGCGCGCGGCCTGATCGCGCGTGGCCTGGGCCGCAGCTACGGCGACCCGGCGCAGAACGGCGGCGGCACCGTACTGGACATGAGCGCGTACCGGCAGATCCACAGCATCGACGCCGACACCGGGCTGGCGGTGGTGGATGCCGGTGTTTCTCTTGATCAACTTCTCCGCACGGCGGTCCGGTTCGGGCTGTGGCTGCCGGTGATGCCGGGCACCCGACAGGTCACGATCGGGGGCGCGATCGGTTCCGACGTACACGGCAAGAACCACCACACCGCAGGAAGTTTCGGCAATCACGTCCGTTCGGTGGAGGTGCTGACCGCCGACGGCGAGGTCAGGACCTTGACACCGGACGGCGATGATCAAGATCTTTTCTGGGCGACCGTCGGCGGCATGGGCCTGACCGGGATCGTGCTTCGTGCCACCGTGGCGTTGAAGAACGTGCCGACCGCGTACTTCGTGGTGGACAGCGAACGCACCGCCGACCTGGACGAGACGCTGGCGCTCTACAACGACGGCCGAGACGACGACTACGACTACTCGATGGCCTGGTTCGATTCGATGTCGACAGGTCACCGACTCGGCCGGGCCGCCTTCTCCCGCGGTTCGATCGCCGAGGTTGATCAACTTCCGAAGAAGCTGCGCCGGAATCCGTTGAAATTCGACGCACCGCAGTTGATCACGCTGCCGGACCTGTTTCCGAACGGGCTGGCGAACAAGATCACCTTCGGCATGATCAGCAAGGTCTGGTTCTACAAGACCAGGGCGCACGGACGTGCTCAGATCCAGAACCTGACCTCCTTCTACCACCCACTGGACATGATCGGCGAGTGGAATCGCGCCTACGGCAGCAGGGGATTCCTGCAGTATCAGTGTCTGCTCCCGTTCGACCGCGAAGATCAACTTCGTGCCATCGTGCGGCGGATCGCCGAGAGCGGCCAGGTCTCGTTCCTCAACGTGCTGAAGCGGATGGGGCAGGCGAATCGTGCGCCGCTGTCGTTTCCCCGTCCGGGGTGGACGATCACCCTCGACTTCCCGATCGGTGCCGGTCTGGAACGGCTCTGTGATGATCTTGATGCCATGGTCGCCGAAGCCGACGGCCGGCTCTATCTGGCGAAGGATTCCCGGATGACTCCGGAGTCCTTCGCGGCCATGTACCCGCGGCTCGACGAGTGGCGCAAGATCAGAAACGCAGTCGACCCGGACCGGGTCCTCGTCTCCGATCAGGCCCGCCGCCTCGGCCTCTGACCCCGGCCGCCCTGCCGCGGGTCGACGCCCACCACCCAAACTCGCGACAACACGAGTTCGGGTTGCCGGGTCTGTCGTCCGAAGCGCTCGAAGTCGCGACAACGCGAGTTTGGGCGACAAGATCCGGCTGCCGCCCGCCGGAAGTCGTGTTGTCGCGACTTCGGGTCGTTGCCGGGGTCATTGGGGCTGCGGAAGTCGTGACAACACGAGTTGCGAAGATGGGGCCGTGTTCCAGTACCAGGTGCCCAAGCGCTTCACCGATCTCAACGCCGGCGGGCATGTCGATCATGGGGTGTTGATCGACTACCTGCAGGAGGCGCGGACCGAGTTCCTGTTGTCCGCGCCGGGGCCGGTGCCGGCGATGCTGGACAGCGGCGTGCTGGTCACCGGGCACTGGGTCGAATACCTGGCGCCGATCGCCTACCGCACACCGACCGTGGACGCCGAGGTCTGGGTCGACCAGGTCGGCGGCGCCCGGTTCTCGATCAGCTACCGGCTGAGTGACGACGGGGTGCCGGTCGCGCTGGCGCGGACCTTCTGCGTCCCGTACGACCTCGAGGTCGGCGAGCTGCGCCGATTGGCCGCCGACGAGCGCGCCCTGCTGACTCAGGCGGTGGCCGAACCGGTGTCGGTGCAGCCGCTGGGCAAAGTCAAACCGACCGAGTTGGCACAAGCCCGGCCGATGCCGTTGCGAGTCCGGTGGGCCGACCTCGACTCCTATCGGCACGTCAACAACGTCAAGTTCTTCGACTACTTCGGCCAGGCCCGGTTGGAGTTGATCGCCGGCGCGGGCCCGTTGCGGCCGGGTGACCCGTGGGTGGTGGCCCGGCAGGATCTGGACTACCGGCTGCCGATCGACTTCCGCCGCGAGCCCTACCAGGTGCGTACGGGGGTTGCTCGCGTCGGGACCAGTTCGTGTGAGTTCGTCGCCGACATCGTCGACCCGGCCGACAGGCGCTGTTTCGCCACAGCGCGGTCGGTGCTGGTGTCGGTCGACGAGGCCGGCCGACCCGAGCCGATCACCGAACCCGTACGCAAGCTGCTCACCGCCCGACAAGCGTCCGATTAGGCTCGGCCGGACCGCGGTGGAATCAAGGAGGAACCCGATGACCGATCTGCCGACCCAGCAACGTCGCTCGCTGTTGATCAAGCCCGAAGTGGTACGCGTCGAGCCGGCCGACGTGCCCAGCCCGGGGCCGGACCAGGTGCTGGTGGAGGTCTCCGCGGTCGGCATCTGCGGCTCCGACGTGCACTATTACGAGCACGGCCGGATCGCCGACTTCGTGGTCACCGAACCGCTGGTGCTCGGGCACGAGGCATCCGGGGTGATCCGTGCGGTCGGCAGCGCCGTGACCGATCGGACGGTCGGGCAGCGGGTGGCGCTGGAGCCGCAGGAGACCTGCGGACGTTGCCGACAGTGCCAGGCTGGCCGCTACAACCTGTGTCCGCAGGTGCAGTTCTACGCCACCCCGCCGGTGCACGGCGCGTTCGCCGAGTACGTGGTGCTGGAGTCGATCCGAGCCCACCCGATCCCGGACTCGCTGTCCGATGAGGCCGGTGCGTTGATCGAGCCGCTGTCGGTCGGCGTCTGGGCCAATCGCAAGGCAGCGGTCGAACCCGGCGACCGGGTGCTCGTCACCGGCGCCGGCCCGGTCGGCCTGCTCGCCGCCGACGTCGCCCGGGCGCGGGGTGGTTGGGTCGCGGTCAGCGACACGAACGACTACCGGCTGCAGGTCGCCGCCCAGCGCGGCGCGCATGCCACCGTCGACGTCAGCCAGGGATCGCCGCGCGATCAGCAGGGCGAATTCGACGTGATCCTGGAGTGCAGCGGCGCCGCGCCGGCCGTGCAGGGTGCCTTCGAATCGGCCGCACCGGCCGCCCGGGTGGTGCTGATCGGAATGGGCGCCGCGACCATGGAGCTGCCGGTCGGGCTGATCCAGAACCGGGAGCTCTGGGTGACCGGCGTCTTCCGTTACGCCAACTGCTACCCGGCCGCGATCGCGCTCGCCGCCAGCGGCGCTGTTGATCTTGATTCGCTGGTCACCGCGCGGTTCGGGATCGAGGAGGTCGCCGACGCGCTGACCGCGCTGCGCCGGGACCCGCACACCCTGAAGCCGGTGGTCTACCCGCGTCGCTGACACCCGGTCGAAAGATCAGCGCAGGCTCGTACGTCAGAGCGGACCGGGTTGGAGCCGGCGTCATGCCGGGCGTCGAACCGGGCGTCGAACCGGCCCGGCTCGGCGCCACAGCAGGCGAGTCAGGACTCGGGGCGGACCGTGAGACCGAGCCCGGGCTGACTCTGGGCATCGAGCGGCGCGACCCCGTCGAAGCTGTTCACCATCGCGTGCGCGGCTCGGGTCAGATAGTCCCAGAAAAGTTGATCCTGCTCGGCCGGCAGTGCGACCTCGTCCAGCGCGTCGCGCATGTGCCGCAGCCAGCGGTCCCGCTGGTCCGGCGTCACCGCGTACGGCAGATGACGCATCCGCAACCGCGGATGTCCGCGCTGTTCGCTGTAGCTGGTCGGCCCGCCCCAGTACTGCTCCAGGAACATCCGCAGCCGGACCTCGGCCGGGCCCAGATCCTCCTCGGGGTAGAGCGCCCGCAACTCGGGATCGCCCGCCACGCCCTGATAGAAGCGGTGCACCAACTTCTCGAACGTCGGCGCGCCGCCGAAGAGTTCGTAGAAGGTCTGCTGGGTCTGGTCCTGGCTGGTCATCGCTGTCCAACGTTACCCATCAACCGAGCCCGGCCGACTGTCACGCTCATCACGTGAGTAGCTGGGCCTGATTACAGGAATCCTGCTCCAGTCGCACTCTGCTGGCTGAGATCGGGCAGCGGAGGCCGACTGGCGCAGGATTCTTGTAAACACAAGCGCATCAGCCCGGCAAGGAATAGCGCGAGTCGAAGACGTTGTGCGGGTCGTACTTCTTGTTGATCGCCACCAGCCGTTGGTAGTTGCCGCCGTAGTAGTCGGAGACGTGAGTCCGGCCGGGTTCCAGATAGTTGACGTAGGCGCCGATCGAGGCGCTGCCGATCGCGCTGTGGCAGCGCTTGAGCCAGGCAGCGGCTCGGTCCAGATTGGCCCTGCTGGTGCTGCCGAGGCCGACATACCACTGGACGTCGGCGATGGCGTCGCGCCAACGGAAGGCGGTGGCGGACGCCGACGGCGGCGACATCGCGCCGCCGAAGGGATCGAAGATCGCCGCGACCGACCCGGAGCCGTTCCAGCTGCCGACCGCGCGGATGATCGCGTCCGCACGGCTGCCGTAGAGCTTGTGCCCGACGATGTCCGAGCCTGCGGACCAGGACTGGCGCTTGCGACCGGCCGATCCGCCGGCGAACCAGCTCATCGCACCGGCGTGGGACTCGTGCCAGATCTGTTTGCCGGAAGGGGATCGGCCGATCGCCGAGGTCAGCTGCTTGATCTCGGCCGTGGCGCTGGAGTCCCAGCAGACGCCGGTGATGCTGGGGTGCACCGAACCGCCGGAGGAGTCCAGATGCAGGTTGGCCCAGGCGTGTTTCGGCATCCCGCCGAGCAGCCGGTGCTGCCAGCCGGTGAGCACCCGGTGGGCGTCGTCGGAGGGCCAACTCAGCCGGAAGATCTCGCCCGGCAGCGCCGGGTAGCTGCGGTAGCTGAGCCGGGTGACGACGCCGAAATTGCCGCCGCCTCCGCCGCGCAGCGCCCAGAACAGGTCACTGTGTTCGTCCTTGCTGCATTGATAAGTACGGCCGTCCGGCCCGATCACGGTGGCGCCGGTGAGCGCGTCGCAGGTCAACCCGTACAGCCGGTCCTCGACGCCGATCCCGCCGCCCAAGGTCAGCCCGGCGGCGCCGACGGTGGGGCAGGTGCCGGTGGGGATGGTCCGGCCGTGCCGATCGAGGACGTCGTGCAGATCGCCCAGCCGTACCCCGGGACTGATGGTGACGGTCTTGTCGGAGTGGTAGTGGATGTTGGTCATCCGGCTGCAGTCGACCACCAGGACGCCGTTGCCGGTGGACGCACCGACGTAGGAGTGACCGCCGGACCGCGGTCGCGGCTTGAGGTCGAACTTGACCGCGAATCGCAGCGCGTCGGCGACATCGCCGGCCCCGGCGGCCTGCACGATGCCCGCCGGGCGCTGAACGTCGCGACGCGGGTCGAACGTCTTCAACGCCGAGTAGTACGCGTCCTGTCCGGGCCGCAACAGCCGTCCGTCCAACTGCTTGGCCAACGCCGCCCAGTCGGCCGATTTCGGTCCGGCCGCGACGGCCGTCGGAAGGTTGCTGGCGGACGCTCCGACGGCGAGTGCGGCGGCCGCGCCGGCGCCCAGCAACGTACGCCGGGACAGCTTGTTTCCAGCCGATTCGGTGAACATGAACTGAGTCTGAAACGCGGACGGGCCATCGCAGTCACGGTCGGGGCACGGACCGGTCACAAGGGCCGCTCGATCCGGCCGCGGGCGATCCGGCATGATCAGCAGTAGTCACATCTGCAGAGGAGAAGACATGGCAACCGTACGCAAGGCCAACGCACATTGGGAAGGCTCGCTCTTCGAGGGCTCGGGCACCGTCGAGCTGGCGTCCTCCGGGATCGGCAGCTATCCGGTCAGCTGGCCGTCGCGCGCCGAGGAGGCGAACGGTAAGACCAGCCCGGAGGAGCTGATCGCGGCCGCGCACTCGACCTGCTTCTCGATGGCGTTCTCCAACGGACTGGCCCAGGCCGGCACCCCGCCGACCAGCCTGGACACGACCGCCGAGGTCACCTTCCAGCCGGGTGAGGGCATCACCGGCATCAAGCTGATCGTCAACGGCGTGGTGCCCGGTATCAACGCCGAGCAGTTCGCCGAGGCGGCGCAGAAGGCCAAGGAAGGCTGCCCGGTCAGCCAGGCGCTGGCCGGCACCACCATCACCCTGGAAGCAAACCTCTCCGAGTAGTCCTCAACTCCCGCCGACTTGTCAGCATCAGGACGCGCTATGGCGCCTTGTCATGCTGACAAGTCGGTCAGGGAGCGGGGGTCTCGTTCTCGGGTTCGGCGTCGGCGGGGGTGGTCGGCGAGTTGCCGCTCCGGCTGCGCTGGCTGTAGTTGGCGACCTTGGAGATGTCGCCGTTGCGGAAGTACCAGACCGTGCCCTCGTCGTCGCGGATCTGGGTGATCCGCAGGCCGACGTCCTCGACCACACCGTTCACGTCGGAGATCTGGATGTAGTCGCCCATCCCGATCTGGTCCTCGATCAGCATGAAGATGCCGGAGATCACGTCTCGCAGGAAGGTCTGTACGCCGAACGCGACCGCGATGCCGATGATGGACGTTCCGGCCAGCAGGGTGGCGACGGGGAAGCCGAGTTGGTCCAGCACCACCAGGCCGACGATCACCAGCAGGATGATCGACACCGCGCTGCGGCCCAGTGATCCGAGGGCGCCGATCCGCTGTTGCCGTCGTTCGTCGTACCCCGAACCCGGCGTCGCCACGATCCGTGCGGTCATCGTCGGACCGTTCTTGGTTTTCTTGGCGACCTTGCGGGGCACCGTACGCCGCCGCGGGTGCGAACGATCCGTCACCATCGTCTGCACGGCCTTGGTGATCATGTGATGAGCGATGAATCGTACGATCACGGCCGCGATGATGATCAACGCGATACGCACCGGCAACAGCCAGGCGGAGTTCAGGAATTCGTCGGTCAGCTCATCGGGCATGCGGACGAGGTTAGACGCCCCGACGCGCCACGTCGAAACCCTCCGGCCGAGCTTGAGCCAGGCTTAACGCGATGATCGCCGAACGGTGATGTTGATCACTGCCGCTGGTAGCTGATCCGGCCGTCGGCAATCGTGATCATCACCGGATCCGGCAACTCCCGACCATGCCAAGGATTGTTGCGGGACAGCGAAAACGACTCGGCCGCATCGACGGGGTTGCGTCGCTGCGGGTCGATCACGGTCAGCTGAGCGGTCTGCCCGTACGCCGGTCGCATGCCCAGATCGCTGCCCAGGCCGGCGATCCTTCCGGGTGCGATCGAGGTCCGCTGCACCAGGGTGTCCCAGTCCAGCGCACCGGTGTTGAGCATGGTCTCGATCACCACGCCGAGCGCGGTCTCCAGTCCGAGCATGCCGAAGGCGGCGTCGGCGAAGGCGTGTTCCTTGTCGTGGCGGGCATGCGGAGCATGATCGGTGGCGACGGCGTCGATGGTGCCGTCGGCCAGCGCGGCCCGCAGCGCTGCCACGTCCTCGTCCGGGCGCAGCGGCGGATTGACCTTGTACGTGGGGTCGTAGCCCTGTACCTCGGCGGTGGTCAGCAGCAGGTGATGCGGCGTGACCTCGGCGGTGATCTTGATCCCGCGCTTCTTCGCCCAAGCCAACACGTCGACGGATTCGGCGGTGGACACGTGGCAGACGTGCAGTCGGCTGTTGGTCAGCTTGGCCAACTCGGCGTCGCGAGCGATCACCGTCGCCTCTGCCGCCGACGGCCAGCCGGCCAGCCCCAACCGGCCGGAGATCTCACCCTCGTGACAGCACGCATCCCGGCCGGCCAGCCGAGGATCCTGGGAGTGTTGAGCGATCACACCGTCGAAGGCGCGGACGTACTCCAGGGCCCGCCGCATCAGCCGGGAATCGCTGACACAGTTGCCGTCGTCGCTGAACATCCGTACACCGATCCGGGCCATCAGCCCGAGTTCGGCCAGTTCCTCACCGGCCAGCCCCTTGCTCACCGCCCCGATCGGGAACACCTGCGCAAACCCGGCCTTCTCGCCCAGCGTACGGATGTGGGCCGCGGCCTCGGCGGTGTCGGTGACCGGGTTGGTGTTGGCCATCGCCAGCACCGCGGCGAACCCGCCCCGCGCGGCCGCCCGCGTGCCGGACTCGACGGTTTCCGCGTCCTCCCGACCCGGCTCGCGCAGATGGGTGTGCAGGTCGATCAGGCCGGGCAGGGCGGTCAGCCCGTCGGCGTCGATCACGGTCGCCTCGGCACTCGCGTCGGCCGGATCGGCGTACCGGCCGTCCTTGATCAAGATGTCCTGGCCGCCCGCCGGCAGCGCGTTCTCATGATCATCGCCGCCGGTCACCAGGTTGGCGCCCTTGATCAACAACTCGGTCATCGTTCGTCCTCGCGATCGGGGGTAGTCCGCACAGCCGCACCCGAAATCGCTCCGCGCACGCGAAATATCCGGTGCGGAGGTCGTTTTGGGGTGCGGCTGGGGGTAGTCCGCACAGCCGCACCCGAAATCGCTCCGCGCACGCGAAATATCCGGTGCGGAGGTCGTTTTGGGGTGCGGCTGTACGGGAGGGCCGGGGTCGGAGCGTACGAGGTGGGGTTGCGGCCGATCACGACTCACCCTCGCCGCCGAGCAGGTGGTAGAGCACACTCATCCGGACGGCGACCCCGGCGGCGACCTGGTCCAAGATCAACGAGTTGGCGGCGTCGGCCGCGTCGGCGGAGATCTCCAGCCCGCGGTTCATCGGACCGGGATGGCAGATCGCGGTGCCGGGTTTGAGCGCGGCGACGCGATCGCGGGTCAGCCCGTAGCCGACGGTGTACTCCCGCGGAGTGGGGAAGTAGCCGCCGGACATCCGTTCCCGCTGCACCCGCAGCATCATCACCGCGTCCACCCCGGTGATCACCTGATCAAGATCATGACTGACCTCGCAGCCCCAACTGTCCACCCCGGACGGCAGCAGCGTCGGCGGCGCGACCAGGATCGGCGTCGCGCCCAGCTTCTTGAGCAAGATCACGTTGCTGCGCGCCACCCGCGAGTGGGTGATGTCGCCGACGATCGCGATCCGCCGACCGGCGAACGCATCCACACCCGAGTCGGCGCCGAAATGCTTACGGAGGGTGAAACTGTCCAGCAGAGCCTGGGTTGGATGCTCGTGCATGCCGTCACCGGCGTTGATCACCTGGGCATCGATCCAGCCGGTCACCTGCTGCGGCGCCCCGGAGGCGGCGTGCCGGATGACCAGTGCGTCCACCCCCATCGCGGCCACCGTCAGCACCGTGTCGCGCAGCGATTCCCCTTTGGACACAGAGGATCCCTTGGCGGAGATGTTGATCACGTCGGCCGACAGCCACTTGCCGGCGATCTCGAACGAGGACCGGGTCCGGGTCGAGTCCTCGAAGAACAGATTCACCACGGTACGGCCGCGCAGCGCGGGCAGCTTCTTGATCGACCGATGCTGCACATCGGCCATCTCCTCGGCCAGGTCCAGGATCGATCCGACGTCGGTCAGGCTCAGGTCGGCCGCGGACAGCAGATGTCGCATCAGTTCGCTCCCTCCGACGAGCCGGTTCGAGCCGGTGTCGCGGCGTCCGGGTCGGTCTTGGTGGCCTTGGTGATCACGACCTCGTTCACACCGTCGGTCTCGGCCAGCCGGACCAACACGCGTTCGTCGGCCGACGTGGGCAGGTTCTTGCCGACGTGGTCCGCGCGGACCGGCAGTTGCCGGTGCCCGCGATCGACCAGCACGGCCAGCCGAACCGCACGCGGCCGACCGAGATCCCCCAGCGCATCCAGCGCGGCCCGCACCGTACGCCCGGAGAAGAGGACGTCGTCGACCAGCACGACCACCGCATCGTCGATGTCGCCGGGCATCCGGGTGTGCCCAACCGGACGCGTCGGCTGGCTGCGCAGGTCGTCGCGGTACATGGTGATGTCCAGCGCGCCCACCGGAACCCGTACCCCTTCGGCGGCCTCGATCGCGACCGCCAGCCGCTCGGCCAGCGGGACGCCGCGGCGAGGGATGCCGGCCAGCACCAGACCGCTCGCGCCGCGGTTGGTCTCCAGGATCTGATGCGCCATCCGGGTCAGGGCCCGGGAGATGTCCTCGGCGTCCAGGACCACCCGTCCCAGCTCGCCGTCGACTGCCGCTGTGGTGTCGGATCGCGTCGTGGGGCGAGCTTCGCCCGCGTCGGTCGATTCCGAGCCGGTGTCGGCCACCCGTTCTCCTCTGTGTTGCCGCTGCTGGTCGGCGGACCTGCTCGCATCGAATCGGTGTTCAACGGATACGGTAGGCCCGTGACTGAACTCGTGAGCATGCTAGTGCCCCTGCAGGGGACACTGCCGTTCTGGCCGACCGTGCAGGAGCCGACGGCGGTCGAGGTGCTGGGGCTGTTGATCGGTCTGCCCGCGTTGACCTTCGTCATCATCGCCGTGCTCGGCAAGAGCAAGGAGCTCCTGCGGGCCGGACGCGGCGAGGCCGACACTCACCTGGACGAGCCGCTGTGGCTCGGTGTCGCGCCGGCCGACCGGTCCGCGATCACCGCCGGCGACCAGGTGCCTGCGACGGTTCCGGCCGAGGGACGGCGCGCGATCGCTCCCGCTGAGGTAGGAGGCACAAGTGCCCGCTGGTGACGTGGTTCCCGCAACACAGCCGAACGTGGCCGGCTCCGACCAGCGTTCGGCCAAGCCCGATCTGACCGACCCGTTCCGCCCGGTGCACGGCGTCGGGCCGCTCACGCCGCACGAGATCGACCGGATCGAACGGCTCGCGCATTCGGCCGAGCGCACCTGCGGGGTGCAGTTCTCCGTCTTCGTCGGCCCCGCCGGCGAGCAGCCGAGGGCGTACGCGGTTCGGCTGCACTCCGCGCTGCCCCAGGCCGCCCGTTCGGTGCTGCTGTTGGTGGATCCGACCGACCGGGTGCTGGAGATCGTCTCCGGCTCGGCCGTCCGCCGGGTGCTCAGCGACGGCGACTGCCGGCTGGCCGCCGCGAGCATGCAGACCAGCTTTGTCGCCCACGACATCGCCGGTGGGCTGACCGCTGGCATCCAGCAGTTGGCCAACGCCGCGTACGAGGCCCCGACGATGCACACGAACGAACCGATCTGACCTGCTGAGGCAACCGGCCGTTCCGACCCCCCACAGCCGCGCGCAAAACCTGCTCTCGCACCCGATATTCCGCGTGCGGGAGTGAGTTTTGCGCGCGGCTGTTTCCGACTCCCACCGGCGCGCGCAAAACCTGCTCTCGCACCCGATATTCCGCGTGCGGGAGTGAGTTTTGCGCGCGGCTGTTCCGTTCCGACCGCCGCAGTGGCTGTGCGGGTCGGGCGGGGCGAGTCTGCGGCGGAGCTGAATTCACGCCTCGTGGGCCAGCAGGGTGCGCTTGATGTCCAGGCCGTAACGGAATCCGCCGAGGCGGCCGTCGCGGCGGACGATCCGGTGGCAGGGCACGAAGAGCGCGGCCGCGTTGTAGGCGCAGGCCGCCGCGGCGGCCCGAACCGCGGCCGGTCGACCGGCACGACCCGCCAGCTCGGTGTAGGTCGAGCCGTGACCCGGCGGGGTCGCACGCAGGGCGTCCCAGGCCGCCTCGATGAACGGACCGGAGTGCTGCTCGACCCTGATCACATCGATCGCCTCCAGCCTGCCGGCGCCGTAGTCACGCACGGCGTCGTCGATGATCTTGCTGTTGGCACGCCCGACCTCGCCGATCGGACGCAAGGACGGATGCACCAGGGCGATCAGTTCTTCGGGATCCGCCGTCCAGCCGGAGCCGATGATCACCGGTCCATCGGCGTCGTTGCGCCACAGATAGCCGAACGCTCCCGCGATGCTGTCGGTGTCGCCGAAGTTGATCTTGCTGTCGATCAGGTTGCTGGTGGTCGGGTCATTGTTGATCATGCTGCCGCCTCCTGGTGGCTGGTCTGCCAGAGTCGCATGGTTGCGTACGAGCGCCACGGCGCCCATTCCGGATGTCCGCCGGGATCGAGGTCTCGGCGTTCCAACTCACGCCTGATCACCAGATCCTCGGTCAGCAACACATCCGGGTCGCCGAGCCCGCGCATCGCGATGTAGCCGGCCGTCCACGGGCCGATCCCGGGCAGCTCGAGCAGTCGCGTCCGCGCCTCGGCCCGGTCGGCACCGGCGGACAGATCGATCCGGCCCTCGGCGAGCGCGGCGGCCATACCGACCAATGCCCGGCCTCTCGATCGGGGCATCGGCAGGGTTGCCGGATCGGCTGCTGCCAGCGCGGCGGCGGTGGGGAACAGATGAGTCGGTTGCGTGGCGTCGAGCCGTCGGCCGGTTCGATGATCATGATCGGATGAGGCCGGACGATGATCGAACTCGGATCGGGTCGGCCGACGATCGGGATCCTCGCGGCTCGCGTCGCCAGCAGTCTCCTGTTCCGGCAGCACCGCGCCGTACTGGCGGACGATCGAGGCGGCGGTGGTGGCCGCGCCCGCAACCGAGATCTGCTGCCCGATCAGCGCCCGTACCGCGAGTTCGTCGCCGGACGTCACGCCCGGCACCCGGACGCCGGGCAGCGCCGCGACCGCCGCAGCCAACTGCGGATCACCGCCCAGGGTGCTGTCGATGGCCACCGGATCGGCGTCCAGGTCGAGCAACCGGCGGATCTTGCTCACCGCGGCAGCAAGATCACGTAGATCATCGAGCCGCAGCGCCGCCGTCAGTGTGCCGGTCCGCTCGTCCATGATCAACGAGACGAGGCCGGCACCGTGCGGCAGTTCGCAGCTGCGGCTGAATCGGCGGACCCGCCCGTCCTCCTGCGCCAGTTCGATCCCACGAATCGCCCGCAGGGCAAGGAAATCGAACAACGGTCCGGCCGCGAACGGCTGCCGCACCGGCAGCCGAAGGGTGATCATCGGCGGTCGGGCCGAGGCCGTGGCTCGGCCGGCCGACGGCGTACGTCGCAGCGTCGACGGTGCACGGCCGTACACCTGCAGCACTGTGTCGTTGAACTGCCTGATGCTGGCGAAGCCGGCGGCGAACGCGACGTCGGCCATCCGCAGGTCGGTGTTCTCGATCAACATCCGCGCGGTCTGGGCCCGTTGCGCCCGGGCGATCGCCAACGGACCGGCGCCGACCTCGGCGATCAGCAGCCGGTTGAGTTGGCGTTCGCTGTAGCCCACCGCCGCCGCCAAACCGGAGACACCGTCGCGATCGACCATGCCGTCGGCGATCAGCCGCATCGCCCGGGCAGCCACGTCGGCGCGCGGATTCCACAGCGGCGAACCCGGTACGACGTCGGGCCGGCAGCGTCGGCAGGCCCGGAATCCGGCCTGCTGTGCCGCACCGGCCGCAGCGAAGAAGCGGCAGTTCGCCGGCTGCGGTGTCTTGGCCGGGCAACTCGGTCGGCAGTAGATCCCGGTCGAGGTGACGCCGACGTAGATCCAGCCGTCGAAGCGTGGATCACGTCCCGCCACCGCCCGATAACAGATCTCGTCGTCGGGAATCACGGGCACCCGCCGTTCGGTCAGCTGTGCAGTCATGGCCACCATCCTGGCACCGTCCCGGTGCCGCCACTCGCGGAAATCGGACACGACGATTGGCCCATGAGCCACTAGTTTGAGTGCATCATGAATGCGAAATCTTCCCCACAGGAGCGAGCCCTTGTCCTGGCCGGCGGTGGCGCCGCCGGCAACGCCTGGGAGATCGGTCTCGTCGCCGGGCTGGCCGATGCCGGCGTCGACGTCACCGGCGCCGACCTGATCATCGGAACGTCGGCAGGTTCGACGGTCGCTGCTCAGCTGACCGGTGATGCACGACCGGCCGAGCTGTACGCGGCCGTCGTCGCCGAAGTGCCGCCACCGCGTCCCGGCCCGGCCGGGCCGAGCGCGAGACGTGCGGCGAACTCCTCCGGACCCAGCTACCTGGAGTGGTCGAACAAGATCATCGCCTCGGCCGATGATCCCGCCGACATGCGGCGCCGGTTGGGCGCCGCGGCGATCGCGCTGGACGACTCCGACGGAGCGAATCAGGTGCGCTGGCGGGGCATCGTCGCATCCCGCCTGCCCGGCGCGCGCTGGCCCGACCAGCGAATGCTGATCGTCGCCGTGGATGCGATCAGCGGCGAACCGGTCGTGTTCGACCGCGCCAGCGGCATCGACCTGGTGGATGCGGTCGCGGCCAGCACGTCGTCGATGACGCCCTACCGGATCGGCGAGAAGCGCTACCTCAACGGCGGCTATCGGCGCAGTGAGAATGCCGATCTGGCCGCCGGATACCAACGGGTGTTGGTGTTCTCGCCCTTCGGCGGCCGGTCTCGGATGAAGGCCGAGTGGCGGATGGATCTGGCCAGCCAGGTCGCCGAGTTGCGCGCCGGCGGGAGCGTGGTCGAGACCGTGTTTCCGGACGCGGGCGCCGGCGAGGTGTTCGACGCCAACGCGCTGGACCCGTCGACCCGGCCGCAGGCGGCACGTGGCGGCTACGACCAGGGCCGGTCGCTCGCCGCATCGATCGGCGAGCTCTGGCAGTAGGGCCGATCCGGCACTGTGCGGAGGCGCTCAGGTCGTCGGTCGGGCGACCACGAAGTCCCACGGATCAGTACGGAGTTCGGAGACGGTGATCTTGATCGCCGGATCGGCGAGCTGCGTCTGCAGTTCGGTTTGCAGCGGGGGCAGCCAGATCCACTCCGCGGCCCAGTGGGAGACGTCGATCAGGGCCGGGGAATCCTTCCAGGCAACGGCTTCCGAGGCCGGATGGTGGCGCAGATCGGAGGTCAGATAGACGTCCGCGCCGGATTGCCGGGCGAGGTCGAGAAGATCATCTCCGGCACCGCCCTGCAGTGCGACGGTGCTGATCGTCCGGTCCGGGTCACCCGCTACTCGTACGCCACCGGCGGTGGCCGGCAGGACTGCGGCAACTCGCTCGGCAAAGGCCGCCAACGTGATCGGCTCGATCCGGCCGATCCGTCCCATCCCGGCCACCGCCGCGGCGTCGGTCGATTCGGTGACCTCGATCACCTGCAGCGGACGGGTGTCGGCCAGCCCGAGCGCCGCGGCGAGGGACTCCGCGACTCCACCGGCCGGGATGTCGGCGTTGGTGTGTGCGGTGATCAACGCGATCCGATGCCGGATCAGGCTGGTGATCATCCGCCCCTTCGGGTGCGCGGGATCGACCGCGTTGACCCCACGCAACAGCAGCGGATGATGGGCGATGATCAGGTTCGCGCCGAGCCGGATCGCCTGCTCGATCACCGCGTCGGTGACGTCCACGGTGAGCAGCACACCGCGAAGTTGATCATCGACGTCGCCGGTCACCAACCCGACCCGGTCCCAGCCCTGCGCGGAACCGGGCGGGTAGTGCCGATGCAGTCGATCTTGCAGCTCGGCGATCCTGATCATCGTCAGCGGGCCGCTTGCTGGCAGCGATGCGCACGTTCGACCGCGTCCAGTTCCTCGGCGACCAGATGCTTGACCATGTCGCCCAACGGGCCGCCGTTGGCTGTCACCCCGGCCGCGAGCCAGCCCCGGACCCGGCCGATGAACGCCGCGTCGTCGGCGATGTCGGGGAACAGGTAGGTCAGCACGTTCTGCCGGAAGATCGACGACTTCTGCGCCCAAATCCCTGCCGAGGTGGAGATCTGTTCGGCCGCGTTCAGGTACTTGTCGAGGTAGTCGGACAACACGTCGGCCTGACCGGGCTGCCAGAACGCCAGGCAGATCTGCCGCTGCGTCTCGTTCGGGATGTCGTTGCCGTCCACCGCCAGCGCCCAGGCCGTTGCCTTGGCCTCGGCAGTCGGACGGGCCGCGCGAGCTGCCGCGGCCTGTTCCTGACCGGAAGCGGTGTTGTCGCGTTCCGACTCGGCCATGATCAACTCGTCGTCGACTCGGCCCAACCGGGCCAGCTGCTTGATCAACAACCAGCGCAGCTCGGTGTCGATCTCCAACCCCTTCGGTACGGCAGCGCCTTGCAGCCAGCCGCCCAACCGGGCCGCGCCGGTGGTCGAGTTCACGGCCGCCGCGTACGCCCTGGCCAACGCCAGCTGATGATCACTGCCCGCTTCAGCGTCGTTGACCAGTTCGGCCAGCCCGTCCTCCCACCGCGAGCTGATCTTGTCCCGGGCCGTCGGCGGCGTGTACGAGCGAACTGCCGCGCCGGCGTTGGCCAGCACGGCTCGTACGGTGCTCAGATCGGACTCGGTGCTGACGTTGTGCAGCACCAGTTCGGCATAGTCGGCGGCCGGCAGTTCGGCGTCTCGGCACAGGTCCCAGGCAGCGCCCCAGCAGACCGCACGGGCCAGCGGCGACGGCAGCGCCGACAGGTTTTCGATCAAGGTCTGCAGCGAACGCTGGTCGAATCTGATCTTGGCGTAGCTCAGGTCGTCGTCGTTCAGCAGGACCAGATCCGGTTGCTCGGCACCGACCAGTTCGGCGATCTCGGTGCGGGCATCGGCGACGTCGACCTCGACCCGGTGGGTCCGCTGCAGTGTGCCGTCGATCAGGTTGTAGAACCCGATCGCGATCCGGTGATGCCGAAGCGTCGGGTATTTCTCGATCGCCGTCTGTTCGACCGCGAAGCGGGTGAAGACGCCGGAGTCGTCGGTCTCGAAGACCGGCCACAGCGTGTTCACCCCGGCGGTCTGGAGCCATTCGGCGGACCAACCGGAAAGATCACGACCGGACGGACCTTCCAGCGCGGCGAGCAGATCCGCCAGCCGGGTGTTGCCGAACGCGTGCTCGGCGAAATAGCCGCGAACCCCTTCCAGGAAAGCGTCCTGGCCGACGAAGGCGACCAGCTGCCGCAACACCGAAGCACCCTTGGCGTAGGTGATGCCGTCGAAGTTGGATTCGACCGCCTCGAGATCAACCATGTCCGCGGCGATCGGATGGGTGGTCGGAAGTTGATCTTGACGATAGGCCCAGTTCTTCCGGGATCCGGTGAAGGTGGCCCAGGCCGTCTCCGGATCACCGCTGCGTTCGGCGATGGCGAAGGTGGCGGCGAACTCGGCGAAGGACTCCTTCAGCCACATGTCGTCCCACCACACCATGGTGACCAGATCGCCGAACCACATGTGCGCCAGCTCGTGCAGGATGGTGTCGTCGCGGGTCCGGTAGGACGCCTCGGTCACCCGGGAGCGGAAGACCAACTCGTCGCGCAGGGTGACGCAGCCGATGTTCTCCATCGCGCCCATGTTGTACTCCGGCACGAACGACTGGTCGTACTTGCCGAACGGGTAGGCGTAGCCGAAGTGCTGCTCGAAGATGTCGAAGCCCGCCTTGGTGGTGGCGAAGATCCGATCGGCGTCCAGGTACTCCCGCAACGACTGCCTGACCAAGATCGACATCGGCAGCTCACCGGACTTGGCCCGGTGACTGTCGGTGACCACCGCGTACTCGCCGGCGATCAGGCTGGTCAGATAGGTCGACACCCGAGGGGTCGGCGGGAAGTGCCACCAGCTGTTGACTTCCTGGCCCTCAACCGGTTCCCGCTCATCACCGATCGAGTTGGCGATCACGGTCCAGCTCGACGGCGCCAGCACGGTCAGCTCGAAGGTCGCCTTCAGGTCCGGCTGCTCGAAGCAGGCGTACACCCGGCGGGCCTCGGAGGCCTCGAACTGGGTGTAGAGGTAGATCCGACCGTCGGCCGGATCGACGAAACGGTGCAGTCCCTCACCACTGCGGCTGTAACGACACAGCGCGGTCACCACCAGCTCGTTGTCACCCTCGGCCACCCGCAGTGGCAGTCGGGATCCGTCGAAGGTCGCCGGATCAAGATCAACACCGTTCAGCGACGCGGACAGCACCCGCTCCGCGATCAGGTCGACGTGGGTGTCGGCCTCCTCAACGGCGGCGAAGTCGACCACCGATCGGGAGACGAAGGTGGTCTCCGGCTGCTCCAGTCGATTCCCGGCGAGGTCGCCGCCGGTCAGATCGATGGTGACGTTGTAGGAGCGGGTGTCGAGCAGCCCAGATCGGCGTCCGGCCTCGTCCCGCGTGAGGTTGTGCAAGAACATGGGCTCGATCCTGCCACGCCCGCCGACGCCCCCGGAAAGCCAGCCGGGCCGTCAACCGGACCCTCAGGACCGAGTCGGATGACCGGGATCGACATGACATAGTGAGCGCATGCGCGTACACATCGGCAGCGACCATGCCGGCTTCGAGCTCAAGAACCACCTGATCGAAGTGCTCTCTGCCGACGGTCACGACGTTGTCGATCATGGTCCTCAGGCCCTCGATCCGGACGACGACTACCCGCTCTACTGCATCCCCGCGGCCGCCGCGACCGTCGCCGACCCGGGCTCGCTGGGGATCGTCATCGGCGGCTCCGGCAACGGCGAGCAGATCGCCGCCAACAAGGTCACCGGAGTACGTGCCGTGCTGGCCTACGACGCCGACACCGCACGGCTGGGCCGGCTGCACAACAACGCCAACGTGATCTCGATCGGCGCGAGGATGCACAGCGAGGACGAGGCCACGGAGCTGATCAAACTCTTCCTGGCAACGGAATTCTCCGGTGAGCCGCGGCACCAGCGGCGGATCGAGCAGCTGGCGGCGTACGAGAAGACGGGCAAGCTGCCCGGCGCCTGACCGGCGGCGACCGTTGGTCGTACGAGGTCGGGTGTCCGCGTCTCAGCAGACCGGTACGCGGCGCGGTCTGCCCTCGGCGCGGGCGATCAGGCTGTCCACGACCTCACGGGCCAATTCCTCTTCGGCCGTTCCCGGCCGAGACACGTCTCGGGCCCGCATCGACCGGTCGAAGTCCAGCAACCCGGACACGCCGTCGCGGCCGAAGTCACGATCCCGACCGAAGTCGCGCCCGGCGTCCCGGGTCGGATCGGTGCTGAAGCGGTCGCTGTGGCGAACCTCACCCGACGAAGAGCCATTCCCCGCGTCATCGGCGACCCCTCGCCGATCACGTTCTTTGATCACGGGCCATAGTGTAGATCCGGTCGAGCCGAGCTGCGCAGTCTTGATCTCGATCACCTGTCGATCGGCTCGGACCGATCGCACCGTTGACCACCTCACCGCCGACGATCGGAGAAGGATGCCCGAGGGCCACACCCTGCACCGGCTGGCGCTCGATCTGACCGACGCGTTCGCCGGCACCAAGCCGCAGGTGTCCAGTCCACAAGGCAGATTCGCCGATTCGGCCGCGTTACTCAACGGTCGTGAGTGCCGCGGCGCGGATGCCCACGGCAAGCACCTGTTCGTCGATTTCGATGATCAACTTCTGCACATCCACCTCGGTCTGATCGGCAAGCTTCGGCTGGCGCCGCCGGCTCCGCCGCTGGGGCAGGTCCGGGTGCGGCTGGCCACCCCGCAGGTGGCCGCCGACCTGACTGGCCCGCAGTTGTGCGTGGTGCGGACGCCGGCCGAGGTGCGCGCCGAATTGGCCAGGCTCGGCCCCGATCCGTTGCAGCCCGACGCCGATCCGGAGCGCGCCTGGAATCGAATCCATCGCTCCGGCAAGCCGATCGCCGCACTGCTGATGGATCAGACGGTCCTGTCCGGTGTCGGCAACGTGTATCGCGCCGAAGTCCTGTTCCGGCAGCGGATCCGACCGCACGTCGAGGGCCGCAAGCTGGCTCGTCAATCCTGGCTGGCGATCTGGGACGACCTGGTCACGCTGATGCCGCAGGGCGTCGTCGACAACCGGATCGACACCGTCCGGGGAGAGCATTCGCCCGAGGCGATGGGCCGGCCGCCGCGAGTCGATGATCATGGTGGTGAGGTGTACGTGTACCGCCGGGCACAACTGCCGTGTCACGTCTGCGGTTCACGGATCCGTACTGAGGTGCTGGAGGGCCGGAATCTCTTCTGGTGTGGGCGATGTCAGCGCAGGAACTGACCTTCACCGCCGGTGGGCTGAAGATCATCATCGGCCCCGGTGGGTTGCCGGTACGTGTTGCCGTCGACGGCCGGGACGTGCTGGTCGGCCAGGATCGGCCGGGCGCGGTGACGATCGATGGACGCCGGCGGCACTGGGAGTTCGCGGGTCTGGTCACCGATCTGGACGAGACCGAGGCCAGCTACGGCGTCGTTGATCATCCCGAGTTGGCATACACCGTGCGTGACGGGTTCACCGGCAGCTGGCTGCAACGGCACATGCTGTTGAACACGTCGTCCTCGACCGTCACGGTGGACGACCTGGTGCTCCGGCTGCAGCCGGCGGCCGACCAGATCGGCTGGGCGCTGATCGCAGCCGGGCACACCCGGTGGAGCGTCCAATCAGCCGACGGACGAGGACCGCTGCTGGTCGGTGACCTGACCCAGGGCGTTCTGGCCGGCCAGGTCGAGGACGGATTCCGGACCGGACGGCTGGTGCTGCCGCCGGGACGCCGGCTGGTGTTGCAATGGCGGATCGAGTTGGTGCCGGAGATCGCCCGGATGACCTCCTGGCACGGGCCCACGACCTCGCTGCGCACCGAACTGCCGCGTGGGGAGCCGTACGAGATCGACGATCCGGATGTCGCGGTGCTGGCGTCCGATCCGGTTCTGGTGGAGACCGAGGGCGACAGCCAGTTGGTGACCAGTGATCAGCCGGGCCGCTATCCGGTCGAGCTGCGGTCAGCTCGCGGCACCACCCGGCTCGATCTGGCGTGGGTGCCGCCGGCCGACGAGTTGATCACCGAGCTGAGCAGTCGTTGGCTGGCCGCCGATCGCTCCGCTGCCGGCATCGGGGTGATGCCCGGCGGGGGAGCCGCTCTGGGCTTGCAGCAGGCAGTGATCGGGCGACTCTCGGATGATCAATCCGATGCAGAAGATGCGGTCGCGCTGCACACGGCCAGGCTGTTGGACAAGGATCGGCTGTCGATCATGGATCAGGCCTTCCTGGCCCAGGAGACGGTCCGGACCGGTGACCCGGAACCGTTGGCCAGGGCCCGGCAGGCGATGCTCGATATTGAGGAACCTCTACCAGGCTTGGGATTGGCGGGTACCAGGTTGTGTCTGGCCGAGCTGGCGTCCGGCGGTGATCCGGGCGTGTTGTTGGCGCGGCTGCACGACGTAGCAGGCTCGGTGGACATCGATGATCCGACAGCCGCCGGCGAAGATCATCTTCGAACCGTGTCGGCGCACCTGGAGTTGATCACGGTCACCGGGCCTGCGACCGGTGCCGGCACGACGGCGTTGCTGCCGTACGCCCGGTCGCTCGGCGCCGAACTGGGATCCGGTCTTCCCGGACGGCGGATCGGCGCACTGAGAGCGAGCACCCAGCTCTACGCCGCCGCCGTTCTTGATCTGCTGCCGGAGGAGATCGGTCCGGCGCTGACCTCCGTCTGGGGTATCTCGCCGCATGCCCTGGCCGAACAAACCCGTACGAGTGCGCTCGCCGCCACGCTGTGGCCCGACGACGGCGGCCCCGACCAGAGCGAACTCAGCGACGCGATCGGCTGGCTGGTGCTCGGCGGCCCGATCGAGTGATCCGGCGACGGTCATCGCTCGTCGTCGGAGTGGGCGAGGTCGCGATGGGCGGACAGCAACTCGAATTCGGCTCGGCCGGCGACCAGGCGTTCGGCGGCGTCCAGCAGCTCCACCACGTGTGCGCGTTGGGCGGCGACGCAACTCATCCCGACGCCGGCTCGCCGATGCAGGTCCAGATGATCAACTTCGGCGGCGCTGACCTGGAACCGGCGTCGCAACTCGGCCACCAACGGTCGTACCGCGGCACGTTTCTCCTTCAGCGAATGGACATCCCCGAGCAACAGGTCGAACTCGATCCAGCCGATCCACATCGCCCCATCCTCGCACTGACTTGTCAGCGTTACGAAGCGCTATAACGCCTTCTGCCGCTGACAAGTCAGTCAGCAGCGGTGCAGTTTGGGGTCGTCGTCGGCGAAGGTACGGACCGGGCCGGGCGGCGTGTCGGCGGTCTCGAAGCGGACGGTGACCCGGCCCAGACCGGCGCCCCAGACCCAGCCGAGGCCATGATCATCATGTTCGACGTCGGCGCCGGGCGGCCAGTCCAGCCTGCTCCGGCCTCGATGCAGCCCGGCCGCTTCGGCATCGACGCCGCCGGTGGGGCGGTCGTCGTTCAGCCGCGGGTCGGCCGGGTCGGAGTGGGCCTGGTCGGGATCGACCGAATCTGCGGTTGTCTGGGCCGCCGCATGTTCTTGATCAACTGTGCGCTGATCTTCGGACTGGTCGGCAGCGCCGTCACCCTCGACGTCCTCGGTGAGATCCTCGCTGCCGGAGAAGAGATCCTCCTGCAGCACGTCGGTCAGTCCGGCAACCCCGACGCCGAGCAGCCGCACTCCAGGACTGGTGTCCACCTCAGTCAGCAGTGACCGGCCGATCTGCGCGATCAGGTCGACCCGATCGGTCGCCCCGTTCAAGGTACGGCTGCGGGTGTGGGTGACGAAGCCGTGCAGTCGTACCTTGACCGTCACCGTCCGGGCCAACAGACGGGCGGCAGCAAGTCGCGTGGCGACCTGCCGGGCGTCGTTGTCGATGATCGCGTCGAGTTCGTCCCGGTCGACCAGGTCGGTGTCGAAGGTGTCCTCGACCGAGATCGACTTCGCCTCCCGCTCCGGTTCCACCGCGCGGTCGTCGCGGGCGAAGGCCAACTCCTTCAGCCCGATGCCATGGGAGCGGCCGACCTCGCGGATCAACTCCTGATCACTGATCTGTTGCAGATCGGCGATGGTGGCGATGCCGATCCGGCGCAGTTTGTCGAACGTCGCCGGGCCGACGCCGGGGATCTTCCGTACGCTCATCGGGCTGATCAACTCCACCTCCCGGCCGGGTTCGACCAGGGTGTAGCCGTCGGGCTTGCCCAACTCGGTGGCCAGCTTGGCGATGAACTTGGAACTGCCGATGCCGACCGAGGCGGTCAGCCCGCCCGTCGCCCGGCCGACCTCGTCCTTGATCTCGGCGGCGAGCGCGGCCAGCCCGTCCTCGTCCAGAGTGACCGGACGCGTCGCGGCCGCCAGGTCGACGAACGCCTCGTCCAGGCTGAGCGGTTCGACCAGCGGTGAGACGCTGCGCAACACACCCATCACCGCACGGCTGGCGGTTCGATACGCGTCGAAACGACCGGACAGGAAAGCCGCCTGCGGGCAGCGCCGGCGCGCCTCGTGGGACGGCATCGCCGAGTGCACGCCGAAGACCCTGGCCTCGTACGACGCGGTCGAGACCACCCCGCGCGGACCGATCCCGCCGACGATCACCGGTTTGCCCCGCAGCGACGGCTTGTCCCGTTGCTCGACCGAGGCGAAGAAGGCATCCAGATCCAGATGCAGGATGGATGCCCGACTTCTCACCTGCCCATTCTGGACCACGGCGCCGACAGGCCCGACTCGGTGCGTCAGAGCCAGAGCAGGATCGCTGCGATGATCATCACCAGCGCGGTCAGGCCGTGGATCCCGAAGGCCCTCGCCCTGCTGCCCCCATTCCCGAGGATGACCAGCATGTCGCCGATCGGGATCAGCGCCTCGGCCAGGATCAGCCACGGCAGTGCTGCCGGTTGCACGAAGAACAGCGTGATCGGGGCGATTCCGGTGGTGATGTCGCGTACTCCCTTGACCTGCCACCACCCTCGCGCGGCCGGTTCGGGCAGCACCGGCAGGCCGAAGCCGGCTGCGTTGCTCTGGTTGCGGAAGAGGTAGGCGATACCGATTCCGATGATCATGATGCTGACGATCCAGACCAGGACCGAACCGATGATGTCAGTCACAACAAGCTCCTTGAGGCTAGCGCTGCTAGGTTTCGGCGCAACGATAGTGCAGCGAATCTAGCAGTGCTAGCGTCTTTTTCATGTCGACAACCGAACGACGGCAGCGGGACCGGCAGGCACGCGAGAAGATGATCATCGGCGCCGCTCGGCGGATCGCCGAGGCGGAGGGCTGGGCAGCGGTCACCACCCGCCGGCTGTCGGACGCCATCGAATACAGCCAGCCGGTCCTCTACAGCCATTTCCCGGGCGGCATGTCCGCGGTGATGGACGCGGTTGCGCTGCAGGGCTTCGACGAACTCGCTGAGGTCGTCCGGGCGAGCCGGCACGGTACGCGATCGGTACGGACTCGGCTGGCCCGACTGGTCGACGGCTATCTCGACTTCGCGGCGGCCAACCCGGCGCTCTACCAGGCGATGTTCTCCCATCAGGGCGGGCTGGCGTTCGGGGTGAAGGACACGCCGGCCAACCTCCGCGCAGCGTTCGGCGAGATCGTCGAGACGATTCGACCGGCCACCGACGGGCGGGACGTGCAGGTGTACGCCGAGGTCGTCTGGGCGGCACTGCACGGGATGGCCATCCTGACCCGGGACGGTCGGCTGCCGCCGGCCGGGCGTGCCAGCCGGACCCGGCTGCTGGTCGACGTACTGCTCCACTGAACGGATCGCCCGGCCGAGCCGACGTCGACACGACACCGGGATGACACCTTCCGGTCATCTGGCGTCGATTCACTCCCAGAAGCCCGGCAGGTCGGCACCAGATCGCCGGGCCATCGAGGAGGGACAGTGGATCGACCACAGGTCGTGATGTTCGCGCGGACGATCAGTCGCCGGGTGGCCGGCGGCAGCCGCGCGGTGCTGCAACGGGCCAACCTGTACGCGGCCGAGGGATATCCGGTGACGCTGGTGATCTCCGGGATGGCTTCGGATTCGGAGATCGCCGCGTTGCGATCGGCGGGCGGTCTGCATCCGCAGGTCGCGGTCCGGTTCGTCTGGCTGGACGCGCCGGGCTGGGAACATCAGTTGGCCGGGGCCGATCATGAACTTGTCGACCTGCCGCGACTCGACGAGCGGACACCCGGCACGGTCCGGTCCGTGTTGGTTCCCGGCCGGGACCCGGTGCGCGCGCGCGTGGTCCGGATCGAGGTCGACGGCCGGTTGCGCAGCGAGGAGGTGCTGGACACCGACGGCGGCGCGATCCGGTCGTTCCGGCTGTACGACGGTGACGGCAGCTGCACCCAGCTGTGGCGGTTCGTCGACGGCAAGGTGGCCATGGTCGACGACCTCGCCGACGGCGTGCCGACCATCCGCCGATTCTTCATCGACGGCAGGTATTGCTGGCTGACGGCCGACGTCTCGGGCTCGGCCGGCACCGGCCGCGCCGTCTACGCCGACGGCACGATCAGCGACTACGCGAGCGTGATCGCGGACTGGCTGGACCGTGAGTACGCCGACAGTCCGCAGCTGATCGTCTTCGCCGACGGCGAGAACGTGTGGCAGCGGGTTGTCCGGTGCATGCGGCACCCGGCGGTACGCGGTGTCAGCGTCCTGCACAACTCACATCTGGACGCGCCGTACGACTCAACGGCGCCGACCAAGCCGGACTGGGAGCCGTACTTCACCGATCAGCGCAACGTCCGAGTCCTGGTCTGTCTGACCGAGCGGCAGCGAATTGATCTTGAACGGCGCTACCCGGGTCTGCCGTTGGCGGTGGTCCATCATCAGGTGCCGCCGACCTCTGTTGATCACCGCGGACGGCGGTCGCGGCGGATGATCTTCCTCGGAAGACTGGCCGAGCAGAAGCGGTTGGAACATCTGGTCGAGGTGATCGACCGGGTTCGGCGGGCGGTGCCGGAGGTGGTCCTGGACGTCTACGGCAGCGGTCCGGCCGAACCCGATTTCCGTTCCCGGCTTGAGGAATGTGGCTTGATCGACCGGGTCAACTTCGCCGGTTTCACCCAGGATGCGCTGGCCGCGTTCGCCGGTGCCCGGGTGGCGGTGATGACCTCGCGGTACGAGGGTCTGCCGCTCACCCTGACCGAGGCGATGTCGGTGGGCACCGTTTGGGTGGCCTACGACCTCAACTACGGTCCGGCCGAGGTGATCCGTGATCACGTCGACGGATTCCTCGTCCCACCGGGCGATCTCGATCGTTTCGCCGCCTCGGTCGTCCGGCTGCTGACCGACGATGATCTTGCTGCCCGGATGTCGCGGGCTGCCCGCGAGGTGTCCGGCCGGTTCTCCCGGGAACGGTATCGCCGGGAGTGGCTGCAGGTGCTGGCCCGGGCGATCGAACCGATCGAAGAGCCGACAACCGATCGAGTACCGGACGTGGTGCCGGTCTCGTGATCAACTATCGAGGAAAGACCTTGTCCACAACGGAATTCGCCTCTGCGGCGCTGCGTCGCGGACGGCAGGAGCTGCACCAGGGACGGTTGGATCTGCAACGGGTACGGCGTCTGCCCGCTCGTCTGCGGTCGGCGCCCCGCAGCCGGGAGCAACTGAGGTCACGGCTGACCGGCCGTGGCGCGAGAAACCGCGAGTTCGTGCTCGCGGTGATCAACCGGGTGCCCGCGCCGGACTACTGGCAGCCGTTCACCCGGACGATCGCCGCCGGTTGGTACGCCAACTCCGTCACCTCCGGCCTGGTCCGACACGGGCTGCGTAGCTGGCGGTCGCTGCCGGGCGTCACGGTCGGACAGGTGATCGAGGTGGGCTACCGCGCGCTGGCTGCGGGCGACCTGGAGTGGGTCGAGTTGATCATCGACGGCATTCTCGCCGACTCACCCAGACATCAACGTGCACACCGGTTGAAGGCACGCCTGCACGCCGTACGGGGGGAGTGGCGGCCGGCCCAGGACGCCTGGAGAACCGCACTGGGCGGCAGCCGGCATCGCAACGAGGCCCGGCGCTGGGTGATCAACGAGCGGGGGCGACAACGCGCTCGCCGGCTGATCGCGCTGATGCCGGAGCCGGAGCGACGGCACCGATCCGAGTCGGCCGCTCTGGCAACCGTCGCGCAGCTGCCGGCCGAACAGCCGGCCGACTTTGACGCCCGACTGGCATCAGTGTTGATCAACAGGGCAATCGCCGCCTCGGGGTCGGGGAGCGGGGAGACCGCCGGACTGCGTCCGCTGATGCAGGCCTGGGCCTCCAGTCAGCAACGAGAACGGATCGTGCTGGCGCCGGCCGAGGTCGCACAGTCGGTGCGGACGATCAACCGGGATCGCTTCCGGTCCTACCTTTCCGGCCGGTCGGTCGCGCTGGTGGCCAACTCGCCGAGTTTGCTGGGCAGTGGTCTGGGTCGACAGATCGACGATCATGATCTGGTCCTGCGGTTCAACTCGTTCGCCTTGCAGGAGGCGGACACCGGCCGGCGGACCAGCATCCACGTCGCCTTCCACAAGTACGACTTCAACACCGACGTGCCGGTCGATGTCAGGATCCTGCTGTCGGCCAAGGAGAACCTGTGGCGGGACTCGTTGAAGCTGCGTGTGCGTCCGGGCGCTCAGGACTGGCTGGGTGACGCCAGTCTGCGATGGCCGGCCGTGCAGCTGGGCTTGATCACCAAGAACGACCCGTTCAAGCTGCCGACCGCCGGCTTCCAGTTCATCCGGCTGCTGATGCACTTCGGCGTCAGCACCGCGATCGACCTGTACGGCTTCGATTTCTACGCGTCGGGCATGCACCGGCTCTCGCCGGCGTCGTTGATCCCGCACTCGCCGGGACACAACTCGGCGGCAGAGAAGGAGTGGGTGATGGCCCACGCCGACTCGGTCGCCGGTCCGGTGATCTCCATGCCCACGGACGACCATCTGAGGAGGACCGCCTGATGGCGATCTTGGCCGGCAAGCTCCGAACCACTGCCGATGATCAAGACCAGCCGATCGATCGTGATCACCGACTCGTCCCCGAGCCGGGCCAAGATCAAGATCAAGACCATGATCAGGACCGGAGTGCGCGAGCTGATCAACCGACGATCGGTCAACGGCTCGCATGCGCCGAGGCGCAGGTTGCGGATGCGGATTTCGTTGCTGCATTGCAAACCCTGACCGAGCTGGCGGCGGCCGAGCTGCCGAGCAGCAGCTCCGGTGACTTCCAGCGGTTCATCCTGCTGCTGGCCCGGGTGCTGCGCGCGTTGAGCCGCTACGACGCGGCCCGGGACGTGTTGCAGCTGGCTCGGCACAGCACCCTCACCGCGAGTCGGGCCGCCGCGGAGGAGGCGGAGATCGCCTGGATCCAACACGACTACGACCGCGGCGCCGAGGCGGCCACGTACGCGTTGCGGGCGAATCTGGCCAACCGCAAGGCAGAGATCGCGCTGCGGCGTTGCCGGCAGCCGATCACGCCGAGCCTGGCCGATGCGCCGACCGGTGGCGTCGGCCATGTCGCCTTCTACGTTTCCGAGGGCGGGAACTTCGGCGACGTAGCGCTGCCGGTCTCGGTCCGCGAGTCGATCGAGCATGTTGCCGGTCAGACCGATTGGCTGCCGATCCACGCCCATCAGGTGTTCGACGAGGCGCGGCTGGAGCTGGTCAACGGTCAGCGTTCCTTGATCATCGGCGGCGGCGGACTGTTCCTGCCCGACACCTCGCCGAACGGCAACAGCGGCTGGCAGTGGAACGTGCCGGCCGAGCTGCTGAACCGGATCGAGGTGCCGATCAGCGTCTTTGCGGTGGGCTTCAATCTCTTTACCGGGCAGCGATTCCGCGGTGACCTGTTTACCCGAAACCTGCTCGCGCTGACCGAACGGGCGCAGCTGATCGGGCTGCGTAACCACGGGTCGATGGCCGCGGTGCGGGCCATGCTGCCCGAGCGGTTGCATGAGCGAGTCCGCTTCGTGCCGTGTCCGACGACGATCACCGAGCACATCCATCCCGGACTCCCACCCGCCCGATCCGGAACCGGGGTGGTGCTGCTGAACGCGGCCTTCGACCGGGCCGAACGTCGATTCGGTGACGGCTACGCGGCATTCCTGGAGCAGATCCACAGATTCGCGCAGCGGGTCCGCGCGGCCGGTGCCGAGCTGAGACTGGCGGCTCACCTGCCGGCCGACGAGAAGCTCGCCGATGATCTTGACAGCAGCTACGGCGTACGACTGCCGATCGATCCGCTCTACGATCGGACGCTCGATCAGGGTTACGCGATCTACCGCGCGGCAAGCGTGGTGGTCGGGATGCGTGGCCACGCGACGATGATCCCGTTCGGCTTGGGCACGCCGGTGCTCAGCATCGTCTCCCATCCGAAGCTCCGCTTCTTCTGCGAGGACATCGGCCGCCCGGACTGGGCCTTCGACGCCGATGATCCGCGACTCGGATCGCTGTTGGCCGATCGGGTGATCGACATCCTCGGCACCGAAGACGCCTACCGCGCCGACATCGCGCGTCTTCAACTGGGCTTGAAAGAACACATCGACGCGGCCGCCCGGGACGCTGCCGTCCTGCCCGGCCCGCAGGACGTCAGTCGAGCTTCTGCAGGATCTCCTCCAGGCGTCGCAGTTCGGCGGCCGACAGCCGGGTGAATGCGTCCGGCGGTGTGTCCAAGATCAACTCCGCCTGCTCGGCGACCTTCCGGCCGGCGGGTGTCAGGTGGACGATCTTGCCGCGGCGATCCGACGGATCCGGCCGGCGGACGACCAGGCCGCGTTGTTCGAGATCATCCACGAACACGGTGGTGTAGGGCCGGTCGGTGGCCAGTTCCTCGGCCAGCCTGCGCATGCTCATCGGCTCCTGGGCCAGGCGCCGCAGTGCCTTGCTACGAATGAAACTCATCCCCAGCGCGTCCGCCACTCGACGTCGGCGGTCGTTGCTCTGCACCAGGTTGCGCAGCTCTCGCCACGCCCGTACGGCGGCGTCGTTCGGGCCCGCCGGCTGCCGGCTCACGGCGCCGCCTCCGGACCGCCGCCCAGATCACTGACCTCCGGCTCCTGCAACCGTTCCGCGGTACGAGCCGCAGTGGCCAGCGCCCACCGGGTCGTGGTGAGCACGCCAAGACCCAGCACCAGAGCTCCGTACACGATGATCATCACCCAACCCGACTCGCTCGGCACCGGCCCGCGTACCGTCGCTGAGGTGACCAGCGCGCCGGCGATCGCGACTCCGAGCGAGGTGCCGATCTGCCGACTGGTGGACGCGGTCGCGGCGGCCACACCGGCCTGCGAGCGTGGCATCCCCGACACCGCGGTGTTGGTGATCGGCGAGTTGACCAGCCCGAAGCCGATGCCGAAGATCAGATAGCTGATGATCAACTGCCACAACGGGGTGTGCGCATCGAGCAGCGTGAGCAGAATGCCTGCCACGGTGAGGGCGAGACCGGCGAAGAACAACGACGGCCGCGGTCCGCGACTGCCGACCAGCCGACCGGACAGCGGCGCGAAGATCACCGTCATGATCGCCATCGGCAGGGTGTGCAGACCCGCCTGCAGCGGCGACATTCCGCGCAGATTCTGCAGATAGAGCGTGGTCAGGAAGAGAAAACTGCCCATCCCGGCGAAGGCGCTGATGGCGATCAAGGTCGCGCCGGAGAAGGGCACACTGCGGAAGAAATTGATCTCGATCAACGGTTCGTGCCGACGCGGCTCGTACCAGAGCAGCCCCGCCAGCGCGACGGCGCAAAGGGTGAAGCAGCCGACGATCACCGGCGATCCCCAACCCAGCGAGGACCCCTCGATGATCGCGAACGTGAGCGAACCGAGGATCAAGATCACCAGCAGCTGGCCGACGGGATCGAACCGGCGTGGTTTTGCCGCCCGCGACTCGGGCACCAACAGGCCGGTCAAGATCACCGCGGTCAACGCCACCGGCACGTTGATCCAGAAGATCGCCCGCCAACTGACAGCGCCGACCAGGATGCCGCCGAGAATCGGGCCCAGCGCCTGGCTGATGCCGACCACCCCGCCCCAGATGCCGATCGCACGGGCTCGTTCGGTCCGATCGGTGAAGGTGTTGGTGATGATCGACATCGCCACCGGGTTGAGCATCGAACCGCCGATCGCCTGCAACATCCGGAACGCGATCAACCAACCCAGCGACGGGGCCAGCGCACACAGCGCGGACGAAGTCAGGAAGATCACCAAGCCGGTCTGGAAGATTCGCTTCCGGCCGATCCGGTCGGCAGTCGAACCGCCGAGCATCAGCAAACTGGCCAGCACCAGGGTGTAGGCGTCGATCGTCCATTGCATTCCGCTGACCGGTGCGTGCAGTTCGCGTTGCATGGTCGGCAGCGCCACGTTGACCACGGTGGAGTCCAGGCCGACGATGAACAGGCTCATGCAGCAGGTCGCCAGCACGGCGAGTCGGCGGCGATGGGACAGGGCAGGGGAGGTGTCGGTCGTGGACGTGGTGGTCTCCAGACGCGCTCGTTCGTGGCGTTCGGTCGATCGGGAGTTAGTTGTGCTTGTACAACGATAGGCTTTCCGACCGGTTGCGGGCTCGCCGGGCCGTTGGCAGAGTGTCGAGGGTGCCACGTACACGGAGTCAGTCGACGACCAACTCATCAACGACGATGCGATCCGCGGCCCGGCGCCGAAGGCTGCGCGGCCTGGCTGCGATGGTCTCCGCGGCGGCGCTGCTCACCGCCTGGTTCTGCCAACCCGCCGGGGCCGAGCCGTCCGGCAGCGCGGTCCGCATCCACGACCTGCAAGGCGATGCCTGGCTGTCGCCGTACGACGATCAGTTGGTCACCGACGTGCCCGGCGTGGTGACTGCGGTACGGACCTCCGGCAGCAGCCGCGGATTCTGGATCCAGGACCCGCAACCCGACGACGACCCGGCCACCAGTGAGGGCATCTTCGTCTTCCGGTCCAAGCCGGGTGTGGCGGTCGGTGACTCCGTGCTGGTCTCCGGAACGGTGCAGGACTACTACCCGCTGGGCAGTGGCGAGACGGTCGAGGACACCTCCAACCTGTCCACCACCGAGATCTCCGCGCCGACCGTGACCATGCTCGACCATGATCAGCAACTGCCGGCCGCGGAGAAGATCACCGCCGCGGACCTGCCCGACACTTACGCTCCTGATCTTGGTGGCGGCAACATCGAGAAGACGGCGCTGCAGCCGAAGCGGTCGGTGCTGGACTTCTGGGAGGCTCGCGAAGGGATGCGGGTGCAGGTCGACGACGCGCGAGTGGTCGGTCCGAGCAACAGCTACGGCGAACAGTTCGTCACGATCAAGCCGGACGAATCGGTGACCTACCGCGGCGGCACCGAGTTGCGCGCAGAGGACCGGACACCGACCGGCCGGATCAAGATCACCCCGATCGAGAATCCGTCCCTCGGTGTCAACGTCGGTGACGTGATCACCGGCGCGACGGTCGGACCGGTGGAGTGGTCGGCCTACGGCGGGTACTCGATCGACGCGACCGAGGTGGGCCCGATCGTGCATCATGATCTTGCTCGCGGGCAGGCTGATCCGCAGAACCGCAAGCAGTTGGCGATCGCCACCTACAACGTGGAGAACCTCGCGCCGTCCGATCCGGACAGCAAGTTCGCCGCACTGGCGAAGGGCATCGTGGACAACCTGGCCAAGCCCGACATCGTTGCTGTGGAAGAGATTCAGGACAACAGCGGGGACACCGACAACGGCGTGGTCGGGGCGGACCGTACGCTGCAGCAGTTGACCGCGGCGATCATCGATGCCGGCGGGCCGTCGTACGCGTGGCGGCAGGTCGATCCGGTCAACGATCGCGACGGTGGCGAGCCCGGCGGCAACATCCGGGTCGCGTTCCTCTACAACCCCGATCGGGTGTCGTTCGTCGATCGGGGTGCGGACTCGGTGGACAGATCGATCACCGGGACCAAGATCATCACGAAGCACGGCAAGCCGGCGTTGAGCCTGTCGCCGGGCCGGATCGACCCGGCCAACCGGGTTTGGGACGACAGCCGCAAACCCCTGGTGGGCGAGTTCTCCTTCCGTGGCAAGCCCGTTTTCGTGATCGCCAACCACTTCGACTCCAAGGGCGGCGATCAGAACGCCGACGGCCGGTTCCAGTATCCGGACCGATCATCGGAGATCCAGCGAGCCGGCCAGGCGCTGGCCGTGCACGACTTCGTACGCAAGATCCTGGCAACCGATCGGCGGGCCGATGTGGTCGTCGCCGGTGATCTGAACGACTACCAGTTCAGTCCTGCATTGTCGGTGCTGCGTACGGGCGTCGCGGATGCAAGCGAGCCGCCGATCCTGGCCGACCTGATCAGCACGCTGCCGGCGAGTCGGCGCTACACCTATGTGTACAACGGAATCTCCCAGGTCCTTGATCACATCCTGACCACCCGCGGCGTCGGCCGGGTCGAATACCAGGTCATCCACCTGAACGCCGAGTACGCCCAGCAGACCAGTGATCATGATCCCCAGGTGGTCCGCCTGCACCCCTGACCAAGATTTCTGAGCCTGTCGAAGGGCAGCAACCCAGCCCGGCACTCGACACCGGTCACCGATCGGCGAGGATGACCGAATGAGTGATCAGGAAGTGGTCGTGGTCGGTGGCGGCATCGCCGGCGCCAGTACAGCATTCGGGCTGGCACGCCGCGGCGTAGCGGTGACCATCGTCGACGACGGTGCGACACCTGTTCCCACCGTTGGCACGCGACCTGGAAGCGATCTTGGTCACCGGTGGCGGCCGGGTGGACGGCCGGACTCTGCGTGACGGGCTGCTTGCTGCTGCCGTTCAACTCGGCGCCGTCCGGCGTGCAGGCCACGTAGAAGTTGATCATGACAAAGTCGATCATGGCGGAGTTGATCATGGCGGGAAGCGGCCGGCGATCATGGTCGACGGCGAAAGACTGGATGCCGACGCGGTTGTGCTGGCCGCGGGTGCGTGGACGAGTGCTCTGCTGGCCAAGATCAACTTCAGGCTGCCGGTCGCGCCGCAGAAGGGCCAGATCACCCATCTCCGGGTGGAGGCCGACACCTCGAACTGGCCGACCGTTCTCCCGTCGCATCACTACCTGGTCGCCTTCGACGACTCGCGAGTGGCGGTCGGCGCGACCCGTGAGACCGGCAGCGGCTTCGACACGAGAGTGACGGCGGCCGGCCAACTTCAGGTGCTCCGCGATGCGCTGTCGGTCGCGCCGGGACTGGCCGACGCCACCCTGATCGAGACCCGGGTCGGTCTGCGACCACTGACCGACGATCTTCCGATCGCCGGCGCGGTGCCCGGCCACGACGGCCTCTACGTCGCGACCGGCTACGGCGCCGCCGGTCTGACCATGGGACCGCTGATCGGTGACGCGATCGCCCGCCAGGTGCTCGGTCAACCCGCTCCGGAGTTGGCCGCCGTGGCGGTCCGCTGAGTAGGGCACCACGGGGCGAACGTCCCGTCCGGGCAGGACGCGCCGACCTGCCGTGAACCGCAGCCGACCGAACGCCGTATGGGCAGCGGGGGACTCGCGACGGGCGAGACCCACGTCAAGGAGGATTGTGATGGTTGCAAAGCGGACCATGGTCGGCGCCGCGGTCTCGGTGGCGTTGACCGGTCTACTGGTGGCACCACCGGGTGCGGCGGGCGCCGAGAAGTCGGCGTCCTGGCCCGGAACGCGATTCGGCGCGTTCCGTGAGATCAAGCTCGTCTCCGACCAGCCGGGCGTGGCGGCGCTGACCGATCCCGATCTGGTGAATCCGTGGGGGATGTCGCGCGGACCCAACACGCCGGTCTGGGTCTCGGACAACGGCGCCGACGTGTCCACGCTGTATCGGACGGACACCCCGGGAGCCGCGGTGACCAAGGTGCCGCTGGTCGTGAGCATCCCCGGCGGAGCTCCGACCGGCCAGGTCGCCAACGACACCACCGCGTTCACGGTGCCCGGGACCGGCCAGCCCGCGCGGTTCATCTTCATCGGTGAGGACGGCGATCTGTCGGCCTGGAATCAGGGCACCGCGGCGGTCGCGGTCGGGCACACGAAGGGTGCGGTCTACAAGGGATTGGCGCTGGTGCACGCTGCCTCCGGTCCGCGGCTGGTGGCCGCGAACTTCGGCCAGAATCGGATCGACGTCTTCGACGGCGCGTTCCAGCGGGTGCCGACAGGGTTCGGATTCCGCGATCCGTTCCTTCCTCGCGGCTACGCCCCGTTCAATGTGGCCGAGATCGGTGGCCGCGTCTTCGTCACGTACGCCCTGCAGGATGCTGCCCACGAGGATGACGTTGCCGGTCCCGGCCACGGGTTCGTCGACGTGTACTCGACCGGCGGTCGATTCCTGTACCGGTTCGCCAACCGCGGTGTGCTGAACTCGCCGTGGGGGCTGGCGATCGCTCCGTCGTCGTTCGGCCGGTTCGCCGATGATCTGCTGATCGGCAACTTCGGTGACGGCCGGATCCACGCGTTCGACCAGCGGACCGGTGCACTGCGCGGCGCCCTGCGGGACGGCTCCGGGCGTGCGTTGAAGATCGACGGTCTGTGGGGACTGCTGGTCGGCGACCAGGTCGCGGGCGGCACCAACTCCCTGTGGTTCAGCGCCGGCCCCGACGATGAACAGCACGGCCTGCTCGGCCTCGTACAGCCGGCGATGCCCTGATCGCCTGGATAAGCGGTAAAAACGTCGGACGGGATCGGTCGAACCCGCCGGATCGGGCGGGTTCAGTCGATCTGGTCCGACGTTGTTACCGCTGCTTGGTGGAGCGGGTGACGAGAATCGAACTCGCATGACCAGCTTGGAAGGCTGGGGCTCTGCCATTGAGCTACACCCGCAGGAGGACACCCTCGGAGGCGTCACTGTAGTCGATCCGCGGCAGCGCCAACAACGCGGCCCGCGGCGCTGCCGCCGAGATCGCTACAGCTGGTAGATGTGCACGGTGTTGCCGTCGGCGAAGGTGTCGGTGAAACGACCACCGGTCATGATCACGTGACGATTCTCGCCGTAGACCGAAACCAAGCCGGTCGGAGCCCCGGCCAGCGTGAAGGTCACCCGCTGTGATTTCTGATCGCGCTCGTGACAGAACAGCGTCGGCCGGCCCCGGTTCCACTTCGCCAGAACGTCGACCGAACCAGAGCTACTGACCAGACCGACAGCCTCCGGGCCGTGCAACGCCGCGGCATGATCCTGCACTTCGGTGTAGATCCGTCGAGCCATCCGTTCGTGAGCGGCGTAGCGCGGATCGTCGAAGGAGTTGGCGTAGCCGCCCTCCTCGATGAAGTTGTGCGTGAAATAGACGATGCCCTGCGCGCCGTTGACGATCGCCGACCAGACACCCGCTCGCAGCTGCTCCGGTGTCGGCCCGGCGGCGATCTCGTGCACGGACCAGACCGGTTTGTCCACGCCGATGTGGCCGCGGGTGTATTTGATCAAGCGACCGTAGTTCGAGGCTTGCCGGATCTGCGCCTCGGTCAGCGCCTGGTCGCCGTGTTCGGGGCCGAGGACGATCTTGCTCGCACCCCAGTACGGCACGTCCAAGATCTTTTCGGTGAACCAGTAGACGTCGGAGCCCATCACGTCGGCGCGCCGAGCCCATTCGTGCATGAGTTCGTCCCCGGACATCATCGAGAACACCTTGGAGTAGCCGATGTACCGGAATCGTTTCGACCTGTCGCGGGAGAGCAGGGTGTCGACGACCGTGTAGCCGCAGTCGAGCTTGCCGGACTTGCAGACGCCGTCGACGAAGCCGCTCTTGCCGGTCCAGGCTCCGTACCCGGGGCCGGCCCACTGGTCGGGTTCGTCGGTGACCAGGGAGCCGACATCCTGATCGTGGGAACCGACGCCGTAGAAACCGGCGGTGTCGAAGTCGTGCCAGTCCGGGTTGTACGCGTCCTCGACGAACGTGTTCACCCGGCCGCGATGCCGATCCAGGTCGGCCTGACTGCCGATGCCGACCACCGCCCAATGTCCGATCATGAACGTGCCGGCCGCCGGAAACTCGGGGGAGAACCGGTCGAAGTAGTTCGGCCCACCGTCCACGTCACGAAGCGTCACCCCGGTCGGCAGCCTGAATCGGTACGGGGCCGGTCCCGGCCAGCGCGAACTCGCACTCGGCCGGCTGTCGCCCGACGCGTCGGCCGCCGGCGCGCCCGTGCCGGCGAGCAGTGCGACGCCGCCGGCCCCGGCCAGCAATGATCGGCGACTCAGTCGAGGATGTCCGCCCTTGTCGCCCGCGCTGGCTGGTGTGTCCGGCATCACATCAGGCTAAGGCCTTTGCGTCACGGTCGGGGCGACCGGACTCGAACCGGCGATCTTCTGCTCCCAAAGCAGACGCGCTAGCCACTACGCTACGCCCCGGCCCGCCTGCGCTCAGGCGGTGCTCGACGAGTTTAGGGCACGGCGGGAAGGAACCGACAACCGGAAACCGCTCGAACCGCGCCCCGTGCGCGTCGGCGGGCGTCAGTGCGGCGAGGCCAGGGCGACCAGGCGATGGCGATGCTTCGGCAGCCAGATCCATTCCCGGACGCGGTCGGCATCCCCGGTCGGCCACAACTCCGCGATCCGCAACACCTCGGGATCGGTGATCGCCTGCCGCAGCGCTCCCGGGAAGTCGCCCCAGTGAACACCGAACGGCCGCCCGCACATTCGTACGAGTTCGGTCGGCACGAAATCGGTGACCCGGGCGGCGTTGTGCATGGCGGCGAGTTCTCGATAGGCGTCAATCAGGGCTGCCTCCCGGTCCGGCCAAGACACTCCGGACAGTGCACGTTGCAGGATTGGCACCATGACCGCCCCGCATTTCAGTCGGGAGAACGCGGTGCCGAACCATTTCCGGTACGGGGCGTATTCGCGTTCCAGGAGAAAGCACAATCGCATGATGCCGTCGACCATGTCGGCGGTGATCAGCCGGGACCCCAGGTCGTCGCCCACGTAGCCGATTCGGCCGACCAAGTTCATCTCGGGGTGGATACGCCACCAGGCCGCGAGCATCAGGTAGCGCCACACGTCGTCGGGGTAGTAGGAGATCCGATCGAGTGACTCCCGCAGCCCGACCTCGTCGTGGTAGACGGTGCCCCCGGCCATCATGCGCAGTCGCTGCTCGGGCAGAGTCAGCCAGTCCGTCGGGGTGATCACACACTTGATGTCGATCGCCAATTGCTCCTGCAGATAACTCCGAGTCGTTGTCACGGTGAGGCCGGTGGGGTAGCCCTCGAACCGCTCGGGAATGACACCGCGGAGGGCGGCCTCGACCACGTCGGTCGTGGACTCGTCGCGGTCGTCGACGAAGATCAACGTCCGTGGCTGCCAGTCGTGGTCGGAGGACATCTTGTCGTCGAAACCGAGCACCTCGGAGCCGCGGCCGAGCAAGGCGGCCGCGTGCGGCAGTCCGGGGAAAAGGGCCGCGATGGAAGGTCGGACCTGCTGTTGATAGAAACGTCGGCAGAGTTCAATTCCGGAGGCGTCCAGCATGACATCCAGAATGCCACCGGGGAATCATCAGCACAATTAATTCGAGCGAATTGGGCTGGATAAACTCGACGGCGGCAGTGAATTAATTCGTGAATCACATTCTACCGGATTCCGATCGGGTGCGTGCGAAATTCGGCAGAATCCGGGCGGACTCGAACCGAAGCCACACCTCGACTCGTGGCCGCCCCGTCGCCTTGCCCCGATCCGACTCCTGGCGCGTTCGCGCACCAGCCGGGTCGTAGCCGTGCCCATCGGTCCTCCGCGCCCGGGGTATCGCTCTGCGTTCGCGTCAGCAACCCCAGCGCGTACCAGGTTTGGCCCTGCCAGCGCCCGACCGTAGGATTGCCAAGGCTCGGAATCGAGCCCCTCTGATCAGAATGTCGTCTAGCGCGCGCACCGGCCAAACGCAGCCGTCCGGTGCATCAGGAGTAATTACTGTGCCCAGCACCGTCGAGCAGTTGAGCCCATCGCGGGTGAAGATCACGGTCGAGGTCCCGTTCGCGGAACTGAAGCCGAACATGGACAAGGCCTACCGCGATCTGGCTTCGCAGGTGCAGATCCCGGGCTTCCGCAAGGGCAAGGTGCCGCCGCGGATCCTGGATCAGCGGTTCGGCCGCGGCGCGATCCTCTCCGAGGCGCTGAACGACGCCATCCCGGACCTCTACAACACCGCGGTCACCGACAACTCGCTCAGCCCGCTGGCCCAGCCCGAGGTCGAGGTCACCAAGCTGGAGGACGGCGAGGTGGTCGAGTTCACCGCCGAGGTCGACGTTCGGCCCGACTTCGACGTCCCGGCCTTCGACACCGTCGAGGCGCAGGTGGACGCGATCGAGATCACCGACGAGGCCGTGGACGAGCGGCTGGAGTCGCTGCGCGCCCGGTTCGGCTCGCTGGACGAGGTCGACCGCCCGGTCGAGGACGGAGACCACCTGACCATCGACCTGGTCGCCCGCAAGGACGGCGAGGTGCTGGAGGACGCCAACGTCACCGATATCTCGTACGAGGTCGGCACCGGCCGGATGGTCGACGGCCTGGACGAGGCCGTGCTCGGGCTCTCCGCCGGCGACTCGAAGAAGTTCACCTCCGTCCTGGTCGGCGGTCCGCTGAAGGACGAAGAGGCCGAGATCGAGGTCACGGTCAAGAAGGTGCAGGTCCAGGACCTGCCGGCCGCCGACGACGAGTTCGCCCAGCTGGCCAGCGAGTTCGACACCATCGCGGAACTGCGCGAGGACCTGAAGCGCGAACTGATTCAGACCGGTCGGGTCGAGCAGGCCAACGCCGCTCGCGACGCGGTGCTGGAGGCGATCATCGCCCAGGTCGATGCCGATGTCCCCGAAGGCGTGCTGAACACCGAGGTCGAGGCTCGCAAGGAGCAGATCAACAATCAGCTCGCGCAGGCCGGCCTGACCCTGGAGCGTTACTTGGAGGAGTCCGACGAGGAGGAGGACGACGACGAGGATGCGCCGAAGGACGTCGAGTCCTTCTGGGCCGACACCGAGAAGCGCGCGGCGGATGCGCTGAAGGCGCAGATGATCTTGGACAAGGTCGCCGACGACCGCGAGATCGGCGTCGAGCAGGATGAGCTGACCCAGTTCATCGTTCGGCGCGCACAGGCCACCGGTGTCACCCCGGACCAGGAAGTCCAGCACATGCTGGAGCACAACCACGTATCCGAATACATGGGTGAGATCCGCCGCAGCAAGGTGCTGGACCTGATGATGTCGGCGGCCAAGGTGACCGACAGCAACGGTGAACCGGTCGAGCTGGCCAACCTGCAGGCCGACGGCAGCATCGCCGATCCGGCGCAGGCTGCGGCCGAAGCCGACGCCGAGGTGTCCGAGGACGAGGAGTCCGCCGAGGTCATCGAAGAGTCCGCCGAGGAGGCCGACGCCAAGGCCTGATCTGTAAAGATCAAGATCAACTTCGTACGGGAGCCGATGCCACGGGGCATCGGCTCCCGTTCGTTATCGTTCGACCATGATCAGCGACGGCCGAGTCAGCCTCCGTACGCTCACCCTTGATGATCTTGATGCGCTGGTCGACGGTGCCGGCGACGGTCGGATGGACGCACCGACCGATCGGCAACAGCTCGCGGATCAGCTGCGTTCCATGATCGAAAAGTCACCGACGCTCGACCGGGACGGCTTCGTCACGTACGGCATCGAGGTCGACGGCGAGCTGGTCGGGGACATCCAAGCCCGGGCGCCGAAGAACGCCACCCCGCCAGGTGTTTGTGAGTTGGGCATCACGCTGTTCCCGGGGAGGCGCGGAGCAGGCATCGGTACGGGCGCAGTCCGGTTGCTAACCGACGACCTGATTGTCCAAGGCTGGCAGCGAATCCAAGCCGGTACGGCGGTCGGCAACCGGCCCATGCGGCGCGTCCTGGAGAAGCTCGGCTTCTTCGAGGAGGGCGTCATGCGCGGCTTCGCCCCGGGGCCGTCGGGACGCGAGGACTACGTCCTCTACGCCCGTCTGGCCACCGACCGCTGACTCAATCCTGGAGTTGCTCGAGCGAAATGCGGCGAATCGGGCGTTTCATCAGCACTCTCCTCGAGCAAGATCATTCGTAGCCCCCCGAGGGGTCGATCATCCACCGGTCGTGGCTCCGATCGCGGCGCTGACCTCGGTGGTATCCGTCGATCATGCGGCGGATCAGTGACGGCCGTTTCCTCCACCGCAGGTCCAGGCTGTCCGCCCGGACCACGGTGACGCCTACGGATTCGAACCGCTCCTCGCGGATGTTGTCTCGCCGGTGTTGATGACGATCGCGATGATGCTCGCCGTCGAACTCGACGCCCAGTGCTGCGTCCGGGTCGAACAGGTCCGGATTGCCGAGGAACACGCCGTCATCGTCGAACAGTCGTACATTGATCAACGGCTCCGGCAGCCCGGCCTGGATCCGATAGCAGTAGCGCAGTCCGGACTCCCATGGGCTCCACACGTTGGGGCGGGTCAATCGGGCGGCCGCACGCGCATGACCCAAGCCCTGTAGGGATTTCAGGCGATCAAGGTGTGCCAGCAACCGGCGTGGCCCGACCACCTCGAACCGGACCATCGCGTCCAGGAAGACCAATGCTTCCTCGACTGTCCCGGCCCAGCGAGCCCCGTCTGCTGCCGTCTGCAGCGGTGCGGTGATCGGAATGCCGTGGCGGATGATCACTCGTGGCTTCTGTCGCGCGAATCGATACCTGATCAGATCGTGGCTTTGCCGGCGGCTCGTGCCGACCAGATCGATCGGCAGCAACTGTCGGGTCCACGGGTCCATGCCGTCCAGCCAGTCAACCCCGAGAACGTAGGCTGCAGCCCAGCCGCCCAGGGCGGCATCAGCCGCCAGCAGGGGACGGGCGTTGAGGACTCGTTGCGCAGTCGGGATCGGAGCACCCGCGTTGACCTCGGCGCTCGGCAAATAGAGCCCCTGGCCGATGCGGCGCCACGCCTTTCCGCCGAGGCGGGCTTGGGTAATCCCGCGCGATTTCAGGCTCGTCGCGGTCAGCGGCGTGATTGTGTGCTGCAGTTCCTGTTCGAACCGAGATGGCGGCATTCCCCAACTCTGCGGCCGTTTCGTCGCGACGCCCGGAAGTTATCCACAGCCCGAGGGCGGCAGGCCCAAGCCGAGTTGCTCGAGCAGAGTGAGGGGATTCTTGCCGAAGTCGCTCGTTTTCCTCGAGCAACTCGGCACCTGTGCCCGGGTTGGGTGACCGGCTCAGGCGAGCGCGGACTCCACATCGGGAGCGAGGTCCTCGGGGGTCACCTTGGGGTGGTAGCGCTTGATCAACTCGCCGTCCCTGTTGATCAGGAACTTGGCGAAGTTCCACTCGATGGCCGGTCCGTCCTCGCCGGGCTGCTCGGTGGTCAGCCACTGGTAGAGCGGGTGCGCGCCGGGCCCGTTCACCTCGATCTTGGCGAACATCGGGAAGCTCACCCCGTAGTTCAGCTCGCAGAAGTCGGCGATCTCGGCCTCCGAGCCGGGCTCCTGGTTGCCGAACTGATCACACGGGAATCCCAAGATCACCAGGCCGCGATCGGCGTAGGTCTCGTACAGCTTCTGCAGACCAGCGTATTGCGGGGTCAGCCCGCACTTCGAAGCGGTGTTGACGATCAGGACCACTTGGCCCCGGTAGTTCCCGAGATCGGCCAAGTCACCCGTGATCTTGGTCGCCGAGAAGTTCGAGAGGACAGCCATTCGCCGACCATACCGCCTTGCCGCGCGGTCGGGTTGGGTGCCTGCTGCCGCTGTCCGGTCTGGCGTCGTACGTTCCGGGTTGCGACCCCCGGACCCCCGGACGTGGGCACCTTCACAGGTACGGTCGCCGCGACGCCTCAGCTGCGCTTCGGCGCCGGTCTCGCGCTAGCGCGCTCGACGTGCATGCGTAGGTTGCGTTAGGGCGAACGGTCTGCGGTCGTGGTTGGGAATGATCCCTAGCACAACGCTGGCTCCCGACTCGACCGAGTGGCGAAGGGCCGACGCAAATCGGTGGCAGCGGCACCCCACCCAGCAGGCGCCTAATCGGCCCAGAGCGAACACCGCGATACAGCGCTCAGTTTCGTCCGGGGTGGGCGGTAGGTTCGCACCCGTGAATGCACTTCCTGCTCTGCAAAGTACGTCGAATGAGACTCGCTCGACCCAGATGGCGGCGAAGGGCAACGGCAGCTTCGGGTTGGACGACAACGTCTACCAGTCCCTGCTGGCCAACCGCATCATCTTCCTCGGCTCCGAGGTGAAGGACGAGAACTCCAACGCGATCTGCGCCCAGATGCTGCTGTTGAATGCGGAGGATCCGCACAAGGACATCTGGCTCTACATCAACTCACCGGGCGGTTCGGTGGACTCCGGCATGGCCATCTACGACACCATGCAGTGGATCTCCAACGACGTGGCCACGGTGGCCATGGGGCTGGCCGCCTCGATGGGCCAGTTCCTGTTGTGCGCCGGCACCAAGGGTAAGCGGTACGCGCTGCCGCACAGCCGGATCATGATGCACCAGCCGTCCGGCGGCCTGGGCGGTACGGCCTCCGACATCCGGATTCAGGCCGAGCAGTCTCTGCACATCAAGTCGGTGATGCAGAACCTGATCGCCGAGCACACCGAGCAGACGTTGGCCCAGATCGAGGCCGACTCCGACCGCGACCGCTGGTTCACCGCCGAGCAGGCCAGGGATTACGGCTTCATCGACCACGTCTTCCATTCGGCTTCCCAGATCCGCGCCGCCGACGCGCCCAACCAGTGAAGGAGTTCCAGGTGACCGACCACAACACCATGCCGTCGGGACTGGCAGCGCCTTCCCCAAATATGCAGGGAGGGCTGTCGCCCCGGATGGAGTACTACATCCCGCAGTGGGAGGAACGCACCTCCTACGGCATGCGCCGGATCGATCCGTACACCAAGCTCTTCGAGGACCGGATCATCTTCCTCGGCACGCCGATCAGCGACGACATCGCCAATGCGGTGATGGCGCAGCTGCTCTGCCTGCAGTCGATGGACTCCGAGCGTGACATCGACATTTACATCAACTCACCCGGTGGTTCGTTCACCGCGCTGACCGCGATCTACGACACGATGCGCTACATCAAGCCCAACGTGCGTACGGTCTGCCTCGGCCAGGCTGCCTCGGCCGCCGCGGTGATCCTGGCCGCCGGCACCAAGGGCAAGCGGCTCGCGCTGCCGAACAGCCGGATCCTGATCCATCAGCCGGCCACCGAGGGCGGCTACGGACAGTCCTCCGACATCGAGATCCAGGCCCGCGAGATCATGCGGATCCGGGAGCTGATGGAGGGCATGCTGTCGTCCGACACCGGCCGCGACACCAGCGAGATCAGCAAGGACATCGAGCGGGACAAGTATCTGACCGCCGAGCAGGCCAAGGAGTACGGGATCATCGACGACATTCTGTTGTCGCTGAAGGATGCCCCGAGCAGCGATCGAGCCTGATCGAGCAGTAGGCACGAACGACGAGGGTCTGCCGCTTCCGGTGGCGGCAGACCCCCGTACCGGCACAGGAGGAAAATCCTGTCCCGGGCGGAAGCACCGGGCTAGGGTTGGAAACTCGTAGACGACTCCAACCGGCGAGGCGACTCGGTCGGTGGGGGAGGAGGCGGCATGGCGCGGATCGGAGAGAGCGGCGACCTGCTCAAGTGCTCGTTCTGTGGCAAGAGCCAGAAGCAGGTGAAGAAGCTCATCGCGGGTCCGGGCGTGTACATCTGCGACGAGTGCATCGATCTGTGCAACGAGATCCTCGAGGAGGAGTTCTCCGAGAGCAGCGATGCCCGTACGTTGGACGAGTTGCCCAAGCCGGTGCAGATCCGCCAATTCCTCGATCAGTACGTGATCGGCCAGGACAGCGCCAAACGCGCCCTGGCCGTTGCCGTCTACAACCACTACAAGCGGGTCCAGGCCGCACAGGCCGGCCCGACCGCTCGTCGCGCCGAGGACGACGGCGTCGAGCTGGGCAAGTCGAACATCCTGCTGATCGGCCCGACCGGCAGCGGCAAGACCTACCTGGCGCAGACGCTGGCCAAGATGCTGAACGTTCCGTTCGCGATCGCCGACGCCACCGCGCTGACCGAGGCCGGCTACGTCGGCGAGGATGTCGAGAACATCCTGCTCAAGCTGATCCAGGCTGCCGACTTCGACGTCAAGAAGGCCGAGACCGGGATCATCTACATCGACGAGATCGACAAGATCGCCCGCAAGGGGGAGAACCCGTCGATCACCCGCGACGTCTCCGGCGAGGGCGTACAGCAGGCGCTGTTGAAGATCTTGGAGGGTACGACGGCCAGCGTGCCGCCGCAGGGCGGACGCAAGCATCCGCATCAGGACTTCATCCAGATCGACACCGCCAACGTGCTGTTCATCGTCGGCGGCGCGTTCGCCGGACTCGATCACATCATCGATGCCCGCGTCGGCAAGCGGCCGCTCGGGTTCAACAACGACGTCGAGTCCCGCAAGCCGGCCTCCGACGACCCGTTCGCCGACGTCCGTCCGGAGGATCTGGTCAAGTTCGGCCTGATCCCCGAATTCATCGGCCGGCTGCCGATGATCTCCAGCGTCAGCCCGCTCGATCGGGACGCGCTGATCCGGATCCTGGTCGAGCCGAAGAATGCGCTGACCCGGCAGTTCAAGAAGCTGTTCGAGATCGACGGTGTGGAGCTGGAGTTCACCGACGAGGCGATCGAGGCGATCGCGGATCTGGCGCTGCTGCGCGGCACCGGCGCGCGCGGCCTCCGGGCGATCCTCGAAGAGGTCCTGCTCAACGTGATGTACGACGTGCCGAGCCGCGACGACGTCGCCCAGGTGATCATCAACGCCGAGGTCGTCAACGACTCGGTGCTGCCGACCCTGGTCCCGCGGGACAAACTGCCCAAGCGCGAGCGGCGCGAAAAGAGCGCGTAGCCGTTCTTTCTTGCGCGGTCGGGTAAGTGCCGCTGCCGCGATTCTGGTTGGCGGCGAGACTTCCGGGGGGCGCCCCCCGGACCCCCGCCGTGGTCGCCTTGAGCGGATAGCTATCGCCGACTCCTCCGCTTCGCTGCGGAGTCGGTCTCGCGCTGGGGCGCTCGACTGGCGTTCAATTTGATCTTCAAGCTTTCGTGGCGCGGCAATCGTGCCCAAGCGGACGACGGGCAGGGATCGCGCAAGGGTCCTGAGCAAGGTGTGCGGACCGCAAACGCAACCAGCTCTCCAGGGACCTGACCCCAAGGGTCCTGAGCAAGGTGCGCGGACCAAGAACGTAACCATCGTTCCGGAGCCTGGCCAAAGGGTCCTCAGGAAGGTGCGTGGCCCGTCGACCTTTCGACGGTGAAGATCCGTCGTACGGCGGAGGTGGCGATGGGCGATCGCCCGATAGCTTGATCGAATGAGCGAGACGAACGATCCGGACGAGCCGCAGCCGGCTGAGGGCGGCACGGACGGCAATCCTTCGGGACCCAATTGGGCCCTCGGGTTGCCGATCGGGATCGCCATCGGCATTGCCCTCGGGTCGGCGATGCACAACGTCGCGTTCGGGATCGCCATCGGCGTCGCCATTGGCATCGCGTTCGCGTGTGCATTCGGAGCGCGGCAGCCCACGAAGCCCGAGTAGCCGAGGTTCGGTGCCGTTCGACCGATCGCCGAGCAGCCCGATCCCCCTCCTCGTTTCGCTTCCCGCGCACCCACGGCGCTCCCGCGGAAGTACGAACTTGCGCGGGAGCGCCGCCGGTGCGCGCGAAGCGGGCCGCGCTCGAGGGGCTGCAGGAGATTGCGAAAGTGCGCACTTGCCGGGTGGCGCCCGGGCGAGTCGGTGTTCGGAGCGCCGTCGATCGGGCGAATCATGATGGAGCGCTGGATCGGTTTCCAGCTTGCCTCCGCCGGCGCTTGGCCACTCCTTTGGTGCAACAGAAATCGGCGTATGAACCGGTTTCTCGATCAACGGCCACGACGCGAAGGCGCACGATGTCGAGTGGGTCTGGAGTTCCTCGCCGAGGGCGAGACAAAGGTCGTGAGGTTACCTCAAATAACGGTATCGCATCAACTTGGAAATTCTGGGCAAACCCTTGCCAAACTGCTCCGAGCCAGCAATCGTAGGTTCGGCACAGGGGGTGAACTTGGCAGTTTCGCGTTCCCTGGTAGAGAATGCGAGGACTGTTCGCACCTTCGAAGGAGCAGGTATCTCAGTGGGTCAGACAAGTGTTACCCGCCCAGTGCGGGAAGCGATTTCCACCGGGGACGTGGAAGACGCGGCGCTGCAGCGCGGCCGGTTCAGCCGGACGATGCGGCGGTTGTCGCGGGACAAGTTGTTGGTCGGCATCGGGTTGCCCGGTGCGATCGTGATCATCTTGTTCCACTACTTGCCGTTGTTGGGCAACGTGATCGCGTTTCAGGATTATCAGCCGTACCTGGGGATCACCGAGGCGCCGTTCGTCGGGTTGACGAATTTCTCGTTCTTGTGGGACGGGAATCCGGCGTTCCTGAACGCGTTGGTGAACACGTTGATCTTGACGGTGATCCAGACGGTGTTGGTGTTCCCGGTGCCGTTGTTCCTGGCGCTGTTGTTGAACAGTCTGGCCGGGGAGAAGTTGAAGCGGCTGTTGCAGTCGATCCTCTACCTGCCGCACTTCCTGAGCTGGGTGATCGTGGTGGCGTTGTTCCAGCAGATGCTGGGCAACGCGGGCATGTTGAACACGTTCTTGATCAACCACGGTCTGCCGCAGATCCACATCATCGGTGTGCCGGATCTGTTCAAGGGTTTGCTGACCACGCAGGCGATCTGGAAGGACGCCGGCTGGGGGACGATCATCTTCCTGGCTGCGTTGTCGCAGGTCGATCAGCAGTTGTACGAGGCTGCGGCGGTCGACGGTGCGGGTCCGTGGCGGCGGTTGTGGCACATCACGTTGCCGAGCCTGAAGGGCTTGTTCATCCTGTTGTTGATCTTGCGGTTGGGCAACAGCCTGTCGGTCGGTTTCGAGCAGATCATTCTGCAGCAGGGGCCGGTCGGGTTGGAGGCCAGTGAGGTGCTGGACACCTGGGTCTACAACAACGGCATCATCGGCGGGAACTGGGGAATGTCGGCGGCGGCCGGTCTGGTGAAGAGTGTGATCGGGATCTTGCTGGTGATCGGGGCGAACAAGTTGGCTCACGTGTTCGGTGAGCGGGGGGTGTACGAGAAGTGACGACGTTGGAAGCTGCCGAGCACGAGGCCGAGGCCAAGGGCACCCCGCAGTCGACGGTGAAGACGCGCAAGCGGCCGGTGTGGATGGAGCGGCCGAATCCGCTGGTCCAGGTGGTGAAGGCGATCGCGCTGTTCATCTCGGTGATCTTGGTGATCATCCCGTTCTGGTCGGTGTTGGCGACGTCGCTGGCCGATCAGAAGACGATCAACAAGTCGGCCGGTGGCATGGTGATGTGGACCAGTTCTCCGTCGCTGAACGCCTACAAGGCGATCTTGTCGGGTGGCGTGGTCACCCGCGCGATGATCATCTCGATCGGGATCACGGTGGTCGGCACCCTGTTGTCGCTGGCGACCACGGCCGGGTTGGCGTACTGGTTGTCGCGTAAGTCGTTCGGCTCCAAGCCGATGTTGTTGCTGTTGCTGGGTGCGGTGTTGTTCACGCCGGGTCTGATTCCCAGTTATCTGGTGGTCAAGGAGTTCAACCTGTTGGACTCGTGGTGGTCGTTGATCCTGCCGGTGATGGTGAACGCGTTCAACGTGATCGTGATGCGGGCGTTCTTCCAGGAGCTGCCGCAGGAGTTGTTCGAGTCCGCCGAGATCGACGGTGCGTCGAGCTTCACGATCTTGACCCGGATCGTGTTGCCGTTGTCGAAGGCGGTGCTGGCGGTGATCGGCCTGTTCTACGCGGTCGCCTACTGGAACGCGTTCTTCAACGCCCTGCTGTACATCCAGACCACCGACAAGTGGCCGATGGCGCTGGTGCTGCGGACGTTCGTGGTCAACCAGACCACCATCGGTGGCGACCAGGTCGGGATGTCGGAAGTGATGCCGCCGCAGTTACCGCTGCAGATGGCCATCCTGGTGGTCGCGATCGTACCGATCCTGATCGTCTACCCGTTCCTGCAACGCCACTTCGCCAAGGGCGTCATGATCGGCGCCGTCAAGGGCTGAGGTCGTCACCACCGAAGTCAGCCGGATCGAAGTCCCACCTGCGTCGGCGGTCGGGTTGCCGTACGCATCTCTTTCACACCGTCAATCAACCGACGGAACAGATTCAAGGAGGAATTTGTGTCCATCTTCACCAAGCCCAGGGTCAGCCGCCGGGCCCTGCTTGCCGGTGCCGGTGGCGCGGCCCTGTTGGCGGGCAGTACGACGCTGTCCGGCTGCAGCAAGGGCGGCACCGCCGACACCAACACGGCGTCGAAGAACGAGTCGGTAAAACTGCCGACCTACGTCGCCTACACCGGCCTGAAGCCGGATCTTCCGGGCACCGAGCAAGGTGTCGATCCCGCGTTCCGTCGGTTCCCGTCCGACAACCCGAAGTCTGTCCCGGACAAGCCGGGCACCGGCAAGGAGACGGTCACCGGGATGGCGAACATCTACTACGCCGTCCCGCCGGGCCCGCCGAAGAACACCTACTGGGCCGGACTGAACGAGCGCATGGGCATCGACCTGAAGTTGCAGATGGTCGGCAACGCGGACTACACGCAGAAGTTCGCCACCACCATCGCCGGCTCGGACCTGCCCGATGCGCTACAGATGCAGGTTGTGGCCAACTTCCCGTCGCTGCTGGACAAGCAGTTCACCCCGCTGGACGAATACCTGGCCGGCGACGCGGTGAAGGATTACCCCAACCTGGCCAACATCCCGACCTTCACCTGGAAGTCGGCGATCTACAACGGGAAGATCTACGGCATCCCGATTCCGCGCGGCAAGATCGGCAGCTACAACTTCATCCGCCAGGACCTCTTCGAGGCCAAGGGGCTCTCACCCGAACCCAAGGGCTACGACGAGCTGATTGCGACCACCAAGGCGCTCACCGATCCGAAGAAGCGGCGTTGGGCGTTCAGCCTGATCGGCCAGCCGTTCGGCATCTTCGGCCGGATGAACGGCGAACCGAACGGGTGGCGCGAGGAGGGCGGCAAGCTCACCAACCGGTACGAGACCGACGAGTACAAGCAGTCGCTCACCGACATGATCGCGATGTGGAAGAGCGGCGTGATCCATCCCGACGCGTTCGACACCTCGCAGCCGTTCAAGCAGCTCTTCAACGCGGGCACTTGTGCGATCAACGCTCACGACGGTTATCCGGGCTGGACCCAGTACATCCTGGACAACGAATCGACGCCGGGCTTCAAGCTCGGCCTGATGCCGGACTACAAACGCGACGGATCCGGTCTGGCTCATTGGGCGTACGGCGGGGGCGTCTACTCGATCACCTCGCTGAAGAAGCAGGACAGTCCCGACAAGATCAAGTTGATCCTCCGCATGCTGAACTATCTCGCGGCACCGTTCGGCACCGAGGAGTACCTCTACCGGCTGTACGGCCAAGAGGGTGTTGATCACAAGAAGACGGCCGCCGGAGATCCGGTGCTGACGGCGACAGGCACCGCCAACACCGTGATCCCGATCCGGTACCTGGCCGATGCCCCCTACACCGTGTACCAGCCCGGCCGGCCGCAGGATGCCGACACTCAGCACAAGTACCAGTCGCTGGAGATCCCGACCGGGATCGCCAACCCGACGGTCGGTCTGTTCTCCAACGCGTACGCGTCGAAGAACGCGACCATCGACAAGAACTTCAACGACGGCGTCAACCAGATCATCCAGGGCCACAAGCCGATCAGCGAGCTGGACAGCCTGCTGAGCGCCTGGCGCTCCGGCGGCGGTGACCAGATGCGTAAGGAGTACGAAGAACAGTTGCAGAAGAACGGCGGTGCCAAATGATCATGGTCGGTGCAAACCGACAGCACTGATCGGGCCTGTCCGTTCAACGTAGATCATCAGGCGACCGGTGAGCCATCGCTCACCGGTCGCCTGTGCGTTCCAGCAATGCCCTTGGGGTCAAGTAAGGAGTTGTTCCATGTCCGCTTTCACTCATCCTCGGCTCAACCGCCGAACGCTGCTCGCAGGAGCCGGCGGCGTCGCGCTGTTGGCCGGTACGTCAAGCCTGACCGCCTGTGGTGGCGGCAGCACCGCCGACAACAACACCGCCGCGAAAAACGAGTCGGCCAAGCTGCCCGCCTACGTCGAGTACACCGGGATCAAGCCCGACCTGCCGACCACCTCCGACGGTGTGATGGCGGGCTTTCGGCGGTGGCCCAAGGAAAACCCGAAGTCGGTCCCGGACAAGCCGGGCACCGGCAAGGAAACCGTGACCGGGATGGCCAACATCTACTACGCCGTCCCGCCGGGGCCGCCGAAGAACACCTACTGGGCCGGCCTCAACGAGCGCCTCGGTGTCGACCTGAAGTTGCAGATGGTCGGCAACGCCGACTACACGCAGAAGTTCGCGACCACCATCGCCGGCTCGGACCTGCCGGACACGTTACAAATGCAGGTTGTGGCGAACTTCCCGTCGCTGCTGGACAAGCAGTTCACCCCGCTGGACGAGTATCTGGCCGGTGACGCGGTCAAGGAGTACCCGAACCTGGCGAACCTGCCGACCGCGTCCTGGAAGCCGACCATCTACAACGGGAAGATCTACGGCATCCCGATTACCCGCGGCATCATCGGCAACTACAACTTCATCCGTCAGGATCTGTTCGAGGCCAAGGGCCTGCCGACCGACCCGAAGGGTTACGACGAGTTGGTCAAGGTCACCAAGGAGCTGACCGACCCGAAGAAGCGTCGCTGGGCCTTCAGCCTGATCAACCAGCCGCGGCGCCTGCTGGCGATGATGAACGCCGAGCCCAACGTCTGGCGCGAGGAGGGCGGCAAGCTCACCAACGCGTACGAGAGTGAGGAGTACAAGCAGACGATCACCGACCTGATCGCCATGTGGAAGAGCGGCGTGATCCACCCGGACGCGTTCGACACCTCGCAGCCGTTCAAGCAGCTCTTCAACGCCGGCACCTGCGCGATCAACGCGTGGGACGGCTATCCGGGATGGACCCAGTACATCTCCGACAACGAGTCGACTCCGGGATTCAAGCTCGGTCTGATGAAGACCTACAAGCGGGACGGGTCCGAGCTGGCCCGCTGGATGCTCGGCAGCGGCATCTACGGCAACGGCTTCACCGGCCTGAAGAAGCAGGACAGCCCCGACAAGATCAAGTTGATCTTGCGGGTGCTGAACTGGCTCGCCGCACCGTTCGGCACCGAGGAGTACCTCTACCGCCTCTACGGCGAGAACGGCGTCGACCACAAGATGAGCTCGACCGGCGACCCGGTGCTGACCCAGACCGGCACCACCAACACGGTGATCCCGATCCGCTACATGGCCGATTCACCGGGCGTGCTCTACCAGCCAGGACGGCCGCAGGATGCCGACACCCAGCACGAGTACCAGGCAGCCGTGCTGCCGAACGGACTGGAGAACCCGACCGTGGGCCTGTTCTCCAACGCGTACGCGTCGAAGAATGCGACCATCGACAAGAACTTCAACGATGGCGTGAACCAGATCATCCAGGGGCGTAAGCCGCTCAGCGAGCTGGACAGCCTGCTGAGCGCCTGGCGTTCGGGTGGTGGCGACAAGATGCGCAAGGAATACCAAGATCAACTGCAGAAGAACGGTGGTACCAAGTAACCATGCATGATCAACTTCCGCACCCGGACCCGGCTGCTCCCTACACCGGATGGGGGCGGAAGGACCTGGAGTCGCTGGCCGACCGCACACTGCTCGCGTTGCGTCCGTGGGCGACTCCGGGTCATGCACGATTCGACCTGCCCGGCCCGGCATCCGGGGCCGGGCCGGTCAGCGACGGGCTCGAGGCCTTCGCCCGGTCCTTCCTGGCAGCCGGTTTCCGGCTGTCCGGAGCGAGCGACGACCCGCAGGATCATGCCGGTTGGTACGCGGCCGGGCTGCGGGCCGGGACCGATCCGGCGTCAGCGGAGCGTTGGCCGCTGCTGGCCGACATTCCCCAGACCAGGGTGGAGGCCGCGGCGATTTCGATCGCCCTGCACGAGAGCCGATCCTGGATCTGGGACCGGCTCGATGCCGCGACCCAGCAGCACATCATCGACTGGCTCGTACCGAGCGCGGAGTTGCGCTACCCGGACAACAACTGGCGCTGGTTCTGCAACGTCACTCAGGCCTTTCTGCGGTCCGTCGGCGCGTCCCATGATCAACAACTGGTCGACCGCAACATCGCCACGATGGACGAGTGGTACCTCGGCAAGATCGACGGCCGCGGAGGATGGTACCGCGACGGCGCTGCGGGCAGCATTGACTGGTACAACGGCTGGGTCATGCAGCTGTTCTCCTTGTGGTATTGCCGAATGTCCGCCGGTGTCCCGGGCGTCGAGGAGCTTCAAGATCGTTTTCGGGCGCGGTTGTCGGACTACCTTTCCACCGCGGTGAATCTATGGGGCGGCGACGGCGCGTCGCTGTTCCAGGGACGATCGCTGACCTACCGGTACGCGACGCTCGGCGCGCCCTGGGCCGGCGCGATCTTCGACGCGTCGCCGTTGCCGCCCGGTCAGTTGCGGCGACTGGGTCTGGGCGGTGTTCGCTACTTCGTCGATCGCGGCGCGTTCGACGACAGCGGGCTGCTCGGCATCGGCTGGCTGGATCAGTTCGAGCCGATGCGGCAGAGCTACTCCGGTCCCGGCTCGCCCTACTGGTCGAGTCTCGGACTCGCAGGCCTGGTCATGCCGGCCGATGATCCTTTCTGGTCGGTACCGGAGGAACCCCTGCCGGTCGAGGTTTCCGACGTCCGGGGCGCGATTCCGCAGGCAGGCTGGCTGGTGTCGGGCACTCTTTCGGACGGCATCGTCCGGGTGATCAATCACGGTGTTGATCATGGGGACCACGAGGATCCGCTCTACGGTCGGCTGGCCTACTCGACCGTCACCGCGCCGCTCGCCGATGCTGCCGAGGTGGCGGACAATCAGGTCGTGTTGATCAACTCCGACGGATCTGTCACTGATCGGTCCGGGTTCGACCTGCTGTCCGCGGAGGACCAGGACGATCTGCTGATCGCCTCGAGCCGATGGGACCGAATCCGTTGCTGGTCGGCGATCCGCGGCTGCGTCGAAGTCCGCGCGGTGCGCCTGCAACGCGCCGATGAAGATCAAGCCGGGCGGATGCTGATCTCAGGTTTCGCGATTCCGCAGCAGCCGCGGCCAGGTGCTCGCAGCGGGCTGGTGAGCGAGGTGCGATCGCTGGTCGGCGACGGCTCGATTGTCGCGGTGAGGCATCCGACCGCGAATCCGTTCGGCTCGCAGTTGTTGATCAACCAGGTCGAGTACCCGAAGCCGGCGGCCGACACCTGGCACGTCGTCGGCATCTCGCTCTACGACGCCGACGAGCAGCCGGAGATCTCGTGGCCCTCGGTGACCGTCGAGTCGACCGAGGCCCTGAAGATCAACTGGCCGGACGGGACCGAGCAGCGGATCGGGAACTGATCAACTCCCGATCCGCCGAACGCCAAGCCGGGAAGGTCAAAGCCGGAAGGTCAGCGTCAGGCTGCCTTCGCTGACTGGTTCAGCGGGAGTGATCAACAGCCGCCAGATTCGCTCGCCCCAGAGCTCCCGCAGGTTCGGATCGTCCTGCGGCTTCTCCTCAACGGCGATCTCGGCTGCCCGGTCGATCGCGAGCTCGACGCGCCGACCGCCCGGGTCGAACGAAATCCGATCGCTGTCGAGGATCGGCGGCACGGCAAGGGTCAGCGGCAGCACGAGCGAGGTCACGCCCTCGCCCTGCCAGCGGTCGCTGACGACGATCCGGTGGTTGTCCCGGTCCAGGGTCGCGCTGCGGCGATAGGAGTGGATGCCGGCCTCCGGCGGCCACGCCGCGGCCAGCTCGGCGGTCATCGTGACCGAGTTGCCGTCATGATCAACTTCGGCGGAACTGGCGGCGAACTGCTCGCCTGCCGACTGCACCACGCCGTTGATGATCGGCAGACAGTGCCAGTCGCTGTTCATCTCCCACAGCTCGTACCGTTGCGGGCTGAAGGTCTTCTTGGAGTAGACGCCGACGCCGGGGTCGATCACCAGATGATGACCGTCGACGGCCACCGACACTCCGCCGACGTCGTTGTGGTTGTGGTGCTCGGCGTTGTTGCCGGCCTTCATGCAGAGCAGGAATCCGTCGGTGCTGCCTTCCTGCTCCCGGGCGACGAGGACCTGCAGGTCACCGAACCAGCGTTCCTTGATCAACGGCGCGGCGGTCGGCGGTGCGTCGACGAAGCCCGGTTCGAACAACTCCGACAGGCCACGCCACAGGTTCGTCTTCGCGCGTTCGTGGCGCCCGCCCGGCGCGTCGCGAAGCTGAACGGCAAGATCACGGGCCTGTTGATCATCGAGCAGGCGACCGGCCCGATGCAGCACCGAACCTTCCAGCAACCAGACGCCGTGACCGTCCGCGTGCTGGATCATCCGCCGTCCGCCGACGTGCATCGCCACCGGGTAGCGACTGGTCGCCGCCACCTTGGGCACGTCGAAACCGTTCAACTCGCCGTTGCTGGCCCCGTACAGCGCGTCCAGGCAGTCGATCAGCTTCGCCGGACCGACCGCCCAGTAGGACTGGCCCTCCGAACAGCCGCCGTCGAGCAGAAGCTGATCAACGTAGACGTCCAGGGACGCGATGATCTTGCTCACGATCACCGCCCGGCGGTCGGTGTCGGATTCGGTGTGCAGGGTCGCCACCAGCAGGTTGGAGCACACCCAGGGCGTCCAGTTGTTGGCGCCGGTGCGTTCCTTGGCCAGCCAGTGCCAGTCGTCCCGCTCCAGGAACGGCGTCAGCAGCCGGCGATCGATCTCGGCCACCACGCGTTCGTCGAAGGCGACCCCACCGGCGTCGGCGAGTCGTTCACCGAGCAGGTATCTGGTCCAGGCGAGCTGGGCGCCGGTCTCGGCGGCGAACAGGTCGATCACCGGCTCGTCGGTCGCCGGCAGCGGAAGTTGATCATGGCGCCGAGAGAAGGAGTGCGCGGCGACGCCCCAGAACGACTCCTCGCAGATCGACCAGACCGCGTCCATGATCGGATCGATGAAGCGCTGATCATCGGTCAGACACGCGCCGAGGACAAGATCACGCAGCAGCTTGCGGCGTTCGAAGTGCGGCAGTTCGAACCGGGACCGGTCGCCGTTGCGGTAGAAGTCGGCGAAGACCGATGCCCGCAGCTCGGGCCACGGAGCCTGCAGGGCTTCTTCGGCACGCGCCAGTGTCTGGTTGCGTACCCTGGCCGGCACCGCCTGCCAGCCGGCTCGATCGGTGATCTTGGGAAACGGCTCCCAGCCGGCGAGCCGGGCCCGTACCCGCGAGGGCGGGAAGATCCCGGTCAACTCGCCACGACCGTACGGAAGTGACGTGTCGTCGGGCAGAGCGTACGGAGGTGCTTCGGTCGCAGTGTCAGACATGATCATTTGCTGCCGTTGGCCTTCTTGTATTGATCTTGGTATTCGGTCCGCATCTCGTTGCCGACCGCGTTCTGCCAGGTCGAGATCGCGTTCTTCAGTTCCGAGTACGGCTTCCTGCCCTGGATGATGTCGTTGACCGTGTCGTTGAACGCCTTGTCCGCGGTGGCGTTCTTGGTCGCCTGAGCGTTGGAGAACAGCCCGAGGGCCGCGTTCTGCACGCCGTGGGGAACCTCCAGCGACTGGTAGTCGTGCTGGGTTTTGGCGTCCTGCGGTCGGCCGGGGGAGTAGCTGACCTTGGTCGAGTCACCGAGGTAGCGCATCGGCAGGGTGAGGTTGGTCTTGCCGGTGTCGGTCAGTGTCGGGTTGCCGTTCTTGTCGACGGTGTGATCAACACCTTCCTTGCCGTAAGAGAGGTAGTAGTACTCCTCGCTGCCGAACGGTGCTGCGAAGTAGTCGGCCATCCGCAGGCAGAGCTTGATCCGATCGGCGTCCATCTTCTTGATCGACGCCATCCCGAAACTGCCGGACCCGAGCGCCCACGGCGCCAGTCCGCCGCCGTCGCGTTTGTAGGCCGGCATCAAGCCGAGCTCGAAGTTCGGATCGCCCTCCAGCCCGTTCGTCCAATATCCGTTGAAGCCGGTGTAACCGTCGGAGGCGTTGATCGCGACCGTGCCCGCAGCGAACAGGTCCTTGAACGGTTGTTGGGGATTGAACGCGTCCGGGTGCAGGACGCCGGCCTTCCACATCTGGATCACGTCGCTGACGCTGCGCTGATAGGCGTCGGTCTCGTACCGGTGGGTGAACTTGCCGTTCGAGTCGACGGCCCAGCTGTTGGGCTCCTCGTTCATTCGCCCGATCAGTGCCTGGACGTGGCCGATCATGTCGTAGCCCCAGCGACGCTTCTTCGGGTTGGTGAGCGCCTTGCTCGCATCCATCAACTCGTCGAACGACTTGGGCGCGGTGGACACCCCGGCCTTCTTGAACAGGTCGGCGCGGATGAAGTTGTAGCTACCGACGAGTCCGCGCGGCAACGGCAGGCCGTAGATCTTGCCGTTGTAGATCACCGACTTCCAGATGTCGGTGGGGATGTTGGCCAGATTGGGATAGTCCTTGACCGCGTCGCCGCCCAGATACTCGTCCAGCGGACTGAAGCGTTTGTCCAACAGGGACGGGAAATTCGCCACCACCTGGGTCAGCATCATGTCCGGCAGGTCGTTGCCGGCGATGGTGGTGGAGAACTTCTGCACGTAGTCCGCGCTCGGTGTCATCTGCAGTTTGAGGTCGATGCCGAGCCGTTCGTTCAGGCCCTGCCAGTACGGGTTACGTCCGACGCCGGGCGGCAACGCCGCGTAGGTGATCACCATGCCGGTGACGGTGTCCTTGCCGGTGCCCGGTTTGTCGGCCACCGATTTGTTGTGGTCGCTCGGGAACAGCTTGTACGCCGGCTCGACGCCCTGCTCGGTGCCCGGGAAGTCCGGCTTGGCGATCGTGGCCGGCGTGTAGGTCGGCAGCTTGACCGTCTCGTTCGCCGTGGCGGTGTTCTTCTTGTCGGTGGAATCGCTGCAGCCGGTGAGGGCGCCGCCGAGTAGGGCGGTGGCTCCGACTCCGGCCAGGACGGTACGCCGGCTGAGTCGGGGTGTGGCATGGAACGCTGACACGAGTTCTCCTTTGAACTGAAACCGGAGGAGCCCGGGAACCGCGGAAAAGCCTTTCTCCGCGACCGAGCGAGCTCCGCGGGGAATGTTGTCACCATCCACCGCGGAACTGGAACGTTTTGCCACCGGTTTGCCAACGTTGTGTCGTGATGGTTATGAAGCCCGCGGAAAGTGCTCGCCGGCGCCGGGCTCGCCGATGACCAGCGGTGCGTGGCTGCCGCGTACGCGATAGCGTCTCTTGATCATCACTCGCATAGGAGCGCTGCATGTCCTCGTCCTGGAAATTCGTCCTGACCGATGCGCTGGAGACCGTGCTGCCGACGGTCGAACCGCGGCCGATCGATCGAGCACTGTCGCGGTCGGTTTTTCTGGGCGAAGACCACTCCTTCCAGCTGGCCGTCCAACCGCCGGCCAAAGCCCGGGCCAGCTCGGATCCGATCAAGATCAACATCGCCGGCTCCGCGGCCCCGTACACCAAGGTGTACGCGGTCGACCTGGTGCCGGCCACCCTGCCGGCCTTCCCCGATCACGACGAGAACTATCTGGTCGACAGCCCCGGCTTGTATCCCGATCCGCTGCGCCGGTTGCCGGACGGCCGGGTGGAGCCGCTGGTCGGACATTGGAAGAGCACGTGGTTCGACATCCGGGTGGACCCGTCGGCGCGGCTCGACGGGACGACCACCGAACTCGAACTGCAGATCACTGTTGATCATGGACGTACCGGTGAGCGGTTGTACGCCGATCGAGTCGCGGTGACGGTGGTCAACCAGGAGCTGCCGCCGCTGGACATCGTCAACACCCAGTGGCTGCACACCGACTGCCTGCTGGACTACTACGGCGGCACCGCGTACGACGAAGATCATTGGCGGGCGTTGGACGCCTTCGTCGCGAGTGCTGCGCGGATGGGGATCAACGGACTGCTGACCCCGATCTGGACGCCGCCGCTGGACACCGCGGTCGGCACCCGGCGGACGCCGGTGCAGTTGGTCGGCATCCGCCGAACCGGTGATCACTACGACTTCGACTTCTCCCGGCTCGAACGCTGGCTGAAGTTGTTCGCCGCGTACGGAATCCAGTACGTGGAGTTGGCGCACCTCTTCACCCAGTGGGGAGCCCGGGCGACCCCGGCCATCGACGCCGAGGTGGACGGCAAACTGCAGCAGATCTTCGGATGGGATGTGCCGGCCACGGATCCGGCCTATCGCTCTTTCCTGCAACAGTTCCTGCCGGCACTGCAACAGGTGCTGCGTGATCACTGGGATCCGTCGAAGGTGATCTTCCACATCTCCGACGAGCCGTCCCGTGATCATCTGGAGAGCTATCGGGCCGCCCGGGCCGTGGTCGAGGACCTGCTTCAGGGGTGGCTGGTGGCCGATGCCCTCAGCGACTACGACTTCTACACCCAAGGCGTGGTCCGGCAGCCGGTGGTCGCGACCAACCATGCCGAGCCGTTCCTTGCCGGCGGGGTGGACCCGTTGTGGCTCTACTACTGCGTCAGCCAGAACAAGATCGTCGCCAACCGCTTCATCGCGATGCCGCCGGCCCGGCACCGGGTGATCGGTCAGCAGCTCTTCGCCCTCGGTGCCCGCGGCTTCCTGCACTGGGGCTTCAACTTCTACAACGCCGTCCACTCACGCAGCCACCTCGATCCGTGGAAGGACACCTGCGCGGACGGGTCCTTCCCGGCCGGCGACCCGTTCATCGTCTATCCCGGCCCGGATCGTACGGTGGTCGAGTCGACCCGGCATCGCGTCGCGGCCCAGGCGATCAATGATCATCGTGCCCTGCAACTGGTCCGCGACCGGTTCGGCCCGGACGCGGCGATCAAGATCATCAACCCGGACGGCGACCTGTCGCTGACCAACTACCCGACCGATCCGGCGCACCTCCTGCGCGTACGCGAGGAGCTCAATTCCCTGCTCCGCAAGGCCTAATCACCCGCTCGTCCACACAGCCGCACCACTTACCGCCAGCCGCACCGGTTGCAACCGGTGCGGCTGGCGGTAAGTGGTGCGGCTGTGTGGACCGGACGGGGATCCGGGCTCGATCGCTCAGGACGCGCGCAGAGTCAGGGCGGGCTCGGGGCGGTGGACGCCGCGGGGCCGGTAGCCGAGCTCGCCGGACAGGCCGAGGACGTCGGAGAGCAGCCAGACGATGCTGAGCCACATCTCCGTGCCCTGCAGGCCGGGAACGGTGGCGGCGACCGAGGCCGCACCGGCGGACGGAGCCTGGAAGCCGAATCCCTGCCCGGGCGTCCAGTGGCCGATCGCGTCCACAAGCAGCGTACGGGCCAGAGCCACCACGTCGCTGCGCCGATGGTCGGTCTGCCGGCCGGCCAGCCAGAGCGGATGGATCACGTCCAGCACGTTGCAGGCGTTCTGCCGTTCGGGGGCGAAGTAGCGCTGGACCGATGCGTGTGCGAGCACGGTGTCGATCACCCGCTCCGCAAACGGCAGCGGCACTCCGAATTGTGCGTAGGTCCCGCGCGAGGCCCGGTAGAACCCGTTCACCACCTGGAGTTGATCAAGACCGTCCGACTCGCCCCACATCCCGGTCCGCGGATCGGTGTGCAGGCCGAGCCAGCCCCAGAGCGCTTCCTCGGTACCGGGCCGCGACGTGGCACCGGCCGGACGGTTCCACCGCAAAGCGGTCCCCAGCGCGTCCACCTGATGCCCGGAACTCCACGGTTTTTCCTTCCAGGGCAGGGAATCCAGGAAGTTGATCAACTCAGCCGGTTCGGCTTCGGCGACCGCGCTGATCGGATGGGCAAAGCTGCTGCCGAGCACGTCGAGGGCATATCCCACGCAGAGCACGTGATAGGCGCTGTCGCCCTCATGCAGCCCGGCCAGACCCGGACCGGGTGCCGCACCGGGAGTGCCGTCGGGCTCGATCTCCGGCAACAGACCGGACTTCGGATCCTGAAGACCGCGCAGCCAGCCGATCTGTTCGTCGACCGGCCGCTGCGTCGGGGCCGTACCGAGCAGCATGTCGGCGATCTCGATCGCGTCGCACTGCGGGCGCACCTTCAACGGCGTACCGGGCCGGTCGGTGAAGCGCTGTCGCTCCGGATCCCAAGCCCGGTTGAGGATCTCGGCCGCCTCCGACCGTGCCCGATCGGCGAAGCCGCGCACCTTGGCGGCAAGATCATCCGATCCCGTACGGGGTGCGGCGTCGGCCGGCGGCACTCGCCAACGCAGTAGCCGGGCCGGGGTTCCGCCGACCACCGCTCCCGCGGGAACGTCCTTGGTGACCGTGGCGCCGGCCGCGATCACCGCCTTGTCGCCGATGGTCACACCGTCCACGATCGCCACCTGGGAACCGATCCAGACGTCCGAACCGATGCTGATGCCGCGGGCGACCGTCGGTTGCCGGAACACCTCGACGTCCGGATCGGTCATGGTGTGGTTGAAGCCGAGGATCGACGTGTGGGCACCGATCCGCACCGCGTCGCCGATGGTGATCTTGCCTCGTACCACCGTGAACGCGTTGACCGTACAGTCCCGGCCCATGATCACGTCGTGGCTCAGGTAGGCGTGGCCGGCGATGTAGCTGCGATCACCGAGCTGGAGTGTGTCGCATTGGACGGCGGCCAGTTCGCTGACGAAACATTGCTCGCCGAAGGACCAGTCCGGATGCTGCTCGAGCGCACGCCGCTGCAACTCGCGTTGGTGTTGCTGCGCCTGTTCGTCGGCACGGTGCCAGAATCCCCACGGCGAGTAGTCGAAGTGGGCTTGATCGAAGACGGGTTGGTCGGCGTCGACAGTCACGACGACCACCCTACGGTGCCCGCTCGACGTCGATCTTCCCGGTCTCATCCGGGCGACGGGGGAACGAGAACGGGCCGTAGGACGTGCGCCGAGCGGGCGATCAGCGCGAGCCGCCGACGTGGCCCCACACCATCTGCGCGCCCGCGTCAGCGGCCATCACCAGCTGCACGGTCGTACCGGCGGCGACGGCGATCACCACCGCCGCGATGACGACGGTCAGCCAGCGACGCCGGGGCAGGAAACGTAGATAGCCCCATTGCGCCGCGGTGACCGCGAACAACGCGATCGACATCGGCAACAGTCGCCGAGCCAGTGTGGCGTGCCGGTCGATGGCCGCGCCGAGTCCGAGCTCCGCCGCCAGTTGGTCACCGGCCATGATCGTCACCGGCACCGCTGCCAGCACCCCGAGTGCTGCCAACGGGGTCAACAGTCCGAACTTGCGTTGTGCGGCCGGCCAGATCGAGCCGAGCACCGCCATCAGGGCGGTCAGCGGCAGCAGCGCCACCACCACGTGGATCAGCAGCGGATGCAGCGGTAGTCCGTTGATCGTGATCATGGTTCCTCACTGAGGTTCGGCCGATCCCCGATCAGCGCCGACAGAGTTCGTCAGAACAACGAGAGGGCCCAGCCGCCCGTTCACGTCCCCTGCAAATTTCCGGCACGAGCTGGACTTTCGGGGCGTCGAACGGCTCTCGGTCGTCGAACTTCCGGCTCGTGCTGGATTTTGCGGGTGACGGCGCGCTCGGGTCGGTGCAGCCAGGTCGGACGCTGCGCGGTCGGGGCTCGATCGGGCAGGCTGGAACCGGTCGGCACGACCGGCGTACCCCGTGAACCGTCCGGGCGGGCAGACCGTAGTCCTGGGTGAGGGACAAGTGAGGAGAGGCGGTAGCACGACATGGATCGCCCAGCCAGCTCATGGCCGGACTAGCCGAACCGGCCTGGCAGCTGATCCACGATCGCCATGCGGGCGAGCTGTGGCGCTTCGTGCTGTCGCTGACCCAGGACCGGCAGGTCGCCGAGGACATCGTGCAGGAGGTGCTGCTGCGGGCATGGCGCACCGGCGAGTTGGCGGATCGGGACGAGGCGGGCACCCGGGCCTGGCTGTTCACGGTGGCTCGGCGGCTGGTGATCGATCGCTGGCGCAGCGCGCCGGTGCGGCGGGAGACGGTCGGCGACGGTTCCGAGCCGCGGAACGGCGACCACCCGGTTGCCACCGGCGGCGAGACACAGGACCGTACCGATCAACTGCTGGACCGCTGGCTGATCGCGGACGCGCTGGCCGGGCTGTCCAGTGATCATCGGGCAGTGGTGATCGCTGCCTACTACGAGGGCCGCAGCACGACCGACATCGCGCAGCGGCTGCAGATCGCCGAGGGTACGGTGAAGTCGCGGCTGCACTACGGCCTGCGGCATCTGCGGATGATCTTGCAGGAGAGGGGAGTGACGAGGCCGTGACCGAACCGGATCGCTTTGCTGATTGGGACGCCGCCTACGTGCTCGGTGCCCTGACCGTGCCGCAGCGGCATGCCTTCGAAGATCATCTGGCCGACTGCGCCGACTGTCGTACGGCGGTCAGTGAGCTGGCCGCGATGCCCGGTTTGCTGTCTCAGTTGCCGGCCGCCGAAGCCGTAGCCCTGAACGAGGAACGGCTGCTCGACGATCATGATCAACAAGCCGGCGATCGGGGGCTGCCGGAGTCGATCCGGCGGATGAGCCCGCCTCGCGGGCGGTCGCTGCCCGGTCGGCTGCTGCTGGTCGCCGTGGTGGTGATCGCCTTGATCATCGGTGGTGTCGGCGGCTACCTGATCCGGGACACCATCGCCGGGCCGCCGGCCCCGGCACCGTCGGTGACGCTGCCGAACGACGTCCGGCTGGCGTTCGCGCCGGTCCGGCCCAGCACCATGATCGCGGTCGCCGACCTGACCGGCACCGGCAGCGGTACCAAGATCAACATCGAATGCCAGTACGCCAACACCGCCGGCTACGGCAGCACCGGCCGATACGCGCTCTATGTCGTCGATCAGAACGGTGACCGCACCCGCGGCACGAGCTGGCCCGCGGCGCCCGGCGAGCGGGTGCGTACCTCGATGACCAGCACGTTGTCGCTGTCCGAGATCAACTCGCTGGAGATCGACGACGTCGGCACCGGACAGACGATCATGCGCGCGATCGTCTAGCGGTCACAACCACACAGCCGCACGCGAAATCGGCCCGCGCAGCCGATGTATCCGGTGCGGGGGTCGATCTTGCGCGCGGCTGTTGGTCGGCGGCACGTCTCGCGCGCGGTTGTCGGACGGCGGAAGAATGTGCGAGTGACTTCAGCGGCCGACCCCTATTTCATCCGACCCGGACGACGCGAGGACGTCGAGGAGATCCGTACGTTGCGAAACGACGCGATCCAGAAGAGCACCGCGATCTGGACCACCGTCTTGCAGCCGCCGGACGAAGCGATTGCCTGGTGGGACGAGTTGATCGGCCGCAGAGCGGTGTACGTGGCCGAGTGCGACGGTCAGGTGGCCGGTTTCGCGTCCTGGTCGCCGTGGCGGGCGAAGGAGGGATATCGCTTCACCGGCGAGGATTCGGTGTACGTGGCCGGTGAGCATCACGGCCGGGGTTTGGGCCGCCGGCTGCTGGCGACCTTGATCGACGGCGCCCGCGAATCCGGCCTGCATGTGATGCTCGCCGACATCGAGTCCTCCAACACGGCCTCCATCGCCTTGCACGCCCGGCTGGGTTTCGAGACCGTCGGGACGCTCCGAGAGATCGGCACCAAGTTCAATCGCTGGCTCGACCTGACGATCATGCGATTGGCGCTGTAGCGGCAGGCCCGACAGGAGCTGGACCCCATAGCCGCGCGCCAAATCGACCCGCGCACCCGAAATAGCCCGTGCGCGGGTCGATCTTGCGCGCGGCTGTTGGTGGCCGGCCGGTTTCGCGCGCGGCTGGTGATGGGCGGGCATACGAAAGGCCGCCGGGCGAAGGTCGGCTGATCACCGACAAGCCCGGCGGCCTTCACGATTCAGAGAGCGGGGCTGGGTTCAGTTAGCCCTGCTCGCTTCAGGAGGCCCCGCTTCAGGAGAGCTTGGCCTCCCCGGCCAGCGCACGAGCCTTGAGCTGCTCGTACTCCTGCTGGGTGATGGTGCCGGCGTCGAGAAGACCCTTGGCCTTGGCGATCTCGTCCGAGGCACTGCTGCCTGCGACGTCGCGGATGTAGGACTCGGCCTGCTGCCGGTTCTCCTCGGCCTGCTTCACGCTCCGCTGCGACATTCCGCGACCACGGAAGATCAGGTAGGCCAGCGCGGTGGCGAACGGCAGGAAGAACAGGCAGACCAACCAGATCGCCTTCATCCAACCCTTGAGCCCGCGATCACGGAACAGGTCGGTGATGATCGAGAACAACGCGATCAGGTAGGCGCAGAAGGCGAACACCCAGAACATCGTCCAGATGATGTGCCAGAAGCTGTTGAAGTAATTCATGATCGTTCCTTGGGGTGAGACCCGCGTTCGGGGTATCTGTTGCTGCGATCCTGGCGGGCCGCAGCCCATAGTCTTCACCTAGCCACACCGTTAACACCAGTACCGTCCGTCCCTTGAGCGTGTCGCGCCGACGGACGGCGAACCAAGATCAGCTGGGCAGCTCCGCCAACTCCACCTCGACCACGAGCTCGGTGTCGGACTCGGCCCACAGCACCTCACCGGTGATCCGGCCGACCGCGCGCAGATCGGACTCGACCTGTTTGAGCCGCTCCAGCACCTCACCCTGACCGGCGAACTCGATCCGGCTGACCTCGGCCTTCATCGACACCTTCCGCTGCGACTTCGCGCCACGGACCGCGATCAAGGCCGTCGCCACCGCGTCCAGCAACAACGCATCGCCGCGGTCGTTGGGAATCTCCTCCGGGGTGGGCCAGGCAGCGGTGTGGATCGAACCGGACTTCCACCAGGACCAGACTTCCTCGGTCGCGTACGGGATGAACGGCGCCAGCAGCCGCAGGATCGCGTCCAGGCTGATCGCCAGCGCGGTGTGTGCGGACCGAGCAGCATCCTCACCGGCGGCACCGTAGGCGCGCTCCTTGACCAACTCCAGGTAGTCGTCGCAGAAGGACCAGAAGAAGCGCTCAGTGATCTCCAGCGCGCTGGTGTAGTCGTATGCCTCGAACGCCTCGGTCGCCTCGATGATCACCCGCTGCAGGCCGGCCAGCAGAGCTTGATCAACTGGCTCGGTGATCGGCGTGCCCGCGGCGGGAATCCCGTACGACAGAACGAACTTGCTGGCGTTCAGCACCTTCAGCGCCAGCCTGCGGCCGACCTTCATCTCGCGCTCGTCGAACGGCGAGTCCAGACCTGGACGGGCCTTGGCCGCACGCCAGCGGACCGCGTCCGAGCCGTACCGTTCGAGCACCTCGGTCGGCACCACCACATTGCCCTTGGACTTGCTCATCTTCTTCCGGTCCGGATCCATCACGAAGCCGCTGATCATGGATCGCTTCCAGGGCAGGGATCCGTTCTCGAAGTGAGCTCGCACCACCCGGTCGTAGAGCCAGGTGCGGATGATGTCGTGCGCCTGGGTGTTCAGGTCCATCGGGAAGGTGATCTTGAACAGGTCCGGATCACGTTCCCAGCCGCAGACGATCTGTGGTGACAGGGACGAGATCGCCCAGGTGTCCATCACATCGGGGTCGGCGATGAAGCCTTGCGGCTCGCCGCGCTGTGCTGCGGTGTAGCCCGGCGGCAGATCGGTGCTCGGGTCGACCGGCAGGATGTCCTCGTCCGGGACGATCGGGTCCGAGTAGTCAGGCTGGGCATCGGCGTCCAGCCGGTACCAGACCGGGAAGGGCACACCGAAGAAGCGCTGGCGAGAGATCAGCCAGTCACCGTTCAGCCCGTTGACCCAGTTGTCGTAACGGTGCTTCATGTGCTCGGGCACCCAACCGAGCTCTTCACCGCGGGCCAGGAACTGCTGCTTCAGCGCGGCATCACGGCCGCCGTTGGCGATGTACCACTGCCGAGTGGAGATGATCTCCAGCGGCTTGTCGCCCTTCTCGAAGAAATTCGCCTTCCGTTGAGTCGGGGTCGGATCGCCGATCAGATCACCGGCATCGCGCAGCAGCCCGACCATCGCCTCGCGGGCGCTGAACGTGGTCTTGCCGGCCAACTGCTCGTACCCCTGGGCGGCAGCGCCGTCGCCGATCCAGTCCGGGCGATCACGCAGGATGCGCCCGTCCCGACCGATGATCACCCGCGCCGGCAGCTGCAGCTCGCGCCACCAGGTCACGTCGGTGAGATCGCCGAACGTGCAGCACATCACCAGACCGGAACCTTTGTCCTGCTCGGCTGCCGGGTGGCTCAACACCGGCAGCTCGACACCGAAGATAGGGCTGGTCACCGTGCTACCGACGAGATCGGCATAGCGCTCGTCGTCCGGGTGGGCGATCAGCGCGACGCAGGCACCGATCAACTCCGGGCGGGTGGTCTCGATGATCACCGGTTCGCCGTCAGCGCGATGGAACTGCACCTTGTGGTAGGCGCCGGGGTAGTCCCGCGCCTCGATCTCGGCCTGCGCCACCGCGGTCTGGAAGGTGACGTCCCACACCGTCGGTGCCTCGGCCAGGTACGCCTCGCCGCGGGCGACGTTACGCAGGAACGCCTTCTGGGCAACGGAAATCGAGTCGTCGCCGATGGTGGTGTAGAGCGTCGACCAGTCGACGCTGAGCCCGACCCGGCGCCACAGATCCTCGAAGACCGCCTCGTCCACCTTGGTCAGCTGATGGCAGAGGTCGATGAAATTGCGTCGGCTGATCGGCACCTGCCGCTTCGGGTCCGGCTTGGCCGGTGGGGTGAAGTCGGGGTCGTACGGCACGCTCGGGTCGCAGCGGACACCGTAGAAGTTCTGCACCCGGCGCTCGGTGGGTAGGCCGTTGTCGTCCCAGCCGATCGGGTAGTAGACGTGCTTGCCCCGCATCCGCTGATAGCGGGCGATCAGGTCCGTGTGGGTGTAGGAGAACACGTGCCCCACATGCAAGGAACCGGACACCGTCGGCGGCGGGGTGTCGATGCTGAACACCTGATCCCGCGCCCGCTGCGGATCACCCTCCGGCCGGACGAACGCGTACGTGCCCTGCTGCTGCCAGATCTCCATCCACTTCGACTCCAGCCCCTCCAGTGCGGGCTTCTCCGGCACATCCGGTACGTTCGGCGCGCCCGATTCGGCTGCGTCGGGACGTGGGCCGGATGCAAGAGTCGTCATAACGGTGAATCCTACGAAGGACGCGGGTGCGAATGCACATCCGATACCCGCGGCGATCACAAGAATGCTGCACCAGTGCGGCCTTACCCCGCGCTACAGCCGAGGAGCGGCCGACTGGCGCAGGATTCTTGTAAACAGGAGCCGGTCAAGGCGAGATGTGGTCGAGGTTCCGGGCCCGGGTGTGCGGCGTGAACTGGGCCAGGACGGCGGCGATCACCAGGAAGCTGGAGATCAACATCAGCGCGCCCAGGGTGGACAGGTGCGGCAGGATCGGCGCGATCGCCAGCACCCCGATGCCGCCGCCGATGTGCCCGACCCCGTCCACCAACGCGAAACCGGTGGTCCGGGCCCGGGTCGGGAAACACTCGGCCGACAGCGCGTAGGTCGGCGAGACCCAGAGGTTGAACCCTGCGAAGACCAAGATCGAACCGATCAACGCCACGGTGATCTGGGTGCCGGCGACGGCGATCAGGAACGCCCCGATCAGCGTCACCGCGGCCGCGATCGGCAGCCAGTAGCGACGTTCCAGCTTCTCCACGATGAACGTCATCACGATCGTCCCGCCGACGAAGCCGAAGCTGCCGACCGCGGCGATCACGCCGGCCTCCGGCGGCGGATACTTCAATGCCGACAACACACTGGTGAAGCCGGACGCGTACGAGTAGACGGTGATGTAGCCGATGAACCAGAGCGCGAACAGCAGCAGGATCCGGCGCCGATAGAGCGGATTGGTGAAGAGCGTGCTGTAGGGCACCCGCGGTGGCGGGGTCACCGCCGACGCGGGAATGTCGTAATCCGGATCGGCCAGCGGGCCGCGATGGCGGGCGCGTTCCTCCATGTCGGCGACGATGTGATCGGCCTCCGGCGCCCGGTCGCGGGCGATCAGCCACCGCGGCGATTCGGGCAACTGGATCCGCAGCAGCACCGCGATCAGCGCGAGCAGCGCGCCGATCCCGTACATCCAGCGCCAGCCGTTGCCGAAGGCCGGCCCGGCAACCGCGAACGGCAGGCCCAGCGGCCACTTCTCGGCTTCGGTGGTCAAGATCAACCCGAGCCAGATCCCGATCATGGCGCCGACCGCAGAGTTGATGAAGATCATCGTGGTGAAGCGTGCTCGGGCCGGCCGCGGCGAGACCTCGTTGATGTAGGTGTTCACGATCGCCAGGTCCGCGCCGATGCCGATGCCGGTGATCACCCGGGCGATGACGAAGTTCGCATAGTCCGGCGCGAACGCGTTGTAGAGCGAGCCGAGGCCGGTGATCAACATGGTGATCAACAACATGTTGCGGCGGCCGATCCGGTCCGCGACCGGGCTGAGCACGAGGGTGCCGACCACATAGCCCGCCAGGTTGAGGACCACCGGCAGCGGCAGCGAGCCGAGCGCGGTCTCGGGCGTGCAGCCCGGCTTCAGGTCGACGCAGGTCTGGATGAAGGACACGTTGATGTCGAAGATGTCGTAGAAGGTGAAGAGGAAGCCGAGGCCGATGATGATGATGAAGCCGTAGGACAGCGACCACACCTGCAGTCGTTCGAGCCGGGCGATGATGCCGGGGCCGCTGCGCTCGCGTGAATCAGTGGACGGTTGGGCTGCCATGCCCGTCGCCTTCTTCCGTACCAGTCGGAACTGTTGGGCCACTGTTCATATTGCTCTGGATCGAGGGGCTATGCAGCCCCTTCGGAAAACCGGGACGCCGCGAAGTCCGGAGCCCGTCGGCTCGGGCCGTAGACTCGCGTCTGCGATGTCTGACTCTGATTCCGCGGACTCTTCCGCCGCCACGCACGCCGAAATCGTCGCCGCTCTGCAGGGCCGCTGGCCCGAGCACCGGGTCGCTCCCAGCCTCGGCCGGGTGGCGGCGCTGACGGAGTTGCTCGGCGACCCGCAACGGGCCTACCCGGTGATCCAGCTGACCGGCACCAACGGCAAGGGCAGCACGGCGGCGATGATCGACGCGCTGCTGCGCTCGGTGGGCCTGCGGACCGGCCGCTTCACCAGCCCGCACCTGATGGACGTGACCGAACGGATCCGGATCGACGGCGAGCCGGTCAGCGCCGAACGGTTCGACGAGCTGTGGCGCGAGGTCGAACCGTACGTCGCGATGGTCGATCAGCAGCGGATCGACGGCGTCGCGATGACGTTCTTCGAGGTGATCACCGCGATGGCCTACGCCGCCTTCGCCGATGCGCCGGTCGACGTGGCCGTCGTCGAGGTCGGGCTCGGCGGGACCTGGGATGCGACGAACGTGGCCGACGCGTCGGTCGCGGTGATCACGCCGATCGATCTCGATCACACCCACCTGCTCGGCGACACGGTGGAGAAGATCGCCGCCGAGAAGGCCGGCATCATCAAGGCCGACGCGCAGGCGATCCTGGCCGGGCAACAGCCCGAGGTGGCGCGGTTGCTGCTGCAGCGCGCCGCCGAGGTCGGCGCGACGGTGCAACGGGAAGGAATCGAATTCGGCGTCCTGGACCGGGTGATGGGGGTCGGCGGTCAGCAGCTGCGGCTGGGCACCGCCGACGGGCCGATCGACGAGATCTTCCTGCCGCTGTACGGGATCCATCAGGCCGAGAACGCGGCCCTGGCACTGGCCGCCGCGCAGGCGTTCACCGGGCTGAACCGGATCGATCCCGACGTGGTTCGGGAGGGATTCGCCGCGGTCGAGGCACCCGGCCGGCTGGAGATCGTACGGCGTTCGCCGCCGGTGATCCTCGATGCCGCACACAATCCGCACGGCGCCCGGGCGACCGCCGCGGCGATCAACGAGTCCTTCGACTTCTCGCCGCTGGTCGGGGTGATCGCGATCATGAAGGACAAGGACGCGGAGGGGCTGCTGCGGGAGTACGCCGATCTGTTCACCTCGGTCGTCGCCACCCAGGTCGCCTCCACCGACCGCGGACTGCCCGCCGACGAACTCGGCGAGCTGGCGGCCGGAATCTTCGGCGCCGATCGGGTGCAGGTGGCGCCGCGGATGGACGACGCGATCGAGGCCGCGATCGGGCTGGCCGAGACCGAGGGTGCCACCGCACCAGGGGTGTTGATCACCGGTTCGGTGGTCGCCGTCGGTGAAGCACGCACGCTGCTGGTTGGCCACGACAGCGGGCAGCCGCGGCCGGCCGCTGCGCGGGTCAGCGGTGAAGGGGTGCTGGACGCCGCCGGGGCTCCGCTGATCGAGGACGAGGGCGACACCGAGGACGAGAAGGACTATTCCTACGGCCCCGAATACGGTGAGCAGTTCGACGAGGACGCCACCGAGGCCGAGTTGCTGGACGGGACCGGGAACGAGCGCACCGAGGCACCGGAGACGGGGGACTTCGGCGCGTACGGCCCGCTGGCAGACGATGACCAACCCGGTGCAACGTCGCGGTCTGGCGATCACGGCGAATCCGATCGCGATGGGGATGATCAGCGATGAGTCTGGCAGCCGGCAACCCGATGGGCCGGGCGATGATGATCACGCTCTTCCTGGAGCTGATCGCGTTCGCGCTGGCGATACCGGTGATGACCCAGCTGGCCGGTGTTCAGCCGTTGACGGCCGCGGTGACGGCCGGCGGGTCGGCCTTTCTTTGTCTGCTGGCGGGAGGTCTGTTCCGTACGCCGGTCGGCTATCCGCTGGGTTGGCTGGCCCAGATCGCCGGGCTGGCGCTCGGCTTCATCGTCGGGGTGATGTTCGTGGTGGCTGCGATCTTCGTGGCCGTCTACGTGCTCGCCTTTGTGCTCGGCAAGAAGATCGACAACACCGCGACCGCGTCCTGACCCTGGCTGAACCCTGACCGATCCGCCTCCTCACGCCTGGGCGCCAGGTCGCGCCAGCTGATCCACAGCGAGCGCTCAGCTCTATTGGCCAGGCGGTCAATAAGCTCCCGCGCATGGACAACACTTCTCGATTGACGGCCGTCACCGCGGTGGTCGTCGGCTACCTGGTGGTGGCCGCCGGCACTGTGGTGACGCTGGTGATCATGTCGGTCTCGGGGTCTGCGGAAGCGACCACCGAGGCGTGGGTGCATGCCGTGATCGTTGCGGTCTTCGCCATCCTGCTGGCCTTGCGGCTGCGTGCCGCCAGAGCCGGCAGCCGCCGAGCCCTGATCGCCGTCGGCATCATCGCCGGCGTGCTGCTGGTGGCGAACGCCATCGAGTCGGCGCTCGGCCTCTTCCCGACCTGGATGCGGATCGAGATGATCGGCATCGCCGTGTTCATGGTCGCGATCGTGCTGCTGGTCGTGCAGGCGGTACGGCAGACCCGGAGCCGGACGACCGGTGAGGAGAGCGAGCGCGCCACCTCCTAGAGTGACCGGGTGGCGGCCACCTCAGCGAACTCTTCCGGCCGACGCCGGCGGCTCGGCGAGGACGCACGGCGAGCCCAGATCATCCGGGGCTGCATCACCGTGCTGGCCGAAGACGGTTACCGGCAGGCGTCGTTGGCCCGGATCGCCCAGGCTGCCGGGGTCTCCAAGGGGCTGATCTCGCACTACTTCAGCGACCGCGACGCGTTGATGGAGCAGTCCGCGATGGCCGCGTTGAACACCGTACGGGAGCAGATGTCGGGCCGAATCGACCTGACCGCCGACGTGCCCGACATCATCCGCGCCGCCCTGCGCCAGGTCGTACAGCTGCAACGGACGAACGCGATCGAGGTGCGGGCGATCAACGAGGTGGTCCGCAATCTCCGGCAGCCCGACGGTACGCCGCGGCTCGACCTGCGCGCCTACGAAGACCTCTATCGGGGTCAGGAGCGGATGTTTCGGCGCGGTCAGCAGGACGGCACCGTACGCGATTTCGACACCCGGGTGATGGCGGTGACCTATCAGGGCGCCATCGACACCATGCTCGGCTATCTGGAATCGCATCCGGAGACCGACCCGGAGAAATTCGCCGACGGTGTTGCCGAGTTGCTGATCGCCGCGATTCGCCGCTGAACGCTCACCGGGCCGATCTGAGCACGTCGAATTCGCAGCCGGGAGCGTCCGGATCGAAACCGTGCTCGAGCAACCAGCGTGCTGCCGACAGACTGCGTACCGACCACCAACCGCGGATGAGGTCGAGATCGACTTCGGCGCCGTAGCCGGCAAGCACGTCGGGCAGATGTGTGGGATGGCCCATCGTCAAGGTGGCCAGGTCGTAGAGCGCGTCGCCGTGGGCAGCTTCCGACCAGTCGATGATCCCGGTGATCTCGTTCCCGTCGACGAACACGTGGCTGGGCTGCAGATCGCCGTGCACGAACACCGGCGTCCAGGGTCTCAGCGCGGCCTCGGCGATCCGGCGATTGCGGCTGACCAGGTCCTCGGGCAGGACGCCGCTGTCGATCAGCCAGGCGCACTCCTGATCGAGATCGGACCTGATCTTTTCGACGGTTTCGCCAGGCCACGACGGCAACGGTGCCTCGTGCACAGCGCGGACGGCCGCGCCCGCGGCGGCCCAGGCAGCGGGGGAGGCGGTCGACGGTTCGCCGAGTTTGGCGACCGGGCGCCCCGGGACTCTGCCGATCGCGAGCACGGAAGGCTTGCGCCACAGCACTTCCGGCGTCGGTACCGGCGCCAACTCCATCGCCTCGACCTCGACGTCGAGGTGCGTCTGGTCGGAGTCGATCTTGAGGAACACCTCGCCGACCCGCACTGTCACCCGCTCGCTGTGCGCGACGACGACCTCGACCTCATCCACGCGCATCATTCTCCCCGGCCGCTCCCGCTCGTCGCCGGCAATTCAGCGCCCGTGGGATCGATGATCATTTCGCCGCGATGGCCTGCTGCCACACGTCGAACAACTCGTCGGCGACCTCGGGGCGGGCGACCATGATGCCGCCACCGTCCGGGAAGGGCTGGTGCTCGCCCGACTGATCGCGTACGACCAGGCCTGCCTGCTGGCACAGCAGCGTTGCGGCCAGATGATCTTCCGGATGGAACTCACCGATCACCGCACCGACGGTCCGGCCGACCGCCACCTGGGCCAGCGTCAGGGTCGACGATCCCATCACCCGCGTCGTGCAATGCCGCTCGGCCAGGGAATCCAGCAGGGAATGCATGCCGGCCCACGGACGGTAGCTGGCCCATTCGGTGCCGATCACGCCGCCGGTGAGCGACGATCGGGGCCGATCGTCGAGTTCCAGCGGGCGATCGTTGATCAGCACGCCGCGGTCGGCCGCGGTCAGCCAGATCTCGTGCCGCCACGGGTCGGCGACCACACCGACCAGCGGCTGACGACCGATCGCCATCGCCAGAGAGAACGAGGTCCAGGGCAGTCCGGCGGTCAGATTGGTGGTGCCGTCGACCGGATCGCAATACCAGGTGGGTCCGTCGCCGGCGCTGCCGCCGTACTCCTCGCCGACGACCACGTGCTCGTCCAGTGCCGCGGCGATCAGATCACGGACCGACCGTTCGACCGCGGTGTCGACCTCGGTCACCACATCGGCGTCGTGCTTCTTCGTGCGTACCTCGCCCAACGGCAGCTCGTGGACGATCTTGATGGCCCGCTCGGCGGCCTCCCTGGCGACCTCGACGCATCGGGTCAGCTCGGCCGGTGACATCGGTAGAGACGGATCAGGCATCGGTGGTTCGCAACTCCTGCAGTCGGTGGATCCGGTTGGTGATCATCGCGTTCACCCCGCGACCCAGCAATTCTTGCATCAGCGAGTCGTCGTCGACCGTCCAGCAGCAACTCGCCAGGCCATGATCGGCAATCCAGCCGAACACCTCGTCGGTCAGCATCGGCCAGTGCGGATTGAACGCCTCCGGGGCGAGTTCCTTGATCACGTCGTCGGCCGGGAGCCGACCGCCGCCGTCGCTTTCGTCCCAGGAGAAAATGATCCGGGCTTGATCATCGGCCTGGCGGATCAGCCGCAACGCGTCCGGCCGACCGCACCAGACAGCTTGATCAGCAGTGATCACACCGGCTCGAACGGCGTCGGTCACGACGCGCAGACTCGGCCCGGCCCAGTGCGGTGAGTCCATGTCGATCAGCAGCGCAGAGTCCGTACGGCCGATGAGTTGCAGGGTTTCGGCGAGGGTGGGGATCTGTTGATCATGATCACCGATGCCGGCGAGTTGATCTTGGTCCAGCTCGGTGATCGGGCGCGGATCGTTCCAAAGCCGTTCCAGGGTGAGATCGTGCAGCAGCACCACCTCTTCGTCGCGGCTGACCTTGACGTCGATCTCGACCAGGTCCGCGCCGGCGTCCAGCGCGGCGCGGATGCCGGGCAGTGTGTTCTCTCGGTGGCTGACCGGATCGCCACGGTGCGCGATGGAGTGGAACGGGCCGTCCGGCGTCAGTCGGGAGGTCCCGGAGTTGATCTTGGTCGATGATCGGGCTGCTGGTCCTTCGACAGGCTCAGGACGCTGGGGGTGAGTCGTCAAACCAGGGATCCTTCGGTGTCGTAGATCAGCGCGCTGTCGATCCGTACGCCGACCTGGTCGCCGTCGTGATGGGCGCCGGTGGGCCCGGCGAAGGAACGCAGCGTCAGGTCGTCGCCGAGGTCGATCACCAACTCGGTGAAATGTCCGCGGGGGATGGATCGGGAGATCACGCCCGGGGCTCCGTCGGCCGGGTCGCTGATGATCACGTTCTCCGGACGCACACCGACCGTGCGGTCGCCGTCGGTCACCGTGCCGGCGTCCTTGATCGGGATCCGGGAGCTGCCGACGACCGCGACCAGCGCACCGCCGCTGCCGGACAGCCGAGCCTCGAACGTGTTCATCGCGCCGACGAAACCACCGACGAACCGAGTCGCCGGTCGTTGATACAGGTCGACCGGCGCCGAGTACTGCTCGATCCGCCCGGAGTTCATCACCGCGACCCGATCGGAGATGCTGAGCGCCTCGTCCTGATCATGGGTGACGATCACCGTGGTGATGCCCAGTCGTTGCTGGATCTCCCGAATGTCCTCGCGGACCCGGACCCGGAGCTTGGCGTCCAGATTGCTCAACGGCTCGTCCAGCAGCAACGCCTTCGGGCGCTGCACGAGCGCTCGGGCCAGTGCCACCCGCTGTTGCTCACCGCCGGAGATCCTGGCCGGCCGGCTCTTCTCGTGATGCATCAGATTCACCAGCGTGAGCATCTCGTGGACTCGTTCGGTGATCTCACGTCGCGGCGTCTTGCGCAGCTTCAGCGGGTAGGCGACGTTGTCGAAGACCGACATGTGCGGCCAGAGCGCGTAGTTCTGGAAGACCATGGCCGTCGGGCGTTTCTCCGGCGGCACCCGGGTGACGTCGACGCCGTCGATCATGATCGATCCGCTGTCCGGGGTGAGGAAGCCGCTGATCATCCGCAGGGTCGTCGTCTTGCCGCAGCCGGACGGGCCGAGCAGGCAGACCAGCTCACCGCGTTCGACCTCGAGATCAAGATCATCGACGATGTCGCGACCGCCCAGCACCTTGCCGACGCCACGCAGCGTCAGACCAAGATCACGAGCGTCGGCCCGGGTCGGGGATTCGGAAGTTGCCGAAGAGGTCATCTCAGTTGGAATCCTTCCGCCAGTTGGCCGCCCATCACGTGCTTGCGTACCAACAGCAACAACACCACCGACGGGATCGACAGCAAGATCGAGAACACCGCAGCCACCTGCCGCGGATAGTTCAGCACCAACGAATACATCTCCGTCGGCATCGTGTAGTAGACCGGGGCGCCGACCAGATAGGTGCCCTGCGCCTCGTCGAAGGAGGCCAGAAAACTCATGATCAACGCGACCAGGATGCCGGGCATCGCCAACGGCAGGGTGACGGTGAAGAACACTCGGAACTTGCCGGCGCCGGCGTCCCGGGCTGCTTCCTCCAGACTTCGTGGCACGGCCGCGAATGCCGCCGCCGGTATCCAGGTCATGAAGACGACGGTGCCGAGCAGATGCACGATCACCACGCCGCTGAACGTGCTCATCAGGTTGAACGCGTAGAACAGCGCCGCCAACGCCACGTACAAACCGGTCTTGGGGAAGGCGTTGGTGGCGAACAGCCCGATCAGGAAGATCCGCCGACCCGGAAACTCGAAGCGGGCAAAGGCGTACGCCGCCGGCAGGCAGACCAGGCTGGCGACGATCAAGGTGGTGATCGCGAACGCGAGACTCAACCGGATCGAACTGAACAGCTTCGGATCGTCCAGCACCCGCTGCCACCAGTTCAGCGTCCAGCCGTCGGGCAGCAGATTGGGGTAGCTCCAGCTGGTGGCGAACGCCCGGATGCCCAACCAGATCAGCGGTCCGAGGATGAAGGTGAACAACGCGACGATGAAGATCACCGTCGCGACCCGGCGGATCACGGTGCCGATGATCGACGGACTGCCGGCCGCCCGGGAGGTCGTCAAGGTCCGTTCGGCGCTGACTGTCGGCGCTGCCATCAGACCCTCCCGGCGTCGCGAGCGGAACGGAAGTTCGCCCAGACGTAGAAGGCGCCGAAGACGGCCGCGATACCGAAGACGACCACCGCCATCACAACCGATTGTTGTGGCCGGTTGTACGACTGGAAGTACGACACCATGTCCACCCCCAACATGGTCGGCGCGTTCGGCCCGGTGAAGTAGGGCACCGTGAACGAGCCCAGGGTGCCGATCGCGGTGAACGTCAGCGCGATCACCGTCGGCACCAGCGTCAGCGGCGCGATCACCGTACGGACGATGGTGAGCAGACCGGCACCGGAGTCGCGGGCCGCCTCGATCAGCGAGTCCGGCACGCCCTGCACGCCGGAGGTGATCATCAACGTGGCAAACGGAAGATGCGTCCAGATCAGGCCGAACGCGATGCAGACCAGGGTGTAGCCCCAGATCGGCCCCTCGAACCCGAGCTGGGCACAGACCGAACGCACCAGCCCGTCGGAGGCGTAGAACGTCAGCATCGCCCAGGACGCGATCACCACCGGGATGAACATCGGCACCACCGCCAGCGAGGACAGCAGTTTCGCCACCCAGGCACGGAATCGCGCACCCTCCGGCGCGGTCCGCAGGTACAGCGCGATCACCCACGCCAACGCGACCACGATCACCGTACAGAGCAAGGTGATCACCACGGTGACACCAAGATCACGACGGAATCGTTCGTCGGTGAAGACATCCTGGTACGCGCCCAGTGTCACCTGATACCAGTTGTCGACGGTGTGCTGACCGCGGGCGATGGTCGCGATGGTCTTGTTCAACCCGCCGATGTGGCCGAAGCTATACGACATCGCGACCAAGATCGGAAACCCGACGAAGATCGCCACCACGATGATCGGCGGGCTCGCCAGCAACAGTCCGCCCAGCCGACGACGACCACCGGACGCATTCGACTTCTTCCGGGCCGGGCTGTCCGAGGTCGGGCCGTCGGCGACGCCGGAGGAGGAGGGAGCCTTCGCGATCGTCATCAGTGCCCGGGCACCTTCTGCTGCCACTCGCTCTTCATGTCCGCGTCCATGTCGGAGTTGAACCCCGGCCGCAGATTGCCCGGATCGGCATCGGCGAACTCGGACTTCACATCCTCGGGCAACTTGTCCATCGGGATCGCCGGGTAGCCGGCGATGGCCTTCGCGATCGCCGCCTGCTGAGCCGGCTCGAGCAGCCAGTTGGCCAGTTTGAAGCCGACATCCTGATGTTTCGATGCCTTGAGCACACCGCAGTAGGTGCCGCCGCCGGTGAAGCTGGGGTCGGTGATCTGGACCGCCTTGGCGTCCTTCGGTACAACCCCGGAGTCACGGCCGCTGATGAACTGGTCGGACCAGGCCGGGCACATCCAGATCTGCTTCTGCAGCAGCAGTTCCAGGGTGCCGTTGTTGCCGTTGGGGTAGACGCCCTTCTGGTACATCGACTTGTTCAGGTCGGCCAGCACCTGGAATCCCTTGTCCCAATGGCTTTCCAGGTCCTTGTGGTAGCCGGTGTTCATCTTCTCCAGCACGTCCGGCGACAGGTACTTGCCGAGCACGGTCTGCACGAACGAGTCACCCGAACCGCCGGTGTCGGGGGAGTTGTAGGCGAACTTGCCCGGGTTCTTCTTGATCCAGTCCAGCAACTCGTCCAGCGATCGCGGCGGACTGGGCACCTTGTCCGGAAGATAGGCCAGCAGCACCGACGATCCGCGGTAGGCGATCGAGTTCTTCTCCGCGGCCTTCTGCAGGTCCGGCAGAATCTGGGACAGGTTGGACACCTTGCCGGACGGGTCGGCGAGCAGATCGGCGGCGCCGGCCTGCTTGCCCATCGACTCGACGAAGTCGACGCCGGGATCCTTGCCCTGCTGGGTGGCCGCGGCGATCTTGTTCAGCACCTGATCGGAGTTCTGACCGTGCAGGTCGAACTGGAAGTTGATCTTGGCGTCCTTGTTGGCCTGCTCGAAGCCGGGAATCAAGGTCTTGGTCCACAGATCCTGGATGTTGGTGTCGGCGCCGCAGTAGACGATCAGCGTCTTGGCCGCGGTGCCGCCGTTGCCGCCGGAATCGTTGTTGCCGGTGGTCGCGCCGGGGCCGTTTCCCTGACAGGCGGTGAGTCCGGCGGCGGTGACGGCGGTAGCGCCGAGGGCTATGAACTTGCGACGATCCATGGACAGCCTCCATCGAGAACGGTCGGAACATGCAGGGTGCGGAACGCTCGGCGGAGGCTGCGAGCAAGAGGGTCTGCGGCATCACCGGGTCGGGCGTCCGTGTGGTCGCCATCGACCTCGTGTCCGAGGCCCGGATCCACCGAGCCGAACGGACCAGACCGTAAGCCCCCGTCTCTCGACCGACCTCACGCGCAGCTGACATTAGCGTGAACGTCTGCTGACGGCGAGTGACTTGGCCGGGCGCCGGGCCGGTGCTCGTACCGGCGGAGGCCTCGGCTCGGAATCGGCAGCAGGTCCCCGTTACGCTTCGGCCCATGAGTTCAAGCGATCCGACCCAGCGCACTTTCGTCCTGCTCAAGCCCGATGCCGTACGCCGCGGGCTGGTCGGGGCGGTGCTGAGCCGGTTGGAGGCGAAGGGGTTGTCGATCGTCGCGATCCAGGACCGGCAGGTCGACGGCGAGCTCGCCGACCAGCACTACGCCGAGCATGTCGAGCGCGACTTCTATCCGCCGCTGCGGACCTTCATCACCTCCGGACCGTCGATCGCGGTGATCGTCGAGGGCGACCAGGCGATCGACGTCGTACGCACTCTGGTCGGCGCCACCGACGGCCGTAAGGCAGCGGCGGGCACCATCCGCGGCGACTACTCGCTGTCCAACCGGGAGAACCTCGTACACGCCTCCGACTCCGAGGAGTCCGCCGCCCGCGAGATCAAACTCTGGTTCGGCTGACTTCAAGACGTCCGCCCAGTTGTTCTGACAGGTCCCAGCAGCCGCGCCCGGGCGATTGGGTGCGGCGGGGGCCCGTGTCCCGAGGTTGAAGTGGCAAATATGTCGGACGGGATGGCCTCAACCCCGCGAATCGAGGGCGCGCGAAAGCTTCTCCCGCACCCGGTACCGCCCGGGCCGAGCACAGCCGCACCCAAGATCGACTCGCGCACGCGGTATTCGGGGTGCGGCGGTCGGTTTTGGGTGCGGCTGTGGCCACGCCGGGCGGTTTCGGGTGCGGCTGCGCCCCGGTGATCACCTCGGGCCGGAGGTCACATGGTGGCCAGATACTCCGCCGGTTGCTGATCACCGACGATGGCGCCGTCGGAGACGACCAGCACCCGTTCCACCCAGTGCAGCGACTGCGGGCGGTGGGTGACCACCAGGGTGGTACGCCCCTGGGCGGCGACCCGCATCGCCTGGTTGACCTTGCGTTCGCTGGCCAGGTCCAGGTTCGAGGTGGCCTCGTCCAGGATCAGGATCGACGGGTCGACGATCAGGGCCCGGGCCAGGCAGAGCAGCTGACGCTGCCCGGCCGACAGTGACCGGCCGCGTTCGGTGATCAGCTGCCGGTAGCCGTCGGGCATCCGGGAGATGAATTCGTGCGCGCCGACCGCCCGGGCCGCGGCCTCCACCTCGGCATCGGTCGCATCCGGCCGGCCGTAGGCGATGTTGTCGCGTACGGTCCGGGTGAACAGATGCGGCTCCTGCGGCACGTAGCCCAGCCGGTTCCGGTAGGCGGCCAGGTCGTACTGCTCCAGGCCGATGCCGTCGACCAGGATCTGCCCGTCGGTCGGATCGTAGAACCGCGACACCAGCTTCACCGTGGTCGACTTGCCGGCTCCGGTGCGACCGACGAACGCGACCCGCTGACCGGCCGGGATGTGCAGATCGACTCGCTTCAACGCGTCGCTGGTGGTGCCGGCGTAGCGCAGCCGTACCCCGCGCAACTCGATGTCGCCCGCCAGGGCGTCCGGCCGGACGGGGGCGTCGGCCGCCGGTGTCGACGTCCGCAGCGCCAGCAGTTCGCGGATCCGGACCAGTCCGGCCCGGGCTCGCTGGTAGACGTCGAACACCGTCGCCAACTGCTGGATCGGCGCGAACACCTGAGCCAGGTAGAGCATGAACGCCAGCAGGGTGCCGACCGCCAGCGTGCCGGCGCCGACGAACCGGGCGCCGAGCGCGAGCACCGCGACCGTTGCCGAGGTGGACAGGATCTCGATCACGCCGACGTACACCGAGGTGGCGAAGACGCTGCGCCGGGACCAGTACATAAAGTCCCGGCCGAGGGCGGCGAACCGATCGAGGTTGTAGGCCTCGCGCCGGTAGGCGTGGGTGACCCGGATCCCGGCCAGCGACTCCTGCAGATTGGAGTTCAGCATCGAGGTGCGCTCGCGTGCTTCGTCGTAGGCGACCGAGGCCCGCTTGCGATACCACCAGGTGGCGACCGCGGCCGGCGGCACCACGCAGAGCACCGTCAGCGCCAGCCGCGGATCCAGCGCCAGCACCACGATCGACATCCCGGAAAAGGTCAGGATCGCCATCAGCAAGTTGATCAAGCCCACCTGCAACAGCTCGGCGATGGCGTCGATGTCGGAGGTCATCCGGGTCATGATCCGGCCCGCCTGGGTCCGGTCGTAGAAGTCGATGCCGAGCCGTTGCAACTGCCCGTACACCCGGGCCCGCAGCGCCACCAGCAACCGCTCGGTCGTCCGCTGGGTGACCAACTGCGATCCCCGTTGGACGAAGTAGAGTCCGCCGGCCAGCGTCGCCGCGGCGACACAGACCATCATCAGGACCGGCAGGCTGCCGCCGAGCATACCGGCGTTGACGCCCTCGCGGATCAGCAACGGATTGATCAAGCCCAGCACGGTTTCCAGCGCCACCAGCGCCAGTCCGGCGATCAGCCCGTAGCGGTACGGAGTCAGGAACTTGACCAACTTGAACGGCTCCGACCGCCGGCCCTCCTGCTCAAGATCAACTTCCGGGTCGTCGTCGAAGTCCGGCAGCGTGGCGATCTGCGCTGCCACCTCCGGCGGGGTCTCCAGGTCGGCCGGCGGATGACCGCTGACGTCCTGACGCGACTGCCAGGAGGACGCGGTTGCGGCGAAGTCGCCACGCCGGGCCGCCGGCAGCAACCCGGCGGCCTCGTCGTCGGCCGCCTCCAGCTCACCGAACAGATCGCGATAGAGCGCGCTCCGGTCGAACAGTTCGGCGTGGCTGCCATGATCAACAACGCGGCCGTCGTCGACCAGCACCACCCGATCGGCCATCCGAACGGTGGATTCCCGGTAGGCGACCATGATCGCGGTCCGGCTGGCCAGGAACGGTCCGAGGTTGGCGTGGATCTCGTGCTCGACCTTGGTGTCCACCGAACTGGTGGCGTCGTCCAGCAGCAGGATGTCGGGATCGACCAGCAGCGCCCGGGCCAACGCGACCCGTTGCCGCTGACCGCCGGACAGGGTCATGCCCTGCTCGCCGATCACCGTGTCGTAGCCGTCGTCGAGTTTGCTGATGAAGTCGTCGGCCATCGCGGTCCGTGCAGCGGCGCGGATCTCGTCGGCGGTCGCGTCGGGGCGGCCGTAGGCGATGTTGTTGGCGATCGTGTCGGAGAACAGGAAGCTGTTCTCGAACACCATCCCGACCCGGGTCCGCAGCTGCCGCAGTGACTGCTCTCGTACGTCGATGCCGTCGACCAGCACGTCTCCCTCGGTGGGATCGAAGAACCGGCCGATCAGCTGCATGGCGGTCGACTTGCCGCATCCGGACGGGCCGACCAGCGCGATCGACTCGCCGGCCTCCACGGTCAGGTCGAGTCCGCGCAGCACCTGGTGCCCGTCGCCGTCGGCGTAACCGAATCCGACCTGACGGAATTCGATCCGCCCCTTCTGATCGGGCACCGGCTTCGGGTCCGCGGGCTCGGTCAGGTCCGGGCGCAGATCGAGGATGTCGCCGATCCGGTCCACCGCCGCCTGGCACTGCGGCAGGTTGCTCAAGATCATCCCGATCACCCGCGCCTTGCCGGCGAGTCCGGTCAGGTAGCTGGAGAAGGCGAGGAAGATGCCGACGCTCAGGTGGCCGCTGATCACCATCAGACCGCCCAGGGCGATGATGATCACCTGGCCGAGCTGCGGGCCGGCCATCAGCGAGGCGAAGAACGGTGCCCGCAGCCGGACGGCGCGGACCCGGGCGCGGAACATGTTCAGCAGGGCCTGATGCAGCCGCAGCGTCTGTGCCTGTTCCTGACCGAAGGCCCGGACCACCCGGACACCGAGGACGGCCTCCTCGATCTCGGTCATCAGCTCGGCTTCCTTCTGCTGGGAGTCCCAGCCCGCCGCATGCACCCGAGAACGCATCCGGTGGGTGAACAGGAAGACCGCGACGATGATGATCACCACGATGATCGCCAGCATCGGCGACAACCGGAACATCACCACCAGCGACACCGTGACGCCGACCGTGGTGGCGGCGATCTCGGCGATGAAGCTGATCAACATCTGCACCCAGCGCAGGTCGGTGCTGGCCCGGGAGACCAGTTGGCCGCTCTGTAGTTGGGAGTGGCCGGAGAAGTCCAGCCGCTGCAGGGTGTCGTAGATGTCGTTGCGGATGTCGTGCTGGATCGCCAGCGCCGCCTTGCCGGAGCGGTAGCGCCACAACATCGACAGCACGCCGATGGTCAGACCTAGCGCGGCCAGCAATCCCAACCAGGGAAGCAATCCGCGCTGATGGCTGATGATCGCATCGTCCAGCACGATCTGCTGGATCAACGGCAGGGTGGAGCCGAGCGCGGCGTAGGTCGCGGCGAGTACGGCGGTGGTGATCAGCAACCGGCGGTGCCGCTTGAGCAGTGGCAGCAGCCGGCGTCGCCAGGACGGCGTACGAGTCGGCTCAATGCCGCCTCCGGTGGATCGGCCGGCCTCGGATCGGTCGACGGTGGATTGGTCGCGGGTTCGGCCGGGCAGCGCGGACGGACGAGTCCCCAGCGCGGTCGGGGGCATGGAAGTCTCCGGAGTTGATCAAGGAACGGACTGCCTCAGCGAGTCAGGGCAGCAGGCATCGAAGCCGCAGTAGAGACACGGCGGCGTGTGCAGGGATGGGGAAGGAGTAACTCGGTGATCGAGCGCATTCGGCGGATCGGAAGACGCCGAGTGCGCAGTAGATGTGGCCGTAAGGACCACAGCCGTTTTAGGGCAGGAGCACCTGGAACACCAGCTAAGAAGAGTGGGGGTTGTCGGAAGACGAACGAAGAGTCTTGCATCAGTTGATCACGGACTCAACTCGAGAAGCCCGGTATTGCGAAACGAAATAGGAGATATAGATCTCTGCCGGCCCGATGCAAAGATGTCGGCATGACGGTGGACGTGAATCGCTCCGGCGGCAGCGGGTCGGCTGCGATGGGACGAAGCCATCGTGTCGTCGGGCTGTTGAACGCCAGCGAGGGGGTCGGGGTCGGACCCGACCTGCCCACCCGCAGCCTGATCTTCGACTGCGTGATCGCGGCGATGTTCTTCGGCGTCGGCTCGGCCTTTCTGCCGCTCTTCTACCCGCAGTATCGGCCGATCGACGTCGCCTTCGTCGGCCTGGTCAACCTGCCGCTGATGCTGCGCCGGCGGCTACCCCGTACGTCGTTCCTGCTCTGCCAGATCTTCGGCCTGATCCAGATCTGGTTGCCCAGCCCGATCGGTCTGCATGACGGCGGCATGTTGTTCTCGCTCTACAGCCTGGTCGGCTTCACCAACCGGCGCACCGGGCTGTACGGCCTGGGCGTGCTGGTGATCTGCGGCCTGTCCGGTGCGGTCAACGACTGGTGGAATTTCGTCGACCAGCAGTTGATGGGAAAGCACGCCGGGCTGCTCACCCGGATCGGCACCACCATCGGCATGCTCGGCCTGGTGTTCGTCGCGTGGGCGTCGGGGGAGAGGCTGCGCTCGTCCCGGCTCGGTCAGGTCGCGCTGGCCGATCGAGCCGCCCAACTGGAACGGGAGCAGGAGCAGCAGGCCCTGATCGCGGCCGCCGCCGAACGGGCCCGGATCGCCCGGGAGATGCACGACGTGATCGCCCATGCGCTGTCGGTGATGATCGCCCAGGCCGACGGCGCGGTGTACGTGATCGACAATGATCCGGCCACCGCCAAACAAGCCCTGGAAAGGATCTCCGGCACCGGACGCGACTCGCTGACCCAGATGCGCGGCCTGCTCGGCCTGCTCCGGGAGGACCACGATGATCATGGTCGCAGTTCCGGGCCACAGCCCGGTCTGGACGACCTGCCGCAGTTGATCAACGACGCCGGCCAGACCGGCCTGAAGCTATCGCTGCACCAGAGCGGAACCCCGGCCGACATCGGCGACATGGTCGGGTTGACCATCTACCGGCTGATCCAGGAGTGCCTGACCAACGCCCGCAAGCACGGTGGCGACAACGTCGAGGTGATCATCGGCTACCGCGCCGACGGGGTCGATCTACGCGTGGTCAACGACACCCCGCCGGCCGGCAAACGGCTGCAGACCGGCGTCGAACCGGGCCACGGCATGCAAGGCATGCGTGAACGGGTCGCGGCCGTGGGCGGTACAGTGACCGTGCTGCCGACCGAGGACGCGTTCGAGGTGCATGCGTGGCTTCCGCATCACCCCGCCACGGTGTCAGAGGCCTGACATCGATGACGGCCGGTTCCCATGTCCTTCGGGCGCGGCATTCGACACGGCACAAAGGACAGGCATGACGATCAAGGTCTACCTGGTGGACGACCAGGAACTGGTGCGCGCCGGTTTCGCGATGGTGATCGGTTCTCAGCCGGACATGCAGATCGTCGGGCAGGCCAGCAACGGAGCCGAGGCGGTCGAGCAACTGACCGTCACCGACGCCGATGTGGTGATCATGGACATCCGGATGCCACGGATGGACGGGGTCGCCGCAACCAAGATCATCACCGAACGCTCCGCCGAGCTGCCCAAGGTGATCGTGCTGACCACCTTCGACCTGGACGAGCACGCCTTCGCCGCGTTGCGCGCCGGCGCGGCCGGCTTCCTGCTCAAGGACACGCCGCCCGATCGGCTGCTGGAGGCCATCCGTACGGTGCACGCCGGCGACTCGGTGGTCGCGCCGAGCACCACCCGGCGGCTGATCGAGCGATTCGTCGACGAGGTGCCGGAGCAGCACGAGCCGGATACGTCCCAGCTCACCGACCTGACCGAACGGGAACGGGAGGTGTTGCTGGAGATCGCCGGCGGCTTGAGCAACTCCGAGATCGCGGCCAAGTTCTACGTCAGCGAAGCCACCGTGAAGACCCATGTCGGGCGGATCCTGGCCAAGACCGGGTTGCGGGATCGGGTTGCGCTGGTGGTGCTGGCCTACCGAGTCGGGCTGGTGCACCCGACCCAGACCTGATCAACGCCCTTTTCACCACGTTCCGACGACGAGAGGCAACCCATTGCTGCTGCTGATCGCCGTACATTTCGGCGTCGCTGTGTTCACGCCGCTGCTCGCGCGGTGGCTCCGGCAACGCGCCTTCTTCGTGCTTGCGCTGCCGCCGTTGATCACGTTCTGCTGGCTGCTCGGTCAGTCGCCGGTGATCATGGCCGGGCGGACGGTGTTCGAGCAGGTCACCTGGATCAAGACGCTGGACATCGAGGTGACGATCTCGATCGGCACCCTGGAATGGATCCTGGGCCTGATCGTCAGCGGCATCGGCACCCTCGTGTTGCTCTACTGCCGTTGGTATTTCGACCATTCGACCAAGTCGGCGGAGCCGAACGGGATCCCCGTCCGGACGGCCGCCATCCTGCTCGCCTTCGCCGGCGCGATGCTCGGCCTGGTCTGCAGCGACGACCTGATCATGACGTACGTGTTCTGGGAGTTGACGACGATCTTCTCCTACCTGCTGATCGGCCACAATCCGGCCAGCGACGCCAACCGGCGGGCAGCGATGACGGCTCTGATCGTCACCACCTTCGGCGGGCTGGCGATGCTGGTCGGCCTGTTGATGCTGGGTCACAGCGCCGGCACCTATCAACTGCGCGAATTGCTGGCCCATCCGCCGACCGGGACCGCGGTGACCATCGCGGTCGCGTTGATCTTGGTCGGTGCGGTGTCGAAGTCGGCGCTGGTGCCGTTCCACTTCTGGCTGCCCGGGGCGATGGCCGCGCCGACTCCGGTCAGTGCCTACCTGCACGCCGCGGCGATGGTCAAAGCCGGTGCCTACCTGGTCGCGCTGCTCGCCCCGGCGTTCGCCGGCACCGCTCTGTGGCGGCCGATTCTGCTGACGCTGGGCCCGCTGACCATGCTGCTCGGCGGCTGGCGGGCGCTGCGTCAGCACGACATCAAACTGCTGCTGGCCTACGGCACGGTCAGCCAGCTCGGCTTCATGATCACCATCATCGGCATCGGCACCCAGTCGGCGGCGCTGGCCGGCTGTGCAGTGCTGGTCGGCCACGCACTCTTCAAGTCCGCGCTGTTCATGATCGTCGGCATTGTCGATCATCAGGCCGGCACCCGGGATCTGCGCCGGCTGTCCGGGATCGGCCGGCAGATGCCAGTGCTGGCGATCGTCGCGATCCTGGCGGCCGCGTCGATGGCCGGGATCCCGCCGACCTTCGGCTTCGTGGCCAAGGAAGCCGGTCTCGGAGCGCTGCTGGGCCTGGCCGACGGCGGGGACGGCACCGGCCTGCCGAGCTCGGTGGGAGTGATCGTGTTGATCGCGATCGTGGCCGGCTCGGTGCTCACGGTGGCCTACAGTGCCCGCTTCATCTGGGGCGCGTTCGCGACCAAGAAGATCGTCGAGCCGGGCGACGCGTCCGGTGTCGCCACCGCCGCACCGGCGACCGCTTTCCGGGTGCCGTCGCTCGGCTTCTGGCTGATGCCGGCGATTCCGGCGGTGCTCGGGCTCGGGTTCGGTTTCCTGGCCGAGCCGATCAGTCACCTGATCGACGGTTATGCCCGTACGCTGCCGGTCGGCGAGCCCGGTGAGCTCGTGCTTTGGCACGGATTCACGCCGCAACTCGGGTTGTCGGTGCTGGCGATCGCGTTCGGTCTGGCGATCTTCGCCGACCGGCGCCGGTTCGCCGCACTGCAGGCGAGCCTGCCGCACCTGGGTGACGCCGAGACCGCGTACGCCAAGATCATGCGCGGGGTGGACCGGACCGCGGTAGAGGTCACCGCCCTGGCCCAGCGCGGTTCGCTGCCGGTCTATCTCGGCACCATCGCGCTGGTGGTGGTGCTGTTTCCCGGCTCGGCGCTGGTGCTCCTCGGCACCTGGCCGCAGCAGTGGGACTGGTACGACTATCCCGCCCAGCCGGTGGTCGGCGCGTTGATCATCACCGCTGCGGTGCTGTCGGGCAAGGCGCGCGGCCGGATGAAGGCGATCCTGCTGGTCGGCGTCACCGGGTACGGCGTTGCCTTCCTCTTCCTGCTCCAGGGCGCACCCGATCTGGCGCTGACCCAGGTGCTGGTGGAGACGGTCACGTTGATCGTGCTCACCCTCGTGCTGCGCAAGCTCGGCCCGTACTTCTCCGACCGGCCGCTGAAATCGTCGCGGTGGTGGCGATTGCTGCTCGCGCTCGGCGTCGGCGCAGTGGCTTCATTGGCCGGCTGGGTGGCGATCTCCGGCCGGACCGCCGAGCCGGTGTCGCGGGCGTACGCCAAGTACGCCTACGAATTCGGCTACGGCAAGAACATCGTCAACGTGACCCTGGTGGACACCCGGGCCTGGGACACCCTGGGCGAGATCTCGGTGCTGATGGTGGCCGCCACCGGGGTGGCGAGTCTGATCTTCCTGTCCACCCGCAATCCCGGCGCGCAGCGGCCGCAGCGCGCCGGCGGTCCGTCGGCCGAGCAGGTCGGACGGGCCGGAGGCCCGGCAGCCGCCCAGCGGTTGACCTGGCTGCGCGGCGACCAATCCCTGTCGCCGTTCAGCCGTTCGATCATCTTCGAGGTGATGACCCGGCTGCTGTTCCCGGTGATGATCTTGTGCTCGCTGTATCTGCTGCTCACCGGTCACAACGCGCCCGGCGGCGGTTTCGCGGCCGGGTTGATCACCGGGCTGGCGCTGGCGATCCGTTACCTGGCGGGGGGAGCGGGCGAGTTGGCCGAGGCGGCACCGATCGACGCCGGCAAGCTGCTCGGCGGCGGTTTGGTGATCAGTGTGCTCAGCGCGGTCGCGCCGATGCCGTTCGGCGGCCGGATCCTGGAGAGCTACGCCGTCGATCTGCATCTGTGGCTGCTCGGCGACATCCACCTGGTCACCTCGGTGTTCTTCGACATCGGCGTCTACCTGGTGGTGGTCGGGGTGATGCTGGACCTGATCAGGAGCCTGGGCGCCGGCATCGATCGGCAGGCTCGCGAACACCGGGCGCCGGGACAGCGTCCGGCAGCATGGGTGACCGAGACCCCTGACGCCGGACGTACCCGCAACACCGGACGTCGGGGGTCACGATGAACGGCAACCTGACCTTGATCATCGTCGCCGGCGCGTTGATCGCAGCCGGTGTGTATCTGCTGACCGAACGGGCGATGACCCGGATCCTGCTCGGGGTGCTGCTCAGCTCCAACGGTGTCGCGGTGCTCTTCCTGGTCGCGTCCGGCAAGGCCGGCCGGGCTCCGATCCTCGGCGCCGGAGGGATCGCCGGCACCGGGATGAGTGATCCGCTGCCGCAGGCGATGGTGCTGACCGCGATCGTGATCACCCTGGGCATGGTCGCCTTCCTGCTCACCATGGCGTATCGGAGCTTCCAGCTGAACGGGCACGACGAGGTCCAGGACGATGTCGAGGACGCCCGGATCCGCCGGCTGGCCGAAGAGGACGAAGCCTCGGACAGCTACGACGAATCCGATCACGAGATCGCCGACGAGGAAGGCAAGATCATCGAGCCGGAAGGAGCGGACGAATGAGTAACATCCTGGCCCTGCCGGTGCTGCTGCCGCTCTTCGGCGCCGCGTTGACCCTGGTGCTGGGCCGGCTGCCCCGGGCGCAGCGGGCGGCGTCCATCTCGGTGCTCGGTGTCGCCGTGGTGATCGCCGCGAGCCTGGTCTACCTGACGTCGACCCGTGGCCCGATCGTCTTGTGGGTAGGGGACTGGCCGCGTCCGCTGGGGATCGCGCTGGTCGCCGATCGGCTGTCGGCGTTGATGTTGCTGGTGTCGGCGGTGATGACGCTGTCGGTGCTGGTGTTCTCGGTCAGCTCGGACCGGACGGAGCTGCAGAGCCGGACGCCGGTGTCGATCTTCCACCCGACCTTCCTGGTGCTGAGTGCCGGGGTCACCAACGCGTTCCTGGCCGGTGACCTGTTCAACCTCTTCGTCGGCTTCGAGATGCTGCTGTTCGCCTCGTACGTGTTGATCACGCTCGGCGGCACCGGCGAGCGGGTCCGGGCCGGAACCACCTATCTGGTGGTCAATCTGCTCAGCTCGACGCTGTTCCTGATCGCGCTGGCGGTGATCTACGCTGCGACCGGCACGGTCAATCTGGCCCACTTGTCGATCCGGCTCGGCGAGCTGCCGGGTGAGCTGCAGGCGGTGTTGCAGTTCCTGTTGTTGATCGTGTTCTCGATCAAGGCGGCCGTTTTTCCTTTGTCGGCTTGGCTTCCGGACTCGTACCCGACCGCGCCGGCGCCGGTCACCGCTGTCTTCGCCGGCTTGCTCACCAAGGTCGGCGTGTACGCGATCATCCGCACCCAGACCTTGCTCTTCCCGGACCGGCATCTCAGTGACCTGCTGATGATCGCCGCGTTGCTGACCATGATCATCGGCATCCTCGGCGCGGTCGCACAGACCGAGATCAAACGAATGTTGTCGTTCACTCTGGTCAGCCACATCGGCTACATGATCTTCGGCATCGCGCTGGCCAGCCAGGCCGGTCTGGCCGGGGCGATCTTCTACACCGTGCATCACATCACCATCCAGACCACGCTGTTCCTGGTCGCCGGGCTGATCGAGGAACGCGGCGGCAGTACGTCGCTGAATGATCTTGGCGGGCTGGCCGGTGTCGCGCCGGTGCTCGGCGTGCTGTTCTTCGTCCCGGCGATGAACCTGGCCGGGATCCCGCCGTTGAGCGGCTTCATCGGCAAGGTCGGGCTGCTGCGCGGCGGCATCGAGAACGGCGGCTGGCTGGCCTATCTGCTGGTCGCCGGTGGCGTGCTGACCAGCCTGCTCACCCTGTACGCGATGGCGAAGATCTGGAACCGTGCCTTCTGGCGTTCGGTTCCGGCGAGCGTGCGGCGGCGCGATCCGGTGCCGTCCTCGTCCGAACTCGACAGTTCGGACGGTTCGGTGCTGATCGCGACCGCGACCTCGTCCAGGACGAACGTGATCACCGCCGGAGTGCTGGTGGCACTGGGCTTGGGGCTGACCGTGGTCGCCGGCCCGCTGTATCAGTACGCCGACCGGGCCGCCGCCGACCTGCTCGATACCGCGCACTACATCCGCGCCGTGCTGCCCCAGGGCGTCCGATGATCACGCCGCGGAAGTCTGCCGAACGGAAGACCCGGGCGCGCTTCCATCCGCCGATGATCATCATGTGTGCGCTGATCTGGGTGCTGCTGTGGGGCGAGTTGTCGATCTTCAACGTGGTCGCCGGCGCGTTGCTCGGCGTGCTGATCGGGCTGGTCTTCCCGCTGCCGTCGATCGCCGGGGCAGGTCGGTTCCGGCCGATCGGGCTTGCCCGGCTGCTGGCGAGTCTGATCTTCGACCTGGTGCGTTCCAGCGTCGCGGTGGTGATCTTGATCCTCCGGTTCGGAGATCAGCCCCGGAACGCGATCGTTGGCGTGCAACTGCGCAGCCGGTCCGACCTCTACCTGACCCAGACCGCGGAGATGGTGTCGCTGGTCCCGGGGACCTTGGTGGTCGAGGCGCGCCGATCCACCAGCACGCTCTACCTGCACGTGTTGAACGTCCGCGGTGAGGATGATCTTGAACTGGCCCGCCGGATCGTGCGCACCAACGAGGCGAGAGTGATCCGCGCCTTCGGGACGCGGGCCGAGATCGAGGCGCTGAAGACCGGTGCGCCGATGCCCGGCGTGCCCGATCAGACGGCGAACGGCCCGGGAGGTGAGCAACGATGAGTGTGCTGACACTGCACCAGGTGATCAGTGCGATCGGCATCCTCGCGCTCGGCACCGCTGCTCTGCTGGCGATCATCAGAATCGCCCGCGGGCCGAGCATTCTCGACCGGGTGGTCGCCACCGACGTGCTGATCGCGATCGTGATCGCCGGGTTGGTGATCGAGGAGGTGATCAACCGGCACACCACCACGCTGCCGGTGATCTTGGTGCTGTCACTGGTCGGCTTCGCCGGTGCGGTCAGTGTGGCCCGGCTGGTCGCCGCCCGGGAGGCGCCGCGACTGGTGTCCGTCGGGGACGACGCCGATGCCCGGTCCGATGATCATGATCGTTTCGTCGGCCATCACGATGACGGCTCGGCCGATGATCATGACGACGCGGGCGAGCGACCATGAGCCCGCAGGCGGGAGTGCTGGACCTGATCGGCGCGGCCCTTGTGCTGATCGGCGTCCTGCTCTGCCTGATCGCGGCGATCGGGCTGATCCGGCTGCCGGACGTGCTCAGCCGGATGCATGCGGCGACGAAGCCGCAGACCTTGGGGCTGATCGTGCTGCTGACCGGGCTGGGGCTGTCGCTGCGGGACGTCCGGGTGATCGGCGTACTCGTCCTGGTGGCCGCGTTGCAGTTGCTGACCGCGCCGATCTCGGCGCACCTGGTGGCCCGGACCGCGTACCGCACCCGGCAATTCCGTACCGACCTCACCGCACCCGACGAACTGGACACAGACCTGGCCGGTGCCGGCTTCCGGCTGGTCACCGGCCCGTCCGACGAGGACGAGGACTCCGACCCGGCCTTCGAGGAAGTCAGGCCGGACGATCCCCGGAGCCGCGAAGAGTAAAACGGGTGGCCGGGCCTCGACCGTCCTGACAGGTTTGACCCCATGCCAGCCGACGAAGGTCCGTCAGGACGAATCTGGTCCTAGTTGCCCGAGGGCGCCCGGCACGCCCTGACCGAACAGCTGTCGCCGACCGATCTGCAGAGTCTGCTGCTGGAGGTGACTCGGCATCGGGCCGGTGCGGTCGCGCCGGCCCGGCTGATGCAGCGGTGGAAGTCCGACCGGTTCGTCCACCCTGCTGCGATCGATCCGCGGCGGGCGTCGGGGCCGGAAGCGCGGCTGTGGCAACTGCTGCCGGACACGTTCGAGGGGCTCGAACTGTCGCCGGTCACCCCACTCGGCACCTGTAAGGCGCTCGGCGCGGCCGATCAGAACCGGGTGTTGAGCACGATCCGCAACAGCGAGGTCGTCAGCGATCTGACCAACGTGCTCGCGCTCGAGGCGGCCACCCGACGCCGGGCCGACCCGGACCGTCCCGTACACCTGGCAGCCTGCCATCGGCTGCTGCGCAACCAGCAGTTTCCCAGCGGCTGGAGCAGTCACTTCAAGTTGTTCGCGCTGGTCTCCAGCGCCCGCGACCGGGGATCGGGGCGGACCGAGGCCGAGCTGCTGATCGCTCATCTGGCTTACTGGCAACGAGTGTTGCGGAACGTGCTGCCCCGGCGGTCGGCGCAGATCGGCTATTCGATCTTCGACCATCCGGTGCTGGATCAACGGTTCACCGACACGGTGCTCCCCGCCTTGCACGTGCCCGGTGAGGATCAACTCGACTGGGTCCCCGACCCGGAGCGGACCCGAGCGCGCGGCTACTACACGTCCGGCGCACTGCTGATCCACGCCGACGGAGCAGAGCTGGGCGACGGCGGTTTCACCGACTGGACCGCGCGGCTGCTGGCCGACCGCAAGGAGCGCTGCTTGATCTCCTGCCTGTCCATCGAGGGCCTGCTCGGGCTCGATCCGGCGATCGGCTGAGCGGACTGCCGGTTCCGACGAGACCCGGATTCGGGCCGGCAATCGTTACGCTGACCCTGTTATGACTGTTGAGCTGACCATCACACCGGAATCGGGCTCCGCCCGGGGCGGCCCCGCTCCCGAATCCGTCTTCCCGCGGCTGGAGCCGCTGCTGGCGAAGGTCGGCAAGCCGATCCAGTACGTCGGCGGCGAGCTGAACAGTGTGGTCAAGGACTGGTCGTCGACCAGCGTCCGCTGGTGCCTGATGTATCCGGACGCGTACGAGGTCGGGCTGCCGAACCAGGGCGTGCAGATCCTCTACGAGGTGCTGAACGAGCAGGACTGGATCCTCGCCGAACGGACGTACGCGGTGTGGCCGGACCTGGAGGCGCTGATGCGCGAGCAGCAGCTGCCGCAGTTCAGTGTGGACAGTCACCGGCCGGTCGGCGCCTTCGACGTGCTCGGCGTCAGCTTCGCCACCGAACTCGGCTACACCAACCTGCTGAACGCGATCGACCTGGCGCAGCTGCCGTTGCACACCGTCGATCGTCGCGAGGACGATCCGATCGTGCTGGCCGGCGGGCACGCCGCCTTCAACCCGGAGCCGATCGCCGACTTCATCGACGCCGCCGTGCTCGGCGACGGCGAGGAGATCGCGCTGAAGATCAGCGACGTGATCCGGGAGTGGAAGGACGAGGACCGGCCGGGCGGCCGGGACGGGCTGCTGTTCCGGTTGGCCGCCACCGGCGGCGTCTACGTGCCGACGTTCTACGACGTCAGTTATCTGCCGGACGGCCGGATCCAGCGGATCGCGCCGAACCGCAGCGGGGTCCCGTTCCGGATCGCCAAGCACACGGTGATGGACCTGGATGCCTGGCCGTATCCGAAGAAGCCGCTGGTGCCGCTGGCCGAGACCGTGCACGAGCGTTTCTCGGTCGAGATTTTCCGCGGCTGCACCCGCGGCTGCCGGTTCTGCCAGGCCGGGATGATCACCAGGCCGGTTCGCGAACGCAACATCGAGACTGTCGGCGCCATGGTGCAGAACGGAATCGAGCAGACCGGGCTGGAGGAGGTCGGGCTGCTCAGTCTGTCCAGTGCCGATCATTCCGAGATCGGCGACATCACCAAACAACTCGCGGATCGCTACGACGGCAGCAATGTCTCGCTGTCGCTGCCGAGCACCCGGGTGGACGCGTTCAACATTGATCTGGCAGGAGAGTTGTCCCGCAACGGGCGCCGATCCGGGCTGACCTTCGCCCCCGAGGGCGGGTCGGAGCGGATGCGCAAGGTGATCAACAAGATGGTCTCCGAGGACGACTTGATCAACACCGTTGCGGCCGCGTACGGGAACGGTTGGCGGCAGGTGAAGCTCTACTTCATGTGCGGCCTGCCCACCGAGACCGACGAGGACGTGCTGGCGATCGCCGATCTGGCCAAGCGGGTGATCGACACCGGCCGCAAGGTCAGCGGACGCTCCGACATCCGTTGCACGGTGAGCATCGGCGGCTTCGTACCCAAGCCGCACACCCCGTTCCAATGGGCCGGCCAGGCGGATCCGGACACCATCGACTCGCGGCTGGCCAAGCTACGTGAGGAAGTCCGGTCGGATCGTCGCTACGGCAAGGCGATCGGCTTCCGGTATCACGACGGCAAGCCCGGCAGCATCGAAGGACTGCTCAGCCGTGGTGATCGCCGGGTGGGCAAGATCATCGAGGCGGTCTGGCGCGACGGCGGCCGCTTCGACGGCTGGAACGAGCATTTCTCCTTTGCTCGTTGGGTTTCCGCCGCTGAGCAGGGGCTGGCCGGCACCGGTGTTGATCTTGATTGGTACACCGTCCGGGAGCGCGACTACGCCGAGGTGCTGCCCTGGGATCATCTCGATTCCGGGCTGGATCGGGACTGGCTCTGGGAAGACTGGCAGGACGCCCTGGACGAGGTCGAACTCGACGACTGCCGCTGGACCCCGTGCTTCGACTGCGGTGTCTGCCCGCAGATGGACACCAGCATCCAGATCGGGCCCACCGGCAAGAAGCTGCTGCCCATCGCCGAGGTCAAGCACAAGGTCACCGCCTAAGCCATCCGGCGGCGACGTTGGTAAGAACGCAGGAGCAGATCTGGGTTGCCCAACACAAGCCCAGGTGTGACACCGTGGCTAGGAGTTACACTTTCTCCATGCCGACAACCAAGCCCCGCTACCCGGTGACCGAGACGCCAGAGGTCGCCGCTGCGCTGGCCGCTGCTGCTCGACGGTGGCCCGAGGACCAGGGGCGCCCCGCACGACTGCTGCGGCGACTCATCGAAGAAGGTCATCGCAGCATCGAGCCGGAGGCGGCAGAGCTGGAGTCCTCTCGGCGAGCGGCACTGCGCCGGGTCAGCGGTGCGTACACCGGCCTGTATGACCAGGACTATCTGCAGAAGTTGCGCGCGGAATGGCCCGAGTGATCGCGCTCGATGCGGGTGTCCTGATCGCACTGTTCGATGCGAATGACGCCCACCACGCGGCGGCGGAGGAGTTGTTCGCCGACAACGCCGACGAACCGATGACGATCGGGCCGATCAACCAGGCAGAAGTGTTGGTCCGAGCTGCCCGCGAAAACCGTGATGAACAAATGCTGTCGGACCTACGAAGTTTGGACATCTCGACGACTCAGCTTCCCGATGACGCCGCGCCGCGGTTGGCTCGTTTGCGGGCTCGTACGGGCGCGAAGATGCCGGATTGCTGCGTGCTGCTGACCGCCGAGCAGGTCTCCGGTCGAGTGGCGACCTTCGATGATCGACTCCGTCAGGTGGCCCTCTCGCTCGGGTTGCGCGTGGTCGACCTGCCGTCCGGCCGACCAGCCGAGTAGGCCGCCCGATCTGAGCCCGTGGGGCGGTCGCAGGCGTGCCGAGTCAACGGCGTGCCCAGCCGGCGAGCACGTCGTCGACCTGGTGCCGGATCCGATCACGAGCAGCGGGGGGGCATCCCGAGCATCAGCAGTTCGTCGTAGTCCGTGTCCTGATGCCGTACGGACGCCACCACCGCCATCCGGACGGCGTCCGGATCGAGCGTCCGGCCGGCACTGCTGCGACCGACCCGGCCGCTGCCGCGGACAGTTCACCGGTGCGGGGGTGATGAGATTTGTCTACGCGATCGCCTGAATCGGCCCGAATCGGCCGAAATCCCGCAACGCGTATGCAGATCTCATCGCCGTTCGGGTTCATCGGGACGGCGGAGCCGGACGTGCTGCTGCAGCAGGTAGCCGGCGCTGGCGCCGCCGACCGCGGCCGCGAGCCCGCCGACGCAGGCGCCGAGGAACAACACCGGGGAGACCAGGCCGAGCACGATCAGCATCCCGCCGGCGATCAGCAGCGATCCGATCAGCCCGAGTGCGGCCAGCACGCTCATCGCGGGCCAGGAACGCGGCGGTTGCAACCCTCCGGGCGTCGGCTGCCGGACCGTCGGGGCGGCCGACGGACCGGAAGCCGGCAGGTCGGCGGTCAGCCGGAGCAGGTCATCCCGGGTCACCGCCTGCACGGCGAGGTTCAGCCGGTATTCCAGATCCTCCGATCCCAGCCGGCCCGCGGCGAAGTGGTCGGCGAGTGCATCGCAGGTAGCCGACCGTTCGACGTCGCCGATGCGCTCGCCGCCGTACCACGTCAGTTCGCCGAATCCGGGCCGATGCGCTGGGCCGGGCCGGCCTGGGGAGTGGCTCTGCATGGAGATGATCATGGTCGATCCGCCGGGATCGCCGGCAGCCCCGGCGCCGATCTGTCGACCCAGGACCGAGCCGGGCAGCCCAAGTCAAGACCGTGGTCGTACGCCGGGAATGGGCGCGACAAAGCTGTCGGCTGCCCGTACCGTTGCGCACATGTCCGCACCCACCCAGCAGTGCACCGAGGCTCAGCCGTACACCGAGATCACCAGCGCCGAGCAGTTGACCGAACTGATCGGCAGCCCGTTGCCGGCCACGGTCAACAAGGAACGCGATCGGCTCGATGATCTCGACGTGCAGTGGCTGAAGGTCTCGCCGTTCTGCGTGGTGGCGACCAGCGACGCCGACGGCAACGTCGACGCCTCGCCGAAGGGCGATCCGGCCGGCCGGCTGGCGTACGTGATCGACGACCGCACCATTGCCATCGCCGAACGGCCCGGCAACAAGCGCGCCGACGGCTACCACAACATCTTGTCCAACCCCCATGTCGGCCTGCTGTTCCTGATCCCCGGTCGCGGCGACACGCTGCGGATCAACGGCCGCGCCCGGCTGGTCAGCGACGCCCCGTTCTTCGACCAGCTGATCGTCAAGGGGCACCGGCCGCTGCTCGCGCTGGTGGTCGAGATCGACACCATCTTCCACCACTGCGCCAAGGCGTTCCTGCGCTCGCAGCTGTGGAAGCCGGAGACCTGGCAGCCGGACGCGATGCCGTCCCGTGCCGAGATCGCCAAACGGCTGGACAAGAAGGACGAGGACTTCGAGACGCTCAAGTCCTACTACGACGAGGACAACTACAGCCAGAAGCTCTACCGCGGCTGAGCCAGGCGGCGCCCGAGGTCGGGACCTCGGGTCCTTGCGCTGCTGTGGGGGCGAAGGTCGAAGCTTGTCGGCATGTGGACCGAACCGACGCTGGCCGAACGCACCGCGCAGCCGTACGCGGCGATCCGGGTGCGCGTGCCCATGCCGGAGATCGCCCAGGTGGTGCCGCCGCTGAACGGCGAGGTGTTCGGCTGGCTCGCCGAACACGGCGGCAAACCGACCGGGCCACCGTTCTGGAAGTACAACGTGATCGACATGGAGCGTGAGCTGGAGATCGAGGCCGGCGTCACCGTCGAGTCCGCGATCAACGCTGACGATCGGGTACGGGGCGGCGTGCTGCCGGCCGGGACGTACGCCACCCTGACGAACACCGGCCACCCGGACAGCCTGATGGAGGCGACCGCGGCGCTGCTGGCCTACGGCAACGAACGCGGCTGGTCCTGGGATCGGACCGACGACCCCGATGGCGATCGGTGGGGCTGTCGGCTGGAGTTCTACCTGACCGATCCGGACGAGGAACCGGATCTGACGAAGTGGCAGACCGAGCTCGTCTTCCGGCTGCGCGACGGGTCGCCCGGGTAGTCCCGGGCGGCGTCGGCGATAGGGTTCGGGCGTGGCACGACGGCAACCCGAACAGCAGGCTCCGCCGGTACAACGACTCCGGATTCGGTACGCCAAACGCGGCCGGCTCCGGTTCACCAGCCATCGCGACTTCGGCCGCGCCTTCGAACGAGCGCTGCGCCGGGCCGGCATCCCGATGGCGTACTCGTCCGGGTTCTCGCCGCACCCACGGATCTCGTACGCGACCGCCTCGCCGACCGGCGCCGCCAGTGAGGCCGAGTACCTGGAGATCGCGCTGGCCGAGGTGTGCGTTCCGGAGAAGGTACGAGACGAACTCGATGCCGCGCTGCCGACCGGTCTGGACGTGCTCGCTGTGGTCGAATCGGACGGTACGTCGCTGGCAGACCGGCTGACCGGATCGCTGTGGCGGATCGAACTGCCCGGTGTCGACCAGCAGTTGATCGAGGAGGCGGCGGCCGCGTTCCTGGCCGCCGAATCGGCCAGCACCGAACGGATGACCAAGAACGGGATGCGCAGCTTCGACGCGCGGGCCGCGGTGGTCCGGCTGGACGTGCTCGCCGGCGCGGTGAGCGTGGTGACCGAGCATCTGACTCCGCTGGTCCGCCCCGACGACGTGCTGACGGCGATGACCCGGCTGCGGCCGGCGTTCGCACCGGATCTGCCACAGATCACCCGGCTGCTGCAAGGTGAGATCGACCACACCACCGGCGAGGTCACCGCGCCGTTCTGAGGCGGCCGGGCCGCTTGCCGATCGCGGCTCGAGAGGACTTTGCGGCGCCCCGGCCGGTACTGGTCCGGCCGGGGCGCGGAGGTGTGGGATACTCACTGCAGGCACGGACACGTGCAGGTCGGCCCCTCGGTGGGCCCGGGTCACCGGGTCATCCAGGTCGATCGGTGTCCGAGGTCGATCTGCAGAACACGTCCCGAGCGGGGTGACAGCTCGCGACCGGGACACGACAGCCAGGACCGCGACGAGCAGCAGGCGCATTTCCAGCGTCGCTCGACCGCGGCAGGTTGACCCGGAGCGTTCTGCACCGGACAGGCTTTGCGGCACATCGCCGCGTACGACATTCGGCGCGTTTGTCACGCGCCGAGGAGGACTGGATGCTCGATTCAGAGCCCGAGAACAACACCGCCGGCACCACAGCGACCGGCGCAATCCCGAATCACGACGCGCCGCCCGCGCGTCCGCGACGGCGGGCGGCCAGCCGCCCGGCCGGACCCCCGACCACCACGGTCCCGACCACGGCAGCTCCGAGCGTCGATGCCCAGCCGGAGAGTCCGGCCGAGCCGACGACCGAGGCTTCTGCCGCGACCGAGCCGGCCAAGAAGACAGCGAAGAAGGCTGCCGCCAAGAAGACCCCCGCGAAGAAGGCGGCCAGCAAGACGGCTGCGGCGAAGAAGACCGCGACCAAGAAGACCGCGGCGAAGAAGACGACCGCCAGGAAGACCACCGCGAAGAAGACCGCAGCATCGGGCGAGGCCGACGAAAGTCTGATCCCCGCCGAGACACCGGTCACCGAGGCACTCACCGCCGATGCTCCGACACCGGCCGAGGCACCCGTCGCGGTGCCGCTGTTCTCCGACGCTCCGTCGGCCGAGACCGACCAGTCGGCCGAAGCGCCCCGGGCCGAGCCGGCGAAGAAGACGTCGCGTACCCGAAAGACGACGACCAGTAAGCGGACCACCAGGGCGGTCGCCGCCGAGGATTCCGAGGCGGCCGTGGCAGAACCCGCCGCTGCCGAAGAGGCGCCCCGGCCGGTCGACGCGACATCCGGTGCGGAGACGACCGACACGGCGTCGACCGTCGCCGAGTCGTCTGTGACCGCTCCGACCGACACCGAAACCGAGCCGATCGAGGCCGAGTCGACTGAGTCCGAGACGACTGAGTCCGAGACGGGCGAGTCCGAGTCGGGCGAGTCCGAGCCGGGCGAGTCCGAGCCGGTGGAGACCGACGCGCTGCAGGCGGCGATCGAGTCGGCGCTGAACGCGGCACGCGGCCGGCGGGCCGGGTCCGACGAGAGCACCGACTCGCACAGCGATGACGGTGACGCCGAGGACGGGGAAGACGAGTCCGGGGACAACGACGGCGGCGAGGACCGGCAGGGCGACGGGAACCGTCGCCGCCGTCGCCGGCGTGGTGGACGGCGTCGCCGGCGCGGACGCGATCACGACTCCGACGACTCCGCCGACACGGACGGCGCCGAGGCCGAGGACGACGGCGACACCGCCGATACACCGGCGCAGGCGAAGCCCTCCGGGGACGCCGCCGACGCCCACGCCGATGCCACCGCAGGCACCGCAACCGATGCCACCGCCGAGTCGACCGCGGCCGGGTCCGATCACGAGGACAAATCCGAGGACGAGAACGATCAGGAAGAGGACGGCGGGCACGACGGCAGCCGCCGCCGGCGTCGCCGTCGGCGCCGTCGCCGGGCGAGGACACCGGCGGTTCGGCCGACGATCCGAGCGACGTCGTGGTCCGGGTCCGCGAACCCCGCAAGGCATCCGACGAGGTCACCGGCATCGACGGTTCGACTCGGATGGAGGCCAAGCGGCAGCGCCGCCGGGAGGGCCGCGAGGCCGGTCGCCGCCGCGCGCCGATCATCAGCGAGGCCGAATTCCTGGCCCGCCGGGAGTCGGTCAGCCGGAAGATGATCATCCGCCAGCGCGACGATCTGGCTCAGATCGCCGTCCTCGAGGACGGCATCCTGGTCGAGCATTACGTCGACCGGGAGAGCGCCAACTCGCTGATCGGCAACGTCTACCTCGGCCGGGTACAGAATGTGCTGCCGTCGATGGAGGCCGCCTTCATCGACATCGGCCGCGGCCGCAATGCGGTGCTCTACGCCGGCGAGGTCGACTGGGACTCGTACGGGGTCGAGGGCTCCGACCGCAAGGTCGAGAAGGTGCTGAAGTCCGGCCAGACGGTGCTGGTCCAGGTCACCAAGGATCCGGTCGGCGCCAAGGGCGCCCGGCTCACCAACCACGTCTCGATCCCGGGCCGGTACGTCGTCTACGCACCGGGCGGTCACCTGTCCGGCATCTCCCGCAAGCTGCCGGAGAACGAGCGCAAGCGGTTGAAGGACATCCTCGACGGTGCGGTCGCCGAGTCGGCGAGCGTGATCGTCCGGACCGCTGCCGAGGGAGCCTCCGAAGACGAACTCACCCGCGACGTCAACCGGCTGCAGGCGCAGTGGGAGGACATCGAGAAGAAGGTGAAGAGCGGCAACGCCCCGCAGCTGCTCTACGCCGAGCCCGACCTGACCCTGCGGATCGTCCGCGACCTCTTCACCGAGGACTTCGCGGAGTTGATCATCCAGGGCAACGGGTCGATGTCGGATGCCTACGACGCGATCGAGGCGTACGTGCAGCATGTCGCGCCACATCTGGCGCAGCGGATGAAGCACTGGAATGCGGAGGCCGACGGTGATCTGTTCGGTCACTACCGGCTGGACGAGCAGATCGCCAAGGGGCTGGAACGCAAGGTGTTCCTGCCGTCCGGTGGATCGTTGATCATCGATCGCACCGAGGCGATGACCGTGATTGATGTGAACACCGGCAAGTTCACCGGCTCCGGCGGCAACCTCGAGGCCACCATCACCTCCAACAACCTGGAGGCGGCGGAGGAGATCGTCCGGCAGCTGCGGCTGCGCGACATCGGCGGCATCATCGTGATCGACTTCATCGACATGGTGCTGCCGAACAACCGGGAGCTGCTACTGCGCCGCCTGGTCGAGTGCCTCGGCCGGGATCGGACCCGGCATCAGGTCGCCGAGGTCACCAGTCTCGGCCTGGTGCAGATGACCCGGAAGCGGATCGGAACCGGACTGCTCGAGGCGTTCAGCACCGAGTGCCCGCACTGCCACGGCCGCGGGGTCGAGCTGCACGACGTACCGGTGGCCGACGCGAAGCTCGCCGACGGCGGCGCCCGCGATGATCACGGCGGCGGCCGCAAGCGGCGCAACCGTGGTGGCCGCAAGGGCAACGACAAGTCCAGCGACAACAAGACCGGCGACACCAAGGGCGGCGACACCAAGGGCGGCGAGCACAAGGGCGAGGATCACAACAGCGAGGAGAGATCCGAGCAGCCCGCCCTCTAGATTGGCCCCATGAAGCCACTGGTGGTTGCAGTCGTCGGAGCCGGGCCGTCGGGGATCTACGCCGCCGAGGCGTTGACCCAGCAGAGCGAGATCCCGGTGCAGGTGGCGGTGATCGACAAACTGCCGGTGCCGTTCGGGCTGGTGCGGTACGGGGTGGCGCCGGACCATCCGAGCATCCGCTCCATCCGCAACACCCTGGAGCGGACGCTGGATCGCGACGACGTCAGCTTCTTCGGCAACGTCGCGATCGGCCGGGACCTGAGTGTCGAGGAGTTGCGTGGGGTCACCGATGCGGTGATCTACGCGTACGGCGCGGCCAGCGATCGGCATCTGGAGGTGCCGGGTGAGGAACTGGTCGGCAGCATCGCCGCCCCGGACCTGGTCGCCTGGTACTGCGGCAATCCGGACGTCCATCCGGAGACGTCGCCGAGCGGTCGGCAGTCGGCAGCCCCGATCGCCGAACACACCCGGTTCGCCGAACACAACCCGATCGAGGACCTGATCACCGACACCACCCAGGCCGTGGTGGTCGGTGCCGGCAACGTGGCCCTGGACGTACTCCGAGTGTTGATCAAGAACACCGACGAGCTTGACAGCACGGACATGGCCGACGAGGTGCTGGGCGTGCTGGCCAAGAAGTCGATCACCGACGTGCACCTGCTGGCGCGCCGTGGTCCGGCCTGGACCGCCTTCACCACCAAGGAACTACGCGAGCTGGGCAAGCTGGACGACGTCGATCTGATCTTGGACCCGGCCGAATTCGATCTTGATCCGGCCAGCCAGGACAAGATCAACACCGACAAGATCGCCACCCGGAACCTGGCCGCGATGCTGGACTGGCTGCAGCGCACGCCGAGCGGCGCCGGACGTCGGATCCACCTGCACTTCTGGACCCGGCCGACCAAGATCATCGGCACCGATCGCGTCGAGCGGGTCGAGCTGGAGCGGACCGAACTGAACGCCGAGGGTCGACTGGTCGCGGCGGGCCCGTTGTCGCCGATCGACGCTCAGTTGGTTGTCCGCTCGGTCGGCTATCGGGGCACCCCGCTGGACAGTGTCCCGTACGAGGCTGCGACCGGTCGGGTGCCGCACGCCGGCGGGCACGTGATCCGCGACGGCGAATTCTCGCCGGACGAGTACGTGACCGGCTGGATCAAGCGCGGCCCCACCGGGGTGATCGGAACCAACAAATCCGACGCGGTGGAGACGGTGCACGCGCTGCTGCGGGATGTCGCCGACGAGGCACTGGCCGCCGATCACGACATCAACGAGTTAAGGGACCTGCTGGCCGCCCGCGGTGTGACACCACTCGATCTTGTGGCTTGGCATCGGATCGACGCCGCCGAGCTGGCCCGCGGTCAGGGTCACGGCCGCGACCGCACCACCATCGCCCACCGCTCCGAACTCCTCGCCGCCGCCGAAGGAGCCGACTTGTCAGTCGGTGGTTTGCCTATAGCCAAACCACCGACTGACAACTCGGCGGAGGACGCGGGTCAGGGGCGGATACGGTAGGCGAGTAGCGCGATGCAGCCGGCGACGAAGGCGGCGGTGTGTAGCCCGGCGCGGATCACGTTGGCCTTGTTCCACGGCGCCTCGAAGTGTGCCCGGGCGGCTGCCAGGGCGCCGGGGTCAGCGGTCGCGGCAACGGTCGCCAGGCCGTTGTTCAGCGGGACGTTGATCACCGAGGTGACGATCACCGCGGCCAGGAAAAGCACCGCCGAGGCAATGGCCCACGGCATTGCCGCGGTGTTCCGGGAGATCAGCACCATGATCATCGCGATCACCGCGAGCGCCAGTCCGCCGCCGAAGCAGAAGCCGAACCAGCCGTTCAGGATCACCACGTTGATCTTGTTCATCACGGTCACGAAGGTCTTGTCGTCGACCGTTCGCAGGGCCGGCATCACCGAGTAGGCGTAGCCCCAGAACAGACCCGCGGTCAGGCCGGAGGTGATCGCGGCCAGCACCAAACTGATCTTGGTCAGCGCGTTCATCGGGCCACCTCGTCCCAGACGCCGGTGCCAGCGGTACGACCCGCGAAGTCGGCGAAGCTGGTCGCCTCCCGCCCCAGCGCCTGGCGGACGCCGTCGACCGGCTCAGCGTTGCGGCCGTCCAGCACGGTGCCGAACAGGTAGCCGAGCAACTGCCCGACCTCGTCGGGTACGCCGTACGTCGCCAGCTGAGCAAGGTAGTCGTCCAACGGCACGGTGATGTAGTTGATCTTGCGTCCGGTGGCCCGGGTTGTCTCCCGTACGGCTTCGGCGAACGTGATCGACCGCGGCCCCGTCAGCTCATACAACTGATTCTTGTGGCGATCCTCGAGCAGGGCCGCTACCGCGACGTCGGCGATGTCGTCGGCGTCCACGAACGGCTCGGGCACCTCCGTCGCCGGCAGCACCACCTCGCCCGCCAGCACGCCGTCCAGCAGGTAGTCCTCGCTGAAGTTCTGCATGAACCAGCTGCAGCGCAGGATGGTGTGCTCGATGCCGGACTGCTCGACGACCTGCTCGCAGGCCCGAGCCTCCGGCTCACCCCGACCGGAGAGCAGCACGATCCGGCGGACACCTGCGAGCTTGGCCTGCCGACAGAATTCGGTGATGTCACCGACCGAACCCGGCACCGCTAGATCGGGTTGATAGCTGAGGTAGACGGCGTCGCAACCGGCGAGGGCTGCGGCCCAGCCGGCCGGCTCGGTCCAGTCGAAGGACGGTTCGGCCCGCCGGGACCCGATCCGTACCGTGAGGTCGTCGTGGCGACGGAGTCGATCGGCGACCCGGCGACCGGTCTTGCCGGTGCCGCCGAGGACGAGGACGGTACGGGTCGCGGTCGAACCGGCGGTGCCGGCGGTATTTGTCGTGGTGGTGTTCGTCATGGCCCTAACTCAACCAAGACTCCGAGCGTTGCGACATGGTTGTGCCGCTCAGCTTCATCATCGAAACGCTCACTTGCGGTAGGGTGGCGCTCATGGATGCCTTGAGCAGTCTGTTGAACGGCCCGCGGGCGCGGGGCGCCTTCCTGCTCCGGTCGATGATGAGCGGGCCGTGGTCGATGCGGATCGAGGACGAGGCCCCGCTGACCGTGGTGGTGCTGTTGACCGGCTCGGCCTTCCTCACGCCGGAACGAGGTGAACCGGCCCGCCTGGAGCCGGGGGACGCGGTGGTCGCGCTCGGACCGGACCCGTACCTGGTCGCCGACCGGCCGGACCGCAGCCCGCAGGTGAAGATCCTGCCCGGGCAGCGCTGCGTCACGCTGGAGGGTGAGGATCTGGCCGATCAGCTGAGCCAGGGGATCCGGAGTTGGGGCAACAGTGCCGACCCGGAAACGATCATGATCACCGGCACCTACACCAGCGCGGGCGAGGTGAGCCGCCGGTTGTTGGACGCGCTGCCGCAGTTGGTGGTGCTGCCGCGGACGCAGACGCCGAGCCCCATCGTCGACGTGCTGTCGGCGGAGATGATCAAGGAACGGCCCGGCCAGGAAGTGGTCCTCGATCGGCTACTGGACCTGCTGTTGATCGACATCCTGCGGAGCTGGTTCACCGCCCAGCACGATCACGCGCCGGGCTGGTATCGCGCCACCGACGATCCGCAGCTCGGCCCGGTGCTCGGGCTGATTCATGATCATCCGGCCGAACCGTGGACGGTGCCCGGTCTGGCCGCCGCGGCGGGCATGTCCCGGGCGGCGTTGGCCCGGCGATTCACTGCCCTGGTTGGAGAATCACCGATGAGTTACCTCAGCGGGTGGCGACTGGCGCTGGCCGCCGACCTGCTGCAGGAGTCCGACCGGACCCTGGAATCCATCGCCCGCGAGGTCGGCTACGGCAGCGCCTTCGCCCTCAGTACCGCCTTCAAGCGCCACCACGGCCTCAGCCCCCGCGACTACCGCACCCAAGCCGCATAACCCCGCCGACTTGTCAGCGTTAGAAGGCGCCATAGCGCGTCCTAACGCTGACAAGTGGGTCAGCGGGAGCCGTCGGAGGGACGGGACTCCGATTGGGTGAGCATCTGGCGCAGCGGCATCGGCGGGTCGGGGGCGAGGGTGCCGTCGGGGGCGATGTGCTCGAAGATCTGCTCGACCATGGTGATCACGTGCGGGTCGTCGACGGTGTAGATCTGTCGGCGGCCGTCCCGGCGGCTGCTCACCACGCCCGCCAACCGCAGCTTGGACAGGTGCTGGCTGGCGGTGGCGATGGAGACGCCGACCCGCTCGGACAGGGTGCCCACGTCGTACTCGCCCTCGGAAGCAAGGGCGACCAGATGCAGCCGCACCGGTGCCGACAACAACGCGAAGGTACGCGCCGCGGTGTCGAGTTGCGGGCCGGTCGGGTCGGGGATCACCGGGTCATTCTCTCTTGAGTACGGCGACCGCGGGCCAAGGTCCGCACCGTGTCCGACGTTTCGGCACTTCCTCATTTGCGTAACTGACGAAATAACGGCAGGATGGCCCGGTGCAGCGAGCTCTCCGGCCGGTCCTGATCTGTCTCGCGGTTGCCGCCCCGGCGGTGATCGTGCGGCTGGTCGGCGTCCACATCCCGGCACCGCTGGCGCTGGTGCTCTTCGGCGCGGCGGTGGTCGGCGCGTCGTTCATGCTCGCCTGGGCCGCGGAGGCCGCCGAGCACGACATCTCCGGCGGACTGGCGATCGCCATCCTGGCCGTGATCGTGGTCCTGCCCGAGTACGCGGTCGACCTCTACTTCGCCTACACCGCCGGCAGCAATCCGGCCCACGTGGCCTACGCCGCGGCCAACATGACCGGCTCCAACCGCCTGCTGCTCGGCGTCGGCTGGGCGGTGGTGGTGATCGTCGCTCTGGCCGTGGCCAGCAAGCGGACCGGTCGGCCGGTTCGGGCGGTGATCCTGGACGTCGGCTACCGGCTGGAACTGGGTTTCCTGCTGATCGCATCCCTGTTGTCGTTGATCATCCCGATCACCGGCGAGATCAATCTGCTGCTCGGCGTCGTGCTGCTCGCACTCTTCGTCTACTACCTGGTCCGGGTCGCTCAGGGCGAGGGCGACGACGACCCGCAGCTGATCGGTCCGGCCGCGCGGATCGGTGACCTGCCGGCCGGCCAGCGGCGCCCGCTGGTGATCGGCCTGTTCGTGGTCGCGGCCGGGTTGATCCTGTTCTGCGCCGAGCCGTTCGCCAACGGGTTGGTGGAAACCGGGTCGGTGCTCGGCATCGATCAGTTCCTGCTGGTCCAGTGGCTGGCTCCACTGGCCTCGGAAGCGCCCGAGCTGATCGTCGCGGTCATCTTCGCGGTACGCGGCAAGGCCGGTCCGGCGATCGGAATGCTGATCTCGGCCAAGGTGAACCAGTGGACGCTGCTGGTCGGGAGCCTGCCGATCGCCTACCTCGCCGGGGGCGGTTCGACCGCGCTGCCGATGGACGGCCGGCAGATCGAGGAGTTCCTGCTCACCGCAGCCCAGACCCTGCTCGGCATCGCCGCCCTGCTTGATCTGAAGTTCTCCCGCTGGCTGGCCTGGACGCTGCTGGGACTCTTCGCGGTGCAGTTCGTGGTGCCCGGTACCGAAGGCCGATTGATCCTGGCCGCCGTCTACGCCGCGATGGCGATCGGCGCGATGGTCTACAACCGGCGCCAACTGCTGCCGACGCTGACGGCGCCCTTCCGCCGACACGCCGTGATCACCGCCTCGGACACCGAACGCACCCGCCAGCTCACTTCTCGGTGAGTGCCCGCTGCCAGTCGTCCAGGTCGGCCAGCACCTTGGCCGCGACCGGGAACTCCCGCGCCGACGACCGGGCATGCGAACGGGCTTGATCATCGTCGAGGCCGAGCACCCACCGGCCGACTGACCAGGCAGGCTGCCGGGCGATCGCCAGCGGCAGTGCCAGGCGCTCGGCGCGGGACAGCGGCAGCTCGGTGCCGGAGTCGTATGCGTCGACGAACGTTCGAGCCTGTTGTTGATCATGCTCGTCCGGCAGACCGCGTCCGGGCTCGAGCAACCAGAAGTAGATGGTCAGCGCCAGGTCGTCGATCCGCCAGCGGGACGCCATGAAGTCGAAGTCGATCACCGCGGCCAGTCGATCACCGGCGAAGAGAACGTTGTTGTCCCAGAAGTCACCGTGCGCGAGCTGGCGGAGTTGATCATCGGCCAGTTCGGCTTCCCGTGCAGTGACCTGGTCGATGTGCCGGACCACATCGTCGGCGAATCGGTGCAGCTCATCGTCCTGCCACCAGTGCATCCGGTCGGCGCCGAGCTGGGTCAGCTCCGCCGCCCGCCAGGAGTGCACGTGGTTGGCGTAACGGACCGACTCCGCGGCCTGCGGCACCGGCGTCGTACGCAGCACGTCGTGCACCCGGCCGAGCACCGGGAACCCGATCCGGAACAGCTCGGGCGTGTTCATCCGAGTGTCCCAATCCACGTAGGGTTCCAGCTCGACCAGCCGATCCTTGCCCAGCCGGTTGAAGGTGTTTCCCCGCTGATCTCGGATCGGCAGCACCGTCGGCACTCCACCGGCGTGGACCGCCGACCGGGCGACCTGCAAAGCGTGCAACCTGCTCGCCGAGGTCCAGTGCCGATGGATCCTCGCCACCACGACCCGGTCCGCCGTGTCGATCTTGATGTTGGTGGTCCAGCTGCCGCCGAGGTCGGCCGAACCGCGTACTTCGCCGAGGCGATAATGGTCGGCGATCTCAGCCACCAGCTCGTCGGACGGGGTGCAACGCTCGTACGGATCGTCGATCATGAACCGGAGGCTACGAGGCGGCCAACCCGGCCGGCCACCGGATTAATCCGGCGGTAACACCAGTCGCCGCATCAGTTGATCAAGGGTGGCCGCCGGATCGGAGGTCAGCCCGACGTGGACGGGAGAGGGCTGCAACACCGTGCTGCGCGGGGCGGTGAGCATGCCGAATCTAATCACCAGACCGCTGTTCTCCCGGTTGCTGCCGACCGGCTGCTCGCAGGCGTCCAGCACCGCCCGGGCGGCGTGCTCGATCAGCTCGACGTTGGCTCCATGATCAAGTGCGCGGATCCGGCCGGTGTCGATGTGCACCGCAGTCCGGAGGAAGTCAAGGTCCTGACAGTAGATGATCACGCCGACGTTGACGAACTCGCCGCGTTCGACGCGCGGGACTGCCCGCAACACCGCATAGCTGTACGGATACAGGGTCACGGCAACCACTCCGATGCCGCGTCGAGTCGGGCCAGCAGATAGTCGCGATAGGCGATCCGAGCGGTGGCGGCATCCGCGGACGCGGCCGGATCGGGTCGTTGATCATCGGGCGTCAGCCAGCGATCGGGGACCAGCGCGGTGATCGAATCGAGCAGCTCGGCGGTCACCCGACCGGCAAGTTGATCATGAACCCTGCGCGGGTCGCCGATCCCGGACAGCACGTGATCGTCGTACCGATAGCCGGAGCGGGCGAAGCGTTGCGGATCGCCCCAGGCGTGATGAAAACGCAGGCAGGCACCATGATCGATCGCCCACAGGTCGCGGTGCCAGACCAGCAGGTTGGTGTTGCGGGCGCTGCGATCGACGTTGGCGACGAGCGCGTCCAGCCAGACGATCCGAGCTGCCTCGTCGGCCGGCACCGGATAGCTCGGGTCGAAACCGATCGAACCCGGCAGGTAGTCGACGGCGAGATTCAACCCGGCACTGGCCAGCACCAACTCCTGCACCTCGAAGTCCGGTTCGGAGCGGCCGAGCTCGCCGGCGACCTCGATCAACGCGAGATCCGGCGTGCGGATGTCCAGCGCCCGAGCGAGTTCGCCGACGATGATCTCGGCGACCAGTGCCTTGGCGCCCTGGCCTGCGCCGGTGAACTTCACCACGTACGTGCCGAGGTCGTCCGCCTCGACGATCGCCGGCAGCGACCCGCCCTCCCGCAACGGCGTCAGATAGGTGATCGCGCGGATGCGCGGCAGCGACGACTGAACCGGCAGTGCGCTGGCAGAGATCACCGGCTCAGCCTATCGGTGCCCGTGTTCCGGCCGAGATCGTACGATAGCGTGCCGACCGCAGCCGGACCGGAACAGCGATCCGATGATCTTTCCTCGATCATGATCACCGGCCCACGATGACGCGAGTAAGGGAGCCGCAGCGGATGTCGAACCCGTACGGAGTCAACAGTCGGGCGTCCGGTTCGAGGAGCCGACGTCTCGATCGCCCCAACATCATGTTGATCTGCGTTGATCAGATGCGCGGCGACGCGTTGTCGGTGGCCGGGCATCCGGTGGTGAAGACGCCGCATCTGGACGAGCTGGCGGGGCAGGGGACGCGGTTCTCCCGGGCCTACTCGGCGACGCCGACCTGCGTGCCGGCCCGGGTCGGACTGTTCACCGGCCAGTCGCACGAGCGGCACGGTCGGACCGGCTACCGCGACGGCATCCCGTTCACCGACGCACATCCGGTGACCATGCAGGGAGTGCTGCGCGAGCACGGCTACCAGACCCAGGCGATCGGCAAGATGCACGTGTTTCCGGAGCGGTCCCGCTGCGGTTTCGACGACGTACGACTGCACGACGGCTTCCTGCACTTCGGCCGCCGGTTCGGCGGCCGCAACCTGACCGCGAACGACGACTACCTGACCTGGCTGCGCCGGCAACCCGGGATGGATGCTCACGCGGACTACTTCGACGACGGTCTGGGCTGCAACTCGATGGTGGCGTTCCCGTGGAACCGGGACGAGTATCTGCATCCGACCAACTGGGTGGTGCACGAGACACTGGACTGGCTGCAGCGACGGGATCCGACGGTTCCGTTCTTCAACTACGTCTCCTTCCACCGTCCGCACGCGCCCTTCAACCCGCCGCAGTGGGCCTGGGATCAGTACTACAACGGTCCGCGGCTGGAGCCACCGCGCGGCGAATGGGTCCAGGACTTCGAGGAGTTCCGCCGGGACAACTACCACCAGACGGTGCTCGGCCGACTGGACCCGGAGTCCCACCATCGGACCACCAGCGGCTACTACGGCCTGATCAGTCACATCGACGTGCAGTTGAACCGGTTGTTCGAGGGGCTGGCCGATCTGGAGCTGCTCGAGGACACCATGATCATCTTCGTCTCCGATCACGGCGACATGATGGGCGACCACGACATGTACCGGAAGTCGGTGGGCTACGAAGGCAGTGCTCACGTGCCGATGATCGTCCGGGCGGCGCCACGATTCAGCTCCGGTGCCCCGACGGGAGCGGTGGTCGACTCGGTGACGGAGCTGCGGGACATCATGCCTACGGTGTTGGACGCGGCCGGCGTAACGATCCCCGAAACGGTCGACGGCATCAGCCTGATGCCCTTCGTGAGCGGCAATGCGCCGTCCGACTGGAGCCGCGACATCCATGGCGAACACACGCACTTCGGGCAGTCCCTGCACTGGGTTACCGACGGGCGGCGGAAGTACCTGTGGGCTTCGGGACGGGGGATCGAGCAGTTCTTCGATCTCGAGCAGGATCCCCGCGAGTTGGAGAACTTGATCAACGAACCGTCCCGGCAGGCCGAGATCGACCACTGGCGGCAACGCTTGATCAACTACCTGGACGGCCGGGAGGAAGGCTACGTCGCCGACGGCAGGCTGATCACCGGCCGACCGGCGCAGACCGAGCGTTCCGACATCTCGGCATTGGTCAGCTGACGGACGCTCTAGGCTCCGACAGTCGCTGCTTGCAGCATCCGCAGGTGCCGGAGCGCGAACACCAGCGCCCAGTCCTGGTCGTTCGCGTACGGGTCGTAGAACTCGGCCCGAGTGCCGTTCACGCTGTACGGGTAGACGTAGCCGCAGGACGCGCGCCCGTCATCGAAGATCAGCGGGAGGACGGCTCGCAACGCCGACTCTGCTCGACGTAGGTAGCCGGGATCGTCGGTCGCGAACCCGTAGCGGGCGAACACGGTGCCGGTCAGACCGCTCCAGTAGTGCGGGAACGTGTCTCCATACAGGCCGTGTTTGCCGAACCAGAAGCCGTCCCAGTGGCGGATGGCGACCTCGTTCAGGTGGTAGTCCGGCTGCACGCCCTGGAACTGTTCCAGCACTGTCAGCTGCTCCAGCGCGGCGGTCAGCAGAGCCGCATCACCGGTGAGGGCGTGGACCTGTAGCAGGATGTCCGCGGCCGGTGCCACGATGCTCTGCTCATAGTTGACCTCGCTGGCCGGATATCCCTTGCCTGCTTGGGCGATTCGCTGCGCGTGGGCGGTGAAGGCTGCGGTGGCTCGCGCGAGCCGATCGTGATCACCGATCCGCCCCAGAGCTCGGCACAGGGGTAGCACCGGCAGTTCGATCGGGTAGAACCGCTCGCCGCCGTCCTGGTAGTAGCGATCGATGATCTTGGCGGCAGTCAGGACGTCGCCGGGACGGCCGTCGAGCTCGTACATCTGCAGAAAGAACGACGCGAACCACGGTGCGTTGTAGAGCCGGCGATGGGTGCGATCGGGAGCCACGTCGTCGTAGACGATTCCCGTCTCGGCGTCGATCAGTTCACGGCGTACGAAGTCGGCGTAAGCGTCCAGGCTGGATCGCACCAACGGCGGTACGGTCGGGTCCGCTACCTTGATCAACTCGTCTCGGACGCAGGTCAGATACTGGGCCAGCAGGATGCCCATGCCAACCCGTTCTCGTCCGGCGTTGAAGTCGCCGGATCTGTTGTAGAACAGGTGATCCTCTTCGTTGTCGAAGATCAACAAGGCACCGTCGAGTCGATCCCGTGGGCCGCGATACTGCTGGCGTCCGGCGATGAAGGCGACCCGGCGTTCGAGCAGCAGCTCGAGCGGTTCCTTGACCAGAATCCGGGTCCGGACCGTTCTGCCGTCGGCAGACACGGTGACGACGTGTTCACCGGATGAGTCGGCCACGACCTCGGTGCGGTAGCAGCCGTCGTCGTCGCGGATGAGTTGCTCGCCGTTGGCCGTGACGACATCGGCTTCGAACGCCGGTTCGATCCGCAACCTGGCGGTCTCACCGCGGAAGAGGACGTAGCGATCCCAGCCGGTGCGGACGAACCGGCTGTACTGCCCGGCCCGGCGGAAGAAGTCGTCGGTGTCCCGGCAACCGAAGATCGTCCAGGCGATCCGGGTCGATTCACCGGGCTGCAGCACCAGCGGCGAGGGGTGCAGGAGGAAGCAGCCGCGATCGTTGCTGCTGCGGTCGAAATCGCGCTCGACGCTGTAGTTGTCCAGGCTGCCCTCGGTCAGCACGAGGCCGAGATGCGGCGCCTCACCGCCCATCCTGCGGGCGTAGACGTAACTCGCACTGCCGGCACAGAACAGATGCGCGTGGCAGCGCTGGGTCTGGCAGGTGATGGCGTCGTCGTAGCGATCCGGGAGCGGCAGGGTGATGCCGATGTCGCCGACGCCGGTGAACTCCGGCTTCGGTCCGCAGTTGGTGATGACGATCTCGGTACGGACCAGGTCACCGTCCTGCCGAGTCGTGACCTCGGCTCGAAGATCACGGGGACGCGGGTCGGCCGGGTGGCCTCGCCGGAATCGGACCTCGGCGTAGGAATAGTCCGCCCGCAGCCAGTTCATCGCGTGACGGTCGTTGGAGAAGACGATCTGCACAGCAGATTTGATCATGGACGGGCGCCGGACGTCCAGGCGCCCCCGCTGGCGAAACGGCCCGCTGCGACGTCTACTGTGACGGCTGCCGTGCCCAGGGTGGGATGGGTTGCCGTGACGGCGACCTGACCGGGCTGCCGGCCGGCACGCAGCCACACCGCGCCCTGGCCGGGGGAGTCGGCGAAGGCGAACGGGTTGTCGCCGACCAGCTCAGCGGGACCGTCGATGCGGAAGGTGACCTCGCCGTGGCGGTGCGCTCGCCAGTTGCCGTAGCCGTCGACGGCGCCGAAACGCAGCCGGGTCAGGTCCGAACCGTCAGCGAAGATGATCTTGTCGTCGGTGGCCAGCAGCAGGTGATCACCGGCCGGGTCGGACGCGAACCGGCGGCTGCCCACCCGCGTGTCGCCGACATAACCGTCGATCCGTAGCTCCGGCATCGTGGCCGGATCGCAGTGCAGGGCAACGAAGAACGGCGGATGGGCAAGATTCGGGAAGCTCTGCCGATCGGGCAGCGCGGTGGTCAGATGTTGATCATCGAGCAGCAGCTCCAGCCGGTCGCAGTTGGACCAGATCGCTGCCCGTTGCCCAGGTCCGCGCGGCGGCCAGCCGGGTGCGAAGCCCCAGCAGAAGGCGGGCTCGATCACCACCCGTTCGGTCGGCGGCAGCTGGCTTCGGTAGAAACCGGCGGCGTACTTGCCGATCCGGAAACTGTCGGCCACCCCGGGCGTCTTCACGTTGTGGTGGATGCGCCCGTTCTGCGATCCGTAGTCGAACGCCAGCCAGCCCAGCACGCCCGCGTAGCACGGATCGGTGCGGGCAGTGTCGTGCACCTGGGCATGCGCAATCGCCTGCTGGGCAAGGATTCCCGGCGGGTCCGTCCAGCGATAGAACGGTTGGGCGGAGAGCGCGCCGACGCATTCGGACACCAGATAGGGCACGTCCAACGGCGGCCGCAGGAAGGCGTTGACCCGGTCACCGGAGTAGTCGTCGTAGCCGAACACGTCCTGCACCCAGTCGTCGGTGGCGTGGAAGATCATCGAGCCGGTGGTCGGCCTGGAATCGTCGAGTTCGTTGATCACGGCCTTGGTCCGGCGGTAGAAGTCGGGCAGGTTTCGGGTCTCGTTGAGCCGGGCTGCCCAGAGCACGATCGACGGCCGGTTCCGGTCCCGTACGACCATCTCCCGGACGTCGCGCAGCGCCAGCTCGAGCCAGCGCCGGTCGTCGGGCAGGAACTGCCAGCCCGGCGGTTCCTCCCACACCAGCAGGCCGAGCTCGTCACAGGCGTCGAGGAAGTGCCGCGACGGCGGGTAATGCGCGCACCGGACCATGTTGCAGGCCAGGTCGTGCTTGAGGATCTCGGCGTCCCGGCGTTGCGCCCGGGCCGGCATGGCGTGACCGACGTACGGATAGAGCTGGTGCCGGTTCAGCCCGAAGATCTGCAGTCGCTCACCGTTGAGAAAGAAGCCGTCCTTGCGCCAGCGCGCCTCCCGGAAGCCAATTCTGGTGCGGTGCTCATGCGCCGCGACGCCGTCGATCATCAGGGTGCTCATCACGTCATACAAGTGCGGGTTGTGGATGTCCCAGAGCGTCACCTCGCCCGGCTCGAGTCGACCTCGTACGGTGAACGCCCCGGCCCCCGAGATCGCAACCGGAATCGTCGTGCCGGCAACGATGTCCGACCCGTCCCGCAACTCGGTGATCAGCTTCGCCGGCCCGGCCGGCCGCTGCGCGGCGTCGATCGTCAGCTCAAGATCAACTCGGCGATCCGGTCGCAGCACGTCGACCGGCTTGGCGAACACGTCGCTGATGTACGTGTTCGGTAGCGCCCGCAGCCGCACCTCGCGGTAGATTCCGGCCGGCTGGCCGTAGTCGACCGCCGGCGGACCGTCCGGATGGCCGTCCGGCGGCACCGACTGCCAGCTGCCGTCCACGATCACCGACAGCACGTTGTCGCCGTCCCGGACCAGGTCGGTGATCTCGTGCTCGAACGGGAGGTAGCCGCCCAGGTGCTTGCCCAGGTCGGTGTCGTTGACGATCACCGTCGCGCCGGTCAGCACGCCCTCGAACTCCAACCGCAGCCGCCGACCCCGCATCCCGGCCGGCAGCCGGAAGTGCCGGCGATAGATCCACTCACCGTCCCAGCTCGCCGGATCCCAACCCTGCCAGGACAATTCGGCAACACAGTGCGGCAGGGTGACGGCCGAGAAGCCGGAGTCGTCGTGGGCCGAGCCGTCGATCCCTTCCGGGATCGCTGTGTGGGAAGGGACATACCGGCCGCCGAACAGCCAGCCCGTGCAGAAGTCCGGATACTCCTGCACGGGCACGGGCACGGCCACGTCGGCTCGATCGGTCATCCGGCCAGGTAACTCCAGTCGGGCACCAGCTCGTGCCACGGCCCGACCGCGGCAACCTCGCCGTCGACCAGGACCACCACTCGATCCGCCTGCGCCAGCGCGGCCCGCTTGGAGGTGGCTCCGATCACCGTCGCGTGGCGCTGTTTCAGGGCCGTCCAGAGCTCGATCTCGGTGCTCGCGTCCAGTGCACTGGAGACGTCGTCGGCCAGCAGCACCTCGGCGTCCGTGGCCAGGGCGCGGGCCAGCGCGACCCGCTGCACCTGACCGCCGGACAGCCGCACACCGCGATGACCGACCAGGGCGTCCCGGCCGCCGGCGTCGGCGATGTCGCTGTCCAGCCGGGCATCGGCGACCGGCTCGTCGAAGGCGCGCTGATGGCCGAGCTGGATGTTGTCGGCGAAGGTGCCGGACAGCACCCGCGGCACCTGAGCCACGTACGAGACCTGGCCGGGACGCAGGAAGAGCTGCGCGTTGTCGACCCTCCGCTCGTTCCAGCGGATCTGGCCGCCGTGTTCGATCAATCCGGCCAGGGCCGACAACAGGCTGGACTTGCCGGAACCGACCCGGCCGACCAGCAGCACCAGCTCGCCGGCGTCGACGGTCAGGTTCACGTGCGAGACACCGATGGTCCCGTCGTCGTGGACGGCGGAGAAGTCGGACAGCTCGAGCCGGCGTAGCGGGACCCGTTCGGCCGGCAGCGGTTCCGGCGCAGCACCGGTGACCAGGTCCACCCCCGCAGGCACCGTCATCAGATCGATGCCGCCGGCGAACTTGCTGGTCTCTTGCTGCCAGGCCCGGGTGCCGGGCGCCTCGGTGACGACCGAACCGGCGACCCGGCCGAACCAGCCGAAGCCGCTGACCGCGTTCGCGACCAGGAGGGCGATCGCCAGGCTCCAGATGCCGCCCATGTACGCAGCCCAGGCGGCAACCATGCCGACCTGGACCATCACCACCGGCACCCCTTCCAGGAATGCCTGCACCCGATGCTCCTTGATCGCCGCCTGGACGCGACCGCTGTCGACCCTGCGCAGGTGCGCGTGGACCTGCGGGGTGGCCGCGGCGAGTTTCACGGTCCGGGCCGCGTCGAGCGCCGACACCAGCGTTCGGCCGAACCGTGCTCGGGCGGTGGAGGCTGCAGCGGCGGACCGACCTGCGATCGGCCGTCCGATCGAGGACGCCAGCGCGGAGGAGACCATCACCGCCAGCAGTACGGCACCGGCAAGCCAGGTGCCGCCGAGGATCGCGGTGAGCACCGCGAGCACCAGGCCGTTGATGAAGTCGACCCAGCGATCGGCGTAGCGGGCGAACCGGTCGGCATCCATCGACCGGGCGACCACCTCGCCCGGCGGCGTACGGGTCAGCCGCTGCTGCTTGGTCTGTCCGTACAGCACCGCCATCCGCACCCGCAGCAGCACTTCGATCCACCACAACGGATAGCGCCAGAAGGCCTCGGCGAGCATCAGCGGCGCGGCGATCACGCAGAACACCAGCGCGACGGCCAACCACCACGGGGCGCTGCCGTGCTCGAGGGCTTCGACGATGTGCCCCCAGATCAGACCGGTCAAGGCACCTTGGGCTCCGGTGATCGACGACGCCAGGAACAACAGCGCGCCGATCACGCCCCAGGCAGGCCGGATCAGCAGGGCGTGGGCGATGCCGCGGGCCAGGCTCGGTCCGGTGCCGATCTCGGGCAATTCCGGCGGCGGTCCGGTACGCCGCGGGCCACCGACGGTCTGGGTGTCCCAGCGATGCGCCGGTCCGACCGCAGCATGGCCGCCGTTGTCGTCGGGGAACTGATGAGCAACAGATGCATGATCAACAGATGCATGATCAACTTCCGTATGCTCAACAGCCGGACGTTCGACGACCGGCCGCGGGGCGGCGTGCCCGTCGACGGCGAGCGCGTGCTCGGCCCGGCCGGCCGTCAACAGGTCCTGGAACGGACCCGGCCGCAGGGCCAGCTCGGACCGGAGACCCTGTTGGACGATCCGTCCGTGATCCAGCACGGCCACCAACGGTGCGCGTTCGATGGTCGACAGCCGATGCGCGATCAGCACGCCCGTACGGCCGGACAGCAGCCGATCGGACGCGGCAATCACCAGCCGCTCGGTGTGCGGATCCATCCGTGCGGTCGCCTCGTCCAGCACCACCACCTGGACGTCTCGAACCAGCAGCCGGGCGAACGCGACCAGCTGCTCCTCCCCGGCCGACAGTGAAATGCCGCCCGGTCCCAGGATCGTGTCCAGACCGTCGGGCAGCCCGCTCGCCCAGGTGCCGATGCCGAGCTCGGCCACCGCGGCCTCGATCACCGATCGGGGAAGGTCGTCGTTGAACAGCGCGATGTTCTCTGCCAGCGATCCGGCCAGGATCTCGGTGCGCTGGGTCACCACTCCGACCGCGGATCGCAGCTGGGCCAGATCGAGGTCGCGGACGTCGCGGCCGGCCAGGAAGACGGTGTCCGGCGGTGGCTCGACGGCCCGGGACAGGAAAGCGGCCAGCGTCGACTTGCCGGACCCGGTCCGTCCGACCAGGGCGATCGTCTGCCCCGCCGGGACGCTCAGGTTGATGTCGCGCAGGGCGAAGGTGCCTTCCGGATAAGCGAAATCGAGGCGGCGGATGTCGAGGTCGGCGGCCGGCGCCGGCGGCAGGTCGTCGCCGCCCTCGGGCTCCGGCTCGACCGCCAGCATCTGCCGCAGCCGGGTGATCGCGCCGAGCCCCGCCTGCAGGTCGGGCAGGTTGTTAGCCAGCATGGCGATCTGCCCGACGAAGCTCGAGGTGACCAGGAACAGGGTGACCAGCCGAGCCACGCTGATGTCCCCGTGCACCGCCAACGCGACGCCCGCGACAGCGACCGCGATCAGCAGAGCGTGCAGCAGCACGCCCGCGCGTCGTCCGAGTCTTGCCTCCACCGCGACCACCGCACGGAGCCGCCGATGAATGACCGCCGACAGCTGTGCCAGCCGAGCGACCACGTGACTCTGGCCGAGACTGGTGCGCAGGTCGTCGCGTCCGGCGATGCCCTCCTCGAGCACGGCGGCGTGATCGGTCCAGGCCATCTCCTCGATCACCTTCAGCCGGGAGATCTCGCCCAGCAGCTTCCTGATCGAGAACCAGGTGAGGGTGCCCAGGATCGGGAAGAGGAAGAACGCCGGCCACCAACTCAGGCCGGCGACGATCCACATCGGGACCGTCTGGAACAGGGTGCGACACAGCATCCACAACTGCCAGCGGACGAGGTTGCCCACCTCGTGGGAGTCGTCGTCGACCCGATCCAGGATCTCGCCGACCGCCTGCTCGTTGAGCACCGCCAGTGGTTGTCGCATGGCCGCCCGCAGCACGTCGCCCCGCAGCGTGCCCTCGGCGCGATCGGAGACGCCCACCCAGGCGATCTTGCCGCCGGCCTCGATCACCGAGGCCCCGATCACACACAGCGCCAGCAGGGCGACCAGCCGCCAACTCGGATGCTCGGCCAGGTCGCCGGCGATGACGGTGCCCAAGGTGGTGGCGACGGCGGCGATCGCCGCGGTGGCCAGGGCGGCCGCGGACACCGGCCCGCGCAACCGTCGCCAATCCACCCGCCGGCGATGGTCGGCCGGCGGGGGAGCGGTCGTCTGCGGCGCAGAGGAGGCAGGCGTGAGGATGTCGGTCATCACCCCTGACCCTAGGACGGGGCACTGACAGCCTTCCTCTGGTTTTCTCCTCCGCCGGTTCGGTAGGGTCCACGTACGCCGGTTTGACCGGCTCGGCGTGCCCGCGTAATCTTGACCCTCGGTGCGTTGACGTGTTGCGCATCAATCCCGCGGTGATGCTCCGCACCGGATCGATATCGACCGGTCGCCGGTAGCGCACCCGAGCCCGAAGAACAGCGAAGAGAGTAGGTCAGGCGTGTACGCGATCGTGCGGAGTGGTGGCCGCCAGCACAAGGTCGCCGTCGGTGATGTCATCGAGATTGACAAGACCGGCGACGAGGTCGGCTCCAGCGTCTCGCTGAGGCCGTTGCTGTTGGTCGACGGCGAGGCCGTGACCAGCGACAAGGACAAGCTCGACGCTGCTTCGGTGACCGCCGAGGTGCTCGGAGCCACCAAGGGCCCGAAGATCAAGATCATGAAGTTCAAGAACAAGACCGGCTACCGCAAGCGCCAGGGGCACCGTCAGAAGTACACCCAGGTCAAGGTCACCGGGATCGAGAGCTGAGGTAGACGAGATGGCACACAAGAAGGGCGCATCCTCGACCCGCAACGGTCGGGATTCCAATTCCCAGCGGCTCGGTGTCAAGCGGTTCGGCGGCCAGGTCGTCAACGCCGGCGAGATCATCGTCCGCCAGCGCGGCACCCACTTCCACCCCGGCGACGGCGTCGGCCGTGGTGGCGACGACACCCTGTTCGCCCTGGTCCCGGGCGCGGTGCAGTTCGGCACCAAGCGCGGCCGTCGGGTGATCAACATCGTCAGTGCCGAGAAGCCGGCCGAGGCTGTGGCCGCGGCTGAGTAATCAGCGAGACTTCTTCGAGGGTGGCCCGGACCGCGAGTCGGGGCCACCCTTTCTTTGTTTCCACGGGTCCTGAGCAAGACGCAAGGACCGAAGCGCAACCTACACAGCACAGATGAGGACGGTGGAGCATGGCGATCCCCAGTTTCGTCGACACCGTCACCTTCGAGGTGGCCGGCGGGAACGGCGGCCACGGCTGCGCATCCGTACACCGGGAGAAGTTCAAGCCGCTCGGCGGTCCGGACGGCGGCAACGGCGGCAACGGCGGCTCGGTGATCCTGCAGGTCGATCCCGGCCTGACCACACTGGTGGAGTATCACCGGCAGTCCAAGCGGGTGGCCACCAACGGCCAACCAGGCAAGGGAGATCACCAGAACGGCTCCAACGGCGACGACGTCGTGCTGCCGGTGCCGGAGGGGACCCAGGTCACCGACGCCGACACGGGTGAGCTGCTGTCCGACCTGACCGGCGCCGGCGCGACCATGATCATCGCCGAGGGCGGACGCGGCGGCCTGGGCAACGCGGCGCTGGCCTCATCCGCCCGGAAGGCTCCCGGTTTCGCCTTGCTGGGCGAAGAAGGCCAGACCCGCACGATCCGGCTCGAGCTGAAGGTGGTCGCCGACATCGGCCTGGTCGGCTTCCCCAGCGCCGGCAAGTCGTCGCTGATCGCGGCCATCTCCCGGGCCCGGCCGAAGATCGCCGACTACCCGTTCACCACCCTGGTGCCGAACCTCGGCGTGGTGGTCGCGGGCGAAGTCACCTTCACCGTCGCCGACGTGCCCGGACTGATCGAGGGCGCCAGCCAGGGCCGCGGCCTGGGCCACGAATTCCTTCGGCACATCGAACGCTGTGCCGCGATCGTGCACGTGATCGACTGCGCCACGTACGAGCCCGGCCGAGACCCGGTCAGCGACCTGGACGTGATCGAGTCCGAGCTGGCCGCCTACGGCGGTCTGCAGGACCGGCCGCGGATGGTCGCACTGAACAAGATCGACATCCCGGACGCTCATGATCTTGCCGAGTTGGCCCGCGCTGAGTTGGCACGCGCCGACGTCGAGCAACGTGGCTGGCCGGTGTTCGAGATCTCCACCAAGAGCGGCGAGGGTCTGCAGAAGTTGATCTTCGCCTGCGCCGAACTGGTCGCCGAACGCCGGGCGAACGCGCCGGCCGTCGAGCCGCCACGGATCGTGTTGCGGCCCGAGCCGGTCGGCGGCGGTCCGGAGTTCACCGTCAAACGCGAGGGCGAGCTGTGGCGGGTCCGCGGCGCCAAGCCGGAACGCTGGGTGCGGCAGACCGACTTCAAGAACGACGAGGCCGTCGGCTATCTGGCCGATCGGCTGAATCGGATCGGGATCGAGACCCGGCTGCTGGAGCTGGGCGCGATGCCCGGTGACGGGGTCGCGATCGGCGGCGAGGACGCGGTGATCTTCGACTTCGCCCCGCAGGTCGACGTCGGTGCCGAGATCCTCAGCCGGCGCGGCGAGGACCACCGGCTGAGCAGTGAACGACCGGCCGCCCAGCGCCGCAAGGCGAAGGATCAGGAGTACCACCGGGCCATGCAGGCCGGTGAGCTCACCCCGTACCGGATGCCGACCGGTTTCGACGACGACGAACCCGCCCAGAGCAGTAGCGACGACGAAAGCTGATCAGACCCGACATGACCGAGCAGGCGGATCGCACAGTTGATCTTGATCGCGCCGAGGTGCGTGCTGCCCGGCGGATGGTGATCAAGGTCGGCTCGTCGTCGCTGACCACCGCGGCCGGCGGATTGGACGCGGAGCGGGTCGGTGCCCTGGTGGACGCGTTGATCTCGGTACGGAGTTCGGGCCGGGAGATCGTGCTGGTCTCCTCCGGCGCGATCGCAGCGGGCCTGGCTCCGTTGGCGTTGAAGGCCCGGCCGCGTGACCTGGCCACCCAGCAGGCGGCGGCCTCGGTCGGTCAGGGACTGCTGGTCCAGGAGTATGCCGGCCGGTTCGCTCGGGCCGGGTTGACCGTCGGCCAGGTGCTGCTGACCGTCGACGACGTCACCCGCAAGAGCAACTACCGCAACGCATCCCAGACCTTCGACCGGCTGCTGGAGCTGGGCGTGGTGCCGATCGTGAACGAGAACGACACCGTGGCCACCCACGAGATCCGGTTCGGCGACAACGATCGGCTGGCGGCGCTGGTCGCGCACCTGGTGCACGCCGACGCGTTGATCATGCTCAGCGACGTCGACTCGCTCTACACCTCGAATCCGAGCAAGCCCGGCGCGCGCAGGGTTGCCGAGGTCTTCGGTTCTGACGATCTTGCTGCCATCGACACCGACGGGGCCGACTCGGGGCTGGGTACCGGCGGCATGGCGACCAAGATCAACGCGGCCCAGATCGCCACCTCGGCAGGGATCCCGGTGATCCTGGCCAACGCGGCCGTTGCTGCCGACGCGCTGGCCGGCGATCCGGTCGGCACCTACTTCCATCCGACCGGAAAGCGACGGCCGGGCCGGCTGCTGTGGCTGGCGCACGCGACCGACGCGTACGGCGAGTTGATCTTGGACGCCGGCGCGGTCGATGCCGTGCTGCGCCGCAAGGCGTCGCTGCTGCCGGCCGGGGTGACCGCGGTCCGCGGCACCTTCAGCGCCGGAGATCCGGTCAATCTCGTCGGCCCGGACGGGGTACGGATCGCCCGCGGCCTGGCCAACTACGACTCCGACGAGCTGCCCGAGCTGCTCGGTCGCAGCACCTCGGAGTTGCTGGCCGAGCTGGGTGAGGGCTACGACCGCACCGTGGTCCATCGCGATGCGCTGATCGTGCTCGACGTCGCGACGGCCACCTGAACCGGTCGGGAACCCGGCTCGCGCTGGATCGACTCGCGGTGGATCGGGTCGCGGTCGGCCGTTAGTCTGGCCGCGATGCGTACCGCGCCGCAGGACCTCACCGATGCGGCGGTCGCCGAGACGGTGGCCGCGCACTGGGGAATCACGGCCGCTGCGATCGAGCCTGCACCGGTCGGATTCGGCAGCCATCACTGGGAGTTGACCGGGACCGACGGGAGCCGCTGGTTCGCCACCGCCGATCGGGTCGGCGACAGCGGGCATGCGCTGACCACGCTGGCGGCCGCGCTGCACACGGCGTACGCGTTGGAGCACCGGTGCGGATTGGCGTTCGTGGTCGCACCGACGCCGGGTGCCGATCATCGACTGCTGGCCAAGGCCGGCGACTACGCGGTCGCGCTGTACCCCTTCCTGGAGCGGGTCGGAGCCGGTGTCGCCGATCCGGAGCAACTGCTGACGATGATCATCGCGGTGCACAAGATCAGCCCGGCGCTGGTCGGCGTGGTGCAGGAAGATGATCTTGAGATCGAGCAGCGCCGCACGCTCGAGGCCGTGTTGTCGAAGCAACGTCGGGGCAGTGGACCGTTCGCCGAGGACTTCGCCGAGTTGGTGATCCAGCACCGACAGCCGATCGAGAAGGCCTTGCAGGGCTGCGATCGGATGGCTGCAGAGCAACGTGGCGACAAGGGATCCTGGGTGATTACTCACGGCGAGGCGAAGATCAACAACACCATGATCACCGCCGACGGCCCGGTGCTCATCGACTGGGACACCGTACGCGTCGGGCCGCCCGCTCGGGACGTCTGGATGCTGCCGTCGGCACAGGAGTACGCCGCTCGGACCGGACGATCCGTACCGCAGCAGCACCTTGACCACTATCGGCTGGTCTGGGATCTGAAGGACCTGTGCAGCTACGCCGGCTGGTTCGCCGGTGATCATGAACGCACCGCCGACACCGAGCTGGGCTGGCAGGGTTGTCAGTTGATCTGTCAGCGGTTGGCGGACGAGTTCGGTTGATCTTTTTGCGTGACAGGGAATATTCGGTCCGCAACGGGGAGTTGGCAGCGACATGAGAGCTATCGCGTACGAGAAGTTCGGCTCCGCCGACGTGCTGCAGCCGGTCGACCTGCCCAAACCGCACATCGGCCCGGACACGGTGCTGGTCAAGGTGAAGGCGGCGGCCGTGAACCCGGTCGACTACAAGATCCGCGAGGGCTACCTGCAGGGCCTGATCGACGCGCAGTTCCCGGTGGTCCCGGGTTGGGACGTGGCAGGTGTGGTCGAACAACCCGGTCTGGACACGCCGGAATTCCAAGCAGGCGACGAGATTCTCGCCTACGCCCGTGCCGATGTCGTGTCCGGCGGCACGCTGGCCGAGTACGTCGCCGTGCCGGTCCGGACGGCCGCGCACAAGCCGGCCGAGCTGAGTTTCGAGGAAGCCGCGGCGCTGCCGCTGGCAGGTCTGACCGCGTTGCAGTCGGTTCGTCGTGCCGGAGTGGACGCAGGATCGACCGTGCTGGTGCACGCCGCCGCCGGCGGCGTCGGGTCCTTCGCGGTTCAACTGGCCCGACACGCGGGCGCGCGGGTGATCGGCACCGGGTCACCGGACAATCACGACTTCCTCCGGTCCTTGGGCGCCGAGCCGATCGACTACCACGGCGATCTGGTCGCCTCCGCGCGGGAGCTGGCACCGGACGGCTTCGACGTGATCTTGGACTACGTCGGTGGCACCGCCATCGACACCGTGCCGCAGTTGCTCAAGCAGGGCGGCGTTGTGGCGTCGATCACCGACGCCCGAGCTCGGGACGAGTTCGGCGGACAGTATGTCTGGGTGCGTCCCGACGCGGTGGATCTGGCAGAGTTGGCCGAACTGGCGGCCCGCGGCGTGGTCAAGATCGAGATCTCCGAGGTCTTCGATCTCGATCATGCCGCCGACGCTCATCGTGCGGTCGAGTCCGGTCACACGCGGGGCAAGGTGGTTGTCACAGCCTGAGCCCGAGCGAGGAGGAGTCCGGATGACCGACCGGATCGAGATCTACGCCGGCCCGACCGGATCGGTGTACGGGGACGGGTCGCGCGGCTACCCGGTGCAGGATCTGCAGGCGGCGATCACGATCATCCGGCAGCGTCGCCAGCCGGGTCAGCGTGCCGTGGTGTGGCTGGAAAGAGGCAATTATCCGCAATCGGCACCACTCGTCCTGCGGCCGGAGGACTCGTACACCTCCTTCTGTGCAATGGATCCTGCGGACCCGCCGGTGATCGAAGGCGCGGTCCGGGTGACCGGCTGGCGCGAGATGATCATCAACGGTCGGCCGGTGCTGGCCGCACCGGCGCCGGCCGACCGCGGCCGGGCGCTGTATGTGAACGGCGTACGAGCACCGCGTCCCCGTCATCCGCAGAACGGATTTCTCCGGATCGCCTCGGTGGACGGACTCGATCCGGCGGCGGGGTTCGTGGAGACGCTGTTCGACGGCGCCGACCGGTTCGGCTTCGCCGACGGCGACGTGCCCGAGCTGGCCGAGCCGCAGCGCGTCGAGGTGGTGGTCCCGCACTACTGGGTGCAGGAACGGATGCCGGTCGCCGCAGTTGATCATGAACGCCGCGAGATCCGCAGTTCGCTGCGCAGCGTCTTCGCACTCCGCGACGACGCGGTGCAGCAGTTCGCCCGCTATTACCTGGACAACGTCGCCGAAGCGTTCGGCGAGGTGCCGGGGCAGTGGTATCTGGACGTGACCGGGCGGCTGTCGGGCGAGCACGGCCCGCAGCTGCTGTACGCACCGCGTACCGGGGAGACCGCTGACACGCTCGACGTCCGGATGCCCGTGCTCGACCAGTTCCTGCGGCTCGACGGCACCGGTGATCATCCCGTCCGCGAGGTCCGCCTCGAATCGGTGATCTTCGACTTCGCGGACTTCGCCGACGTGCCGCCGGCCACGGCACCCTTCGGGATCCGGGAGGATCCGATGTTGCCGACCGACGTCGGCTATGCCGCCGACGTTCAGGCGGCCAGCACGGTGCCGGCGGCCCTGCAGTTCGACGGCGCCCGGTCCTGCGTCCTGCTCGACTGCACGGTCCGCCGGGTCGGCGGTTACGCGGTCAGTCTGGGACCCGGCAGCCAGGGCAATCTGGTCAGCGGCTGCCGGTTCTCCGACCTTGGTGCCGGTGCCATCCGGTCGGGCGGATCGATTGATCGCACCTCGGCGGATTTCAACTCCGACAACGAGATCAGCGACAACGAGATCGAACGCGGCGGTCGCAGCTATCCGAGCTGCGTCGCGGTCCTGCTGCAGCACGGCGCGCACAACGTCGTTGCTCACAACCACGTCCGTGACTTCTACTACACCGCGATCTCGGTCGGTTGGGTCTGGGACTACGCCGACAGCCCGTCGCACAGCAACCTGATCATCGGCAATCACCTTCATGATCTTGGTCAGCGGCTGCTGAACGACATGGGCGGCATCTACCTGCTGGGAATCGCGCCCGGCACCATCGTCCGCGGCAACCACATCCACGACGTGCACTGCGCCAACTACGGCGGCTGGGGCATCTACACCGACGAGGGATCCTCCCACGTGGTGATCGAGTCCAACGTGGTGCACGACGTGTCCAGCCAAGCCTTTCATCACCACTACGGCCGCGAAGTCACGCTGCGCAACAACATCCTCGCCTTCGGCGGCGAGGGACAGATCGCGATCACCCGACCCGAAGATCAGCCGGCCCTCACCGTCGAGCGCAACATCCTGATCGGCAATCACAGCCCGGCCTTTTCCGGCGCCGGCGGTGCCCGGGACGTGCGGAACTTCCGGCTGATCAGTGACCTGAACCTGTTCCATGATCAAGACCCGCTGCCGGGCGGCATCCGCGCCGGCAACCTGCGGACGTCGCCGAATCCGCAGGATCCGCAAACACCGCTGGCCTTGGACCGGGAGTGGGCGGCGCTGGGTCATGATCGGCATTCGATCGACGCCGACCCCGGATTTGCCGATCTTGACGCCCGCGACTTCCGGATCAGGCCCGATTCGCCGGCGTACCAGCTCGGCATCGCTGTGCCCGACGTTTCGACGGCGGGTCCACGGCCCGCCACAGAGCGCCGGCACCCGCTCGCGGCCAGGACCGTCGCCAACCAGTTCGCGCGGATGCGGGCCGCCCGGGCGCGCTGAACCGCATCGCGGACGCGACAGCACCCGGGCGGTCAGTGCTCGATAGGTTGATCATCGCCAACTCAACTCATCCCGGCTCGACGCCGAGGCCGGGCCAGCACCGACGACGGCGAGGGCGCTCATGGTGATCACCGGATACCGGAAGCTGTCGACCCAGTTCCGCTGGCAGCGAGCGATCGGCGACGCCAACGGCTCGATCGCGGATGCGGTCACCGAGATACCGATCGTGATCTTGCAGACCGACGACGGCCTGGAGGGCATCGGCATCGGGTCGCACGCCGACCTTGATCGACTCTTCCCGGCGATCGAGGGTGAGGATCCACGCGGTGTGTCCGCCCTGTTCGACCGGATGCTGGCGCAGGTGTTCAAGTCCGGGCATGCCGGTGCGACGTACGGCGGCATCGGCGCTCTGGATGCCGCGCTCTGGGATCTCAAGGCCAAGGCGGCGGGGGAACCGCTGTGGCGTCTGCTCGGCGGCCGGGATCGGTTCGTCCCCGGCTACGCTTCCGGTCTCGACATCGCCCTGGACGACGAGCAGTTGTACGCGTGTTACGCCAGCTTCGCCGAACGCGGCTACGTCGCCGGCAAGCTGAAGGGCGGACGTGATCTTGAAGCCGACCTGCGGCGACTCGGGATCGTCGCGGACGCGCTGTCCGGCGGCAGCCGACGGCCGGGACTGATGATCGACGCGAACGAGTCCTGGCAACTCAAGCAGGCCGTCCGTCACGTGTCCGCGCTGGAGCAGCACTACGACCTGCTCTGGGTCGAGGAACCCTTACGGCGTTGGGATGCCGACGGTCACGCCCGGCTCAGCGCCGCTGTCCGGGCCGCGGTCGCGACCGGTGAGAACCTGACCGGGATCGATCAGTTCCGGCCGTTCTTCGCCGCCGGTGCGCCGGACATCGTCCAAGCCGGCGCGGTCTGGGGTGTCACCCATCTGCATCGGCTGGCGCTGGCGGCCGATCTGCACGATCGGCCGATCAGCATCGTCGGCCACAACGCCAATCCGGCGGTGGCGCACGTCGCGGCGGCCATCCCGAACCACCTCACCACCGAGGTCCAGGCCCTGCACACCGCGGCCGGCATCGAGGTCGATCAGGAATTCGCCGACGGCGGCATCGTGCTCGGTGATCAACCGGGCAACGGGATCAGCGTCGACGAGACCTTGATCATCTCCGACGGTGGCGGCGGCTGGGCCGATCCGGCAGGCCCGCACCGACGTCCCGAGCGAGCCGGACTGAGACTGCTGCTGGACGGCGCCGAACGCTGACCGATCGTCGACCACGATCGCGAAGGAGTCGACCACGATCGAGAAGGAGAACGGCATCCATGTTTCGTGGACTCACCTGGGATCATCCCCGCGGTCGGCACGCCCTCGAACGCGCCGCAGCGGCGAGCCAGGGCAAGGATGGCAGACCGCTGATCCAGTGGGAGGTGCAACCGCTGGAGGGATTCGAGTCCGCGCCGATCGAACAACTCGCAGCGCAGTACGACGTCATCATCCTTGATCATCCGCACCTCGGCGATGCGCTGCGGCATCATGCCCTGCGACCCTGGGATGATCTTGTGCCGTCATCGAAGCTGGACGCGCTGGCTGACGACTGCGTCGGACCGAGCCTGGCCTCGTACCGGATGAACGGGCGGACCTGGGCGCTGCCGCTGGACGCGGCGACCCAGGTGTCGGTTCGGGTGCCGGAGCTGGTCGGCGACTCTCCGGCCGATTGGGCGCAGGTGGCGAGCCTCGAGGTCCCGGTCGCCGTCTGCCTGGCCGGTCCGCATGCGCTGATGAACTTCACGTCGCTGTGCGTCGGACTCGGCGTCGAGCCGAACCCTCAACCAGGACAGGGATTCGTCGACAAGCCGGTCGCTCTGGCGGCCTACCGGTTGCTGGCGCGACTGGTGTCGGCGATGCCGGCAGACGTGGGTGCACTGAACCCGATCGCCATCCTGGAACGGATGCGCCGGCGCCGCGACATCGGCTACCTGCCGCTGGTCTACGGCTACGTCAACTACGCCCGAGATGATCACCGCGATCCGCCGCTGATCTTCGACGACGTGCCGAGGCTGCTGCCGGGAGGTCGGCTGGGTTCGACCATCGGCGGCACCGGGATCGGGATCTCCGGTCGGTGCACGCCGAGCCAGGAGTTGATCGATCACCTGCTCCGGCTGCTGTCGCCGTCGGTGCAAGCCGGCTTCATCCCGGACAACGACGGGCAACCGAGCCTGCGGAGCGCCTGGACCGACGGCCGTGTCAACTCCGCATCAAGCGACTTCTACCGGCGGACGCTGGCCAGCATCGAGGACTCCTGGATCCGGCCCAGAATGGCCGGCTACCCGGGCTTCCAGACCGACGCCTCGGCATTGCTCCGAAGCGCCCTGTTGGAGCGGAAGCCGGCCGGGCCGACGATCATGGAACTGAACCGGCGCTACGAAGAGCTGGGCAACTGACAACTCAGCCGTTGGCGAGTCGCTTCACCGTCGCCTTGGCGCCGTAGGTGTGCAACGAGCGCAGGGTTTCGACGTAGGGATCGGTGAAGCGTGGATCCTCGATCAGGTCGCCGAACAGTTCGCGGTTGGTGAGGAAGCCGAGTTCGTCGGCGTCCGGCCCGACCTGCTTGGCCGCGTACGCCTTCAGGGCGTCGGCGATCCGGTCGTTGATCTCGATCGGCTCGCCGTCCTCGTCGACCGCCTCGCAGTAGCGGGCCAGAGAGGCGATGATCGCGGCGGCCAGCCGGACCTCGCGGCCGGCGTCGAGCTGGGCCCGGACCACCGGCAGCACGAACTTCGGAATCCGGTCCGATGCCTCCAGGCAGAGCCGCTGAACCTGATCACGGACGTACGGGTTGGCGAACCGCTCGATCAACGTGTCCTTGTAGTTCTCAAGATCAACTCCGGGCACCGGCCGCAGTGTCGGGGTGCCCTCGTTGTCCATGTAGGCACGGACATAGCGGGCCAGGTCGTGATCTTGCGCCGCATCGTGCACCAGCCGATAGCCGGACAGGTAGCCGAAGTAGGCGAGCGCCTGATGGCCCGCGTTGAGCAGTCGCAGCTTCATCAACTCATACGGCAGCACGTCGTCGACCACCTGCACGCCGGCGTCCTCGTACGGTGGCCGGCCGAGCGGGAAATGATCTTCCAGCACCCACTGGTCGAAGTCCTCGCAGACCACCGGCCAGCCGTCGACCACACCATGATCGCGTTCGATCGCGGAGATGTCGTCGGGCGTGGTGGCCGGGGTGATCCGATCCACCATCGAATTGGGGAAGGCGACCTCGGTCTGGATCCAACGGGCAAGATCAGAATCAACCATTGCGGCGTACGAGCTGAAGGTGTGCAGTGCGGTGGATCCGTTGCCCTGGATGTTGTCGCAGGACATCACGGTGAACGGGGCGATCCCGCGGTCGCGCCGCCGACGCAGCGCCTCGACCACCAGACCGTAGACGGTGTGCGGCAGTTCGTCGGAGGACGTCTCGGCGACGATCTCCGGATTGCTGCGGTCGAAGCTGCCGGCCACCGCGTCGATGTTGTAGCCGCCCTCGGTGATCGTCAGTGAAACGATCTTGGTCTGCTCGCTCGCCAGTTTCTCGATCACCGCATCCGGATCGTCCGGGGCGAACAGATACTCGATGATCGAGCCGATCACCTTGACCTGCTCCTGCCCGTGCGGTGGTCGTTCGACCAACGTGTACAGGCAGTCCTGCGCCGCCATCACGTCCCGCATCCGGGCGTCGTGCGGCAGCACCCCGACCCCGCAGATCCCCCAGTCGGTCCTGCCCTCGCGGAGCAGCCGATCCAGATACATCGCCTGGTGCGCTCGGTGGAAGCCGCCGACGCCGAAGTGCACGATGTGCGGCTTGAGCTTGCTTCGGTCATAGGCCGGCAACTCGACACCTTCCACGCTCGCCGGCAGCGGCTCGGTCAGACTGATCGCGGGTCCGGGCATCTGGACGTCATCCTCCTCGAGACGGAACTTGCTTCATCGTAGGACGTCGTCTGTTCTCAGTGCATGGGCGAGTAGGTTCACCACCATGGCATCGCTGCCGGTCGATTTTCACATTGATCAACTTGCCGCTCGTCCCGAGCTGATCGAACAGGTCGGCACGCTGCGCTGGATCGAATGGGCGTACGGAGACAGCGATCCCGCCCGCTTCATCGACGTGACTCGGGCGGAATCCGGCGACGGGGTGAGCCTGCCGATGACCTTCGTGGCGATCGACGCGTCCAAACGAGCCGTCGGAGTTGTCGGGCTCGGCGAGATCGACGACGAGCTCAGTGCCGACGAGCGATCGGGCCGTACGCCGTGGATCCTCGGCATGGTGGTCGCGCAGGATGTGCGCGGACGCGGTGTCGGCCGCCTGCTGCTCACCGGGCTGCAAGCGACGGCCCTGGACCTCGGTCACGCCCACACGTGGGTCGCGACCGGCAACCAAGCCGTCGGGTTCTATCGACGCTGCGGCTGGCAACCCGTCGAACGGTTGCGTCTGCAGTCGACCGGGATCATGACCACGATCTTGTCCAACCCGACCGCGATCCAAGGGGTCGACGAGGACGCGTCGACGTCGATCCGGCTCGAGTTGGATCGACCGGTCGCCGCGGCGGGCGAGGACGTCGAGCACGTCGTCGTCAACGACACCGACGACGAGTTGGTGTTCGGTCTCGAATACGGTCTGGAGCAGTTCACCGGCGAGGGCTGGCAGCCGATCACGATCACCGACGTGTTCTCCGCAGCCGCGCTCGGCGTCGGTCCGCATCGGCGGAGCCACCCGATGACGGCGACGATTCCGAGCGGCGCCGCACCCGGGCGGTATCGGATCCTGAAGACGGTTCAGCCGCCCGGCCCGGACGACTCTCCGGTCGGTGGGATCCGGATGCGCATCCAGGCGGAACTTGCAGTTCGCGGTTGATCATGGTGTGCGGTTGATGATCTTTGGCGGTCGCCTCACGAGTTGATCAAGATCTGGTTGCGCGGCGGTCACGTTGTCGCTGCGACCGTCCAGAGTTCTGTCGGTCTGTCAGCATGTCCTGGTGTCCCGACGTCTGTTGATCTTGCTGGTGGCAGCACTGGTCGTCGTGGCCGCGGTGCTGATCGTCTGGCGTCCTTGGGATGGCTGTGACGCACCGGACGAGTTGTGCAACGCCGTGGACGAGGTCGAGAAGTCCTCCGACGTTGTCGCCGCGGCGGTCAGCTACGACGTCACCCGGGCGGATCCCAAGGACGGCGACGGCGCCATCGCCGGGTGGACCGTACGCCTCGCCGACGACCTGACGCCGTACCGGGCAGGTGCGGCCGCGCAGCGGGCCGACGCGATCATTCGTCGCCAGCACGTCCCGGGTGTCGAGCTCCATCACTTCATCGACCTCGTCGCCGGCGAGCCCGAACAGCGCACCGGGAAGGTGCTGATCTATCCCGTGGACGTCAACCCCGGTAGCGATCCCGCGGACCGGACGACGCGGGCGTTCGACCTGTGGCAGCACGGAGCAACCCGGGTATCGACCGGTGCCGCCGAAGCCGCCGATCTCGACGGCTTGTCTGCTCTTGCCGCCTACGCCGCGGCGCGTGGCTATCCGACGTCGCTGGCCACGACCGACGGATCGGTGCGGTACGAGACCACGGCACCGGTGGCGGTCGAGCAGGTACAACTCGTGCTTGATACCGCCAGGTTGAGCGACGTGGCCACCGTGGTCCGCTACAACACCGGCCAGCTCAGCGTGCACACCACCTCGCCCGACGGCTCGACAGGCACCGAGGCAATCAAACGCTGGATCGAGCAGCGCCGTCCACCGGGCGGCGATCCGATCCCGTACACGCTGACCTCACCCGGGTACGCCGACGTGCAGGAAGGCTGGGTCGGCAACGTGCGCCCGCCCGCGCCGAAACCGCACCCGGTGCCCCTGCCGGCCGGTGTCCGTCCCTGGCCGAAGGGCGCATCGGCTCCGACCTGCACCGGCACCGATCTGAAGATCACTCTGAGCGGTCCTGACGCCGCCTCAGGGAGGCGGTTCCTGGCGCTCTTCGCCCGCAACGTCTCGGACCGACCCTGCGCGGTCAAGGGCGTGCCGACCGTTCGGTTCTTTCAGGCCGACGGGGCACAACAGACCGATGTGACCACCGTCGATTCGACTCCCGGCGTGGTTGCGACGCGCGTGGTGGTGCCGCCGGGAGAGGAACTGATCGCGACGCTGGAGTGGGGCGCAACGTCGATCATCGACGATGCCGACGCGACCGCGTCGCTGCGGGTCACCGCCGTACCGCACTCGCGTCCGACCCGTCTGGTGCCGCGAGACGACCGCGGCCCGACCACGCTGGACCTGGCCGACGGCGCCCGGGTGCAGATCAGCCCGTGGGCCCAAGCGGCGGAGGGTTGGACGAAGCGCTGACCTGCTCCGGGATCGGGAACGTCAGCGTCACCTGCGCGCCGCCGGTCGGAGAGCTGCCGAGCTGCAGCTCACCGCCGACCCTGACGGCGGCGCTGCGGGCGATGTCCAGACCCAACCCGGACGAGCCCTTGCCACCGGTGCCGCGATCGAGCAGCGCGTCCGGATCGGTGGCGAAGCCCGGGCCGTCGTCGCTGACCTCCAGCCGGACCCCGCTGGTGTCGCGCCGAAGCTTGACGGCGAAGGCGGTTCCGTCCGGGGTGTGGGCAAACACGTTGCCCAGCAAGGCATCGACGGCCGCCTCCAGCTCATCGGCCGGCAACGCGACCGTGATCGGTGCGTCGGGCAGGTCGACGCTCATCCGGCGGTCGGTGTCCTCGGCCAGCGCGGACCAGAAATCGAGCCGGGTACGAACGATGCGGCCGGCCTCGCAACCGGCCGCCGGCTCATCGGGCCGCCGGGTTTCGGCGATCACCCGGGAGACCGCGCGTTCCAGGCGGTCGACGTCGTCGCGGATCCGGTCGCCGTCCGGGCCGGCAGGCAGCGCCTCGGCGTCCAGCCGCAGCGCGGTCAACGGCGTACGGAGTCGATGCGACAGATCCGCCGCGGACTCGCGTTCCTCCCGGAGCAACTGGCGGATCCGTTCGGCGAGGTGGTTCAGCGCCGTCGCGACGTCGCGGATCTCGGACGGCCCGGCCGGGGTCGCCCGGGCGGAGAGGTCGCCGCGGCTGAGCCGCAGCGACACCCGGGACAGTTCGGTGATCGGCCGGACCATGCTGTGTGCGAGCCGATCGGCGACGAGCACGCCCGCCCCGATCAGCAGCAGGCCGAGACCGGTCAGAATCAGCCAGGCATGCAGCACACCGCGATGCAGGTCGTGATCGGTGACGAACGCGGCAATGAGCGCCGGACCGTCGGGTGCGCCCTGGACCGAGACCAGGACCTGGCGGCCGTTCGCCGTGTCAACGCTGAAGCTGCGTCCGGCCAGGCCGAGCTCGACCGCCGCGTTGGGCCGAGCCGGTCCGGCCTGGGTGCCGTCGGACCAGAACACCGTGACCTCGGCGCCGTTGCCCGCGCTGACCTGATCGACCGTCAGACCCACCGTCGACCGGTCGCTGGCAGCGACCACCGACACCAACGACTCGGCCCGCAGGGTTGCCGCGCTGACCGCTCGATACTCGGCGACCATCTGCACCAGCAGCGCGAGGGGGATCAGGAATGCCAAAGTCACCAGCGAGGTGGTCGCGACCACCAGCAATGCCAGACGCTTGCGCACGATCGGCTATCCGTCCTCGCCCTCGGGCATCGGGGCAGTGAGCTTCACCCCGACACCCCGGACGGTGTGCAGATAGCGCGCGGTCGCAGCCGTCTCGCCCAGTTTGCGCCGCAGCCAGGCGAGGTGGACGTCGACGGTCTTGTCCGCGCCGCCGTACGGAAGTTGCCACACCTCGGTCAACAACTCGCGCTTGCTGACCACCGTGCCGGCCCGCTCGGCCAGATAGTGCAGCAACTCGAACTCCCGCGGCGTGAGCTCCAGCCTGCTGCCGTCCAACCGGGCTTCCCGCGATCGGGCCTCGATTCGCAGCCCACCGACCTCGATCGGAGCGTCGCGATTGGCTCCCTCTGCGGCCCGCCGGAGCACCGCCCGGATCCGTGCATCCAACTGGGCGGCACTGAACGGTTTGGTCAGCTAGTCGTCGGCGCCCCGGTCGAGCAGGTCGACGATGTCGGTCTCGGTGTCCCGGGCGGTGGCCACGATCACCGGTACGGCGCTGACCGCGCGCAACATTCGCAGCATCTCGCTGCCGTCGACATCGGGCAGACCGAGATCGAGGACGACCAGATCGGGCCGGTCCCTGGTGGCCAGTTCGAGTCCGCTCATCGCGGTCGCGGCCGAGGGATTGCATGACCGCGTTCGGACAGTCGACGGATCAGCGCCGACCGGATCGTCGCGTCGTCCTCGATCAGCAGCACCTGCGCCATCGGTGGCACTCCTGTTCGGTGGTCGAATGGCTCCTTAGTGTGCCGTTAATGTCCGGCCGGGCATACTCGCACCCGTGGCTGCTCCCCGATTTCCGCGTACGCCCCGGTCGCGGTCGTTGCTGACGATCGGCGGCTGGTTGGTCGCGGCGTCCGCCGCGACCGCGGTGGGTGCGCTGGCCGTTGAGGCGATCGGCTCGGGCATCGCGGGGACAGGTGCCGAACCGTTGAGCATGGCCGAGATCGAGCAGCAGCTGGCCACCGCGCCGGCGGCTGCCAGTCCGATCCCATCGCGTACGCCGTCGCCCGGGGAGGGGGCGTCGTCCGACGTCAGCCAGGTGATCGGCACCGACGGCGGAACCGTGCTGGCGCGCTGTTCCGACGGTCTGGCCGAGTTGATCAACTGGAGCCCGCGACAGGGGTACGAGACCGATGACGTACGACGTGGCCCGGCGACCGTGGCGAACATCCAGTTCGAAACCGATGACCTGGAGATCAACGTACGGGTCAGCTGCGTGAGCGGTGTGCCGACCGGCCGGGTGACCAGGGTTCACGACTGACACAACCCGAAGTAGCGGCGAACGACCGGCTGCCAACGGCTCGCGTTCCGACCGTTGAGCAGGGCCGCCCCGATGCAGTACTTGCTAAACTGCACGGGCCGGATTCCCAACCTGGACAGGGAATCCGTCGCCGGATTGCGACCGGTCGGCGACTTGACCTCGACGATCAGATGATCTTGTGGGCCGACCGCGCGGCCGGCGGCGGAGACGTATTCGAGTCCGGCGTCACAGGTGATCCGGGCCGGCACCTCGGGCAGCACCAGCGTCGTACGCCGATAATGCAGCCGCTGCACGGCACGCAATCCGGTCGGGATCACAAGATCATGGTCGAGCAGCACGTCGGCCAGTCATCGCCGTGCCGCATCCGTCAGACGGTCCCGGAAGTCAACGGGGTAAGGCATCCGCTCCTTCACAGTGGTGTCCCGGCGGCCCTCCAACTTCACCTCGAAGACGCACTCGTCCGTGTCGGTGTAGGTCCGCGTTCTGATCTTGAAACGACGGCGCCGGCCCTGCCGGTGCTGCCGGAACGTGAGCAGATCGGCGGTGTCGAAGTAGGTCGACTCGTAGCCGAACGTCCGGCGTCCCGCGATCTGCAGCACCTGTACGGACCCATCGAGAAGGTGCAACCAGTGATCGAATCGCTGCACCGGCAGGAGATACTTCCGATCGATCCGCTGTTGCAGTTCGGCGGTTGCTTGTACCTCGGCGAGGGTGATCGGCGGCAGGTCTGCTACTGCCGCACCGACCGCATCGTCGTGGCTGTTGATCGGAAGTTGGATCGTCGCGTCGGACGAGCGGGCGATCATCGGACCGGTTCCATCGCGCGACTGGCGTGCGAGGCCGTACGGAAGCGGACCTCGCAGACCGTCACCTCGCGTACGTAGTCGACCTCGGTGATGGTGCAATCGACCAGTTCGGCGCCGAGCCGTCGCTCCAGGTCGGCGCACAGACTCGGCCGGTCGAAATGCACCACGTCCAGCACCACTGTTTGGGACTGGATCCGCCTTCTGGAGGGGCGATCCAGCGCAAACATCACTCCCACCAAGATCAGGTCGAGGGTGATCATGATCGGCGGTTCGCGGATGCCCAACCCGTTGACGAGCCCCAGTGTCAAGGCGATGAAGTAGTAGCCGACCTCGATCTGACTGATCGCGCTCGACCGCAGCCGGACGATCGACAGGATGCCGAACAACCCGAAGCCGAGCGCGATCCCGCCCTGTTGAACGGAGAGCATGCTGACCGCGGCGAACACGCCGACGTTCAGCGCGACGAATGCCAACGCCAGATCCCGCCGCCGATGCCGGCGGTAGTAGATCACGTAGCTCAACGCGGCGATCGCAATAGCGTCAATTCCTAATGCAGCAAGAAGATTGGCGTACGACATGGTTGGCTCCTGATCTCGACGACAGTGCCCCAACCGTGCCGCGCCGGCCGCTAGCGCTGCGCTGTCAGCCGGCTAACAGCGCGCTAAGGCCTGGCCAGATGCCGGCACCGTCGCAGAGCACCGCGTGCCTGGTGCATGGCTCGTTCGGTGGCAACCCCAGCGTCCTGAGCCTGTCGAAGGACCGTGAGCGTGCCCACCAGCAGGGAAGGCTACCGGCCCTTCGGCAGCACATGGCGTCGCCGATGTCCTCAGATCGTGCGGACTGCCCGAGCCGGTGGTGGTCACCGGAAAGTGTTACGAATCTTCTTGCAGGGTTGGAGTTTAGGGCCATGTTCTGTCGGACCCGGTCTGTCTCAGTGTGGAGCAGGCCGGCCTGGTCGACGCCGCCGTCGCCGACTATGTCGGTCGGTTGGGCCGGGCGGCCCTGATGCGCCTGGTGGAAGCGAAGATCATCGAGGTCGACGCCGACCGGATCGCCGCCGAGGCCGAACGCCGCCAACGCGAGAAGGGCGTCTGGGTCGGCCAGGCGACCGAACACGGTTGCAAGACCGTGTTCGCCCGGGCCGATGCCTGTGATGTGATCTGGTTCGACGCCATGGTCGACCGGTTCGCCGACCTCCTCGGACGCCGCGGTGACGACCGGACCAAGGACGAACGCCGCGCGGCCGCGATCGGGATCCTGGCCAACCCCGCCTACGCCCTGCGGCTGCTGGCCGAGGACGAGGCACCCTCCCTGTTCGACCCCGCACTGGACGATGAGGAGCTGCCCGAGGGTGATCATGATCCGGTCGTCGAGGGTCTGCCGGTCGAGTCGGGCGCGGATGGTCGGGTTGACGGTCCTTCGACAAGCTCAGGACCCTGGGCCGGCTCATCCGACCGGGCCGAGTCCGCCACCGATGATCCGGCCGGCGAGCACCCAGCCCAGCCCGCGGGTCCTGAGCTTGTCGAAGGACCAGAGACCCAACCCGGCCGCGATCATCCGGTCCGCTATCCCCGGTTCGATCATGATCACAACCTGGCCCGGGCCGCGATCCGGGCGATCAGCCAACTCGACCCCGCGAAGTTGCGGCCCGACGCCACCCTCTACCTGCACATCGCCCACGAAACCCTGCAACACGGACTCGGCGTGGTCCGGGTCGAGGACATCGGGCCGGTCGTGTCCAGCCTGGTCGCCGACTGGCTGCACGGCTGCCAGGTCACCGTCAAGCCGGTGATCGACCTGAACGCCGACCTGCTTCCGGTTGACGCCTATGAAATCCCAAGGCCGATGCGAGAACGGATGTTCCTCAAACGCCCCGGCAGCGACTTCCCGTTCTCCACCTCCACCGGCCCACATCTCGACCTGGACCACAGCGACCCCTACCGACCCGGCCGCACAGGACAAACCCGAGAGAACAACCTCGGCCCCGAAGCCCGACCCGAACACCGAGTGATCACCCACGGACTGTGGAACCGACGACAACCCGAGCCCGGAACCGTCCTGTTCCGGGCGCCGTACGGCAGAGTCTTCCTGGTCAATTCGACCGGAGCCCACGATCTCGGCGAAGGACCCTTCGCCCACCACATCTGGCAAGCCGCCGCGCCCACACACGACTGACCCACCACGACTCAGGCACGACACTGATCAGCGGCCATCAGCAGGTGTGCCGGATCCCGCTTGGTGTTCGGTGCTGTGGGGAATGTGCCGACGAGATGGCTGCAAGTTCGGCGGGTCATGGTGCATCTCGCCGGCAGATTTCTGGGTGAGCCGTGTCGGGAAGAACTGGAAAAGTCACCGTGGATCGGTTGCGTTATCGCCCTTCGACAGGCTCAGGGCCCTTCGGACGGGTCCTCGAATCGGCACGGCCGCGTTGCCCTCCAACATGAAGGGCCTGGTGCCGATCATCGACGGCCCCGACCGGACCGCACCCGACTCTGCAGCCGTGCGACACAGTCAGGGCCTTGCGTTGAGTTGCGCGGTCGGGCCACGGCCCCGACCGCAACCAAGTCGGCCCGTCGACAGGCTCAGGGGCCTTGCAGCGAGTCCGTGGAATCGGACAAATCGGACCGGGTCAGCTGACGTCGGTGAGGAGCTTTCCTCTCGCTTCGCGGCGGTGACGTTGTTCGACCGGGTCGGGGACCGGGACGGCGGCGATCAGCCGCTTGGTGTAGTCCTGTTGCGGGTCGTTCAGGACCTGGTGCGCGGGTCCGATCTCGACGATCTCGCCGTACTGCATCACGGCGACGCGATGGGCCAGCGAGTCGACGACGGCGAGGTCGTGACTGATGAACAGGCAGGCGAACTGCAGCTCGGACTGCAGCTCGTCGAACAGCTCCAGCACCCGCGCCTGCACGGACACGTCCAGCGCCGAGGTCGGCTCGTCGGCGATCAGCAGCTCCGGATCGAGCGCCAGCGCCCGCGCCAGGCTGACTCTTTGTCGCTGCCCGCCGGACAACTCGTGCGGATACCTGTCGGCGTAGTTGCCAGGCAACTGCACCCGATCAAGCAGTTGGCGCACCTTGGCCCGCTGCTCGCCGGCCGACAGCCGACCTTGTACGTGCAGCGGTTCGGCGACGCAGTCGGTGATGGTCAGATGCGGGTTGAGCGATGCTGCCGGATCCTGGAAGACGAAGCCGAAGTGCCCGCGATGCGTACGGAGCTGGGCGTCGGTCAGCTGGGAGATCTCGGTACCGCTGACGGTCACCGACCCGGACGTCGGCTTCTGCAACCCGACCGTGGTCCGGCCGACCGTCGACTTGCCCGAACCCGACTCGCCGACCAGGCCGAGCACCTCGCCCCGTCGGATCTCGAAGCTGACCCCGTCCACCGCGCGGAAGGACGGCTGCCCGAGCCGGCCGGGGAATTCCACCACAAGATCATCGACGGTGAGCACAATCTGCTCTTGTGTCTGGGCGGCCGGTGTAGCAGCGACACCCCGACCCAGATGCGGCACGGCGTCCAACAGCCGCTGAGTGTACGGATGCTGCGGTGCAGCGAAGAGCGCATCGACCGGCGCCTCCTCAACCACCCGGCCCTGGTACATCACCACCACCCGGTCGGCGACGTCGGCGACCACCCCCATGTTGTGAGTGATCAACACGATCGCGGTGCCGAGCCGATCTCTCAACGACAGCAGCAACTCCAGGATCGCGGCCTGCACGGTGACGTCCAGTGCGGTGGTCGGCTCATCGGCGATGATCACGTCCGGTTCGCAGGAGATCGCCATTGCGATCACCACCCGCTGCTTCTGCCCGCCGGACAGCTGATGCGGGTAGTAGTCGACCCGGCGCTCCGGGTCCGGCAGCCCGACGAGCTCCAGCAACTCGATTGCCCGCTGGCGCGCCTCCTTGCGGCTGATCTTGCGATGCGCCCGGATGCCCTCACAGATCTGCCAGCCGACGGTGTAGACCGGGTTCAGCGCGGTGGACGGCTCCTGGAAGATCATCGAGACCTGATCACCGCGAATCGGCCGCAACGCTCGCGGCGACAACCCGAGCAGCTCGCGGTCCCGTAACCTGGCCGAGCCGGTCGTATGCGCGGTCGACGGCAACAGCCCGAGCATCGCCCGGCTGCTGACCGACTTGCCGGAGCCGGATTCGCCCACCACGGCGACGACTTCGCCTTCCTCGACAGCAAAGCTGACCCCGTTGACAGCGTGCACGATGCCGGCGTCGGTGTCGAAGCGGACGGTCAGATCCTGCAGGCTCAACGTCGCCACCCGTTGCCGCTTCTCCGCATCGACGACCACCGGTTCGGTGATCTCGGCCGGGTCCTTGATCTTGGTCGCAGCACCACCGGCGGCATCAGCGGCGTCGGGTCCGGCAACCGAGTCCGTCGAGACCGCCGCCTCGAACTCCCCGGCCACCTCCTTCTCGTCGGCCGACGCACCTCCGCCGGCGCGGGTCCGCAACAGGGGATTGAGCACGTCGTTCAGGCTCTCGCCGACCAGGGTGACGCCGAGCACCATCAGCACGATCGCCAGCCCGGGGTAGAGCCCGGTCCACCAGATCCCGTTGGTCGCATCCGACAGTGCCCGGTTCAGGTCGTAGCCCCACTCCGCGGCGGCCGACGGCTCGATTCCCAGCCCCAGGAATCCCAACGCAGCAAGGGTGAGGATGGCCTCGGAGGCGTTCAGGGTGGCGATCACCGGCAGGGTGCCGGCGACGTTGGAGAGGATGTGCTTGAACAGGATCCGCGGGGTTCGGGCGCCGACCACTCGGGCTGCATCGACGTACGGTTCGACCTTCACCGCGACGGTCGCGTTGCGGACCACTCGGAAGTACTGCGGGATGAAGACCACGGTGATCGAGATCGCCGCCGCCATGATCCCGTTGACGGCACCGCTCTGGCCGCCACCGATGATGATCGACACCACGATCGCCAGCAGCAGCGAGGGAAACGAATACATCGCGTCCATGATCAACACCAGGCCACGGTCCAGCGCACCGCCGATGAAACCGGAGATCAACCCGATCGGAACACCGACCACGATCGAGATGATCACCGCGACGATGATCACGATCACCGCGGTCCGGGCGCCGTAGATCACCCGAGACAGCACGTCCTGCCCGCCGACCGTGGTGCCGAACCAGTGCTGCGCCGACGGATGTTGCAGGGTGCCGAAGACGTCGTTACCGACCCGGTCGGCGTTGAACCCGTACGGCGCCAGCAGCGGCGCGAAGATCGCCAGCACGATGAAGAACAGCACGATCGCGAAGCCGGCGAACAGCATCACCCGCTGCAGACCACGGGTCTTCCGGATAGTGGAGAGCATGATCAACTCCTAGGAGGGTCGTGCCGAACGACGGCCGTAGCGAGCGGCGTCCGGGTGCGTGCTGTGGCGTGGCGGAGGCGGTGCGCATGCCGGGTGCATGTAATCCGACGACAACGCGGCACAGTGCGTGCCCGGGCGTCGCGCAGTAGGTCGGCGTTCGACACGACCCTCCTAGAACCGGACCCGCGGGTCGACCATGGCGACGATGAAGTCGATCACCACCGAGGCCACCGCGACGATCAGCGCGAACACGGTGACAATCCCTTGTACGGCGATGAAGTCGCGTTTCAACAGGTACTGACCCAGCGTGTAGCCCAGCCCCTGCCACTCGAACGTGGTCTCGGTCAGCAATGCACCACCCATCAGCATCGCGATCTGCATGCCCATCACCGTGACCACGGGCACCAGCGCGTTGCGGAACGCGTGCTTGGACTGCACCCGCCGCTCGGGCACACCGCGAGCCCGGGCGGAGATCACGTAGTCCATCCGTAACGTCTGCAACAGATTGACTCGGACCAGCCGCAGGAACACACCGCCGGTCAGCAGGCCGAGCGCGATCGCCGGCAGCACCGCGTGCTGCAGCACGTCCAAGATCAACTTCGGATCACCCCAGAGGATCGCGTCGACCAGCATGATGTTGGTCTTCGGGTGCACGTTCTGCAGGGTCAGCTCGGTCGCCGTACTGGCTCGACCGGCCACCGGCCAACCGAACGGGGAGAAGATCAACTTCAGCAACAGGCCGACGAAGAACACCGGTGCGGCGTAGACCAAGATCGCGAACAGCCGCAGCGCGACGTCGGGAAGACGATCACGGTAGCGGGCCGCCAACCGGCCCAACGGAATGCCGATCAGGAACGCCACGATCAACGCGTAGATGGACAGCTCCAGGGTGGCCGCACCGTTGACCTTGAGGATGTCGGAGATCTCCCGGTGATCGGTCAGCGTGGTGCCGAAGTCCAGATGCAGCACACCCCACAAATACTGGCCGTACTGCACGATCAGCGGCTTGTCCAGCCCGGCGGCAGCCTTGCGTACGGCAATCTGCTCCGGACTCAGTCGGCCGCCCAGGGCGGCACTGATCGGATCGCCGATCACCCGCATCAGCAGGAAGACAACGGTAAGCAGGATCCACAGCATCGGGATCACCAGTCCGATCCGGACCAGCATGTAGCGAAGCAGCGGCGGCATTGACCCACGTCGTGCCCCAGCCGGGGCCGCAGAAGTGGGCGGTTCGGCGGGAGCCAGTAGTTCCGTGGTGGCCATGGAAATCTCCTCCACGCAGCCGACGGCGGGCCAGGCTGATGATCGCCGGCCCGCCGTCCTTGCTGCTGTTGATCGGGACTGCTGTCGAACTGGACTGCTCAGCGTCCGGGGCTGCCGATCGGCTCGGCAGTACCCGCTACTTCGACAGCGACGTGAAGCGGAACTTGAAGCTCGGATCCAGAGTGTTGTCCACGCCCTTGATGTCGTTCTTGGCGATGGCAACCTGGGCGCCGGTCAGCAGCGGCAGGATCGGGATCTGCTCGGCGGCCAGCTTCTGAATCTTGGCCAGGGTCTTGAGCCGGTTGGCTTTGTCACTGTCGGTCCGCTCGGAGTCCAGCAGCTTGGTCATCTGGGGATCGGAGTAGTGAGCGTGCACGAAGTTGTCCGGCGCGAAGAACGGGGTCAAGTAGTTGTCCGGGTCGGGGAAGTCCGGGAACCAGCCGAGCTGATAGATCGGGTAGCTGTCCTTGACTCGTTCGGCGTTGTAGGTGGTCCACTCCGCCGACTGCAGATTGACCTTGAACAGCCCGGTCGCCTCGAGCTGTCGCTTGACCTGGTTGTACTCGTCTGCCGAGCTGGAGCCGTAGTGATCGGGGTTGTACCAGAGGTCGAGTGAGACCGGGGTGGAGACGCCCGCGTCCTGCAAGTATTGGGCCGCCTTGGCCTTGTCGGGTTTGCTTCCGTACAGGTCCTTGAACGGCGTGGTCGCGCCCAGCTGGCCTTCGGGGATCGGCGAATACTCGGGGGTGAAGGTGCCCTTGTAGACCTCGTCGGCGATGGCCTGCCGATCCAGCGAGGACGCCATTGCCTTGCGGATGGCGAGCTTCTGCGCGTCGTTCTTGCCCGGCATGGTTTTCAGGTTGAAGACGATGTAGCGGGACTCGCCGCCCGGCCCGGTGTGCACGGTGATGCCCTTGACCGTCTTCAGATTGTCGATGTCGGTCGGAGTGAGCGAGCGGTAGGCGACGTCGATGTTCTTGTTCTGGATGTCCAGCTTCAAGTTGTTCGGGTCGGTGTAGTACTTCATCGTCACCGTGTCGATCTTGGCCGCGCCGTAGGTGCCGTTGTAGTTCGGGTTCTTCTTGAACTCGGCCAGTTGATTCTTCTGGTAACTGCCGATCGTGTACGGGCCAGAGGTCCCTTGGACTTGACCACCTCGTCGTCGCTGAGCACCTTGTCGGCGGGGTAGACCTCCTCGTCCACGATCGGGCCGGCGGAGGTGACCAACACCTGCGGGAAGGTCTGATCGTTGGGCGCCTTCAGGGTGAAGACGACCTTGTTGCCATCGGCCTTGACCGACTTCATGTTGCCCAGCAGCGATGCCGGACCGTTCGGGTCGTTGATCTTGACGATGCGTTGGAAGGAGAACGCGACGTCGGAGGCGGTCAGGTCATGGCCGTTGGCGAATTTCAGCCCGTCCTTCATCACGCAGGTGTAGATCGTCGGCTTCGTGAAATCGCAACTCTTTGCCGCGTCCGGAGTCGGCGTCGTCGACCCCTCCGGGAAGTTCAGCAGGTACTGATACACCTGCGTCTGCACATTCAGCGAGCCGTTGTCGTACGATCCCGCGGGGTCGATCGAGACGACCTTGTCCGTGGTGCCGACGATGATGCCGTTCGAACTGTTGCTGGCTTTGTTGTCGGATCCGGTGCCGGGGTTTCCGGCGCCACATCCGGCGATGACGACGGACAAGGCACCCAGCCCTGCAACGAGGGCGGCTGCGCGCATGCGTTTCAACTCACGTCTCCTGATGTCGATGTGTCCCCGACGGCGGATCCGACGGCCCCGGCGATCGCCCCGGTCGGTGCGTCGCTGCGGTCATCGGCAGTGCCAAGAACCCCGCGGAACGGGTGTTCTGCAGCACGAAGTTGCTCGAATTGTCCCGGGGACACTAACACTTTGCTCTAACGGCGATGCCCGGGTTGATTCAGTCGTAACCATCCCGCGACGTGGGATTGAGCCGTTGCTGCGGCAGAAACGCGATGTCCGATCGCCGCCAGGTTGTGTCCGAGGATCGCGCCATGATGGTGCCCATGACCACCAAGCTGTCGACCGCATCCGCTCCGACCGACGACGGAAGAATCGCGCGCGGAGCGTTGCGTACGCCGGTCGGGGTGATCGGCGTGGAAGCCTCCGACATCGGCCTTCGCCGGGTCGGCTGGCGTCGCGACCGGACTCCGTACGAGGTCTCCGGCGAGGACGCCGCCGCACAGTTGGCGCACCGCGCGCTCAATCAGCTGAGCCGCTACTTCGCCGGCGAACTGACCGAGTTCGACCTGCCGCTGGACCTGCCGGAGCTGGGCGTCTCCACCCGGGCGGTGCTGATGGTGCTGAAGGACACCGTCGGCTACGGCCAGACCATCACGTACGGGGAGTTGGCCGACCGCAGCGGCGCGCTCGAGGATGCCGCGGTGCCGGCCCGGGCCATCGGCTCGATCATGGGCAGCAACCCGGTGCCGATTGTCATCGCGTGTCATCGCGTGGTCGCCTCGGACGGGCTCGGCGGCTACTCCGGCGGCGAGGCGGGCCGCGGTCGCGAGACCAAGACCTGGCTGTTGGAGCACGAAGGTGCTCTGCCGCCCACCCTGCTCTGATTGCCCAGCTCTGATTGCCCTGCTCTGGATTGCCCCGCTCTGGATTGTCGGTGCTGCTCTCTAGGATGCGAAGCGGGCCGGAGCACCGGCCCGATCGACGTCCGGCCCGGCACCGGGCAGCAAGGGGTGCGTTGCATGATCGATCTGTCCGACGACGCGATCGGCAACCTGGTCGGTTGGAATTCGCTCTTCCACGGGCTGGAGTATGCGGAGTCGGGCCGGGTCGAGAGCGTTCGGTGGTCGCAGGGGCAGAGTGTGCTCGACGGCGTGGTGTACGGCACCGCCAGCAAGCCGTATCGGGTCAACATCCTGTTCAACGGCGGCCAGGCCTCTCGGCCGACCGTTGGGGTGTGCTCCTGCCCGGTGCATCTGAACTGCAAACACGTCGCGGCCACCCTGGTGACTGCCCGGCAGCCGACCATTGTCGACGACGCGACGGCCACGATCGACGCCCGGCCGCCGTCCTGGGAGCAGCTGCTGGAACCGCTGGTCCGGGCGGGCGGTGTGCCGAGGACGAGACTCGCGCTGCAGTTGGACTTTCGCCCGCGCGCACACGAGTCGCTGCGCGGCCGGCCGGTGTCGCGGGGCAAGAGCGGCCGCTGGATCCGCGGCGACACCGGCTGGCACCAGTTCTCCGCGATCCCACCGCTCGGCGACGTGGATCCGGTCCAGCATCAGGTGCTGGCCGCGATCCGTGGACTCGGCCGGGATCAGTGGAGCAGCCAGCAGAACTGGAAGCGGCTGGACGACGTCTCCAGTACGGCCTTGTGGGCGCTGCTGGCGGATGCGCGACGGGCCGGGCTGACCATGATCAGCGACGAGTCGGGCGCGCCGGTGATCATCGAGGACAACCCGATCACGGTGCATCTTGAGGCCCATCGGGATGATCAGGAGTTGGTCCTCGAGCCGGTGTTTGATCACGGGCTCGGAGTGCTCGATCCGACCAAGATCAACATCGTCGGGCTCCCTCAGCAGCTGACCGTCCGCCGTGACGACGATGGTGCGTTGCGACTGGCGCTGTTGGCGCAGCCGCTCCAGCCGGCGCTGGCCCGGCTGATCACCACCGGCCGGTCGCTGGTGGTTCCGGCCGGCGACGAGCAGAAATTCCTCGACGACTACTTCCCGCAGCTGCGCACCTCGATCGCCGTCCGTTCCAGTGACCACAGCTGGCAGCCGCCCGCGCCGCGGGAACCGGTGCTCGCACTGGAGTTGCGGCCTCGCTCGGATCACCGGATGGAGCTGCGCTGGGACTGGTGGTATCGGCGCGGACCCGACGACCCGGGCGAGCGCTACTCACTCCTGATCGGCGCCGGGGCCCAACATCGGGATCTCCCGGCGGAGCAGGAGATCCTGCACCGCCTCGACCTCAAACGCTTCGACGTGCTGCTGGACAAGTCGGTGTCCCGATCGCTGCTGGCGCGCAATCTGCTCGGGCCGGACGACATGATCGAATTCGTCTCCCAGGTGTTGCCGCAACTGGATGATCAGCCCGGACTGGTGATCATCTTCGAGGGTCAGCTGCCGGACTACGCCGAGGCCAAGCGTCCGCCGTTGATCAAGGTCCGGACCGAGCACATCCGCGGCGAACGGGACTGGTTCGAGCTGTCGGTGACGATCGAGGTGGACGGCGAGAAGGTGCCGTTCACCGAGCTGTTCAAGGCGCTGGCCAAGGGCGACGTGACGATGATCCTGCCCGGTGGCACCTACTTCCGGCTGGACAAGCCGGAATTCCGTGAACTGGCCGAGCTGATCGCCGAAGCGCGCGCGATCGGTGAGCCGCGGGCGGACGGGGTCAAGATCAGCCGCTACCAGGTCGACTGGTGGGAGGAGCTGGAGAAACTCGGCGTCGACCTCGAGCAGGCGGCCGAGTGGCGGTCCGCGGTGGCCGGGTTGGGGCGCGACGGAATTCCGGAGCGGATCGAACCGCCCGCCGGGTTCACCGCGACCCTGCGGGACTATCAGCGCGACGGCCTGGACTGGCTGGTCTTCCTTCATGATCATGGCCTGGGCGGGGTGCTGGCCGACGACATGGGGTTGGGCAAGACCCTGCAGGCGTTGGCGCTGATCTGCCATGCGCGGGAGCGAAGGACGGGGTCGCCGGCGCCCTATCTGGTGGTGGCGCCGACCAGTGTGGTGGGCAACTGGGCCGCCGAGGCCGCCCGGTTCGCGCCCGGTCTGCGGGTGGTCGCGATCACCGAGACACAACGCAAGTCCGGGGTGACACTGCGGCAGCAGGTGGCCGGCGCCGACGTGGTGCTCACCTCGTACACGTTGCAGCGGATCGATCAGGAGAACTACGCCGCGCTGGACTGGGCCGGATTGATCTTAGACGAGGCCCAGTTCGTGAAGAATCATCAGTCCCGTGCCTATCAATGCGTACGGATGCTGCAGGCGCCGTTCAAGCTGGCGATCACCGGAACGCCGATGGAGAACAACCTGATGGAGCTGTGGTCGATGTTCTCGATCACCGCGCCCGGGCTGTTTGCTGGACCGATCGCCTTCCGCGACGACTACGCCAAGCCGATCGAACGCAACCATGATCAAGTTCTGCTCGATCGGCTGCGCAGCCGGATCCGGCCGTTCATGCTGCGCCGGACGAAGGATCAGGTGGCCGCCGAGCTGCCGCCGCGGCAGGAGCAGGTGATCGCGCTGGATCTGCTGCCCAAGCATCGAAAGGTCTACCAGACCCATCTGCATCGTGAGCGGCAGAAGATTCTGGGCCTGCTGGATGATCTTGACGCGAACCGGTTCGAAGTGTTCCGGTCGCTGACCCTGTTGCGGCAGCTCAGCCTGGACGCGTCCTTGCACGACGACGCGTACGCCGACATTCCGTCCACCAAGTTGGAAGCGTTGGGCGATCTGGTGACCGAGATCCTGGCCGAAGATCATCGGTTGTTGATCTTCAGCCAGTTCACCGGATTCCTGACCAAGGTCGCAGAGCAGCTTTCTGCACAAGGGATTCCGTACGCCTACCTTGACGGCCGGACCAAGGACCGGGCGCGGGTGATCGACGGCTTCAAGCAGGGGCAGGCGCCGATCTTCCTGATCAGTCTCAAGGCCGGCGGGTTCGGGCTGAACCTGACCGAGGCCGACTACTGCATCCTGCTCGACCCCTGGTGGAATCCGGCCTCCGAGCAGCAGGCGATCGACCGGATCCATCGGATCGGCCAGACCCGCAGCGTGATGGTCTATCGGCTGGTGGCCAAGGACACCATCGAGGAGAAGGTGATGGCGCTGAAGGCGGACAAGGCCAAACTGTTCGCCAGTGTGATGGACGGCGCCGCCACCGGTGGCAGCCGACTCAGCGCCGCCGAGATCCGCGAGTTGATCGCTTGAATCTCCGAGTTGTCAGCGTCAGAAGGCGCTATAACGACGTGTAACGCTGACAAGTCAGCTGCTCTCTCGGACGATGAGTTCGCTGACGATGCCCTGGCAGTCGCCGGCCGCCGTGCCGGAGAGCTGCGCGACGAGTTGCCGGGCGACCGCGGCGCCGTAGTCGAAGGCGTCGCGGGCCACGGCGGTCAGGGTCGGGGTGGTGATCTCGCAGACGGGCGCGTCGTCCCAAACGACCAGGGCAAGGTCCTCGGGCACGGGGCGTCCGAGATCCTTCAACGCGAGCAGGGTTTGGCAGGCCCGGTCGGCGCTGTCGCAGATCAGTGCCGTCGGCGGATCCGGTTCGGCCAGCAGCACGCGAAGTTGTGCCGTCGTCTCGACCCGGTTCGGTGCGGCGGTGAGGTTGCCGTCGGCGCGCAACCCGTGCTCGGCCAGATAGTCCTCGAAGGCCGCTGCCCGTTGCTCCGCGTGCAGATAGTGCGGGTTGTCACTGAACCGGACGATCCGTCGATGTCCCTTGCTCAGCAGGTGATCCAGGGTCATCGTCATCGCCGCGGCATCGTCGGTCCAGACGCTCGGCACCGGCGAGTGGCCGCGTACGTCGCCGGCGATCACGGCCGGGATCTCCAGCTTCTGCACCAGGTCGAGACGTGCGTCGTCGCGTCGTACGTTGGTGATCACGAAACCGTCGACCCGCCGCTGGCTGGCCCAGGACCGGTACACCTCCAACTCGCTCTCCGCCGAGTCGACCGTGGTCACCAGCATGGCCCGGTCGTCGGCCGCGAGCTCGGTGTTGATGCCGTTCACGAAGCGCATCATGTAGTCGCTCAGACTGCGCTGTGCGGGCCCGTCGACGGCGAACACCAGTCCCACCACCCGGGTCCGCTGGCCCTGTAGTGCCCGCGCGGTGTGGCTGGGAACCCAACCGAGCTGCTCGGCGGTCCGCACCACCAGGGCCCGGGTCGCCTCGCTGACGCCGGGTTTGCCGTTCAGCGCGTACGAGGCCGCGGACAGCGAGACCCCCGAGGCGCGTGCAACGTCGACGATAGTGGCGCGGCGCTGCTGCCGCGGTCGCCGCTTTCTGGTCTGATCTGCCACGGGCGTCCTTGATCTTGAGCTCGGTCGGCCGACGGGTGTCGGTCGCTGTTCGGTTACGGAACGATTTTCGGTCTTGCCAGCGGAGACCACCGTCGCTAAGGTCCATTAAACGTTTCAGCATCGTGGATTGCAACGAAGGAGTCTGCACATGTCCGGACGATTGAACCGACGACTCTTCATCGGCGGCGGGGTCGCATCCCTGGCCACCTTGGCCGCCTGCCGGGGCCCGGCCGACACCGGTAGCGGCGGCGCCGGATCCGGCGGCGGTGGCGGTGGCGACGGTGCCAAGGGCACCATCAGCTACTGGGACTTCTGGCAGTCCCAAACCCCGTGGGTCGAGAACGAGATCAAGCTGTTCCAGCAGAAGAATCCGGGCCTGACCGTTGATCGGACCCAGCAGCAGACCGGTGCCTACACCAACCTGCTGACCCTCGGCGCGAAGAGCGGCAACCTGCCGGACGTGCGCTTGCTCGGCAACGACCCGACGATCAACGTCCAGGTGTCCAACGGCTGGCTGGCTCCGCTGAACGACTACCTCACCGACGACTTCGTGAAGGGGCTGCCGCCGTACACGTTCGTCGAGGGGAACAACATGTTCGACGGCAAGATCTACAGCATGCCGATCAGCGGCAACACCGATCCGGGCTTGTTCCTCTTCGTCAACAACAAGGTGTTCAAGGACGCCGGCGTCGTGGATGATCAAGGAAACGCCAAGGTGCCGAAGACCTGGGACGAGGTGACCGACGCTGCGGCCAAGATCACCGCTGCGGGCAAGGGCAAGGTGCACGGTCTCGGCTTCGGCAACTCCGCTTTCGACCTGCTCAGCTGGTGGGTCTCGGTGTTCTGCCAGGCCGATTCGGTCACCCACGGCCTGGCGATGGACATGCGGACCGGCAAGTACACGATGGGAAGTGATCAAGTACTGGCCGACTTCTGCAACCTGATGCGGCAGTGGAAGCAAAAGGGCTACATCTTCCCGTCGGCGATGTCGATCGACGACGAGACCGCCCGGGTGCAGTTCGCGCGCGGGGCGTTCGGTATGACGGTCGGCGGTGCCTGGAACATCCCCGGCTGGAAGACCGACGGCTTCACCGACTACACGATGACCACCCGGCTCAGCCAGGCCGGCAGTCCGAAGTACTTCTACTACAGCGCTCCCGGCGGCACCACGTTGGTGCTGAATTCCAAAGCCAGCAACAAGAAGAACGGTGCCGAATGGCTCACCTGGCTGAACGGTCCGGAGGCCGGCAAGCGCTGGTCGTTGGAATACAACAACGCCATCTCGATCTATCCGGAGGCCAATGATCCAGCCGGTGCGAAGGATCCGAACTTCAAGAACTACCTCGAGGTGATCCAGGGCCAGACCCTGCCGGGCCCGTCGGCCGGTGTCAGGAATCCGGACACCGCGAACGTTCAGCCGGCGCCGGTGACGCCTGCCGCCGGAGACGTGCTGGCGGGCATCTACACCGGGCAGTTGAAGGACATCGGCAAGGCGTTCTCCGAGCTGGAGAAGCGGTCCAACCTGACCCAGACCAAGGCGATCGCGGCGGCCAAGAAGAAGGGCGCCAAGGTCTCCCAGGACGATTACGTCTTCTCCGACTGGGATCCGACCAAGCCGTACAAGTACGACATCCCGGAGTATCCGACACTGTGACCAGCACAACGGTTCCCGGCCGTGCGACGCGCCGCAACGCGTCGCACGATCGCCGGCGGGTTTCTTCGCACGGCTGGAAGGTGCGCTGGTCCTACATCTACCTGCTGCCGTTCATGATCTTGGTCGCGTTGTTCACGATCTATCCGATCATCGCCTCGATCGGCTACTCGTTCATCAAGTGGGACGGGCTGACCGCACCGGACGGCTTCGTCGGGCTGCAGAACTTCGTCCAGATCGCCACCGATCACTTCTTCTGGCTGTCGGTCGCACATTCCTTGTGGTACGCGGCTTTCGTGGTGCCGATCCAGTTGTTCATCGCGCTGATCCTGGCGTTGATCTTGAACCGGCCGAAGTTCAAGTTCACCTCGATCTACCGATCGCTGTTCTTCCTGCCGGCGGTGATGTCGCCGGCGATCCTGGCGGTGGTGTTCCGGTTGCTGATCTCCGCTCTCGGCGTGGACTGGCTCGGCGATCCGGACGTGGTGATGTGGGTGATCATCGTGATCGGCATCTGGCAGACGCTGGGGTACAACCTGGTCTACTTCCTGGCCGGGCTGCAGACCATCCCGTACGAGTTGTACGAGGCCGCCGAGGTCGACGGCGCCGGTTGGCTCGGCCGGTTGCGGCACATCACCCTGCCGGGGTTGAAGAACATCTCCGTGGTGATCCTGCTGATGGCGATCCTCGGCTCGCTGAACGTTTTTGATCTTGTCATGGTGCTGACCGGTGGCGGACCCTACTTCGCCTCCAGTGTGACCAACACGTACATCTATCAACTGGCGTTCGGAAACTTCTACTCCGGCGCCGGTGCGTCCAGCAACGTCGAGCAGAACGTCGGCCTCGCCTCGGCCGGTTCGGTGTTCTACGGGATCATGCTGCTCGGGTTGACGTTGATCCAGTTCGTCGCGCTGGCACGGATCCGGAAGAAGACCGCCGAGCAGAATCAGGGGGCGATCGGATGACCGCGAGTACACTCTCGGCGATCAGCACCGCCGCCGATCAAGATCAACTCGGTGCCGCTGCCGGTGCCGGCGGGCGGCGATCCCGCAAGTGGGTGCGCCATCTGCCGGTGCACGTCGTGATGGCTGCGCTCGGGCTGGTCTGGGTCTATCCACTGTTGTGGGCGCTGACCAGTTCGTTCAAGACCAAGATGGACATGTTCGGTGACGGGCCGTCGGTACTGATCCGCAGCATGCCGCAGTTCCAGAACTACCTCGACGCCTGGACCCAGGCGAACTTCGGCCGCTACTTCTTCAACAGCGTGGTGATCACCGTGCTGACGGTGGTCTTCACCGTGGTGTTCACCGCAATGGCAGGTTATGCGCTGGCCCGGACACACTTCCCGGGCCGGAAGGTGATCATGGTCGTGGTGGCGATCACCATGTTCCTGCCGCGCGGCTACACGCTGATCCCGGTCTTCGACCTGGTCTATCAGCTGTACCTGCTGAACACGATCTGGGCGGTCGTGGTGGTGCAGGTCGCCGGCGGAATGATCTTCAGCACCTTCCTGTTCATGGGGTACTTCATGAGCGCCAACAAGGAGTTGGAGGAGGCTGCTCGGGTCGACGGCGCCGGCTTCAACCGCACCTTCCTGTACGTGATGTTGCCGACCGCGCGACCGATGATCGCCACCGTCGGGCTGTTCAGCTTCATCAGCTCCTGGAACGACTTCATCATCCCGCTGGTGTTCACCCTCGGCCGTCCGGATCTGCGGACGATCCCGGTCGGCGTCGCCGCGCTGACCGGCGGCAGTGCCGGCACCGACTGGCCGGTGTTGTGTGCGGCCAGCGTGATGGCCCTGCTGCCGATCGTGATCGTCTTCGTGGTCGCGCAACGGCACATCATCGACGCATTTGCCGGCGCCGTGAAGGGCTGAGGCACTATGAAACAAATTTGCAGGAATGGTCGTGGATCTCTGGAAATGCGGTAATCTCTTGCGAGTCGCCGTCGATCAGCCCGGTGCCGATTCGGGCTCGAGCTGTGAAGCGACGGCGGCAGAGGGAGTACGACGTGGTGGGCCGGAGTGCGGACCGAACAGCCCGGGGCCTGCGCGCGGCAGAGCACCGGGTGCAATCGCGCGATCCGCTGCAGTTGGTCAGCGATTCGATCCCGCGGTTGCGGGGCGCCACCGCGAGGGTGGCCGAGCTGATCCTCGCGGCGCCCGATCGCGTCGCGTCCGGCTCGATCACCCGGTTGGCCGCCGACGCCGAGACCTCCCCGGCGACGGTGACCCGGTTGGCGAATCACCTGGGCTTCGACGGCTTCCCGGCCCTGCGAACCGCGATCGCGATGGAGACCGGACGGGCCGCACAAGCAGGCTGGCAGCGCGACATCGGCTCGGCGATCGCGGTCGGTGACTCGCCGGAGCAGGTGCTGAACGTGCTGGCCGCGACCGAGGCCAACGCCTTGCGCAGCGCGCTGGCAGCTGTTGATCTTGATGCCGCAGGTCGGGCCGCGGACGCGATCGCCGCGGCCGGTCGCGTACACATCTACGGCGAGTGGGGCGACGCGCCGCCGGCCCAGGAGCTCTACTTCCGGCTGCTGCGGATCGGGGTGCCGGTCTGGTTTCACGACGGCCCCCGGTCCGCCCAGGTCGGCGCCCGGCAGCTGACCTCCGGTGACGTCGGCATCGTCGTGTCCCGATCGGGCGACAATCCGGCAGCCGCACAATTCCTCGAGACTGCCACGAACGGCGGCGCACTCGGCGTGCTGATCACCGGCGAACCCGATTCCACGGCAGCAGGACTGGGCGCCGTCGTCCTCTACACGGGCACCCGCAACGGGCCGGACTGGACCGGCTTCTTCGCCGGCCGCGCCAGCGACGTACTCACCGCAGGACTGCTCTTCGTGCTGGTGGCGCAGCGGTTGCCGCTGCGACCGGCCGCCACCGGAGCTGAGCCCGATCACCCGTTTTCGACCGATCACCCACAGAACGGAAGCCCGCGATGAAGATCGAATCCGTACGCAGCGACGTCACTGTGATCGGCGGCGGCCTGGCCGGGGTCTGCGCCGCGATCGGCGCGGCCCGCAACGGCGCCGAGGTCGCGCTGATCCAGAACCGGCCGGTGCTCGGCGGTAACTCCTCCAGCGAGGTCAGGGTCTGGGTCTGCGGTGCGACCGCGCACGGCGTTCAGCACTACGCCCGGGAGACCGGGATCATGGGCGAGCTGTTCGTGGAGAACCAGTTCCAGAACCCCGACGGGAATCCGTACTACTGGGACTTGGTGATCACCGAAGCGGTCAAGGCCGAGCCCAAGATCAAACTTTTCCTGAACACCGACGTCCGTGAGCTCTCTGCGGACGGGCCTGGTGACGATCGCAAGATCAGCTCCGTCACCGGCTGGCAGATGGGGTCGGAGAAGTTGATCACGTTCAGCAGTGATCAGTTCATCGACTGCACCGGCGACGGGCTGGTCGGTCTGCTGGCCGGCGCCGAGTATCGCACCGGTCGCGAACCGCGATCGGAGTTCGGCGAGTCCTGGGCTCCGGAGGTGCCGGACAACAACACGTTGGGCAGCACGATTCTGTTCTACAGCAAGGATCTGGGCCGGCAGACCAAGTTCGTACCACCGCCGTTCGCCAAGGACATCGTGGCCGCCGGTATCCCGGAGCATCGGGTGATCCGCACCGACCTGAACGGTTGCGCCTTCTGGTGGATCGAGTGGGGCGGTGAGCTGGACGTCGTCGACGACAACGAGCGGATCCGCGACGAGCTGCAGTCGGTGGTCTACGGCATCTGGGACTACGTCAAGAACTCCGGCAACTTCGACGCCGACAACCTCACCCTGGAATGGATCGGTTCGGTGCCGGGCAAGCGCGAATACCGCCGATTTGTCGGTGATCATGTGCTGACCCAGCAGGACGTGCTCGGCCAGACCGAGTTCGATGATCGGATCGGCTTCGGTGGTTGGTCGATCGACCTGCATCCGCCCGGTGGTGTCTACGCGACCGAGCACGGTTCGAAGCACTGGCATCCTGACGGCAACTACCACCTCCCGCTGCGTTGCCTGTATTCGATCAACGTCGGCAATCTGTGGATGGCCGGCCGCAACATCAGCGCATCCCACGTCGCCTTCGGCACCACCCGGGTGATGGCGACCTGTGCAGTGCTCGGCGAAGCCGCCGGCGTGGCAGCCTCGATCGCTGCGCTGCAAGGGTTTTCTCCGCGCCAGCTGGGACACGAGGAGTTCGACCGGGTCCGGCATGCGCTGGTGCGCGCCGACGCGTCGGTGCTCGGCGTGGAGAACACCGATCCCGATGATCTTGCTCGCGCCGCGACGGTCAGCGCCTCCTCGACGCGGCGCCGCGTTGCGGTCGAGGAGCCGGCCGATCGCCGGCGACTCGATGATGCGTTCGGCATGGTGTTGCCGGTGCGCGGTCGGCTGGACGGGCTGGAGGTCCTGCTGGACGCCGATCGGGCCGGCGAGATGATCTTGGAATTGCACGACCCGGTGAAGCCGCAGAACTACCTGCCGCTGAAGTTGATCAAGACCGTCAGCGCGGCGGTCGAGGCGGGGGAGAAGCAGCGGATTCGATTTGACCTGGACTGGGCGCCGGAGCAGCCGCAGAACGCGTTCCTGGTCTTCCGTGTCGACCCGGCGATTTCCCTGCATACAGCCGATCGCTCCACTGTCGGCACGATCTACTTCGACTACCGTGAGCCGGCTCCGGACGAGAAGTTCGCCGAACAGTTCCGGCACTGGAAGCAGACTCTGCAGCATCAGGGGTTGTGCTTCCGGCTGACCGAGCCGACCGACGTGTACGCGGCCGATCAGGTGGTCGGCGGCTATGCCCGGCCGTACGGGGGACCGCAGCTGTGGTCCTCGGAGTCGCTGCTGGTCGATCCGGAGCCCTGGTTGGAGTTGACCTGGGACGAGCCGCAGACGATCGGCGAGCTGTCGTTGATCTTCGACGACGACCTGGACGAGGACCTGATCAACCTGCATCACCACCGGACGCCGTACGAGGTGCTGCCGAGCCTGGTCCGTGACTACCGGGTCGAGGCCATGATCAACAACGACTGGCTGCCGATCGCGTACGGACGGGACAACCGGCGGCGCCGCTGCGGCCACCGACTGGATCATCCGGTGACCACCGACCGGATCCGGCTGGTGATCACCGCCACCAACGGCGCCGCGGAAGCGCACGTGGTCGCGGTACGCGCCTACTCCTGATCTGTTGCCGGTACGCGGGAGGAGTCAGAGGCGCTGGAGGTAGGGGCTCAGGTCGTCCAGCAGGGAACCGATGCTGAGCGCGGTCGGGATGTTGTACGCGGTCACCCAGGTCAGGTCGACCTGATCGGCGGTCTTGTTCTTGACCGGAGTGAGCTGGCGGAAGATCGGATCGTCGGCCAGCTTGCCGGCCAGGTCCTTGTCGCTGGAACCCATGATCACCAGGTCGACGTCGTTCAGATCGGTGAAGCGTTCCTTCGACAACACCACGCGCGGCTCGGAGCCGGCGCCGGGCAGTTTCGCCAGCTTCAGCCCGAGGCTGCGCAGGAAGAGTGCGGACGAGGTCTGATCGCTGTTGGTGCAGACGAACTCGGACGCACTGAGGAAGTTGCCCAACTGGAACGTCTTGCCGGCGATCTGCGGGTTGTCCTTCTTCACCTGTTCGATCTTGCCGTTGACCGACGTGATCACCTGCTCCGCCTGCGCGGCGTGGCCGGTGGCCCGGCCCAGGTCGCGGGCGTTCGACTCCCAGGCAGGAGTCTGCGAATCCGGATCGGCGTTCACCGCGAGCACAACGGTCGGCGCGATCTTGCTCAGCTTCGCGTACGTCGCCGTGTCGACCAGATAGTCGCTGCCGACGATCAGGTCCGGCGTCAGTGCCGCCACCTTCTCCGCCGGTACGCCGTCGGCCATCGGGATCGAGAAGACCGAGCTGTCCTTCTGATTGATCTTGCCGTCGGCCCAGGGGCCCAGCGGCGTGGTCGGGGTCGGCGCGCCGACCGGCGTGACGCCGATCGCGGCCGCCGTCTCCACCAGCTGATCGGTGAGCAGGACCACCCGCTGCGGCTGCTTCGGGATCGTCACCGCCCCGTTGATCGTGTCCACGGTCGTCGGGAAGGCGGCTGGGTCGGAGCCGGCGCGGGAGCCTGAGGTCGCGTTGGGCCCGGCCCCCGATTCCGAGCCGGCCGCCGGCTGTGCGGATTCCGGTGTCGATCCCGCGCCGCTGCTGCACCCCGCGACCAGCAGCAACACACCGAGCACCAGCACAGCGAGTCGATCCATCTGCGCCCCCCCTCAATCAAGATCAATTTAGGTTGCCCTAACCTAACACAAGCGTTGTTGGTGCCTCGGGCAGATCCCACGCCACCCGCACGCGTCCGAAGCCGATCTCGTTACCTCAACCGTCCCGGCTACATCAGCCGCACGCGCTATCGACTGCCGCGCGCGAAATACCCGGTGCGGGAGAAGATTTCCCGCGCGGCTGTGGTCGGGCCGGGCGATATTGGGTGCGGGAGTAGATCTTGCGCGCGGCTGGGCCGGACCGGGGGATGGATGGCGCGGGGGTAGTTCCTCGGGCGCTGCTGTCGAGGTGGTTGGCGCCGCAGCAACCACGGCCCCAGATCCCAACAGACACAGGGATTCAGGGGCCGATGTGATCTGCGTGACAGTGGCCGATCCCAGCTTGATTCGTCAACTATTTCGCCCCTAACATTTCGGCGTCGAGATCGATCGCACCTCTGGCGAACACGGGCGACAAACTCCCGGCCGCAACGCCGGTTTCACCACCGCCTCCGGGTCGCCCGGAGAACCACACACCGAAGCCCGATCGGGCAGCGCGTACTCCTGCGCCGTCCTTGCCTGGGTGCGCACTTCTGCTGCGCCCACGCGAGTCACGGTGCGGATCAGTGCGCCCTGCTCACCATGATCAACTTCACCACCGTGTCCACCGTTCGTCGGCCACCAACGTGGCAGAAAGCAAGATCGAAGTGATCGTCGATGTCCTCGGCTGGACGGCCGCCGTCTATGGCGCCGTCGTCGCCGTACCGCAGATCGCACGCGTGCTCAAATTTCGCAGCACCGCCGGCATCTCCCGCCTCGCCTGGCAGTCCAGTCTGGCCAGCAACCTGTCCTGGGTCTCGTACGGAGTGATGACCCACCACCTCAACCTGTGGTTCCCGTGCCTGCTCGTCGGCCTCTGCGCAGCCTGGATGCTGATCATGATCGAACGCGATCGCCGGCCGGGACACGACCCGTTACGGGACCGGCGCGGCACCTCGATCACGCTGCTGCGTACGTTCGCGTTGCCGATGGTGGTCGCGACGCTGGCGTTCACGATGGCCGCGACGATCGGCTCGCTGGCCTTCTCGGTGTTGGTCTTCATCGCCGCCGCCGTCGCCCAGCTGCTGCAGCTGCGCAGCCTGATGACCTGCCGGGACATCTCGGCCGTCTCGGTGCCGTACCTGGCGATGGGCGTTGTCGGGCAGGTGCTCTGGTTCAGCTGGGGCATGCTCGCTCACGACAGCTCCAACCAACTGGTGGCCGGTTTCCTGATCGTGCTGACCGCAGCCAACCTCGGCTGCTACACGTTGCGCCGGTCGGAGTTGCTGCAGCCGCGGCGGATCGACATCGCCTTGCCCCGTTGGGTTCCGGCGCCGCAGCCGCGTCCGGTGCGGATTCGTACCCGGCCGATCGACCCGAACCGCTACTGATCGGTAGCCCGATGGCCGATCGGCGTTTGCGAGATCGATGCCCACGGCCGGATGCCGCCCGCGATAATCGTCGGGTGAGCGAACAGATCCCGACCCCCGTCGCCGAACTGGCCCGACGTTCCCGTACTGCCGGTCGCACCCTGGCCAAGGCCACCCGCGACGTCAAGGATCGCGCCCTGGAGGAGATGGCCAACGCGCTGGGCAAGGCAGAGGACCAGGTGCTGGCCGCCAACGCCCAGGACGTCGCCGCGGCCGAGGAAGCCGGCACTGCGCCGGGGATGATCGACCGGTTGCGACTGACCTCTGACCGGGTGGCCCAGATGATGGACGGCCTGCGTTCGCTGGCCGGGCTGCCGGATCCGATCGGTGACGTCGTACGTGGTTGGACCAATCCGAACGGCGTTCAGGTCCGGCAGATCCGGGTGCCACTCGGCGTGGTCGGCATCATCTACGAGGCCCGGCCCAATGTCACCGCGGATGCGGCCGGCATCTGTCTGAAGTCCGGCAATGCGGCGCTGCTGCGGGGATCCTCGTCCGCGGCGCATTCCAATGCCGCGATCGTGGCTGCGTTGCGGGCCGGGATCGCGGCCGCCGGACTGCCTGCCGACGCCGTACAACTGGTGCCGGGACCGCGTTCGGTGACCGACGAGTTGATGGCCGCCCGAGGCCTGGTCGACGTGCTGATCCCGCGTGGCGGCGCCGGACTGATCGATCACGTCGTCGGCAACAGCCAGGTGCCGGTGATCGAGACCGGAGTCGGCAACTGTCACTTGTACGTGGACGCCGACGCCGATCCGTGTACGGCGCTGGAGATCATGATCAACGCGAAGGTGCAGCGGCCCAGTGTCTGCAACGCGATCGAGACGCTGCTGGTGCATCGGGAGATCGCGGAGGACTTCCTGCCCGAGGCGATGCGGCAGCTGGCCGCAGCCGGTGTGACCGTTCACGGGGACGAGCGCGTGGCCTCGTACGGAGACGTGGTGCCGGTCACCGAAGCCGACTTCGCCGCCGAGTACAACACGCTCGACCTGGCCGTGGCGGAGGTCGACTCGATCGACGCAGCGCTCGAGCACATCCACCGCTACAGCACCGGACACTCGGAAACGATCGTCACCGATTCCCAGTCGGCCGCGCAGCGGTTCGTCGCCGAGATCGACGCCGCAGCCGTGCTGGTGAACACCTCCAGCCGGTTCGTCGACGGGGGAGAGTTCGGCTTCGGTGCGGAGATCGGCATCTCCACCCAGAAGCTGCACGCCCGCGGTCCGATGGGGCTGCCCGAGATGACCAGCACCAAGTACGTGGTCAGCGGCTCCGGCCAGATCCGCTGATCAAGAGCAGGTCCGGTAGGCTGCCGCCATGATGCTCGGCCTGGTGACTCCGATCGCGCAGCAGATCGCGGCAATGGAGACCGAACTGCCCGTTCCTCCGATCGTGTTCGGGATCATCGCCTTCTGCTGCCTGCTGGCGATGATGGCCATCGTGCTCTCGATCGGCAAGGGCCGGCCGCACAGCTGAGCCCATCACGTGCCCTGTGCGGGCCGATGGTGCTCTGAGAAGGAATGCACGAATCGACGTGACCGAACGCAGCGCCGGGCTGGCGCGAGATCCGCGCCGGCGGCAACGGCGTCGCTACCGCCTCGGCGTGATGGGCGGCACCTTCGATCCGATCCACCACGGTCACCTGGTGGCCGCCAGCGAGGTGGCCAGCCGGTTCGAATTGGACGAGGTGGTGTTCGTACCCACCGGACGGCCGTGGCAGAAGGGGCATCGCGACGTCTCCGCGCCGGAGGACCGTTATCTGATGACGGTGATCGCCACCGCCTCCAATCCGCGTTTCACGGTCAGTCGGGTCGACATCGACCGGCCCGGCCTCACGTACACCGTCGACACCCTGCGTGATCTGCGGCGCGAACGCGGCGAGGACGTCGACTTCTTCTTCATCACCGGCGCCGATGCGCTGTCCCAGATCCTCACCTGGCGTGGATTCGAGGAACTGTTCGAGCTGGCGCATTTCGTCGGGGTGACGCGGCCGGGTCACGATCTGAACGAGCCGCCGATCGGGCAGTTGCCGGCCGGCAGCCTGACCCTGATGGAGGTGCCGGCGCTGTCGATCTCGTCCACGGGCTGCCGGGATCGGGTCGAGGCGGGCGAGCCGATCTGGTACCTGGTGCCGGACGGGATCGTGCAATACATCGCCAAACGCGGGCTCTACCGCGAGGAACACACCGAGGAGTCCATCACCGGTGCCAGTTCGCTGCCGGCAAATCGGCTTCCCGACATCAGCAAGTTCGTCGAAGATGACCTGTACGACTGACGGGTCCGCGTGATCGATCCGACGCTGTAGGTTCGACTACAGCAGCAAGCACCAGAGGGAAGAGGACATCCTGACTGCCACCGAACGTGCCATCGCACTGACCCAGGCAGCCGCCGAGGCGGCATCGGACAAACTGGGCACCGACATCGTCGCTTACGACGTGTCCGATCAACTGGCGATCACCGACGTCTTCCTGGTGGTCAGCGCGACCAACGAGCGCCAGGTCGGTGCCGTCGTGGACGGTATCGAGGAACGGCTTCGTGATCTTGATGCCAAACCGGTACGGCGTGAGGGTGACCGGGAACTGCGCTGGGTGCTGCTGGACTATCTCGATCTGGTGGTGCACGTGCAGCACACCGAAGAACGCACTTTCTACGCCCTGGAACGGATCTGGCACGACTGCCCGCAGATCGACCTCGATCTGGACGAGACGGCGCGATGAGCGCAGAGCGGTTGATTATCTGGCGGCACGGCCGGACGCCGTGGAATGCGACCGGCCGCTATCAGGGTCAGGCCGACATCGGTCTTGATGATCTTGGACGCCGGCAGGCCGAGGCGGCCGCGAAGATGATCAAGGAACTGAAGCCGACGGCGATCATCGCCAGCGACCTGTCCCGGGCAGCCGACACCGCGGCCGCGCTGGCGGCCCAGACCGGGCTGGAGGTTGCCTACGATCAACGGCTGCGGGAGATCCACGTCGGCGGTTGGGAAGGACTGACGGTCGAGGAGGCGCGCGAGATCGATCCGGATCGGGTCGATGCGGTGGCCGCCGGGATCGACGTACGGCGTTCGGAGACCGGTGAGCTGACCAGTGAGGTCGCGCACCGGGTAGCCGAGGCCTTCGCCGACATCGTCGAACGGGCCGAGGACGGCGCCACCGTGGTCATCACCATGCACGGGCTGGCCGGCCGAGTCGGCATCGCCGAGTTCCTCGGCGTCGAACACACCGCGCTCGGCGGTCTGCGCAACTGTGCCTGGGTGATCCTGGACCGTCATCCGCGGGGCCACTGGTACATCGGCGGCTACAACCTGCAAGCCGAGCTCAGCGTCCCCGACGACGACCGCGTCGCCTGACCCTGCCGCAGCCCCCAGCTTGGTCGGCCCGGCGGCAACGAGGGCCCCGAGCTTGTCGAAAGGCAGTAACCGAACCCCGGGGCCTTGGGCTCGTCGAAGGGCGGACGCTACTCGCCGAGAATTGATCGCACCTTGTCGGCCAACGCCGTACCAAGATCACGATTGTTCTGCTCGGTAAAGTGCACCCCGTCCACGCCCAGGTCGCTGATCAGGCTGCCCGCATCGAAGAACTCGACCCCGGTGAAGTCGGCGAGCGCCGAGTAGGCCGCGGCCAGTTGCCGGGACTTCTCTCGGCCGCCGGCCCAGGTGAGCTGCCACCACGGATGGATGACCTCGGTGATCGGCGGTGGTGCGACCAGCAGCAGCTTCGGTGCCGGGTAGAGGGTGCCGACGCCGCCGGCGGATCCGGTGACCTGGCCGACCAAGATCGACATCGCGGCGCCGATGTCTGCCGGATCCCTGTGCAGGAAGGCTTTCGTGTCGTTGGTGCCCAGCATCATGATCACCAGATCCAGCGGGAGATGAGTCGCCAACGCAGCCGGTAGGTAGTCAGCAGCGGCCAGCCGGGGATCGGTGTAGTCGCCGCCGACAGTGCGGCCGCTGAGCCCTTCTTCGATGATCACGTGATCTGAGCCGAGGACGTCGGCCAGCACCCCCGTCCAGCGAATATCTGCGGCGTATCGCTCGCTCGGCGCGCCACCCTCGACCGGGATCCACCCCCAGGTCAACGAATCCCCGAAACACAAAATCCTGCGTACCTCGCCCGGCATCCGGCTCCTCCTTGTGCGTCGTCGCAACGCCCCAGCGGCGCTGCTCGCACGCTAGCGGTAAAGATGTCGGACGGGATCGCTCCCACCCGCGCTATCGACCGGGTTCGGGCCATCCCGTCCGACGTTCTTACCGCTCGGATCGCCCGCCGCGACCCGCTGCAGACCCGATTTCACATCCGCCGCCCGGGCACGCTAAGATCGCATCCGCTGTTCACGACAGGGACACCTGAGGCGGGCAGCACCCATTTGGGGCTATGGCGCAGTTGGTAGCGCGTTTCCATGGCATGGAAAAGGTCAGGGGTTCGAATCCCCTTAGCTCCACCGATCTGACGAGGGCTTTCGTCTTCTGTCCGCTTCTCGGGTCTGACCCTGGGTGAGTACGACCGCGGATTTTGATCTTGGAACAGCCGATCCATCACCGTTGCGCCGGTCTGCATCACCGGCCTGAGCTGATGCCGATACACGACCTCCGTCACCGTCGTCCCGCGGTGTCCGACCAGTCGCGAGATCTCCTCGAGCGGCACGCGCTCCTCGCCTTGAACCTGAGGGGTCCCAGCTCGTGACTGACGTTCAGCGTTCAGTCGGCTCAACTACGTCTGCGTCGTCAGTCGCGGCGCCGCGGTGTGCGGGGTGAGCAACCTCGCCGGGAACTGGCCGGGCGACGATCGAAGATGCAGGAGGACGATGCCCTCAACGACCTCAGTTGGGTAGCTGCGCAGACGGGCCGAGGATCCGGGCGCGAGATGGCGCCCGGCCTCGAGGTCGAACTCCCAACCGTGCCATGGACGTTGCAGGATCTCACCTTCGCGGCCGTACTGGTATTCGTACACGTTGGTGGTGAGCATGGTGCCGGTGATGTTGCCGCGGCAGACGGATGCGGCCAGGTGCGGGCAGTGATTGCGCCACGCTCGAACGGTGTCGCCGACACGGTAGAGGCCGATTTCCAGGTCACCTAGGGTGACGAGCAGGACGCCGCGGTCGGAGACGTCGGCCGGGCGCGCGATCTCGTAAGCGGTCATTCGGCTTGGTCGGCGGGTAGCACGCTGGCAATCGTCCGAGGGTGAGCTGGATGGTAGAGCTCGGCTGCGGTGCGTGATCCGCCGGCGCATTCCGGGCTCGAGCCGCCGCGGTATGAATCGCGGCCAGTCGTCGGACGAAACTGATCATGGCCAAACGCCGAACGAGATGAGCCTGCCCGCAGCGGCCGGACCGACGTTGCCTCGGTGCCGAGGTCATCAAAGATCATCGGACCGGTCCGCTGGTCGGCGCCCCAACAACCTGGCGTGTGCTCCCCGGTGCCAGCCTTGTGAGCAGGGTGGCTGCCGTGGCTTCACGGAAGAACCGGAGTCGATTCTCCTCGCTGGTTGTCGGGACTGTCGAAGCCGACGGTCTGTTTGGCGACCAGTGTCCTGCCCGACTCCGCCCCGGAGGTGACTCGGAACCATGCGACGGCGTTGCGCCGGCCTTCTTCGGACATCCGGGTGATCATCTTCTGGGAGGAGATAATCGATCGTGCGCTTGGATCGAATTCAAATCGAGGACTACGACCCGAACTGGCCGCGGCTGTTCGAGCAGCAGGTGCGGATTGTGACGCCGACGTTGGCTGACTGTCTGCTCATGCCGATTGAGCACATCGGTAGCACTTCCGTTCCCGGGCTACCGGCCAAACCGATCATCGACATGCTCGGCGTAGTCGACAGCTACGACGCCGTTGCAGCGGCCCTGTCGGGGCTGGCCGATGTCAACTGGCTCCTCGCTCCCGAGCCGGGAGACGAGACTGCTCGCAAATACTCGCTGTGCTACCCGTCCATCGAGTTACGCACCCACCACCTACACATCGTTGAATCGACTTGGGGTTGGCAGGACCTTCTGGTCTACCGGGACTACCTGCGAACCCACCCGGATGCAGTTGCCGCCTATGCCGGACTCAAGCGACGTCTGGCTGCGGCCAACGACCAGGACCGCCCGCGGTATCGAGCGGCCAAGGCGCCCTTCATCCAAGAGACCCTCGTCGCGGCGAGACAGTGGCACGCAGCAGGTGCCAATCCCACGGATCAATAGGCAGGTGCCCGGATATGGATCCCTCTACTATGCATCAGTGACATACCCTGAACAGGTCGTCGCCCAGTTCCTCACGCGATCAACCGGCGCGGAGTCGATCTACTACCAGACTGGGTCGCCGACGACGTCGTGGACCACAACAAGATCATCCATGGCGAGCCGGACAAGCCTGGCGCTGCATTTGCCGCATTCGAGCAGCAGTTCGCGGCGTTCGATCCGCTGCAGGTGACGGCCGAACAGACGATCACGCCGGGTGACGTCGTGGTCGAACGACTCCGCGTTGCAGGCAGGCACAGCGGATCGCATCCGCGAATGCTCGAACCCACGGGCAAGTCCTTCGACGTGAAGCAGGTCTGGATCTTCACTGTCCAAGACGACAAGATCACCGAAATCCGTGCAGTCAGTGACCGACTCGGCATGTTCCTTCAGCTCGGCTGGGACTGGCCGACTGGCGACTGAGACCCACACCATTCACCAGGGATGGAGGACACTGCGACAGTACTCGGCGCAGCTGCGCCAGCTGTCCCGACAGATTGCGGCCGACGTCATCCGACCGTCCCGATGCGATCCCTTGCAGATACGGTCGGAACGCTCCGCTCGGTATCCGGTGAGGTTGTCTGGCGGGCCTGGTGCAGGTCTAGTGCGGGCGTTGGAATATTGGCAGCGTCGCGTTCTGCCCGACCGTGGACGCCGGGTCGTGGTACGTGCCACCGGTCTGAGCGAGGTCGAGCAGCGGTATGCGGAGGTGTTGGCCCGCGGTGCAGTGACTCGATCCGACTCCGGCCGGGGCAGCCCCAAGCCGCGGCCGACGTTCGATCTCGGTGATCTGATGGGTCGCCTGGTCCGGCTCGAGGTTGTCGACCCCGCAGGCCGTACGCTGGCCTGGATCGCAGTTTCGTCGTTTGCCTGGAACCACTTCGGTGTCCCTGACGCGGCGGAGGCGCTGCGCTACCGATAATGGCTCCGTCCTCAGCTGCACTTCACGACTCAGCAGTGGCGCTGCGGGCCTCGTTCGCGACAAGTTGCGCATCATCGGCTCACGGTTTCTGCTGGGACGATGATGCGCGGCAACGGGGAACCGGGCGCCGGCCGACCGCGGACGGCACATCATCCACACGGGTGGCGATCACGCCTCCCGCCTGCAGCTACCGGGAAGCCCTGCGGTCAGGTCTCGGCGCCCAGAGCCTCAGTGCCAGACCGTGATGCCTGCCTCCTCGGCGTACCGATCGATTGTCGTGAGTTCGTCCTGGGTGAAGTCGAGGTTGTGGGTGGCGGCGACGTTGGCTTCGAGTTGGGCGACGCTGGATGCGCCGACCAGTACCGAGGTGACGCGTTCGTCGCGTAATGCCCAGGCAAGAGCCATCTGGGCCAGTGATTGGCCTCGGTTGCGGGCGAGATCGTTCAGCGAGCGAACATGCTGCATCGTCTGCTCCGACAGCGAACCCGGATCGAGAGACTTTCCTTGGGTGGCGCGGGATCCTTCGGGGATGCCGTTGAGGTAGCGGTCGGTCAATACGCCCTGGGACAGCGGTGAGAAGGCGATGCAGCCGGCGCCGCTGTCGCCGAGGGCGTCGAGCAGGTCTTCTTCGATCCAGCGGTTCAGCATCGAGTACGAAGGCTGGTGGATCAGCAGCGGCGTACCCAGGTCGCGCAGAATCTGTACGGCCTCTCGGGTCCGGGCGCCGGTGTAGGAGGAGATGCCGACGTAGAGCGCCTTGCCCTGACGGACGGCGGTGTCGAGGGCGCCCATGGTTTCTTCAAGTGGTGTGGTCTCGTCGAAGCGGTGGCTGTAGAAGATGTCGACGTAGTCCAGCCCCATGCGTTGCAGCGACTGGTCCAGCGAGGCGAGCAGGTACTTGCGTGAGCCGCCGCCTTGTCCGTAGGGGCCGGGCCACATGTCGTAGCCGGCTTTGGTTGAGATGATCAACTCGTCGCGGTAGCGGCGGAAGTCTCGGTTCAGGTGGCTGCCGAAGTTTCGTTCGGCGGCACCGTAGGGCGGTCCGTAGTTGTTGGCGAGGTCGAAGTGGGTGACACCGAGGTCGAAGGCGCGTCGCAGGATCGCGCGTTGACGATCGAGCGGTGTGTCGTCGCCGAAGTTGTGCCAAAGTCCGAGCGAGACGGCGGGCAGGTCGAGTCCGCTGCGTCCGCAGCGGCGGTAGGGCATCGAGTCGTTGCGGGAGCGGTCGGCGGTGTAGTCGTCGGCATGCAGCGTCATGGCTCCATCCTGCCGGAAACCCGCTCGGTGGATTCAGCCGGGCGGCACTCGAACTACATCCACTTGCGGCGTTTGAAGATGACGTACAGGCCGATTGCGAAGGCGACCGTGAGGGCGACCGCGAGCGGGTAACCGAACACCCAATGCAGTTCGGGCATGACGTCGAAGTTCATGCCGTAGATCGCTGCGATCAGGGTGGGTTCGAAGAGGATCGCAGCCCAGCCGGAGATCTTCTTCATGTCCTCGTTCTGCCGCTGGGCGACGAGGGTGGCGTTGACGTTGAGGATCTGCGTGCGGTCACCCAGCTCGGTCTGACGACCGCCGCTTCGACGTGCTGTGGGATCGCGCCCAGTCGCTCGACGTACCGCTCTACCTGCATCCGTCCAACGGTGTCGATGTCGCCGACGTGCTTTCCGGCCACCCCGAGTTGATCGGACCGATGTGGAGCTGGGGCATCGATACGTCCAGCCATGTGCTGCGGTTGATTTTCGGCGGAGTGTTCGACCGTTTCCCGACGGCGAAGCTACTGGTCGGCCATATGGGGGAGGGGCTGCCGTACGCGTTGTGGCGGTTGGACTCGCGATGGGACTTCCACCATCACCACGGTGTCGAACTGTCGCTCGGTCATCCGTCGGCCTACCTCCGCAGGAACCTGTGGGTCACCACCGGCGGCGTTTGTGACGTGCCACCGCTGCGCTGCGCGATCGACGCCCTGGGTGCCGACCGGGTGCTGTTCGCGACCGACTACCCGTTCGAATCCATCCCGGTGGCCACCGAATTCCTCCGCTCGGCGCGCATCTTCGAGGCCGAACGGGAGATGATCAGCCACGCAAATGCCGAGCAGCTGCTGCAGATCGACCCCGTTCCGGTCGGCTGAGACGCAGGGCTGCGCCGGCCAGTGGGCCTCGGCCCTCGTCGACCTTGCGGCTCAGCCGGAGGTCGAGTCCGCCGGATTGCCGACCGGGCGGAACAGGTCGGCGTGAAACCGGTACGTGTCTGGTTGGGAGGTCTGCCGGCGCACGGGTGTGTGAACTCGTACCAAGGAGGCAGAAGATCCCCAAGCCGGTGGACGACTGAGGCGGTCTGGCCAGAGACCACGACCTGCGGCTGCTCGCCGATCGGTCGGCTGTTGGTGGCCGGCCATGCCGCGCGCAGATATTGCAATGGAGTAATTCCCGCGAAGGGGAGTGAGTACACGCCGTGGCGGACTCGTTGGAGCGTGCCTCCGGTCGCTTGCTGTACCGCGCGGCTTTGTACCGACGGCTTCGCGGGACCAGCTGTAGGGCCGTTGGCATCGGTCGACCGGCCGGGGCAACCCAAAGAGCCGAAGACCGTCATCGGGTGATCGATGGTCGCGCGGCCCAGTCCTACGCCGTACGAGTCGCGCGGCCGGCTCGACGGGTGACCGGTGGCGGCCAGGCGGCGAAGGTGGCGGTCGCTGATTCGTCGGCGGCGATTTCCAGTAGCCGGTTGTATTTTGCGGTCCGTTCGCCGCGTGCCGGGGCGCCGGACTTGAGTTGGCCGCAGCCTGCGCCGACGGCGAGGTCGGCGATGAAGGTGTCGTCGGTCTCGCCGGAGCGGTGCGAGACCATGGCCCGCCAGCCGGCCCGATAACACTGCGCTATTGCTTCCAGAGTTTGGGTCACGGTGCCGATCTGATTGACCTTGATCAGGGCGGCGTTGGCGGTGCCGTTGCCGATGCCGCGTTTGATCAGCTGGGGATTGGTGCAGAAGATGTCGTCGCCGACGATCTGGATCCGGCTGCCGAGCCGATGGGTGAGCAACGACCAGCCGTCCCAGTCGTCCTCGGCCAGGCCGTCCTCGACGCTCCAGATCGGATAACGCTCGATCAGCGATGCGTAGTAGTCGATCAATCCGCCCGCCTCGTAGTGCTCTCCACAAAGGTCGTATCCGCCGCCTTCGTGGTGGAAGCCGTTGGCGGCTGGGTCGAGTGCGATCGCGATCTGGTTGGGCCCGGGTGTGTAGCCGGCCGCCTCGATCGCGCGGACCAGCAGGTCCAGGGCCACGGTCGGATCATCGATCCGCGGGGCGAATCCGCCCTCGTCGCCGAGTCCGGGCGGGTCGCCGGACTCGATCAGAATCGCGTGTAGTCGGTGGTAGATCTCTGCTCCGGCTCGGACCGCGTCGGCGAAGCTGGGCGCGCCGAGTGGGGCGATCATGAACTCCTGGAAGGGAAGGTCGTTGCTCGCGTGCGCTCCGCCGTTGATCACGTTGAAGTGCGGCACCGGCAATCGGGGTGCGTGCTCGGCGGCTCCGATCCGGTCCACGCGTTCATTGAGCACGTCGTGCAGCAGCTGCCACAATGGCTGCTTGTGGAGGGTGGCTATGGCGCGAGCGGCTGCCATTGAGACACCGACGGCCACGTTGGCGCCGAGGTGGGCGAATCGATCGGTGCCGTCGAGGGTCGTCAGTTCGGCGTCCAGTGCCGCCAGATCCGATGGTTCTTGGAGTGGGCGTCCGGCGAGTCGGTTGTTGAGCTCGGCTTCCGCGTTGTGGGCGACGGTCCGGACGCCGCGGCCCAGGTAGCGGTGCGACTCGTCGTCGCGGAGTTCGACGGCTTCCCGCCCGCCGGTCGACGCGCCGGAGGGGACCCGCGCGATGGCCGTGGTGCCTTGGTCCAGCCGCAGATTCACCTGGACGGTCGGGTTGCCTCTGGAGTCCAGGATCTCGATGATCTTGATCCGTTGCAGTTGCGCCACCATCGCCGATCACCTCGTCGTCTGCGGTGGGCTGATCACCGCGTCGGCGGTGTCCTCTCCCTGTTCGTCGCTCGTCGACCACGTCGACACCCGGTCCGATTCGGCCCACCGATACCGGTTGACCGCCACCGGCCGCCATCGGGACGGCTCGAGCAAGATCAGATTCCAGCACGCCGTGTGTTGCTCGATCGGTCCGTCGTCCGTTCCCTGCAACAGATCCGCCAGCAGGGTGCGGTTGACCGCGTCGTGTGACACCAGCACCACGCACCCCTCACCGAGCAACGGGCGTTGATCCTCCAGCACCCGCCGAGCCCGCCGGCTGACGGAGGCCGACGGTTCGACGTCCGGCACCCGATCGAGGCTGCCGTAGTGGTCGATCAGTTCCGCTTCCCGGTGACCGGACCAGGAGCCGTAGTCGCGGTCACTCAGGCCGGCTGCGGTGCGGACGCCGGCCTCGGCCACCGAGCCGCCGTGTCGGTCGACGATCATCCGGGCCGTTTGCTGCGCCCTGGTGAGCGGGCTGGCCAGCACCCGAACGATGTTCTTGTCGGCCAGGAACGCGGCCAGCCGGCTGACCTCTCGTCGGCCTTCATGATCAAGTTCCGGATCGAGCCGGCCACGGATCCGGCCGTCGGCGTTCAGAGCAGTACGGCCGTGCCGGACCAAGATCACGGCATTGGCGCGTGGGATTCGCACGTCAGCAACCGCTGGCTGGATCATCGCAGGCTCCCTTCCATCACTCGTTGGTAGATGTCCTTGCCGAAGCTGGTCGGCAGTGGTTCGCCGGGAAGAACCCGGTAGGTCCGGGCGCCGTCGTCGCGGCGCTGGGCGCGTAACGCAATCGTGTCTGGCAGCTCGGCGCGCAGCCGGCGGGCCAGGTCGTAGTTGTGCGTGACGAACACGAAGCCGACGTCACGATCGGCGAACGCCTGCAGGAATTCGGTGCCGAGATCGGCGGCTTCGCGAGCGTCGGTGGAGGCCAGCGATTCGTTCATCAGGATCAGCGCTCCGGGACCGATCGCGTCCACGATCTTGCCCAGTCGGATCAGCTCGTCGTCGAACCGACCGCTGGACATCGTACTGTCCTCCTCACGGATGAAGTGACTGCACACATCCGTTCGCACGGAGCAGCAGAAGTCGTCGGCTGCCACAAACATGCCGCACTGGGCCATCAGTTGCGCTGTTCCCAAGGTACGAAGGAAAGTTGACTTGCCGCCGGAGTTGGCGCCGGTGATGATCACGCCATTGGCCGAATCAGCGTCAAGATCATTCGGCACCACCTGCGCAGGGTGATCGGACAACGCCAAGCACGGCTCGTAGAGCCCGTGGCCGTGCCAGCGGCGCCGGTCGTGTTCGGCGACCTCGGGCATCACCACCGAACGGCCGCGGTCGGCCAGTCGGCGCCGCAGGTTCAGGCAGCCGAGATAGAAGCCGGTCTCGCGACGCAGGGCACGGAAGTAGTCGACCAGGAAGTCCGCAGCCTGGCCGGCCGCGTCGGCCACGTGGTTGACGGCCCGATCACGCAGGTCCTCCAGCGCCTGGGCGCCGGCGTCGTCGCGGGCCGGGATCTGGACGGACACCGAGGAGCCGTGCGACAACCCGACCCGTTCCAGCAGCGGTTCCTTCTCCGACGGGTGCAGCAGGTCGTCGACGCCGGTGTTGGCCTGACCCAGGTGCTTGCCGATGATCACTCCGTCGGGGAACTGCAACAACCGCAGTTGCTGCCGGGCCGCGGCGAAGAACTCGTCGTCCAGGTCGGCCAGGATGCCGCGATGCAGGGCAGACAAACCGGGCGAGGTGACTGAGTCGACCTCCGTGGCGGCGATGTTGTGTAGTCGATCAAGGAACGGCAACAAGGCCGACAGGACGTTGATGGCACGGTGCAGCACCAGGCTGGGGTGGTATCGGACGAAGCCGACGTAGATCTTGCGCTCGGCCGCGACAGCCTGGCCGGCGAGGGTGTAGATGTCGGCGATGGCGTTGGGTCGCCGGATGCAGTCGTTCAGCACCTGCTGGCGGTGTCGGATCTCGGCGACGCTGCGTAGGGGTGCCAGCAGCGCGGAGCGGACCACGTTGTACAAGAAGCGGTCGTCGCCACTCATCGCCTCGAAGATCGTTTCCAGTTGCAGATCCTGGACCAGATCGTCGGCCAGCAGCGAGGGGTACGGGGTGATCGGAAAGGACCGATCGGCGAACATCAACTGAACCTTCATGCTTCGGCTCCTCGGCTCGGCGCGGTGGACTCTTGGCGGGGCGACGGCTCTGGTTGCGCGGGCCGGCTCAGGCGCCGGACGATCTCGGCGCGTGTGAGCCGGTGTTTGGCCGCCAGTGCCAGCGCGTGGGCGGTGCCCTGCGGCGGCATCCGGTCCACGTGAAAGGTGCGTACGGCAGGATCCTCCGGCAGCGTTCGACTCACCATGCTGACCGCGCCAGGTGCCGAGGCGAGTTCCTCGACGAAGGTGACGTAGACGGTGATCGTGTCGGACCTGCCGATCTTGGCCAGCACCGCACCGCCCAGATACTGGGCGTCGTCGATGGTGGTGGAACTGAACATCTCGTTGATCACCAGCACCGAGCGGCCGGTGGACTGCTGCAATATGTCGCGGATGCGAATCACGTCGTCTTCCAACTTGCCTCCCTCGGTGTCCCGATCACGATCCTCGACCCGTTCGAAGTGGGTGAAGATCCGATCCATCAGATGGAGCCGCGCATGCGACGCCGGTACCGGAAATCCCAACCCAGCAAGGTAGAACACCTGTCCGACCATCCGGGCGAACGTGGTCTTACCGCCCTGATTCGGACCCGACAGCACCAGCGCCCGTTCGTCACCTTCGAGCGTGGCGTCGTTGCAGACGAGCCGCCCGGGATCGATGTTCAGTCCGAGCGCCAGGTCGAACCCGGACCGGACGTCCAGTGCGGGCGGATCGGTGAATTCGGGCAGCGCGAACCGCAGGCCCGCCGCCCGGAGCGGATCGGTGATCGCCAGATATCCCAGGCACACTTGCAGTTCGCGATCGAACCGGCTGATCACCGCATCGATGAAGGTGGCGTGTCTGCGGCAATGTTCGGCGAGCCGGCCGAACAGGTCGGCGTTCAGCTTGGCCAGGCAGCCGAGGATCTGTTCGTCGACGTGGGTGAAGCTCGGCGGCCCGAGCTTGATCAAATGGGAGTCGACGTCCGATTGCTGAAACCGCTCGAAGGTCGCCGTCACCACCTTGCTGAAGTCCTGATCGCTGCGTTCGCTGGTGACGGTGACCTTGGGGCCGCGGATACGTACGGCATAGTGCAGCGACGCCAGCTCGTTTTGGAGTCGACGATTGTCCTTGCCGAGTTCGACGAACCGCTCGGAAGCGACGTACTCGTCCAGGTATTCCATGATCGACTTCAGTGCGTTCGATCGCGGCCCGACCTGTTGGAGCAACTCACGCAACGAAGCCAGCGCGGTCAGGTAGCGGTGGATGGCCTCCAGTCGGCAGCCCTGTCCGTAGCGGCGGTACGAGGTCTTCTCCGCCGCCGACTGCCAGCGCCGCATGACGCGCATCGCCTCGGCGAACTCCTCCAGGCCGTGCCGAAGTTGATCATCGGCCAGGTCATCGAAGACGGCTTGTCGATAGCGAACCGCCGCCACCGTCGGAAGCGGGGTCCACAGATACGGCGCGAGGTCGTAGGGCTCGCGTTTCGCGGTGAGGGAGGCGACGATCTGATCAAGATTGAGATCGGCGAACGCGTCCGGAGGTCGGTCCGCAAGCTCGATTGCCGTCAGCTCGGCGGGGAACAGCAAGCTGGGTTGCCGATGTGTCTCTTTGCTCGTCGGCCGGATCGGCAACGTGTCGGTCATGGTACGGCTCCTGTCGTGTGATCAACAGGAGCCATCAGCCCGTGGGCAATCGTGCCGGCGAGCCCCATCGCCGCCGCCCATGTTACCCGATCAGGCCTCGCCGCCACTCGAATCCGCCTCCGACGGTGTGAGACGACGGCGGGCCGCCAGGATGAACGGGATCGCGGCCAGTTCGGCGGCGATCGCGAAGACGACCACGGCGATCAGGGACAGGTTGAACAGGGCACCGATGGCGGTGCTGCCGGCGAACCAGGCGATGCCGTAGACGCTGGTGAACAGGCCGTACGCCCCGGCGCGGCGATCGGCCGGCACCATCGGCGCGACGGCGGCCGGGATGATCGATTCGTGCACGCCCATGCCGAGTCCCCAAATGCAGACGCCGATCAGGCTCGGCCAGAATCCGCCGAGAAACGCCAGCGGCGCATAGGCGGCGCTGACGACGGTCAGCGGGATCAGCAGCCCGATCCCGGTCCGGTCGAACAGCCGACCGAACGCCAATGAGCCGGCTCCGGAGACGGCCATCGCCGCGGCGTAGAACACCGGCACCAGGTCGGCCGGCACCGTCGTGCCCTTGCTGAAACCGAACGCGATGATCGGAAAGTCGGCGAACCCGGCGGCCACCAGGGCGGCGGCGATCAGATAGATCCAGAACGCCCGCGGGTAACGCGAACGCCGACTCGGCGACGGCGGCGCCGGCTCGAGATCCTGCGGCCGGGGGTAGAGCAGGCGGGCAACCACCAGCAGGCTCAGCATGATCGCGGCCGGGATGGCCAGCGCGGCGAAGGCGAGTCGATAGTCGTCCTGGTGGGTCGCGAGGATCACCGCCACCAACAGCGGGCCGACCATGGCACCGAACTGGTCCAAGGCCTCGTGCACGCCGAAGCCCCAGCCGTACCCCATCTGCTTGGCGGCGTGGGACAGCATCGCGTCCCGGGGCGGGTTGCGGATCGCCTTGCCGATCCGTTCGGCGATGATCAACACCGCCGCGGCCGGCCAGTTGCCCGCCAGCGCCAGCAACGGCACCACCGACATCTGCAGGACGTAGCCGCCTATCGTGATCGGCCAGTACAGCCCGGTCCGGTCGGCACTGCGCCCAGAGACCAGCCGCAGCCCGTAGCCGACCAGTTCGCCGAATCCGGTGATCATGCTGATCGCCAGCGCACCGGCTCCCAAACTGGCAAGGAACGGACCGATGATGGAGCGCGAGCTCTCGTAGGTGAAGTCGGCGAAGAAGCTCATCACACCGACCATCAGGACGAACTTCAGCGCCGTCGATCGGATGCCCGTTCGTCCGTCGTCACCCGTCGACGCATGGTCGGCGTCATCGCTCACTGGTCCACACCTCGGATCGGCCGACAGCCCGTTGAGTGTCCATCGTCACGTTACTGCAATAACGGTCGTTATTTTGGTGGGCCGTGATCCGTAGGTCGTCCTACGTGGGGACCTAGCGAGCGACGAGGCGATTACGGTCGGGGCCATCTGGCGGAGCCCGCTCGAACCGAACGACCATCAGGTCGGGGAGCTGCTGGACTCTGAGCCGATCGGTTTGAGACCACTGGCGCTCTTGCGGTTCGCTCCGAATGATGGACCCGCGGCTGGCTTCCGGCACCAAACGGGGCGCCTTCGCCAGCGTCGATCCGGTGCTTGGCCTCGACCTCCGCCGACTCGTCGGAGACCTGTGTCGAGCTGACGGCCCCTGCAGACCAGCAACGGGAGCCGATCATGACCGCTGCACCTCAACACCACGCGGCCAACGGACATCGCTACGGCAGAGCGTTGCCTGCCTACACCGCGTCCGCCGACCGCACGGCGGCGGCGCGATGGCGAATCTGGCTCGGCGCGAGCACCTACGGTGCCGCTGCCTCCGTCTTGTTCCAGGTGATCCCCGAACTGACCGAACGCCGTGGCGAATCGATCATCTGCTGATATCGGCCCGGCAACAGCGAGCGCTTGTGCCGGTTGCAGCGATCTTGATCCTGCGGAGATCAGGCTTGGCTCGCCGCTCTCTCCCACGGCAGCGGACGGTCCGGGGCAGTTGGTGAAGTAGGGACGACGACCACCGGGCGCCACTGTCGATGAGCGAGATGGACGGCCACAGATGTGCCGAGAAAGTCTTGGATGTTGGCGCGTAGCCCGCCCGCGCGGCTGCCGACCACGATCACTTCGGCGTTGAGGATCTCTGCCTCTTCACGCAGCGCGATGGAGGTATCTCCCGCCAGTTGGCGGAAATCTACCGAGAGATCCGCCGGTACGAGAGCGAGAATGTGGTCACGTAGCTGCGGATCGAAGTCGTCCGGATCGTCGGCAAGGTCGGGGTCTATGGGTTCCGATTCGAACGTGCCGTCAGGCAACTCGCGGATGGGGAAACGGCTGGTGTCAACATGAGCGCAGATCAGCGTGACCCCGAACAGTGCGGCCAGCTTCGCGGCCACCAGAATCACGACGTCCTTCTGTTGCGGCTTGACGCCGACCAACACACACGGCGACGGCGCCCCTGGGGCAGGTATTCCCGATTCGGTCATCTCGTACTCCCGGGATCAGTAGGGAGCAGGAGTCGTCAGCCGGCCGGCGGTTCGAGAAGGTTCTCTCGGGCGGACGCCGTCGCCCAACCGATATTCAACCGTGCCGCGGCATCGACGACAAGTGCTGAGGCGACCCGTGCGTTGGCTCCCATAACGGTGTCCGCAGTACGGCGATGGGACTCGCCGGGCCCGAGCGGGCCGATGTGCTGAGCGGCTGATGGTCCCTGCAATGTGAGGCAGGTGATCGTCGTGACACGTTCCGGCCAGGTGAGGTCGCTCCTCTTGATCATCGAATCGGACCACGGCCACCCGCCGACACCAGCCACCGACCGGATGAGGTCACTCGCAGACGTGATCATCGGGCAGCTCCATCGGGCACCAGCCTCAACGCGCAGCCGGGTGCCGGGCACGCACTTCGCTTGTAGACTGATGAATCTACAGAGACTACGATGGTGCCATGTCCGACACGACAACGATCCGGATCAGCCGGACCACTCATCACGAGTTACGGAGGCTCGCCCACCAACGGCACCAAACAGTCGCCGACACGGTCGCTCGAGCTGTCCGACTGCTGCTCCAAGACGACATCGGCCACGACCTCTCTGCACCGCTGACCGACGAGGAAACTTCCTGGCTCGATGCTGACGCAGGGTGATGTCGTCGAACTCGATCTCGGCACACCATCTGGGTCGGAGGCCGGACTGTTCCGGCCGGCTGTCGTCGTGACCGCGGCCCGGATCCTGCGTGGCGGCCCGAACGTGGTGCAGGTCGTCCCGCTGACCCGCACGCTTCGAGACAGCGGTGCCGAAGTGGTGATCGAACCGGATGATCGAAACGGACTCCGCGCACCGTCGTCCGCTCAATGCCAGCACGTGCGCGCAGTGGCCACCGGCAGGATCGCAGCGCACACCGGCAACGTCGGCCCGGTGGTGCTCCAGCAAATCCGCAACGTTCTCGCAGCCATGTTCGACCTCTAACGGTGAGCGCGGATCACTTCAGCCGAACGGTGCGGCGCGGCCGAGCGGTCTGATTCGATAGAGGTTGGGTTCGGTCGATGCGGCGGCTGTGGTTGCTATCGACGATGCTTTCGGCGCTACTCTCATGATGTTCGAATCCCCTTAGCTCCACGGCTCGATGACGGCGCCTTGTGAGATGTCGGCGATAGGCAGGTGTGACAGGCCCGTCGAGCGTTCGGCGCCGCCGGTGGTGTTCGCCAACTCGCGGTGAACGTGTACCAGTGTCCCCGGACGTGAGTGAATTCCGGTTTCGAAGTCGCTCGCATCTACGTTTGTCGGGATGCCCTCGGGTAGGTATGCGAACCCGGCATTGTCGAACAGACCCGAGCCGAGAGCGTCGTAGAAGACGTACCCGTTCGGAACGGTGCCGCAGAGTTCGACGCGGTAGCGACCCAGGACCGAAGGGCAGTCGGCCGGGAAGTCTTCCATGCCCGTTGGGGTCGGAGGACCGGCAACGCGGACTGCGGCGTCGAAGGTTGACTGGCTCAGTCGGAATCGGCGCGGCCCGCGCAGGTCTGATCATGCGACCTGTCGACCACCGCCCATCAGCGATCGTCCGGGAACTGCCCGGTCGCCGGATCTTGCCGCATATCAAGGGCAACGCGCTCCACTGCACGGGACGGTGATCCGAGTTCGTGCAGAAGGTTGTGGGCGTGTTGGTCGACCTCAAGGACGTGTCGGGCGCGTCCTACCGGTTCGGGTTGCTCGTGCCATGCCACTGAGAGGCCGGCCCAGGCGACGGTCCACTGCAGCAGCCGATCGATGCTGATGCCTGTGCTGTCACTGATCCCGCTACCCGCAAGCCCGGTGAATGCTCCTGCTGTGCGACGGGAAGTGGCATCGGGCGCCGGTGCCCCTTCCCGTCGACCATGGGTCAGGGCTCCAAGCTGATCGAGTTGATCGGAGTCAGGTTGTAGTCGGTGTAGTAGTACTGGTTGATCCGAAAGACCGGGGAGCGACCGTTGTAGCCCTTGTTGAGGGTGGCGTACCAACCGCCGTACTGGTTGTTGAACACTCGGTGTACGCCGTACTGGTTCGACAGGTTGTGCGGGCCCCGGCTCCAGAACACTCCGCCGGATTCGGGATGACCGCCGTTCCAGCCCTTGTTCGCCGGGTAGACGCAGACCGCGCCGTACGGACAGCCTTCGTAGGTGCCGCTCGCGTGTGCCGCGGGGGCTGTGATCAGCGAGGTGCCGACTGCCGCCGCCACGGTTGCGGCGCCGATGCCGATTCTGGTGATGTTGCGCATTCTTGGATGTCCTCCTAGATCGATGCCGTTGCCGGCCGGTGATCGCGAATCGATTCGCACCCAATTGGTTGTGATGTTCAGCGCGCATCAGTGAGTTTGCTCGCGCAGCAGGTCACCGGACCCGTGTCTCTGGCTCGACAGAGTGCCGATCGACCCGTCCGGATCAGGCCGCATTCAGGCCGGTGGACTCGCAACGTGATATCGGCCCGGTGCACATTGCACCAGCACTCTGAGCACGGTGGGCGCGTTGAGTACGCCGGAGAACAACAGCTCCACGTTCCCGGACGGCGGCCACGCTGGCAGTATCAACGCATGACGATGCGACCGCTTTCGACCGAGGAGTTCGACGAATTCGTCGAGGACTTGGACTACCCGCTGTTCGTTGTCACCGCCGACGACGGCACGGAGCGCGGCGGCTGCCTGGTCGGGTTTGCCACCCAGGTCAGTATCGATCCTCCGCGGCTGCTGGTCTGTCTGTCCGAACAGAACCACACCCTGCGGATCGCAGCGGGCGCGGAGTTCTTGGCCGTACATACGCTGGGCGACGACGACCACGGGCTGGCAGAGTTGTTCGGCGGTGAGACCGGTGACGAGATCGACAAGTTCGCCCGGGTCCGTTGGCATCCGGGTCCGGGCGGAGTCCCGTTGTTGGACGACCTGCCACGGTATGTGGTCGGCCGAGTGCTGCAGCGGCTGCCACTCGGTGATCATGTCGGCCAGCTGCTGATGCCGGTCGCTGCGGAGGCTCGCAAGGGCGCCGACGATGAAGCCCTGACGGTGCAGGACGTCGAGGACCTGGAGCCGGGTCACCCGGCCTGAAAGGACCGGTCAGGGCGTTGCGGTGTCGCGGTCGCGGCGCTGCAGCAGCTTGTGCATTCCGTCGCACCACGGTGGATGAGTTGTCGTGCCACAACGGCAGACGGCGACAACGGGCCGCAGAACAGAGTGTTCACGTCCCTGATCGTCGATCAGGAGTTCGGCTCCGCGGACCAGCAACGGACCGTCCGGACTGAGGATCAATTCAATCCTGCGCGAACCGATGCACCGAAAGCACGCGTCGGAAGCGTCGATCCGACGGGAGTTGATCACGGGGTCACCGCGAGCGCTCGATCGGAGGCGGGCGGATCGACCAGATGGCCGCCACGCTTCCATGTCTCCAGAAGCGGGACGGCTGCACCGGCGTCGAACCTCAGGCACGCCGCGGCGCCGATCGCGATGTCGCGTTGCAGCGTACGGTCTTCGGCGAGAAGGGCGGCACAGATTACGCGTACCGCGAGCTGCTCGTGAACGGCGTCGGCCTCGACGTGTTCGTCGAAGTACTGTGCGACGGGATCGCCCAGTCCGACCCGTCGGATGCCGGCCGCATAACGCCGGCAGGGCACCGAGCTGGTGGCCTCGAAGGCGGCGAGGTGGCCCATCGCCGCTCCCCTGCGGCGGCGATGCAGACCGAACAAGGACATGACGTTGCTGATCGCCAATACCTCGGCCGGCACGACTCCGACATGGGCGCCATAGCTGGGATCCAGATCCGCTGCCTGTAAGGCCTTCGCGAACAGGCGCTGATGGATCCGATCGCCGTCGCCGTCGCCGTACTCGTCGTACTGGAGTTCGACCAGCCCGGCCTTCGCGGCACCGTTGAGCCGGGGGAGGACGAAGCTGTGCGGATCTGCCTCCTTGAGGTGGTAGATGCTGCGGTGCATCAGCAGCTCTCGAACCTGATCGCGGTCGGCGTGCCGCTGCACGTACTCGGCCAGCGATGGTCCGGGGTACGTGTCGACGAACTCGAACAGACGGTCGGGTACATCCTGTGGGGCGGCCGTGGCCAGCGGGCCGATGAGATCAGCGCACGCCTGCTCGACGCCGGCGTCGAACACGGCCTCCAGACGTCGCCGTACCGCCAGTAGTTCCGGCGACCATTCGGCGTCGTCCGCGGCGTCTTCGAAGGATCGATAGTGGAGCTCGTACAACATCCAGAGACTCAATTGAAGATCAACATCGGTCAGCGTCTCGGCCGGTTCAGCCGACGAATCGATCAGGTCCGCGGCGAGCTTGCTGTCTGCGGCCTCCGGTGCCCGCAGCCAGGCGCCCACGGCGCGACTCAGGTCCCCCCGCGGCTGTGGTATCAGCATGGGTGACTCCTCTGGGCCGGGCCGGTGGATCCGGACGACGATGCTGGATTACCCGAAATCGCCGCCCGAAAACGTCACACTCCACCCCTGTCGGGCGCGTGCTATACGTACACCGGTGAGGAAGCGTTGGGCCCGGTTCGGGCCGTTGACGATCGAGTTCAGCGACGAGGTGTTGCAACCGCGGCCCTGGACGCTGGAGCAGGCACGCTGGGCGGCCGAGCTGGCCGATACGGCCCCGGACGGCCGGATCGTCGAACTGTGCTGCGGCGTGGGTCAGATCGGATTGGCCTTCGGGCGGATGTGTGTCGATCGTGGGCGTCCTCGGGACCTGGTGTTGGTGGACGCCGACACACAAGCCTGTGGTTTCGCGCGGGCCAACGCGGCTCGTACCGCACTGGGCACGGACGTCGAGGTCCGAGAATCCCTTGTGCAGAAGGCGTTCCGGCCGGATGAGACTTTTTCCGTCATGGTCGCCGACCCGCCATGGGTGCCGAGCGGCAGCACGGGCCGCTACCCCGAGGATCCGCTCTGGGCCATCGACGGTGGACCTGACGGGCTGGATATCGCGCGGAGCTGTCTCGCAAGCGTCGCACGCCATCTACAGCCCGGGGGATCGGCTGTGCTGCAACTCGGAACCGACGCGCAGATCAATGCCCTCATACCTGAGCTCGATGAAACGCTCGAGGTCGCAGAACGCAGGAGCATCCCCGGCGCGAATGGGATACTGGTCCGGCTGGTGCTCCGACCTCCGGCCGATCAGGGGCCGCACTCTTGGCAGGCCCCGGAGGCTGGTCCGCCGGGTGACAACAGATCGCGACCGATCGGTCCCAGCACGTTCGATGACGAAGAGGCGGACACTACATGCACGGATCACTGAACCAGCGAGATCTGCTCCGGGCCGAGCTCAGCCAGCGCGATGAAAGCGGCTTCGAGACCTCGGGTGTGCGGGTCCAGATCGAGCGGTTGGGCGGCTTGAACTCCCTGGATCCGGCCGGTGCAGATGGTCTGTTGGCGGAGCTGGACGATCTTCCCAGGTCAGCGGAGTGGCCGTTCGTCGAGCCGGAGGGTTTGGACGAGATCAGAGCGGCCGGCGACTGGCCCGAACCGGTGCCGTTCGACCTCGACGACGGCTATGCAGAAAAGATCAACCGGGCCTGGACGGGACGGATCGCCGGCAACATGCTGGGCAAACCGGTCGAGTCGGGTGACGAGTGGACACCGAAGGCAATCCGAACCTTCCTCGAGGCGAACGCGGCTTGGCCGCTGGTCGACTACTTCCCGGCGATGACCGACACCGGTGCCGAGCATCCGGATTATCGCGAGAACTGGGTGGAGTCCACGGCCGGGCGGGTCGACGGATCGTCGCGTGACGACGACGTGGACTACACGATCCTCAACCTGCACGTGTTGCGTCGCGTTGGTCCGGCCTTCAGTACGGGCGACGTGGCGACGGCGTGGCTCACGATGCTGCCGTTTCTGCAGACCTACACGGCCGAGCGGGCCACCATCCGCAATCTGATCAAGGGCATTGCGCCCGGTGGAGCGGCCCGGCATCGCAATCCGTACCGGGAGTGGATCGGCGCCGCAATCAGGGCTGACATCTTCGGCTACTGCTGCCCGGGTGATCCCGGACGAGCGGCCGAGCTGGCCTACCGCGACGCGGTGCTGTCCCACACGGCGAACGGGGTCTACGGCGAAATGTGGTGTGCCGCGTTGATCGCCGCCTCGTTCACCGCACCCAGCGCCGCTGCCGCTCTGCAGACCTCGTTGCAGGTGGTGCCCACGGGATCTCGCTTGTCGAAGGCGATTCGGGACACGATTGCGTGGCATGCCGAAGGGCTGACCTGGCAGCAGACGCGGGATCGGATCGAGGAGGCATTCGGTCATTACGGCTGGGTACACACGATCAACAACGCTGCTGTGTTGGCTGCCGGTCTGCTGTATGGGGACGGCAGTTTCGACCAGTCGATCGGGCTGACTGTTTGTGGGGGCTGGGACACCGACTCCAACGGCGGCACGGCCGGCTCGGTAGCTGGGATCCTGGCGCAGCGTATCGATGATCACTGGGTCGCGCCGTTGCATGATCATGTACGCAGCGCGGTGTTCGGCTACGACGGGACCTCCATCGGATGGCTGGCCGACCAGACCGTCCAGGTGGCGCGGTCGCTCCGTGCCGGCTCGAGCGAGCCGATCGATCCCGCGCCAGGCATCCCCTTGGATTCCTGGTGAACAGCGGATCGTGAACCTGTATGGGTTTGCTCAAACCGAGAGGTAAAGATTGTGGGGCGGCGGCATCGACCACGGCGATGCAGCGAAAGCCGTCCCACTCCGCGTCTGGAGCGCCGGCTGCGCCCGCGGGAAGAGGTGTACACGATGGCGATCCTGGGTTGCAGGCCGCGGTCCGGGGAGAGTTCAGACGAGCTAACGCCGATGTCGCTGGTGCCCACGGCGCACCACCCACACGATTGCCACCGCCAGGATCAGCACTCCGGCAGCGATCGCGACGGCCGGCGTCAACCAGAGGATCGCCGTCAGCAGGATGGCGGCCGGGATCCAGACCAGGGCCAGGACAACCCGCCGCAACCAGGACCGTCGTCGCCGCTCGGCGCGTCCAGTCCGAGCCAGGCTGGAGGCCAGGCGGAGCAGGGTCGGATCGTCGGCCAGTTCACGCTCGATCTCGACGAGTCGGCGTTCCTCGTGCGGCGTCAGCATGGCCAACTTCTTCCCACGTGAGCGGATTCGAAAGCATGGGTCACCGTCGTGGCTCATCGGTGGCATACCCCCGCGCGCACTGTTGCAACCGGCAATCCGGCGATCGCGTCAGCTCGGCGGCCGGCGTCCGACGACTGGAGCTCGAGCCGGCCGGCGATCGGCGTGGTTTCGGCGCCGGGTGCTGGGGTACGGCGGCCTCACAACAGGGCCATCCGGGGCGCGCACAAGTGACCGTCTGACTGGGCGGGCCGACCGGTCTGCTCAGCGACCGAAGGAGAGCGTTCGATGATCAACAAGCTACGTGAGATCGGCGTCAAGAGCGACTACGCCTACATCGGCGCGGTCGCGTCGATCGGGCTGGCCTACCTGAGCCACTACAGCAGTCGACTGCGCAAGAACAGCGACAAGGCGCAGGCCGACCGCTGGGGAATCTTCGTCGGCACCTGGGCGCCGACCCTGTTCGGACTGGGAATCGCTCTGCGGCTCGAGGAGCTGCACGACGATACGCCGGCTGCCAAGAGTTAGTGGGGCCGGCAGACCCGAGACCGGCACCGTCGGGCGGCTCGATCGCTGGTTCTGCCGGTCTGCCGGGCGTACCGAAGCTCGATGAGAAGCGGATCGAGGCCGTACGTGCTGTTGGTCTCGGCGAGTGTCGGCTCCGGGCACGGTCGAGCGACCGCTGAGCCTGGCCGTCGGCTCCGCGAAGCCGGCTGTCGTACCAGTTCGGTCGACGTCGTCCACTCGGGCGCCGGCGACGGTCGCCGACTCAGCCACCGTTACGCCTGGATGCTGCGCTATGCGCCTGTTGTGTACGACCTGGCGATGCGATTCTGGGAACGCTGGCCGTCACCGTTGGAACACCTCGTCGCGGCCGGTGCACACGGGGTCGTCTTCGTCCTGCAAGCCGGCGCATTGTCGACCGGTGAGGTTTCCGAGGCGCAGCCGTTGCTGGCCCTGGAACTGCCCGTCACGCTGCTGGTCGCATCGCGGGTGTTTCACCGGCATCTCCACCGTCGTGACTGGGCGGCGATCACCGCGATGGCAGCAGGGATGAGTGCGTTCCTCTTTGCGGTGCGGCCCAGTGGTGGGCATCCGGCAGCGGTGAGTGCGCTGGCCCGGATCCTGAGCATCTGATCTCCTTCGGCGAGAAGACTCAGGTCGTACCGATGCTCTGCACTGCGGCGACTATCGCAGGCAGCCGCCCTCCTTGTCCGGTCGCGAGTGGGCGCGGTGCAGATCCTCGATTCCCTTGTACGCGTAGGGATCCTCGCCGGCGACGAGCACGATGTCTCGGCTGTCATGTTCGGCGACGCCGACTCCGTCGGGCACCCGATGCCAGGGCAGCAGCGATTCTGCGCTCATGTAGTGATTGGCCAGCGCCCGCCGATACCCGTGCTGTCCCGAGTTCTGCAGCGATCGGTGCAGCAGGTAGCCGTTGAAGATCAACGCCGTGCCGGCCGGGATCTCGACCGGAACCGCATCCTCGTCCCGATAGGGGAATCCGTACGCCTCGGTGGTGCAGTCGAAGCGTGGATCGTCCTGTTCGCGATCGGGGTAGAGGACACCGCGGCGATGCGAGCCGGGCAGCACCCAAAGGCAGCCGTTCTCGACGGTCGCGTCGTCCAGGGCGATCCACACAGCGGTCAGCGATCGGTCCCGGGTCGGGATGAAGTGTTCGTCCTGATGCCAGGCCTGGCCGGGCTTGCCCTCGGACTTGATGAACAGCATCGATTGCATCGCCTTGACGTTCGGCCCGATCACCGTGGTCAGCACGTCCACGATCCGCGGAGCGGTCAACGCGTCGTACGCGAGTTGGGAGATCTTGTGCGGGAAGTGGATGCACAGGAAGCTGCGCAGGACGTCGGCATCGGCGGCATCGGCGGCGAGGTCCGCACCGCCGGAGACTGCGCCGAGTTCACCGCGGCAGATCCGTACCGCCTCGGCGTTCAACCCGGCGACCTCGTCGGCGCTCAGCGCATCGGGCAGCACGACGAAGCCGTCGCGTTGGTAGTCCTGCCGGACGAGCTCCGGGTCGGTGATCGACGGTTCGACGGCGTTCAAGACGGTCATGGCAGAAGTCTGTCGGCTCCGGCCGCCGTCGGGCCATGCCCCAAGAGAGCAAGCTAATATCCGATTGTGACATCCGGCCGAGCCGACGTCCCGTACGCATCGCGTTTTGCGACCGTCGCGACATATCCGTCTGCTGCATCGTACGGACCTCGAACGCTGGTTGACGAGTACGAGTTCGTCTGGCTGATCGAGGGCACTGCCGACTGGCGGGTCCGCGACGCCGCCGGGCTGTCCTGGCGGACGTCGCTTCCGCCCGGAAGTATCGCGTTGGCGCGACCCGGTGATCGTGATCAGTTCGGCTGGGATCCGCGGCGGAGGACGCGACATGGCTACGTGCACTTCCGCCTGGCGAATCACCCGGACAGTTCGTTATGGCCACGGGTCCGGGACAGCATGGCGACGCCGCTGTTGCGGTCGTTGTGCGACCATCTGGTCGGTCTCGGTCTGGAACAGGAACGGTTGGCCGAGCACAATCGACTGCTCGGGGTGCTGCTCGAGGTGTTCCTGGCCGATCCCATCAGCCGGGTCCCGGACTGGCCGCAGCCCCTGCTGGCCATGGTCGAGCACATCGCGACGCGCTGGCGTCGGGACGGATTGTGTCTACTCCCGGTCGCGGAACTGGCGGCCGCGGGCCACGTCTCGGTCGGTCACGCGTCCCGGCTGTTCCACAGCCAGTTCGGAATCGGCCCGGCGGCCGCCCTCGAGCGCGTCCGGCTGGCGCGGGCGGCGACCGCACTGCAACGAACCAACTCGACCCTGGCCGAGGTTGCCCTCGCGACGGGCTACCACAACCCGTTCCATCTGTCGCGGCGCTTCAGCCAACTTCACGGGCTGCCTCCGGCCCAGTTCCGGCGCTCGGCGGCCGATCCGTTGGCACCGCTCAACGGCAACCTGCGAGTCCTCGCCGAGCGGATTCTCTGACCGGCCGGCGTGCGCTTCTGCAGGCACCGTGCGGCCGACCGGCGATCCGGCCAGGCCAGCTGGTTCGAGCTGGTCGGTCCGTGCCGCCGACCACTCGTCGTTCACGCTGCGGCGCTCTGACTGTCCGCCGTCGTGGCGGGTGCCCGGGCCGTTGCGGAATTCTCTAGGATTCGGGTCCCGGACGTGTCGAGATCGAGTTGTCCGCTCCGTCCTGGGGGTGTAGGAGACATCGGAGTTCAACCAGGAAGGCTGATCGTGGCCCAGTTCGGAGTTTTGATTTATGTCGGCGATTCGGCTCACGCCCCCGGGGCGTCCGGGGATGACATCGCCGAGTGCGACGAGCATGCCGACGAGGTGACCGCCGCTGACGCGATGGTCGGCGCGTGGGCGTTCACGCCGCGGAACCTGGCGACGTCGGTCCGCAGTGGCGGGGTGACCGCGGGCCCGTTCGTCGACGCCGCGGACATCGTGGCCGGTTTCTACATCATCGAGGCACAGGACCTGGACGCCGCGGTGGCGATCGCTCGCACCAATCCCGCGCTCCGCGCCGGCGGCGGGGTGGAGATCCGGCCGATCCATTCCGGCGGCATGGTGGAACGGTCGAGCAAGTGAGCGAGCCAATGCGGGACCTGCTGCTGCACCGGCTTGCCGGGCAGCGTCGCCACATCCTCGATCAACTGGACGGCTTGAGCGAGGAACAGTTGCGACAGCCGGTCCTGCCGTCGGGCTGGTCCTGTCTGGGTCTGGTGAAACACCTGACGCTGTCGGACGAACGGTACTGGTTCGAGGTCGTGATGGCCGGCCACCCGTTGGACTTCTGGCCCGAGGGCGACAACGCCGACTGGCAGGTCCCCGATGACGTCCCTGCGGAATCGGTCATCGCCGAATATCGAGCCGCGATCGATCGCTCGGACAGTTATATCGCCGATCTCGAACTCGATGATCCGCCGGCCCGGCCGGAGGATTGGTGGCCCGAAGCGGGCCTTTCCTTTCCGGACCTACGAGCCGTCCTGGTGCACGTCATCGTCGAGACCGCAACCCATGCCGGTCACCTCGATGCAGTACGGGAGTTGCTGGATCGCAAGCAGTACATAGTGCTGTGATCGGGACGGCGCTGCCTTGACGGACCTTGCGTCGCCCGGAGATCGATATCTCCTCGATCGACGGACGACGCCGCAGGCGTGCGCCGCCCGTCCGGCGTTGAAATTAGGTGCAGCCGGGACGGCTGTGTGACGCGCCGCCAGGTGCGACAATTCCGTCCATGGCGGCAGGTCGGCCCCGGCAGATGTCGGTGCCCGAGACGAAGATCCCCCCGGCTGCCGCGCGGTCCATGCCCGCCGACGCGATGGGCGGCCCGCAGCGGCAACTGCCGGTACCGCTGACTCCGCTCGTCGGACGTGAGACGGACATTGCCGAGGTGTCGGGGCTGCTCGAGGACGGCCGACTGGTCACCCTGACCGGGCCGGGTGGCGTCGGCAAGACGCGAGTGGCGATCGCGGTCGCCGAACACCTGCCGTCCAGCCTCACCGGCGGCGTCCGATGGGTCGGCCTGGCAGCGGTTCTGGATGCCGAGGGCATCGGCACCGCCGTTTGCGAGGCGCTCGGCGTACGTGGCCGCTCGGTGCAGGGCAGCTTCCAGGACCTGATCCAGCAGCTGAAGGACCGGCGGATTCTGCTCGTACTGGACAACTGCGAGCAACTCGTCGCCGGCTGTGCAGACCTGTGTGCGGACCTGCTGATGTGGTGCCCCGGGCTGCGGGTGCTGGCGACGAGCCGCGAGCGCCTCGGGCTGACCGGCGAGCGCGTCTGGCCGATCGCGCCGCTCCCTGTTCCGCGGTGCAGCAGGCAGCCGGCAGACGTGTTGCACGAGGCCCCGGCGGTGGACCTCTTCGTCGCGCGGTGCCGTGATGCGGTGCCGGACTTCGCGCTGACGCCGGACAACGCCGACGCGGTGCTGCGGGTCTGTCGACGGATGGACGGCATCCCGCTCGCGATCGAACTTGCCGCCGCACGGATCCCGGTGCTGGGGGCGGCCCAGCTCGCCGAGGCGCTGGACCGATCACCCGACCTTCTCGGCGATCGTGGTCGAGGACCCCAGCGGCACCGAACGCTGCGAGACACCCTTGCGTGGAGTTACGACCTGCTGAGTTCGGCCGAGCAGGATCTCTTTCGCCGGATCTGCGTCTTCGGTGGGCAGTTCGACCTCGACGCCGCGACCTCGGTCGCGGCCGGTTCGGACGCCGAGAACGTCGTCGATCTGCTCGGCCGTCTGGTTGACAAGTCGCTGGTGCAGGTGTCGCGCAGTCGCGGCGCAGCCCGCTACCGGCTGCTCAGCACCGTACGAGATTATGGCCGCCGCCGGCTGAGCGAGTCCGGGGATCCGGATGCGGTGGCGCTGGCACATCTGACGCACTTCACCAGACTCGCCGAGGAGGCCGAGCCGCGGCTGACCGGCGAGGGTGGGCCGGCCGAACTCGACCGGCTCGAGCTCGACGGCAGCAATCTGCGTGCCGCCCTGACCTTCGCAAAAGCGCACGGCGAGCACGTCCTCGGGGCGCGGCTTGCCGCGGCGCTGTGGCCGCTGTGCTATCTGCGCGGCCTCTACCGGGAGGGTCGCCGGTGGCTCGACTGGGCGGTGGAGGCCGGCAGTGACGCACCGGCGCCGGTGCTGGCGAAGGCGTTGCGTGGCAGCGGCACCCTCGCCTTCCTGCAGTGTGACTACCAAGCCGCCGTGGACCGCCTGGAGGCCAGCCTGCACTGCTATCGCGAGCTGGACGATCATCGGGCAGAGGCCGAGGTGCTGCTCACGCTCGGCAGCGTCGCGCGCGAACAGGCCCGATATCGTGACGCGCAAGGACTGTACGCCGAAAGTCGCCGGCTGTCCGTACAGGCCGAGGACCGGCGCGGTGTTGCCCGGGCCGACAATTATCTCGGCTTCATCGCTTGGTTGCAAGGCGATCTGGACGCAGCGGACGATCTATGTGCCGCCACTCTGCCGACGTTCCGCGCGGTGGGTGACAGCGAAGGCATCGCATGGTCACTGCTGAGTCAGGGGGTTGCCGCGCAGTATCGCGGAGACCTCGCCACGGCGACGCGGCTGCTCGCCGAGTGCAACAGCGTTGCCCGAGCGGACGGCTACCGCGAGGGCGTCGCCTGGTCCGAGCACGAGCTCGGCATTGTTGCCCGCCGCGAGGGTCGCTACGGCGAGGCCCGGGATCGTCTGCTCGAGGCGCTGGCGTCCCACCGGTACCTCGGAGACCAGTGGCGCACCGCGGCGGTGCTCGAGGACCTGGCCGCGACGACGGCCGAGGAGGATCCTTTCCACGCTGCGACACTGCTCGGAGCGGCTGCCGCATTGCGCGACGCCATCGGCGCACCCCTGGCACCGGTCGAGTGCCCGGATCACGATGCGACCGTGCACAAACTCCGACAGCTGACCGGCGACCGCTTCCAGCGAACCGTCGCCTGGGGTCGGCAGCGGTCGGTGGACGACCTGGTGATCGGCACGGCGCACTCCTCGTCGGGGACCGGCCGTGATGACAATGCGTGGGCTGCCGCGGCCTCTTCGGACAGCGACCCGTCGCCTGACGGGCGGTCACCGAGCGGTACGTCCGCCGGCGACCCGTGGTTGCGGATGCAGGCGTTTGGTGGCGCTCGGGTGCAGCTGGCGGGTAGGGAGCTGTCGTCGCCGTGGTGGTACGCCAAACCGAGAGAGCTGTTGTATCTGCTCGCCGACGGCGTGCCGCGCGCGAAGGAGCAACTCGCTGACGCGCTGTGGCCCGAAGCGTCCCCGTCGCAGCTGCGGAACTCGCTGCATACCGCGTTGCGCGATCTGCGCCGAGCGGTCCAGCGTCCCGACTGGTTCGTGTTCCAGGACGGCAGCTACCGGTTCGTGGCCGACGAAGAGTGCCGTTATGACGTCGCCGAGTTTCTCGCCGCGCTCGCCGCGGCCCGGGCCGCGACGGGCGAGGAGCAGCGACACCAGTTGCGCCTGGCCACCGACCTCTACGCCGGTGACTTCCTGCCCGAGCAGACTGCTGCCTGGGTGGTCGATCGCAGAGCAGAACTGGCGGCCCGCAACCGGGCCGCGCTGATGGCTCTGGGCAGGTCGCTGCTCGAAGCGCGACTTCCCAGCCAGGCCGTACCCATATACCGTCGCGCCATCGCACTGGATGCATTGGAGGAGAGCGCGTACCGCGGGCTGATGACGGCCTACGGTCGCACTGGGGACCATGCCCGCGCGGCGAAGTTGTACCGCGAACTTGCAGAGCGCTTGAGAGCTGAGCTGGATGTCGACCCAGCGACCACCACGACCGCCCTGTATCACAGGATCGTCGACTGAATTCGACGCCTGCCAGGATCCCCGGCGACCCGACGTGCGTCGGGGATCCTGCCGGATCTGACCCTCAGTGTGCCGCTGCCTCGGACCGCTCGAAGAGGCGGTCAGTCGGGTTCCCCGGCCGACGTTCGAGGTAGCGATCAGTCCCACTGTGGGTCCGGCGCCCGCGGTAGCGACCAGTCGTGATCTCCGGTCGGCGCTCGAACAGCTTGTCGGTGGCGATGTCGGGGCGTCGCTCGAACAGCTTGTCGGTGGCGATGTCGGGGCGTCGCTCGAACAGCTTGTCGGTGGCGATGTCGGGGCGTCGCTCGAACAGCTTGTCGGTGGCGATGTCGGGGCGTCGCTCGAACAGCTTGTCGGTGGCAATGTCGGGGCGTCGCTCGAGATAGCGATCGGCCGCAGTCTCCGTACGACGCTCGAAGAGTCGGTCGGTCGAGGTGCCGGGCCGAACCAGGTCCGGATCCAGCATCGTCGATGCCAACTGTCGATAGCACATGGTGTTCCTCCGTTGATGTCTCTCCGGACCCCCTGCCCGGATGACACCACCGTCCGGCGCGGCGCAGGGGAGTGCGCAAGGGAGTGCGGGGGAACCAGTGCCCCCAGCGCCGTCCCCCGCAGGTGCGCGCACGCTGACGGCATGCGATCGAAGTGGATCCCCGGCCGGCCGAGCACGACCCGGCAGTCGACATGCCCGCGGTGACCGGCGCGGTCCGGGCCTCGTTGCGACAGCCGCTGTTCCGCAGGCTGTTGGCCGCACTGGCCATCTCCCAGGCAGGCAACTGGCTCTACAACGTCGCACTGCTCGCGGCGGTCTACGAACGGACCCACTCCGCCGGCTGGCTGGCCGCGACGACGGCCGCGCGGATCATCCCGATCGTGGTGTTGGGGCCCGTGGGTGGCGCGGTTGCCGACCGCTTCGACCGACGGCGGGTGATGATTGCCTCCGACCTGGCCCAGGCGGTGACGATGCTGGGCCTGGCCACCGTTGCGGTGGCCGATCTGCCGATCGTGCTGGCACCGGCCCTGGCGGCGCTCTCCACCGCCGCGTCTGCTCCGTACCCGTCCTGCGTCGCGGCCACGACGCCGCGGCTGGTCGAGCCGGAACAGTTGGCTGGCGCGAACTCAGCCCGGTCGGCGGTCAACTCGTTGTGCGTCGTCGCGGGACCTGCCCTCGGCGGTGTGCTCCTGCTGCTGGGATCACCCGCGGTCGCCTTCGGCATCAACGCGGCGAGTTTTGCGTTCTCCGCGCTCCTGGTGGCCACCATGCCTCGCGGCGCACTGTTCCGCCCGGCCGATCGGCTCGACGGCACCTCGCAATCAGGCCGTGCCCGCACGCATCAGCTGTTCGCCGATCTCGGTCGCGGCCTTGCTGCGTTGCGATCCAGCCAGGTCGCGATGCGGCTGGTCGCTGCCGACACCTCGTGCAGCATCGTCTACGGCGCGCAAACGGTGTTGCTGGTCCTGGTCGCCCGCAACCTGGGCCACGGTGGTGAGGGTTACGGCTGGCTGCTCGCCGCCTGCGGGCTCGGTGGAGTGTTGGTCGTCGGCCTGGGCCCCAGGGCAGCCGGCTCCGGCCGTCCTCGCGTCGTGCTCGCCGCCGCTCTGCTGTGTGTCGCCGTGCCGTTGCCCGTGCTGGCGATGACGTCATCGACGGTCCTCGCTCTGGTCGTATGCGTGATCGGTGGCGGCGGCGCCATCCTGGTGGAGATCCTGGCTGACACCGGGCTGCAGAAGTCCCTCGACGAGGAGGTGCTCGGTCGGGCGTACGGGATCGCGCTCCCGGCGGCGGTGGCTGGGATCGTGGTCGGTTCCCTCGTCGCAGCGCCGATGGTGAGCCTGCTCGGCTGGCGAGGAGCCCTTTGGGTCTTCGGCGCGCTGGCTATGGGCCATGCTCTGTTCCTGCTTCGCCCCGGGGTCGGCGCCGACCCGGCACGGGCTCGGCACCGCCGGCCGGCGCGGCGTGCCGAGCGCCTCAACCTTCTGCCGCGTGGACGGCGTGTTCCGATGCGACTGCGCTCGCCACGTCGGGCGGATAGGTGACCCGGGCCCTGATCAACAGCAGCAGTCCGGCCACCAGCAGCGGCACCAACATGATCAGGAACGTCTGTTCCAGCCCGCTCTGGCCACCGCCGGAGGCGGAGGACTCGCCGAATCGGCCGCTCTGGCCGCCGAACAGGGTGGAGACGTATCCGAACAGCAGCGGGGCTATCGCCTGCAGGGCAGTGCTCAACCCGGTACGTACGGCCTCGGCCCGGCCCCACAGCCGTGAGTGCACCAGATCGAGCCGGGCGGCGTTCAACGGGGGATTGGTGCCACCGAGCCCGGCGGCTGCCACGAACAACAGCGGGGCCGCGACCAGCAGCGCGCCGGCCAGCAACGCGGGCACGAACACGCCGACGGCAACGATGAACGAGACGCCGGCGAGAATGGGCCGGGCGGTGATCCAACCGCGGTGGATCAATCGGTCGCTGGACCAGCCGGTCACCAGCACGCCGACGATCGCACCGCAGCCCAGCACCACCAGCAGCGAGCTCGCGGTGGACTGACTCAGCCCGTACCGGCTGCGCAGGTAGACCACGAAGAAGGTCTCCAGCCCTTGCAGGAAGAAGTAGCCCAGCCCGGAGGCGACGATCAGGATCAGGTTCGTCGGGATCGACAGCGTGTAGCGGACCGCCCACCACAGTGACTTATGGGTGGGGTCCTCGTGCAGTACGAGGTGATCGCGGGCGGGAACCTGCTGCTCCTGGATCTTCTGCTCGACCTCGCCCTCCTCCACATCGTCCGGGTCGACCGCGTCCCGCCCGATCTCGTCCGGCTCGGCCTCGTCTGTTCCGGGCTCGTCCGGTCCGCTCCGTGCGGCGTTCCGCGAGCTCCGTCCCGGACTTCCCGCGTGATCCTGCTCCTCGCGTTGAACCTCCTCGGCTGATCGGATTTCCGCATCTCCCGCCCGGAGTCGGCTCTGCCCGCCGCGGGCCGGTTCGGGCAGATAGCGGCGGATCGCCCAAGCCAGCAACAAACTCGGCGTCGCGAGCCAGATGAATCCGGCCCGCCAGGTGAGGACCGCGGCCAGGTCACCGGAGACCAGAAATCCGATGCCGGTGCCGACCAGTTCACCGCTGAGGATGTAGCCGTAGATCGCGCCGCGCTCGCTCGGGGAGAACAGATCACCGGTCAGCGAGGCCGATGCCGGATATGCAGTGGCGATCACCGCACCCAGAGCCAGACGGGTGACCAGCAGCATCGGGAAGGACATCGCCAGTCCGCTGACGAGCATCGCCACCGCCCACACCAGGACACTGATCCACAGCAGCCTGGTGCGGCTGAATCGATCGGCCAGTACGCCGGCCGGCAAGGTCGCCACGGCTCCGACGCCGACTGAGACGGTCACCATCAGCCCGACCTGGGTGTTCGTCAGGTGCAGCGAAGACTCCAATTCGCCGGCGATGGCGCCGACCGTCGCCGTGTCCGCGGTGGACAACGCCAGCACACCGGCAAGCAGCACGATCACGCGGAGTCGCGCCGGACCGCCCGCGGTCGACTCCAGCCGATCTCGTACGTCGTTGCGGAACCAGTGCCGCAACTCCGCTGCGACGTCACCGACCGAACCGGCTCCACGACCCGAGAGACCCACCTGCACCGCGCTCCTCGTCGTCGCACCCGTCCGTCCGGGTGCGAGCTGCGGCGGAGACCGGCTTCGCTCGGCTAGGTGGCCCCCGGGCAGGCACGCACTTGCTTCAGACGCTCCCATACCCGCGCGTCGAGCCGTCAACAGCGCAAGCTGCGATCGAGGCCCGGATCGCGGTTGTGGAGCCGGCAGCCGGGGCCCTGGACTGCACGGGCGAGCAAGCCCAGCCGGACCGATCCCGGCTGCAGTTGAAGCGCACGTTCTGAGTCCCTTTGGGAATGCTGAGGGGAGCGGGTTGCGGCCGGACGAGCTACTACGAAAACAGTAGTACCGTCGGATCGGTGTTGACCGTGCTGCGGAGCGGGTCGGTGGGCCAGGCCAACCAGAGTGCCGAGTCAGGCAAGCGATCGCCGGTCGGTCTGGATCGGGCGTTGGTCGGGCCGGTGTTGCTGTTCCACGTGCTGACTCGCGGCGTCGTGATCGTCGGTTTGTGGCTGGCTGCGAAGTGGAGTGGGCGATCCTTTGCGGCGGTCGCAACCCGGTGGGACGGCCGCTGGTACCTCAGACTGGCCGCGAACGGCTACCCGAGTCAATTGCCGATGCAGGCCGGCCAGATCCGGCCGAGCACTGCCGCGTTCTTCCCGTTCTTTCCCTGGCTGACCAGACCACTGATGTCGATTGGGGTGCCTTTCTGGCTTGCCGCGATGGTGCTCAATTTGCTCGCGTCGAGCGCGGCCGTCGTCGTGATCGTGCTGGTGTCCAACGAATACCTGGATCGGCGCAGCGCGCAGTTGCTCGGTTGCCTGTGGACCGCATTTCCCGTGTCCGCAGTGCTGTCGACCACGTACAGCGAAGCAGTGTTCACGCTGCTGGGCGCTCTCTGTCTGCTGTTTGTGCTGCGTCGCCGGTGGATTCTCGCCGGTCTGGCCGCGGCATTGGCCGGCGCAACGCGCCCGCCCGGAATCGTCTTCGCGGGCGCAGTCGGGGTGGCGGCGATCGTGGCAGTCGTGCGTCGGCGGGAGTGGCGCAGTTTGATCGGCGCCGCGATCGCACCGGTGGGCTTCATCGCCGCGGTCGGCTACATCGGTTGGCGGGTCGGACGTCTCGACGGCTGGCAGGCTACCGAGCACGGGGGATGGCACTCCCGTCTCACCTTCGGGCGAGGCTGGCTCTCCTGGTTGAATCCTTCCTTCTGGACGACTCGCACCGAGATCCACTTTCTGATCGCCGTGTTGGCGGTCGTCCTGATCGCCCTGTCGATCGCGGCGCTGGCGCTACGGCCGCCATTGCCGATCGCAGCGCTGATCGTCGCGGGTGCGTTCTTGGCCTTTGCCTTCGGAGGGGTCGAAATGGACTCCGCGCCGCGGGTGATGATGGCCTTCTTCCCCGTCCTCGCACCGCTGGCCGTCCTGTTGTCGCGAGGTCCCAGAGCGGTCCGCTGGCCGATCCTCGGGCTCGGATCGGTGCTGGCCGCGGTGGTCGGCGGCTACTACTTCGCGTTCGCTCCGATCTCGCCCTGAGTCGCTGAGGACGGCATGTTCGGCAGGAGTGCGTCCTTCAGGTGGTGTCCGAGCAAGCTTGTTCGAGCGCCTGCTACACACGAGAGCTAACGACTGTTACAGTCGGCAGCACCTGTCGGGCGAGGAGGTGAGGACCGATGACTGCGGTCGCGTTGTTCGTTGCGGTCTTCCTGGCGTGCATCGTCGAGTCGGTCGAGGCGACGACGATCGTCGTCGCGGTCGGAGCGACGCGCAATTGGCGGTCGGCGCTGACCGGGACCGTGGTTGCGTTGATCGCGCTGGCCGCGATCGTGGCTGTCGCCGGACCGGCGATCATGTTGCTCCCGCTCGGCATTCTGCGACTGGTGGTCGGTGCGCTGTTGCTGGTGTTCGGCCTGCAGTGGCTGCGTAAGGCGGCCTTGAGGGCGAGCGGCTTCAAGGCACTGCATGACGAGGACCTGATCTACCGGAAGCAGGTCGCGGCAGCTGCCGCAGCGGAGCGTGAACATCGGTTCGGAGTCTCCGACTGGTACGCGTTCACGCTGGCATTCAAGGGCGTGTTGTTGGAGGGTCTGGAGGTCGTGTTCATCGTGCTGACCTTCGCCACCAACGAAGGCAACCTGCCGGTGGCGGTCCTGGCGGCGGTGGCTGCCGCGGTGATCGTGGTGATCCTCGGCGCGGTGATCCGTGGGCCACTGTCTCGGGTCCCGGAGAACACACTCAAGTTCGTGGTCGGCATCATGCTGACGACTTTCGGCGTTTATTGGGGCGCCGAGGGAGCAGGTGCGGTCTGGCCGGGCGCGGACGTCGCGCTGCTGCTGATCGCGCCTGCGGTCGCCGGCTACTGCCTGCTGCTGGTGGCTGTCCTCGTCCGCCTGCGCCGGCGAAGGCTCGTCGCCGACTCCGCGAAGACGCAAGCAGCGGCCACCGCTGGACGCGACCGTCAGCTTCCTGACAACACCGGCACCGCGGAAGCGCCGGCTTCCACCGAGCCGGCCACCGCCACCCACACCGGGACAGCGCCGGACGTCGTCGTGGTCCCGACGGTGAGGCACAGGCTGAAGGCGTTCGGCCTGTTCTGGTACGACTTCGTCATCGGCGACGACTGGCAGGTAGCGGTCGGCGTTCTGGTGATGCTGGCAGCGATCGCGCTCGCGCATACGGCGTCGGCCGCCTGGCTGATCGCGCCGGCCGGACTGGCGATCCTGATCCCGTACGGGACCCTGCGCGCGGCCCGCTCCTGACGGCTGACGCCGGCGGTCAGTGGCCTTCCGGCTCCTCCGCATAAACTCTGGTCGCGTAGTCCTCCAGGACCTTCTCGCAGTTCGCCACCGCGGCCTCGGCCTCGGTGCGACCGGGAGCCCCGAAGACGTCGCGATCGCGCACTTTGGCCAGCCAGTTCACCAACTTGGTGTGATCGACCTCGTTCTCCTCGAGCTCGGCATAGCTGAAATGTGAGCTCGTGTACTCCTTCTCGACCTCGGCCACGAATCCCTGACAGCGGTCGATGATCTCCTCGTACTCGTCGGATCGGGCCGCCTGGAACGCGGCCATCACGGTCTGTTCGCCGGCCAGCGGCGTCGACCGGAACAACGTGGCGGTGCCATCCAGGCCGAGAATCTCCCGCTGCAGCTTGCGCATGGCGCGCTCGTTTGCGTTGTTCAGCGGCAGCGTGGCGACCGAGTTCTGCAGATAGACGGCACCCAATGCCTTCAGCCGACGCCAAACCGTCGCCCGCAGCCGGGTCGGCTCGGACGGGATCCGGTAGACGAGCACCAGCCAGCTGATCTGCTGCCCCTGCCCATCGGTGCCAACCCGATCGGTGTCTGCCACAGCGAAATCCTAACGGCCTGAGGCGCCGAGGATCTCGGCGCACCCCGCATCACCGCGGCTGATCCGCGATCTCTGCACCGGCCGTTTCCGGTCGGTCTCGCGTCGTCCTCGCTGCGAGCAGGTATCGGGCTCCCGCTACTGCCAGAAAGGCCGTGATCACGGCGATCAGCACCGGGGCGGTCTGCAATGCGCCGAGTCTGGTGAAGAACACGGCCATCAGAACCAGTGAGAAGGGCGCCGCGATCAAGGCCCCGGGCACGGCGACCAGCAGGCAGGAGAAGGCCAGTCCCAACGGCACGTCCGGGAAGAGCAAGTGCACGGCGACGCCGGCGGTTCCGCCGATGAAGAGGGCCGGGAAGATCGGACCTCCGACGAAGCCGCTCGCGACGCTGACCGAGAAGGTGAACATTTTCGCGACGATCAGCACAGCGATCAGCGCAAAGCCCAGCGCGGCCTGATCGCTGATGACCACGGAGAGCTGCTCGCTGCCGTTGAACATGCTGAGCGGCAGGGCGACGCCGACCACACCGAACAGGACGCCGCCGATCGTGGACTTCACGAACGTCGGCAGCTTGAGCCGACCGAACAAGGCGGTGGCTGCGGACATGAAGATGCCGAGCACGAGCACGATGACCGCGGCCAGCAGGCCGAAACCCACGCCGGCAGCCAACTCCCAGTCGTGATATGCGAACGATCCGACGTCGTACTTGTCGAGGAACACCGAGCCGGCGATCAGGTAGTAGATCGCGAACGAGATCGCTCCGGCGATGATCGTGGCGGGGAGCACCTTGCGGTAGAGCTTCTCACCCGGACTGGCGATCTCGCAGATGAACGCCACCACGATCAGCACGCTGGAGAACAACCCGCCGTACGCCCCGGCAAAGCCGGCCAGGGTGTTGACCTTCGTGTCATCGACTGTCGCCCCGCGCCGCCGGGCGGTCCAGCCTCCGGCCCAGCCACCGGCCGTGCCCAGAGCCTGTTCCGGACCGAGGCTCGCGCCGCCGATCAGCGAGATCGCCGACACCGCAAGAATCCCAGGCACCACCGCGGGCTCGATGTGTTGGGATTGAAGATCATCAACCAGCGTGGGTGTCTTCGCGGGCAGCTTCGTCAAGTGCCTCAGCAGCCCCACCGCGACGCCGGCGGCAGTCGTGACCGCCAACCACCACCAATGCCCGCCCCACCAGCCGTGGTCCGACGACGTGTACCACTTTCCACCCACGCCGATCACTCCCAGAAAGGCGAGGCTGAAGAACGCTCCGAAGACGCCGAGACCGACCGCATGGCCCATCAGTGGCCAGAAGCCTCTCGTTCGGGTCACCGGCATTTCGGTCGACGTTACTGCGCTGGTGTCGGTCATGCGGACCTCCTCCCCGATGACATCGGGCCCGGGCACGCGTGTGCATCCCCGGTCCACGATCGGGCCAGATCCCACGGTCCGCATCCTCCGGACCGGACGACATCGCCAGAGGCTGTCGGCGGGTGAGCGCGCGGCGATGACGGTCCGCGTGGCCGCCTACGTCGTCGTCGGCGCAACCAGGCAGAGGATGTGGCCGTCCACGTCGCGCAGCACCGACTGGCGTTCACCCCACGGCTGGTGCGACGGCGGGTCGACCACCGTCGCACCCGCAGCCACTGCCTGTCGGGTGGTCCGGTCGACGTCGGTGACGGCGAAGCTGACAGCGACGCCGGCATCTCCTGGCGTGGGCGGGCGCTGATGCAACAGCACCTCAACCACCGGATCCTTGGTTGCGAGCAGGGTCAGTTCGTCGGTGGCGTAGCGCCGGTGAAGGCCCAACACCTGCTCGTACAGGACTCGTGCGCGGTCCAGTGAGGCGACGGAAACGGTGACGCGAGCAACAGTCGTAGGCACGTGCCGACAGTAGCGGTGCCTACGATGCGGCTATGACACGGCGCAGCGAAACGCTCGTCATCGGTGCTTCGGCGGCAGGCCTGGCCACCGCGGCCTGCCTGCAGCGGGCGGGGCAGCGGACCGTGCTGCTGGAGGCCGCCGACGACGTCGCCGCCAGCTGGCGAGGTCGTTACGATCGGTTGCACCTGCACACGCCCAGAGCGGCCTCGGCGTTGCCCGGTCTGGAGATGCCAGCGGGATGGCGGCGCTATCTTGCCCGCGATCAGGTGGTCAGCTATCTGGAGCAGTATCGAGACCATCACCGGTTGGCCCCGCAATACGGCCAGCGGGTGCTTCGGCTGGAGCGGGAGGGCGGCGACTGGGTCGCTACGACTGCCGACCGGCAGTGGCGAGCCGGCACTGCCGTCGTCGCGACCGGGTTCAACCGGCGTCCGGTGTTGCCGTCCTGGCCCGGCATCGAGGACTTCCGCGGTGAGATTCTGCACTCCAGCGCCTACCGCAACCCGACGCCGTGGCACGGAGAGCGAGTACTCGTCGTCGGGTTCGGCAATTCGGCCTGCGAGCAGGCGGTCGACCTGGTCGAGGGCGGAGTCGAAACACACCTGTCGGTACGCTCACCGGTCAACGTCATCCCGCGTGACCTTCTCGGCGTACCGGTGCTCCGACTCGGGGCCGCACTGCATCATCTACCGGCCAGGGCCGCCGATGCCTTGGCCTGGCCGTTGGTCCGGCTGACGGTCGGAGACATCCGCCGGCTCGGGCTGGACAAACTTCCGTACGGACCGATGACCCAAATCGCTCGGACCCGGCGCATCCCCTTGCTCGACAGCGGTGCGCTCGACCAGCTCCGGGCCGGTCGTATAACGCTGCACGGCGCAATCTCACGGTTCACGCCGGAGGGTGTGGAGTTCATCGACGGGACCAAACTCGAGGTGACAGCAGTCGTTCTGGGCACCGGGTACGTCCCCGCACTGGCGGAATTCCTGCCCGAGTGGGCCGCCGTATGCGACCCCTCCGGAGTCCCGTACGAATCCGGTCGGCCGACCGCCCTGCCCGGATTGTTCTTCTGCGGATATCGCGTCTCGCCGGCCGGCATGCTGCACGACATCGCCCACGAAGCCCGCCTCCTGGCCGCACAACTCAGAGGCCGGCCGTAGCGTCCGGCGCTGTGTGCGGACCGGCTTGGCCGGCGACGCAGGCACAGTTGCCCGCCCTCGTCAAGGCCCCTGCCGGTTCCGGCAGCACTGCCTCGCGGCGTGGCCGCTGCCGAGGTCGAACTGATACTTCTTGGTGCGTCGAAAGTCACGCAACAGGAAGGAACGGAGTGCAGATGAGGACTTCACGAGTCGGCGCACTGGTCGCAGCATCAGCTGTGGCAGCGGCGTCGTTGACAACGCTTGTCTCGGCACCGGCGCAGGCCGTGACCGCGGCCGGCAGTCACCCGGTGTGCAGCTATCACTTCAGGGTCAACACCAACATTCGTGGCGGCGCCAGCACGGCCTATCCCATCAACGGCGTCGGCCTGCGCGGCCAGACCTGGACCAGCAACCCGCTGACCGTCAAGGGCAACTGGATCGAGGGCTTCGACGCCCAGACGGGCAAGAGGGGCTGGGTGGTGCGCGGCGGCCTGACTGGCGGCAGCTGCGGACACCAGCTCTAGTCATCACGATGTGGGCCTCCGATTGAGGAGGCCCACAGATCGCACCACCCCCGCGGGTCGTATGGGCCGGTCGCGCGGGCGGAAGGCAGGATGAGATCAGCATGAGAGCGCCGTCGGCCGAGCGACACCGATGCTGGCTACAGTCGGCGCCATGCCGTCGAACAGTCGAGCAGGACGACATGCCCCCTGTCTGCCGAGCGTCGCTGTCGCTGCGACCCTGCGGACCGTCACGGAACAACTGGAGAGGCAAGAAGCCGATCTGCTGAGCGGATTTCCCCAATGGATCTGGCATCCTGCCAGCCGGAACGCACCCGACGTACGGCTGTTCGCGACCGGCCACGAGGAGTCCGTACACGTACTGGGGCAGATTGCCGAACTGTCGCAGCGGCAGGTCATCGGCTGCACCGACCGCGTCGTCGGATGGCCGCCGGCGCCGGTCACCTTCGACATCTCCGCCATACCCAATGCTCGGCAGGTCGAGGACCACACAATCCTGCGTGGCGTCGATCCACGCTGGTTCTCGATCACCAGCACACCACGCGACACCTTCAACATCGCGTCGTCGATACCGCTGAACGTGCGGGTCGTGGATCGACGAATCCTGGCCATCACCGAGCGCGATGACGTGACGCATCGCGCCCACCGGATGCTGGTGACCACGGCAAAGAATGCCGTGCTGGAGGCCGAGCGTTATCTCGACAGCTTGATGGCAACGTCGGTGCCGCTGCAACCGAACTGGCGTGATCCGTCCATTCGGCTCACTCGGCGTCAGCTGCAGATCCTTCGCCTGATCGCCGGTGACCTCACCGACGAACGCATCGCGAAGGAGCTGCAGCTCTCCCAACGCCAGATCCGGGCCGAGATCAGTGCGCTGTATCAGGTCTTCAACGTGCACAGCCGATTCGGCCTCGGGCTTGCTTACGGCTCCTGGGCCGCAGGCAGCAGCGCCGAAGTCTGACGTTCAGGAGGTACTGATCCGTAGCGCATAGAGATCGGCAGCATGCTGCTCGGGCAGCTTGATCCGGAGGGCGTCGGCGTCCTGGCTGCACCCGAGCCGACCGTGACCGAGCAGGGTCACCGAGGAGATCCGCCGGGTCAGAAGTCCTCGATCGGTGCCGAGGCTGGTGATCACCGCAACGCCTGCTGACGGCCGGGCCATGCCGAACGCATAGACCTGCTCGCCGACCTGGGTGAAGCGATAGTCCTCGGCGGTGTACGTGTCGATGTCCTTCTCGTCCCGCGACGCCGACTCGAGGACGTTCGGACCTTCCCCGTGGCGCAGCCACGGCCGGCTTCCGTAGATGCCTTCGCCGTTGGTCCGCAGCCAATCGCCGATCTCGGTGACGAGCCGGCGGGCGTGCTCGTCCAGGGTGCCGTCGGCGAGTTGCGGCACGTTCAGCAGCAGGCTGCCGTTCTTGCTGACCACGTCGATCAGCATTCGCAACACCTCGGGGGCGTTCTTGCGCGGCCGGAACAGTCCGGTGTCGTCGGCGCAGTCGAACCATTCGCCGTCGCTGGTGTCGAGTTGCCAGCCGATCGTCTCGATCTCTGCCCGTTGCCGTCGCTCCGAGTCGAGCAGGACGGCGGTGCGATCCTCGTCCGGTACGTCCTTGATCGCGGCGATTCCGGCCGGCACCCGACGGTAGTAGTCCGACAGGAACTTCAGCCCCAGCTGCGACGGGGGAGCAGTCTCGACGGTGCTGCCCCGGTCGAACGGCATCCGGGAGTCGTCCAGATAGACCAACTCCGGCTCGTACTTCGACACCGCATCCCAGAGGCGGCGATAGAAGTCCTCGGCCACTTCGACCGGCGCCGGTCCGTGGCCGCTGCGAATCGGGCCGTACAAGCGGATCGGATCGAGCCCTTCCCACCACGTCCCGACGCCGTCAGCAGCGGTCAGTCGACCGTCGAAGGGCTCGCCGGTCTCGGGATCGTTGCCGGTGGCGACGTTGAGCCACCGCCAGGTCCAGTTCTGATGAAAACTGAGCCCGAACGGCAGATCTCGCCGACGCGCCGCCTTCGCCCATTCGGCCACGATGTTGCGGCCGGGGCCGACCCTGGTGGTGTTCCACGGATGTTGGTCGGAGTCCCACAGATCCACGTTGTCGCAGTGGCTCGCCATGCTGACGAAGTAGCGGGCGCCGTTGTCGGCGTAGAAGTCGATCAAGGAATCGGCGTCGAAATGCTCGGCCTTCCACAGATTGACCAGATCCTTGTAACCGAACTCGGTCGGCGGACCGTAGTGCTCCCGGTGGTAGGCACTCTGCCGCTTCGGCCGTCTGACCTCCCAGTCCTCCAAGTGAGGTTGCAGACCGTACAGGTGGCGTGCATACCAGTCACCGGAGCGAGCAACCGACTGAGCACCCCAGTGCGCCCAGATACCGAACTTGGCGTCTGTGAACCAATCGGGGATCTGGTGCTGCCGCAACGACTCCCAGCTCGGCTGATAGCTGATCATGATCATCCTGTCTGGTCGGATCCGGCATCTGTCCGCATAACGTGACGTTGTTGATCACCGTCGGGCGGAATGCTAGCTTTGCTCAAACGATTGCTCAACAGTTGGCCGAGTTGAAGGAGCAGCTGGTATGCGCGTGGCGTTGCACTCGATTCTCAAACCCGAGACGGAAGACCGGTACCGCACCGATCATGCTGCGATCCCCGACGACCTGGTCGCCTCGTTCGACCGGTTGGGCATCGTCGACTGGACGATCTGGCGCAGCGGCCGGGACCTGTTCCACCTGGTCGACTGCGAGGATTTCGACGCCGCCTGGACCGCCCTCGCCGACGATCCGGCGAACAGGCGCTGGCAGGCCTTCATCGGCCCGTTGGTCGAGGGCTTCCGTACGGACAACGAGGGCAGCACCGGACTGGAGCTGGAACGGATCTGGTCCTTGGCCGGCCAGTCCCACGCGCACACCCGGGCCTGACGAGATGGGTGCCTTGGCGACCGGGATGCCCGCCAGGTGTTGATCATGCCAGCAACCGCCGCGCGGTGTAGTTGTCGGTGACCAGGATGTTGATCCAGCCGCCGCGCGCGGCGGCCCGGATCGCGTCGACCTTCGGTGCTCCACCGGCGACACCGATCCGCCGGGGCACGGCCAACAGGTCGTCGGCGCCGATGCCGATCACGCGGTTGCGCAGATCCCCGTCGACGGGCGCGCCGTTCCCGTCGAAGAAATTCAGGCAGACGTCGCCGACCGCGTGCATCGAGGACAGCCGATCGATGTCGGCCTGGGGCAGCGCAGCACCCCAGGAGGTCCGGAGCGGAGTCGCCGCGCCGATACCGGTGAGGACCACGCTCAAGGTGCGCCACGCGGCAGCCGCATCGGCGATGTACGGGTCGGCGAGCAACCCGTCCCGGACATCGCGGTTGGCGACCACTCCGGGAGCAGCGAGATAGATCGGGTCAGCACCGGTCAACTGCGCCAATCGATCGGTGAGCCGGGTAGCCTGCGCCCGCATCGTCGGGTTCCCGACCGCTCCCAGGGTCTGGACCACGACCTCGGCACTGCCCGCCACGATCGGGGCCAGCGACTCGACCATGGCCAGCAGGGACGCGGAACGAGACGAGATGCCGACCCGCTCGCCGGAGGCCAGAGTCGACTCGAAGTAGGAAGCTGCAGCGGCCCCGATGGCTGACAGCACCCCGGCGTCGTCGTCCGAGGCGGCTTCGGAGACGACCACGTCGCGCAGCCCGAGTTCGGCAGCGATGGCCTGCTCCAGCTCGGAGAAGAAGCCCGGCGGGGTCACCACCGTGGTGCGTACGACACCAAGACGCTGAGCGTCCTTCAACAGCCGGGAAACCCTTGACTGGCTGAGATTCAGCCGCTCTGCGATCTCCGGCTGCCGGATGCCTTCCTCGTGATACATCCGGGCGGCCTTGATCAGCAGTGCCAGCCGACCACGTTGTGGCTGATGGGTGCCGTTGGACGGCTCGGTCACCTGCTCGCCTCGCTCCGGGCGAGCAACTCGGCGACGCGCCGGATGCCGAGCTCCGGGCTGGTCAGCACCGGTACGTCGACCTGGGTCTTGGCTGCAGCGGAGGCCATCGACGCCTGGGCGAGCACGATCACGTCGCTGCGGCCGGCCTGGTCGGTGATGGCCTGGGCGACCAACGCGTCGTGCCGGTCCCGATCGCCGCCGGTAACCGCTTCGAAGGCGCCAGGGACGACGACTTCGGTGATCTCCGGTTGTTTGCCCTGTCCGGCCGCCCGTTCTCGCAGCAACGCGGCCGTGGGCAGCAGCGTCGTTTCCAGAGTGGCGATCACGCTGATCCGCTGAGCGCCGCGGACCGCTTCGTCGGCCATCGCCTCGTCGATCCGGAAGACCGGCAGGCCAAGATCATCTTCCAGAGCGGCGGCGTAGCCGGAGATGGACGAGCAGGTGAAGACGATCGCGTCGGCGCCGGACGTTTTCGCCGCCCGTCCGAGTGCGGCCAACCGGGTTGCGATGTCGGTTCTTTCCGCGCCTCGGCCCAGGTCGGAGACGATGCGATCATCCAGCAGGTGTTGGATCTCAACCGTCGGCAGCTGGTGCGCGGCCAGCTCGGTGAAGGTGGGGATGACGACGGCTCCGGTGTGGAGCATGGCAAGCCGGGTCATGGGTCGGTCCTTCCGGTCAGCGGAGCAGTGGGAGCCAGACAGACATCTCGCCGGATCCGCGGTTTCCCCACAGAGCGTAGGGAATCAGCCGCAGGTCCAGCGGTGTCGGCGGACTGGGATCGAGTTCGGCGTACAGCCGGCCGTCCGGTACGGGGTCAGGCAATCGGGCAGCCGTGCCGCGCAGCAGGACGTGGCCGCCGAAGATGCCGTCGCCCGGCTCCTCGGTCCAGTCGATCGTCTGCGGGATCGCGACGGAGCCCACGGTGACGTCGTCGGGCAGGTCGGCCGACTCGACGCAGTAGACGACTGGACCGCGTACGACGCTGACCTGGTTGGTCGCCTCCTCCAGGAACCGATGGGCGACCGTCAGCCGGACCGACAGGTCCAGGGAGATCTCGACGGTGTTGTGATCCCACTGTTGATCAAGGACGGCATAACCGCTTTCGAACCGATCCACCGGTCGACCGTCCACCGACACCTGCGCGTCTTTGCTCCAGCCGGGAATCCGCACCCGCAGCTGACCGTCGACCGGCCGTTCCGCCTGCACGCCGAGGCGAATGATCCCGGTTGCGGGGTAGTCGGTTTCCTGGCGCACCGTGACGGCAACTCCGTCGAAGTCGGTGGTCGCGGTGCCGGTCACGAACTGGTGCACCCAGGCGGTCCGGTCCTTGTGGCTGTAGGCGTAGTAGGGGAGTTCGGTGATGACGCGGGCGATGTTGGGTGGGCAGCAGAAGCACGCGGTCATGTACTCCTGGCGTCCGCGCTCATGCGACGGCGGCGGCACGGAGTCCTTCGGGTTGCCCGCGCGCCGCAGCGGGAAGGGCAGGTCTCTGACCTGACGCAGCGGGTTGGTGTAGAAGTAGCTCGTGCCGTCGGCGCCGATCATCGCCGGCAGCGCGTTGTAGATGACTCGCTCGATCTCGTCGGCGTAGCGTGCGTCTCCGGTCAGGGTGAGCATCCGCCAGGCCCAGAAGATCAAGCCGAGCGATGCGCACGATTCGTTGTAGGCGGTGACATTCGGCAGTTGGTAGGGGCGGCCGTAGGCCTGATGCACCCGGGTGATCGCCCAGTAGTTCTGCCCGGCGTCGGGTGAGGCACCGTCGTACAGCGCGCCGCAGCCGCCGGTGATGTAGAGCTTGGAGCCGACCAGATCATCCCAGATGCTCTGCAGCGCGGTGATCAACTCCTGGTCGCCGGTCTCCAGCGCGTAGTCGGCCATCCCCGCATACAGGTAGTTGGCGCGCACGGAGTGTCCGACAGCCTGCCGCTGTTCTCGAACCGGCAGTACGTCCTGGTTGTCGTCGCTGCCGTCGGATCCCTTGCCACCATGGAGATCCAGCAGCTTGCCGGCCAGTTCGAGGTATCGCGCGTCGCCGGTGGTGCGATAGAGCTCGATCGAGCCCATGTAGTGGGACGGGCAGATGTTGCAGTCGGCCAACCGCTCCGGGTGGTCGATGGTGAGGCCGATCAAGTAGCCGGCGGCCCGCTCGGCCACCTTCAGATAGGAGTTGTCTCCGGTCAGCCGATAGTGAACGCAGGCGAGGTTCATCAGGTGGCCGAGGTTGTAGGTCTCGAAATTGAGCCGCTCGTCCAACGGCAGCACGTCGCTGCCCGCCCGCTGCGCGATCGTCGTCTTGGTGTGGAGGTAGCCGTCCGGCTGCTGGGCTCGCTCGATGGCGATGGCGGCCTTGGTCAGGTAGTCGGCCAGATCGGTGTCCGGCGACTCGGCCGCGGCAACGGTTGCCGATTCCAGCCACTTGTAGAGGTCGCCGTCCATGAACGGCGGTCCGTGATGTTCGCCGGCGAAATCACCCGCGGCGACCAGAAAATTCTCGTAGGCATGCGCGATCGACGAGTCGAACATGATCTTGCCCATGGTCGGAACGGTGACCTCCACCGTCCGCGCCCGCAGCCGCGCGACCGGGCCGGGCCCGGTGATCGTGCAGCCCTTGGCCGGCAGACAGGACATGACCGCGTACGGGCTGTTGCTCGTGTCGGTGAGCATCATTGCCTTTCAGAACAGGACGATTTACTGGTTGCTGAGGCGGCGTTGACCGATCCGCCGGTCTTGATCTTGGTGAACAGGTCGGCTTCGCCCATCTGTCCGCCCTTGAGGACGAACTCGGTCCGACTCAGGTGCTGCTCCTGCCCATCGCCGTGGCACAGGCAGACGTTTCCCCACGGTTGAGCGGCGACGCTGAGCGTGTTGACGCCGAGGCGACGCAGCACCCGCCCGGAGGTGTCTCCACCACAGATGATCACACGGCCGTGGTCGGCTCGACGAAGCCAGGCATCGCCGATCTCGGCCAGCCGATCCGGGATCTCCTCGGCGGCAACGGTTTTCGACGACTCGGTGGAGCTGACGATGACGTCGGCGCCGTCGGACTGCAGGTCCAGTGTGCGGCGCAGTGCGTCGTCGTCGAAGAGATCCAGCCGCGGCCATCCCGATGTCGCGACTTGCTGCTGAGTACGCGCCGAGGTGCTTCCGCTGAGCACCAGGATCGGACCGTCGGCCGGCTCGGCCGTTGTCGGCAGCGGCGGCATCGTAGCGGTCCGGGGCGGCGTCGCGGTCCGGCCGAGCGCGGCGCTGATGCCGCCGGACCCGATCACGAACGCCGGCGCAGCACCGCGATCCATGATCGTCCGTGCCAGCAGGTCGAGTTGCTGATCGGTGAAGGCGTCGCAGAGCATGCCGGCCTCGGGCCCGGACAGGGCTGCGGCGACCGTGTCCGGCTGGTCGTAGGCGGTCCACGGCAGCAGTCCGATGGGCAGCTTCGTCTGCCGGCCGAGGAAGAGCCGCAGGTCGGATTCGGTGGCTGGCGTGACCGGGTGGTTGATCATGGTCGGCTGCCGGTCCAGCCGGAACACCTCGGCCCCGTCCCGGGCGAAGTGGTGACCGAAGAACGTGTAGCGGCCGAAGTCGGGCTGGGCGAAGACCAACGGGATGGGTCCGGCTCCGAACAGCCTGGTGCCCAGTTCAAGCACCTGACCCAGGCTGCCGATCTCGGGCGAGGAATCGACGGTCGAACAGGCCTTGTACTGAATCAGATCCGGCTGCAGCCTGTGCAGCCGGGACAGGGCGGGGAGAGCCTCCGCGGCCATCTTGTCGGTCGGCAGGGATCGTGCGGTGCCGGCGATGCCGACGACGTCGTGCCCGTCGGTGGGCAGCTCGACGGCTGCAGAGGTCGCCAGCACGCCACTGAGGCCGGCCCGGCGGAACTGCAGCAGCACGTCCACCGAACCGGTGAAATCGTCACCGTAGAAGGCGAAACGAGGCATCAGCGCCGGCCGAACTTGTCGATCGCGGCGGCAAGCTCGGGCACCCGCGCCGCCCGGGCGTCCAACGACTCGCCCTCGATCGCTGCTGCCCAGGCCTCCCGCATCGACCGCACCCCGGCTGCCGAGCCGTGCGGATGGCCGTGGATGCCGCCACCGGCGAGCACCAGCAGGTCCTCGGTGCCGGTGGCGGCGTAGGTGGCGTGGGCCAGTCCGGCCGACTGGCCCGACGACAGCACCGGCAGGATGTGGTAACCGCCCAGGAACGGACGCCGGACGGCCTCGATCGAAGCCAGCACCTGCTCGTCGGACTCGTAGAACTTGTTCGCGATTCCGTTGGTGTGCAGATGATCGACGCCGGCCAACCGAGCGAGCTTCTGGAAGGCCGTGAACCCGATCCCGAGCTGGGGAGAGCGGGAGAAGGCGCCGAACATCGCCCGGTGACCGTGGATCGGCAGCTCGGATCGTTCCCGCAGGTAGTGCACTCCGGCCAGGCCGACGAGATTGACGCAGACCATCACGCAGCTGCCGCCGGCCTCCAGCACAAGATCATGATTGGCGGCCAGCCGGGAGATGTCGTCGGTGATGTTGAACGCGTACATCGGCATCCGGCCGGTCCGGTCGGCGTACGGCTTGAGCACCGACATCACCGCCCGGACCCGTTCGGCCAACGGCAGACACGGGGCGCTGCCCTGCAGCTCGTCGTCCTTGATGAAATCGATGCCGGCCTCGACGATCTCCCGCACCAGCGCCGCCAGTTCGTCGGCGGACAACCCGATGCTGGGCTTGACGATGGTTCCGATCAACGGGCCGGACTCGCGGCCGACCAGCTTGCGGGTGCCCTGCACGCCGAAACCGGGACCCGGGTAGGCATCGGCAAAAGCCATCGGCAGGTCGAGATCGATCAGCCGTAGCGCACCGACCTCCCTTAGCTCGAACAGGTTGCCCGCGACCGCGGCCAGCAGGTTCGGCAGCGAGGCTCCGAAGTTGTGCAGCGGGAACGCAATCCGCACCCGGGCCCGCCTGGCGACGCTCCAGTCACCCGATGCGCCCGGCAGTGGTGGCCGGCCGCTCGGCGGAAGCTCGTCGATCGATTCCACCGTCGCGGCGTGCCGAGCGGTCAACCGCTCGGTCTCGCCCCGCACCGCGACGAAGGTGCCGGTGGACTGCTCTCCCGCAATGGTGGCGACGGTCGCCTCGAGCGGGAGGGCAGTTTCGATCTCGTACGTTGCCCGTACGACATCCATCGCTGTCTCCTTATGTGGGACGTGGCAAGCGACTAGCGCGCGGCCTTCTCCGGATTCGGCTTCAGGTGCTGGATGGTGATCGTCGCATCCACCGGCTGGGTGATGTGCGGGATGTACTCGGCGCTCTTGGGATCCGGCCAGCCGATCCAATCGGTGGAGTTCACGTTGACGTAGTAGGTGGCCGAGTGCAGCGGGGCGTACGGCACCTGATCGACGATGATCTTGGAGATCTCCGCGGTGCGTTGCTTGAGCGCGTTCGTGTCCAGTGTCTGGGCCATCTGGTTCAGCAGCTTGTCCACCTGCGGATTCTCGAACCGACCCTGGTTGGCCACCGCGGTCTTGCCGATCGGCACCACGTAACTGCTGTTCAGCTGGGCGTTGAGGCTGGCCCAGATGTCGTCACCGCTCAACAGGTACTGCTGGATCATCTGGAAGTCACCGTTGCCGAGATCACGCGACCAGGACTGGCCCGGCTCCGCGTTCAGCTTCACCTTCAGCCCGAGCACCTGCTTGAACTGCTCCTGCACGGCCGGCCCGTAGGTGTTCCAGGTCGAGTCGTCGGAGTTGGTGATCAACGTGATCGGGTAGCTCTTGCCGCCCTTGGTCAGGGTCCCGTTCTCGACGGTGTAGTCGCTGGCCTTCAGTTCCGACTTGGCCAGTTCGACGTTCTGCTGGTGCCGCACGTTTGCCAGATCCGACGGCAGGTAGCTGCCCCAGGTGTCGGGCTCCAGACCGGTCGGGTTGGCGGTCTTGGTGCCGGAGTTGAACAGCTTGGACAGGTCGTCGGCGTTGATCGCGGCGTAGAGGGCACGGCGGATGTGCACGTCGGTGGTCGGGCCCTTCTTCATGTTGAAGAGCAGGCCGGTGGAGAAACCTGCCGGATAGGTCCAGTAGTGGTTGTGCTGCGGGTCGGCTCCGACGAAGTCGGTCTGGTAGTTCTGCCAACTCATCCCGGCCCAGGTGATCTGGTTCTTCAGCAGCATCTGCTTGCCGGATTCCTCCGACGCGAACGGCTTGATCTCGACATGTTTGACGCCGTTGAACTTGCCGTTCCAGTAGTTGTCGCGCACCTTCAGCCGGATGGACTGCGGACTGAACGATTCCAGGGTGAACGCACCGGTGGACACCGGCTCCTTGTTCGTCCACTTCACCGGATCCTGTTTCTCCCACAGGTGCTTCGGCACGATCGCTCGCGGGATCTTGCTGTAGTTGGTCAGGTCATGCAGTTCCGGCTTGGTGTAGTTGACGACCACCGTGTGCTCGTCCGGTGTCTCGATCGAACCGAGGTCGGGGATCGGTGCAACTGCCAGGCCGTTGGTCGTGGTCGGCAACTCGAGGGTGTACTTCACGTCGGCGGAGGTGAACGGCTGACCGTCGCTCCAGGTGACGTCGTCGCGGAGGTGGAAAGTCAGTTTCTTGCCGTCGGAGGAGAACTCGTACGACTTGGCCAGCCACGGCTCGACCTTCATCGCGTCGGCGCGGTTGACCCGGATCAACGGCTCGAAGATCAGGTTCATCAACGGGCTCTTGTTCGCGGCCGGGGAGAACGGGTTGAAGTTCTGGGTGTACGAGGTCGCGCCGCCCATCGCGAGCTTGAGGGTGTCGACGACCTGCCCGGTGGGGCTCTTGGTGCGTTCCGTGGAGCAGGCAGCGCCGCTCACGATCAGTGCTAACGCCAGCACCACGGCGATGATTCGGCTTTTCATGATGGGTCTCCCAGCTCCTGCGTCTTCGGGGTGTCGGTGGGTTTCTCGGCATGGAGCCAGCAATGCGTCCAGTGATCGGCACTGAGCTGGCTGCGAGGAGGGAACGTGGTCTTGCAGATGTCCATGGCGAACGGACAGCGGGGGTGGAATCGGCATCCGGCGGGCGGATCGGCCAGATTGGGCGGTTCGCCGAGATCGAGCGCGGCGCCGGCGTCCAGCGAGGTCTCCGGATCGGGGGAGGACTCCAGCAGCAGTTGGGTGTAGGGATGCTGCGGGTTCTGGATCACCGATTCCGTCGGTCCGCCTTCGACGGTCTGTCCGGCGTACATCACCTGCACCGCGTTGGCCAGGTAGCGTGCGCTGGCGATGTCGTGGGTGATGTAGAGCATCGCCAGGTCCTGCTCGTCGCGCAGTTTGCGGAGCAGATTCAGGATGTCGAGGCGAATGGACACGTCGAGCATCGAGATCGGCTCGTCGGCGAGGATCACCTCGGGATCGACCGCGAGCGCCCGGGCGATCACCAGACGCTGCCGCTGGCCGCCGGACAGCTGGTGCGGGTAGGCGTCGACCAGGTCTGCGGCCGGGGTCAGATTGACCCGCTCCATCAGCTGGAGGATGCGCCCCTGCAGTTCGGCCCGGCCGGCGAAGTCGTGATGCAGCTTGAGCGCCCGCTCCAGGTTGTGTCGTACCGGTTTCTGCGGGTTCAGCGCGCCGAACGGATCCTGGAAGATCAACTGCACCCGGCTGTGGAACTCGCGATTTCCGAAGCCCAGCTTGGCATCGACGGGTTCACCGTCGAGTCGGATCTCCCCGGAGGTGACCGGGTAGAACTGGGCGAGCAGTCGGGCCAGGGTCGTCTTGCCGCTGCCCGACTCGCCGACCAGCGCGACGATCTGACCGCGCCGCAGTTGCAAGCTCGCGTCCTCGACGGCGTGGATGACCGAACCGCCGCCGAACGCACTGTGCACGTCGAAGTGTTTGCTGACGTTCTTCGCCTCGAGCACCACGGGTGCATCGCGGTCCACGGTCCGAGTCTCGGCGGTCACCGGCTGGGAAGTCATCACACCGACCTTCCGGATGGTTCTGCCGGCACTCCGGCGGGGGAGACGTCGTGAAGATGGCAGGCGACCTGCCGATCGCCGATCGGCGACAAGATCGGCAGTTCGGAGGAACACCGGTCGAAGCGGTGGCTGCAGCGTGGATTGAAGGGGCATCCGGACGGCGGATGGCGCAGGTCCGGCGGGTTGCCACCGATGCCGGACAGCTCCGTCAGCGGTGCATGCAGGGACGGGAAGGCGTCGCGCAGGCCGCGGGCGTATGGGTGCAGCGGATCGTTGTAGATCTGCTGGGCGGACGCTTCCTCGACAATCCGACCGGCGTACATGATCGCGATGCGATCGGCCAACTGCACCAGCAGGGACAGGTCATGGGTGACGAAGACGACCGCGAACCCGAGTTGCTCCTGCAGGCTCAACAGTTGCGCCAGGATCTGCCGCTGCATGACCACGTCCACTGCTGTGGTCGGCTCGTCCATCACCACGATGCGTGGCTGGCAGGCCAGCGCCAGCGCGATCAGCGATCGCTGCCGCATCCCTCCGGACAGCTCATGGGGATAGCTGCGGGACCGGTTCGCCGGCACCCCGACCATCTCCAGCAACTCGGCGACCCGAGCCTTGACGGCCTGCTGGCCCATGCCTCGGTTGTGCTGCCGCAGCGCGTCGGCGAACTGGTCGCCGAGCCGCATCACCGGATTGAGGCAGTCCATCGCCGACTGCAGCACGATCGCGATCTCGTTCCACCGCAGCCGTCGCAGCGCGGCGTCGCTCAGCGTGGTCAACTCGACCGTGCCGCTGTCCGGTGAGTGGTAGGTGATGCTGCCGCCGACGGTGACGGCCGGTGGCCGCTGCAGCCGGGTGAGCGCGGTGATCAGCGTTGACTTGCCCGAGCCGGACTCGCCCGCGACCCCGACGATCTCGCCCTCGTGCAGGGTGAGGTCGACGTTGTTGCACGAGCGGACCGGGCCGCGTTCGGTCAGGTAGTCCACGGTGAGCCCGGAGACCTCCAGGATCGGACGGCCTCGCCGGCGTTCGGACTGGGGAACGGTGCCGGTCGGTGCGAAGCGTTCCCGGACGAGATTCTCAGTCATCGAGCCGCCACCTTCTGCCGGCTGCTGGGTTCGGCAACATCGCGTTGGCCCTTTCGGAAGTTCTTCTTGCGCAGCTTGTCGAATTGCCGTACGAGGGCACGCTCCTTGCCCTGCAGCCGGGGGTTGCTGAGTTCGTCGATGCCGAAGTTGATCAAGGCGGTTGCGGTGCCGATCAGAGCCAGACACAGACCCGGCGGCAAGTACCACCACCAGTAGCCCAATCGGATTGCCGACTGATCGCGCGAGTCCTCGATCATCGTTCCCCAGCTGATCGTCTCGGCGCTGATGCCGAGGAAGGCCAGACCGGCTTCGGCCATCACGCCGGCCACCATGGCCCGCAGGAACATGGCCGAGATGATCCCGGTCAGATGCGGCAGGATCTCGGAGAAGATCAGCCGGCTGCGGGTCTCGCCCAGGGCGCGCATGGCGACCGCGAAATCCCTGTTGCGCAACGACAGGGTCTGGGCCCGCAGGTAGCGTGCGCCGGCCGGCCACTCGAAGATGCCGATCAGGAATGCGACCACCACCCAGGTGACGCCCTGCACGTAACCGGCCACGATCAGGATCAGCGCGAAGCTCGGCAGCGTGATGAACAGGTTGGTCAGCACCGTCAACACCCGGTCGGACCGGCCGCCGAGGAAGCCGCCGGTGACGCCGACCAAGATCGCCAGCACGGTGGCCAACACGGCCGACGTGACACCGACCGCGACGCTGCTGCGTGCCCCGACCAGGACCTGAGACAGCACGTCCTGGCCGCTGTTCGTGGTGCCGAGCGGATGACCGCCGCCGGGAGGCTGGTGCAGTGCGTTGTAGTCGATGGCATCGGCCGGCATCTGCAGGACGTGGTTGACGAATGGCGGCCCGGCGATGGCCACGAGGATGAAGATGGCCAGAATCGCAAAGCCGATCCGGGCACGCCAGGAACGGAACAGGCGTCGTACGGACATCAGTTGCTCTCCCTGGTCCGCGGATCGAGCAGGACGTACAGCGAATCGGCGAGGAAGTTGGCCGCCAGCGTGGTCAGCGTGATCATCAAGAACACGGTCTGCATCACGGGGAAGTCGTGGGCGCCGATCGCCTTCAGCAGCAGGTAACCCATGCCCGGGTAGGTGAAGACGATCTCGGTCAGCAGCACACCGCTGATCACGCCGCCGATGGACAACGCCAGGCCGGTCACGTTCGGCAGCAGGGCGTTGCGGGCGGAGTACTTGAACAGCACTCGCCGGCTGGACAGGCCCTTCGCGCGGGCCAGCAGCACGTAGTCCTCGGCCACGGTGGTGACCATCACGTTGCGCATCGAGAAGAACCAGCCGTTGAAGCCGACGAAGATCAACGTGAAGGCCGGCAGCGCGCCGTACTTCAGCACCGACAGCAGGAACCAGATGTTGTTGAGCTGGAACGGGACGCTGGGGTCGTAGCCGCCGGCCAGCGGGAACCAGCCGAGCACGAATCCGAACAGCCACAGGGCGAGCAGGGCGAGCCAGAACGGCGGAACCGAGTGCAGGAAGGTGGTCACCGGGGTGAAGATCGTGTCGACGCGGCTGCCCGGCCGGGTGCCGATCCAGGCTCCCAGGAAGGTGCCGATGACCCAGGCGAAGATCGTGGTCACGCCGACCAGCAGGACGGTCCAGGGCAGCGCCTGGCCGACCAGCTCGGAGACCGGGGTGGGGAATTCGCTCAGTGAGGTGCCGAAGCGGAACCGGGCGATGTCGGCCCAGTACTGCAGGTACTGCCCGAACAGGTTTTCCGTGGGATCGCCGTAGAAGGTGTGGATGGCGGCGATCTGATCGGGGGTCGGGGTCTGCCCGGTCTGTTGCTGCAGGTTGTTCAGCAGATCCTGGGCCGGATCGCCGGGGACGAAACGCGGAATCAGGAAGTTCAACGTGATCGCTGCCCACGCGGTGAACACATAGAAGCCGAACCTGCGGGATAGGAAACGCAGTGGATTCTTCCGCGCCCGGCCCGCGGTCGCGGTCTTGGCGTCGGACGGTTCGCCGGCTTCGGCGGGCAGTGGCTGGGCAAGCCCGGGCTGTGACGCGGTCACTGGTTGAGTCCGAACGGCGTGACTGCACGGACGGCAGCCCGGTCCGTGGCCGTGATCAACATTGAGAGCCCCCCGTCGCGCTCGGCAGCCGTGAGTTGGCCGCCCGGAAGAAGCGATCGTGATCCCCGGACGCCAACCGATCTAGCATGTCTAGTCAGGGCTACATATATAGTCACACCGGAGCAGGGATGTCAACGCCGACCCCCGCGATCTGGACCGGAGCCGTCAACCGTAGGAGTAGGAGCCCAGACCATGAGCAACGGCGACCCTCACGTTCGGCCGGCGCCGTACGTTGTCGATCATCACCAACGTGCCCGGTCGGAGGCCGATCTGTCGCACCTGCTCGACGCGCCGGCCGGCCGGGACGGGTTCATCGGCGTCCGTGACGGCCACCTGGTCCAGCCGGACGGCCGTCGGCTGCGCATCTGGGGTGTGAACCTGACCGGGTGGACGAAGGGCTCGACCCTGCTGCCGCCGAAGGAGGAGGCGCCGATCTGGGCGGCCGCGCTGGCCCGCTTCGGCATCAACTGCGTACGGTTCCACTTCCTGGATCTGCCCACCCTCGACGAGGAAGACGTTGATCACCAGCAGCCCGGCGGGTTGATCGACCGGCGCCAGGAGCACACCCGGTCCTTCGATCCCGAACAGCTGGACCGGCTCGACTTCTTCGTCGCCGAACTGAAGCAGCGTGGGATCTACACGAACCTGAACCTCAACGTGGGTCGCACCTACACCGAGGGCGACGGCGTGCCGGACTGGGACGCGGTGCGGATCTGGAAGGGCATGACCTTCATCGGCGAGCGGCTGATCGAGCTCCAGCGAGACTATGCGCGGGACCTGCTGACCCACCACAACCCGTACACCGGGAACGAGTACCGGCATGAACCGGCGGTGGCGATCGTCGAGATCGTCAACGAGAACTCGCTGTACGAGTTCTGGATGCGCAACTGGCTGAGGGGAGAGCGGACGAAGGACAATCCGGACATCCAGCTCGACTTCACGCCGTTCTATGCGGAGCAGCTCGACGCCAGGTATCAGGACTGGCTGGCCGGCAACCGAACCGAGGACCAGCTCGCCGAGTTGCGGAAGCTCGCGGGCGTCGCGGCGGATGCGCCGATTCCGCGGCTGCGGGTGGAGCAGTTCGCCGAGGCACCGGCGCCGCTGTTCCATGCCGAGGGCGAGTTCTACGGCGCGGTCGAGCGCGACTTCTTCCTGGACATGAAGCGATATCTCACCGACGACCTCGGCGTCGCGTCGCTGATCGTCGGCTGCGCCGACCACACCTACTGGATCCCCAACCAGCCGATTGTGCAGGGCACTTCGCAGCTCGACATCGTCGACGGGCACGTCTACTGGCAGCACCCGGCCATCTGGGGCGCCCGGAACACGCCGATGGTCGACGATCCGCTGAACTCGACGATCGTCAAACTCAGCCGGTCACCGGTCGCCGGCAAGCCGTTCATGGTGAGCGAGGTGAACCACCCCAATCCGAACGAGTATGCAGCCGAGATGATCCCGATCCTGGCCGCATACGCCGCCTTCCAGGACTGGGACGGGATCTTCTTCTACACCTTCGAACCCAAGGCGCTGGGCGACTACCAGCGCTATGTGGCCGACAACTTCGACATCACTCTCGATCCGGTGAAGCTGATCCAGCTGGCAGCCGGAGCCCTGATCTTCTGCCGAGCCGACGTCCGGCCGGCGCGCCGGACCGTCACCCGGTCCTATTCGGCCGAGCAGGTGCTGGAGAGCATCCGGCTGCCGGAGTCGGCGCGGCCCTACTTCACGCCCGGCTTCCCGACCTCGACCGCGTTGCGCCACGGTCTGCGGATCTCCTCCTTCGACGGCGAGCCGACCGCCGCCTTCGCTGCGGATGAACCCGGCCCCTACCTGACCGACACCGGCGAGCTCGGCTGGCACGTCTCGCCCGAGCACGGCGGCCTGGTCACCATCGACACCGATCGCACTCAGGCACTGGTCGGCTTCGTCACCGCCAACGGTCGCACGACACGGCATCTGGCAGCCGACGTCGCCAACCGGTTCTGCGCGATCACCCTGAGCTCGCTGGACGAGCAGCCGATCGCCCGTAGCGAGAAGCTGTTGCTGACCGCGTGTTCGAGGATCGAGAACACCGGTACGCAGTGGAACGCTCGGCACACCTTATGGGAGACCTGGGGCCACGGGCCCACGCTGATCGAACCGGTGACCGGTTGGCTGGTGCTGACCGACCTCCAGGGGCCCATAGACATCCAGGTGACCCCGCTCGACGGCTCCGATCGGCCTATCGTCGAGCCCGTCCACGCGCGCCGGCTGGAGATCGGCTGGGAGATCCCGCTCGGCGATCCCGCCACGACGCAGTACCTGATCCACCCCGTACGCTCTGCGGAGCAGGCCAAGCGACTCGCGCGGGGTGGTCCGCGGTCCGAATTCTTCGGCTGACCCGTCGGGCCGCGGCAGGTCCGAACCACCTTGTCGGCTGGGGTCCGTTGGACGCGTTGACCTACCGGGTTTGGTCGTCGGACCAGCGCCGAGCGGGGTTCATGATTGCGTCGCCGATGGGGATCTTGTTGTCCACGTACCAGTCGCGGTCGCCGGCGCACTCCTGCAGAAGTGGCCGTTTGCGGCTGCGTACGACGTCGCCGCCTCCGGATGACTCCGCAGGTAGTCACGAAACGCCGGATAATCCCGTGCCACGCGCGAGCCGGCATCGACGACGTGGAGGTGCTCTCGTCGACCAACTTGCTTGTCCCGAAAGAAAGACGACGCTCGGTGCTCTCCGCGGAAGATCGCACACTGGCAGAGCGGCCAGTCGAAGCGCGCTGACCTGCTCGACGAAATTGCGAGGATTCGGCGCTTGACAAAGAGGGGGAAACCGCACTTTCGTCGAGCAAGTTCAGTTGGCTCGGATCGAGGACCGGATCTCGGCTGCCCGGTGGCTGCGCTGGCGCCGCAGGCAGGGCCGCGCGTGTGCGGCGACGGACGGTGAGTCCTCATCCAGGCTAATGTCCAGCGGATGGATCTTTCGTTTCTGGGAGTGCCGGTCGCGCCGATGGTGCGAGTCCACGGCGGGGCTGCCAACCGGATGTTCCGGCTCGATACGGAACAGGGTTCGTTCGCGGTGAAGGAGTTGAACGTCGTCGATCGGCGCGAGGCCTACCGGGTCGAGGACGTGTTCAGATTGGAGCGTGCCGCCTTCGCCGCCGGGATCCCGATGCCGGAACCGATCGCGGCCGACTCTCAGATCCTTGTTCACCGGTGGGTCGAGGGTGAGAAGGTGCCCGAGGCGCCCGTTTCGGCGGCGTACGCGTTCGAGATCGGTGAGATCCTCGCACGCCTCCACGCTCTCGACGTCGACTGGCCGCAGGAGCCGGTCGAGCCACTGACGCCGCGGGATTGGCCCGAGCTTGCCGAGCGGGCGATGGCGACCGGCCAGCCCTGGGCGGACGACCTCGCCGACCGGGTCGAGACGTTCCTCGCCATCGCAGACTTCGTCGACGACTGTCGGCTGCCGGGCCCGATGGTGCTGACGCACAAGGACATCCAGCCGTGGAACCTGCTGGCCCGAGAGGGACGACCGGTGCTGCTGGACTGGGAGCTCTCGGGGATGTCGGACCTGTCCGGTGAGCTGGGCTCGACCGCGCTGGGGCTGGCGAAGGGGCCTGGTTTCGACGACATCGAGCCGGCCATCTTCGGTTCGGTGCTGGAGGGGTATGTCGCCGGCGGTGGAGTGCTGCCGCGGCCGGGTCCGAGCTGGTTCGTGTTCATGATCGGTGGCTGGCTGGGCCACACGCGATGGAACATTCTCCGCTGCCTGGCCGGAGTCGAGGCCGGCAGCGGCCCTGAACTCGCGCAGTCACAGTTGTCCGCGGGTGCCGGGGTACGCGGTCTCCCGGACATGTTCGGCCGGCTTGCGGAGTTCCAGACGCTGCTGGTGTGACGCGGGCCTGATCCTGACGCGGGATGTCCGGGATGCGGCCGATAATCTCGGTCGACCCAGCGGTCGCCGGCCGGTACGTTGAGGCGGTGACAGCATTCGTCAAGTCGGTCACCTTTGATTGCCACGCGCCGCTCGTCGTCGCGGCGTTCTGGGCCGCAGCGCTGGGTTCAAATGTTGACGAGGACAGCACCGAGAACCGTGCCTGGGTTGAGCCGCCGGGCTGGGGTGGCCCGAGTCTGTGGTTCCAACGCGTGCCTGAGCCGAAGACGGCCAAGAACCGCCAGCACTTCGATCTGAGGGCGATCGGCGATTTGGGTGCAGAGGTCGACCGGCTTTGTGCGCTGGGTGCCACGAGGGTGCGCGATGATGGCGACGATCTTGTCGTCATGGCCGACCCCGAGGGAAACGAGTTCTGCGTCGAGGCATGAGCGCCCGGTGACTTCGCCACTGGTGATCAGTCGGTACGGGGTCGAGGTTTTTGTTGCAGGCAGGCATGTTCAGTGGTTGGCTCGCGGAGCTTCCAGCCAGGTGTCCAGGGCTGACGGGAGATCTCGTCCGCGGTGGTAGCCGCGCCCGGTGATCACAGTGATCAGGTGACGGGCGTCCCGGAGGTCGTCGGCGTTTGCGCGCTCGATCAACGCGCGCAGGTCGCGGTCGCGTTTTTCGCTACGCCGCCAGCAGAGCTTGACCGCGATCAGGTGCCCGATCCGGGCAACCGGGATTTTCAAGCCCGGCCGGACCTCCAACCTCTCCGCCGCGGTCACGGTCTCGACTTCGACGCCGGAACTGGCAAAGAACAGGTCGACGGCCACGTCCTCGCCGGCGACAGTCGCGAGTAACCGTACCGTCGCGAGTCGACCCGTCTGGTCATGCACGATCGACTCCCTCGGCCGGTAGCCGATCGAAATCAGGTCATCGACCCGTGCTTTGGCGGTCGCATCATCGGGCACGGCGACGGCGATGTCGACGTCCGCGGTCGGTCGCGATTGTGCCCGGGCGCAAACAGCGAGGCCGCCGACCAGCGCCCAGGGCGAACGGAGTCCGTGAAGGTCATCAACGATTCGCGGGAGGGCATCCTCCGGCATGATCATGAGGACACCCTTGCAGTCACCGCCGGCCGTGGCCACAGATTTTCGCGCAGCACAAGCAGGACTCGCATGCCCGCGGAAGCCGGGACGGGCGGCGAAGGTGGAAGAGTCTGCGTATGCGACCAGTCCTTGTGGTGATCGGTGGCCTGCCGGGCACCGGGAAGTCGACGATTGCGGCAGCGCTCGCCCGCGAGACCGCGACCCCGTACCTGCGGGTGGACCGGATCGAGCAGGCGATCGTCGCAGCGTCGTCCTTGTCTCATCCACTGGGGTCGGTCGGCTACGCGGTGGCACACCAGTTGGCGACAGAACAGCTTCAAGCTGGCCTGGATGTCGTCGTCGAGTGTGTGAACCCGCTCGCACTCACTCGGGACGCCTGGTCCCAGACGGCAGCGAGGTCCGGTGCGGCGATCGTAGAGGTCGAGGTCGTCTGCTCGGATCGGGCGGAGCATCGTCGACGAGTGGAGACGCGTGACTCGGATGTGGACGGTCTGGTGAAGCCGACCTGGACCGAAGTGATCGAGCGCGAGTACGAACCATGGGCGAGGCAGCCGGTCAGAGTCGACTCTGCCGAAACCCCCGTAGCACGCGCGGTTCAGCAGATCGGAGAGCAGATGCGGGCCGTACGCGAGGGTCATCACCCGGCGTCAAGGGGGTGAATCGCCGCCGGCGATCTGGTGCTTTGCCAAGAAGGAAGAACAGAGGCAGAGCCTTCCCGCGATTCGTCGACTCCAGGTCGCTTGGCGAAGTTGCGTAACGAAGGTGCAAGGGATCGACGCCAGATTTCGCATTTTCGTCACGCAAGTTCGGGGTCGGCGCATGCCGACGCAAACGGGTGGCTGCTGACTGGTGGGTCGGGTTAGCGTCGTCGATCGTGATCAACTACGTCCTCGGCGCGCCCGGTGCCGGCAAGAGCCTGATCGTCCCGCGGCTGCGCAGGCTGATGCCCGGTCGGGTGGTGCTGGACTGGGACGCTTTGATGGGGCCGGCCGGCGAACTCGCAGGCGCTCCGATCCCACAGACGCCGCAAACCTGGGAGCCGTACGGACGGCTGATCCGAGCGATCGCCGACGTGATTCTCCCGGCAGACCTGGTGCTGCTCGGCGTCTGCACTCCGGGCGAGCTGGCTGATTGGCCGGATGGGCCGTGGCTTCTGCTGGACTGTGCCGACGATGTGCGGCGGCAGCGTCTGACGGCACGCAACGAACCCGACGACATCGAGGAAGTGCTGTCCGATGCCGCCGATTACCGGAACCTGGGGCTACCGGCGGTCGACACGACCCAGCTCTCGCCGGACGAAGTCGCCAGGGCAGTCGCTGCCAAGATCATCGAGTCCTCAGCAGCCGTCCCGCCCGACTGACGCGTCGCGAAACCGCACAGTTCTGGGCGGTCGAGTCTCGCCCTGCTCGGCGTTCTTGATCATGGTCAGTACGAATCTGGCGGTGCCGCTGGCCACCGCCTGCTCGGCGCCGGCGTTCGGACTGGCGTTGCTGCTGTCGTACCGCTTCTTCCGACGAGCCGTGCTGGCCGCCGGCCTCGTCCTGGACTGGGGTGGCGGCGCGCGGCCCCCGGCTGAGGATTGAGGGCTGCCCCCGCCGGGCAGATGTCGTTATGGTGAGCAGGCGAGCAACGCAGCAGAATCACGCGGCTGGACGCCGACGGAGGTGACCGATGGGTAGGGGCAGGACCTTCCTGGACTGGCCGGTGGTGCGCCAACTCACCGGGGCCGATCCGCTCGGCCGCGGGGCTGCGGTGGAGTCGGCGCGAACGCGGGACTGGACCGCCCGGACCGAGACCGCGGACCGCGTGGTCAAGAGCGTGTGCCCCTACTGCGCGGTCGGCTGCGGCCAGAACGTGTACGTGAAGGACGATCACGTGGTACAGATCGAAGGCGACCCGGATTCGCCCGTGTCCCGCGGCCGGCTATGCCCCAAGGGATCGGCCAGCGAACAACTGGTCAACGCCGACAATCGACTCAAGCACGTGCTCTACCGTCGACCGGGAGCGGCCGACTTCGAACGGCTCGACGCCGACACCGCCTTGGACATGATCGCCGACCGGATGGTGGAGTCCCGGCGGCGATGGTGGCAGGACACCGACGAGGACGGCCGGCCGCTGCGCCGCACCATGGGCATCGCCGCACTCGGCGGGGCGACCCTGGACAACGAAGAGAACTACTTGATCAAGAAACTCTTCACCGCCCTGGGCGCGATCCAGATCGAGAACCAGGCGCGTATTTGACACAGTGCAACGGTTCCCAGTTTGGGAGCCTCGTTCGGCCGTGGCGGCGCCACCGGCTTCCTGCAGGACCTGCAGAATTCTGACTGCATCGTGATCCAGGGCTCGAACATGGCCGAGTGCCATCCGGTCGGGTTCCAGTGGGTGACCGAGGCCAAGGCGCGTGGTGCGACGGTGATCCACGTCGATCCGCGATTCACTCGCACCTCGGCGTTGGCCGACGCGTACGTGCCGATCCGGGCCGGCAGCGACATCGTCTTCCTGGGCGCCATCGTCAACTACATCCTGAGCAACGAGAAGTACTTCGACGAGTACGTCCGCGCCTACACCAACGCCAGCCACATCGTCAGCGAGGACTTCGTCGACGTGGACGACCTGGACGGGGTGTTCTCCGGCTACGATCCCGAGTCCGGTACGTACCAACCGGACAGCTGGGCTTATGCGGGGCAACAGGAGGAGCACGCCGCGGCCGGCGATCGCAAGCCGCACGAGGATCCCGAGACCGAGTCGCCTGGATCGACCGGCGATCTCGAACATCCTGAATCCAAGGCGTCGCGCGGCTCCGGCCACGAGCTCGGCGGTCACGGGCCGGCCGTGGGTACGTCCGGGATCGAGACCGACCCGACCCTGCAACACCCGCGCTGCGTCTTCCAGATCCTGCGCCGGCACTTCGCCCGCTACACACCCGAGTTGGTGCAGGAAACGTGCGGGATCAGCCCCGAGCAGTTGCGGATGGTGTGCGAGGCGGTCACCGCCAACAGCGGTCGTGATCGGACCACGGCCTGGGTCTACTCGGTCGGCTGGACACACCACACGGTGGCCATCCAGTACATCCGGACTGCGGCGATCATCCAACTGCTGTTGGGAAACATCGGCCGTCCGGGCGGCGGCATCCTGGCGTTGCGCGGCCACGCCAGCATCCAGGGATCCACCGACATCCCGACCCTGTTCAACCTGCTGCCGGGCTATCTGCCGATGCCGATGGTCGGTTCGCACGAGACGTTGGACGACTTCGTGGCCGGCATCGTCAGCCCGGACCAGAAGGGGTTCTGGGCCGATGCGAAGGCCTACACGGTCAGTCTGTTGAAGTCCTGGTGGGGCGATGCTGCCACCGCCGACAACGACTTCTGCTTCGACTACCTGCCTCGGCTGACCGGTGATCACGGCACCTACCAGACCGTGATGGACATGCTCGAGGACAAGATCGACGGCTACTTCCTACTCGGGCAGAACCCGGCGGTCGGCTCGGCCCACGCCAAGATGCAGCGGCTCGCGCTGTCCCATCTGCAGTGGCTGGTGGTCCGCGATCTCAACCTGATCGAATCGGCGACCTTCTTCAAGGACGCGCCGGAGATCGACACCGGCGAGCTGAAGACCGCCGACATCGGCACCGAGGTGTTCGTGCTGCCGGCGGCGGCCCACACCGAGAAGTCCGGATCGTTCACCCAGACGCAGCGGATGCTGCAGTGGCATCACAAGGCGGTCGAGCCGCCCGGTGACTGCCTCAGCGATCTGCAGTTCATGTTCCTGCTGGGGAAGAAGATCAAGCAACGGCTGGCCGGCTCCGACGACGACCGAGACCGCCCCTTGCTGGACCTGACCTGGGACTATCCGACCGACGCCGCCGGGGAGGTGGACGCCGAGGCGGTGCTGGCCGAGATCAACGGCAGCCACCTGACCGGCGAGCAGGCGGGACAGCCGCTGTCGAGCTACACCGAGATGGCCGAGGACGGTACGACCTCGGGCGGCTGCTGGATCTACACCGGTGTTTATGCGGACGGGGTCAATCAGGCTGCGCGCCGCCGTCCCGGCTCCGAACAGTCCTGGGTGGCGCCGGAATGGGGCTGGGCGTGGCCGTCCAACCGGCGCATCCTCTACAACCGGGCCTCCGCCGATCCGGACGGGCGACCGTGGAGCGATCGCAAGGCGTACGTGGTCTGGGACCAAGATCAACAACGCTGGACCGGTCCGGACGTGCCGGACTTCGAGGCCGACAAGGCCCCGTCCTATCGACCGCCCGAGGGCAGTAGTGGGGTGGCGGCGCTGGCCGGCGACGACCCGTTCATCATGCAGGCCGACGGCAAGGGCTGGTTGTATGCGCCGACCGGACTGCTGGACGGTCCGCTGCCCAGCCACTACGAGCCGCAGGAGTCACCGGTACCGAATCGGCTGTATCGCCAGCAGGCGAACCCGGCACGGCAGACGTTCCCGCGTCCGGACAATTTGCAGAACCCGTCCGGTGACGCACCGGGCGCCGACGTCTACCCGTACGTGTTCACCACCTACCGGCTGACCGAACATCACACCGCCGGCGGGATGAGTCGCTTCCAGCCCTATCTCGCCGAACTGCAACCGGAGTTCTTCTGTGAGGTGTCTCCACAGCTGGCCGCCGAACGTGGGCTGGAGCAGCTCGGCTGGGCCACCATCGTCAGTGCGCGGACCGCCATCGAGGCTCGGGTGTTGATCACCGAGCGGATCCGGCCGCTGCAACTGGGTGATCGGACGGTGCATCAGGTGGGTCTGCCGTATCACTGGGGCGTGGGCGACCAGGCCGTCGTGAGCGGTGACTCGGCCAACGATCTCTTCGGGGTCACGCTCGATCCGAACGTGCACATCCAGGAGAGCAAGGTCGCCTCGTGCGACATCCGACCGGGACGACGCCCGCGGGGCCCGCAGCTGCTGGCCTTTGTGGCGGACTATCGTCGCCGGGCAGGGATCACGTTGGACACCGGCCAGGCCCACCGGACTCCGCCGCCGGACGTCGCGGACAGCCCAGCGAAGGGGGACCGATGAGTCGCTCGTTCTTTGATCACGCGTTTGCCGCCGGCCCGACCGGCCCGGCTCCCGACGCCGGCTGGTCGGAACCCCCACCACGCAAAGGATTCTTCACCGACACGTCGATCTGTATCGGCTGCAAGGCCTGCGAGGTTGCCTGCAAGGAGTGGAACGGGGTGCCGCAGGACGGCATCTACGAACTGCTCGGCAGCTCGTACGACAACACCGGGGCGCTCGGCGCAAGCACGTGGCGACACGTCGCCTTCATCGAACAGCCGGTTCGGCAAGCTGATCATGAAGGGGCTGATCATGATCGGGCGGTCGACCTCGGGATGCCGTCGTTCGACAAGCCCGGTGACAGCGACGGCGAACGGACCGAGTTCCGCTGGCTGATGTCCTCCGACGTCTGCAAGCACTGTACGAACGCTGCCTGCCTGGACGTCTGCCCGACCGGTGCGTTGTTCCGGACCGAGTTCGGCACCGTGGTGGTGCAGGACGACATCTGCAACGGCTGCGGCTACTGCGTGCCGGCCTGTCCGTATGGGGTGATCGAACGCCGGGAAGGTGAGCCGGAGGTGAAGAACGTCGGCGTCGCCCAGAAGTGCACGTTGTGTTACGACCGGCTGGGTGCCGGGATGACGCCGGCGTGTGCGAAGGCCTGTCCGACCGAGTCGATCCAGTTCGGCGATCTGGACGAGTTGCGGGAGCGGGCCGATCAGCGGGTCCGGCAATTGCACGAGTCCGGCGTCGCCGATGCCCGGTTGTACGGCGCCGACCCCGACGACGGGGTCGGTGGTGCGGGTGCGTTCTTCCTGCTGCTGGACGAGCCGGAGACCTACGGACTGCCGCCGGACCCGCAGGCGTCGACCAACGATCTGCCGGCGATGTGGAAGCGGGCCGGACTGGCCACGTTGGGCATGCTCGCCGCGGCCGGCGCCGCTTTCCTGGGGAGCCGGCGATGAGCCCGCGCGGCAGCGGCAACAAGGGCGAACGACCGGTGGTCCCGGACGCCGACTTCGGCTCCTACTACGGCCGGCCGATCGTCAAGGCCGCTCCCTGGAAGGCGGACATCCCGCTCTACTTCTTCTTCGGCGGGTTGGCCAGTGGGTCGTCGCTGCTGGCCGCCGGTGCCGACCTGACGGATCGGCCGGCGCTGCGCCGGATCGGTCGTTTCGGCGCGCTGTTCGGAGTCTCGGCCAGTCTCTACACACTGGTCCACGATCTGGGCAAACCGTCGCGGACGTTGAACATGCTGCGGGTGATCAAGCCGACCTCGCCGATGTCGGTCGGCACCTGGTCGCTGGCTGCGTTCGGTCCGCCGGCAGGCCTGGCCGCGGTGGCCGAGCTGTCCCGGCTGCTGCCGGTCGACCTCGGCCGCCCCGGCCGGTTGCTGCAGGTCGCGGCCCGGCCGACCGGCCTGATGGCCGCAGCGGTGGCCCCGGCGGTCGGCACCTACACCGCGGTGCTGATCAGCGACACGGCGACGCCGGCCTGGCACAGCGCCCGACGTGAGTTGCCGTTCGTCTTCGCCGGCTCGGCTGCCAGCGCTGCCGCCGGCCTCGCGATGGTCGCGACCCCGACCGATCAAGCCGCACCGGCCCGCAGGCTCGCGGTGATCGGCTCGGCCGTGGAGTTGGTGTTCAGTCAGCGGATGGAACGATCGATGGGGGTGACCGCGGAGACGCTGCATCGCGGCCGGGCTGGTCGATTCATGGCGGCGAGCCGGATCCTGACCGGGGTCGGCGCCGCCGGCGCACTGTTGCTCGGCCGACGCAGCCGGATCGCGTCGGCGCTCAGTGGGGCGGCTCTGCTGGCGGGATCGGTGTGCACCCGGTTCGGAATTTTCCAAGCAGGGCAGGATTCTGCGGCCGATCCGAAGTACACCGTACGACCTCAGCGGGAGCGACTTGCCCAACGTGAACGGGTGGCGGAGCGGGAGCGGCTGTATCGCCAGCGCACCAACGAGCCGAAGGCGTGAGCCTCAGCGGACGATCAATCGGCGTTCCGCGGCCGGGACGATCTCGCCGATGATCGGGTAACCGGGCAATTCGCCGGCCACCAGCAGACCGCCGCTGGTCTGCGCGTCGGCCAACAGCAGCAACTCGTCCTCGTCCAGCCGGGTGTCCAGTTGACCCTGGACCCAGGCCAGATTGCGGCGGGTGCCGCCGCTGACGTAGCCGTCGGTCAGTGACTGCCGCGCGCCATCGAGGTAATCGACGGCCGCATGGTCGATGACGAAGGACACGTCGGAGGCTCGGGCCATCTTGTAGCCGTGACCCAGCAGCCCGAACCCGGTCACATCGGTGGCCGCGAGTACGCCCCGGGTGTGGGCGGCGTCGGCGGCGGCTGCGTTCAGCGTCGTCATCGTCTCGATCGCCTGGTCGAACACCTCGCCGGTGGCCTTGTGCCGGTTGTTCAGCACGCCGATGCCCAGCGGTTTGGTCAGCGTCAGCGGCAGACCCGGCTCGGCGGCGTCGTTGCGGAACAGCCGGTTCTCGTCGGCCAGTCCGGTCACCGCCAGGCCGTACTTCGGCTCGGGGTCGTCGATGCTCTGCCCGCCGGCCAGGTGCAGGTGTGCCTGCCTGGCCACCTCGGCGCCGCCGCGCAGCACCTCGGCCAGCAACTCCATCGGCAGCACCTCCCGCGGCCAACCGACCAGGTTGAGCCCGATCAGCGGCTCGGCCCCCATCGCGTAGATGTCGGAGAGTGCGTTGGCGGCGGCGATCTGGCCGAAGTCGTACGCGTTGTCCACCACGGCGGTGAAGAAGTCGGTGGTGGCGACCACGGCCCGTCCGCTGTGGTCGATGCGGACGACGGCGGCGTCGTCGCCGGTGTCCAGGCCGACCAGCAGATCAGGTGTCGTCCACGGCGCCAGACCGGCCAGCGTCTGCTCCAGCTCGCCCGGCGGGATCTTGCACGCGCATCCGCCGCCGTGGGCGTACTGGGTCAGTCGGTAGTCGCTCAGCTCGATGGCCATGTGACGCACTCTAGGGGCCGCGGTCCGGACCGGATCATGATCGCTACGCTGCTGCGCGGAGGCGTACAGGTGCCTGGTGGCCCTCCCGGTCTTCAAAACCGGTGAAGCCGAGTAGCTCGGCTTGGCGGGTTCGATTCCCGTCCGTCTCCGCCAAGTACGTGCGGGTTGTTGCCGGACACGGAGGGTGCCGAGGATGGCGCACGACGAGCAGGATCCGCGCCGGGCGGTGCCACGCACCGACCTGGTGCTGGCAGATCCGCGCCTGCAGCGGGCCGGTTCGGCGCTCGGCCCGCGGCTGATCAAGCAGGCGGTCCGGACCGCGCAGGATCGGGCCCGAGCCGGGATGATCGCACCGTCGGAGGTCACCGACGTGGCCGTCGGACTGCTGCCGTCGGCGGCCACCAGCATCCAGCCGGTGCTGAACGCGACCGGGATCGTGCTGCACACCAACCTCGGCCGGGCCAGGTTGTCGACGGCTGCCCTGCAGGCGATCGAACGCGCCGGTGGTGCCACCGACGTGGAGTTCGATCTGGACACCGGCCGGCGAGCCCGGCGCGGCCGCGGAGCACTCGCCGCGTTGCGGGCCGCCGTGCCCGCTGCCGGCGCCGTGGCGGTGGTCAACAACGGGGCGGCCGCGTTGCTGCTCGCCGTGACCGCGTTGGCGGCCGGTCGTGAGGTCGTGATCAGCCGAGGTGAGCTGGTCGAGATCGGTGACGGATTCCGGCTGCACGAGTTGATCACCTCCACCGGCGCCCGGCTGCGTGAGGTCGGCAGTACGAACCGGACCAAGCTCAGCGACTACGCCGACGCGATCGGCCCGGACACCGGCTGCATCGTCAAGGTGCATCCGAGCAACTTCAGCATCTGCGGCTTCACCTCCAGCGTTGCGGTCGATGATCTTGCCGGCCTGGGCGTGCCGGTGGTGGCCGACATCGGCAGCGGGCTGCTGGCTGCCGATCCGCTGCTCGCCGACGAACCTGATGCGGATTCGATGTTGCGGTCCGGCGCTGCGGTGGTCACCGCAAGTGGCGACAAGCTGCTGGGCGGACCGCAGGCAGGTCTGCTGCTCGGCGAGGCGGAGATCATCGAACGACTCCGGCGACATCCGATGGCACGTGCCGTACGCGTGGACAAGCTGACGCTGGCAGCGCTGGAGGCGACCGTGTCCGGCCCGGCCACCCCGACCTGGCACTCCCTGCACGTCGAGCCGGAGGCGCTGCGGGCTCGGACCGAGGCCGTCGCGGCAGCGGTCGCCGACGTTCTGGGCGCCTCCGTGGTGCCGTCCGACGGTGCGGTCGGCGGTGGCAGCGCGCCGGGTTTGTCGTTGCCTGGTTGGGCTCTCGCGCTCCCGGCCCCGTACGCGCATCGGTTGCGGACCGGACAACCGCCGGTTGTGGGCCGGGTCGAGGACGGGCGGTGCCTGCTGGATCTGCGCTGCGTGCCGGCCGAGTGTGATCCGCTGATCATCGACGCGATCAACAACGCCGCTCGGCAGGAGGCGCGCTAGGTGCACGTGATCGCGACCGCGGGTCATGTTGATCATGGAAAATCGACCCTGGTCCGGGCGCTGACCGGGATGGATCCGGATCGGCTCGCCGAGGAGAAGCGGCGCGGGCTGACCATCGAACTCGGTTATGCGTGGACCACCTTGGATCCGGAAGGTCTCGCCGATCCGCAACTCGCCTTCGTCGACGTGCCCGGCCACGAACGCTTCATCGCCACCATGCTCGCCGGTCTCGGACCGTCGCCGGCGGTGATGTTCGTGGTGGCCGCGGACGAGGGCTGGCGGCAACAGTCCGAAGATCATCTCGCGGCCGTGGACGCGCTGGGGATCACCGACGGACTGCTGGTGGTCAGCCGCAGTGATCTTGCTGATCCCGAACCGGCTCTGGCACAGGCGGCCGCGCGGATCGCCGAGTCGAGCCTGGGCACGGTGCCTGCGGTCGCGGTCTCGGCAAAGACGGGCGCAGGACTTCCGCAACTGCGTACGGAGTTGGCCGGGCTGGCCGGCCGGCTCCCGAAGCCGAACCTCGACGGCCGGGTCCGGCTGTGGATCGATCGCTGCTTCTCGATCCGGGGTGCCGGGACCGTGATCACGGGGACGCTGGGCTCCGGTCAGCTGGCCGTCGGCGACCAGCTCGAGCTGGACGGTCGCCGGGTCCAGGTGCGTGCCCTGCAGTCACTCGGTCAGGATCACCAGCGGGTCGACGCGGTGGCCAGGGTGGCGGTGAATCTGCGCGGAGTCGGCACCGGCGAGGTGGGCCGCGGAACCGCCCTGCTCACCCCAGGCGCGTGGCCCCGGTCGGCGGTCGTTGACGTCCGTTGCCGGGCCGCGATGCCGCCCGAGGGCCTCCCCATAAACCTGGTCGGTCACCTGGGCACGGCCGCGGTCCCGGTCCGACTGCGACCGCTCGGCGGACCGATCGTCCGGCTCACCTTGCAGCACCCGTTGCCGGTCGCAGCCGGGGACCGGTTGGTGCTGCGCGATCCGAGTCGGCACACCGTCGCCGGTGGGGCGATCGTGCTCGACGTCGACCCACCGGAGTTGCGCCGGCGCGGCGCAGCACGACAGCGTGCGCAGGAACTGCTGGAGCGTGAAGTCGCGCCGGACGATGCCGTGCTGGCCGGGGAGGTCCGCCGCCGTGGCGCGGTCCGACGGTCCGAGCTGGAGCTGCACGGGGTGCCGGTGTCCGATCCGGGCGAGTTGATCTTGGTCGACGACTGGCTCGTCGACCCACAAGCCTGGCTTGGCTGGCAGCAGGAGCTGCGGAGGGTCGTCGGCGACCGGGCTCGTACCGATCCGCTCGACCCGACTGTGACCATCGACGCCGTCCGGCACTTGATCGTGGTGCCTGATCGACAGTTGATCCCACAACTCGTGCGTGCCTCCGGGCTGCTGATCCGTGACGGCCGGGTCACCGACCCAGACGTGGCCGCCCGCGGTCTGGGCGCGGCCGAGCTCGGCCTTGGAGAGCTGGCCAGGCAACTCGACGCGGCACCGTTCGCCGCGCCGACCCAACCCGAGCTCGACGGCTGGGGGCTCGGCCGGCAGGAGTTGGCCGCAGCTGAACGGGCCGGCCGGATCATCCGGCTCACCGACGAGGTGGTGCTGCTGCCGGCGGCACCCGAGCTCGCCGCCCGCATCCTGGCCGAGCTGCCGCAACCGTTCACCGCCGGCGAGGCCCGGCAGGTGCTGAACACGACCCGCCGGGTGATCATCCCGCTGCTGGAGCACCTGGACCGTCGCGGTTGGACCACCCATATCGACCCGAATCACCGGCAGGTGCGGGCCGATCGGCCCAGCACATCCGATCGCCCCAGCACACTTGGGTGATCGCGATCAGGCGTGTTCGAGGACGGCCTCGGCGCGTTGCAGACTTCCTTCGCCCAGCCCCCGGTTGATCGCCGTACGGGAGATCATCCACATCGTGACGCCGGCGACCAGCACCAGACCTTCACTGACGGTCAGCGCCCAGATGATCCCGTCGAGCCCGAACCAGAGGTTCGCCAGGATGACGATCGGGATGAACAGGATCCCCTGTGTCGTCGACATGATCGTGGCCGGCAGGGCATGTCCGGTGGCCTGGAACAGCGAAGTGATCAGGCCGCTGAACCCGTTGAAGATCATCGAGACGAGCTGTGCGGTGATGATGGTGGCGCCGAGCGTCAGCAGGGAGGGATCGGCAACGAACGCGGAGAAGACCTGGTCGCGGAAGCCGAAGACGATCACCGAGAAGATCAGCGCGATGCCACCGACCGTGATCGCGGCCCCGCGCAATGATGCCGACAGGCGCTGACGGTCTCCTTTCCCGAACGCGTACGCGAGCAACGGCAACACGCCGAGGGTCACGCCCATGATCAGGAACTCGGGCACTTGAGCGATCCGGACCGCGACCCCCATCGCCGCCAGCGGGCCGTCCCCATAATGTGCGGCAAGGTTGTTCAGCACCAGCGAGGTGACGATCAGGAAGCCGGCCTGCACGAGCTCACCGACGCCGACTCCGAGGACGGGCTTGAGCACGTCGGGGGAGAGGGTGAACCATTTCGGCGCAAGGCTGACGTGCTCGCCGTGCCGGGACAGCCAGCCGACGAAGTAGATCACGCTGATCAGATTGGCCAGGCCGACCGCCAGCGCGGCCCCGGCAACACCCAGGGGCAGGACCAGGATGAACAGCACGTCGAACACCAGGTTGCCGAGGGTCGACAGGATCAGGCCGATCATCACCTGCCGGGCTGCTCCCTGCGCTCGTACGAGTTGTTCGAGACAGAACGCGGTGGCCAGCACCGGTACGAACGCGAGCAGCAGGCCGACGAAATCGCTGGTCGCCGGTAGTGCGGTCGAGTTCGCGCCCAGCGCGGAGACCAGCGGATGCAGGAAGACGAGCCCGATGCCACCGAGCACGGCTCCGACTCCGGCGGCGCCCCAGACCGAGAAGGCTGAGACGTGCTTGATCCGGGCTGCCTGGCCGGGTCGTGCTCGGATGCGCCGAGCAGCCGGGACACCAGTGCACTACCGCCGCTGCCGAAGACTCCGCCGACGGCCATCACCAGGCCGAGAATCGGCGAACCGAAGGTCACTGCGGCCAGCAGCGTGGGATCGTGAAGTGAGCCGATGAAGCCGGCGTTGATCACGTTGTAGACGGCGCTGACGATCAACGCGGCCGCCATCGGCACACAGAGGTGGATGATCGCGCGCACGATCGGCGCCGACGACAGATACCAGCGGTTGGTGCCGACCGTGTCGGCACTCGTGTTCGAGGTGCTCATGGTGCTCCTTCAGGGCAGGATGCAGCGATTCGGTTGCCTTATGGGCGTGGTTGGGTGCGCGTCGACAGTCTCGACGCGATCAAGGGGCTGTCCGGCCCGCGGCTACGAGCGGGTGGGTCGCGGCAGCGCCGAGGTCACCTTGGTCAGCAGGGAGTGCAGGGTGTCGCGTTCGTCTTGATCGAGCGGGGCGAGGATCGTTTCCTCGGCATGCTGCATTGCGACGTCGAAACCGGAGATGAGCTCGGCCCCGGCGTCGGTCGCATAAACCCGTTTGCTGCGCTCGTTTCCCTTCTCCGTACGGCGTTCGATCAGGCCTCTGCGCTCCAATCCCTGCAGCAGGCTGGAGACGCTGGCCGCGGTGGTCCGGGTCAGTTCGACGAGGTCGCGTTGGATCGCGCCCGGGTTCTGCGTGACGTAGCCGAGCACGAAGCTTTGCTGATGGGTCAGATCGCGCTCACGGATCCACTCCATCCCGGCTTGCTGCTGCGCCCAGCCGACCCAGCGGAGCAGCTCGAGGTTGCTGGTGGGATCCATCTCGCGCTCGGTCATAGTAAGAAGTATGACTGTTAGAGCTCTAACTGTCAAGCTTCGAACTGTGCGCTGAGCTGACATCCGTTCAAGACCCACCCGGGCGACGCCGGGATGCTGACGACATGACTGGTCCAGGTAAGGAGAAACGCTGATGTGGGTGAAGTCCTGCGCCGCAGTTGTTGCAGCGCTGATCATGGTCGCCGGGCCGACTCCGGCTCGCGCGTCGGCTGACGCGTCACCTCGGCCCGGGCTGCGGGCCGAGCTCGGCAAGCTGGTCGAGGTCGACCGCATTCCTGGCGCCGCTGCCGTGGTCAGCCAGGACGGGCGGCCGGTCCGGCGCGCTGCTGCCGGTCTGGCCGACATTCCGGCGGGAAGGAGGATGCGGGCCGATGATCGCTTCCGGATCGCCTCGGTGACCAAGACGTTCGTGGCGACGGTCGTCCTGGAGTTGGTGCAGGAGCACCGGCTCGCGCTCGATCAGCCGATCGCCGGGCTGCTGCGAGAACCCGTACCGAATGCCGACAAGATCACCGTTCGCGAGTTGCTCAATCACAGCAGCGGGCTCTTCGACTACTCGTACGCGACCGGTTTCGATCCAGGTGCCGACTACACGCCGGCTCAGTTGATCGCGATGGCCGTCCAGCACCCGCCGTACTTCGCGCCCGGCACGGGATTCTTCTACTCCAGCACCAACTACATCGTGCTGGGCGAGGTCGTCCGGCAGCTGACCGGGCACTCGATCGCGTACGAGGTCCACAGCCGCCTGATCGACCGGCTCGGGTTACGCGGCACCAGCTTTCCCAGCACGGCGACGCCCGTCCCCAGGCAGGCTCGTGGGTACGCGTTCGCCTCGCCGCTGCCGTCGGACCGGGGCCCGGCCGTCGACGTGACGACCCGGACCAGTGCCAGTGCGGCCGGTGCGGCAGCGGCCATGGTGGGCACCGCCGGCGATGCCGACCGGTTCCTCGCCGCGCTGTTGGGCGGTCGGCTGCTGTCGCGCAGCCTGCTCGCCCAGATGAAGGAGCCGACGCCCGGATCGGTGGCCTTCTTCACCGCCGCCGGCCTGCCGGGGATGAGCTACGGGCTCGGGCTGATGATCGGTTCGACCTCCTGTGGCACGGTTTATGGGTCGATGGGAGACATCGACGGCTATGCCACCAGCGTGCTGCAGTTGCACCGCCGGCAGGTCGCGTTGTTCCTCAACACGAACTCGCTGCAACCCACGCTCTACCAGCGCACGATCGCCATCGCCGAAGCGCAGCTCTGCCCGCGCTAGAGGTCAGCCGGCGGCCCGGCGCACCAGCTCGATGATCTTCTTCTCGGTCGCCGGAGTGATCTTGGTGATCGCGTACTCGGTCGGCCAGATGTCTCCGTCATCCAGCGCGGCCTGATCACTGAATCCGATGGTGGCGTAGCGAGTCTTGAACTTGGCCGCGTTCTTGAAATGACAGACGACCTTGCCGTTCTTGGCATAGGCGGGCATCCCGTACCAGGTCCGCGGCGTCAGCTCGGGTGCGGTCTCGCTGACGATGTCGTGGAACCTCGTCGCCAAGGCCCGGTCGACGTCGTTCATCTCGGCGATCTTGGCCAGTACGTCGGCCTCGCCGTCGGTCTTGCTCGTGCTGCCGCCTCGGCTGCGTTGGGCCTTCAGCTCATCGGCGTGTGCCTTCATCGCGGCTCGTTCGTCGGCGCTGAATCCGTCGTTCTTCGCCGTGCCGGTCGTCTTGGTTGCCATGATCATTTTCCTTCCGTGGTGATCAACAAGACCAACCTACGGGGGAGCAGTGGTGGGGTGCTTCTTGAATCCTGATCGGTTCGCCGACTCGATCACCATCGGCGACCAAGATCAGGATGCGGCCTGAGTCGACTGAGCGTCGCGGATCGCCTGTTCGAGATCCTTGCGGTTCATGCCGGACCGGCCACCGATGTCCAACGACTTGGCCAGGTCGTACAAGTCAGACTTGGACAGATCGGCCAATTCCGGCTCAGACTTGGACGACTCGCCCTTCCCGCCGGACTTGCCAGATTTGGCGGATCCACCGGACTTCCGCGCTCGTTCCACCGACGCCTTCAAGGCGGCTGTCAGGTCGACCACCTTGGCCTCGGGCTCCTCCTCGCCGGTCTCGAACTTCTCGTCCTTGCTCTTCGCCGCGACGAGTTCGTTGACCCGTTCGGTGTAGCGGTCGCGATACTTCTCCGGCTCCCAGTCGCTGGTCATCGAACCGATCAGGTCGGCCGCCATGTCCAGGTCGCGCTTGGACAGGGACTTCGCATCCGGCGGATTGTCGATCACCGACTTCACCGATCGCACCTCGTCGGCGAAGAACATCGTCTCCAACATCAAGATGCCCTGGTACGGCCGGATCACTGCCAGATGTTCCTTGTTGCGCAGCACGAACGAGGCGACGCCGGCGCGACCGGACTTGTCGATCGCCGCCGCCAGCAGAGCGTACGGTTTGCCCGCACCCTCACCGCGCGGAGCCAGGTAGTAACTCTTCTGGTAATGCACCGGGTCGACCGCGGCGAGATCGACGAAGTCGTTGATCTCGATCGCCTTCGTCCGCTTCGGCTCGACCTCCTCCAGCTCCTTGTCGGTCAGCGTGACGTATTCGCCGTCGGGCAGTTCGGCACCCTTGACGATGTCGGAGTAGTCGACCTCCTCGCCGGTCTCGGCATTCACCCGCCGGTAGCGGATCCGCGACGTGGTGCCCTTCTCGAACTGATGGAAGCGCACCTCGTGTTCCTGCGTTGCGGGGTAGAGCCCGACGGGAATGCTGACCAGGCCGAAGGACAAGGTTCCGGTCCAGATCGCGCGTGGCATCGGGTGATCACCATCCTTGACGATTTCGGTCGACGGCCAGACCTCAGCATCGCACGTGGCTCGTACCCCGGCTGGCATCGCTGACACGCGACCGGCCGCGAGGCCGAACCGATCTGCTTGCTCAGGCCGCGGCGGCCGCGGTACGACGTGCGGTCAGCCGAGCCACCACCAGATGCAGGATCAGGGTTGCGGTGAGCACGATCGCGGCTACCCCCAACAACTCGTACGGCGCCAGCCCGGCGGTCAGCGACGCGCCGCCGAGTCCGCTGCCGAGGGCAGATCCGAGCGAGATCGCACTCGCGTTCAGCGCCATCACGATCGCCGCGGACTGCGGTGCCATCGACGCCAGCCGGGCCTGCTGCGGCACCGCCGCGCCGCCGTTGCCGATGCCGGCCACGAAGAACCACACCAGTCCCAGCACGGCAATTGCCGACAGTGACGCGACCTGGAAGGCGACCGCGCCGACCAGACTGTTCAGCAGCAACCCGATCAAGATCACCGTCAGCACCCGCAGTGGAGTGAACCGGTCGGCCAGCCGGCCGGTGAACGCGTTGCCGAGCATGCTGGCCAAGCCGTAGCCGAACATGATCAAGATGATCATCCAGCCGGCTCGATGGGTCGGACCCAGGATCAGCACCGCATAGGTGAAGCAGGTGTAGCTGGCGCACAGGATCCCTGTGGTGACAAGGAGTCCGGCCACCAGCCGCGGCTGTCGCAACGGCGTCAGCCGCTCCGCCAGGGTGGTCACCGGCAACCGGAGATGGGGAAGTTTGATCATGATGCCGATCAACGCGATCGTGCCGACCACGGCGACCATGATCAACGGGAAGCGCCAGCTCGACTGGCCGAGCAGCAGCCCGACCGGCACTCCCAACGCGGTGGCCGTCATCCAGCCGCCGAGCACGAAGGACAGCGCCTTGCCGCGATGTTGTTCGGGGGCGAGGTGGATCACGTAGGAGGAGATGGCTGCGTTGAGCAGGCTGGCGCCGAGAGCGGCGACGACTCGACCGGACAGCGCCACCGAATAGCCAGGGGCAAGACCGACGATCAGGTTGCCGAGGACGAAGACGGCCAGCGACAGCACGATCGTCCGCCGGCGTTCCCAGCCGCTGGTGGCCGCACCGAGCACCGGCGCGGCGATCGCAGAGGTGAGCGCGAACACCGAGACCAGCTGGCCGGCCAGCGCCTCGGTCACGCTCAGGTCGGCGGCGATCTTGGGCAGCAGACCGGCCAGCACGTAGCCGTCGATGCCGGTGGAAAAGGTCGCCACCGCAAGCCAGATCAGCGAACGATAGGGCAGCGGCGAGGTCGTCGTCGCCGTCATCGGCTGGGTTGTGTTCACCGGTGAATCCGATTCATCTCGTACTCGGCAAGAGTTGTCAGGTTAGCGGCAACGGCCCGTCCGCGGTCAATCGTTTAGGTTCTGTTCGCAAGCTGGACTCATCGACGGTCGGCCCCGGGGAGATGACAAGGATCCTGCACCAGTGACCCCGAACCCCTCGAAAACGGCGGCCAGGACCCGACTGGTGCAGGATTCTTGTCATCGAGGTCAACTCATGGCCGACTCGGCGTAGTCGGGCAGCTCGATGTCGGTGGCGAACTTGTCGGTCATCCTCATCATCAGCCCGAACAGCGTCCGGTTGCGGAAGGTCAGGTCACGCAGCTTGATCCGCAGCCGGCTCGGTGGCGCCAGAAACGGTCCGGCGCTGCCCGACCGGGCGACCTTCGCGTAGCGGTGCATGATCCGGTCGTACCCGGCGAGTGCTGCATTCAGATCGCCGTTCGCGGTGGCCAGTTCGCCGGCCAGTACGTAGGCGCCGACGACGGACATGCCGGTGCCGAAGCCACCGAGGGTGTTGCCGTAGGCGGAGTCGCCGACCAGCACCACCCGGGGACGGGTGTAGCTGTCCATCCGGACCCGGTTGATCCCGTCCAGGTAGAACTCCTCCGCGTCGGCCAACCCGGCCAGCATTTCCGGCACCCGCCAGCCGACATCGGCGTACCGGTCCATGATCAACTTCTTCTGCTGCCCGATGTCGCCGCGGACGTAGGCGTTCTTCGGCGCGGAGAAGACGTACAGGTTGGGTGCCTTCGGCCCGCCGATCGCCGCCAACCGTCCCGGCACGTTGTACCAATAACCGATCGCCCGGCCGCGTCGATTGTAATCGCCGGATTTGATTCGATCATGGTCACCGGACTCGATCGCCGCCGCGGAGTTGCTGCCGACCACCGCGTAGCAGTTGCCGAGGAACTCGACGAAATCGTCCTCCGGACCGAACGCCAGCCGCCGGACGCCGGAGTGGATGCCGTCCGCGCCGACCACCAGGTCGTAGCTGTCCCGGCGGCCGCTGCGCAGCTCGACCTCGACCCGATCGGCGTACGAGGTCAGTGCGGTGATCCGATCATCGAAGACGTACTCGGCAGTGTCGGCGGTGCGTTCGTACAGCAGCCGGCCGAGATCACCGCGCAGCACCTCCACGTCGCCGCCGGTGAACTCATGCGGGATCACCGCCCGGACGTGGCCCGCGGCATCCACGATGTGCTGGTCGACCGGAGCCGGCCGAATCGCCTGGATGTCATCCCACAGACCCATCCGCTCCAGCACCAGCCGATGCGTCGCACCCTTGAAGTCGACTGCCTGGCCACCGGCCCGGACGGTCGGCGCCTGCTCGACGACGGTCACCTGATGGCCCTGCCGCACCAGCCAGTAGGCCACCGCGGGCCCGGCGATGCTTGCCCCCGAAATCAGCACCTTCATGATCAACATCCCCTTGTCGGATCAGAACTGTGTCTACCGGAAACAGATTAGTATCTGGTAGACACAGTTGGCAAGGGGTGAAGTGCACAAATGTCAAACGAGTCGGTGGCCGCCGTGCTGTGGTCCGAGCCCACGCTCGGCAGCCGTGGCCCGAAACCGCGGGTCGATCGCGCGCTGATCGTGGCGACGGCGATCCGGATCGCCGATGCCGAAGGGATCGAGGCGGCGTCGATGCAGCGGATCGCGGGCGAGGTCGGCGTGACCAAGATGGCGCTCTACCGGCACGTGCCGGCAAGAGCCGAACTGGTCGCGCTGATGATCGAGGCCGCGATGGGGCCGGCGCCGGATACGTCCGGTTCGTGGCAACAGGGGTTGCGAGCCTGGGCCGACGCGATCCGAGCGGGTTTCGGGACGCATCGCTGGTTGTCCGCGGCCGCGTCCGGCGGCAGGCTGATCGGGCCCAACGAACTCGGCTGGATGGAGGCCGGCCTGGCCGCACTCGACGAGTTGGAGCTGACGGCGGCGGAGCGGCTGGACACCCTGGTGCTGGTCAGTTCGCACGTACGCGGGATCGTTCAGCAGCAGGGTGCCGACGATCCGGAGCAGGCGATCGGGGCGCCGCTGGCGGCGGTGGTCGGGGACCGGGCCGCCGACTTTCCGCTGAGCATCGGGGCCTTCGCCGCATCGGCCGAAGCCGGACAGACCGACCAGGCCTACGAGTACGGCCTCCAGCGGATCCTCGCCGGAGTCGAGGCGCTGGTCAGCGACCGCTGATGGCGAGCGTTGATCACTCCGCGTCGAACGCTGCTTGCTCCCGCGCTTCGGGGATCGTCGGCTGGAAGAGTTCGATCGGATTCCCCGACGGGTCCTCGGCCAGCGCTTGATTGCCGCCGATCCCGAAGACGATCTCGCTGCGGAACCGGACTCCGTGCTGCCGCAGCCGCTCGACGGTCTCGGCAAGGTCGTCCACCTCGAGCGCGAACCGGTTCCAGCCGCCCGGTCGCTGGGTCGTGCCGTCGGCCATCGGCCGGGAGCCGCCGCCCGGATGATCGGCAGCCACCGGCGAGGAAAGTGTCAGCCGCAGGTCACCGGCGGTCAGCATCGCGAACTCCGGCGCGGGATGCATGATCAGCCGGAAGCCGAGTTCGTCACGGTAGAAGTCGACCGCGGCCTGGACGTCGTCGACGATGTAGCGAACGGTGGCCATGATCAGCCGGCAAGGTCATACTGGGTGCCGGTACGGGTGAAGGTCGCGGCTCCGGCGGTCATCGCGCGAAGATCGACGGCGTACCGCAACAGCTCCGTGCGGGGCACCACCGCGCGGATCAGGGTCCGGCCCGGGCTGACCAGATCGGTGCCGTGGACCCGGCCGCGGCGTCCGGACAGGTCCGCCAACACCGCGCCCAGGTGGTCGTCGGGCAGCAGCACCGACACCTCGTCCAGCGGTTCCAGCACCACCGTGCCGGCGTCGGCGGCTGCTTCCTTCAACGCCAGCGCGCCGGCGGTCTGGAAAGCCGCGTCGGAGGAGTCGACGCTGTGGGCCTTGCCGTCGACCAGGGTCGCCTTGATGTCGATCACCGGCTGTCGATCCTCGGTGACACCGCGTTGCATTTGCTCCCGGATCCCCTTCTCGACGCTGGGGATGAACTGATGCGGAACCGCCCCACCGAACACCTTCGACTCGAAGACGAAGCCGCTGCCCCGAGGCAACGGCTCGAATTCGACCTGACAGATCGCGTACTGGCCATGGCCACCGGACTGCTTGACGTGCCGCCCGGTGGCCTTGGTCGACCCGGCCAGTGTCACCCGCAGCGGGACCCTCACCGGTTCGGTGTCGACCTCCGCTCCGCCCGCCCGCAGCCGGGACAGCAACACGTCGGCATGTGCCTCGCCCATGCACCAGACCACTGTCTGGTGGGTCTCCGAATTTCGTTCCAGCCGCAACGTCGGGTCGGCGGCCACCAACCGGGCCAGGCTTCGTACCAGCGCGTCCTCGTCGCTGCGGCTGTGCGCCACGATCGCGATCGGCAGCTGCGGCTCGGGCAGATCCCAGATCTCCAGCAGCAGCGGATGGTCCTTGGCCGAGATGGTGTCACCGGTCTCCGCCGTCTCCAGTTTGGTCAGCACGCAGATGTCGCCGGCCACGCAGGACTGGATCTCCCGCAACGTCGCGCCGAGTGGCGAGAAGAGGTGGTTGATCCGCTCGTCGTCGTCGTGTTCCTCCTCGTCCGGCCCGGCATCGTCGTCGGCGCCGGGATTGGCCGAGGTGGCCGGCAGTCCGGCCAGATGATGCCCGCTGATGTGCACCGAGACATCCGGACGCAGGGTGCCGGAGAACACGCGTACCAAGGAGACCCGGCCGACATAGGCGTCGGCCGAGGTGTGTACGACCTCGGCCGCCAGTGGTCCGCCGGGATCGGTCGTCAGTGGCGGATGCGGCCCGCCGTGCAGCCGCGACACCGGTTGCGGACGTCGTTCCAGCGGGCAGCCGAGACCGCCGGCCAGCACCTCCAGCAGCGCATCCAGCCCGATCCCCGCCGGCGCGCAGACCGGGATCACCGGATAGAAGTTGCCGCGGGCGACAGCCGTCTCCAGGTCGGCGATCAGAGTGTCGACCTCGATCGTTTCGCCGCCCAGGTAGCGATCCATCAGGGTCTCGTCCTCGGACTGTTCGATGATGCCCTCGATCAGCTCGGCGCGAGCGTCGTCGGCGTTGCCGGACGGGGCATGGTCGGCCGGGGTCTGGGAGAGCAGTCCGTAGAGTCCGGTGACCCCCTTGGCATCGTTGTTCGGGCCGTCCTCGCGGATCGGCAGATAGAGCGGCACCACGCCGCCGCCGAACGCCTGCCGACAGGCCGCGACGGTGGCCTCCGGATCGGCCCGCGGGTGGTCGACCTGGGTGATGACGACCGCACGGGGCATGCCGACCGCCGCGCATTCCTCCCACTCGGTGATCGTCTTCGGATCGATGGCTCCCTCGCCGCCGCGCTGACCGGACACCTCGGTCGCCGAGATCACGAACAGGGCCGCGTCCGCGGCCCGCAGCCCGGCCCGCAACTCACCGACCAGATCCGGGTATCCGGGGGTGTCGATCAGGTTGATCTTGACGCCCTCACAGAACAGCGGCGCGACCGCGATCGACACCGAACGCTGCTGCCGGATCGCGGCCGGATCATGATCACAAACCGTGTTGCCGTCGACGACGGTGCCGGCCCGATTGATCACCCCGGTGTGCGCCAGCAGCGCCTCGGCCAGGGTCGTCTTGCCGGCGCCGGACGGGCCGACCAGCGCGATGTTGCGAATCGTGGCCGGATCGTCGGGCGCCAGTTCGCCCGATCTGCCCTTCGTCCGCGCGCCGGAACTCTTCGTTCCCGCTTGAGGTTCTGTCTTGACGGCCATCGACGACCACCCCTCCGCACCATCGCAGCGCAACCCCGGACGTCCCCGCGTCCTGGCCCCATGACACTCCGGTTGCCGTCCGCCCGCAAGGGTTCGCGGCAGTCGGCCCGGACAAAGCGGATGCCGATCCACGGACCGAATCGTCGGGACGGTCAGTGGTGCCGATCGATCTCGGTGGCGATCTTGTCGAAGCCGCGATCGGCGGCCAGTTGCCTGGGCAACCGCCCGTTGCCGTCCGGGAGCGACGGATCAGCTCCCGCGGCCAACAGCATCCGCACGGCTTCGACGTAGCGGTCGGAGCCGGTGCCGAGCACGATCGCCTCGTGCAGCGCGGTCCAGCCGAGGTTGTTGACGTGGTTGACCGGTACGCCGGCGTCGATCAGGATCCGGATGGTCTCCAGTTGCGCGTGCTCACCGGCCGGGATCAGCGCGGTGCCGCCGTACCGGTTGATGCTCTTGACGTCGGCACCATGCTCCAGCGTCAGCTTCAGGATCTCGTCGAGTCCCTCGGCACCGGCGTAGAGGAAGGCCGAATCCCGGATCGAGTCCTCGGCGTCGGGATCGGCACCGGCCTCCAACAGTGCCCGCACGATCGCGACCCGGTTCGCCCGAGTCGCGATCAGCAGCACCGGCCGGTCGGCCTGGCTGCGGGCATCCGGGTCGGCACCCTCGGCCAGTGCCTTTCGTACGGAGTCCAGGTCGCCCGAGCGAGTGGCCCGGATCAGGTCCCGGTTCGCCGCCGCCCGACTGCGTCCCGATGGCCGAGCTGTCGGAGTCGGCTCCGTCGGCTGCGGCGTACCCGCCGAGGATTTGCTGGCAGGCGGCCGATCCGGCCCGGAGGTCGGGCCGGTGCACGCCGACAGGATCAACGCTACGGCCGCCAGCGGTATCAAGATCCGGCGCCGGCGGGGGAATCGAGTCATCCTGAGTCCGCTGCTGCTCACTTGGCGATCGCGGCCAGTCCGGCGGCGGCGCACTTCTGGTCCAGCATGCCGTCCGGCGCGCCCGCCACACCGATCCCGGCGATCGACGCCTTGCCCTGCTTGACCGAGACGCCGCCCGGCAGGAACAGGGTGTCCGGCAGATCGCGGAGCCCGCCCTTGTCGGCCCGTTCGACCAGATCGCTGGTGTCGGCGCCGAACGCCGCGGCGGTGTAGGCCTTCAGCCGGGACGACTCGATCGTGTGCTGGGCCGCGGTGTCTCCGCGTACGAAGGCCTGCAACTGTCCGGCACGGTCGACCACCGAAACACTGACGAAGCCGAGCCCGTCCGCCTTGCACTGGGTCAGCGCGGCCCGGGCCGCCGTCATCGCGGCGTCGTCGGTCACCCGCGGCAGGGTGACGGTGTTCTTCTTCGCCACCGTCACCGGGGTGGCCGGCTTGTCCGCTCCGCGGCCCCGATCGGCGGGATCGGCGCTTGCGGCGGTGGCGCAACCGACCACGGTCAGGCCCAGTACGACGCCGGCAGCGGCGAGCGGAGCGAATCGGATCTTCTTCACGGCAATTCTCCTTGCAGGCTTGGGAAATCCAACGCACTCCATGCTGGTCGGCCAAGAACGAGGAGACATCGAGCGATCGGCCAGGAACAGATCAATCGAACGATTGATGCGTTGCCGGGGCGGAATGCCTGCCTGCTGCGGCAATACTTGCCGGTGATGTCGACCTCCCAAGCCCTCGCCAACCGGCCGGCCGAACTGCGCCGGATCGACCGGGTGGTGGACGTCGCGCTGTTCTTGATCACCGCGATCTGCGCGGCCCGCTTCGTCACCAACCACGGCCTGAGCACGCGCGGCACGGTGATCTTGGTCGCCGCCGGGGTCTGCCTGCTGGTGTACGCGCTCGGTGTCGTCGGCGAACCCTCGCCGCTGCGGCAGCGGGTCGCGATCACGGCGGCGGCGGTGATCTGGATCGGTCTGGTGATCAGCGCGTCCAGCTTCGCCTGGTGCGCGTTCCCGCTGTTCTTCGCGATCCACCGGGTGCATTCCGGGCGGACAGCGACCGTGCTGAACGCCGGCCTGGTGGCTGCGGTGGCGATCAGCCTGTATCTGTTGTCCGGCGGCCGGGACTTCGGTCTGGTGATCGGGCCGATCGCCGGTGGAGTGGTGCTCTCGATGGCGTACGCGACTCTCGAGCGGCTGTTCGACGCCCGGCAGAAGTTGATCAACGACCTGATCACGACCCGTGATCAACTCGCCGCCTCCGAACGCAACGCCGGCATGCTCACCGAGCGGCACCGGGTCGCGGTCGAGCTGCACGACACCGTCGTCCAGGGCACGGCCAGCGAGTTGCTGCTGCTGGAGGCCGCGGATCAGACCTGGGCAGAAGATGATCATGGTCCCGCCCGGACCTCGGTCCGGGAGGCGGAGCAGGTGCTCCGGGACAACCTCAGCGAGACCCGGCGGATGCTGCACCGGCTGGCCAGCGAGCGACTCAGTGGTCAGGATCTCGGCCCGGCCTTGCAGGACCTCGCAGACGAAACCGGCGCCGAGCTGCAGCTGGTCGGCAATCGGCGGGCCTTGCCGGCCGAGGTCCAGCACGCGTTGCTGCGGGTCGCGCAGGAGGCGATCACCAACGCCCGCAAGCACGCCGAGGCGTCCATGATCAAGATCACTCTGACCTTCCACCACGACGAGGTCGGTGTCGACGTCGCCGACAACGGCATCGGCTTCGACGCCGATCAACCGGGGGAATCGGATGAACCGGGCGAACCGGGGGAGCGGGGCGGTTACGGCCTGCGGGCGATGGCCTGGCGGGTGCAGAACCTGGGCGGCGAGTTCACCGTGGAGAGCCGGCCCGGCGGCACGGTCATCGCCGCCACCGTCCCGATCGACGACACTCCTGCCGACGTGCCCGATCCTGCCGGAGAGAACTGATGATCAAGATCATGTTGGTGGATGATCATCCGGTGCTGCGTCACGGGATGACGTCGTTGCTGTCCACCCAGTCCGACTTCGAGGTCGTCGGTGACACCGGTGATCATGATCAGGTGCTCGAGCTGGCGGCTCGGCTGCGTCCCGACCTGGTGCTGATGGATCTTGATCTTGGTGCCGAGGTCGGCGGCGTGCAGCTCACCGGGCAACTGATGAAGACCGAACCGGGCATCCGGGTGCTGGTGTTCACCACGTACGACTCGGACGCCGACATCGTCGGTGCGCTCGACGCCGGCGCGGTCGGCTACCTGCTGAAGGAGAGTCGACCGGCCGAGTTGTTCGACGCGATCCGCAGCGCGGTCGCCGGCGGCACCGCGCTCTCACCATCGGTCGCCGCGCGCATGGTCGGCCGGCTGCGTACCGGCTCGGATGCCTTGACCAGCCGGGAGATCGAGGTCCTCGAGCTGCTCGGCCAGGGCCACTCCAATCGGGCGATCGGCCGCGAACTGTTCGTCAGCGAGGCCACGGTCAAGACCCACCTGCATCACATCTTCACCAAGCTCGGCGTGGACAGCCGGGCCGCGGCGCTGGCCGAGGCCAATCGGCGCGGCATCATCCAGCTGCACCGCACTTCGTGACGCCGAGTCGGCCGGCCAGGATCAGGAACGGTCCTCCAGAAAGGGGTCGGCAAGATCGAGATTGGCCAACACGTAGGTCGATGCCGGCGCGTCCCGCGGTGAGTCGAGCCAGCCGTCGAGTCCGGTGATCATGGCGACCAAGATCAATCCGGCTCGCAGCCGCCAGACGTCGCCCCGACTCGGATCGGCAGATTCTCCTGCCGGGCGGAGGATGTCGGCGATCCGATCCTGCTGCTCGAACATGGTGGCCAGCCAGGTCGCCCGCGCCGCCGGATCATCGGCGGCCTGCCGCAGCGGCGGGCGGGAGACCTCGTCGATGTCGTCCAGGTCGAGAGCACCGATCGCCGAGCGCAGTCGCTCGTTGATCGGTGCCTCGGCCGGTGTCTCGGCCAGCCGGGCGGTGAAGGCGTCCGCCCAGCCCTGCGCCGAGGCAGCGACCAAACCGCTCTTGCTGCCGAAGTGCCGGTAGATCGTCCGCGGGGACACGTCGGCCGCGAGCGCGATGGACTCCACAGTCACTGCCGCGTAGCCGTGCCGGCGGAATTCTTCGGCCGCCGCCTCCTCGACCCGGCGGCGTACCGCCGCGTAGCGTTCCTTGGCCGGTGTCGGCTGATAGCGCTCTGCCATGGCTGGAGTATGGCGGACCGGGCCGCCGATCAGGCCGCCGATCGGGCTGCGTGCCGAGCCGCGACGTAGCCCATCACCAGGCCCTGACCGATGGTCGCGCCGGCGCCGGGATAGTAGTGCCCGTAGGCGTTTCCGGCGGTGTTGCCGATGGCGTAGAGACCCTCGATCGGGGTTCCGTCGGCACGCAGAGCCCGGGCCTGCCCGTCGGCCCGGACGCCGCCGCAGGTGCCGAGATCGGCGAGCACCACCTTGACCGCGTACAGCGTGTTGCCGGACAGAGCGCGCAGGTTGGGGTTCGGTCGCTGGGTTGGATCACCGTAGTAGCGGTCGTAGGCACTCTGGCCGCGGCCGTGATCATGATCAACACCGGACCGGGCCAGGTTGTTGAACCGGTCGAAGGTGCCGCTGAACGCGTCGAGGGGCAGCCCGACCGAGGCGGCCAGGTCGGTCGCGTTGCCTGCCCGGTGGGCGATGCCGGCCCCGTACCACGCCTTCGGCAGCGGCTGCCGCGGGAAGATGCCGGCGGCGAAGACATAGCTGTTGCGATAGGCCTGATCGAAGATGAGCCACATGCTGGTGATCGGATCGCCGGCCTTCTCCCGGGCGATCACCGCCTGCCCGAAGGACATGTAGTCCCTGGCCTCGTTGGTGAACCGTCGACCGTGTTGATCAACCATGAAGCTGCCTGGCAGCGATCGCTCGGCCAGCAACACGGTTGGTGAGCCGCCGTCCAGCGGCGCGACCGACGGGAACCACCAGGCTTGGTCCATCAGCGCGGTGTCGGCGCCGGCCTCCTGGGCGATCCGGATGCCGTCGCCGACGTTGCCCGGGTTGCCCAGGCTCCAGTCCTGCAGTCCGGCGGACTGGTACTGCCGACGCCAGGCGACGTTGTGATCGAATCCGCCGGTGGCCAGGATCACCCCGCGGCGAGCGGTGACGGTGGCCTCGCGACCGTGATGATCAAGGACCGCACCGCTGACCCGGCCGTCGGTGGTGATCAGCCTCGTCAGCGCGGTCTCGGTCCAGATCGGGATGCCGGCGCCCAGCACCCCGGCATACAGGCCGGCGGCCAGACCCTGCCCACCGGCCACGTACTCGCGGCCGACGGCCATCCCGCCGATTCCCTGGACGGCCCGGCGAACGATTGCCGGGACGCCCTTGGACGGCAGCTTGGTGACCAGGTTCATCAGCCGGTAGTCCACGCTGGTCACCGGCATCGGCACGGGTGCCTCGAGATTTCCCTTGCGCAGAAGGCGTCTGGACTCCTTCAACCGTTTGGCGTCGAACGGTTTGGCCTCGCAGGTCCGGCCGGTGGCACTGCCGCCGGGGTGTTCGGGGTGGTAGTCGGAGTAGCCGGGTGCCCACATGAAGCGCAGCGGAGTCGTCCGCCGCAGCAGGTCGAAGGCGGCCGGACCATGATCAACTGCCGAGCTCCAGCGCTCGACGGGTGAGCTGTCGCCGACCAGGTCGCCGACGTAGGTCTTCGCGTCCTCGATCGAGTCGCCGGTGCCCGCCTCGCCCAGGGTCGAGTTGCCGGGGATCCACAGCCCGCCGCCGGAGAGAGCAGTGGAGCCGCCGACGTACTCCGTCTTCTCCACGATCAGCGTGTCGAGTCCCTGATCGGCTGCCGCGAGTGCCGCACCCATCCCCGTACCGGATCCGACCACGAGCACGTCCACCTCGGTGTCGACCACCCTCGGCGTCGCCGGTGCCGGCGCTGACTTCCTCATCCTGTTCCTCCTTCGAACCGTACGCAGCAGACCTGCACACTCCTGTCAGGATATGACACTGTCGCAATCTGACAACTTCCTCGATTGGCGCTCGGTCCTATTTCCTATACGATCCCGAGTCTGTGTCCGGACTGAAGGGGCGCCCTGCGGCGCTCTTGGGTGTCCGGCATGTGCCGCCGATCAAGGGAGAGACGATGTCCACGCCAGGACGAGCTGCCGGCACAGTCGACACCAGCAGTCCGCAGCTGAAATCAGCGATCAGCAAGACCGCGCGGCACCTGATGCCGATGTTGGTGATCTTGTACTTCGTCGCCTTCCTGGATCGTACGAACGTCGGCTTCGCAGAGGAGGCGTTGCAGGTCGACCGTGGTGTCTCCGACGGCGCGTTCGCGCTCGGTGCCGGCATCTTCTTCATCGGGTACGCGATCTTCGAGATTCCCAGCAACCTGATGCTGAAGAAGTTCGGTGCCCGGTTCTGGCTGGCCCGGATCTCCATCACCTGGGGGATCGTGGCGTCGCTGTTCGCGTTCACCCATAACGACACCATGTTCATCATCCTGCGGTTCCTGCTCGGTGTTACCGAGGCCGGCCTGTTTCCCGGCGTGATCATGTACCTGTCCGAGTGGTTCCCGAACAAGGTCCGGGTGCAGATGCTGGCGATCTTCTATCTGGCCCAGCCGTTCTCGCAGATGATCGGCGCACCGCTCAGCGGCGGCCTGATCAGCTTCGGCGAGAAGGTCACCCCCTGGGAGGGGTGGCAGGTGATGTTCATGGGCGAAGGAATTCTGGCGGTCGCGGCCGGCATCGTCGCCGTCTTCGTGTTGATCAACGGCCCCGCCGAGGCCAAGTTCCTGACCGATCCGGAACGAACGGCGCTGACCGACTCGATGGCTCGAGAGGATCACGCGAGGACCTCCGACGGGCCGTCAGGCATCTTGAAGGCATTGACCAGCTGGAAGGTCTGGTACTTCACGATCATCTACTTCTGCCTGCAGATCGCGGTCTACGGCACCACCTTCTATCTGCCGCAGCAGGTGTCGTCGTTGATCGGCCAGGACATCGGCTGGCAGGTCGGCCTGGTCTCCGGCATTCCGTGGCTGGTCGGTCTGATTGCCTGCTACCTGGTCGGTCGCAGTGCCAACACGGTCTTCCGCCGCCGGACCTGGGGTACCGGCTTCTACCTCGCCACCGGACTCTTCATCTTCGGCTCGGCCTGGGCCGGCGCGAACGGTCAGCCGCTGCTCGGCATCGTCTGCATCGTCTTCGCAGTTGCCAGCTTCCTCTCGGTCGGCCCGATCACCTGGGCCTACCCGACCGCGTTCCTCACCGGCGCCGCCGCCGCGGCCGGCATCGGCCTGATCAACTCGCTCGGCAACCTCGGCGGCTTCGTCGCCCCGCTGATGCGCACCGCGATCAACAAATCCGTACCGACCGACAGCGGCGCCTGGGGCGTCGTCTCCCTCGGCGTCTTCGCCTTCCTCGCCGCCGCCCTTCTCTTCGGCACCAAGTTCTTCCGCCAGAGCAAGAGCGACCAGATGTTGGCGGAGGAGGTCTCGGGAGTCTGATTCGCGCTCGGGTTTGTACGGCTGCCGCGGTCGTGGTCTGGCGTCCTCCGTGTGCGGGGAGGGCCCCGCGCCCCCGGCCGTGGTGGCGTAAGCACCGCCAGCCCCACCCCGATCCGTCTCGCGCCCCACAGCCGCGCGCGAACGATGCCGCCGCGCGCGAAAAGTCCCGTGCCCTCCACAGCCGCGCGCGAAAGATGCCGGCGCGCGCGAAATTTCGGGTGCGGCGGCATCTTTCGCGCGCGGCTGTGGTCGCCACTGCGGTGCCCGCCCCAAACCAAGTGGCATAAATATACAGAACCTGGCATAATCATGCCGTGACCACATACAGAGCGGCGGTGGCCGGAGCCACCGGGTACGCCGGGGGTGAACTGCTGCGGCTGCTCCTCGGCCACCCGCAGATCGAGATCGGGGCGGTGACGGCGGCGAAGAGTGCCGGCAGCCGCCTGGGTGAACATCACCCACACCTGGTCCCGCTCGCCGACCGACGCGTCGAGCCGACCGACGCCGAGCACCTGGCCGGTCACGACATCGTCTTCCTCGCGCTGCCGCACGGCGCCTCCGGCGAGATCGCCGAGCAGCTGGGCGACGAGGTGCTGGTCGTCGACTGCGCCGCCGATCACCGGCTCGTCGACGGGAACAAGTGGCAGCAGTACTACGGCTCGACCTACCACGGCAGCTGGCCGTACGGCTTGCCCGAGCTGCCCGGCCAGCGGGAGAAGCTGACCGGCACCAAGCGGATCGCCGTCCCCGGTTGCAATCCGACGGCCTCCACGCTGGCCCTGTTGCCGGCGGTCGCGGCCGGTCTGATCACCGTCGACGACATCGTGGTGGTGCTCGCCACCGGACCCTCGGGCGCGGGCAAGAAGCTGGCCGTCACCTACCTTGCGGCAGAGATCATGGGCTCGGCCACCCCGTACCAAGTGGGCGGGATCCACCGGCACACCCCGGAGATGGAGCAGAACCTGATCGCCTGCGGAGCGGCCGATCCCAAGGTGAGCTTCACGCCGATGCTGGTGCCGATGGCCCGTGGCATCCTCGCCACCTGCACGGCCAAGCTGGCGGATCCGACGATCACCGCCGACGACGTGTACGCCGTCTACCAGCGGGCGTACGCCGACGAGCAGTTCGTGCACCTGCTGCCGCAGGGCAGCTGGCCGCAGACCCAGGCCACCGTCGGCGCCAACACCGCCCACGTGCAGGCGACTGTGGACCCGCACACCGGCCGACTGGTCGCGATCGCCGCGATCGACAATCTGGCCAAGGGCACCGCCGGCGGGGCCATTCAATGTACGAACATCGCCCTCGGCCTGGACGAGGCCACCGGGCTGACCACGATCGGAGTGGCACCGTGAGCGTCACCAAAGCCTTGGGTTTCACCGCCGCCGGGATCGCCGCCGGTATCAAGGAGAACGGCAATCCCGATCTTGGGTTGGTCCGCAATCTCGGACCCGATCACACCGCCGCCGCGGTCTTCACTTCCAACCGGGTGAAGGCCGCGCCGGTGCTGTGGTCGGAGCAGGTGATCAAGGACCACAAACTGCAGGCCGTGATCTTGAACTCCGGCGGTGCCAATGCGTGTACGGGGCCGGACGGCTTCGCCGACACTCATCAGACCGCCGAGACGGTAGCCGCCGGGCTGGAGATCGGCGCCATCGACGTGGCGGTCTGCTCCACCGGACTGATCGGCACCCGACTGCCGATGAACAAGATCACCGAGGCCGTGCCGACGCTGATTCAGCAGGCAACACCGGAGGGCGGCGCCGACGCGGCCCGGGCGATCATGACCACCGACACCCATCCCAAACAGGCCGTGGCGCACGGCGACGGCTGGGTGATCGGCGGGATGGCCAAGGGGGCCGGCATGCTGGCGCCGGGTCTGGCCACGATGCTGGTCGTGATCACCACCGACGCGGTGATCGGCGCCGATGATCTTGACTCCGCACTGCGCACCGCGACCGGAGCCACCTTCGACCGGCTGGACAGTGACGGCTGCATGTCCACCAACGACACGGTGATCGCGATGGCCAGCGGCGCCTCCGGCGTCGACGTGTCCTGGCAGCCGTTCACCGCTGCGCTGACCACGGTCTGCCATGAACTGGCGCAGCAACTGCTCGGTGACGCCGAAGGCGCCTCGCATCAGATCTCGATCAACGTCCGCGGCGCCGCCAGCGAGCAGGACGCGATCACCGTCGGCCGGACGATCGCCCGCAACAACCTCTTCAAGTGCGCGGTCTTCGGCCAGGATCCCAACTGGGGAAGGGTTCTGGCGGCCATCGGCACCACCGACGCGATCTTCGAACCCGATCACCTGGACGTGTCGTTCAACAAGATCAAGGTGTGCATCGGCGGCTCGATCGGTGAGCCTCGCGAACTGGTCGACCTCAGCGGCCGGGCGGTCGAGGTCGAGGTCGACCTGCATGCCGGCGAGCACGAGACCACGATCTGGACCAACGACCTGACGTACGACTACGTCAAGGAGAACGCGGAGTACAGCTCATGACGATCATCAGGAAGGCGGAGAAGTTCTCCCTGGTGGAGAAGGCGTCCATCCTGACCGAGGCGCTGCCGTGGCTGGAAACGTACTCGGGCAAGACGGTCGTGATCAAGTACGGCGGCAACGCCATGATCGACGAGGATCTGAAACGCGCGTTCGCCCAGGACATCGTGTTCATGAAGCGCTGCGGCGTCCATCCGGTGGTGGTACACGGTGGCGGCCCGCAGATCTCCACCATGCTGAACAGGTTGAACATCGAGTCCGAGTTCAAGGCCGGCCTGCGGGTCACCAGCCCGGAGGCGATGGAGATCGTCCGGATGGTGCTGGTCGGCCAGGTCGGGCGCGATCTGGTCGGACTGATCAACGAGCAGAGCGCGCTCGCGGTCGGCATGTCCGGCGAGGACGGCGGCCTGTTCACCGCGGTGAAGAAGCTCGCGGTGATCGACGGCGAAGAAGTTGATCTTGGGCTGGTCGGCGAGGTGGCGAAGGTGCGGACCGAGGCCATCAACGGTTTGATCTCGGCCGGGCACATCCCGGTGGTGGCCAGCATCGCGCCGGACAGCAACGGTGTGGTGCACAACGTGAACGCCGACACCGCCGCCGCCGCGCTGGCCATCGCACTGCAGGCCGAACGGATGGTGATGCTCACCGACGTCGAGGGCCTGTACGCCGATTGGCCGAACAGCACCGACGTGATCAAGGAACTGCCGGCATCCCAGCTGCGGGAGCTGCTGCCCACGCTGGAGTCCGGGATGGCGCCGAAGATGGCCGCCTGTCTGAAAGCCGTCGAGGGCGGACTGACCCGGGCCACCGTGATCGACGGCCGGGTCTCGCACGCCCTACTGTTGGAGATCTTCACCAACGCCGGCATCGGCACCATGGTCACCCAGGACGGTCTGATCCGGTTGGGCAGCCGCGTTTTCCCAGCTGCGGAAGGGATTCCGCCGGAGGAGCTGGCCAACGGCGAGTTCAGCTTCACCGATCCGGCGGAGCCGATCGCTGCGACTGTCGACGACTCGGAGGACAACTCATGACCGGCACCGACCTGCCCGGCGAGCTGTCCGCCGTCAGTGATCAACTTGCTGCTGCCGGTGGCCGGAGTTCGGCCGCCGTGCTGAAGAGCTATGACGACCATCTGATGCGCACGTTCGGCCCGCCCAAACGGGTCTTCGTCCGCGGCGAGGGCTGTTACGTCTGGGATGCGGACGGCCGCCGGCACCTGGACCTGCTCTCCGGCCTGGCGGTCAACGCCCTCGGCCACGCGCACCCGACGGTGCTCTCCGCGATCACCGGCCAGATCGCCACCCTGGGCCACGTGTCGAACTTCTTCGCCACCCCGTCCCAGGTCGCCCTGGCCGAGCGGCTGGACCGGATGGTGACCGGCGGCGACGCCGGGGCCCGGGTGTTCTTCGCCAACTCCGGCACCGAGGTCAACGAGGCCGCGTTCAAGATCACCCGGCTGACCGGCAGGACCAAGATCATCTCGACCGAGGGCGCCTTCCACGGCCGGTCGCTCGGCTCGTTGGCGCTGACCGCGAGCGAGAAGTATCGCAAGCCGTTCGAACCGCTGCCCGGTGACGTCGAGTTCATCCCGTACGGCGATGTCGCGGCACTCGAGGCTGCCGTCGATGACCGGACCGCCGCCGTCGTGCTGGAACCGATCCAGGGTGAGAACGGTGTGGTCGAACCGCCGGACGGTTACCTCGCGGCCGCGCGCGAGATCACGTCGGCAGCCGGCGCCCTGCTCTGGATCGACGAGATCCAGACCGGCATGGGCCGGACCGGCTACTGGCTGGAGTCACAGAGATCCGGCGTGGTCGGTGACATCGTCACCGTGGCCAAGGGGCTCGGCAACGGTTTCCCGATCGGCGCCTGCATCGCCACCGGGCCGGCTGCCGACCTGCTCGGGCCTGGATCCCACGGCAGCACGTTCGGCGGCAACCCCGTTGCCTGCATCGCCGGTCTGGCGGTGATCTCGGTGATCGAACGCGACAACCTGCTGACCAACGTGACCGAGCAGGGCGCTCGGCTGGCCGACGCGATCACCGCTGTTGATCATCCGCTGATCGATCATGTCCGCGGCCGTGGCCTGCTGCGCGGGGTGGTGCTGAGGAAGGACCGCGCCCAGCAGATCACCGACGCCGCCCTGGATGCCGGCTTCATCATCAACGCGCCGCGGCCGAACGTGTTGCGGATCGCACCGCCGTTGATCATCACCGCCGATCAGATCGACAGCTTCGTCCAGGCGCTACCCGGGTTTCTCGATCAAGGAGCACGTGCATGAGCAAGATCAGAAGTTTCCTCGCCGACGACGACCTGAGCCCTGCCGAACAGGCCGAGGTTCTTGCCCTGGCAGCGAAGTTGAAGGCCGACCCGTACGGGCACAAGCCGCTGGCCGGCCCGGTCAGTGTGGCCGCGATCTACGACAAGCCCACACTGCGTACCCAATCCTCGTTCGGCGCCGGCATCGCCGAACTCGGCGGATTCCCCTTGCAGGTGGACGGAAAACTGGCCGGCATCGGCGTACGGGAGTCGGTGCCGGATGTCGCCCGAGTGATCGGACGGCAGGCCGGCATGATCGTCTGGCGTACCTTCGAGCAGTCCAAGATCGAGGAGCTGGCCGCCTTCGCCGGTGTGCCGGTGGTCAACGCGTTGACCGACGAGTATCACCCGTGCCAGCTGCTTGCCGACCTGCTGACCGTGCAGGAGCACAAGGGCAGACTCGCGGGCCTGACCGCAGCCTTCGTCGGAGACGCGGCCTGCAACATGGGCAACTCGTGGGCGCTGGCCGGCGTCACCGCCGGCATGAAGATCAAGTTCGGCGCACCGCACGGCTACACACCGGACCGGGCAGTTCTGGACCGCGCCGCCAAGATCGGCGAGACCACCGGCGGGTCGGTGGATGTTGATCATGATCCGGTTCAGGCGGTTGCCGATGCCGACGTGGTGATCACCGACACCTGGGTGTCGATGGGCAAGGAGGACGAGGCCGCCGCCCGAACGGCGATCTTCGCGCCGTACTCGGTCACCGCCGAGCTGATGGCCACGGCGAAGCCGGATGCGATCCTGCTGCACTGCCTGCCCGCCTACCGGGGCAAGGAGGTCGCCGCCGAGGTGCTCGACGGACCGCAGTCGGTGATCTGGGACGAGGCCGAGAATCGACGACATGCACAGAAGGCGATCCTGACATGGCTGTACCAGCAGCCCCGATGACCAAGTCCGCCCGGCACGCGAAGATCATCTCGCTGCTGGAGCGGCATCAGGTCAGGTCCCAGGCCGAGTTGGCCGAGCTGTTGTCGACGGAGGGAGTCACGGTCACCCAAGGCACCGTCTCCCGCGATCTGCTGGATCTCGGCGCGCTGCGGGTGCGGGGCGAAGGCGGGCAGTTGATCTACGCCGTCCCGGGCGAGGGCGGCGACCGGACTCCGGTCGTCGGCGAGCAGGTCGCCTTCAACGAGCGGCTGGCCAGGATGTGCGCGGAGATCATGGTCTCGGCCGAGGCCTCGGCCAATCTGGTCGTGATCCGTACACCGCCGGGCGCCGCGCAGTACTTCGCCTCGGCCATCGACCGGGCGAGTTGGAACAGCATCCTGGGCACCATCGCCGGCGACGACACGATCATGGTGATCACCCGGGACCCGAACGGCGGCACCGACCTCGCCGAAGAATTCATCCGCCTGAGCGCACGATAATCACCGATTTGTCAGCGTGAGGACGCGTCATAGCGCCTTCTGCCGCTGACAAGTCGGGGGAGAGGAACGAGAGATATGACCGGGACCGCGAGCGGGCAGTTGTGGGGCGGGCGCTTCTCCGGAGGCGCCGCCGACGCGATGTTCGCGTTGAGCAAGTCCACCCAGTTCGACTGGCGCCTGGCCCGCTACGACATCGCCGGCTCGCGCGCGCACGCCGGCGCCCTGCAGCGTGCCGGGCTGTTGACCGGCGACGAGCACAACGCCATGATCAACGCCCTCGATCGACTCGAGGCGAACGTCGTCGACGGCACCTTCACACCGGCCGACTCTGACGAGGACGTGCACGGCGCACTGGAACGCGGCCTGCTGGAGATCGCCGGTCCCGAGTTGGGCGGCCGGCTGCGAGCAGGCCGGTCCCGCAACGACCAGATCGCCACGTTGTTGCGGATGTATCTGCGCGACACTCTCGGCGCGGTACGAGCCGACGTGGCCGATCTGATCACGGTGCTGCACGACCAGGCCGAGAAGTATCTCGGTGCCCCGATGCCCGGCCGCACGCACCTGCAACACGCCCAGCCCATCCTGTTGTCGCATCAGCTGCTGGCGCACGCGTGGCCGCTGATCCGCGACCTGGAACGCATCCGGGATCTCGACCGCAGGCTGGCCGTCAGCCCGTACGGATCGGCCGCACTGGCCGGCACCTCGCTCGGGCTCGACCCCGAGGCCACCGCCCACGATCTCGGATTCAGCACCAGCGTGCCGAACTCGATCGACGGTACGGCGGCTCGTGACCTCGCCACCGAGGCCGGCTTCGTGCTGGCCCAGATCGCCGTCGACCTGTCCCGGTTGAGCGAGGATGTGATCCTCTGGGCGACCCATGACTTCGGCTACGTCACGCTGGACGATGCCTGGTCCACGGGGTCGTCGATCATGCCGCAGAAGAAGAACCCCGATGTGGCGGAGTTGGCGCGGGGCAAGGCCGGCCGGCTGATCGGCAATCTGTCCGGGTTGCTGGCCACCTGCAAGGGGCTGCCGCTGGCGTACAACCGGGATCTGCAGGAGGACAAGGAGCCGCTGTTCGACTCGGTCGACCAGCTACTCATCCTGGTGCCGGCGATGACCGGGATGATCTCCACTCTCACGTTCGACACCGAGAAGATGGCATCCCAAGCGCCGCTCGGATTCTCGCTGGCCACCGACGTCGCCGACTGGCTGGTCCGCCGGCGGGTGCCCTTCCGGGAGGCGCACGAGATCTCCGGCGCCTGCGTGCGCTACTGCGAGCAGAACGCGTTGGAGCTTTCCGAGCTGACCGCAGAACAGCTTGCCTCGATCGACGAGCGACTCACGGCCGGCGTACGTGACGTGCTCACCGTGCAGGGTTCGATCGACTCCCGGGACGGTCGCGGCGGAACGGCCACGGCGCGGGTACGAGATCAGCTGGGTGAAATCACGGCGCAACTGGCCAAGCTGCGTCGATAGGGAGGGCCGGTGGCCCGGCCGATAGGGTGGGCCCCGTGGGAGTACTCGATGAACTGACGTGGCGTGGCCTGCTGGACAACAGCACTGATTTGGAGGCGCTGCGTGCGCACCTGGACGCCGGGCCGGTCACCTTCTATATCGGCTTCGATCCCACCGCGCCGAGCATTCACTTCGGCAATCTGGTGCAGTTGATCGTGGCCCGGCATCTGCAGCGGGCCGGCCACAATCCACTCATCCTGGTCGGCGGTTCGACCGGGCTGATCGGCGATCCGAAGGAGACGTCCGAGCGCGTCCTCAACTCCAAGGAGACCGTCGCCGGCTGGGTGGAACAGATCCGCGCCCAGGTCAGCCGGTTCGTCGACATGGACGGTCCGCATGCTGCCAGGCTGGTGAACAATCTCGACTGGACCGGGGACGTGCCGGTGCTGGACTTCCTCCGCGACGTCGGCAAGCACTTCCCGGTCAATCGGATGCTCGCGCGAGACGTCGTACGGAAGCGGCTGGAGGCGGGGATCTCGTACACCGAGTTCTCCTACGTCCTGCTGCAGGCCTTCGACTACCTCAATCTCTACCGGCAGTACGGCTGCACGCTCCAGTTCGGTGGCAGCGATCAGTGGGGCAACATCACCGCCGGCGTGGAACTGGTACGACGCTCCGACGGCGCACATGTGCACGCCATCGCGACTCCGCTGCTGACCAAGGCGGACGGGACGAAGTTCGGCAAGACCGAGGGCGGCAGCGTCTGGCTGTCGTCGGAGCTGACCAGTCCCTTCGCCTTCCACCAGTTCTTCCTGAACGCCGAGGACGAGAAGGTGATCGAATACCTGAAGGTGTTCAGCCCCAGGAGTCAGGACGAGATCGCCGAGCTCGAACGACAGACGCTGGAGAAGCCACACCTGCGTGCGGCGCAGCATGCGTTGGCCGACGACGTGACGACCCTGGTGCACGGTGAGCAGGACACCAAGGCCGCCAACGAGGCGGCCGAGGCACTGTTCGGACGGTCGGAGCTGGCCTCGCTCAGTGCGTCGGTGGTCCACGACGTGGCCCAGGAGCTGGGGGCAGCCGAGCTCAAGTCGGACGGTGAATGGCCGGGGTTCGTCGAGGTGTTGGAGGCCAGCGGGGTGGTGGCGAGCAAGTCGGCGGCCCGCCGTGCGATCGCCGAAGGCGGCGCCTACCTGAACAACGTGAAGGTCGCTGACCCGGAGCTGCGGATCAGCGACTCCGACCTGCTGGCCGGCGGGTATGTCGTGGTCCGCCGCGGGAAGAAGACGGTGGGCGCCGCCAGAATCGGGCGAGAATCGTCAGGATCCTGACTTCAGGGGATGCAGATGCCTGCGCCTGCGACGATTCGGCAGGTGTGACCAGCGTCACACGAGGGCAATTTGACCCCCGCAGGACGGCCGCGTAATGTTCTCTGAGCCGCCGGGGAGCGGGACGCGGGAAGCCAGGAGCTGAACGCGGCCGGCCCGAGCGGAATCCAACGGTAACGAAGCAGCCGTGATGGCGTGCGCCCGAGAGCGCAGCAGCCGGATCGCGGTGGGTGGGCTTGCCCGCGGGGAGGTCGGAAAGCCGAGTTTGACTCGGCCGGAGGATCTCACTAAGCTTGGTCGGGTTGCCCCGGATGCGGACCTCAGGGTCTGGGACGGACAGCAATCCAACCAGCCAGGACAATTCAACGAGTTTGACTCGGAGAATGAATCTGGTAAATTAAGCGAGGTTCACTTCCCGAAAGGAAATGGACAAAAAGCTTAACCAGAGCGATTCACCGAATTTGACGCGGAGAATGAATCTGGTAGGTTAAGACAGAAGCTTAAAGGCCGAAAGGTCGGCCGGCTTCAGACTTAATCAGGGAAATTCGCCGAGTTTGACTCAGGCAAGTGGAACTGATAAAGTCGGTCGGGCCGAATCGGGGAAGATCCGAAAGGATCGCAACCAGTCGGCACGACAACGTGAAAAGCGAAAGTCCGGATTTGACACGGGCCCGAGCGGATCACTAAAGTAAGACGAGTTGCCCCAAGCGGGAATCGGAAGATGACCGCGCGGTGTGCGCCCGAAACTTGAGAACTCAACAGCGTGCTAAAAGTCAATGCCAGTTTATGCACAAGAAATACCCCGTGCTCAGGCATTCAGGTAACTGAATTGTGTGAGTTACGGATTCCTTTGATTGATTGACGCAGTCATGATGACTGTCTGTCAGCGATCGAACTTGTTGACGGAAACCAGCACCTCGTGTGCTGCAACCGATATTTTTCAACGGAGAGTTTGATCCTGGCTCAGGACGAACGCTGGCGGCGTGCTTAACACATGCAAGTCGAACGGTAAGGCCCCTTCGGGGTACACGAGTGGCGAACGGGTGAGTAACACGTGAGCAACCTACCCTTGACTCTGGAATAACAGCTGGAAACAGCTGCTAATACCGGATACGACCTCAAGCGTCATCGCTTTTGGTGGAAAGCTCCGGCGGTCAAGGATGGGCTCGCGGCCTATCAGCTAGTTGGTGAGGTAACGGCTCACCAAGGCTTCGACGGGTAGCCGGCCTGAGAGGGCGACCGGCCACACTGGGACTGAGATACGGCCCAGACTCCTACGGGAGGCAGCAGTGGGGAATATTGCACAATGGGCGCAAGCCTGATGCAGCAACGCCGCGTGTGGGATGACGGCCTTCGGGTTGTAAACCACTTTCAGCGCCGACGAAGCGAAAGTGACGGTAGGCGCAGAAGAAGCACCGGCCAACTACGTGCCAGCAGCCGCGGTGATACGTAGGGTGCGAGCGTTGTCCGGAATTATTGGGCGTAAAGGGCTCGTAGGCGGTCCGTCACGTCGGAAGTGAAAACTCGGGGCTCAACCCCGAGCCTGCTTCCGATACGGGCGGACTAGAGGAATGCAGGGGAGAATGGAATTCCTGGTGGAGCGGTGGAATGCGCAGATATCAGGAGGAACACCAGTGGCGAAGGCGGTTCTCTGGGCATTTCCTGACGCTGAGGAGCGAAAGCGTGGGGAGCAAACAGGCTTAGATACCCTGGTAGTCCACGCCGTAAACGGTGGGCACTAGGTGTGGGACTCATTCCACGAGTTCCGTGCCGAAGCTAACGCATTAAGTGCCCCGCCTGGGGAGTACGGCCGCAAGGCTAAAACTCAAAGGAATTGACGGGGGCCCGCACAAGCGGCGGAGCATGCGGATTAATTCGATGCAACGCGAAGAACCTTACCTGGGTTTGACATATACCGGAAAGCTGCAGAGATGTAGCCCCCGCAAGGTCGGTATACAGGTGGTGCATGGCTGTCGTCAGCTCGTGTCGTGAGATGTTGGGTTAAGTCCCGCAACGAGCGCAACCCTCGTCCTATGTTGCCAGCACGTAATGGTGGGGACTCATAGGAGACTGCCGGGGTCAACTCGGAGGAAGGTGGGGATGACGTCAAGTCATCATGCCCCTTAAGTCCAGGGCTTCACGCATGCTACAATGGCCGGTACAAAGAGCTGCAATACCGCAAGGTTGAGCGAATCTCAAAAAGCCGGCCTCAGTTCGGATTGGGGTCTGCAACTCGACCCCATGAAGTCGGAGTCGCTAGTAATCGCAGATCAGCAACGCTGCGGTGAATACGTTCCCGGGCCTTGTACACACCGCCCGTCAAGTCATGAAAGTCGGTAACACCCGAAGCCGGTGGCCCAACCTTTTGGAGGGAGCCGTCGAAGGTGGGACTGGCGATTAGGACTAAGTCGTAACAAGGTAGCCGTACCGGAAGGTGCGGCTGGATCACCTCCTTTCTAAGGAGCCATATGGCGCACTAGCTGCGTCCATGCGCTCAGTTCCGAGGCGTACGTCCTCGGCTGAGCAGGCACCGGAATGTGGAACATTGACCATTAAGTCTTCACGCCGGCCGATCTCGTCAGTACAACTGCTTGCAGAGTGGAACATCGAGTGACGCTGGAAGAAGACCTGAGGCACGCTGTTGGGTCCTGAGGGGTCGGTCGCAAACGCGATTGGACAACTCAGCGGACCGAGGCCCAGCTCAACCGAGCAGGGATCGGATCTCGCCCGTATTTTGAGAACTTCACAGTGGACGCGAGCATCTTTGTAGTAACAACAAGCTACTAAGGGCAATCGGTGGATGCCTTGGCACCAAGAGCCGATGAAGGACGTTGTAACCTGCGATAAGCCCCGGGGAGCTGGTAAACAAGCTTCGATCCGGGGATCTCCGAATAGGGAAACCTCGAAGGAAACCGGAGTCATGTCCGGCGACCCCTGCCTGAACACATAGGGCAGTGGGAGGGAACGTGGGGAAGTGAAACATCTCAGTACCCACAGGAAAAGAAAACAACAGTGATTCCGTCAGTAGTGGCGAGCGAACGCGGAAGAGGCCAAACCTCACTTGTGTGATAGCTGACAGGCGTTGCAAGTGTGGTGTTGTGGGGCCGCCCCGACCGGGCTGTCGACCGGTCAAACAGTCAGAAATGCTCAATGAAGTCGAAGCGCTCTGGGAAGGCGCAGCATAGAGGGTAATACTCCTGTAGACGTAAGTTGAGCACTGTTGGGCGTCACCCCAAGTAGTACGGAACCCGTGAAATTCCGTACGAATCTGGCGGGACCACCCGCTAAGCCTAAATACTCCTTGGTGACCGATAGCGGACCAGTACCGTGAGGGAAAGGTGAAAAGTACCCCGGGAGGGGAGTGAAATAGTACCTGAAACCGATTGCCTACAATCCGTCGGAGCTCTTCGGAGTGACGGCGTGCCTTTTGAAGAATGAGCCTGCGAGTTAGTGGTATGTGGCGAGGTTAACCCGTGTGGGGAAGCCGTAGCGAAAGCGAGTCCAAATAGGGCGATTGAGTCGCATGCTCTAGACCCGAAGCGAAGTGATCTATCCATGGCCAGGGTGAAGCGACGGTAAGACGTCGTGGAGGCCCGAACCCACCTCAGTTGAAAATGGGGGGATGAGCTGTGGATAGGGGTGAAAGGCCAATCAAACTTCGTGATAGCTGGTTCTCCCCGAAATGCATTTAGGTGCAGCGTCGCGTGTTTCTTGCCGGAGGTAGAGCACTGGATAGTCTAGGGGGCCCACAAGCTTACCGAAATTAGCCAAACTCCGAATGCCGGTAAGTGAGAGCGCGGCAGTGAGACTGCGGGCGATAAGGTTCGTAGTCGAGAGGGAAACAGCCCAGAACACCAGCTAAGGCCCCTAAGCGATTGCTAAGTGGAAAAGGATGTGGAGTTGCGGAGACAACCAGGAGGTTGGCTTGGAAGCAGCCACCCTTTAAAGAGTGCGTAATAGCTCACTGGTCAAGTGATTCTGCGCCGACAATTTAGCGGGGCTCAAGCAATCCGCCGAAGCTGTGTCATTGACGCATTTGCTCGCCATCGTTCTTCGGATCGGTGGCCAGGCGCGTTGATGGGTAGGGGAGCGTCGTGTGCGCGAGGAAGCGGCAGGGTGACCTAGCCGTGGAGAGCACACGAGTGAGAATGCAGGCATGAGTAGCGAATGACGGGTGAGAAACCCGTCCGCCGAATGACCAAGGGTTCCAGGGTCAAGCTAATCTGCCCTGGGTAAGTCGGGACCTAAGGCGAGGCCGACAGGCGTAGTCGATGGACAACGGGTTGATATTCCCGTACCGGCACCGGAACGACCCTGCCGAGGCGAGTGATGCTAAGCACGGAAGGTCAACGGATGTCTTCGGATTGATGTTGACTGACTCTGCGACCCGAACTCGTATTAGGCAAGCTGCGGAGTGACGCAAGAAGGTAGCCCGACATCGGTGATGGTTTCCGATGTTAACTGTGTAGGGCGAGGTGTAGGCAAATCCGCACCTCACGTGCCTGAGACAGGAAGAGTGGTCCGGACTTGATCCGGGCGAATTCGGGTGATCCTATGCTGCCTAGAAAACCTTCGTGAGCGAGTGACGTGTGCCGCCCGTACCCTAAACCGACTCAGGTGGTCAGGTAGAGAATACCAAGGCGATCGAGATAACCGTGGTTAAGGAACTCGGCAAAATACCCCCGTAACTTCGGGAGAAGGGGGGCCGAATCTGTTGAGGGACTTGCTCCCAAAGGCAGATGAGGCCGCAGAGACCAGGCCCAAGCGACTGTTTACTAAAAACACAGGTCCGTGCCAAGTCGAAAGACGATGTATACGGACTGACGCCTGCCCGGTGCTGGAACGTTAAGGGGAGATGTTAGCCGCAAGGCGAAGCATTGAACTTAAGCGCCAGTAAACGGCGGTGGTAACTATAACCATCCTAAGGTAGCGAAATTCCTTGTCGGGTAAGTTCCGACCTGCACGAATGGCGTAACGACTTGGGCGCTGTCTCGACCACGGACTCGGCGAAATTGCACTACGAGTAAAGATGCTCGTTACGCGCAGCAGGACGGAAAGACCCCGGGACCTTTACTATAGCTTGGTATTGGTGATTGGATGAGCTTGTGTAGGATAGGTGGGAGACTTTGAAGCAGTCACGCCAGTGGTTGTGGAGTCATCGTTGAAATACCACTCTGGTTCTTCTGGTTATCTAACGTAGGTCCGTTATCCGGATCACGGACAGTGCCTGGTGGGTAGTTTGACTGGGGCGGTCGCCTCCCAAAAGGTAACGGAGGCGCTCAAAGGTTCCCTCAGCCTGGTTGGCAATCAGGTTTCGAGTGTAAGTGCACAAGGGAGCTTGACTGTGAGAGAGACATCTCAAGCAGGGACGAAAGTCGGAACTAGTGAACCGACGGCGGCATGTGGAAGCGCCGGAGATCAACGGCTAAAAGGTACCCCGGGGATAACAGGCTGATCTTGCCCGAGCGTTCATAGCGACGGCATGGTTTGGCACCTCGATGTCGGCTCGTCGCATCCTGGGGCTGGAGTCGGTCCCAAGGGTTGGGCTGTTCGCCCATTAAAGCGGCACGCGAGCTGGGTTTAGAACGTCGTGAGACAGTTCGGTCCCTATCCGCTGCGCGCGTAGGAGTCTTGAGGAGAGCTGTCCTTAGTACGAGAGGACCGGGACGGACGAACCTCTGGTGTGCCAGTTGTTCTGCCAAGAGCACGGCTGGTTGGCTACGTTCGGAAGTGATAACCGCTGAAAGCATCTAAGCGGGAAGCACGCTCCAAGATGAGGGCTCCCACAGGATAACCTGGTAAGGCCCCCAGCAGACCACTGGGTGATAGGTCGGATGTGGAAGTGCAGTAATGCATGGAGCTGACCGATACTAATAGGCCGAGGGCTTGTTCCTACGAAGATGCTACGCGTCCACTGTGCAGTTCCCGAGATACGGTCGTAGATCGGTGAGCTGAATCGAGTTCACCTCGATCCGATCACATCTCCATAGAGTTTCGGTGATCATGGCGAGGGGGAAACACCCGGCTCCATTCCGAACCCGGAAGTTAAGCCCCTCAGCGCCGATGGTACTGCACTGGAAACGGTGTGGGAGACTAGGACGTCGCCGGACACTTACACCTCAAGGGTGGCCATTCGTGGCCACCCTTGAGGTGTTTTTGCGTCCAGCGCCGGGTGCGTCGTGGCGGCTGGCCGGGGGCCGGCGGGGGCGAGCGGGTAGCTTTCTTCCTGCCATCGGGGAGTCGGATCGTTCTTCGAATCGTTCTGCGCACTCCGGCGGGACTGGTTGAGGTTTTGACCGGGCCTCGTCGGTGCGGCAGAGTGTCGGCCAGGTGTTCTCTCGGTGAACGGTTCGGAGCCGTTGTGGTGGACTGTTTGCCCGGGGCGCACGTGGTGATCGATCTTCGGTTCGTGGGACCGGAGTCTCGACTCGGGAGCGATTGGGCATTTCATTGGGTAGCGAACACGACACTTCTGGGGACAGCTCGTCGGCGGGTCCGATCGATCGTCGAGCCGCGACCGCCCGAGCTCGCCGGCGATCGCGGCGACTTCGGGGTGCTGTCGTGCCCGGCGCGATCGCGGCCGGCGCGGTCGGGGCGCTCGTCATTGGCCTGACCATGGCCGGCAGCCCGGCGTCATCCGCCGCGGTGAACGGCATCAACCCGGTTCGGGTCCAGGTTGACGGCCATCCCGCCAACAGCGGCTTCCTCACGTTCGTGGAGAGGAACGTCGGGATCCATGCCAACGAGTCCGAGGGCACGGTAGCCATGGGCGGTGACCTGCTGATCGACAGCAACTACAACGTGGCGGCCGGATCACCACCCGTTTTCGACACGATTCAGCCCAGCGGGGACGCACGGCCGACTTATCTCTACGTGGGCGGTGGTGTGCAGTGGCTGGACACGAATGCTCGCGTTCAGGTGCATAACCAGGGCTTCACCAAGATCGCCGACACCAGCACCTATGACGCGTTCGACACCGACAACAACGGTGCAGCGGTCAACTATCGGATCGTCGAGGACGGGGCGAGCTACCTCGACGTTCCGCCGGCCATCGACGGCACCACCAGACAGTCGCCGGAGTCGATCGCGAGTCCCGCGGCGGACCTGCTGGACATCTCGGATGCCTTCGTCGCCTACCGCAGCATCACCGACGACCTGGCAGCTTGCGCGGCCACGGTGCAGTTGACGGACGCACAGGGCAATCCGCTGGACGAGATCACCCCGGGCACCCAGGGTTATGTTCACCTCCAGCAGGGCGTGACGAACGTGCTGACCCTCCATCCGGGTGAGTTGGGTAACTTGTCCGAGCTCAGTTTTCGCGATCAACCCAGTGCGGACACCCCGTTGTTGATCAACATCGTCGGCGGTGGCTACGACGGGGTGTTCCCCAACCTGGCTGGCGTCTCCGGTGCGCAGGCGCCGTACATGCTGTGGAACTTCCCGGATGCGACCAACATCACTGCGCGGCAGAACAGCGCCACGGTGGAGGGCACGATCTTCGCCCCGAACGCGACTTTGCGGTGGTTGTCGACCGGAAACATCGAGGGCAACATCATCTCGGTCAATCTCCAGCATGGCGGCCGGGACGAAAACAACGCCAACGAGTTGCACGACTTTCCGTTTCAGGCAGAGCTGACCTGCTCCGATGCGACGCCCACGCCCTCCCCAACGCCTACTCCGACGCCGAGCCCGTCACCGAGTGAGTCGACCTCACCGACGCCGAGCCCGAGCCCGTCACCCAGCGAAACGACGACCCCCACGTCGTCTCCTTCGGCCAGTTCGCCAGCACCGTCCAGCCCGGCACCGTCTAGCCCGGCGCCGTCAGCGTCGGAGTCTTCGGCTGCGCCGGTCCCGGGTCAGAGCCCGTCGAGTTCGGCCGGCGGACTGGCCAGCACCGGCGGGCCGCCGATCGGACCGCTGGTCGGCGGCGTTGTGCTGATTCTCGCCGGCTCGGCTGTACTGATCCTGCGTCGGGTCCTCAACCGGAGCTGATCGAACAGCGCGGCGGCCGATGGTGAGCCTCTCGGCCGCCGCGACGAATCAGGCGCGGAGATGCCCTCGCGGCACCGCACTCAGCAGCACCGCCGAGTCCTCCAACGCGTGCAGAGAATGCGGCGCGTCCGGAACGATCAACAGATCTCCCTGGCCACCACGCCATTGATCGGAGCCGGCGCGTAACTCGACCTTCCCCGACAACACCAGCACCGTCGCCTCACCCGGGTTCTCATGCTCGTCCAGGCTCGCATCGGCCTGAAGCGCGATCACCGTCTGTCGAAGCGCGTGCTCGTGCCCGCCGAAGACCGTACGGGCCGAACGCGCCGCAGGGCTGCGGCCGGCCGCTTCCAACTGCTCCCGGGCAAGTGCCTGAATCGACAGCTTTTGCATGTGCTGACACAAGCACACATCCTGCTCAGAAGTCCAGGTACTCGGGATTCATCGCCGCCGCCAGCGCCAAGTGCTTGTCGGCCAGCGGATCACGCATCCGCTTCAGCGTCTTGCCGAGCAGCAGTTGCAGGTAGGCGTCGTCGGGATGTGCCGCGAGCAATTCCTCCAGCTTGGCTCGAGCCGGCGCCAGGCTGGCCGAGGCCGCCAACGCCCGTGCGGTCAGCGTTTCCAGACCGCGGACGCCGTCATAGTCCGGCCGCAGCGGCTGCAAGAGATACAGACAGCCGTGGGGATCGCGCTGCTCCAACAAGGTACGAGCGGCGCGGAGCCGTCGTACCTCGTCGGGAACCACGGCCGGCGGAGCTGCCAACGTCGCCCGGAACCTTTCGGCCAGCTCTTCGGACGGCTGATCGCCAACGGCGATGATCGTGTCGTTGATCACGTACGTGGGTGACTCCGGCACCCCGATCGCCCGACCGAACAGCAGACCTTCCCGGGCAGCCCGCTCGACCGGATCGCCGGCCGCGAAACCCGGCTCGAGGTAGGCCAATCCGCTGTGGCCGTCCGGCCCGGCGACCGGGCCGGGCAGCGAGTACCGATCGGCGATGCCACGCAGGAAGTCAAGATCGTTGAGGTCGGTCCGTCGACGAAATGCGCCGCCATGATCGCTTCGGCGACCTCGCCCTGGGCCCGCGGCCCGTGCACCAACGCCGACGCGATCAGCCGGTGCGCCGCCCAGCTGCTGGCCGGCCCGGAGCCGGTGGGATCGATCAGGTACGGGCGCCACACGACCTCGACCTCGGTGCGATCGAGCGCTGCCAGCGCTCGGTCCAGTTGCTGCTTGCCGACGTACGCCCAGCCGGACAACACGTCCGCGTAGACCTCGATCACCAGGACGATCACCTCTCGTAGGGGCAGCGCGTTAGCATCAGGGCCGTGCCCGTCAAACCACCCGTGACCCGTCTTCGTACGGTCGCCAATCCGGCCGATCCGCGCTATCGCCGTACCCGGGCCCAGATCTGCGACGCTACCCGACGACTGCTGGAGGTCACCGACGTCCAGCGATTGACCTTCGGCCAGGTCGCCGCGGCGGCCGACGTGAATCGGAGCACAGTGCATCAGCACTACGGCAGCCGGCATGAACTGGTCGCCGATGCCCTGGCGACCGATCTTGCCGGCCTCGCCGACGCATTGGATCGCTGCCCCTTCGATCGGTCCGGCGGGGTACCGGCCGAGCTGGTCGAGATGTTCGCCGCGGTCGAAGATCAGGCAGCCGTGCTTGATCGGCTGTCCGGTACCGACCGCGGACTGGTCGGGGCGCGCCTGACCGAACTACTCGCCGACCGGCTGGCCGATCGCTTCGCCGCCGGCGTCCGGCCGGCCGGCTTCGACGACGTCCCGCCGGTCGAGCATGCGCGCTACCTGGCCGCGGGGCTGGTTCAACTGCTCCTGCTGCCGCCGTCCGGGGCGTCTCGGCCGACGCCGACACAACGAGCAACCCGAGCGTGGCGGCTGATCGCGCCGGTCAGCTCGGCTGTCCGGTGATGTTCACCAGCCACTGGGTGCCGTAACGATCGGTGCACATCCCGAAGACATCGCCCCACGGCGCGGCCTCCAAACCCATCGCGACCTGACCGCCGTCGCTGAGCTTGTCCCAGTAGCCGCGCAGCTCGCTGTCGTCGTCGCCGCTCAACGAGACCGAGATGTTGCTGCCGGACGCGAGCTCCATCTGTTTCGGCGTGTCCGCGGCCATCAGGACCAGCCCGTTGGGCGCCTCGAGCCGCGCGTGCATCACTTTGTCCTGCTCGTCGACCTCCTCACTGGCGTGGAATTCACCGAACGTCGACACAGTCAGGTCGCCACCGAAAACCGATTGATAGAACTCCATCGCGCTGCGGGCGTTGTCGCGGAACGACAGGTACGGGTTGAGTTGAGTAGCCACGGGTCCTCCTCGAGGTGATGGCAGAGACGGGCAATCAACCATTCTGCTGCCTCGACTGCGATCCGTCAGCGGATCGGCGAATCTGGTGGAGGAGTCTGTGCGTTTCCGGTGACGCAGTCTGTGCGATGGCCGGTCCCGGCTGAGTTTCGCCGTCGGTTGCTTGGCAACCGGCGGGTTTGCTGCCAGGATCACAGCACCATGCCCGAGCCCGTCCTGATACCGTCGTCCACCCAGCCGCGACGCCGTGTCTCCCGAGGCTGGATCGGCTGGTTTTCCCTTGCCTGGTTCGGGATCTGGATGGCTCAGCTGACGCCGATCCAGCTGCTGTTGCCGGCCCAGGTGACCGTCGTACTCGATCTCGATCCGGCCGACTGGATCCGCAACGTGGTCGCCTTCGGTGTGGTCTCGGGCATCGCCGGGATCTGCGCCGTGGTCGCCTACCCGTTGACGGGCGCGTTGTCCGATCGGACCACGTCGGCCTTCGGGCGACGGCGGCCGTGGATCGTGGCCGGGGGAGCAGTCTTCGCGGTCTCGTTGATCCTGCTCGGCCGGCAGCAGTCGATCGTCGGGGTGGCGGTCTTCTGGCCGCTGACGCTGATCGGCTTCTGCATGATGACGGCCGCCCTGACCGCAGTGATCTCCGATCAGGTGCCGGTGCTGCAACGCGGCACGGTCTCCGGCTGGATGGCCGCGCCACAACCGGTCGGTGTGCTGCTCGGGGTCGGCGTGGTCGTCGGACTCGGATTGTCGCAGCAGCAGGGCTACCTGCTGGTCGCGGTGGTGCTGCTGATCGCCGCGATCGGTTTTGTGGTGCGAATGCCGGACGCCGTGCTGGACCGCTCCGATCGCCCGCGGGCGAGTCTGCGCGCGTTCGTCCGGGGCTTCTGGATCTCACCTCGGCGCTATCCCGATTTCGGCTGGACGCTGGCCAGCAGGGTCCTGGTCAACATCGGCAACGCGTTGACCACTACCTTGTTGCTCTACTTCCTGATGTTCGGGCTTCACCTGGCCTCCGGTCCGGCGTCGACCATGCTGGTGGTCGTGACCGCGATCTATTCGATCGCGTCGATGGCGGCGTCGCTGATCGTCGGTCGCTGGTCGGATCGAGCCGGCCGGCGCAAGCGGTACGTGGTGATCACCGCGATCCTGCAGTCCGCAGCTGGACTGATCTTGATCATCGCCCCGGCATTGCCGACCGTGATCATCGCGGGAATCCTGTGTGGCTTCGGATTCGGGGCGTTCCTGGCGGTTGATCAAGCACTGGCCACCGAGGTGCTGCCGGCGGCCGAGAGCCGTGGCAAGGACCTCGGCATCATGAACATCGCCTACGCCATCCCGCAGGCCTTCGCGCCACTGGCCGGAGCCGGGCTGGTGGTGCTCGCCGGCGGCTTCTGGCTGCTGTTCGTCGCGGTGGTGATCTTCGCCGGCGCCGGCGCGCTGGCCCTGCTCCCGGTTCGAAAGGTGCTCTGATGATCGATCTTGCCGCGGTGGACCGGGTTTCCGCCTGGACCGATCCGGCACAGTACTGGCCCGGCGTCGATGCCGCCACCGCCGAACTCGACCCGCCGCTGGCGGTGGGACAGCTGTCCGCGCTGCGGCACAACCTGGCCGAGTTGATCAAGCGTGCTCGCGGCAAACCGATCAGGATCGCCAGCAAATCGCTGCGGGTACGAGGTTTGGTCGAGGCCTGCCTGCGGGTGGACGGCGTTGCCGGAGTGCTGGCCTACACGCTGGCGGAGGCCGTCTGGCTGGCCGCCACGATCGACGACGTCGTCGTCGGTTACCCGACGGCCGACCGGTCCGCGATCGCCGCGTTGGCCGGCGACGAAGCCGTCGCCGAGCGGGTGACGATCATGATCGACGACGCGCAACAACTTGATCTTGTGGATGCGGTGGTGCCACCCGATCGACGTCCGACGATCAAGGTATGCCTGGAGTTGGATGCCTCACTCGATCTGGCCGGGCTGCATCTGGGCGTCTACCGTTCGCCGCTGCACAGCCCCGAGGCGGTGCTGTCGATGGCACGCAAAGTGCTGTCTCGTAAGGGATTTCGGCTGGTCGGCCTGATGGCGTACGAAGCTCAGGTCGCCGGCCTGGTGAACGCGGTGCCGGGCGCCGCGATCAAATCCGGGGTGGTGCGGGCGATGCAGCACCGGTCGGTTGCCGAGCTGGCCGAGCGACGCGGCCGGGCCGTCCGCTCGATCCGATCCCTGCTGGAACACGCCGGTGCGCCGGACCTTCAATTCGTCAACGGCGGCGGGACCGGGTCGGTGGAGACGACGACGGCCGACAGCTCGGTGACCGAGATCGCGGCCGGTAGCGGGATCTTCGGGCCGCATCTGTTCGACAACTACCGCGCCTTCACCCCGGCGCCGGCAGTAGCCTTCGCGCTGCCGGTGGTGCGGCGACCACGCCCCGACGTCGCCGTGGTGCACGGCGGCGGCTGGATCGCGTCCGGCCCACCCGGCTGGGACCGCTCGCCACATCCGGTCTGGCCCGCCGGGCTGGAGTACGTCGGCACCGAGGGGGCCGGCGAGGTGCAGACCCCGCTGCGGAGCGCACGGGCTGGGGATCTTGCACCGGGGGACCGGGTCTGGTTCCGGCACACCAAGGCCGGCGAACTCAGCGAGCACGTGAACTCGCTGCTGATGGTCGACGGACCGCGACCCCAGTGGTCGATCGTCGACGAGTTGCCCACCTATCGCGGCGAGGGAAAGGATTTTCTGTGAGTCGATCGACGACCGCCTGGCGGAACTGGGGCCGTACCGAGCTCGCGGTGCCGGCGCAGCGGTTCGTTCCGTCGCATGTCGGCGAGGTGGCCGAACTGGTTCGCGGAGCGGCGTCCGACGGTCGCCGGATCAGGCCGGTCGGCGCCGGGCACAGCTTCAGCTCGATCGCGGTCGCCGACGATCTCCACGTTGATCTTCGCCGATTGTCCGGGCTGCTATCGGCCGATGTTGATCATGGACAGGTCACGCTCGGGGCCGGGACCCGGCTGGCCGAGATCCCGGCACTGATCTCCTACTACGGGCTGGCGATGCCGAATCTCGGCGACATCGACGCCCAGACCATTGCCGGTGCGATCTCGACCGGGACGCATGGCACCGGCAGCCGGTTCGGTGGACTGTCGACCCAGGTGGCGGCCGTCCAGCTGACCACCGGCACCGGCGAGTTGATCACGGTGTCGGCCGCTGATCATGCCGACTGGCTGGACGCGGTCCGGGTCGGCCTCGGCGCGCTCGGCGTGATCACCGCGGTGACGCTGCAATGCGTACCGGAATTCGTGCTGGCCGCTGACGAGCGGCCCGAGCCACTCGAGCGGGTGCTGGAGGAGTTCGAGTCCCGGTGCGACGGCGCCGATCACTTCGAGTTCTACTGGTTTCCGCACACCCGGACCGCGTTGACGAAGACCAACACCCGGCTGCCCTTCGGGGCCCAACGCGCCGCCCTGCCGCCGCTGCGTCGGTTCGTCGACGACACGCTGGTGTCCAACGAGCTCTACCGGATTCTCTGTGCACTCCAGTCCCGGGCTCCCGCGACGACGCCGACGATCAACCGGCTGGCGGAGAAGATCACCGGCAACCGCTCCTTCACGGACCGGTCCGATCACGTCTTCACCACCAAGCGGACGGTCCGCTTCCGCGAGATGGAGTACGCGTTGCCGCGCGGCCAGGTGCCGACGGTGCTGCGCCGGCTGCAGAAGTTGATCAAGGAACGGGACTGGCGGATCTCCTTTCCGATCGAGGTCAGGTCGGCGGCCGCCGACCCGCTGTGGCTGTCCACCGCCCATGATCGACTCACCGGTTACATCGCCGTCCACCGTTACTGGCGCGACCGCGACACAGAGCCCTACTTCGACGCCACCGAAGAGATCATGCTGGCTCACGACGGCCGGCCGCACTGGGGCAAGATGCACACCCTGACCGCCGATCAACTGCGGACGAGGTATCCGCGGTTCGACGACTTCCGCGCAGTCCGCGATCAGCTCGACCCGCAGCGCGTCTTCGCCAACCCCTACCTGGATCGGGTGCTCGGACGATAACCGACCGCGCGCCCGCCTGCGCCGCACTCACCGCAGACCGGATAGGTTTCGGCCATGCCCGTGTTGCTGCAGCTGGATTCGTCGGCCGACCTGACCACCTCGGTCTCCCGTGCCGTCACCGCGACCTTCGTCGACGCCTGGCGTGGGCTGGGCGACGACCAGAGGGTCGTACGCCGTGATCTTCATGCCGATCCGCTGCCGCATCTGGCCGACGCCTCGTTGCACTGGCCGCCGCGGTTGCGCTCCGCCGACGCCCGCCCGCCGCAGGACGCCGAGAGGCTGCAGCAGCAGATCATCGATGAGTTGCTGGGCGCCGACGCGGTGGTGATCGGTGCCCCGATGTACAACTACTCGCTGCCGTCGACCCTGAAGGCCTGGATCGACTACATCCACGTGCCCGGTGTCACGGCACCGTTCGATGTGCCCAGCCAGCCGATGGCGGGCCGGCCGGCCGTGATCATCAGCAGCCGGGGCGGCATCTACGACGACGGCAGCGCGAACGCCGGCTGGGATCACACCGTGCCACCGCTGCAGATCATCCTCGGCGACGCTCTCGGCATGGAGGTGTCGGTGATCACCGTCAGCCGGACGCTGTCCGCGGTCGTTCCGGGGTTGGCGGCCGAAGCCGGCCGGGCGGCCGAAGAATTGGCCGCGGCCCACCGGCAGGCGGCCGAGGCCGCCGCGGCGATGGCATCACGTTGACGACCGGCGGACCATCGTCCTAGGCTCGGAGCCGGGTGATGACAACGATGTCATGGATGGCCCGTTGAGGCCGAGGAGCAGGACATGAACGAAGCGGCGCCGTCGACCGGCGCCCCGACCCTGGCCCAGGTGGCCAAGCTCGCCGGGGTCAGCGTGAAGACCGCGTCCAGGGTCTTTCGCGGTGAGCGCTATGTCACGGCCGAGACCGCGCAGAAGGTCCATCAGGCCGCTTCGATGCTCGGCTTCCGGCCGAACCGGATCGCTCGCGAACTGCGTCAGGGATCTCGCTCGACCTTGATCGGCATGATCACCGGCGATCTGGGCAATCCGTTCTACGCCAGGATTGCGAGCGTGCTGGAGCGCGAGCTCCGGGCCGCCGGCTACCAGCTGATCACCGTCACCAGCGAGGCGGACGGCAGTGCCGAGGACCGGTTGGCCGAGGAACTGCTGGAACGTCGGGTGGCCGGCCTGGTCGTGGTCTCGTCGGCCAGTGATCATCATCGCTATCTGGCCAGTCCCGGTGGTGCTCCGGTGATCTTCCTGGATCGGCCGAAGACGGGTGTGTCGGCCGATGTGGTGGTGTTGGATGATCGAGCCGGTGCGCGAGCAGCGGTCCGGAATCTCTTGCAGGCAGGGCATGAGCGGATCGCGATCATCTCCGATCGTGGTCAGCTCGCGACCCATCGGGAGCGGATGACCGGCTTCTCGGAGGCACTGGTCGAAGGCGGCATCGCCAACTGGGAATGCTACGTTCGCGACGAGGCGCACACCGCCCGGACCGCGAAGAACGTGGTCGCCGCGGTGATGTCGCGCGGTCTGCCGCCGACCGCATTGGTGACCACCAGCAGCTTGATCACGATCGGTGCGATCACTGCATTCCAGCGACTCAATCGGACCGCCGGGGTGGTCGGCTTCGACGACTTCGAGCTGGCCGAGGTGCTGGGCATCAGCGTGATCACCCATGATTTCGCCGCGCTGGCTCGCGAGGGTGCCCGGTTGCTGTTGGATCGATTGCAGGACGCCGGTGCCGCACCGCGTTCGATCGTGGTGCCCTGCCGGCTGATCGATCGCGGCTCGGCCGGCCGCTACGAACTCGTCTGACCTCGACCCGTCGCGAATCGCGACGTCCCTGCCGGCCGGATGTCTGCCAGCTCACGTCGATCCCCGCTTGACAACCACCCGTCCGCGGCGCAAAGTTGGCCAGGTCATTTTTATGACAACGATGTCAGAGAGGGAATTTCGTGGTGCATCAACGTGCAATTCGTGGGCTGGCTGCCGGTGCGGTCGCCCTGGCTGCGCTGGCGGCGTTCGCCGGCTGTGGCAATCAGAAGGGGCAGGGCAACGACGGCGGGGCCGCGGCCGACGGCGGCAGCGCCGGCGGAGCGACCAAGATCGCCTTGCTGCTGCCGGAGAACAAGACGACTCGGTACGAGTCCCAGGATCGGCCGAACTTCGAGAAGGACGTCAAGGCGCTGGACCCGTCGGCCCAGGTCGTCTACAACAACGGCAACCAGGACGCGACCCAGCAACAGCAACAGGTCGAGGCAGCGCTGACCGACGGCGCCAAGGTGATCGTGCTCGATCCGGTCGACGCGTCGTCGCTGGGTGCAGTGCTGGCCAAGGCGAAGGCCAAGGACGTGCCGGTGATCTCGTACGACCGGTATTTCGAGGGCTCGGCCTACTACACCTCGTTCGACAACGAGAAGATCGGTGAGCTGCAGGGCAACGCCGTACTGGCCGGGCTGAAGGCCAAGGGCGTCGACCCGAAGTCCGGGCCGGTCTGGATGGTCAACGGCGACCCCAAGGACCCGAACGCGGCCGACTTCAAGAAGGGCGCCACCAAGGTGCTGAAGGATGCCGGCGTCAACATCGCCGCCAGCCACGACACCCTGGACTGGAACCCCGACGATGCGCGGCAGTGGGTGGCCGGTCAGTTGCAGGGCGGAAAGCCCAAGCCGATCGCGATCTACGCCGCCAACGACGGCACCGCCGGCGGCGTGATCGCCGCCGCCAAGAAGGCCGGCCAGACCCCAGTGGTCACCGGTCAGGACGGCGAGGTGGACGGTCTGCAGAACATCCTCAAGGGCGATCAGTACGCGACCATCTACAAGTCCTACGCACCGCAGGCGAAGTACGCAGCCGAGGCGGCCGTCGCGCTGGCCAAGGGCCAGAAGCCGGATGCCAAGGACACCTACAAGAACACGCCGACCGACTTCGTCGAGGCCGACGTGATCACCAAGGACAACATCAACAAGGTGTTCAAGACCGGCCAGACGAAGGTCTCCGACGTCTGCAACACCGCAGCGGTGAAGAAGTTGTGCACCGACGCGGGCATCAACACAACCAACTGAGTCACCATCGACGAGCGCGTCGGGTCGGCAGATCCGACGCGCTCGTCGGATGCTCAAGCCAACAAGGCGAAATGAGAACGAGGGAGTTCGGGTGTCCGAACAAGAGCCGGTCCTTCAGCTGACCGGCATCCACAAGCGATTCGGCGCGGTGCAGGCGCTCGCCGACGTCAACCTGACGGTGCATGCCGGCGAGGTCGTCGGCCTGGTCGGCGACAACGGCGCCGGCAAGTCGACCTTGATCAAGATCATCGCCGGCGTGCACGGCGCCGACACCGGAGAGATCAAGGTCCGTGGCAAGGCGGTCAGCTTCAGCACCCCGCAGGCAGCGCAGAAGGGCGGTATCGCGACCGTCTTCCAGGATCTTGCGCTGTGCAACAACCTGGATGTGGTGGGGAACCTCTTCCTCGGCCAGGAGGAGCTGATCGGCCCGATTCTGGACGAAGTCGCGATGGAGAAGCGATCGTGGGAATTGCTGCGGGCACTGTCGGCGAAGATCCCCAGCGTACGGATCCCGATCGCGGCGCTGTCCGGCGGACAGCGGCAGACGGTGGCGATCGCCCGGTCGCTGCTCGGCTCGCCGGCGTTGGTGATGTTGGACGAGCCGACCGCGGCATTGGGCGTGGCTCAGACCGCGGAGGTGCTGAATCTGATCGAACGGCTGCGTGAGCAGGGACTCGGCGTGCTGCTGGTCAGTCACAACATGGCCGACGTGCAGGCGGTCTGCGACAGGATCCACGTACTGCGACTCGGCCGCGACGCGGGCGACTTCCCGGGCGACACCACGTCGGAGAAGTTGGTCGCGGCGATCACCGGTGCCTCGGACAACGTGGTCAGCCAGCGCGCGGCCCGACGGCACGGCGATGATCTGCCGCAACACACCGACGGCCTGCCGCAGTACGCGGACACGTCGTCCGGCCCTTCGGCGAATGTCGAAGCAGAGAAGGGGATTCGATGAGTACCGACACCGTGAGCACGGTGGTTCCCGATGAGCGGATCCAGCGCTTGAACCCGGTCGCCGCCTTCATCCGGCGGGTGCGCGAGGGCCAGCTCGGCGTGATTCCGGTGATCTTCGCCCTGATCGTGATCGTGATCGTCTTCCAGTCGATCAACCACAACTTCGTCTCGCCGTCCAATCTGGTCAACCTGTCCACCCAGGTCGCCTACGTCGGCATGCTGGCGCTGGCGATCAACTTCATCCTGTTACTGGGCGAGATCGATCTTTCGCTGGCCCAGTTGGGCGGCTTGTGTGCCTCACTGCTCGGTGTGTTGATGCTGCGGCACGGGATGAACCCGTTGCTGGCGGTGTTGATCATGCTCGGCTTCGGTGTTCTGGTTGGTCTGGTACAGGGCTGGTTCTTCGCTGTCGTGGGGATTCCGGCCTTCGTGGTCACCCTGGCCGGCTTGTTGGCCTATACCGGACTGACGCTGACGATCCTGGGCACGCAGAAGAACCTGTCGATGTCTGACACCTTTGCCGCAGACCTGGCGAACTTCTACTTCCCGGCACCGGTCGCGTACACCTTCGGGGTGATCGTGGTCGGCTGTTACCTGATCGGTCAGCTGGTCGGTGCGATCCGTCGGCGGCGCGCCGGGCTGCAGTCCAGTTCGTACGTGGCGATCGGCATCCGCAGCGTGATCTTGGCCGCGGTGCTGTTCGCATTCTTGATCACGGTGAACTACGACTTCGGTCTGGCGCTACCGTTCTTCGCCCTCGGCGTGGTGGCCATCCTGGTCGACCTGATGCTGCGGAAAACCAAGTACGGAAGGGCGATCTACGCGGTCGGCGGCAACGTCGAAGCGGCTCGCCGGTCCGGCATCCGGGTCACCGCGGTACGGATCAGCGTGTTCATGATCGCCGGCCTGTTGGCCGCCTTCTTCGGTCTGATCAAGGCCGGCGTGACCACCAACGCGGGCTCAACCCTGGTCGGCACCCAGGACCTACTGAATGCGATCGCCGCCGCGGTGATCGGTGGTACGTCGCTCTTCGGCGGCCGCGGATCGGCGTGGGCCCCGGTGCTCGGCGCGTTGGTGGTCGGCTCGATCAACAACGGCCTCTACCTGATCGGCTTCAACTCCGACGCCCAGCAGATCATCACCGCACTGGTGTTGCTCGCCGCCGTCGTGCTGGACGCACTGTCCCGCCGCGGCCAACGCAACGTCGGCCGCTGAGGTTCAGCCAGCGATCTCAGTCGCCGACCCGTTCCACCTGGCCGTCGGTGATCTTGATCAACTCTGGACAGCTGAGTGGGAAGATCGTGTGCGGGGTGCCGCCGGCAGCCCACAGGGTGGGGTAGTCGGCCAACGCCTCATCGATGATCGTTCGCAGCGGCTCGGGATGTCCGGTCGGTGCGACGCCACCGATTGCCTGCCCGGTGGCGGCGCGGACCTGGTCCGGGTCGGCGCGGATGATCTTGGTCAGCTCGAGCCGCCGAGCCAGCGCGTCGGTATCGACCCGATGCCGACCGCTGGTCATCACCAGCAGTGGCGATTCGTTGCCGTGATCATCGACCGCCATGAAGATCAGACTGTTGGCGATCGCGCCGATCTCGCAGTCCAGCGCGGCCGCTGCGAGCACCGCGGTCTTCGCGGAGTCGGGCAGAACCCGGATCGCCGGCTCGACGCCGGCAGCCAGCAGGGCAGCGTGCACCGTACGGCTTCGTTCGGGCAACTCGTCCAGGGATGTCATGACTCTCCTGATCACAGTCGGCGGTGATGGGCGGTCAGGTCGAGATACTCCTGGGCGTTCTCGATCACCTTCTCCACCTCGGACTCGGACAGCTCGCGGCGTACCTTGCCCGGGACGCCGGCGACCAGCGAGCGCGGCGGGATCACGGTGCCCTCCAGCACCACCGTGCCGGCCGCTACCAGCGCACCGGTACCGATCTGAGCACCGTTCAAGATCGTCGCGTTCATCCCGATCAGCACGTTGTCGGCGATCGTGCAGCCATGGATGACCGCCAGATGTCCGACGCTGACGCCGCGTCCGATCAGGCTCGGGAAGCCGGTGTCGGTGTGGACCACGACGTTGTCCTGCAGATTGCTCCCGACACCGAGTCGGACCTCGGCCATGTCGGCGCGTACGACGGCCCCGTAGTAGACCGATGATTCGGCGTCCAGGGTGGCGGCCCCGATCACGGTGGCGTTCGGCGCCAGCCATGCCGTCGGGGCGATGACCGGTCGGGCCTCGCCGTAGGGGAGCACCAGGGCGGAACGATCTGGCGCCGGGATCTGCCGGGATGTCGAGTCGTGAGCCATGGCCTCATCGTGTCATTCGTCACGTCGAACCGGCACGGCGCCAGGCCGAGAACTGTCACCCCCGCCGTCTACATTGACGCCATGTGCATCCTCGGGAGCTTCGGTCCGCCGCCGCCATCGCTGCGTCCGGCGTACCGGTTCCCGACCGTGATGCTCGCGATCGGCTACCTGCTCTGCACCGTGCTGGACGGGGTGGCCGAGGCGACCGGGGCGGAGACGATGTCGTTCGTGCTCCGACTACTGGCCATGCCGCTGTTGATCGGGGTGCTGATCACCGCTCGGCCGCTGCTTGATCGCACGGTGCTGCTGGTCCTCGGGGCGTTGATCTTCTCCTGGCTCGGCGATACCGCCGGCGGGGTCAGCTTTCTGATCAAGATCGGGCTGTTTCTGCTGGCCCAACTGTTCTTCATCGCCGCATTCTGGCCGCATCGGCAGCGGAGCCTGGTGACGCGCCCGTGGGCCGTGATCGTGTACGCGATGGTGTTGGTCGGGATCGGAGCGCCGATGATCATCCAGGCGGACAGACTGGCGGTCCCGGTGATGATCTACGGCTTCAGCCTGGTCGCGATGGCGATCCTCGCCACTGCCTTCGGCAAGCGTGCAGCCCTCGGCGGTCTGCTGTTCGTGATCAGCGACTCGTTGCTCGGGCTGACCTGGTTCTACCCGTCGACCGCCGGTCACCTGATGGACATGGTGATCATGCTCAGCTATCTGTCCGCCCAGGGCCTGCTGGTCTGTGGTCTGCTGGCCCACCCGGCCGAGCAGCCTGACCCAGCGCGTACCGGATCGTGACCGCGCGCACCTGATCCGTCGAGCAGACCACGATCGGCCTGCCGCGGCGCACGCAGCCGAGGTGCCGTACCTCCTGAAATCCGAACATTTGGCCGGGGAAGTCGGCCGTCCACGGGCCGGCGTCTGAACGGGCCAGACGTTCCCGCCGAAGCGTCCCGACCCGACCGCGCCGCCGCACCACTGTGATTCAGGGTGCCCCTGTGTCGACTGCCCGCACGCCCCGGACGAATCCAAGGAGGTTGGGCAGTCAGGGGCTCGGCTATGGGTGCCGTACCTCCTGGGATCCGAAGAAGGCGACCGTCGACATCGCCAACTTGGATCGCGGGTTAAGTCAGGTTGAGCGCCGGTGGATCCTGCTTGCCGCGATCACTCCGCCGATCGCGCCGCCGAGGTGAGCTTGCCAGGAGATCCCCGCCTGGCTCGGGAAGACGCCCCACAGCATCCCGCCGTACAGCAGCAGCACGGCGAGACCGACGACGATCGGCAGCGGTCGACGGTCGAAGGCGCCGCGGGCGATGATGTAGGTCAGCCAGCCCATGATCAAACCGCTGGCGCCGAGCACGATCGTGTTCGCCGGGGTGAGCAGCCAGGCGGACAGGCCGGAGACGATCACGATGATCAGCGAGGCACCGAGCCAGCGGGCGAAACCGCCGAGCGCGACGATGAACCCCAGCACCGCGAACGGCATCGTGTTGCCGAGCAGATGTTCGAACCCGCCGTGCAGCAGGGGAGCGGTGAAGATCTCCGGCAACCCGTCCAGCTCGCGGGCGTGAATCCCGTACTGGTCAAGGGATCCGCCGGTCGACTGGTCGAAGATCTCCAGCACCCACATGAACGCCAGCAGGCCGCCGATCAGCACCGCGGCGGCGAACGGATTCATCCGAGTCCGGGCGGTCGTCGGGCTCAGCTGCCGTCCGTCGCTCGCGTCGTATCGAGGCTGTGGTGTGCCGGTGGGAGTCCAACTCATAGTGGGTCCGAGCCTATGCAGCCCGGGCAAGGCGGCCGAGTCGACGCGATCACACCCTGCGGGTCGAAGCTCGGCCACGGTGGGGACACACCGCCCGGTAGCCTCCGGGCATGGCGATTCCCGATCTGTCCCCCGATCCCGTACCGGTGTCCGACGGTGAAGCAGTGCTGGCCGGCTCCCGTACGCGGTGGTGGGAGTGGGGCGAGCCGGCGCGGGACGCCGGGACCACGACGACGATCATCGCCGTGCACGGCTTTCGCGGTGATCATCACGGTCTGCTGCCGATCGTCGCTCGACTGGACGGTTATCGGGTGATCACGCCGGATCTGCCCGGCTTCGGCGAGTCGACCCCGTTTCGGCGGGGCAAGCACGACGTCGCGGCGTACGCGGGTTGGCTGGCCGACTTCTGCACTCAGTTCCAGCACGACGGACCGCTGGTGCTGCTGGGCCACTCGTTCGGATCGGTGATCACCTCGGCGGCCGTGGCGGCCGGATTGCGGCCGGCTGCGCTGGTGTTGATCAATCCAATCGCGGCTCCCGCACTGCAGGGTCCTCGGGCGGTGCTGTCCAGGATCGCGGTCGGCTACTACAAGCTGGGGGCCGCGCTGCCCGAGCGACTTGGCCGGCCGCTGCTGGCCAACCGACTGATTGTCCGCGGACTCAGCGAGGTGATGGCCACCAGTGACGATCCGCAGTTGCGGGCCTGGATCCATGATCAACATCATCGCTACTTCTCGAACTTTGCCGATCGACGGGTCGTGGTGGAGGCCTTCGAGGCGTCGGTGTCGGACGACGTCGGCGAGTACGCCGACCGGATCGCGGTGCCGACGCTGCTGATCGGCGGTGATCGTGACGACATCGTGCCGATCGCTGCCCAGCAACGGCTGGTGTCCCGGCTGAGCGACGGCCGGTTGTTGATCTTGGCCGACGTCGGCCATCTGATTCACTACGAACGTGCTGAGCCGGCAGCAAAGATGATCATCGAATTCCTCGGCCGCCGGATCTGATCAGACCGCGGTACAACTTCAGCAGGGTGGCCGCATGGCACCCGGGTGAGAACTGCTCGCGTTCCTCGGCCGCGGCCTGCGAAGCCTTGATCACCTGCTCCGGGTGCCGGACCAGATCGACGAACGTGTCGCTCAACGCGTCGTCGGAGGCGGGCGAGGAGATCCCCGGCCCGGCGAGCCCCTCGGTCAGTGCCGGATCGCAGTAGACCACACCGCGCATCGCCATCACCGCCTCGACGATCGTCATCGGCTGGTTGTCGAAGCCCCGGGAGGTCAGCGCCAGCAGGTGTGCGTCGGCCAGCAGGGCACCGATTCGATCATGATCTTGACGGCCGAGGAATCTGATCTGCCGGTGACCCGCGGCAATCTCCCGGGCCTCGGCCAGCTGACTGCCGTCGCCCGCGACGGTGAACTGGATCTGTCCCGGATCGAGCCGCTCGGCGGCGCGTACCGCCGCGTTGACGAAGGTCAGGATTCGCTTCTCGGGTACGCAACGGCCGATCCAGATGATCTTCAACGGCGCGACGACGTCGGTCAGCGGAGCGGCCTCGGGCAGGGTGGACACGGTGTTGGCCAGGACCGTCACCTGCTCCAGCCCGGCAGTCCGCAGCCGCTCCGCCTGATGCGCTGACGGCGAGATCACCAGGTCGGCCTGCCGAGCGACGGTGAGGGTCATGTTGCGCAGCGCACTGTCGGCCCGCGGGTCGGCCAGTCGTACGCTCGTCGGGACCAGCCCGGTGACCCGGCGATGAAAGCGCCGGACCAGGCCCGCGATCAGGAACTGTCCCCGTCGCGGCGCCTGCCAGAAGAACGTGTGCACGGTGTGCACCACCGGTAGTCCGAGCCGGCGTGCGGCCATCGCCGCGGCCGCGGACAGACCGAACTCCGATTGCAGGTGGACGATGTCGATCGACCGTTCGACCAAGATCGTTTGCAGCTGCCGGCGCAGACCCTCGGTGTTGCGCAGGACCGGCAGCTGGAGGCCGGGCAGTGTCCAGCGGGCCGGCATGGTCACGTGGTCGATGCGATCATCGGGGCAGACCTGTTGCCATACCTGCTGCGACGACGGCGACAGTACGACCACCCGGCCGCCGGCCGCGACCACCGCAGCTGCCTCCTGCAGCAGTGCGGTCTGCGCGCCACCGAGATAGTCCAGCGCATAATCGCAGACCACCGCGATCTGCAGGGGCGCAACCCGCGGCGAGTCCGATTTCATGATCAACTTCGTCCGGTCCGATCGGCTGGAGAACGGCAGGTGGGCTCGCACGGGCCGTGGCCTCGTACGGTGGTGTGACGGCCCCAGTCTTCCAGATCGGTCAGCGACGCCTCCGTCGGCAACCGGATCGACGCGTGGACGCCGGGCGGCTGTCGTCATACTGCGGGACGATCTTGTCGCGTCGGCCGTCCGCCCGAGGTCTGCTCTGGATAACCCCACAGTGGAGAAGGTGGGCTTCTGGATGGTTGCCAGCCAGTCCGAATGAAACGGTGGTTCCCGTGAACGCAACCACCACCACTGGTACGGCAACGCGCCGGGCTCATCGGGGGAGTCGATGATGGGCTCGTCAGGGTGGATCGTTGTCGCGATCGTCCTCGCCGTGATCGATGCGATCTGCTTCGCTGCGGCCGCGGTCTACCAGCAGCGCGCCGTCCGGCGGACGGTGCTCAGTGATCTTCCGACCACAGGCGCCGACCAGCGGTTTGGCAGCAGTACGGGGCACATCCGCCAGCATCGGCTGAGCCTGCGGCGGATCCCGACGCTGGTGAGCAAGCCGGGATGGCTGGGCGGCGCGGCGCTGATGGTGCTCGGCGGCAGTCTGCATGTGATTGCGCTCTGGCTCGCGCCGGTCTCGGTGATCCAGCCGATCGGGGTGCTCGGGGTGCCGATCGCGGTCCTGTTGGCCGCCAAGCTCGCGCATCGCCGACCGTCGCGGCGCTCGGTTCTGCCGATCTTGCTCTGCGTGGTCAGCATCGGGGCCTTCGTCGGGATCGCGGCCGAACAGGTCTCCACCGATCGGCCGGTGCCGATGACGGGTCTGTTGATCACCGAAGCGGTCGTGCTGTTGGTGATCGGATCGACGATCTTGATCACGCGCAGGATGCACGGCTGGATCCGATGCCTGTCCAACGCAGTTGCCGGCGCGCTCGGTGTCGGCATGGTTGCAGTCCTGATGCGGGCGCTCGGCCAGCATCTGCAGGCGGGCAGCGGCGGAATTGATCTTGGCCGACTGTTCGATCCGGCTGGATCGGCCATGATCGGGCTGATGATCTTGAGCGGCGCCGCCGGCGGATGGCTGGTTCAACAGGCGTACGCGAGCGGGCCGGCCGAGGTGGTGCTGGCCAGCCTGACGGTGGTCGATCCGATGATCGCGGTGGTGATCGGACTGCTGCTGCTGGGTGAGGGCGCGACGCTGACGGCCGGGGCGACGATCGGCATGATCATCTGCGGTCTGGCTGCCGTCGGTGGGGTGATCGCGCTGGCCCGGACCCATCCGGATGCCGAAGCGTCCCCGCGCCGTCAAGAACTTGACATCGCTGTTCACGAAACCGCTGAAGAATCTGACCGGCTCGTTCGGGCCGGCGCCGGTATTGGTTGAAAGGACGAGACGTGAAGATCGTGATCGGAGCCGACAGCTACGCGCCCGACATCAACGGGGCTGCCCGGTTCGCCGAACGGCTGGCGGAGGGACTGGCTGGTCGCAGACACGAGATCCATGTGGTCTCCGCCTCGACCGATGGCCCGGCCCGGACCGAACACGTCGGCGAGCTGACCGTTCATCGGCTGCACTCGATTCGCTATCGGCTGCACGAGAGTCTGCGGGTCTGCCTGCCCTGGCAGACGATCCCGGAGTCGCGGCGGCTGCTTGCCGAGCTGCGGCCCGATGTCGTGCATGTCCAGTCGCACATGGTGATCGGCCGCGGCCTGGCCTACGCCGCTGCCGATCGCGCCATCCCGCTGGTCGCCACCAATCACTTCATGCCGGAGAACGTGTTCGGCTACGTGCCGCTGCTGCCGCGGCCGTTCTACCAGGCAGCCGGACGGATCGCCTGGCGCGATCTGGCCAGGGTGTTCGGCCGGGCGGACGTGATCACCGCGCCGACGCCCCGCGCGATCCAGTTGTTGCAGGACGCGACCGGTCTGTCCGGTGAGGCGATCTCCTGCGGCATCGACTCCGAGCGCTACTGGCAGGCCAGCCAGCAGGCGCAGCCCGGGACCGGGCCGGTGATCTTGTTCGTCGGACGGCTCGACCAGGAGAAACGGATCGACGAACTGATCGCCGCATTCGCCAGGATCCCGGCCGGCACCGGGGCCCGGCTGGAGATCGTCGGCCACGGTGATCAACATGACCTGCTGGTTCGGTTGGCCGCCGAGCTGGGCGTGAGCGACCGGGTCAGCTTCCTCGGTCACGTCAGCGAACAGGACTTGCTCACCGCGTACGGGCGGGCCGCGATCTTCTGCATGCCGGGCGTCGCCGAGCTACAGAGTCTGGTCACCCTGGAAGCGATGTCGGCCGGCAAGCCGGTGGTTGCCGCCAATGCGATGGCGCTGCCGCACCTGGTGAAGCCGGGGCACAACGGTTGGTTGTATACCCCCGGTGACATCGGTGAACTGGCCCTGCGATTGTCCACCCTGGTCTCGGATCCCGCGCTGCGCAGACGGATGGGCCAGCACAGCCGTGAGCTCGTCTCGGTCCACGATTTCGGCGCCACCCTTGATCGTTTCGAGGACATCTACGCCCGCGTCGCCGCCCGCCGCTCCGTGCACCTGCTCACCCGCGCAGCCTGAACCTCGAGTTGTCAGAACGTAGTTGGCCATAGCCCAGCTGCGTTCTGACAAGTCGGTCAGGTCGCGTCCGCGACGGTGGACGTCTACGATGGCCGGGTCGAGATCGTCGGCTTCGACCGGGAGCCGGCCTGTACGCTCAAGATCAACTCCTGACCCGACGAGGTGTTGTCAAGGATGCGCAAGTCTCTGTTCGCCGCCATCGGTGCGGTAGCCCTGTCCATGCTGGCCGGGACTCTTACGGCCGTTCCGGCGCAGGCCGCTCCCGGGGCTCGGCCGCTGACCGTGATGACGTTCAACATCCACCACGCGGCGGGCACCGACGAGGTGCTGTCGCTGCCGCGAATCGCCGACGTGATCAAGGCCAACCGCGCGGACGTGGTCGGCCTGCAAGAAGTCGATCGGCACTACTCCGAACGCAGTGACTGGGCCGACCAGCCCGCCGAACTGGCCAAGCTGCTCGGCTATCACGTCGTGTTCGGCGCGAACATTGACGAAGCCCCGCCGGCGGAAGGCAAGCCGAGGATCCAGTACGGCACCGCGATCCTGTCCCGCTACCCGATCACCGCCTGGCAGAACACGCATTTGTTCCGTTCGCCTGATCAGGAACAGCGCGGCCTGCTGCAGGCCACCATCGACGTCCGCGGCAAGACGTTCCACTTCTACGACACGCATCTGGCGGCCAGCTCGCAGACCGATCGACTGCAGCAAGCTCAGCAGATCGTCGAGCTGGTCGACCATGATCAGCCGGGCATCCTGGTCGGTGACCTGAACGCTGAGCCGACGGCACCGGAGATCAAGACCCTGGCCGCGGACCTCGACGACACCTGGTCGGCCGCCGGTCGGGGTGACTCGTCCAGCTATCCTTCCGAGGCGCCCGCGAAGCGGATCGACATGATCTTCAGCACCGGTCGCGTGCAGGCGATTCGCAGCTCCGTCGCTCACACCGACCCGGTGGCCTCCGATCACCTTCCGGTGGTGGCGAAGATCATCATCCGGTGATCATTCGGCGTTGAGCGTCGGTCAGCTCCAGGACGCGATCAGGTAGTAGACGCCGAACGGGGCATCGGCGAAGCTGATCCGGCTCCGGTACGGGGTCGATCCTCGTTGCTGCGCGGCGATTCCGGCCGCCAGTCGCCATACCGCCGTACCGTTGGACAGCACCTCGGCCGCCAGGCCGGAGTCCAGCGCGGTCAGTCGTCCTGGCTGGCCGGAGAGCCAGGCCTCGGTCAGTGCTCGATCGAATTCGTCGGCCCGGGGGTGGACGACGTCCGGGCCGCCGGCCTTGCCCAGGGCGCTGCCGTCGGCCACGGTCACCACAAGGTCATCGTCACCAAGATCGTCACGTCCAAGATCATCGAGCAGCTCGGCGAACGGGGGCGCCGAATCGTCGGCGACCGTGATCAACGTGAGCCGATCACGATCAACGCCGAGCAACGCGCGAGCCACCGCGAGAGGCAGCGGCAGCGAATCGCCGATCGAACTCGTGGTCCGATCCCGCTCGACGCGAGACCGGCCGAGCAGCCGGCCCAGGTCGTACGGGGTTGCGACGTCCCAGGTTCGAGTCCGGATGCCACCGGCCGTGACGATCACTCGTCCGCGGTCGGGCAGAATCGCCGCGATCGCTTCCCGTGCGGCAGCTCGGAGCTCCGCGGCCGGATCGGACGAACCGGCGACCCGAGGCAACAGGACGGGCGCACCGGGGAGGTTCACGAAGCGGGTCACACCAGGCCCCTGACGGTGCGCAGCGGATCACGATCGCCACGGATCGCGACCACCAGGTCAACGACCTGACGTGCCTCGGCCACCTGGTGCACCCGATGGATGCGTGCGCCCTGCCAGGCGCAGATCGCTGTCGCCGCCAACGTCGCCGGGACCCGCCGGGCAACCGGAAGGTCGAGCGTCTCACCGAGAAAGTCCTTGTTGGACACGGAAACCAAGACCGGCCAGCCGGTGTCGGCCAGCTCATCCAGCCGGCGGGTGATCTCCAACGAATGCCAGGTGTTCTTGCCGAAGTCGTGGGCCGGGTCGATGATGATCGAATCCTCCGCGACGCCGGCCGCCCGAGCGCGCTCGGCCAGCCCGGTGATGATCTTGATCGCGTCGGCGACCACGTCGTCGTACTCGGCCCGGACCGGTCCGGTGCGAGGACGCAGGCCGCCGGTGTGGGTGCAGACGATCGCGGCGTCGTAGTCCGCCGCAACCCCGGCCAGGTCCTGATCGAATCCGCCCCAGGCGTCGTTGATCAGATCCGCGCCCGCCTCCAGTGCCCGCGCGGCCACCGCGGCCCGCCAGGTGTCGATGCTGATCACCACGTCCGGATGTCGGCGGCGGACGACGTCGATGAAGTCGATCGTGCGGCGGATCTCCTCCTCGGCGTCGACGGCCTCACCGGGACCGGCCTTGACGCCACCGATGTCGAGGATGTCGGCGCCCTGGCTGATCGCCTCGTCCACTCGGTGCAGCGCCCGGTCGGTGGACCAGGTGGCGCCGTGGTCGTAGAACGAGTCCGTGGTCCGGTTCACGATCGCCATCACGAGTTGGCTGCCGGGCTCGTACACCTTGTCCCGGAAGCGGAGTTGCCGGTCGGTCGTCATGTCTCCTCTTGCTGCTGACCTGCGGTGGCGGATGTCTCCGGACCGACTGCCGAGTCTTCCAGGCGACCCCCTTGCCTAATTCTGTAAATGGCCTTAGCGTATTTCGCGATGTCCCAGGACCTTCAGCGCCAGGCCAACACGGCCGCGGTGTTACGCACGCTCGCGGCCGGTGGGCAGGCCAGCGTCACCGAGCTGCGCGGTTCGGTCGGATTGTCTCGGCCGACCCTGGACGCGATCATCTCCGACCTGCTGGCCGGCGGCATGATCCGGCAGCAGGATCCGGGATCGTCGGCCGGGACGGCGATTTCCTCGACCGGAGAGCGACCATTGATCGAGTCCGCGCGACCAGCCGCCGGCACCCCGGTACGCCGTCGGTCGGGCGCGGGGCGGCCGGCCCGCAACTTCGTGATCAACGCCGACGCCGGCTACGTCGCCGGAATCGACGTCGGCCGGCACAAGATCCTGGTGATGATCATGGATCTGGCCGGCGTTGTCCGCGTGTCACGTCGGGTCGAGGTGCCGGCCAGCATCGACGGCGCAGGGCTGCTCGCGTTGCTTCAGCACACGCTCTCCGCGGCCACCGCAGAGCTTGGGATCGGCCTTGATCGACTTCGGGCGATCGCGGTCGGTGTGCCCGGTGTGGTGGACGCGGCCGGCAGGATCACCCGCTCCGTGGTGGTCCCACAGTGGAGCGGCTTCGACCTCCGACCGTTGATCGCCAACTGGGCTTCGGTGCCGGTGGCCGTGGCCAACGACGCCAACCTGGCCGTGCTCGCCGAGCAATGGCGTGGTGCGGCGCAGCGTTGCACCGACGTCATCTACATCCTTGCCGGCCGGCGGACCCGGGCGGCGATCATGATCAACTCCGAGGTGCTGACCGGCCGACACGGCGAAGCCGGCGAGATCGGTTCGGTGCCCGAGTTGTTCTTCGACACTCCCGAGGTGCTGCTCGGCGATCCGGGCGCCGACAGTGCCAACCTCGCCCAGGTCTTCGCCGCCGCCCGCGCCGGCGACCCTGACAGCCGGCAGCGGGTCGAGCGCTTCTGCGCCGAACTCGCCCGCGGCATTCGCTTCCTGGTCACGGTTCTGGACCCGGAGATCGTGGTGATCGGCGGCGGGCTGTCCGGCGCCGGTGAGCAGATCATCAGCGGGCTCCATGATCAACTGGATGCTCAGGTCGAGCCGGACACGGACCGGCAGCCGATGGCGCTGGTGTCCTCACAGCTCGGCGACACCGCGGTCGCGCTCGGTGGCATCCGCCGGGCCCAGCTGATCGCCGCGGCCGCCGATCCCCTGATCAACGCCGTGATCGACGGACAGCAAAAAACCCGAAGCCCTCATGGTGAAAACGCTGGAACAGAAGGAGAAATCGTGAATCAACCGGTTCGGTCGGCACCGTCGGTGCCGCCCGCTACCTCACCGCTGCGGGTCGGCATGATCGGCGCCGGCGGCATTGCCGGTGCCCATCTGCCGGCCTGGCTCGCGCTCGGCGCCCAGGTCGCGCACTATTCCTGGGAAGGAGCGCCGCAACTGGCGGCCGGTCACGGCGGGGTCGTCGCCGACTCGGCGGACGAACTGCTCGCCCGGGTCGACGTGGTGGACATCTGCACGCCCACCCCGTACCACCGCGAATACATCGAGCTGGCCGCGGCAGCGGGCAAACACGTGTTCAGCGAGAAGCCGCTGGCGCGTACCTCGGCCGATGCTCGGGCGGCCATCGACGCCTGCGCGGATGCCGGCGTACAGCTCTATCCCGGCCATGTCGTCCGGTTCTTCAGTGAGTACGAGGCCATGCACCGCCAGGTCGCGGCCGGGACCATCGGCACCATCGCCGTCCAGCGGTTCACCCGCAGCGGATCACGGCCGGAGAAGGACTGGTTCCACGACGAGGAACAGTCCGGCGGCATCATCCTGGATCAGATGATTCATGATCTTGACTTCGCCCGCTGGAACGCCGGCGAGGTGCGTACCGCGTTCGCGCGCAAGTCCCGGGTCGGCGAGGGCAAGGACGCGGTGATCAACGCACAAGTGATCTTGACCCACGACAGCGGCGCGATCTCCTACGTCGGCGGCACCTGGGCCCGGCCGGGCACCACCTTCCGCACCACCTTCGAGATCGCCGGCACAGCAGGGATCCTGCGGCACGACTCGACCCAGTACCGCCCGGTCGTTGTGGATCTTGGACAGGCCAAGGCCGACGAGGAGGGCACCGGACTGCTGCCGGCGGTGCACGGGGTCAGCCCGTTCGCCACCGAGATCGCCGAGATCGCGGCTGCCTTCACCGGCGGCCCGAGCCCGCGGGTCACCGCCGAGGACGGCTACGCCGCGATCTTGATCGCCGAAGCAGCCATTGCTTCGCTGCAGACCGGAGAACCGGTCGACGTCGCGACGAACGAGCAGGCAGGAGCCCTGGCATGAGTGAGCCGATGAAGATCGCCGTGCTGTCCTTCGCACACCTGCACGCGATGTCCTACCTGTCCGCACTTTCCGGGCGTTCCGAGATCGAACTGGTTGCGACCGATCCTGATCATGACCAACGCCCGGCCGGTGAGTCCGGCGGTCCCGAGCTGGCCGCCGGACTCGGCGTCCGCTACCTCGACGACTACGACGCCGTCTGGCAGTGGGGACCCGATGCGGTGGTGGTCTGCTCGGAGAACGCCGGACACCGGGCGCTGGTCGAACAGGCCGCGGCGCACGGTGCGCACGTGCTCTGCGAGAAGCCGCTGGCGACCTCGGTCGCCGACGCGGAGGCGATGGTCGCGGCCTGCGAACAGGCGGGCGTCAATCTGATGATCGCCCACCCGGTCCGCTTCTCCACCGCCTTCGCCGAACTGAAGGCCAACTACGACGCCGGAGTCCTCGGCGAGGTCAAGTCGGTGCTGGGCACCAACAACGGCCAGTTGCCGATGCACGTTCGGCAGTGGTTCGTCGACCCGGAACTGGCCGGCGGCGGGTCGATCACCGATCACACCGTGCACGTGGCCGACCTGCTGGACAGCCTGTTCGGCGGATCCCCGGCCCGCAGTGTTTACGCGACCAGCAACAAGATCCTGCATTCGGACGAGGTCGCGGTGGAGACCGCCGGGCTGGTCTCGATCGAGTATGCGAACGGCGTGGTCGCCAGCATCGACTGCAGTTGGTCCAAGCCGGACTCGTACCCGACCTGGGGTGGGCTGACGCTGCAGCTGACCGGAGACCGTGGCATTGCGGACATGGACGCCTTCAACGCCCGGGTCGACGGCCACTCCGAGACCGCCAAGAACGGGCTCTGGTTCCCGTACGGGGTGGACGCGGACGCGGCGATGATCGCCGAATTCCTCGACTCGGTGGCCGAGCACCGGCCGCCGCAGCCGGACGGCCGATCCGGGCTGCGGACGGTCAGGATCGTCCAGGCGGCCTACGAATCCGTGCGTAGTGGAGCCGCCGTCCAACTGTGAGGCGCGTCCGTCGGGTGGGACGGCGGTTGTCGTCCCACCCGAGGGTGCTGAAAGGATGATCGGCATGAAGATCGGTGTGATCGGTACCGGGCAGTTTGCGCGCAGTTTCATCGCCTTGTGGCAGCTGCATCCCGATGTTGAGGCGGTGTATGCCTGCGACGTTGTTCCGGAGCGGGCGAAGGAGCATGAGGAGAAGTACGGCCTGGCCGGCACGTTCGACTCGTTCGAGGAGGTGCTCGCCTCGGACGTGGATTCGGTGGCGATCATGACTCAGCGGTGGACGCACGGGCCGTTGGTCTTGCAGGCGCTGGAGGCCGGTAAGAACGTCTATTCGGCGGTGCCGATGGCGATCAGTGTGGACGAGATCAAGGCAATCGTGCAGAAGGTGCGCCAGACCGGCCTGATCTACATGATGGGCGAGACTAGCTACTACAACCCTGCGGTGGTGTGGGCGCGGTCCACGATCGCCAAGGGCGAGCTGGGCCGGGTGTTCTACTCCGAGGGCGATTACGTCCACGACATGGACAACGGCTTCTACAACGCCTACAAGTACAGCGGTGGCGAGGACTGGAAGAAGACGGCCAGCTACCCGCCGATGCTGTATCCGACCCACGCCGTCGGTGGCGTGCTCGGTGCGGTGCCGTCGTACGCCACCAGTGTGAGTTGTATCGGGATCCGTGATGATCGCGGTGATGGTGTATTTGATGCGGACGTTTCCTTGTGGGGCAACGAATTCTCCAACATGACCGCTCTGTTCGAGCTGGCCGACGGCGGCACCATGCGGACCAACGAGTTCCGCCGGGTGGGCTACTGGAAGGGCCACGAGTCGCGGTTCCGGTTCTACGGCACGGATGCGGTGATGGAGCAGTCCGGGCAGGGGGCCACGTACAGCGTCAAGACCGAGGGTGAGGACTACGCCAAGGGCGAGACGCTGGACATCAGCGACCTGTTCTACACCCACGGGCATCAGGTTCCGACCGACTTCGGCGACATCGATCCGGCGTTGCTGCAGAGCTTCGCCTCGGGTACGGCGAAGGTGCAGGACCGCAGTCGGCTGCCGAAGGAATTCGACGGCGCGCACAACGGGCACGAGGGGTCGCATCACTTCCTGGCCGATGACTTCGTCCGGGCGGTGACGACCAAGACTCAGCCGCCGGTGAGCGCGTGGAAGGCGGCACGGTTCACGCTGCCGGGTGTGGTTGCGCACGAGTCCGCGAAGCAGGGCGGGGCTCGGCTGCCGGTGCCCGACTTCGGCGACGGCCCGGCGAACCCGAACTGGTGATCGACCGGCTCGGACTCGAGTAACGCCTCGGAGGCGAGTAGAACGTCGGACGGGATGCGATTCACCCCGCGTGTTGCGCGGGTCACACGCATCCCGTCCGACGTTCTTACCGTCCTGCGATAAGATCGCGGCGGCGATGGACCCCGCCAGGGCTCGACCCGAACCGCGACGACGCTGATGGCTCCTGACCAGTTCAGCGTGTCGCGACGTGATGACGCCGTGGCGTACTCGTGGGTCCGGGAGTGTTCATGACAACTCAGCCGTCCGCCGCAGCGCGGTCCGCCCGGGCGCAGGCAGCCAAGCCACCGCATCAGCAGGTGCGCTACCTGATCGTCGTCGGCATCGGTGGTGCCGTCGGCACGTCGGCCCGCTTCCTGACAACGCAGTTGAGCGCGCCGTGGCTGTCCCAGCCGGCCGCTACCATGATCATCAACGTGATCGGCAGCCTACTGCTGGGACTGCTGCTGGAGGCGTTGGCCTGCCGAGGACCGGATGTCGGTCGCCGGCGGATGGTGCGGCTGCTGCTGGGCACCGGGGTGCTCGGCGGATTCACCACCTACAGCACCTTCGCCACTGACGTGCAGAGCTATCTGCAGCAGGGGCAGTGGCTGCTCGCCGCGGGATACGGCATCGGCAGTGTGCTGCTGGGGCTGCTGGCCGCCGGTGTCGGCGTCTGGCTGGCCACCGTCCTGCACCGCGGCGGGCGCCGTCCGATCAAGCGGGGGAGCGCTTCATGATCATCAATGTGCTGCTGCTGGCGCTCTGCGGCGGTCTCGGAGCGGTCAGCCGATTCCTGCTCGACGGTGTGCTGCGGCACCGGATCGGTGGCAGCTTCCCCGGCGGGACCATGATCATCAATCTCAGTGGATCGCTGCTGCTCGGCTTCCTGACCGGGCTGGTCGCCGGCGGGCTGCCCGGTGAGTTGTCCACGATCGCCGGCACCGGCTTCCTCGGCGGCTACACCACCTTCAGTACGGCCTCGGTGGAGACCCTGCGGCTGCTGCAGGAACGCCGCTACGCCGGCGCCGTCGGCTTCGCCCTCGGCACCCTGATCCCGGCCGTTGTCCTTGCCCTGTTGGGATTCCTGCTCGGCCGGGCGATCGGCTGACCGGTCCCGGTACGGCTCAGTTCACGGTGCAGATCTTCAGCGAGACGGTGGTGCTGCGCTCCTCGCCGCTGGCCAGGGTGAGGGTGCTGGACGCGATCCGGCGGGCGTCGTGCAGCCCGTGCGCGGGCCAGCTGCTGTTGGGCGTCAGCGCCAGGTAATAGCCGGTGCCGAACCACGGATGATCTTCGGTGTCGCCGGCTTCGAGCTGATACCACAGGTGCGGCAGACTGATCTGGTCCCAGGTCAGCTCGACCCGGCAGTCGAGCGTCGAGTTGGTGATGGTCGCTACGCCGGCGGTGAATTCGGTCAAGTAGGCCATCCGATTTTCCGAACCAGGCTTGGGAATCGTCCGCAAGTTGATCATGCCGGATGCGCCGGGCGTACGCGGCCAGACCGTGACGTCGTCGTAGTCGACGTCGTACAGGATGGTGGCGTCCGGGTGGACCAGACCGGCCGCGCAGTCGACCTCGGCCTCGGGTGCGATCAGCGGCGCGCCGAACTGCAGTTGGCTGCCCCACATCACCTCGTGCTCGTCCGCGCCGACGTTGCGTACGGTCTCGGTGACGGACACCTGATCACCGTCCATCTTGATGATCTTGGTCATCTCGATCGGGCTGCGCCGCATCCGAGCATGCAGCCGGAGGGTGCCTTCGTCGGTTTGATCAAGGTCGGTCTGCTGCTGGTCCTGGTCCGGTTCGAACAACGCGACCCGGGCCTCGCCGTCCTGGCCCTGATCGGCGCCGTCGACCACCACGGTGTCGCCGCCGTTGGGAAAGATCGACTGCCAGCCGCCGGGATTGAGGTCCTGCCGGATCACCTCGGCGGTGCCGCTCAGTCCGGTCCCGCCGTAGCGTGGCAGACCCCAGGGTGTCTGATGCAGGATCTCCAGATCGTCGCCGAGACGGCGGATTGAACAGATGGTGGCGCCCAGCTCCGGTACGACCTCGACCGCCAGCGTTTCCGAGCTCAACCGAACGACCTGCCAGCCGCGCCGGGTCAGCTGCTCCTGATGCGCCATCGACTTCCTCCTCGCTCGGCGGGCACCCCAGCCCGGCCGCAGCAGAGCCTACGCAATCGCGCCGCCGCGGCGGACATCGGGCGAGCCGGATCAGTCGGCGATGCGGATCGCGGTCACCGATTCCAGCAGCGAGTTGCTCATCAGCAGGGTGACCGGGCCGCGCGGCATGTCGAAGGCGATGCCGCCGCGTACCGTCTGTCCCGGCCGGAGGTAGCCGGTGGCCAGCAGCGGCGGACGAGCACCGGCTTCGCTGGTCTGGTAGACGTTGCTGGACTTGTCGAAGGTCTGGAAGTACTGCGGGCCGTAACTGATCCGGCCCTCGGTCGCGCTGATCTCCACCTCGAGTTGGAGGTAGTGGCCATAGATCGGGTCACCGGTCGCACTGCTGGTCCAGCGGTGCGACCGGACCGTGAGCCGGCCGCTTCCCTCGGTCGAGCTGAACGTGATCGAGTCCTTGGTGTCCTTCGGGACGGCCGACGGGGTCGGCGTCGGGGTGTTGCCGCCGGCGGTCGCGTTCTCGCGGTCGGCGACATTGGCACGTACGGTGGCGATCACGACGATCAGCGCAACCAGCGCGATCACCGCCGCGGTCAGGATCGCCGGCAGCCGGTTCTTCGGCGGCCGCTCGGGCTGCGGGCGTGGGGGCTGTGAGGGTCGATCGCCGGTGGGCTGCCACGGACCGGTTGGTCCGCCGCCGTGGCCGGTGCCGCCGAGTTCGGGCGGGCGTTGACCTGGTGCGCCCCACTGCGGGCCGGGCGCGCCCCATTGCGGGCCGGGCGGGCGGCCGGCATCGGGGCGTTCAAATCCGGGACCGTGTTGTTGCGGTCCCAGTCCCGTCGGTTCGGAGCTCATCGCGTCCCAAGTTACCTGGCGACAAGCGGTGCCGTGCGCGGCGTCCTGCCCCGGGTTGTGCACAGGCCTGATCGGGCCGCGAGGGCCCCTGTGGACAGAGGTGATCACTTCGTCGTCGACGGCGGTATATCTAGGCATGACGACTTCTCTTCCAGCCATTTCGCCGACCGATGCCGCACCGGTACGGCTGCGCGCCGAGGATCCCGGCGACCTGCTCGCGGTCTTGCCCTATCTGCTCGGTTATCACCCCACCGAATCATTGGTGATGGCGGTGGTGTCCGATCGCACCATCGCCGTCGGCGTCCGAGTCGACCTGATCGAGGACCCGGCCGCGATCGCCGACCGGTTCGAAGAACTGGCTCGCGTGAACCGGGCCGACGGTGTCCTGCTGGTCGCCTACAGCGCCGATCCGGCCGCAGCGGACCGGTTGCTGCTGCCGACGATCACCGCGCTCGCCGAGATCGGCGTGATCGAGGCGCTCTACGCCGACGGCCACCGATGGTGGTCGCGGATCTGTGACCAGGGGTGTTGCCCGCCCGAGGGGACCGAGTATCGGATCGACGACAACCGGCTCGCTGCCGAGGCGGTCTTCTCCGGGCTCACCGCCGGGAGCGACCGGTCGGCGATCGAGGAACTGGTCCGCGGGCCGGCACCGGCGCTGATGCCGGTGTTGGACGAGGTGGGCGAACGCATGGTTGACGAGGTCTGCCGGATGGACGTCCAGTGCCGACGCCGACTCATCCGCGAGCTGGTCGACGACTACGTCGGCCGCCGATCCGCCGGCCAGGCCGTGCAGCTGACCGACGAGGAACTGGTTCGGCTGGCCTGCCTGGTCGTCGATCTGTGGGTCCGGGACGAGGCGTGGGCGAGGATCACCCGGGAGACGGCGTCGTTCCACGTCGAGCTCTGGCAGCAGGTCGTGTCGCGGTCCGAGGAGGCGTTGGCCAGTGCGCCGCTGTGCCTGCTCGGGATGGCTGCCTGGGTGGCCGGACAGGGCACGCTGCAGGTCTGTTGCATCGAGCGGATGCGCCGGATCGACCCCTCCTACTCGATGACCGATCTGTTGCAGGACATCAACGACCGAGCCATTCCGCCCGGGTTCTGGCGCAACGTACGACCTGGCCTGGTTGCCGCGCTGGATGAGTTGAGCGACGAGTCGGCCGGGCGACTGGACCGCGCCGAGAGGCGACCGAACCGCGCCGAGAGGCGACCGAACCGCGCCGAGAGGCGACGGCGAGCTCGGCGGCGATCCCGGTGCTGACGGCCAGCGGACGGGGCGCGTCCGCGGCGGGGTCGTTAGATTGACGCCATGACCTCTGAGGCCGGGCGCAGGTTCGTGGTGTGCGGCGAGACCTTGATCGATCTGGTGCGCGACGAGCGGGACCCGGGCAACACGTTCGCCAGTGGCTGGCAGGCATTGTCGGCCGGCGGACCGATGAACACCGCGGTTGCGCTGGCAAAGCTCGGTGTGGACAGCCACTTCCTGGGACGTGTCTCCACCGACGAATTCGGCCGACAGCTCCGCGGTCACATGATCGGGGCCGGCGTCGACCTCGATCTGGCGATCACCAGTGATCAGGTCACCTCGTTGGCGGTAGTGAGTCTGGACGAGCACGGCAAGGCGAGCTACGCCTTCCACTTCGACCAGACCGCGAACTTCAACTGGCAGTGCGACGAGTTGCCCAAGCTGACCGACACCGACTGGCTGCATCTCGGGTCGCTGGCGCTGGTCGTTCCGCCGGGCGGCGAGGTGCTGCTGGACTGGGTCCGGGAGGTGCCGGCGCCGATCTCGATCGACATCAACGTGCGGTCCTCGGTGATCTCGGATCCCGACGCCTATTGGCGCCGGATCGAACCCTGGCTGCAGGTCCTGGCCGGGAAGGGGATCGTCAAGGCCAGCGACGAGGACGTCGAATTTCTCGGCTCCGAGGGCTGGCGTCGGGTGGCCGAGCAGTGGCATGTCCGCTACGAGCTGCCCATGATCGTGATCACCCGAGGGGAGGGCGGCGCAAGCGCGCTGACCGGCGACGGCTGGACCGAGGTGGCCGGCTATCCGACCGCGGTCGTTGACACCGTCGGCGCCGGCGACACCTTCATGGCCGGCTTCCTGGACGGGCACGTCCGGCTCGGTATCGGGCTGGCGGAGTCGCTGCGGCGTGGTGCCGCCGCGGCCTCGATCGTCTGCTCCCGGCAGGGTGCTCAACCGCCGACGGCCGACGAGGTCGCCGCCTTGCAGGAGGGGTCCTGACGCATCGGCGACCGGCGGGTCGGCCGAGTGAATGAATCGAGTCGAGGAGGAACACGGTGCCGAAGTTGTCGCCGGTCGCCGCTACCGCGCAGGGTCCGATGGTGATCTCGGCGGTCGAGCAGTACGTGCCCGCCCGGCAGCGTCTGCTGGACGACGCCCTGGCGATCAAGATGCTGCCGCGAGCGCAGCGTGCCTTCGTGAGCTGCTGTCGCTTCGGACCGATCCGCCATGCGCTTCAGTCGGCCAGCGAACGCTCGGTCCCCGGCAGTTGGGGTGGGCTGATCGGGCGGAAGCGTTACGCCGACGATCAGGTCGCCGCCGCACTGTCCGACGGCATCGATCAACTGGTGGTGCTGGGCGCCGGCCTGGACACTCTCGCCTGTCGATTGGGGTTACCGGCCGGGATCGGCACCTACGAGATCGATCTGGCCGAGAACATCGCCGCGAAGCGAGCGGCGCTGGAGGCGATCTACGGCCGGGTGCCCGAACGGCTCCGCCAGGTGCCGATCGACTTCGATCATGACGATCTCATCACCACGCTGCGCGCGGTCGGCTGGGATTCGGCCCGGCCGACGATGTTCGTCTGGGAGGCGGTCACCCAATACCTCACCGAGGCGGGCGTCCGCGCGACCCTGCAGGGGCTGGAGTCGGCAGCTGCCGGCAGCCGGCTGATCTTCACCTACGTCCTGCGCGATCTCGTCGAGGGCAAGGATCTGCACGGCGCCGAGCGACTGCATCAGCAGTTCGTGGTCAAGAACCCGATCTGGAAGTTCGGCCTGGATCCCGACCAGGTCGGTCCGCTGCTGAGCGAGCACGGCTGGACCAAGATCGAGGACGTCGGGCCGAAGGAGTACGCCGAACGCTACTTCGGCCCGGCCGGACGTGAGCTGTCCGCGATGGAGATCGAGAGGTTCGTGCTGGCGCGGCGACCATGATCACCGGGCCTTGATCATTTCGCGCCGGTGTCGAACAGCTCCGGATCGTAGGGCTGGGTTCCGTCGTCGGTCGTCCAGCGGGAAGCGTACGGCACCGGGTGCGGACACGGCGGCGTGCGGGGTCGGTGCCGCACGTTTTCCATCCGGGCGTGGGGGATCGGCTGGGGTCATGCCGTGGGGTGGTGTCGTATTCCATCCGAAGCGGGGAAGCGTACTCACGAACTTGCGTAACGAAGGTGCAGGTCTCGCCGCCCGAAACCTGCGCCTTCGTCACGCAAGTTGACCCGAGCGGCCATGCTCGGTGCTCACGCGGCGGGCGGTGGGTCGCCGTTCGGTTTCCATCCGCGGTTGGCAAATGCGTGACACCGCCGGCATCCGGGCTGATATGCGTCGCCGGCATGCGTGGCGGATTAGGTTGCAGGAGTGTTCGTCGACGACTATCTGACGTTCCGCACGGATGCGGAGCTCAATCTGCACAACCTTCTGTACTCGGACGCGTGGCGGCAGGAGGCAGCCGAGTCCGGTACGCGGCCGAAGGCGCAGACGATCGACGACGAGCTCGCGCTCCGAGATGGTGCGGGCTATCCGGCGGCCGTGCGCTTCTACCGGCAGCAGCTGATCGACAGGGATCTGCTGTTCGACGCGTCGATGCGGGACCTGTCATCCCGGCTGGTCGGACGCGACGGTACAACCCCGGCCGGCTGGCGGGAGATCTTCGACCCACTCGTCGAGGACTATCTGGCGACCGACTGGGACCGACATCGCGACCGCAACGAGACCTGGACCCGCGAGGTTGCGGACGGGCTGAACCAGCTGCTGCCGGAGGTGATCGCACGCCTGCAGGACGTCTTCGGCCAGGTGTTACCGGAGCCGCCGGTACTGGTCAGCACCGTGTTGGTCGGCCGGACCGGACCGGCGTACACGGCGGACGACCCGGCGCACATCATCTGTTCCACCACGCACCGCAAGGCCCAGGGACTGGCCGCGGTGGAGATCGTCCTGCACGAGGCCTGCCATCTGCTCGCCGATCCGCTCTACCGATCGCTCGACGCCCGCCTCGACACCGCCGCCGTGCATCGGCCCGAGCTGTGGCACGTGGTGCAGTTCTACCTGGTGGGCGAGGTGGTCGCCGCGGCCTGGCGCCGTCGCGGTGTCGACTACGAGCCTTACCTCAGCGCGACCGGGCTGTTCGATCGTGCCTGGCCGCAGCTGCGTGACTGCGTCCCGCGGGCCTGGTCGGGCTACCTCGACGGGTCCTGGGGATGGGATTCGGCCTGCGATCGACTCGTCGCGGCGGTTGCAGGTGACGTCGCACGTGAGTGAGTGCGACCGTGGCCGTTGAGGATCACGCTCGACGAGAGGAATCGGCCCATGGAGCTGCAGGAGTTGCAGGAGTCGGCGCGGCAGGTGCGATCGCGGTTCGGCGAATACGAGAGCCGGCGATACGGGCGATCCTGGACGCCGGAGGAGATCATGCTCGGTTTCGTCGGCGACGTCGGAGACCTGGCAAAGCTCGTTCAGGGCAAAGACGGAGTCCGCGACACGATCGACCTCGACGCCAAGCTGGCGCATGAACTGGCCGACTGCCTGTGGTCGGTTCTCATCCTCGCCGACAGCTACCACGTCGACGTGCAGCAGGCGTTCCGCTCGACGATGGCCGACCTGAACCGGTGGCTGGATTCGCAGGAATGACCGAGTCGACCGCTGCAGCCGGTACGGTATCGGGCGAATCGCACCCAGCTGCATCGAACCTTGAGGAGTCACGTGAGTCTGTCGGAGAAACTGCTGGCCGAGCCGGCACGCACTGCCGTGATCAGTGATCTCGTGGTGGTCGTGGAGCAGGAGGTCGGGGAGAAGAAGGGCATTTCCGGCACGGCGGTGAAGGCCGGCTACGGAGCGGTCCGCAAGGTGATGCCGGATCTGAGCAAACGAGCCGTGGTGCGGTTGTTGCCCGACTGCGCAGTGGCACTCGATCCGTTCTGGGACGACTTCCGGACCTCCGGCGAGGCCGAGTTCGGCAAGTACCTGGCCGGCCGCGGCGACGAGGCGTCGCAGGCGCTGCTGGCGGTCACCGACGCGAAGGTCGCCGCCACCTCGCGCGAAGTGATCAAGAAGGCGTACAAGCCGCTGCGCGGCAAGGCCGGCGATCACGTCCAGGCCGCGTTGCCGCGGCTGGGCTCGACGCTGCAGAAGCACGCCGGCTGAGTCAGCGGGCCGGTCCGGCGGCGGCTTCGGTCAGGATCCTGACGGCCCGCCGGCAACGGTCCTGACTCGGGCGTGTGTCGTCGGGCTCGGTGACGTAGAAGGTGTCGATCGCCTGTCCGGCCAGGGTGGTGATGTGCGCCGACCGGATCGACAGCCCGGCCTCGGCCAGCGCGGCGCCGAGCGCGTACAGCAGTCCGGCGCGATCGGTCACCCGGACCTCGATCACCGCAGCGGTCCGGCTGGCGGAGTCGAAGAGTTGCACGTACGGCGGTTGATCCTGGCGATGCGCCCGCGCCTCCCGGCGGCGTACCGGACTGAGCACCCGTTGATCATGGTCGGCCAACCGGAGCAGTTCACCGGCCAGATAGGCACGGTCGGGCAGATCTGCGACGAGGTTGGCGTCCGTCCGCCAGGTGTTCACCGCGACGCCGCCGATGGTGCCGACGACCGCCGACCGGACGGTGACCTGGTGAGCCGCCAGCAGACCGGCCGTGTCGCTGAACAGTCCGACCCGATCGGCGCAGGCGATGATCAACTCCACTCCGCCGGGCCGTTGCTGCATCTCGATCCGTGGCCGGCCGTCCAGCAGCACCGACCGGGCCAACCCGATGCCGAACTCCGATCCGACATCGGCAGGGACTTCCTCCCCCTCCAGTTGCAGCAGCACCCGATCACCCAGCGCGTTGATCAACTGCGCGCGCCAGGGCGACCACGCCTGCGGGCCTGCCGCCCGGGCATCCGATTCGGTCAGCGCCCGCAGCAGCTTCAGCGTCGACGCCTTGCCATCGACGGCGGCGATCAGCGCGTCGACGGTGGCCGGATCAGCATGATCACGACGGGTCGCCAGCGTCGCCAGCGTCAGATGCTCACGCACCAGCAACTCGATCAGGGCCGCATCCTCGGCGGCGACACCGAGCGACAGCACGATCTCGCGCGCCACCGGCGCGCCACCGGCGGCATGATCAACTCCGGCGACTCCGCGAGCCTTCAGGCCCTTGCCGATGTCGTGGAAAAGGCAAGCCAGCAAGAGAATATCGGGCCTCTCGACGGCGGTCAGGTGGCGGTGCGCCTCGATCGCGGTCTGCACCGAGTGCCGATCGACGGTGTGCCGATGGATCGGGTTGTACTGCGGTTCGGCCTTGATCAACTCCCACTGCGGGATCCAGCGACCGATGCAGCCGTTGAGTTCCAACGCCTCCCAAACCGGGGGCAGCGCGGGCCCGGTCGACAGCATCGCGAGCAGGGACTCCCGGGCCTCGTCCGGCCACGGGTCGGGAAGCGCCGGGGCCAGATTGCCCAGGTGTTCGGCCGTGACGGGGGAGAGCACAAGCCCACGTTGTGCCGCCAGTGCGCCCGCGCGGAGGCCGATCAGCGGTTCGCTTGGTGAGGTCAGCCGATCCAGACTCACCTCACCCAGATGGACGACCAGACCATGCGGCGCCCGTTCGTAGTTCGGACGTCGGCCTCGGCGCGAGAATCCGATCACCCGCCGGGCCGGTACGACCTGACGCGCCTCCCGGACCGTCAGGTCAATCGCGTGGCCGATCCGGCGCGCCGCCAGCGACACCGAACGGTGCAATCCATCGGTGGGGTCCAGGGCGTCGGTGGAGTTGAAGCCGAGCCGCTGCGCCACGTCCGGCGCCTCGGTGGCCAGCAGCCGGTCGACGTTGCGGCCCGCGGACAGATGCAGTGCGTCGCGCACGTCGAGCAGGAAGGCGTACGGATCTCGTACGCTCTGATGCGGCCGGTCGGTCAGCCAGGTCGCCGCCAACGCCCGCAGCATGATCATGTCCCGGAAGCCGCCGCGGGCCTCCTTCAGATCCGGTTCCAGCAGGTAGGCCGCGTCGCCGAAGGTCTGGTTCCGCTCGACGATGGAGGCGATCAGCTCGTCCAGCCGTTTCCGGGCGCCGGACCGCCACCCGTCCAGCAACCGGCTGCGGGCGTTCGCGGTGAGCCCGGCGTCGCCGGCGATCACCCGAAGATCGAGCAGGCCGACGCCGGCGGTGAGCTCCTTGGCGGCGACGTCGGCGCACTCGGCCGGTGTGCGAACCGAGTGATCCAACTTGATCTTGCTGTCCCAGATCGGATACCAGAGCCGTTCGGCCAGCTTGTTGATCTTGCCGAGATCAGCGCCGTCGTGCAGCAGCACAAGATCAACATCGGAGTACGGTCCGAGCTCGCGGCGGGCCAGGCTGCCGACAGCGGCCAGGGCGACGCCGAGCTCCGGCCCGCCCGCCCGCTCGTACAGCTCGACCAGAGCGGTCTCGACGACCGCGGTCATCGAACGCCGACGATCCGGCCCTGCGCTGGTTTCCCAGGAGGACCGGATCGCGACGTTGAGGCGCTCGGTGGTCAGGTTGAGCGTCAGAGCGCGTCCAGCCCGCGCTCCCCGGTGCGGACCCGTACGACGTCGTCCACACTGGTGGTCCAGACCTTGCCGTCACCGATGCGACCGGTCCGGGCACTCTTGACCAGGACGTCGACGATATCGGCTGCATCACCGTCGTCGACGAGCACCTCAAGTCGGAGCTTCGGCACCAGGTCGACGGTGTACTCCGCACCGCGATAGACCTCGGTGTGGCCGCGCTGGCGGCCGAAACCGCTGGCTTCGCTGACCGTCATGCCTTCGATGCCGAATGCTTCGAGAGCGGTCTTGGTTTCATCCAACATGTGCGGCTTGATGATCGCGGTCACGAGCTTCATGCCGTCACCTCCTGGTCACGTTTGGTGGTGTCGTGTGATTTTGGCGTGCTGGGTGCGCCACCGCTGAAACCGGCCCGCAGGCCACCGGCGATGGTGCCGAAATCGTATGCCGACTCGGCATGCTCCACCTCGTCGATCCCAGTTCGCTCGGTCTCCTCCGAGACCCGGAAGCCGATCGTCTTCTCCAGCGCGAACCCGATCGCGTACGCCATCACGAAGCTGAACACCATCACCGAGACCGCGCCGACCACCTGCCGCCAGAGCTGATCGAAGCCGCCGCCGTACAGAAGCCCGTCCACCCCGGCCGGGGCGCCCTTGGTGGCGAAGAAGCCGACCGCGATGGTGCCCCACAGGCCGCCGACCAGATGAACACCGACCACGTCCAACGAGTCGTCGAAGCCCAGCTTGTACTTCAGGCCGACCGCCAGCGCGCAGACCACGCCGGCGATGCCACCGAGCAGAATCGCCCCGATCGGGCTGACCGACGAGCAGGACGGAGTGATCGCGACCAGCCCAGCGACCACGCCGGAGGCCGCGCCGAGCGAGGTGGCGTGCTTGTCCCGGATCCGTTCGGTGAGCAGCCAGCCGAGTGCGGCGGCGCCGGTGGCGGTCAGGGTGTTGACCCAGACGATGGCGGCCGAGTTGTTCGCGGCCAACGCCGAGCCGGCGTTGAAGCCGAACCAGCCGAACCAGAGCAGACCGGCGCCGATCATCACCAGCGGCAGGTTGTGCGGCCGCATCGGATCACGCCGCCAGCCGATCCGCTTGCCGAGCACCAGGGCCAGCGCCAGACCGGCCGCGCCGGCGTTGATGTGCACCGCCGTACCGCCGGCGAAGTCGATCGCCTTCAACCGATTGGCGACCCAGCCGCCGACCACAGAACCGTCGGAGCTGTCGAAGGCGAACACCCAGTGCGCGACCGGGAAGTAGACCAGGGTGGACCAGATCAGGGCGAAGATCATCCAGGTGCCGAACTTGGCCCGGTCGGCGATCGCGCCGGAGATCAACGCGACGGTGATGATCGCGAAGACGGCCTGGAAGCCGACGAAAGCCATGCTGGGAAGGGAACTTCCGGTGTCGGCCATCAGACCCTTGAGGCCGAGGAACTCGAGCGGATTGCCGAGCAGGCCGCCGCCGACGTCGTTGCCGAACGCGATCGAGTAGCCGAACAGCACCCAGGTGACGGCGATCAGGCAGAGCGCGCCGAAGCTCATCATCATCATGTTGAGCACGGTCTTCGCCCGCACCATCCCGCCGTAGAAGAGGGCGAGGCCGGGTGTCATCAACAACACCAGGGCGGCCGAGGTCAGGATCCAGGCGGTGTCGCCTGAGTTGACGTCCAAGACTGTCATGGTCGTGTCCTTCGGTGAACAGAGCGAGGAAAGCTGGACCCTCGGACAGCGGCCGGCTGGACGGCCCCGAGGTTGCAGCACACTCTGCAAGACCCGTGTTGCAGCAATGCGTTGCTGCGTTACGACCCTGTTTCAGCTGCACGGGAAGGTGCGCGCGGTTCAGAAGCCCAGTGCGGTACGAGCCGGCTGCAGGTCGGCGCCGCCCCAGTAGGCGAGGTAGTTGGTGGTGTCGGTGAGCGAGCGGGGCACCGCCTGATCCAGGTAGAGGATGCCGTCGGTGTGGTCCGTCTCGTGTTGGACGATCCGGGCCTGCCAGCCGGTGAAGCGTTCGCAGACCGGGGCCAGGTCCTCGTCCAGGCAGCGCAGTTCGACGGTCACCGCGCGTTCGGTCGCCGCCTGCAGCCCGGGCACCGAGAGGCAGCCCTCGTACCAGAGCGCGGTGTCGTGCCCGATCTGCCGGTAGTGCGGATTGATGATCACCGTGTACGGCAGCGGCCGTCGCTCCCGCGCCTCGGCGACGTCGGCGCTGACCTCGGCCGCGTCCTCGAGCACCGCCAACCGCAGTCCGAGCCCGATCTGCGGAGCGGCCAGGCCGACGCCGGGTGCGGCGTGCATGCACTCCCGCATCGCCGCCAGCAACTCGGCCAGCAGACCACGATCAAGATCAGCCGGAACGTCGGCGGCCGGCCGCCGCAGCACCGGGTCCCCGACCTGGACGATCTCCAGCGGACTCGGCCCGGCCAGCTGCTTGCGGATCTGTTCGGTGATCATCGCGGTGTCCACGCCCTGAGCGTACGAGGTGGCGATGAGATCTGCATACGCGTCGCGCTCTACTGCCCGAAACCGAACGAATCGTCGAACGCGTAGACAAATCTCATCGCGGCGGCGCGGCCACCCGTCAGCTCGGCGGCACCGCGGGTGCGCCGTGGGTCGGCTCCCAGGCCTGCCAGGCCGAGTCGACCATGGCGGCAAGGTCACGGGTGGCGGTCCAGCCGAGCGCGTCGCGGATCCGGGAGACGTCGGCGACCAGATCGGCCGGGTCGCCGGCACGACGATCGCCGATCACCGGTTGCACGTCGTAGCCGGTCGTGCGGCCGATCTTGGTGAGCACCTCGCTGACCGAGGAGCCGGTGCCGGTGCCGACGTTGAAGACGTCGTAGTCACGGTCCTCACGGTCGAGGTAGTCCAGCGCGGCCAGATGCGCGTCGGCCAGATCGAGCACGTGGATGTAGTCGCGGATGCAGGTGCCGTCGGCGGTGGGGTAGTCGTTGCCGAAGATCACCGGCTGCTTGCCCTCGGCCAGGGCGCCGATCGCGATCGGAATCAGATTGAACTTGGTCGGGTCGCCGAGTTCGGGCCAGCCGGCACCGGCCACGTTGAAGTAGCGCAGCCCGACACCACGCAACCCCCAGGCCGCGGCCGCGTCGCGCATCATCCATTCGCAGACCAGCTTGGTCTCCCCGTACGGGCTGATCGGTGCGCTCGGCACGTCCTCGCTCATCCGCGATCCCGGCGGCACGTCGGGATTGCCGTAGGTGGCGGCCGAGGAGGAGAACATCAACTTGTTCACCTCGGCGCTTTCCATGGCCTGCAGGAGATTCGCCATCCCGCCGACGTTCTCGGTGTAGTACCAGGCAGGACGCTGGGCCGACTCGCCGACCTGCTTCTTGGCGGCGATGTGGATGACCGACTCGACCTCGTACTCGCCGATCAACGTCACCAGCGCGTCGATCGCCTCGGGCCGTGACAGATCGAGCTGCACCAGCGGGGTGTCGCCGATGTTGTCGGCGACACCGCTGCTCAGGTCATCGACGACCACCACGTCATCGCCGCGTTGCCGCAGCAGCCGCACCACGTGGGAACCGATGTAGCCGGCACCGCCGGTAACCAGAACAGTCATGGCGCCAACCTATCGAAACCGTGCTGCCGGTCAGGTCCCGGAGGCGTCGAAGCGGACCCTGATGCCGGTGAAATGATCTTTCATCGCGCGGGTGAACCGGGCCGACGAGTTCTCCCTGATCGCCTCCAGCAGATTGCGGTGCCAACGGGCCGCATCGACCGGGGTGTAGTGATCACCGGGCAGTCGTTCGTTGACGTCGGCGAAGGTCCGCCAGAAGACGCTGAGCAGGTCGATGATCAACTGATTGTCCAGCGGCTCGTAGAGGGTGCGGTGGAAGTCGAGGTCCTGCTCGGCGAAGGTCTCGCCCCGCTTCGCCATCTCCTCCATGGTCTGGACGATCTCGCCGAGCCGGTCCAGGCCTTCGCCGCGATAGTGCTCGATCACCCGGTCGGCCATTCCGACCTCCAGCGCCTCCCGGACGTCGAGCACATTGCGTACGTCCTTCAGGTCGCCGGCCATCGACTGCGTCATCCGGAACGCGAGTCCGTCCTCCAGCGAACGCAGCGAAAGGTTGCCGACGTAGGTGCCGTAGCCGTGCCGGATCTCCACGATGCCGACGGCCTCCAGAGCCTTCATCGCCTCCCGCAGCGGATGCCGGCCGACGCCGAGCCGGCTCATCAGTTGCTGCTCGGTCGGCAACGGATCACCGGCGTGCAGGTCGGCGGCCAGGATCAGCGACTTCACCTGTTCCTTGATGAAGTTCTGGTTGTCCAGGGCGGTGCGGGGGCGACTCCGGGCAACGTTCACGAGGAAACCTGGAGCACACCCGACCGGATCAGCACCTCGCGAACTCCGGCGATCTCGGCCGCCTCGATCGGCAGCAGCGGCGGCGCGACCTGCACCGAGTCGATCACCCCGAGGACCTGCAGCGCACCCTTCACCGCACCGATGGAGGCCGAACTGCTGCTCATCCGCCGCTGATCCGGTACGCCGAGCACCTCCATCAGGGTCAGCAGGCGTTGCTGCTCCAGCTCGGCCTTCTCCAGCTCTCCGGCTCGGACCAACTCGATGATGTTGACGAAGGTGGCCACCTCGACGTTGCCGAGTCCGGGGATGATGCCGTCCACGCCGAGCAGCACGCAGAGGTCGGCGGTGTTCTCCGAACCGGTCAGGATCGAGAAGCCCGTCAGGCCGAGCCGCTCCCGTTCCAAGATCAACTTTCGAAGCCCGGTGATCACTCCGCTGGAGTCCTTGACTCCGGCGATCACTGTGTCCTCGGCGAGCCGAAGGACCACGTCGGCCGGGAGTTTGCTGCCCGCACGGACCGGGATGTCGTAAGCCAGCAAGGGAATCTCGCCGGTCACCTCGGCGATCAGCCGATAGTGCTGCTCGACCTCGACCGGGTGGGTGGCGACATAGAACGGGGCCGCCGCCACCAGCGCATCGGCCCCGGCGTCGATGCTGCTGCGGCACAATTCGGCGGCCAACGCCGTACTCGGCGCCAGCACGCCGGCCAGCACCGGTCCGCGCCCGGCAACGTGCTGCACGGCCGCACCGATCAGTTGCTCTCGCTCGGCGATGGTGAACGACGTGCCTTCGCCGGTGGAGCCGAGTAGGAAGACACCGCTCGCGCCGCCGTCGAAGACGTGTTCGATCAGCCGGCCGAGCGAGTCGGTGTCCAGGTCGCCGGCCGGAGTCAGTGGTGTGACCAGCGGTGGGATCACGCCGCCGAACCGTCGGTGGCGGTCCGAAGCGGCGGCTATGTGGGTCACGATTGTGCCTTCCTGTCGGAGGTCGTGCCGACGAGTTGATCTTGGTTCGGTTCGGCGTCGGTCCGGCCGGGCCGCCCGAGGTCTGAAGGAGTGACCAGGCAGGACAGCGATGCCGTACGGAATCGGACCCGCTCGTGGGCCGCTTCCTTGCCTGCCTCGTAAAGTACGCCGAATTGATCGGAGCCGAGCGCGGCGACGTCGCAATAGCCGGCGGGGCCGGCCGTGATCAGTGCGCCGCGACGCCAGCTCGCGGTGTCGTCGCTGACGTAGACGGTCAGCTCGCGCCGCGACGTCGGGTGCGCCGGGGTGGTGAGCAGCAGTTGCCGCCCGTCCGGGCTGAGCAGGCCGGCCTGCACGTTGGGCGCGACGATGTCCGGACATTCCCGGTAGGGCGTGGTGAGGGTCTCACCACCGTCCTCGGAGATCGCCTGCACCCGGGCGGAGCCGGTGCCGTGATGGTTGCGGGCGTTGAAGATCAACCGGCCGTCGGCCAGTTCGGCCACGGTCGTCTCGTTGGCGTTGATCAAGGTGTCCGGATTGTCGTCGGTGAAGCCGATCCGCCAGCTGTGCCCGCCGTCGTCACTGAGAATGCAGTGGCCGCCGTTGGAACTCAGCCGATCACGAGCCGCCACGTCGATCCGGTTGTGGTTGGCCGGAACGACGAGCCGGCCGGCGTTTTCTCCATGCTGCAAAGCGATTCCGTGACCCGGACCGGTGGCGTACCAACCCCAGCGGGGGTCCTTGACCGAATCGGTGATCTCCGCTGGATCGGTCCAGGACAGACCAAGATCAGCACTGCGTTGGACGAAGACACGGCGGCCGTCAGCCGGATTTGCGGTGCCGAGGGCGAGTGCGCCCTCGTCGACCCTCGCACCGTTCTGCGTGGTCAGCAACACCACCTCGCCAGAAGCGGGGTCGAGCACCGGCACCGGATTGCCGCAGGTCTTCTGGTCGGCCTGGCAGACCACCTGCAACGGCTGCCAGTTCCGACCGCCGTCCAGCGAGCGGCGCAGCACCAGCTCGATCGGACCGCTGTCGGATGCGGACTCGATCCGTCCCTCGCAGAAGGCCAACAGGACGTGATGATCTTGGTCGGTTCGACCCGTCGACCCGCTGGGGATCGCCAGCAGCGCAGGGATGCGGAAGGTGTCGTATCCGGTTCCGGCCGGGTCGAAGACGACGATGTCGTCAGAGGACGACGCTGTTCCGGAGGAGGCGGACATGGGACGTACTATGTCATGGTTTCGGATCGAAAGCACCTGGCTGATCGTGATCACTCGGCGGCGATGATCCGGACGTCGGTGATCTTGAGATCGAGGGCGGCTGCGGTGTCGGCGACCGGGCCGGCCAACACATCTTCACCAGGAACTTCCTCACCGGGGAAGGGGTGTAGTTCGATCACCGTGGCAGATGCAGGGCGACCCGGCATCGTACGCCAGCGGCCGATGATCTTGCCCCGATACAGCATCGTCGGCGCGAACAGGCCGTTGGTTCTGGCCCAGATCCGGGCCAAGTTCTCTTGATCAACGAAGCGACCGCGGCCGGACGGTGCGTAGCCGAGCAGCAGTCCGTCGAACTCGGGCAGCAGCCGCAGGCCCGGGTCGCGGCCGGTGGTCGGCGCGTCGGCGAGATCGATCAAGGATTCGCCGTCCGGGCCGGTGTGTCGGGCCAACTCGTGGTCGAGGGCGGCCACGGCCTGGTCGATCTGGGTGAGCCGCGAACCCGACCACCAGGCGATGTCCTCGCGGGTGGCCGGCCCGTAGGCAGCCAGGTGAGTCCGGACGATCGTGATCATGGACGCCTCGACCGGATGCGGGGCCAGCGCCGGGTCGACATCGGCCGCCGTGCGATGGAACGTATCGGTGCGCTTCTCCCAGTGATCATCGCGAGGCCGGCGCAACAGCCCGCTGTGACCCCAGATCAGATTCGCCGCCATGGTTGAACTGGTGCCCGGATTGATCACCGCGCCGCGTTCGGCCAGCCAGCACCGGATGTGTTCGGTCAGATCAGTACGAGGCCGCCAGTCCCCGCGGCAGAAGGCCTCGATCTCGTTTCTCAACTGGGTGGTCGAGATGCCGGCATCGGACAGGCCGAGCGCACGCCGCTGGGTTACCGACAGCGACTCCCGCGCCGTGGTGTCGAGTGCGCCGAAGATCGCCGGGCGGCTGGTATGCACCGTTCCGCGCAGATTCGTGGTCCTCAACAGTTCATGATCAACAAACGCGTCTCGTACGGTCTCGTACCGCACGCCTGGCAGTCGGGACGCCGCGGTCAGGAACGGCGCTCGCGGCACCTGCGACTGGATCGGCCCCAGCTGGTCGAAGAGGCGAAGCACGGCGGTCCGGCCGCGGCCCCGGACGGCGGGGAACTGCCGGCTCAAGGCCATCCTGGCCAGACGCTCTGCACTGATCGGCATGCACGAAACCTAACCGGTGTTGCGGACAGCAGGTGGCCGGTTGTCCAGTCAGGATGCAGCCAAGTCCAGCCCGAACTCGTTGCGGATGACCTGCTTACCCGATTGGGTGATCCGCAACGCCCGATGGGTGTCGCGTCGTTCCAGCCAACCGGCATCGAGAAAACGATCACGTAACCCACGGCCGACCTGTCCGGCCAGATGATGCCGGGTCTCGGTCCAGTCCACGCAGTAGCGCACCAGTTGACGACGGCCGCCCGGCAACTCGACGCCGAGATGATCAAGGAACGCTCGGCCGTCGTCGGTGAGCTCGTAGTCAAGATCATTTCCAGGTCCGGCGGGATGATCACGGTCGGCTCGGTCGCGGTCGTAGTCGCCGTCGCCGCCGGACAGCAGCCCGCGCTGCAGAAGGCTGGACATGATGCCGACGCCGAGGCGGCCGGCAATGTGGTCGTAACAGGTACGAGCCAGCCGCAGCTGCGCTGCCCGGGTGCTGGATCGCAGCGAGGTGATCGGCTCGGCTGGCGAGAGCCGGGTCAGCCGCTCGAGAATGTCGGCGACCTGCGGACCGGACAGCCGGTAGTGCCGGTTGCGCCCGTCAGCCCGTACGGCGATCAGCCCGCCCTCGGTGAGCTTGCGCAGATGCGCACTGGCGGTGGAGCGACCGACGCCCGCCTCGGTCGCCAGCATGCTGGCCGACAGTTCGCGGCCGGAGGACAACGCCAGCAGGATCCTGCTGCGCGCTCGATCGGAGAGCAACTCGCCGATCCGCGACAGATCCGCGTCACCGGTCATGTCCCGCTCCTGTCGATGTGGTTGCTCTGACCGTACTCAGGAGTGCGACGGCGCAGACGATCGCTGCCAGCAGGAGCGCCTCGACGAAGCCGAATCGGGCGCCCCCGACGTTCAGGATCGCGCCGAGCAGGGCAACGCCGATCGCTCCGCCGAGCTGCCGGGTCGTGTTCAGTGCGCCGCCGGCCAGTCCCGCGTGCTCGATCGGTGCGGAATTCAACGCGACCGAGGTCATCGCCGGCATCGCCAGCGAGCACAGGCCGACCACCGTCAAACCGGCGATGATCATGGTCGGTGATGCGGCCCAGCCTCCGACGGCGATGACCGCCGAGCCGATGGCGGCCGAGGTGAAGCCGGCGATCATCGGTGGCCGAGGCCCCACTCGCGCCGCCAGGTATCCGCTGCCGGTGGCCCCGATGCTGACCACCAGCGCCATCGGCAGCACCGCCAAACCTCCTTGCAGGACGGAGAAGTCGTAGCTCGACTGCAAGGTCAGACTGACGCACAGCAACGCCCCGTACATCGCCAGGTTGAAGCAGAGACCGGTGAGCAACGCCCAACGGAAGGCCGGAGGACGAAGCAACCCGGGCGGAATCAGCGGCTCCGGTGGTCGCGATCTGCGGTGGCCGCGAGCCGTGCGACGTTCCGTCCGGACGAAAGCACAGCCGGCGATGACGGTGATCGCCGACAGTCCGGCGGCCATGATCAACTCGCCTTGGCCCGCTTCGATGACGGTTCCGGTCAAACCGGCCAGTCCGATCATGCCCAGCACAGTACTGAGGGCGTGGATTCGGTGCAGTCCGGTCACATCGGTGGGAGCCAGGATTCCAATGGTGGTAGCGATCACGGCCGCCGCCGGTACGTTGATCCAGAAGATCGACGGCCAGCCGAAGTGCGTGATCAACAGGCCGCCGAGCGCCGGACCCGCGGCGAATCCGGTGGTGGCCACACCGCCCCAGACGCCGAGCGCCCGGGACCTGCTCCGGGGTTCGGAGTAGAGCCGGCTGATGATCGCCAACGATGCCGGCAGCATGACCGCCGCGCCGACACCCTGCAACGCCCGGGCGGTGATCAACAACGCCCAGCTGCCGGACACCGCGGCCAGGATCGAGGCCAGGCCGAAGATCACGAAGCCGACCAGGCAGCCGCGCCGGTGACCGAAGCGGTCACCCAGCGCGCCGGCGGCCAGCATGCAGGCCGCGAACGGGACTGCATAGCCGTCGATCACCCATTGGGCCGCGCCGATGCCGCCGCCCAGATCCGTCCGCAGGCTGTCCAACGAAACCTGCACGATCGTGGCATCCAGTTGCACCAGCCCGAAGGTGAGAGCGCACGCGATCAGGGCCGCGCCGCGCCGTACCCCGACCACCCGGTCCGGCGCGGTCAGCTTCTCGGTTTGCTCGAGCCTCGTCGATTGCACGCGACCAGCGTGACCAGGGATTGATTCGACGCCCGGCGAACTGTTCATCGCGCTCAACCATCCCGACGTGTATTTCCCATGATCACCCTTGACTATGCGTACGGCGCATGGCAATACTTTCGCCATGCGAGATCAAGGCCAACGAGGGCCGGCGTCGCGGGGTGCGACCGAGCCGGGCAGGCAGCGTTTGTTGATCGCACCGGCCAGTGGTCCGCGGAGCTACCGGATCGAACGGTTGGATGCTCAGTTGGCGATCGTCGGCGGCGGTTTGGCCGGCACCTGCGCCGCGATCACGGCCGCACGCGCCGGCGTGCGGGTGATCTTGGTGCAGGATCGTCCGGTGCTGGGCGGGAACTCCTCGTCCGAGGTGCGGTTGTGGGTGCTCGGCGCAACGGCCCACATGGGCAACAACAACCGCTTCGCCCGTGAGGGCGGCGTGGTGGACGAGATCCTGGTCGAGAACACCTATCGCAACCCGGACGGCAACCCGCTGATCTTCGACACCATCCTGCTGGAAAAGGTCGTCGAGGAACCCAACATCACCCTGCTGCTGAACACTGCGATGACCGACGTGCAGCTGGACGAATCGGCGGCCGGCACCCGGATCAGCGGCGTTACCGCCTTCTGCAGCCAGAACTCCACCCGGTACGAGATCGCGGCCGAACTGTTCCTGGACTCCAGCGGCGACGGGGCGCTGGCGTTCCTGTCCGGTGCGGCGTTCCGGATGGGCGCGGAAGCCGAGTCCGAGTTCGCTGAGTTGTTCGCGCCGAGCGAGGAGTTCGGTGACCTGCTCGGGCAGTCGATGTACTTCTACACCAAGGATGTCGGGCATCCGGTCCGCTTCGTTCCGCCGTCCTACGCGCTGCCCAGCCTGGACGAGATCCCGCGTGCCCGCAGCTTCACCACGAACCTGAACGGCTGCCGACTCTGGTGGATCGAGTGGGGTGGCCGGCTGGACACCGTGCACGAGACCGAGACGATCAAGTGGAAGCTATGGCAGGTCGTCTACGGCGTTTGGGATCACCTGAAGAACTCCGGCGAATTCCCCGACGCGGAGAACCTGACCCTCGAGTGGGTCGGCACCATCCCCGGCAAGCGGGAGAGCCGCCGCTTCGAGGGGCTCTACATGCTGCGCCAGGACGACGTGATCAACCAGACCCAGCACGACGACGCGGTCGCCTTCGGCGGCTGGTCGATCGATCTGCATCCGGCCGACGGCGTGTTCAGCGAGAAACCGGGCTCGACGCATCTGCATCCCCGTGGTGTCTACCAGATCCCGTACCGCTGCTTGGTCAGCCGGGACATCGACAACTTGTTCTTCGCCGGCCGGATCATCAGCGCCAGCCACGTCGCGTTCGGCTCCACCCGGGTGATGGCGACCTCCGCGCACGGGGCTCAGGCGGTCGCGCTGGCGGCCGCGATCTGCCTGCGCGACGGACTCCGGCCGGCCGACATCCTGCGGCCCGGGCCGATGGCCGAACTGCAGACGCAACTGCTCCGCACCGGCCAGCACATTCCGCAGCACGGGTTGCAGGATCCCGATGATCTTGCTGCAACGGCCACCGTCACCGCATCCTCCGAACTCCGTCTGGGCGCGATCCCGGATTCCGACGCCCCGGTCGCGCTGAACGTCGATCGCGGTCAGCTGCTGCCCTTGCCGGCCGGCCGCGTGCCACAGCTGGGTCTGCGGCTCGATGTGGCCGCGTCCACCAAGCTGCGAGCGCAGCTGCGCCGCGGCATCCGCGGCGACGACTACACCCCCGACCAGCTGCTGGCCGCGTGCGAGCTCGACCTCGACCCCGGCGATGATCAGTTGATCAAGATCGACTTCGATGCCGAGCTGGATCGGCCGGCGTACGTGGTGCTCTCCCTGCTGCGCAACGACGACGTCGGCGTGCACACCTCGGATCTGATCGTCACCGGGCTGATCCCATTGCAGCATCGCACGGATCAGCCGGAACGGGCAGAGATCGGCCAACCCGGCTTGGAATTCTGGACTCCGGTGCGCCGGCCGGACGGACGAAACCTCGCACTGGTGTTGGATCCTCCCGTTGTCATCGGCCCAGCGGTATCGGTGATCAACGGCGTCGATCGACCCACGGCTGCCAGCAACGCCTGGATCGCCGCGGTCGATGATCAACAGCCGACGTTGAGGCTGCGGTGGGACGAACCGCAACGGATCGGCCGGATCGAGCTGCGCTGCGATACGGATTTCGATCACGCGATGGAGTCGGTGCTCTACACCCAGCCGGAGGCCGCGATGCCGCAGTGCGTACGAGATCTGACGATCACCGCCGACGGCCGCGTCGTCATCGAGATCCATGATCATCATCAGAGCGCGCTGACGATCACACCGGACGACGTGCTCGAGGTGAGCGAACTGGCGATCACCGTCAACGCCACCAACGGCAACGCGCCGGCCGCTCTGTTCGCCGTACGGTGCTACGCCGCCCCCGACGGCCGCATCCTGACCGATGCGCCGACCAGCTCGGGGCACCGGCATGGCTGACAACTCGACGGCCGACCGGCGATCGAACATCCCCGGTGCCGCCAACAGTCAGGCCCTGGCCAGGGGGTTGCACATTCTGCGGATGCTCGTCGACGAGGGGGAGTCGATGACCGCGACCGAGATCGGCCGCCGGATCGGGTTGCATCAGAGCTCGGCGTCCCGGATCCTCGCCACCCTGTCCGAGGCCGGCTACGTCCGCAAGAACGAGGCCGGCCGGTTCGTTGCCGACTATGGCGTGCTGGCGCTGGCCTCGGCCACAACCAAGCTTCCGCTGATGCAACGCCCCCGCCCGGCCCTGGAGGAATTCCTCTCCGAGCATCCGACCCTGACCGTGTCGATCTGCATGCTGTTCCGGGACGAGATGATCTACCTGCTGCGCGCACACAAGGACCGTGATCCGTTGGTGTACTGGTCCGGCGGCTTCCCGTTGAACATCTCCAGCCCCGGCCTGCGGCTCGTTGTTGATCTTGACGACGACGACGCGATCGCGATCTTGAAAGTGTCCCGTCAACGCTTCGGCTGGGGCGGTCGGCCGGAGGTCGTTCCGGCCACCGAGGAAGGCGTTCTGGCCAAGGCTCGCAGCTTGGTCGACGACGACGTGCTGATCCTCAGTGAGTGGTTCCACCAAGGTCACATCGGCGGCGCGATCCCGCTGGACACGCCCGAACCCCATCCGGTCGCGTTGGCGATCGTGGACGAGCGGGCCGAGATCTCGCCGGAGAAACTCACCGTCCTGCTGCACCAGGCCCGACGGGTGGTCGAACACAGTTTCCTCAACCCGGCAAGGGATTCCAATCTCTAGCCCTCTCGACCGACGACAGCTGATCCAATCCATCCGAATCTGCTCAAAGAGGAGTGCACCGTGTCCCATCCCACCTCAATCAGCCGACGCGCCCTGATCGGCGGCGCCGCCGCCATCGGCACCGCGACCCTTGCCGGTTGCAACCTGGCCAAGGGCGGCGGCGGGTCCGGCAGCGGCTCGAACAGTGTCAGCCTGAACGTCTGGGGCGGTGTCCCCAACGAAACCGGTCCCGACGACCTGTGCAAGGCCTTCATGGCCGAGCATCCCGACATCAAGGTCACCTACACCCGTTACGTCAACGACGAGCAGGGCAATCTCAAGCTCGACACCTCGCTGACCGGCGGCGTACCGATCGACATGTACTTCAGCTACAGTCCGGCCCGGCTGTCCCAGCGCGCCAGCAACGGGCTGGCCGTCGACCTTACCGACAAGATCACAGCAGAGAAGGACTTCAGCCAGTTCGCCGTCGACGCCGACCCGCTCGGCAACTACGTCTTCGACGGCAAGCAGTACGCCGTACCGGCGGCCAGAGCACCCTCGCAGGTCTACATCAACCAGTCGATGCTGGACGAGGCCGGCATCAAACTGGGCGACAACTGGACCACCGACGAGTTCGTCCAGGTTGCCAAGGAGTTGACCAAACCTGGCCGGTTCGGATCACTGGACTACCCGCCGCAGGCGCGGGCCGTGCTGGGCCCGGACTATCGCTACAAGAACGACGGCAAGGCATCCAACTTCGCCGATCCGTGGTTCGCCAAGGAACTTCAGCTGGCACAAAGGTTGAAGCAGGACAAGGTGGTGATGGATCAGAAGACGATCATCGCCGAGAAACTGCAGACCTTCAGCCAGAACCCGTACATCGCCGGCCGGGTGGCGATGCTGATCGCCTCCGGGCAGATCATCCGATCGATCAACGACACCGCGCAGTATCCGCACGACTTCAAGACCTTCGTGATGCCGATCCCGTCGCCGCAGAAGGGCAAGCAGGGTTGGAACACCGGACAGATCGGCGACTTGATCACGGTCAGCCCGAAGTCGCAGCACCAGGACGAGGCGTGGGAGCTGGCGAAGTTCTGGGTCCGCAACGCGGGCAAGTACATGACCAAGGGCGGCCGGCTGCCCACCATGCCCGGCTCGTCGACCGAGGACGACATCCTCGCCCAGTTGCTCAGCGACAAGGCCGACACGCTCTACGACGTGGAGTCCTGGCGACGCTTCCTGTTCAGCCCGAATCTGAAGATGCCGGTGGACACGATCTTCACGGCCGGCACCGAGATCGACACCATCCTGCAGAAGCTCAACGACGAGACTCTGCTGGGGACGCGCAGCGTTTCCTCCTGGGTGCAGCAGGCCGTCAAGCAGTCGGATGCGGCGATCAAGAAAGCAGGAGCCGGGTCGTGAGCGTGCTCTCGGGGAGAGCGCCGGCCTCGCCGCCGGGCACCGCACTCACCGGTCCGATCACCCCGGCGCTGAGGCCGCGTCGCCGCAGCCGCGGCACCGGTGGCATGTCGACCCGCGTCGGCTGGTTGTTCATCCTGCCCAACCTGATCGGCTTCCTGATCTTCACCCTGGTGCCGTTGATCGGCGGCGTCGGGATCTCCTTCACCGATTGGAATGTGATCTCCGGACTGTCCGGGATCAAGTGGGTCGGGCTGCAGAACTTCGCCGAGTTGATCACCGACGGCACGTTCTGGGCGGCGGTCGGTCGAACCGTGATCTACGCCGGGGTCGGGGTTCCATTGACGATGGCCGGCGGGCTGGTGCTGGCGCTGTGCCTGAACGGTCCGGTGTTCGGCCGCGCGGTGCTGCGAGTGATCTTCTTCATCCCGCACATCGTCAGTTCGATCGCGCTCGGCTTCGTCTGGTTGATCTTGCTGCACCCGACCGCAGGTCTGGTCAACCTGGCCCTGGAGTCACTGGGCATCAACGATCCGCCGGGCTGGCTGGTTTCCCAGCAGTGGAGCCTGCTGTCGTTGGTCTTCATCACGTCCTGGGCCGGGATGGGCTTCCACGCGGTGATCTTCCTGTCCGCGATGCAGGCGTTGCCGACCGAGCTGTACGAGGCCGCCGAGTTGGACGGTGCGGGAGCCTGGACCCGCTTCACCACGATCACCTGGCGGGCACTGATGCCGACCACCACCTTCCTGTTCATCATGTCTCTGATCGGCCATTCCCAGGGCTTCGGACTGATCGCCTTCCTCACCCAGGGAGGTCCGGGCGACTCGTCGACCACGTTGTCCTACTTGATGTATCAGACCGGATTCCAGAACTACCGATTCGGTGACGCGGCCGCGATGGGGATGTTGAGCTTCGTCGGGGTGTTGTTGCTGACGGTCTTCTTCTGGCGTTTCCAGCGCGGACGGGGGTTGTACACATGATCAGCACCGAAGTGACCGGCGGGCCGGTCGGGGTCAAGACCAAACTCGTACCGCGCCGTCGGCGTCGCAACCGGACCACGTACGTGATCAAGTCGATCCTGCTGTGGACGTTCTCGCTGCTGTTCCTGCTGCCGTTCGCCTGGATGGTGTCGTCCTCGCTGAAGCGCAACATCGACGTGTTCTCCATCCCGCCGAAATGGATCCCCAACCCGATCGAGTGGGCGAACTACGTCGAGGTCTGGCTGCACGGCGATCCGTCGATGGCGATCTTCTTCTCCAATTCGATCACCGTCTCGTTGATCGGCGTGCTCGGCGATCTCACCACTGCGTCGATGGCCGGTTACGCCTTCGCTCGCTTGAGTTTCGCCGGCCGGGACAAGATCTTCCTGCTCTACCTGGCTACCGCGATCGTGCCGTCCCAGTTGTTGCTGATCCCGCGCTTCATGTTCTTCCAGCAGCTCGGGCTCTACAAGACGTTGTGGGCGTTGATCTTGCCCGGCATCTTCACCGTCTTCGGCACGTTCCTGTGCCGGCAAGCATTTCTCTCGCTGCCCGGCGAGTTCGGTGAGGCGGCACGGATCGACGGGGCGGGGGAGTGGCGGGTCTTCTTCAACGTGTACCTGCCGCAGATCCGTCCCACTCTGGCGGCGCTCGGCATCATCAGTTTCGTCGGCTCCTGGAACGACTACGAAGGCCCGTTGATCATGCTCTCGGACAAGGAACTCTTCACCGTGCCGCTCGGCCTGACCAGGTTCGTCGACGCCGACGGGGGCTTGTCGGCAGGTTTCGCGATGGCCGGCTCGGTCTCCTCGGTGATTCCGATCATGATCATCTTCCTGCTGTTCCAACGCCAGTTCATCGCGGCACTGGCCAGCTCCGGGCTGAAGTAGTCCGCCCGGAGGGCGACTTCGCCTGGGCTCACCGGAGCACGCTGCGGTAGGATGAGCCGCATGTATCGCAAGGAGCTCCTTAGGTAGCCGCGTGGACCCGTCCGCGCGGCTGCCCCTCATGCCCTAGGGCCGAGGGGTTTTTTCATGTCCACCGGGGCATTCAGAACTGGCGATACAGAGGTTGAGGAGAGAGCAGTGACGCAGGTCGCAGGGACCCGGGCCGCCGGCGAATCCGCCGAGCCGGGGTCGAGCACACGAGAGCCGGCTCGATACGACGCCGACGCCGCCCAGCGGCGCTGGCAGCAGTACTGGCAGGAGCACGAGACCTTCAAGGCCCGCGACGACGGGTCGAAGGAGCGCTGCTACGTGCTCGACATGTTCCCGTACCCGTCCGGCGATCTGCACATGGGCCACGCCGAGGCGTTCGCGATGGGTGACGTGGTCGCCCGCTACCAGCGGCTGCGCGGCTACGACGTCCTGCACCCGATCGGCTGGGACTCCTTCGGTCTGCCGGCCGAGAACGCGGCGATCAAGCGCAACGAGAATCCTGCCACCTGGACCTACGCCAACATCGAGACCCAGGCGACCTCGTTCAAGCGGTACGGGCTGAGTCTGGACTGGTCCCGGCGGCTGGCTACCTCCGATCCCGGCTACTACAAGTGGACCCAGTGGCTGTTCCTGAAATTCCGCGAGCGCGGCCTGGCCTACCGCAAGGAAAGCTGGGTCAACTGGTGTCCGCAGGATCAGACGGTGCTGGCCAACGAGCAGGTCGTCAACGGGCTGTGCGAGCGCTGCGGCACCCAGGTCACCAAGCGTGACCTGACCCAGTGGTTCTTCAAGGTCACCGAGTACGCCGACCGGCTGCTGGACGACATGGCGCAACTGGAGGGTGCCTGGCCGGCCCGGGTGCTGACCATGCAGCGGAACTGGATCGGCCGATCCTCCGGTGCGTACGTCGACTTCCGGATCGAAGGCCGCGACGAGCCCGTGACCGTCTTCACCACTCGCCCGGACACTCTGTACGGTGCGACCTTCTTCGTGGTCGCTCCGGACGGCAAGCTGGCGCCGGAGATCGTCACCGATGATCATCGGGCCGAGTTCGAGGCGTACCTGGAGAAGACCAAGTCCGAGACCGAGATCGAGCGGCAGTCCACAGACCGGGAGAAGACCGGCGTCTTCCTGGGCGTACACGCAGTCAATCCGATCAACGGCGAGCAGATCCCGATCTACGCGGCCGACTACGTGCTGGCCGACTACGGCACCGGCGCGGTGATGGCCGTACCGGCTCATGATCAACGCGACCTGGAGTTCGCGCAGAAGTTCGGCATCGCTGTCCGGGTGGTGGTCGACACCGGCGAGGCCGATCCGAACGAGACCGGAGTGGCCACCGCGGGCAACGGCTCGTACGTCAATTCTCCTGTCTTGGAAGGGATTTCCGACAAGACGGCCGGTGTCGCCAAGATCATCTCCACGCTGACCGAGCAGGGCGTCGGCCGGGAGGCGATCACCTATCGGCTGCGGGACTGGCTGCTGAGCCGGCAGCGATTCTGGGGTGCGCCGATCCCGATCATCCACTGCGAAGAGTGTGGGGAGGTGCCCGTGCCCGAAGATCAATTGCCGGTCGAGTTGCCGTATCTGTCGGGCACGGATCTCAACCCCAAGGGCACATCCCCACTGGCCGCGGCGGCCGATTGGGTCAACGTCGCCTGCCCGCAGTGCGGCGGCCCCGCGAAGCGGGACACCGACACCATGGACACCTTCGTCGACTCGTCCTGGTACTTCTTCCGCTACTGCTCGCCGAACGATGATCAGCAAGCCTTCGATCCGGCGGCGGTGGAGCGCTGGATGCCGGTGGCGCAGTATGTCGGCGGCGTCGAGCACGCGATCCTGCACCTGCTGTACATGCGCTTCTTCACCAAGGTGCTGTACGACATGGGTCTGGTGAAGTTCACCGAGCCGATGAAGCGGCTGCTCAATCAGGGCCAGGTCATCAACCAGGGCAAGTCGATGAGCAAGTCGCTGGGCAACGGGGTCGACCTGGGCACCCAGATCGACGAGTTCGGCGTGGACGCGGTCCGGCTGACGGTGGTGTTCGCAAGCCCGCCGGAGGAGGACGTCGACTGGGCCGACGTGTCCCCGGGCGGTTCGCTGCGGTTCCTGCAGCGGGCCTATCGGATGGCCGCGGACGTGACCAGCGAGCCCGGCGTCGACGTCACCGGCGGCGATCCGGCGCTGCGCTCGACCGTGCACAAGCTGATGGCCGACATCACCGATTGCGTTGAGGGACAGCGATTCAACGTCGCCATCGCCCGGGTGATGGAGATGGTGAACGCCACCCGGAAGGCGATCGACGGCGAGATCGGTGCCGACGATCCGGCCGTCCGCGAGGCGGCAGAGATGATCACCAAATCGCTCAGCCTGTTCGCTCCGTACGTGAGCGAGGAGATGTGGGAGCTGCTGGGACATCAGCCTTCGGTGGCCGACTCCGGCTGGCCGGAAGTTGATCAAGCTCTGCTGGTGACCGAACGGGTGACCTGTGTGGTGCAGGTCAAGGGCAAGGTCCGCGCCCGCCTGGAGGTCTCGCCGACGATCGGCGAGGACGACCTGCGCGAGCTGGCGCTGGCCGACGAGAACGTGCAACGCAGCCTGGACGGGCGCGAGGTGGCCAAGATCATCGTCCGGGCACCCAAGCTGGTCAGTATCGTCCCGGCCTGATCGCCTCGTACCCTCACAGCCGCACCCAAGATCGACCGCCGCACCCGAAATTTCGGGTGCGGCGGTCGATTTCGCGTGCGGCTGTTGATCAGCGACGGGCGAGCGCGGCGGCCATCAACGAGTCCGCCACCTGGGGTGTACGGGACAGGTGCAGGTGCAGATAACTGGCCACCACCTTGCCGACCTGGTAACCGGCGGCGAACTTCTCTCCCGAGCTGGTGACGCCGTCGAAGAGATTCGGTTCAAGATCATCGGCGATGATCCGGGACTGGTGAAACTCCTGTGCCCACAGTCGGCTGCTGCTGGGACCCAGGGGTGAGTCGGAGCGCGTCCGAAGCTCGGCGTAGCGAATGCTGAGGTAGTCCCGATCCATGATCACGTCGATCGGCAGTACCCCGGCCAGCCGATGCCGTACGCCGTCGAAACCGGTCAGCGATCGGGCCAGGTACATCATCCCGCCGCACTCGGCCCAGATCGGCATCCCGTCCGCGGCTCGGCGGCGCAGCTCGCTCAACAGGCTCCGATTACCGGCCAGTTCGGCGGCAAAGCTCTCCGGATAGCCGCCGCCGAGATAGACGGCGTCGACATCTGCGGGCAGTTCATGATCAACAGTGGGACGGAACTCGACCAGCTCGAATCCGGTCCGACGCAGCATCTGCAGATTTTCCTCGTAGTAGAAGCAGAATGCGCGATCCCGAGCAACGGCCAACCGTGCCCGAGCGGGGTGTTCTGCCGACGGCTTGTGAGGCGTGGTGATCACCGCGTCACCCGGGTCGGCGGCGGCCCTTGCGAGCAGCCGATCAAGATCGAGCCCGGCGGCTGCCCGGCGTTGATGATCACTCCGTACGCCGATCGTGGCCTCGTTCTCGTCGACCGTGAGCAGACCGAGGTGCCGTTCGGGCACCGCCAGCCCGGGATCGCGTTCGATCGCGCCGATCACGGTCTGCTGCAGGTCGGTGGGCAGCCCGTTCATGATCATCCGGGTATGGCCCGGGCTGCCGGACCGGTTGACGACACAGCCGGCCCAGCGCAGTTCGGAGTCGAAGTCGCGCAGCCCGGACAGGATCGCTGCCGCCGTACGAGTCATGCCCCAGACGTCGATGATCACCACCACCGGAACGCCGAGGAGCTTCGCCACGTGGGCAGCGCTGCCGTGGCCGGTGCCGTCGGTCCCGTCGAACAGCGCGCCCATCGATTCGATCACGCAGATGTCGGCGCCCGCGGACCAGCGTCGAAAGCTGTCCCGTACGCCGTCGGAGCCCATCAGCCACAGGTCGAGATTGATCGACGGTCGGCCGGTGATCTCGCGGTGGTAGCCGGGATCGATGAAGTCCGGGCCCAGCTTGAACGACTGCACCCGAAGTCCACGATCGATCAGACCGCGCAGGACGACACCGGTAGCCGTGGTCTTGCCGGCGCCGCTGTGCGTTCCGGCGATCATGATCGCCAGAGGCTGAGAGGTCACCCGGTCAGCCTACAAACCAACAGGACAAGGTGAGAGCGGGCAGTCACCCGGTCCCGGCCAGCCGGGCGATCAGCCCGAGGTGATCGGTGCCGGCGATCTTGAACCGGTCGATCGAGGTGACGGTCAGCCGGTCGTTCACCAGGACGTGATCGATCTGGATCAGTGGTGGGACGATCCGCCGGTTCGCCGGATAGGTCGGCATCCAACCGGCGCCGGTGATGTCGGTGCCGGAGACGAAACCGTGCCGGGCGAGCCGGCGCATCGGACCATGATCAGCAGTGGCATTGAAGTCACCGGCCAGGAACTCGGGCCGATGGTCGAGCTGCTCGGCGCGATGCAGTAGGGCGCGGTGTTCGCTGGTCCAGTGACCGTGGCCGCAGAGCGGATTGCAGGGATGGGCGGCGATCAGATTGACCTGGCCGAGCTGGGGAATCATCGCCTCGGCCGACCATTGAGGGTTGGTCGACTCGAGCTTGCGGGCATCCCGCAGCGGGTAGCGAGACAAGATCATCGATTCGTTGTTCGCCTCGATCGTGGACGGCACCACGTCCGGGAATCGCGGCTGGAGTGCGTCCTTGATGGTCCGGTAGGCGGTCGGTGTGACCTCGACCAAGATCACCACGTCGGCCTGTTCGGAGATCTTCCGCAGTTGCGGCACGTCCACCGATCCGAGTTCGGTGTTCAGGCTGATCACGGTGAACGGTTCGGTCGTCACCGGTCGTGGGTTCGCCACGAACTGCGGACCGATCCAGACCAGCTGCAAGATCAACAACAGCGCGCTGAGTCCGGTCATGATCGCCAACACCACACGCTGTCGGCCACGAACCAGCGCGATCGCGAAGCAGACCAGCGCGATCAGGTCCGCGATCATTCCGTACGGGATGAACGAAGCGGTCATCCCGCTGGCGTCGTCGGCGGGTGGGACGAGTCGCATGAACGCCGCCACGATGCCCGGGATCACGGCTAGCGCACCGATACTGACCAAGAGCGCCTGGTACGGCCGCGGAGCGGGCGAACGGTAGACCCGGACGTGATGATCAGGTTCGAGCCGGGGACGGGCGGGATCGGTCATCGACTGCGGCGCGCCAGATGCGGGTTGCGGCGGATCATCCGCAGCTCCGGCGGATTCGGCGGAAACTCGGCCGGCCGTTCGTCATCGGTCTCGGACCAACCGTGATCACGGTAGAACGCTCGGGCGACGCTGTTCTCGGTCAGCACCCACAGCTCGATCTCGGGGATGGACGGGTCGGCGAAGAGTTCTTCCTCGGTTGCTTCCAACAGGACCGATCCGACGCCCTGTCGTTGATACGGCTCGGCAACGCCGAGGTGCAACACCCGGACGCCTCCCCAGGCGGCATAGCCGACCGGCTGCCCGTTCACCTCGGCGATCATGGTCTGCCGGGTGCGATCGCCGAGAACCTGCTGCCAGCGTCGGCAGATCTCCTCGTCCGGATAGGGGAATTCGTCCGGCGGGAAGATATGCGCCAGCCGAGCCACGCTGGCGGAGCGTTCCAGTTCGGTGAGGAGTTCTTCCTCACCGGGATGGGCGAATCTGAGCACCGTACGGTCGTCGTCCGGTTCGTAGAGCGGCCGCCGATAGCGATCACGAACCTCAGTCAACTCCGCGCAGACCTGATCGGCTCGGGTGTGCCGTCCGGCCTTGATCGCGCCGGTCGGCTTCTGCACGCACCAAGCCTCGGCCCCCGCTTCCGCACTGCCGACGATCAGACCGTCGCCGCCGGGTGTCAACAACGTGACCTCGGCGAGGTCGAAGGTGTGCCGGCGGAACGGGTTGATGATCAGCAACCGGTCGCCGTCGACGCGTAGCCGCGGATGCAACGCCAACCGCCAGCCGAAGGCCAGCGTGAGCAGTCCGAGCACGCCGAGGACCGACAACACCAGTGCTTGTTGGCCACCGAAGGCGGTGACCCCGGTGAGCAGGCTGATCACGGCGGCGGCCGGCACCGCGATCCCGATGATCACCATCAACGCCAGCACGAGTCCGATGGTCGCGGGCGCGCAACGCCAGGTCTTGGGCGCCGAAGGCTGATCCGCCTCGACCAACGTCGCCGGTGCGGCGGCAGCGGTCAATGCTGGCTGCTCGATCTCGGCTGTCATCTGGGCTGTTGATCCTGAGTCGGCTGGCGGGTCCAGGCAAAGCTTCCTCAACCTCGGTCAAAGGTTGGCGCAAGCGGTGCCAAACATACCGTTTGCGGGGTCGAGGACCCGAACGCGGCCCGTCCGGAGCAGCGAACCGCGCGCCGGAAGTTATCCCCAGCCCGGGCAGCAGTTCGAAGCGTCGTCCACAGATTCTTTCGGACCCGGCCACTTCGGGGTGTCCGTTCTTAATGTCAGGGTGTGGGAGCCCAGCAACGATCCGTGCACGATCGTCAGGTGGAGGAGCGCCTGGCTCTGTTGCTGCGCCCGGGCCCGCGGCGGGTGCGGCCGGATACCAGCAACGGTTCGGATCAGGCGCCACCGCCGACGCGGACGCAGGGCGAACGACACTCGGCCTGGAGCGCGCCGGCTGAGCTCGGTGGATCCGGTGAGGAACTGCGCGACATCGACGACACGGTGGATTCCGACTTCGCGCGGACTCGGACGGGCAGCGCGATGGATTCGCCCTCGGACCCGGCGTCGGCACCGCAGTCAGCGGCATCGGCGACCGGAGCAGATCGCCGTTCCGGGCGCGCAACGCTGCGGTGGCGCTTCGGACGGCCGCAGTTGCTGGTGATCGTCGCCGTGGTTGCGGTCGGCGTGTTGTTGGGCGGCTGGGCCGTGCTGCGAGCCCGGCCGATCGCGATCGCTTCACCGCCGCCGTCGACGACCGAGGCAGCCACGCCGTCGGCGCCCGCCTCGGCGCCCGCCTCGGCGCACGACCCGCCCGTCCCGTCGCCGACCGCAGCGGCGGCCCACTCGGCGACACCGAAGATCAAGATCCACGTGCTCGGGGCGGTGCAGCATCCCGGCGTCGTGGCGCTGGCCGAGGGCGCCCGGGTCCAGGACGCGCTGAGGGCGGCCGGCGGCGTCAAACGGTCGGCCGAGCTGGGCGACCTCAACCTCGCTCAGCGGTTGACCGACGGGCAACAACTGTTCGTCTCGCACGATCCGGACCGGACCGAGCTGCGCGATCCCGGCGTCTCCTCCGGTTCGGGCGGCGTCACCGACTCCTCGGGAGGTGATCTCGCAGGCGAGTCGGGGGCCTCGCCTGCCGGGTCCGGCGGGGCGAAGATCAACTTGAACACGGCCACGGTGACCCAGCTTGATCAACTTCCCGGCATCGGCCCGGTGACCGCGCAGAAGATCATCAGCTGGCGCGAACAGCATCAGCGATTCAACTCGGTCCAGGAATTGCAGGAGGTCGACGGCATCGGCCCGAAGACCTTCGCCGACCTCGAGCCGCTGGTGACCGCACCATGACCGACGAACGCCCTGATCTTCGCTTGCTGCCGATCGCGCTGGCTGCCTGGGGCGGCAGTTGGCTGGGCACCTCCGGCCGGACGATGTTGATCATGATCGGCGCCGCAGCGGCGATGGCGGTGCTGCTGGGACTGATCCTGCGCCGGTCCTGGCTGATCGCCGCCACGGCGCTGACCCTGGCCGGACTGCTGTTGATCGGCTGGCTGCATCAGGCCGCGCTGACCGGTACGGCGGCAAGTCGGCTGGCCCGGTCGAGAGCGATCGTCACCGCCGACCTGGTGATCAAGAACGATCCCGTCGTGCAACCCTCCGACGGCATCCGGCCGCCGTACCTGAGCCTGCGCGCTTCCGAGAACCGACTGGCCGGCCGCGGCCGGCAGTGGCGTGAGCGTGCTCCGGTACTGGTCACGGCCAGTGGGGAGGCGGTGGCGAGGTGGCAGCGGGTACCGGTCGGCAGCATGGTTCGGGTGACGGCCCGGCTCGACACCGCGCGGCCGGGATCGGACTTCGCTGCGGTGGCCCGCGCCGCCGGTGCGCCGTTGATCATGGAGCAGCCCGGCCTCGGCGCCCGATCGGTCGAGCACGTCCGAGCCGGGCTGCGGCGGGCAGTGGCTCGCGGCTCGCCGGAGCAACGGGCGTTGGTGCCGTCGCTGGTGCTGGGCGACACGGCCGGCATCACGCCGCAGATCCGAGCAGACTTCCTGTCCACCGGTCTGACCCATCTGACCGCCGTTTCCGGGGCGAATCTGGCAATTTTGATCGCTTTTCTGATGATCATCGCGCGCTGGATCGGGGTGCGAGGTTGGTGGCTGCGGATGATCGGGCTGGCCGGCGTCGCCGTCTTCGTGCTGCTCTGCCGGACCGAACCGTCGGTGCTGCGGGCCGCAGCGATGGGCTTGGTCGCGTTGGCGGCGCTGGGCATGTCCGGCCGATCCCGGGGACTGCGAAGCCTCTGCGTGGCGATGGTGATCCTGTTGATCATGGATCCGTGGCTGGGCCGATCCCTCGGCTTCGCGCTGTCGGTGCTGGCCACCGGCGGAATCATCTGGTGGTCCGGACGCTGGGTTGTGGCGATGCGACCGTGGCTGCCGAAGATCGTTGCGGAGTCGATCGCGGTGCCGCTGGCCGCGCATCTGGCGACGCTGCCGGTCGCGGCTGCGATCTCCGGTCAGGTCAGCATGGTCGGCATCCTGACCAACGCGGTAGCCGGTCCCTTCGTCGGACCGGCGACGGTGCTCGGTTTCGCCGCGGCCGGGTTGTCCGTCCTGAGCAGCACGTTGGCCGGCTGGGTGGGCTGGGCATCGTGCTGGGCGGCCCAGCCGATCCTGTGGACCGCGCACTACGGCTCGGCGCTGCCGGGCGCATCCTGGTCGTGGCCCGTCACTCCGGTTGCGCTGACGCTGTTGGCCACGGCGTGCCTGTTGATCGGGGTCGCCATGGGCCAGCTGTTAGGCAGTCGGTGGATCGCCGCGGTGCTGGCGCTGCTGATGATCATGGCGGTGCTGCGGGCTCCGGCTCAGCCGGGGTGGCCACCGAAGGACTGGCTCGCGGTGGCCTGCGATGTCGGTCAGGGCGACGGCCTGGTGGTCCGGATCGCGGAGCGTTCGGCGATCGTGATCGACACCGGTCCCGATCCGAAACCGATGCGCAGCTGCCTTGATCAACTTGGCATCCGCCGGGTTTCGTTGATGATCTTGAGTCACTTCCACGCCGATCACGTCGGCGGGCTGGAGGGCGCCCTGGCCGGCCGGCGGGTGGACCGCATCTGGGTCTCTCCCTACGCCTCGCCGACGCACGAGGCCGAGGTCGTCCGGCAACGTGCCGCGACGCTCGGCATCCCGGTCACGGTTCCGGACCTGGGCACCCGCCGGTCCGTCGGAGCAGCCGAGCTGAGCGTGCTCGGGCCGCTCGACCGGCAGCCGTCGCCGGTGATCTCCGCCGACGGGCAGTCGGCCCTGGAGAACGATCTGAGCCTGGTGATCATGATCAGCATCGACCGGGTACGGATCCTGTTCACCGGCGATGTCGAACCGGAGGAGCAGCGCCGGGTGCTGGCATCCGGTGCCGACCTGCGCGCCGACGTGTTGAAGGTGCCGCACCATGGCTCGTCGCGTCAGGATCCTGACTTCATCGCAGCCACCCACGCCCAGGTGGGAATCGCCAGCGCCGGCCAGGACAACAGCTACGGACATCCGGCTCCGCGAACCATGCAGCTGCTTCGTTCCGACGGCATGACCGCGCTCTGCACCTGCATCCGCGGCTCGATCGCGTTGACCGCCGACCGCTCCGGCCGGCTCCGATTGGTCGGCCAGCGATCACCGTGAGGTGGCTCGAGGCCGGTGCGGGCAAGAGCGGGCGAGAGCACGGGAGGCGCTTCCGCAAGAATCTGCGCTGCCACCCACGGACTGATTCCTGGGCCGGGGGAGGGCGCGCGGGCTCGGCACTACAGCGTGTTCCGGCGGAGCTTGATATGGTATTCCATCGTTCGGACTGGGTGGAGGGGGCTGGTGTGCCGGATCCATTGGAGGGGTTTCGGCCCGAGTCGGGGCGGGTGGCCGAGCGGCTCCGGGACGAGATCATCGACGGCGTTCGCGAGCCCGGCAGCCGGTTGGTGGAACGCGAGATCGCCGAGCAGCTGGGTGTCAGCAGGATTCCCGTCCGGGATGCGTTGCGCGTCCTGGTCGCCGAAGGACTGGTCACCCCACGTCCGCGCAGCTGGGCCGTCGTCCGTGAGTTCAGCGCGTCGGACATCGCCGATCTGCGGGAGGTGCGGTCCGCCTTCGAGGCGCTGACCTTCCGGCTGGCCGCAGAACGCCGTAGTCCTGAGGGGCTGCGCAGATTGCATCGCGTGCTCGACGCGGAGTGGGAGGCCGCCCGTGCCGGGGATCCGTTGCGGGCAAGACGAGCTGCGGCCGACTTCCACGAGGTGGTCACCGAGCTCGCCGCCAACGACCTGTTGGCCGAGTTGCAGCGCACCCTGCGCAGCCGGATGCGCTGGCTGCTGGTGCAGCACGACGATCTGGTCGCGGTCGCGCAGGAGCATCAGGAACTGTACGACGCGATCGCCGCCCGTGACTCGCGATCCGTCGCGGCCCTGGTGGCGCGACACCTGCAGACCAGCAGCAACCTCGCCGCCGAGCACGGCGCGGCCAGCAGCGGGTGAGCGCGGCGTCGACACCCGGCGCGCTGTCGGCCCCCCTTCCCGCGCACCTCCGGTTCTCCCGCGCAGGTACGAGCTTGCGCAGCAGGACTGAGGGTGTGCGGGAAGGCTCGACGGAACGCTCTGCAGACCAGGGTGACCCGGCGGCTGATTTGGTATACCATTCTGTCCATGCCGAAGCTGATTCTGACCAACGTCCGCCCCTGGGGCCGTGAGCCCGTCGATCTGATCATCGCCGACGGCGTGATCGAGCAGGTTGTCGCCGCAAGCACCGCCCCGTCCCGCGAGGATGCGCCGGAAGCAGAACGCGTCGACGGCGGCGGAATGCTGGCGCTTCCGGGATTCGTGAACACCCACGCCCACGTCGACAAGAGCTGGTGGGGTCAGCCGTGGGTCTCCTACGGCGGAGAGCCGACCACCCAAGGCCGGATCGCCCACGAGCGCGCCGAACGGGACAAGTACGGCATTCCCAGCGTTGACTCGACCGTCGCCGTACTGCGGGAATTCCTCCGGCACGGCACCACCGCCGTCCGTACCCATGTCGATGTTGATCTTGGTGTCGGACTGCGCGGCATCGAGGTGACCCGGCAGGCGGCCGCGGCGTTGGGCGACGCGATCGAGATCGAGTTCGTCGCCTTCCCGCAGGACGGCGTGATCCGACGGCCGGGCGTGCTGGGGCTGCTCGACCGGGCGGCAGCCGAAGGCGCCGCCAACATCGGCGGGCTCGATCCGGCCTCGATCGACCGCAACCCGGTCGCTCAGCTGGACGGCTTGTTCGACATCGCCGGCCGGCACGGTGTCGGCATCGACGTCCACCTGCACGACGGCGGATCGCTCGGCTTGTTCCAGTACGAGTTGATCATCGACCTGGTCCGGCGGACCGGTCTGAGGGGCAAGATCAACATCTCGCACGGATTCGCGCTCGGCGACGTGCCGGACGGTCAGCGGGACGCGCTGCTCGACGGGTTGCAGGAAGCCGGCATGTCCTGGACCACCGTGGCCCCGGTCGGTTCCCGGCCGCTGCCGTGGCGCCAACTGCGGGAGCGGGGGATTCCGGTCGGACTCGGCACCGACGGCATCCGTGATCTGTGGTCGCCCTACGGGGACGGGGACATCCTGCGGGTCGCGCAGAATTTCGCCCGGTTGCACGGCATCCGCACCGACGAGGAGATCGCGTACGCAGTCGAGCTCGCCACCAGCCGGGCCGCCGGCTTCGTCCACCAAGATCAACACGATCTGGTGGCCGGGGCTCGCGGCGACGTCGTGCTGCTGGATGCCGAGAACGTTCAGGACGCGCTGATGCGGACCCCGCGCCGCGAGCTGGTGGTGGCGGCCGGCCGCGTGGTCGCCCGAGCGGGTGAAGTCCTGATCTGAGCGTGTCGACCAAGATCAACTCCGCGGCACCGGCCGCGACGCGCGGACCGTTGCGGGCGATTGCCTCACTACGTGGCAATCGCAAATTCGCGCTGCTCTGGTTCTCCAACCTGTTCTTCTTCGGCGGTGCCTGGTCGCAGACACTGGTGCTCGGCTGGTTGGCCTTCCAGACCACCGGCTCGGAGATGCTGGTCGCGGTGTTCACCGCGGCCCGGCTGTCGCCGATGTTGATCGGGCCGCTGGCAGGCGTCTTCGCCGACCGGCACAACCGGGTCCGGTTGTTGATCATCGCCGCGACCTGGGCGCTGATCGCGGTCAGTGCGGTGGCCTGCCTCGCCTCGGTCGACCTGGTCCCGTACTGGGCGTTGGTGGTCGGCGGATTCGCGATCGGGCTGGCCCAGTCGCCGTCCCAGCCGGCGCGGTCCTCGTTGGTACTGGAGTTGGTCGGCCGGGAGAATCTGAGCAACGCCAACGCGCTGAACGCGCTGGCGATGAACATGACCCAGGTGCTCGGCCCGGCGATCGGGGGCGCCATGATCAGCGCGCTCGGTGCTCCGGCAGCGTTGTGGATCTCGGCCGGCTGGTACGCGATCTCGTTGATCTTGCTGCTGCCGCTGCGTGGGCTCGGCGCGGCGGTCGAGGTGCACACCGAATCGGCGATCCGGATGGTCCTGGGCGGCTTCCGATCGATCGCGGCGAACCGGCTCGCGATCGCCGTCCTGCTGGTGACGTTGGCCGCCAACATCCTGATCTGGCCGGTGTACCAGTCGTTCATGCCGGTCTTCGCCGGCCGTCAACTCGGGCTCGATGCCGCCGGTCTCGGCTGGCTGCTCACCTGTTCCGGCGTCGGCGGCCTGGTCGGTGCGCTGATCATCGCCGGACTCGGCGACTTCCGCTTCAAGGGCGCCTTGTTCGTCATTGGCACCGCGAGCTGGGCCGCGCTCTGGTCGCTGTTCGCCCTGTCGCATCACGCCGGTCCGTCCTATCTGCTGATGATCGGAATCGGGCTGGCCAGCTCCGCGTTCGGTGTACTGCAGACCACCCTGTTGCTGATGACCACCGAGCCGGCGATCCACGGTCGCGCGCTGGGCGTGCAGGAACTGGCGATCGGGGTGATGCCGTTCAGCACCCTCGTGCTGGGCGTGCTGGCCGATCGGTACGGGGTGGGGCCGACCACGTTCGGTGCCGGCCTGGTGCTGGTGTGCTTCTTGATCTTGCTCGCGATCCGGGTGCCGCGGCTGCTGCGCTACAGCGGAGCAGAACACCCGTGAGTTGTCAGAAGGTGGTTGGGCTATAACTCAACTACGTTCTGACAAGTCGGGCCGGGGGAGGTCGGGTATGGTGGCCGAGGTTGCCCGAATCGCCGCTGGAGCAGACATCTATGACCATTCCTGATCATGAATCGCAGCGTGCCGAGCCGCCGGAGGTGGCGCGTCGCGGGCTGCGCGATCAGGTGTACGACGCCGTCCTCGATCTGATCGTCCGCGGCAGCATCGGGCCCGGCGAACGGCTGCGGATCGACGGTCTCGCCGGTTCGCTGAAGGTGTCTCAAACGCCCGTCCGGGAGGCGCTGGCGCACCTGGAGCGGACCGGGTTGGTCACCCGCGAGGGCTTCAAGGGCTACCGCGTCGCCGAACCGTTGACCCCCGCGCAGGCGGCCGAACTGATGGACGTCCGGGAGATGCTCGAGGTGCAGGCAGCCCAGTGGTACGCCGCGCACCTTCCCGACGGCGTCGATGATCTTCGCGCCGCACACGCTCGCCATGTGCGCACCGCCGCGGCCGTCGCCGAGCGGATCCAGCATCAGACAGTGGACATGCCGGCCTTCCGCGAATACTTCGCCGCCGACGCGGCGTTCCACCGCGTGATCTACACCGGCACCCGGAACCATTTCCTGCTGCAGATGGCCGAGGATCTCGGCGGTCATCTGCACCGGATGCGGGAGACGATCCTGCATCGCAGTTACGACATGGGACAGGCCGTCGCCGAGCACGCGGCGATCCTGGCCGCGGCCGAGGACGGCGATGCCGGCGCCTTGGTCGAAGCCATGCGCCGGCACATGGCCGCGATCCGCGACCGTTCCGCCAATCCCAACTGATCCGAGTTGTCAGTCGGTGGTTTGGCTATGACCAAACCACCGACTGACAAGTCGGCTCAGAACATGTGTTTCCCGCCGTCGATCGCGTACGAGGCGCCGTTGGTGTAGCCGGCCTCATCGCTGATCAGGTAGTTGATCAAGCCGGCCACCTCGGCCGGCTGGCCGACTCGCTGCAGCGGGATGCCCGCCGACATCGAGGCCTTGCGATCATCGGTCAGCGTGCCGCCCATGATGTCGGTGTCGATCGGTCCAGGGACGATCGCGTTGACCGTGATCTTGTGCTTGCCGAGCTCACGAGCTCCGCCGCGGGTGAGGCCGAGCACGGCCGCTTTCGCTGCTGCATAAGCGGTTTTGGAGAAGGTGCCGCCACCGTCGTACGCGGTCAGCGAGGCGGTGTTGACGATTCGGCCACCGAGGCCGTGATCGATCATCCGCTGTGCTGCCTGCTGCATCATCAGGAACGAGCCCTTGGCGTTGACCGCCATCACCCGATCCCAGATCTCGGGTGTCAGCTCCATGAACTCGTCCGAGCAGGAGATGCCGGCCAGGTTGATCAAGGCCAGCACCGGCGGCAGTTCGTCGTCGATCTTGCTGAACGCCGCCCGGACCGCGTCCTGATCGGTCACGTCCAAGCCGATGCCGATCACCGACTGATCGAGTTGATCATCCAACTCGGCGGCGAACTCCTGCACTGCTTGGGCATCGATGTCGACCAACGCCAACGACCAGCCCTCGCGAGCGATCCGGCGGGCGACGTGGCGGCCGATGCCCCGGAGACCTCCGGCGCCGGTGACGATGGCGGTCCGGTCGGTGGGGAATTCGGTGGATGTGGTCGACATGGCAACGCTCCTGGTCGGAGTTGTCAGAGGGTAGTTGGGGCATAGGCCAACCACCCTCTGACAACTCGGGTTGGGGGTGGGTCAGGCGAGGGCGGAGGTGAGCACCTGGCGGATGTAGTCGCGGTTGTCCGCACAGACGCCGATCGAGTCCGATCCGTAGTGCTCGCAGCAGAACGGGCCGCTGAAGCCGAGCTCGAGCGCGCGCCGGATGACCACGCGGTAGTTGATGTAGCCGTACTTCAGCGGCATCGGAGCACTGGAGTAGGAGCCGGTGGCCGGATCGAAATCCCGGGTGTAGTTCTTGATGTGCCAGAAGTTGCTGTAGGGCAGGACCTTCTCGTACATCTCGGTCGGGTGCGGCATCGGACGGTGCAGCCGGACCAGGTTGCCCAGGTCCGGATTCAGGCCGACCGCTTCATGATCAACATCCTTGACGAAGGAAACCGCGTCGTCCGGGGTGCCGACGTAGGTGTCCTCGTACATCTCCAGGCTGACCTGGATCCCATTGGACTTGGCGTGATCTCCGAGCTCGCGGACTCGTTCGATGGCAAGATCACGCAGTGCCGGGTCGTCCTTGTGCCCGTCGACCAGCCAGAACCAGATCTGCTCGTTCTGCTCCGCGGTGGTGGCCTGCATGAAGCCGGTGTTGACGACGGTCGCCCCGAACGTCGGAGCAAGATCGATCAGTCGATGCCCGTCGGCCAGGTTGCGCTCACCGAACTCCTTGTCCACAACGGAATTCCGGGTCATCGAGATCGACGAGATGGCCAGGCCTTCGTCGCCGAGGACGGTGCGGAACTCCTCGACCCGCTGATCGGACAGCGCGGCCAGCGGCACCCAGGCGTCGGTCGGGTCGATGTGGGTGAACCCCAGCTCGCGAACCTGCCGCAGCTGGCCGGCCCAGACCGAGGCCGGCGCGTCCTTGATGTGCCCGCCGTCGGGAGCCTGGTTGCCGAACGACAACATGTTGCAGGCGATCGGCCAGTCCTGGGCTGTGTACATGGGTCCCTCCGTCGAGTCAGCTGAGTCTGCGCCTGGTGGCAAGTCGAATCCTATAGGATCTGCCGCTTGTCGGCGATTCGGGTCCAACCGCCGGCCGTCGGACGATGCGCGGACCCCGACGTTGGGGCCCGCTGTGCGTCACGGTTGACTGTGTCGGGTACTGACCCCCTGTTCACTGGGCGGCGAGTGACCGATGACCGTCCCAGCCGGATGACGAGGAACCGACCGATGAGCCAACTCTGCGAACCGACCGCCGTGCTGCCTGTTGATCATGGAAGTGGTGTGCTGATCGGGCGGGTGTACGACCCCCAGGAGCACGGGCCGAGCGTGGTGGTGATTCGCGGCGATCGTGTCTGCGACCTCAGCGCCGCGGCGCCGACGGTCAGCGAGTTGCTGGATCGCGATGATCTTCTGGATACAGTGCGGTCGGCGACCGAGCGCAAATCCTGGTCGCTGGACGAGGTGCTGGCACAGAGTGTCGATGTTGATCTTGACCGCAACGCGGTGGTGCACTTCCTCAGCCCGATCGACCTGCAGGTGATCAAGGCGGCGGGCGTCACGTTCGCCAAGAGCATGATCGAACGCGTGATCGAGGAACGGGCCGAGGGTGATGCCACCAAGGCTGAGGCGATTCGGCAGCAGATCGACTCCGCGATCGGCGGGAAGATCTCCGGACTCCGGCCGGGCAGCCCGCAATCGGCACAGGTGAAGGAGATTCTGATCTCCGAAGGTCTGTGGTCGCAGTATCTGGAGGTCGGCATCGGGCCTGACCCGGAGATCTTCACCAAGGCTCCGGTGCTGAGCTCGGTCGGGGTGGGCGCGGAGATCGGTGTGCTGGCTCGGTCCACCTGGAACAATCCTGAGCCGGAGGTGGTGCTGGCCGTCAGCTCCGACGGCCGCCCGGTCGGTGCCACCCTCGGCAACGACGTGAACCTGCGCGACTTCGAGGGACGCAGTGCGCTGCTGCTGGCCGAGGCCAAGGACAACAACGCGTCCTGTGCGATCGGCCCGTTCATCCGGCTCTTCGACGACGGCTTCGGACTCGACGATGTTCGCAGCATGGTGGTCGATCTCGAGGTGAGCGCACCGGATGATGACTACCAGCTGCACGAGAAGAGCTCGCTTGTGCTGCACGAGCAGAGCTCGCTTGTGCTGCACGAGCAGAGCTCGATGAAACAGATGAGCCGCGGACTGGAGGAGTTGGTCGAGCACGCCCACGGTGATCATCATCAGTACCCGGACGGCTTCGTGCTGTTCACCGGCACGTTGTTCGCGCCGACCCAGGACCGGGACGTGGCCGGCATGGGCTTCACCCATCACCGGGGGGACGTGGTCAAGATCAGCACGCCGTCGCTCGGTGCCCTGATCAACCGGGTCAACACCGCCGAGGATGCGGCGGACTGGACGTTCGGGATCCGCAGCCTGATCAGTAACCTGGCCCGGCGGGGTCTGCTCAACAACTCTGACGCAACAACCTGACACCGCAACAACCTGACACCGATATCGCTGACCTGACAGGGAGATTCGAGCCGCGATGACCGAGAACGTGCCGGACACCAGTGTTCCGCAACTGAACGACACCGTCGAGGCCGCTCACCGGGCCTTCCTGATCGCCCGCAACGTGTCGCCGACCGAGCGCCGAGGCTGGCTGTACGCCATCGCCGACGCGCTGGACGCCCATGCGGACGAGTTGATCAAGATCGCGGACGAGGAGTCTCACCTCGGTGAGACGCGGCTGACCGGTGAACGAAAGCGCACCAGCTTTCAGCTGCGGCTGCTGGCGGACGAGGCGGCCTCCGGCGAGCCGCTCGGACTGACCGTCGATCACGCCGACCCGGACTGGGGGATGGGGCCGCGTCCGGACATCCGCCGGATGAACGAGCCGGTCGGCGTCGTCGGCGTCTTCGGTGCGTCCAACTTCCCGTTCGCGTTCTCGGTGATCGGCGGCGACTCGGCGGCCGCGCTGGCCGCCGGCTGCAGCGTCGTACACAAGGGACATGAGGCTCATCCGCGACTGGCCGCCGCGACCGCGCAGGTCGTGATTGACGCGATCGCCGCGGCCGGCGCCCCGGACGGGCTGTTCGCTCTGGTGACCGGTTTCGAAGCGGGTGCCGCCCTGGTCGAGCACCCGCTCGTGCAGGCCGTCGGCTTCACCGGTTCGGTGCGTGGCGGCCGCGCACTGTACGACCGAATCGCGGCCCGGCCTGAGCCGATCCCGTTCTTCGGCGAGTTGGGCAGCACCAACCCGGTGTTCGTCGGGCCCCGCGCCTGGCAGACGCGGGCGGAAGAGATCATCGGCGGCTTCCTCGGTTCGGTCAGCATGGGCGCCGGTCAGTTCTGCACCAAGCCGGGTCTGCTGATGATCCCGGCCGGAAGTAATCTTCCGGAGCTGCTCGCCAAGGCAGACGTCAACCGGGTGGTCGGCCAGATGCTGACCTCTCGGCTGGAGGACGGCTATTTGTCTTCTGTGCAAGGGATGCGGGAGCGTGCCGGGGTCAGCGTGCTGGCCGGCGGGAACGGCGTTGATCAACTGACCGTGCTGGCGACCACGGTCGGCAACGTACTGGCCGAGCCGGAGATCCTGCAGACCGAGATGTTCGGGCCGGCGACCATGATCATCGAATACAGCCGTGACACCGCGCTGGTTGATCTTGCCGAAGCGCTCGACGGTCAGCTCACCGCAACCCTGCAGGCCGATGACGACGACGAGGTCGATGATCTTGTCCGTGTGCTCAACCGGAAGGCCGGTCGGCTGCTCTGGAACGGTTGGCCGACCGGGGTCACGGTGAGTTTTGCCCAGCAGCACGGCGGCCCCTACCCGGCGAGCACGGCTTCCGGGACGACCTCGGTCGGTACCGCCGCGATCGGTCGCTTCCTGCGCCCGGTCGCGTACCAGGACTTCCCGCAGGATCGGCTTCCGGAACTATTGCGGGACGATGCCCCGGCCGGCGTCCGTCGCCGCATCGACGGCGTCTGGACCGCCTGACCTTCCGACCTGTCAGAAGGTGGTTGGGCCATACCTAACTACCTTCTGACAACTCGGGTGAAGCCGTTGAACATCGCCAGAAGCTGATCGACCAGTGCGGCGTTCAACGGCAGGTGATCAACGAGGAGCCGGTGATAGATCGGTGCGAACAGCATGTCGATCGCGGCCTCGACGTCGAGATCGGCCGACACCTCGCCGGCTTCGATGCCCCGCTGGAAGATCGCAGCCGCCGCCGCACGCCGTGGCCGATGCCAGTGCTCGCGGAGATCCCGCGCCAGTTGGGGGTCCGATTCCGCGCGGGCGGTGACCGCCCTGATCGCCGCGGCCGTTGTCCGGTCCTCGGTGAACAAGGTGATCAACGCCAACATCTGGTCGGCGATGGCTTGTCCGGCCGGGGTCCGATCGTCGTGCTCGATGGTGTGGTGGGTCCTCTGCACCAGCCCGTCCAGCGCGATCGCTCCCGGTGACGACCACCATTTGTAGAGCGTCGCTCGACTGACCCGGGCGCGAGCCGCGATCGCCGACATCGACAGGGCCGCCAGCCCGCCGTCGTTGACCAACGCCACGGCCGCCGCGAGGACTGCATGCCGGGTGCGGTCACTGCGCGGCCGACCTGGCCCCCGGCGGGGAGCATCAGGGGGTTGCGGTGAGTCGGCAGGTTCGGCAGGTTCGGTACCGGACGAGTTCCGTGTCGCCATCGACGATCCACCTCTTCTCGAATTACTGAACACACCGTACAGTAATTGCCGAGACGTCAGAGTCGGGCGGTACGGCCGCCCCGAACCTGACCAACCCGGAAACACGGAGGTGCCGCGTGACGACGGTCGCGGAGAACATCGTTGGCAACCTGAGGGCCAACGGCATCAGCAGGATGTACGGCATCCCGGGCGACTCGCTGAACGGGCTCACCGACGCATTGCGCAAGGACGGCAGCATCGCCTGGATGCACGTCCGGCACGAGGAGGCGGCCGCGTTCGCCGCAGCAGCCGAGGCGGAGCTGACCGGCCGGTTGGCGGTCTGTGTCGGCAGCTGCGGCCCGGGCAACCTGCATCTGATCAACGGCCTGTACGACGCCCACCGCAGCCGGGTGCCGGTGCTGGCGATCGCGGCCCAGATCCCGAGCGAGGAACTGGGCGGCAACTACTTCCAGGAAACTCGTCCCGAGCAGCTGTTCGCCGATTGCAGCAGCTACGCCGAGCTGGTCTCCAGCCCGTCGCAGATGCCGCGGGTGCTGCAGTTGGCGATGCGGTCGGCGATCGAGAATCGCGATGTCGCGGTGGTGGTGATCCCCGGTGACGTGGCATTGGCCGAGGCGGTCTCGACCGGTGTCAGTACCCTGACACCCACCATGCCGACGGTGACCCCGTCCGTCGATGAGCTCGATCAGGCTGCTCAGCTTCTCAACCAGGGCAGGAAGATCACCATCCTGGCCGGTGCCGGGACCGCGGGTGCGCATCCCGAGTTGATCAAGCTTGCCGATCGGCTGGCGGCGCCGATCGTGCACACCCTTCGCGGCAAGGAGCACGTCGAGTACGACAACCCGTACGACGTCGGGATGACCGGCTTGATCGGATTTGCGTCCGGGTACCGGGCGATGGAGAGCTGTGACACGCTGCTGATGCTCGGCACCGATTTCCCGTACCGGCAGTTCTTCCCCGGCAAGGCCAAGATCATCCAAGTTGATCTTCGCGGCTCGCAGCTCGGCCGCCGGGCACAACTTGATCTTGGGCTGGTCGGCGACGTCGGGGACACCATCGCGGCCCTGCTGCCCAGGTTGCACGAACACGGCAATCGCAAGCATCTGGACGCGGCTCTTGATCATTACCGGAAGACCCGGCGCAAGCTGGACGAGCTGGCTGGAGATGATCATGGTCGAAGCCCGCTGCACCCGCAGTACGTCGCTCGGATGATCGATGAGACCGCCGCCGACGACGCGATCTTCATCCCCGATGTCGGTTCGCCGGTGGTGTGGGCTGCTCGCTATCTGACCATGAACGGGCAGCGCCGGCTGATCGGCTCCTTCAACCACGGCACGATGGCCAACGCGCTGCCGCATGCGATCGGCGCGCAGTCGATCGACCGGCAACGGCAGGTGGTTGCGCTGGCCGGCGACGGCGGACTGGCGATGCTGCTGGGGGAGTTGATCACCCTGAAGCAGCTCGACCTGCCGGTGAAGCTGGTCGTCTTCAACAACTCCTCGCTCAACTTCGTCGAGCTGGAGATGAAGGCCGCCGGTTTCGTCACCTACGGCACCGGCCTGGACAACCCGGACTTCGCCAAGGTCGCCGAGGCCGTCGGCATCAAGGGCATCAGCGTCATTAAGCCCCGGCAGTTGAAGAAGGCGCTGACGGAGGCGTTCGCGCACGACGGCCCGGCCCTGGTGGACGTCGCGACGGCACGCCAGGAGCTCACCATCCCGCCGGCCATCACCGCCGAACAGCTCAAGGGCTTCACCCTCTACGCCATCCGCACCGTGATGTCCGGCCGCGGCGACGAACTCCTCGACCTCGCTGCCCAGAACCGCAGAGGGCTGTTTTAGTAGGGTCGGAATCCGAGCTGGTGTTGCGAATCCAAGTCCGAAGCGGCGGAAACGTATGCGGGCCGCGATCGATTGCCGCCACCACGAACGTCTGAAGGCGATCTTGAACGCCCGTCGAGCGCCCCAGCGCGAGACCGGCTCCGCAGCGAAGCGGAGGAGCCGGGTTGAAGTGGGTGCCCCTGGTGACCACGGTGGGGGTAGGGGGTCGCCCGGAACGTAGGACGCCAGAGGGGACTGCGGCAGCGGCAGCAACTCGACTGTCGCAAGGGACTGGCAAGATGAGCGCATGGCGCGGGTGCAGGTTTACGGGCGGGCGGTGTTGGTCAGTGGACCGGAAGGGTTGCTGGCGGATCGGGCGGTGGCCGAGCGGCTCGCGGTGGCGCGCAACGAGGACGCCGACGTCGAGATCTCCCAGGTCGAGGGTGCGGGGCTGGACGCCGGCACGCTGGCCGAGATCACCAGCGCGTCGTTGTTCTCCAGCCGGCGGGTTGCGGTGATCCGCGATGTCGGTTCGGTCCCGGCGGAGTTGCATGCCGAGATCATCACGCTGGCAACCCAGCCGCTGGACGAACTCGGGCTGATCCTCGTACATCCTGGCGGCAACAAGGGCAAGGGGCTGCTGGACAAACTGAAGAAGGCCAAGGTCGAGGTCGTCGACTGTCAGACGATGAAGACCTGGGATCTGCCGAAGTTCGTCGCGGCCGAGGTGCGACGAGCCGGCGCGACGATGGAGCCGCAGACCGCGCAGGCCGTGGTCGACGCCGTCGGCCACGACCTCCGCTCGCTGGCCTCCGCGGTGTCGCAACTCGCTTCGGACAGCGATCAGCGGGAGATCCCGGCTTCGCTGGTGCAGAAGTACTTCGGCGGCCGGGCCGAGGTGACCAGCTTCGCGGTCGCCGACGCCGCGTTGGCCGGGCGGACCGGGCCGGCGATGGAGCAACTGCGCTGGGCGCTGTCCACCGGAGTGGCGCCGGTGCTGGTGACCAGTGCGCTGGCGTCCGGGCTGCGCGGCCTCGGCAAGTACGTCGCTGCCGGCGGCGGGATGCGGGACGTCGACCTGGCGCGGGTGATCGGCGTACCGCCGTGGAAGCTGAAGACGATGAGAACGCAGGCCCGCGGCTGGGATGAACGGGGCCTGGCCAACGCGCTGCGGGCAGTGGCGATCGCCGACGCGGAGATCAAGGGTGCCGCCGATGATGCGGAGTATGCGCTGGAGCGGGTCGTGTTGACGGTCAGCCGAGCCCGCGGTCGGTGACGCGTCGACGCCCGGTGGTTACCGAACGGCTCGCGCGGGCACGCAAAAAGCCCCGGTCACCGCAGTGGAGACCGGGACTTACAGGTGCCGAAGCTCAGCCGAGCTGTGCGGCGCGGGTAGCGATGGCCGACTTGCGGTTCGCAGCCTGGTTGGAGTGGATGACGCCCTTGGAAACAGCCTTGTCCAGCTGGCGGGTCGCGTGACGAGCCGCTTCCTGTGCCTTGGCGGTCTCGCCGGCGTCAGCGGCCTCGCGGAACCGGCGCACGGCAGTGCGCAGCGACGACTTGACGGCCTTGTTGCGCTGGCGCGCGACCTCGTTCGTCTTGATCCGCTTCATCTGGGACTTGATGTTCGCCACGGGGCAAGCCTCTGACAATCTCGAAGTTGATGGTTGAGTGCACCCGCTGGTTGCCCGACGGACGCGACGATCAAAGATATCAGTGCGGCCCTGGCGGTCCAAATTGCCGGAATCGGACGGAGGCGGCAGGAACGCCGGGGCGCTGGGCCCGTCGCAGACCGTAACCTTCGATCTCTCCGAGGTTCCGGCGACTTGTCCGAGCGACCGCGTCGAATCCGGCTGATTCGCGCTGCGGAACCTCGGCCAAATTCGTGGAAGCTCGGCCAAATCCGCGGGAGCCCGGACGCCATCGGATGACAGCACGGGCTACGAAACGTCAGCTCTGCTGACGGGACCAAGATCAACGGCCGTAAAGTCGGGCGGGTGATCAGCGGCGAGAGGCGAGCGGCGTGAGTGAGCAGGCACGTACCGAATCGGCGATGGTGCCCGACGCCCGGGACGCTGCTCGACCTCGACCGAATGTGGTGTTGATCTTGGCCGACGACATGGGGTTCTCCGATGTCGGCTGCTACGGCGGCGAGATCGGTACGCCCAACATCGACTCGCTGGCAGAGTCCGGGGTGCGGTGCACGCAGTTCTACAACACCGCCCGCTGCAGCCCGTCGCGCGCGTCGTTGCTGACCGGGCTGCATCCGCATCAGACCGGCGTTGCCGAGTTGGTCGACAACGACGGCCCGGGCGGCTATCCGGGCAGCCTCAACGAGCGGTGTGCGACTGTGGCCGAGGTGCTCCGCGCCGCCGGCTATCGAACGAGCATGACCGGCAAGTGGCATCTGTCCAACGAGCGCGAACAACCCGACGCCAGCTGGCCGACCCGGCGCGGCTTCGACAGCTTCTGGGGGACGATAGGTGGCGCCGGCAGCTACTTCCAGCCGACCACGCTGCACGACGGCGAGACCCCGATCCGTATCGATGATCTTGATCCGGACTTCTACTACACCGACGAGATCGGTGCGCGGGCCGCCGCATCGGTGAGCGCCGCAGCCGCGGACCAACGGCCCTTCTTCGCCTACGTCGCGTTCACCGCGCCGCACTGGCCGTTGCACGCCAAGGAAAGCGATCTGGCCGAGGTCCGGGGCAGGTTCGACGCCGGCTGGGACGAACTGCGCCGGCAGCGCCGGCAACGCCAGCTCGAGTCCGGCATCTGCTGCGAGGACGCGACGGTCGACGATCGAGATCCCGAGGTGCCGGCCTGGCCGGACGAACCCGACCAGGCGTGGCAGCTGGAACGGATGGAGGCCTACGCGGCCCAGGTCCGGGCCATGGATCGCGCGGTCGGCCGTGTCCTGCAGGCGCTGGACGACAGCGGCGTACGCGACCAGACCATGATCATCTTCCTGTCCGACAACGGCGGCTGCGCCGAAGGGTTGTCCGCTGAACCCGAAGCTGCACAGCGATTCCGCGGCAATCGTCTGATCATCCCACCGTCGGCGCCGGACGGTTCACCGATGAAGGTCGGCAACTCCCCGGACATCCACCCCGGCACCGCGGACACGTACACCAGTTACGGGCGGGCCTGGGCCAACCTGTCCAACACGCCCTTCCGGTTGTACAAGCGTTGGGTGCACGAGGGCGGCATCGCAACCCCGTTGATCATCTCCTGGCCGGCGGGCGAGCTGCGCGCCGGGTCGTTGCTCGATCCGCCGCATCAGCTCACCGACCTCGTGCCGACGGTGCTGGACGCGGTCGGAGCCGATCCGCTGACCGAGCGCGACGGCCGGCAGCTACCGTCGCTGCCGGGAGTCAGCATGCTCGACGCGCTCCGCGGCGGCTACGCCGTTGATCATGATCTCTACTGGGAGCACATCGGCAACCAAGCCGTCCGATGCGGTCGCTGGAAGCTGGTCCGCGAGGACGACGGACCGTGGGAGCTGTACGACCTCGGTTCCGATCGGAGCGAGCGCCATGATCTCTCCGCCAGCCACACCGAGCGGGTCCGTGCGATGGCGACCCGATGGCAGCAGTGGGCGGACTCGGTCGGCGTCATCCCGCGTGATCAAGTGCTCGAGTCGCGAGCCCGGATGGCGCCACAACCCCTGTAGCCGCAGACCGCGTGGCGGCAACCTCGCTGCCGACCAGCAATGTTCACCAGAACGCCTTACGTGGTTGACTTCTGTCGTCGGTGGCGATCATCACGTCGAACGCGAATTCGGTCATCTCCTGGCGCAGCTCGGCATGGTCCAGACGGTCCCACAGGTTCATCAACTCACCCGGATCCGTGGCAAGATCGTAGAGTTCGCCGGTCCGCCTCCGGGTGGTGCACGGCTGCCCGTGGTGGATGATGATCTTGATGTCGCCGCGCCGCACCATCGTCGTGTGCACCGGCGGGTCGTAGGGGTGCCCGCTGTCACGGTATTCACACAGCGCCCACCCGCGGTGCTCGGACGCACTGCCGTCGGCCAGCCCGAGCAGTGATCGGCCCTGGCAGCGGGGGAGCGAGGCACCGGTGAGCTCAGCGATGGTGGCGGTGAGATCGATCCACTGCACCAGCTCGGTGATCTTGGTCTGCGCAGCGATCCGGCCCGGCCAGCGGATGAGCAACGGCACCCTGACCGAGCAGTCGTACATCATCGGTCCCTTCAGCATCAGCTGATGATCACCGAGCAGCTCGCCGTGATCGGAGGTGAAGATCACCACCGTGTGCTCGTCCAGTCCCTGTTCGTGCAGCACCCGCAGGATGCGGCCGACCTCGTCGTCGATCAGGCTCACCATGGCGTAGTACGCGGCCTTGATCTGTTGAAGATCATCGGCGCTGTAGTCCTGATAGCCGGCGGCGTGCCCGGAGTACGACCTGGCTGACGCTTCGGCAAGGATCGGCGGCTTGGCGTCCAGTTCGCCGGGCACCGTGTTCGGCCGGGACAACTCCTCGGGCCGGTAGCGCTCCAGATACTCCTTCGGTGCGCCGAAGGAGTGGTGCGGATCGAAGAAGTTCGCGACGAAGAAGAATGGCTGCTCCGCCGGCCGGGCCCCGGTCAGATAGCGGATCGTCTCGTCACCGACCCAGCGCGAGTAGTGCGCCTCGGTCGGTACGACATCAATCGGGCTGCCGGCGACCCCGGCAGTCCGGCCACGATTGCGGTCCCGACGCTGACCGAGCACCAGGTCGTACACCTCGGGGTGTGCGGTCGCCAGCCAGCGGTGGTAGGCATTCTCCGAGCTGCCGCGGTACGGATCGTGCGCCCATTGCCAGACCCGGAAGCCGGCGGGCTTGTCCTCGGTACGACCGTCGGCGCACGCGTCGAGGTGCCACTTGCCGACCAGGCCGCAGTCGTAGCCGGTCTCGGCCAGTGCGGTCGGCAGCAGCCGTACCGACTCGGGCAGCCGAACGCCGTTGGCATACAAGCCGTGGTTGTGCAGATACATCCCGCTCATCAACGACGCCCGGGACGGCGCACACACCGGCGCCTGCACGTAGCAGTTCTCGAACAGGGCACCGTCGGTGGCCAGCCGATCCAGATTCGGTGTGTCGATCTCGGTGTTGCCATAGCCGGCGAGGGTGTCGAAACGTTGCTGATCGGTGCAGATCAACAGAACGTTCGGACGATCACCGGCTTGCGGGCTGACGGACGACACGGCTCCTCCGATCATGGTCTACGACGCTGTGGACCATGATCGTAATTGACCTCAGCGTGGATCCAGACGGTGGGCGATCTCCGCCCGGTTGGCCTCGGACGCTACGACCCGGTCGCCCACCTGCAAGCGCCACGGCTTGCCGGTGCCGGTACCGGTGGCGATGATCATCGAGCCCTTGCGGCGCACCACGAATTCGGCGTCTCCGACCCGCAGCTCGAAGCTGTCACCGTCGGCGAATTCGTAAGCCCGCAAGGTGATCCCGTCGACGTGATCGTAGTCCGGACGATCGTCGACAGCTCCCCACGGCAGCACCGTACCGGGACGGACGAAGAGCGGCAGCGAGTCGAAACCGTACTGCTGGCGATGCCACCGCGGACCGGTCAGCGTCTCGCCGGTCAGCAGATGGGTCCAGGTGCCCTCGGGTAGGTAGAAGTCGGCCCGACCCGCCGCGTCGAACACGGGGGCCACCAGCAGCCGATCTCCCAACAGGTATTGGGTGTCCACGGTCGCCGCCCCCCGATCTTCGGCGAACTCGAGCACCATCGGCCGCATGATCGGAATGCCCTCGGTGTGGACGATCTCGCCGAGCCGGGACAGGTAAGGCATCAGCCGCATCTTCAGCCGCGCGAATTGTCGGGTGACGTCGACGGCCTCCTCGTCGAAGGCCCACGGCACCCGGTACGAACTCGAACCGTGCAGCCGCGAGTGCGAGCTCAACAGCCCGAAAGCCACCCAGCGCTTGAACACTCCGGGATCCGGCGTGCCCTCGAAACCGCCGATGTCGTGACTCCAGTAGCCGAAGCCGGACAACGCCAACGACATCCCGCCGCGCAACGACTCGGCCATCGACAGATAGGTCGACTCACAGTCGCCGCCCCAATGCACCGGAAACTTCTGCCCACCCGCGGTCGCCGAACGCGCGAACACGACCGCCTCGCCCTCACCGCGTTCGGCGCGAAGAAGATCAAACACCGTCTGGTTGTAGAGCTGCGCGTAGTAGTTGTGCATCTTCGCCGGGTCGGAGCCGTCGTGCCAGACCACGCCATCGGCCGGGATGCGCTCACCGAAGTCGGTCTTGAAGCAATCCACCCCCTCGTCCAGCAACACCTTCAACTTGGACGCGTACCAGTCCCGGGCATCCGGATTGGTGAAGTCGACCAACCCCATGCCGGCCTGCCACATGTCCCACTGCCAGACGTCGCCCTCGGTCGTGCGAACCAGGTAGCCGAGTTCCTTCCCCTCGGCGAAGAGCACCGACCGCTGAGCGATGTACGGATTGATCCAGACACAGATCTTCAAACCCCGAGATCGCAACCGGGCAAGCATTCCCGCCGGATCCGGAAACATCGCCGGATCCCAGACGAAATCACACCAATGGAACTGGCGCATCCAGAAACAGTCGAAGTGGAAGACGCTGAGCGGGATCTCCCGACGCGCCATCTCGTCGATGAAGCCGGTCACCGTCGGCTCGTCGTAGTTGGTGGTGAACGAGGTGGACAGCCACAGCCCGTACGACCAGTCCGGGACCCTGGCCGGGCGTCCGGTCAGCGCGGTGTACTTGCTCAGGATCTCCTTCGGCGACGGGCCGTAGATCACGTAGTACTGCAGATATTGGCCCTCGACGGAGAACTGGTTGCGGGACACCACCTCGGTGCCGACCTCGAAACTGACCCGTTCCGGGTGGGCGACAAGAACGCCGTAACCGTTGTCGGTCAGGTAGAACGGGACGTTCTTGTACGCCTGGTCGCTGGCGGTGCCGCCGTCGGCGTTCCAGATGTCGACCGACTGACCGTTCTTGATCAGGGGTCCGAAGCGCTCGCCCAGTCCGAACACGTGCTCGCCGACACCCAGCGCCAATTGCTCACGGACGAAGTGTCGGCCGTCGGCGTCGGTGATCACGCCGATGCTGTTCGGCGTCGAGGAGGTGAGAAGTTGATCACCGGCGACGAAGTCTACCGACCAGTCGCCGTCGGTGGCGATCTTGGCCGTCAGGTCGCCGGAGCCGAAGCTGACCGATTTCTCACCGGTGGTGATCACCGGCTGGACCTCGGTCCGGTGCAATGCGAACTCCGGTCCGCGATCGCGGGTGCCGGCGAAATGCTCGATCCGTACCCCGATCACGTCCGGCGCCGGAGCGTCGAAACTGACGGTGATCACCGGCCGGTTCAGCGAGTCGCCGCGACGCCGCAGCGGGGTGGTGGGTGCGTAGACGGTCAGACCGTACGGGGCCGCCTCGGTCTGATCGACCCAGCGTGGACGAAGAATCTCCACCCCGGGCAGCGTCTGCCAGTACCCATCAGTGAACTTCACGGGTTTCCTCCATATTCGGGCCGAACGTCTCCGTGCCGGCCGTCCCGGTGCCGGGACGACGTGGTGCCGGGCGCGGCAGTCGCGGCGTCTGTTCGCTTATCATGCAAGCTCGAAGATCAACGAGATCAGATCATCGGGACCTGAGGCAGAGAACCTGGAGCGGGATGGCAACGATCCATGATGTCGCCAAGGCGGCGGGTGTCTCCAATTCCACCGTCTCCTACGTGCTGAGCGGGAAGCGGTCGATCTCGGCCGAGACCCGGCATCGGGTCGAGGACGCGATCAAGCAGCTGGGCTATCGGCCGCACGCCGGGGCCCGGGCGCTCGCTTCCAGTCGCAGTTCCACGTTGGCGCTGGTGGCGCCGTTGCGAGCCGACGTGGACGTGAACGTGATCATGCAGTTCGTCACCGGGGTGGTGACGCGAGCCCGTGATCATGAAATGGACGTGCTGCTGCTCACCCAGGACGACCCGGGCGGCATCGAACGGGCCGCCAACTCGTCCCTGGCCGACGCGTTGATCATGATGGACATCGAGGCCGAGGACCCGCGAATCCCAACCCTGGTTGAGCTGCGCCGGCCCGCGGTGCTGATCGGCCTGCCTGCGGACGCCCGTGGGTTGTCGGTTGTTGATCTTGACTTCGAGGCGGCCGGACGGCTCGCCTGGCAGTACCTGACCGGTCTCGGGCATCGGCAGATCGCGCTGATCGGGCCGACGCCCGCGGTGCTCGGCCGGCACACCTCGTACGCCAATCGGTTGCTGGACGGCTACCGCGGCGCCGCCGAACGCGACGATCGGCCGACGGCGGTCGAACCGGCCGAGGCAGGGCACGCCGGCGGCCTCGCTGCCATCCGCCGGGTGCTGGACCGGATGCCGGAGGTCAGCGCCGTGGTGGTGCACAACGAGGCCGCACTGCCCGGCGTGCTCACCGGTCTGCGCGCGGCCGGACACGAGATCGGCACCGGTATCAGCGTGCTGGCGATCTGCCCGGCCGACGTTGCCGTCCAGCAGGCCGTTCCGTTGACCTCGATCGACATCCCGGCGATCCGGATGGGCAAGATCGCCGTCGACCTGGCGATGGCCAGGATCGACGGCAGCGACGACCCGGAGATCCGGCTGCTCGTTCCTCAGGTCACCGAACGCGACAGCACCAGGGCCCTGCTCTGAACACATCAGAAGGCCCAGCCCTGACGGCGATTCCGCCATCCTCAGCCCTTGATCGCGCCGAAGATCACGCCCTTGGTGAAGTGGCGTTGGACGAACGGGTAGACGATCAGGATCGGGACCAGGGCCAGGGTCATCACCGCCATCTTCACCGGCATGCCGGCGACGACACCGCTGGCGTGCGTGTCGGTAGCACTGGCCCCGCCGGGCAGGTTCGCACCCTGCAACACGTACGAACGAAGCACCAGCTGCAGCGGCCACTTGCTGTTGTCGTTGATGTAGAGCATGGCGTTGAAGAACGCGTTGAAGTAGCCGACGCCGTAGAACAGCGCGACCACCGCGACGACGGCGCCGGACATGGGCAGCACGATCCGGCCCAGGATGCGCCACTCACCGGCACCGTCCATCCGGGCCGCCTCGATGATGCTCTGATCAATACCCATGAAGAAGTTCCGCAAGATCAACACATTGAACGCGCTGACCGCACCGGGCAGGATCAGCGACCAGTACGAGTTGATCATGCCCAGTTTGCTGACCAGCAGGTACGTCGGGATCATGCCGGCGCCGAAGAACATGGTGATCAGGAAGACGAACAAGATCACCCGATGGCCGAACGAATTCGGCTTGGACAGGCCGTACGCGGCCATCACCGAGACCGCGGTGGACAGGGTGGTGCCGACGGCGGTGACTCCGACGCTGACCAGCGCAGCTCGGGTGACCACACCGCCGGACAGGATCTGCACGTACGCCGCCGCGGTGAGCCCGCGCGGCACGATCACCAGACCGCCGGCGTTCACCGACGCCTGGTGGGTGGAGAAGCTGGTCAGCACGATGGTGTAGAGCGGGAACAGGATGGCCAGCACGACGGCGATCAGCACGATCGCCTTGGCGAGGCTGCCGGGGCGGCTGGGTTGTTCGTCCCAGACCGGCCGCAGCGAGTTCCGCCGGCGGGCTCGGGGGCGGCCGGTCGGCGTACCGATGGCCGGTCGGGGCAGGGTGGTGGTGGGCTCGGTCATGCTTTCTGATACACCCCTGATTCTCCGAAGACGTGCGCCAGCTTGTTCGCGCCGAGCACCAGTCCGAGACTGATCACGCCCTTGGCCAGACCGGCCGCTGCAGCGAAACTCCAGTCGCCGTAGATGACGCCTTGGTAGTAGACGTAGGTGTCGATCACCTCCGACACCTGGGCGCCGACCGCCGCCCGTTGCAAGATCAACTGCTCGAAGCCGACCGTCAGCGCGTCACCCAGCCGCAAGATCAACAACAGGATGATCACCGGCTTCAGGGCGGGCAGGGTGATGTGCCACATCCGCTTCCACCGATTCGCGCCGTCCGCCGCGGCGGCTTCGTGCAACGCGGGATCGACCGTGCTCAACGCGGCCAGGAAGATGATGATGCCCCAGCCGGCGTCCTTCCACACCGACTGCGCGGTGATCAGCACCAGGAAGGTGTGCGGGTTGGTCATCAGGTCGAAGCCGGAGTGGCCGTGGTCGCGCAGGGTCTGGCTGATCAACCCGGCACCACCGAACATCTGCTGGAACACCGTCACGACCACGACCCAGCTGAAGAAGTGCGGCAGGTAGACCACCGACTGGATGACGGTCCGGATCCGCGGCGAGATCACACTGTTCAGCAGCAGGGCCAGGATGATCGGGATCGGGAAGAAGAACACCAACTGGAACGCGGTGATCGTCAGGGTGTTCTTCACCGCGTTCAGGAACGTCGGGCTGTCGAACACCCGGACGAAGTTGTCGAAGCCGACGAACGGGCTGTGCAGGAAGCCGGTGTAGGGCGAGTAGTTCTGGAACGCCATCACATTCCCGGCCATCGGGATGTAGGCGAAGATGATCAACAAGATCACAGCGGGCAGGGTCATGATGATCAACGACCGGTCCCGCTTCAACTTGGCTCGCCAGGTCCGCCGGCGCACCGGCGGTGTCGCCGGCTTGACCCGCTTGGTCGCGTCGGCGGATGTCGACGTCGTACGGGGTGGGCTGGTGGTGGTCACTGGTTGTCCAGGATCTGCTGGTAGAACGTGCGCAGCTCGTTGCCGCCTGCGGCCTGCCATTCCTTGATCGCGTCGTCCAGTGCACTGATCGGCTTGCGGCCACGGCCGATGTCGGACTCCAGATCGGTGAACGGCTGCCCGATCGAGGCGTACTGCGACGGCTCGGTGATGTTCATGCCGTAGAACAACGGCTCCTTGACCGACTCGCCGGCCTTGATCGCCCAGGTGCAGTAGTCCTTCACGAAGCCGGGGTACTGCACGTGCGCCTCGACCACCGGCGGATCCACCAGGAAGATGTACGTGGGTTGGACTTCCTTGGCAGCCAGGTCCGTCGGCTGCGGCAGACCATCACTGTCCAGGTTGTAGTGCACACCCTCGACGCCGTAGTTGATCAACTGGAACTCATCGGTGCCGAACGGCGCCGCGAGGGCGTTGGCCAGCTTCAGCAACTCCTCGATCTTGGCCTTGTCGTCGGTCTTCTTGATGAAGGAGTACATACCGGCGCCGGCCCCCTTCCAGTAGACCGGCGCGGTCGAGGCGTCGGCGCCGAAGGGCAGGAACGGCATCTGGGAGTAGCTGGGGTTGCCCTTCAGGTTGTCCCGCAGGGCCTCGTTCCAGCCGCCGGTGCCGTCGAAAGCCATCATCGTCCGGCCGGACTGGAAGCGCGCCTTGGCCTCATCGGTCTTGCCGGCGACGGCATCGGGATGCACCACGCCGGCCTTGAACATCTTGTGCGACCACTCCAAGGCTTCCTTGTATTCCGGCGTTTCCACCCGGTTGATCAACTTGCCACTGTCGTCCAGTCGCCATTTCGGCACCAGCGAGAAGATCAATCCCATCGCGTTCCACGGGTCGTCCGAGCCCCACTGCTTCTTGCTCGGATCGGTGAGCTCCTTGGCCAGATCGAGGAAGTCCTGCGCGCTCTTCGGATCCGCGGTGATGCCCAGCTTCTTGAGCAGGTCGTCGCGATAGAAGATCGCGTTGCCGACGCCGCCGCTGGACGGATAGGGCAGCCCGTAGAGCTTGTCGTTCCAGACACACGCCTTCCACGCGTCGGTGGGGATGTTGGCCAGGTTGGGGTATTTGGTCACCGCGTCGCCGGCCAGGTGCGGTGTCAGGTCGAGGAAGACGTTCTCGACGATCTCGCTGCCGAAGCGGGCGGGGAGGTTCCAGCTGGGGATCTGGACCCAGTCGGCGACGTCCTTCTTGGAGGCCAGGACGGTGGCGAGTTTGTCGCCGTAGGTGTTGCCGTCGGAGATCTGGAAGTCGATCGTGTCGCCCAGCATCTTGTTGACGGCCTCGTAGTACTGGTTGCCCTTGCTCGGCGGGATGGTTCCCCACAGCGGCGTCATCGCGGTGATCGTCTTGCCGGTGCCCGGCGTCGTCTTCACCGACTTGACCAGCGTGGTCGGCATCTTCGCGTAGCCGGCCGGTGAACCGTTCTTCGCCGGGAAGTCGGGTTTGGCGTACTCGATCGGTACGTACTTCGGCAGGTTTCCTGCCGACACCTTGCCGGCGGTGCTGGCTTGCGGGGTGGTGGATCCGGATGAGGAGCAGCCGGACAGGGCGCCGCCGGCGCCGACGGCGGCGGCGCTGAGTCCGAGGGCGGTGAGGAAGCCGCGGCGGTTGAGCCCGCGGGCGCTCGGGGTGGGTGTCATGACGGTCACTCCTTTGTGGGACGCGCAGGTCTGGAACGGACAGGCCGGCGACGCCGGCTCCGATGACAACGGGTTGTCGAATCGCTTCGACGCTGCAGACTAAGGGTCCCCGTGGTCGATCTGCAAGCACCGGACCACCATCGCGATCGGATCGAAACCAGGAATGGTGTGCTCAGGTGGCGTTTCTTGCGCAATGCGCGGCAGACGTTGCAAGTTGACGAAGTCCCCGGCAGAATCGCGGCATCCGAATTCATCACTGCGGTGGGCGGCTGATGATCGAATCGATTCGAAACTGTCGACGCCTATCGGGCCGAGCGTGTCGACGTGAGGGGCGTGCAACGTGGCTGATCCTGTGACCGAGCTGCTCGGCCGGCTGACGTCCGCGGAGAAGCTGTCTCTGCTGCATCAGTCCGCGCCGGCCATCGACCGACTCGGGCTGGCGGCCTTCAACACCGGCGGCGAGGCGGCGCACAGCGTGGCCTGGCGCGGGACCGCGACGGTGTTCCCGCAACCGGTCGGGTTGGCTGCGACCTGGGACCCGGAGTTGTTGCGCCGGCTCGGTGCCGTGGTCGGCACCGAGCTACGTGCCAAGCGGCTGAGTGATCCGTCGATCGGGTTGAATGTCTGGGCGCCCGTGGTCAATCCGTTGCGACATCCGCGCTGGGGTCGGAACGAAGAGGGGCTCAGCGAGGATCCGTGGCTGACCGCCGAACTCGCCACCGGGTACGCGCGCGGACTGCGTGGTGATCTTGAACGGTGGCGGGTGGTGCCGACCCTGAAGCACTTCTGCGGCTACAACAACGAGACCGATCGCGACGTCAGCTCGTCGGTGCTGTCGCGGCGGGTGTTGCACGAATACGAACTGCCGGCCTACCGCGGACCGATAGCCGCCGGCGCGGCCGGTGCGGTGATGGCGTCGTACAACTTGATCAACGGCCGACCCGCGCACGTCAGCGCCGATTTGTTGGACGAGTTGCGATCGTGGACCGACGACTCGCTGCTGGTCGTCTCGGATGCGTACGCGCCCGGCAACCTGGCGGGATCCCAACGCTACTTCGAAGATCATCCGGCCGGTTATGCGGCGGCCCTGCGCGCCGGGGTGGACTCCTACACCCAGGACGACGCCCGACCTGCCGGCACCTTGGCCGCGCTGACCGAGGCGCTGGAGCGTGGGCTGATCACCGAGGCCGACGTCGACCGTGCAGCCGAGCGCGTGCTGCGACTGCGGGAAAGGACCGGTGAGCTGGACGAGACCGACCCGTACGCCGCCGGGCCGGACAAGATCACCGAAGCTGATCTTGATCGACCGGAGCACCGATCGTTGGCGCGGGAAGCCGTGGCAGCCTCGATTGTGCTGCTCCGCAACGAGAATCTGCTGCCGCTGCAGCCGACGGGGAGAATCGCGGTGATCGGGCCGCTGGCCGACCGGGTGCTCTGCGACTGGTATTCGGGAACGCCGCCCTACCGGGTCTCCTTGGCCGACGCACTCAGTGAGGCGGTCGGCGACAATGGCGAGGTACGCCTGGTCGACGGTGCCGATCGGGTGGCGCTGATGCCGCTGTCGCCCGTGGGCGAACAGACGCTGGCCGGCAGCCAGACGCGTCCTGGCTACTTGCGCACGAATGGCGGGGTGATCACTGCCGACGGCGTCATGATCGGCGGCTCGCCGGAGTCGGCTGCCGTCGTCGCGATCACCGATTGGGGCCACGGCATCTGCACCATCACCGCAGACACCGGCAAGTTGTGGACGGTCTCGGACGGGCGCTGGGTACGAGCGGATGCGGACCGGGTCGGCGGCTGGGAAGTGCAGCAGAGCTTCCGCCTCCATCGCCGGCTCGACGGCAGCTGTTCGATCCAGCACCTTGGTACGCGCAAGTGGCTGCGAGTGGACGCGGCCGGTGCGCTCTGTGTTGAAGTCGGCCGGGCGGAGGAGGCGACCCGCTTCCGGACCATGATCATCTCCGACGGTTGCGCGGCAGCTGCGGACGCGGCGGACTGGGCCGACACCGTCATCGTGACGGTCGGCAACGAGCCGCATCTGCTCGGCCGGGAGACCGAGGACCGACCGGACCTCGAACTGCCGCAATCCCTAACAGGCTTGATCACAACGGCCCGGCAGAACTGTGATCGGACCGTGCTGGCGATCATCTCCAGCTATCCGTACGCGCTCGACGACGTCGCCGCGGGCAGTCCGGCGATCGTCTGGAGCAGCCATGGCGGTCAGGAACTCGGGCACGGGTTGGTGGACGTGCTGACCGGCGCCGCCGACCCCGGCGGCCGGCTGGCTCAGGCCTGGCCACGCCTCGGCCAGCGACTGCCGGACCTGCTGGACTACGACATCATCGGTTCGCGATCGACCTACTGGTACGACGATCAGCCGCCGCTGTTCCCGTTCGGCCACGGCCTGGGCTACGGCGAGGTGCGCTACCAGGATCTGGCGATCGAGACCGGCCCGGACTCGGTGCCGGTCGGTGCCGTGGTGACTGTGCACAATCCGGGCGATCGGTCGATGAGCGAGGTGGTCCAGGCGTACACGACGGCCGTTGAGCCCCGGCTTGCTTTCCCGCGGCGCTTGGCCGGTTTCACGAAGATCACGCTGGCGCCGGGTGAGACGCGTCGCGTTGTGGTTGAGTTGCGGCGCGAGGCGTTCATGATCTTCGACGTGGTGTCGTCGAGGATGATCATCGAGACCGGAGCGTACGAGGTCCGGGTCGGCAGCAGCGTGGACGACATCCGGCTGCAGGCGTCGGTGTCGATGACCGGTGAGACCGTCGGTCCGCACCCGTTGGAGCAGGGGTTCGCGGCGACCGCGTTCGATCAGTCCGAGGACGTCCGGCTGGTGCCTCGGGATCCGCTGCGGGACGAGGTCGTGGAGGCCGATGACGGCCGGATCGCCTTCCTCGCCGTCGATCCCGGCACCTCGACCACCCTGGAACTGCGGGTCCGCAATACGGCTCGCAGGTCGGGCCGGGTGACGGCATGGTTCGGCGACCACTGCCTCGGCACCGTGCCGACCGACTCGCAGTGGACGACCCAGCAGCTACCGATCAGCGGGCCGCCAGCACGATTGGAGCTGCGGCTCCAGTCGGCTGCCGTGGACACCCTGCGCGGCCGCTGATCCGCTCCCGCGCACCTGCGGCGCTCCCGCGCAAGTTCGAACCTTCGCGGCAGCGCCGCCGGTGCGCGGGAAGCCGAGTCAGCGGCGCAGCAAGGTGCTTCCCGGGCGGACCGGGCAGGGGAGCAGCTCGTGGTAACTCCGCGCAACTTCACCGTTCATCAGTTCGATCAGGATTTCCACCGCGCGTGAGCCGAGGTCACGCCGAGGCGACTCCAGGTGGGTCCAGTCCCGGCTGGAGCCGTATCCCAACGAGTCGAGACTGACCACACTCAGCCCATCCGGTATGTCGATCCGCTCGGCTGCGCAGAGCGTCCCGATCCGCTCGGCCAATGGATAGGAGTCCACGATCATTACCGTCACCGACCGGCGCAGCAGGTCGTTGATCAACTCCGCGGTGATTTCGTCCGCCTCGCGCCGAAGGTGCGCGACCAGCTCGATGCCGGTTGCCGCCTGACCGTCGCGAAAGCCCGCGAATCGCTGCTCCCGTGGCAACATCTCCGCCCGGCCGGCCAGATAGGCAACCCGGCGGTGCCCCAGCTCGGCGATCAACTGCACCATCTTGCGGACGCCGTCGACGTAGTCGGGCACCACGTACGGCATCAGCTCGGCCGCCCGTTGCCGGCGCCCGATGAACACAAACGGGAATTGTTGCCTGGCCAGCTCCTCCAGTTCCTCGTCATGCTCCTGGAATCCGAGGATCACCGCACCGTCGGCGATCCGGAGCCGGTTGGTGCCCTCGCGGTAGATGCTCTGGCCAGCGCCGGCCTGGTGCACCGAGGTGATCATGACCAGATCCTGTCCGGCTGCCGTCGCCTGCTGTTCTATGCCGACCATGAACTCGTAGTAGTAGTGATCGGCCCCGGTCGGGAACATCGGCTCGAACGTGTGCACACCGATCAGCCCGTTGCGGCCGCCCCGCAACGCCTGGGCCGTCACGCTGGGCACGTAGCCGAGCTCGGCGATCGCCTTCCTGATTCTGCGTTCGGTTTCCGCGGTGATCCCGTACTGCTCGCTCTTGCCGTTGAGCACCAACGAGACCGTGGTCTGTGACACCCGCGCCCGAGCGGCGATGTCGCGTTGGCGTGGACGGCCGGCCAAGTCGATCAACTCCCATCGCGGTGGTCTGCTGGCAGAAAGCTTATCTAATAGGAATTAGTAACTGTGAAGGTCTTGACGGGGTGAGGGTCGATCCGTGGACACTGATGCCATCCGTCCCGATGCGCGGACGGTGTCAGGCAATCGCGGGGACGTTGGAGAACACCTATGGAGCAGAACACGGACGTGCTCGTCGTCGGCGGCGGTCTCGGCGGAGTCGCGGCAGCGCTGGCCGCGCTGCGGCTCGACCGGACGGTCGTACTGACCGAGGAGTCGCCGTGGCTCGGCGGCCAGCTCACCTCGCAGGCGGTGCCGCCGGACGAGCATCCGTGGATCGCCGAGCAGGGCGCGAGTCGTAGCTATCGCGATCTCCGGTCGCGGATCCGCGGTTACTACCAACGCAACTATCCGCTGACCGACGACGCGGCCGGCGATCCGCTGCTCAACCCCGGTGGCGGCGGGGTGAGCGCGTTGTGTCACGAGCCGCGGGTCGCGGTGGCCGCCATCGACGAGCTGCTGGCGCCGTACCGCTCCGGTGGCCAACTGGTGGTGCTGATGCAACACGAGCCGGTCGCCGCGGACACCGCCGGTGATCAAGTCACCGCAGTCACCCTCCGCGACCGCGAGGCCGGTGACGAGACCACGATCACCGCGCCGATGATCATTGACGCGACCGAGCTCGGAGACCTGCTGGAGCTGGCCGGGGTCGAGCATGTCAACGGTGCGGAGAGCCGGGACGACACCGGTGAGCTGCATGCCGTCGACGGTCCGGCGCAGCCGCTGGATCAGCAGTCCTTCACCTGGTGTTTCGCGCTGGATTACCTGCCGGACGGCGATTTCACCATCGACAAGCCGGCCACGTACGACTTCTGGCGCGGCTACCAGCTCGACTTCTGGCCGGCGCCGATGCTGTCCTGGGAGGATGTCGCGCCGACCACCCTGCAGCCGAGGAGCCGGCCGATCTTCGCCGACCCGGACTCGGCGCGCGGTGCGGTCGCCAACGACCTGTGGCACTACCGGCGGATCTTCACCATCAAGCATCATCAACCGGGCCGTTACGTCAGCGACGTGACCCTGGTCAACTGGCCGCAGATCGATTACCTGGAAGGGCCGCTGATCGGCGTCGACCCGCAGGAACGGGAGAAGCACCTGGAGGGTTCACGGCAGCAGAGTTTGTCCTTCCTGTATTGGATGCAGACCGAAGCGCCACGGCTGGACGGTGGCGCCGGCTATCGGGGTCTGCGTCCGCGCGGTGATCTTCTCGGCAGTCATGATCATTTGGCACTGCGGCCCTACATCCGTGAGTCGCGGCGGATCAGGGCCGAGTTCACCGTGCTCGAGGAACACGTCGGGGTGGAAGAGCGCGCCGCCAAGGGATTGCCGGCCGGGTCGGCCGAATTCGCCGATTCGGTCGGCGTCGGCTCCTACCGGATCGACCTGCATCCCAGCTGGGGCGGTGACAATCCACGCCGCACCTACGTCGACGTCTCCAGCTACCCGTTCCAGGTCCCGCTCGGTGCGCTGATCCCGCAGCGCGTGGAGAATCTGCTGCCCGGCAACAAGAACATCGGCACCACCCACATCACCAACGGCTGCTACCGGCTGCATCCGGTGGAGTGGTCGATCGGCGAAGCCGCAGGTGCCTTGGCCGCGTACAGCCTGAACACCGGCCACACGCCACGCAAGGTGCGCGCGGACACCGAACTGACCGCCGATTTCCAGCGACTGCTCACCGACAAGCTCGGCTTCCAGCTCGGCTGGCCGGAGGAGATCCGTACTCACGCTCGCTGACCATCCCGCTCGGCGATCTCACAAGGAAGTGACCGCTATGACCATGACATCCAATGCTGCATCCGGACATCCTTCCGCGATTCAGGTTTCCCGGCGCCACCTGCTGGCCGGCGGAATCGCTGCCGGCCTTGGCATCGGGACGCTGGCAGGATGTAGCGACCCGACCAAGGAGGCGAATACCGCCGAGCGCAATGTGGGCGCGAAGCTTCCGACCTACACGCCGGTGGACCTGGTCCAGCCGGATCTTCCGGGCAACGAAGTGCTGATGTCCGGCTACTACACCTATCCACGACATCCGAAGCGCGTGTTCGACAAGCCGCCGGCATCGGGCCTGGATCAGATCAAGATCATGTATCCGACGTTCGTACCAACTCCACCGGGAGCGAGCAAGAACAAGTTCTATGCACAATTCCAGGACAACGTGGGCTGCACGTTGAACATCAGGGCGATCTCGTCACCGGATTATCCCGCGGCGTTCCAGACCACGATCGCCGGCGGAGACGTCCCGGACCTGTGCATGTTTCCCCGGCCGACCCCGGACGAGCCGCGGGTGATGAACAAACTGTTCTGTGATCTCGGACCTTATCTCGCCGGTGACGCGGTGAAGGATTTTCCTTACCTGGCGGCGATGCCGCCGGACACCTGGCGGATGACGGTGTCCAACGGGAGCGTCTATGCGGTGCCGCAGCCACGGCCGGTCGCGCCGCAGGCGATCTTCGTCCGACTCGACCTCGCCGAACAACTCGGCCTCAACCCGGAGCCCGGCGGCTACGACGAATTCCACGAGTTGATGCGCGGCTTCACAGACAAGAAGGCGCGGCGCTGGGCATCGGCCAGTCCGAGGCCGGTGATCAACTTCATCGGCATGATGCTGGGTGCGCCGAACAACTGGTCGGAGGAGGGCGGCAAGTTCACCTACCAGCTGGCTGACGAACGCTGCATCGACGCTATTCAACGTGTCGCCGGGATGGTCAAGGAAGGTCTGTTCCATCCGGACTCCGCGTCGATCGTCTACGACAAGATCCGTACGGTCTTCTACGCCGGCCAGACCGGACTGCTCGGCGACGGTGCAGTCGGCTGGGATCTCTTCGTCCGTCAGCTCGGCGGGCCGGTGGACGGCGCGAAGAAGCTGGGCATGATCAACGCCCCGAAGGAGAACGGCGGCGGCGACGCCCGGCACTATGCAGGCACCAGCGTGCAGGCCGTCACCGTGATCAAGAAGGACCTCGGCGAGGACAAGACCCGGAAGATCTTGAACTTCCTCAACTTCCTGGCGACGCCGATCGGTTCCCGGGAACATCTGGAACGCAAGTACGGCGTCGAAGGCTCCGACTTCACCTGGGTCGACGGCCTGCCGACGCTGACCAAGATGGGCACGTCGGAGTTCATGGACGTGCAGTACATCACCGACTCGATGACGACCATCGGCCCGGGACCGAAGCTCGGCGTCGATCGGCAGTATGCGTGGCACAAGCGAGCCTCGGCGGACCCGCTGCGTGATCCCACGGTCGGTCTCTACTCCGACACCTACAGCCGAAAGGGCGCGACCCTGAACGAGTTGATCAACAACGCCACAAACGATGTGATCTACGGCCGGAAGCCGATCAGCACGCTCACCGACGCGTATCAGGACTGGCGGAAGAAGGGTGGCGACAAGATCGCCGCGGAGTTCGCCGAGTCGCTGGCCGCAGAGTCGAAGCGCTGAGTCGGCCGTGACCGGGGTCGGGAGCCACGCCGAGCAGGATCGGCCGAATGTGCTGTTGATCATGGCCGACCAGTGGCGAGGCGATTGTCTGAGTGCCGCCGGCCATCCGTCGGTGCGGACCCCGTTCCTGGATCGACTCGGCAGCCACGGCGCGAGATTCGATCGTGCCTATTCGGCGACGCCGACCTGCATCCCTGCCCGCGCGTCGCTGATGACCGGACTGCGGCCGGTGCATCACGGCCGAGTCGGCTATCTGGACGGGGTGCCGTGGGACTATCCGGTCACCCTGCCGGGCGAATTCACCAGTCACGGCTACCAGACTCAGGGCGTCGGGAAGATGCACTTCTTTCCGGAGCGGTCGCAGCTCGGTTTCCAGAACGTGATCTTGCACAGCCCGACCGGCATCGTCCGGCAGGCTCGGCAGCAGGGGAAGGATCCGGATCGGGTCGACGATTACCTGCCCTGGTTGAGATCTCAGCTCGGTCGAGACGCGAGCTTTGTTGATCACGGCATCGACTCCAACTCCTGGGTGGCCAGACCGTGGGACAAGCCGGAGCACACGCATCCGACGAATTTCGTCGCAGGTCAGGCTGCGACGTTCCTACGTCGTCGCGATCCGCGGAAGCCGTTCTTCCTGTTCGCGTCGTTCAACGCGCCGCATCCGCCCTACGACCCGCCGAGATGGGCGTTGGAGCAGTATCTCGACATCGATCGGCCAGATCCACCGGTGGGCGACTGGGCCGACCTCTTCACGCCGTACGCGAAGCCCGACGACCCGACCTCGTTCGTCGGCAAGATCAGCCGCGACCAGCTGCGACGGGCGATGGCCGGCTACTACGGCCACATCACGCACGTCGACCAGCAGATCAATTACCTGCTCGAGGAGCTGGACCAGCACGATCTGCGGCAGAACACCATCGTCTGCTTCCTGGCTGATCACGGTGAGATGTTGGGTGATCATCATCTGTTCCGGAAGGGCTACCCGTACGAGGGATCCGCACGAATCCCGATGCTGCTTTCCGGGCCCGGCGTTGCCGCCGGAATCGTCAACGACGCCGCGGTGGTCGAACTGGGCGACGTCATGCCCACGCTGCTCGAGCTGGCCGGGCTGCCCATCCCTGCCGGGATCGACGGGCTCAGCTTCGCTCCGCAGGCACGTGGTGAGGACGCCGGATTCCGCGAGGTGCTGCACGGCGAGCACACGTTGTTCGGACAATCGTTGCAATGGCTGACCGACGGCCGGGAGAAGTACGTGTGGTTCAGCGGCACCGGCCGCGAGCAACTCTTCGACCTGAGCCGAGATCCGCACGAGGTCGCGGATCTGTCCACCGATCCCGCCCGTCAGGATCGGCTGCAGCGTTGGCGATCTCGATTGATCGCCCAGCTCAGTGGGCGGGAGGAGGGCTTCACGGACGGAACGCGGCTCATCCCCGGTCGAACCGTGCATCCGGTGCTCTCGCAGCTTCGCTAGCGCGCTGAAACGCGGAGATCGAGGCACCAGACAGCCGATCCCCCCCGACACGGGCATTTCGGCAAGATGGTGCCTCGATATCAGGGCTCGGTGAGGTACAGGCGATATCCGGGCGACTTCACGTTGCCGGGAGCAGGACCTTTGCATCCTCGGGACCGAGATCGACGCTGCCGGTCAGCCGCCCGTCGGTCAGCAGGTCGCGCCATTGTCCGGGGAGGCCGACGGTGATCGTGGTCAGGGTGTGGTTGAAGAGGAACAGCGCGTCACCGCGACGCACCACCTCGACACCGTCGGGGATCGCTTCCAGCGCCGGACGGACACCCGCGCGTTCGGCGACGAGCATGATCAAATTCCGCAGTTGATCGGCGGACGGCACCGTACCGACGTACCAGGAATGTCCTTGCCGGTAAGGATTGTGCAAGATCGCAGGCCGTCCGTCGACGGGTCCGCCGGTGAAGGTTGCAACGACCTCAGCGCCGTCGGCGCGCAGTTGCTCCGACCACAGCCGGACTGCACCCTCGCCCAACAGGTCCGACGTGACGGCCACCTCGTCACGGTCCGCCAGCGGCAGCCACTGCTCACCGCTGAGCCCGAGGACGTCGGACAGGCCGACCGGGAAGCGGCCGCGGCGGACGTGGCCGTTCACGTCGGCAACCCCGGAGAACGGGCCGAGGACCAGGGAGCCGCCCGAGGCGACATAGCCGCGCAGATTCGCCTGGGCCGCGTCGGTGAGCAGGTAGGCCGACGGCGCCAGCACCAGTCGGTAGCGGGAGAGATCATCGGTGCTGTCGACGATGTCGGCGGTGATGCCGGCCCGCCACAGCGGCTGATACCAGGATTGGAGTTGTTCCAGCACCCGCAGGCGTTTGGACGGTGCCGACGGCTCCTCGGCCGCCCACCAGCTCGGCCAGTCGAAGATCATCGCCACCTCGGCAGCGGGTTGTTGATCAAGAACCGGTCGCAGGGTCTTCAACTCCTGACCGTGCGCCACCACGGCCCGGAAGCGATCGCTGTCGGCGCCGGCGTGCGGGACCAATGCGGCGTGGAACCGTTCGGTGCCCGCCGTCGAGGCCCGCCACTGGAAGTAGCAGGATCCGGCGGCCCCGCGGGCAATCGCACGCAACGACTCCAGCCGAGTGCGGCGGGTGGACTTGGCGACGTTGTGCTCGCGCCAGTTCACCGCCCCGGCCGCCTGCTCCAGATACATCCAGCCGCGGCCCCGGCCGAGCGATCGCATGAGGTCGTTGGTCATCGCCGCGAACACGGGGGAGTCGGGATCGTTCGGATCGGGGTAGCCGTCATCGGCGATCACGTCCAACTCGCCGGCCCAGCTGCGGTAGTCGGCCAGCGAGTAGAACCCCATCAGGTTGGTGGTCACCGGCACGTCGGGATGTTCGTCGATGATCATGGCCCGCTGCTCGCGGTAGAGATCGAGGAACTGATCGGAAGTGAACCGCTGGAAGTCCAGCCGCTGCGACGGGTTGATCAAGTACGGCGCGGTGCGCGGCGGAATGATCTCCTCCCAGCTGCTGTAGCGCTGGCTCCAGAACGCCGTTCCCCAAGCCTGGTTGAGAGAATCCAGATCTCGGTAGCGTGTCTGCAGCCACCAGCGGAAGCTGTCGGCACACAGGTCGCAGTAGCACGGCGTCCCGTACTCGTTGCCGATATGCCACATCACCACCGCAGGATGATCACCGAACCGGCGCAGCAGCTCGGCAACGATCCGCCGCGAATGCTCGCGATATACCGGCGAGCTGGCGCAGTAATGGTTGCGCGACCCGTACCCCAGCCGTACACCGTCGGCATCGACCGGCAGCGTCTCGGGCCAGCGGTGAGGAAGCCACGGCGGCGGGGAAGCGGTCGGGGTCGCCAGGTCCACCGCGACCCCGTGATCATGCAGCAGATCCAGCACCTGCTGCATCCAGTCGAAGGTGAAACGTCCCGGCTCCGGCTCCAACGACGCCCAGCTGAAGACACCAACGGTGGCGAGGTTGACGCCGGCCTCCTGCATCAGCCGGGCGTCCTCGACCCAGACCTCCGGATCCCACTGCTCGGGGTTGTAGTCACCGCCGTAGAGGATGCCGAGCCGATCGGTGAGGGCCGTCAGGCCAGGTCGGTCGGCCGCGGGTCGGGGAGCGTGCTGCGTCATACATCCGTCCTGATCGTCGTGTCGTCCCCGCAGACTATCGAGGGCGAACGGGACCGGCCGCCACAGCATCCGCTGTGCGGTCAACCGGACTCATCCGAACAGCGACTGCAACCAATCGACGATCATCCGTACGCTGTCCGGGTCGAGCCGACCGCCGGGCTGGTTGTAATGCTCGGCGGGCGCGGCGGCGATCTCCGCGAGCGACCGAGTGTCCTGTTTGAACACGTGATTGGCGTCGGCCGGGAACTCGAAGCGGACGTTGTCCATATCGCGAGCGGCTGCCTGCAACGGCTGTCCGTCCGCCTCGACGTCGACCTGCTGGTCCTTCCTGCCGATCATGATCAACATCGGAACCGCCACCTGGGGCAGGGAAAGCGTGGCGTCCTCGTCCCACAACTCACGCGCCAGCGGCAGATTGGCCGGAGTCTCGAAACTGGCCAGCAGTTGTTTGACACTGTCGGGCAGCGACGGATCGGGATCCATCGGCTGTCCGGCCGTGTAGCGTTCCGCCGCCGCACGGACCATGGGCATCAGTGCTTCACCGCCGGGCACGTTGGCTGCCTGGCGGGCCAACTGGGAGATGACGACTTCGCCGACGGCGCGGCCGGGCGGAGCCAGCAGCACCAGCCCGATCAGGCCGATCGGTTGATCGCTGGTCGCGTAATGCAGCAGGTGCAGGGTGCCTTCGCTGTTGCCGAGTCCCGCGATTCTGTTCGGATCGATGAAGTCCCGAGCGGCAAGCACCCCGACCGCGGCGATCAATTCGTCCAGATGCGACTGCATGCTGAACGTGCCGACCAGTCTTTGGATGTCCTCGAGGGGCCCGGTTGCACGCTTGTCGTAGCGGATCGACGCGATCCCGGCCTCGGCGAGGACCTCGGCGAACAGCTTCCCGCTGCCGTTGCTGCCGGGCAGCAACGGTGAGCACCAGTCCCGATCGGTCGGACCGCTGCCCGCGACCATGACGACGGCGGGGAACGGACCGTCGCCTTCCGGCCGTACGACGGTGCCACGCATCGTGATGTCGTCGAGTTGCCAGGTCAGGTTCTCCGAGCTCGCCATCCGGCCATCATGACAGCAGATCGCTCGGGCGCGGTCTCGCGCTGGCGCGCTCGACGGGAGTTCAATTTGACCTCCAAGACTTGGCGCGCTGACCTTCAAGACTTGGCGCGGCGGTTTGTGGCGTAATGATCTTGAGAACGCCGGCCGTTATGATCTCGTCCGCCGGCAGGTCAACCCGGAATGAGGTACGGATGCCCGATTACGGCCGCGAACTCAGCTTCGGAACGTTCATCACGCCGGCCAACGCCGACCCACAGCACGCGGTCGAGCTCGCTCAGCTGTCAGAGCGGCTGGGACTGGAGCTGGTGACCTTCCAAGATCATCCTTATCAGCCGGCGTTCCTGGACACCTGGACCTTGATCAGCTACGTCGCCGCCAGGACCGAACGGATCTCGCTCAGCGCCAACGTGACCAATCTGCCGTTGCGACCACCGGCGGTGCTGGCCCGAAGCGTCGCCAGCCTCGATCTGCTCAGCGACGGCCGGATCGAGCTGGGTCTCGGGGCGGGTGCCTTCTGGGATGCGATCGAGGCGATGGGCGCCACGCGGTTGACGCCGGGGGAGTCGATCGAAGCGCTGGAAGAGGCGATCATCATCCTGCGGGCGCTGTGGGACGCCGACCAGCGAGGTGGGGTTCGAGTCGACGGCAAGCACTACCGGGTGCACGGCGCCAAGCGTGGCCCAGCTCCCGCGCATCCGGTGGGGATCTGGATCGGCGCCTACAAGCCGCGGATGTTGCGGTTGACCGGCCGGCTCGCCGACGGCTGGCTGCCCTCGGAGGGTTACCTTCAGCCCGGCGACCTGGCGCGCGCGAACAAGATCATCGACGAAGCCGCGGTCAAGGCCGGTCGACGCCCGGCCGACATCCGCCGGCTGCTGAACCTGTCCGGCCTCGAGATTGATCATCTGGTCGAGCTAGCCGTGGTCGACGGCATCGATACGTTCATCGTCCCCGCCGACGACGCGGCGGCCGTGCACCAGGTCGCCGCAGTGGCCGAAGAGGTACGCGATCGCGTCGCCCGCGCCCGCGAGAAGTCGTCCCACCACGGGCCTGGTGACCACCACGCCAACCAGATCCCTGAGCACCAACTAGACAAGGGCCCTGAGCCTGTCGAAGCGCCGGAACCGCACCGATCTGAACCCGAGCTCACCGACCGATCGGAGTACGACCGACTCGGCGTCCATCCGACGCCGGACGACGGTGCCCGGCTGCTGCCACGCCAACCCTGGGACGAAGCCGGCCGGCCGCATCGCCGCCCCTCGGGCCCGGAGGTCGAATACACCGCACGCGGTCGTGCGGTCGGCAAGCACCTGATCGACGTCCATGATCATCTCCGCGAGGAGTTGACGGTCGTCCGCGACATCGTCGAGCAGGTTCGGACCGGCGCCGTTCAAGCTGCCGCAGCAAGATCAACGATCAACGACCTCACCATGAGACAGAACGACTGGACGCTCGGTGCGTACTGCGCTTCCTACTGCCGCCTGGTGGCCGGTCACCACGGGCTGGAGGACGAGTCGATCTTCCCGCACCTGCGCCAATCCGATCGTGATCTTGGTGAGATCCTCGATCGGCTGATCGACGAACACCAGGTGATCCACGAGGTGCTGGAGGAGATTGACCGCCGGCTGGTCGGCGTGATCGAGGACCCGGGCCACTACGAGCCGCTGCAGGAGGCGGTCGATCTGCTCAGCGACACCCTGCTGTCCCACCTGTCGTACGAGGAGCAGGAGCTGGTCGAACCGTTGGCCCGCTTCGGTTTCTACGCCCACCAGGTCTGAGCCGAGCCTGCATCGGCGAGCTCCGACGCAGTCTTACCAGCGCTCGCGCTGGCTGCGGGCGTGGTAGAGCAGCACGCCGGCCGACACGGCCACGTTGAGTGAGTCGGCGCGGCCCAACATCGGCACCTGGACTCGAGGAAAGTCGCGCCAGGAATCCGAAGCACCGTAGCGCTCGTTGCCCAGCACGATCGCGGTCGGCCCGCGCAGATCGGACCGCGGATACGGTACGCCGCCGTTCGCGTCGGCGACCATGATCGACACCGCACGGTCGCCCAGCCAACCGATCACCTGTTCCGGGGTCTGGATGATCAACTGCGGCAGCGTCAGACTCAGCCCGCGGCTGCCGCGGAAGACCTGATCGCCGTCCGGCCGGGCACGTACATTCGTCATGATCAACAAGTCGCCCCGGCAGGCATCCATCGTCCTGATCACGGTGCCGATGTTGCCGGGACTCTGCAGCCCGTCGGCGACCACGATCAACGCATCCGGACCGAGTCGAAGCCCATCAGGTCGCCAGCGCGGCACCTCGATGATCGACGCCAGTCCGTCCGAACGGTCACGATCGGAGAATCGCTGAATGATCTTGCTGGACAGCCGATAGCACTGGTCGGCGTAATCGGTGCACTGCTCCGCCAGCAGGGCGGCTTCGGTTGTGTGCAACAACTCCGGAACCAGGAAGACGGTCTCGAAGTGTGCTCCGGCGTCGATCGCCGCCTGGTGCGCCCAGACTCCGTCGATCAGCAGCCGGCCCGGGACGTGCCCACGCCGGACCGCCAACCCGTGGCGGACTTCAGCGTGCGAGACCCCGATCTGCTGCGCCCGCTGCGGCTCGCCCGGTCGGGCGACGGAGGCGGGCATTCCAGATCACCCTCATGGTCGTGTCCTCATGCCCGCATCCTGCTTCGCGGCAAGACGTGCTGCAAGGCAATTTCGCGAGGCAAGGGTTCCCGAGGCAAGGGTTCCCGAGACAAGGGTTCCCGAGACAAGGGTTCCCGAGACAAGGGTTCCGAGACGAGGGGTTCCGAGACGAGGGCCGTGGCGCGGCTCCGTCGTGGGTCTCTACGATCCCGTAGATGATCACTTCGAAAGACCACGGCACGGTCAGCGTCCGCGGTGCGGAACTCGCCTACACCAATATCGGCTCCGGACCGGCCGTGATCGTCGCGCACGGCTTGACCAGCAGCAGAGCCAGCAACCAGAAGTCCGGCCTGCTGGACATGTCGGCGGTCGCCGAGGCCGGTTACACCGTGATCAGCTACGACGCCCGCGGACACGGCGAGTCCACCGGAACCCCGGACCCGGACGACTATCTGTGGACGGCGCTGGCCGACGATCTGCTCGGCTTTGCCGACGCAGTCGTCGGTGACGATCATTTCAGCCTGATCGGCAGTTCGATGGGTACGGCGACCGGCATCTTCGCCGCGCTGAAGCAGCCCGACCGGATCGCCGCCCTCGTACTCACCGCACCGCCGACCGCGTGGCAGACGCGTGCCGCCCAGGCCGAGCTCTATCGCACCATGGCCGACGCCGTGGAACGAAATGATCAAGAAGCCGTTGCCGAGCTGCTCGAGTCGTCCGCCCAACCGGAGATCTTCGCCGCCTTGGGAGCGGAGCCGCTGACCCCCGACATCACTCCGGAGCTGATGCCGGCAATCCTGCGCGGCGCCGCGGCCACCGATCTGCCGCCGCTGTCGCAGATCGCGACGATCGGCCAGCAGACGCTGCTGCTGCCCTGGGCGACCGACCCCGGTCATCCGGTGTCGACGGCCACCGCTCTGGCCGAGGCGATGATCAACTCGCGGCTGCGGATCGCGCACACCGCCGAGCAGGTCCAGCAGTACGGCGACTGGTCGGCGGCGTTCCTGCGCGAGGTCGTTGGTTGAGCCGCTTGAGGTTCGCAGCCGTGGCGATCGGGTGCCGACGGTCGAAGGTGGCCGGTTCGCCGAGTCGTGGAAAGATGGGCCCCTAGTCCGACGCTCCAACCAGACGGGAAACCGTGTCCGCTCAAACCACCCGCAACACCGGGCCGGCCGCACCGCAGCCGGGCCGGACCGACCCTGCCATCATCCGCAACTTCAGCATCATCGCCCACATCGACCACGGCAAGTCGACGCTGGCCGACCGGATGCTGCAGCTGACCGGGGTGGTGGAGGAGCGTTCGATGCGGGCGCAGTACCTGGACCGGATGGACATCGAGCGCGAGCGCGGCATCACCATCAAGTCCCAGGCGGTCCGGATGCCGTGGACACGCGGAGATCACACCTACGTGCTGAACATGATCGACACCCCCGGACACGTCGACTTCACCTACGAGGTGTCGCGATCGCTGGAGGCGTGTGAGGCTGCAGTGCTGCTGGTCGATGCGGCGCAGGGCATCGAGGCCCAGACGCTGGCCAACCTGTACTTGGCGATCGACGCCGACCTGCACATCATCCCGGTGCTGAACAAGATCGACCTGCCAGGGGCCCAGCCGGAGAAGTACGCCGAGGAGTTGGCCGGCATCATCGGCTGCGACCCGGCCGACGTGCTCAAGGTGTCGGCCAAGACCGGTGAGGGCGTACCGGAGCTGCTGGACCAGATTGTGCAGCAAACCCCTGCCCCACAAGGCAATGCCGAGGCTCAGGCCCGCGCGTTGATCTTCGATTCGGTCTACGACACCTACCGCGGCGTGGTCACCTACGTCCGGGTGGTGGACGGCCGGATCAGTCACCGGGACCGGATCTTGATGATGTCCACCAAGGCCACCCACGAGGTGCTCGAGGTCGGCGTGATCTCACCGGAACCGATCAAGACGCCCTCGCTGTCGGTCGGCGAGGTGGGCTATTTGATCACCGGTGTGAAGGACGTACGGCAGTCCCGGGTCGGCGACACGGTGACGCTTTCTGCCAAGCCCGCAACGGAAATGCTGGCCGGCTACCGGCATCCGAATCCGATGGTGTTCGCCGGGCTCTATCCGATCGACGGCGCCGACTACCCGGAGCTGCGGGAGGCGTTGGAGAAGCTGCAACTCAACGACGCGGCGCTGACCTACGAGCCGGAAACCTCGGGTGCGTTGGGATTCGGTTTCCGTGCGGGCTTCCTCGGCCTGCTGCACATGGAGATCGTCCGCGAGCGACTGGAACGCGAATTCGATCTTGACCTGATCTCCACCGCGCCCAGCGTCGTCTACTCCGTACAGATGGAGAACGGCGAGCAGCACACGGTCACCAACCCGTCCGAATTCCCCACCGACGGCAAGGTCGCCGAGGTCCGCGAGCCGATGGTCCGCGCCACCATCCTCAGCCCGACCGACTACATCGGAACGATCATGGAGCTCTGCCAGGCCCGGCGGGGAATTCAACTGGGGATGGATTATCTGTCCGCCGACCGGGTGGAGATCCGTTACCGGCTGCCGCTGGCGGAGATCGTTTTCGACTTCTTCGACGCGCTCAAGTCACGCACCAAGGGTTACGCCAGCCTGGACTACGAGCCCGACGGTGAGCAGAGCGCCGACCTGGTCAAGGTCGACATCCTGCTGCACGGCGAGCCGGTGGACGCGTTCTCCGCGATCGTGCACCGCGACAAGGCCTACGCGTACGGGGTGGAGATGGCCGGCAAGCTGAAGGACCTGATCCCGCGGCAACAGTTCGAGGTGCCGATCCAGGCCGCGATCGGGTCGCGGGTGATCGCCCGGGAGACCATTCGGGCGATCCGCAAGGACGTGCTGAGCAAGTGCTACGGCGGCGACATCACCCGCAAGCGCAAGCTGCTGGAGAAGCAGAAGGAAGGCAAGAAGCGGATGAAGATGGTCGGCCGGGTCGAAGTCCCGCAGGAGGCCTTCGTCGCGGCACTGGCCACCACCGAGCCGACCAAGGACGCCAAGAAGTAGCGCCTCCAGCCGGATCCAGGCTCCCGGATCCAGGCTCAGTGTCCGGTGGTGAAGCGCTGCCGGATGTGGTTGCCCTGCTCGATCTCGTCCAGATAGGCCAGCGCGAAGTCGGCGCCGGAGATCTCCGAACTGCCGTCGTCCTGGGTGACCAGCAGGTCGCCGCCGGTGCGGTAGCTGCCGGTCGCCTCGCCGGCAGCGTACGAGCCGAACAGCGCGGCGGGGGAGACGTAGAACCAGTCCAGCTCGGCCGGCGCCCGGCGCAGCGCCTCGAGCACCGCGGCATGCGCGGTCGCCTCCGGTTTCCAGTCCTCGTTGAACTCGGGCGTGTCCAGCAGTCGAGGTCCGCCCTCGGCGACCAGCGAGCTGGCCGCACCGCCGACGAACGACAGCCGGGTGCCATGGGCGATCGACGCGTCGATCAACGACGGCAGCACGTCGAGCAGCGGACGTCCGTCGACGTCGGCGCCGTGCACCGCGATCACCAGATCGTCGGCCTCGGCCGCGGCCCGGTCGACCACGGCCGGATCGGTCAAACTGCCGGTGCGGTAGTCGACGCCGTCGATCGGCTCGGCCGGCGCGCCGCTCCTGCTGTACGAGGTGACCCGGTGCCCGCGGCGTACGGCCTCGCGGGCGATGTGCCCGCCTGCGTACCCGGTCCCGCCGAAGATGATGATCTGTCGTGTCATGCCCACCTCAATTCCATTGCCCGCCGAACTATTCCCGCCGAGTTGTCAGAAGGTGGTTGGGTGATGGGCCAACTACCTTCTGACAACTCGGCGGTGGTGGGGTCAGCTGAAGTCGAGGCCGCCGGTCCGGGTGCGCTTCAGTTCGAAGAAGTGCGGGTTGCCGGCCAGCAGCACGGCGCCGTCGAACATGTCCAGCGCCTGCTGTCCGCGCGGAATCGCATTCAGCACCGGGCCGAAGAAAGCGACCCCATTGACGTGGATGGTCGGGGTGCCGACCTCGTCGCCGACCGGGTCCATGCCCTCATGGTGGGACTTGCGCAGCGCCTCGTCGTAGTCGGTGCTCTCGGCGGCTTCGGCCAACTCGGCGGGCAGGTCGAGCTCGTCCAGCGACTCCTTGATCACCCGCTCGTACAGCTCGTCGCCGTCCTTCTTGTAACCGAGGTTGTGGATCCGGGTGCCCATCGCGGTGTAGAGGTCGCGCAGGATCGGCTCGCCCTTCAACTGCGCGGCGGCGATCGCGACTCGCACCGGACGCCAGCCGGAGTCGAGCCCCTTCTTGTAGCCGGCATCCAGGTCACGGCCCTCGTTCAGCACGGCCAGGCTCATCACCCGGAATCGCAGGTCGAGGTCGCGCTGTTTCTCCACCTCGAGGATCCAGCGGGACGAGATCCAGGCGAAGGGGCAGATCGGATCGAAGTAGAAGTCGACCTTGGTACGTTGCGCGTCAGTCATCGGCACTCCCCGGGGCAGATCCATAGTTGACGGCTCAAACCTAGTCCGGGGCTCCGACACCGACGCATCGTCCCAATCAGCGGTCATCGGTCCCAGTAGGGTCACAGCCATGTCCACTGAGCCAGTTGAGACCACCGGCGCGTCGTCGACGGCGTCCCGGTTCGGCGCACCGTTGTGGGGCATCGTCGTCGCCGGGGCACTGGTGCTGCTGTGTGCCGGTCTGCGCGAAGTGGCCGACATCGTCGCCCCGATGTTCTTGATCATCACCCTGGTCATGACCTTCCAGCCGCTGCGCCGGATCTTCCTGCGCTGGCACTTCCCGAACTGGCTGGCCAGCCTGCTGGTGCTGATCGCGATCTATCTGATCATGGCGATCATCCTCGGCGCGGTGGCGCTCTCGGTCACCCAGCTGGCCCTGCAACTGCCCGAATACCAGAAGGCATTCGAGGGCGGCTACGACTGGGCGCTGAAGACGTTGCGTGCATTCGGCGTGGACACCTCGGACTGGCGCAGTCTGTTGTCCAAGATCGACATCAGCAGCTTCACCGGGGCGGCACAGGGCGTGCTCAGCGGAGTCACCTCGGGGTTCTCGCTCGTCGGCCTGATGGCGTTGGTGGCGATCTTCTTCGCCTTCGACGGTGCCACCGGGCAGGCGCGGGTGGCGTTGATCCGGACGCTGCGTCCGTCGATCGCCGACGCCTTCACCGACTTCGCCGATCGCGTCCGCAGCTACTGGATCGTGACCACCGTGTTCGGCCTGATCGTGGCGATCTTCGACGTGGTCGCCTTGTGGATCATCGGCGTGCCGCTGGCGCTGACCTGGGGCGTACTGGCGTTCGTCTCCAACTACATTCCCAACGTCGGCTTCATCATCGGTCTGGTGCCGCCCACCTTGATCGCGTTGCTGGCCGGCGGTTGGGGACCGGCCCTGGCGGTCGTCATCTCGTACGTGGTGATCAACTTCGTCATCCAGACCCTGATCCAGCCGCGCTTCACCGGCGACGCCGCCGGCATCAGTGCCAGCGTCGCCTTCATCTCGTTGATCTTCTGGGCCGCGATCCTGGGGCCGCTCGGTGCGCTGCTCGCGGTCCCGGCAACCCTGTTCGTGAAGGTGATCTTGATCGACCACTCGCCGAACGCTCGATGGTTCGGAGCGTTGATCACCGCCGACGTCGCCGAGGAGAAGAAGCTGCCCCGGCAGAAGAACCGCTCCTTTCGCCGGGCCGAGCCGGCCAACCGGAAGCCGCGATCGTCGGCGCAACAGGTGAACGAAGGCTCGTCCGACGAGCCGTCGGGAGAACGGGCCGACGACGCGTCGACCGGCGACGGGGGCTGACAAACCTGGCCGCCGACCCGTACAGTCTCAGCCGTGTCTGATAGCGCAGAACTGACCAGCAAGCCCGACATCGGGATCATCGGCGGCACCGGCTTCTACTCCTTCCTGGAAAATCCGCAGACCGTCGAGGTGGAGACGCCGTTCGGCAAGCCCAGTGCACCGATCTCGGTCGGCAGCGTGGAGGGCCGGCAGGTCGCGTTCCTGCCCCGGCACGGGTTGAACCACCAATATCCGCCGCACATGGTGAACTACCGTGCCAATCTCTGGGCGCTGCGCTCGGTCGGCGTCCGGCAGGTGCTGGGCCCGTGCGCGGTCGGCTCGCTCAAGCCGGAGTACGGCCCCGGCACGTTCGTGGTGCCCGATCAGGTCGTCGATCGGACCTGGGGACGCAAGCACACCGTGTACGACGTGGAGGGTCCGGTCGTGCACATCGGCTTCGCCGACCCGTACTGCCCGCGCGGCCGGAAGGCCTTCCTGAGCAGCGCAACCAGCGAGACCGGCGCGCTGGTGGACGGCGGCACCCTGGTGGTGATCAACGGGCCGCGGTTCTCCTCCCGTGCCGAGTCGCAGTGGCATGCCGCGGCCGGCTGGTCGGTGGTCGGGATGACCGGTGTGCCGGAGTCGACCATCGCCCGCGAGCTGGCGATGTGCTACTCGACGGTCTGCCTGGTCACCGATCACGACGCCGGTGTCGAGGGTGGTGAGGCGGTCTCGCACGCCGAGGTGGTGAAGCAGTTCGGCGCCAACATCGGCCGACTGAAGTCGCTCCTGCTGGACGTGATCAAGGCGCTGCCGGAGGCCGAGTCCGACGAGGACGCGCAATGCAGCTGCCGCCGCGCCCTGGACGGCATCGAACTCCCGTGACCTCACCGACTTGTCAGCGTCAGGAAGCGCTATAACGCCTTCTGATGCTGACAAGTCGGGTGTTGAAGTGTTCGCAGGCCGGCGTCCAGGTCGACCTGCGGTGACCAGTGGAGCAGGGTCCGTGCCGCCGAACTGTCAGCGGTGATGTGGCGTACGTCGCCGAGCCGGTAGTCGCCGGTGATCACCGGCTCGGGACCGTCCATGATCATCGCCATCCGGCGGGCGACCTCGCCGATGGTGGTCACCCGGCCGGAACCGACGTTGAGGGCGGTGAATCCCTGCTCCGGTTGGCATTCCAACGCCGCGACGGTGGCCGCGGCGACGTCGTCGACGTGCACGAAGTCGCGCCGTTGACGGCCGTCCTCGAACACCCTGGGCGGTCGACCCGCCGCCAACGTCGAGCGAAAGATCGCGGCCACCCCCGCGTACGGGGTGTCGCGCGGCAGTCCGGGACCGTACACGTTGTGGTAGCGCAGCGCGATCGCCGTCCCGCCGGACTCTCGAGCCCAGATCCGGGCGAACTGCTCCAGTTGCACCTTGGTCGCGGCGTACCCGTTGCGCGGATCCAACCGAGCCTCCTCGGTCACAAGGTGCGGTTGTAGCTCCGATCCGCAGGCCGCGCAGCGAGGCTCGAATCGACCGCAGGCAAGGTCAGCTGTGGCGCGTGGCGGCACCGGCATCGTGCCGTGTTCCGGGCACCGCGCGCGGCCTTCGCCGTAGACCACCATCGAGGACGCCAGCACCACCCGGCGGACGGATTCCTCGGCTGCTGCCCGCAACAGGACGGCGGTACCAAGATCATTGTCCCGGGCATAGCCGTCGAGATCGGACAGGTTCACGCCGAGACCGACCTTGGCGGCCAGATGAATGATCGCGTCCTGGCCGCGGATCGCCGCACGTAGCCGCCGCAGGTCGATCAGCTCGTCTGCCGGATCGGTCTGCCGATCGTAACCGGTGGCCGAATGACCAAGATCATCAAGCCGGCGCAGCACCGCCGTACCGATGAATCCGGCGGATCCGGTGACCAACACCTTCATGTCATCTCCTGCTCAGGACGCCTGTGGCAGTGGCAGTTCCACCTCGAACCGGCAGCCCGAGCCGGCGTTGCTGACCGCGATCCGGCCGCGATGGGATTCGACCACGCCGCGGGCGATCGCCAGTCCGAGTCCGGCGCCGTCGGTGCCGCGGGCCTCGTCGCCCCGCCAACCGGCGTCGAACACCCGGCCGAGGTCCTGCTCCGGGATCCCTCCGCAGCCGTCGGAAACTGCCACCGTGACCGCACCGCCGGCCGACCGCGAAGCCGTCAACGTCACCGCACCGCCCGGGCCGGTGTGCCGTACGGCGTTGGTCACCAGATTGCCGATCGCGCGGACCAGCGCGTCGTCGTCGCCGAGGATCGCTAGCCGATCATGATCGGGCAGGTCGACCGTCAGCCGGACCTGCTGCCGTCGTGCGGCCGGTTCGGTCTGCTCGGCGACGTCGGTGATCAACTCGGTCACCGACAGCATCCGCCGCTCGTGCTGCGGCAGGCCGTCCTGCACCCGGGACAGCTCGAACAGGTCACCCACCAAAGAATCCATCCGACTCACGGTCGCCTGGATCTGCCGCATTGCGCCCGGCACATCGGCGACGATGCCGTCCTCCAACGCCTCGGCCATCGCCCGCAAACCGGCCAGCGGCGTACGAAGATCATGAGACAGATGCCGGACCAGTTCCTGCCGAGCCTGCTGCGCGGCACGTTCGCGGGCACGCGCCTCGGCCAGCTTGTCCCGCGTACTCGTCAAGTCGGCCATCGCATCGGCCAACTCGGCCGGCAAGCCGGGCCCGGTGGATGGCGGCTGCAACCCGGCCAGTCCGGTGATCCCGGCGCCCAGCCGGCTGGTGCCGGCCACGATCCGGCGGGTCACCAACAGCGACAGCCCGACTGCGACGATCAGGGACACCGCCAGCGCGAACAAGATCACCAGGCTGTCGTGCCGGGACAGGAACATCAACCAGACGTTGATGATCACCGTCACCGCGACCGCCAGTACGGGCGTCAGACCGGCGATGATCAACTGGTAGCGAATGGAGGCGTGTCGGGTCAGCCGCAGGGCGATCCAGCCGATCCCGGCGACCAGCAGGCAGGCCAGGATCGTCATCGCGGCGATGATCAACAAGTCCGTCATGCCAGTTCGTCCTCCCGGGCGATCCGATAACCCTGCCGGCCGACGGTGAGCACCAGCCGCGGGTCCGACGGATCGTCCTCCAGTTTCTGCCGCAGTCGCCGCACGTGCACGGTGACGGTGGACGTGTCACCGAAATCCCAACCCCAGACCCGCTGCATCAAGGCGGTCTTGCTGAAGGTCTCGCCGCGATGACCGGCGAGGAAGGCGAGCAGGTCGAACTCTCGGCTGGTCAGCTGCAACGGGCTGCCGCTGCGAGTCGCCCATCGGGCTGCAAGATCAACTTCGACGGATCCGATCTGCAACGTCCGATCCGACAGTCGACCGTCGGGCTGGGTCGCGCGCCGCAGCAGCGCCTCGATCCGCAGCACGATCTCCCGAGGGCTCAACGGTTTGACCACGTAGTCGTCGGCGCCGAACTCCAACCCGATCAGCCGATCCGGCTCGTCTCCGCGCGCCGAGATGATGATCACCGCGGCGTTGTCGCCGGCGTTGCGGCGCCGTCGCAGCACCTCCAGCCCGGACAGGGTCGGCAGCATCACGTCCAGTAGCACCACATCCGGCGGCTCGTTCTCCCAAGCAGCCAACGCCTCCGCGCCGTCGGCGACCACCCGGACCCGGTGACCGGCGTTGCGGACATAGCCGACCAGGACGTCGGCCAGCATCGGATCGTCCTCGACGATCAACACTTCGGCTGCCACGTCGATCAGCCTACGGTTCCGGGCAGCCGGTTGCGTTGCCGTCACGGCTCCGCGGGCAGGACCGTAAGCAATCGGAAAGCGTTCAGCCATGGTGGCCGGGCGCCTCGGCTGGCTAACTTCGGCAGACATGGAAGCGGTTCAGGTGATCCTGCCCTGTTGGAACGAGGTGGCGGCCCTGCCGTCGGTGCTGGCGAGTCTGCCCGCCGGCTTCACCCCGTTGGTGGTCGACAACGGCTCCGACGACGGCAGCGCCGAAATGGCTCGATCACTCGGCGCGGTGGTGATCGATTGCCCGGAACGCGGCTACGGCGCCGCCTGTGATGCCGGACTCCGCGCGGCTACCGCACCGGTCGTCGCGGTGATGGACGCCGACGGCAGCCTGGACGGTGCCGACCTGCCGCGACTGGTGGCGCCGATCCTCGGCCGGAGTGCGGATCTGTCGATCTGCAGCCGGCGACCGGCCGGCCGCGCCGCCTGGTCCTGGCGGCTGCGGTTCGCCAACCGGCGGCTGGCCGGACAGCTCAGCCGCCGGACCGGGATCAAGATCATTGATCTTGGTCCGATGCGGGCCGCTCGACGGGAGGCGCTGCTGGATCTCGACCTGCGTGATCGCCGATCCGGATATCCGGCGGAGACCCTGATCGCCGCCGCCGACGCCGGCTGGCGGATCTGCCAGGTCGACGTCGGCTACGCCCCGCGGATCGGCAAGTCCAAGATCACCGGTACGCCGCTGGGGGCGCTGCGTGCCGTTCAGGATCTGCGGGCGGCGATCCGGTCATGATCACGAGATCGGGACTGCGCGACCGAGCCGAGACGGTGATCGTGCTGGCCAAGGAACCGCTGCCCGGCCGGGCCAAGACGCGGCTGCAACGGCGGTTCAGTCCGAGCGTCGCGGCGCAGCTTGCCGAGGCGTCGCTGACCGACACGCTGAGTGCGGTACGGGCTGCCGCGATATCCCGCCGGATCCTGGCCTGGGAAGGAAATCCGGACCGATGGCGTACCGGGTTCGCGGTGCTGGAGCAGGGCGATGGTGATCTTGGTCGTCGGCTGGCGCGAGTCTTCGACGCCGTTTTCGCCCTGGCGCCCGATCGGCCCGCGTTGTTGATCGCGATGGACACCCCGCAGGTCACCGCGGCGGAGTTGGAGATCGGTTGGGACGGCGCGGACGCCGTACTCGGTCTGGCCGCCGACGGCGGTTACTGGGCGATCGGGCTCCGGTCCGGTCCGGCCCGTCCGGTGTTCGACGACATCGAGATGTCGACCGAGCGGACCGGTGCCGCGCAGTTGGCACGACTGTTGGACCTCGGTCTGCGAGTGAAACTGCTGCCTCCGCTGCTGGATCTGGACACGCCCGCCGACGCGGCGTGGATCACCGAACACCACCCGGAGCTGGGGTTCGCGCGCCGCTATCGCGAACTGACCGCCACCTCGGCGGACGCAGGAATGATCTTCGATCGCGCCTATGCGGGTCGGGGGTTGAGGGTCGAAACGGCGGCCGGCGTCGACCCGCTGCGCACCGATCTGGCGCAGTGGATGCAGCCTGCCGACTCCGCCGATCTGCTCGTGGTCGCCCGTTGCCAACCGCCGGTGCTGGACGTCGGCTGCGGACCCGGCCGGCTGGTCACCGCGCTGATCGAGCATGGACAACCGGCGTTGGGCATCGACCTGTCCGGCACCGCGGTGACGACGAGCCTGGGGCGCGGCGGCCCCGCGCTGCGCAGGGATATCGGCGATCGGCTGCCGGCCGAGGGGCGTTGGGGGACCGTGCTGTTGATGGACAGCAACGCCGGCATCGGCGGTGACGTGGACGCGCTGCTGCGGCGTTGCCTGCAGCTGGCCGAGCCGGGCGGCCTGATCATCTGCGAGACCGATCCGGACGATGACGCGGACGAGGTGCACACGACAGCACTGTGCTCCGGAACCGCGACGACCTCCGTACGGTGGGCGCGGATCGGTGCGGCCGCGTTGGCCCGCCGCGCCGCCCGGCTGGATCTGGCGGTGGTCGAGCACTGGTCGGGCAGCGGTCGATCGTTCGTCGCGCTGCGGACGATGTGATGAGCGACCCTGGCGTCCTGCTGGTGCCGGCACCGACACCTGCCGATCGCCGTGACCGTACGACGAGGTGGTTGTTGATCATCGCGATGGCGCTGATCCTCGGTGTTGATCTTGCCGTGTTGTGGCTGCAACGCGTGCACCTGGGCCGCTGGGCGCTGTTGATCGCGGTGTTGATCTTCGGCCTGATCGCGTACGGGTTCCGGCATCGTGTGGGTGACCTGCGGCCGCGGATGATCATGATCATCGCCGCGGTCTGTCAGCTGCCCGGGCTGATGTTCCGGCCGACCCTGACCGACGACACCTACCGGTTCGTCTGGGACGGCCGGGTGCAACTGGCCGGCATCGACCCGTACCGGTATCCGCCGTTGGCAGCCGCACTGCGTGGACTGCGCGATCCGATCCTGTTTCCGCCGGGATCGCCGCGTCCGTTGATCAATCGCCCGTCGGTGCACACGATCTATCCGCCGGTCGCCGAGCTCTGGTTCACCCTGGTGGCCGCGGTCACGCCCTGGCAGGCGGGCACGCTCGGCGTCCAGCTCGCTGCCGCCGCCGTGGTGGTGATCACCACCGGCCTCCTGGCCCGCGAGCTGAGATCGATCGGATCCGCGGGGCAGCGGCGGACCGAGTTCGCCCTGCTCTACGGTGCCTGTCCGGCGGTCACCGTCGAGGCCGCCAACGGAGCACATCCCGATGTGCTCGCGGCGTTGTTGGTGCTGCTGATGGGGCAGGCGTTGATCCGTCGACGACACGGCCGGGCGGGTCTGTTCCTCGGCCTGGCCGCGGGCGTGAAACTGGTGCCGCTGGTGATGCTGCCGGCGTTCGTGGCGCGGGGCCGCCGCAGGATCTTGTTGATCACTCCAGCCGTGCTGCTGGCCGGCTATCTGCCGCACCTGATCGCCGTCGGTTCGCTGGTGATCGGCTACCTGCCGGGCTACCTGCACGAGGAGGGCTTCAACGGGAGCAGCCGGTTCGCGTTGTTGATCTTCCTGCCGGAGCCGTTCCGGCTGCCGGCGGCGCTGCTGCTGGCCGCGGCGTTGGCGGCGCTCGCGATGCTGCGGTCGCGTTCGGAGCCGCCGGTGGTGACCTGCTGCTGGCTCTACGGTGCAGCCTTCCTGATCGGCACTCCGGCTTATCCGTGGTACCTGCTGCCGGTGATGGTGCTGGCGATTCTGACCCGCCGGTTGGAGTGGCTCGCACTGTGGCCGGCCGCGTACCTTTCCTTCCTGTACGGCTATCCACTGCTGCTGCAGACCGCCGGCTACGCGACCGCATTGGCGATCATCGTCGCGGTAACGATCTCGCGGGCGCGGCAGAACAAGATCAACTCCGGGACGTCAGCGGCCGTCCCGCGGCAGACCGGCTGACATCAAGGTCCTGCGGATCGGACGGCTTCCTCCACTGCGGTGTAGTTCGCAAGCTGCCAACGCGCTGCCTCGATCGTGTCCGCGAGCACTTGATCATGGTCGGGAAGCATTCGGCGTTCGAGCTGCCCGGACGCGATCTCCTGGCCGTAGCTGGCCTCGATGATGTTTCCGGCCGCGATACATGCGGGTAACGCGTTCAGCTCCTGACCGCTGAGCGGATTCGCCCGTTGGTAGCCGCGGATCAGCGGGCCGATATGGGCCACGCGGTCGGCGGCTGACTCGGTGCGCTCGCGCCAGCGGAGACGCAGCCGGCGGGACAGGTATTTCGCGATGTCCCAGACGCGCGGTGCGAGTGGCAGGTGGTCGAAGTCGATGAAGCCGGCGACCTGGCCGGGGCTGCGCAGCAGGATGTTCTCGGGTGTCAGATCGCCGTTAACCAACTGGACCAGCAGCAGCTCGATGCTCTGGCAGACGCTCTCCCGCCGCAGCGCAAAGGAGTCTGCGAGGTCAGGCGGCAGCAGGAGGTCTCCTTGCAGCGCGTCGGTCATCTGCTCGCGGTATGAGTTGGCGGACCATGGATAGCCGGCCAGTGCCCGATGCAGTTCGGCAATCGCCTGACCGATGGTCTCTTCGGATCGAAGTAGGTCGGCCGGCGCGATCCGATCGGCGTCCAGTTGCGGGATGAGGGTGTACGAGTCTTCGCTGGGGCCGACAGTGAGTGTGGCCTGGTCGGTGATCATGAACTCGGCGACGTCGACGTGTTGTTGTGCCAACCAGCGCAGGACCCGCGCTTCGTCGGCCACCGGAAGATTGCGCCACGGGCTGAGGCGTTTCAGGAAGTAGCGTCTGCCGTCCTCGGCCACGATCGGCCACAGCCCGCGCCCCGTGTCCTCGGCGCCCAGGATCGGGTCGGCGCCGAGCAGGGTTGTCCAGTTCTTCAATACTGCCGTCAGTCGACCGGTGGTGAACATGATCAGGCTCCCTGTCTTGCTACGTGGGTTTGCTTCCCGCGATCGGCTCGTCGAGAAAAGCACAGGCACGTGCCGCAGTCACGACTTGTGTGACGCACGTCACGCGAGACCGGTCGATCGCTGCACGCTGACTTCGATGGGGCTTGCGGCGAGGTGACGCGTTAGCCTCGGCGCATGCCGTCCACGTTGCCCGAGGGGGAGCCGGTGCCGCCGACCGGGGAACTGCCGACGGCGGCGTTGGTGACGGTTGCCGAGACGCCGCTGAGTTTCTATCTGCACGTGCCGTTCTGTACGACGCGGTGCGGCTACTGCGACTTCAACACCTACACCGCCGGCGAACTCGGCAACGCGCCCGGCGCCAGCCGGGTCGGCTACCCGGAAGAGGTACTGGCCGAACTTGATCTTGCTCGCCGGGTGCTCGGGCCCAACACGCCGACGGTCGGCACGGTGTTCGTCGGCGGCGGGACGCCGACCCTGCTACCGGCCGATGATCTTGGACGGATGCTGTCCGGCATCCGGGACCGGTTCGGCCTGGCCGATGACGCCGAGATCACCACCGAGTCCAATCCGGAGTCGATCGACGAGGCCGGCATGAGCCGGCTTGTTGATCATGGATTCACCCGAATCTCGTTCGGTATGCAGTCGGTCCGCCCGCACGTGCTGGCGGTGCTGGATCGGGTGCACACCCCGGGCCGTCCCCAGCAGGCGGTGGCCGAGGCGAAGCGGGCCGGCTTTGCCCAGACGAGCCTGGACCTGATCTACGGCACCCCCGGGGAATCGTTGTCCGATTGGGAAGCCAGCCTGCGCGCCGCGATCGACGCCGAGCCGGATCACGTCAGTGCGTACTCGTTGATCGTCGAGCCGGGCACCCGACTGGCGGCGCGGATTCGTCGCGGTGAGCTGCCGATGACCAGCGAAGATGATCTTGCCGACAAGTACGAGTTGGCCGAGAAGCTGCTGATCGAGGCAGGTTACGCGAACTACGAGATCAGCAACTGGTCCCGCGGACCCGAGTCGCGCTGTCGGCACAACCTTGCCTACTGGCTCGGCCACAACTGGTGGGGCGTCGGGCCCGGCGCGCACAGCCACGTCGGCGGCGTTCGCTGGTGGAACGTCAAGCACCCGGCCGCGTACGCGAGCAAACTTGATCAAGGAATCTCACCCGCGTATGCCCGCGAGCAGTTGACCGCCGAGGAACGCCGTACCGAACGGGTTTTGCTGGAATTACGGCTGGACACCGGCCTGGATCCGGCCGTCCTGACCGATCGCGAACGCGACCGGATCCCGGACCTGCGGGCCCGCGGGTTGATCGCGGATCGTGATGATCAACTCGTGCTCACCGCGGCCGGAAGGTTGCTCGCCGACGGCATCGTCCGCGACCTGCTCGACTGACCGCGCCACCCGGGCTGGGTCTAGTCGAACCATTCGGTGGGCTGGCCGGTCACCCGAGCGATGCAATCGAAATCGTGATCATGGTGGAGCAGGGTGAGCCGGGCCAGTTCCGCGGTCGCCGCCACCAGCAGGTCGACCGGACCGGCACTGCGGTGTTCGCCGCGCTGTGTCAATTCCTGTTGGAGGGAGTCGGCCCTTTCGAATGCTCGTTCGGGCATGAACTGCGACACGAAAATCTCGCGGAAGCGCTGCATCGTCCGCCTACGGTCCTCGATCGACCGAGCGCTGTACAGGGTCTCCAGTTCGACAATGGGGCAGATGGCGATCAGGCCGCTTCGTGCGGCCCGTTCCCAGCCGCGCGTCGCTGGTTGCTGGCGAAGAAACCGCGCCAGTGCGCTGGTGTCGATCAGATATCGTGTGTCGCTCACCGACGGTAGTTCTTCTTGTCCATCAGGAGATCGAGGTCGAGCGCGCCGTCCTCGATCTCGTCACGGAGTTGAATCAGTGCGAGTGCGCGACGGCGGCTCTCCAGGACTTCCCGCAACGCCGTGTTGACCGTGTCCTTCTTGGTCTTGGTGCCGAGGGCTTCGGCAACTTCGGCCACCAGTTGGTCATCCAGGTCGATCACTGTCCGAGTCATCGCAACCTCCGAGATATCAAGATCGCGAAGTAGTATATCTCCGCGGCGGAGCGACTCACTCGCGCGCTTGATGGTCCTGGGTGACGAAGTCGATCAGCATCTCCACCTGGGTGAGCAACTCGCGTTCAAGATCATTCCAAGTGCGCACCTGGGCCAGGATGGTCTGCCAGGCCTTGGCGACGTCGGTCTGCGTTTCGGCCGGCCAGCCCAGGTGCTGACAGATGCCCTTCTTCCATTCGATCGAACGAGGGATCTGCGGCCACTGCTTCAGCCCGAGTCGCGCCGGCTTCACCGCCTGCCAGATGTCGATGTACGGATGTCCGGTGACGAACACGTAGTCGCCGTACGAACCGGCGGCGACGTGATCAACGATCCGCGACTCCTTGCTGCCGGCCACCAGATGATCAACGAGCACTCCGAGCCGGCGCCCCTTGGCCGGTGCGAAGTCGGCCACGATCGCCGGAAGATCATCCACGCCGCCGAGGTATTCCACCACGACGCCCTCGTGGCGAAGATCATCTCCCCAGACCTTCTCCACCAGCTCGGCGTCGTGCCGGCCCTCGACGTAGATCCGGCTGGGCAGTGCCACCTTCGCCCGCTCGGCCGAGCCCGCGACCGACCCGGACGCGGTCCTGCCTGGCGGCGGCGCGCACACGCCGGCTCCGCTCGGCCCGGCCAGCCGGGACGGCACGCGCGGCGGGATCTTCAACGCGACCGGTTTGCCCTCCAACAGGAAGCCGGGGCCGATCGGGAAGCTGCGTCGTTTCAGATGCCGATCCTCCAGCACCACGATCCCGTTCTCCCAGCGCACCACCGCGCCGCAGAATCCTGAGGCGGCCTCCTCGAGCACCATCCCCGCCTCGAGCACGCAGTCCTCGCTCTTGGTCAGGTGGGACTTCTGCCAGCCGGCAGCCAGCACGTCGCCGGAATATCGCGTCACGGCCGCACTCTACGAAGTTTCTCGCGCCGGACCCGTTGCCGACACGGCCGTTCGCCAGGAGCGATGACTTCTGTATACGCGTTCGCCCGCAGCCGCCCGAAACGGCCCGATCGGGCCGACGCGTATACGAAAACCTCGCTGATCAGGTTCCTGCCAGCGGCAGCGTCGGCCGCCCGCCGGCGCCGGACTGCCGCTCAGCGGCCGCGCGGATCTCCGCGTACCCGGGTGCGATGCCGGCGGCGACGTGGTCGGCGGGGAAGGGCCAGTCGCCCTGGCCCAACGCGTCGGATTCGGACACCCCGGCCGCGGCCAGGCGTTCGAGCTCCATCCGTACGGCGTCGATCGCGTCCCGTTGTTCGATCACGAAGTCGACCCCGACCGGGTCACCGTGGCCGGGCACGATGATCGTCTGCGAACCGGCCAGCCCGCGCAGCCGATCCACCGTCCAGGACCACTGATCGGGCGAGGAATCCGATCCGTACCAGGGCGCCGGCGACTCGGCCGGTGCGGATTCGATCAGGTCCCCGGCGAAGATCACCCCGCCGAAACCGTCCGCGCCCGGATCGGTGACCGTGATCACCAGATCACCCCGTGAGTGCCCGTCGCCGAGGTGAGCGATCTCCGCCACCCGGCTTCCGCCCAGTCCGACCACGTCCGCAACCGCGATCAACGTCTCCGGGAGAACCAGTTCGCCCGGATCGAAGCCCAGACTGCGGGCGCCCGCCGCGACGCCCTCGGTCGGCCCCTGCTCGGTGAGCAGGGTCTGCGACAACGACTCGTGCCCGATGCTCGGCACTCCGGCCAGGCCGGCCAGGCCGAAGGAGTGGTCGAAATGGTCATGGGTGACCACCACGGCGACCAGCGGCAGGTCGGTGACCCGGCTGACCGCTCCCCGCAACTCGGCGCCCTGCGCCGGGCTCGAGCCGGTGTCGACCAGCAACGCACCCTCACTGCCGACCACCAGGCCGATGTTCACCGAGGCCGGCTCCGCCACCAACCGGTAGACCCCGTGGGCGACCTGCTGCCAGTCCCCGAGTCGCCATCCGACCCGCCCGCTGTCGCCGGTCGGATCCGCGGCGGCGTTCTCGGCGTTTTCACCCATACCGATTAGACTGGCACTCGCGAACCGGGAGTGCCAATCGAGACCCGGCATCGCATCGGGGTAAGACGGCAACGGGGCAGGAACGGAAGGCCGACGACAATCGAGAGCCAGGGGAGGGCCATGCTTGACGATCGCAAGCTCGAAGTCCTCCGGGCGATCGTCACCGACTACGTTTCCAGTCAGGAGCCGGTCGGCTCCAAAGCCCTGGTCGATCGGCACGATCTCGGGGTCTCGCCCGCCACCGTACGCAACGACATGGCGGTGCTGGAGGAAGAGGGCTACATCACCCAGCCGCACACCAGCGCCGGCCGGATCCCGACCGACAAGGGGTATCGGCTGTTCGTCGACCGGCTCGGCTCGGTCAAACCGCTGTCGACCGCCGAACGGCGGGCGATCCAGACGTTCCTGTCCGGCGCCCTCGACCTCGACGACGTGCTGAGCCGCACCGTACGGTTGCTGGCCCAGGTCACCCAGCAGGTCGCGATCGTGCAGTATCCGACCCTCTCGCACGCGACCGTCCGGCATGTCGAGGTGGTGTCGCTGTCCACCCAGCGGCTGATGCTGGTGATGATCAGCTCGACCGGCCGGGTGGAGCAGCGGCTGGTCGAGGTGGCCGAGGTCGACGAGGAGGAGCTCGCGCTGCTGCGTACGTTGCTCAACGAGGCCGTCGTGGGGCAGACCACCGGCGAGGCGGTGCGGACCCTCAGCGGGGTGCTCGCCGACGCCGAGTTGGCCGACGGCGTGGTCTCGCCGACCGCTCAGGCGGTCGCCTCCAGTGCGACCGCGCGACTGTCGGTGGCGACGCTGCTGGAGATGCTGGGCAGCGACCGGAGCAGCCGGGTGGTGGTCGGCGGGGTGCAGAACCTGACCCGGCTGACCGACGAGTTCGAGACCACCGTCAAGCCGGTGCTGGAGGCGCTGGAGGAACAGGTGGTCCTGCTCAAACTGCTCGGCGAGGTGACCGATCCCGATATCGTCACGGTGCGGATCGGTCAGGAGAATCCGTACGAGAGGCTGCAGACGACCTCGGTCGTCTCCACCGCGTACGGCAGTCAGGCCGACAGCTGGGCAACGCTGGGTATCGTCGGACCGACGCGGATGGACTATCCCTCGACGATGGCCTCGGTTCGCGCCGTGGCCCGCTACGTCGGCCGATTCCTCACCCAGAGCTGACCCGGCCAGCACGTCATGAAACACCACGACAAGGAAACGTTCACGCACTCATGAGCTCTGACTACTACCAGATCCTCGGTGTCTCGACCGACGCCGGCGCCGACGAGATCAAGAAGGCGTACCGGCGCAAGGCCCGGGAGATGCACCCGGACGTGTCCGACGACCCGGACGCGGCGACCAAGTTCAAGGAAGTCAGCCAGGCCTACGAGGTGCTGTCCGATCCGCAGAAGCGGGAGCTGTACGACCGCGGCGGCGACCCGTTCGGCAACGGCGGGATGGGCGGCTTCGGGTTCAACGGCGGCGGCGGCTTCGGCACCGCAGGCGGGTTCGACTTCACCAACCTGGTCGATGCGATGTTCGGTCAGCAGACCGCGCGCGGACCCCGTCCCCGGGTGCGTCGCGGCCAGAACGCGCTGGTCCGGATGAGCCTGGAACTGGCCGAGGCGGCGTTCGGGGTGACCAAGCCGATCACCGTCGACACCGCTGTGCTCTGCCCCCGCTGCAACGGCAAGGGATCGGAGACCGGGGCCGAGCCGGTGACCTGCGCGACCTGCCGCGGGCAGGGCGAGGTGACCCACATCCAACGGTCCTTCATCGGCGACATCCGCACCACCCAGGCCTGCCCGACCTGCGGCGGCTACGGCTCGGTGATCCCCGATCCCTGCGTGGAGTGCTCCGGCGACGGCCGGGTCCGCTCGACCCGGACCATCACGGTCAAGGTGCCGGCCGGCGTGTCCACCGGCAATCGGATCCACCTGGCCAGCCACGGCGAGGTCGGCCCCGGCGGCGGCCCGGCCGGTGACCTGTACGTCGAGGTGCACGTCAACCCGCACGAGCTGTTCAAGCGGGACGGCGACAACCTGGAGATGGTGGTCAAGCTGCCGATGACGGCGGCCGCGCTGGGCACCGAGCTGGACCTGCCCACCCTGGAGGCCGACCTGCCGGATGCGGATCCGGACAAGACGACGGTCCGGCTGACCGTGCCGGCCGGCACCCAGTCCGGGACCCGGCTCACCGTCGACGACGCCGGCGTACCCAAACTGCGGTCGAACTCCCGCGGCGATCTCGGCGTCACGCTGCTGGTGCAGACGCCGACCAAGCTGGACGACGAACAGCGTGAGTTGCTGCGCAAGCTGGCCGAGGTGCGCGAGGAGACCCGCCCCGAGGGCGCGGTGCAGAAGCACGGTCGCGGCGTCTTCTCCCGCCTCCGCGACGCCTTCGCCAACCAGTAAGCCGACTTGTCAGCGCGTAGTTGGGCTATAACCCAACTACCTTCTGACAACTCGGGAGAGAGAGTGAGGCGTGGTGACCGATCCGGTGTTTCTGGGGGAGTTGGACGACCCGTTACCGGTGGTCGGGTCGTCGGTGCGGCTGGACGGAGCCGAGGGACGTCACGCCGCGACGGTACGGCGGATCGGGCCGGGTGAGTCGGTGGTGATCAGTGACGGTGCCGGCCGTGGCGTACGCGGTCCGGTGACGGAAGCGACCAAATCCGGCATCACCGTACGGGTCGAGCAGACCATGATCGCCGACGAGCCACCGATCAAGATCACCGTGGCCCAGGCACTGGCCAAGGGCGATCGTTCCGACATCGCGCTGGAGATGATCACCGAGCTCGGTGCGACCAAGATCATCCCCTGGCAGGCGTCCCGATCGATCGTCCGCTGGCAAGGGGAGCGAGCGCAGAAATCCCAAGCCAAGTGGGAAAGTACGGTTCGCGAGGCGACGAAGCAGTCCCGCCGGCTGCGGGTGCCGCAGGTGACCGCGATCGCGTCGACCAAGCAACTGGCGACCATGATCGACGATCATGACCTGACGCTGATCCTGCACGAGGAGGCGAAGATCAAGTTCGCCGAGGTGGAGCTGCCGGATGTCGGCAGGATCATGATCATCGTCGGCCCGGAGGGTGGCATCGCTCCGGACGAGTTGGACAGTTTCGTTGTGGCCGGCGGACGGCCGGTGCTGATCAGCGACGGGGTGCTGCGCACCTCGACCGCGGCTGCGGTGGCGATCTCTGGCATCCTCTTGCGGTGACCGAGACCGTGCCGTTTTCCTTCACCCCGCAGGCCGAGCTGCCCGACAGTCAGGGGCGGACCGGCGTGATTCACACCCCGCACGGTGACATCTCCACCCCCGCCTTCACCCCGGTCGGCACCAAGGCCACCATCAAGGCGGTGCTGCCGGAGTCGATGGCAGAGTTGGGCGCGCAGGCGCTGCTGGCCAACGCGTACCACCTGTTTCTGCAGCCGGGATCGGACATCGTCGACGAGGCGGGCGGGCTCGGAGTCTTCATGAACTGGCCGGGTCCGACCTACACCGACAGCGGCGGCTTCCAGGTGATGAGCCTCGGCAGCGGGCACAAGAAGGTGATCTCGATGAACCTGCCCGGCTCGACCGACCGGCCGCAGGAGGTGTTCTCGTCGTCGGGCAAGTCCGGCAAGCTGGTCAAGATCGACGACGACGGCGTCACCTTCACTTCGCACATCGACGGTTCCAAGCATCGCTTCACCCCGGAGATCTCGATGCGGATCCAGCACCAGCTCGGCGCCGACGTGATGTTCTGCTTCGACGAACTGACGACGCTGTCCGACCCGCGGGAGTATCAGGAGTTGTCGCTGGACCGGACGCTGGCGTGGGCGCAGCGCTGCCTGGACGAGCACGTCCGGCTGACCGCCGAACGCAGCCACCGTCCGTACCAGGCGCTCTTCGGCGTGGTCCAGGGTGCGCACTACGAGGACCTCCGCCGGAAGGCGACCCGTGATCTTGTCGCGCTGCGATCGGCCGATGATCAACAACGCCCGTTCGACGGCTACGGGATCGGCGGTGCGCTGGAGAAGGAGAACCTCGGCACCATCGTCGGCTGGGTCTGCTCCGAACTGCCCGCCGAAGCTCCCCGGCATCTGCTCGGCATCTCCGAACCCGACGACTTCTTTGCTGCCGTTGAGAACGGCGCCGACACCTTCGACTGCGTCTCGCCCGCGAGAGTGGCCCGCAACGCCGCTCTCTACAGCCGTGACGGCCGATTCAACGTCAACACCGCGGCGAACCGGCGCAACTTCGCACCCGTCGACGAGGACTGCGACTGCTACACCTGCACCCACTACACCCGGGCCTACCTGCATCACCTGTTCAAGGCGCACGAGATGCTGGCCAACACGCTGGCCACCATCCACAACGAACGCTTCATCGTGCGGTTGGTCGACGACATCCGCGGTGCCATCGCGGGCGGCTACTTCGCCGACTTCAAGATCGAGTTCCTCGGCCGCTATTACGGCTGACCCGCTGCCGGCGATCGACACGTCCGTTGGCGGGCGGTTCGACCGCGATGTGACCGTCCTGAGAGTCCGTCCGCCGGGGACGTGAACTACTACATACTTTGTCGTAGCTTGGTGGTTCGGTAGCCAGGAGATCGCTGGAGGCGGAGGACTCGTGTCGGCTCGATCCGCTCGTCACGGTGCTGCAGTACGGCGTCGGTCGCGCGCGGTGCGGATCGGCGCGATCGTCCTGGTCGTGCTGTTGCTCTTTCCGGTCGCCTCGCTGGGCCGGGCGCTGACGGAACCGGGAGCCGCCCCGTTGACCGTACGCACGGTCGATTGGGTTCGTGATCACGGCGGCGGCCCGATCGTCGATGCGATCGAGAACTGGTTCTACAGCCGTCATCATGCCGCCGACGTGCCGCCGACACCGTCGGAGCTTCCGGTCGCACCGAGAACCGATCGGCCCGACTGCGCCGGACGGTCGGCCTGCCGACTCGGGCCTCCGCCCGGCATCGTGCCGGTGTCGCCGGCGCTGCATCCGTTGCCCGCCGAGGGTCGCTGGCGTTTGGGACGGTTGTCCGCTTCGGGCAAGCCGGCGATGTGGACGACGTACTTCCGGCCCCAGCCGCGCTATCCCGGCATGCTGGCGGCGGTCGCCGAATTTCCCCGCGGTCGCACTACCGCTCATCTGGTCGCCGGCACGATCGAACCTGGGGTTGGGCATTGGCCCGGCTCGGCGTCGGTGCCCGCGCGGCAGGTGCCGAGTCTGGTGGCGATCTTCAACGGTGGTTGGCGTTTCCGCGATGCGCGCGGCGGCTTCATGATCGGCGACCGTGCGGATCCGCCCATGATCAACGGGTTGGCCACCGCGGTGATCACCGAGAGCGGTCAGCTGCAGGTGCGACGCTGGAGCAGCGGCGCACGTCTGCCGGACATCGCCGCGGCCCGGCAGAATCTGCACCTGATCGTGGATCACGGGCAGCCGGTCGCCGGCCTGAGCCGAGACAATGGCGACTTGTGGGGTAGCGCGCACAACCAACTCCAGTACACCGCTCGCACCGGACTCGGTGTCGACGCCGCGGGCGACGCGATCTTCATCGCCGGCACCAACATGAACCTCACCGGACTCGCACTCGCGTTCCAGAAGGTCCACGCGATCACCGCGATGGAACTCGACATCCATCCCTCGATCACCTTCTTCACTGCCTGGAAACCCGATCCGCGCGGGATCAATCGGCCGACCAAGCTGTTGCCGACGATGCATCGCTCGCCCGACCGATTCCTGAAACCCGACCAGCGGGACTTCTTCTACCTCACCCTTCCCGGCCCGAAGGTGAGCTGAGCCGGGTCGATGGTGCCTGCGGAAAGTGCGAAAAACGTAGGACGGGATGGCATCAAACCCAGGAAATCGGGGTGTTCATACCATCCAGACCGACGTTCTTACCGGTCCGCGTGTCGCTCCGGCCTTCGGGTGTGCCCGGTGACACGTGGGTAAACCTGGATCCGGGGGTAAACAGCTGGGGGAGGGCCGCGGACAACCGACGCGCCGCTCGTACGGTGATCGACATGGACGAACCGGATCTGGTCGCTAAGAGCGCCGGATATCAACATCTGCCAGGGAGGCGGAGCAAGCTGATGAACAGCGTGGTGCCGACAGTGGTCAAGGCCTTCTTCATGGTCGTGCTGCACACTCCGCTGCATCCGCTGCTGAGCAGCCGCTGGGCCTCGCTGGAGTTCACCGGGCACAAGACCGGGAAGGTCTATCACACGCCGATCGCGTACTTCCGCGACGGCGATCGGGTCTACATCACCACCGGTTCTCGCTGGTGGCGCAACCTGCGCAACGGCGCCCAGGTGCGGCTGCTGATCCGGCTCAAGGCGTACGTGGGCCACGCCGAGGTGATCGCCGACCCGGCCGAGGCCGCTCGCCGGCTGCGCCAGATCCTGGACGCGGTCCCGCAGCTGGCCTATCCCGGCGACGTACGCATCGTCAACGGCACAGTCAGCGATGCCGAACTCGACCGAGTGATCGCAGCCGGCCGGAAGGTGATCGAGATCAGGCTCGATCGCAATCCAGACCGGGCGTCGTGATCGTGACCGACCCATGGCAGGCTGACGCCCATGAGTGATCGCAACCTCGACCCGAATGAATACGACGAGGTGCCCGACGCGTCGGAACAGCTGGACCAGATCCAGCCCGACGACTCGTTGGAGGACCGCGGCGTCGACGACGTGCTGGACGAGGGCCTGACCACGCCCGAGCGCTGGTCCGTGCTCGAACGTCACGGCGACCACGAAACGCTGGACCAGCGGCTGTCGGAGGAACAAGCCGACGACACCGAGGAGGACGAGGACGCCGAGTACGACGATTTCCTCGACGACGGTGAGGTGGGTAGCCAACGCGCCGGTCGCCTGGTCGATCCCAACGGCGGCTCCGGCGAAGACGACGAGTCCGAGCTGTACGGGACCGATGTCGGCATCGACGGCGCCGCCGCCAGCGCTGAAGAGGCGGCCGTCCACGTCGTCGACGACGACCGCTGATCGCTCCTGGAGCCGGTCGGGGAGTGGCGATGAGATTTGTCTACGCGTCGGCCGGGTCGGGGCGTTTCCGGTCGAATCCGGGCAACGCGTAGACAGAAATCATCGTCCGCCGGCCGCGTAATGGCTTGGGCTGGTGACTGCTGCATCACTAGACTCCAAGCATCATTCCCGGACCGGATGCGAGGAAGTTCTGAGTAGCACACAGCGATCGGCCGCCGCGACGACAACAGATGCGACCCAGTTGGCCGGCGCCGCCCCCGTTGGCGCGGGCGAGGAGTCGGATCAAGGACGCGACGCGCGGAAGGTCACGATCCCGACATCGATCAACATGGTCAGCGTGCTCGGGCCGGGAGACGCATTCCTGCGCATCCTGGAACGCGACCTGGCTGCCGACATCCACGTACGCGGCAATGAGATCACCCTCAGCGGCGATCCGTCCGCGACCGCGATGGGAGCCGACGTACTCGGCGAGATCGTCACCATCGTCAGGACCGGGCAGGGCATGACAGCCGACGGCGTCGAACGACTGGTCGGCATGATCGCCGATCGCGAGGACGCCCGGCCGTCGGATGTGCTGACGCACAACATCCTGTCCAGCCGCGGCAAGACGATCCGGCCCAAGACGCTGAACCAGAAGCGCTACGTGGACGCGATCGACAAGCACACCGTGGTCTTCGGCATCGGCCCGGCCGGCACCGGCAAGACCTACCTCGCCGTCGCCAAGGCCGTCCAGGCGCTGCAGAACAAGGACGTCAACCGGATCATCCTGACTCGGCCGGCGGTCGAGGCCGGCGAGCATCTGGGCTACCTGCCGGGAACCCTGAGCGACAAGATCGATCCCTACCTGCGGCCGCTGTACGACGCGCTGCACGACATGGTCGATCCGGAGTCCATCCCGCGGCTGCTGACCTCGGGCACGATCGAGGTCGCGCCGCTGGCCTACATGCGCGGACGCAGCCTCAACGACGCGTTCATCATCCTGGATGAGGCGCAGAACACGTCGATGGAACAGATGAAGATGTTCCTGACCCGGCTCGGCTTCAACTCCAAGATGGTGGTCACCGGCGACATCACTCAGGTCGACCTGCCCGGTGGCACCCGCAGCGGTCTGCGGGCGGTTCAGAACATCCTCGACACCGTCGAGGACATCGCCTTCTGCAACCTGACCAACCACGACGTCGTCCGCAACAAGCTGGTCGGCCGGATCGTCGCCGCCTACGACAAGTTCGAGGCGCGGAATCCGAGCCCGTCGAACGGGAGCCGACGATGACGGTGGAGATCAACAACGAGTCCGGTCTGGAGGCCGACAGTACGGGCTTGGTCCGGCTCGCCGAATTCGCCCTGTCCCAGTTGCGGATCCATCCGCAAGCCGAGTTGTCGATCTTGCTGGTGGACACCGACACGATGTCGGCCTACCACGAGAAGTACATGGGCGAGCCCGGCCCGACCGACGTGCTGAGCTTCCCGATGGACGAGCTGCGGATCCCGGCCGACGACGACGAACCGCCGATCGGTCTGCTCGGCGACATCGTGCTCTGCCCGGCCGTGACCAGCAAGCAGGCAAAGGAAAACGGCCGTACGCCGGATGCCGAGGCCGAATATCTGCTCGTCCACGGACTGTTGCACCTGCTCGGGTTTGATCATGCCGAGCCGGAGGAGAAGGCCGAGATGTTCGGCCTCAAGGACAAGTTGTTGGCGCGGTGGGATGCCGAGCGTGGCACCGCCGTGCACGGCCCGTCCGGTACGACCCCGCGGCCGGGGACCGGCCCGTCGGATCGCACCGCGTCGAGCCAAGCACGTACCCACCCGGCTGGTTGATCATGACGAGTCACGACTGGTTCGGGCTGGCCATCGCGTTGATCTTGGTGATCATCGCCGGCCTGCTCGCCGCGGCCGAGTCCGCGTTGCACTCCTTCTCCCGATCACGCGCCGAACGGCTGCTGGAAGAGGGCCGGCCGGGCGCCGCCCGGGTGCAACAGATCATGGAGGACCCGCCGCGCTACCTGAACACCGCACTGCTGCTGCGTACGGTGTTCGAGATCTGCTCGATCGTGCTGGTCGCGTTGGTCGTCTTCGGCGAATTCTCCGCCACCTGGTCGCGGATGCTGGTGGCCGCCGGCAGCATGATCGTGATCAGTTTCATCTGCTGGGGCGTCGCCCCGCGCACCATCGGCCGGCAGCACGCCGACCGGATCGCGGCGGCGGTGGCCGGTCCGCTGGTCAAGATCACTGCGGTGCTCGGCCCGCTGCCGAAGTTGTTGATCATGATCGGCAACGCGCTCACGCCCGGTAAGGGATTCCGCGAGGGCCCGTTCTCCACCGAGGCCGAGTTGCGCGAGATGGTCGACCTGGCCGAGGCCAGTCAGCTGATCGAGTCCGGCGAGCGGGAGATGATCCACTCCGTCTTCGAGCTCGGCGACACCATCGTCAAGGAAGTGATGGTGCCGCGGACCGACATGGTCTACATCGAGGACAACAAGACGCTGCGGCAGGCGATGTCGCTGTGCCTGCGGTCGGGTTTCAGCCGGATACCGGTGATCGGTGACGGACTGGACGACGTGGTCGGCGTGCTCTACCTGAAGGACGTGATCCGGCGGGTGTACGACTACCCCAAATCGGAAAGCACCGAGAAGGTCAGCCAGTTGATGCGCAAGCCGGAGTGGTGCCCGGACTCCAAGCCGATCGACGAACTGCTGCGGGAGATGCAGCTCAAACGCAGCCACCTGGTGATCGTGGTGGACGAATTCGGCGGTACTGCGGGGATGGCCACGATCGAGGACATCCTGGAGGAGATCGTCGGCGAGATCACCGACGAGTACGACCAGGAGAACACCGACATCACCGAGCTGGGCGAGGGCCGCTATCGGGTCTCCAGCCGGCTGCCGATCGACGAGCTCGGCGAACTGTTCGGCCTCGAGCTGGACGACGAGGATGTGGAGACCGTCGGCGGTCTGATGGCCAAGCAGCTGAACAAGGTGCCGATCGCCGGCGCCGTGGTCAAATTCGCCGGGCTGGAATTGGTCGCCGAGCGTTCCACCGGCCGGCGGAACAAGATCGGCACTGTGGTGGTCGGCCTGCTGGACGCCGAGTCGGACGAGGGCGAGGATTCCGATGCCGGTGACGAGAACCGTACGATGGCTGCCGCCCGGATCGCCGCGAACTCCAAGACGACCGAGACCACGTCCGTCGACACAGCAAAGGCATCATGACCGATCGCACCGATCCGGAGCCGCTCGAGAGACCGAGCGAACCCGAGGATCTCAAGATCATCACCCTGGCTCGTTCCGCTCTGGCCCGCTCCGCCAACGCCCAGTCCGGCCAGGGCGCCTGCCTGCGGGACACCGACGGCCGCACGTACGCCGGCACTCGAGTTGATCTTGATCATCTGAAGCTGTCCGCGATCCAGGTCGTCGTCGCGATGGCGGTCTCCTCCGGTGCCCTCGGCGTCGAGGCGGTGGCGGTGGCCGGCACCGGGCCGAGTGAAGATGATCTTGCTCTGATCGCCGATCTGCCGGGCGAACAGGTCACCGTCTGGCTGACCGACGGCCAGGGCACGGTTCAGGATCGGATCGACATCGATGACTGACTTCCGGTCCGGCTTCGCCTGCTTCGTCGGCCGGCCCAACGCCGGCAAATCGACGCTGACCAACGCGCTGGTGGGGACCAAGATCGCGATCGCGTCGTCCAAACCGCAGACCACCCGGCACGCGGTCCGGGGCATCGTCAACCGCGACGACGCCCAGTTGGTGCTGATCGACACCCCCGGATTGCACAAACCGCGGACGCTGCTCGGTGAGCGGCTCAACGACCTGGTCCGGGAGACCTGGTCCGAGGTCGACGTGATCGGGGTCTGCCTGCCGGCGAACCAGAAGATCGGCCCCGGCGACAGCTACCTGGTGGGCGAGATCGCGCAGCTGCCGAACCGGCCGCGGCTGGTCGCGATCGCCACCAAGGCCGATCTGGTCAAGTCCGACCGGATGGCCGAACATCTGGTCCGGATCCAGGCGCTGGAGTCCGAGTTGGGCATCGAGTGGGCCCACATCGTGCCGGTGTCCGCGGTGGCCGGCGAGCAGTTGGACGTGCTCTGCGACCTGCTGGTTGAGCAGTTGCCGACCGGCCCGCAGCTCTACCCGGACGGTGAGATCTCCGACGAGCCGGAGGAGCAACTGGTCGCCGAGTTGATCCGCGAGGCCGCGCTGGAAGGCGTACGCGATGAGTTGCCGCACTCGATCGCGGTCGAGATCGACGAGATGGGGTTGCGGCCGGATCGTCCCGAGGACAAGCCGTTGCTGGACGTGTACGCGTCGATGATCGTCGAGCGCGAGTCGCAGAAGGGCATCGTGATCGGCCACCAGGGCAGCCGGCTGAAGGAGGTCGGCCAGTCCGCCCGGCGGCAGATCCAGGCCATCCTGGGCACCCCGGTCTACCTCAATCTCAAGGTCAAGGTGCTCAAGGACTGGCAGCGCGACGCGAAGCACCTCAATCGCCTCGGCTTCTGAAACGCCGGTCCGGCGCTGGCCCCGGAAACCTCCTGGTGACATGCTGAGGAGAGCCACTCCTGGCGCCATGCCGCGATCGGGACCGGCCGGGCCGTCCCGGACCGGCCGCTGATCGGGTACTCGGGGCGCACGGCGTGCCCGAGCGGCCGGAATGTTCGACAGCGACGAGGAAGGCGTGGTTCATGTTCGGGCCGCAGAACGTCCGTAAGAGGTGGCGCGTCGACGAGATCACCATCACCAAACCCGACGTGATCAAACGGGCCATCGGAGCTGCTGCCATCGGCAACATCACCGAGTGGTACGACTTCGGTGTCTACGGCTACCTGGCGACCACCATCGACAAGGTGTTCTTCCCCAATCAGAGCGGGGCAGTGGCTGCGGTGTTGACCGCGGCGCTGTTCGCGGTCGCCTTCCTGGTCCGGCCGTTCGGCGGCATGTTCTTCGGACCGTTGTCGGATCGGATCGGCCGGAACAAGGTGCTGGCGATCACCATGATCATGATGGCGCTGGGTACGTTCTGCATCGGCCTGGTGCCCTCGTACGCCGCGATCGGCCTGGCCGCACCGTTCCTGTTGCTGGCCTGCCGATTGGTGCAAGGCTTCTCCACCGGCGGCGAGTACGGCAACGCGATGACCTTCATCGCCGAGTACGCACCCGATCGGCGGCGCGGATTCCTCGGCAGCCTGCTGGAGGTCGGGACCTTCACCGGCTACCTGCTCGGCGCCAGCATCGCCACCGTGATGACCGCGGTGCTCAGTGATCAGCAGATGCTGTCCTGGGGTTGGCGGCTGCCGTTCTTCGTCGCATTGCCGCTCGGCCTGATCGGCGTCTACCTGCGGACGAAGCTGGCCGACACTCCCGCGTATCTCCAACTGGAGAAGGAATCCGAGCAGTCGGAGCAGCAGAAGGCGAAGGAACCGGGCGAGTTCAAGAAGATCTTCAAGCTGTGGCCGAACATGCTCGCCTGCATCGGTCTGGTGCTCGCCTGGAACGTCACCAACTACATGCTCACCGCGTACATGCCGACGTTCTTCTCCGAGATGGCCGACATCACCGGCAAGTCGACGGTCAGCGATGTGGCCTCGGAAGTGCTGCAGATCATCGTGATGGCGGTCTGTCTGGTGTTGATTCCGATCATCGGCAAGCTGTCCGACCGATTCGGCCGCAAGATCATCGTCCGGGCCGGTTCGGCGGCCTTGATCGTGTTGGCGATTCCGTCGATGTTGTTGATCACCAACGACTCGCTGGGCAGCATCCTCGGTGGCTTGTTGATCATGGGGCTGAGCCTGATCTGCTTCAGTGCGACGATGCCGTCGACGCTGCCGTCGTTGTTCCCGACGGCGGTCCGGGCCGGCGCGTTGTCGATCGCCTTCAACATCTCGGTTTCGTTGTTCGGCGGCACCACCTCGACGGTGATGAGTGCGCTGGTCGGCGCCACCCACAATCTGATGTGGCCGGCGTACTACCTGATGGCGGCCGGCGTGATCGGCTTCATCGCCATCCACCGGGTGCCGGAGACCAACGGCCGTCCACTCTGGGGTTCCACCCCGGCCGCCTCATCCCGCGAGGAGGCCAAGGAGTTGGTGGAGGAGCTGGCGTCCCACTGACTTGTCAGCCTGACAAGGCGCCAGAGCGCTTTGTCAGGCTGACAACTCGCCTCAGAGGGCCAGTTGGTAGGAGTCGAAGATGCGGGACAAGCGGTAGCCGATCGCCTCGTTGACGTTGATCATGTAGCTGTTGTCGGCGTTGTTCCAGGTCTCGATCCGCTCGATCTGCGGCTCCGCGTCGGCCATCCAGCGCATCATCTCGATCTTGAGCAGCATGCCGAGCCGGTGCCCGCGATGATCACGATGGACGGCGGTGTCGTACTGGTTTCCGAACGTCGGCTGGCTGGGCTGCACCATCATCACCGTGTGGCCGCCGACCACGCCGGTATGCCGGTGCCGGGCGAAGATCCGATAGATGCGTTCGCCCTTCTGCTGGCCGGCGTACTCGAAGTCCTTCAGCCGCTGAAGATCGAACTTCTCGGGTTCGAATTCGAGTTCGCCCATCGGCGCGTCGTTGATCGCCGCGGTGACCTCGATCAGCTCGGCGAGAAGTTGATCATCGGTCGGCACCTGGGTGCGAACCACCTCGTAGTCGGCGGCCGCCTGCCGGGCTTCGGCATACAGCGCAGCGACGTGGTCTTGATCGACCTTGGACGGCCACTGATAGCGCCGGGCATCGTGGCTGGCATAGCTGAAACCGTGCTGCTTGAGGAAGGCTGCGGCGCCGTCGTCGTCGGCGGCGCAGCCCAGCCAGACGGTACGTCGGCCGAGCTCGCGGGTCTGCCGCAGGAGCTCCGCCAGCATCGCGCTGCCGTGGCCCTGCCGACGCTGGTCGGGATGCACCGTGATCCCGCCGGTGACCAGATGCAGATTGTCCCGCTTGGGCACGCCGACATTGAGGACTCCGACCGGGTCGTCGTCCTCGCTCGGCCGATAGAGGTAGCGCTGATCGGGCTCCAGATCCCAGCCGTAGCGCAGCCAGCCTGCCGTCAGCTCCGGAGTGCCGGCAGGCGACTCCGGGTCATCGACCGCCTGGGCCGCGTTGCCGAGGTCGGTGAGCACGGCGACGGCCGCGGCGTCGTCCGGTCGTACGAGTTGGAATCCCATGGCACCAGCCTGCATCCCGGGTGGCGTCCGGTCCACGGGTTTTGCAGGATTGGCACCGACGCCTCGTCAGGCCGGCAGAACGCGCCGCGGCGACGGTTACTCGGGCGTCTTCACCCAGGCACCCGCATACGCCGGCAGGTCCCGATCGGTGCGTTCGGTGATGATCAACAACTCGCCGTCGGGCAGCGGCACCGGGATGTCGCCGAAGTTGGTGATCGAGACCCAGCCGCCCGGCCGGCGGAAGGCCAGCACCTGATCCTCGGCGTCCAGCCACTCCAGTTCCTCGGCACCCTGCAGCCGGTGCCGCAACTCCATCGCCCGGCGATAGAGCTCCAGGGTCGAGCCCGGCTGGTCGGACTGCAGCTGTACGGCGTAGCGGCCGAACCACTCCGGCTGCGGCAGGTGTGAAGGTCCGGGCCCGAATCCGTACGACGGTCCGTCGACGGTCCACGGCAGCGGCACCCGGCAGCCGTCCCGGCCGACATCCTCCCCGCCGGTGCGAAAGAAGGTCGGGTCCTGCCGCTGGTCGTCCGGGATCTCGGCGACCTCCGACAGCCCCAACTCCTCACCCTGGTAGAGATATGCGCTGCCCGGCAGCGCGAGGGCCATCAGGGTTGCCGCGCGGGCCCGTTTGAGGCCGACCTCGAGGTCGACGCCGTCGGCCGGGCCGCCGGCGCGCAACCATTCCCGTCCGGCCGACGGCGACCACGGATCCTCCGCATCGTTCTGCGCGATCAGACCGAACCGGGTGACGTGCCGGACCACGTCGTGGTTGGAGAACACCCAGGTGCTGGATGCGCCGGACTGCCGAGCAAGATCAAGATTCTCGGTGATGATCGTGCGGAACCGGTCGGCGTCCCACGGCGCCTGCAGCAGATCGAAGTTGAACGCCTGTCCCAGGCTTTCCGGGTGCGCGTATCGGATCCGCCGGTGCGCCGGCACCCAGGCCTCGGCGACCGCCGCCAACGGCGGTGCGTAGCTGTTGAACAGGCGGCGCCATTCGGCGTAGATCTCGTGCACCTCGTCGCGATCCCAGATCGGGTGCGCGCCCTCCGGGAAGCTCGTTCCGTCCTCCAGATCGGCTCGACTCGGCAACTCGTCGGGCAGGTCCTTGGTCAGCGCGTGGGCCACGTCGATGCGGAAGCCGTCGACGCCTCGGTCGCCCCAGAACTTCAACGTGGCAAGGAAATCGGTGCGTACGTCCTCGTTCTGCCAGTTCCAGTCCGGCTGCTCGGGCGCGAACAGGTGCAGATACCACTGGCCGTCGGGCACTCGGGTCCAGGCCGGGCCGCCGAAGATCGACTGCCAGTCCGACGGCGGCAGTTCACCGTCGGCACCGCGGCCGTCCCGGAAGATGTAGCGGTCGCGCTCCGGCGAGCCGGGTCCGGCAGCGACGGCCTGTTCGAACCAGGCGTGCCGGTTGGAGCTGTGATTCGGCACGATGTCGATGATCAACTTGATCCCGGCCGCATGCAGCCGTTCGACCATCGCATCGAATTCGGGCAACGTGCCGATCCGCGGATCGATGTCGCGGTAGTCGTCCACGTCGTAGCCGCCGTCGGCCAACGCCGACGGATAGAACGGGCTCAGCCAGACGGCGTCGATGCCGAGCCGCTCCAGGTAGTCGATCCGGGAGATGATTCCCTGCAGGTCACCGATGCCGTCGCCGTTCGCGTCGGCGAAGCTGCGTGGGTAGATCTGATAGACGACCGCCTGCCGCCACCAGTCGGCGTCTGGGCCGTTCGGATCGGTGTTGGTTACGTCCTGGACGGGCTGAGTTGTGGTCATGTCGTGAGCTGCTCCGGTCGTGACGAGATTGCTGATGCCCGTCAGCGTACGAGTGGTTCGACGCTGCCGTGAATCGGGGACTGAGCGGGCACCGGGCACAAGCGCATCTTGGGTGTTCTGCGCAAGCCTTTTGAGCCTGATCGAAAGACGGTCCGGACGCCCGAGATCTGTTGCAGGCTTGCCGAGTCCCGCGACAACGCGGGCGCAAGGGGTCAGAAGGGAATGATCAAGATGAAGAACCGCACACTCGGACGTCGGGTAGCGGCAGCGGTGACCGGAGCCGCCCTGGTGGCCGGATCGGTGATCAGCATGACCGCACCGGCGCAGGCCTACAACCCGGATCCTTCGGTGAAGTCGATCAAAGTGAACACGTCCGGCTGCGGCTGCCGGCTGAACGACCCGTTCGACGACACCTACTTCGAGAAGGACGCCGGCGGCACCGGCCTGAAGATGGAACTGCGCAAGGACGGCTGGTACGTCGGCAAGGTCGAATTCCACCCGGCGGACGAAATCCTGTACTTCTACGACACCAGGAACGACGGCGACGGCTACTACGGGATCCTGCGCTGGTTCAACACCGACAACAACCGCTGGGTCACGATCTACTTCGCGCCGCCGTCCACCTCCAAGGTCGTCGACCAAGATCACTACAACCTCGACATCCCGGAGGGCAAGAAGGTCTACATCGAGTTGTACGACAACAGCTCTCGGACCGACTTCATCAAGAGCGCAACGGCCGTCGCCTGAGCCTCCATCCCAAGTCTTCTCCCGTCAGATCTCCGCCGCCGCATCGCAGCCGACGGCGGAGATCTCCAATCAGGAAAGGAAAGCAGCCATGTCAGGATCACGACGAGTTGCTCGCCGGATCGCCACGGCCGCGGTCGGGACCGGCCTGGTAGCCGGATCCGTACTCGCGCTCACCTCGCCGGCACAGGCGTACAGTCCGAACCCGGACGTCAACACGATCAGGCTGTCCACCAACTCCAGCCACCAGCTGGACGACCCGGTCGACGGCACCTACTTCAAAAAGGACACCGGCGGCACCGCGGTCAAGATCGAACTTCGGCACCAGGGCAAGTACGTCGGCAAGATCGAGTTCCACCCGTACGGCGAGCTGCTCTACATCTACGACACCCGGGCCGACGGCGACAGCTTCTACGTCAAGGTGCAGAGCCCACACGCCGAAATGCTGAGGCTGAACCCGATGATGGGCAGCAACGGTCTGCTGGTGAAGAACCTGAGCTACGGCGAGGGCGATCCGGTCTACCTGACCGTCTACGACAGCACCTACGACCGGGATCAGATCGCCGTCGCCACCGGCATCGCCTGATTCTGAGTCTGGACCGGCATCGGATCCCTACGGATTCCGGCCGGGACCCGGGTTGGCGCCCGGGCCCGGCCGGGTCTAATGTGTGCTTCGTGGCATTCAACCTGCTCCTCCTTCGCTGCCGCAGCGAGGCCCACTAAGGGCCGGCCTCCTCGCTGCGGAGTCTGTCGTGCTCCGGCCCGCCAAGGGACTCAACAGCAGCGAGGAATCATGAGCAGCACCACCCCCACCGACGGCGTACGACGTACCGGCCCGTCCATCACCACCCAGCAGCCGAGCCCGATGCCCTTTGGCCGCTATCGCGCCTTCACGCCGGTCGATCTGCCCGATCGGACCTGGCCGAACAAGACCATCACCAAGGCCCCGCGCTGGTTGTCCACCGACCTCCGCGACGGCAATCAGGCGCTGATCGATCCGATGACGCCGACACGCAAGATGCGGATGTTCGAGCTGCTGGTGCGGATGGGCTACAAGGAGATCGAGGTCGGCTTCCCGTCGGCCAGCGAGACCGACTTCAGCTTCGTACGCCAGTTGATCGAGCAGGACAAGGTGCCCGAGGACGTCACCATCTCGGTGTTGACCCAGGCCCGTGAGGACCTGATCGAACGCACCACCGAGTCGCTGATCGGCGTGCATCACGCCAACATCCACCTCTACAACGCCTTGGCGCCGCTGTTTCGGCGGGTGGTGTTCCGCGCCAGCAAGGACGAGATCAAGGACATCGCCGTCCGCGGCACCCAGATGGTGATGAAGTATTCCGAGGCCAATCTGGCCAAGACCGAGATCGGCTACGAGTACAGCCCCGAGATCTTCACCAACACCGAGTTGCCGTTCTCCGCCGAGGTCTGCGAGGCGGTGTCCGACGTCTGGCAGCCGGCCGACGGCCGGGAGATCATCCTGAACCTGCCGGCGACGGTGGAGTCGGCGACGCCGAACGTGTACGCCGACCAGATCGAGTGGTTCATCCGGCAGTTGACCCGGCGCGAGGTGACCACGGTCAGCCTGCATCCGCACAACGATCGCGGCACCGCGGTCGCGGCGACCGAGTTGGCCGTGATGGCCGGCGCCGACCGGGTCGAGGGTTGCCTCTTCGGTCACGGCGAACGGACCGGCAATGTTGATCTTGTCACCCTGGGCATGAACCTGTTCAGCCAAGGAGTGGATCCCAAGATCGACTTCTCACGCCTAGACGAGATTCGTCGGACGGTGGAGTACTGCACCAACCTCCCCGTCGGTCCTCGACATCCCTGGGCCGGCGAACTGGTCTACACCGCCTTCTCCGGCTCCCACCAGGACGCGATCAAGAAGGGCTTGGAGGATCTGGAGAAGAAGGCCGCCGAGCAGGGGATCGGGATGCACGAGATCGATTGGGAGGCGCCCTACCTGCCGATCGATCCCTTCGACGTCGGCCGGACCTACGAGGCCGTGATCCGGGTCAACTCGCAGTCCGGCAAGGGCGGCGTCGCCTACATCATGAAGAGCGAGCATCAACTCGACCTGCCGCGTCGGCTGCAGATCGAATTCTCCCGAGTGGTACAGGCGCAGACCGACGAGGAGGGTGGCGAGCTCAGCCCGGCCCAGATCGGCGAGGCCTTCACCCAGACCTACCTGGAGCAGCACGATCCGCTGGACGTGGTCAGTGTCACCAACCGGACCGGGACCGACGGTCGGACCGAGCTGGAGGCGACCGTTCGTGATCATGGTCGGGAGGTGACGATCAGTGGTGAGGGCAACGGCCCGGTGTCCGCCTTCGTCGACGCCATCGCGGGCCTCGGATATCGTGTCCGCGTGCTCGACTACCACGAACACGCGCTCAGTCAGGGCGGCGATGCACTGGCTGCGGCGTACGTCGAGTGCGAGGTCGGCGACGGTGCGGATGCCCAGGTTGTGTGGGGTGTCGGCCGCGACGCCAACATCGTGTCCGCATCGCTCAAAGCCGTTGCAGGAGCCGTGAACAGAGCGTGACCACCAATCAAGATCATCGGGACTCGGGACCGGACTCCGGCAAGGGTCCTGAGCATGTCGAAGGACCACAAGCTGAACCGGTCCGGATCGCCCTGGCCGGCGCCTCCGGTTTCGGCCGGGTGCACCGCCGCAACCTGGAACGGCTGGCCGCCGCCGGTCGTGCGCAGTTGGTCGCGGTCGCCGATCCGGCCGGCCGGCCCGATGATCTTGATCCGGCGATCGCCTGGTACTCGTCGTTGGACGAGCTGTTGCCGAACGAAAATTGCGCGGTGGTGATCATCGCCACCCCGATCCAAACCCATGCACCGTTGGCCGAGTTGGCGTTGCGGGCCGGCAAACACGTGTACCTGGAGAAGCCGCCGGTCGCTTCGATGGCGGACTTCGATCGGGTGGTCGCGCTGCTGGAAGAGACCGGGTTGAGCTGTCAGGTCGGCTTCCAGGCACTCGGCTCGCACGCGTTGGCCCGGATCGCCGGGTTGATCGCCGAGGGTGCGATCGGCGAGCCGAAGTTGATCACCGGGTACGGAGTCTGGTCGCGGACGGCGGCCTACTTCGGGCGTTCGGCGTGGAGCGGCAAGCGGCGACTCGGCGACGCGGTGGTGTCGGACGGCGTGGCCACCAACGCGCTGGCGCACTCGGTCGCCCAGGCGCTCCGGGTGGCCGGTGTCGACGATCTTGATCGGATCAGGAGCGTGCGCACCGAGCTCTACAAGGCCAACCTGGACAACGAATCCGACGACACCACCTGGATCCGGGTGGAGGCCGACGGCGCGCTGCCGATCAGCATCGCGCTCACGCTGTGCGGCCCCGGCAACGATCAGCCGCCGATGGTCAGTGTGATCGGCGACCAGGGCCGGATCGATCTTCGGTACACCACCGACCTGCTCACCGTCGACCGCGGCGCCGGACCGGGGGATCCGGGGCAACTCGGCCGGACGGATCTGACCGAGAACCTCCTTGATCATCTCGCCGACGGCACCCCGCTGATCTCGCCGTTCGTCGGCCACGGACCGTACATGGCTGTGCTGGAAGCGATCCAGTCCCATCTGCCGGCGCCGTTGACCGACGGTGTCACGGTGGAGGGCAGCGGCCCGGACGCACACCCGGTGATCAAGGACATCGAGCACTGGGCCCGGGAGGCAGCCGATTCCGGCACCGGCTTCACCGCCGTCGGCGCCCCGTGGGCGACCCAGGCCGCCGTCGCCGACTGGTCCCCGCAACACTCCTGACGCGAGCGCATTGATCGGGTGAGAAACGTACCGACGACGGTGCGATTTTCACCCGATCAGAGTCTGAGCGCCCCTCTGACCATCGTTCGGATCACCTCGTCCACGGGCCAACGCATCTCGGCCTTGTCCCAGTCGATGACGGCGGAAACCTCCTCACCGTCGAAGAACAGATTGGTCTCCTGATAGTCGCCGTGGATCATCTGAAGTCGGTCGGCTGCGACCGGACGCCAGTCGACGGTTGGCCCGGTGGACAGCCAGTTGATCTTGCTCTGCAGGTGCTCTCGAGCCCACCTGTCCTGCTCGGTCTGATCACTCCGCGACTCGACCTCCTCCAGCAGCGACGTGATCTTCGCCGGCGCGGCGTCCAGCGTCTCGCTCCGCAGCTGCGAACTCGGCGGCTCGGTGGGGAAGTCCTCGAACGCTCGATGCAGCAGAGCCAGTGTCCGTCCCATCGCGCCGGCGTGGCCGGCCGTCAGGTCGTCCTTGCCGAGCTGGGTGCCGTTGGCGAACTCGAAGAGCGAAAAGAACACCCCGTCACGGTTCACGACGATCGACCCATCCGCAGTCGGGATCGCCGCTGGAGCAGGGATCTGCCGTGCTCGTGCGTGCGCGATCACCGCGTGCTCATGATCGACCTGCTCACGCAGCCGGCGCCGATGCCGCCGCAGTACCACCCGTCGTTGCTCGGTGGTCACGATGAAGGTGTCGTTCATGGTGCCGGAGGTCGCGCGCGTCATCGAGATCGCCGGCTCCAGCTGCCAGCACGCCAGCACCGGCTTGGCCTCGACCACTCCGACTTGATCAGCTGAGGTCACCGCACGACTGTAACGGAGCACGGACGTCGCTCTCGGTGATCAGCGTCGAGCCGCGCCACCGGGGTCGTGGGTTGCGGACCGGGATCAGCGGAGGTTCAGGGCGGCGGTGAGATGCTGCCAGGCGCGGCGTCCGAGTTCTGCATCGGCCCCGGGCGTGCCGCCGCGCAGCATCGTCTGCCCGCCTCGCACGATCGGCTCTCCCGGCAATACGGTCCGGTGGCCCGCGGTCGGATGGCTGATCACGGTGGTCTCAAGATCGTGGTCGTGACGGCGGCGCGCGATCCGCCCGGCGAAGTCCACCGACGGCCAGACCTGATCATCGCCGCCGGCGACCAAGATCAACTCTCCGCGGATCTTCTCCACCGGAAGGCTCGCTTCATCGACCTCGGCAGGATGCGCAGCCAGGCTCGCCGCGTACAGATCACGAAATGCCGGCGGCTGCTCGGTCGGCCACGCATCCCGAACCAGCGGCACGTAGGGGACTGGGTGTCCGGCGCGGGTCCAGTGTGACGTCTCCCGGTCGCCGTCCCAGCCGCCCCACACCACCGAGGTCGGCGCAAACGCCACCGTGGCGGTGATCCGTACGTCGTCGGCGGCGATCAGCAGGGCCGCCTCGGCGCCGAACGAGGTTCCGATCACCGCCAGCCGATCGCACTCGAGGGCCAGCAGGTCCAGCGCGTCCGCGAACAACTCCAGCGGCACCTCGTACGGCCCGGGCTGCAGTCCCGGCCCGCCGAACCACCGCAGCGGCCGCACGGTCGCACCGTGCCGAGCCAGCAACTCGGCTCGACCATGATCAATTCGCCCGCTGGATCCCGCCAGCAGCAGCACCCCGATCCCGACGGGATCGTCGGGATGCACCACCTCCGCCGGCAAGATCATCACCGCACTCTAACCTCGTCGCCATCACCGAGTCGGCAGCAGCGGGAGTCGGTCGCCCGTTGCGGTCACTGTCCAGCACGAGTTGGGTTCGGTCCGTCTGTTGCGTGCGTTTCCGGTCCAGCGGCGCTTGTTCGGATCCGAGGAGGTTCTGGTGGCGAGAAGTGGTTTATGGGTGCGCGAACTCCTGCGATTTCGCGAGCGTCCTGTTCGACTCGAGCCGCTCTCGCCGTCCGAACCTTGAAACGCCGGCATCCTTCGCGAACACAATCCCCCGCGCAAAGTGCATTCGGAGCCGGTTACGCCCGGAATCGCACATTGCGCGGGGGACTGTGTTCGCGAACCTGATCAGCGGGAGAGGTCGACTCCCAGCTTCAGGTCGTCCAACGTCACCGGCCGTCCGGTGGCGAGCGACTCGTTGCCCATCATGCCGACGGAGATCGAACGCAGGCCGTCCTTGTAGTCGGACGGGCGTTCCAGCGGGTCGTCGCCCGGACCCTGGAAGACGTCCTTGAGCAGCAGCACGTCGCCACCGCCGTGACCGCCCGCGCCCTCGGTGATCTCGATCTCCTGAGCCGGCTGCCAATGTCGTTGCAGGGTGAGCTTCTGGCCACCGTGCCGGCCGGCGTCCTCGGGCAGCGCGCTCGGGTCGACGATCACGTTGCCGTCGTCATCGGTGAGCACGGCGGCGCGTTCGATCACCTCCAGCTCGGCGCGGCCCTCGGTGCCGTTGACCGCGACCCGGTAGCCCTCCCACGGGGAGTGCGCGTTCAGCGCGTACGACAGGGTCGGCCCGCCGGCGTAGTCGACGATCACCGCCAGGTTGTCCTCGGTGCTGACGCCGGGACCGAACACGTCCTGGTCACGCCGGTAGCCGTCGTAGGACTCGTTGTCGTAGTAGAGCGCCTTCAGCTTCTCGTCGGTACGAAGATCAAGTTCCCACGGGCTGTGCGGTCCGTCGTGGGTGCCGCGCTCGGCCCGATCGGGCAGCGCCCGGGCCGGAGCGTTCTGATCGCCGTAGAACCGGACCCCGCCGCGGGCGTACACCTGCTGAGGTACGTCGGCGATCCACCAGTTGACCAGGTCGAAGTGATGCGAGGCCTTGTGGATCAGCAGTCCGCCGGAGTTCTCCTTGTTGCGGTGCCAGCGGCGGAAGTAGTCGGCGCCGTGGGCGGTGTCCAGCACCCACTCGAAGGTGACCGACAGGGGAGTGCCGATCCGGCCGGACTTGATCAACTCCTTCAACGCACTGTTACGCGGGGAGTAGCGGTAGTTGTGCGTGACCACGACCTGCTTGCCGGTCCGCTCGACCGCCTCGACGATCCGGCGGGCCGATTCCGGGTTGATCGTCAGCGGCTTCTCCACCACCACGTCGACACCGGCGTCCAGGCCGCGGACGATGTAGTCGGCGTGCGTGTAGTCGGGGGAGGTGATGATCACTCGGTCGGCCTGCTGATCGGCGATCACCTTCTCAAGATCATCTCCGGAGCCGGTGATGATCTTGGAGGTGTCCAGTCCGGCGTCGGCCAGCCGGCCCAGGTGATACTCGACCCGGCCGGGGTTGCTGTCCAGCAGACCGACCAGTTCGGCATCGGCGGCATGATCACCGGTGATCGCGGACAGGTACATCTGCACCCGGCCACCGGCTCCGACGACGACATAACGTCGCTTGCTCACGGGATTCCCTTTCTCAGAAATTCGCTTGGGCCCGCGTTCCCGCGCAGGTTCGGTGCTCCGGCGCAAGCTGGAACCTGCGCGGGAGCGCCGAGGGTGCGCGCGAGCGGATGTGGCGTCAGCTCACTTGATGCCGGTGGTGGAGATGCCCCTGATCAGGTACTTCTGGCCGAAGAGGAAGATCAGGAAGACCGGGATCAGGGTGAGGATGGACATGGAGAACATGCCGCCCCAGTCGCTGCCGCTGGTCGCGTCGAGGAACTGCGACAGCGCGACCGGGCTGGTGTACTTGTCCGGCGAGGTCAGGTAGATCAGTGCGCCGAAGAAGTCGTTCCAGGTCCAGATGAAGGTGAAGATCACCGTGGTGGCGATCGCCGGCACCATCAGCGGCAGCATGATCCGGGAGAAGATCCGCCAGTGACCGCAGCCGTCCAGCCGGGCGGCCTCGTCCAGCTCGCGCGGGATGCCGCGGATGAACTGCACCATCAGGAACACGAAGAACGCGTCGGTGGCCAGGAACTTCGGCAGGATCAACGGGATGAACGTGTTCACCCAGCCGATGTTGTTGAAGATGATGTACTGCGGCACGATCACCACATGGATCGGCAGCATCAGCGTCATCAGCATGATCGCGAACCAGAGCGTACGACCGCGGAACTTCAACCGGGCAAAGGCGTACGCGGCCAACGCACACGACATCACGTTGCCGAGGATCGCCCCGATCACCACGATCGCGGAGTTGATCAGGTAGTGCCCGAACGGCGACGAAAGGGCGTTCCAGCCGCGGATGTAGTTGTCGATCGTCGGGTGGGTCAGCCACAGCCCCGGTGAACGGAAGATCAGATTGTTCGGCCGGAACGAGCTGACGATCAGCCACAGCAGCGGATAGATCATCAGCAGCCCGACGGCGATCAGCAGGGTGTGCTTGATCGTGGACCTGATCCGCGAGCGGACCAGATAGCGACGGTGCGCTGCGGCATGGGCCGCCTCGAACGTCGACGCCTGCTCGCGCGGGTTGGTGGTCAGCGTCTCAGTCATCGTAGAACACCCAATACTTGGAGGCGAAGAAGTTGATGGCGGTGAAGATCGAGATGATCACCAGCAGCACCCAGGCCATCGCCGAGGCGTAGCCCATCTGGAACTGGCCGAATCCCTTCTGGTACAGGTAAAGCGTGAAGAACATCGTCGAGTCGGACGGACCGCCGGTGCCGCCGGAGACGACGAACGCCTGGGTGAAGGACTGGAAGGCGCCGATGATCTGCAACACCAGGTTGAAGAAGATGATCGGCGACAGCATCGGCAGGGTGATCTTGGCGAACCGGTGCCAGCGGGTGGCGCCGTCGACGGCGGCGGCCTCGTAATACATCTCCGGGATCTGCCGCAGTCCGGCCAGGAAGATCACCATCGGTGACCCGAACGTCCATACGTGCAACAGGATGATGGTGCCCAGCGCGTACTTCGGGTCGGAGATCCAGCCGATGGTGGAGTGGATACCGATCGCGTTCAGCGCCTGGTTGACCAGGCCGTCGGTGCCGAACATCTGCCGCCACAGCACCGCGATCGCGACCGAGGAGCCGAGCATCGACGGCAGGTAGAAGATCGACCGGTAGAACGACAGCGCCCGCATGCCCTTGTCCAGCAGCACCGCGATCGCCAGCGCCAAGATCAACTGCAGCGGTACGCCGACGAACACGTAGATGAAGGTGACCTTCAACGAGTGGATCAGCCGGTCGTCGTGCAGCATCCGGGTGAAGTTCTCCAGCCCGACCCACTGCGGCGCCTGGATCATGTTGTAGTCGGTGAACGACAGATACAACGAGATCAACATCGGCCCGATCGTGATCACGATCAGACCGACCAGCCACGGGAGAAGGAAGAGATAGCCGGCCTTGTTGTCCCGGCCCTCCTCCTTCGCCCGTGCGCGACGTTCCTCCTTCGTGCGCAGGCGTGGGCCACGCTTCAGTGAACTCAGTTCCGAGATTGCGCTCATGGTGTGACTGTTACCTACTCCCGCGGAGGGTGCTTACCGGTGACGCTGGAAACTACGACGCCTGCTGGATGTTGGAGTTGACCTCGTCCACGAACTTGGTGGCCGCGTCGTTGATGTTGATCCGGCCGAACAGCAGGTCGGTCTGGTAGCGGTTCAGCACGTCACCGAGATTGCCGGCGCCGGGCGGCGGGGCGACCGGGGTGTCGCCGAGCTCGGGCTTGATGTCGGCGATGAACTGCGCCGCGACCTTGCCGGTGTCGGTCAACTTCGGTGTGATCTCCTTGACGATCTCGGTGTTGGCCGGCAGGCCCCGCTCGTCCAGGTTGATGTTGGCTGCCTCGGTGCTGTTCACCCACCAGTCGATCAGCTTGCCGGCAGCCTCCGGGTACTTCGTCCGGCTGGAGGCCGACCACAGCATCGACGCCTTGTACCACGCCTTGCGATCGGCCACGTTGCCGGTCATCGTCGGGTAGCGCAGCATCTTGATCTCGCTGCCGACCGATTCGGTGACCGTGGTGAGCTGGTTGCTCCAGTTCAGCGCGATGCCGACCTTGCCGGTGGCGAACATGTTCTGGTCGGTGGACTTGCCCTGATCCTCGCTGATCGCCGAGGCGCCCGGGATCGCCTTCGCCTTCTCGAAGTCCAGCATCATCTGCAGGTACGGGATGATGTCCTGCGCGGTGAAGCCGAGCTTCCCGTCGGCGGTGTACTCGTCCTTGCCGTTCTGCCGAAGCCAGGCCTGCAGCAGGTTGTCGCTGAACAGGCTGGCGCTGCCGAAGGTGCCGGACGGGGACTTCTTGGTGACCTCGGCCGCGATGGCCTTGTAGTCGTCCCAGGTCCAGGTCTTGTCGTCGGGGATGTCGACCCCGGCAGCCTTGAAGACCTTCGGGTTGACCATGAACGCCAGGCTGTTGATGCCGGCGTTGATGCCGACCAGCTTGCCGTCGACCTTGCCCGCATCCACCGTACCGGCCTGGAACTTGTCGGTGTTGACGTACTTGCTCAGGTCGAGCAGGGCGCCCTTGGTGCCGTACTCGCTAATGTAGGCCATGTCCATCTGGATGATGTCGGGCGCGTTGTTCGCCGCGGTCTGGGTGGCCAGCTTGTCCCAGTAGCTCGACCACTCGCCGGGCTGGGCCTTGATGGTGACCTTCGGGTTGGCCTTCATGTAGGCAGCGATGGCTGCGTTGGTGTTCTTGTTGCGTACGGGGTTTCCCCACCATCCGAACGCGAGGGTTGCGGTGCCGTCTCCGGAGTCGGAGCCGCCTCCCGAATTGCTGCAGGCAGAGAGCCCGACTGTCGATGCCGTCGCGGCCAGGGCCGCACCGGTCAAGAACTGCCTTCTGCTGATGGACATGTACGGCGACCTTCCACGTTGAGTGAACCGCTTTCCGAAGCAAGGTAAGCGAGCAGTGACCTTTTGGTCAACTACTGCGTGCCAGCTTTCGCAAATCGTTGCCGAAGCGTCGGTAAATCGCTTTCCCGACGCCGCTTGGAGAGGGCAGATTACCAACAATCGGAACGTTTCACTTCGGGCCCGTCCCGGCAGCAGGCAGCGGATGGTCGACCCGGAGGACAACCCGGACCTCCGGGATCGGCCCATTCGACGCCAAGCGGCCGCGTCAGCGAAAGCCGTTGGCGGCGGTGCGGGCGGGCACCGTCTCGGCGTAGATCCAGGCGGTGAAGAACGGGGTGAGGTCGATCGTGGTCTGCTGCTGCGCGGCGGCCATCCAGTCCTCCAGGCTGGACGGCTCCCGGCGTTGCACCCACTGCCGGGACAGTCGGAAGAAGGCGTCGTCGCCGATCACGTTCCGCAGCGCCTGCAGCGTCATCGGCCCGCGGTAGTAGACCGCGTCGAAGAGGTGATCCTTGCCCGGATCGTTCATCGGGATCCGCCAGAAGGCCTGATTGTCCTTCAGCCGGTCGTAGTCGGCGTTCAGTTGATCATCGGCGCTGCGGCCCCCCGTCCGCTCGGCCCGCAGCCAGACCGAGAAGGAGGCGTACGCCTCGTTGTCGAAGATGTCGTTCCACTGCTCCATGGTCACGGTGTCGCCGAACCACATGTGCGCCTGCTCGTGGGTGATCAGGTCGGTCGCGTCGTCGGAGGCGATCGCCCGCGCCGCGTAGACCGGCCGGGTCGCCGCCTCCAGACCGTCGTACCAGAGCCGGTGTGCCGGCACGATGCCGCCGAGTTGGTGGTAGGGGTAGGTGCCCCAGTAGCTCGCCAACTGGGCGACGATCTCGGGGGTCCGGGCCAGATTGGCGAACGCCTTCTGCCGGGTTTCCTTCGGCAGCTGGTCCGACACCGCGTACAGGTAGGGCATACCGTCGGCGGTGCCCTTCTTGATCTCGTACTGGCCGATCGAGATGAACGACTGGTAGGTGTCCATCGTCTGGTCGGTGACCCAGCGCCAGCGGTCGTAGGCGCCTCCCCGATTGCCGTCGACGTGGGTGAAGGAGGCCAGCCGTCCGTTGCTGATCGCCTCCATCCCGGCTGGCACGGTGATCGTCACCTGGTACGTCGCGGGATCGTCCGGGTAGTCGTTGGACGGATACCACCAGGCGGCACCCTCGGGTTCGCCGGCGGCGGTCACCTCATCCCCGGTGACGTACCACGGTGTGCTGTTGTTGATCTTGTAATCGGCCGGATTCCCTGCGTAGGAAACGATCACGGTGAACGGCTTTCCGGCCCGCAGTGATCGTTTCGGGGTGATCTTGACGTCGTACGGACTCTCGCGCGCGAACTCGGCTGCGGCATCGCCGACGATCACCGCGCTGACCGGCAACACCAGGTCGAGGTAGAAGGAATCCAGTCGGTGCTCGGCCCGTGCGGTGATCGTGGTCCGGCCAACCAGGGCCTGCGACTGGGGCCGCCAACTGACGTCGATCGCGTACTTCTGCACGTCGTAACCGCCGTTGCCGTAATAGGGATAGTACGGATCGCCGGCGCCGGAACTGCCGTCATTGCGGCTGCCCGGATCGACCGGCTCGACCGGGCCGTACGAATGCGCGTTGCGGTCCAGCGTCCGGGAGACGAACGGGATCACCGCGAGCGCAACGATCATGATCACCACCAGCGAGATGATCATGATGCCGGAGGTCCAGGACCAGCCTTCGTGGATGGTGTGGCGACCATGATCGGCCGGTTGTTGATCATGAGCCGGTCGCACAGGTTGCGGCGGCGGCCGGCCGAAGGTCCGCGCCGGTCGTCGGGTGTTCAGCGGATCATCGCTCGACATGGGCCAGCGACTTCAGGTTCCGGTCCAGATGCCAGGTGGCGTAGGCGGCGGTAAGGCCGCTGGCCTGCCTGACCGCCATCGCCTCGGCATCCCGGGTCCGCGGCCAGTCGCCTTCCAGCAGCGCGCCGAGCAGGGCCAGCGTCTCGGCGGCCGGACGCGCCGACCCGGCCGGGCGGCAGTTCTCGCACACCACCCCACCGGCGGCGGGGGAGAAGGCCTGATGCGGGCCGACCGTGCCGCAGCGGGCGCAGTCGTCGAACGAGGGCGCATAACCCGCGATCGCCAGCGACCGGAGCAGATAGGAGTCCAGGATCATCGACGGCGGCCGCGGTCCGTCGGAGGTGATCCCGGCCTCCAGCACCCGCAGTGCGCCGACCAGCAGCCGATACTGCTGCAGCGCCGGCTCGCCCTCCTCGGCGGCCAGCCGGTCGGCCATCTCCAGCATCGCCTCGCCGGCGGTGTAGCGCGGATAGTCGGCAATCAGTCCCTGACCGAAGGCGTCCAGGGTGACTGCCTGGGTGACGACATCGAGGGTCCGCCCGGTGGCCAGTTGGATGTCGACGTGGCCGAACGGCTCCAGCCGGGCCCCGAACTTGGACGAGGTCCGGCGCACCCCCTTGGCCACCGCCCGGAGCTTGCCGTGCTCGCGGCTGAGCATGGTGACGATCCGATCGGCTTCGCCCAGCTTGTGGGTCCGCAGCACGACGGCCGCGTCACGATAGGTCGGCACTCACACATTCTTCCCCATCGCGGTGACGCTGCAGTCAATCGGTGAACAGCACTCGATCCGTGAGCAGGGCGATCAGCCGGTCCCGGGCCGGATTGATCCGGTCCGGCCGCCAGCAGACCTCCAGCTCGGCGGGGAAGCCGGCCAGGTCGCCGACCGGCAGCAACGTGACCCCCTCGAATCGCAGCGCCCGCGCGGCCTGCGGCACCAGGGCCAGCCCGACCTCTGCCCCGACCAGTGCCAGCGCGGTGTGGATCTGGGTGACGTACTGCCGGATCTCCGGCGTGACGCCGGCGCTGCGGAACGCGGCCAGCGCCAGGTCGTGGAAGTAGCGGGCACCGGCGGGATCGAACATCACCAGCGGCCGACCGTCGAAGTCGCGTACCGACAACTCGGCCGAGCCGGCCAGTTCGCAGCCCGACGGCACCGCGGCCAGCATCGGCTCGGAGGCGACCGGCAGCGAGGTCAGATCGCTGCCGCGGGCCGGTGGCCGGATCAACCCGAGATCGAGGGAGTTCTGATGCAGCGCCTGCAGTTGCGCGCCGGTGACCATCTCGCGCAGCACCAGTTGGACGCCGGGCAGCCGATCGGCGGCCAGCCGCAGCAGGTCGGCGAGGAACTCGTACGCGGTCGCCGCGGTGAAGCCGACCGACACCGTACCGACCTCACCGCCGGGCACGCGGCGCACCGTCGCCCGTGCCTCCTCGGCCAGCGCCAGCAGCCGGCGGGCATCGCCCAGGAACGCCTCGCCGGCCGGAGTCAGTGTGACCCCGCGATGGGACCGTACGAACAACTCGACGCCGAGGTCGCGTTCCAACTGCTGGATCCGGCGACTCAACGGCGGCTGGGTGACGTTCAGCCGTTCGGCGGCGCGGCCGAAGTTCAACTCCTCGGCGACCGTCACGAAGCTCTGCACCAACTCCAGCGACAACACGCCGAGAGCGTATCCGGCCATCCCAGCCCGGTTGACCGTCCGCCCGGAGATGACCGTCCTACGGAGTTGACGGCGCGAATTCCCGCGTTCGGCATCGACGAGCTGCCCGGTGGGGAATGATCAGAGCCATGCTCTGGCGCCGGATCGTGATCTTGCTGATGGTCGGCTACGTTGCGTTCGTCTGCCTGGTCACCATGTCGGTCCGGACCGTCGATGATCGGGTGCCCGGCCTGATCGCGGCGATCCTGGCCCTGGGGTCGCACTACCGGTCGGCGTCCTGGTTCAGCTACACCACGCTGGAGAAGGCGGCCAACGTCGGCATGTTCGTGCCGATCGGGTTCCTGGTCGCTCTGCAGTTCGGGCGATGGTGGGCCGGGCTGCTGTTCGGGCTGTTGTTCAGCCTGCTGATCGAGGGGATTCAGGCCACCCTGCTGGCCGCGACTCGGACCGCCTCGATCAGCGATGTGGTGACGAACACCATCGGCGCAGCCATCGGTGCGCTGCTGGCGGGCCTGCTGCTGTGGCGAGCAGCCGTCACCAGCGAGGTTCCGTCCAGTTCGGATGTACCCGTCGAATAGCCGCCGCGTCGTCGCGATCGCGGATCGGCAGGTCGAGCCAACGCTGATGCAGCCGGTGAAGTTGATCATGGTCCAGCTCGACACCGAGCCCGGGCGCGTCGGTGACCGGCAGCCGTCCGTCGACGAACGTGTGCGGTTCGGTGATCACGTCCTCGGTCTGCCACGGCCGGTGGGTGTCACAGGCGTAGCGCAGGGTCGGGATCGTTGCCGCGACCTGGGTCATCGCGGCCAGACTGACCCCCAGGTGGGTGTTGGAGTGCATCGACAGGCCGACGCCGAAGGTACGGCAGATCGCGGCAAGTTCCTGGGTCGCCCGGAGGCCACCCCAGTAGTGGTGGTCGGACAGCACCACCTGCACCGCGTCGGTGGCGAAGGCGTGCGGGATCTCCTCGAACGAGGTCACGCACATGTTGGTGGCCAGCGGCAGGCTGGTGCCGCGGGCGACCTCGGCCATCTGCTCGGTGCCGGTGGTCGGATCCTCCAGGTATTCGGCGATGGACTCGAGCTCGGCGGCAACCCGCAGACTGGTCGCCACCGACCAGGCGCCGTTGGGATCCAGCCGGACCGGGTGGCCGGGAAACGCCTCGGCCAGTGCCTTGACCGCGGCCACCTCCTGCGCCGGTTCGAACACGCCGCCCTTGAGCTTGAACGAGCCGAATCCGTAGTCGCGAACCATCCGCCGGGCCTGCGCGACGACGCCCTCGGGATCGAGTGCGGCACCCCAGTCGTCCTTCGGCAGCCCCTCGTCGGGGATTTCTGAGCCGCCTTCCCCGGAGCTTCCTGAGCCTGTCGAAGGATGCTCCGCCCAGCGATAGAACAGGTAGGCACTGAACTCGACGCTGTCGCGGACCTTGCCACCCAGCAGCGCGTGCACCGGCAGACCGGTCTCCTGGCCGAGCGCGTCGTAGATCGCCACCTCGAATGCGGAGGCGACACTGCGAGCGGTCTTGGCGATCGTCCGGGCCCCGCGCAACCCGCCGGCCCGGACGCCGGTGTCGATCCGGGACAACTCGATCTGTTCGGCACACTGCCGGACCGTTGACTCGAGGTCGTTGACGCTCAGCGACGAGCCGACCAGCCGGGGCGCGAATTCGTTGGCCAGGTTGAGAAAATCGGTGTCGCCGTAGGTCTCGCCGAGTCCGAGGACGCCGGCCGCCGTCTCCACCTCGATGATCAGCCGGGGCGCGTACGGCTGGTGGACGCCCTGGATGTTCAGCAGTGGCGGATCGCTGATCAGGATCGGCGTCACCCGTACCTCGGTGATCTTGGTCATCGGCTGGCTCCTCATCGGACTGGGTTCGGCCGGACCGCCGGTCCAACCGGACCCTACGCCGCCGGCGGCGCGCCGGTCCAAGACCGGTCCGGCATCGACCGATGCTCCGGCCGCATCGCCGTTGCTCCGCGACAAGCGGTAAAGATGTCGGAGCAGACGGCCCCAACCCCCGTCCGGAGGGGGTTTCGACGCATCTCGTCCGACGTTTTTACCCCTCGGCGGCGGTAGTGTCTGGCCCGTGCCGAGACGGGAACGCAAGCCGGCGACGTACCGCCGCGATCCGATGCCGCCTGGGGCGACGCTCCGCGCCAACACACCACGCAGGGCGACGCTCCGCGTCAACACGCCACCCAAACCGCATCCGTCGGGTGCGCGGCCGCCGGCGATACCGGCCGGCAAGCTGCCGCAGCATGTCGCGATCGTGATGGACGGCAACGGTCGCTGGGCCAAGGCCCGCAATCTTCCGCGCACCGACGGGCACGCCGCCGGCGAGGCGTCGTTGTTCGACGTGATCGAGGGCGCCATCGAGGTGGGCGTGAAATACCTGTCGGCCTACGCGTTCTCGACGGAGAACTGGCGGCGGTCGCCGGACGAGGTGCGCTGGCTGATGGGGTTCAACCGGGACGTCATCCACCGTCGCCGCGACGAGTTGGATGCGATGGGTGTCCGGATCCGCTGGGCCGGTCGCCGGCCGCGGTTGTGGCGCAGTGTGATCAGTGAGCTGGAGTCGGCGGAGGCGCAGTCGGCGGGCAACGACGTGCTGACGCTGCAGTTCTGCGTCAATTACGGTGGCCGGGCCGAGATCGTCGACGCTGCTCGGCGGATCGCGCAGCGGGCCGCCGCCGGCGAGCTGAATCCGGACAAGCTGACCGAGGCGACCTTCCGGAACTATCTCGACGAGCCGGAGATTCCCGATGTCGATCTGTTCGTCCGGTCCTCGGGGGAGCAGCGCACGTCGAACTTTCTGCTGTGGCAGTCCGCGTACGCAGAGATGGTGTTCCTTGATCAACTGTGGCCGGACTTCGACCGCCGTGATCTGTGGCGGGCGATCGAGCTCTACGTCGATCGGGATCGCCGTTACGGTGGCGCAATTCCCAACGTGGTCGAGGATTCCGGCCGGTGATCAGTTGGATCGGCCGCGGATCCAGTCGATGAAGCGGCGGCGTGGGTAGCGGGCCTTGATCACCCCGGCGCCCACGGTCCCGACAACCCGGACGACGTGACGAGCCGTTGCCGGATCGCCACCGACCTTGTTGGGCACCCGGCCGGCGCCGCTGGACACGTCGTCCATCACCACCGCCCAATCGTGCGGGACGACCAGCACGATGCGGCCCGACTTTGCGGTGGCGCGGACCAGCACCTCCCGCCCGGGCACTCGCGCCCCGGTGAAGTCGAGCTTGATCGAACCCGAGTCCACCTGGGCAGTGATCTCGGCCGGTGCGGACCACACTCCGGTACGGCGCAGGAATCCGCTCTTGGTGGTCAGCGTCAGCGGCTTGGTGTCTGCGGGTTCAAGATCAACTGTGGTCGCGGCCACCTCGGCGCGGGTCTTGGCCCGGTAGACGGCGGTCAGCCGCTCGTCCAACTCGGACAGCTCCAGCCGTCCGTCGCTGACCGCGGCCCGCAACTGCTCGGCCGCGGCCTCGCGATCGTGATCGCTGGCGCGCACCATCGGCGCGGGCAGCGGGCTTTCCGAATCCTGTGACACGTTGCTGATGATAGGCCGTACGGGCGCCGTTGTTCGCCTATCAGGGGCCGATCCGGCAAGGACGACCAGCTGCCGCCGTCAGCAATCGCCGCAGGTGCCGAAGATCTCCAGTTCATGATCAACATCGCGGAAGCCGTACTTGGCCGCGACCGCGTTCGCCCACTTCTCCACCGTGGGGCCGGAGATCTCCACCGTACGGCCACAACTGCGGCAGACCAGGTGATGATGATGGCCGCCGGAACAGCGGCGGTAACTCATCTCGCCGTCGCTGGTACGGATCGCGTCGACCTCGCCGCTGTCGGCCATCAGCTGCAGCGTCCGGTACACGGTGGTCAGGCCTACCGCCGCGTCCGAATGCCGCAACTCGTCGTGGATCTGTTGTGCGGTTCGGAAATCGGTGCCCGCCGACAGCACCTTGTCCACCGCTGCCCGCTGCCTGGTCCGGCGTTGCGGAGCGCCGGACTTGCCGGCTCCGCCGGTGGAAACGGCCTCACTCCTGGAGTCAGCCTCGCTCATCGAAACCACGCTCGCTCCTCAGTGCTCGTCGTAATGATCACGATGGACGGCGTGCCGGTGGCCGTCGTGGACATAGTCGACGTGATCACCGTGCTGCACCGACGGATGATCACAGTCCGGATCGCCGTGCTGGTGCGGATGGGTCCCGGCCAGCACGTGCGGTGACCTGATGCCGGGCGGTTCGGCCGACTGCGGCAGCGTGATCGGCATACGACGTCGGCGTCGCAGCAGCGCCGACACCGGCCAACTGATCGCGAACACCGCGATCGCCAGCACCACGATCAACGCACCGGGGGCGGCGTTGGCGTAGTACGAACCGGCCGCACCGCCGACCGAGACCACGACCCCGATCGCCATCGCACAACCCAACGAGGCATAGAAACCCGGTACCAGATTGTTGGCCGCGGCGACCGGGACCACCATCAGCGCGCTGACCAGCAGCAGCCCGACGGTACGCATCGAGAGCGACACCGTGATCGCCGCCAAGATCACCACCAGGATGTTGTAGAACCGCACCCGCAACCCGAGTACACGGGCGAAGTCCTCATCCGCACTGACCGCGAACAGCTGCGGGGCAAGGCCGATCGTCGGAATCAGCACCACCACCGCGAGCACACCGATCATGATCAGATCGGACGGGCTGACCGCGGTCAGCGAACCGAACAGATATTGCGACAGCGCGCCGGTGCCGCCACCGGCGAACGCCGACATCAACACACCGGCCGCCAGTCCGCCGTAGAACAAGATCGCCAGGCCGACGTCGCCGGTGGCCTTGCCGCGCTGCCGCAGGATCTCCACCGTCACCGAACCGGCCACGCAGACCAGCACCGCAACCGGCAACGGCGCACTCCCGGTCAGCAGCGCCAGACCGACGCCGGCGATCGCGACGTGACCGAGACCGTCGCCGAGCAGGCTGAGTCGTCGCTGCACGATGTAGGCACCGATCGCCGGCGCGATCAGCCCGGTCAGCAACGCAGCGATCAACGCCCGTTGCATGAACGGGTAATGCAGGACCCAGATCATGATTCGCTCCTGCCCGATGACGCCGACGGTGGTTGCAGAGGACCGGAGCTGGGAGGCAAGGTTCCGTAGCTGGGAAGGAAGGGCCCTGAGCTTGCCGAAGGGCCGGAAATCTCACCCACCTCGTGCCCACCGTGCCCGGCCCGTTGGTGATCATGAAGCTCGGTGGCCGAACGGGGCAGTTCGCCGTCGTGCACGATCCGGCCGTCCCGCAGCACGATCGCCCGATCGACCAACGGCGTCAGCGGACCGATCTCGTGCAGCACAACCAGGATCGCCATCCCGCGGCGCAGCAGCTCGGTCAGCACATCGGCCAGGATCTGCTGGTGTTCAAGATCAACTCCGGCGGTCGGCTCGTCCAGCACCAGCAGCCGCGGTTCGGCCGCCAGCGCGCGGGCGATCAATACTCGCTGCTGTTGGCCACCGGACAACTGCTGCATCTCGGCCTGCGCCCGGTCGGCGAGCCCGACGACCTGGAGCGCCTCACCGATCACCTGCCGGTCCTTGGCCCGCGGCGGGACGAAGGGCAGCCGATGACCGAGCCGACCGGAGCCGACGATCTCGTTCACCTTCGCCCGGGTCAGGTCGATGGTGGACCGTTGCGGCACGTAGCCGACCTTGGACCAGTCACGGAAGCGCCCGATCTCGGTGCCGAACAGCCGAACCGAGCCGCGGCGCAACGCGGTCAGGCCCAGCAGGGCTCGTACCAGGGTGGACTTGCCCGAACCGTTCCCGCCGAGCAGAGCCACCGTCTCGCCGCGATGGACGGCCAGCGAGATGCCGCGCAGCACCGGCAGTCCGCCCAGCTCCACCGACACGTCGCGGGCGGTCAGCACCGGCTCCCGCTGGGTCACCGGCTGCGCGTCCTGCTGGTCGTCGGCCATCGCACCATCATCGAGGATCGTCATCTCAGCTGCACCCGTTCGCCTTCTCCAGTGCGGTGAGATTGGACTTCATCACCGCAAGATAGTTCGTCCCACGTGATTGTTCGGTGATGCCCTCGATCGGATCGAGCACATCGGTTCGCAGACCAAGATCACGAGCGATCGACTGGGCCACCGCCGGCGAGGCGAGGGTCTCGTAGAAGATCGTGGTCACGTCGTACTTGCTGATCTGGTGTTGCACCTCGGCGATTCGTGCCGGCGACGGTTCGTTGTCCGGACTCAGGCCGCTGATGCTGATCTGCTGCAGGCCGTAGCGTTCTGCCAGGTAGCCGAAGGCGGCATGCGAGGTGACGAATTCCGTACGCTGGCAGGTTTTCAGGCCCTCGCGGTAGCTGTCGTCGAGCTGACGAAGATCAGCATCGAGTGCGCCCACGTTCTTGTGATAGTCGGCGGCATGATCGGGATCGATCTTGGTCAGCTTGTCCGCCACCGCATCGGTGATCTTGATCATGTTGTTCGGATCCAGCCAGACATGGGGATCCAGGTTGGCGTTGCCGGCGTGATCATGATCGTCGTGCTCGTCCTCGCCGAGCGGCCCGTGATCTTGCAGCGGGACGACGCTGGTGGTGTCGAGCACGTTCTGGTTGCCGCTCTGCGCAACCGCCTCGTCCACCGCAGCCTGGAAGTGCTGCTCATAGACGACGAGGTCGGCGTCGGTGACACTGCCGACCTGTTTGGGCGTCAGCTCGAGGTCGTGCGGCTCGGCGCCGGGCTTGGTCAGGCTTTCCACGGTCGCGTGAGAACCCGCGACGCGCTCGGCCACGAACTGGAACGGATAGAAGCTCGCGACGATCCGCAGCTGACCGGGCCGCGATCCGTCCGAGCCTGTCCCGGTGACGGCCCCACAGGCGGCGAGCAGAAGGAGAGAACCGATGCCGAGCAGCAGGCCGAGCGCGCGCGGGAAGATTGGCATGAAAACCATTTTCAATAACGGCTGACCGGAAGTCAAGTCCGACGATCGCTGTTGCCGTCGCTTCGGTCACTCCCGCACCCGAAACGTGCCGCCGCACCCGAAATCTCGGGTGCGGCGGCAGGTTGTGGGTGCGGCTGAGCCACGGCTCCGCTAGCGTGCGCTGCGCCCGGGGCTCGTGTCTCGCGGGCACGACACTGGAGCGATCACGAGAGCGGGAGACATGAGGGTGAAGAGGGTTGCGTTGGCGGCGTCGATGATGGTGCTCGCGCTGGTGGCGATCGCGGTTCCGGCGAAGCAGGCATCGGCGGCCGCATACACCAATGGACCGATCGCGCTGAAGAGTCGCGCCTACTGCGAGGCCGGAAAACTCGTCACCTGGAAGCGGCTGGTCTCCGACAGCGGGAGCGTCCAGGGCCGGGTCTACGCCTACCGCCGGGATCACCGGATCTGCGTCTTCGTGGTCGATCGGCTTCCCGGCGCACACGCGATGCGGGCGCAGATCTCCAGCAAGAGTCTGAACGGGTGGGACCAGGGGACCTACAACGAGTACGCCGGTGCAATGGTCGCGCCGCCACATGTCTGCGTGTACGCGTTCGGCAGCCTGGTGGTCAACGGCAAGTTCTACGACCGCAGGGTCTGGGTCGGATGCTGAGTCAATGATCGCGATCAGCCGCTTCCGGGTGCCCGAGGAGCGCACCGAGGACTTCGTCGTGCACGCCCGGGCCGCCATCGACGCGTTGTCCCAGGCCGACGGCTTCCTCACCGGCGACCTCGGCCGCAACCTCGACGAGCCGACGCTGTGGACCGTCAGCACCCGCTGGCGCAACGTCGGCTCGTACCGTCGCGGGCTCGGCACCTATCAGGCCCGGATGGCCGCCGTACCGCTGCTGAGCCTGGCCATCGACGAGCCGTCGGCGTACGAGGATCCGGTCAACTTCGACCTGTGAGCCCGGTGTTCTGTCACCACGAGGGCTACTGGATGCCCGACTCCATCAGCGCGTCCAGGGCCGCTCGGGCCGGCTCGTCGCCGGAGATGTCGACGCTGCCACCGCGGGTCCAGGCCCACAGAGCAAGATCAACAACGGGTGCGGTGACCTTCGCGGTCGGTTCGCCGTCGGATGCTCGTACGGCGCGGGGAAAGTCCCAGACCTTGCCTGACTCCGGCTCCGTACCGGACCAGTGGCCGACCTCGACCAGCCAGCGTTGACCGCTGCCGTCGGCGACGAACTCGATCACCGCCTGCGGCTCGTAGCTGGCCCACGGTTCGAGCCAGCCCCACATCACGTCCACGCAGTGGTCGATCGCGCCTGCGGCCACCTCGTCGGAGATCGGGCTGATCGGCCTGCCCGCGGTCAACTCTGCGTCGACCCGGTGCATGGTCGCCTCGTAGGTCTGCATCCGGCGGGTGAAACCCACGGTCTGATCCGGCGGCCACCAGGACCAACGCGGCTCCGCGTCGTCCAGCTCGGACAGTTGTTCCAGCAGTTGCCGGGTCGCTTGCTCGCGCAGTGGCAGCGTCTCGGCGATGGTCTTCGGGCGGTCCGGCTTGGCACTCTCGATCGTCGCCAGGGCCTCTTCGTCCCGGATCCGGCCGGCCAGGATTCCGGCCCAGAACAGATGCACCTCGGTCAGATGCCAGAGCAGATCGGCCGCATTCCAGTCCGGGCAGGTGGGCACCCGCGCCCGCGGATCCGCGTCCGCCAGCACCTCGGCAAACCGTCGCGCCTCGTCATCGATGACCGCAAGCCTGTCCATGCCCGCCAACCTAACGGACCTGTCAGCGCCAGAGTGCGCTGTAGCGACTCCTGACGCTGACAGGTCGGCGGTGGTTTTCGCTTCGCGCCGGGACGGGGCGATCAACTAGCCTGAAGCCCGACCGTGCGGGCGCCAGCCGGGTGTCCGCTCACAGCGTGGAGAGAGTTTTCGTGGCCAAGAGCAAGCTCGACGACGTCATCAGCCTGTGCAAGCGCAGGGGGTTCGTGTTCCAGTCCGGTGAGATCTACGGCGGTACGCGTTCGGCCTGGGACTACGGGCCGTTCGGCGTCGAGCTGAAGGAGAACATCAAGCGGCAGTGGTGGAAGTCGATGGTCACCGGCCGCGACGATGTGGTCGGCCTGGACTCGGCGATCATCCTGCCCAAGCAGACCTGGGTCGCCTCCGGCCACGTCGGCGTCTTCACCGACCCGCTGGTCGAATGCCTGAACTGCCATCAGCGGTTCCGTGCCGATCACCTGCAGGAGGCGTACGCCGCCAAGCGGGACATCGACGACCCGGACACCGTCACCTTCGATCTGCTCAACTGCCCGAACTGCGGCACCAAGGGCAAGTGGACGCCGCCGCGGGACTTCAACATGATGTTGAAGACCTACCTGGGGGTGATCGAGGACGAGTCCGGGCTGCACTACCTGCGGCCGGAGACCGCGCAGGGCATCTTTCTGAACTTCAACAACGTGCTCACCGTGGCGCGGAAGAAGCCGCCGTTCGGCATCGCGCAGACCGGCAAGTCCTTCCGCAACGAGATCACTCCCGGCAACTTCATCTTCCGCACCCGCGAGTTCGAGCAGATGGAGATGGAGTTCTTCGTCGAGCCGGGCACCGACGAACAGTGGCACCAGTACTGGATCGACACCCGCCGAGACTGGTATGTCGATCTTGGAATCGCTGCCGACAACCTGCGCTTGTATGAGCACGCGCAGGAGAAGTTGTCGCATTATTCCAAGCGGACGGTCGATATCGAGTACCGCTTCGAGTTCCCGGGCAACGAGTGGGGCGAGCTGGAGGGCATCGCCAACCGGACCGACTTTGATCTTGGAACCCACTCCAAGCACTCCGGCACCGACCTGTCCTATTTCGATCAGGCCAAGGGCGAGCGCTACATCCCGTACGTGATCGAGCCGGCCGGCGGTGTCACCCGCTCGCTGATGGCGTTCCTGGTGGACGCGTACACCGAGGACGAGGCGCCCAACACCAAGGGCGGGGTGGACAAGCGGACTGTGCTCAAGCTCGACCCGCGACTCGCGCCGGTCAAGGCCGCCGTGCTGCCGCTGTCCCGCAACGAGCAGCTGTCGCCGAAGGCTCGTGATCTTGCCGCCGAGCTGCGCAAGCACTGGAACGTCGACTTCGACGACGCCCAGGCGATCGGTCGCCGCTACCGCCGCCAGGACGAGATCGGTACGCCGTACTGCATAACCGTCGATTTCGACACCCTGGAAGACGATGCGGTCACCGTTCGTGAACGCGACACCATGACCCAGGAGAGGGTCAGCCTGGACAAGGTCTCCGAGTACCTGGCCCCGAAGCTGATCGGCTGCTGATCTTGGTCTCTCAGCTCGTCAATCCAGCCCTTCGACAAGCTCCGGGCCCTTCCTCGGCTCCTGAGCAAGGCGCCGGACCGAAGGTTCGGCCACTGCGGCTGGGCACGCTCACGGTCGACACCCCGGTGGTGCTGGCGCCGATGGCCGGCATCACCAACGCCGCCTACCGCCAACTCTGCCGGGAACAGGGTGCGGGACTGTACGTGTGCGAGATGATCACCTCGCGCGGCATCGTCGAGCGGGACGCCAAGACGCTGGACATGCTGCAGTTCGACCCGGGGGAGAGCACCCGTAGCGTGCAGCTCTACGGCACCGACCCGTACTACATGGCCGAGGCGGCCAAGATCCTCTGTGGCGACTTCGGCGTCGGCCACGTGGACATGAACTTCGGCTGCCCGGTGCCGAAGGTCACCCGCAAGGGCGGCGGTGCGGCGTTGCCGTGGAAGCGGGATCTGATGGAGGCGATCCTGCGCGCTGTGGTGAACGCCGCAGAACCGTACGCGGTCCCGGTCACCTGCAAGACCCGCAAGGGCATCGACGATGATCATCTGACCTACCTCGATGCCGGCCGGATCGCCGAACAGGCAGGGATATCGGCCATCGCGCTGCACGGCCGTACGGCTCAACAGGCCTACTCCGGCACCGCCGACTGGGACGCGATCGCGGCGCTCGTTGATCATGTCGACATCCCGGTGCTCGGCAACGGTGACATCTGGGAGGCGGCTGATGCGCTGCGGATGATCGAGCACACCGGCGCCGCCGGAGTGGTGATCGGCCGTGGTTGCCTCGGCCGTCCCTGGCTGTTCCGTGATCTTGCCGACGCCTTCGCGGGCCGGCCGACGCGTACGTTGCCGACGTCCGGTGAGGTGGCGACCATGGTCCGCCGGCACGCCGAACTGCTGGCCGGCCTGATGACCGAGCAGCGCGGGTGTGCCGACCTGCGCAAGCACATGTCCTGGTACTTCAAGGGATTCCCGGTCGGCGGCGACATCCGCCGCAACCTCGGCATGATCTCCAGCCTCACCGAGCTCGATGATCATCTTTCCCGGTTGGACCCGGATCTTCCTTACCCGGTTGAGGAATTCGGCAAACCGCGCGGACGGCAAGGCTCCCCACGCAGCAAGGTTGCGCTGCCCGAGGGCTGGCTCGCCGACACCTGCGGACTTGATCTTGAACTCTCCGGCGCCGAGATCGGCGTCTCCGGCGGGTAGTGACCGCAGTATTGCTGATGATTGACATGTGGATATATCATCAGCAATATGAAGACGATGATTGACCTGGACGACGAGGCACTCGCTCAGGCGGCGCGGGAGCTCGGTACGACGACCAAGAAGGATACGGTCAACGCTGCGCTCGCGTTCGTCGCGGCGCGTAGGAAGCGGATCGAGCAGCTTCTGGATGATCCGTACTCATCGGGGGTCGGGCCCGACATCGGTGACGAGCAGATCATGAAGACCGCTCGTCGGTGATGACTGAGTTGGTCGGAGGTCGCCATTACTTGATCGACACGTCAGTGCTTGCTCGACACAAGAACCCCAGAGTGCATGAGGTCGTTGCAGGACTGATCGCGGACAGGCTCGCGGCGACGTGCGCCACGATTGACCTCGAGGCGGGGTACTCGGGACGCGACTTCGCCGAGGTCGAGGCCATCCAACTTCGCAGACGCGACCTTTATCGGTTACTTCCGTTGACGGAGGAGGCGGCCGAACGGGCCCGGGAGGTTCAGCTGCGGATGGCGAAGCGCGGTCACCACAGGGCTGCCGGGGTTTTCGATCTGCTGTCGGCCGCAGCGGCTGAACTGAACGGGGCGGTGATCCTGCACTACGACCACGACTTTGAGCACATCGCAGCGGTCACCGGGCAGCCACAGGTCTGGGTTGTGCCGCCGGGATCGATCGATTGATCCGCCTCCGGCCGCCAGTTCCAGCCCGACCTCTACCCTGCGGGCCTCGGTGGCGTGGTTTGCTATCGCCGTGCTCAACTCGGATGCCGGAGGGCCGGCGGTGGTCACTGTCTGCAAGCAGAAGCTGCACGGCGGTCGCGGCTGCTGGCAGGCGTACGCAGTTGATCATGACGCGGACGGGCTCTGGCTGTTCACGCCGGCGGGCTCGATCTTCCGCTCGACCGACGGACACAGTGACGAGCAGTGTTCGGTCGAAGGCGGGGATCAGCCGGGGCTGGACTCGCTGATCCTGGTCCCCGACCCAGGGCAGCACTGGCTGGCCACCTGGCGGGTGCCGGAACGAGCGCTGCACATCAGCATCGAGATCTGCGACTGGATCCGCCGAGGCGCCGACGTGATTTGCTTCCTGGATTGGGAATTGGACCCGTTCCGGCTCCGTTCGGGGCTGGTCGCGGTGGAAGATCTCGACGACTTCGCCGAGGTTCGTACCGCCGGACTGTTATCGGATGACGATGCCGAGCGGGCACTGTCGGCAGCGGCCTGGGCCGAGCGAAGCCTTCGCCGTCGACGTGCGCCGTTCGACGAGCGCTCTGATCAACGACTGGCCGAGGCCGGTCGACTCGGGCTGCCGCCGTTGACCGACGTACCGCATCCGCTCGACCTGTGAACTGACAGCCGCGCGCAAGATCGTCTCCCGCACCGGATATCGGCCCTGGCCGGACTCAGCCGCGCGCGAAATCTTCTCTCGCACCCGATATTTCGCGCGCGCTGGGCGTTCTTGGGTGCGGCTGATGGAGGGCGGTCACGATCACAGGTGCGAGTGGTCCGGGTCGCCGATGAAGGTTCGCCAGAGTTCGGCGTATCCGCCGTCCAGGGCCAGCAACTCCTCATGCGTTCCGTCCTCGGCCAGCCGGCCGTGTTCGATGTAGAGGATCCGGTCGGCCCGGGCCGCCGTGGTCAGCCGGTGTGCGACCACGATCGTGGTCCGCTGTTCGGCCAGCCGCTCGGTCGCGTGGGTCACCATCGCCTCGCTGCGCAGGTCCAGCGCCGCGGTCGCCTCGTCCAACAGCAGGATCGCCGGCTTCACCAACTCCGCCCGGGCCAGCGCGATCAACTGGCGTTGGCCCGCAGACAGGTTGCGGCCGCGTTCGGCGATCGGATGCAGATAGCCGCCCGGCAGCCGGGAGATCATCTCGTGCGCACCCACGGCCCGGGCCGCCGCCTCCACCTCGGCATCGCTCGCGCTCGGTCGCCCGTACGCGACCTGGTCACGGATGTTGCCCGGGAAGAGGTAACTCTCCTGCGGCACCAACCCCACGTGGCGCCGGTACGCGGGCAGATCCAGTGATCGAAGATCATGATCGTCGATCCGGATCGAGCCGTCGTTGATGTCGTAAAACCGCTCGATCAGCTTGACCACGGTGGACTTCCCGGCGCCGGTCTCACCGACCAGTGCGACCGTGTCACCGGCCGCGATCGAGACCGTCATGCCGTCCAGCGCCGGCCGGTTCGCGGTCTCGTACTGGAACACGACGTCGTCGAAGTCGATCCGGCCGTCGACCCGGTCCAAGATCACCGGCCGTTCGGCCGACGGAGTCGAGGTCGGGGTACTGAGCAACTCGCGGATCCGCATCAGACCGACCATCGCCTGCTGATAGCCGTCGAAGACCTGGGACAGGTTCTGAATCGGCGCGAACAGCAGATCGATGTAGAGCAGGTACGCGATCAGTCCGCCCGCGGTGATCATGCTGTTGTGGAACTGGGTCGCGGCCAAGATCAACACCAGCGCCCCGGCCAACGCACTGAGGAACTGGACGAACGGGAAGTAGATCGAGATGTAGCGCTGCGCCCGGGTCCGGGTACGCCGATAGCCGTCGGACAGGTTGGCGAACCGGGCCGCGTTGTGCTCCTCGCGGCGGAAGGCCTGGGTGATCCGCAGCCCGGCCACGTTCTCCTGCAGATCGGCGTTCACAACCGACAGTTGTTCCCGGGCCTGGCGATAGGCCCGGCTGCTGACCCGGCGGAAGACCAGCGTGGTGATCACCAGCACCGGCAACACCAGACCGACCACCAGCATCAGCCGGAGATTGAGGAAACACAGTGCGGTCAGGATGCCGAAGAACGACAGCAGGCTGACCAGTGCGGTGACCAGACCCGTCTGCATGAAGGAGGACAGCGCGTCCACGTCGGACGTCATCCGGGTCATGATCCGGCCGCCCATCTCGCGCTCGTAGTAGTCGAGCCCGAGCCGCTGCAGGTGGCTGAAGATCTTCACCCGCAGCGTGTAGAGGAAACGCTCGCCGGTCCGGCCGGTGACCCGCATCGCGGCGATCTGCACGCCCCAGTCGATCAGTACGACGGCCAGCGCCAACGCCGATGCCACCCAGATCGCGGTCAGCAGACCCTTGTTGACGCCGTCGTCGATGCCGTCGCGGATCAACACCGGCAAAGCCAAACCACACAGGGCATCCGCGGCGACCAGCCCGAATCCGACCGCGAACGGCAGCCGGAACTTGCGCAGCAGCGAACCGAGCCGGAAGTGATCATCACTGGCCCGGGCGAACGCCGGATCGACTTCGGGCCGGCCGTCGGCCGGCGGCAACTTGTCCACCGCGTCCAGCAACTCCGGGGTCGGCGGCATCGACGCCATCCCGGAGCTCAGCCCGCGACCACCGCCACCGCCGCCGCGTCCACCGGCAGCACCCATCCGCGCCAGCCGGTCGGCGATCACCGGGTCGTCGACGCCGCCAGGCACCGCATCCGGATCCCACAGCCCGGCAGTGACCTCGCCGGTCCGCCAGCCGTCCGCGTCGTCGTCGAAGATCAAGTTCTCCGGCCCGGCCAGCAGTTCACGGAAGAGCTCGGAGCGTTGCTCCAATTCCTCGATGGTGCCGAAGTCGACGATCCGCCCATGATCAAGTACGGCGATGCGGTCTGCCAGCTGCAGCGTCGAGCGACGATGCGCCATCACCAGCGTGGTCCGCCCGTGCAACACCCGATGCAGGTTGGCGTGGATCTCCGCCTCGACCCGGGCGTCGATCGCCGAGGTGGCGTCGTCCAAGATCAGGATCCGCGGATCGGCCAGGATCGCGCGCGCCAGCGCCACCCGCTGCCGCTGGCCGCCGGACAGGGTGAGGCCCTGCTCGCCGACCACGGTGTCGTACCCCTTCGGCAGTTCGCTGATGAAGCCGTCGGCATGGGCAGCCTCGGCCGCGACCTCGATCTCGGCCCGGCTCGCGTTCGGTCGTTCGTACGCGATGTTCGCCGCGATGCTCTCGCTGAAGAGGAAGCTGTCCTCGGGCGCGATCCCGATCGCTGCCCTGAGCGATTCCACCGTCAGCCCGCGTACGTCCTGGCCGTCGATCCGGACGACGCCCTGCGAACAGTCGTAGAAGCGGGGCACCAACTGCGCGATCGTCGACTTGCCCGACCCGGACCCGCCGACGATGGCCAGCGTCTCGCCCGGCTCGACGGTCAGGTTGATGCCGTCCAGCACCGACCGGCCGGCCTCGTAGCAGAAGCTCACGTCGGTGAAGGTGAGCCGACCGGGTCCGGGCCGCAGCTGCTCGGCATCGGGAAGTTCCTTGACGGTCGGCCGGGTGTCGATGATCTCGAAGATCCGGATCACCGACGCCTTCGCCTGCTGGCCGGTGGTCAGCAGCAGGCTGAGCAGCCGGACCGGGTTGGCCATCTGGGTGACGTAGGTGGAGAAGGCGAGGAAGGTACCCAGTGTCAGCCCGCCGTGCACCGCGAGGTAGCCGCCCAGCGCCAGTACGCCGACCGTGCCCAGTTGCGGGATCGCCTGCATGGCAGGGTTGTAGATGCTGTTGAGCTTGATCGTCCGCAGCCGCGCGCCGAACAGCCGTTGGGAGACGTCGTCGACCCGGTCGAGTTCCTGCCGTTCCTGGCCGAAGCCCTTCACCACGCGGACTCCGGACGTCGCCGCTTCCACGGCGCCGGCCAATTCGCCGTCGGTCTGCTGGGCGAACCAACTGGACGGGAACAGCTTCGCTCGACTGCGCAGGCCCAGGATCCACAGCGCCGGAATCGTGGCCAGCGCGATCAGCGCGAGCATCGGCGACAACGAAAACATCACCGTGATCGAGGCGACGAACATGACCAGGTTGCCGACCAGGTTGGGCAGCATCTGCAACAGCGCCTGGACCAGGGTGAGGTCCGAGGTCGTCCGGCCGACCACCTGGCCGGTGCTCAGCCCGTCCTGCTTGGCGCCGTCCAGCTTGGCCAGCGAGTTGAAGACGTCGGTACGCAGTGAGTGCTGGACGTCGACCGAGAGCCGGCCGCCGTTGAAGCGGCGCAGGTAGGTCAGGCCGAAGACGGCCGCGGCGACGATCACCAGCAGGGCCGCCCAGGGCAGCAGCGGCTGCACCGGCTTTAAGATCACGTGATCGATGATCTGGCGCTGGATCAGCGGCAGCGTGACGGCCAGGACCTGGCTGACCACGCCGGCCCCGAACGCGATCAGCACCCTGGGTTTGAACCGCCAGCAGTAGCCGGCGATCCGGCGGACCCAGCGGTCTTCCGGCCGGGCCGGCGCGCTGTCGGTGCTCGGTTGTTCGGTCGAGGTGCCGGAGGCGGTTGCGAGCTGGGTCACCGGGCGCCCTCCGATCCGGCGACGGTCGCCGGCTGCGGTGCGTTCAGCCGGGTCACCCGGTGGTCCTCCAACTCGGCCATCAACGCCAACAGCCGATCGGGTTCGGCCGAGTCGTCGAGCAGCTCGGTGAAGCGCTCGGCGTAGATCCGTTCGGTCTCGGCCAGCGCGGCTCGACCGGCTGGGGTGAGCTCGAGTCGGATCACCCGCCGGTCGGCGGAGTCCGCCTCCCGGGTGAGCAGACCGGCCGCCACCAGCCCGTCGGCGATCGCGGTCAGCGTCGGCTTGCGGACCGCCAGCCGCTCGGCCAGCCGGGCCGCCCGTTCGCCGCCGGCCGCGGCCCGGCGCAGGATCCGGAACTGCGACGTGGTCAGCGGGGCACGGGTGCGTTCGATGTTGCGGGCGAGCCACAAGGTCGCATCGACCGCGGCCAGCAGGTCGTCTTCCGGCCGCGGCGATGCTGCCGGCATCTCTGCAGAGGACATGGTTAGGCAGTCTAATAGTTAGGGCGTCTCATATCACCCCTGGCTCAGCTGTTGTTCCAGGTTTCGGACGGAGTGCGTCGGGCAGCCCGGAGGTCGCCGGCGGCCCCTCGTTACGCTGCCACCATGGCGTCATCGGATGAGCTGCTCGCGGCGTTCGGCAGTCGCGGCAACTGCGCACTGGCCACGATCAAGTCCGACGGCGGACCTCAGATCACCAACATCTCGTACGCCTTCGACGCCGCGCACTCGACGTTCAAGATCTCGATCACCGACGGCCGGATCAAGACCCGCAACCTGCGCCGCGATCCGCGCGCGACCCTCTACACCACCTCCGCCGACGGCTGGTCCTACAGCGTCGCCGACGGCACCGCCGAGCTGAGCCCGGTCGCGGCCGATCCTCAGGATGCGACCGTGGAGGAGTTGATCAAGGTTTACCGGGACGTCTCCGGCACCGAGCATCCGGACTGGGACGACTACCGTCGGGCCATGGTCGAGGATCGTCGGCTGGTGCTGACCGTACGAGTTGATCATGTGTACGGAGCACCGGCCAGGTGAGCGAGCAGAGCGACATCTCGCCCCGAGCCCGGGCCTGGGCGACGACGATGCGCGGCCACGAGGTGGACAGTGTCGTCCGTGCCCACGCCGACTCCCGGGCCGCGGTCGGCCCGGGCTCGGTCGTCGGCCGTCAGGTGCGGGAGGAACGGGAAGCCGCGTTGCTGCGGCCCGGGGCGACTCTGGCACGCGGCGCCGGCAACCGGGAACGGGACGAACGGCCGGACGACGAGCGCACCTGCTTCGAACGCGACCGCGATCGGATCGTGCACTCGACCGCGTTCCGCCGGCTGGCCGGCAAGACCCAGGTGGTCGTCTATCCCAGTGATCATCAACGAACCCGGCTGACCCACGCGCTTGAGGTCGCCCAGGTGGCGACCTCGATCGCCCGCGGGATCGGCGTCAACATCGCTTTGACCGAAGCGATTGCGCTCGGTCACGACTGTGGTCACGGGCCCGGTGGGCACGCCAGCGAGGACGCCTTCGACGCCTACCTGCCGGGTGGTTACGACCACGGACCGTGGGGCGCCGACGTGGTGCTCACCGATCTCAATCTCTGCCGGGAAACGCAGGACGGCATCCGTAATCACTCCTGGTCCCGGCCGGCACCGGGCACCGTGGAAGGCGAGATCGTCAGCTGGGCGGACCGGATCGCCTACTGTGCGCATGATCTTGAAGACGCCGCGCACGCCGGCATTGTTGATCTTGACGAGCTGCCTGCGGAGGTCACTGCCGTCTGCGGTCGCAGCCGGCGAGAGCAGCTGAGCGTGTTCATCCGGTCGATCATCGGCACCGTCGCCGAGCATGATCGGGTCGGGATGGCGGCCGAGCCGGCGGCCGCGCTGGCCGCATTGCGCGCCTTCAACTACGAACGCATCTACACTCGGCCCGACTCGCTGGCGCAATCGCGTGCAGTGGTGGAGGTGTTGACCGCGTTGGTCGACTTCTACCTTGATCATCCCGATCGGCTGCCCGCCGGCTCGCTCGACAGCAACTGTGATCGGGTGCACGCTGCCGTCGGCTATGTCGCCGGCATGACCGACCGCTATGCCTTCGCCACCGCGGTCGAGCTGATCGGCTGGGATCGCGATCGGCTGCCGCAAGGAATCGACCGCCAGTAGATCGACGGTCAGTCAAGAGAATCCGGACTCCCGGGAGGAGTGATCATGATCGAACAGAAGCTCATGGATCGCGTGTTCGGCCCGCTGCTGGATCGACTGCTGGGACTGGGCGAGGCCCGGACAGAGCACGTCGAGGTACGCCGCGATCTGGCGATGCCGCTGCCGGACGGTACGACGCTGGCGACCGATCACTACCGGCCGGCCGAGGTCGACCGCGGTCCGGTCGTCCTGGTGCGGACCCCGTACGACAAGAGCAATCCGATGTCGAGAGCGTACGGACTCGGGCTTGCTCGGCGCGGGCTGCAGGTGGTGGTGCAAGACGTCCGCGGCTGCTTCGGATCGGCCGGTGACTTCGAGCCGTTCCGGCACGAGCGCGATGACGGCTTGGCCACCCTCGACTGGGTGCGTGATCAACAGTGGTGTGACGGCCGGATCGCGATGGCCGGGGCGAGCTACTTCGGCTACACGCAGTGGGCTGTGGCCCCGTACGCGGATCCGAAGCTGTCCGCGGTCGCGCTCGGCGTCACCGCCTCGGACTTCCGGCCGACGTTCTATCCGGGCCGATCGGTCGGCTGGCAGCTCGCGCTGGCCTGGTCGTCGTCCATCGGCACCCAGGAGGATCGGATGCCGCCGTGGCAGCGATTCGCCTTGCGTCGCAAGGTTTCCGCCGCGATGCCGACGCTGCCCGCGTCCCGCGCCGATCTCGCCGCGATCGGCAAACGGGTGCAGTTCCTGCACGACGTCGTGGAGCATGCCGAGCCGGATGATCACCACTGGGACTTTCTTGATCATGGTCAGCAGCTGGCCGAGCTGGGCACGCCGGCCTCGATGGTGGCCGGCTGGTACGACATCTTCCTGCCCCAGCAGCTGCGAGACTTCACCGCGCTGCAGGAGGCCGGAGTGCCGGCCCGGCTCACCGTCGGCCCGTGGTGGCACGGTCAGCCGTCGTCGCTGCGGGCTATCTATCGCGATCAGATCGACTGGCTGACCGGGCACCTGCTCGACGACAAGTTGATCTTGAGCCGGCCGCCGGCCCGGCTGTTCCTGCAGGGCGCCGACCGGTGGCTGGACTTCGATCGGTGGCCGGTCGAAGCGGAGACGCGCGAGCTCCACCTGCACGCCGACGGCTGGCTCCGGTCAGAATCCCCAACCAGCGAAGCGAATCGAGCCTTCCGCTACGACCCGGGCGACCCGACGCCGATCATCGGTGGCGCACCGCTCAACGCGGCCGGGGGACAGGCGGACAACCGTGCCATCGAGGGCAGGGATGACGTGCTGACCTATCAGACCGAGCCGCTGGAACATGATCTTGACGTGATCGGCGAATCGACCGCCACGGTGTTCGTACGGACCGATCATGCCGACACCGACGTCTTTGTTCGAGTCTGCGACGTCGGCGGCAACGGTCGATCCTTGAACGTGATCGAGGGCATCCGCCGACTGCGACCGGGCGATCCGGCCGAAGATGATCAAGGAGTGCGGAAGGTGGAGGTCGAGCTGCTGCCGACCGCGTACCGCTTCCTGCGCGGGCACCGGCTCCGGGTCCAGATCAGCGGCGGAGGATTCCCGAACTACATCCGCAACCACCAGACCGGCGAACCGATCGCCACCGCCTCGCACACCCAGCCCGGGCGGACCCAGATCCTGCACGGTCCGGAGCACCCGACCAAGATCACCCTGCCCGTCGTCCAGGCCTGACCCAGCGGTGCTTCCCGCGCACCGTCGGCACTCCCGCGCACGTCGGAACATCCGCGGGAGCGCCGGGGGTTCGCGGGACTCGTTCTTCAGCGCTAGTTTCGGCACATGCCGCGGACCGTGATCATCATTCGTCATGCCGCGCCGGCGGTGCGCCCGGATCGTTCTCCGGAGTCGTGGCCCCTCAGCGCTGCCGGTCGGCGTGCGGCTGGCCGCCTTCGTGGACAGGTTCCGAGCGTTGCGTTGCTGGCGTCCAGTCGTGAGCTCAAGGCAGTTCAGACCGTGAGCTTGGTAGCCGGCGTGGCGCCCGCCGCGATCCATCAGGATGATCATTTCGGTGAGGTGCATCGTCCGGATGAGCCGTTCGACGATGATCATCGGGCCCGTCGTCGAGCTTGGGTGGAGGAGCGGCGGGACGAGCGCCACACTTCGTGGGAGACGCCGCAGGAGGCCGGTCGGAGATTCCAAGAGGGGTTGGACAATCTCGACGTGGAGACGATAGTCGTCGGCACCCACGGCATGGTCCTCACCGCTTGGCTGATGACGATCGGGTACGTCGCCCGCGGGGCATCTGCAGGGGACTTCTGGGAACGGCTGCCCTTCCCCGACCTGCTGGTCGTCTCCCGGCCGTGAGTGGCTGCGACGACTCGACCAACTTGCGTAACGAAGGTGCAGCTGAGGTGCGGGAAATCCTGCTCCTTCGTCATGCAAGTTCGGTGGACCGGCTGGGCGCCGGGGCGATCGAAGTGCCCGGCGTTCGTTTTCCAACCATGGTTGGGTTGTGAGGTCCTGGGTCCTGCTGCTGGGCATTCTTTTCGAGCTCTCGGTGGAAAACGTGCGGGCGCAAAGTCCCGGGCTCAGCGCGCCGCGCTCCGTGTCTCGGATTTCAGGAGGTTTTTGGAAGCTCCGAGCGCGATATGGGTGCGAGAGCTCCTTCGATTCGGGGGAGAGTGGGGACCGAAAGCGCCCGGGCGTTCATCCACCGATGGTCGGTTCATGACGTTGTGGATCGTGCTGCCAGGCACTCTCTTCTCTTCGAGGCGCTACGGCTGCTCTTTCGTCGGGCACGTTCAGCGGACGGCGGGGGAGTATCCCGACAACAGTGAGCCGCCCGTCCGTCAGGCGGGTCGCCAGGTCTGCCGGGGTTTGTAGCCGTCGCGGCGCAGCCAGTGCTCGGTGTAGACGATCCGATCCGGTGCGATGATCGTTAGCGGATCCTGCGGCGGCGAGTCCAGCGAGCGGCCGCGTTCGACCTGCTCGGACTGCCACCGAAATGCTTCCCAGTAGCCGTCGGCATCGGGGTGATCACGCTCGATGGTGCGGGCGGTTCCGAAGAGCTGGGCGCCGCGGCTGCTGGCCTGGCCGACCAGAGGAGCGAACACGGCCGCCGAGACGCGTGGATCGCGCCGCAGGTTGCGTGATTTCGGCGAGGAATTCCAACTGGTGTAGAAGATCTCGAAGCCCAGGCTGTAGAAGCGCACCGGCGTCGCTGCCGGCGAGCCGTCAGGGTTGACTGTGGCGACGACCGCCATGTTGTGGGTGGACAGCAGATTGAGGATGCGTTCCTCGAGTCGCTCGCGGGGGAGTTCGCGATCCGGAGCGGGCCCGGCCAACCACGGGTTCGTCAGCGGCATCGGCCCAGCATCGCAGAGCGCTCGCTGGGCCGGGTGAACTTGCTCAAGGAAGGTGCTGGAATCGTGCGCGGATTCGCGCAGTTTGGTCGAGCAAGTCCGCGCCGGTGCCGAGTAGGGCGATTGGCCCCGGCTACTAGTAGTTGCAAAGACCACTACGGATCGGGTAGCTTGGTCGCACGTGATCGAACGACTCACGGCGCTGGGCTTCTCGACCCAGGAAGCGCGGGTTTATCTGGCCCTGCTGCAGCATCCGTCGGCGACCGGCTACGAAATCGCCAAGCAGGCCGGACTGCAGCGGGCGAACGTCTATCAGGTGTTGTCGGTGCTCACTGACCGGAACGTGGTCGAGCGCGCCAACGACACTGGACCGGCCCGCTACGTCGCCCATCCGCCGGCCGAGGTTCTCGGTCGGATCAAGCGCCAGACGGCCCAGCAGGCCGACGGACTGATCGCCGATCTCTCTGCCCTGACAGCGAATCAGGAGCCGACCGGCTTTTTCTCGCTGCGCGATCGCGAGGCGGTGATCGAGCGCACCGCATCCCTGGTCGCCGACGCCGAACGACGCGTCGCGGTCTGTCTGTGGGCCGATGATCTTGACTGGTTGGCCGGTCCGCTGCAGGCCGCCGCGTCCTCCGGATGCCAGGTCGTGGTGAACGTGTTCGGTGAAGCAGAGCTCGACTTCGGCGAGGTGTTCACCCACGAGGAACCATCCCGTACGGTCGGCGGCCACCTGCTGCTGGTCGCCGTTGATCAAGGTACGGCGCTGGTCGGCGCGCTGGACGAGCCGGTGGGCGCCGTGTTCACCCAACATCCTGCACTGGTAGGGATCGTGGAGAAGCTGATCCGCGACGAGACCTACCTGGCCGCCATCTATGCCCGGTTCGCCGATGATCTTGAAACCGAGTTCGGCAAGCATCTGGTCAAGCTCCGTTCCCGTTTCCTGCCCGCAGAGCAGGCCGAGCAGCTGATCTCGATCGTCGGCTTCGGTGCCGATGATCAGGTCAGCGACCTCCTCATCAACCCCGCCTGAACCGCAGCTCGCTGCGAACGCCGTCCCTCATCTGCCTTAGCCACAAGGAGATTTCGTCATGCCCGCATCCGTGATCGTGGACGCCCTCTGGGGTGATTCCGGCAAGGGAAAGGCCTGCGCCTACCTGTCCCGCAAGCACGACGCCGCGCTGGCCGTACGAGCCGGCATCGGCACCAACGCCGGCGCCAGTGTGACCCTCGAGTCCGGCGAGTTGATCAAGGCCCGGCAGCTGCCGACCGGTTGGCTCAATCCCGGCACCCGGGTCGCGGTCGGCTCCGGTGTGCTGGTCGATCCGCGGATCTTCGCCTCCGAGCTGGATCGCTTCGGCATCGCCGACCGGGCCATGGTCGACCTTCGCTGCGCGGTGATCACCGAGGACCACATCGCCGCCGAACAGGGTGATGATCATCTTCTGGAACGGGTCGGATCGACCTGTACCGGCAACGGTCACGCCCGGGCCGACTTCATCCTGCGGCGCGCCCGCCAGGCTCGTGACCTGCCCGAGCTGGAGCCCTATCTCGCCGACGTCGCGGCGGAGGCGAACCGGATCGCGGCGACCGATGATCAACTCGTGATCATCGAGAGCTCACAGGGCACGATGCTGTCGCTGGCACTCAGCGACGACTACCCGTACACGACCTCGGGCAACTGCACCACCGCCGCCGCGCTGAACGACGTCGGCCTGAACTGGCGCCACCTGACCGACGTGATCATGGTCGTCAAGGCGATGCCGACCCGGGTCGGCCACGGCCCGCTGCCGTACGAGCTGAGCGCGGCCGAGGTCGAACGCCGCGGCATCGCCGAGTACGGCGTGAACACCGGCCGGCTGCGGCGCAAGGCTGCAGCACTTGATCATGATCTGCTCCGTTACGCCGCGATGCTGAACGGCCCGACCCAGATCGCGCTGACCTTCGGTGATCATCTCGACCCGCGGCTGCGCGGCGCCAGGACCACGGCCGCGATCGGACCCGAGGTGCGCACGGTGATCGCCGAGGTCGAGGCCAGCACCGGCGCGCCGGTGACGCTGCTGGACACCGGACCCCGGTTGGCCGACATGATCGAACTCGGCTGACTCCCGTCCCAGGCGGAGAGTGGGGGAGAAAGGCGATGAACCGGGGCTGACAGGGAGCAGCCGGAGCGGTAAGTTTCACGACAAAGAAAACCGATGTGTCCGATCATCGGTGCGTCCCCGACAGAGGAGTCGAGTTGCCCGTCGAACCGTTGCCCGACCAGCGCATCCTGCTCCGGGCCGAAGACACATCGGTCCTGATCGACCTCACCGCCGGAAGGCTCCCGGCGATCGTCCACTGGGGAAGTGAACTCGGCGAACTGACCGCCGCCGACGCCGCCGGACTGGCGGCGGCGACCATGCCCAGCCCGCACGCCAACGGCACCGATCAGGTCAGCCGGCTCGCGGTGCTGCCCGAACACCACACCGGCTGGACCGGCCGGCCGGGGTTGAGTGGTTCCCGCCGTGGCGTCGGCTGGTCGCCCAAGTTCACGACCACCGGGCTGACGATCTCCGGCGAGCGGCACGAGGGCCCTGAGTCTGTCGAAGGACCGGCAGCCGGCGGGGTGCCGTTGGCAACGTACGGAGTCGCGTCGGTCGAGACTGCTGCGGTCGACGAGCTTTCTCAACTGGGGTTGACGATCCGGATCGAACTGTTGTCCGGTGGTGTGGTGAGGATGCAGGCGACGGTGATCAACAACGGTGCCGACGACTACCAGTTGGATGATCTTGTACTGGCGCTTCCGGTGCCCGCACAGGCCCGTGAGATCCTCGACTTCGCCGGCCGCTGGGGCAAGGAGCGTACGCCACAGCGGCAGCCGCTCGGTGTCGGTACCCACCTGCGCGAGGGTCGGCATGGACGCACCGGCGCGGACGCGGCGACCGTCCTGCACCTGGGCACGCCCGGCTTCGGGTTCGCCGACGGTGAGGTCTGGGCCGTGCACACGGGCTGGAGCGGCAACCACACCCACTACGCCGAACGCGTCTACACCGGCGAGCAGGTGATCGGCGGCGGGGAGCTGCTGTTGCCCGGAGAGTTGATCTTGAAACCGGAGCAGAGCTACACCAGCCCGTGGATCTACGCCGGCCACGGCATCGGGCTGGACGCCGTCGCGCGCCGTTTCCACCGCTACCTGCGATCCCGGCCGCAGCACGTCGATGCGGACCGTCCGGTCACCCTGAACGTCTGGGAGGCGGTCTACTTCGACCACTCGCTGCCCAAGCTGATCGAGCTGGCCGAACGCGCTGCCGAGGTCGGCGTCGAGCGGTACGTGCTGGACGACGGCTGGTTCGGTGGGCGGCGCAATGATCAAGCCGGGCTGGGGGACTGGACTGTTTCCACCGACGTTTGGCCAAACGGTCTGCATCCCCTGGTGGACAAGGTGAAAGAGCTCGGCATGCAGTTCGGCCTGTGGTTCGAACCGGAGATGATCAACCTCGACTCCGAGGTCGCCCGGGCACATCCGGAATGGGTGATGGCCACCGGTGATCGGCTACCGGTCGAGGCCCGCCACCAGCAGGTGATCAATCTCGGCATTCCGGAGTGCTACGCCTACGTCAAGGACGCGATCTCCCGGCTGCTGGACACGTACGCGATCGACTACATCAAGTGGGACCACAACCGGGATCTGATCGATGCCGGCACCCAACCCGGTGGTGTGCCCGGCGTCCATGATCAAACCCTGGCCACCTATCGGCTGATCGACGAGCTCAAGGCCGAGCATTCCGGCCTGGAGATCGAGTCCTGCTCCTCCGGCGGCGCTCGAGTTGATCTTGGCATCCTGCAGCGGACGGACCGGGTCTGGGTCAGCGACTGCATCGACCCGCTGGATCGCCAGCAGATGAGCCGCTGGACCACCCAGCTCATTCCGCCGGAGCTGATGGGCAGTCACATCGCCTCCGAACGCAGCCACACCACCGGCCGCCGGCACGACCTGTCCTTCCGAGCCGCGACCGCGCTCTGGGGACATCTCGGTATCGAGTGGGACATCACCGGCGCGAACGATGATCAACGTGCCGAACTCAAAGCCTGGTTGGACTTCTTCAAGGCCGAGCGTGGTCTGTTGCTGCGCGGTGACCTGGTACGAATCGACCATCCCGACCCTGCCCTGATGGGCCACGGCGTGGTGGCGGCCGATCGCAGCCGGGCGCTCTACTCGCTGGCGATGGTTGACCGCTCCGAGGTGAACGGGATCGGACTGGTCCGGCTGCCCGGCCTGGATCCGGATCGCCGCTACCGGGTCAGCCCGGTGATCATCGGCGGCTGGCCCCAGACCCGCTTCCTGCCCAGTTGGTGGAGCGCGGACCGGCCGTACGTCGACCTCACCGGCGCTGCGCTGGCTCGGGTCGGCATCCAGCCGCCGGACCTGCCGGTCGAGCACGCGGTGATCCTGCGGGTGGATCCGCTCGACTGACGGCCCGGGCCCTTCGACGGGCTCCAGGGACCTTCGGATCTTGGATCAGTCTGAAGGTTGACCAAGAGTTTCTTTCATGCCAAAGTAAACGCGTCGCGGGGTGGCGTCGGCGCTCCTCGCCCGATGGACAGGACTGCCCATGGCCTCTGAACTGGCTACCGGTGCGGTGCCCACCGCACGTTCCTCGACCGGTACGGCGCCCCGGCGGCGCCGACCCGACGACACCAAGCTGGCGTTGATCTTCATCGCGCCGGCCGCGATCGGCTTCATCGTCTTCCTGATCTGGCCGCTGATCCGGGGCATCTACCTCAGCTTCACCAAGTTCAACCTGCTCACCCCGGCCGAGTTCAACGGCCTGGACAACTACCGGCGGATGCTGCTGGACCCGGTGTTCTGGAACGCGCTGAAGGTCACCGTCGAGTACGTGGTGATCAACATCGGCGTGCAGACCATCCTGGCGCTGGTGATCGCGGTGCTGATGCAGCGGCTGACCCGATCGCTGGTGGCGCGCGGCATCATCCTCACCCCGTACCTGGTGTCCAACGTGGTCGCGGCCCTGGTGATGTTGTGGATCCTGGACACCGGCCTGGGCATCACCAACCAGCTGCTGGGCTTCATCGGCATCGATCCGATCGGCTTCTTCACCGACAGCAAGTGGGTGATCCCGACGATCGCGATGGTCAACGTGTGGCGCTACGTCGGCTACACCGCGTTGTTGATCTTCGCCGGTCTGCAGACCATCCCGCCCGGCCTGTACGAGGCCGCACGGGTCGACGGGGCGAGCGAGCTCAGCATGTTTTTCCGGATCACCATGCCGTTGCTACGGCCGATCCTGGCGCTGGTGCTGATCATCTCCATCATCGGCTCCTTCCAGGTCTTCGACACCGTCTCGGTGACGACCCAGGGCGGACCGGTGAACGCGTCGCGGGTGCTGCAGTACTACATCTACGACATGGCGTTCGGCCGCTTCCAGTTCGGGTACGCCTCCACCCTGGCGGTCGCACTGCTGGTGGTGCTGATGGTGATCACCTTCATCCAGTACCGGATGACCCGCGCCGGCCAGACCGACCTCGACTGAAGGGCGATAGCGATGTCAACTCTTGCCACCACCGAGATCGAGACCGATCAGCCGAAGACGGTGCCCGCCGGTGCCGACTCGACCCGACGACGCAGCATCGGCCGGGTGATCGCCTGGATCGTGATGATCGCGATCATGATCTTCACGCTGGCACCGTTCTACTGGATCGTCCGGACCGCGTTGTCGTCCAACGCCGCGATCCTGGCCCACCCCGCCACACCGTGGCCGGTCGGCTTCTCGCTGGACTCCTTCAAACGGGTGTTCGGCTGGCAGACCGGCGACGCCGCGATCGCCGCCGGCGGGTCCGGGCAGTCGATCAACTTCTGGCTCTACCTGCGTAATTCGATCATCGTGGCCTGCCTGGTGACGGTCGGTCAGGTGTTCTTCTCCGCGATGGCCGCCTACGCGTTCTCCCGGCTGCGCTGGCGGCTGCGCGGACCGGTGTTCGCGATCTTCCTGGCCGGGTTGATGGTCCCGTCGATCTTCACCCTGCTGCCGAATTTCGTCCTGATCAAGCAGATCGGGCTAATCGACACCCTGCCCGGCATCGCGCTGCCGACCATGCTGATGTCGCCGTTCGCGATCTTCTTCCTCCGCCAGTTCTTCCTCACCGTCTCCCGCGAGGTGGAGGAAGCCGCCCTGATCGACGGCGCGAGCAAGGTGATGATCTTCTTCCGACTGATCATCCCGATGTCCGTGGCGCCGATCACCACGTTGGCGGTGCTGACCTACATCACCAGTTGGAACGACTACTTCTGGCCACTGATGGTCTCCTACACCGACAGCTCGCGGGTGCTCACCGTAGCCCTGGCGGTGTTCAAGTCGCAGACCCCGAACACCGGACCGGACTGGGCCGGCCTGATGGCCGCGACCCTGGTCGCAGCGCTGCCGATGTTGATCTTGTTCATGGTCTTCGCACGCAGGATCGTCAACTCCATCGGCTTCTCCGGGATCAAGTGAGGACCGCCATGTTCAAGATCAAGAAGCTCAACCCCACCGGCACCGTACGACGTCGGTTCCGGACTCGGTTCAAGACGCTGGCGGTCGGCGTCGCGGTGGCGATGACCGCCGCCGTGTCGGCCTGCAGCGGGAGCGGCAGCAGTCAGGCCGACAACGAGATCACCTACTGGCTCTGGGACGCATCCCAACAGCCCGGCTATCAGAAGTGTGCCGACGCCTTCCACCAGCAGAACCCGAAGCTGAACGTCAAGATCACCCAGTACGGCTGGGGTGACTACTGGACCAAGCTCACCGCCGGCTTCATCTCCGGCACCGCACCCGACGTGTTCACCAACCACCTGACGAAATACCCGCAGTTCGTCGACCTGAACGTGTTGCTGCCGCTGGATCAGCTGCAGGCCACCCGGGACATCTCGGACGACGAATTCCAGCCGGGGCTCGGAGAACTGTGGAGCAAGGACGGTCATCGCTACGGGTCGCCCAAGGACTGGGACACCGTCGGCCTGTTCTACAACACCCAGCTGCTGCAGAAGGCGGGCGTCGATCCGGCCGAGCTGGGCAAGCTGGACTGGAACACCAAGGACGGCGGCAGTTTCGAGAAGTTGATCGCCCATCTCACGGTGGACAACAAGGGACGCCGCGGCGACGAGAAGGGCTTCGACAAGAACCACGTCGCGGTGTACGGTCTCGGCGGTCTGGGCGCCGGCGACAACATGGCGCAGACGACCTGGTCGTCGTTCGCGGTCAGCAACGGCTGGCAGTTCATGGACAAGAACCCGTGGGGCACCCACTACAACTACGGTGATCAGAAGCTGCAGGACACGCTGTCCTGGTATTTCGGCCTGGCCCGCAAGGGATATGCACCCAAGTACGGCACCTTCAGCGACAGCTTCGGCGCGTACAACCAGTTTGCCGCAGGCAAGGCCGCGATCGTCGAGGACGGCGCCTGGATGATCTCCAGCTACCAGACGATCAAGGACATCAAGTGGCAGATCGCGCCGATGCCGATCGGCCCCAGCGGCAAGCGGGCGGCCCCGTTCAACGGCCTGGCCGATTCGGTGACCAAGTTCGCCAAGAATCCGGAGAACGCCGCCAAGTGGGTCAAGTTCCTCAGCACCGAGCAGTGCCAGGATCTGATCGGCAAGGCCGGGGTGGTGTTCCCGGCGCGGCCGCAGGCGACCGGGATCTCCTTGCAGACAAGGAAAGCAGCCGGAGTGGACGCCAGCGCGTTCACCGACACGGTGGCCAACAAGGAGACCTTCTTCCTGCCGGTCAGTAGCTACGGCGCGGACATCGCGGCGATCATGACGCCCGGCCTGGAAGCCATCTTCATCGGCGAACAGCCGGTCTCCTCGCTGGTCGATCTCAACAACCAGGTCAACCGGCTGTTCGAGTTCGGATGATCAACATCGACCGGGATTGATCAACGGGAATCAGACGATGATGTCGAAGCCGGCCCCGGACCGCGGCACGCCACCTGCCGACGCGAGCGCTCGCTCGGTCGCCCTGGCGGTGCTGCGATCGGGGCCGGTGTCGCGTGCCGAGTTGTCCCGCCAACTGGGCTTGTCGACCGCGAGCCTGACCCGGCTGACCCGGCCGATGCTGACGAGCGGGCTGCTGATCGAACGCCGAGCGGAGTTGATCAGTCGGACCGGACGACCGTCCCGTCCGCTGGACGTCGATGCCGGGCATGCCAACTTCCTGGGCATCAAACTCACCGGGTCGGTCGCCTACGCTGTGGTCTGCGACCTCAAGGGTGTCGAACTGGCCCGCGACGAACGCCCGATCGCCGATCCTTCCCCGGCGGCTGTGGTCGCGCTGGTGAACTCGATCACCGAGTCTCAGCGGATCGACTGGCCCAGGTTGGCCGGCATCGGCATCTCCCTGGGAGGCACGGTCGAAGGCCGGCGGATGGTCCGGCGGGCGCCGTTCCTGGGTTGGCGGGACGTCGCGCTGACCGATGCGCTGTCGACCGAGGTCGACCTGCCGGTCAGCCTGGACAACGATCTGCGGGCGCTGGCCCAGGCCGAGCACTGGTTCGGCGCCGGCCGTGGCTGCCGTTCGCTGCTGGTGATCACGGTCGGTGTCGGTGTCGGTGCCGCGGCCGTCGTACATGATCAACTTCTCGAGGGCAGGGGAGGCCTGGCCACCCTGGTCGGGCACTGGATTCTCGATCCCGACGGGCCACCGTGCCGCGATGTTGATCATCGCGGTTGCGCCAGCGCGATCCTCACCTCGGGCGCGATCGCCGAGCAGGCGACCAGCGGACTGCATCGGCCGGTGAGCTTCGAGCAATGCGTCGGGTTGGCCGTGGCCGGCGATCCGGTGGCCGGCCGGGTGATCAGCTATGCCGCCGATCGCCTGGGGTTCCTGACGGCTCGGTTGGCCGACGTGTTCGCGCCGGAGCGGATCGTGATCACTGGCGACGGGCTGGACTACGTCGTCGCTGCGGAGGACGACTTTCGTCAAGCCCTGCAGGAGAACCGTTCGACCGAGGCCGATCCCGATGACGTACGGATCGCGCCGGGCGACTTCTTCAACTGGGCCCGCGGAGCCGCCTCGATCGCGATCCGGGACTACGTGCTGACCGACCTGCCGGTGACCTGATCGTCCGACCGGGTGCACTCAGCAGCCTTGCTCGCCTCACGGCTGCAGGGATCCGGCCAGATCCTTCGGCAGCAGGCGGGCAGCCCGCATGAACCGGTGGCCGACCACGATGGTGATCGTCTGAGTACACAACAAGCCGACCAACACGATCACCTGTGCGGTGCCCGCCTGGATCGGCGAGCCGCCGCCCAGCAGCACCCCGATGAAGGCGCCGGGCAGGGTGACCAGGCCGACCGTACGGGTCTGGTCCATGCCCGGCACCAACGCCTCGGGCAGTCGCCGGCCGATCACCTCGGTGATCGACTCGGCCCGGGTCAGCCCGATGCTCAGGGCCGCCTCGTAGACGCCCTTCTCCTCCCGCAGCGCGGCGAAGGATCTACGGCCGGCCAGCGAATTCGCGTTCATCGTGCCGCCGATGATGATGCCGGCCACCGGCACCAGCGACGGCCCGTTGAACGGGATCGCGCCGGAGGCGAAGATCACCGCCAAGGTCGGCACCAAGCCGCACAACATTGCCAGTGCGACCCAGGGCCAGGCCCGGCCTGCGCCGATCCGCCGCGACGAGGTGAACACAGCCACCGAGAACATGAACAACGCGAACACCGCCGACCAGATCAGCTGGCTGAGCGCGGCGGTGATGATCAAGGAGACGGCAGCCAGTTGGATCACCGCCCGGCCGGCGGCGACCGCGATCGCCTTCTCCTGCCGCAGTTGGCCGATCAACGATGCGCCGATGGCCAGCGCGACCAAGATCACCAGGGCGACGATCAGGCCGGGGCCGGGAGTTGCGAGCACATGCCTATCCTGCAGCCTCCGACCCGGATCGGGCGCAGCGCGGTGCCGACGCCAACCCGAGCCGCTCGGCGGCGCCTCACGCTTCCAGCGTCAACTCCTGCCGGCGTACGGCCGACCGGCCGAAGATCAGGTAGCCGAAGAAGCCGATCACCAGTGCCGCCAGCACGCCGAGATTCGCATACGCCCAGCTGCCGGTGCGGCCGCCGATCGGGCCGAGCAGATAACCCTGCCAACTCAGCCAGTGCGCGTAGGTGTTGGTGACCAGGCCCCAGCCGACCGCGGTGCCGATGATCATCAACGCGATGCCGAGCCAGTTGATGTCGCCGTAACGACCGGTGCGGTCCTGCAGCCCGGCGGCGTCGTAATCCCTGTGTCGCAGGACGATGTCGGCCATCATCACCCCGGCCCAGGCCGCGATCGGCACGCCGAGAGTGATCAGGAAGCCCTGGAACGGGCCGAGAAAGTCGCTGGCGAAGAAGACGATGTAGATCGATCCGATGATCATGATGCAGCCGTCCACCGCGGCCGCGGCCCAGCGGGGCACCGGCAGACCGGCGCTGAGCAACGCCAGCCCGGAGGAGTAGATGTCCAGCACCGCGCCGCCGACCAGACCGAGCACGGCGACGATCGCGAACGGCACCAGGAACCAGGTCGGCAACAGCGTGGTCAGCGCACCGATCGGATCGGCCGCCACCTTGTCGTTCAGCTCCTTGGACGATCCGGCCAGCAGCACCCCGAAGACCAGCAACAGCACCGGCGCCAGCGCGGCACCGAAGGTGGTCCAGCCGACCACGGCGCCGCTGCTGACGTTGCGTGGCAGGTAACGGGAATAGTCGGCCGCCATGTTGGCCCAGCTCAGGCCGAACGCGGTCATCATGAAGATCAACGCGCCGATCATGGCGGCCAGGCCGCCGGACGGCAGCGCGGCCAGCGCGGTCGGGTTGATGTGGCCGAGGACCAAGATCGCGTAGACCACCGTGAGTACGCCGGTGACGATGGTGATGATCACCTGCAGCCGCATGATCAAACTGAAGCCCATGATCCCGCTGCCGACGATCAGCACCGCCACCACGATCAGCGAAACGATCTTGGTCGGGGTGCCGGCGTTCCAGCCCAGCTCGCCGAAGACGGTCGTGGTGGCCAGCACCGCCAGCGAGACCAGCGCGGTCTCCCAGCCGACCGTGATCATCCACGACACCACCGCCGGCAACCGGCTGCCGCGCACCCCGAACGCCGGCCGGGCCAGCACCATCGTCGGCGCCGAACCCCGTTTGCCGATCAACGAGATCACTCCGCAGAGCGCGAACGACAACACGGTGCCGATCACGCCGACCACGATCGCCTGCATCGCCGACAGCCCGAAGCCGAGCACGAACGATCCGTAGCTGATCCCGAGCACCGACACGTTGGCCGCGAACCACGGCCAGAACAGGCTCCTGGCGGTGCCGTGCCGCTCCGCCTCGGCGATCGTGTTCAGCCCGTTCTGTTCGATCGTCAGCGCCCGCGTCGCCTCCGCAGCCGTAGTCTCCGAGCTTGTCGAAGGTTCCATGGCCCTCACCCTAATCCGGGCGCACCCGCTCGACCGGAGGTTTTCACTCCTGCGCCGGCGGCATCGCGCAGGCCGGGGTGCCGCCCGGCAGCCGCTGCCGATTCGCCGCAACCAGCCGATAGACGAACCAGGCGAGCGAGTTGATCACCGGCAAGGTGATCAGCCGGCCGAGCATCGCGTACGGCCTGCCGGCATAGGAAAGCCAAGCAGCAAAGGCATCCGCGCCGCCCGGCACCTGTGGCGGCACGCCATCGCCGGCCGGTAGCCAGATCAGCTCTCGCCGGGTCCGCTCGACACTCAGCCCGAAGGTCTCCAGCTCCAGGAACTGATAGGGCACGCGTTGGACGTCGGGCCGATCCGTGCGATGCAGCCGATCGGCGAGCCAACTCGTACTCGAACTGCAGAAGGCGCAGTCGCCGTCGATGATCACCCAGGGGCGATCCCGGTGCCCGGCCCGGATCGATGGTGTGGGAGCCGGCGTCATGGGTTCATCCTGACACGATGCGCGGTGCGAGCCGGCGGACGGTGATCACTGCCCCGGCGACGACACCGGCGTACCCGGTCAGGATCGCAACCAGCCAGGCGGTCGAGACCGAACGACACGACGTGCCCCAGAATCCGCTGCCGTACGGGTCCGCGCCGCCCAGCGCGGAATCGCCGATGGTCAACGCGCACAAGTCCCGACCGGTCGTCTCCGCGCTGACCACAGTGGCGGACGTCATCACGAACGCGGTCGCCAGCAGACCGGCCAGGATCGCCCCGACGGCAACGCCGGCGACGGCCGCGCGTCGAGTGCCCCGGGCCCGGCCGACCGCAGCGCAGCCGAACGCGACCGCGATCACGCACAACACTCCGAGCAACACATACGGCAGCAGCCTCACGGTGGGCGACGGTGGATCCGGCGTCTCGGGAGGATCCGGCAGGATCAGGTCCCTGACCACGTACATCGCGTCGCCGTCGTCGGACAGCCGGACCACCAGCGAGTGATCGAATTCTGATCCACTCTGCTCGCCGTCGGACCGCACCCAGGCGTCGGTTCGGACCCGGAAGATCACCGATCCGTCCGGTGTCGGCCGCAGGTCGAGCACCTCGACGTCGATCCTCGGATCGCTCAGCGCCTGCCCCATGGAGGCCGCCTGCTCACCGTCGAAGAAGATGCGGAAGATCTTGTCGCCGACGTCGGGCTCGGCCAGCGTGATCGAGGAAGGCAACGGTGAGCTGCGGTGCGCCGGCGTGCCCAGACCGGTCTTGGCGCCGTAGAAGTCGCCGATCAGCCGGCGTTCGGTGTCGGTGATCCGGTCCGCCTGCGACCACGGATTGCGATGGCTCAGGTACAGCGCGATCCCGGCCGAGGTCAGCGCGATCAGCAGCAGCACGGCAGCCAGCCCGGCCGCGAAGATCGGTGGGGTGGCGCGGCGTTGCGTCACAGCCGTCGGTTGGCTCACGCCGCGAGCCTATCCGTGGACGGCCGACTCCAGCCGCACCCGAAACACTCCCGCACCCGATGTCGCCCGGGCCATACACAGCCGCACCCAAAATCTTCCCCCGCACCCGATGTTTCGCGTGCGCGGGTCGGTTTTGGGTGCGGCTGTTGGCGGACCGCCGGGACGGTGCGTTGGCCGTCGCGGCTGCCCGAGTTCCGGCGTACGGATCGTCGGCGCCGACCATTACACTCGGCCCGTGGCCGGCCGGATTAACGAGGAAGACATCGCGGCCGTGCGCGAGCGCGCGAAGATCGAGGACGTCGTCGGATCGTACGTGATGCTCCGCAACGCCGGCGGTGGCTCGATGAAGGGACTGTGTCCCTTCCACGACGAGTCCACCCCCAGCTTCAACGTCACCCCCGCCCGCGGGCTCTGGTATTGCTTCGGCGCCTGCAGCGAGGGCGGCGACGTGATCAGCTTCCTGCAGAAGATCGAGAACCTCACCTTCGCCGAAGCGGTGCAGAAGCTGGCCGACCGGGTCGGGATCCAACTGCGGATCAGTGACGACGGTGGACCGCGGATGCCGGCCGGGCTGCGGGTCCGGCTGATGGAGGCGCACAAGGCCGCCGCCGAGTTCTTCGCCGAGCAGCTGAGTACTCCGGACGCGCTGACCGCGCGACGCTTCCTGGCCGAGCGTGGTTTCGACCGCGCCGCAGCCGAGGAGTTCGGTGTCGGTTACGCGCCGCGCGGCGGACGGCAGCTCGGCCAGCATCTGAAGGGACGCGGCTTCGCGGAGGAGGAGTTGATCACCGGCGGCCTGCTGCGGCAGCGCGGCTACGACTTCTTCTCCGGCCGGCTGCTGTGGCCGATCCGCGACGCCGGCAAGTCGGTCGTCGGCTTCGGCGCCCGCCGCATCTTCGACGAGGACCGGCTGCCGGCCAAGTACATCAACACCCCGGAAACCCCGCTGTACAAGAAATCTCACGTGCTGTACGGGCTGGACCTGGCCCGGCCGGAGATCGGCAAACGGGCCCAGGCGGTGGTGGTCGAGGGCTACACCGACGTGATGGCCGCCCACCTGTCCGGGGTGAAGACGGCGGTCGCCTCCTGCGGCACCGCGTTCGGAAACGATCATGCGCGGATCCTGCAGCGGCTGATGGGGGACCAGGGCAACGGCGAGGTGATCTTCACCTTCGACGGCGACGCCGCCGGGCAGAACGCCGCGCTCAAGGTGTTCTCGCTGGACTCGGCCTTCATCACCCAGACCTACGTGGCGATCGAACCGACCGGGTTGGATCCGTGTGATCTGCGACTGCAGCACGGCGACGCGGCGGTGCGTGAACTGGTCGGCCGGCGGATGCCGCTGTACCGGTTCGTGATGGACAACGTGCTGAGTAAATACGATCTTGATCGGGCCGACGCCCGGGTGGACGCGCTGCGCGAGGCGGCGCCGCTGGTAGCCAGCGTCCGAGACCGCGGCAAGGTCAGCGAATACATTCGGGAGCTGGCCAAATGGCTGGGAATGGATCCCGAAGAGGTACGCCATGAGGTCAATCGGGTCGCCTCCCGGGCGTCCCGGCGACCGGCCCAACCCGAGCAGGGCGGTCATCGTGATCAACGCGGGCACCGTGATCAAGCCCAGTCCCAGCGGCCCGAGGCACCGACGGCCGCGGCGTCCTCGCCCAGCACACCGGGGACAGCGGCGGCGGCCGACATCCTGCCCGACCCGCACGATCGCAGCCTTGGTACCGAACGGGAGACCGCGAAGCTGATCATCCAGGTGCCGCAACTGTTCGGTGACGAGCTGTCCCGGCTCACCTCCGACGACTTCACCCACCCGGCCTACGCCGCGGTGCTGCGGCACGCGCACAAGGCGGCAGCCAACCCGCCGGCATCGAACCCGTCGGCGCCCGATCCGTTCTCCGATTGGCCGCGCCGGGTCGCCACCGCCGAGGACAACCCGTGGGTCAACTCGCTGGTGATCGCGCTCGCGGTCGAACCGCTGCTCACCGCGGCGCCGACCCACGGTTACGTGATCGCGTACACCTCCAAGCTGCGGGTGAACACGGTGAGCCGGCAGATCGGCCGGATCAAGTCCCGGCTGCAACGCACCAATCCGGTCCAGGACCCGACCACGTACAACAAGACCTTCTCCGAGCTGGTGATGCTGGAGGCGCAGCGCAAGCAGCTGCAGATCCGGAGTTTGTCCGGCGGCTGAACCTCGGTGGCTGAGCCTCGGCGGGGCCCGCCGGGACCGATACGGGCAACACCTGCCCGGATGCGGGCAACACCGGCACCGTGTCGGACGACACCCGTTCGGCCACGCTGTCGATCATGGACGAGATCGGACTCGCGTTGCCGCCGGCATCGCTCACCGCGGCGGACGAATCCCAACTGGCCCAGGAGATCGAGGCCGGACTGCTGGCCGGCGAGGCTCGCGCGTCCGGCGGGCGTTCGGATGCCACCGAGGCGGAGTTGATCATGCTCGAGCGGCTCGGCCAGCAATCGGTGCGGCGTCTGATCGAGTCCAACCTGCGGCTGGTCGCCCTGGTCATCAGGCGGGACGCCGGGCGCAGCCGGGTGGGCAACAACGAGCTGTTCCAGGAGGGCTGTCTGGGGTTGATCGAGGCGGTCCGTCGGTTCGACCATCGGCGCGGACTGCGCTTCGCCACCTACGCGCTGCATTGGATCCGCGCCTATGTCGGCGCGCTGTCGGCGACGCGCGGCGGCGGACTGAATCTGCCGTACAGCCAGGCCGAACGGGCCCGCGAGCTACGCGGGCTGCAGACTCACCTCTCCCAGCAACTCGGCCGGCTGGCGTCGACGACCGAGGTGGCGACCGCCGTCGGCCGTGACGTCGAGTGGGTGGAGTGGATGCTGTCGCACACTCCGATCACCTTGCTGGCCGAGCAGGATCTCAGCGTGCTGGAGTTGCCGGACGACCGGGCGGCCGAGGAGTTCGAGTCGGTGCTGCGGACCGACCTGCCCGGCCGCGAACTGCTGGTCGGGCTGAACGAGCTGGAGCGTCGGGTGATCGAGCTGCGGTACGGGTTCACCGACGGCTCCGAACACAACACCAGTGAGGTGGCTCGCCGGCTCGGTGTCAGCCGCGCCCGCGCCCGCCGCTGCGAACTGCGAGCGCTGGAGAGACTGCGCGCTGTCTATCCCCAGCAGGCCAGCGCCCACCTGTACTCCTGATCTCCCAGCTCATTGGCCCAGCCCTAGGAACAGGGTGATCATCGGCGTCAGCTGACGGAGCAGATCTTCATCGAGTTCGCCCAGGCGGCTGCGCAGGTTCACCCGCTTGACCGGGCCGAGCTTGTCAATCTGCAGCCAGGACCGCTTGTCCAGACCGTTGGTGGCGTCGGGTTCGACCTGGAGCCTGGCCAGGGGCGCATCGGCGTCGGCGCTGGTGAACGGAACGACCAGGACTGAATCGGTTGCGTCGAAACGGTCATTCTGAATGACCAGAACCGGGCGGGGTTTGCTGGCGTAGCCCGTCCCAGCGCCGATCCAGATGTCGCCGCGCTTCACTCGCCATCCCAAACCTCGGCGACCATCGCCTCCATCCAGGCTTGGTCCTCCGCCTCGGCGGGGGAGTTGCGGATGTTCATGGCCTGGCGGTGGGCTTCCTCGGCGAAGCCGGGGGCGTTGACGTCGGGGATCCAGATCTGCACCGGGCGCATGCCACGGTGGCGGAGGCGCTCGCGGTGTTGGCGTACGCGTTCGGTGGATGTACCCATGCAGCCATTGTTACATGCAACGTCGGACCGGTAGTCCACCTGCTCGGATGCACGAATGCCCAGCCAGAATCGATTCTGACTGGGCATCCACCTAGGTGACCCCAGCGGGATTTGAACCCGCGTTACCGCCGTGAGAGGGCGATGTCCTAGGCCGCTAGACGATGGGGCCAAACGTGCACCTTCGTTGACTTGATCCCGAGCTCGGGACTCCGTCGTGGAGAGCTGCGCTCCCCGGACTGGACTCGAACCAGTAACCCTGCGGTTAACAGCCGCATGCTCTGCCAATTGAGCTACCGAGGATCGTGCCGTTCAGGCGCGGAAAGGAACATTAGCAGGACTCCCGGCCGATGCGAAATCCGGTCCGAGCGACCTGATCGAGGCTACCCGTCGGGGTCGTACGCGGCCCGTAGACCGGTTGCCGCCTCGGCTGCCAGCTCGCTGATTCCCGGGGTGTCCCAGCCGACTCCGGCGGGCAGCGAAACCCGCCATTCGATCGCGGCCGCGGTGGCCGACAGGTCGCGTCGGCCGGAGATGATCACGCCGCGCCGGCGGTCGGTCTTCCGGGTGATCGGCTCGATCATCCGCGGCCGGATCTGGCTGCCGTCCAGCTCCAGCGGGATGAAACGCTGGATCGCGATCGAGGCGGAGACCCGATCGCGGAACACCACCGGCAGCCGGCCGGGCTCGAGCAGGCTCAGCGCCCCGTCCTCGGTGGCCGACCAGCTCGGGTCGGGCCGGCTGCCGGCCGGCGACTCGAGGTAGGCCTTCCAGCGCAGCGTGTTGCTGTCCGCGTCGAAGCTGCCGCGCTCGATCCGATGCCAGGCGACGTGCCGCCAGTCGAGTTGATCATCGTCGCCGGCCGCGATCGACAACAGCCCGGTGGAGGCGATGGCGTACTGCCGGTCGGTGCCGAGCTGCCAGGCCAGTACGGATCCGGGGTTGCGTCCGACGGCCTCCACCGCGGACTGCCAGGACCCGTACACGGCACGCTTCAGCCCGCGCCGGACACCGGTCCGGAACTTCTCTGCGGCCATGATCAACGTTCCTGCGCACCGGTCATGATCAACGTCTCGATCATCGCGACCGGGTGCAGGAGCCGAGATCGTCCAGGAAGTTCGTGGCCCAGCGATCGATGTCGTGCTCGAACACCTGCCGGCGCAGGATCCGCATCCGCCGGGCCTTGTTCCGGGGAGCGTCGGTGGCGGCTTCCAGCATCCGTTCCTTCATCTGGTTGATGTCGTACGGGTTGATCATGTACGCCTGCCGCAGCTCTCGAGCGGCGCCGGCGAACTCGCTCAGCACCAGTGCGCCGTCATCTGCTTGCCGGCAAGCGATGTACTCCTTGGCGACCAGGTTCATCCCGTCCCGCAACGGCGTCACCACCATCACGTCCGCGGCCCGATACAGTGCGGCCATCTCGTCGCGCGGGTAGAAGGAGTGCATGTAGTTGATCGGCGGCCGGCCGAGCTGTCCGAGCTCGCCGTTGAGCCGGCCGACCAGCCGCTCGATGTCGTCCCGCAGCCGCTTGTACTCCTCGACGCGTTCCCGCGAGGGGTTCGCGACCTGGACGAAAACCGCGTCCTCGGCGTCCAGCAGGCCGTCGCTGATCAACTCGCCGAACGCGCGCAGCCGTTGGTAGATGCCTTTGGTGTAGTCGAGTCGATCCACACCCAGGAACAGGTATTTCGGGTCGCCCAGCTCGTGCCGGATCTCCTCGGCCCGCTTGGCGGTCTCCGGCAGCCGGGCGTTGTCGTAGAACTCCTGGGTCTGGATCGAGATCGGATACGCCCGGGCCAGCACCCGGCGACCGTCCGGCAACTCGATGCTGCCGCGTTGGGTCGGATAGTGCGCCAGTTGGCGGACCAGCCGGGTGAAGTTCTGTGCGCCGCCGTTGATCTGGAAACCGACCAGATCGGCCCCGAGCAGACCTTCCAGGATCTCTCGGCGCCACGGCAACTGCTGGAAAAGTTCAGTGGGTGGGAAGGGAATGTGCAGGAAGAAGCCGATCTTGAGATCGGGTCTGCGCTCCCGCAACATCTGGGGTACAAGCTGGAGTTGATAGTCCTGGATCCACACCACCGCGCCGTCGTCGGCGATCTCGGCGGCGCGATCGGCGAATCGCCGATTCACCTTGAGGTAGCTGTCCCACCACTCACGGTGGAACTCGGGGTGGGCGACCACGTCGTGGTAGAGCGGCCACAGGGTGCCGTTGGAGAAGCCCTCGTAGTAGTCCCGTACCTCGACCCCGCTGAGCGGCACCGGGATGATCTCCATGCCGTCGTGGGTGAACGGCTCCAGATCCTCGTCCGGGGCACCGACCCAGCCGACCCAGGCGCCGGCCCGCGACTTCAGCACCGGCTCGAGTGCGGTGACCAGCCCGCCCGGCGACGTACGCCAGTCGGAGTTGCCGTCCTCGTCGATGTCTCGGTCCACCGGTAATCGATTGGCCACCACCACGAACGAGGCGGGGGACAGGCCACCGTTCGGGGTCCCCGATCTGTCGGACGGTTCGGATCGCTCGCTGCTAGCGGCGGCGGTCATCTCGTGCCTCCCCAGTTGTCTGCTTTTCGACCCTACATTGGGCATTTCCTGCGGCCGGTCCCAGGTTCTTCTGCTGCCGGCGACCGGTTACTTACCCACAGGAACGGCCCGGCAGACTAGGGGCCGTGAGTGAGCAGCATGAGGGAGAAGTTCTGGCCGTCCCGAAGGTCCGTACCGATCCGGGCCGGGAGGCGATCAAGGCGATCCTGGCGGATCCCGAAGGCACCGTGATCGGACTGGATTTCGACGGCACCATCGCGCCGATCGTGCCCGATCCGGAACGCGCCCATGTCGATCCGGCCGCGGTCGCGGCGCTGTCCAGGCTGGGTGCCCTGGTCAAGGCCGTCGTGGTGATCACCGGGCGGCCGGTGCGGACCGCGGTCCGATTGGGCGGCTTTCGTGATCATGACGGACTGCGGCAGATGACCGTGCTCGGCCAGTACGGAGTGGAGCGCTGGGACGCGGCCGACGATCGGTTCAGCGGGCAGCCCGAGCCGCCCGAGATCGCCGAGGTGGAGGCCGCGTTGCCCGACCTGTTGGCTCAGCTCGGGCTCAGCGGGGCGCGGACCGAACACAAGGGCCGCGCGATCGGCGTGCACACCCGCGAACTGCCGGACCCGGGCGGTGCCTTCACCGAGCTGCTGCCGGCGTTGAGCGAACTGGCGACCGCGCACGGCCTGCGGCTGGAACCGGGCAAGTACGTGCTGGAGATCCGTGCGGCCGGCAGTGACAAGGGCGACGCCCTGCGCGACTTCGCGTCCGAGGTCAAGGCTCGGCAGATCATCTTCATCGGAGATGATCTTGGTGATCTGCCGGCCTTCGACGCCGTACGGGATCTGCGGGATCAGGGCACGCCGGGCTTGTTGATCTGCTCCGCCTCCGACGAGCAGGACGCGTTGGCCGATCATGCCGACCTGATCGCGACCGGCCCGTCCGGGGTGGCTGCCTGGCTGACCGAGCTGGCCGATGCCCTTGATCAACAAGGTTGATCCGGTTTGATCAACGACGCCGGTCGGATCAGCGGTTGATCACCCAGGCGCCGGGTTCGTCGTCGAGGCGGCCGCGGGCCGGCACCGACGTCTCGCCGTCCACCGGATAGCCGCACCGCCGCAAGGCCTCGGCGCCGCTCAGCTCACCGCCGCCGCTGTATCGACTGAGCAGCAGCCGGCCACCGGGTGCGACCACCTGGTCCAGCAGATGCTTGATCAACTCCGGGTAGCGGTGCGGACGGATCACGTCGATGATCATCGCCACCACATCGAACCGCAGACCGTCCGGGTGACGCCAGGTCAGCGCATCACCGACCCAGATCCGATCGGCCCACTGCGGCAGCCGCTGCCGCGCCCGGTCGACCAACGCCGGCGAGTGATCGATTCCGTACGGCTCCATCCGATGCCCGCGCTCCGCGGACCAGGCGACCACACTCTCCATCAGCAGCCCGTTCGCGCAGCCGATGTCGAGGAAACTTCCGTCGCTCTCGATCGCATCACAGAGCTGCTCGCGGGCCGCACGCCACTCCTGCGGCGTACCACCGAAGCCTGATCCACCCTCGGCGGTCTCGGCCCGCAGGTAGGACGGGTCCAGCAGCCGGCGCAGATCCTCGACCGCCTGCTCGTCGGTCAGTTCGCGGCGTGCCCGATCGGCCAGCTCGACCGACGCCGCCAGCGTGCCGTCGCCTTGGCTCCGCAGGAGTTCGGTCGCCTCGGACGACGGCCCGGTCCACCACCGCGCGTCTTCGCGATGAGGTCGGTTGCCGTAGTAGCGAGCTCCGTCGACCCAGAGCAGGAGGTGCCGGCCGTCGGTGGAGACACCGGCCACATGGGTGCCTTGTCGCCGGAATCCCGCGTCCTGCAACGGAATTCTCAATGCGCTGTCCAAGATCGGATCCTCGCCCGGCTCGACGGCACCAGTCGGGATCCGGAAGCCGTCGAGTGTGTCGACCATGATCAACTCGCCGTCGGGCAAGAAGCAGCAGACGGTCAGCCGTTGGACCCGGCGCAGCTCGAGGTCGCGATAGCTCGCCGGCCGCAGTCGATCAAGATCACGAACCAGGCGCGGCCAGGATCGAAAGCCGTGTTCGCGCGCCACGACGCGTTGTGCAGCGGCCAGTTGAGCCGTCTGCGGATCGGTGTCGAGCCGCCGGGCGGCGTCGAGATCGCCGGCTCGGGCGTTGTTCAACAGCCGTTTGGCGTCGCGCCGCAGTTGATCAAGAGTGGGTCGGGTGTCGGACATGATCTCCTCCGTCGATGCCCGGTGTCCGCATCACGGGCAGGAAGTGATCTGTTGTCGACCGAGAGACTGCTGCTGAGGTGGACTGACATCCTTCCCGCGGACCGGTGGCGCCCTCGACGCACCGGTCCGACTCTACCGGACAGTTCGGTACGACTCAGTTGGGTCGCTTCGGACCGTGCAACACCTGATCGGCGGCGTTGAAACGCTCGCGCGAGGCGGCGCGCTGGTGCCAATGCGGATAGATGATGTCGGGAGCACTGGCCACGTCCAGGGCGTCGATCTCGTCGGCGGACAGGACAAGATCAGCAGCACCGAGGTTGTCGACCAACTGCTCCTCGCGGCGGGCGCCGATCACCAGCGTGGTGACACCGGTCTTGGCCATCAGATAGGCGAGCGCGGTCTGCGCCGGCGAGGCGCCGTGACCGTCGGCGACCTTGATCAACAGGTCGACGGTGTCCCAGAGCTTCTCCGGGTTGCGGACCGGCGGCTCGCTCCAGTCGGTGATCTGCCGGCCCTCGGACGGTTGCTGATCACGGCGGTACTTGCCGGTGAGCAGGCCGCCGGCCAGCGGGGCCCAGGCCATCACGCCGAGACCTTGATCAACAGAGACCGGGATCAACTCGTACTCGGCGTCCCGGGCCTCGAGCGAGTAGTAGATCTGGTTGCTGACGAAGCGCTGCCAGTTGTGGGCGTCCGAGGTGGCCAGCGCCTTCATCACCTGCCAGCCGGCGAAGTTGGAGACGCCGAGGTAGCGCACCTTGCCGGACTCGACCAGCACGTTGAGCGTCTGGAGGTATTCCTCCGTCGGCGTCAGCCCGTCCCACTCGTGGACGTGGTAGATGTCGACGTGGTCGGTGCCCAGCCGGGACAGGCTGCTTTCGATCTGCTCCAGGATGTGCTGCCGCGACAGTCCTTGATCATTGGGCCCGTCGGCCATCGGGAAACGTACCTTGGTGGAGATCAGCACCTGATCCCGGCGACCCTTGATCGCCTTGCCCACAAGGGTTTCCGACGCGCCGAGGCTGTACATGTTGGCGGTGTCGATCAGATTGACGCCGGCATCCAGGGCAATGTCGACCTGTCGTCGTACGCCGGCCTCGTCGACGTGCCCCAGCATCGAAGCCGTCGCCTCCGTACCGAAGGTCATGGTGCCCAGCGTCAAGGTCGAGACCCGCAGTCCGGACCGTCCGAGTTGTCGGTATTCCATCAAGATCCTCCGTTGTGATCATTGCGGTTCGCTGGATGCCAACCTAGGACACCGTGACTCAGGGGACACGACGACCTGCGCTGATCGGTGCTCAGACCGTCGCGAACAGAATCGCCCGCTGATGGATCGGGATCGCGGAAATCCGGGGGTTTCGAGGAAATCAGCGGGCGATCGTGTTCGCGAGCCCTCCGCGACCTCGGCCGCGGCCAGGTGTCGGGTTCGTGGCGTCGGCCATTAGACTCGGCCGGTCCAGGCACGTCGGGGCGGTAGCTCAGCCGGTCAGAGCAGGGGACTCATAATCCCTGGGTCGTGGGTTCGAGCCCCACCCGCCCCACATATCGCTGCGCGCACCACGCCGCTGCGGATGCCGGCGATCATGCTTCAGACCCGCGGACGAGCACGCGTTAGGTGCCTAGTCCCATCATCAGCGTGATCATCGGGGTGAGTTGGCGTAGCAGATCGGGAGCGAGGTCGCCGACGTGCTGGCGCAGGCCAGTCCGTTTGAGTGCAGTGATGTTGTCAACTTGTAGCCACCACGTTTTGTGCAGGCCATTGGCCGAGCCGAAAGTTACATGCAACTTGGAAGCGGTCGGGTTGAACGCTGTCGGGATCCGGCCGAGCCCGTCGGACCCGGTCACACCAGTGGATAGACGAGTTCGCCGTCCTGATCGGTGACTGGCTCGGCGCCCCAGCGGCCGAGTTCGTGCCGGCGCGGCGGATCGTCGCCGAACAGGTGCCAGACGGTCCAACCTCGCGCTGTGAGGGTGTTGGCGATCAGCAAGCGGTGGCAGCGCCAGGGCATCGGCTCACCGCACAACAGCACGTACGGCGGTCGGTGGCGAGTTCGGTCAGCCGATCGATTCCGTTCCGATAGTCGTCGGTCAGCGTGTAGTCGGCGTAGTTCTTGAAGCTGGGCTGCTGCCATCCGGCATTGCGTACGGGATCAACCTCCGGCTGACGCCGCCGTCGGCCGCCGAGCTCCGGCAGATGGACGTAATCGATGCCCGCGTCCGGCAGCCACCGGCGCATTTCGTCCTGGCCGAACTGCGGATTGCGCCGTGAAGCCGGATGAGCTCGTACGTCGGCGAGCAGTTCGATGTCGTGCCGACGCAAGGGCGCCAGAAACACCTCCTGGGCGCAGGTCCAGTGCCCGATCGTCCAGATCTCACCCGGCGGGACGTGCGGCGTTGATTCGGTGGATTTCGGCGCTGACATCCGGGCCGAGCCTACGGGCCGATCCGCCGACGTCGGTAACGATTGGGCGCTCAATCTGCGGTCGACAGGGTTCCACCCTGTCTGTGTTCGACGCTAAGGTCCCGTTCAGTGTCGTCGAAGCTGCGGCGGCACACCGAGGGGATACCGGCGGACAACTGTGCCGGGCGTCCCGCGAGAGTCGAGGTGGACGTTGAGCTGGAGCGTCGGGCATAGGAGAAGACATCGGCTACGCGGTGTGCTCGCGCTGGCCCTCTCCTTCTTCCTGATGGTCGGGCTGACACTCGCAGGCGGTTTCGTCCGGCCGACATCGGCCCAGGCCGCCACCAACACCACGTGCAACTTCGCCGATCCGGGCACCGGCACCTACGCCTCGACGCTGTGCTGGTTCGACCTGGGCGGTTACAACCAGGCCCAGGCCGCCAGCGGGCAGGACATGTCGGTCAGCATCCCGGGCGGCTACACGATGAACTTCAGGCTCACGTCCGTTGACGGCGGAGCAAATCTGTACGCGACCAAATTTCCAACGTATCCGGACGCATTTCTTGGCAACAACGGCTTCTACAGCGGGGTAGCGGGAAATCCCGCCCTTTACCAGCGCACGAACGGCCGCACCTCGACCATCACGCTGAACAACTTCTCGCTGACCAACTCCGCCGGCCAGCCCGTCAACGGCTACGCCCTGGTCGGCGCCGACGCCGAGTCCACCGACTCGAGCGAGTCGATCACCTGGCAGTCTTCCGATCCGATCACCTCGCTGGTCGCAAACGAGCGCGACAACGGTCTCGGCAACGCCTGCGGCGGCGGTTTCACCGGCATTGGGTCGACCACGGTGAAATGCACCGGCAGCGGGTCGAGCCAGAAGACCGGCACTGCGATCGTGGCGTCGCAGCAGCCCACGAGGTTCTCCCAGACCATGGTCGGCGGCGGCCTCCAGGCAGTCGCCTTCGGCGTACTCGTCTCCAGCGTCCAGCTGAACAAGAAGCTCGTAAACCGCTTCGACAACGACTCCTTCGACATCAGCATCACTCGTGGCGAGGAGACGATCGCCGGCGACAGCACCGGGGGCACGGGCACCACGGCCAGCACCGGTCAGCGGACCATCGTGGTCGGCGCGAACGGCACCGACCTGACGCTGGCCGAGGCGGCGAACCCCGGAAATCTCGATCTCTACGACGTCGACTGGTCCTGCACCAGAAACGGTCAGGAGGACTCTGCCCTGCCGACCGGGGACGTGGGCACCAGTGCCGGCGTGCACCTCGATGTCGGCGACGCCGTCGACTGCACGATCACCAACACCGGTCATGCGCGAAGTATCAGCCTGCTCAAGCGGGCCGGCACTCCGGTCGACGTCAACGACAACGGCATCACGGACGCCGGCGACACCATCGACTACACATTCGTGGTCACCAACACCGGTGACACCGACATCGCAGGTGTCACCGTCGATGACAACAAGGTCGGCTCGGTCACCTGCCCGCCGGGCACCCTGCAACCCGGCGATCGGGTCACCTGCACGCTCGACACTCCGTACACGATCACCGACGCGGACCAGGACGCCGGGCAGGTGCACAACACCGCGACCGCCACGGGCACCGTGCCGGGCACCAACACCGACGTCACCTCCAACGACTCGGAGACGAACACCCCGGTCGTCGTTCCGGACCCGGACTTGACGCTGGTGAAGTCGTTGGATCCGGACACCGCCTTCCGGGCCGGCGAGCAGGTCACGTACACCTTCACCGCGACCAACACCGGCAACGTGCCGCTCAGCGGCGTGGACATCACCGACACCGAGTTCAGCGGCAGCGGTCAGATGTCCGCGCTGGACTGCGGAACTGATCGTGATCTTGACCCGGGCGACCAGTTGACCTGCACGGCGACGTACGAGTTGACCCAGGACGACATCGACGCAGGCCAGGTGACCAACACCGCAGTAGCCAACGGCTCCGCTCCGGATGGTACGGAGGTGAGTGACACCGACGATGCCCGTATCCCGGTGCAGCCGGATCCGAGCCTCCTACTGCTCAAGACCGTTGATCCTCACCGGGTCGACGGGCCGGGGGCGACGGTGACCTACACCTTCCGGGTGCTGAACACCGGCAATGTCACGCTGAACGACCCGACCATCGACGAGACGAACTTCACCGGTTCCGGCCCGGTGCCGAAGGCCGATTGTCCGACCGGTCCGTTCGCCCCCGGCAAGTTGATCACCTGCAGAGTGACCTACACCATCACCGATGCGGATGCCGATCAGCACGAGGTGGTCAACGCCGCCACCGCGACCGCCACCACGTCCGGTGGCGAGGACGTCACCTCCAACACCTCTCGGGCGATCGTGGTGATTCCTCCGCGGCCGGAGATCACGATCGACAAGACGGCCGATCCGACCACCGTCGATCAGGCCGGCGACACCGTCGAGTACAGCTTCGTGGTCACCAACACCGGCAACGTCACCCTGCACGACGTGACCGTCAACGACGTCACCTTCAGCGGCACCGGCAACCTGGGGACCATCAACTGTCCCGACGACAGCCTGGCTGCCGGCGACACGACGACCTGCACCGCGACCTATCAGGTGACCCAGGACGACATCGACGCCGGCGAGATCACCAACAGCGCCAGCGCAACCGGGACGCCGCCGGGTGAGGATGCTGAGCCGGTCACCTCGCCGCTCGACGACGCCCGGGTGACGGCGGACCGGAATCCGGCGATCGAACTGGACAAGACGGCCTCGCCGAAAACGTACAGCCAGCCCGGCGACATGATCCGCTACACGTTCACCGTTACCAACACCGGCAACGTGTCGCTGTCCAACGCCGAGGTCACCGAAACCCAGTTCACCGGCAGCGATGAGGGCCCGGCGGTGTCCTGCCCGGTCGGCGTGTTCGCGCCGGGGGAGTCGGTCGAATGCGTGGCCGACTACACCGTGACCCAGTCCGACATCGATCGCGGCAGCATCCACAACACCGCGACCGCGACCGCCGATCCGCCGTACGACACCGATCCGCCGACCTCCGACCCGGACTCCGCGGTCGTCACGGCCGACCGGAACCCCGCGATCACGCTGACCAAGACGGCCGACCCGACCACCGTCGACCGGGCCGGCGACCAGGTCACGTACAGCTTCGTGATCACCAATACCGGCAACGTGACGTTGCGCAACGTCGGGATCGAGGAAACGAAGTTCAGCGGCTCGGGCAGCATTTCCCAGGCGGACTGCCCGGTCCGCACGCTGGCGCCCGACGACAAGGTCACCTGCACGGCGACCTATGTCGTCACCCAGGACGACATCGATGCCGGCAAGATCACAAACACCGCAACCGCGGACGGCACCCCGGCCGGTGGGGGAGACAAGGTCACTTCGGACCCCGACTCGGCTCGGGTCGATGTTGATCAAGCTCCGAAGCTGCGGCTGGCCAAGAACGCCGACCCACATGATCAGCTGACCGCCGGTCAGCAGATCAACTACACGTTCACCGTCACCAACACCGGCAACGTGACCATGTCCGACGTGAACGTGACCGAGGACAGCTTCAACGGCTCCGAACCGATGTCGGACATCAGCTGCCCGGACGCCGCAAGCTCGCTGGCGCCGGGTGATCAAGTCACCTGCACTGCGACCTACATCGTCACCCAGGACGACGTCGACCGCGGCACCCTGGACAACACCGCGACCGCGCACGGCACCCCGCCGGGCACCAACGCGCCGACGGATTCGAACGACGACAGCGTGAGGATTCCGCAGCCGGCCGAGCCCGGGATCAGCCTGACCAAGTCCGCCGACGTGACGACCTACCAGGCCGGCCACCAGGTCACCTACTCGTTCACCGTGACCAACACCGGCAACGTCTCGCTGCGGGACGTCGCCGTCGACGAGGGCGACTTCAACGGGTCCGGGTCGCTGTCGGCGATCGACTGCCCTTCTGACCAGACCGACTATCTGGCCCCCGGGGAGCAGGTCGTCTGTACGGCGACCTACACCCCGTCGCAGGCCGATGTCGATCAAGGAAATCTGACCAACACGGCGACCGCGCACGGCACCTCGCCGGACGACGAACAGATCAATTCGGATCCGGACACGGTCAGGATCACCAGCAACCGGACCCCGGGACTGAGCATCGACAAGGTTGCCGACCAGACCGAACTGACCCCCGGCGAGACCGTCACCTACAGCTTCCTGGTCACCAATACCGGCAACGTCACCCTGACCGACGTCAACGTCACCGACGACGAGTTTAACGGGGCCGGCGACCTTCCCACGCCGAGCTGCCCGCCCGAGGCGGCGTCGTTGGCGCCCGGTGATCAGGTCGTCTGCAGCAGCACCTACCCGGTGACCCAGGACGACGTGGACCGCGGCACGTTGGACAACACCGCCACCGCGCACGGCACCGACCCCAGCAACGACCCGGTCGACTCCGATCCGGATTCGGCCACGGTGCCCGCCGAGCAGCAGCCGGCGCTCACGCTGGCCAAGCACGCCGACCCGGTGCAGGTCGCCGCGGCCGGTGACACGGTGCAGTACACGTTCGTGGTCACCAACACCGGCAACGTCAGCCTGCACGACGTGGACGTGTCCGACGACGCGTTCTCCGGCAGCGGAGATCTCTCCGCGATCAGCTGCCCGCCAGCCGCTGCGACCATGGCACCAGGTGACCAGATCACCTGCACCGCCGACTACACCGTGACCCAGAAGGACCTCGACGCCGGCCGGATCACCAACACCGCAACCGCGCACGGCACCCCGCCCGGCGGCGGCCAGACGGACTCCGACCAGGACTTCGCCGTGGTGGACGCCGTCCAGGATCCGCAGCTGCGGTTGGACAAGTCGGCCGATCCGGACGATCGGCTGGTGGCCGGCGAGACCATCACGTACACGTTCACGGTGACCAACACCGGCAACGTGACGATGCACGACATCAAGATCAGCGAGGACGAGTTCAATGGCTCCGGGTCGATGTCTGAGGCCAGTTGCCCGGACGCGGCCACGACGCTGGCGCCGGGTGATCAGGTCGACTGCACCGCGACCTACACCGTCACCCAGGCCGATGTTGATCATCAGGTGCTGCACAACACCGCGCACGCCACCGGGCTGCCGCCGGACAGCGACGATCGGGTGTCGTCCAACGACGACAGTGTGGTGGTGCCGCAGGAGTCCGAGCCGTCGATCACGCTGACCAAGACCAACGACGTCGAAGGCTCGTACGAGGTCGGCAAGCCGATCACGTACAGCTTCGTGATCACCAACAACGGCAACGTGACCCTGACCGACACCGGCATCACCGAAGGCGACTTCAACGGCACGGCCGACCTCACCGACGTCACCTGCCCGGACCGGGCGCAGTCGCTGGCACCGACCGATCAGGTCACCTGCACCGCGACCTATCTCCCGACCCAGGCTGATGTTGATCAAGGAACGCTGACCAACGTCGCCACCTCGCATGGCACCCCGCCGGGCACCGACGAGCCGATCAGTTCGGATCCGGCGAGCAGTACCGCCAAGGCCGCGGCGAAGCCGGCGTTGACCGTCGTCAAGTCCGCCGATCCGGACACCGTCAGCTCGGTCGGCCAACAGGTCGACTACTCGTTCGTCGTCACCAACACCGGCAACGTGACGCTGACTGACGTCGGCGTCATCGACACCGACTTCTCCGGCACGGGATCGGCGCCGACAGTGTCCTGCCCGGACACGTCGAAGGGGCTGGCTCCCGGCAAGAGCATCACCTGCACCGCGACGTACAGCACCACCCAGGACGACCTCGACGCGGGCAAGATCACCAACACCGCGACCGCGCACGGCACGCCGCCGGGCACCGACCAGCCGGTGACCTCCGATCCGAGCAACGCCCGGGTGGACGTGCAGCAGAATCCTCAACTCGCGTTGGACAAACAGGCCGATCCGCTGACCTACAACGGAGCCGCCGACAAGATCACCTACAGTTTCGTGATCACCAACGTCGGCAACGTGACGCTGACCAAGATCACCGTGGACGAGCGCGACTTCAGCGGCACCGGAAAGCTGTCCAAGCCGGACTGCCCGGACACCGAGCTCGCGCCCGGGGCGAGCACGACCTGCACCGCGCAGTACGAGGTCACCGAGGACGACGTCGATGCGGGCAAGATCACCAACTCCGCGGTCGCCACCGGACTCCCACCGTCCTCGTCGCAGCGCGTCACCTCCAACGAGGACTCGGTGATGGTGACCCAGGCCGCGCAGCCGGCCGTCGCCCTGCAGAAGACGGCCGACGTGCAGACGGTCAACGACGCCGGCCAGGTGATCACGTACACCTTCACCGCGACGAACATCGGCAACACGGCGCTGCGCAACGTCGAGATCAGCGAGGGCGACTTCACCGGCCACGGTGACCTCGGGCCGATCCAGTGCCCGCCGACCGACATCCTGCCGATCGGTCAGACACTGACCTGCACGGCGACCTACCAGGTCGATCGGGCCGATCTGACCGGCAGTCCGTTGCAGAACAGCGCCTCGGTGACCGGGACCGATCCGAACGGCAACCCGGTGTCCGCCGAGGCCTCGGCCACCGTCGGCACCGAACCGCCGGCACCGACTCCCACGCCGTCGCCGAGTCCGGCACCGCCGGCAACCGGCGGTTTGCCGAACACCGGCACGTCGTTCGGTCCCGGTGTGCTGGTCGCCGGACTGGCCGCCATCGCCGCGGGACTGACCCTGCTGATCGCTCGCCGTCGGCGCGACTGACAGCCCACTGCGGCTACGGTGGTGCGGGTGAGAATCGCCACCTGGAATGTGAATTCGATCAAGCAGCGGATGCCGCGGTTCCTGCCCTGGCTGGACGAGCGGAAGCCCGATGTCGTGTGCCTGCAGGAATTGAAGCTGGATGATCTTGGTTTCGCCGGGCTGCTCGGCGGCGAGCTGGAACGGCGCGGCTACCGGTCGGCGGTCTACGGCGAGGCGCAGTGGAACGGGGTGGCGGTGCTGTCCCGGGTCGGGCTGGACGACGTCGAGCTCGGCATCCCCGGCGCGCCGGGGTTTCCGCACCCGGAGGCCCGCGCGGTGTCCGCGACCTGCGACGGCGTACGGGTGCACTCGCTGTACGTGCCGAACGGCCGGGTGCCGGACTCCGATCACTACCAGTACAAGCTGGCCTGGCTGTCGGCGCTTCATGATCACATCGCGGCCGGGCCCGAGGAGGTCGTGGTCTGCGGTGACATGAACATCGCTCCCGCCGACGCCGACGTCTATGATCCGCAGGCCTACATCGGACAGACCCACGTCACCGCCCCGGAACGCGCGGCGCTGGACCGGCTGCTCTCGGTCGGGCTGCACGACGTGGTCCGGGAGCGCTGGCCGATCGAGCGGGTGTTCAGTTACTGGGACTATCGCGCCGGCATGTTCCACCGCGACCTCGGGATGCGGATCGACCTGATCCTGGCCGGTTCGCCGGTGGCGTCGCGGGTCGCGGCGGCCTGGGTGGATCGTCAAGCCCGTAAGGGAAAGGGGCCCAGTGATCATGCTCCGGTGATCGTCGATCTGGACACTGCGCCGGACGGCGACATCGGACCGGTGGTGCCGCCGCCGTCCGCGCCGGTCACCACCCAGGGTGCGGTCCGGTTGCCGCAGGACCGGCGCTGAGGTGGCCCGGTCCGCTGACGCGCCCCGGATCGGCATCATCGGCGCCGGCGTGGTCGGACTGGCGCTGGCTCGGCGGCTGGCGGCCGAGGCCGAGATCGTCGTTGTGGACAAGGAGAATCAGGTCGCGGCTCACCAGTCCGGGCACAACTCCGGGGTGGTGCACTCCGGCGTGTACTACGCGCCGGGATCGTTGAAGGCGCGGCTGTGCCGCCGCGGTGCCGTGCTGCTGCGTGACTACTGCCGGGACCGCAACCTGCCCCATCGCGAACTGGGCAAGGTGATCGTCGCCCGGGACGACCGTGAAGTCGTACGGCTGCGCGAACTGCAACGCCGCTCCGAGGCCAATCAGGTGCCCGGCATCCGCTGGCTGTCGGCGGGGGAGCTGACCGAGCTGGAGCCCGCGGTACGCGGTAGGGCGGGTCTGCACTCGCCGTCGGCGGCAATCGTCGACTTCCGTCGGGTGGCCCGGGCCTACGCCGCCGATGTCGAGGCGGCCGGCGGCCGGCTGCTGCTCGGACAGGCCGTCACGTCGATTCGTCGCCAGGGCGATCGGGTGGAGCTGATCGCCGGCGAGCAGCGGATGATCTTGGACCGGTTGATCATCTGCGCCGGTCTGCACAGCGACCGACTGGCGCGGATGGCAGGTGATGAACGAGGACCCATGATCATCGCCTTCCGAGGCGAGTACTACCGGCTCGTGGCCGAACGGTCCGGGCTCGTCAACGGCCTGGTCTACCCGGTGCCGGACCCGGCCTATCCGTTCCTCGGGGTGCACTTCACACCCGGTGTCGACGGTACGGTCCACATCGGCCCGAACGCGGTGATGGCACTGGCTCGGGAGGGCTACCGGCGCCGCGACGTTGATCTTGCCGATCTTGTTCGCGAGCTGAGCTGGCCGGGCACCTGGCGGCTGGCTCGGCGGCATTGGCGGGCCGGCGCACGTGAGCTGTACGGCTCGATGATCAAGCGGGCCTACCTGAACGAGGCCCGAAGCTACCTGCCGGCGTTGTGTTCACAGGACGTGGTCCGCGCCCCGGCCGGGGTCCGTGCCCAGGCGTTGGACGCCGACGGCCAGTTGGTGGACGACTTCAGGATCAGCACCATCGGCCCGATCACCGCCGTACGCAACGCCCCGTCGCCCGCGGCAACCTCGTCACTGGCCATCGCCGAGCACATAGCCGACCTGCTGCACCGCTGACCTGAGCTCAGGCCAGCTCGGCCGCCGCGAGCTCCCGGTAGTCGAAGCCGAGCTTGCGGTAGGTGCGGACCGCGGCCGGGTTCGGTTCGTCGACCATCAGCCCCACCGCACCGCGCTCCCGCAACGATTCGCCGGCGATCAGCCGGCAGACCCGTTCGGACAGACCGTTGCCGCGTACGTCGGGATGGACCGTCACCCCGGCGATGAAGCCGATGTCGGGTGCCGACCAGGCAAGCGCGGCAACGGCGATCAGCCGATCATGATCATCGCGGATGCCCGCCCACCGTTCGACCGCCGAGTCGCCCGGCTTCGCGTACGAGTCGGGGTTGCCGGCGGCGATCAGCTCGTCGATCGCCGCATCGTCCTCCGGGTGCAGCCAATGGGCGTCGCTGACCTCGTCGTCGAGCGGGTCCGCCCGGTCCATCCAGCCGAATTCCCCGGCCACCCGCAACCCGCGAGCATCGTCCAACTCGACCATGTCGCTCAGCCCGCGGATGAGACGGCGTTCTCCGAACGGGCGAAAGCTGTCGCCGACCTCGGCCATCACCAGCGGAAGCAGTGACGCCGCGCCCGCCAACGAACCATGCACCGCGATCCGATCCTTGGTGGCCAGTGCCGGCGTGGCGATCGCAATCCCGGCCCCGTCGTCGGTGGCCCAGCCGCGGCTGCGCCCGTCCAACCCCTGCGCCGCCCACCGGCAGAGCAGATCGTCACCGGACAGCTCCACCAGTTCCTCGAGATCAGCGATTTCCCGCACCCGACCATCTTGTCCCACCTGCCCATCCGGCCGGACAGCAGGATCGGGTGAGATACGCACCGTCATCGGTGCGAATCCCACCCGATCAGGCTGGGCTGATCCGATCAGAGACTGGGCGCAGCTGCGTGGTCTCCGGTCAGCGGCGGTTGATCAACCTCCAGGCTGCCGGCAGCAGCCCGGCAACGGCGAGCGTCTTGACCAGGTCACCGGGCAGGAACGGCAGCACACCCTGGACCAGTGCGGTCTGCAGATCGGCACCGGTCCAGGCCATCAGCCACGGAACACCGGCGGCGTAGATCATCAAGGACGCCAGGGCGACCCCGCCGAACAGCTTGATCGGCGAACGATCACGGCCACGGCGAGCCAGGTAGCCCACGAAGACGGCGGCCGGGATGTAGGCCAGGATGTAGCCGAAGGACGCGAACGCGTAGCCCGAACCGTGATCGGAGAAGATCGGCGCGCCGGCCATCCCGGCGGCCAGGTAGAGCGCCATGCTGAGCCCGGCCCGCTGCGGACCGAGCGCGGCCCCGGTCATCAGTACCGCGAAGGAGCCCAGCGTCAGCGGCACCGGGGTGAACGGCAACGGCAGCGCGAGTTGGGCGAAGATCGACATGAATACCGCGCCGCCGACCACCAGGGCGATGTTGCGCGCGGTCACCTTGGCACGCGAGCCGGGGATGAGATCGGCGAGGACCCGATGGGACAACGCGGGGGATACGGCCTGGACGCTCACAGGCATGCCTTCCGAACGGAAACTTGAACGGCGTTCAAGTTAGCCGGTCGTCGGGACGTTGGTCAAGACCGGATCCGGGGCGCCTGCGCTAGGTTCTTGGCCATGCGCCTGACTCGCGAGTCCGTCCTGGATGGTGCGTTCGCCATCCTGGATCGTTACGGACTGGCGGATCTGACCATGCGCCGGCTGGCCACCGAGCTCGGCGTGCAACCCGGCGGCCTGTACTGGCACTTCGCCAACAAGCAGACCTTGTTGGCCGCCATGGCCACGGCGATCTCGGAGTCGGCTGCCGAACCCGAACCGACAACCGACACCGGCTGGCGCTTACGGTTGGAACGGATCAGCAGTCGATTTCGTACGGCGTTGCTGCAGCATCGCGACGGCGCTGAGTTGGTGGCCGCCGGGTACGCCCTGCATCCGGGGGCCGGCGAACCGCTGGAATCCATGATCAAGATCCTGCAGCGCGCGGGCCTGGATCCCGATCCCGCCTATGCCGCTGCCGGCGCGCTGACGCACTTCGTTCTCGGGCACGCGGCCGAGGTGCAGTCCCATGATCAACTTCGGCAGGCCGGCGCGTTACCCCCGGATCAGGAGCGGATCCCTGATCCGGAGGTGGCGTTCAGGACCGGACTGTCGATCTTTCTGGACGGGCTGGCTGTCCGGCTCGATTGAGCAGCCGACGATACGACCAGGCCAACCCGGCGAGGAAGAGCAAGATCAACAACGACTGCTCCACCAGTCCGGGCAGGCCTGCCTCACCCAGGGCCGACCGCATCCCGACCCAGGCATAGGTGAGGACGGCGCCGACGGCCAGCCCGAACGGGTCCGGGCGACGGCTGACCATGATCAACAGGGCCACCGCCCAGACGGCGAGCATGCCGGCAAAGCTCAACCAGGCAAGGCGATCCGGCAATCCGTTGATCAGCTGGAATGCCGTGGTGGCGAGGAATCCGAGCAGCGCGGACCAGCCGATCCTTGCCGGGGTCGCCGGCAGCGAGGCGGTGACGTCGGAGCCTCGACCACGCAGCCGGACCGCGGCCAGCACCACCAGGAGCACCAAGACTGCGACGATGATCAACTGGGCGGGATGGGCCAGGAACGGCGGCGAGGCGAAGACCGTGCTGACGGTGAGGATCGCGGCCGCGCCGATCGCGAAGATGATCAAGCAGACGACGGTCGCCGCTCGGCCGAGCCAGGGCCGGGTGTCGGCCGTGCCGTCGGATCCGTGCCAGGCTTCGACGATCGCGATCGGGGTGCAGATGCTCCAGATCACGTGCAGGCTGATCACGAAGACGGTCCACGGCGCCCCGATGCCGAGCAAGCCGATGTGGCCCGGCGCCAGCAGGTTCAGGCCGAGATAGTGCGGGTTGAAGAGCGTCTGGGTGATCAATCCCTCTTCGAAGATGCCGTAGCCGAGTGCGAGCAGCAGCAGCCCGGCCCAACCCAGTCGCAATCGGCGCGCCAGTTCGCGGATCAGCACCGCGCCCATCCCGTACAGCGCGATGAAGCTGATCAACATGCCGATCTGCTGCCCGGCCGGTGCCATCCCGGACAGGTACTGGTCACCGAGCAGGAACTCCGCGGTCAGCGGCGACAACACCGCGAGCATGATCATCGGACGAAAGGAAGTTTTCACCCGACAACTCTCACGCGAGACGGCCCGGCTTGATCATGACAACGCTCCACAACCTGGACTGACGTTCGTCATGCTGATGACGTCCGCGCGGTTGCCGCTGCCGCCGTCGGGTGCTGTAGGTCGCGTTCGGGCTACAGCCAGGTTTCGATGGTGGCGCCGACCGCGGAATCTGCGTTGCTGCCGATCACCTCGGCGTCGAGGTCGAGCAGGTCCGGGTGGCCATGGGCCATCACGTGCGGCATGCCGACCCAGCGCAGCATCTCCAGATCGTTCGGCATGTCCCCGAACGCGGCGACGTCCGCGGCCGGCACACCGAGTTGATCACACAGCCGCGCCAGCGTCGCCGCCTTGCTCACACCCGCCGCCGACACCTCGACCAACGGCCGGGTGGGGGACGAGTGCGTCGCGGTCAGCCGGTCGCCGAGCACCCGGGCGACCTCGGCCGTGAACCGGTCCACGTCCCCGGACTCCTGCAGTACCAGCAGCTTGACGAAGTCACCGTCGGCGACCAACTCGGGCAGTTCGCCGACGTAGCGATGCGGATCGTCGGGTGCGATGAACAGCTCCTCGCAACCGTGGAAGTCGACGTAGCGCTGCTCGTAGCCGGCCCTGGCGCCGGAGTCGACGCCGAAAGCGATGCCGTCGAGCTCGCCGCGGAGTGCGGAGAACGCCTCGGCGGCGAGCCGGTGGTCGATGGCCGTGACCGACAGCACCAGATCCCGGCCGACGTCGTACGTCATCGCGCCGTTGCTGGCGATCACGATCGCGTGCGTACGCCGCAGCCCACGGATCGGCTCCAGGAAGCGGATCGGCCGGCCGGTAGCGAAGACGACCGGGATCCCGGCGTCCTCGGCAGCTCGTACGGCGGCGACGTTGCGTTCGCTGACCGTCCCGTCCGGTGACAGGAACGTGCCGTCCAGGTCGGACACGATCAGCCGGGGCGGCTTGGTCCGGACGGGGCGGGGTGTGGTCAGTTCGGAGGTCACGGCTACAGCTTCGATCTCGGCGATTGACTGGCGTTCGCGCTGCCGGTTGCGGTCGGCTCTCCACCACCACCGGATTGGGTGCCACTCGGGCTCGGCGAGGCCGACGCCGATCCGCTCTGTGACGGTGACGCGGACCCCGGCGACGGCGAGCCCGACTGCGGAGAGGGCGACCCGGACTGCGGCGACGGCGAACCGGACTGCGGCGACGGCGAACCGGACTGCGGCGACGGCGAACCGGACTGCGGCGACGCCGAACTGGACTGCGGCGGCGGGCTGCCCGATCCGCCGGTCGGCGGCGGCGGCGACTGCGGCGGCTGGTTGTGAAAGATCAAGATCGCGATCAGTACGGCGAGCGCGGCCAGCAGCAACATCAGGAACCAGGACACCAGGATCGTCCGCCAACCGGCCCGGTCGAACCGGCCCGGCCAGGGCAGCGGCCACAGCCGGGAAAGTCCCGGCTTCACCTTGTCGATCCAGTACAGCTGATAGTCCGGTCCGGAGGGCGCGCCCTGCTGGGGCAACCAGCTGAGCTGGACCTCGTTCAGGATCCGTTCCGCCTCGCCGGCCGCAGCCGGGGTCCCGTCGTAGGCGAGTGCCGCCCACGGAGCGACCGGGCGATCGTCCGGAGCAATCGGATCGTCGTCCTCGGGGCGGAACTTCCGGCCGAGCCGGCCGGTGTTCTGTCCCTGCCCACCGCGGGCTACCACGGTGTCGATGTGCAGCTCGTTGATCAGTCCGGCGAACCGGTCCCGAGCCGCGGGATCGGCAGCGGCCCCCTCGGACAGCAGCAGCACCATCACTGGCGTGTTGTCATCCGCGTGTCCGGTGTACGCGACGCCGGCCGGCACCGCGCCGAGTCGTCCGTCGATCCAGAAGTCGCCGATCTTCGGCGGGTCGTCCGGCAGCAGCGGGCTGATGTAGACGGCGTCGTCCGGACCGGGTAGGTCGCCGGGCACGTCGCCTCCCGGAAGGTCGGACCCGAGCCCGCCGCCATCCGATGAACTGGGCGTGGAGGCGTCGGGGTCGTCCGGGTCGGGCCGGGGGCCCGGGCTCTCGGGCGGCAGGTTCGACATCGGCTCCCATCTCATCACAGTCGGGTCCGTCGGCTGCGCTCGGACCGGGTTCGGGCACCCATTCTGCCCGCTCCGAGGACCGCGCCGTCGCAGCCGGATCCGATCGGCCGGCGCTGCCGCCGCAACCTGCGCCTTGGAGCAGAACTTTGGTCGACGACCGAGGCGGCTAGCCTGGTGACCGGCGGGGCACCGGGCACTCCGCAGACGACGTACGGCGGCCGAAGTGCGCAGCATCACTCACCCGGAAGTCCGGCGGACGGCAGCGGCAGCTGGACGGACGTAATGCAAGAATGTTGCGCGGCGGGCGTCCTGCCGTCCACCGACCCACAGCCGATGCACAGCATGGTCAGGTACTACCTGAGGTGCACGACCGAGTTCCGATCCAGGAGTAGCGCGTGAGCAGTCCGCAATATCCGCCGCCCGGCCAGTCAGCGCCGGCGCCGTACCCGCAGGCACAGCCGGGCGCGACGCAGCCGGGATCCGACGGAATGGCGACCGGTCATGCACAGCAACCGGGGCACGCAGAGCAACACGGCTACTCCCAGCACCAGGGACAGTCGCGTCCGGGCCAGACGCCGGCACCGGGCCAGCCCCGTCAGCCGGTGCCGACCGGTGCCAACGCGGAGTCGGCGAAGCTGCTCCGGGAGGCGATGGGTCAGGTCCAGCGGGTCATCGTCGGCCAGGAACACATGGTCGAACAGCTGATGGTCGGCCTGCTGGCGAAGGGGCACATCCTGCTCGAGGGTGTCCCCGGTGTGGCCAAGACCCTGGCGGTACGAAGCTTCTCCACCGTGGTCGGCGGTGCGTTCTCGCGGATCCAGTTCACCCCGGACCTGGTGCCGTCCGACATCGTCGGTACCCGGATCTACCGGGCCAGCCAGGAGAAGTTCGACATCGAGCTCGGTCCGGTGTTCGTCAACTTCGTACTGGCCGACGAGATCAACCGGGCACCCGCCAAGGTGCAGTCGGCGATGCTGGAGCTGATGGCCGAGGGCCAGGTCTCGATCGGCGGCGAGACGCACATCCTGCCGAAGCCGTTCATCGTGATCGCGACCCAGAACCCGGTCGAGTCCGAGGGCGTCTACCCGCTGCCGGAAGCCCAGCGTGACCGGTTCCTGCTCAAGGTCGACGTGCCCTACCCGCGTGGCAACGAGGAGTTCGAGATCCTGCGGCGGATGAGCGTCGAGCCGCCGACGGCGACGCCGGTACTCGACCCGGAGAAGATCCGCGAACTGCAGAAGAAGGCCTCCGACGTCTTCGTGCACAACTTGGTCGCCGAATACATCGTCCGGCTGGTGATGGCCACCCGTACCCCGGCCGAGTTCAATCTGCCCGACCTGACCTCGGTGATCCAGATCGGCTGCTCGCCGCGAGCCACCCTCGGTCTGGTCGCCGCGGCCCGGGCGCTGGCGCTGATCCACGGCCGCGACTACGTGCTGCCGACCGACGTCCAGGCCGTGGCCAGGGACGTGATGGCGCACCGGATCGTGCTCGGCTTCGACGCCGTCGCCGACAACGTGTCCACCACCCAGGTGGTGGAGCGGATCGTCGCCATGGTGCCGCCGCCCACCCCGGTCTGGAATTCGGATCGCGGCAGCCAGCAGCATCAGCCGCAGCCGAACTACCGCTGACACCTTCTCGGAGACCCGTGTCGTATCCAGCTCATCCGGACTTCCCGCCGCCGACCGGCGCACCGGCTGCGCCACCGCAGCCGGCGTTCGTCGCGCCCGATCAGGCTCCGGGCGCGGTCGGCTCGGTCGTCGGGATGCCGTCCAAGCCGACCATTCCGCTGAACAAGCTCGCCCCGGAGGCGGCGCTGCGCCGGCTCGAGCTGACCATCGTACGGAGGCTGGAGGGCTTCCTGCAGGGCGATCATCTCGGACTGCTGCCCGGCCCCGGCACCGACGCCCACGACGCCCGGATCTACCAGCCCGGCGAGGACGACGTCCGCAAGATCGACTGGAACGTCACCGCCCGGACCACCGTTCCGCACGTCCGCGACACCATCGCCGACCGCGAATTGGAAGTGTGGGCGCTGCTGGACGTCACCCCGTCGATGAACTGGGGCACCGAGGGCGTCACCAAACGCGATCTCGGCATCGCCGCGATCGCCACCATCGGCTTCCTCAGCCAGAAGCAGGGCGACCGGTTCGGCGGCTACATCATGCGGCCGGACAGCATGCGTCGGCTGCCGGCCCTGTCCGGCCGGTCCGCACTGTACGGCCTGCTGCGCAAGATGTTGACAGAACCGTTCGTGCCCGATCACGCCCGTGGCTCGTTCAGCCTGGCGCGGGGGATCGAGCAGTTGGCGCGCACCCAGCGCCGCCGCGGTCTGCGGGTGGTCGTCTCCGACTTCCTCACCCCCGGTGATCATGAGCTGGATCCCAACGTCGAACCCGAGTGGGAACGGTCGATGCGCCGGCTCGCCGTACGCAATCAGGTGCTGGCGATCGAGGTGGTGGACAAGCGGGAGATCGAGTTCCCCGATGTCGGCGAGATGCTGATCCGGGACCCCGAGACCGACTTCGAGCGTTATGTGAACACCGGTGACGATGCTGCCCGAGCCCGGATGGACGCGGCCAGCGCGGCACAACGGGAACGGATCCGGATCTCCTTGCGGCGGGCCGGCGTCGGGCACATCCAACTGCGCACCGACCGGGACTGGGTGCAGGACATCGCCCGTTTCGTGCTGGCCTATCGCCGCGTCGCCAGCATGTTGCACGCACCGCCTCAGGGAGTCGCCAAATGATCATCGCAGCGCAGCTGAGCTCGCTGCCGCAATTGATCATGAGCCCGTTGACGACCGGCGGCTCGCTGATCATGGCGCCGATGTTCTCCTTCGAGAACCCCAACCGATTGCTGCTGTGGTTGGTGATTCCGCTGCTGGTGGTCGGCTACATCCTGGCCATGCGGTTCCGCAACCGGCGCGGCATGCGCTTCACCAACACCTCGATGTTGGACGTGGTGATGCCGAAGCAGTCGCAGTGGCGCCGGCATCTTGCGGTGGCGTTGTCGATCTTGAGTCTGATCACCCTGACGGCGGCCTTCGCCAAGCCGCAGGCCGAGGTGATGGTGCCGCGGGAGCGGGCCACCGTCGTCCTGGTGATCGACTCGTCCCGGTCGATGACCGCCACCGACGTGAAGCCGAATCGGCTGGACGCGGCGAAGACCGCGGCCAAGGAGTTCGTCGACAAGCTGCCGGCCAAGTACAACGTGTCGGTGGTGTCGATGGCCGGTGCGGTGTCGATCCTGGTGCCGCCGACTCTTGATCATCAGAACGTCAATCGGGCGATCGACACGATTCAGCCGCAGGACTCGACAGCGATCGGCGAGGGCATCGACACCGCGTTGCGGGCGATCGACCAGGCACCGAAGGATCCGAAGAATCCCAAGCAGACCGCGCCCGGAGCGATCGTGATGCTCAGTGACGGCGAGAACACCGCGGGTCGGGCGCCGTTGCAGGCCGCGGCCGAGGCCAAGCAGCGCAAGGTGCCGATCTACACCATCGCGTACGGCACCGAGAACGGCTACGTCGATCTGGACGGCAAGCGCTACACGGTCCCACCGGACACCGAACTGATGAAGCAGATCGCCGAGACCACCGGCGGCCGGACCTTCTCCGCCGACAGTCTGGGCGAGCTGAAGAAGGTGTACGAGAACATCGGCTCGGCGGTCGGCTATGTCAAGGCGAATCGGGAGATCACCTCCCGGTTCGCGGGTTACGGACTGGCTCTGGCCGTGCTGGCAGCACTCGGGGCGATTTCCCTCGGAGCGAGGTGGCCGTGATGTTGATCATGAATCCGCAGTTGATCATGACGCCGATGCTGTCGTTCCTGGCGCCGAGCAGGTTGTGGCTGTTGCTGCTGATCCCGGCGCTGGTGGTGCTCTACCTGGCGATCTACCGGCGCAAGGCGCAGAAGAAGAAGCGTCAGGTCGGGCAGACCATGCTGGACTTCGTCATCCCGAAGGAGCTGCCGTGGAAGCGGCACGTCGCCGTCGGGTTGTCGATCTTGAGCCTGCTCACCCTGACCGTCGCCTTCGCCAAGCCGAAGGACACCGTCGAGGTGCCGCGAGAGCGGGCGACGGTGGTGGTCACCATCGACGTGTCGAATTCGATGATGGCCCAGGACGTGAAGCCGGACCGGCTGACCGCCGCCAAGCGGGGCGCGATTCAGTTCGTGGAGAATCTGCCGGACAAGTTCAACGTCGCGGTGGTCGAGTTCGCCGGGACCGCGACCACCCTGGTGACGCCGACCACCGATCACGGTGCGGCGATCGCGGCCATCAACAGCATGCAACTGCAGCCGTCGACGGCGATCGGTGAGGGCATCTACACCTCGCTGGCCGCGCTGGCGCAGGCGCCGCCCGATCCGGACAACCCGAAGAGCAAGCCGCCGGCCCGGATCGTGCTGCTGTCCGACGGCAAAACCCAGGTCGGCCGGCCCGCCTCACAGGCAGCCAAGGCGGCTCGTGATCAGAACGTGCCGATCTACACCATCGCGTACGGGACCCCGGACGGCTACATCGACGTCAACGGCACCCGGCAGCCGGTCCCGGTGGACCGTGCCGAGCTGGCTCAGGTGGCCCGGATCTCCGGTGGCGAGGCGTATCGGGCCGAGTCGGCCGGTGAGCTGCGGCAGGTCTACAAGGACATCGGATCCTCGGTCGGCAAGGTGAAGGTGGACAAGGAGGTCACCGCCCGCTGGGCCGGCTTCGGTCTCGCCTTCGCCATCCTCGCCGCCGTCGGCATGATCTCCCTCGGCGCCCGCTGGCCCTGATCCCTCGCGCACCTGCAGCGCTCCCGCGCACCTTCGTACCACCGAATTCCTTCCCGCGCACCCGCGGCGCTCCCGCGCACCTTCGTACCCGGCGGGAACGGGCCTGTGGATAGCCGGAGCTCATTCGCCGGGATTTCTGGTGGGCTGGGCACATGGCAGAACTCGGGACGACGGCGTCGACGAGAGACCTGAGATTGCGCGGCTACACCCCGCGCGACCTGGGGCGGTTGGTACGCCGTGGAGAGATTGATCGCATTCGTCGCGGCGTGTACGCAGAACCGCAGCGACAGTTCGCGCGCGAGGACGAGCGGCAGCGGGATGTACACCGGCGACAGGTGCTCGCGGCCGTCCAGCAATTGGCCCTGGACGCGTGTGTCAGCCACCTGTCGGCAGCCGTGATCCATGACCTTCCGGTGCCGCCGGGTCTGGGAGCGGTTCATGTGACGCGTTCGCGGCAGAGCGGCCAGGGCCGGGTCAGCGAGAACGTACACGTTCACGGGGCGCCACTGGCCGACAGCGATCTTGCAGTTGTCGACGGCATCCTGGTCACGTCGATCGCCCGTACCGTGATCGACAGCGCACGGATGCTGCCAGTCGGCCGAGGGGTCGCGATGGCCGACGCGGCGCTGCACCTGGAGTTGACGAACAAGGATGAGCTCGCCACGGTCTCCAGCGCACTCGGCAGGCGGGTCGGGATGCCCCGTGCGCGGAGGGTGATCGAGTTGGCCGACGAGCGGAGCGAAAGTCCGGGAGAATCGCTGAGTCGAATCGGGTTTCTGGAGAACCACATCCCCGCGCCCGATCTCCAACGCGAGCTGTTCGACGACGACGGTTCCCTGGTCGCGCGCGTGGACTTCGACTGGGATCGCTACCGCCTGGTCGGTGAGTTCGACGGCAAGATCAAGTACGGCCGTGCGCTGCGTCCGGGCGTGCCGATCGAGGAGATCGTGTACGAGGAGAAGCTTCGCGAGGATGCAATCCGGGAGCTGGATCGTGGCGTCCTCAGATGGACCTGGGCCGACATCTTCAGTGGTCGCATGCTGGAGAAGGTCCGCCGCGCCATCGATCGCGCCGCCAGTTGATCCGATCAGCTGCGCGTCGCGTACGAGCTCGTTGCGCTCCCGCGCACCCGCGGCGCTCCCGCGCACGTACCAACTTGCGCGAGAGCGCCGCCGGTGCGCGGGAGCGGATGGGAGTGTTTCGTAGGTGCGCGGGAGGTCAGGTCGGCTGGACCCCTTTGCCGGCGGTCCGTCGCCAGAGTCCGATCGCCGCCAGTCCGGCCAGCATGGGCACGCCGAGGGTGAAGACCCGCCAGACGACCAGGCCGGCGAAGGCCGGCGCCTCGACGGCGGGACCGCCGGACTGGACCAGTGCGGCGATGATGATCGAGTCGACGATGCCGATCCCGCTGAAGGGCAGGATCGTCAGCGGAAAGGCGAACAGGTAGGCGATGGCGATGTCGGCGATTCCTGCCTCGGAGGTGGAGACACCGACGAATCGCAGGCACAGCACCAGGAGGGACAGGTCGACGGCGAGCATGGCGACGATTCCTGCCAGCGACCGGGGAAAGCCGTACCGGAAGCGCTCCGAGATGCGGCTGCGGAAGTCGACGCAGCTCTGCGCCCAGGCATCCGGGTCGACGCTGCGCCGAAACCTGGCGGCGATCCGGCCGGCCCGGCTGCCCACTCCACGCGCCAGCGCGTCGCTGTGCAGCACCAACGACATGGCCGCCACGATCGCGGCAGCCACCAGCAAACTGAGGAGGTCGATCCACCGGTAGGACAGGTCGCCGCCGACCACGGCGAGCAGTACGAAGCCGACCAGCGGCACGGAGAAGCGCGCGATCATCAGGGTCAGCGTGTTCATCGTGGATCCGGCCAGACCGCGGGCGGCCGCGACGCCCCAGGAGGTGAACATCGCCACTCTCAGGGCATAGTTCGCCGGTGCCGGCGCGACCGTCGACATCAGGATCGCGCCCAGGTCGTTCTGCGTCGCCCGTCGGATCGAGACACCTTCGATGTAGAAATGCAGCGGGATCGCGTTGAGCACCTGGCGGCCGGCCACCACGACGAGCAGCACCAGGGGCTGCCACCAGAGCAGATGGCTGAGCGCATCCCGGACCGAGCTCCAGTCGACCGCGCCGACCCGGTCGATGATCACGATCGCGACCACGACGGCCAACGCGACCAGCAGCAGCCGCCAGATCCAGCGACGTCGCGGCCGGGTACGCCTCTTCGGCATGCTCGTCACCTTACGCAACCGAACGGCGTTGCCTGGTTGCCGGAGCGCTGCGGCCGCGCCCGAGCGGTCAGTACGGGTCGTCGGGCGCGGCGATCCGGGGGAGGATCAGCCAGGCGGCGACGGCGAGCAGGACGGCACAACCGAGCACGACGGCAGCGGCCAGCAAGCTGCCCCCGGTCGTGGTGTGCTCACGCAACAGCTGTGCGCCCAGCAACAGCAGCTGGGCGATCAGGTCGATGATCACGAACCGGATCAGCGGACGGCGCAGCGCCGCGAATTCGATCTTGGTCCGCAGCGGCAGATCGGCCAGGGTGCCGGCGAGCACCCAGAGCGCGGGACCCAAAGCCAGCAAGGCGAACTGGGCCGGGGCGTGCGCCGGGCTGGGCGCGAACATCCAGAACAGTCCGAGTGCGGCACAGAAGATCGCCCCGGTCACCGCGGACGGGCGGATCGCCACCAGCAGCAGGGTCAGGCTCATGATCACGACGGCGACCACGCCGGGGTCGATGATGATGATCGCCAGCACCCCGAACGCGAGACAGAGCAGCCGCAACGACCAGGCCGGCACGCTCCGCCCGGTCACGATCGCCACCGGCGGCTTCGGCCGGGTGACGGCGGCGCGGGTCCGTCGGCCGGAGTCCTGCAGCCGTCGGAGCCGGCCGCCGATCATGGTGGCGGTCCTCATCGCCCGCTCCTGGATCGAGATGATCTTGATCGGGACAGTGTCGCCAGCGCCACCTGGATCGGCTGGCCGGACAACCCGACCGTCGTACGTGTCCGGTGCCGTCGGCTGCCCCGCAACGGATGATCGGCGGTCTGCTGCCAGCCGATCACCTCGACGCCGGAGCGGGACAAGTTGATCAAGCGATCCTCCCGTTCCATCGCGATGATCCGGTACGCGGTCAGCAGCCGGTCCGGCGCGTGCTTCAGCTCCGGCTCCGGCAGCACGTCGACGGCGAGCACCCGATGCCCGGCGCCGTGCCACAGCTGCGCCAGATGGGCGGTCTCGTCGTCCAGGAAGGTGGAGCAGATGATGATCAACGCGCCGGACGGCAGCCGCGGCGCGCGGTGTCGTGCCCTGGGCTCACCCTCGGGTTCGGCCAGCGCGATCCGCATCGTCAACCGCTGCAACTGCCGTTGACCGCCGGCAGGCGGCATCGGTCGGCGCATCCGGCCCAGGTCCTCCAGGCCGACCCGGTCACCGGCGGCGAGGTAGCGCCGGGCCAGGGTCAGCGCGGCCGCCCGAGCATGATCAAGAGAGGTCGGATCGTCCTCGGCGATGCTGCTGGAATCGTTCCAGGTGGTCAGATCCGGGCCGACCTCGTCCCGCGAGTCCAGCACCAGCATCACCGCGGCGTCGGCGGTGGCGTAGCTGCGCCGGACGTACAGGTCGCTGATCGCCCCGGCCTCGCTGTTGCGCCGTGCGGTGACCCGCCAGTCGATCCGGCGCAGCCGATCGCCGGGGGTGAAGAGGTTGATGTCGCGAAGATCATTTCCGTCGCCGGCTCGGCGGGAGTCGTGCGGGCCGGTCAGCCCCTGCAGCCGGTACGGCAGCGGAACCTCCCGCAGCAGCTCCGCCTTCGGCAGCACGGTGATCGCCATCGGCCCCTCGGTGTCGCCGAGGGCGCCGACCAACTGCTGGCCGTAGCGTTCACCATGATCAACAGTGAAGATCGGCCGCCGACCGGTCCGGGCAGTACGAATGCTGATCTCGGCCCGGCGCGGCGCAGACCCGTCCTCGGGCGCCGCCAGCACAGCGTTGATCGAACGATGCCCGGGCGCGGAAACCCTTACCCGCAAGGAATCCGTCCCAGCCGCGGGCTGCCACTCGATCGATCCGCCGACCCTGGACGCGCTGCTGGTCTCGGCCCGCGCGGACAGCCGCACGCTGCCGCGCTGCCGCGGTCGGCGCAACCACAGCCAGCTGCTGCCGAGCAGGATCGCCGCCGCCATGCCGGCCGCCTGCAACCGGCCGGTCAGGATGCCGAGCAGCAGCAAGCCGACGCCGACCACGATCGACGTCGCCAGCCCACTGGTCGGCAGCCAGTCCGGCTCCCGCTGATCACTGCTCATGCCGAGTGATTCCTGATCATGCCGAAGAAGTTGATCATGCCGAACGGGTCACCGCCGGCCCGGCCACCTGGCTGAGCAGGTTCAAGATCACATCGGTGGCGGGCAGGCCGGACGCCCAACTCTGCGGCGTCAGCGAGATCCGGTGTGCCAGCACGCTGGGCGCGATCGCCTTCACGTCCTCCGGGGTGACGTAGTCCCGTCCGTCGATCACCGCACGGGCCCGAGCCACCAACATCAACGCCAGGGAGCCACGGGGTGAGGCGCCGACCTCCACGGCCGGATGATCACGGGTGGCGCCGGTCAGATCCACGCAGTAGCCGAGCACGTCGGGGTCGACCTGGACCTGTTCCACTCCTGCCTGCATCGCGAGCACGGTCGGCGCGTCCACCACCCGGTTGACCGGCGCGTCCTCACGGTGCCGGTCCAACCTCCGGGTCAGCACGTCGCGTTCGGCCGCACGGCTGGGGTAGCCGACTGCCAGCCGCACCATGAACCGGTCCAACTGCGCCTCCGGCAGCGGGTAGGTGCCCTCGTACTCGATCGGGTTCGAGGTCGCCATCACGTGGAACGGCGGCGACAGCGGGAAGCTGTGTCCCTCGACCGTGACCTGCCGTTCGGCCATCGCCTCCAGCAGGGCGGACTGGGTCTTCGGCGTGGTCCGGTTGATCTCGTCGGCCAGGAACAGGCCGGTGAAGATCGGGCCGGGGCGGAACTCGAACTTCGCCTGGGCCGGGTCGAACACGTACGAGCCGGTGATGTCGGCCGGCAACAGGTCCGGTGTGCACTGCAGCCGGGCGAAGTCGAGCCCGAGCGCCGCGGACAGGCTGCGGGCGGCCAGCGTCTTGCCCAGCCCGGGCACGTCCTCGAAGAGCACGTGCCCGCCGGCCAGGATCGCAGCCAGGGCAGTGTTCAGCGCCTGTTCCATGCCGACCACGACGGTGCCGACCTCGTCCAGCACGCTGCGGCAGAGTCGGGAGATCTCCGCGACCGCGAGGCCGGCCTCACCGTCGGTGGGAAGAGTTTGCGTTGCGTCGGTCTGGGCCACGATCATCCGATCTCCTTGTCTGCCGGCTGTACGGAAGCCTGCGATGGTGCGGCTGGATTGCGGTGTACGGGTTCATGATCGGCGAGCCGCTCGATCGCCGTCAGGGCATTCAGGAAGCTCCGGGTCGGCGCGTCCGAGCCGGGAGGCTGCGTGAGCAACCTGTACGGCGGTGCACCGATCAGGGCGATCAGTTGATCTTGGTCGGCCGGATCGTCCAGCCGCAGACCATGATCGGCAAGCCGTCGCTCGGCGATCTGCCGGAGCCGGGTGATCAAGGTGCTGCCCACCCGATCCTGGCGGCCGGCCACGTTCCAGGACAACCGGAACGCCTCCCGCCGGGCGCCCCGATCTCGTACCGGTTCCGGTGGCTCGGGATAGCCTGGATCGACGCCGTCAGGGGGAAATCGGACCACCGCGGCGACGATCACCGCGACCGCCGCGAGCAGCATCGCCTGCAGCGGCGGCATTCCGAGGATCAGCCAGCAGAACGCGGGAATCACCAGCACGGCGATGATCAACACGGCCACCGTGCGGCCGTGACGGCGGTGCCGATTCATGATCGACTTCCCGGCTGATCGCTGCCGGAGTTCGGCGTCGATGGAGTGGCTTCGGCGAAGCTCTGCCAACTGTCGGCAAGATCGCGAATGCACTGCCGGGCGCGGTCGAGATCGGTCGCCGACGACGGCGTGGCCGCGAACCGGGCTCGCAGGTAGAGGCCGAGCAGAACGCGTACGGGTTCGGCCGCGACGCCGGTACGTTCCAGCACGTCGGCGGTGAATTCGGTCGGCGTCTCGGATGCCTGCCGATGCACCCCGGACGCGTCGGCGGCTTCCTCCAGGGCGAGCCAGGCAGCGATGATCGCGTCGGTCGGATTGCCGATCGCCAGCAGCCGTTCCTCAGCGCGGATGGCTCCTTGCTGCAACGTGGGCAGGTCAGGGGTCACCTCACCGGCGATCTCCAGCTCCTCATCCGGTTGCGTCTCGTACATCCGCCGGACGGCGAGCAGCCGGGCCACGATCAGCGCCAACGCGACCGCGACGGCGGCGATCAGCAGCCCAAGAGCCACCCACTTGATCCAGCTGAGGTCGGGGCCGGGGCCCAGCGGCGGATTGATCGGCAGGTGGCTGGGGGCACCCGCGGTCTGCGACGGCGCCGCACGGGTCGGCATCGGTCGCGGTTTCGGTGTCGGCAGGGTGAAATCGATCGGATCGACATGCCACGGCGGCCGGATCGCCGCGATCAGCAACGCCACCGCGAGCAGGATCGCGACCATCGCCCCCGCGACCCATCCCGAACCGGGCGGGGACGAGCGACGCAGCGGAGAACTGCGCTGAGCCGGGTCGGCGCGACGGTGGGCGGCCATGCCGGAACGCTACCGGAGTGGATTGTCCGTCGTGCTGCCGCATCCGCATTCGGCAGCACGGAGCGCGATCGGTCGCGCCGGTGCCACGATGTCGCTCATGGTCCTGCCGAACTCCGGCCCCGCTGGGCTGTTGCGGATGGTCGACGCCGTCATGATCGCCGTACCGGATCTGAACGCGGGGCTGGCGTTCTACCGCGACCGGCTCGGCCACCAACTGTTGTGGCGGAACGATTCCATCGGTCAGGCCGGGCTGCGATGTCCCGACTCGGCCACCGAGATCGTGCTGTCGACCCGGCTGCCCGCCGAGCCGAACTGGCTGGTCGAGTCCGCGGACGACGCGGCGAAGTTGATCATCATGGCGGTCGGTCGATCAGTCCGCCGGTGGACATTCCGGTCGGCCGAGTCGCCGTGGTGGCCGATCCGTTCGGGAATCGCCTGGTGCTGCCGAGCAAGGGCCGGTACGACCCCGGCGGCGAGGTCCGCGGATGACCACGCCAGGTCGAGAGTCCGGGCTGCCGATCAGCCGAGGAAGATCGGGTTGGTCATTGCGGCCATCGGGCCGAAGGGGAGCGGGACGCCCGCCGGCAGCGGATGCCGGACCTCCAGGCGTACGTAGGCCGACAGCGACGCGGTGGTCTGCCAGGTGACTTCGGCGGAGCCGGCGTCGTCGATCGGTACGGCCTGCAGCTCGCCCTGGTCGGTGACCAGCCGGATCCGCCCGTTCGGTACGCCGCTGACCCGGGCGCTGACGGTGATCACGGCCTGACGATCGGTCGGCAGCCGCTCGCCGATGCCGGCCGGCGCGCCGTCGGCTCGAGCAATGAAGTCAAGATCAACATCGCCGGACTCGGCGATCCAGCTCCGGCCGGCCGTGATCGCCTCGGTGATCGCCGACGAACTCAACTCGGCTGCCTGGACAACGGTTCGCGGCAGTCCGATCACGTCGGGATCGGCATGCGCATCGCTGTTGCCCATGGCCGGCAGCCAGCGATCACGATCGCCGGCAACCAGCAGGTTGTCCCAGGTCGCGACCGCGCACTCGTTGTGGATGCCCCAGGGACCGTTCCACACCTCGACCGCATCCACCGCGGCGTACCCGAATTTCCAGAAGCAGCCGATGCAACCACCGTACGGATGCGCCGCGACCGCGATCCCGCCAAGATCATGAATCCGGTCGGCGATCTGTCCGAGTTGATCATCGATCGCGCGGAACCGCCAGTCCACCCAGCTGCCGGGTTCGATGCCGAGCGCCAGCAGATGTCCGTTGCGGGTGGTCACCTCCTCGCCGGTGATGATCAACAGGTCGTCGCCGGCCAGCGCGCCCCAGACGGGATGTGCCGCCGGCGTGTTGTGTTCGGTGCTGATCATGAAGTCCAGTCCGCCGGCTCGGGCGAGCTCGGCGACCCGCTCCGGCGTACGACGCCCGTCGGAGTAGATGCTGTGCACGTGCGAATCGCCGCGATACCAGCCGGGACCGCGGCCGCCGATGCGTTGTGGCGGCGGAGCGCTGCGCCGGGGCAGCACCGCCGGCTCGCCGTCGGTGCCGACGGCCGCAACAACCTCGTCGGTCGAGTCAGAACCGAAGCCGATCGCCACTCGTACGGTGAATCCCAGCCCTTCGCTGCTCACCGTGTACGGCGCCAGCGCGACGTGCCAGGTGCCCCCGGGTACGGGCCCGGGCAGGTAGCCGGGAGTGGCGGAGTTCTCGCTGATCATGAACCCGGTCCGGGCACCACCCGACCAGCCGCGGAATCCCTCGCCGCCGAACTCGATCCCGCGTGGATCGAACACCCCGAGATCGCAGGCATTACCCACTGCACCGTCGACGACCTCGGGTCGGTGATAGCTGTAGGAAGCGGCGATCGCGCTGACCCCGTCCGGGACGACGACCGGCAGGTAGACCCAGTCCGGTGCACCCGGCTGGAGGCGTCCGGTGATGATCTGGGTCAGCGTGCGGCGCGGAGCGCCGCCGTCGAATCGGATGGTGCCCGGCGCACCGCCGTCGAATCGGATCGTGTGCGGCCAGATCCCGTCCTGCTGCATCGTCACGACCGCCGAGCGTAGAGGACGGTCGCCATCCAGACGGACGGACCCTGAGATCGAGGCGCCGGACGGCGGATCCGCGTCCACGGACGCCGTTTCGGCCGACCTGGGCCTCGATCTCAGGATCGGCGTCGGGTCAGCGATCGTTGCGGACGGCAAGTCCCGGCGGTTGCGGGTGGATCGCCAGCCGCCAGGCGGCGGGCAACGCGGCCAGCATCAGCAGCCCGAGCACGATCACCCCGGGCACAAAGCCGGCTTGGGTGGCGATGAAGCCGAGCAGAGTGGAGCCGATCGCGGTGCCCGAGTCGAAGCCGATGTTCCAGACGGCGCTGGCGGTGTCGGTTCGCGACCGGTCGACCTGCTGGAAGGCCGACAGCAGGGTCAGATTCTGCAGGGCACCGTAGGCGCAGCCGACCAGTCCGAGACCGATCAGCAGGACGGCGACGTTCGACCGGTGCAGCGACACCGCCAGCAGAACCATCCCGATCGCGCCGAGGACGAGCAGGGGGATCATCAGCCGTCCGGCGCCCCGGCGGTCGGCGACCCCGCCGATCAACCACCGGGTGAGCGCACCGATCCCGTTCAGCACGAGCAGCCCGATCGAGGCCAAAAAGCCCGAACGCGGCCAGCCGGCGCCGGAGACCAGCTGCGGCAGAAACGTGATCAGTGCGCCGCCGGCGAGAGTCACGGACAACAGCACCCCGGCCGGCAGCATCAGCCGCAGCACGTCCTGGCGGCGTCGGCCGTTCGACGGGCGAGTCGTCGGCTGTCGTGGGGCGGCGCGGTGGCTGCGGACGATCCGGCCGAGGACGACGGCCGCGGGGATGCCGAGCAGCGGCATCGCCCCGGCCACGAAGACGGGTGTGAAGCCGACCGCGTCGACCACCAGCACACTCAACGGCAGAAAGATCAGGTTGGGCACCGCGATGCCCAGCCCGTACGCGCCGATCGCGGCACCACGCCGGGCCGGCGGCGCAAGGTCGGCGACCACCGCACTCCCGGTCACGGTCAGGATGCCGAAGCCGATCCCGCGTACCGCGGACAGCGCCAACACCGGCGCCAGATCCGAGGACAGTGCGAAGCCGAACGACGGCAGGCCGAGCGCGATCAAGCCGGCCGACAACACCACGGCGTGACCGAAGCGGCGGAGCAGCCGGGGCACGAAGGTCTGCGTGATCACCGTGGTGATCAACAGTGAGCTGGTGACCAGGCCCGAGCCGGTTTCGGTCGCACCGCCGCGGACCACCCACAGCGGTACCACCGACATCAGGGTGGCGAAGCCGCCGAATCCCATCACCGTCATGCCGACCAGCGGCAACAGCCCGGGCAGTCGCCAGACCGACTCCGCCGGTTGAGCCGACTGCTCCGGTTGAGGGTGCTGGGCCGGCGACGGGTGACTCATGACCGGGCCAGCATAGGGACTCCTCCGGAACCACTCGTCTAGGCTGCCGGCGTGGTGACGGCGGCTGAACAAATGGCGGAGAATCTCTCCCGAGTACGGGCTGCGATCGACCGGGCCTGCGATCGGGCCAACCGGGATCCCTCCGAGGTCCGGCTGCTGCCGGTTTCCAAGACCCAGCCGACCGAGAAGATCCTGGCCGCGTACGAGGCCGGGGTGCGGATCTTCGGCGAGAACCGGGTGCAGGAGGCGGCCGGCAAGGCCGCCGAGCTCGCTGCTCACGCCGACCTGCGCTGGGCGATGATCGGACATCTGCAGACCAACAAGGCCAAGGACGTGGCGGCCTTCGCCGACGAATTCCAAGCCTTGGACAGCTTCCGGCTGGCCGAGACCCTGGACCACCGGTTGCAGCAGGCGGACCGCAGCCTGGACGTCTTCATCGAGGTCAACACCAGCGGCGAGACCAGCAAGAACGGCTTGCCGCCGGGAGAGGTGGCCGAGCTGGCGATCGCCCTGCAGCAGTTCGATCGGCTGCGGCCGCGCGGGCTGATGACGATCGCGGCCAACACCGATGATCAAGATCAGGTCGCGGCCTGCTTCCGTACCATGATCGAGGTGCGCCGGCAACTTCAGGACGACGACCGGATCGACGCTGACTACGGCGAACTGTCGATGGGCATGTCCGGGGACTTCGAGCTGGCTGTCGAACACGGCGCCACCACCGTGCGGGTCGGCACCGCGATCTTCGGGACCCGCCGATAACCCCTTTTCTGCAAGGGATTACCGGCGGGTCCGAATGACTCCGGCGGTCAGCTGATCTTGCGACGGTAGAGCATGATCGAGATCGCGTAGGCGAAGATCAGAATCCCGACCAGCCAGGCCAGTGCGATCCAGATGTCGTTGCCGATCGGCTGCTGCGCGAACAGGGCTCGGATCGTGTTCACGATCGAGGTCACCGGCTGGTGCTCGGCGAACCAGGCGACCGGGCCCGGCATCGACGTGGTCGGCACGAACGCGGAGCTGATGAACGGCAGGAAGATCAACGGATAGCTGAACGCGCTCGCTCCGTCGACGGTCTTGGCCGACAAGCCGGCGATCACCGCGATCCAGGTCAGCGCCAGGGTGAACAAGATCAAGATCCCGGCCACCGCCAACCAGGCGCCGATCGAGGCACCGGTGCGGAATCCCATGATGAACGCGACACCGATCACGATCGCCAGCGAGACGAGGTTGGACACCAGCGAGGTGAGCACATGGGCCCACAGCACACTCGACCTGGCGATCGGCATCGACTGGAAGCGTTCGAAGATGCCGCCCTGCAGATCGAGAAAGAGCCGATAGGCGGTGTACGCGATGCCCGAGGCGATGGTGATCAACAGGATGCCGGGCAGCATGTAGTCGATGTAGGCGGTCTTGCTGCCGGTGGTGATCGCACCGCCGAGCACGTACACGAAGAGCAGCATCAACGCGATCGGGGTGATCGCGGTGGTGATGATGGTGTCCGGGCTGCGCAGGATGTGACGCAGCGACCGACCGGTGAGGACACCGGTGTCGGCGACGACTTGGGTGGTCATCAGGACTCCTTTCCGGTGGTCGCGACCTCTGAGGCGTTTTCGGCGGACGGTGTCGAGTCGCCGTCCGTGTCGGATCGGTCACCGATCAGGGCCAGGAAGACTTCCTCCAACGTCGGCTGCTTCTCCACGTATTCGATCTTGGTCGGCGGCAGCAGTTGCTTGAGCTCGGCCAGAGTGCCGTTCTGGATGATCGTGCCCTGGTGCAGGATCGCGATCCGGTCGGCGAGTTGTTCGGCCTCGTCCAGATACTGCGTGGTCAGCAGCACGGTGGTGCCACCGTCGGCGAGCTGGCGAATCGTCTGCCAGACTTCCTTGCGGGCTTGGGGATCCAGCCCGGTGGTCGGTTCGTCGAGGAAGATCACCGGCGGATTTCCGATCAGGCTCATCGCGATGTCGAGCCGACGCCGCATGCCGCCGGAGTAGGTCGACGCCTTCCGGTTGGCCGCGTCGGTGAGCGAGAAGCGGGTGAGCAGGTCGTCGGCGATCGCGTCGGGCTGCTTGAGGTGCCGCAGCCGGGCGACCAAGATCAGATTCTCCCGTCCGGTGAGCACTTCGTCGACGGCGGCGAACTGTCCGGTCAGGCTGATCGACTCCCGCACCTGCAGCGGTTGTCCGGCGACGTCGTACGACTCGATGGTCGCGGTGCCGTCGTCGGCCTTCAGCAGGGTGGACAGAATCCGTACCAGGGTTGTCTTTCCGGCCCCGTTCGAGCCGAGCAGGGCGAAGATGCTGCCGCGGGCGACGTCGAAGTCGACTCCGCGCAGGACCTGTACGTCCTTGAACGACTTGACGATGCCTCGTACCCGGATCGCGGATTCCTGTACTGCACTGGTCATGGTTGTTTCCCCTCTTTCTCGGCGCGCTCCATGGCGTCGTTCAGCCGGCGCTGTTCCTTGCGCAGGAAGGAGCTCAGCCCGTAGTTGCTCTTGAAGGTCTCGACGAACTCCACCGGGTCCTCGCCGACGATCGACCGCACCGGGGTGCCGTCGGCCGCTGCTCGTTCGAACAGGTCGGCGAGGTCGTCGACCATCTGCACCAGGTGTTCGCCGTCGGCCGGGCCGGTGTACATCAGGTAGCGTTCGACGCCCTCGACCGCGGTGCGATAGCTGGGCGGGAGTTGCCGTACCCGCGCCTTGTAGGCCCGCCAGCGCTTCTTGTCGTCCAGTGAGCCGGTGATCGTCTCGATCCAACGTGCGGCCATGGTCATTCTCCGTTTCCTTGGGTGTCTGTGATCTGTTGGCGGAGCTGTTCGATGCGTTCGGAGAGGAAGCTCCACGTCCCCCAGAACTCGTTCAGGTATTCGCTGCCTTGAGCGTTCAGCGAATAGACCTTGCGCGGCGGCCCCTTGGCGGACGGGACCTTCTCCACGTCCACCAGGCCGCGCTGTTCGATCCGGACCAGCAGGGCATAGATCGTGCCCTCGGCGATGTCGGTGAACCCCTGGTCCCGCAACCACGCGGTGATCTCGTACCCGTAGGCGGATCGGCCGGCGAGGATCGCCAGCACGATGCCCTCCAAGGTGCCCTTGAGCATCTCGGTTGCTTGCTTGCCCACCGGACCCTCCTTGCTACTCAGTGTCGGTGACTACCGGTACATAGTAAGCACGAGTACCGGTAGTTAGCAACACCGAATAGCGAAGAGGTCAGAGATTCTCGATCTTCAGCTCGGGCAGGCGATCTGCCGGGGTGAAACCGAAGACGCGGCCGAGGAAGGACAAGCACGCCTGCTGAGCGGCGATGATGTTCTCCGCCGCGCGAAAGCCGTGACCCTCTCCGTCGTACATGATCAACGCGACCGGCAGGCCCTTTCCCCGGGCTGCCGCGGCGAAGGTCTCGGCCTGATTCGGCGGCACGACTTTGTCCTCGCTGCCCTGCAGCAGCAGGATCGGTGCGTCGAGTTGATCAACGTGGTTGATCGGGGAGCGGTCGGCATAGACCGCCGCCTCGGCCGGATAGGCGCCGATCAACGACTCCGGGTAGCGCGACTCGAATTTGTGGGTATCGGCGACCAGTGCGGTCAGGTCTCCGATGCCGTAGCGGCTGATCCCCGCGGAGAACACGTCGGTGCTGGTCAGCGCGCGCAGCGTGGTGTAACCACCCGCACTGCTGCCCTGGATCGCCAGCCGGCGCGGGTCGACCCGGCCCTGCTCGGCCATCGCCCGGGCGCCGGCGGCGCAGTCGGCGACGTCGACGAGACCCCAGGCACGATGCAGGCGTTCGCGGTAGCGGCGACCGTAGCCGGTACTGCCGCCGTAGTTGACATCCAGTACGGCGATGCCACGGCTGGTCCAGAACTGGACCTCCGGGTCGTAGACCGGGGTGCTGCCGCCGGTCGGTCCGCCGTGCGACACGGTGATCATCGGCGGACGCTCCGTTGTCATCGTCTCGTGATCATGATCGTCGTGATCACGGCCGTCGTGATCATGATCGTCGTGATCACGGCCGTCGTGATCATGATCGTCGTGATCATTGCGCGGTGGGTAGAACCAGCCGTGCACCGGGCCGAGGTCGGATTCCCACTGCACCGCTTCGGCGAGCGAGACGAGCCCGGGCTCGGGTGGCTGGTCGCTGCTGCTGCGGATCACCCGGCGCTCGCCGTCCGGCCGGGCCGGGTGAATCGGATCGGATTCGTTCAGGTCGATCACGACCAGCTCGGCCGGACGGTTCGGATAGCCGAGCCGGGTGACCAGCTGTTTTCCGTTGCTGGACAGGGATCCCACCGCAACGGCGCCGGTCTCGATCTCGTCCAGCGTGCCGGATGCCAGATCGAGGATGCCGAGGTGTTCGCGATTGCCGGCGTTCCAGCTGCAGGCGATCCGGTCGGCGTCCATGATCACGTACGGCTGATCTCCGAGCACCCACTGCGGGCCGGCGAACTCGGCCGGCATCGGCTGCAGCGCGGTGATCGTCTCACCGGTGCGCCGATAGAGGTTCCACCAGTCGGTGCGATCCGAGACGAAGATCAGCGAACCGTCCGGCATCCAGCGCGGCACCGAGACCGACTCGCCGACCCCTCCGGCAATCTTGGTCGGCGTCATTGGCCCGGCAACACCCGGGTCCAGGTCGATGTTGCCGGCCGCATCTCGAGGCAGCGTCGCGGTCATCAGCCGGGTCGAGTCCCACGGCATGTTCGGGTGATCCCACTCGATCCAGGCCAGTCGGCCGTCCGCGCTGACCTCGGGGGAGGCGTAGAAGTCGGCGCCGGCGCAGAGCACACGATCGGCGACCTCGGGGCCGTCGGTGAGCCGGCGCGCGATCACCGCGTTGGCCGGTTCATGATCATCTTCGCGATGATCTTGACGGACCGCGATCAGCAGGTCTCTCTCGGCATCGATCCACAGGGCGCCGTAGCGCAGCCGTTGATCATCGGTCAGCCGGCGCGGCTCCGGCTCGCCGGCCGAGATCAGGTGGAGGCGGTTGTCGGCGAAGTCGGAGAAGACGACCCGGCTCCGATCCGGGGCGGAGTCGGCCGAACTGCCGCCGACCGCGAACGCGCCACCGCCCTACTCGTGCACCCGGCTGCGGACGTTGTACGGCGCCGGCGTCAGTTCGACCTCGACGTCGCCGCGGCGGCGCCACAGGCTGACCCGGCCGCCGTCGGTCGGACTGGCCTGCAGCCAGTAGAGATCGGCACCAGCGAAGATCGCGGCGCCCAGGCCCAGCGACTGTTCGGCCAGCGACTCGGCGGTGATCGGCGACGGCCAGGATCCGTACGGCAGCATCCGCACAGTTAACCGTGCCCGGCGGTGAGCGGTCGCGTAGGCGGCCGAAAAAGCCGAGCAAGCTGTGAATCCTGTGGCGGATGGTGCAAAATAGGGCCCGTCGGTTCGGCCGGCTCGCCTGATCAGCAGGGGATCTGAGGATGTCGGGGAAGGCAGCCCTCAGGTGGTTGCCTTGCTGGTCAGCACAGCTGGGAAGGATCGACCATGAGTACGACCCGTGGTGTCTTGTACATCCACTCCACGCCGTCGGCGCTGTGCCCGCACATCGAGTGGGCAGTCGGCGGCGTATTCGGCATGCCCGTACGGCTGGACTGGATCGCCCAACCCGCAGAACGTTCCGCCTATCGGACCGAATACTCCTGGGCCGGCCCGGTCGGCACCGCAGCCAAGCTCACCAGCGCCCTCAGGGGCTGGCAGCGGATCCGCTTCGAGGCGACCGAGGAACGCACGACCGCCAGCGAGGCCGAGCGCTACTCGTACACCCCCGAGCTCGGCGTCTTCCACGCGAACACCGGCCTGCACGGCGACATCATGATCAGCGAGGACCGGATCAAGAAGGCGATGGTCACCGCCGCGCTCGGCGGCAGGGACCTGGTCGAAGCTCTGGACGAGTTGCTCGGCGCCCCGTGGGACGCCGAGTTGGAACCGTTCCGCTACGCCGGCGACGGCACCCCCGTCCGCTGGCTGCATGAGGTGGTCTGACAGCGTGAGGACGCGTTATAGCGCGTTGCCGCGTGCCTCGTCGGGATAGGGTGCTGCGCGTGTTCACCACGCGACCTGAACTCGTCGGCACCTTCGGCATGGTGACCAGCACGCACTGGCTGGCCAGTCAGTCCGGGATGGCGGTGCTCGAGGCGGGGGGCAACGCCTTCGATGCGGCCGTCGCAACAGGATTCGTCTTGCAGGTGGTCGAACCGCACCTGAACGGTCCCGGCGGCGACCTGCCGTTGATCATGAAACGCAGCGGCGAGGAACCGCTGGTGTTGTGCGGTCAGGGCGTTGCGCCGGCCGCTGCCAGCATCGAACACTTCCGTGATCTCGGACTGGCCGGTGTGCCCGGTACGGGGTTGCTCGCCACCTGCGTGCCCGGCTCGACCGTGGCCTGGCTGACCCTGCTTCGTGATCATGGAACGCTCTGGCCGGAGCAGGTTCTGCAGTACGCGATCGGCTACGCAGAGTCCGGGCATCCGGTGTTGGAGCGAGCGGTGGCGGTGATCAACACCATGGCCGACCACTTCCGCCGGAACTGGCCGACGTCGGCCGAGACCTGGCTGCCGGCGCCCGAACCTGGACGGCTGCAGACCAACCCGGTGCTGGCCCGGACCTATCGTCGGCTGGTCGCCGAGTCGTCGGCGGGACAGAGCCGGGAAGCTGCCTGCGAGCTGGCGATCAAGGCTTGGAGTGAAGGGTTCGTGGCCGAGGCGATCGACGCGTTCGCCAGGCATCCTGCTATGGACTCCTCCGGTACGGAGCATGCCGGCGTGATCACCGGAGACGATCTTGCTCGGTGGCGTCCCGGCTACGAGCAGCCGATGTCCTACAGCTGCCACGGGCAAACGATCTTCAAGTCTCGCGGCTGGGCACAGAGCCCGGTCTTCCTGGAGACCCTCGCGATCATGGACCCGCTGCTGGGTGACGTGTTCGGCGCCGGGGCGAGCTGGCGCGGCTTCGGGGCCGACCAGGTCCATCTGGTGCTGGAGGCGCAGAAGCTGGCCTTCGCCGATCGCGATGCCTGGTACGGCGACGCGCCCGGTCATCCGGATCTGTCCGGGCTGTTCGACCGGGACTTCCTCGCGGGTCGCCGATCGTTGATCAGCGAGCTGGCGTCCGATGATCTTCGCCCCGGCCGATTGAACGGGATGATGCCGCGGTTGCCCGACTTCGGCGGCGTACGGGATGGGGCCGACGGCGGCGGCGAGCCCACCGTCGTACGCGATCTGGGTGACACCGCCAAGGTCCGCAGCGACGGCCGCACCGCCGGCGACACCTGCCATCTGGACATCGTCGACCGCTGGGGCAACGTGGTCTCCGCGACGCCGAGCGGCGGCTGGCTGCAGTCCTCGCCGACGGTTCCCGGGCTGGGATTCTGTCTGGGCAGCCGATTGCAGATGACCTGGCTGGAGCCCGGGCTGCCGTCCTCGCTCGCGCCCGGCCGGCGGCCTCGTACCACGTTGAGCCCGGGGATGGCGATCGCGGACGACGGCGTGGTGACCGCGTTCGGCACACCCGGTGGAGATCAACAGGATCAATGGGCGTTGGTGTTCTGGCTCGCGCACACCCTCGGCGGGATGGACCTGCAGGCCGCCATCGATCAGCCGACCTTCAACATCAAGTCCATGATCAGCTCGTTCGAACCGCGGATCCCGTATCCCGGCGTGGTCGAGGTGGAGGGCCGGCTCCCGGGCGAGGTGATCACCGGACTGCGGCAACGCGGCCACCGGGTCGAGGTGCAGCCGGACTGGAGTTTGAGCCGGATGACCGCGGCCAGCTACGACCCGAACACCAAGATCATCAAGGCTGCTGCCAACCCCCGAGGCATGCAGGGATACGCCGTAGGCCGCTGACCCAGCCGACTTGTCAGAAGGTAGTTGGCCTATAACCCAACTACCTTCTGACAAGTCGGCTAGAGGGTGCCGAGTTTCGGGGAGGCGGGCCAGTCGGCGGGGTAGCGGGAGGCCAGGTCGCGGTGCTGGGCGTAGAGCTTCTTGCGGGCGCGGGAGGCGAGCCGATCGCCGAACACGGTGCCGTTCAGATGATCGGTCTCGTGTTGCAGACAGCGGGCGAAGTAGCCGTGGCCCTCGACGGTGATGTCGTTGCCGAAGGCGTCCTGCCCGGAGCAGGTGGCGAAGTCCGGACGAGCCAACTCCATGTACGCGCCCGGTAGCGACAGACAGCCCTCGTCGACGTAGTCGAGCTGGCGATCCTTGCCCTCCGGCAGCGTGATCTCCGGGTTGCAGAAGACGCCGATATGTCGTCGCCGGTCCTCGTCCGGGCAGTCGTAGACGAACAGAGCAAGATCAACACCGACCTGCGGAGCGGCCAGCCCGACGCCGTCGGCTGCCTCCATGGTGGCGAACATGTCCCGGATCAGGGTGTGCAGCTCGGCGTCGTACCGGGTCACCGGCTGCGACACCCGGTGCATCACCGGCTCGCCCCAGCGGGTGATCGGCAGCACGGTGCCGCCGGTGATCAGGTCCGACACACTGGTGGCCGAACCGGTCGAATCATCCTTGCGCTGTGGGGTTTCCTGCTCGCTCACCGTCGTGCTCTCCTGGACTTCCTGGCTGCTGCGTCATCGGGAGCCGAGACGTCCCGGCGCAGAAGCGTATACGGGTCGGCGGTCACGCCGATGCCCTGATCGTGATCGAACTCGTACACCGGCCGGCCGTCGACGATCACCTGCTCGGCTCGGCTCATGATGTCCAGCGGATCGCCGCTCCAGATCACCACGTCCCCGTCCTTGCCGACCTCCAGGGACCCGACCCGGTCGTCCAGCCCGAGCATCTCGGCCGGGTTGATGGTCAGTGCCCGCAGCGCCGTGTCCCGATCCAGGCCGTCCTTGACCGACAGAATCGCTTGGTAGACAAGGAAGTTGATCGGCACCACGGGGTGGTCCGTGGTGATCGCGATCTTCACTCCGGCCTCGGCCAACAGGCCGGGATTGCGCAGGTGCCGCTGGTTCACCTCGACCTTGCTGCGGGAGGTGAACAGCGGGCCGATGATCACCGGAATGTCCTTCTCGGCCAGCACATCGGCGATCAGATGACCCTCGGTGCCGTGATTGATCACCAGCCGGTAGCCGAACTCCTCCGACAGCCGGATCGCGGTCGCGATGTCGTCGGCCCGATGGGTGTGCTGGCACCACGGGACCTCGCCGGCCAGCACCTCGGCCAGGATCTCGTAGTTGGAGTCACGGGTGAACGGCTTGCCGTCGGTCTCGGCCTGCTCCCGGCGGACGAGATAGTCCTGGGTGGCGATGAACGCGTCCCGGATCACCGAGGCCACGCCCAGCCGAGTGGACGGTGTCTGCTTCTTGTCCCCGTACACCCGCTTGGGATTCTCGCCCAACGCCGACTTCACGCTGACCGGTTGCTTGATCAACATCTCGTCGACGATCCGGCCCCAGGTCTTGACCGCGACCGTCTGACCGCCGATCGGATTGCCGGATCCGGGCTTGATCACTACCGAGGTGACGCCTCCGGACAGCGCGTCGCGGAAGCCTTCGTCGGCGGGGTTGATCGCGTCCAGCGCGCGGAACCGTGCACCGACCGGATCGGTCATCTCGTTGGTGTCGTTGCCGGCCCAGCCGTTGCCTTCCTCGTGTACGCCGACGTGGCCGTGCGATTCCAGGAAGCCGGGCAGCACCCACTTCCCGGTTGCGTCGATCACCGTGGTGTCGGCACCGATCTTGACCGAGGTGCCGACAGCAGCGATCTTGCCGTCCTTGATCAACACCCGGCCGCCGTCGACAGCCGGGCCGTTCACCGGCACCACCCGGCCGCCGACGATGGCGACACTCTCGCCGAGGCGGTCGTCGCCCTGCACGGCCGGTCGGGCGTCACGTCTGCGGGATGCTTTGGCCACGGTTGCTCCTGAATTGTTGATCATGGACGTTGCACGGACGTGCTGGCGACGAGCCGTCGGCGAGAGGTCCGAGAACGCTACCGGGTCGGCACGACACAAGCCGGCGACGGCGTCGGCAGCTGCAGCACCGTCTGCCAGTCCTCGGGCTTGTTGCTGACTCGTGCCGGCCGGATCACCGTCACGTTGTTGCTCTCCTGGTTGGCGATCCAGAGCTGCTCACCGTCGACGGCGACGTCTCGGGGCCAGCGACCCCCGCAATCGATCTCGACCAGCGGATGCGGCGTGCCCGATGCGTCGAGCGTGAACACGCTGACGGTGTCGGCACCCCGGTTGGCGACGACGACCTGGTCACCGAGCACGGCGATTCCGGACGGGTAGATCCGCTCGTCGGTCTGCTTGGTCGACGCCGGCACCGTGACGCCCTCGGCACCCACCTCCGCGTCCAGGGCGCTGACCCACAGGGTGGCCGACAGTTCGCAGGCGACCACCAGATGCTGACCGGACAGCACCAGGTGCCGCGGCCCCGACCCGGCCGGCAGCGCGATCGAGTCGCCGGCCGGGCTCAGGTTTCCCTCGTCGTCGATCAGCACGAGGTGCACGGAGTCGGTGCCGAGATCCGGCACCAGCAGCGCCTGTCCGACGCTGACCACCTGGTGCGCGTGCGCCGCGTCCTGCCGTTCGGGATCCGGGCCGGAGCCTTCGAACTCCAGCAGCCCGATCCGCTCCGACAGTGCGCCGTTGTCCTCGATCTTGAAGCTGGCGATCGAGCCGCTGGTGTAGTGGGCCACCACGACGAAGTTGCCGCTGTGGTCGAAGGCGAGATGGCAGCCACCGTCGCCGTCGCTGGCAACGGTGTTGATCAGGTGCAGACCGTTGTCGTCGTAGCGGACCGCGGATACCTGGCCGGGTGTCCGCTCGTGCACGACGAACAGCCAGGGCTCGTCCGGGTGCTTGATCACGTACGACGGTGAGCCCAGCCCGAGTGCGGCGAGTTGCGCGGGCACGCCGTCATCGGGGGCGCCGTCGTAGGCGGTCAGCCCGGTCGCCGAGCCGCCCATCTCCTCGGTGTAACCGCCGACGAAGATCCGTTCCGGCGGATCGAACGCGACCGGCGTCTCGTCGGACGCGGTTTCGTCGGAGGGCGCGGGCTCGGGCACCTCCGGGACGGCGGGATTCTGATCGGACTGGTCGGCAACGTCCTGGGCGGCGGCGCCGCTGGATTCGGTCATGGGCACTTGGATATCACGGACACCGTGGGCTCGGACAGCGGCCGGTACATCCTGCTCGCGGTGTGGCGACTTGCCGGGAAGTCGTGGCGGGGCGAGGGTGGACGAATGGCCGAGATCGAGGCGCGGACGGAGCTGCCGGACTGCTACGTCGCGGTGCTGGCCGACTACGAGCGACATCTGCGTGCCGAACGACGACTGTCCGAGCACACGGTGCGGGCCTACCTGGGCGACCTGCAGAGTCTGCTGGCGCACCTGAACCGGCTCGGCATCGAGGACCTGGACGACGCCGAGCTGACCGATCTGCGCAGTTGGCTGGCTCAGCAACAATCCTCCGGCGCGGCTCGCGCGAGTGTGCAGCGTCGGTCGGCCGCAGTGCGGGTCTTCTGGGAGTGGGCCCACCACACCGAACGGACCAACCGCAACGTGGCCGCGGGGCTGAAATCGCCGAAGAAGCAGCGCCGGTTGCCGGCCACGGTCGACCAACAGTCGGCCGCGGCCATGCTCGCCGCGGCGATCGAACGAGCCGAGGAGGCCGGCCGGACCGACGACGTCGGACGCGATCGGGACGACGTCGCCGTCGAGGGCAGCGGAGCCGGCGACCAGGGCAGGATCCGGCGAGCAGTCGGCGTCCGCGACGTCGCGATCCTGGAGACGCTCTACGCCACCGGCATCCGGGTCTCCGAACTCTGCGGCCTCGACCTCGCCGACCTGGACACCGATCGGCAGGTGCTGCGGGTCTTCGGCAAGGGCAGCAAGGAACGCAGCGTCCCGGTCGGTCTGCCCGCCCTGCGCGCGCAGCAACGCTGGCTGGCCGAGGGGCGAACGGTGATCGCCGGACCGAGTTCGGCCCAGGCGATGTTCCTCGGCGAGCGCGGCGCCCGGATCGACCCGCGGGTGGTCCGACGCGTCGTGCACAGGGCGTTCGACGTCACCGACGGAGCACCCGACCTGGGACCGCACGGGCTGCGGCACGCAATGGCCACGCATCTGCTGGAGGGTGGGGCCGACCTGCGCAGCGTGCAGGAGATGCTCGGCCACTCGTCCTTGGCGACCACCCAGATCTACACCCACGTGACCACCGATCGGCTGCGCCGCGCCTTCGAACAGGCGCATCCCCGCGCCTGAGCCGTCACCCAACCATCCGCTCGGCAAGTCGTGCTGCGCCAACAATCGGCTCGGCAAGCCGCGCTGATCATGAAATCCTGACCGGCGCGGCATGGCCGACGGCGGTCGCCGGCTTCCGGACAGGGCTTTCGGAGCGGAATTTCGGACAGGGGAGTGGCGAGGATGACGAGTGGCTACGACGTCGAGACGGTCAAGCAGGCACTGCCGTACATCGAGTCCTGGATCGAGTTGCAGCGCGATCTCACCCGGACCCCTGGGGTGCAGGTCGCCATCCGAATCGGCGACGAACTCGTCTGTTCCCGAGCGTTCGGGTTTGCCGACGAGCGGGCCGGGCAGCCGCTGCGGACCGACCACCTCTTCCGCATCGCGTCCCATTCCAAGACGTTCACCGCGACCTCGGTGATGCAGTTGGTCGAGCGGTCGAAGCTCAGGCTCGACGATCGGATCGACAGCTGGGTGCCCGAACTGTCCGACAGCCAGGTCGGCGGCGTGACGATCCGCGAGTTGCTCGGCCACCAGGGCGGAGTCATCCGCGACGGGAAGGACACCGACTTCTGGCAGCTGATGCGGCCCTTCCCCGACCGGGCCGAGTTGATCAAGCTGTGTCGTGATCACGGCCGGGTGTACGCGCCGAACGAGCACTACAAGTACTCCAACGTCGGCTTCTCGCTGGTCGGCCTGGCGATCGAGGTGGCGAGCGGGCAGAGCTACCACGACTACGTCGGCGAGCACATCATCGAACCGCTCGGGTTGAAGGACACCGGCCCCGAGTACGACCCCGCCCGCAAGGCCGACTACGCGGCGGGCCACTCGGCCCTGTTGTCCGGCCGGGACGAGCGGCTGGCGATCGGTCACATCGACACCGCCGGCATGGCGGCGGCAACCGGCTTCTACTCCACCGCCGCCGACCTGACCCGCTACGGCGCGGCGCACTTCTTCGGCGCCGAGGAGTTGATCAGCGACGGCAGCAAGCGGCTGATGCAGCGCATGGAGAGCTCCATCAGCTCCCACGGCAAGGACCAGGGCCGCTACGGGCTCGGGATCGACCTGACCAAGATCGGCGACCGCGAGTGGATCGGCCACGGCGGCGGCTATCCGGGCCACATCACCCGCACCAACATCGATCCGGTCGGCGGCGCAGTGGTTGCGGTGCTCACCAACTGCCTCGGCGGACCGGCGGCCTCGCTGGCCGAGGGGATCATCAAGCTGCTCGATCTTGCCGAAGCCGCACCCGCGGAGTCCAAGCTCGCCAAGGGCATCGACCCCTCCCGCTACACCGGCCGGTTCGCCAACCTCTGGGGTGTGACCGACATCGCGGTCCTCGGCGGCCGACTGGTCGGGCTGAGCGGCGGAAGTCTCAACCCGACCGAGGACTGGGACGAGTTGGCGGTGGTCGACGACGACACGCTCGCGCTGGCGCCCGAGGCCGGCGGCGGTCCCGTCGGCGAGCGGGTCGAGGTGCTCGAGCGCGATGCCGAACACCATCCGCAGCTGATCCGCTACGGCGGCGGCCTGTGCTGGCCGGTCGAGACCTTCAAGGCACGCCGCGCCGAGCAGATCGCACGGGTCGGCTAAGCCTGGATCCACCGATTTGCGGCGTCGCGAGCGGCACCAGACGGGTGGGCTGGCAAGGCGCCGCCGCGAAGGGCTACCGGGCGTAACGCGAGGGGCGGCAACGCCGCCAGCACGCCCGTATGGTGACGCGCAGCAGCCGGAATCGGTGGATCCAGGCTAAGCGGCCAGGTCGGCCCGCGCGGTAACGGTCCGGACTCAAACGAGTCCGGGGATCCGGCGCCGGCGATCCTGGCATGATCGGGACATGCCGAGCAGCGATGTCGAGATCAGCGCCCTGGCCATCAATGTCACGATCCCCGAACACCTCCAATGGACGGACACCCGCCGAGGTGAGGAGTTCCAGCTGCTGACCCTCAACGTCAGACGGCTGCCGGACGGTCATCTCGCGGCCAAGGCCTACGGTCGACCGGTCGCCGGCGGCCGGGGCGCGTACGTCTCCTTCCGAGTCCCGGACCGGCCGGAGTTGGCCGCACTCATCTCGGTCGCCGCCGATCGGGCGGCGGGCTTGTGGGCCGATCATCACGGTCTGGGTTAACCTCATTGGATCTCCGCGCACCTCAGTACCAACTCATCGGATTGACCATCTGGCCGTTCAGCCAGACCATCAGGTGCAGGTGACAGCCGGTCGAGTAGCCGGTGGTGCCGACGTAGCCGATCACCTCACCCTTCGCCACTCGATCACCGACACCGACCCGATAGGACGTCGCGTGGTTGAAGCCGGAGACCACCCGGCGACCGTCCACTACGCCGTGATCCAGCATCAGCCGGTTGCCGTAGCCGGCGTTGAAGTACGCCGCGCTGACCGTGCCGGCGTACGGCGCCTTGATCGGAGTGCCGCAGGCGGCGCCGAAGTCGGTGCCGTCGTGCAGTTTGTAGACGTGCAGCACCGGATGGAACCGCATCCCGTACGGCGACGTGATCGAGGCCGCGACCGGGAAGCTGAAGCCGTGCGATCCGGCTGCCCCGAGCGGTCCGTCGGTGCCGCCCGCCGACGGGATCGTCGCCGCGGCCGCCGGCCGCTGCTGCAGCCGTTCGGTCACGGCCTGCCGTTCCGAGGCCGGATACAGCCGGTACTCGCCGCTGCCGACTGCGCCGACCGGACCGCTCTGCTGCGGACCGAGCAGGAGAGGGTCGAGATAACTGTCGCCGCGTTTCAGACCCCAGTGCAGACACGTGTCCTGGCCGCAGTGGCCGGCCGCCAAAGTGCCGATCTGCTGCCCGGCGCGGACCTTTGTGCCCACCGGCAGGATCGCGGTCACCGGCTCGTAGGTCGTCCGCAACGAGCCGTGATCGACCACCATCACACCGCGCCCGGCCAGCATGCCCGCGTAACTGATCGTGCCGGCCGCCGCCGCCAACACCGGCGCTCCGGGCGAACCGGACAGGTCGACGCCGCGGTGCCCGGCACCCCACTGCTGGGCGGGCGGATCAAACCCGCGGACGACGTCCGGACTGCCGGCCAGTGGCCAGCTCGTCTGCTCCGGCAGACCGGACCGGGCGGTCTGCAGCGGATCTGCGGCCGCCGGTGCCGCGCGCGCGACCACGGCCAACACGCCGATCAGCAGGACTCCGACGACGAGCCGGCTGTGGATCCAGAAGCGCCTCATGCCCCTACATTCCGCATTTTCGGCCGAAGTGGCCGGGGCTGTGGATGACGCTTCGAACCTCGTTTCGCCCTGTGGAAAACGGGGGCGCCTCGGCGGGACGGCGACCCACCCCGACCGGGGATTCCAGGAGGTTGCGTTCATCCGCGGGCAGGTGTGGGTGCGTAAGCTCCTCGAATCCGGGGAATCGGCCGGAACTCACAGACTGCGCGGTGCCCGGGTCCGAACGGGTTCGGGCCCGGGTTTCCCGGACGTCGCGCTCGGCGGCGGCGATTTCTCACTGCCGAGCCGGACAGCGTAAAGTGTGCGCAGCAGCCCTTCGCGGGCTGACTTCGCATGCACACTTTTCGGCCCATCGGGCCGGGCGGCAACGACGGTCTCTGCCACAACTCCGGGGAGCAACAACCCAGGACTGCGGGCTGAGTTCGGCGGCGCGTGTGCGTCAGGGGCGTCGTCACTCGGCGCCGACAACCGTCGTCCGGACCGGTCCCCGTACCGTGTCCGGCTGAAACGCAGGAGGCAGACCGCATGCCGGTCGTAACCACCCGCCAGCTCCTGGAGAGCGGCGTCCACTTCGGTCACCAGACCCGCCGTTGGAACCCGAAGATGAAGAGGTTCATCTTCACCGAGCGCAACGGCATCTACATCATCGATCTGCAGCAGTCGCTGACCTACATCGACCGCGCCTACGCGTTCGTCAAGGAGACCGTCGCCCGTGGCGGCCAGATCCTCTTCGTCGGCACCAAGAAGCAGGCCCAGGAAGCCATCGCCGAGCAGGCCACCCGGGTCGGCATGCCGTACGTGAACCAGCGCTGGTTGGGTGGCATGCTCACCAACTTCCAGACCGTGATCAAGCGGGTCCAGCGGCTCAAGGAGCTGGAGGGCATCGACTACGACGATGTCGCCGCCTCCGGTCTGACCAAGAAGGAACTGCTGGGTCTGCGCCGCGAGAAGGACAAGCTGGAGAAGACTCTCGGCGGCATCCGCGACATGGCCAAGACCCCGCAGGCAGTCTGGATCGTCGACACCAAGAAGGAGCACCTGGGCGTCGACGAGGCCCGCAAGCTCCGGATCCCGGTGATCGCCATCCTCGACACCAACTGCGATCCCGACGAGGTCGACTTCCCGATCCCGGGCAACGACGACGCGATTCGTTCGGTCTCGCTGCTCACCCGGGTGCTCGCCGACGCGGTGGCCGACGGCCTGATGTCGCGCTCCGGCGGCCAGACCGGCGAGGAAGAGGCCACCAACGAGCCGATGCCCGATTGGGAGCGTGAGCTGCTGGGCCAGGGCACCGAAGGCGCCCAGGCCGACAGCGCCGACAGCGCTCAGGCCGACAGTGCAGGCGCCGACAGTGCAGGCGCCGAGAGCGCCGTCGCCGAAGCCGAGGCCCTCACCCCGGCCAACGAGACGCCGGCCGTCGCGGCCGAGAACGCCGAGGCTGCTGCCGACGCCGCCGATTCCGACCGTCCCGAGAACTGATCCGTCACCCGAAGAGAACGAGGACAACCAAGAGTCATGGCAGACATTTCCGCTGCTGATGTGAAGCGGCTCCGGGATGCGACCGGCGCCGGCATGATGGACGCCAAGAAGGCCCTCGTCGAGGCCGACGGCGACTTCGACAAGGCCATCGAGCTGCTCCGGGTCTCCGGCGCGGCCAAGGCGGCCAAGCGTGGTGCCGAACGGTCCGCGAGCAACGGCCTGGTCGCCGAAGCCGGCGGTGCGCTGATCAAGCTCGGCGCCGAGACCGACTTCGTCGCCAAGAACGACGAATTCCAGGCGCTGGCCGGCGAGATCGTGGCCGCGGCCGCGGTGGCCAAGGCCGACAGTGTCGAGGCGGCCAACGCCGCGACGCTGCGGACCGGCGGCACCGTCGCCGAGGCGGTTACCGCGCTGGCGGCGACCATCGGCGAGAAGCTGGAGCTCAGCGATGCCGCGTACGTGGCCGGTCAGCACGCCGTCTACCTGCACCGTCGCGACCCCGACCTGCCGCCGCAGATCGGCGTCCTGGTGGAGTACGAGGGCACGGACGCCGAGGCCGCCAAGGCCGCTGCCCGGCAGATCGCCGCGATGCGTCCGGGCTACCTGACCCGCGACGAGGTGCCGGCCGACGTGGTCGACAAGGAGCGCGAGATCGCCGCTGCGAACGCCAAGGAGTCCGGCAAGCCGGAGCAGGCGTGGCCGAAGATCGTCGAGGGCCGGGTGAACTCCTTCTTCAAGGAGGTCGTGCTGCTGGAGCAGCCGTCGGTCACCGATCAGAAGACCACCGTCGGCAAGCAGCTCGAGGCCGCCGGCGTCAAGGTCACCCGTTTCGTGCGGTTCGAAGCCGGTAACTGAAAGCACCCTCTGATTAGCTTGGGAACATGCGCTGTGAGACACAACAATCGGTGTCGCACAGCGCATGTTTCATGTCCGGGCACGATGTCAGAATCGTGCCGGCCCTCTGACCGCACGTTCACCCGCAGCCGAACTTCCAGCCGAACTCCCGAGAACCCCCAGGAGGCCACAAGATGACCGATGGTCCGTACAAGCGCGTACTGCTGAAGCTCTCCGGTGAGGTGTTCGGCGGCGGCCAGGTCGGCGTCGACCCGAATGTGGTGTCCAGCGTCGCCAAGCAGATCCGGGCGGTCGCCGAGCGTGGCGTCCAGGTCGCGATCGTGGTCGGCGGCGGCAACTTCTTCCGCGGCGCCGAGCTGCAGCAGCGGGGGATGGAACGTGATCGGGCCGACTACATGGGCATGCTCGGCACGGTGATGAATTGCCTTGCCCTGCAGGACTTCTGCGAGAAGGAGGGCGTCCAGACCCGGGTGCAGACCGCGATCACCATGGGTCAGGTCGCCGAGCCCTATATCCCGCGCCGGGCCGAACGGCATCTGGAGAAGGGCCGGGTGGTGATCTTCGGCGCCGGCTCGGGGATGCCGTACTTCTCCACCGACACGGTGGCCGCGCAACGGGCGCTGGAGATCGGCGCCGAGGTGTTGCTGATGGGCAAGCAGGGCGTGGACGGGGTGTACGACTCCGACCCGCGGCACAACCCGGCCGCGGTCAAGTTCGATGAGCTGACCTACGACGAATTCCTCGCCCGCGACCTCAAGGTCGCCGACGCCACCGCGATCAGCATGGCGCGTGATTACAAGCTGCCGATGATCTTCTTCGGGCTGGACGAGGAGGGCAGCATCGAGGCCGTGGTGGCAGGTGAGAAGATCGGTACCGCGGTGCATGCCTGACGCCGGCGGCACCGCCCGGTAGCCTCACCGCGTACGAGAAGAACGAACCGCCAACCAGCACGCTCACCAGGAGACCTACTGTGATCGCCGACATCATCTCTGACGCCGAACAGAAGATGGCCAAGGCCATCGATTACGCCAAGGAGGAGTTCGCCGCGATCCGGACCGGCCGGGCGCATCCGGCGATGTTCTCCAAGCTGACCGCCGACTACTACGGCACCCCGACCCCGATCCAGCAGCTGGCCAGCTTCAACGTGCCGGAAGCTCGGATGATCATGATCACTCCGTACGACCGCTCCGCGATGGCCGGCATCGAGAAGGCGATCCGCGACTCCGATCTCGGTGTCAACCCGACCGACGACGGCAACGTCATCCGGGTCACCATGCCGGAGTTGACCGAGGAACGTCGCCGCGAATACATCAAGTTGGCGAAGACGAAGGCCGAGGAGGCCCGGGTCTCGGTGCGGAGCGTGCGGCGGACCGCCAAGGAAAGCATCGACAAGCTGGTCAAGGATTCCGAGGTCGGCGAGGACGAGGCCGCTCGCGCCGAGAAGCAGCTCGATTCGGTGACCAAGAAGCACACCGACTCGATCGATGACCTGCTCAAGCACAAGGAATCAGAACTCCTCGAGGTCTGAGTGACTCCCGAGCCGAACTCACCCGGCGAACCCGATCAGGATCCGGAGTTGAATTCACCCGGCGGCCCTGCCCCTGACCCCGTCGAAGGTCCCGCAGCTGTTGACGGTCCGGGGTCGGCAGCTCAGCCGCCGAGCGTAGAGTCCGGTGGCGTTGCGTTGCCGGACTGGGGGCATCACGACAAGGCCGACTACGGCCGGGCCGGCCGGGACCTGAGAGCAGCGACCATCACCGGCGTACTGCTCGGGGCGGCGGTGGTCGCCTCGTTGGCGTTCTTCCGGTTCGGCTTCATCCTGATCATGGCCGCGCTGACCATCCTGGCCACCATCGAACTGGGCCAGAACTTCCGCCGCCGCGGGATCCGGACCTCGGCGATCCCGATCGCGGTCGGCACCGGCTGCGCGGTGATCTTTCCCTACCTGGCCCCGTACGTGCCGTCGATCAACGGCAACGGCGAACGGCTGGCCGCCAACGCGGTGCTACTGGGAGTGCTCGGGCTGACCGCGATCGTGTCGCTGGCCTGGCGGATGCCGCGCGGCTCGGACGGTTTCCTGGCCGACGCGTCGGCCAGTCTGTTCCTGATCGCCTACGTGCCGTTGCTCGGTTCCTTCGTGACACTGATGCTGACCGACGATCACGGTGTGCCGCGGGTGGTCACCTTCATCCTGGTGGTGGTGATGAGTGACCTCGGCGGCTACGTCGGCGGGGTGTTGTTCGGCAAACACAAGCTCGCCCCGGTGATCAGCCCGAAGAAGTCCTGGGAGGGACTGGCCGGATCGGTCGTTTTCTCAACCACCGCAGCGATCCTGATGGCCGTCTTCGGTTTGGACACGCATTGGTGGGTCGGGCTCGTCCTGGGTCCGTGCCTGGTCGTCGTCGGCACCCTCGGTGATCTGGTCGAGTCCTTGATCAAGCGCGATCTCGGCATCAAGGACATGAGCAACTTCCTGCCCGGTCACGGCGGTGTGATGGACCGGCTGGACTCGCTGCTGCTGGCCGCCCCGGTCGCCTGGTTGATCATGTACCTGCTGGTCGCCGGCTGACCTCGCCCCATCTCAGCCCCAGCCACAGCCGCACCACTTGGCGCCAGCCGCACCGGTTGCAACTGGTGCGGCTGGCGCTAAGTGGTGCGGCTGTGCGTTGAGCCGGGCTGTTCGGGTGCCGCAGTCGGGTTCAGGTGCGGCTATCCGTCTGCGGTGGCCGGTTTCCAACCACAGGTGGAGTCCGGGTCCAGTCACCAAGATCAACTTGCGTGACGAAGGTGCAGCTCCGAGGGCGCGATTCCCGCGCCATCATCACGCAAGTTCGTCCGGCCGGACGCATGGAGGATGCCGCGTTGAGCATCTTCGCGATCCACCCCGACCCGAGCCTCGGTCGAGCAACATCGATCTGCCGACGCGACCACGGTGCCGTGCCGGCCCCTGGGATCGACGGTGCCCCAGTCAGGCCACCCGCTCCGGCCGGGCGAGACGATCCAGCACGCCGGTCTGGGCGAGCAGGGCGAACCGGTCCGGGACGCCCCAGTGTTCGACGATCCGGCCGTCGACGACTCGGGCGATGTCGACCACGGTGATGTCGACCGGCCGCCCACTGGGCGGTCCGAAGAACGGGCCGGTCGCAGTCGCCGTGACCCGCACCCGGATCCAGGTCGTGCCGTCCTTCTCGGCCCAGTCCTCGACGGTGAATTCGAGGTCGGGAATCGCGGTGTGCACGTCGCGGATCGCGTCCTTGACCTTCTGGATCGCGGTCGGGCCGCGGCCGGCCAGCCCGAACTGATGCTCGATCAGGTCCGGCGCGCACAACTCGTCGACGATCGCGGTGTCGCCGGTGGCGAACCCCTCGGCGAACATCCGGCGGAGCGGGGTGATGGTGTCCATGGGAAAGCCTCCTCAGGCCATTGATGCAGTAAATCTGTTGTGAGTGCAGTACCACTGCAATGAATGTAGTGCTACTGTCCTCCGCGTGGAGCAGGCTGTCAAGAGGTCAACCGGGCGGACGTCGTCGAGTTCGGCTGCGGTGAGTGCCGATCGACGGCCGAGCTATCGCCAACAGCAGGCGGCGGCCACCAGGGATCGGATCGCCGAGGCCGCCCGGAGGCTGTTCGCCGAGCTTGGCTACGGGGCAACCAGCATGGCCGCGATCGCGGCCGAGGCCGGGGTCGCCGATCGGACCGTCTACTCGGCGTTCGGCAGCAAACGCGAGATCCTCTCAATGATCTGCGAGCAGTGGCTGGAGCGTGCCGGCGTACGCGACCGAGCGGCACAGGTGCTCGCAGAACCGGACCCGAAGCGCCGGTTGCAGGGGGCGGCGTCCTGGCTCCGAGCCCTGTACGAGGCCGGATTCGACGTGGTGTTGATCTTCGAGGCGGCCACCGACGACAGCCCGGAGACCCGCGAGTTGCTGCGTTCCAAGTTGGCCGGTCGGAACCAGGTGATGGACGCCATGATCGCCTCCCTCGGCGACGCGCTGACCATGCCGTTGGCGCGGGCGCAGGCGGTCTATCGCGCGCTGGCCGCGGCAGGTGTCTATCGTGAGTTCGTCCAGGAGTCCGGCTGGTCGCCCCAACAGTTCGAGGACTGGGTGGCCGAGATCCTGCAGCGACAACTCCTGGATCGCACCAGCTCAGCACACTGAGCGTCCCGGGACGTGCATGAGTCAGGGGAAGGAGTGACCCCCTGGCAGTCCATGCTTTCCCACGCCGACCCACCCGGTACATGGATCAACAACATGGGCGTCCATCCGGTGGGGCGGACGATTGCATCCGTCATCCCAGGACGCCATGAACAGCGCACGCACGCTCGCGTGCGCCGATGGCGGCTGGGACCCTCCGAGAAGGACCCGAATGAAGAAACAGATCATCGCGTCGATCGCAGCCACCGCACTGACCGCCGGCGGCCTGGTCGTCGCCACCGCCGCGCCCGCGCAGGCAATGTGTCCTGACAAGACCGGCTACACGCTGCACGCGACGCAGGTCGCGATGCCTTTCAAGCATGTCAAGCAGTTCAAGGACGGAAAGGGCGGCAAGATCGTCGTCTCCAAGTCCTACTCCGGCAGCGTCAGCTACAACGTGACGGCGGGTGCGGAGGCCGAGGTCGGAACCGTCTTCGCCAAGGCGAAGGTCTCGGTCAGTTCCTCCCTGACCAAGACGAACTCGACCTCGGCGACCCATACCTATGAGCACGCGATCTCGAAGGGGAAGTACGGCCACGTGCGTTACGTCTCCTGGGGCAAGCGGGTCTCCTGGAAGAAGTGGCACCAGGTCACCACTTCCAAGGGTTGCCAGATCAAGAACCTGCGGAGCGGAGTGATCAACTTCCCGACCAAGTCGGAGGGCTGGCAGTACTGGGAAACCAAGAGCTGACCTGCCGGTCAGGGTCCGGTCCGCCCTGCGATGCCGAGACGTTCGGCCAGCGCCATCGCATCGTAGGGGGACCGGACCTTCACGTCGTTGTCGAAGTACACAAAGAAATCCGGGGCCTGGCGGCTCCAGAAGTTGATCTTCCTCGCCCAGCTGTCAAGACCCTCGTCGGTGTAGCCGCTGACGTAGAGTTCGTCGGCACCGTGCAGCCGGACATAGCCGAAGTCTGCGGTCAGTTCCTCGATCTGCGGCCACTTGCCGGCCGTGTCGGCGATCACGATCGCGATCCGATGATCATGAAGCAGATCCAGCAACCCCGGGGTCTTGAAACTGTCGTGGCGGACCTCGAGCGCGTGCCGGATCGGTTGCTCGGGATCCTCCGCCGTGAGCAGCACCCGGTCCCCGGTCAGTTTTTGATCATGGTCGGCGCCGATCGCGACCGCCTCGCCGTGGGTGCGGGGCAGTGCGGTGAAGAAGTCGGCCAGCCGGCCGGGGGCGTAGCCGAAGTTCGGCGGCAGCTGCCACAGGATCGGGCCGAGCTTGGGGCCCAGCGCCAGCAGGCCGGAGACGAAGAAGTTGGCCAGGGACGCGCGCGGGTCCAGCAGTCGCTTCATGTGGGTGATGAATCGGCCGCCCTTGACCGAGAAGACGAAGTCGTCGGGCGTCTGCTGACGCCAGAGCGCGAAGCTCGACGGCCGTTGCAGGGAGTAGAAGGTGCCGTTGATCTCGATCGAGTTCATCCGCTCGGCGGCGTACGCCAACTCCTGCTTGTGCGGCAGACCCTTCGGGTAGAAGCTGCCGCGCCACGGCGGGTAGGTCCAGCCGGATATACCGACCCTGATCATGGACCCGATGGTAGAGGCCACTCGCCGGGATCCAGTTGGACTTCCGCGAATCCTGCTGCCGCAGAAGTCAACGGACCAATCTCACAACACCATCAGGTGTTCGGCAGTGGCTCGCGGAACGGAATCGAGTTCGATCGACTGGTCGAAGGTGACCAGCCGGCCATCGTGCTCGACGGCGAGCGACAGGAGGTAGCTGTCCGTGATCTGCGGGGACCTCAGCAGATGCGACGGGTCGATGTGATCTCGACTCGTGACGGTGACGTCACTTGCCCAGAAGGAATGCTGTTCGGTAGCGGTTGCCTCCGCCAGCAACTCGATGGCCTGCGCCGGCGGAATCGGATGGGGATACCTGGGCTGGCTGATGATCCTGATGAATCCGTTCTCGGTGATCGCGCAACTTGCCCAACCATCGTCGATCTCCGCGTCGAGCCACTCCCAGGCCGTGGCGTGGCCGACGTGGTCGGAGTCGAAGAGTGCCAACAGGACATTTACGTCGAGGAGCGCGGTCACAGCGCCTCGTCGTCGCGGATGTCGTCGATGAGTTCATTGGTCACCACTCCGCCGCGGTGTGGTAGCGGACGGAAGCCGTAACGGGCTTCTTCGGTCCGCGCGGAGTGGGTAGCTGATCGGGTGAGCGACTGCCTCGCGAGCTCCGACAGGACCTCGCCGGCGGTTCGGTGTTCCCGCGCGGCTCGTTCCTTCACCGCCCGCAGGACATCATCATCTACCGTCAACGTTGTGCGCATGCATCAGATGATACTGCATCAGATGCACAGTCCGATCGCATCTCTGGCGACTGAGCATCGGGAGGGAGCAGGCGTGGCACGGTCGTGATCAACTTCGCCGGGCCCGATCGACATGGGAGAATGCCAAGGCCATGACTTCTCTTCCCCTCGTTTTCGACGCGCCCAAACGCGGCCTGCCGCCGAAGCATCTCGCCGACTTCACGCCCGAGGAACGAGCCGAGCGAGTCGCAGCGCTGGGGGAGAAGCCGTTTCGGGCCAAGCAGCTGTCCAACCACTACTTCTCCCGGCTCACGGTTGATCCGGCGCAGATGACCGACATCCCCGCCGGCTCCCGGGATCGGCTGGTGTCCGAGCTGATGCCGCCGCTGTTGACCGAGATCCGGGCGCTGGCCTGCGATGACGGAAGCACGCGCAAGACGCTGTGGCGGGCCCACGACGGGACGTTGCTGGAGAGCGTGCTGATGCGCTATCCGGATCGGGCCACGCTGTGCATCTCCAGTCAGGCCGGCTGCGGAATGGCCTGCCCGTTCTGCGCCACCGGTCAGGGCGGGCTGGAACGCAACCTGTCCACCGCCGAGATCGTCGATCAGGTCCGCTCGGCCGCCGCGGTGATGCGGGACGGGCTGATGCCCGACTCGACCGGCGTACCGACTCCGGGCCGGCTGTCCAACATCGTCTTCATGGGCATGGGCGAGCCGCTGGCCAACTACAAGCGGGTGGTCGCCGCGGTCCGCCGGATCACCGAACCGGCGCCGGCCGGGCTGGGCATCTCCCAGCGCTCGGTCACCGTGTCCACGGTCGGTCTGGCGCCGGCCATCCGCAAGCTGGCCGAGGAGAGGATGCAGGTCCGGCTGGCGGTCTCGCTACACACGCCCGACGACGAGTTGCGCGACACCCTGGTCCCGGTGAACAACCGCTGGTCGGTCGACGAGGTGCTCCAGGCCGCGCGCTATTACGCCGACACGTCGGGGCGCCGGGTCTCCATCGAGTACGCGCTGATCCGCGACGTCAACGACCAGCCGTGGCGGGCCGACCTGCTGGCCGAGCGACTGCGCCAGCACCTCGGCCAGTTGGTGCACGTCAACGTGATCCCGCTGAACCCGACACCGGGATCGCAGTGGGACGCCAGCCCGAAGCCGGTGGAGCGCGAGTTCGTCCGCCGGGTCAACGCCGGCGGCGTGGCCTGCACCGTACGCGACACCCGCGGCCAGGAGATCGCCGCGGCCTGCGGTCAGCTGGCGGCGTTGGAGAACTGAGCTCTGATCAGCGAGCGGTGAAGAGGGTCACCGCTCCCGGGTAGCTGCGTTCCCCCTCGTACGGCGGCAGGTTGGCGGCCAGCTCGGCGTCGAACGAGGCGAGATATTCCTGTGCTCGTTGGTGATCGGCCACCGCGAGTGGCGTGACCTCGCACGCCTCGACCCGATCGAAGTGGCGCCGCAGCGCGGCCTCGCCGTTCTCCGAACTGAACTGGGTGATCAGCAACGGCGCACCGGCCGCCGCCAGCAGGCCGCCGGCATGGTGATCACCGTTCGTGATCGCCACGAAGCTGCCGCCGGGCCGCAGCACCCGGCGTACCCCGGCGAGGGTGCGATCAAGATCAGGAACGTGGTAGAGCATCCAGGCTGCCAGCACCGCCTCGAAGCGATCATCGTCGAACGGCAGGTCGTCGGCATCGACGACCTGGGCAGCAACGCCGCGTTCGGCGGTCAACTCCACCATCCGCTCGGACTGATCCGTCGCCAACACGTCGGTGCCGGGAAGCTCGCGGCTGATCCGCTCGGCGAGCAGACCGGTCCCACAGCCGATCTCCAGCAGCGACTTCGGGTCGGCGGCCCGCAAGATCTCGACGGCGATGTCCTGCGGGGTGATCCCGTCGGCCGGTGGCTGCCAGATCGACATCCGGGTGGTCAAACCGGTCTCTCGGCCGTACTGCTCGCGGACCGACTGGCGTTCGTTACCGATGGGCATGAGGTCAACGTACGCGACGCGATGATCACTCAGGCTCGGTCATCGTGATCAAGCAACCGCATGTTGGCGTGGCCGACCTGCATCTCCAGCGGCTCGGCTCGGCCGCGAGGCTCTTCCCAGGCTTCTTGCCGGCCGAGAGCCGTGAGGTCGAGATAGGGGATGTGGTAGTGGAATCGTTCGATGCCGCGACCGTAGGTGGAGTAGGTGTGGAAGACCTCGCCGTCGACCTGCAGGAACGTGCTGATCCCGGGCCATTCGCCGTTCATCGTCTCGGCCAGCGGGGAACCGGCCCGGATCAGTTCAGCCTTGGTACGGAAGTGCACCATCGGTTCGGCGACGCGGTCATCGATGGTTGCGTGGAAGTCGTAGTTGAAGTCGCTGCCGGCCGACGAGTACCACGGGAACGTCCAGCCCATCCGCTCGGCGAACGCGGCGAGCTTCTCGTACGGAGCGCGGGACACCGCGACCAGCGTCGTGTTCCGCGCGTGAAGTTGGCGTAGCTTGCCGATGCCGTCGGCGGCGGAGGCGCAACTGGAACAACTCTCGTCCCACTCGGGGGCGAACATGAAGTGATGCATCACCAACTGTGGCCGGTCCTCGAACAGATCGAGCAGGCTCACGGTGCCGGTCGGGCCGTCAAATGTGTACGGCTTGTCGATGCGCACCATGGGCAGTCGGCGCAGGTCCGCGTTGACCCGGTCCTGCAGCCGGGTGAGCTCCTTCTCCTGCTCCAGCAGGCGTTTGCGTGCGGTCAGCCATTGTTCTGCCGAGACCACCTCGGGCAGGTTCTGCCAGTTCGTCATCGTTTTCCCCTGTTCCTGCAGCAACCTTCGGCAATCACGCCTCCGGTTGTGCTCGGTCGGTCGGCCACTCTGTCGCGGCGGCGTGCTTGTCATCCTGTCTCGGCCCACCGACATTCGCCGCCCAATATGCCGCCGCGGGCGACGCTCTACTGGCTAAGGTCGGCGGTGACCTACCAGCCAGCAGAATGACCGAGATGTTCGTCGCCGTACCCGTCCCGGGAGCCGGTGAGACGGTGCCCGGAGCTACTACCAGCACTCCGGCACTATCCGGCGGACGGAAAGCCTGCTCAGGTGTTGATGCATGCGATCAGCGACGACCTGAGGTCGTGGACCAAAGATCGCCGGCGAGTTGGTTGCGCCACAGCCGGGCTACGACCCCGACAACTGGCGCGATCCGTTCGTGCTGCGGGACGAGGACAACGACCGCTGGGTGATGATTCTCGGTGCCCGGCAGCGATCCGACCAGCGAGCGGTGACCGGCCGTACGGTGTGGCTGACCTCGACCGATCTTGATCACTGGGACTTTCGGGGCGACTTCTGGGCACCCGATCTCTACACCATGCACGAGATGCCGGATCTGTTCCGGATGGGGGATCGCTGGTATCTGCTGACCACCGAGTACAGCGATCGCAGCAAGACCGGCTATCGCAGCAGTGAGAGTCTGCACGGCCCGTGGACCGCCCCGATCGACGACGCCTTCGACGGACGCGCCTACTACGCCGCCCGGTCGGCATCCGACGGTGATCATCGCTACCTGTTCGGCTGGGTACCGACCAAGGAGCACGAAGATGATCTTGGTGCGTGGCAGTGGGGCGGGACGCTGGTGGTGCACGAGGTCTACCAACGACCGGACCGCTCGCTGGGCGTACGAATCCCCGAAACCGTACGGTGCGCGCTGCCTCGGACCACGCACTTGATCAACGAGCCGGTGCAGCTGAGTTCGCCGGACGGCCGATCCGGGCAGCAACTGGCCGACCTGCCGGACGGCGGCGCATTCTTGATCAACCTACGGCTGCGGCCGGAATCCCTGCGCAGCTTCGCAATTCGGCTGTTCACCGACCCGACCGGAACCGACGGGTACGCCTTCACCTTCCGGCCGGGCGAGCACAAGATCGACTTCGATCGGGTCCCCAACTATCCCTGGTACCGCTACGACAACCGGGGATCGGAACGTCCGTTCACCGTGCAGCCGGGCACAGCCTGGACATCGACATCGTGGTGGACGACACCATCCTCACCCTCTACGTGGACGGCGTCGCCCTCGACGTACGCGCCTATCAGCGCCCCGGCGCCGGGCTGTGGGTCGACGTGATCGACGGCAGTCTGCGGGTGGATCGGGCGACGGTGTCGATCTCTGATCGCGTTCGGCCCGGAGTCTCGTGATCGCGTCCGGCGCGCAGTTCAGCTGATCGCGTTGGCTCGGGTCAAGATCAAGATGTCCATCCGGCCCTGCTGGACGATCTCGCCGCGCTGATTGGCCAGCCTCAGTTCGCGTTGTACGACGCCGGTGTTGCCCTTGCTGGTCAACCGGGTGCCGACGATCTCGACCGTGCAGGTGAGAGTGTCGCCGATGAAGACCGGGTTGGTGAACCGCCAGTTGTCGATCCCGAGCAGGGCCACCGAACTGCCCTCGAAGACCCCGATCCGCGAGATCAGCCCGAGGCAGAGCGATGCGCCGAGCATGCCGTGCACGATCCGCTTGCCGTAGCGGGTGTTGCGAGCGAACTCCGCATCGGTGTGCACCTGGTTGTTGTCCCCGGTCCAGGCGGCGAAGCTCATTACGTCGGCCTCGGAGATGGTGCGCCCCGGCGTGCTGAACTGCTGACCAACCGCGAAGTCCTCGAAGTAGTACGGTCCCATGCCGGCATGATGTCAGCCGGGCAGTGCCGGGGCGTCAGGGGCATCGGGGGACCGGAGCACTCCAGCTGCTGTTGGACCGGTTCGCGACGTAGTAGTCGCTGACCCAGCGGTTGTCGACGAGCCGGTTCCAGACTCGCGTCGTCTGCACCGTCGAGCCTTGCTGCTGACACATCACGTAGGCCAGCGCGCCGCGCGGCAAGGCGCTGCCGCTGCTCGGGTACGACGTGCCCGGTCCGGTGCGGGCGGTCAATGACGTGCCGGCGGTGACCTGGCCGGGATAGACGCAGCGGGGCAGTCCGGCGGAGAATCCGGTGTCGGACGGCGTGCTCGTGTAGTGGTCGCTGACCCACGCACCGGTGGTCAGCCGATTCCACACCGACGTGCCGCCGACCTTCTCGCCGAGGCCCTGGCAGATCACCGGCAGCGTCGCGCCCGACGCGTAGGTCCGGGTGATCGGGTAGGAGGTGCCCGGGCCGCTGCGGGCGTTCAGTGACGACGCACCGACGACCCGGTAATCGCGGGCCACCGTCGCGACCGGTGCCTTGACGATGTCGCTGTCGATGTTCAGCTTCACGCCGCCGTGGGTCTCGTCATGATCGCCGCGATACTGCTTGGCTCGTTGGGTATTCGCCCAGTACCCGTCGGGCGCCGTCGGCCAATCCGTGACCGTCGCCTTGCCGTCCCAGCGGGCCATCCAGACAGCGTCCGGCCGGGCGTAACCGGTCGAGTTGTAGGAGTCGGCGAGATCGCGGATCCCCGAGTCCTGGTGGGCGTAGACACCGGCCAGGTAGCCGACCTTGTGCAACGCCGTCGTCCACGCGGACACGTACCGTCGGACGGCCGTCCGGCAGGAACTGTCGCTGCGGTCGTAGTGCTCCACGTCGGCGTAGAGCGCGCTGCCGGGCAGCAGGCCGAGAGTCTTCGCCTTGGTCACCGCGTCGTTGCCGTCGGAGGTGCCACGGGTGCCGGCATCGCTTGCGGTGTAGCGATGTGGCTTCGAGCCGACCATGCAGGACGGCTGGTAGCCGAAGTAGGTCGGCAGCAACTTCCAGCCGTCCGCGGTCACCTGCCGCACCCATGCCGCGGTCAGGTTGGGTTGGCTGCAGCCGCGGTTGTTGCCGCCGAAGTAGATGTTGACGATCGTGTACGGCGAGCTGCCGCTCCACGCGCTGAGGGCACCGGCCGACGGCGCCGTACAGGTGTCGAAACCCGAACCGCTGGTCGGCGTCGCCGCCGATCCGCTCGGATAGACCACCGGCGAATCCGGCAGGGCGTTGGCCGGGGCAGCCGACACGGCGAAGATCAGCACCGTAGCGGCTGCTGTCGCGCAGCCTCCGGACAGAACGCTGAGCCGAGCCGACATGACGAACCCCCGTGTGAGAGCTCAGTCTAGATCGGCGCGCCCGATGGCGTCGGCGTTCAGCACACAAACTCGATTTGTGTCCTTGGCTGCGGCTGGATCATCGCCGTCCAGCGCGACGGTCCGGGATCGTCAACCGACCGACGCCGGTCCGGCAACTGATCACCGGACCGGCGTGAAGTTGATCTTCGCTCGGCCTCAGGCGGCCTGGGGGTTCTGGACCGCGGCGGACGTTGCGATGTCCTCCAGCGCGATCGCCAGCACCTCGCCGACGTCGCCGACCGGGTGGATGTTCAGCGCCCCGCGCACCGAATCGGGCAGATCGTCCAGATCCGGCTCGTTCCGCTTCGGGATGATCACGTCGGTCAGTCCGGCCCGGTGTGCGGCCAGCAGCTTCTGCTTGACGCCGCCGATCGGCAGCACCTTGCCCTGCAAGGTGACCTCGCCGGTCATCCCGACCGTCGACTTCACCGGTCGACCGGATGCCAGCGACGCGAGTGCGGTCACCATCGTGACGCCGGCGCTCGGCCCGTCCTTCGGCACCGCACCGGCCGGCACGTGCACGTGGATCCGGTGCTCGGCCAGGTCACCGGCCTGCCCGCGGGATCGCAGGTAGGACAGGGCGATCTGCACCGACTCCTTCATCACGTCACCCAGCTGACCGGTCAGCACCAGACCTGCCTCGCCGTCCATCTCGGTCGCCTCGATGAAGAGCACGTCGCCACCGGCACCGGTGACGGCCAGCCCGGTCGCCACGCCCGGGACCGAGGTGCGTTCGGCCGTCTCCGGGGTGAATCGTGGCCGACCCAGGTAGTCCTTCAGATTGTCCGGGGTGACCGCGACCGGCTGATGATCATCCGGCTCGGCAGCTTGGTCGAGCTGGACGGTCACCTTGCGCAACACCTTGGCGATGGCGCGCTGCAACTGCCGTACGCCGGCCTCCATGGTGTACTCCCGGGCGATCAGGCCGAGCGCCTCGTCGCCGATCTCGACGTCGGTGGGTTCCAGCCCGGCCTTGCCGATCTGGTCCGGCACCAGGTGATCACGGCCGATCGCGACCTTCTCGTCCTCGGTGTAGCCGTCCAGGGCAACGACCTCCATCCGATCCAGCAACGGTTGCGGGATGGTGTCGATCACGTTGGCGGTGGCCAGGAACAACACGTCGGACAGGTCAAGATCAACTTCCAGGTAGTGATCGCGGAAGGTGTGGTTCTGCGCCGGATCGAGCACCTCCAGCAGCGCCGCCGCCGGATCGCCGCGGAAGTCCGAGCCGACCTTGTCGATCTCGTCCAGCAGGATCACCGGATTCATCGACCCTGCCTCGGTGATGGCCCGAACGATCCGGCCCGGCATGGCGCCGACGTAGGTCCTTCGGTGTCCGCGGACCTCGGCCTCATCCCGTACGCCGCCCAACGCGACCCGGACGAACTTGCGTCCCAGTGCCCGCGCGACCGACTCGCCGATTGACGTCTTGCCGACGCCCGGCGGCCCGACCAGGGACAGCACCGCACCCGAACCGCGGCCGCCGATCACCGACAGGCCGCGCCGGTTGCGCCGCTGGCGTACGGCCAGGAACTCCACCAGCCGCTCCTTGACATCGTCCAGCCCGGCATGATCGGCGTCCAGGATCTCCCGGGTCCGAGCAAGATCATCCGAGTCGTCGGTGCGCACGTTCCACGGCAACTCGAGCACGGTGTCCAGCCAGGTCCGGATCCAGCCGGACTCCGGCGACTGCTCCGAGGCACGCTCCAGCTTGCCGACCTCGGTCAGCGCGGCCTTGCGTACGTCCTCGGGCAGTGCGGCCTGCTCGACCCGCGTCCGGTAGTCGTCGGCGCCGTCGGGCTCGTCCTCGCCGAGCTCCTTGCGGATCGCCGCCAACTGCTGACGGAGCAGGAATTCGCGCTGGGTCTTCTCCATCCCGTCCCGGACGTCGGTGGCGATCTGCTCGGCCACCTCCTGCTCGGTCAGATGGTCCTTGGTCCAGTCGATCAGCTTCTCCAACCGGACGATCACATCCGGTTCGGCCAGCAGTTCGATCTTCTGGTCGTGATCAAGATAGGGGGCCCATCCGGCCGTGTCGGCCAGCTGGGAGGGATCGGTGATCTTCTGCACCGAGTCGATCATCTGCCAGGCGTTGCGTTGCTGCAGGATCGACGTGACCAGGGACTTGTAGGTCCGGCTCAGCTCGGCGACGCGTTCCGGGTCCTTGACGACGGACTCGACCTCGTGCACCTCGACCCACAGGGCCGCGCCGGGGCCGATCACGCCGGCACCGATCTTGGCCCGGGACTCCGCACGGACCACGGCGGCGGGCTGGCCGTTGGGCAGCCGGCCGACCTGTTCGAGTTCGGCGATGGTGCCGACGGGCGCGTATTGGCCGTCGGGTCGGGGGACGAGCAGCAGCCGGTCGTCGGCGGTCTGGGCTGCGTCCACGGCGGCCCGCGACTCCGACTCGTCCAGCTCGATGGGGATCACCATGCCCGGCAGCACCACCGAGTCGGAGAGCGGGAGCACGGGCAGCTTCTGGATGTCGGTCATGCCGGCTCCAACCGCGCCCGGGACGCCCGCATTCCAGGGTTGAGTCTGGTTCGCTCAAGGTGAACAGGGCGTCGTGGTCCGGCGGCCGATTCACCACGTACGGTGCCGGTCACGCCGCGCGGCGTCCCCGACCGGCGCGCTCAACGGTGCCAGAATCTGAGGCTGAGGAAGAAGGCCGTGCCGTCGGTACGGCCGCAGAGAACCTGACGGAGCCCCGTCGGAAAACGAGAATGGAGCTTTCGCCGTGTCGTTTGTAGATCCTGAGGCATCCGCCTTCGGGGACCTCGCCAAGAAGGTCTGGTACTGGCCGGTGATTCGCGGCGTGCTGGCGATCATCCTCGGCATCCTCGCCTTCGCCGCCCCACTCACCACCGTGGTGACGATCGCCATCGTCGTCGGCATCTGGTTCATCATCGACGGCATCGTCGCCATCGTTGACGCGATTCGCCAGCGCGGTTCCGGAGGCATGGCCTTCCACATCATCGTCGGCATCGTCGACCTCGTCTTCGGCCTGTTGCTGTTGTTCTGGCCGGGCAAGACCCTGCTGGTCTTCGTCTACCTGGCCGGGATCTGGGCGATCGTGCTCGGTGTGCTGGAGATCATCGCCAGCATCCGCAGCCGCAAACAGAACAGCGGCTGGATCTGGGGACTCGCGGTCGGCGCGATCGCCATCATTTTCGGCATCGTGGTCGCCGTGCACCCGGGCTTCAGCCTGGTCACCATGACCTGGATCATCGGCATCTTCGCGGTGGTCTTCGGCATCTTCTGGATCATCTTCGGATTCATGATCCGCAGTGCCGGGAAGAAGGCCTCAGCCGGTCAGTTGCCCTGATCGATCGACTTGTCCGATGGAGCTAAACCTGTAGATGACAGCTAAGGCGTGCCCCCGCCGAGCGGCCCCGATCGGGCCGGGCGGGGACAGGTCTTGATCCCTCGCTCCCCGCATGGGCTGCCCCGGATCGTGCAGAGAAACACGTACGAAAGGTGGCGCAATGGCTGTTATCCAACCGAGCCATGAGTACGGCTCGATCGCTCACAGGGTGTGGCCCTGGTCGATGACCCGCGGCGCGCTCGCGGTGATCTTCGGCATCCTCGGCTTCGCCCTTCTGTTACCGATGGGGACGATGCGTTCGTTCGCCATGGTGATCGGGATCTTCGCCATCCTGGACGGCGTTGCCAACGGCGTCGATGCGGCCCGCTGGCGCGGCAGCACGATGGTGCTGCGTGGCATCGCCGGACTGGTCGGCATCGTCTTCGGCGTGATGGCCCTGGTGATGACCGGTGTGACGATGACCCAGCTCACCTGGATGTTGGCGATCTGGGCGTTCGTGATCGGCGGTCTGGAGGTCGTCGACAACATCATCCAGCGCAGCTCGGAGCATCGTGACTGGATGTTCGGGATGATCATGGGTGGCTTCGGGCTGGCCCTCGGCGTGGTGTCGGTGATCGCGATGCCGTTGCTGACGACGCTGATCTGGTACGCGGCGGTTGCCATCATCCTGTGGGGCATCGCCGGTCTGATCATGGGTGCCAGCGAACGGCGACTCTCGCACAACGGCTGATCCCTCTTTGATCCCCAACCGACCCGCGTCCGGCAACACTCCGGGCGCGGGTCGTGTCATGAGTGAGGAAGAATCCATCACGTGAGTACTGACGTCGGCACCCAAGCAGAGTCGCCCGGAACCGAGAGTCTGCGTACGGTTCTGATCGCGTTCGCGGCCAACGTCGCGATCGCGATCGCCAAGACGGTTGCGGCGCTGATCACCAGCTCGGCCTCGATGGTGGCCGAGGCGGCACACTCCTGGGCCGACGCCGGCAACGAGATCTTCCTGATGATCGCCGACCGCAAGGGATCGCGGCACCGTGACGCCAGCCATCCGCTCGGCTACGGCCGCGACAGCTACGTCTGGAGCATGTTCGCCGCCTTCGGACTGTTCACCGCCGGCGCCGTGGTGTCGATCATGCACGGCGTACAGGAGCTGAGCGGCGACGAACCGGGCGGGCACTATCTGATCAACTACATCGTGCTCGGGATCGCCTTCGTCCTGGAGGGAACGTCCTTCCTGCAGGCGTTTCGGCAGGCCCGCGGCTCGGCCCGCCAGACCGGGGACGGGACGTTGGAGTTCGTGCTGTCGACCTCCAACCCGACCCTGCGCGCGGTGTTCTTCGAGGACTCGGCGGCGATGATCGGACTCGTCATCGCCGGCACCGGCATCGCGGTGCACCAGATCACCGGGTCGCACATCGCCGATGCCATCGGGTCGATCCTGATCGGCATCCTGCTGGCCGTGGTGGCGATCGTGCTGATCAACCGCAACCGCAAGTTCCTGCTCGGTGAGGCGATCAGCCCCGAGCTGAAGAACGCGATCCTGACCGAGCTGCTCAGCCACCACGACATCGACCGGATCACCTACCTGCACGTGGAATTCGTCGGACCCAGCCGAGTCTTCCTGGTGGCCGCCGTTGATCTGGCCGGCAACCTCCGCGAGGACGACCTGTCGATCCATTTGCGCCGGATCGAACACGAACTCGAGGAACGTGACGCCGTCGAGGAGGCGGTGCTGACCCTGGCCACCAAGGACGAGACGTCCCTCACCGTCACCGCGCAGGCGGGCCGGTGAGAGCTGCGTACGTCCGCTGGGTCGGGCCGGACAGTGTGATCGAGATCGGCGACCTGCCGGTTCCGACACCCGGCGCATCCGAGGTACTGGTCAAGGTCACCGCGGTCGCGATCAACCCGGTCGACAACTACATCCGTACCGGCAGGTTCCAGACCCCGGTGCCGCTGCCGTTCGTCGTCGGCCGGGACCTGGTCGGGACCGTCGTCGAGAGCGGATCGCCGGCGCTCGGGTTCGCGCCGGGGGAGCGGGTCTGGTGCAACAGCATGGGTCACGACGGCCGGCCGGGCGCGATCTCGGAGTACGTGGTGGTGCCGGTGGATCGGCTGTATCGACTGCCGGACGGGGCCGATCCGGAGCAGGGGGTGGCGCTGGCCCAGCCGGCGGCCACCGCCTACCTGGGCTGCTTCGTGCACGGCAACGTGCGAGCCGGCGAGACCGTGTTCGTCGGCGGTGGCGGCGGCAACATCGGCCTGGCTGCGATCCGGATGGCAAGAATGGCCGGGGCCAGGGTGCTGGCCACCGCCCGGCCCGATGATCATCAGCGTTGTCGCGACGCAGGCGCCGAGGTCGTCGTCGACTACCACGCGGCCCCGATGGTGGACCGAATGCTCGATGCCGCCGGCGGCGTCGACGTCTACTGGGAGACCTCCGGCCGGCACGACTTCGACCGGGTGGAACGGGTCGCGGCACCCGGCTGCCGCGTGCTCGTCACCGCCGCAGCCGAGCAGCGGCCGACCGTCCCGCTGCCGCAGCTCTACATGCGCGACGTCAGCCTGATCGGCTTCGTGATCAGCCGCGCAACGGTCGACCAGCTCCGGGCCGCCGCAGACCTGATCAACCCCGAACTGGCCGCCGGCACGCTGACCGCCCGGATCGCCGACCGGCTGCCGCTGGGCCGGACCGCCGAGGCGTACCGCCGGCTCGCCGAGGGTAGGGTGCGCGGCCGACTCCTGGTCGACCTCGCAGGTCGGACGGCTACACGCTGATGATCTTGATCGGATGGGTCGCGTGCGCGACCAGCGCGCGGAGGTCGTCCGGGTCACTGGTGAGCACGACTCCGCCCGGAGTCAGGTCCGCCGCAGCCGCGACCACCGCATCGACGGCGGAGATGGTTCCGGCCCGGCCGGTCGCGGTTCGCAACCGGGCCGCGTACCGCGCCTGCACTTCGTCGACGGGGTCGACCCGGCAGGCCCGCAGCAGGCGATTGACCTGAAAGTCGCGCCGGTGATCCCCGGTGAGTGCCTCGGTGAGGACGACGCTCGGTACCCGCGGGGGCCAGAGCTCGCGACGCTGAAGCTCTTGCAGTCGGGCCCGGTGGCCGGCCATCGCGCTGAGCGCCCCGGCATCGAAGATGAGGCTCATGCAGAGCGGCTTGCGTCACCGGAGCCTGACGCTCCGGCGTCGCCGAAGGCGGCATCGGCCCACGCGCGCGCGGCGTCTTCGTCGTCGGCCGGGATCGGACCGAGCTCGGCGTCAAGGTCCCGCAGGTAGCGATCCAGCTCCGCGATCTTGGCCCGGCGGTCCAGTTCCTCGGCCAGCGCCGCCGTCGCCAGTTGGGACACATTGAGACCGGCCGCCCTGGCTCGACCAAGCACCTCGTCCGGAACCGTGATGTTGACCCGACTCATGCGCATAGAATACGCATTCTCGCGACTGCTGCTGGCTGTATTTGAGTTAGCTCACGCGCACCCCGTCGTAGCCCAGCGCAAGACCGACTCCGGAGCACGCGACGGGCAGCACGTCTGCCGCACCACGAACGCTTGGAATTCAGATTGAACGCACGTCGAGCGCCCCAGCGCGAGACCGGCTCCGGAGCTTGCGGAGGAGGCGGGGCGAGGTGATCGCTCCACGGGACCACGGCGGGGGTCCGGGGGTCGTCCCCCGGAACAGTCAGACGCCAGACCAGACCGCGGCAGCGGCACTTACTCGACTGCGTGACAAGACAGTGAGCCTGCGAGACTGAACCCGTGCGCGACGTAGTGATCTTGGGCAGTACGGGGTCGATCGGGACTCAGGCTCTGGAGGTGATCGCCGAACGGCGGGAGCTGTTCCGGGTGGTCGGGCTGGCGGCAGCCGGCAGCAACATCAAGCTGCTGGCCCGGCAGGTGCTCGACTTCGACCCGGCCGTGGTCGGGGTCAGCCGGGCGAGCGCCGTACAGGATCTGCAGTTGGCGCTGTACGCCGAGGTCTCTCGGCGCGGCTGGAACAAGGGCGAGGTCAGACTGCCGAAGATCGTCGCCGGACCCGAGGCGCCCAACGAGCTGGCCGCGTTGGACTGCGACATCGTGCTGAACGGGATCACCGGTTCGGCCGGTCTCGGCGCGACCCTGACCACCCTGGCCCAGGGCACCACGCTGGCGCTGGCCAACAAGGAGTCCCTGGTGATCGGCGGCCGGCTGGTCACCGACGCCGCCGCCGACGGGCAGATCGTCGCAGTCGACTCCGAACACTCGGCGATCGCCCAGTGCCTGCGCGGCGGCACCGCCGACGAGGTCGACCGGTTGATCGTCACCGCCAGCGGCGGACCGTTCCGCGGCATGACCCGGGCGCAGATGGCCGACGCGACGCCGGAGCAGGCACTGGCACACCCGACCTGGAACATGGGCCGGGTGATCACCACCAACTCCGCCACCCTGGTGAACAAGGGGTTGGAGGTGCTGGAGGCGCACCTGCTCTACGGCATCGACCTGGACCGGGTCGATGTGGTCGTTCATCCGCAGTCGATGATCCACTCGATGGTCCAGTTCATCGACGGCTCGACGCTGGCCCAGTGCTCGCCTCCCGACATGAAGCTGCCGATCGCGCTCGCCCTCGGCTGGCCGGCTCGGCTGGCCGGAGCAGCCCGCCCGGTCAACTGGTCCCGGGCCAACACCTGGACCTTCGAGCCGCTCGACGACGAGGCCTTCCCCGCCGTCTCCCTGATCCGCAAGGCAGGCCGGATCGGCGGCACCGCACCCGCCGTACTGAACGCCGCCAACGAGGCCTGCGTGGACGCCTTCCACGAGCATCGGATCGGGTTCAACCAGATCACCGACATCTTCGCCGCCGTCCTCGACGAGCACCTGAACACGGCGCCCGGGAACGCCACGAAACTCCCAGCCGATTCACAGCCCGCGGCCACGTCGACGGCGGGATCGGTGAAACCCGCCGACGTAGGATCACGATGGGTCGGCGCCGAAGCCCTCACCGTCGACGCCGTACTCAGCGCCGATGCGTGGGCGCGCCGTCGGGCCCAGGACTTGTGCAGCGACGAGACGAGGAGACCGCAGGCGTGATGCCCGACGTTTCTGGCGCCCCGGAGAGTGGGCACCGCCTTCCCGAGGGGACGCGATGCATCTCCTGATCTACCTCGGCGGGGCAGTGCTCTTCTTCGCCATGATCATGATCTCGGTCGCGCTGCACGAGATCGGGCACCTGATCCCGGGCAAGCTCTTCGGCGTCAAGACGACCCAGTACATGGTCGGCTTCGGCAAGACGCTGTGGTCAACCCGCCGCGGCGAGACCGAGTACGGCGTCAAGGCGGTCCCGCTCGGCGGCTACTGCAAGTTCGTCGGCATGTATCCGCCGGATCCGCACTCGGGCAAGATGCGCTCGACCCGGACCGGGATCTTCCAGTCGATCGCCGACCAGGCCCGTGAGGCCGAGTGGGAGGACATCCGCCCCGAGGACGACGGTCGGCTCTTCTACCAGAAGAAGACCTGGCAGAAGTTGATCATCATGTTCGGCGGGCCGGGGATGAACCTGATCCTGGCGTTCCTGATCCTGCTCGGCGTCAACCTCTTCTACGGGATGCCGAAGCCGACGCTGCAGGTCGCTGTGGTCAACGACTGCGTGATCTCGGCGGCCCGGCAGGCCAGCACCGACCCGGCCGAACGCGCCTGCAAGTCCACCGATCCCGAGACCCCGGCCAAGAAGTCCGGCATGAAGGTCGGCGACACCATCGTCAGTTTCAACGGCACCCGACTCGCCGACTGGGATCAGCTGTCGGCGCTGATCGAAGGCAACGGCGACGAGCTGGCCAGGATCACCGTCGATCGCAACGGTCGGCAGGTCGCCCTCAAACCCGTACACACCGTGATCACCGGCGTCCAGTCGGCGGACAACCCGTCCAAGACAGTGCAGGCCGGTTTCCTCGGCGTCTCGCCGGATCGGGTGCTGGTCAAGGGCGGTCCGGCGGCGACGGCGCAGCAGATGTGGTCGATGACCGAGCAGTCGGTACACGCGATCATCCGCTTCCCGGCCAAGATCTACACCACCGCCGCCGACCTGGTCACCGGCAAGCCGCGGGACGAGAACGGGCCGATGAGCATCGTCGGCGCCAGCCGGATCGCCGGCGAGGTGAGTTCCACCGACCTGATCAGCGTGTCCACCAAGGCGGCGCAGATGTTCCTGCTGCTCGGCTCGGTGAACCTGTTCCTGGCCCTGTTCAACTTCGTACCGTTGATGCCGCTGGACGGCGGACACATCGCCGGCGCGATCTACGAGGCGATCAGGCGATGGCTGGCCCGGATCACCGGCCGACCGGACCCCGGACATGCCGACACCGCCAAGATGTTGCCGGTCGCCTATGTTGTTGGTGCGGTGATCGCGATCAGCGGATTCGTGCTCATCCTGGCCGACCTGATCGACCCGATCACCCTGTTCTGAGTGGAGAATGATGACTGCGATCAATCTGGGACTGCCCGCGCTGCCACCCGAAACCCTGGCTCCGCGACGTAAATCGCGCAAGATCAAGGTCGGCAAGGTCGAGGTCGGCGGCGACGCCCCGATCAGCGTGCAGTCGATGACCACCACGCTGACCGCCGACATCAACGCGACCCTGCAGCAGATCGCCGAACTGACCGCCGCCGGCTGCGACATCGTCCGGGTCGCGGTGCCGAGTGCCGACGACGCGGCCGCGCTGCCGGCGATCGCGCACAAGAGCCAGATCCCGGTGATCGCCGACATCCACTTCCAGCCGCGGTACGTGTTCGCCGCGATCGAGGCCGGCTGCGCCGCGGTCCGGGTCAACCCGGGCAACATCAAGGAGTTCGACGACCAGGTGAAGGAGATCGCCCAGGCCGCCACTGAGGCCGGCGTCTCGTTGCGGATCGGCGTGAACGCCGGGTCGCTGGACAAGCGACTGCTGGCCAAGTACGGCAAGGCGACCCCGGAGGCGCTGGTCGAGTCGGCGCTGTGGGAGGCGTCGCTGTTCGAGGAGCACGGCTTCCGCGATTTCAAGATCTCGGTCAAGCACCACGACCCGGTGATCATGGTCAAGGCGTACGAGCAACTGGCCGAGCAGTGCGACTACCCGCTGCACCTCGGCGTGACCGAGGCCGGGCCGGCGTTCCAGGGCACGATCAAGTCCGCCACCGCCTTCGGAGCCCTGCTCAGCAAGGGAATCGGCGACACCATCCGGGTCTCGTTGTCGGCGCCGCCGGTGGAGGAGGTCAAGGTCGGGATCAAGATCCTGGAGTCGCTGAACCTGCGTCCGCGCAAGCTGGAGATCGTCTCGTGCCCGTCCTGCGGCCGGGCCCAGGTGGACGTCTACAAGCTGGCCGACGAGGTCACCGCCGGTCTGGAGGGGCTGACGGTTCCGCTGCGGGTCGCAGTGATGGGGTGTGTGGTGAACGGTCCGGGCGAGGCCCGTGAGGCCGACCTCGGGGTGGCCTCCGGCAACGGCAAGGGCCAGATCTTCGTGCACGGCGAGGTGATCAAGACGGTCAAGGAGAGCGACATCGTCGAGACCCTGATCGAGGAGGCCATGCGGTTGGCCGAGGACATGCCCGACGTCGAAGGAGCGCCTGAGGTCAGCGTCGGTCGGTAGCGCCGGCGTCACGGTCGCGGAGCCACGGGATCAGTCCGCCGACCAGCAAGATCTCCAACTGCCGCCGGCTCAGCCGATGCCGTGCCCGATAGCCGGCGTCCTGGGTGGTGTTCTGCACCATCAGGGTCTCGTCGTCGAGAGCCCGGCGAAGATCATCAACGGCCAGCACGTCGCCGATCTCGATGCCGTCGTAGTCGTCCGGATCGTCGAACTCCAACGGCAGTACGCCGAAGTTGATCAAGTTCTGCCAGTGGATCCGGGCGTAGGACTTGGCCAGCACCATGCGCAGACCGAGGAAGCGCGGGGCGATCGCGGCATGCTCGCGGGATGATCCCTGGCCGTAGTTGTCGCCGCCGATGATCACGTGTCCGGACCGGTCTCGTACGTCGACGGCTTGGTCGTGGTAGTCGCTGTTGACGTCCTTGAACGCGTACCGGGACAGTTTGGCGATGTTGCTGCGATAGGGCAGGGCCTCGGCACCGGCCGGCATGATCGTGTCGGTGGAGATGTCGTCGCTGACCTTGATCAACGCCGGTGCCTCGATCCGGTCCGGCAGCGGCTCGAGCTCGGGCAGCCCGGCGATGTTCTCGCCCTTGATCAACTTCACCTCGCGGGCCTGATCGGGCGGCAGTGGTTCCTCCACCATCTCGGTGTTGACCGTGGCCACGTTCGGCAAGTTGATCTTGGGTGCGGACAACTGGAACCGGTCCGGCAGCGTACGCGGGTCGGTGATCACACCGGTTAATGCCGCTGCGGCCGCGGTCTCCGGGGAGCACAGGTAGACCTGATCGTCGGCGGTGCCCGACCGGCCCGGGAAGTTGCGTGGCATCGTACGCAGGCTGCGTCCGTTGCTGGTCGGTGACTGGCCCATGCCGATGCAGCCCAGGCAGCCCGACTGATGCAGCCGGGCGCCGGCCGCGATCAGATCGAAGGCCGCGCCGGTCTTCATCAGGTCCTGGAGCAGCTCGCGGGAGGTCGGGTTGACGTCCAGCGACAGGCCGGGGCTGATCCTCCGTCCCTGCACGATCGCGGCGACGGCCATGAAGTCGCGCAGGCCGGGATTGGCCGAGGATCCGATCACCACCTGCTCGACCTCGTCGCCGGCGACCTCGGCGACCGGTCGTACGTTGTCCGGAGCGCTCGGCAACGCGATCAACGGCTCCAACGCAGCAAGATCAATTTCCTCGTCCACGTCGTACCTCGCACCCTCGTCGGCGAGCAGTTCGACGTAGTCGTCCTCGCGCTGCTGCCAACGCAGGAAGTCGCGAACCCGTTCGTCAGCAGGGAAAACCGTACTGGTGGCGCCGAGCTCGGCACCCATGTTCGCGATCACGTGCCGGTCCATCGCCGATAGGGTGGCCACGCCCGGTCCGTAGTATTCGATCACTCGATTGACGCCGCCCTTCACACTGTGCCGGCGCAGCATCTCCAAGATCACGTCCTTGGCGCTGACCCAGTCCGGCAGCGAGTTGATCAAGCGGACGCCCCAGATCTTCGGCATCTGCAGGTAGACCGGTTCGCCGGCGATCGCCCGGGCGACCTCGATGCCGCCGAGTCCGATCGCCAGCATGCCCAGCGAACCGGCGGCGGGGGTGTGGCTGTCGCTGCCGACCATGGTCTTGCCTGGGAGGCCGAACCGCTCCATGTGGGTGGGGTGGGAGACCCCGTTGCCCGGACCGGAGAACCAGAGCCCGAACCGTCGGCTGGCCGAGCGGAGGAATTCGTGGTCCTCGGCGTTGCGGCTGCCGGCCTGCAGCAGGTTGTGATCGACGTACTGCACGGACAGCTCGGTCTGCGCCCGGTCCAGCCCCATCGCCTCCAGCTCCAGCATCACCATCGTCCCGGTGGCGTCCTGGGTCAGCGTCTGGTCGATACGCAAGCCGATCTCCTCACCGGGCGTCATCTCGCCCTCCACCAGATGGCTCGAGATCAACTTCTGAGCAACGTTCTGCGGCATCCTTCTTCACCTCGTTCGAGATCGACGGAGTCTCCTTCAACTCGTACCCGGCTGTCGTCTCCGGCACCAACCTGTCCGAGGAGGCTCCCGAGCTCGTCGAAGGACCGGAACGCAACTTCTGGCAACGACCCATCCGCGTACGGCTCCGAGGTTGATGACCCATCGCGCCAGGAAGTTCGTCCGCACCCGTGTGCGAGCGCACCGCCGTCGGATAATGTCGCGGTGGAACGCGGGACACCGAGTCCTGGTTGCCGATCGGCCCAGGAGGCAGCATGAGCGAGACGGTGGTCCGGTCGGGTGTCCGGGTGCTGACCGGCGCCGACACCGACCTCGCCGTTCGGTTGCTCGCGTCCTCACCGATCGACAACGTCTTCGTCGCATCCCGGGTCCGTGCGGCGGGGCTCGAAGCACGCGACCTGGGCTGTCCGATCTGGGGCTTCGAGGAGGACGGCCGGCTCCGTTCGATGTGTCACGCCGGCTCCAACCTGGTCCCGGTGAACGCGACCCCGGCTGCGGTGGCGGCCTTTGCCGAGTACGCCGGTCCGCGACGGATGTGTTCGTCGATCATCGGTCCCGCGCCGGTCGCGATGGACCTGTGGCAGCGGCTCAGCCGGCTCTGGGGCTCGGTCTGGTCGCAGACCCGGGAGGTCCGAGCCCACCAGCCGGTGCTGGCGATCGACACCGATCCGGTCATCGCGCCGGACCCGCGGGTGCGGCCGATCACCATCCAGCATTGGGATTCCTACTATCAGTCGGCGGTACGGATGTACACCGAGGAGGTCGGCGTCTCGCCACTGCAGGGCAACCCCGCCGGCTACCGCTACTACGTACGCCAGTTGATCACGTCCGGTCGCGCCTTCGGTGTGCTGGACGGCGACCGGGTGATCTTCAAGGCCGACCTCGGTTCGGTGTCCCGCGGTGTCACCCAGGTCCAGGGCGTCTGGCTCGACCCGTCGCTGCGCAGCCGCGGCCTGGCGCCCGGGATGATGGCCGCCGTGGTCCAGTTGGCTCGCCGCGTCGCTCCGGTCGTCTCCCTCTACGTCAACGACTTCAACGCTCCCGCCCGCGCGACCTACCAACGCGTCGGCTTCCGGCAGACGGGGGAGTTCTGCACGGTGTTGTATTAGTCGGCTTCCTGCGGCTGCGGCCGGCTTGCGCGGAGCAAGTTGAGTTCCCGACCCCTCGACGCCCGGTCTGGTCGCCGCCGGGCTGAAGTGGGAGCTCCGGCGTGGCGCCAACCCGCGGGCGCGCCCGCCGCGGCAGGGCGTGCGCCGACTGACGCCCGTGTTGCAGAAGCGGATCGCGGAGCTGCCGGCGCGCTCTGAAGCGACCACATTTGTATACGCGTTTGGGTATGAGGGCCGGCTCCAGGCCCGTTCCGGCCGACGCGTATACAGATCTCATCGCGATCCGACGCCAGGATCCCAGAGTGCTGACCCGACCGAAGTGTTCGCGCGCCGTCACGGCGGCCGAGCCCGTCGAGGTGTCGGGGTTGGACGGCGGCCGCGTCGGCACCGGCGTTCGGTAACCCTGGCGGCGTTGCGGGTCGTGGGTTGCAGGATGTGCGGTCGTTCGGGAACCGGGACTGCCGAACATTGTGCCGGTGCCCACCGCGGCGCCGACGTACGGCGTTGTCCAACCGATCAACTCCGGGTGGGACAACGAACGCCCGTCGCCGCCCGGGACCGGGCCGAACCCGTCTCCGGAGGGAGAACGAACGCTGTCGGGCCGGGACCCGGTGCGGAATCCGTTTCCGGGTCGGAAACGTAGGTCGTCGGCGCCCAGGTGCGGGGCCGAACCTGTCTCCGGTGGGGAAACGTACGTCGTCGGCGCCCGGGACCGGGGCGGAATCCGTGTCCGGTGGGGAAACGTACGTCGTCGGCGCCCGGGACCGGGGCGGAATCCGTGTCCGGTGGGGAAACGTACGTCGTCGGCGCCCGGGACCGGGGCCGAACCCGTCTCCGGGAGGAAAACGAACGCCGGTGGCAGGACGGTCAGGTGAGCGCGGGATCTTCGCGGACGAGAGCGTACGTAACGTTGCGCCCACGATGTGGGCCGGTTCATGGCAGGTGCTCAGACGCCGCACCTAGAATCCGGTGCGACAACTCAGCGGCGAGACTCCAGAAGTGGAGGGGGACAGGTGCCGGCGATCGACGAACGGCTGCAGGAACTGGTCGGCCAGGCGACCGAGCAACTGACCCGACGCTGGGAACTCGCCGAGGCGCAGCTCACCGCCGTCCTCCAGGACTCCATCGACACCGAGTGCGACCTGAACGACCCGGACCGGGTCAAGGTCGCCGCCAGCCGGATCAAGAGCAAGGGCCGGATCGCGGAGAAGATCCAGCGCCGGATCAAGAACCGCGAGATCGAACCGCCGCAGACGATCGAGGAAGTTCAGAACTCGATCTTCGACATCATCGGCGCCCGGATCATCTGCAAGACGCTGCGGGATGTCGACCTTGCCGCCAAGGCCGTCACCGCCGCGTACGGGCCACAGCTGGAGCAACTCGGCGACCCGAAGGACTACATCCGCAACCCGAAACCGTCCGGTTACCGCTCGGTGCACTATCTGCTGCGGATCACCGTCGACGACGGCAACGGGCCGGTCCAGGTGCCGTGCGAGGTGCAGGTCCGCACCATGATGCAGGACGCGTGGGGTGAGCTGACTCACGAGAATTCGTACAAGTCCGGCGATGTCGCGCTGCCCGGCCTCTTCCTCGACCTTTCCCGGCACATGGCCGACTTGATGGACCAGGTCGATCAACTCGCGCTCACCCTGGCCGAGGCGAGCGAGTCGATCATGACCCAGATGGCGGTGCACAACGAGTTCCCGCTGATCGATCCGGACAGCGGCAACCACCGGCCCGCCCTGGAGTCGGGCAAGGTCTATCTCGGCCGGGTGCTGACCACCGGCCGCAACTACGCCCTGGTGCTGGTCGACCAGTTCCGCGGTCTGCTCGGCGCATCCGAGGTCAAGCGCTGCCTGGGACTGGAGAATTTCGTCGAGGTCAGCGACTACGTGCTGCCCGGGGATTCCTTGCAGGTAAGGATTCTGGAGCACGATCCGGCCAGAGACCGGCTGCTGCTGGAGCCGGCCGATCCGGAGGACCTGCGTCGTCGGCACGGCCGTCGGCGCACTTCGTCCTGATTGCGCGCCTGATGGCAGGGCTGCTGATCCGCCGCCGAGGGGATAAGGTCTTCGCGGCGCAGCTGGTGATGAGCGAGAATCGGCAGCGGAGCAAGACTCGTTCGGCGAGCGCAGGGTCGGCCGGGCTCATCCGATCCAGGCAACCAGTGAAAGGTAACCACACGTGATCACCCGCATGTCGGAGTTGTTCGTCCGTACCCTTCGGGAGGATCCGGCGGACGCGGAGGTGCCCAGCCATCGTTGGCTGGTCCGGGCCGGCTACATCCGCCGGACTGCTCCGGGGGTCTACTCGTGGTTGCCGCTGGGCTACAAGGTCTTGCGCAACGTGGAACGGATCATCCGCGAGGAGATGGATCCGATCAGCCAGGAGATCCACCTGCCCGCGCTGCTGCCGCGCGAGCCGTACGAGGCCACCGGCCGCTGGGAGGAGTACGGGGCCAACCTGTTCCGGCTGAAGGACCGGCGCGGCAACGACTACCTGCTCGGCCCGACGCACGAGGAGATCTTCACCCTGCTGGTGAAGGACATGTGCAGTTCCTACAAGGATCTGCCGCTGTCGCTCTACCAGGTGCAGACGAAGTACCGGGACGAGGCTCGGCCGCGGGCCGGGCTGCTGCGCGGCCGTGAGTTCGTGATGAAGGACTCCTATTCCTTCGACATCGACGCCGAGGGCCTGCAGAAGGCGTACGACGCGCACCGGGACGCGTACATCAAGATCTTCAACCGGCTCGGCTTCGAATACGTGATCGTGGCGGCGATGTCCGGTGCGATGGGCGGATCGGCGAGCGAGGAGTTCCTGGCGATCGGGGAGAACGGCGAGGACACCTTCGTCCGCTCGCCGGGCGGGTACGCCGCCAACGTCGAAGCGGTCAAGACGCCGGTGCCGGAGGCGATCTCGTACGAGGATGCGCCGGCCGCGCATGCCGAGGACACTCCGGACACGCCGACCATCGAAACCCTGGTCGCCGTCTCCAACGATCGCTACCCGCGCGCCGACCGGCCGTGGGCGGCTGCGGACACCTTGAAGAATCTGCTGCTGATGATCATTCATCCCGACGGCAGCAAGGAGCCGTTGGCGATCGGCCTGCCCGGCGACCGTGAGGTCGACATGAAGCGACTCAACGCCCAGCTCGAACCGTCCGAGGCCGAGCCGTTCACCGAGGACGACTTCGCCCGTTATTCCGACCTGGTCAAGGGATACATCGGCCCGCAGGTTCTCGGCGAGGAGTCGGCGACCAAGATCAAGTTCTTGGTCGATCCGCGCGTCGTCAGCGGGACCCGGTGGGTCACCGGCGCCAACCAGCCGGGCCGCCACGTCTTCGATCTTGTCGCCGGTCGGGACTTCACCCCGGACGGGACGATCGAGGCCGCGGAGATCCGGGAGGGCGATCCGGCTCCCGACGGATCCGGTCCGCTGCACCTGGCCCGAGGCATGGAGATGGGTCACATCTTCCAGCTGGGCAGCAAATACGCCGAAGCGCTCGGGCTCAAGGTCCTTGATCAAAACGGCAAGCTGGTCACCGTCACCATGGGCTCGTACGGCATCGGGGTGTCCCGCGCCGTCGCCGCGGTGGCCGAGAACACCAGTGACGACAAGGGATTGTGCTGGCCGCGCGAGTTGGCTCCGTACGACGTGCAGTTGGTGGTGGCCGGCAAGGGCGACGAGATCGTCACCGCCGCCGGCGATCTTGCGCAGCGGCTCGATGATCTTGGTGTGAAGGTGCTGCTGGATGATCGCAAGGTCACCCCGGGCGTGAAGTTCGCCGACGCCGAGCTGATGGGCATGCCGATCGTGGTGGTGGTGGGCAAGGGCCTGGCCGACGGTGTGATCGAGGTCCGCGACCGCAGGAGCGGCGAGCGTGCCGACGTCCCCGTCGACGAGGTGACCGAGCGCATCCTCGCTGCGACTCGTTCCTGATCAGCAGGGCCGGGCTCAGCGCCGGACCGGCCAACCGGGCCACAAGTTGATCTTGTCCGACCAGTAGCCGACGTTGCGGCTGCCGGTGATCATGGTGTCCAGGGCTCGTTGTTGATCATGCTCGGTGGTGGCCAGCCACTGCCCGAGGAACGGCAGGAGTTGATCTTCCATGGTGCCGATCAGTGCGGCCGCGCGGGACGAGTTGGTCGGCTGGATCGGCAACCGGTAGGCGGCGTGCGCGGCCGGCACGTCGGTGTCCTGCCCGGTGAGCCATCCGGACAGTTGATCGCGCAGGTCGCGATACCCGGCCAGACTGGACCGAGCATGATCAGCAGTGCTGCCGGAGAGCTTGGCCAACGCTGCCTGATAGCCGAAGATCACGGCGTAGCACTGCTCGACCAGACTCTGTACGGCTCCGGTCGCCGAGGGCAGTTCGACGGCAACCCGATGATCTTGAAGTGGCGCCTCACCCGGGTCCAGCCCTTCCGCCAACGCCTGGGCGTAGCTGGCGGCGGCGGACGACAGCGACCCCCACAGCAACGTCAGCCAGGGAAGTTGATCTTGCGGTCCGGTCGGCGCCAGGGCCCGTTTGCGATGCGCTGCCGCGGCCTTGGTTTCCATGGCTCGCAGGGTCTTGAGCGCTTTCGTCGATGACGTCGGCAACGGGGTTGTCGGTTGTGAGCTGCAACTGCACCCACCGGGCTGTGCGGCCGATCCGCCTTCGCCGGGCGGTGTCGCGCTGCCGGTGGGAGCGGTCGCGCTGCTCGTGGGAGTCGACGCCCCCGACGTCGGTGCCGGCACGGCCGTCGGATCGGTCGAGTTCAACACCGCGGCGTGGGCCACATGCGCATCCCTGATCCGGGTGATCAGACGCTTGCCGGCGGCTTCCAGGTCGTCGTAGCGGGTCAGCATCGCGTGCGCGTAACCCGCGAGAGCGTCTTCGGTTGCCGCGGCCTCGACGGTGCCGGGCAGCGGGGTCGGCGTCGGGCTGGGAGGAGCCGAACTCGACGGCGTGGGAAGCGGCCCGGATCCGGTGCAACCGGCCAGTGCGAGACCACCGGCGACGATCATGATCAACAGACTGCGGCGGCCGATGGCCGGTCCGGTGAATCCGGCGGTGTTCCGTGTCCCTGCAGGCTCGGTCACCGCGTACTCACCACTTCTGCTTCTGCCCGGGCCGCGCCTGTGCCGGCGGCCGATGATCGACTCCGGACAGTACAGCACTGTGCGATGATGACCAGCACAACTGCACGCCCACAATCGGATCGAAGGACGACAACGTGTTGCATCAGCTTTCGGCCCGGAGGCCGACGCTCGGGCCGTCGCAAGACGCCCGACCCGGGACGGCCCCGTCACCCGGCCGGCTGGCCGGCTCACTGGCTGCCCGAGCCGGTGATGCGGGATGAAGGCCGAGCAGATCTCGACCGTCGTCGAACCGATCCTGGAGCAGTTCGCCCTCGATCTCGACGCGGTCGAGGTGAAGCCCGCCGGCAAGCGCACGATGGTGCGCGTCGTGGTCGACGGCGACGGCGCGGACGGCGGCGGTCCGTCGCTGGACGACATCGCCGAGGCGACGAAGGCGGTCTCGGCCGCGCTGGACGCCTCCGACGTCACCGGCGCCGGTTCCTACACCTTGGAGGTCAGCTCCCGCGGCGTCAGCCGCCCGCTCACGCTGCCCCGGCACTGGCGTCGCAACCACGATCGACTGGTCAAGGTGTCCCTCGCCGACGGTACGGAGTTCACTGGCCGGATCACCGGAGCCGACGACGCCGCCGCAACCCTGGACGTGGACGGCACCGAGCGTCGGGTCGCCTTCGCCGACGTCAGCAACGCGCTGATCCAGGTCGAGTTGAACCGCAAGCCCCGTGGTTCCCGAGCCCCCGAGGAGGAGAACTGAGATGGACATCGACATCTCCGTACTGAGGCTGTTGGAACGCGAGAAGGACGTTCCCTTCGAGCTGCTGGTGAACGCGATCGAGGAGGCCCTGCTGTCGGCGTACGAGAAGACGCCGCACGCCATTCCGGGATCGCGGGTCGAACTGAATCGCAAGTCCGGCCACGTACGGGTGCTCGCGCCCGAACGCGACGACGAGGGCAACCGGATCGGTGAGTACGACAACACCCCCGAGGGCTTCGGACGGGTCGCGGCGTCGACCGCCCGGCAGGTGATCTTCCAGCGGTTGCGCGATGCGGAGGACGAGCAGAAGTTCGGCCATTTCGCCAACGTCGAGGGCGACATCGTCTCCGGTGTCGTGCAGCAGGGACCGGACGCGCGGACGGTACTGGTCGACCTGGGCCAGATCGAGGCGATCATGCCGCAGGCCGAGCAGGTGCCGGGGGAGAGTTATCGGCACGGCGCCCGGATCAAGGTGTACGTGGTGTCGGTGCGCAAGGAGACCCGCGGCCCGCAGGTCGTCGTGTCTCGGACTCATCCCGGTCTGGTCGAACGACTCTTCCGGCTGGAGGTTCCCGAGATCGCCGACGGGACGGTGGAGATCAAGGCGGTCGCCCGGGAGGCCGGCCACCGGAGCAAGATCGCGGTCTGGAGCACCAACCGGGACGTCAGCGCCAAGGGTGCCTGTATCGGTCCGATGGGGCAGCGGGTGCGGGCGGTGATGCACGAACTGAACGAGGAGAAGATCGACATCATCGACTACTCCGAGGATCCGGCCACCTTCGTCGGCCAGGCGTTGTCGCCGGCCAAGGTCAGCTCGGTCACCGTGGTCGACGAACGGGCCCGGGCGGCGCGAGTGGTGGTGCCGGATTATCAGTTGTCGCTGGCGATCGGCCGGGAGGGGCAGAACGCCCGGTTGGCTGCCCGGCTCACCGGTTGGCGGATCGACATCCGTGCCGACACCGCGCCCGATGCGGACTGACCGGCTCTTGCGTCCGTGACCATCAACTCATCCCGGGGGATCTGACATGCAGGTGTTGATCGCGCCGTCGGCTGCGGCCGTCGGTCGGTTCGCGGCGGGTCGGATCGCCGACGTGGTACGCCGTCGGCCCGACGCCGTACTCGGGTTGGCGACCGGTTCATCGCCGCTGGACATCTACGCCGACCTCGCACGTCAGGTGGCCGCCGGCGAACTCGACCTCTCCGCCGTACGAGCCTTTGCCCTGGACGAGTACATCGGGCTGCCGCCCGGACATCCGCAGAGCTATCACGAGGTGATCGATCGGGAGGTCGTCCGGCCGACCGGGATGGATCCGGCGAAGGTCCGGGTGCCGAACGGTTTCGCCGAGGATCTCGAGGCGGCCTGCGAGGAGTTCGAACGAGAGTTGGCGGAGGTCGGCCCGGTCGACGTACAGATCCTCGGAGTCGGCACCAACGGCCACATCGGCTTCAACGAGCCGATGTCGTCGTTCGCGTCGCGGACCCGGGTGAAGCGGCTGACGCCGGCCACCCGGCAGGCGAACGCGCGGTTCTTCGACTCGATCGATCAGGTGCCCGAGCTGTGCCTGACCCAGGGGATCGGCACCGTGATGGAGGCCGAGGAGCTGCTGCTGGTCGCCCAGGGCGCGGCCAAGGCGGAGGCGGTGGCGCGGATGGTCGAGGGTCCGGTCAGCAGCAGTTGTCCCGCGTCGGTGCTGCAGTTCCACCCCTCGGCGACCGTGATCGTCGACGGCCCGGCCGCCTCCCGGCTGGAATTCACCGACTACTACGAACGCCTGAGCTGACCGCACCCGATATCGCCGAGCCCGGACACAGCCGCGCGCAAAATCCTCTCCCGCACCCGATATCGCCGGGCCCGACCTCAGCCGCGCGCAAAATCCTCTCCCGCACCCGGTATTTCGCGAGCGCGGGTCGGTTTGGCGCGCGGCTGTGAGCTGACTGGCACCCGGATACCGCCGGGCTCGGACACAGCCGCGCGCAACAACGACCGCCGCACCCGGTATTTCGCGAGCGCGGGTCGGTTTGGCGCGCGGCTGAGGTCGGGGCCGCGGGTTGGCCGGAGGTCGTAGGATTGCCGCTCGTGGAACCGGTCCGGACCTGTGTGGGGTGTCGTGGCCGGGAGAACAAATCCGACCTGATTCGCCTGGTCCGTTCCGGCGAGGCGATCGTGGTCGACGTACGACAGTCCCGACCAGGTCGCGGGGTGTATCTGCATCCGCGGCCGCAGTGTTGGGAGCAGGCATTTCGCCGACGGGCTCTGGCTCGCGGACTGCAGGCCGGCAACGTCGATCAAGATCGCCTGCGTACGGAGCTGGCCGAGTTGATCATCGACCCGAGTTGATCTTCGGTGGGGCCCCGCTTAGGTGATTCGGGCCGGTTGGCATAGAGTTCTCAGTTGAATCGTCCGCTCCGGCAATGCCTGAGCGCTGTCGCCGGGCGGACTGACGCATGCCTGGCCGTGACCGCGGCCGGGTCTGGAACCAGAAGGTGGGCTAGAAGCTCATGACCACTCGATGAGTACCGCTCAATGAGCAACAACAACTAACTGGTCCAAGAACACTGCCCGCGTCTGCGGCCGGTGACCAGGCTTGGACCGCACGAGGGAGAGTAGTGGCAAAGGTCCGAGTCTACGAGCTCGCTAAGGAGCTCGGAGTCACCAGCAAGGACGTCCTGAACACGTTGAAAGACATGGGCGAATTCGTCCGGTCGGCGTCGTCGACCGTCGAGGCACCCGTGGAGCGCCGGCTGAAGGAACGGCTGGCGAACGAACCGATCGGCAAGAAGGGCGCCAAGAAGGCCGCCCCGAAGAAGGCTGCACCGGTCCCGTCGGCACCGGCCTCTGCGCCGGCCCCGACGGCGAGTACGACCAACGGCGCGAGCACGACCAACCCGGAGACCCGCGACGCCGAGGTGAAGGCCGAGTCGGCCCAGCCCGGCCCGACGGCAACTCCGAGGGCCGAGCGGCCGGTCGCCGAACCGACCGACCGAACCGTCGACAGCCCGGCCACGGGCCCCCAGGATCGGGCGCCCGAGGATCGGGCGTCCCAGGATCAGGCACAGCGTCCGTCGGCCGCCCCTGGCGCAGCCACCCCGCGCCCGGCCACGCCCGGCCCGCGTCCGGGTCCGGCGGCCCGGCCCGGCGAGAGCCGGGCAGCCGGCCGTCCGGGGCCGCGACCGGCCGACGGCCGAGCAGGCCAGCGTCCGTCCGACGGCCGGCCCGGGCAGCGTCCCGGTGACGGGCGACCCGGACAGCGTCCGGGCGATACTCGTCCCGGCGACGCACGACCCGGCCCGCGTTCGGACGCACGACCCGGATCGGCGCGCGACGGCGGCGGTCAGTCGCGTCCGCGTCCGGGTGCCACCGGCGGTCTGCCGTCCGGCGCCCCCGGTCCGCGCCCGCGTCCGTCCGGCGCTCGTCCGGGTGGTCCGCGGCCGGGCAACAATCCGTTCTCGTCCTCCCAGGGGATGGGTACGTCGGCACGTTCGCCGCGGCCCGAGGGTGGACGTCCGGGCATCCCGCGTCCGCCGGCCGGTCGTGGCGCCGGCCCCGGTGCGGGTGGTCCCCGTCCGGGTGGCGGCAGCGGTATGCCGCGGCCGAACCCGGCGATGATGCCCCGGCAGAGCAACAGTCAACTCGGCGGTCAGGCCGGCCCCCGTGGCCGTGGTGGCCCCGGCGCCGGTCGCGGTCGTGGCGGTCCCGCCGGTGGTCGTGGTCCGGGCGGAGCCGCGGGTGGCCCACCGGCCGGTCGCGGTGGCCGTGGCGGTCGCGGTGGAACCCAGGGCGCCTTCGGCCGTCCGGGCGGTCCGTCGCGGCGTGGTCGCAAGTCCAAGAAGCAGCGGCGTCAAGAGTTCAATGAGATGGAGGCGCCGTCGATCGGCGGCGTCCGCGTCAAGCAGGGTGACGGCCAGAAGGTCCGGCTCGCCCGTGGCGCCTCGTTGACCGACCTGGCGGAGAAGATCGGCGTCGATCCGGCAGCCCTCGTACAGGTGCTGTTCCACCTCGGCGAGATGGTCACCGCGACGCAGTCGGTCGCCGACGAAACGCTGCAGGTGCTGGGTGCCGAGCTCAACTACGACATCGAGGTGGTCTCGCCCGAGGACGAGGACCGCGAGCTGTTGGAGAGCTTCGACATCGAGTTCGGCGAGAACGAGGGTGGCGAGGAAGAACTCGCGGCGCGGCCGCCGGTGGTCACCGTGATGGGTCACGTCGACCATGGCAAGACCAAGCTGTTGGACGCGTTGCGCAAGAGCAACGTGGCCGGCGGCGAGGCCGGCGGCATCACCCAGAGCATCGGTGCCTACCAGGTCGCGACCGAGGTCGATGATCAGGAACGCAAGATCACCTTCATCGACACGCCGGGCCACGAGGCGTTCACCGCCATGCGTGCCCGCGGTGCCAAGTCGACCGACATCGCCGTGCTGGTGGTGGCTGCCGACGACGGTGTGATGCCGCAGACGATCGAGGCCCTGAACCACGCCCAGGCAGCCGACCTGCCGATCGTGGTCGCGGTGAACAAGATCGACAAGGAAGGCGCCGATCCGACCAAGGTCCGCGGTCAGCTGACCGAGTACGGCCTGGTGCCCGAGGAGTACGGCGGCGACACCATCTTCGTCGACGTCTCCGCGATCACCGGTGTCGGTCTGGACGAACTGCTGGAGGCGATCGTGCTGACCGCCGACGCGGCGCTCGACCTGCGGGCCAATCCGGAGATGGATGCCCAGGGTGTGGCCATCGAGGCGCATCTGGACAAGGGCCGTGGTCCGGTGGCCACCGTGCTGGTCCAGCGCGGCACCCTGCATGTCGGCGACTCGATCGTGGCCGGTCCGGCTCACGGCCGGGTCAGGGCGTTGCTCAACGACAGCGGAGAGAACGTCACCGAAGCTCCGCCGTCGATGCCGGTGCAGGTGCTCGGCCTGACCGCCGTACCGGGAGCGGGCGACAGCTTCATCGTCGTCGACGACGACCGGACGGCACGGCAGATCGCCGACAAGCGCGAAGCCCGGGCCCGGATGGCCGCACAGGCAGCCGGTGCTCGCCGGAAGACCCTGGATCAGCTCTTCGAGCAGTTGGAGAAGGGCGAGACCCAGGAGCTGCTGTTGATCTTGAAGGGCGACAGCTCCGGTTCGGTCGAGGCGCTGGAGGACGCGCTGAGCAAGATCGACGTCGGCGACGAGGTGTCGCTGCGGGTGATCGACCGCGGTGTCGGTGCCATCACCGAGACCAACGTCAGCCTGGCCGCCGCGTCCAACGCGGTGATCATCGGCTACAACGTGCGGGCTCAGGGCAAGGCCACCGAGATGGCCGATCGTCAGGGTGTTGACATCCGGTACTACTCGGTGATCTACGCCGCGATCGACGAGATCGAGGCCGCGCTGAAGGGCATGCTGAAGCCGATCTACGAAGAGGTCCAGCTCGGTACGGCGGAGATCCGCGAGATCTTCCGTTCGTCGCGGGCGGGCGTCATCGCCGGCTGTATGGTCACCAGCGGCCTGATGCGGCGCAACGCCAAGGCGAGGTTGCTGCGCGACGGTGTGGTGATTGTCGAGGAGACCTCGATCAACTCGCTGCGCCGGGAGAAGGACGACGCCACCGAGGTCCGCGAGGGCTACGAGTGTGGTCTGACTCTGGGCAACTTCTCCGACATCAAGATCGGCGACGTCGTCGAAACGTACGAGATGAAGGAAAAGCCGCGCGACTGAGTGCGGTTCTGAAAGAGCTCCCGACGCCGACCCGTCTGCCCGGCGGGTCGGCGTCCGGGGCTCCCGCTCGCGGCAAATCCGGCCGCTGCGGTTTCGGCCGCCGGAGAGGAAGATGATCATGCCATCGGCACGGGTTTTGAAGTTGGCCGACCAGATCAAGGTGATCGTGGCGGAGATGCTGGAGCGGCGGGTGAAGGATCCGCGGCTCGGGTTCGTCACCATCACCGATGTCCGGCTGACCGGGGACACCCGGGACGCGACGGTGTTCTACACGGTCTTCGGTGAGGACGCCGACTGGAGCGGTACGGCGGCGGCACTGCAGTCGGCGACCGGGCTGATCCGATCGCAGGTCGGCAAGCAGCTCGGACTGCGGTTCACCCCCACGCTGACCTTCGTGGCCGACGCCGTACCTGAGTCGGCGCGGCAGATCGACGAGTTGATCGCCGCGGCCAAGGCCAGCGACGACGAGGTGGCCAAACGCGCCGCCGGCGCCGAGTATGCGGGGGAGTCCGACCCGTACAAGCGTCCCGACGAGGACGATGAGTCCTGACCCGACGTCCGCGGCGCCGTCCGGCGTCGTGATCGCCGACAAGCCGGTCGGACTCACCTCGCATCAGGTGGTCGGCCGGCTGCGACGGCTCGCGCACACCCGCAAGGTGGGCCATGCGGGCACTCTGGATCCGATGGCCACCGGAGTGCTGGTGATCGGGATCGAGCGAGCGACCAGGCTGCTCGGCCACTTGGCGCTGACCGAGAAGGAATACCTGGCCACCATCCGGCTCGGCGTCGCGACCGTCACCGACGACGCCGAGGGCGACGTCACCGAGCGACGCGGCGCGGCCGAGCTGGACGAGCAACAGCTCACCGCGGCCATGCGGCGGCTGACCGGTACGATCGACCAGGTCCCGTCGTCGGTGTCGGCGATCAAGATCAACGGCGTTCGTTCCTATGCCCGGGTCCGCGCCGGTGATCAGGTCGAACTGGCCGCACGGCCGGTGACCGTCTCGGCCTTCGATCTCTTGCAGCGCAGGGATGTCGAGGTCGACGGGCTGCCTGTTGTTGATCTTGACGTCCGGGTCGGCTGCTCGTCCGGCACCTACATCCGGGCACTGGCTCGTGATCTTGGTACGAGGCTGGGCACCGGCGGTCATCTGACGAGCCTGCGGCGGACCAAGGTCGGGACCTTCGGTGTCGAGGAGGCCCGCACCCTGGAGCAACTGGAAGATGATCTTGGTCTGCTCGATCTGGAGACCGTCGCCCGCCGGACCTTTCCGACGCTGGAGCTGGACGAGCAACAGGCAGCGTGGGTGCGCAACGGTCGTCGGTTGCCCGGGTTGGACCTGCCGGGAGAGCCGACCGCGGTCTTCTCGCCCGCGGGAGAATTTCTGGCGCTGTATCGGCCGTCCGGCCAGGACGCCGTGGCCGAGGCGGTCTTCGCCCTCGCGGCGTCGGCCGGCGAGGGGCCGCGTGATTAACTGTGTGTCGGTCTAGGGAGGGTCAATGAGTGCTGCTCGGGTGGTCGTGATCGGCAACTTCGACGGCGTACACCGCGGGCATCAGAAGCTGATCGCGGGTGCACGCCGCGCGGCCGGCGCGGACGGCACCGTGATCGCGGTGACGTTCTGGCCGCATCCGATGTCGGTGATCCGCCCGGACCGGATGCCACTGCTGCTGACCGAGCTGGACGAGAGGAAGCGGCTGCTCAGCGCCGCCGGGGTGGACGAGGTGGTCGTGGTCGGTTTCACCGACCAGGTGGCCAGCTGGCCGCCGGAACGGTTCGTCGACGAGGTGCTCCGGCCGCTGCAGCCGACGGTGATCATGGTCGGCGAGAACTTCCGCTTCGGCTTCCGGGCCGCCGGCGACGTCGAGTTGCTGACCAAGCTCGGTCGCGAAGGCGACGGCTCGGGTTTCGAGGTCGATCCGGTCTCGCTGCTGCTGGCCGGCGATCTGCCCGACTCCTCGACCCGGGTCCGGGCCGCGATCGCCGAGGGCGACGTCGATCTCGCCGCCGAGTTGTTGAATCGGCCGTTCCGGGTCCGCGGCGAGGTGATCAAGGGCGCGCAACGCGGCCGGGAGATGGGATTCCCGACCGCGAACGTGCCGGTGCCGCGGGGTTTGGCGGTGCCCGCCGACGGGGTGTACGCAGGTTGGTTGAGCAGGCTCGACCAACCGGACGCCGAACCGTGGCCGGCCGCGATCTCGGTCGGCAGCAACCCGACCTTCGTCGGCGAGAACCGTCGGGTGGAGTCGTACGTGCTGGACCGGACCGATCTGGATCTGTACGGGGTCGAGGTCGCGGTCGACTTCGAGCACCGGCTGCGCGGGCAGATCAAGTACTCCGGAATGGCGGCGTTGATCGACCAGATGCACCTGGATGTGGACCGGGCAAGGAGCTTGCTGGACGGACGGCACTAGGAGAGGTCGGATCCACGCACTTCCTCAGCGGGTGTGCGCGTGATCGGCATCGTCGCTCGGGACGGGCGTCTCGGCCGCCCGCCGTCGCCGGATGATCTTGTACTCCCGCCAGGTGAGCAGCACGATCACGGCATCGAAGATCGTCAACAGCACCAGGCTGATCCGCGGGTCGACGACGATCTGGTAGAGCTGGTAGCAGATGAAGGCGATCAGGGTGATGATCATCCACGGGAACGCCCAGAGTTGATTGCGCAGGATCGCCACCACCAGCACGACCTTCACCAATCCGTGCGCCAGCAGGTAGAGGGACACGAACAGCAGGTCGTCGGCGGACAGCCGATGCGCCGCCGCCACCAGGTGGGTGGCGATGAAATCGGTGGGATCCTCGGCCAGCTCGCCGCGGGTGAGAATGACCACCCAGTGGCTGATCGTCGCCGGCCGCACCAGCAGCAGGAAGGTGCCGGCGATCAGTTCGCCGGCCCCGTCCAGGCCCTTGAGCACGATGCCGAGCTCGAACACCCGGTCGAACCAGTTGCGAGGGTGGAACCGTGCCATCGTCGTCGCCTCCCTCGCCCGGTCCGTCCGAGGCCCAACATATTCGCCCGGGCGACGGATCAGCTGAGACGACTGAGGACCGTCCGGTCGGCGATCTGCCGAGCGGTCCGGCGGTCCAGCAGTCCGGGGCCCGGAATCAGCGCGTTGGCCGCGCCACAGCCGGTGGCCAGTCGCAACGCGTCGGCCGGATCGGCGCCGCGATCGGTGGCGGCCAGCCAGCCGCCGAGGAACGAGTCGCCGCTGCCGACCGGATAGTGCCCGGACACGTCGGCCGGCAGTTCGGCTCGTACGGTGCCGGCCTCCACCGAGCAGAACACAGCACCGGCTCGGCCGTCGGTGATGATCACCGAACCGCCGGTACGCGCGGAGATGATCTTGGCCAGCTCGGCCACCTCGGCCCGGTCCGGATCGCGGCCGAGCAGCTCCGCGGCCTCGTACCGATTGACCTTGATCAACTGCGGCCGGGCTTCCAGTACGCCGGCCAACGCCGGTCCGTGACTGTCGATCGCCACCTCCAGACCGGCGTCGATCGCCAGCCGGGTCAGCGCGGCCAACGCGTCGGCCGGCGGCCCGTCGGGCACGCTGCCGTTGATCGCCAGCCAGCCGTCGGCAGCCGACAACTCCTCGGCGAAGACCCGACGAAACTCCTGCCAGGCAGCGTCCGGGATCGCGGGCGCGTACGGATAGAGCTCGGTCAGTTCGTGACCGGCAGCGGAGCCGATGGACACGCAGGTCCGGGTCTCGGTCGGCGAGTCGACCCGGCGGACGCCGATGCCCTCGCGGCGCAGCTCGGACTCCAGGAAATCGCCGGTGCTGCCGCCCAGCAGGGCGATCGTCTGCACCGGCGCACCGACCGCGGTCGCGGCCCGGGCCAGATTGAGGGACTTGCCACCGGCGACCCGATGCACCTCCGTCGGCCGATGGATCTCACCGAGCCGGAGCTGATCGACGACGTAGGTGATGTCCAGCGACGGGCTGAGCGCGGCGACCGTGATCACGGCGCCGAGCCTATCGGCGTGGTCGTTCTGCGGCCGAACCTCGATCCCGGCTGGCGGACATTCTTTTGACGGCCAGAGCCATAGGACCCTAATATTTGCGGCTGGGTCATGAGCGTCAGCGAAAAGCCCTGGCATTGCTGACCGGCAACCCCGCACGCGGTGGGTGCCCCAGGTGAAGACCCGGCCATCAGTTGGCAAGCGCACGGGGGTCGTGGCCGACCCCGGTAAAGGGGTAGTCCGATTCTCAAGCTCATCCGCGACGTGTCGTCGGCTGGCTGCTGATGATCATCATCGCCACGAATGCGACCTACTTCCTGGCCAGTCTCTTCCTCGATCCCCGGTCGAGCTATCGGGAGACCCGGCCGGTGCCGCCGGAGGAGCAGATCGACAACGCGTTGGCCCACTACAACCTGGATCCGCGCGAACCGGTGATCGTTCGCTGGTGGCATTGGCTGACCGACATCGTCCTGCACTGGAACTGGGGGCAGTCGCCGACCGGCGGCTCGGTGAACGCCGAGGTCGGCTACCGGATCCTGGTCTCCGGGCAGCTGGTGCTGCTGGCGACCGTGCTGTCGGTGGTGGTCGGTGTCGGACTCGGCGTGATCAGTGCGCTGCTGCAGTACCAGATCACCGACCGGGTGCTGCAGGCGATCTCGATCATCCTGTTCAACATGCCGACGGTGGTCGCGGCGCTGCTGCTGGTGTTCGGCGCGATCAAGATCAACGACGCGATCGGCTTCCGGCTGTTCTTCGTCACCGACTCCAGTTCGCCGGACGTGTCCGGGCTGTTCCCGACCATCGTCGACCGGCTCGCCCACCTCGTGCTGCCGACGATTTCGCTGACCCTGTTGGGATATGTCGGCTATCGCCTGACCCAACGGGCGCTGTTGCTGGACACCATCAACGCCGACTTCGTCCGCACCGCGCTGACCCACGCGCAGGCCGTACGACGACACGCCCTGCGTGCCTCGCTGATCCCGACCGCGACCTCGGTCGCGTTCAGCATCCCGGCGATCTTCACCGGCGCCGTGCTGACCGAGAGCATCTTCGGCTGGCACGGGATGGGGGGTACTTCTCGCTGACGTTGAGCAAGAACGACGTCCACGGGGTCGTCGCGGTCGCCGCCTTCGGTGCGCTGATGACGGCGATCGGGCCCGTTCGATGGACCCGTACGGCTCCTTCGGCCTGTCCGGCTTCTACGGCAGCAAGACCGAGAGCAACATCACCGGCGTCGGCAGCCCGGAGATCGACCGGGAGATCGCCCGGGTGAACGGCATCGCCGATCCGAAGGAGCAGGTCGAGCAGGCCAACCAGGTCGAGCAGAAGGCACTGGCGCTGTACGGTCTGCTGCCGCTGTTCAGCGGGCCGTCCACGTACGCGGTGAAGAAGGATCTGGCCAACATCGGCGCCACCATCTTCTTCAACCCACTGCCGGAGACCATCGGCTACCAGAAGTAGCACGGTTGATCATGACCCGTTGACCGCCGGGCACCCCAACAGCCGCACCACTTGCAGCGTCCCGCACCGGCTGCAGCCGGTGCGGCACGCTGCAAGTGGTGCGGCTGTCGTGTCCGGGCCGTAAGCTCAGCCGGGTGAGCAGCTGATCCTCGACCGAGCCCAGGAAGGTACGTGATCATGAGGACTGCAGTGGTGACCGGTGGGGGCACCGGGATCGGCCGGGCGATCGCCAAGCGGCTGTCCGCGGACGGCACCCGGGTGATCATCGTCGGGCGGCGCAAGGACGTGCTGGCCGACGCCGCCGCGGAGATCAACAAGAGCCACGGTGACGAACTGGTCGAGTATCGCGCCGCCGATCTGGCCGACCCGGACCAGGTGGACGAGTTGGCGGGGGTGATCACTGCCGAGTGCGGTGTGGATTTCTTGATCAACAACGCCGGCGGCGACGTCGGATTCGGGCACCGCACCGAGACGCTGTCCGATCTGGCGGACAAGTACCGCACCGACTTCACCGCGAACCTGATCACTACCATGCTGATCACCGAGGCGCTGTTGCCGGCGATCACCCGGCCCGGCGGCCGGATCGTGATGATCACCTCGGGCGCCGGTCTGCGCGGCTCCGGCTCGTACGGGGTGGCCAAGGCCGCGGTGCACGGCTACATGTGGGATCTGACCAACCGGCTGGCCGCCCAGCAGGTGACCGCGAACGCGATCGCACCCAGCTTCGTACCCGACACCGAGTTCTGGGACGGCAGACGCGACCCGGCGGATGCCGCGACCCGGGTCTCGCGGATCCCGATGAACCGACCGGGCACGCCGTCGGAGGTGGCCGAAGCCGTCGCCTATCTCTGCAACGCCGAAGCAGGTTGGACCACCGGCCAGATCCTGCAACTCAACGGCGGCGCCCTGCTCGGCCACGGCTGACGAGACCCGAGCGTGGCCCGCGCTGTCACGAGCGCGGGCCACATGACGGCGTCGGTCGGGGACGGGCGCTGGATACTAGAAGTAGTACTTGCGCGGCCCGATCTGGCGGCCCAGCGCACCGAAGATCCAGAGCACGGCTCCGATGACGATCAGGATGATGCCGATCGTCCACAGGATCGAGATGCTGAAGATCAATCCCAGCACCAACAAGATCACACCGAGAATAATCACGACGATTCCTCCTCCTGCATGCCCCCGACGGCTGTCTCGATCTGGCCGGACTTGATCTGGGAAGTACCCCGTGCCCGGCATCGATAACGACCGCGATGGACCCGAACCCTGTTCGCCGCGATTCGCTCCCGACAGGTCTGCACTGGTAGTGTCGTGGCTGCCGTCAGAACGGCCGCGGAAGCCGAAGAGCCCCCGATCACACCACGTGAGCACTGCAGACGCAGTTTCCGGGAGCGCCGCGCAACGGGAAACCGAAGGGAGAGCTAGTGTCGATCGACGCTGCGGAGAAGAAGAAGATCATCGATGAGTACGCGACCAGCGAAGGTGACACGGGTTCCCCCGAGGTCCAGGTCGCGCTGCTGAGCCGCCGGATCGCCCACCTGACCGAGCATCTCAAGGAGCACAAGCACGACCACCACAGTCGTCGTGGCCTGATGCTCCTGGTCGGTCAGCGCCGCCGGTTGCTCAACTACATCGCCAAGAACGACATCGAGCGCTACCGGTCGCTGATCGAGCGCCTCGGCCTGCGTCGCTGACGCACCAGAGCGGTCCTCCTCGGGGGCCGCTCTTCTCATACCTCCGACGTGTCAGTCGGTGGTTTGGCCCTTGCCACACCAGCGACTGACAACTCGGGTAGCACAAGTGAATAATCACCACAGGATTGCATCCCACGCTGTGCTCGACTGAGCGTTCTCGGTCCTCGGTAGTGGTTTTCGGGACTCCTACGAGCCCCGCGGACCTCGATCGAAGACCGGTCTCCACGCCAGTCGCGGGCGTCGCACCGATCGGCCGTACGACCCGTCCGGGTTGGCGCCTCAGGATCAGTGCCCGATGCGCCATGAGCCCCAGCCACCGCTGTTGCGGCCAACGGCCGGGAGTGTGGGTGCAATCGCACCACTGCGTTTCCTCGAGCGCGAGGAAGCCACGCGACGTTCCCTCCGGACGAGGGAACAAGTAAGAGGAGGGATCCCGTGGAGGGACCAGGTATCAAGTCCGCAGAGGCCGTGATCGACAACGGCGCACTCGGCAAGCACGTCATTCGGTTCGAGTCCGGGCTGCTGGCTCAGCAGGCCGCCGGCTCCGCCGCCGTCTACATCGACGACGACACCATGCTGTTGTCGGCAACCACCGCGCAGTCCAAGCCGCGCGACGCGATCGACTTCTTCCCGCTGACCGTCGACGTCGAGGAGAAGATGTACGCCGCGGGCCGGATCCCCGGCTCGTTCTTCCGTCGGGAGGGTCGCCCGTCCGAGTCGGCCATCCTGACCTGCCGGCTGATCGACCGCCCGCTGCGCCCGCTCTTCGTCAAGGGCTTGCGCAACGAGGTCCAGGTCGTCATCACCGTGCTGGCGCTCAACCCCGACAAGCTGTACGACGTGGTCGCGATCAACGCGGCCTCGATGTCCACCCAGCTGGCCGGGCTGCCGTTCTCCGGCCCGGTGGCCGGTGTCCGCGTCGCCCTGATCGGCGATCAGTGGGTCGGCTTCCCGGACAACTCGCAGCTGGAGGACGCCTCCTTCGACATGGTCGTGGCCGGCCGGGTGTTGCCCGACGGCGACGTCGCCATCGCGATGGTCGAGGCCGAGTCCACCGAGCAGACCTGGGAGCTGGTCCGCGGCGGCAAGACCGCGCCGACCGAGGAGATCGTGGCCGGTGGCCTGGATGCGGCCAAGCCGTTCATCAAGGCGCTCTGCGACGCCCAGGCCGAGCTGGCCGCGCAGTTCCCCAAGGAGACCGCGCAGTTCCCGATCTTCAAGGACTACGAGGACGACGTGTTCGCCGCGGTCCAGGCCGAGGCCGGCGACGAGTTGGACCGGATCACCCAGATCGCCGGCAAGCACGCCCGCAACGACGCCATCAGCCAGTACAAGGCGATCGTGAAGGACAAGCTTGCGGTGCAGTTCGAGGGCCGGGACAAGGAGATCTCCGGCGCCTTCAGCGCGCTGACCAAGAAGATCGTCCGGCAGCGGGTGCTGCGGGACAAGGTCCGCATCGACGGCCGTGGGCTGGTCGACATCCGGACGCTGTCGGCCGAGGTCGGTGTGGTTCCGCGGGTGCACGGTTCGGCGCTGTTCCAGCGCGGTGAGACCCAGATCCTGGGCATCTCCACGCTGAACATGCTGGGCATGGAGCAGAAGCTCGACAACCTCGGGCCGGAGACCACCAAGCGCTACATGCACAACTACAACATGCCGCCGTACTCGACCGGTGAGACCGGCCGGGTCGGTTCGCCGAAGCGGCGCGAGGTCGGCCACGGTGCCCTGGCCGAGCGGGCGTTGGTGCCGGTGCTGCCGAACCGGGAGGAATTCCCGTACGCGATCCGTCAGGTGTCCGAGGCGCTCGGCTCCAACGGCTCCACCTCGATGGGCTCGGTCTGCGCCTCCACCCTGGCGCTGCTGAACGCCGGTGTGCCGCTGCGCGCCCCGGTCGCCGGCATCGCGATGGGCCTGATGAGCGAAGAGGTCGACGGCCAGACCCACTACGTCACCTTGACCGACATCCTCGGCGACGAGGACGCGATGGGCGACATGGACTTCAAGGTCGCTGGCACCAGCGAGTTCATCACCGCGCTGCAGCTGGACACCAAGCTCGACGGCATCCCGGCCGACGTGCTGGCCGCCGCCCTGCGGCAGGCCAAGGACGCCCGGACCACCATCCTCGAGGTGATGGCCGAGGCGATCGACCAGCCCGACGAGATGAGCCTGTACGCACCACGGATCATCACCCTGAAGATCCCGGTGGACAAGATCGGCGAGGTCATCGGCCCGAAGGGCAAGGTGATCAATCAGATCCAGGACGACACCGGCGCCCAGATCACCATCGAGGACGACGGCACCATCTACGTCGGTGCCGAGGAGGGTTCGGCCGCCGAGGCCGCCCGTTCCATGATCAACGCGATCGCCAACCCGACCATGCCGGAGAAGGGCGAGCGTTACCTCGGTACGGTCGTCAAGATCACCAACTTCGGTGCGTTCGTTTCGTTGCTGCCCGGCAAGGACGGCCTGCTGCACATCAGCAAGCTGCGTCCGCTCGCCGGCGGCAAGCGGGTCGAGGCGGTCGAGGACGTGGTCAGCGTCGGTCAGAAGCTGCAGGTGGAGATCTCCGAGATCGACGACCGCGGCAAGCTGTCGCTGGTGCCGGTGATCGAGGAGGCCGAGGGCGAGAAGGAAGCCGAACCGGTCGACGCCTGATCACCCACGGACGCTCAGCAATGCCGCGTAGCGCACGCATGACGAAGGCCGTTCGGCCGTACCTCGGTGGACAAGTCCGCCGTACGGTGCTGCCGAGCGGCCTTCGCGTCGTCACCGAACGGATGCCGCACAGCCGCACCTTCAGCGTCGGCTTCTTCGTCGACGTCGGTTCGGTCCGCGAGTCGCCGAATCTCAACGGTGCTTCGCATTTCCTCGAACACGTGCTGTTCAAGGGCACCCGTCGACGGCGGCCGGAGGAGATCTCGGCGGCGATCGAATCGGTCGGCGGCGACATCAACGCCTACACCACCAAGGAACACACCTGCTTCTATGCGCGGGTGTTGGGCGACGACGCCGATCTTGCCGTCGACGTGCTGTCGGACATGATCACCTCCTCGCAGATCCTCAGTCGCGAGGTGCAGGCGGAGCGGACGGTGATCTTGGACGAGATCGCCATGCACGCCGACGATCCGGTCGAGGCGGTGCAGGAGTTGGTGACCTCGGCCCTGTTGCCGCAGCCAGGATTGGGATCCCCGGTGATCGGTACCGAGCAGAGCATCGCTGCGCTGTCGCGCGCGCAGATCGTCCGACACTGGCAGCGCAACTATCATCCGGGGTCGATCGTGGTGGCCGCCGCCGGCCAGGTCGACCACGATCATCTGGTGGACCTGCTCGACCGGCTCGGTGACTTCGGCCGTCCCGCACGTAGGCCACACGTCCCGCTTGTGAGTAGTGGGCCGGGGCTTGATCGACTGCCGTTGCTCAGCGATCGTCGGCCGTTCGAGCAGGCCACGGTGTCGTTGGCCTTTCCGGGGCCGAAGCTCTTCGACCAGGAACGGTTCCCGATCGGACTGCTCTCGGTGATCATCGGCGGCGGCATGTCGTCCCGGCTGTTCGTCGAGGTCCGCGAACGGCGGGGCCTGGCGTACGGGATCGAGGCGGGCGAGACCAGCTATTCGACCGGCGGGTTGTGGAGCGTGGACTGGCAGTCCTCACCGGACAAGGTCGAGGAGATCCTGATCTTGGTCCGTGCCGAGCTGGAACGGGTCGCCGAGCACGGAGTGACCGAGCAGGAATTGGAGCGGGCCAAGGGCCAACTGCGCGGGCAGACCGTTCTGTCGTACGAAGGTCCGCAGAGCCGGATGGCGCGGCTGGGCACCGCCGAGCTGACCGGCGACAATCGTACGGTGTCGCAGATCCTGGACACCTACGATCATGTGGACACGGCCGAGATCGGCCGCATCGCAGCCACCTTGCTGACCCGCCCTGCGGTCCTCGGCCTGGTCGGTCCGAAGCGCCCCACCAAGCGACTGGAGAAGTTGATCAACTGAGATTGTCGGGCGGGCCGGATCAGCGGGCGGGTGCCGGACGGCGGAGCAGGATCCGTCGCTGGGCGATCTTGATCACCGCGAGGTTGATCGCGAGGCAGAGCGCCGGCCAGACCCAAACGGTCAGGGGATTCGACTCGACCGTCACCGCACTGGCATGCAGGACGGTGACCACTTGCGCGCCGAGCATGATCAACAAGAGACCGCCGATCCGGTGGCGGCGAACCGCTGCGTACACGGCAGTTGTGATGGCGATCAGGATCACCGCTGCGATTACCGCATAGCTCACCAGGGCCGCGGTCAGCGACAGTGTGCCCGGTAGCGGCAGCCAGCCCGGAGTGCCGGTGATCACCGCCGACAGCACCAGACCCGTCCCGCCGAGAACGATCACGATCAGTCCCGCCAGGCGACGAAACAGTCGTGCGCGGCGGTCGCCGGGATCGAGCCCGGTCAGGCCGACGATGCCGAGAACGGCCAGCACGCCGGTGTAGGCGGCCGGCGGTTGGGGATAGGGCAGGAGACCGGTCGGCACGGTCATCCACAGCGCCAGGATCGTGGTGGCAAGCAGCGTGACCCGTGCCCACTGAATTCGACCGGAGACCAGGATCGCCATGGTCAGCATGAATCCGATGTCGATGCCGACACCGATGGTCAGGAACGGCCCGCTGATGAACATGACCTGATACGGCGGGACGGCCGGGCGGTGCAGCGCGCCCGACACCTCGCCGGCGAACATGATCATCGAGGCCGCAGTGGCGATGGTCAGGGCGATCAGGCCGGGAACCGCTCGCGCAGCGCCCGGCAGCCGACCCAGCAGTGGTGCTGCCGCCGTGTCCAGCCGCGCCATGATCGCCTGCAGCACAAGGTCTGTGCTGTCGGCCCAGCTGATTCGGCCGTCGCGGTCCCGGGCGCGCTCAACCAGGATCGCTCGGGCCTCCTCGCCGTGGCGGTTGCGCCAGGACCGCGGATACAGCATCAGCAGCAGCTGGTAGGTCGCCTCGGTCCGATCCAGCAGCGTCGTCCGCCCCCGACCTTGATCTGGCGCCGACGTGCCCGCCTCATGCCGACGCCTCGTTCGCGCGGAACCTGCGCAGTCCGGCCTCGGCTCGGGAGGCGTTGGCCCGCATCCGCTGCACCTCGGCCGCCAACCGCTCGACGCCGAGCGAGGTCAGCGCGTAGTACTGGCGCGCTCGACCGTCCACGACCTCCTCGCCGGCCCCACGGATGAGCCCGGCGTCGGCCAGCCGATCCAGAGTCGCGTACAAGCTGCCCGGTCGCAGCCGGACGGCTCCGTCCGACAGATCCTCGACCGACTTCATCACCGCGTAGCCGTGCTGGCGGCCGTCGGCCAGCGCGGTCAAGATCAGGAACGACGGCTCCCGCATTCCGTAGAACACCATGACCGGGACAATACTCACCTAAGGTGAGTATGGGAACAGTCGTCAGCCGGCCATCGCGATCGGAGTGCTGACCTCGACCGTTGTCCCGGCCGGATCGCGAGTAACGAAGCGACGTTGCCCGTACGGCTCGTCGCGCAGTTCGATGATCAGCTCCAGCCCGCGTCGGCCGGCCTCGGCGTACAGCTGGTCGACGTCGTCGACCACGACGTCGATCATCACACCCTGCGGCTGCCCGGCCAGGCCCGGCGGCACCAGGTCATGATCGGCGCGCCAGATCCCGATCTCGAGCAACGGCTCCTCCGAGGCCTGAAGGTCGATGAACCAGTCGCTGTCGAACACCGCCACGAACCCGAGGAAGTCGACATAGAACTGCTTCACCGCTTCGAGATCGTCGGCGGCGATGATCGGAAACGTCCTCTTGATCACGGTTCCTCCTTATCCAGGCTTAGCCAGGCTCAGGTCGCGATTCCCTGACGACGCTAGCGGTTCACGCCCGCCGTTGGTAGCCGGTGTCGCACGCGTGGCGCAGGCGCCGGTGCGAGGCAGGTGTGGCGCGGCGGTCCGGGGCCCGACGTCGTTCGGTAACCGGCGCTGCTATCCATCGGGTCGCGCGTGGCTGCCGAGCCGCTGCGCAGCACGGGGTCGGGGAGATGGCGCCGCCGTGGGGTGGAGCGCCGTACGCTTCTCAACCGGAGTGGGGTTCGGCGCCGCCGTCGCGGGAAGCCGCTCACGTTTCCCAACCCTGGTTGGGAAACGTACGCCCGGAGCGCGGGCCACCCGATCAAAGACGTCCACCGAAGACCCGAGTCATTCCAGAGTGCGGATTTCGCGGCGGGTGGCGACGATCAGGCAGAGCAGGGACATCGCGGCACCGCAGGCGACGGTGGCTGCCAGCACACTGCTGGCGCCGGCGACGAGACCGAACAGCGGGGTCATCATCGGGGTGATGGCCAGATCACCGAGCCGGGTCAGTGACGACACCCGACCCAGATAGTCCGGGCTGATCTCCCGCTGGAACACGCCGGAGATCCATACCGACGCCAACCCCGCAGTCAGCCCGACCAAGATCATCCCGCCGACCAGCGACGGCAACGCCGGGACACCGACGAGGGTCAGCCCGGCGCCCTGCAGCACCAGCACCCAGAAACCGCGCCGGGCCAGATGCGTTCCCCGCCAGCGGATCGCGATCATGCTGCCGACGATCGCGCCGATCGCCAGCGACGCCTCACTGACGCCGACCCAGGTCGCGCTCCAGCCGGAGTGCGACACCCGCAACGAGACACCGATCGCGGTGACCGGCGTGATGAACACGTTCAGCGAGCAGATGCCCAGCGTGAGGGTACGTTGCCGGCGGTGCCGTGCGAGGTGGCTGAAGCCGTCGCGCAGATTGCTCCAGGCCGATCCCTGCCGCTGCCGGGGCAGCCGGTAGCGGAACCGGATCACCACGATCAACACCAGCGCGATCAGCAGGAAGGTGCCGGCGTCGATCAGCATCGCCATGGTCAGACCAGCGGTGGCCACCACGATCGCGCCGGCCGGCGCGCCACCGAGCACGGCCAGTCGGCCGCCGATCTGCATCCATCCGCTGACCTCGACCAGGTCGTCGGGCCGCACCAATTGCCGTACCAGGGTCGAACGAGCGGGCGCACTCAACCCGACCGCGATTCCGAACAGCAACTCGACCATGATCAACAACGTCGCGGTGTGCAGCCCCGCCTGCCAGCAGATCGCCGCACCGAGCAGCACGGCGGCTCGGAAGAACTCGCCGATGATCATGATCCTTCGGGTGTCCAACCGATCGGCGATCACGCCACCGAACAACATCAACAGCGCCTGCGGCACCATGCCGATCGCCACCACCAGACCTGCCATGCCCGGGTGCAACTCACGGACCGCGGTCCAGGCCAACGCCACGCTGAAGACCGAGTCGCCGAACCCGGAGACGGTGGCGAAGATCACCCAGCACCAGGTCACCGGGTCGCGCCGAATCGGCGGCGGTTCGGCGCCGACCAGTTGCACCTCACTGGCCGATGCCGGGGCACTCATGCGGCCCCCGGGTCGCTGGGGAAGGCCCGGCAGACGATCCGGACCGGCATCCGCTCGACATCCGGGTGGTCCTCGGCGTCGGTGCGGCAGCGTTCCTGCCACCGGGACAGCAGGTCCCCAAGCTCTTGCTCCAGCTCGGCGAACTGATCCGGGGTGACTCGGTCCAGGCCGTCCTGGGAAAAGCCGAGTTCGTTCCACGGCGCGGGATAGCCGGAGCGGTCGCGCATCCATGCCGCGGTGGTCCGGGTGTGATGCTCGAGGTTGTTGCGTTCGGCGACGTCGGCGATGTCCCGAGAGATGCTGCCGGGCAGGAAGTCGTCGGCCGACCAGGCCAGCCGGCGGCGTACGCCCCGCCACCAGGACTGCCGAGTGTCCTGTGCCAGCTCGGGTGCGGGCAGCACGAAGCCGGCTCGATGCAACCGCTTGAGATGGTGGCTGACCGAACCGACCGCCATGCCGGTGCGCTGGGCCAACTGGCCCACGTTGGCCGGGCCGTCGACGGCGAGAATCTCGTACAGCCGCCGCCGGGCCGGGTGGTGGACGGCGATCAGGGCGTCGATCAGGTCGCCGCCCGACGGTGGCCAGTCCTGGTCGGCCGGGGCCGAGTCGAGGTGCCGTTCGGCGGCTGGTTTTCGGGTCACCTGCAGCAGTCTGGACGGTGCGTGCAGTATCTACAAGACTTCTTGTATAACTCGCACCCGAGAGTCCCGCGTCCTCCTGCCCCGGGTGCGACGCGATGGGGGAGACTGTCGCTTGACTCGGCGGTTCGGTGCCGATTCCGAAACGATGGCCGAAGCCCGAACGATGATCAACAGGAGGACGCGGATGGCGATCAAGGTGGCGGTGCTGGGATCCCGAGGCCGGATGGGCTCGGAGACCTGTCGGGCGGTCGAGGCCGCCGACGGACTCGACCTGATCGCCGGCATCGGCTCCGATGATGATCTTGATCGGGCCGCCGCGGCGGACGTGGTGGTCGACTTCACTCGGCCGGCCGTGGTGATGGACAACCTGCGCTGGTGCATCGACCACCGGATCCATGCAGTGGTCGGCACCACCGGATTCACCCCGGAGCGTCTGGATTCCCTGCGTGACTTGCTGAAGGGGACCGACGTCGGTGTCCTGATCGCGGCCAACTTCTCCATCGGTGCGGCGCTCACGATGCACTTCGCCCAGCAGGCCGCAGCCTTCTACGAGAGTGCCGAGATCGTCGAGTTGCATCACCCCGACAAGGCCGACGCTCCCTCCGGTACGGCGGTGGCCACGGCCGGCAAGATCGCGGCCGCCCGCGCGGAGGCCGGCCTCGGCGACGTACCGGATGCCACCAGCAGTGGGCTCGATGGTGCCCGCGGTGCGGTGGTGGACGGCATCCACATCCACGGCGTACGACTCCGCGGGCTGGTGGCGCACCAGGAGGTGCTCTTCGGGGCAGAGGGAGAGACCCTGACCATCCGGCACGACTCGCTGGACCGGGCCTCGTTCATGCCCGGCGTGATCGCAGCCGTACGTGCCGTCGGCGATCGGCCGGGACTGACCGTGGGCATCGAAGAGATCCTGGGGATCGGCTGATGTCCGATCCGACCGGTCCGGAAGATTCCAGCCCCTGGCGGCCCGCCGATCCGCCGGGCGAGGGCATGGGGCAGCCGGCCGGGCCGAGCTTCCAGCACGGCCAACCCGCGGCCCCGCCGCCCGGCGGTCCGGGCATCGAGGGTCCGGCCAGCCAAGCCACCGCGCCGATCCACTGGGCACAGCCGCCGGACGGGCCGTCCACCCCGGTCGAGCCCACCATGGTGGTGCCGATCGGGCCGCCGCCCGCGGCCAAGGTGCCGCAGCGACGCCGGCGCGGCCTGGTGATCGGCATCGTGGTGGTCGTAGTTCTCGCGGCCCTGGTGGCCGCCGACCGGATCACCCCGATCGTGCTCGGCCGTTCCGTCGGCCACAGCCTGCAATCCGAGCTCGGCACCAGCACGGCGCCACAGGTCCGCTTCGACGGATTCCCGTTCCTGAACCAGCTGGCCACCAAGAACTTCCGCGAGGTCGAGGTCACCGCCCACGACGTGACCAGCCAGCAACTGCCCGGCGCCATCACCGTCCGTACGGTGACTGCCGACCTGCACGGCGTGACGGTGTCCGACAACCAGATCAAGATCGACTCCGCCGACGGTTCGGCACTGCTGGACTACCAGGCCGTCTCGACCCTGGTCGGGCACACGGTCAGCTACGCCGGCGACAACAAGATCAAGATCAACCTGCTGGCCGGGGTCGCCATCACCGCATCGGTCGGAGTTGATCAACAAGAGCAGCAGGTCGTGCTGAGCGACGTGAAGCTGGACTCCGCGAACACCCCCGGATTCGCCAACCAGCTGGTCGAACGCATCGTCAACTCGTTGCTGCCCGCGCTCAGTCTGCCGACCGGTATCAGGCTGACCGGCATCCAGGTCGGCGACGACGGAGTCCGCGTTCAGGGCACCGGCGAGAACCTCACCATGCCCCGTTGAACCGTGATCAGCTCTCGGTGATGTCGGTGTGCAGCCGGATCTGCTTGATCCGATGGCTGCCGTCCTCGGTGCCGATCTCGCGGTGGGCTCCGTCGGGTGCCCAGCCGGCCTCTTGCAGGAACCGGCGGGTGATGTCGTCGGTCGAGACAAGCCACCAGCGTGCGTGGGTGAAGCCGTCGGCGCGCAGCGTGTCGGCGCAGGCGTTGAGCAGTCGCGATCCGTGCCCCTGACGCTGCGCCGGACGGTCGATCACGAACTCGTCGATCGCACCGTCGGTCTGCGGATGCGCGTCGGTGTCCGGGCTCGGAGTGGTGGTGGCGAACCCGACCAGCTGCTCGTTGCCGATGGCCACCAGGACTCGGTAGCGCGCCTGCGGCGGCCGGCTGATGGCCTGTTCCCACAGCTCGGCCATCTGCTCCAGGTCCGCTTGGCCGAGCAACTGCTCGCTGACGGGTTCCGGCAGCCGCTCCGGCCAGCTGCGCCGCTGGATCGCGGCGATGGCCGCCGCCTCGGCGGGTAGTGCCAGCCGTACGGAGTCGGCGATCGGATGCGGATCGGAGTGCGCGGTCACGGCAGGCGATGTTACCCGTGATGCAATTGTGATCCATTTCACAGAGACGGGGTGGCGGTGAGTGGCCTCCATCCGCCATGATGAACACGAAGTCCGTGGTTACCTGAACCCCCGAGCAGGCAACCACGGACTTCGTTTATCTGGGGGCCCGAGCCCCCAAGCCCCCACGTTCCTACCGTGTCGAGTTGGGCTCTCGTACGATTTTCTGGCGATTTTCGGCGCCGCGGGCGCCGAAAACCACGCTGCCGCTGCGGATAGCGAGGTCTCGGGGACCAGGGCATTTGAGCGGTGATCTGTTCGGTTGGCACTCACTCGACCGGGGTCCTGAGCTTGTCGAAGGATCGGGACGGCGGCTGGGCGAGAATGTGCAGGTCGGGGGATTCTCTGGGGCACCGATAGGATCGGCGGGTGGCTGCCTCTCGACTGCAAACCCCGCCCAAGCTTCGGCACGGAACGTTGCGGGTGATTCCGCTCGGCGGGCTGGGGGACATCGGCCGCAACATGGCGGCGCTGGAGATCAACGGGCAGCTGCTGCTGATCGACTGCGGGGTGCTGTTTCCCGAGGACGACCATCCCGGGGTCGACCTGATCCTGCCGGGCTTCGACGCGATCGCGGATCGACTTGACGACGTGGTGGGGCTGGTGCTCACCCACGGTCACGAGGATCACATCGGCGGCGTCCCGTACCTGTTGCGGCAACGGTCCGACATCCCGATCATCGGCTCCCGGCTGACCCTTGCGCTGGTCGCCGAGAAGGTCAAGGAACATCGCTTGTCCGGGGTCCAGCCACGACCCGTGGCCGAGGGCGACCGAGTCGAGCTGGGCGAATTCGATCTCGAGTTCGTCGCGGTCAACCACTCCATCCCGGACGGGCTGGCCGTCTTCGTACGCACTGCCGGCGGGACCGTGCTGCACACCGGCGACTTCAAGATGGACCAACTGCCGCTGGACGGCCGACTGACCGACCTGCGCGCCCTGGCCCGGCTCGGTGAGGAGGGCGTCGATCTGCTGATGATCGACTCCACCAACGCCGAGGTGCCCGGCTTCACCACGCCGGAGAAAGACATCCTGCCGGCGCTGCAGCGGGTCTTCGCGACCAGCAAACAGCGGCTGATCGTGACCAGCTTCGCCTCCCACGTACACCGGGTACAGCAGGTGCTCGACACCGCCGTCGCGTACAGCAGGAAGGTCGCCTACGTCGGCCGGTCGATGGTCCGCAACATGAACATCGCCAGGGATCTCGGCTACCTGAAGGTGCCGGAGAACACCGTGATCGAGCTGCGCGAGCTGGACAACTACCGACCCGACCAGGTGGTGCTCGTCTCCACCGGTTCCCAGGGCGAGCCGCTGTCCGCCCTGGCCCGGATCGCCAACCGCGAGCATCCGGCCATCCAACTGGAGCCCGGCGACACCGTACTGCTGGCCAGTTCACTGGTCCCGGGCAACGAGAACGCGGTCTACCGGGTGATCAACGGGCTGACCCGGTTGGGAGCTCGGGTGGTCCATCGCGGCAACGCGCTGGTGCACGTGTCCGGCCATGCCAGTGCCGGCGAGCTGCTCTACGTCTACAACCTGCTCAAGCCGGCCAACGTGATGCCGGTACACGGCGAATCCCGGCACCTGATCGCCAACGCCGACCTGGCGGTGTCCACCGGCGTGCCGCGCGATCACACGATCATCGCCGAGGACGGCACCGTGGTGGACCTGAAGGATCACCGGGCGAAGGCGGTCGGCCAGATCGAGTGCGACTACATCTTCGTCGACGGTTCCACCGTGGGCGACATCAGCCAGAGTTCACTGACCGACCGGCGGATCCTCGGCGAGGAGGGCTTCATCTCCGTGGTCGCGGTGGTGAACCTGCGCTCCAAGAAGGTGCTCAGCGGCCCGGACATCCACGACCGCGGATTCCTGGAGGATCCGAGCATCTACGAACCGGTACGGGAACGGATCGCCCAAGCGCTGACCGATGCGTTGGAGGACGGTGTCGACGACACTCACCGGCTGCAGCAGGTGATCCGCCGCCAGATCGGCAAGTGGGTCAGCGACACCTACCGCCGCCGCCCGATGATCATCCCCGTCGTCGTCGCCGTCTGACCCATCAGCCGCACCCGAAACCTGCCGCCGCACCCGAATCCAGCCCGGAACCCATCAGCCGCACCCGAAACCTGCCGCCGCACTCGAAACCGGCCCGGGACCCATCAGCCGCACCCGAAATCTGCCGCCGCACTCGAAATTCCGGGTGCGGGAGAAGGTTTCGCGCGCGGCTGTTGCGGCTGTGGGCGGTATCGGGTGCGGGAGAGGGTTTCGCGCGCGGCTGTTGCGGCTGTGGGAATGGCTCCGGGCATGACAAAGGGCCCACCCGCGCAGGATGGGCCCCGTCGAAAGCTGAAGGGTTAGCGGGAGACCTTGCCGGCCTTCAGGCAGGAGGTGCAGACATTCAGCCGCTTCGGCGAGCCGTTGACGACGGCGCGAACGCGCTGGATGTTCGGGTTCCAACGCCGCAGGGTCTTCTTCTTCGACCACGGGTTGTTGTGGCCGAAGCTCGGACGCTTGGCGCAGATATCACACACGGCAGCCACTGGAGTTACTCCTGGTTGAGGTACGTCGTACAGAATCGGGCGGGACATCCCGGCACCGAGGCGCCCGGACCCAGCCCGAGCAACCTCGACAGAATATCCGATCCGTGGCGGCGTTGGCGAATCGGCCGCCGCGTCCCCGTCGGACCCCATCAGGTCAGGGCTGGGGCCAGCGCTGATCCTGCCAGGCCGCGTCCCAGAACATGTATTCGTACCGGGTCGCCCGCCGGTACGCCGCAAGCATCGCCGCGCGTTCGTCGGCACCGGCCCGAACCGCCAGCCGGTCGGCGTACGCCTCGGCGGCACCGACCGCTGCGGCGAACGCCGGATCGGCGTAGGTGTCGATCCAGGTCCGGTACGGATGGTCCGGACGGCTGTCACCAGTGTTGGCGACGATCCACGACCCGACCTCCGCATAGACCCGGAAGCAGGGCAGCACCGCGGCCATCCCGACACCGAGCGGTTCCAGCACCGAGGCTGCCCGCAGGCTCTCGACGTAACCGACGCAGGTCGGCGACGGCTCGGCGACAGCCTTCGGGTCCGGTGAGCTGGGCGCGTCCGGATCGATGTTGCGCGGCAGCAGAAACTGCCGATGCATCGAACGCTCGGCCTCGATCGCCGAGGCGGCCGATGCCGCCAGCATCAACCTTGCTTCGGGGTCACCGGAGCGGGCCGACAACGACGCCAGCGCCGATGCATAGCCCTTCAGGTAGTGCGCGTCGTCCAGCAGGTAGCGGGCGAACACCACCTCCGGCAACGATCCGTCGGCCAGTTGGCGGATGAACGGATGCTCGGTGATGGCCGCGAACCAGCCGGCCACCGCCTGCCAGGCCGTGGCCGAGAACCCGTCCGGCGTGTGCTCGTCGTCGATCAGGTCGAGCCGTGCGGAGACGCTCATCGGCTCTGCTCCCGCCACAGATGGTCGACCGGTCCGGAACCCGAACCGATTCTCCGGTCGGCGCCGGCCCGCAACGCACCGGTCAGATAGTTCTTGGCCGCCTCGACCGCCGGTCGCAGCCGACGCCCGGACGCCAGCTCGGAGGCGATCGCCGAGGACAGTGTGCAGCCGGTGCCGTGGGTGTTCGCGGTCGGCACGTACGGGCCGGAGAAGTTGATCACGCCGTCGGCGTCGGCCAGCACGTCGGTGATCGTCTCCGACCGGCCGAGATGGCCGCCCTTGACCAGAGCCGCGGCAGAGCCCTGGGTACGAAGTTCCTGTGCTGCAAGCGACATCTCGGCGACCGTGGTCGGTGGTTCATGATCAAGAAGCGTGCCGGTCTCGGGCAGATTCGGGGTGATCACGGTGGCCAGCGTCAACAACTCGTCCTTGATCACCGCAGTCACCTCGGGCGTCACCAGTCGATCACCGGAGGTGGCGATCACCACCGGATCGAGCACGATCGCCGGACCTGGACGGGCCCGCAACACCTCGGCCACCGCGGCTGCGATCTCGGCCGTCGCCAGCATGCCGATCTTGATCGCCGCCACCTCGAGATCTGTCAGCACGGCAACGATCTGGTCGGCGACGAAGCCGGCCGGCACCGGATGGATCCCGGTCACCCCGCGCGTGTTCTGCACGGTCAGTGAGGTGATCGCTGCGGCGCCGTAGACGCCGAGGGCGGTAGCGGTCTTCAGGTCGGCCTGGATGCCTGCGCCACCGGACGGGTCGGAGCCGGCGATGCTCAACATGATCGGACGGTTCATGATCAACTCCTGGTTGCGGTGGCCGCGGCAACCACCGACAGCAGGTCGGCGGCTGCCCCCGCCGGATCGGCGGCGGCGCAGATCGCCGACACCACCGCGACGCCGTCCGCGCCCGCCTCGATCACCGAGCCGGCGTTGCCGGCATGGATACCGCCGATGCCGACCAACGGCAGCGCCGGCGGGAGCATGGCCCGCAGGCGGCGTACACCCTCCGGACCCAACGGGGCCGTGGTGTCGATCTTGGTCGGCGTCGGCCACACCGGGCTGGCCGCGACATAGTCGCTGGCGGCCAGCGCGGACTTGTCCCGCAGTTGATCAAGGTCATGGATGGACCAGCCGATGCACACCCGATCGCCCAGCCGGCGGCGTACCTCGGCCGGGTGATCGTCATCGGGTCCGACGTGGACGCCGACGCCCGGAACCGCAACGGCGGCAGCAAGATCGTCGTTCACCAGCAAGATCACCTCCGGAGGAAGTTGATCTTGCAGCGTACGCAGCAGGGCGACCCGCTCGGCGGTGGTGCCGTTCTTGTCCCGCAGCTGGACGACACGTACGCCACCGGACACCGCCGCCATGATCAACTCGACGGTGGAGTCGTCGGCGGGTTCGGCCGTCACCAGGTAGACGCCGAGCTTGTCCCGCAGCGATGCCGAGGAGCGGTTCATGATCACGAACGCACCGTGACCGCGGCCACCTGGTCGGCGGTCAGGGTGGACAGCTCGTCCAGCAGTCGCCAGCGCAACGAGCCCGGACCGTCGGCCCGTGCGCCGGCCCGTCCGATCCCGGCGGTGATCATGGCCAGCGCACCGGCCGCCCCGTACAGCGGATCGTCACAGGCGGCGCAACAGGCCGCGACCAACGCGGTGGCCGCACAGCCCAGCGCGGTGATCATCGGCGCCCGCGGGTCGCCGCCGTCGATGATCAACGCTCGGGTGCCGTCGGTGACCAGATCCGACGATCCGGTGACGGCCACCACGCAGCCGAGTTCGGCGGCCAGCGCCGCCGCCCGGTCCGCCACGTCGTCCACGCCGGCCGCACTGTCCACACCGCGACTGGCGCCCGAGATCCCTGCCAGGGCAAGGATCTCGCCGGCGTTGCCGCGGATCACGGTCGGCCGATGTTCCAGTAGCCGGCCGGCCAGTTCGTGGCGGTAGCCGGTGGCGCCGACGGCCACCGGGTCCAGCACCCAGCAGCTGCCGCGGTCGTGCGCGGTCGACGCCGCCGCGAGCATGCCGTCGGCCCAACGCGGCGACGGGGTGCCGATGTTGGCCACCACGGCGTCGGCCAGCCCGGCGAACTCGGCCGCCTCCTGCGGATCGTGCACCATCGCCGGTGACGCGCCCGCTGCGTTGAGCAGATTCGCCGCCAGGTCCATCGAGACGAAGTTGGTGATGACCTGCACCAGCGGTCGCTTGGCCCGCATCGCGGTCACGACGTCAGCGACACGGGCCGAGTCGGTGGCCGTCGAGGTGGACAGGTCTGGACGCGACGATGTCATCGGGCTCCCTTTCGCCGGCATGACCCGGATCAGGTTCGGCGGGTGTGATCTCAGCGCGAACCCCTCGCGCACCCCGGCCACTGGTGTGCCACGTCGGCACACGACGAACGCTACTCGATGGCTGGAGCCGATCAGCTTCCGGCTACCGCCGTTCAGCTTCCGGCTACCGCCGTTCAGCTCCCCGTCGCGGCCTCGCCGACCCGTTCGGACTTGGCCGCCTCGAAGGCGTCCGACTCGGCCACCTGATGCCAGAACCGCTCCCGCAACGCGAACCGGCGTGCGTCGCTCAGGTCGTACTCGCCGAGAGCGTCGGACAGGTCGATCAACAGCGCCTTGTCGATGTCGCGGGGGATCGACGGCCGTCCGGCCAGCAGGGTCCGCCGCTGGTCGGAGGTCGCACTGCTCAGCCAGGTGTGCAGCACCCGGCGGGCAACACCGTCGATCACCTCCGCCGCGTCCTTGCCGTCGTCGTCCGGATGCCGCGGATGCTCGCTGTCGGTGCGGTAGGCCAGCGTGGCGCTCGAACGTCCGCCGACCGGTGCCGACGGGGTCACCGCTGCCGTGCCGGTCGCCGGCGCGACGCCGTCGCTGCGATGGACTCCGGCCAGCAGCGCCGGCGAAGGGGCGTTGTGGTTCTTGTGCTGATTCGATTCGATCGGCACCGGCGCCGGAACGGTCGGAGCGACCGCACGACCGATGGCCGAGGTGATCAACTCGGCGTCCAGCAGCACCAGATCGTCGGCGGCACGACGCAGGTGCCGGCTGACACCGTGCGGCAGACCGTTGCTGTCCGGCACGCCGACGATGATCACCTGGACGCCGTGCAGCTGCGCCTCCTCGACCGCCTCGCTCAGATCGTCGTCACCGGAGATCAGGAACATCACCTCCACCGCGCCGTTGCGGGCGTGGGTGATCAGATCGAGTCCGAGCCGCAGGTCGACGCCCTTCTGCTCGCCGGCATAGCCGATCCGGCCCAGCCGCAGCTTGACCCTGGGCAGCATCGCGATCCGTTCCTGCTCCGGATCGGGCAGGGCGTGGCGCGCGGAGTCGTACCAGTTGGCCCGCAGCAGCGGCAGTCCGGACTGCGTCTCCACCTGTTGGATCAGGTTGCTGATCAACTTCGGATAGTCGACGGTGATCCCCGATCTCAGCGAGGTACCGGTCAGCCGCGTGGCGGCGGCCGCCAACAGGTATCCGGCATCGACGTACAGGGCACAGCGTGATCGCACGATGATCGACCTCCCGGGTCGTAGGGGGTCACCCGAACCTACCGCGAGCTGTCGGAGGCCATCGTTAGGCTGACGCCCGTGAGTGCGACCGTCACCCGCTGGCGTACCGAGGCGTACGCCCGGCTGCATGCCAGGCTGTCGGCCGTGGTGGGCGACAAGACCGCCAAGGCCTTCGGCAAGCTCGGCATCGCCACCGTCGGCGATCTGCTACAGCATGTGCCGCGTCGCTACATGGCGGGCACCGAGCTGAGTGACCTGAGTGGGCTGCGCGAGGGCGAGGAGATCGCGGTGCTGGCCGAGGTGGCCGGGACCAAGGAGCACTCGATGCCCGGCGGGCGTGGTCGGCTGGAGGCGTGGATAACCGACGGCCGCGGCCGGCTCGGGCTGGCCTTCTTCGGTCGGGCCCCGTTGATCAAGTACTGGCAAAGTCAACTGGCGAAGGGTTCCCGCGGCATCTTCGCCGGCAAGGTCGGCGTCTTCCGGGACGAGCCGCAGCTGTCCCATCCCGACTTCGTGATGCTCGACGAGTACGGGAAGTACGCCGGCGGTTCGAAGGCCAACGAGGTGCTGGCCCAGGTGACCCAGACCTCGGACCTGATCGGCATCTATCCGGCGACGGCCAAGTTGCGCACCTGGAACATCGCCGAGTCCGCCAACCTCGCCCTGGACTACCTCGGCGAGGTCACCGACCCGCTGCCGGAGACGGTCCGAGAGCGGGCCGGCGTGCTGGGTCTGACCGAGGCGTACCGCGCGGTCCATCAGCCACGGGACCGGGCCGAGGCCGCCCGCGGGCTGGAACGGCTGAAGTTCGACGAGGCGTTCGCGATCGGGTTGGCGATGGCCCGGCGCAAGGCGATCGCCCGCAGCCATCCGGCGGTGCCGCGGACGCGTCGCCCCGGCGGCATCCTGGACGCCTTCGACGCGACCCTGCCGTTCGCGCTGACCGCCGGCCAGCAGCTGGTGTCGGAGCAGATCTTCGCCGACCTTGAGCAACAGCATCCGATGCAGCGGCTGCTGCAGGGCGAGGTCGGCTCCGGCAAGACGGTGGTCGCGGTCCGGGCCATGCTCGACGTGGTCGACGCCGGCGGACAGGCCGCGTTCCTGGCGCCGACCGAGGTGCTGGCCACCCAGCATTTCCAGACCATCACCCGGATGCTCGGCGAGCTCGCCGCCGGCGGCACCCTGGACGCCGCCGAGCACGCGACCCAGGTGGTGCTGATCACCGGCTCGATGCCGGCCGCCCGCCGCCGCGAGGCCCTGCTGGCCGCCGCCGGCGGTGAGGCCGGGATCGTAATCGGGACCCATGCGCTGCTCAACGATCAGGTCCAGTTCGCCGACCTCGGTCTGGTGGTGGTCGACGAGCAGCACCGGTTCGGGGTGGAGCAGCGGGCCGCGCTCGGCGCCAAGGCCGAGAGCCGGCCGCACCTGTTGGTGATGACCGCGACACCGATCCCGCGGACGGTCGCGATGACCAGCTTCGGCGACCTGGAGACCTCGGTGCTGCGGGAGATTCCCGCTGGCCGGGCCGAGGTCAGCACCGTGGTGGTCGACGTGATCAAGAATCAGAGCTGGGTGCCGCGGGCCTGGGAGCGGATCGTCGAGGAGGTCGCCGCGGGCCGGCAGGCGTACGTGGTCTGCTCGCGGATCAGCTCTGCCGACGACTCGTCGGCCGGCGACGACGGGTTCGCGGAATCGGTCGAGGAGGGCGAGGAGCCCCGAGAGCCGGCGGTCGCGGTCGAGGACCTGTACGCCGAGCTCAGCACCGGCCCACTGTCCCGGCTGCGGACGGCGATGCTGCACGGGCGGATGCCGCCGGAGGAGAAGGACGAGGTGATGCGCCGACTCGCCGCGGGTGAGTTGGACGTGTTGGTCTCCACCACCGTGATCGAGGTCGGCGTCGACGTGCCGAACGCCTCCATGATGGTGATCTGCGACGCGGACCGGTTCGGCATCTCGCAGCTGCATCAGCTGCGCGGCCGGATCGGACGGGGCGCGCATCCGGGTGTCTGTCTGCTGATGAGTTCCAGCCCGACCGAGAGCGACGCGACCACCAGGCTGCACGAGGTGGCGGCCACCCGGGACGGTTTCCGGCTGGCCGAGGCCGACCTGCGGCTGCGCCGGGAGGGCGACGTGCTCGGCGCCGAGCAGTCCGGCCGCCGGTCGAGCCTGCGGCTGCTGCGGGTGCTGCGTGATCAGGAGTTGATCAGTCGGGCGCGGGAGATGGCCGACGACTGCTTGGTGGCCGATCCCGAGCTCGCCGATCCCGGCCTGGCCGACATCGTGGACAAGATCGAAGCACCCGAATGGTTGGAGCGCGCATGAGCCGCATCATCGCCGGCAGCAGGCGCGGCCGCCGACTGTCCACACCGCCGGGCGGCCGGACCCGGCCGACCACCGATCGGGTCCGCGAGGCCCTGTTCGCCGGCCTCGCCTCCTGGGCCGGGACGGCCGGCTCCGGGGCCGACGAATCCCTTGCCGGTTTGGCTTTTCTCGATCTGTACGCCGGTTCCGGTGCGGTCGGCCTGGAGGCCGCCAGCAGGGGAGCGGCCCGGGTGATGTTGGTCGAGTCGGATCGGCGTACGGCGCGGATCATCGGCGACAACGCCCGCGAACTTGACCTGCCGGTGCAGGTGCGGACCGGACGGGTGGAGGACGTGATCGGGGTGCCGCCACCGGGACCGTACGACGTGGTCTTCGCCGATCCTCCGTACGACGTGACCTCGGCGGTGCTCAGCCGTCAGCTCGCGGTCCTGCTGGCCCAGGGCTGGCTGACCGATGACGCGTTGGTGATCGTCGAGCGGTCGTCACGGACCGAGGAGTTGAGCTGGCCGGAGGACCCGGCCGACGTGTGGAGCAAGGACTACGGCGAGACCGTGCTGTGGTTCTGGCAGCGGTGAGGCTTCAACAAGATCTACTCGAACAAGATCAACTCGCACAAGATCAACTCGACCGAGCGAGCCGAGAAGGAGGAGCGATGCGGCGAGCGGCCTGTCCGGGCTCGTACGATCCGCCGACCCGCGGGCACCTGGACATCATCGCCAGGACCGCGCGCCAGTTCGACCAGGTGCAGGTGCTGGTCGGCAACAACCGGAGCAAGACCGGCCTCTTCACTCCGCCGGAGCGGGTCGAGCTGCTGGCCGAGGCCTGCGCGGACCTGCCGGGAGTCGAGGTGCAGCTCTTCGACGGACTGCTGGTCGACTACTGCCGCGAGCACTCGATCGACTGTGTGGTCAAGGGCATCCGGGTGGCCGCCGACTTCGACTACGAGATGCAGATGGCGCAGATGAACCATCGAATGACCGGCATCGAGACCGTGTTCATGCCGGCCGCGGCGCAGTGGGCCTACGTCTCGTCCAGCCTGGTCCGCGACATCGCCCGCTTCGGCGGCGAATTCGACCAGTTCGTCACCCCCGAGATCGCGGCCCGGACCCGACAGAAGCTCACCAAGGACTGAGGACGCCGACCGGGGGCGAGTTCTGCTGCAGGTCAAGTTTGTGTAACGGTGCGGACGGACTAGATTTCTCTCGCCGAACGACCGGGGACGAGAGGACGAAGCGATGAGCCAGGAGCTGACGACCGAGGAGCGGTTGGAGCAGCTGCGAGAGCTGATCGCGTCCGCGCGGGCGATGCCGATGTCGGCCTCCTGCGTGGTCAACCGGGCGGAGGTGCTGAAGGTGATCGACGAGATCACCGCCACCCTGCCCGGCGAGCTCGCCGAGGCTCGTACGGTGATCGAGCAGCAGTCGACCAAGGTCGCCGACGGCGAGGCCGAGGCCGCCCAGATCATCGCCTCGGCTCACCAGCACGCCCTGCAGCAGGCCACGCACAGCGCCCAGGTCAAGGTTGCCGAGGAGCACGCCGCCAAGATCGTCGCCGACGCCGAGCACGAGGCCGAGGCACTGCGCCGCGAGGTCGACGTGTTCATCGATTCGCGGATGGCCGGCTTCGAGTCGGTACTGGCCAAGACCTCCAGCCAGGTCCGGACCGCTCGCAAGCGGCTGGCCGAACGCAACAGTGTTGAGCCGGACGAGCGCCGGCAGCGGGCGACCGAACTACCGACGCTGGACGACTGAGCTCCCGACGGCGGACAACAAGCAGGGCGGTTTGGCCCTGGCCTGAGGACACCGCTAGAGTTGGGCGTCGGTCATGACGATGTCTGACCGCTGCGCTGAAGGGAACTGCTTGTGGATACGGCAGCTCGCCCCCTGGATGCCCGTTCGGATCTGGTGATCGACACCGTGGATCTCGGCCGTGGTGCGGGGCGAATGATGCAGGTCCGCCGGACCGTGGAGGCGCCAGCGGAGCTGGGGATCGAAGTGATCGGGGTGCCTCAAGGCTCACCGGTCGAGTTGGATCTGCGACTGGAGTCGGTGGTCGAGGGGGTGCTGCTGACCGGCACGGCGGAAGTCCGGATGGCGGGGCAGTGCGTTCGGTGCCTGGTGGACCTGACCGATGACGAGGTCGTGGACTTCCAGGAGCTGTACGTCTATCCCGACAACGCGGAGGCGGACGCCGAGACCGAGGACGAGATCAGGCACCTGCAGGGTGATCTGCTCGACCTGGAGCCGGTGCTGCGCGACGCGGTCGTGCTGGATCTGCCGTTCCAGCCGTTGTGTCGGCCGGACTGCCGAGGTCTGTGTCCCGAGTGCGGGGCGGACCTCAACGCCGATCCGGAGCACGGCCACGACGCCCCGATCGATCCGCGGTGGTCGGGACTCACCTCATGGCCGGAAGAAGAGTCCTGAGGCAACGCAGGGCGCAAGACAGTGATCCGGGTCGGACGATCCGGTGAAGAGTTCGAGGAGAGAATCGTGGCCGTTCCGAAGCGTCGGATGTCCCGCAGCAACACCCGGCACCGCCGGTCCCAGTGGAAGACGTCCGCTCCGACTTTGGTCGTCTGCGCCAACCCGGCCTGCCGGCAGAAGCATCTGCCGCACACCGCCTGCCCGGCCTGCGGTCAGTACGGTCCCCGTGGAGCGCGCCGCCAGGTGACGGCCTGATCCGTCTTGGACGATTCGGGCTTGGACGATTCAGCCTTGGATGACCCAGGGCGCTCCGGCGCGTTCGCGGTGCTGGACCAACTCGGGATCAGGATCGATCCCGAGTTGATGGAACGTGCCCTGACCCATCGTTCGTACGCCTATGAGCAGGGTGGTCTGCCCACCAACGAACGGCTGGAATTCCTCGGCGACTCGGTGCTCGGTCTGGTGGTGACCGAGCACCTTTTCACGTCCTACCCGGACATGAGCGAGGGCCAGCTGGCCAAGCTGCGTGCAGCGGTGGTCAACTCGCGGGCACTCGCCGAGGTCGCCCGCAGTCTCGACCTCGGCGCGCTGATCAAGCTCGGCCGCGGCGAGGAGACCACCGGCGGCCGAGACAAGTCGTCCATCCTGGCCGACACCACCGAGGCGGTCATTGGCGCGGTCTTCGTCGCCGAGGGCGTCGAGAGCGCCCGCCGCTTCGTGCATCATCTGTTCGATCCGGTGATGGCCGAGGTCGCCACCCTGGGCGCAGGACTGGACTGGAAGACCAGCCTGCAGGAGCTCTGTTCGCTGAACGGGCTGCCGGCTCCGCAGTACGCAGTCACCGAGTCCGGGCCCGACCACGCGAAGACGTTCACCGCCCAGGTCATACTGCATGATCAAGAAAACGGCGATCAGCAGTACGGGCCCGGCGTCGGCCGGAACAAGAAGGAAGCCGAACAGAAGGCCGCGGCGAGCGCGTTCAAGGCGTTGCGAGCCGAAGTGACCCGCAGCCTGGATCCGGCCGACTCCGGTGCCGGAGCTTCCTGAGGTCGAGGTCGTCCGGCGCGGGCTGGCCGAGGCGTTGACCGGCAGGACCGTTGCCGCGGTCGAGATCCTGCACCCCCGCCCGGTGCGTCGTCACCTCGCCGGACCGGACGATTTCGCCAGCACGTTGGTCGGCCGGACGTTCGCCGAACCGCGTCGCCGGGGCAAGTATCTGTGGCTGCCGCTGGCCGACGGCGACGCGATCCTGGCTCATCTCGGCATGAGCGGTCAGTTCCTGGTCTGCGATCCGGAACTGCCGGATGCTCGCAACACCCGGATCCGGTTCGGCTTCACCGACGGCGGCCCACAAGTCAGGTTTGTGGATCAGCGGATGTTCGGCGGGCTGTCGATGTCGTACGGCGGTGCCGAGTTGCCCGCCGAGATCGCCCACATCGCCTTGGACCCCTTCGATCCGGCGTTCTCGTTCATCGACGTCGCCACCCGGCTGCGTGGCAAGCGGACCGGGATCAAACGCGCGCTGCTGGATCAGACGGTTGTCTCCGGCATCGGCAACATCTACGCCGACGAGGCGCTCTGGCAGGCCCGGGTGCACTACGCCAAGGCCGCCGATGCGATGACCCGCAAGCAATTGGTCGAACTGTTGCAGGCGGCCCGCGCCGTGATGGCCGCGGCTCTCGGCCAGGGCGGTACCAGTTTCGACGAGCTCTACGTCAACGTGAACGGCAACAGCGGCTACTTCGACCGCTCGCTCAACGTGTACGGGCAAGAGGATCGGCCGTGCCCGCGGTGCGGTCACGCGATCCGCCGCGAACCCTTCATGAACCGGTCCTCGTACCGCTGTCCGTACTGCCAACGGACACCCCGCCAGCCGCGCTGGTGACCGTCAGTCCTCGCCCTCGACGATGCCCTTCAGTACGCCGGTCGCGCCGATGCCGTTGGGCCAGCCGGCGTAGAACGCCAGGTGCAGCAGGGCCTCCTTCAGCTCCTCGTCGGTGACACCGTTCTGCCGGGCGAAGCCGAGGTGGAACTTCAGCTGATCGGTCCTACCCATCGCGGTCAGCGCCGCCACGGTGACCAGGCTGCGGTCGCGCTTGGACAGGCCCTCGCGCTCCCAGACCTCGTCGAACAACACCCGATCGGTGTAATGGACCATGCCTGGGGCGAAGTCGCCCAGCGCGTTCTTCCCGCCGCTCCAGCCGCCGCTCTGCTCGTCGTTGCTCATGATCACTCCTGTTCTGATCGCTGTCTCCCGGCCCATGCAACCCCCATGTCCGCCGCGGCGGGAGTCCCTCCTGGGAGGGGGTACCAACGGGGCCTGGCCCGGACCCGGCAACGGGCCTAGCGTCGACGCATCAGGATCCGCAGCACGAGGAGCACGACGGTGAACCAGGACAACTTCGACGAGATCTTCCCGCTCGGGGACAAGAACGACGCCTACGCGCAGTACTTCATCGGCCAGAGCTACCTGGCGCCGCTCGCTGCTGGGAGCGTGCCGGTCAGCAACGTCTCCTTCGAGCCGGGCTGCCGCAACAACTGGCACATCCATCACGGCACCGACGGCGGTGGCGACCAGATCCTGCTCTGTACGGCGGGCAGCGGCTGGTTCCAGGCCGAGGGCGAGGACCCGGTCAGCCTGCAGCCGGGGTCGGTGATTCGAGTTCCGGCGGGCACGAAGCACTGGCACGGCGCGAAGGCCGACTCGTGGTTCTCCCACCTCGCCTTCATCACGCCCGGCCCGGACGTCAGCAACGAGTGGCTCGAGCCGGTCACCGACGAGGTGTACGAGGCACTGCCGAAGAACGGAGACAACACATGAGCATCCTGGACGAGACCTACACACTGTCGAACGGCGTGGCCATCCCCAAGCTGGGACTGGGCACCTGGTTCATCGACGACGACCAGGCCGCTGCCGCCGTCCAGGCGGCCATCGCGATCGGCTACCGCAACATCGACACTGCGCAGGCCTACGGCAACGAGCGCGGCGTCGGCGAAGGCGTACGGAGCAGCGGCGTCGCCCGCGGTGACCTGTTCGTCTCCACAAAGCTGGCCGCCGAGATCAAGGACTACGACGCCGCGGTCGCCGCGATCGACGGCTCCCTGCAGACGCTCGGCCTGGACTACATCGACCTGATGCTCATCCACAGTCCGCAGCCGTGGGACGACTTCCGCGGCGGTGATTACGCCGAGGGCAACCGGCAGGCCTGGCGCGCGCTGGAGGACGCGCACAAGGCGGGCAAGCTCCGTACCATCGGCGTCTCCAATTTCGAGCAGCAGGACCTGGAGAACATCCTGTCCGGCAGCACGGTCACGCCGCACGTGAACCAGCTGCTCGTGCACGCCGGCAACACCCCGGCCGAGTTGCTGGACTACTGCCGGAGCCGGCAGATCCTGGTCGAGGCGTACTCGCCGATCGGCCACGGCGCGATTCTGCAGAACTCCGCCGTCCAGGCGTTGGCGGGCAAGTACGGCGTGTCCGTGCCGCAGCTGTGCATCCGTTACACCCTCCAGCTCGGCACGGTGTCGTTGCCGAAGACGGCGAACCCCGAGCACCTGCGAGCCAACGCCGAGGTGGACTTCGAGATCTCGGATGCAGACATGTCTGTGTTGCGTGACCTGCGCGACGTGGATTACGGCGAGCACAGCGCGTTCCCCGTCTACAGCGGTAAGTAGCGGAGGCGTCGGACACCTCGGCATCCTGATCGGTGACATCCGGGCGCGGAACCTCGGAGCACCGTAACTTGGAGGCGTGAACGCGTTCTGGAATCGCTGGCGCAAGCAACTGGCGTGGGAATCAGTGCCGGCCGGCACTGTCGAGGGAAGGGCCGATCGTGATCCGGCCGTCGGGCCGGCGCTGACCGATGAACTGGAGCGGGTCCTCACGCCGGTGATGCGGCCCTGTGCCGGGATCGCGCTGGCCGGTGCCGCCGAATCGCCGATCCACAGCTTCCTGACCGGCCATCCCTACCTTCCTGCCGGCACAACCTGGCCGGAGGGAGCCGCCGGCCCGCAGATCTTCGTCGGCCAGATCAACTTCGCCGAGGTGGCCTCGGTCGGTGCTTTGCCCGGCTTCCCGCGTACGGGGTTGCTGCAGTGGTTCGTCGACGCCGACGACACCTACGGGTTGACCTTCGACCGAAGTGCCGGCACCGCCGGCTTCAGCACGCGGTGGTACGCCGACCCGTCGACCGCTGCGGGCAGTCCGCAGCCGGACGCCCCGACCCCGACCGACACCGTGGACGATCTGCCGATGGAGTTCGTCGGTCCCACCGCGCTGCAGTTCCGACACTCGATCAGCATCCCGGACTGGTCCGGTCTGCCGGCCCAGCACCGCAGTGATCCGATCTGGGAACGGCTTGCGGCCGCGCTGGGGGAGCGCCGAGCCGATCCGGAGTTCGTCTACGAGGAGTACGTCCGCGGCGGATCGTCGTTGCTGGACCAACTTCGGACCGCTAGCAAGGTCGGCGGCTACCCGTCCTTCACCCAGGACGATCCGCGCGGCACCGGCAGCTACCCGGCCGCAGACTCCGGGCAGGCGGAGTTGATCATCGAACTCGACTCGATCGACGTCGGCGGCTGGGGCGACTCCGGTGTCGCCCACCTCTTCGGTGATCCCGCCGCGCTCGCCACCGGTGGCCTCACCTCGATCCGCTACCACTGGGACTGCCTCTGAAGAGACCGGAATCCTGAGATTGCGGACGCAGTTGCCGAATCCGGGCTCGCCGAGGCCGAAATCACCCACTGCGTCCGCAATATCAGGATCGTGGCGGTCGACGTCGATGGTCGGCCGCGGGGTCGTAGCTCGCTCACGGGCGGGCCGCCCGCTGCTGCGCGCGCCGGGCCATCGCCAACGCAGCACGGATCTGAGCTATCACGACCTGAGGATGGTCGCGGAGATCGACCCAGCTGAAGCGGAGGACGATCCAACCCGCCAGCACCAACGCATTCTGCCGCTGCCGATCGGACACGAACCGGGAAAGATCGGTCTGATGCTCCAGGCCGTCGATTTCCACAGCGACCTTCAGTGATCGAAAACAGACGTCGATGTAGTAGGTCAGTCCATTGATCAGCACCTTGCCGTTGCCGGTCCAACCTCGGATTCCGGCCCGGTGCAGAAGTTCGTGAGCATGCCGTTCCAACTCTCCCCAGGGCGAGTCGCGAGAGTCATCGAGCATTCGGCGACGGCGCGCATTCCCGGGGCGGCCGGGAGTGGCCGCGAGAGCGAGCTCGAGATCCGCCAGCGAGACCATGCGGCTGCGCAGCGCCTCGGCGATCACCTTGCCGCCGAGCTCGGGGACCAGATCGATCGCCGTCATGGCCGGAGCGCACAGACGTAGAGTCCGCTCGCCGAAGAACGGCAGCTCGATCACCCAATCCGGATCGGGCCCACGTCGCGCGAATCTGTAACCCGACGCCATCGGTGCCCGGCCGCACCCGTGTGCCACCTCGATCTGCGGAACCGCGAGATCTGGCCAGAATGTCATCGACGCCGCCGCGCGTCCGACCACCACCGCGTCCGGTGACCAGGCCGGCACCGCCGCCAGCCGGGTTTCGAGCGACGTCGCGGCCTCGATCGGCGCATAGACCCCGGGTAGTAGCCGAGACAAGTGACCGGATCGCATCAGGTGATCGATGCTCGAGCGCAGCCGCGGCCAATCCTGTCTGCGGATCAGGCCCCGGCGTCGGAGGATGTCGTTGACTTCGAGAGTCGCTGTAGTCGTCACGTCCTACAATTCCGCCGTTTGCGCCGGAGTGACCGCCCCCCCACCGACACATCTGTGGACAACCTCGGGCACGGATCGGGCTGTGGATAACCGACAAACCCTGAAACTGCGGACGCAGTCGTCGATTTTGGGGCGGTGATGGCGACCTGGCGCGACTGTGTCCGCAGAATCAGGGTTCGGTGCGGATGCCCGGCGTCTACCGTGTTCCGGTGGCTGATCTTGTCCCGGCGGATGTCCGGTTCCACCGGTCCTTCATCGAGGCGGCTCGGGAGGAACCCGGCGCAGCGAGTTACCTCTTCACCGGTGATGAGAGCACCCTGGCCGATCCCGACGTCTTCGCCGACTACGTGGCCATGCTGCGGGCCGACGAGCTGGAAACCTCACCGCGACCGGACCTCTACGTCCCCGGCACGAACCTGTGGTGGGTCGAGGGCGACCGGTTCATCGGCCGGCTGGCGATCCGGCATCGGCTGAACGAGCGGCTACGGACCGGCGGCGGCCACATCGGCTACTGGATCCGGCCGTCGGAACGCCGCAGGGGCCACGCCGGCGCCGCCTTCCGCGCCGCGCTGCCGCGAGCCCACCGGCTCGGCATCGATCCGGCACTGGTCAGCTGCGACGCCGACAACGTCGGCTCCCGCAAGATCATCGAGAGCACCGGTGGAGTCTTCGAACGCCAGCTGGGCGAGCTGAGGCTCTACTGGGTGCCGACCGGGTCGGATCCGAGCCTCTGAGCGGCAGCTGGCAGCAGTCGGAGCACAGCCTGACCCGTACGCGATTCTCCTCACACCCGCAGCGGGGCCGCCGTGTCAGCGGCGTCGGATGCCCGGTCACGACAGGTAAGCTCGGGCGATCGTGAGACGTCTCGGGCACTTCATCTTCGTCCGGCATCGCCACAACTGGGCCCAGCTGATCCGGTTTGCGATTGTCGGCGGTTCCGGCGCGCTCGTGAACATGCTCGTGGTGGTGATCCTGAAGCGGGTCGGGCCGAACTATCGAGACGTCTTCTTCGACCTGCCGTTCACCGACTTCAACGTCCGCTGGTACCACGTCATCGTCACCATCGCCTTCCTGGTGGCCAATCTGTGGAACTTCGTCATCAACCGGCGTTGGACGTTCCGCACCACGCACCATTCGGCCTGGTACAGCGAATATCCGCCGTTCCTGGCGGTCGGTGCGATCGGCCAGGTGCTCAGCCTCGCCCTGGTCACCGCGCTGATCCATTCCGGATCGCCGATCTCGCTGCCGGACAGCGTCTTCGACGACTCCACCGGCCTGCGGACCAAGCTCTACTGGGCGCAGCTGATCTCGATCGTGGTGGTCACTCCGGTCACCTTCCTGATCAACAAGTTCTGGACCTTCTCCGCGGCCCGGCACGGCAAGCAGTCGAAGCTGATGCCGATCGACCCGGAGATGGCCGAGGCCGAGGACAACGTCGCCGCCCTGCCGGATCGGACGGCCGCCACCGCGGCAGCCCCGTCGTCACCGGGCACCCCGGCCGCCACCTCGGACAGCCGCGCTGCCGGCTGAGGCGCCGGGACTCGCCGCGATCTCGGGGGCTTGCCTGGCCAGGAATGTCGGCGCCGCCGTTTAGAGTGAAACGACCTTCCCCACGGGACCCGACGACCATCGGGTTGCCGGCGTCATCTCGATTGCTGGCAAGCTATGGCCTCGGTCCGCAGTTGCAGGACCCACGAGCAAAGTATTGACCAGATATGGGGAGCGTCGGCGTGTACCTCAAGAGCCTGACCCTCAAGGGCTTCAAGTCGTTCGCTTCGGCGACCACGCTGAATTTCGAGCCCGGCATCACCTGTGTTGTCGGCCCGAACGGCTCCGGCAAGTCCAACGTCGTCGACGCCCTCAGCTGGGTGATGGGTGAGCAAGGCGCCAAGTCGTTGCGCGGCGGCAAGATGGAGGACGTCATCTTCGCCGGCACCTCCGGCCGGGCCCCGCTGGGACGGGCCGAGGTGGTGCTCACGATCGACAACACCGACGGCGCACTGCCGATCGACTACTCCGAGGTCACCATCAGCCGGACGATGTTCCGCAACGGCGGCTCCGAGTACGAGATCAACGGCAACAAGGCCCGGCTGCTGGACGTGCAGGAGCTGCTCAGCGATTCCGGCATCGGTCGGGAGATGCACGTCATCGTCGGCCAGGGCCAGCTGGACACCATCCTGCAGGCGACGCCGGAGATCCGCCGCGGCTTCATCGAGGAGGCCGCCGGCGTCCTGAAACACCGCAAGCGCAAGGAAAAGGCGCTGCGCAAGCTGGACGCCACCGAGACCAACGTGAACCGGATCAACGATCTCGTCGCCGAGGTACGACGCCAGCTCAAGCCGCTCGGCCGGCAGGCCGAGGTCGCCCGCAAGGCGGCCGTGATCCAGGCCGAGGCCCGCGACGCCAAATCCCGGCTGCTGGCCGACGACCTGGTCCAGGCCACCCTGTCGTTGGAGAGCGATCTGGCCGACGAGGCGCAGTTGAAGGAGCGCCGGCAGAGCCTGGAGGAGCGGCTGGATGCCGCCCGGTCGACCGAGATCGAGGCCGAGGAGATCGTTCGCGCCCAGGTGCCGCGGCTGAATGCCGCCTCCGACGTCTGGTATTCGCTGGCCGGGCTGCGGGAGCGGGTGGCCTCCACGATCTCGATCGCGGCCGAACGGGTCCGCAACGCCGAGAATGACTCCGACGAGGAGCGCCCGGGTCGCGATCCGGAGCAGCTCGACGCCGAGGCCGAAGAGGTCCAGGCGCAGGAGGATGCACTGGAGACCGAGGTCGAGCTGAAGGCCGAAGCGCTGAGCGCGGCCACCGAGCAACGCACCGAGACCGAGGAGGCACACGCTGCCGAGGAGCAGCGGCTGGCCGCGCTGATCCGGGCCGCGGCCGACCGTCGCGAGGGTCTGGCCCGGCTCGGCGGACAGGTCAACTCGATGCGCAGCCGGGCCGAGGCTGCGGCGGACGAGATCGGCCGACTGACCGCTGCACTGGAGCAGGCCGAGCAACGTGCCGAGACCGCGGCCCGCGAGTTCACCGCGCTGGAGACCAAGGTTGCTTCGCTCGACGACGGCGAGTCCGACCTGGACGAGCAGCACGAGACGGCGAGTCGGCGACTGGACGAATTCGAGACCCAACTCGGCCGGCTGCGTACCGAGGAGGCGGCGGCCACCTCCGAGCGGGGAGCGCTGGCGGCCCGCCTCGAGGCACTCCAACTCGGGCTCAAACGCAAGGACGGTGCGGCCGCGCTGATGGCCGCCGACGAACAACTGGACGCACTGCTCGGTACGGTGGCAGCGCTGGTCAGCGTCGAACCGGGGTACGAGGCAGCAGTCTCGGCCGCCTTCGGTGCCGCCGCGGACGCGGTCGCGGTGACCGGACTGGATGCCGCCATCTCCGCCTTCGATCACCTGCGTGCCGATGACCTCGGCCGGGCCGGACTGCTGCTGGCGGGCGGGCCGCAGACCGAATCTCCGGCCGACTGGCCGACGCTGCCGGACGGGGTCCGGTACGCCGCCGAGGTGGTGAGCTGCCGCGACGATCTGCGCCCGGCCGTCAATCGGGTGCTGCGCAAGGTCGCCGTCACCGACTCGCTGGCCCGCGCCCGCGAACTGGTCCGGGCGCTGCCCGACCTGACCGCGGTGACCCAGGACGCAGACCTATTGTCGGCCCACTTCGCGGCCGGCGGGTCGACCGCCCAGCCCAGCCTGATCGAGGTCCAGGCTGCGGTGGACGAGGCCGAGCAGAAACTCGCCGAGGTCACCCACACCTGCGAGCGGCTGAAATTCGCCCAGTCCGAGCTGACCGAGCAGTACGCCGATGCCGAGCAGCAGGTGGAGTACGCACTGGCCCGGCTGCACGAGTCCGACGCCCAGATGGCCGCGCTGGCCGAGGAGCTCGGCCAGCTCAATTCGGCTGCCCGATCCTCCCGGGACGAGGCGAATCGGCTGCAGAAGTCGATCGCCGAGGCGGAGCGGGCCCGGGAGGAGACGGCCGCCAAGCTTGAGGAGTTGGAGGCGCGGCTGGAGGCGGCCGGCGACGAGGACCTGGACGAGGAGCCCGATCCGGCAACCCGGGATCGGCTGGCCGAGGAGGCCCGGCTGGCCCGGGCCGCCGAGATGGAGGCCCGGCTCGCGCTGCGCACGGTGGAGGAGCGGGCCAGGGCGTTGTCCGGCCGGGCCGACGCCCTCCGGCGAGCCGCTGAGAACGAGCGTGCCGCCCGGGCGCGGGCGCAGGCCCGGCGCGAGCGGATGATCCGCGAGGCGAAGGTGGCGGCGGCGGTGCATCAGGCGGCGACCTATCTGGCCGGTCGGGTGGAGAGCTCGATCGCGCTGGCCGCCGAGGAGCGGAGCGAGGCCGAGGCCGCCCGGGCCGAGGCGGAGGAGTCGCTGACCTCGGCCCGCCGGTCGGTCCGGGAGCTGGGGGCCGAGCTGGAGAAATTGGTCGACACCGTGCATCGCGACGAGATGGCCCGCGCGGAGCGGCGGATGCGGATCGAGACGCTGGCCGAGAAGGCGATGACCGAGTTGGGGGTCGAGGCCGAGACGCTGATGCGTGACTTCGGTCCCGAGGTGCCGGTGCCGGTGCTGACCGATGCCGACGGGAACGCGCTCGATCTGGAGAGTCTGCCCGCCGATCAGCGGCCCGAACCGGTCCCGTACGTGCGTGACGAGCAGGAGAAGCGGCTGCGCAAGGCGGGCCGCGCGCTCAACCAGCTGGGCAAGATCAACCCGCTGGCGTTGGAGGAGTATGCCGCGATGGAGGAGCGGCACGCGTTCCTGGCCGAGCAGGCCGAGGATCTGCGCAAGACCCGGGAGGACCTGCTGGCGATCATCGCCGACGTGGACGCCCGGGTGGAGCAGGTCTTCGCCGAGGCGTACGCCGATGTCGAGCGGGCGTTCAACCGCGTCTTCGCCCGGCTCTTCCCCGGCGGCGAGGGCAGCCTGGTGCTGACCGAGCCGGGCAACTGGCTGACCACCGGTGTCGACGTCAAGGCCCGGCCGGCCGGCAAGAAGGTCAGCCGGCTGTCGCTGCTGTCCGGCGGTGAGCGGTCGTTGGTGGCGGTCGCGTTCCTGGTGTCGTTGTTCATCGCCCGGCCGAGCCCGTTCTACATCCTGGACGAGGTCGAGGCGGCGCTGGACGACACCAACCTGGGCCGGCTGCTGGAGATCTACGAGGAGCTGCGGGAAAATTCTCAGCTGCTGGTGATCACCCACCACAAACGGACCATGGAGGTCGCCGACGCTCTCTACGGCGTGACCATGCGCGGCGACGGCGTCTCCGCGGTGATCAGTCAGCGGCTGCGTGATCAGGAGTCCGTCGCCTGATCCGGCGGTCCGATCCGGGCCCCTGCTCACCGCCGAGCCGCTGAGCCGAGCCGGACCTTGCCGGTCTCGACCGGGCCGGCACTCCACCCGGCCGCCGCGACGTTCGCCCACTGTGGCCGACACGACAGCCGGTCCACGACCGAGTTCACCGTGTTCTTCGGCGACGGCTGGAAGAATCCTGACGTGCGGTCGGTGAGCGCAACGAACCGATCGCGGGCAGTACCTTCCCCCAACGCTCTGTGCTTGTCCCAACGACTCGCGTTGACTGTCTGAAAGGCCCCTGCAGTGATCGTTTACGTCCTCGCCATGATCGCGATTCTCGCGGTCGCCGCTGCTGTTGTCGGCCTGGTCATGGTCGGCATGGAAGGCCGCGGTCAGGATCGCGTACCACCGTGGCTCACCGCCAAACTCAACCGCGCCGCCAAGCATCTCAACGGTGAGGTCGAGCCGCCCGAAGCCTTCACTCGGGTGATGGAGCGCCGGCACCACCGCGACCGCACTCCGGCCGGCCGCTGACCCTGCCGCAACCGTCCGCCGTGATGCGTCGGCGAGCTGAGGTCGCCGTTAGGCTGTCGCGGTGGATGCAACGATTCTCACCCTGCTGATCGCCGGAATCATCGTCGTCGTCGGCCTGGTCGCCGGCCTCGCGGTCGGGACCCGGCGGCGTACCCTGGGCAAGGCCCGTCGGACCGATGAACTGGATGCCGGCACCGATTCGACCGCCTCCGGTGCTGGCACGTCGGTGGTCGAGGCCGACGAGGCAGCGGCCGATGCGGGAGGCACCGCGACCCTCGAGCCGGAGGTCGCCGAGGGTGAGGTGGTCACCGAACAGGCCGTTCCGCCGGCCGAACCGGTGCCGACGATCGAGAAGCCGGAGGCGCCGGAGAGCCGGTTGGTCCGGCTGCGCCGCCGGCTCAGCGGTTCCAACAACGCGCTCAGCCGTGGTCTGCTCACCCTGTTGTCCCGGGACAAGATCGACGAGGACACCTGGGAGGAGTTCGAGGACACCCTGCTCACCTCCGACCTCGGGGTGAAGCCGACCATGGAGTTGGTCGAGGCACTGCGCGCACGCCTCCGGGTGGAGGGGATCTCCGATCCGTCGAAGGCGCGCGGGGCGCTTCGCGAGGAGTTGATCAAGCTCGTCGATCCGAGCCTGAACCGGACGCTGGGGACCACTCGGTCGCAGACTCCGGCGGTGGTGATGGTGGTCGGCGTGAACGGCACCGGCAAGACCACCACGGTGGGCAAGCTGGCCCGGGTGCTGGTGGCCGAGGACAAGGACGTGATGCTGGGCGCCGTCGACACCTTCCGCGCGGCGGCCGCCGATCAGCTGGAGACCTGGGGCAGCCGGGTGGGGGTGCCGACCATTCGTGGCGCCGAGGGGGCCGATCCGGCGAGTGTCGCCTTCGAGGCGGTGAAGGCCGGTATCGAGGCCGAGGCCGACGTGGTGCTGGTGGACACGGCCGGCCGGCTGCACACCAAGACCGGGCTGATGGACGAGCTGGGCAAGGTCAAGCGGGTGATCGAGCGGCAGGCTCCGGTCACCGAGGTGCTGCTGGTGCTGGACGCCACTACCGGCCAGAACGGCATGACCCAGGCCCGGATCTTCGCCGAGGTGGTGGACATCACCGGCGTCGTGCTGACCAAGCTGGACGGTTCGGCCAAGGGCGGCATCGTGATCCAGGTCCAGCGCGAACTCGGCGTCCCGGTCAAGCTGGTCGGGCTCGGTGAGGGCGTCGACGACCTCGCCCCGTTCGACGCCGAGCAGTTCGTGGACGCCCTGCTGTCGACCGACTGAGCCATGCTGCCGAGCCGGTCCTCACAACCGGCTGGCCATCCGGGTGCTGATCGCGGCCTCGTCGTAGTCGAGTTCCTTGATCATCTCCCGGTACGTGTCGTCGTCCAGTCGCCAGGCATCACGCTCGGCGCGCAACGCGTCCCGCTGGGCGGAGATCATGTCCAGCCTGACCTGGCTGAACTTCTGCCAGATCGCCGACCGGTCGGTGTCGCCGCGCTCGGAGTCCTCGGCCTGCTGCTGCAGCTGTTGCCGGTTCTGCTGGAATCGTTGCAGCTGACTGGTCATCGCCGACAACATCACCGGGTCGGTGCCGTCGTCGTTCTTCAGCGCGTTCTTCATCACCGACGCCGCGGCGCGCTGGGTGATCTCGTTGGCCCGCCGGTGCTGCTGACGCTCGTACTCCTCCTCGGATTCGGTCCGGATCTTCAGCGCCTTGATCAACAACGGCAGGGTCGAGCCTTGGATCAGCAGGGTGCCGACCGCGACCACGAACGCGATCACCTGCAGCACCGCCCGGCCGGGGAACGGCTGGCCCGCCGCCAGCACCGGGATACCGGCCGCCGCCGCCAGCGTGACCATGCCGCGCATGCCGGACCAGGAGATCACCAGCTCGTGCTTGAGCGGCAGCACCGTCGCCTCACGCCGTACGACGGTGACGTCCGGCCCGTGCTGGGCCGCCCGTCGGCCGGCCGACCGGTGATCGACGTCGGCGCGGGCCGCCCGACGCTTCTGCAACCGCGCCCGGCGCAACTCGTACTGCTGTCTGCGGCGTTCCTCCCGCCGGGCGAAGCGTTCCGGATGAGCGGCGCGACGATTCCGGTAGATCGCCCGCATGCCGACCAGCCGGGCATGGTTGATCAACACGTACGCCGGCCGGATGAGCAACACCACCAGCAGCACCGCGCCGGCCGCGATCAGCACCTCCTTCAGCGAGTGACCGGTGTCGATCACCTCGGTGAAGATGAACTTCATCTGCATCCCCATGTAGGCGAAGACGAATGCCTCCAGCAGCACGTCGAGGGAATGCCAGACCTGACGTTCCTGGATCCGGGCCGCGAATCCGGCCCGGCCGGAGTTGTGCCCGATCACGAAGCCGGCGGTGACGACCGCGATCACCCCGGAGGCGCCCGCCTCCTCCGCAGCCAGATAGCCGGTGAACGGCACGATCAGACCCAGTACGGTCTCCAGTCCGGGATTGTCCAGCCGGCGTTGGATCGCCCGGACGATCGCCGCCAGGACGCCGCCGATCGCGATCCCGACCACCACCCCGTACCCGAAGAACAGCACCGGCGAAGAGATCAGGGTGTGTTCGCCGGTCACCGCGACCGTGGTGATGGTGAACAGGGTCAGCGCGGCGGCGTCGTTGATCAGACTCTCGCCGGTCAGGATCGTCATCACTCGTTTGGGCAGTCCGACTCGGCGCCCGATCGCCTCTGCGGTGACCGCATCGGACGGCGCCACCACGGCGCCGAGCACCAGGGCCACCATCAGCGAATTGATCTCCGGCACCAGCCGCAGCGTGGTGAAGCCGGCGGCGAAGGCGGTCAGGAAGACCAGCACCACGCCCAGCCCGACGATCGGCCACAGGTTGCGCATGAAGTGAACGAAGGAGAACTCCAGCGCGGTGGAGTAGAGCAGTGGCGGCAGCACGACGCCGAGAATGATCTCGGGCTCGATTTCCAACCGGGGCAGGCCGGGGATGAACGAGACCGCCAGGCCGAGCGCGGTCAGGACGAGGGGAGCCTGCAGGCCGCGCTTCTGGGCCAGCGCGCTGACCGCAATCGCGGCGATCACCACCAGCAACAGTTCGACGCCGTTCATGGCGGTAACAATAGGGATCGCCCGCGGAGCAGACTTGGACGTCCCACCTCGACGACCCTGCTCCACGCCGGTGCTCGAGGCCGTGCCGGCGAACTCTGGGCTGCCGAACCTCGGACGGTAGGCTTACACGACGTCCGCGGTCCCGCCGATCCTTCATCGGTGCCGGCGCTCAGTCGCAACCGGCCGCGTACGACCCGATCAAGACATGTGAGTGAAGAGGTTCGATGTTCGACACCCTGCAAGACCGGCTCGCGGCGACGTTCAAGAGCCTGCGCGGCAAGGGTCGGCTCTCCGATGCCGATATCGACGCCACCGCCCGGGAGATCCGGATCGCACTCCTCGAGGCGGACGTCAACCTGCAGGTGGTCCGGGAGTTCATCGCCGCCGTCAAGGAACGGGCCAAGGGCACCGAGCTCACCGGCGCGCTGAACCCGGCGCAGCAGGTGATCAAGATCGTCAACGAGGAGCTGATCGGCATCCTCGGCGGCGAGACCAGGGTGCTGCGGTTCGCCAAGCGACCGCCGACGGTGATCATGCTCGCCGGTCTGCAGGGTGCAGGTAAGACCACCCTGGCCGGCAAATTGGCGCTCTGGCTGAAGGAGCAGGGCCATTCGCCGTTGCTGGTCGCGGCCGACCTGCAACGGCCGAACGCTGTCACCCAGCTGCAGATCGTCGGCGAACGCGCCGGAGTGCACACCTTCGCGCCCGAACCGGGGAACGGTGTGGGGGATCCGGTTCAGGTGGCGCGGGCCTCGATCGAGGAAGCAAACCGCAAGCTGTACGACGTGGTGATCGTCGACACCGCCGGCCGGTTGGGCATCGACGCCGAGCTGATGCAGCAGGCCGCCGACATCCGTACCGCGACCAAGCCGGACGAGGTGCTGTTCGTCGTCAACGCGATGATCGGCCAGGACGCGGTGAACACCGCGAACGCGTTCGCCGAAGGGGTCGGCTTCGACGGCGTCGTGCTGACCCAGCTGGACGGTGACGCCCGCGGTGGTGCGGCGCTGTCGATCGCCCGGGTCACCGGCAAGCCGATCATGTTCGCCTCCAACGGCGAGAAGCTGACCGACTTCGACGTCTTCCATCCCGACCGGATGGCCAGCCGGATCCTCGGCATGGGCGACATGCTCACCCTGATCGAGCAGGCGGAGAAGACCTTCGACGCCGAACAGTCCGCCAAGGCCGCGGCCAAGCTGGCCAGCAAGGACGGCGGCGACTTCGGCCTGGCCGACTTCCTGCAGCAGATGCAGGCCGTACGCAAGATGGGTCCGCTGTCCAAGGTCTTCGGCATGCTGCCCGGAATGGGTGAACTGAAGGACCAGATCGCCGGCATCGATGAGAAGGAGATCGATCGGATCGAGGCGATCATCCAGTCGATGACGCCGGCAGAACGCGACGATCCCAAGATCCTGAACGGATCCCGCCGGGCCCGGATCGCCAAGGGCGCCGGTGTCGAGGTGTCGGCGGTGAACAACCTGGTGAACAAGTTCTTCGACGCCCGCAAGATGATGAGCGCGATGGCCGGCGGCCGGATGCCGAACATCCCGGGGATGCCGGCGATGCCCGGAATGGGTGGTGCCCTGCCTGGCGCCCGCAGGGCCAAGCAGCAGCAGAAGAAGAAACCCAAGAACAAGCGCGGCGTCTCCGGCAACCCGGCCAAGCGCAACGGCCAGCAGCCGGCCCAGCCCGCCGCCGGCAGCAACGGCTCGGCCTTCGGTGCTCCCAGCCAGGAGGACCTGGCCAAGCAGATGCAGGACTTCGATCTGCCTCCTGAGCTCAAGAAGATGCTCAAGAAATAACGTCCGCTCCGGTGCCGCTGCCGCCCGGTGGGTGCTGTCGGTCGCGCTTCCGGGGAGGGCCCCGGACCCCCACCTTGGTCGGGTTGGGTGCGCGGCTTCCGTCGTCACCTCCACTTCGCTCGGTGCCGGTCTCGCGCTGGCGCGCTCGACGGGTATTCATGCAGTCTGGCTCGTGCCGGGCGTTCGTTTCCCGCCACGGTTGGGTTGTGCATCCGGATTCGTGGTCGGGGGTGTTCGTTTCCCGCCACGGTTGGGTTGTGCATCCGGATTCGTGGTCGGGGGTGTTCGTTTCCTGCCACGGTTGGGTTGTGCATCCGGATTCGTGGTCGGGGAGTTCGTTTTCCAACCGCGGTGGGGATTGGGTGGTCTGATTCCCGGCCGGGGCGTTCGTTTTGCATCCGCGGTTGGATTTCGTCCGCTTTGTCCGAGGTTTCCGCGTTTTCGCCGAGCCAGACCATCAGGATCTTCACGGATCGGCGTTGTTAGCTCGGCGAAGTTGGCGGAACCTCGGACAAACCTCGGAGCCTCGGACAGAACCGGTCCTGCTGCGGCCGTTCCGGCCTCGGACTTCAGGAGCTTCGGGTCGCTTGGGAGCGCGGCATGGGTGCCGTAGCTCCTCCGATTCAGCGATCGTGACCGGGCATCAGTGAGAAGTGGCGACCGGGAGCTCGGGGTGTTCGTTTCCAACCACGGTTGGGTTCCGCGTCCTAAATCGTGCGTGCCACCCGGCATTCTTTTTCCAACTGTGGGCGGAAAACGTACGGGCCGCAGCGTACGGTGACCAGCTTGCTGCAACCCCCTCCCCGGATTCCAGGAGGTTCTGGTCGCTCGGACGCCTCTGTGGGTGCAGTAGCTCCTTCGATTTCCGGGAACCTGTGTGAACGGGACCGGATCCGCAGGAGCCAAGCGGGGTGTCGCTGGGATTCCCGGGCGGGCAGAATGCCGAACGTGGTGATCGGCGAGCAGCGACTGCATCTGGACGGGATCGTGCTGCCGACCGGGGAGCGGCGCGAGTTGTGGATTGCCGACGGGCTGGTCCGTACCGAACCCGTACGAGATGCGGCGGACCTGACCGGCGGCTGGATCATGCCCGGCCTGGTCGACGCCCACTGTCATGTCGGTCTGGACGCGCACGGCGCGGTGTCGGCCCAGCAGGCCGAGGATCAGGCGCTCGCCGACCGGGCGGCCGGCGCCCTGCTGTTGCGCAGCCCGGGGTCGCCGACCGATACCCGCTGGATGGACGACCGGGACGACCTTCCGCGGCTGATCCGGGCCGGCCGCCACATCGCCAGGCCCAAGCGCTACATCCGCGGCTACGGGGACGAGGTCGGCGGGGACGAGGTCGAGCCGGCCGATCTGATTGCCGCCGTCGACACGCAACTTCCCCGTTCGGACGGCTGGATCAAGCTGGTGGGGGACTGGATCGACCGCGACCTCGGTGATCTTGCTCCGCTGTGGCCGGTCGAGGTCGCCCGAGCCGCGATCGACCATGCCCACGGGCTCGGGCTGAAGGTGACCGCACACGTCTTCGGCGAACAGGCGGCCGCCGAGCTGGTCGAAGCCGGCATCGACGGCATCGAACACGGGACCGGCATCACCGATGACATGATCGCGATGATGGCCGAGCGTCAAGTGTCGCTGGTGCCGACGATGATCCAGCTGGAGAATTTCGAGTCCTTCGCCGCCGCCGGCGAAGCGAAGTTCCCCAGCTACGCCAGACACATGCGTTCGCTCTACGCCACCCGGCTGGATCGCTTCACCGCCGCGTACGAGGCCGGGGTGCCGATCTATGCCGGCACCGACGCCGGTGGTTACCAGCCGCACGGCCGGATCGCCGACGAGGTGGTCGAGCTGGCCCGGCTGTTCGGCAACGAGTACGCCCTGGGCGCGGCATCCTGGCGGGCCCGCCGCTGGCTCGGCCGGCCGGATGCGCTGGCGGAGGGCAGCCCCGCCGACCTGGTGATCTACGCCGAGGACCCGCGCAAGGACCTGACCGCCCTGGCCCGGCCGCAACACGTGGTGCTGCGCGGCACCGTCGTCGAGCATCAGCACCATCACCACCGGGCATGAACACACAGAACGGGCCGCCGATGAAGATCATCGACGGCCCGTCCGGAATCGAGCGCTACCAGCAGAGACTCACTTCGGACGCTTGTCGTACGCCTCCTGAGCCTGCTTGACGTACGCCGGCAGGCCCATCTTGTCCAACGTGGAGGTGTAGTTCTTCCAGGCGGTGTCGCTGTTGATGTCCAGTTCCGCGGTGGCGAACTTGGCCATGTTGATCGACACCTGCTTGGTCAGGTTGGCCTCGGTGTCGCCACGCTGAGCCGTGACCGACGGGTCGAAGAGCAGCGACGGCAGGAACTGGTCCTCCGGCTGGGCATGCGGCTGGTAGACCTTCTCCGCGATCAGGTCCAGGTTGGGGACCGTCGGATCGGTGACGCCGGCCGCACGGTAGTCGGCCGAGCGGTACATGATCCCGTACTGATTCCAGGTGGTCCCCGCCGGTGCGCCCTCGGACTTGGTGCCCGGACCGTAGATCGCCTGCTTGCGGGTCTCGCCCAGTTCGCCCTTCTCGGCCCAGCGCCAGTCCCTCGGCTGATCGCCGCGGTAGGACTGCTGGATCCGCAGCAGATCGAGCTGGGCGTCGGCCCACTGGACCAGTTGCTCGGGGTTCTTGCAGTTCTTGGTGATCACCAGCGAGGTGGTGAACGGGTTGGCGCCGTAGGTCCAGCTGGCGACCTGGACGCCCTGCGGACCCTTCAACGGCGTCATCGGGATGTAGTCCTCCCACGGCTGGTTGTCGCCCGGGGTCATGGTGATCCAGGCGGCCCAGTTGAACGCGCGGCAGACGCCGATCAGCCCGTTGTTGCCGAGCTTGGTCAGGTCGTCGCCCTTGATCGTGAAGGTCTGCTTGGTCAGCGTGCCGTCGTCGTAGAGCTGCCGCATGAAACGCAGCCCCTCACGCCATTCGTCGGTGTTCGCCACGAACTGGACCTGGCCGTTGTTCAGCTTCAGGTAGGCCTGGCCCGCGACCGCGCCGGGGTTGTAGATGAACGGGCCCATCATGAACAGGTCGACCGGGTCGTAGGTGACGTCGCCGCCCATGAAGGGCAGGAAGCCCGGCTTGCCGCTGGGGTTCTTCTTCTTGAACAGCTGCAGCAGCGAACGGAATTCCTCGGTCGTGGTCGGCATGTCCGCGCCGACCTTCTCCAGGTACTTCTTGTTCACGAAGGCGCGGGCGCCGGCGCTGCGGCAGTGGAAGCAGTCGTTCACACCGCCGAAGTTGTAGATGTGGCCGTCCTGGGCCAGGTTGGCCTGCTTGATGTCGGGATTCTGCTCGTACATCTCCCGCATGCCCGGGGCGTACACCCGGATCAGGTCCTCCAGCGGGGTGAACAACCCCTGCTGGCCGTACAGCGAGATCTGATCCCGGGACAGCCCGACACTCATGAACGCGTCCGGCAGGTCGCCCGAGGCGATCATCGCGTTGATCTTGGTCAGGTCGGAGCTGCCGTCCGGGGTGGTGACGAGCACCGCGTCGTACTGGACCTTGACGCCGGTGGTGTCCTCCATGATCTGGGAGAACTTGTTCTTGTTCCAGTCGCCGACCACGGTCGCGTCCTGCGGTACGACGACCCGGAACGACGTGCTGCCGTCGGCGAACTTCGGCAGCGTGCGCGCCTTCGGACCCTTGTACGGCGACGGGTAGAGGATGCCCTCGGTCTCGGCGCCGAACTCGACCGGCTTGGCCTTGTCCAGGTCCTTGGGCAGATTGCTGCCGCCGGACGGGCTCTTGGTTTTGTCGCCGCCGCTGCAGGCCGTCAGCGCGGACGGCAGGGCGATCGCCGAGGCGGCGACCGCGGCGCCGGTCAGCAGGCTCCGGCGGGACAGCCGTGCCTTGGGAGTGAATGGTGATGACATGATCATCCGTCCTTCGGGGAATGGATCGATACCGATCAGGAATCAGCGGAATCAGAAGAGGCTGTTGCTGCGGCTGACCCGGCGAGCCAGCCAGTTCGCCAGCAGCAGCAGGATCAGCGCGAACACCGAGCGGAACAGCCCGATCGCTGTGGCATAAGAGAATTGCGGGACCGTCGAGGCCAGACCCACCCGATAGGTGTAGGTGTCGAGCACCTCGGAGGCGGACAGGTTCAGCGGTGTCTGCATCAGCAGCACCTTCTCGAACCCGCTGGACAGCATCGAACCCATGTTCAAGATCAACAAGGTGATGGTGACCGGGATGACGGCCGGGAAGTCGATGTGCCAGATCCGGCGCAGGATGTTGGCACCGTCCATCTTCGCCGCTTCGTGCAGCTGCGGGTCGACGCCGGCCAACGCGGCCAGGTAGATGATCGCCGACCAGCCCAGCGTCTGCCACGCGCCGGACCAGACGTACATGTTGCGGAAGATCGTCGGGCTGGCGAAGAAGTCGACCGAACTGTGGCCGAGCAGACCGATGCCCTGGTTGACGATGCCGCCGTTGGGCGAGAACAACATCACCATCATGCCGACCAGCACCACGGTGGAGATGAAGTGCGGTGCGTACGTGATCAGCTGCACGCCGCGGCGGTACGCGGCATTGCGGACGCTGTTCAGCAGCAGCGCCAGGATGACCGGCAGCGGGAACAGCGCGAACAGCTCGTAGATGTTCAGGATCAGGGTGTTTTTCAGCACCGGCCAGAACTGGTACGAGGTGACGAACTGCTGGAGGTACTGCAGTCCGACCCACGGGCTGCCGGTGATGCCGTCGACGATGTTGTAGTTGCGGAAGGCGATCTGCAGGCCGTACAGCGGCCAGTAGAGGAAGACCACCGCGTACGCGATCGGCGGGATCAGCATCAGGTAGAGCTGCCAGTTCTCGGCGATCCGCTTCAGCGGCGAGCGGCGCCGGTGCTCCGAACCGGCGGTACGCGTCGTTGCCCGAGCCTGCTCCAATTCGACGGCGGCCCGCTGCGGCTCGGTCAGCTCGCTGCCGACGCTCTCGGCGGTCACTTGAGGGATCCGATCAACGCGCCCTTGACGAAGTGTCGTTGGACGAACGGGTAGGCGATCAGCGGCGGCAGCATCGCGACCACGATCAACGCGTACCGCAGCTTGTTGAAGAGGTCCTGCCGGTGGGCGAACTCGGCCGCGCTCATGCTGCCGACCTGATCGGGATTGACCGAGCCCAGGGTCAGCACCTCACGCAGCACCAACTGCAACGGGTAGAGATCGGTGTTGGTCAGGTAGATCATCGCCGAGAACCAGCTGTTCCACTGACCGACCGCGTAGAACAGCATGTTCACCGCGATGATCGGCTTGGACAACGGCAGCGCGATGCTCAGGAAGAAGCGCAGGTTGCTGGCCCCGTCGACCTTGCCCGCCTCCAACAGCTCGTCCGGGATGTTCAGCTGGTAGAAGGTCCGGGTGATGATCACGTTGAAGACCGTCATCGCCGCCGGCAACACGATCGCCCAGCGGGTGTTGAGCAGACCGAGCTGCTGAACCACCACGTAGTTGGGGATGATGCCGGCCGAGAACAGCGTCGGGATCAGCAGGAAGAACATCAACGGGCGGCGTCCGTAGAGGTCTTTGCGGGAGAGCGGGTAGGCCGCCAGGATGGTCAGTGCGGTGCCGATCATGGCGCCGACGACGGCGTAGAAGATCGAGTTGCCCAGCCCGATCAGGATGTGCGGAGAGCTGAAGATCGTCTTGTACGCCTCGAAGTTGAGACCTACCGGCCACAGAACGACCTTCCCGCTGGCGATCGCGTAGCCGCTGCTGACCGAACTGCTGAAGACGTAGATCAGCGGGTACAGCACGGCGACGGTGAAGAAACCGAGGACGCAGTAGTTGACGACCTGGTAGCCACGGTCGACTGCCGGATCCTTGATCCGGCGCGCCTTCGGTATCCGAGGCGTTTTCGGCGGTCGGCGAGATCGCGTGGCCGATCTGGCAACGGTGAGAGCCACAGGCACTCCTTCCGGAAGAGTTCGGCGCTGAACGTTCATCTGTGCGCGTTCATGGATGAACCGAGCAGATATGAACTTCGCGTGTCGGATCGTTCATCAGAGATCCGATGATTGTCAAATTCGAGCGGCGGGTTTGCCGTCTCTTGGGGGCAACCTGGGCTAATGCCCGGCCAAAGATCGGAGCAGTACGTCGCGTACGGGTGCGACTCACGGCCGAGCGCCGGCGACTCACGGCCGAGCAATGGCGGCTCACGGCCGGGCGGCGGCTCAGTTCGCGTCCTGTCCGGGTGATCTGGCAGAATGTGGGGCGCGTCTGCGCGCGCTCGGTGCCCTCTCATCACCGGCGTGTGCCGTCCACCGACTCTCCGCCCGGTGCCCCACGCCGGAGCTGGTGATTCACCCGTTCTCCGGCCGGGCCGTTCCCGGTCGGCTTCCAAACAGGAGTAACCACCCACCGTGGCTGTCAAGATTCGTCTGAAGCGTCTGGGCAAGATCCGGACGCCGCATTACCGCATCGTCGTCGCCGATTCCCGGACCAAGCGGGACGGGCGTGCGATCGAGGAGATCGGTCAGTACCACCCGAAGAACGATCCGTCGATCATCAAGGTCGACTCCGAGCGTGCGCAGTACTGGCTGTCCGTTGGCGCCCAGCCGACCGAGGCCGTCGTCGCGCTGCTGAAGCGGACCGGTGACTGGCAGAAGTTCTCCGGCGACACCAGCCCGTCCGGCATCGATCCGCAGCCGGAGAAGAAGGACAAGCTGGCCGCCTTCAACGCCGCGCTGGCCGAGAAGGGCAGCGAGCCGGTCTCCAAGGCGATCACCGAGGACAAGAAGTCCGACGCCGCCGACGCAAAGGCCGAGGACGCGGCCGCCGCCGATTCCTCCGCCGAGGCCGACGCCGGCAGCGAGTCCTGATCATGCTCGCCGACGCACTCGATCATCTGGTTCGCGGCATCGTCAGCAACCCCGACGATGTGCAGGTCCGGGACAAGGACCTGCGTCGCGGCCGCCTGCTCGAGGTCCGAGTGCACCCGTCCGACATCGGCAAGGTGATCGGCCGGAACGGGCGGACGGCGTCCGCGCTGCGGACCGTGATCGGCGCGCTGGCCGGACGCGAGCAGGTGCGGGTCGACTTCGTCGATCTCGAGCACCGTGGCGGCGGCCGGAGCGGCCGTTCGCGGGCGCGTCGCTGACCAGAGCAACACCGAACGCAGGCATGGACCTCACCGAGATCGTCGTGGGCGTGATCACTCGCGCCCACGGCGTACGCGGTGAGGTCGCTGTGTCTCTGCGTACCGACGAACCGGAACGGCGTTTCGCCGTCGGGCAGGTGCTGCGCGCCGAGCCCGGCAGCGGTCGAACCGGAGGAGCGCCCGGCAACTTCACGCCCAACACCTTCACGCCCAACACCTTCACGGTGGTGCGGACCCGCGACCATCAGGGACGCTGGCTGGTCACGTTCGCCGAACTGACCGACCGCAACGCGGCCGAGGCCGCCCGCGGCATCCGGCTGGTTGCCGACGTCCCCGCCGACGAGCGCCCGGCCGACGACGAGGAGTACTACGACCGCCAGCTGGTCGGGCTGTCGGTCCGGCTGCAGGGGGTCGACGGACCCATCGGCACGGTGAAGTCCGTACTGCACCTGCCCGCCCAGGACGTACTGGAGATCCGTACCGATCACGGCATCCGGATGGTCCCGTTCGTCTCCGAACTGGTGCCCGAGATTGATCTTGAAACAGGCCGGGTGCTGGTCGCCGATGTGGCCGGGCTGCTCGATGATGATCTTGACGAGGCGGACGATCAGGAGCAGCAACGATGAAGATCGACGTCGTCTCGATCTTCCCTGACTACCTGCAACCGCTGCGACTTTCCCTTGTGGGCAAGGCGATCGAGAACGGCATCGTCGATCTCGACGTTCATGATCTCCGCCACTGGACGCATGATCGACATCGCACCGTCGACGACACTCCGTACGGTGGTGGCGCCGGGATGGTGATGAGACCCGAGCCGTGGGGCGAGGCGCTGGACGACCTCGCACCCGAGACCGGAGCCGGGACGCCGCGATTGTTGATCATGACCCCGGCCGGCCGGCCGTTCAGCCAGGCGATGGCCGAGGAACTCGCCGGTGAAGATCATCTGATCTTCGCCTGCGGCCGCTACGAGGGCGTCGACGCCCGGGTCGGCGTCGACGCGGGCAAGAGGATGCGTACCGACGAGATCAGCATCGGTGACTACGTCCTGAACGGTGGCGAGGTGGCCAGCCTGGTGATCATCGAAGCGGTGGTCCGGCTGCTGCCCGGAGTGATCGGCAATCCGGAGTCGCTGACCGAGGAGTCGCACGCCACCGGCCAGGATCATCTGCTCGAATACCCGATCTACACCAAGCCGCCGACCTGGCGCGGCCTGGACGTGCCCGAGATCCTGTTCTCCGGCCACCACGCCAAGATCGCCGACTGGCGACGCCAACGCGCCGAGGAGTTGACCCGGGAACGACGGCCCGACCTGCTGCCACCGGTCCCGGCCGCGAGCACGATCACCATCGAGCGCGCCACCGCCGCCGACGCCGGCCAGATCCTCACCGTGCAGCGCGCCGCATTCGTGTCCGAGGCGCTGGTCAACCAGACCCTGGCGCTGCCGGCGTTCACCCAGAGCGTCGAGGAACTGACCGAGAGCATGAGCCGCGCGGTGGTGCTGGTGGCCCGCCAGGACGCCCGGGTGATCGGCTCGGTGCTCGGCCGACCGGATGAGGACGGCAATTGGTACATCGGCCGGCTGGTGGTGGCTCCGGACCGGCAGGGCGAGGGCATCGGCAGCAGGCTGCTGCGGGAGGTCGAGGCGGCCGCGCCGTCCGGCAGCGCCCGGTTCCGCCTGGTGACCGGAGCGGCCGGCCCGAACATCGCGTTCTACGGCCGGCACGGCTATCACGTCGCCGCCCACGGCACCCATGAAGGTTCGCCGATCGTGCAGCTGGAGAAGGAGTTGGTGTCCGCCGGATAGGTTGATCCTCGGAATCGACCAGGAGGATCAATGGCGGACATCTTGTTCATCGGCGGGACCGGCATCATCAGTGCGGCCGCCGTGCGGCGCGCTTTCGGGGTCGGGCACAACGTCACCGTGCTGAATCGGGGACAGTCCTCGATCCGGCCGCTGCCGGACCAGGTCGAGCAGGTGCAGGCCGACATCCGCGAGCCGGACACCGTACGGGAGGCGCTCGGCGACCGCAGCTTCGACACCGTACTGGACTTCGTCGCGTTCGTCCCCGAGCACGTCGACACCGACGCGGAGCTCTTCGCCGGACGCGCCGGGCAGTACGTCTTCATCAGCTCCGCCTCGGCCTATCAGACCCCGCCCGGACCGATGCCGGTGACCGAGCAGATGCCGCTGGACAACCCGTTCTGGCAGTACTCGCGGGACAAGATCGCTTGTGAGCAAAGGATCCGAGCGTTCGACGGTCTGGACTGGACGATTGTCCGCCCGTCGCACACGTACGACCGGACGGCGTTGCCGATCGAGGGCCGGTGGACAGCGATCGACCGGATGCGGCGTGGCCTGCCCGTCGTCGTCCACGGCGACGGCACCTCACTGTGGACGATCACCCACACCGACGACTTCGCCGTCGGCCTGGTCGGCCTGCTGGGCAACTCGGGCGCGCTCGGGCAGGCGATCCACATCACCAACGAGTGGCCGATCGCCTGGAACGAGATCTACACCCAGCTGGCGCGGGCGGCCGGTGTCGCCGAGCCCGAGCTGGTCCACGTCGCCTCCCAGACGATCGCAGCGGTGCATCCCGACTGGGGCCCGGGACTGGTCGGCGACAAGGCCCACACGATGATCTTCGACAACAGCCTGCTCCGCTCGCTGGTGCCCGAGTACGCGCCCAGGATCAACTTCGCCGAGGGCGCGGCCGAAATCATCGACTGGTACGACGCCGACCCGGCCCGGCGCCAGGTCGATCCCGAGATCGACGCCGTGATCGACAAACTCTGCGCCATCCCTGACTCCTTCATCGGCTGACACGGCCGCGCACGCCGTGTCAGTGTCGTGTGCGGGCCGTGCCAGCGCGACCGAGCATCCTCATCGTGTCGGACCGAACAGGTCCGGCTCCGACATGAGGAGTAAGCATGAGCGCAATCATCGAGGCCTCCGGACTACGGAAGCGCTTCGGCACCACCCAGGCCCTGGACGGCGTCGACCTGTCCGCCGAACAGGGCAGCGTGCTCGGTGTCCTCGGCCCGAACGGCGCCGGCAAGACGACCGCGGTCCGGATCCTGGCCACCCTGCTGCAGCCCGACCAGGGCACCGCCCGGATCGACGGGTACGACGTCGTCAACCAACCGCAGAAGGTCCGCGAGGCGGTCGGCCTGACCGGTCAGTACGCCTCTGTGGACGAGGATCTGACCGGCACCGAGAACCTGGTGATGATCGGTCAGCTGCTCAACCTGAGCGGTTTCCAGGCGCGGGCTCGGGCCAAGGAACTGCTGAGCTGGTTCGATCTCAGCGAGGCCGCCGGCAAACCGGCGAAGAAGTACTCCGGCGGCATGCGTCGCCGTCTCGATCTTGCCGCCAGCCTGGTCGGCCGGCCGGCGGTGATCTTCCTGGATGAACCGACCACCGGTCTCGATCCGGCCAAGCGGGAGGACATGTGGGACGTCATCCGCGACCTGGTCTCGGAAGGTTCGACGGTGCTGCTGACCACGCAGTACCTGGACGAGGCCGACGCGCTGGCCGACCGGATCTCGGTCATCGATCAGGGCCGAGTGATCGCCAACGACACCGCCGACGGTCTGAAGCGGGTGATCGGCGGACACCGGATCAAGGTCCGGCCGTCGGATGCCGACCAGCTCGGCGCCGTACGGGAGTTGCTGGGTCGGATCGGCACCGGCGAGGTCGAAGTGACCGGACGGAACACGCTGACCGTACCGGTTGCCGACGAGTCGCTGCTGCCGGTCGTGGTCAGTCAACTGGCCGATCGCCGGATCGGCGTCACCGAACTTTCGCTGCACCTGCCGACGCTGGACGAGGTCTTCCTCACCCTGACCGGCAAGAAGGCAACCGACGATGAGGAGGAAGCAGCATGAGCACCATCACCGCCACCCGACCGAACCCCACCGACCAGCAACTGGAACCGGTCCGGGAACGATCCGCGATCGTCAGGTACCTGACACATTGTCTGGTGCTGGCCAAACGCAGCTTGATCAAGACCATGCGGACACCGGAGGCGCTGGTCGACGTGACCATCCAGCCGGTGATCTTCCTCGGCCTGTTCACCTACATCTTCGGCGGCGCGATCGCCGGCGGCTCGCAGAGTGACTATCTGCAGTTCCTGCTGCCCGGCATCCTCGGCCAGACCATCGCGATGGCCGGGATCAGCCTGGGATCGAATCTGAACAGCGACATCGAGAAGGGCGTCTTCGACCGCTTCCGGGCGTTGCCGATCGGCCGGGCGGTGCCGCTGGTCGGCGCGGTGATGGCCGACGTGGTCCGCTATCTGATCTTGGTCCTGGTGACCGTCGGGGTCGGTACGATCATGGGATTTCGCTTCCAGGGAAGCGTTGCCGGGGCCATCGGCGGGATTGCGCTGGCGATCGGCTTCGCCCTCTGCTTCGTCTGGGTGTCGGTGTTCATCGGGATGAAGGCCCGTACCTCGGGCGCTGTCACCGGCCTGAGCATGTTGATCGTGATGCCGCTGAGCTTCGGCAGCAACGTGTTCGTCCCGACCGGCACCATGCCCGGCTGGCTGCAGACCTTCGTCAAGGTCAACCCGATGACCCATCTGGTGTCGGCAATGCGGGAGCTGTTCACCGGCCAACCCTGGACCACCGACGTGCTTTGGACGCTGGCCTGGATGGCGCTGCTGCTGATCGTCTTCGTCCCGCTGGCCGTGCGCGCCTACCGGCGCCGGGTCTAGACGAGTCGAAGGTCCTGGAGTCCGAGCTCGGTGATCAAACCGTCCGGCTCCAGGGCCTTCATCGCGTCCGGCCGAGCCAGCCGCTTGCCCGACTCGAAGTGTTCGCGGAAGGTCGCGTCGTCCAACAGGGGATTGATCACCCGCAGGACGTTGGCCCGGCGGCCCTGCTGAAAGTTGTCGACGCCGATGAAGCCCGCGCCGATTCCGAGCAGGTACGCCGCCCGCTCGGGCCGGCCCGCCGTTGCGGCCAGATCCGCCAGCACCGTACTGAATTCGCTGATCAGCGGGATGTCCTGGGTGATCATGGTGGCGCGGAACCCGGACCGGATGTCCGCGACGGCCTGGGCGAGGTGACGAAGTCCGTCCTCGGTCCCGGTGCCGGCCAGCCTGGCCGCGCCGCACTCGGCCACGGCGATCGCACCGGTGCAGATCGCGGTGCGATGGCTGGCGAACCGGTTCGGATGATCATCATCGGCGATCTTGGCGCGCAGTTCGGCGGCCAACGCCAGCGCTCCGTCATGATCATCTTCCTGCCAGCGCAACTCCACCTCGACGGCGTCGGCGAACAGCCGCCGCTCCACCTCCATGGCGGAATGACCGGCCTCTCGCAAGGCGTCCAGATGCCGTCGCGCACTCGCGAGGTCCGAAGTCTGCATCGCCAACGCTGCCAGCCGCAGGTGGATGATCAAGGTGTCACCGTCGGCGCCCATCAGCGGCGACAGCACGAGAGCTTTCTCCAGCAGTTCGATCGCCTCCGGTATGTCACCGCGCAGGGTGAGGACCTGCGCTCGGAAGTTCATCGTCGACGACAATCCCCAGCGGTCACCGCAGACCTCGAACTCCTCCGCGGCCCGGGCCGAGTAGCGATCCATCGCGGGCAGGTCGCCGGCGTTCTCGGCGATGCTGGCCACGATCATGAAGACCAGGCCGCGCACCCACGGATCGCCCGACTGCTCGGCATCACGTACGAGGCCGGTCACCAACTCGCCGGAGACCAGCGGCGGAGCCGGCCACGGATGTCCGCCGTCGGTGCCATCCTCGAGTTGCTCGGAACCCTCGGCGAGATTCAGATAGACCGGCAGCATCAACCGGAGCGCATTCAGACTGGCGAACGGCGGTTCCGGGCTGCTCTCGAGTCGCGGCATGATGTCGGCGACCTTGCTCCGCAGCTGTGTCCATTTGACGTCCGGTGAGCCGGTGGCGTTCGCCAGCGCAGCGGCCAAACGACCGTAATCCAGCAGCGAGTCCGGTTGATCATCACCGGGCTCGCGCTCCATCGCCGCGATCGACTGCTCCAGCCAGTAGCCCAGCTCGTTCTCATGATCACGCACCTGGAACAACCACAACATCGCCAAGATCATCAACAGTCCGTCCCGGGCTCGCTGATTGTCCAGCAGGTAACGGACTGCGGCGAAGATGTTGTCCCGCTCCAGGTCCAGCGTCCTGCGCGCTTCCAGCTGACGGCGGTCCCGCAACGCCGGCTCGAGCTGCTGGACAAGCTCAAGAAAGTAGTCGGCCAGCCGGTCCCGGGTCGCCAACAGTCCGCCCGTCTCGGTCAGCCGCTCGATCCCGTACTCGCGAATGGTCTCCAGCATCCGGTAACGGACCGGACTGGTCGCGGAGCGCTGCAGCAGTGACTTGTCGCTGAGCGTGATCAACAACTCGCTGATCGACGATGCCGGAAGTTGATCATCGGCACAGATCGCGGTGGCGGTGTCGATGCCAACCCCGGCAGGGAAAACGGCCAGCCGCATGGCGAGCAGACGTTCGGCTTCGGTGAGCAGGTCCCAGCTCCACTCGACCACCGCGCGCAGTGTGCGGTGGCGCGGCAGGCTGGTCCGGCTGCCGCCGGTGAGCAGCCGGAATCGGTCCGACAGCAGCCGGGCGATGTCGGCCACCGGCAGGGCGCGCAGCCGGGCGGCGGCCAGTTCGATCGCCAGTGGCAGCCCGTCCAACCGACGCACGATCTCCAACACCGGCGACAGCGTCTGCTCGCCCAGCCGGAAGCCGGGATCGATCGCGGTGGCCCGATCCAGCCAGAGTCGTACGGCGGCGAAGTCGGCGGCCCGGTCCAACGGGCAGTCCAGCGGCGGCAGATTCAGCGGCGGCAGCCCGCACAGCACCTCGCCGGTGATCGCCAGCGGCTCTCGGCTCGTCGCCAGCACTCGCAGGTTCGGCACTTGGGCGAGCACGTCCTCGGCGAACTTGGCCGCACCGTCGATCAGATGCTCGCAGTTGTCCAGCACCAGCAGGCAGGGTTGCTGGCGCAGCTGGTCGAGCAACCGCTCGGTCTCGTCGACCGACACCGCCCGTTCGTTGCGCTCCAGCAGCCGCGGATCCATCAGCCCGAGCGCGCCCAGCACGGCTCCGGGGATGTTCTCGCCGGCGCCGACCGGGGCCAGCTCGACCAGCCAGGCCGGGTGCCCGGTCCGGGCCAGCCAGCGAGTCGCCGCCTCGGTCGCGGTCCGAGTCTTGCCCGCGCCGCCCGGCCCGACCACGGTGACCAGCCGGCTGCTCGCCAGGCTCTGCGCCAGCAGCGCCATCTCCGCCTCCCGGCCGACGAAGCTGGTCAGCCCCGGCCGCAGATTGGTACGAGGTCCGGCGGCTGCCCCGGCCGGTGTCGTGGCCGGCTGCAACTCCCCGCGCAGCAGCGCCAGGTGCAACTCCTGCAACTCGGGGCCGGGGTCGCTGCCGAACTGCTCGGCCAGGTAGTTGCGGCAGCGTTCGTAGGCGGCCAGTGCCTCGCTGGTCCGCCCGGCAGCGGCCAGTGCACGCAGCTGCTGGGCGGCGAATCCCTCGCGCAGCGGATGCGCGCGGACCAGCTGCTCCAGCTCGGTGATCAGCTCCGTCGCACGGCCGAGGCCGAGCAGGATGTCGATCCGGGTACCGAACAGGTCAAGCTGCTGATTGCGGTAGGCCGTCGCCACCGGCACCGCGTACTCGGCGTTGCCGGCATCGGCCAGCGGATCGCCCCGCCACAGCACCAACGCGTCGGTGCAGGCCGCCAGAGCCTCATCCAGACGCCCCTCCCGATGCAGCCGACGTGCCTGGTCGGCGAGCTGCTCGAAGCGGCGCAGATCGACCGCGTCCCGCTCGACCTGAAGCCGATAGCCGATCGGCTCGGCCCGGACGAGGTCGCCGTCACCGAGCGCGCGCCGCAGCCGGGACACCAACGACTGCAGGGCGTTCGCGGCGTCGGCCGGCGGTTCCTCGCCCCAGACCGCGTCGACCAGTTCGGCGGACGGGACCGGCTTGGGCGCATCAACGGCCAGCCGGACCAGCAGTGACCGCAACCGCGACCCGGTCACCGCGATCGGTCGGCCGGCCACGGTGATCTCGAGCGAGCCGAGGAGCGCGATCTGCATGGGCACCATCTTCGCCGACCGGGGTGTTCCCGCGCAGGTCGGGCGCTCCCGCGCAGCCGCGGCGCTCCCGCGCAAGTTCGTACGTAGTTCGTACGTCCGCGGCTGCGCCAACGGTGCGCGGGAACGTTCGCGGCTGCGACGGATTCATCCGAACGCTCCTAAACTCGCCTCGGTGGGACGAGGGACCTCGGGCGCAGAGCCGGGGCCCGAAGGAGACGGCATGGGGCTTCGGCGGAGTTCGGTGGTCAGCGCGGTGATCGTGGTCGGTGCCGCCCTGATCGCCGGTGGCGCGTTGCTCCTGGTGCTGCTGCAGTCGGCACTGATCAACACCACCAAGGTGGCGTTGGAGGAACGCGGCCGCGATGTCTCCCAGCTGGTGCTGCAGAGCGGCACCGACGGCATCAACCTGGAGTTGACCGCCGACCTCGAACATGGCGAACGGATCCAGTTGATCAACGCGCACGGCACCGTGCTGCAGAGTTCCGACGATCGGCTGACCACCCCGATGGCCCCGGGCTTGCTGCCCGAGCCGGGGCACAGCCAGAGCCGGCGGCTGGGCGAGGTGCCGGCGCTGGGCAGCGACGAGGACGTGCTGGTCGCGGCGTACGGGTTCACCGATCACGGGCATCGGCTGGTGGTGCAGGTCGGCCGCCCGATCCAGATCCAGTCCGACACCATCCGAACGGTCGGCTGGTTCCTGCTCGGCGGCGGTCCGTTGCTGTTGGGAGTGGTCGCGGTCTCGGTCTGGGTGCTGGTCGGCCGTTCGCTGCGTACGGTGGACCGGATCACCACCCAGGTCGGCCAGATCGGTGCCCAGAGTCTGGACGAACGGGTCGACGTGCCGCCCACTGCGGACGAGATCGAGCATCTGGCCCGGACGATGAACTCGATGCTGGATCGCTTGCAGGCTTCGGATCGCGCCCAGCGGGCCTTCGTCTCCGATGCCAGCCACGAGTTGCGCAGCCCGCTGTCGACCCTGGTGGTGACCTCCGAGATCGCCTCCGCGGATCCGACCGGGCGGACCTGGCTGGAGATGGGGGATCTGGTCGATTCCGAGGTCCGCCGGATGCAGGGCCTGGTGGACGATCTGCTCACCCTGGCCAAGGTCGACGCCAACGGACTGATCCTGCATCGTCAGGAAGTCGATCTGGACGACCTGTTGCAGACCGAGTTGCGGCGGCTGCGTACGGCGTCGACGGTCGAGGTGACCGCCCGAATCGAGCCGGTGCGGGTGGACGGAGATCCGGACCGGCTGGCGCAGGTGATTCGCAACATCGTCGACAACGCTCGGACCCACAGCCGGGGCCGGGTGGCGATCACGCTGGCCCGGGTGCAGGACTACGCGCAGATCATGATCGACAACGACGGCCCGGTGGTGCCGCCGCAGGACCGGCAACGGATCTTCGAACGCTTCGTACGACTGGACGACGATCGGTCACGCGACAGCGGCGGCAGCGGGCTCGGACTGGCGATCAGCGCGGCGATCATGGCCGGGCACGGCGGCAGCATCACGGTCGGAGAAGATGATCATGGCTGGTGCCGATTCGTGATCGAGTTGCCGGTGCAGCCGGGATCCGACCAAGATCACGAACTGCTGGAGGAACAGTCCGAGGTGGACGATGAATCGGACGGTCAGGACGCGCCGTCGGCCGACGCGCCGGCGCTGGCCGATTCGGCCGCGTTGACGGACGCACCGACCGACGCCTCCTCGTCCGGCTGGTCGGCCATCAACCGATAGCCCATTCCACGGACGGTCACCAGCGTGTGCAGGCCGAACGGGATGTCGATCTTCTTGCGCAGGTAGCTGATGTAGACCTCGACCACGTTCTCGCTGCCGTCGAAGCTGGAATCCCAGACGTTGTCCAGGATCTCGCTCTTGGTGACGATGTCGCCGGCGTGGCGCATCAGGTAGGACAACAACCCGTACTCGCGAGCGGTGAGGGTGATCTCGTGCTCACCGCGATGCACCCGCCGCTTGGCCGGATCCAGCCGCAGGCTGCCGACCGAGACGATGTTCGGCCGCTCCGGGGTGCCGCGCCGGATCAGCGCCCGCAGTCGCGCGACCAGCACGATGAAGCTGAACGGCTTGGTCAGGTAGTCGTCGGCGCCGAGATCGAAGGCGTCGGTCTGGTCGTAGTCGCCGTCCTTGGCGGTCAGCATCAGCACCGGCGTCCAGATCTTGCGTCGGCGGATCTCCTTCAGCACGTCGTACCCGTTCAGCCGGGGCAACATGATGTCCAGCACGATCGCGTCGTAGCTGTTCTCGGTCGCCGACCACAGTCCGCTGATGCCGTCATTGCAGACATCGACGACGAAGTCCTCCTGGCGCAGCCCGACCCTGATCGACTCGGCGAGCTTCTTCTCGTCCTCGACCACGAGCACCCGCATCGGTCCACCTTTCCCAAGCTCCACCGGTCACGGGATCTTCCACCGCGGCCCCGACCTATTCTTGCCCGCTCATCCTGAGTCTCAGCCTAGGAGCCTCCGACCAGGTCCGCGCCGGACGCCGGACCTCGCGAACACAATCGCCCGCGCATTGATCGACAACGCGGGTTCGAGGCCGATATCGGCCAATCGGCGGGTGGTTCTGTTCGCGGGAATCGTCGCCCCGGTGGCGCCCACCGTGTCCGGGGCACACTCCGGGACAGTGGCCACCTCGGTTATCCACAGCTGCGCGGGTGGTTCGAAGCGGCATCCACAGCCCCCCGGCCGGCTTCGGCACAAAAGTCGCAATGTCGAGGTATGAGAGCGAGCCACAATCAGCACCTGATCCATGAGGTTCTGCAGTGGAATGGCGTGATCGCCCGCCGAGCCCACCTGGACCTGTCCCAGACGATCGGCCGGATGCTGCGGGCCGGCGAACTCGTCGCGTTGCTCCCCGGTGTCTACACCTGGGCGCGCTGGGCGGGCGACCCGACCGTCCGCCTGCTGGCTGTCGCGGCCTGGTCCCCGGACGCCGTCGTCTGCCGGCTCGCCGCCGCCCGACTCACTTTCTGGCCCGAGGTGGATCATGGCGAGCTGGATCTGGCCGTCAGCGATCGACGCTGCTCCGCGAAGGGATTTCGGCTGCACCGCCGGCGACTTCCGCCCGAGCACATCGTCGGCTGGCCGCTGCTGGGGGAGGACGCCGCGACCGACGGCCGAGGGATCGTACCGATCACGGGCCCGGCGCTGACGGCGGTCGATCTCTGCGCCGAGCTGGGCGGGGAACCCATCGACCGGGTCTTGCGCAGCCGTCAAGCCCGGCTCGCGGATCTGCGTGGGGCGTTGGAGTGCACGGCGCACCGGTCCGGAAACCGCGACCGCCGCCGCGTACTCGTCGAATCCCGTGCCGAGCCATGGTCCGCCGCGGAGCGGAAGGGGCACCGGCTGCTGTTCGAGGCCGGAATCGGTGGTTGGTTCGCGAACTTCGAGGTTGCCGTCGGCGGGAAGACCTACTACCTCGACATTGCGTTTCCGCACCTCAAGTTGGCCGTCGAGATCGATGGCCGATTTCATGAGGACGATCCGGACCAGTTCCAATCCGACCGGGAACGACAGAATGCGGTGCAACTCGCCGGATGGTTCGTGCTGCGCTTCACCTGGTACGACCTGGTGGATCGCCCGAAGGTCGTGATCGCCCAGATCCGTGCCGCCCTTGCGCGCTGCCGGAAACTGGCGGGTATTCGCTGACCGATGCCGCGCCGGATCCCGGACCTCGCGAACACGATCGCCCGCGCATTGATCGAAATCGGGCGTTCGGAGCCAATCTTGATCAATCAGCGGGTGATTCTGTTCGCGGGCACCGCTGACCCGGGGACCGGTAGCCACGACACGTTCACTCCCGCCCCTGGCACCACAACAATCCCAGGTCGCTGCGTTACCGTGAGCGGCGTCGCTGTGACGCAGGCCACGTTCACAAACTGCGCCCGGCGGGGCAGACTCAGGACAACATCGGGCAACAGCGGAGTTGATCGAGGTGATACGCGTGGGCGATCAGATGGTGACCGCCGCGCACGATGTGCTGTTGATCGGCGGCGGCGCCGCGGGACTGCGGGCCGCGATCGCCATCTCGGAGTCCGATGCCGACCTTGACGTGGCGGTCATCTCCAAGGTCTATCCGATGCGCAGCCACACGGTGTCGGCCGAGGGCGGTGCGGCCGGCGCGATCGCCGAGGACGACAGCATCGAGGAGCACATCTACGACACCATCTCCGGCAGCGACTGGCTCGGCGACCAGGACGCGATCGAGACGTTCGTCAACGATGCACCGCGGCAACTGCTGCAACTGGAGCACTGGGGCTGCCCGTGGAGCCGGCAGCCGAGCGGCAAGATCGCGGTCCGCCCGTTCGGCGGGATGAAGAAGAAACGGACCTGGTACGCCGCCGACAAGACCGGCTTCCACCTGCTGCACACCCTCTTCCAGACTTCGCTCAAGTACGGCGCGCTGACCCGCTACGACGAGTGGTTCGTGACCAAACTGCTGGTCGACGAGGGCCGGGCGTACGGGGTGGTGGCGATCGAGCTGAGCACCGGCAAGATCCACACCATCACCGCCAAATCGCTGGTGCTGGCCACGGGCGGCTGCGGCAAGGTGTTCCCGTTCACCACCAACGCCAACATCAACACCGGCGACGGGATGGCGCTGGCCTACCGCGCGGGCGCGCCGCTGAAGGACATGGAGTTCGTCCAGTACCACCCGACCGGTTTGCCGTTCACCGGGATCCTGATCACCGAGGCCGCCCGGGCCGAGGGCGGCTGGCTGATCAACAAGGACGGCTACCGGTTCCTGCAGGACTACGACCTCGGCAAGCCGACACCGGAGCCGCAACTGCGGAGCATGGAGCTGGGACCCAGGGACCGGGTGTCCCAGGCGATCGTCGGCGAGATCCAGAAAGGGCGGGCGATCGAGACCCCGTACGGGCAGGTCGTTCACCTGGACCTGCGTCACCTGGGGGAGAAGAAGATCGAGGAACGGATCCCGTTCGTCCGTGAACTCTGCCTGAAGTACGAACGGATCGACCCGGTCACCGAGTTGATCCCGGTCCGGCCGGTGGTGCACTACATGATGGGCGGCGTCCACACCGACCTCGACGGGCTGACCGGCATCGAGGGTCTGTACGCGGCCGGCGAGACCGCCTGCGTCAGCATCAACGGCGCGAACCGGTTGGGTTCCAATTCGCTGCCGGAGTGCCTGGTCTTCGGCGCTCGCGCCGGGCGGTCGGCGGCGCAGTTCGCCACCGCGCACCCGGACACGACGCTGCCCGCCGCGATCAGCGCCCAGGCCGCCGACGAGACCCGCCGGCTGACCGAGCTGATCGGTCGTGACGGCAGTGAACAGGTGTCGCAGATCCGCGAGCAGATGCAGCACACGATGGAGGGCGCGGCCGGCATCTACCGCAACGCCGACGACCTGGGCAAGGGGATGGAGGTGCTGGCCGAGCTGCAGGAGCGGATGGCCAAGACCGGCGTCGCCGACGCCGGCGGCCCGTTCAACACCGAGCTGACCGCGGCGCTGGAGCTGGCCAATCTGCTGGACATCGCCCAGACCATGTTGCACTCGGCGATGGAGCGGACGGAGTCCCGCGGCGCCCATCAGCGAACCGACTTCCCGGCTCGCGACGACGATCGGTTCCTCACCCATCAGCTGGTGTATCGCGAGCCGGACGGCAGCTCTCGGCTGGAACAGCTGCCGGTGACGATCACCCGGTGGCCGCCGGGAGAACGGGTCTACGGGAGGTAGCAGATGCCCAATTCCGATCCGCACGGCTCGATCACCCTCAAGGTCTCCCGCTTCGCCGCGGGCGAGGAGGAGCCGACCTGGCAGGAGTACGAGGTCCCGCTGCGGGACGACTGGACGGTCCTGGACGGGCTGAACTACGTGAAGGACCGGCTCGATCCGACGTTGGCCTACCGGTGGTCCTGCCGGATGGGCGTCTGCGGCAGTTGCGGGATGAACATCGCTGAACAACCCCGGCTGAGCTGCGGCACCTTCTTGTCCGACTTCGCCCCCGGCCCGGTCCGGGTCGAACCCCTGGCCCACTTCCCGGTGGTCCGCGACCTGGTGGTGGACATCGGCGACTTCATGCAGAAGCTGCCCAAGGTCAAGCCGTGGATCATCCGCGACGAGGAGCCACTCGAGGACGGCGAGTATCTGCAGACGCCGGACGAGTTGGACGCGTACCGGCAGTTCAGCGGCTGCATCAACTGCATGCTCTGCTACGCCGCCTGCCCGGTGTACGGGCTGGATCCGGACTTCGCCGGTCCGGCCGCGATCGCGCTGGCCGAACGGTACGACCTGGACTCCCGCGACCGCGGCGCCCGGGAACGGCTGGACGTACTGATCGAGAAGGAGGGGGTCTGGGGCTGCACCTTCGTCGGCGAATGCACCCGGGTCTGCCCCAAGCACGTCGATCCGGCCTCGGCGATCCAGCGCTACAAGCTGAAGGCCGCCACCGAGAACCTGAAGGCCATCCTGCTGCCCCGGGGTGCCCGATGAACCGGCGGTGCCCGATGAACCGGCGGTGCCCGATGAACAGGGGCGCCCGATGACCGTCCGTGATCCGGCCGCCCAGACCGGCTATCGGCGGCCGATGTCGACCTGGTGGTGGACCAAGAAGGGCACCTACTTCCTGTTCGTGATGCGCGAGCTGAGCAGCCTGTTCGTCGGCTGGTTCGTGCTCTATCTGCTGTTGCTGTTCACCGCGCTGGCCCGCGGCGAGTCCGCCTTCGGAAACTTCGTGGACTGGGCCGGGCAGCCATGGGTGGTGATCATCAACGTGATCAGTTTCCTGTTCGCGGCGCTGCACACGGTCACCTGGTTCCTGCTCACCCCACGCGCCATGGTGATCAAGCTCGGCAGCGCCCGGGTCAGTGCCGCGGCCATCGTCGCCGGGCAGTACGTGGTGCTGGTCGCGGTGTCGATCTTCGTCTGGTGGTTGGTGGTCCATGACTGAGCTCTCGGCCCGCCGTGCGGGTCGCCCCAAGGTCCATGCCGAACCCGTTCTCTGGTTGGGATTCAGCGCCGGTGGGGTGGTGGTGTCGTTGCTGCTGCCGGTGTTGATCTTGCTCTTCGGGCTGGCGCTGCCGCTGGGTTGGGTGGACATCGACTATCGGCATCTGCTCGCGGTGGTGGGCAATCCGGTAACTGTGGTGCTGACCGCACTGGCGCTGATCGCGATGCTCGTCCACGCCGGACACCGATTCCGCTACACCCTCTACGACGGGCTGCAGTTGAAGCACCGCGGCCTGATCGCGGTGATCTGTTACGGGTTGGCGATCATCGGTTCGATCGCCGCCGTTGTGATCTTGATCATGGTCGCGGTGGCTTCCTGACCGCGGGACAAGCCGGCGGTGTGGTGCCGGTCACTCGGCCGATGAGGTGTTGGCCACACACGCCCGTACGGGTTTAATGCCACCCGCGCCAAAGGTCTAGTGTTGGCCGCGTGGCGACGACGACACCCACTCAAAAGACAGCACCAGCGCGCAAACAGCTGACCGCCAAGCAGAAGGCCTGGCGGTCATCGGTCGCGCTCAAGGCGCTGATGGCCGTCACCGGTCTGATCTTCGTGCTGTTCCTGCTGGCACACATGTACGGCAACCTGATGGCCTTCGGCGGCGAGAACACGTTCAACACGTACTCAAGCCACCTGCACACCCTGGGCGAGCCGATCCTTCCCTACGACGGGTTCTTCTGGATCCTGCGGGTGGTCCTGCTGGCCGCGTTGTTCGGCCACGTCTACTCCGCGATCGTGATCACCCGGCGTGACGTGAAGGCGCGGACCGGGATGAAGAAGCGCTACCAGACCAACAAGGGACGGCGCGGTGTGCAACGCACCTACGCGTCGTTCACGTTGCGCTGGGGCGGGGTGGTGATCTTCCTGTACGTGATCTTCCACATCCTGAACCTGACCACCGGAAACATCCATCCGGGCGGTGCGTCGCCGAGCCCGTACGACCGACTGCTGAACAGCATGAGCGTCTGGTGGGTGGTGGCGGTCTACACGCTGGCCATCCTGGCGGTCGGCTTCCACGTCCGGCACGGTGTCTGGAGCGGGCTGACCACGCTCGGCGCCAACACCAGCCAGGTCGTCCGCCGCCGACTCAACATCATCGCCTACGTCGTGGCCGGTCTGATCACCGTCGGCTTCCTGCTGGTGCCGTGGTCGATCGTCGCCGGCGTGATCACCCGCTGACCCCCGAGCGCGAGGAATCTCATGTCTGACAACGAATCCCCGGTGACCGAGTCTTCAGTTGCTCTCGGAGTCGACGCCGACGATCTCTACTCGCTCGGCGACCCGATCGCCGACACCAAGGCGCCGGACAGCCCGATCCAGGACATGTGGGATCAGCGGATCTTCACCGCCAAGCTGGTGAACCCGAGCAACCGCCGCAAGCTCAGCGTGATCGTGATCGGCACCGGCCTGGCGGGTGCCTCGGCAGCGGCCACCCTCGGTGAGTCCGGACTGCACGTGAAGAGCTTCTGCTATCAGGACAGTCCGCGGCGGGCGCACTCGATCGCGGCTCAGGGCGGCATCAACGCGGCCAAGAACTACCGCAACGACGGTGACTCGGTCTACCGGCTGTTCTACGACACCGTCAAGGGCGGCGACTACCGCTCCCGGGAGACCAACACCTACCGGCTGGCCCAGGTCAGCACTCAGATCATCGACCAGTGCGTGTCCCAGGGCGTCCCGTTCGCCCGCGAATACGGCGGCATGCTGGACAACCGGTCCTTCGGCGGCGTGCAGGTGTCGCGGACGTTCTACGCCCGCGGGCAGACCGGCCAGCAGTTGCTGCTCGGCGCCTACCAGGCGTTGGAGCGGCAGATCGCGGCCGGCACCGTGACCGCGTACACCCGGCACGACATGCAGGAGTTGATCATCGTCGACGGCCGCGCCCGCGGCATCGTCGCCCGGAACATGATCACCGGTGAGTTGGAGACCCACTTCGCCGATGCGGTGGTGCTGGCCTCCGGCGGCTACGGCAACGTGTACTACCTGTCCACCAACGCGATGGGCTCCAACGTGACCGCCGCCTGGCGGGCGCACCGCAAGGGTGCGCTGATGGCAAACCCTTGCTACACACAGATCCATCCGACCTGCATCCCGGTCTCCGGTGACTATCAGTCCAAGCTCACCTTGATGAGCGAGTCGCTGCGCAACGACGGCCGGATCTGGGTGCCGAAGCGGGCCGAGGACTGCGAAAAGGATCCGCGGGACATCCCGGAGGAGGATCGCGACTACTACCTGGAGCGGATCTATCCCTCCTTCGGCAACCTAGTACCGCGAGATATCGCCTCCAGGGCAGCGAAGTACGTCTGCGACGAGGGTCGCGGTGTCGGGCCGAAGGTCGGCGATTTCCGCCGTGGCGTCTACCTCGACTTCTCCGAGGCGATGTCGCGGATGACCCAGCATCAGATCGCGGAGAAGTACGGCAACCTGTTCGACATGTACGAGCGGATCACCGGTGAGTCGCCGTACCGGGTGCCGATGCGGATCTATCCGGCGGTGCACTACGTGATGGGTGGACTGTGGGTGGATTACGACCTGCAGTCGACCATCCCCGGCCTGTACGTGGCCGGCGAGGCCAACTTCTCCGATCATGGTGCGAACCGCCTGGGCGCCAGCGCTCTGATGCAGGGGCTGGCCGACGGCTACTTCGTGCTGCCGAACACGATCAACGACTATCTGGCCGGCGGACCGTACGAGAAGATCGACGAGAACCATCCCGCCGCGGTGGAGGCGGTGGCCGCGGTCCGGCAGCGGATCGACAAGCTCTTGTCGATCAACGGCGAACGCACCGTCGACTCCTTCCACCGGGAACTCGGCAACATCATGTGGGAATACTGCGGGATGGAGCGGACCGAGGAAGGGCTGCGGAAGGCGATCGGTCAGATTCGCGAACTGCGGCAGGAATTCTGGACCAACGTCAGGGTGCTGGGCACGAACGAGGAGTTCAACCAGGCTCTGGAGCGGGCCAACCGAGTCGCCGACTTCCTGGAGCTGGGCGAGCTGATGTGCATCGACGCGCTGCATCGGCGGGAGTCCTGCGGGGCGCACTTCCGGGCCGAGAGCCAGACCGAGGACGGCGAGGCGCTGCGTGACGATGACGACTACACCTATGTCGCGGCCTGGGAGTTCGGTGGCACGTCGGCGCCGGGCGAGGTCGGCAAACCCGTGCTGCACAAGGAAGACCTGACTTACAAGTTCATCGAATTGAAGCAGCGCAGCTACAAGTGATCATGATCGGGCAGCGGAAGATGATCATGGTCGAGGAAGAGATGAGGACGAACGCGTGAAGATCACCGTACGGGTGTGGCGGCAGCCGAACGCTCAGGCCGAGGGCCGGATGGTCAGCTATGACGTCGACGAGGTCAGCACCGACATGTCCTTCCTGGAGATGCTGGACGTGCTGAACGAGCGGTTGACCTTGCGGGGCGAGGATCCGATCGCGTTCGACAGCGACTGTCGCGAGGGCATCTGCGGCATGTGCGGTGTGGTGATCAACGGTGAGGCACACGGCCCGGTGCAGACGACGACCTGCCAGTTGCAGATGCGTTCCTTCTCCGACGGCGACGTGATCGACATCGAGCCGTGGCGGGCGGATGCATTTCCGGTGGTCAAGGATCTGGTGGTCGACCGGAGTGCGTTCGACCGGATCATCCAGTCCGGCGGCTACATCAGCGCGCCGACCGGCGCGGCGCCGGACAGCCACGCGATGCCGATCCCGAAGGACGACGCCGACACCGCGTTCGACGCCGCGACCTGCATCGGCTGCGGCGCTTGCGTTGCGGCCTGCCCGAACGGTTCGGCGATGCTGTTCACCGGCGCCAAGATCACCCACCTCGGGCTGATGCCGCAGGGCCAGCCTGAGCGTGATTCACGGGTGATCGGGATGGTCTCCGCCCACGACGAGGAGGGCTTCGGCGGCTGCACGAACATCGGTGAGTGTGCCGCGGTGTGCCCGAAGGAGATCCCGCTGCAGGTGATCTCCCGGCTCAACCGCGACATGCTGCACGCCCTCTCCCGCTGCAGCAACGTGTCGGACTGACCTTTACGCGGTCGAGTCAGTGCCTGCTGCCGCGATCTGGTCCGGCGGCTTGCGTTCGGGACGACCCCCTCGCCCCGGGCGTGGTCGCGTCCACGGATTCGTCGCCGCGTGCCCTCCACTTCGGGTGGCCGATCGGGGTGGCACACCACCCAAAGTCGCGACAACACGAGTTCGGGCGGCTGATCAGGGGTCGCAGACCGCCCAAAGTCGCGTTGTCGCGAGTTCCGGCGGTCGGGGTGGTTGGGCCACTTTGGCCCCGAGCGCGCTGACGTTCTCCTCACGACGCCGGGCTTATGGGCATGTGTCGGTTAACAGGCCGGCGAAGTGGCCGACCGGCTTCGGCCCGGCGTCTGCGTTGTCGAGCTCCAAGATCAACTTATCTGCCGGACTCTCGCACGATCGTGCGTCAGTCGTGACTTGTCCGAGGTTCGGCGAACTTTGCCGAGCCAATGCGCCGTGCAAACTCGGCGAAACCGCAGCAACCTCGGACAAACGCAACGGAAGATCCGAGAACTCAATGGCTCGGCGCCCGGGCCGCCGCGCCCCGCCGGTGCACTGACATAACCCTCACTCGAACTTAAGTAAATAAACGAAGTGGCTCAGGCGGTTCGGCCGGCCGCGACCGTCGACGACTGAAGCACCAAGGTCGCCGCGCCGATCGCGGCGGCCTCTAGATCCAGCGTGGAGAGGGTCACCTTCACCGGTGGCGTCCCCTTGCGGTGGACCAAGGCGAGCCGGTCGGTGATCACTCGTTGGTAGATCCCGCCGGAGTCGGCGAAGCCGGGACCGGTGAGGAAGACCTGATCCAAACCGAGCACGGTGACCAGGTTGGCGATGCCGACGGCCAATGCCGAGGCGGCGTCGGTGATCGCGGCCAGGCAGGTCCGGTCGCCGTGCACCGCCGCGCGGGCGATCTTGCTGAAGTCGGCGGCCCGGGTGCCGGGCACACCGGCCAGCCCGAGTCGTACGGCATGAGCTCCGTTGGTCAGCACGTGCGCTACCACCGCCGCCGGCGAGGCCAGCACGTCGACACAACCCCGCGCGCCGCACGGACACGGCGGTCCGTCCAGGTCGATCGACATGTGGCCGAGGCTGCCGCGCGGTTCGGTGTCGTGCGCGCGCCCGTTCAGCACCAGTCCGGCGGTGATCTGATCCGACATGTAGACGGTGGCGAAACAGGCGGTCTCCGAGGTCGAGCCGGTCCACAGCTCGCCGAGCGCGGCGCAGGTCGCCTCGTCCCGGATCAGCACCGGGCCGCCCACGGTGTCGCTGATCCGCCGGATCGTGTCACTGCTGAGCACAGGTTCACTGACCGCCGCCGGCAGCCAGGGCGTGGCGTTGCTGACCGGATCGGCCAGCCCGATCCCGGCCACCTCGGCCGGTGCGACGCCGAGCGCGGTCAGCGTCTTGCGAATGGCCTCGTCCAGCGACAGCCCGTCCGACGGCATCGCGGTGACCGCCTGGCCGACCAGTCCGCCGGCGAAATCGGTCAGCGCAACCGTCAGCCGGACCCGGTCGAAACTCAGGCCGAGCGCATACCGCGAAGCCGGATTCAGCCGCAGCAGCGTACGGCGTTTGCCACCGGTCGACGCGGAATGCCCGTGCTCGACCAGCAGCTGGTCGGCCAACAGCCGCTTGACCACGTTGGTGATGGTTGCCGGAGTGACGCCGAGGTTCTCGGCCAACTCCAGTCGGGTCACCACCCCGCGCTGACGGGTGAGGTCCAGCACCGCACCGTCCAGTGCGCGTCGAGAACGGCCCATGATCACTCCTTCGGGAGGTCGACACGTCGACGTGTCCTGCTCAACTGTGGCCCGATCACAGATCCGCCATTGACAACACCCGGTTACGCACTGCAAACTACCGCAAGTTTGTTCATTTGGTTAAGGAAGTGTCCGAGGACTTCGGACACCTCCTGGTTCATCGACGCACTGGGGGCCGGATGTCACGCACCACTTTTCTGACCAAGGGGCTGGTCGCTCTCGCGGCGGCCGCGACCTTGGCCGTAGCCGGCTGCAACGCCGGCTCGAATCTCAACAACGACAACAGCGCGGGCAACTCGTCCAGCGAGTCCGCCAAGAAGTCCGACGCGATCATCACCATCGGTGGTGGCGCCGGTCCGTTCCAGGAGAACTTCAACCCGTTCTCGCCGAACGTGCTCAGCCTGTCGCAGGGCGTCATCTACGAGCCGCTGTTCTACTTCAACCCGTTGAAGGCTCTGGATCAGAAGCCGGTCAACGTGCTGGGGGACAGCTACTCCTGGAACGACGACGGCACCAAGCTGACGATCAAGGTGCACTCCGGCGTGAAGTGGAGCGACGGCGAGCCGTTCAGCGCCAAGGATGTCGCGTTCACGTTCAACCTGATCCAGAAGACCAAGGAGCTCAACACCACCGGGCACTCGCCCAAGGCGACGCTGGTCGACGACAACACCGTCGAGCTGACCTACGATCAGCCGTCCTACGCCGACGGCGTCAACGCCCTCGGCCGGACCTACATCGTGCCCGAGCACCTCTGGTCCAAGATCGACAACCCGGTCACCTACGAGAACAAGAAGCCGGTCGGCACCGGTGCCTTCGAGCTCAGCGAGTTCACCCAGCAGTCCTACCTGCTGAAGGCCAATCCGAACTACTGGCAGCAGGGCAAGCCGGCGATCGGCGGCGTTCGCTACATCGCGTTGTCCGGCAACCAGGCGGCGACCGACAAGTACATGGCCGGCGAGATCGACTACCAGAGCGCCTCCATCCCGAACCTGGACAAGTTGATCAAGAACAAGCCGCAGCTGTCGTACGTGAACACCGGCACCGCGCAGGCGTCGCTGTTCACCTGCGCCAACACAAAGCTGGGTTGTGAGGGGCCGCAGACCGATCTCGCCGTCCGCAAGGCGATGTACCTCGGAATGGATCGTGAGCAGCTGAACAAGCTGGCCTTCTACGGCCTGGGCAAGCCGGTGACCCCGGCGTACGCGTTGCCCGACCGGGACAAGGACTTCATCGATCCCGGCATCAAGGAGGCGCCGCAGACGGCCGACGTCGCGGCGGCCAAGAAGGTGCTGGAGGATGCCGGCTACACCATGAAGAACGGCGTCTACACCAAGGACGGTCAGCCGTTGAAGCTGACGGTGAAGGTGGTCTCGGGGTGGACCGACTACATCACCGCGATCGACCTGCTCAAGCAGCAGTTCAACAAGATCGGCATCCAACTGGTGCCGCAGCAGGTGAGCGTGAACGAGTGGAACGCGGCGAAGACCAACGGCAAGTTCGAGCTGGTGATCGACTCGCTCGGCCAGGGCCCGGCGCCCGATCCGTACTACCTGTACAACACGTTCTTCTCCAACACGGTTGCGGTGGGCAAGAACGGCAACCCGTACGGCAACTCGTCGCGATTCTCCAACCCACAGGTCGATGCAGCGTTGAAGTCGGCGGCCGGCACCAACGACGTGGAGACCAAGAAGCAGGCGTACTTCAAGATCCAGAAGATCATCTCCGCCGATCTGCCGTACATCCCGATCATCATCGGCTCGACGTTGACCGAGTACAACACCAGCAAGGCAACCGGGTTCCCGACCGACTCCGACATGTACGCCTACCCGCCGGCCTGGTCCGCACCGGACAACGCCCAGGTGCTGATGAATCTCAAGCCCGCCAAGTGATCATCACGTCACCAACCGGTCTCCAGGAGGACAGGATCTCGTCGTGTACGTGATCAGAAAACTCGCCTTCTACCTGGTGGCTGCCTGGGCAGCGATCACGCTGAATTTCTTCATTCCGCGTGCGCTGCCCGGCAGCCCGGTGGATGCGATGCTGGCCAAGCTCGCGTTGCGAGGGCCGGTCAGCGCGAGCACCCGCAAGTCGATCGAACTGATGCTCGGCACCGACACCCATCAGTCGCTCGGCGCTCAGTACGTCAGCTACCTGAAAGGCCTGCTGTCCGGCGATCTCGGGGTCAGCGTGACCTATTTCCCCGAGCACGTCAGCACGGTCATCGCCGACTCGATCCCGTGGACGTTGTGGCTGGTCGGCATGTCGACGGTGATCACGTTCATCCTCGGGGTCGGGCTCGGCATGCTGGCCGGCTGGAAGCGGGGCAGCTGGCTGGACGCGATCATCCCGTCCACCACCATGCTGCAGTCGATCCCGTACTTCTGGCTGGCGTTGATCTTCGTCTACATCTTCGCGGTCAACCTGGGCTGGTTCCCGATCAGCGGCGGCTACGATCCGAACCTGGTCCGGCCGGCCTGGGACTGGCCGTTCATTGCCAACGCCACCTATTACGCGATCCTGCCGGCGATCACGATCGTGATCTCCTCCATCGGCGGCTGGCTGCTGGGCATGCGCAACATGATGGTGTCCACGCTCAGCGAGGATTACGTGCTGACGTCGGAGGCCAAGGGCCTGTCACCGATGCGGATCATGATCACCTACGCCGCCCGCAACGCGGTGCTGCCGAGTATCAGCGGATTCGCCATCTCGCTGGGATTCGTGGTCTCCGGTTCGATCGTGGTGGAGACGGTGTTCAGCTATCCCGGCATCGGGTTCACCATGCTGCAGGCGGTACAGAACAACGACTATGCGTTGATGCAGGGACTCTTCCTGGTGATCACCCTGTCCGTGCTGTGTGCGAACCTGCTGGTCGACCTGCTGTACGGCTTCATCGACCCGCGTACCCGGGTCTCGAGTTAGGACCGCCGATGCTCCGTCGCTATCTCACCGCCAAGTCCGTCGTCGGCCTCTCGATCGTGCTGGCGATCTTCCTGTTCGGCATCATCGGCCCGTTCGTGGTCCAGGATCCGTTGGCGATCTCCGACATCGGGATGGCTCCGCCGAGTGCGGACCACATCTTCGGCACCACGCAGACCGGCCAGGACGTCTTTGCCCAACTGTCCTGGGCCACCCGCGGCTCCTTGATCATCGGCCTGCTGGTCGGCGGGATGGCAACGTTCCTGTCCCTGCTGTTCGGTGTCCTCGGCGGCTACGCCGGCAGTTGGCTGGACGAACTGTTCTCGCTGTTCACCAACGTGGTGTTGATCTTGCCCGGTCTGCCCCTGATGATCGTGATCGGATCGTACGTGCAGCAGAAGGGAATTCTGCTGATCTCGCTGGTGCTGGCGATCACCTCCTGGGCCGCCGGTGCCCGCGTGCTGCGTGCCCAGACGCTGTCCATCCGCAATCGTGATTACGTCCAGGCCGCCAAGGTGGCCGGGGAAGGTCCGCTGCGGATCATCGCGGTCGAGATCCTGCCCAATCTGTTGCCGGTGATGTCGTCCGGCTTCGTGTTCGCGATGATCTGGGCGATCCTCGGCGAGGCGGGCCTGGCCTTCATCGGGCTGGGCGTGGTCGGCACCCAGACCTGGGGATCGATGCTCTACTACGCGCAGAACGGTCAGGCGCTGACCCTCGGCGGATGGTGGTGGTTCGTGCCGCCGGGTGCGATGATCGCCTTGCTGGGCACGGGTCTGGCCTTGATCAACTTCGCCATCGACGAGGTGATCAACCCGCGGCTGCGGACGCAGCACCTGCATCGGACCAAGAAGGCGGAGGCGCGGATCGAACGCGCCGCCGAGCAGAAGGAGGCGGCGGCGTGACCGCATTCCCGAGCGAGCCGGTGATCCAGGCCGAGCCGGAGCCGGTCGCCGAGGACGACGCCTCGGCCTTGGCCGAACTGACCAACACCCTGGATCGTGGCCGGCCCGACATCGGCGAGCCGGTGCTCACCGTCACCGAGCTGAGCATCGACTACGAGGTCGCAGAACCTGTGCACGCGGTCAAGTCGGCGTCGTTCGAGTTGCGTCGCGGCGAGATCCTCGGGCTGGCGGGGGAGTCCGGTTGCGGCAAGACCACGCTGGCCTACGGACTGAACCAGTTGCATCGGCCGCCGGCGGTGATCACCGGCGGTTCGGTGATCTTCCACGACGCGACCACGAACCAGGACCTCGACGTTCTTTCCCTGCAGGGCAAGGAACTTCGCCGGTTCCGCTGGTCGAAGGTGTCGATGGTCTTCCAGGGGGCGATGAATTCGCTCAACCCGGTGATCAGCGTACGAGCTCAGCTGGCCGACGTGTTCGCCACCCATGCCCCGTCGATGAGCCGGGACGAGAGGCTGCAGCGCAGCCAGGACCTGCTGGAATTGGTCGGAGTGGAGCGACGGCGGATCAACTCGTTCGCGCACGAACTCTCCGGCGGCATGCGGCAGCGGGTGATGATCGCGATGGCGCTCGCCCTGGATCCGCAATTGATGATCATGGACGAGCCGACCACCGCCCTGGACGTGGTGGTCCAACGCGAGATCCTGCAGGAGATCCTGCGGCTGCGTACCGAACTGGGCTTCGCGGTCATCTTCATCACCCACGATCTGCCGCTGCTGCTGGAGATCGCCGACCGGGTCGCGGTGATGCGGGACGGCAACATCGTCGAACTGGCCACCGCCGAGGATCTCTACTTCGAGCCGCAGCACGACTACACCAAGAAGCTGCTGGGCTCCTTCCCGTCGCTGACCGGCGATGCGGGGGACTTCGTCCGAGCCGGCTATCAGGAGCGACGATGACCACATTGGCGGTTCGCGAGCTGTGCAAGAGATTCCGGCTGCGCAACGGGCTGAAGACCAGCACCCTGAACGCGGTCACCGACGTCTCGTTCGAGTTGGCCGAAGGCAGGACCCTGGCGCTGGTCGGTCAGTCCGGATCGGGCAAGTCCACCGTCGCGCGGATGATCGCGCAGCTGGAACGCCCGACCTCCGGTGAGATCTGGCTCGGCGACCTCCCGATCGCGCGTCGGGGCGGGGGCCTGAAGATGTACCGGAACCGGGTCCAGATGGTCTTCCAGGACCCGTTCGCCTCGCTGAATCCCTTCCACAGCGTGGGTCATCACATCGAACGACCGCTGCGGATCAGCGGCCTGGCCAAGTCCGACGACGAGGCAGGGAAGAAGGTGCTCGAGCTGCTCGAGCGGGTGAACCTCACCCCGGCCGACCGGTTCGTTGACCGGCACCCGCACGAGTTGTCCGGGGGGCAGCGGCAGCGGGTCGCGATCGCCCGGGCGTTGGCGCCGTCACCGAGCGTGCTGATCGCCGACGAACCGGTGTCCATGCTGGACGTGTCGATCCGGCTGGAGGTGCTGAATCTGCTGGCCCGGATCCAGCAGGAGGAAAAGCTGGCGATGCTCTACATCACCCACGACCTGGCCACCGCCCGGCACTTCTCCGACGAGATCCTGGTGATGTATCGCGGCAAGGTGGTGGAGCGTGGCTCGGCCGACGAGGTGATCTTGAACCCGCAGGCGGAGTTCACCAAGGCCCTGCGGACGGCGTCCCCGGAGCCGGCGATGAGTCAGCGGTTCATCGACGAGGCGCGCCGTCGTGGCGTGCCTATGCCCGATCACGTGAACCGCGCAGGGTAGAACTCTGACTATGTCCACTTTCGGCCTGACCATGGAGCGCAACAGCTGGTCGCCGCGCAGCGAGGAGTTCTACAACCAGTTGCTGGTCGGGCTCGGCGACGAGGTGATCGGCCAGGGTCACATGGTGATCGTGGAGATCGTCGCGGATCGGGACGAGGAACTGGCCACCTACGCCCGCTGGGCCCGCGACGGCTCGGTGGATGCCGTGCTGTGCAAGGACATCGGCGTCGGCGACGACCTGGAGGACCGAGTTGATCAACTCGGCCTGGCCCATGTCGTGCTCGGTGACACGCACCAGCCGGTGACGGCCAACGCGGTGGCCGTGGACAACGCCGGCGGACTGCGCGAGGCGCTGGACTACCTGCGTGCGGCCGGACATCGGCGGATCGACTGGATCACCGGACCGCCGGCCCAGTTCCACACCCACGTACGGATGCAGGCGTTCTCCGACTACCTCGCGGACGGGCTGATCGAGGGCGTCGCCGCGCCTGCGAACTACGACCCCGAACGTTGCCGCGAGATGCTGGCCGCTGCGCTGCGTCGTGATCATCCACCGACGGCGTTCCTGGTCGACGGCGACTTCCTGGCCACGGTCGTCGAGGATTTCGTCCGACACAGCGGCCGGGTCGTGCCCACCGACGTGTCGGTGATGTCCTGGGACGACACCCTGACCTGCCAACGCGCGGATCCGCCGATCTCCGCCCTGGAACATCACATCGCCGATCTTGGTCACGCGGTCGGCCGCTGCCTGGTCGCCGCGGTCGAGGGTCGCCAGCTGCGTGAGGTCGGTCCGCGACCCCAGTTGGTGATCCGGGCGTCAACCTGACCGGGCCGATCTGCTGACGGCAGATCGGCGCCGGAACGGTCGCGTCCGGGCGACCGGACTGACATCATCGGCAGATGAAGATCTTGATCTTGGGCGGCACGGCGTTCCTGTCCGCGGCGACCGCGCGGCAGGCAGTGGGCCGGGGACATCAGGTGACCTGCCTGGCGCGCGGGACCAGTAGCCGGCCACCGGAGGGCACCGCATGGGTGCACGCCGATCGTGACCTTGGAATCGACGCCTACGCGGGGGTGGCGGGCGAGTGGGACGCGGTGATCGACGTCAGTCGCCAGCCCGGACAGGTCCGCGACGCGCTGCAGACGCTGGGAGAGCGGGCGGGCCTCTGGACGTTCGTATCCACCGTCTCGGTCTACACCGACGACGCGACACCGGGCCAGGACGAGTCGGCGGCACTGCACCCACCACTGCAGGCCGACACGTACACCGATCCGGAGCAGTACGGACCGGCCAAGGTTGCTTGCGAAGCTGCGGTGATCGAGTCGGTCGGTGACCGCGCGCACATCAGCAGAGCCGGCTTGATCGTCGGACCCGGCGACGTCAGCGATCGGTTCGGCTACTGGCCGGCACGGTTCGCCCGCGGCGGCCGAGTGCTGGTTCCCGACACGCCCGACGCCCTCACCCAGGTCATCGACGTCGATGATCTCGCCGGCTGGTTGCTGGACTCCGCCGAGAACCGAACTGCCGGGATCCTCAACGCAGTAGGCGATCCGCTGCCCTTGAGTCAGCTACTTGACATGGTGGCTCAGGTTGCCGGGGACCATGATCAACAGGTTCGGATCGATCCCGCCTTCCTGGTCGAGCACGGCGTCGAATACTGGGCCGGGCCGCGATCGTTGCCGCTGTGGCTGCCGGCCGAGTACCGCGGTTTCGGCTGCCGATCCAACGCGGCCGCCGGAGCTGCCGGGATGCAGTTGCGGCCGCTGGTCGAGACCGCGCAGCGTTCGCTGAGCTACGAGCGGCAGCTCGGTCTGGACCGTGACCGGCGGGCCGGGCTCAGTGTCGACGACGAACTCGAGCTCCTGTCGGAGTGGTCGAAACGATCTTGATCACGGGATCTTCGCACCCACCGGTTCGACCGCCAACTGGCGGACGTGCCGGGTGGTCGCCCGGGTCTTGTACGGGACGAACACCGCCGCGCGAGAGTCGGGGATGTAGACGCGGAAGCCGTCGGTCCTCACGGTCCTGCCGCCGTAGACGCCGGCGTCGGTGATGGTGACCAGTTCCTTGGTCTTCGCGCCGGGCGCCAGCACGACCCGGTGCGGCCGTCGGTTGTGTTCCCAGCCGGTCGGCAGGCCTACTTGGGTGCCGTTGCCGTACGCGACGAACGAGACGCCCGAGTAGCCGTACATCGACACCCGATGATGGGAGGTGTTCTTGAAGGTGAGCCAGACGTAGTAGTGACCGGCGCTGCTGTTGTCGATCGGCTTCACGCCGACGTGCAGATCGCGCACGGTGGCCGGCGGCGCGGTGGCCTCGGCGGAGGCGTCGGCGGCGGGCAGGGTCGCTGCGGAGGCGGCGGTGACACCGATCCCGGCCAGGGCCAGGACCGACGACGCCGCCAGCAAGCGACCGAAGTTGATCTTGCTGTGTTCACGCATACGGCGAATCTAGGCAGCCCCGATCACCGAGGTGTCCCGGCGATGTCACGGTCCGGTCAGGGGCCGGGCCCGGTTGCGTTCGTCGATCGTTCGAGCGGGCGTTTGAGTCCGGCCGGAGCGCTCGTTACACTGCTGCCCGTCCTGTTGTCTGCGGAAGGCCCACCAGTGGATCTCTGAAGTCCGACCCAGTTGCACCCAGCCGATCCGGCCGGTGCTTCTTCTCGACTTCAGGAGTTCGCAGATGTCTGCCGTGTTGGTCTGTCACGACCTTTCCTTCTCTTTCCCCACCGGCGAGACCGTGCTCGACGGGCTCGACTGCACCTTCACCGAGGGTTTCACCGGTCTGGTCGGCCGCAACGGTGCCGGCAAGTCGACCTTGATCAAATTGCTGGCCGGTGATCTGTCACCCACCTCGGGGCAGTTGAGCCGGCCGGACCGGGTCGGCTACCTGCCGCAGGATCTCGTCCTGGACGGAGATCGCAGCGTCGCATCCGTCCTCGGCATCGAGGCGATCATCGCCGCACTGGCGAAGGTCGACGCCGGCAACGGTGAGCTCGACGACTTCGAGATCATCGGCGACAACTGGGACATCGAGGAACGCGTCGGCGCCGAGTTGGCGGCCTTCGGCTTCGCCGATCTTGATCTTGCTCGGCCGATCGGGACGCTGTCCGGCGGTCAGGTGGTATTGCTGGCGCTGGCCGGTCTCTTCCTGAGCCGCCCGGACGTGCTGTTGCTGGACGAGCCGACCAACAATCTTGATCATGCGGCGAGGGATCGCCTCTACGCCGCGGTACGCCGCTGGCCGGGGCCGGTGATCGCGGTCAGCCATGATCGCGAACTCTTGATGCTGTGTGATCAGATCGCCGAGTTGCGAGACTCCGAGATCGCCTTCTACGGTGGGAATTTCGCCGACTACACCGAGGCGGTCGCGATCGAGCAGGAGGCGGCGGCTCGGGCCGTACGCACCGCCGAGGCCAACCTGAAACGGCAGAAGCGGGAGTTGATCGAGGCGCAGACCAAGATCGACCGGCGCAACCGCTACGGCAAGGCGTACGCAGAGAAGAGCGGTATGCCGAAGATCCTCGCCGGGGCGATGAAACGCAAGGCGGAGGTGTCCAACGGCAAGCTGCGCAACGGATTGGAGTCCGACGTCGACGACGCCAGGAAGCAATTGGACGAGGCCGAGGAGCGGGTGCGCGACGATGATCAAGTACGCGTCGATCTGAGCAACACGTCGTTGCCGGCCGGCCGCGACGTCGTGATCAGCCACGACCTGGTGCTGCGCAACGGGGTTGCCGTCGACCTGCACATCCGCGGCCCGGAACGGCTCGCGCTGACCGGCGGCAACGGCACCGGCAAGACCACCCTGATCGACACCCTCACCGGTGCGATTCCGGCGTTGTCCGGTTCGATCGAGGTCCGGGTGCCGTACCGGGTGCTGCCACAACGGCTGCAGATCCTGGACGACGATCTGCCGGTGCTCACTTCGGTGTCCCGGTTGGCGCCCGGCGCCGACGACAACACGCTGCGGGCTCGGCTGGCCCGGTTCCTGCTCGGCGCCGATGAGATCACCCGGCCCGCTCGTACGCTGTCCGGCGGCGAGCTGTTCCGGGCCAGCCTGGCAGCCCTGCTGCTGGCCGAGCCGCCGCCGCAGTTGTTGATCCTGGACGAGCCGACCAACAACCTGGACCTGAGCACCGTCGCCGCGCTGACCTCGGCGCTGCGGCAGTATCAGGGCGCCCTGTTGGTGATCAGCCACGACCGCCCGTTCCTGGACGAGATCGGGCTGACCGGTGAGCTGACCTTCACCGACGAGCCCGAGCCGGGACGGTTCGCCCGGGTCGAGACCATCGGCACAGAGACCGTCGAAACGGCAGCCATCGAGACAGGGCCTATCGGCGCGAAGGCGGTGGGCTGATCGCGGTTCAGTCGAGCATCTCCTCGTACCACCGGCGCTCGACGAGCAGGCGATGCAGTGTTGCCGGCAGCCAACCCAGGATCGGATCGGGCAGCTCGGTCAGACCGAACCAGCCGACCCGGTCGCACTCGGTGACCGGGCTCGGTTCACCGGCGTAGCGGTCGGCGCGGAAGAACAGATCGAGTCCGGCCACGTCGCCGTCGATGTAACGGGACATCCCGAGCGGCGTCAGGTCGGCCGGGTCGACCCGGATTCCGACCTCCTCGGCGGCCTCTCGCGCAGCCGCCTGGGCCAGCGTCTCGCCGTCCTCGACGTGTCCGCCGGGCAGCCCCCAGCAGCCGTTGCCGTAGCCGACGCCGGCCCGGCGGGCCAGCAGCAGCCGGCCGTCGACGTACAACACCAGCCAACCGACGAGGTGGAAGTCGGTCATGGCATCGTCCTCTCCGCCGCGCGATTTCCTCCGACCGGTACCGCTGTGGCAAGATTGCTCGCTGTTGTCCTCGTGATCGCGCGGCTCCTGCCACAGGGGGTTCGTCCGCGCCGCGGGGACGGATTCAGAACATTCACCGCTAACGGTGACCTGTGGCACCGGGCAAGGACACCATCATGGCCAACACGGTCTCTTCCCAGCTGATCGACGCGCTCGATGCGGATTCGCTGCGCGACGACGTTCCCGACTTCCGCCCCGGCGACACCGTCAAGGTGCACGTCCGCGTGGTCGAGGGCAACCGTTCCCGCGTTCAGCTCTTCACCGGTGTCGTCATTGCCCGGTCCGGCGGCGGCGTCCGCGAGTCCTTCACCGTACGCAAGGTCAGCTTCGGTGTCGGCGTCGAGCGGACCTTCCCGGTGCACAGCCCGATCATCGACAAGATCGAGGTCGATCGCCGCGGTGACGTCCGCCGCGCGAAGCTCTACTACCTGCGCGGTCTGCGCGGCAAGGCCGCCAAGATCAAGGAGAAGCGCGAGGCCTGAGCCTCGGCTTGGCCGCCATCGGCGCTGCAGCCCCGGGATCGCTCCGGTCCTGGGGAATAATGACCGACGTGTCGAGAGAACCCGCCATGGCAAGGATGAACACCGTCTCCCGACCGGACGTACACCGTTGAACGCCAAGGCGGGGTCGGAGGACAATCCTCGTACCGTCGGCGACAAGATCGGCAGCTTGATCAAGGAGCTGCTGATCGTCGTCATCGGTGCCCTGATCATCGCCGCGCTGATCCGCGCCTTCGTCGGTCAGATGTTCCTGGTGCCGTCCGGTTCGATGGAGCACACGCTGAACATCGGCGACCGGATCGCGGTGCAGAAGATCACCCACTTCAAGCGTGGCGACGTGGTCGTGTTCAAGGACCCCAACCACTGGCTGGGCGACGAGCCGACGGCCCCGGAGCGGGGTCCGATCGGCAAGGGACTCGAGTGGGTCGGCATCCTGCCCAACACCGACAGCGAATACCTGGTCAAGCGGGTGATCGGGCTGCCCGGTGATCACGTCAAGTGCTGCGACACCCAGGGCCGGATCACCGTCAACGGGCAGCCGCTGAACGAGCAGAGCTACCTCTACACCGAGGGTGGGCTGCAGAGCAAGCCGTCGGAGTTCCCGTTCGACGTGGTCGTGCCGGCGGATCGGATCTGGGTGATGGGCGATCATCGCGACGACAGTGCCGACTCCCGGTGTCATCTGCAGGACGAGGATCCCGACGGCAAGTACATGGGTGCCTTCGTCCCGGTCGACGACGTCGTCGGCCCGGTGTTCGCGGTGGTGGCGCCGCTGCGCGACGCCCGGTTCTTGAAACGTCCGCCGACCTTCGACGCCGTACCGGCCGGTGAGTCGCCGGCCCCTGCCCAACCGGTGGTGAAGACGCCTAACGTGAGGTGTTGATGAGCACCTTCACGTCCGGCATCGGGATACCTCGAGTGCAGGTACGCCGCGACAGCGGCCTGTACGGCTACGAGCGTGCGCTGCAGCGGGTCGGGTTGGCGCCGGTGGCCGGCGCGGACGAGGCCGGACGCGGTGCCTGCGCCGGACCGCTGGTGGCCGGTGCGGTGATCCTCTCCGACGCCAAGTCCAAACAGATCAGCGGCCTGCGGGACTCCAAGCTGCTGACGGCTGCGGCCCGGGAACGTTGCTACGACCAGATCGTGGACAAGGCGCTGGCCTGGTCGGTGGTCGCGGTCGAGCCCGAGGAGTGCGACCGGCTCGGCATGCACGTGGCCAACCTGGAGGCGCTACGCCGGGCGTTGCTGCGGCTGGACATCGCGCCGACGTACGTGCTGACCGACGGGTTCAGCGTGGACGGTCTCGGGGTGCCGGGACTGTCGATCTGGAAGGGGGACCGGGTCGCTGCCTGCGTGGCGGCGGCGTCGGTGATCGCCAAGGTCACCCGGGACCGGATCATGGTCGAACTCGACGCCGTCTATCCGGAGTACGAGTTCGCCGTCCACAAGGGGTATTGCACGCCGCTGCACCAGGGCCACCTGGACCGGCTGGGGCCGACGCCGACCCACCGGATGCGATTCGACAATGTCGCTCGCACGGTCCGGCCGGGCCAGGTCGTACGGTCATTTCCTGGGCTCCACGTCGGGGAGTCCTGCGGTCACGAGGAAAGCGAGTCGGATGAGCGCCGAGGATCTTGAGCAGTACGAGAGCGACCTCGAGCTGCAGCTCTATCGCGAATACAAGGACGTCGTCGGCATCTTCACCTACGCGGTGGAGACCGAGCGCCGGTTCTATCTCTGCAACGCGGTCGACCTGAAGGTCCGCACCGAAGGCGGCGACGTCTACTACGAGGTCTCGATGGCCGACGCCTGGGTCTGGGACATGTACCGGCCGTCCCGGTTCGTCAAGAGCGCCAAGGTGCTCACCTTCCGCGACGTGTCGATCGAGGAGATCGTGCACAGCGACCTGGAAGTCCCCAAGGACGTCGCCGGCAACAACTGACTAGCGACGGGCTGCTGCGGCCGCCTGGGTCGCCAGTCGTTCGGCGAACGTCACACTGGCCGGCTGCATCCAGCCCTCGTCCAGTTGCGGAGGCCGGCCGTCGTTGAGGGCCATCCGGAAGCCAAGACACTCCAGCCACAAGGGCCTCAGGTTGAGGATCGACGGAAGCCGGTCGAATTCCTCATCGGTCAGTCGAATGTGCCGGGAGTACCCGCGCATCACCGCGTCGACATTGGCGTCGCCGTTGCGTTCGGCGGCGGTACGCAGCAGCCAAGCCAGGGCGGGCAGCCGGGGCCCGCGTCCCGATCCCGCCCAGCCGACGATCGCGATGTCGCCGGGGGTGCCGACGGCAGCCCACGGATGGTAGTTGCCGTGGGTCAGCGCCTCGGGCAGTCCCTCGGCATCGTCGGCGTTCTCGACCTGATCGCGTAACCACTCGAACTTCTCCGCCGAGGCGTCGTCGACCTTGTTCTCGACGCTGACCAGGAAGCTCATGGAAGCCGCCAGGTCCTCCTTCGGCCGTCCCACATGAAAGCCACCGTCGTGCTCTTCGGCACCGCCGTCCCGTGCGACGGCGCCGTCGGCCGCGGGCAGCGTGTGCAACCGCGCCAGCAGCTCTGCCATCTCGAACCAGAGCGCCGGGGAACTGGCGCTCGGGCGTCCACCCTCGATGAACCGGGTGACGATCATGCCCTTGCCATCGAGCACCGTCACCGGGTCGTCGTGGGCGATCCGTTCGGCCGGGAAATCGTGGGTTGCCAGGAATCGCAGTATCTCGGCGTCACCCTGTACGCGGCTGACCAGGTCGGCCGATGAGGAGAAGATCCGCACGATCCACGGCTGACCGCCGTTGTGTTTGACGACCAGTGTCGAGGGATAGTGACCGGGCCACGAACCGTTCGGGCGAGTAGCCGGATCGTCGTCGATCGGCAGGATCGAGCTGATCTTGATCCGGTAATGCTCCTCGAGATGGGCCTTCAGCGCCACTTGCTCGAACGGGCGGGAGTGGATGAACTCCTGGCGATTGGCCAACTCCAGATCGGCCCGCGCCTGGGTGTACCGCTGTCCGGTTGCGCGGGCCCGCTCACGTGCCACGCGCTTGAAACTGCTCTGCTTCGTCATGACAAGCCTCCTCGACGTGTCGGCGCTCCCCAGCAACGTGACACTCGAACAGGCCTGAATTGATCGCGACCGTGAGGGCAGATTCCCCTTCGCCGTACCGAGGTCCCGGCTGGGGCAGGTCCTCGCAGACTCGGCGTCGATCAACGCCAGGATCGATCATGGTTGAGATTTCCACGCCGTGTCAACCACCTGATCCGGCGCAGTCGCATGAGTCAAACCTCGCTGGTGTCGCGGTCGCCGATGAAACCGAGCAGCGACGGTTCGGAGCTGGAGAACCGCTCCACCTCCTCGCCGCCGTCGCAGCGGCACAGCGATATCGTCAGCTGATCGGGGTGCCGGTCGAGCACCCGCCAGATCCCACCGAGGTCCTCCCAGCGGCGGACCCGGCCGAGTCCGGACCGTCCGTCCGTGGGTGACGGATCCGGGTTGATGTCGCCAGCGCTCACCGCACCATCATCGCCTCAGACAGCGGACCCGGACCGATCAGATGACCCCGAGCGCGAGCATCGCGTCGGCGACCTGGGTGAAGCCGGAAATGTTGGCACCGGCGACGTAGTTGCCGGGCAGCCCGTACTCCTCGGCCGTGCTCACACAACGGTCGTGGATGCTGCGCATGATGTCGGCCAACCGGGCTTCGGTGTGTTCGAAGCCCCACGAGTCGCGGGACGCGTTCTGCTGCATCTCCAGCGCGCTGGTGGCGACGCCGCCGGCGTTGGCCGCCTTGCCCGGCGCGAACGCGACTCCGGCCGAGGCGAACAGCCGGACCGCCTCCGGCGTGCACGGCATGTTGGCGCCCTCGGCGACGGCGATGCAGCCGTTGTTGATCAACGCCTTCGCGTCGTCGGCGTTGAGCTCGTTCTGGGTGGCGCAGGGCAGCGCGATGTCGCAGGCCTGCTGCCAGATGCTGCCGTCGGTGACGTAGCCGGCGCTGCCGCCGCGCAACTCGGCGTACTCGCTGATCCGGCCGCGGCGGACCTCCTTGATCTCTCGCAGCAGGTCCAGATCGATGCCCTTCTCGTCGACCACGTAGCCGCCGGAGTCGGAGCACGCGATCACCCGGCCGCCCAGCTGCTCGACCTTCTGGATGGCATAGATGGCGACGTTGCCGGAGCCGGACACCAGCACGGTCTTGCCGTCGAAGCTGCTGCCGCGGGTGCGCAACATCTCGTCGGTGAAGAAGACGGTGCCGTAGCCGGTGGCCTCGGTGCGCACCTGGGAACCGCCCCAGGTCAGACCCTTGCCGGTCAGCACGCCGGACTCGTACCGGTTGGTGATCCGCTTGTACTGCCCGAACAGGTAGCCGATCTCGCGGCCGCCGACGCCGATGTCACCGGCCGGGACGTCGGTGTATTCGCCGATGTGACGGTAGAGCTCGGTCATGAACGACTGGCAGAAACGCATGATCTCGCCGTCGGAGTGACCCTTCGGATCGAAGTCGCTGCCGCCCTTGCCGCCGCCGATCGGCAGCCCGGTGAGCGAGTTCTTGAAGATCTGTTCGAAGCCGAGGAACTTGACGATGCCCAGGTAGACGCTGGGGTGGAAGCGCAAGCCGCCCTTGTACGGGCCGAGCGAGGAGTTGAACTCGACCCGGAAACCGCGATTGATCTGGACCCGGCCGTCGTCGTCCACCCACGGCACCCGGAAGATGATCTGTCGCTCCGGCTCGCACAGCCGGCGAATCACGGCGCCGTCGGCATAGTCGGGCTGCTTGGCGACGACCGGGCCGAGGCTGTCCAGCACCTCGTGCACGGCTTGGTGGAACTCCACCTCGCCGGGATTGCGGCGCAGCACCTCGTCGTAGATCGGGTGCAACTTCTCGTTCAGGCTGGGCAAGCGTCTCTCCTCATATTCGTACTGTGCTGTCAGTCGGTGAAGATGTCGTGCAGCGCGGCTTGTTGATCTTGGTCCAACGTGATCGTGCCGGCCCGCGCGTTGTCGGCCAGCTGGTCGGTGTTGGAACTGGACGGGATCTGCGTGCCCATCCCGGGCAGCGTCAGGATGTAGGCCAGCGTCAGGGTGCTGATCTTGAGGTCCCACTGCCGGGCCAGCTCGCCGAGCTTGCGGACCTTCGCGAACCGCCGCTGATCGATGCCCTCCAGGGCGCCCTCGTCGTAGAGCCGATCGCCCGGTCCGGCCTTCGCCGGGTCGAGATACCGATCGGTCAGCAGTCCCTTGGCCAGCGGGGAGTACGGCACGAACGCCAGCCCCTCGGAGGCACACAGCGACAACACACCGGGCAGCGACTCGCCGTTCAACGGATCGAAGCGGTTCTGCACCGCGATCGGCCGGCTGCGCCGCGACAGCCGGTCGCTGATCAGCAGGCACGACTCCAGCTGTTCGGCGTTGAAGTTGGACACCGCCAGGTAGTGCACCAGTCCTCGACTGACCAGATCCTCGATCGTCTCCAGGCTCTCCTCCAACGGCACCCGATCGTCGAACTGGTGGAACCACAGCACGTCGATCCAGTCGGTCTGCAGCCGGGCCAACGACGCCTTCACCGACTCGGTGATCTGCAGCCGGGACAGCCCGGAGTGATTGGGCGTCCAGCCGTCCATCCCGCCGCGGGTCTTGGTCGCCAGCACCACGTCACGGCGGCGCTGCGGATGCTCGGCCAGCCACTGGCCGATGATCCGCTCGGAGTTTCCGGAGGCGGCGTTGTAGCGGTTGGCGGTGTCCCAGAACATCACGCCCAACTCGGCCGCGCGATCCAGGATCCGGAACGCCAGTTCGGGCGCGATCCGGGCGCCGTCGCCGGTGTCGGGATAGCCGAACTTCCAGGTGCCCAGGCCGATCGCGGGCGCCTGCAGTCCGCTGGCTCCCAGGAACCGGTACGGCATGCCTTGGTAGTCGGTCGCCTGCGGGGTCGCGTTGTACACCTCGCGGTTGGGCGTGAGCGGGTCCACGTGAGCCTCCTGTCCCGGGTGTGATGCGGCGGGTCGTCCGCCGACGATCGGGGGCAGCCTATCGGCCCTCGCCGACAACGCCTGCTGCAGCGGTTGCCTGGTGGACTCCGTACGAGGCCGAGGCAGGCGAGTTGTCCACAGCCGCGAACGCGTCTCGAAGCTCTGTCCACAGGCCCCGGCCACCTCGGCCGATTTGGCGGAATGTAGCCAGTGGAGGTGGCCATGGCAAACAGCAGACGACCAGCGACCGGCAGCACCCGAGTGACCCGGCCGCGGACCGCCGGGCGGAGCGAGCTCGGCCGACGAGGCGAGGAAGTGGCGGCGGACTATCTGAGCGGTCTGGGCTATCAGATCGTGGCTCGGAACTGGCGCTGCCGGTGGGGCGAGATCGATCTGATCGCCCGGATCCGGCACTCCGGCCGGAGCAAGATCATCTTCTGCGAGGTGAAGACCCGAGCCGGTCTGGGCTGGGGCGACCCGTTGGAGGCGATCACCTACCAGAAGGGCCGGCGGCTGCGGCAGCTGGCGGGGCAGTGGTTGGCCGAGACCGGCGACCACGCCGACGACCTGCGCATCGACGGCATCGGAGTGGTGCTGCTGCGCGGGCAGGCACCCCAGCTCAAACACGTACCGGGGATCGACGGATGACTCTGGCGAGCGCGTTCTCGGTGGCCCTGGTCGGGCTGGAGGGGCAGATGGTGGAGATCGAGGCCAATCTCGGGCCGGGGCTGCCGCGGACCGTCCTGGTCGGCTTGCCGGACACCGCGTTGTACGAGTCCCGTGACCGGTGCAAGGCGGCGCTGGGCAACTCCGGCCGGACCTGGCCGGAGCGATTGGTGACCATCAACCTGAGCCCGGCCAGCCTGCCCAAGGCCGGAGCGCATTACGACCTGGGCATCGTGGCGGCGGTGCTGGCCGCCGACGGCGCCTTCGGCACCTCGCAGCTCGGCGACACCGTCTTCCTCGGCGAGCTCGGGTTGGACGGCAGGGTCCGGCCGGTCCGCGGCCTGTTGCCGGCGCTGCTGGCGGCCAGTCAGAGCGGGTTCCGCCGAGCTGTGGTGCCGAAGAGACAGGCGGGTGAGGCCCGGCTGGTCGAGGATCTGGAGATCTTCGGGGTGGCCACGCTGGAGCAACTGATCGCGCTGATGCGTGACGACCCGATGCCTGAGGATCCACCGCCCGACGAGCATGACACCGAGACCCGGCCGGCGGTGCAGCAGCGGCGGCTGGACCTGTCCGAGGTGGCGGGGCAGTTGGACGCGAAGTGGGCGATCGAGGTGGCTGCGGCCGGTGGCCACCATCTGCTGATGTCCGGCCCGCCCGGGGTCGGCAAGACGATGCTGGCCGAGCGGCTGCCGGGTCTGCTGCCCGATCTGGCCCTTGCCGAGGCGCTCGAGGTGTCGGCGATCCACTCGCTGGCCGGCTTCGCCCTGGAGGACGGGCTGATCCTGCGGCCGCCGTATTCGGCCCCGCATCACTCGGCGTCGGTGCCGAGCATGGTCGGTGGCGGCTATCGGATCGCCAAACCGGGCGCCATCTCCCGTGCGCATCGCGGGGTCCTGTTCCTGGACGAGGCGCCCGAGTTCTCCGTCCGGGCGTTGGAGGCGCTGCGGACGCCGCTGGAGTCCGGGGTGGTGACGATCGGCCGGAGCGAGGCCGAGGCCAGTTATCCGGCCCGCTTCCAACTGGTCCTCGCGGCCAATCCATGCCCGTGTGGACTGGCCGGTTCGCCCGGCGGACGCTGCACCTGTACGCCGTACCTGATCCGCCGCTACGCCGAGCGGTTGTCGGGGCCCATTCGTGATCGGATCGACCTGCATCAGCGTCTGCTGCCGATGAAGAAGACCTACTTGAAGGCGGCATTGGCCCGCAGTGAATCGACGGCGGTGGTCGCCGAACGGGTGGCCGAGGCTCGGCGACGGCAGGCTTTCCGGTTGAGCGGGACCGGTTGGCACTGCAACAGCGAGGTGTCCGGGGCGTATCTGCGGCGTCGGCTGCCGCTGCCGGACGGGATCGAGCTGCTTGATCGGGCCGTCTCCACCGGGACGCTGAGTCCGCGCGGCGTCGACAAGACGTTGCGGCTGGCCTGGACGGTGGCCGACCTCGCCGGACTCGACCATCCGGGCAGTCAGGAATTGCAGATCGCGTTGGCCATGCGGCGGGGCGAGCTGGGCCCGGCCGCCGTCGAGACGAAGGTCGGCTGAGATGAGCGCGGAACGGGGAGTCGTCGATCGCCGCGACGAGCGGGAGCGGAGTGCCCGGATGGCGCTGAGCTGCATCGCCGATGCCGGCGATCCGGCGATCAGCGTCGAGGTGGCCCGGATCGGAGCGATCGAGGTGCTGCGGGCGGTCGTCGCCGGTGATCACGGCCCGGCTCTGGCGGAGCGGGCCCGGCGGCTCGATCTGACCGATCTGCAGGCGGCGATCGGTGCCGGCCGATTCCGGTTCGTGGTGCCGGGCGACGAGGAATGGCCGTCGCGGTTGGCCGACCTGGAGGGTCAGGGGCCGATCCAGCAGCGTGCCGGGGTGCCGTACGGGTTGTGGTTGCGTGGGCCGCGATGTCTTAGCGAGGTGGTGGATCGTTCGGTGGCGATCGTCGGGTCGCGGGCCGCCACCGAGTACGGCAACCAGGTCGCCGCCGAGCTGGGCTACGACCTCAGCGAGGCCGGCTGGGCGGTGGTCTCCGGTGGCGCGTTCGGGATCGACGCGGCGGCGCACCGGGGAGCGTTGTCGGGCACCGGGTCGACGGTGGCGGTGCTCGCTTGCGGGGTCGACGTCTGTTATCCGGCCGGCAACGCCGACCTGCTGAACCAGATCGGCCAAGATCATCTACTGGTTTCAGAACTGCCGCCGGGTGCTCACCCGACCCGGGTGAGATTTCTGGCCCGCAACCGGCTGATCGCGGCCCTGACGGTGGGCACCGTCGTGGTCGAGGCGGCGATCCGCTCCGGTGCCCGCAACACCGCCAACTGGGCCGCCACCTGCAACCGGCGGCTGATGGCGGTGCCCGGGTCGGTGTTCTCCGGTCTGTCGGAGACACCGCACCTGCTGGTCCGTGACGGCCAGGCGATGTTGATCAGCAACGCCGCCGAGGCGTTGGAGTTGTTGGCGGCGGCAGGGGAGTTCATGGCGCCCCGGCAGGTCGGAAGGGCGCGGCCGACCGACGCCATGGACGCGTCCCGGCTGGCGGTGTTCGAGGCGGTGCCGCGCAACCGCTACCGGCCGCCGGAGGAGATCGCCATCCGGGCAAACCTGTCCATCCCGCACTGCCTGGCCGAGTTGGCAGCGCTGGCCGACGGCGGACTGGTGCAGTCCGGGCCTTCGGGTTGGAGATTGAGATGACGTCTCGACAAACCAGAAAAGTTTCGGAATGATTGCGAAACTATGACAGGACGTGATGGGCGACCCGACCGGCGACGTTCGGCCGGCGGGCGACTGCTGGCCCTCCTGCTGGCGGTGTCGCTGGGGTTGGTGTTGGCGGCGTGTTCGGGTTCGGGCGACTCGGGGAGCAAGGCCGACAAGCAGACGATCCGGTTCGCCTGGTGGGGTGATTCGGCACGCCAGGCCACCACGCGGAAGGTGCTCGACGCCTTCCAGCAGGAGAATCCGGGCATCACCGTCGAGATCGAGACCACCGGCGACACCGATGCGTACTTCACCAAGCTCGCCACCGAGATGTCGGCCAACGACGCCCCGGACGTGATGACGCTCGGCGGCGCCTACCCGCGCGAATACAGCGACCGCGGCGCGCTGCTCGACCTGGGCAAGGTCTCCGGTCAGCTGGATCTGTCTAAATTCCCCGACAGCACGCTGGCGGCCTCGAAGTTCGGCGGTGCGATCTACGGCGTACCGACCGGCGGTAACGCGATCGGGATGATGATCAACCCGAAGATCTTCGCCGCGGCTCGGGTGCCGTTGCCGGACACCTCGACCTGGACCTGGTCGGAGTTCGTCAAGGTTGCCGGTCAGCTCAGCGCCCACAGCCCGAAGGGGACGTACGGGTTCGAGCCGCGAGTCAACGACACTCTCGGCGTCTACGCCCAACAGCGTGGCAAGCCGATCTTCGACGCCCAGGGCAAGTTGGCCGTCGCGCCCGAGACGATCGCCGACTACTGGCGGATGGAGCAGCAACTGATCGAGAACTTGGGGATGCCGTCGGCAGCTGCCGTGCAGGAGTTGGCGAACGTGTCACCCGAACAGACCCTGATGGGACAGGGCAAGGCGGCGATGACGATCGGCTACTCCAACCTGCTCGGCACCTACGCGCAGGCGTCAGGCGCCGACCTGAAGCTGGTCACCATCCCGGGTGCTCACGAATACCAGTACGCCGGGCCGACGGTGCTGCCGTCGCAGTACTACGCGATCTCGGCCCGATCCAAGCACACCGAAGCCGCAGCCAAGCTGCTCAGCTTCATGGTCAATTCGCCCACCGCCGCAAAGTTGATCTTGGACAACCGGGGGATGCCGTTCCAGACCGAGGTGGCGAAGGCGATCGAGCCCGAACTTGACCAGTACGGCAAGGCCAACGCCGCCTACCTGACCGAGGTCGCCAAGAACGGGACCCCGACCGCACCGATCCCGCCCGCCGGCGGCTCGGCGCTCAACGACATCACCTCAAAGGAGGACTCCGACGTGCTGTTCGGCCGAGCCACCCCGGATGCCGCAGCCGAACAATGGCAGACCCAACTGCAACAGGCTCTGGCCGAGTCCAAGTAGCCCCCGATGCAATCCGCTGAATCCGCGCGGGACACCCGCCAGTAGGGTGCGGCGGGTGAACGCAACGCAGCTTGCCCAGGTGTTGGTGGACGCACGCCGGAGCGCGACCGGATTGACCGACTACCCGGGGCGGATGCCGACCGACCTCGACCAGGCCTACGCCATCCAGGATGCGGCGATGTCCCTGTGGCCGGACGAGCCCGTCGGCTGGAAGGCCGGTCTGATCGCGCCGCAGTTCCGGACTCCTGGCGGCGACGAACGATTGATCGGCCCGATCTGGAGCCGCTCGGTTCGATTGGTCGGCGACGCCGACTCGGACACTGCGTCCGCGACCGAACTCGAGTTGCCCGTCTACGCCGACGGTTTCGCGGCGGTGGAGGCCGAATTCGTGGTCCGGCTGGACGCGCCGGCGCCAGCAGGCGGATGGAACGCCGACGAGGTCGCGGCCCTGCCGCACACCGTCTTCGCCGGGATCGAGATCGCCAGCAGCCCGTTCCCGGGCATCAACGATCACGGTCCGGCGGTCACCGCCTCGGACTTCGGCAACAACGCCGGGCTGGTGGTCGGAGCTCAGTTGCCGGCCGATGCGGACCCGTCGATGATCGGCGTGCGGACCGAGTTGGACGGCGAGGAGGTCGGTCACCAGACCGGTGCGGCCATTCCAGGTGGCGTGCTGACCTCGGTCGCGCAGACGTTGAGCATCCTGGGCCGGCGTGGCCGGTCGGTGCCCGCCGGCACCTGGTTCGCCACCGGCGCGGTGACCGGAGTGCATGTCGCGCGAGTCGGCCAGTCGGCGAGGATCAGCTTCGGTGAGCTGCCGGCGCTGCGCTGCCGGTTGGTGCCCGCGGACGCCGCTTGACCGACGCCCACCGACGGAGGGGACCGGTCAGCCGCGGGCGGATCGCAGCGACTCGAGCAGTTGCGCCACCGTCGCCGACGGATCGTCCCCCTTGGTCAGGCCGGAGCCGAGTCCGACCGCGACCGCGCCGGCCCGGATCCAGTCCGCAGCCTGTTCCGGTGCGATGCCGCCGGTGGGCACACAGCGCAGTTGGGGCAGTGCCTGCAGCACGTCGGCCAACGTCTTCGGCGTCCACTGACTCGCCGGGAACACCTTCACCAGGTCGGCGCCCAGGGTCTGCGCCCGCACCATCTCGGTCGGCGTCGCTGTCCCGATCACGGTGGCGGCGCCGTACCGCTGAGCGGTGCTGATCACGCCCTCGTCCAGGGTCGGGGTGACCAGCAGCCGGGCACCGGCCAGGATCGCCATGCGGGCGGTAGCGGCATCGAGCACCGTGCCGGCGCCGAGCACGCATCCATCCGGAACCTCGGCCGCAAGTTCGGCGATCGCGTCGATCCCGTTGGGGGTGGTCAACGCGATCTCGACCACCGGTGTGCCGGCCGACCACAGCCGGCGCGCCAGCTCGACGGCGGGTTTCGCCCCGTCGGCGCGGACGATGGCGACGATCCCGGAATCGGTGATCGCACGGACGACCTCGTGTGGGCTCATGATCAACTTCGTCCCTCCTGCGACAACAGTTCGGTTGGTGTCAGCGGTCCACGTCGGCGCCGCGGCCGAGCACCCGGTCCAGTGTCGGCCGATTCGGCAGCCCCGGAGTGTCCCCGCGGGTGGCCACGACCATGGACGCGACGACTGACCCCGTGTGCAGCCTCAGTTCGGCGTCGGCCGCGGTGGTCGTTGCCGCGCCGGACAGCCAGGACGAGATCCATCCGGTGTTGAACGCGTCGCCGGCACCCACCGAATCCACCGCCGACACCGTCCGAACCCCGCCATGAACCGACTGCCCGGTGGCGCAGTGATACTCGGTCGAGCCGTTGCCGCCGTCCTTGACCACGACGATCTCCGCACCGCGGTCGGCATACCAACGCTGTGCCGGGATGCCGGGTGAGATCAACTCCGACTCGTCACGACCGGTCAGGATGATCTTGGCGTACCCGGCGAGCCGGCCGACGATCGTCGACCAACGATCCGCCTCGGCCAGCCGGAGGCGTACGTTCGGGTCGAGAGAGACCGTCGCCCCGGCCTCGGCGGCGATCGTCATGGCTGTGATCGTGGCCGCCAGCGCCGACTCCGACAACACCGCCGTGATGCCGGTGACGTGCAGCCACCGGGTAGCGGTGAGCAGGTCGACGGGAAGATCGTCGGGGGACAGCGCGGTCGCCGCGCTTGCGGCGCGCCGATACTCCACGGTGATCGGCGCTGCCTGCGGACTGTCTCGGATCAGCAGGCCCGTCGGTCGCTCCGGGTCGCTGATCAAGGCGGAGACGTCGATACCTTCGGCCCGCAATTCCCGGCGGATCCGTTCGCCGAAATTGTCGGCGCCGACGCGCCCGAAGTAGCCGACCCGGTGTCCGAGTCGAGCCAGACCGGTGGCGAGGTTGGACTCCGCGCCGGCGACCTGAAGGACGAAGTCGCGCGCGTTCGGCAGCGGTACGTCCCCGCCCGCCAGCAGCAGTGCCATCGGCTCCCCGAACGTCACCAGATCGAATTCGGGCATCGGCTCGGTTACCGGTCGACCCGGGCGCTGCCGCCGCCGGCGAGCTTGAGCACCTCGGCCTTGGTCACCATGGTCGTGTCGCCCGGTGTGGTCATCGCCAAGGCTCCGTGCGCGGCCCCGTACTCCACCGCGGTCTGCACCGGCTCGCCTTCCAGCAGTCCGTAGATCAGACCGGAGGCGAAGGAGTCGCCACCACCCACTCGATCCAGGATCTCCAGGTGCTCGCGGTGGGTGGCCACCGCGAAACCGTCGTCGCGGGACCAGGCGATCGCACCCCAGTCGTTGTCCGAGGCCGAATGCACCGTACGCAGGGTGGTTCCGATCACCTGGAAGTTCGGGTAGGTCCGCGCCGCCTCGGTGATCATCGACTTGAAGCTGTCGACCTGGAGGTTCTCCAGGTTGTCTCCGGCGTCGGCGACCTCGAAGCCCAGCGAGGCGGTGAAGTCCTCCTCGTTGCCGATCATCACGTCGATGTGCGGGGCGATCGCGGTGTTCACCTGCTGCGCCTTGGCCTGCCCGCCGATGGTCTTCCACAGGCTCGGCCGGTAGTTCAGGTCGTACGAGACGACGGTGCCGTGCTGCTTGGCCGCGGCGACCGCCTCGATCACCACCTCGGCGGTGGACTCGGACAGTGCGGCGAAGATGCCGCCGGTGTGCAGCCAGCGGACGCCGAGCTCGCCGAACAGGTGATCCCAGTCGACCTGACCGGGCCGGAGCTGGCTGATCGCGGTGTTGCCGCGATCGGAGACACCCACTGCGCCTCGTACGCCGAAACCGCGTTCGGTGAAGTTCAGGCCGTTGCGGACCTCGCGGCCGATGCCGTCGTAGGGCACCCAGTTGATGAACGAGGTGTCGACCCCGCCGGTGAGCATGAAGTCCTCGACCAGGCGACCGACCTCGTTGTCCGCCAGCGCGGTGACCGCCACTGCGCGTTGGGAGAACGCGCGCCGCAGGCCGCGGGCGACGTTGTATTCGCCGCCGCCCTCCCAGACCTTGAAGTTCCGGGCGGTGCGGATGCGTCCCTCGCCCGGATCCAGGCGAAGCATGATCTCGCCCAGGGAGGCGATGTCGTAGCGGCAATCGGCGGCGGGACGGATGGACAGTGACATGGAGTTCCTCGTCGAATTCGGGGTGGATCGAGATCGGGGGGTCAAGGTGGAGGCGGGGTCAGGCGCTGACGAGGGAGACGGCGTCGGCGGTGAGCCGGCTGACCTTGTCGAAGTCGCCGGCCGCGATCGCGTCGCGGGGCACCATCCAGGACCCGCCGACGGCAAGCACCGCGCTGACGGCGGTGTATTCGGCCAGGTTGGCCGGGCCGATGCCACCGGTGGGGACGAACCGCAGTCCGGCGAACGGGGCCGACAGCGCCTTGATCGCCTTGGCGCCGCCGGAGGTCTCGGCCGGGAAGAACTTCACCACCTGCAGACCTGCGGCCAGCGCCGCCTGCACCTCGGTGGCGGTGACCGCGCCGGGTAGCGGGAGCACACCTCGCTCGTTGCAGCGGCGGACCACGGCCGGGTCGAAGCCGGGGGACACGACGTAGCTGGCGCCGGCGTCGACGGCTGCATCCACCTGTTCGGCGGTCAGGACGGTGCCGGCTCCGACGAGCAGGTCGCCGCGGGCACTCATCGTCTTGATCGACTCCACCGCGGCCGTCGTACGGAAGGTCACCTCGGCCACCGGCAGCCCGCCGGCCACCAGTGCCTCGGCCAGGGGCGCTGCGGAGGTGGCGTCGTCGAGAACGACGACGGGCACCAGGCGCGCCGCCCCGATGCGCTCGAGCAATTCGCCTGACGGCCCTGTCATTGTTCTCCTCGTGGTCGCTTCACAAACGCTTTCATGTCCGGTATCACCGAGGACGCTAACATCCAACCATCATGCTGACAACGTTTGTGGAAGCGTTTGCACAGTGATACTCGGAAACCGGGAGGACGGGAATGGCCACCACACTGCGCGAGGTCGCTGCGGCCGCGGGCGTGTCAATGGCGACGGCCTCGCGCGCCCTGGCCGGATCGCCGACCGTGGCAGCCGGCACCCGGGATCGGGTGCGGCGGGCCGCGACCGAGTTGGGATATCAACCCAACCGAGCAGCCCGGCAGCTGGCGACCGGACGTGGCCAGGCCATCGGTCTGGTCGTCCCGGATCTGCAGAACGCCTTCTATGCCTCGGTCGCCACCGGCATTCATCGGCGAGTTCGTGACGCGGGGTTGACCGCGGTCATCGCCGACACCGACGAGGACCCGGCGCGCGAGCTCGAGGTGCTCGGCCAGCTGGCGATGGTGACCGACGGTGCCGTGCTCGCCTCCCCGCGGAGCACCGACGCCGAGTTGGCCGAGGCGGCCGAGCGGTCCCGTTTCGTCCTGGTCAACCGGATGCTGGACGGGGTACCGGCGGTCGTCGGTGACAACGTCGAAGGCATCATCCAGGCGGTACGTCACCTCACCGCCCTCGGTCACGACCGGATCGGCTATGCCGGCGGGCCGGCAGCCTCGTGGTCGGACGCACGTCGGCGCGACGGCCTGGCCGAGGCGGTGCGTCGTGGTCTGGTGGGTCCCCGGAGCGTCGTCGACCTCGGGGCGTTCCGGCCCGGCCCGGCCGGCGGCATCGATGCGGCCGACCAGGCGGTTGCGGCCGGGGTGACGGCGATCCTCGCCTTCAACGACCAGCTCGCGCTGGGGATCCTGGGCCGGCTGATCGATCGCGGCGTGGCGGTGCCGGGACGGATGAGCGTGGTCGGCTTCGACGACGTCCCGGTCGCCCGGCTGCTGGCACCGCCGTTGACGACGGTGGCGGTGCCGGCGATGGAGATCGGCCGGACCGCCGTGGAGATCCTGCTGAACGAGACCGAAGCGTCGAACCGCATCCTGCCGGTGGAACTCCAGGTTCGCCGGTCGACGGCGGAGCCGCCGCGACGCTGAGTCAGCCGGCATCCTGAAGGATCAGCCGGCGTCCTGAAGGAACTGTTTCAGCAGCGGCCCGGCCACCCCGGATCCGCTGTCGCCCTCGCCGACGAAGACCGCGACCGCGAGATCTCCCTGTCCGGCCACCATCCAGGCGTGCGTGTCCGGCGGCGTCTTGGTGCCGTACTCCGCGGTGCCGGTCTTGGCGATGATCGACGGCGGCTGCAGCGAGGCCAGCATCGCGCCGGAACCCTCGGTTACCACCGCGTGCATCAGCTCTCGCAGCTGCTTGACCTCCGACGAGGTCAGCGGCTTGCCCTTCGAGGTCGCTGATTTGCCGGACACCAGTTGCGGGATCACGGTCTTGCCGGCCTGGACCGAGGCGGTCACGGCCGCCATCGCCATCGGCGAGGCCTGCACCCGGCCCTGGCCGATCATCTCCGCGGCCCGTTCGGTCTCCGACTCCGGCTTCGGGATGGAGCCGAAGTAGGCCGGGAAGCCGACGTCGTAGTCGGTGCCCATGCCGAGCGAGGCCGCGGCCGCGTTCAGGTCGTCGGAGTCCACCTTGTCGCGCAGCCCGATGAAGGCGGTGTTGCAGGAGTTGGCGAACGCCGTACGGAGGCTGACCGAGCCCAACTTCGAGGACGGATAGTCGTTGTAGTTCTTGAACTTGCGGCCGTTCACCGTGATCGTGGCCGGACAGTTCACCGTGTCCGTCGGCTTCATGCCCTGACGGATCAGTGCCAGCGCGTCGATGATCTTGAAGGTCGAGCCCGGCGGGTACTGGCCGTAGGTGGCGATGTTCTGATTGTCGGCGCCCTGACCGTTCGCGGCGGCCACGATCTCGCCGGTGGACGGCTTGATCGCCACCAGCGCGCTGGCCGGCTTGGTGTCGGCCAGCGCGTCCTCCGCCGCGGTCTGCAGTTTGCTGTCCAGGCTGATCTTCAGGCTCTTGCCGGCCTTGCCGTCCTCGTGGAACACCTGGGTGGTGTGCGTGATCGGTGACGCACTGCCCGACGTTCCTGCCGACGGCGAGGGGGACGGTGAGGCCGACGACTGCTGCGGTGGCACGACCCGTACCGAGATGTCCGGGGTTCCGCGCAGCTGCTCGTCGTAGCGAGCCTCCAGGCCGCTCAGCCCGACCTGATCACCGGCCGCGATCTGGCCGTCGGACTTGTCCACGATCTCCTTGGTGGCCTCACCGACGGTGCCCAGGACGGGCGCGGCGAACGTCTTGCTAGGACCCAGCACAGCGGTGTCGTCCAGGCCGACGGCACCGTCGATGGCGCTGATCTTGGCGTCGCTGGGCAGGTCCGGATCGTTCGCCCGGAACACGATCGCCTCCACGAACGCCTTGCTGCCGGCCGCCTTCACCTCGTCGGTGTAATTGCCGGCGTCGATGCCGACCAGTTCGGCCAACTCCGTCGCCGACTTGGCCGCCTGGCTCGCCGACACCCGGGACTTGTCCAGGCCGACCCGGACGACCGCGCGCTGCTTCATCAGCGCGGTGCCGTCGCCACCGATGATGTTGCCGCGCTTGCTCTGCTCCCGCGACATCGACAGCTGGGATCCGTTGACCAGGTCCGGCTGCACCAGCGACGGTTTCCACACGGTCTGCCAGGTCTGATCCGGCTTGGTCAGCTCCGCGCTCACCGTGTACGCCCACGGCTTGCTCGCGCCCGGCAGTTGCCAGCTCATCGTGATCTTGCCGGTGGCGTGGTCGCCGTCGACCTGCGGATCGCCGCTCGCGGTGGCGGTCAGCTTGGCCGAGCCGAGCGGATCGATCAGGCTCTGGAAGGCCTTGTTCGCGGCCGCGGCGTCGGTGCTGAAGGCCACCGTCGACAGGTCCTCCTTGGACAGCGCCGTGGCGAGCTTCTGGGTCGCCGACCGGGCGCCGCTGACGTCGTCCTTGCCCGGCAACGAGACCTTGCCGCTGCAGCCGACGAGGCCGGTGATCATGATCGGTACGAGGGCCAGACCGGCCGCGAAGCGTTGGTGGCGTGAGGTCACGGTCGACCATTCTTACGTGCCACGGCAAAGATCCTGCGGAACGGCAGCACCGTGCCGTACGGCCGGCTCGGATACGCCTGGCGCAGCCGCTGCTGGTATTCGGCGACGAACACCGGCCGCTGCACCTCGGACAGCGCCTGCAGGTAGGGCCGGGCACCGGTGCCGGAGATCCACTCGAAGACAGCGTCCTCGCCGGTCAGCAGATGCAGGTAGGTCGTCTCCCAGGCGTCCACGGTGCAGCCGAGTCCGGTCAGGTCGTCCAGGTAGGCGGCCGCCGGCGGCATCACCCGGCGGTCGATGCCGCCGGTGGCCGCGGCGAAGCGAGGATCCGAACCCAGCTCGTGCAGCAGGGTGTGGCTCGGTTCGTTCTGGTTGCCCGGCACCTGGAAGGCCAGCCAGCCACCTGGTGCCAGCACGTCGACCAGGCCGGGCAGTACGGCCCGGTGATCGTCGACCCACTGCAGGGTGGCGTTGCTGACGATCACGTCCGGCGCGGGTTGCTGGCCATCCCGTACGAACTCCTGCAGATCCTGCACCTCGAACCGCAGCCGATCGCCGGCGTACGCCGAGGCCGCCGCGATCATCTCCGGTGACGAGTCCAGCCCCAGCACCTGGGCATCCGGCCAGCGCTGGGCCAGGGTCGCGGTCAACTGTCCCGGCCCGCAGCCGAGGTCGACGACACTGCGCGGATGCTCGGCGCCGACCCGGGCCAACAACTCGTGGAACGGCCGGGACCGTTCGTCGGCGTACTTGAGGTAATGCATCGGATCCCAGGTCGGCATCGCTACTCCTCGAGTGGTGACTGCGGGAATTATCTTGACGTCAAGATACATCTTTCGCGTCTCGGCGTGGCGACACGCGGCTGCACCGCCGCACTTGGCCCGCCGATTAGGATGGCTCCCGATTAGGGTGGTGGAGCCTCGGTCGTGGCCGCCGTCTTGTGGCGGTGGTGTTCGGGTGGTACAAGCCTCGGGCGATACGGGTTTCTCAACAGACCGGGGCAGACCGATCAAAGGAGTACGTGGGTGTCGGACATCAGGCCGGACGTCGGCCCCTCAGCCGTTGACCCCGGCGCGACCTCTGTCGACGCGCCGACCAACGGCTCGACCCTGACGACGCAAGCAACCGGGATCACGGAGACCTCCAGTACGGACGAGACGACGAGTGCCGCCGAACCCGCCGACTTCGGGCACGGCGAGGAAGCCCGGGGCCGGACTCGCATCCTGGTCGTCGACGACGACGCCGCCCTGGCCGAGATGTTGTCGATCGTGCTCCGCAACGAGGGTTTCGATCCGATCTGGTGCGCGCACGGCAACAAGGCGCTGGCCGCGTTCCACGACTCCCGGCCCGATCTCGTCCTGCTCGACCTGATGCTGCCCGGCCGCGACGGAGTGGACGTCTGTCGGGACCTGCGGGCCGAGTCCGGGGTGCCGATCGTGATGCTCACCGCCAAGTCCGACACCATCGACGTGGTCAACGGCCTGGAGGCCGGCGCCGACGACTACGTCGCCAAGCCGTTCAAGGCCAAGGAACTGGTCGCCCGGATCCGGACCCGGCTGCGCCGGTTGCCGGAGGAGAGCGAGTTGGAGACGCTGCGGATCGGCGACCTGGTGATCAGCGTCGACGGACATTCGGTCAAGCGTGGCGGGCAGTCCATCCAACTCACCCCGCTGGAGTTCGATCTGCTGCTGGCCCTGGCCCGGCGGCCGTGGCAGGTGTTCAGCCGCGAGGTGCTGCTGGAGCAGGTCTGGGGGTACCGGCACGCCGCCGACACCCGGCTGGTCAACGTGCATGTGCAGCGGCTGCGTTCCAAGATCGAGAGGGATCCCGAGCATCCCGAGATCGTGATCACCGTGCGCGGGGTCGGCTACAAGGCCGGCGAGACGTCATCGCCGTGAAGACCCGAGTGTGACCGAAGGACTGCAGACCGAGATCGCCGACCCACTCCGCCCCCGGCGGTGGTGGCGGCTGCCCGTCGACGCCTGGCAACGGTCGCTGCCGTTGCGGGTGGTGTCCACCACGTTCGTCGCCTCGGTGATCGTGATGGTGCTCGGCGGCGTGCTGCTGATGCAGCAGGCGGCGATCGGGGTGCTGAACGCCAAGCTCAGCGCTGCCACCATCCAGGCTTCCCAGGCCGCCCGCAGTGCCCAATCCCGGCTGGACGCGCTGAACATCGACAGCGACACCAACATCAACGACACCCTGGCCGGCATCCTCACCGACATCTCGGACAAGAGCGGCAGCACCGGCGGCTACTTCGTCATCGTCGAGTCCCAGCTCGGTACCCAGAAGTCCAGCGACGACATCCTGGAGAGCAGCGTCCCGCAGAACCTGCGCGATCAGGTCAAGTCCCATCCCGGCGACACCACCCTGCTCACCGCACCGACCGAGGTGCACACCCTGAGCGGACCCGACGTACCGGGTCGCGCGTTCGGCACCACCCTGCAGGTGCCCGGCGCGGAGGGGCCGCAGGTCTACATCATCTTCCCGATGGCGCAGGAGGCCGAGACGCTGCGCTATCTGCAGCGGGCGGTGCTGATCACCGGCGCGGTGCTGGTCTTCCTGCTCACGTTCATCGCCGGCATGGTCAGCCGGCAGGTGGTGTCGCCGATCCGGGCTGCCCGCCGGGCCGCCGAGCGGTTGGCCGCCGGCAACCTGGAGGATCGGATGCTGGTCAAGGGCAAGGACGACCTCGCTCGGCTGGCGATCTCGATGAACTACATGGCGTCCGAGTTGCAGAAGCAGATCACCCAGCTGGAGGAACTGTCCCGGGTTCAGCAACGCTTCGTCACCGACGTGTCGCACGAACTGCGGACCCCGCTGACCACCGTACGGATGGCCGCGGAGATGCTGTACGAGGCCCGCGAGGACTTCGACCCGGTTGCCTCCCGATCCGCCGAGTTGCTGCAGGTCGAGCTGGATCGCTTCGAGTCGCTGCTCACCGACCTGCTGGAGATCTCCCGGTTCGACGCCGGGGCGGCCGTGCTGGCGCCGGCCGAGACCGACGTCAGTGAACTGGTCGAGCGGGTGGTGGCCGCCAACGCGTCGGTGGCCGAGGCAAACCACACCGAGGTACGAGTTCACACGCCGGGCCCGATCATGGCCGAGATCGACCGGCGGCGGATCGAGCGGGTGCTGCGCAATCTGCTGGTGAATGCGCTGGAGCACGGCGAGCACCGGCCGATCGACATCCACGTCGCCGCCGACGAGGACGCGGTCGCCATCGCCGTACGTGATCACGGCGTCGGTTTCCAGGCCGCGCAGGCCAAGCAGGTGTTCCATCGGTTCTGGCGGGCCGACCCGTCCCGGGAGCGCAAGATCGGCGGCACCGGACTCGGCCTGTCGATCTCGATGGAGGACACCCGGCTGCACGGCGGCTGGCTGAACGCCTGGGGCCGGCCGGGCCGGGGCGCCCAGTTCCGGGTGACGCTGCCCCGGCAGGCCGGCGCGATCCTGCAGCAGTCGCCGCTGCCGCTGGTGCCCCGGGACCTGATCTCGCCGCTGCCTGCGGCACCGTTCGAGGACGAGTCACCGACGGCCTTACCTTCCGGAGTCGACGGGCCGGGCGCCCCGGGCGGGCACGCCCAGACCCGGGACAGCCTGACCCGGGAGGATCTGACCCGGGACATGCTGGCCGGGGACAACCTGGCCGGAACCGGCAGCCGGACCGATCACCAGGAGCCGCGATGAGCACCCGATCCGGCCGGCCGGCCAGGCTGCTGCTGATCATCGGCGTGCTGTTCGGCTCGATGATCATGGCCGGCTGCGTCTCGGTGCCCACCTCGGGCAAGGTCGAGCAGGCCAACCAGGGCAGCAAGGTGAACGACACCCGGCCGGAGGCGGTGCCGAAGCCGCCGGTGGCCAACGCGTCCCCGCGGGTGATCGTCGACGGTTTCCTGTTCGCGATGAGCCGCTATCAGGCCAACTACCAGGTTGCGCGGCAGTTCCTCACCACGGACGCCCGGGACAGCTGGCGGCCGGAGGACAAGATCACGGTCTACACCAGTCCGAAGTACGACACCACCGATAACAACGTGGTGCTGTCGGTCACCCGAGTCGGGCAGGTGGGTCCGGACGGCAGCTACACCGCGACCTCCGGCACCCAGGTGCAGGACTTCCGGATGCAGAAGAACGACAGCGGGCAGTGGCGGATCAGCAACCCGCCGGACGGGTTGTTGATCAGCGACAGCAGCTTCAGCGCCACCTACGCCTCGTACAACCTGTATTTCTTCGACACCCAGTTCCGCACGCTGGTGCCGGATCCGATCTATCTGCCGACCGACGGTCAGACCGAGACCGGGCTGGTGCAGGCGCTGTTGCGGGGTCCGACCTCGTGGCTGAAGTCGGCGGTCAACTCCGAGTTCCCGGCGCGGACAGCGCTGGTCGGCGACTCGGTGCCGATCTCCAACGACCTGGCCCAGATATCCCTCAGCCCGACGGTTTCGGGGATGAACGACCAGCAGAAGACGCGGATGGCCGCCCAGTTGGCGTGGACGCTCGGCCAGACCGATTCGGACCTGCGCGGCTTCCAGATCAGCGTGAAGGGGGATCGGCTGCAGATCCCCGGGCAGGTCGGCGAGGGGGAGAACGCCTACGTCCCGATCTCCTACGGCGGCGATTTCGCTCCGGTGTCCGACGACGTCAGCGAGGCGTTGATCGGCATCCACGACGGGGCGGTGGTGAGCATCGGCAACGACGGTGCCTCGCTGGCACCGCTGGCCGGATCGCTCGGCCGCAAGGGCTACGACCTGGATACGCTGGCACTGTCCAACGACGGCCGGACGGTGGCCGCGGTCACTGACCACGGCACCAAGTTGATCACTCAGACCTCCGACCAGACGCCGCGGACGCAGTTGCCGGACCAGACCAAGTTGCTGCGTCCCGACTTCACCCGCAATGACGAGCTGTGGGCGATCAGCGGCCGCTCCGGCCAGCAAGTCATCCAGATCCTCAAGGACGGCCGGCAGGCAGGCGTGTCGGCGCCGTGGCTGGACAAGATCACCGTGACCAACTTCAGCATCTCGCCGGACGGGTCCCGGATGGCGCTGATCGGACGCAGCGGCAAGAAGGACGTGCTGGCGGTGGTGCCGATCATTCGCGGCGACAAGACGACCACTCTGGGCACGGTCCGGTTCATCTCGATGATGGACACCACCTCGGCCCAGGTGAAGCGGATCGCCGACCTCGGCTGGGTCTCGCCCACCCGGTTGTTGATCTTGGGCGCGGCCAATGCCGGCGCCAGCTTCGAGCCGTACGGGCTGGAGATCGACGGATCCCAGTTCGAACGGGTCGGCACCTCCGACAACTGGGGCGCCGACGCGCTGGCCACCCGGGCCGACAGTGGCGGCTCCTTCCAGGCCGTGGTGGCCGGTCGGAACTCGAAGGCCTGGTCCTACCGCAGCGGCGACGAATGGGGCCTGCTGTCGAACGACCTCAAGTCCCCCGCCTACGCGGGCTAGGGGTTATCCACAGATCTGCTCGGATCCGCGATGGTTGTGGGTGCCGGCGGGCATAGTGAGCTGATGCACGTGCTGCGTCGGTGGGGGTCGGTGACGGCCGAGCTGTTCCTCGGGGCGGCGTGTCCGGGGTGTGAGGCGCCCGGGCCAGGACTGTGTCCGGCCTGCCGGGTGCGATTGGATGAGCCGGAGCCGCGGCAGGTGCGGCCCACCCCGTGTCCGGCCGGCTTTCCGACCACGTACGCCGGCGGACCGTACGACGAACTGGTGCGGCGGCTGATCTCGGCCCACAAGGAACGGCAGGCCTGGCTGCTGACCGGGGTCCTCGGTGATCGGCTGGCCCGATCGGTCGGCGCACTGCTCGCCGGCCGATCCGCGGCCGAAACGGTGTTTCTGGTGCCGATCCCGTCGTCGCCGGCCGCCGTACGCAGCCGCGGCCGGGACTCGACGGCGGCCCTGACTCGGCGAGCGGTCCGCCGGCTGGGCATCGGGCGCGACCGGCCGATGATCATGAAACCGCTGCTGCGTCCGACCCGGCGGCTGGCCGACCAGTCCGCCCTCGACGAGAACGAGCGGCGGCAGAATCTGGCCGGCGCCTATGCGGTGCGTCGGCTCGGCGGTCGGCAGCCGCCCGACGGGGCGGCGATCATCGTCGACGATCTGGTCACCACCGGGTCCAGCCTGACCGAGGCTCGCCGCGCCCTGACCTCGGCCGGTGTGCCGGTGCTCGGGGCGGCGGTGATCGCCGCCACGGTGCGGCGGTACCGTCCCGGGGCGGACGCTCAGGTCTCGGAGGCCGACGCGATCCGGTGATTACCGACCCGCTGGGCCGAGGCGAGCGCGTTCGGGATCGTCTCGGTGCCGTAGAACATCGGGCCCAGCCGGGTGGTGATGTCCTGCACCGCCTCGCCCATCCCGAGCGTGACGGGGTAGTTGACGGTCTGGCCGCGGGCGGCGACCAGGAAGGCCGCGACGTCGACATTCTTGCTCTTCCAGAAGTTGAGGAACAGCGGGTCGAGGCTCTTGATCGCCGGCCAGATGTAGCCGCCGGAGCCCATGATCGCCTGCGACTTCGCACCGCCCAGCCACTTGGCCAACTCCCAGGACTCGTCGGGGTGCGGGGTGTCGCTGTTGATCGCATCGGTCAGACCGTTGAACACCGAGTAGTTGCCCTTGGGCCCGGCCGGCAGCCGGATGGTGCCGATCCGGTAGCCGGTGCCGAGCTGGCTGAGCGCGTTGGTGTTCCAGTCGCCGGCCATGTAGAGCGAGATCCGGCCCTGGGCGAACAGCACCTGCGCGGTGTTGCCGCTGGCGTTGGTGCCCATCTCACCCGCCGGCACCAGCACGTGCTCGGAGTCAAGATCATCGAGCAGGAACTTGAAGGTGGCTTGATTCTGAGGCGAGTCGAGGATGAAGTGATCCGCATACGGCTTGGGGATGACGTTGCCGCCGTTGTCCGGCAGCCAGCTGCCGTAGCCGCTCTGCGGATCGTTGGCGACGGCGAAGCCGTAGGTGTCGATGTTGCCGGCGTCGAATCCCGGCTGATCGGCGGACTTGCCGTTGTGATCGATGGTGATCTTGCGCAGGAACGGCAGGAACGATCCGCCGTTGTCGGGGTTCCAGTCCAGCTCGTGCGGCGGCTGCACGCCGAGCTTCGCGAACTGGGTGCGGTTGTAGTAGAAGGTGATCGTGTCCCAGTCTTTCGGCAGCCCGTAGAGCCGGCCGTCTCGCTGATGCAGTTGCACCAGTTGCGGGTAGTAGATGGACAGGTCGATGTTGTCGGCCCTGACCCGCTCGGTGACGTCGGTGACCATGCCCTGATGGATCCAGTCCGCCAGGAACGGCGTGTTCACCCAGAACAGGTCCGGTGCACTGCCGGAGATGAACGACGCGGTGATCTTGGGCTGGTAGTTCCCGTACGGGATCTGCTCGATCGTCACCGAGATGTGCGGATTGGCCTTGGTGAACTCGTCGATCGACTTCTGATAGCCGACCTGCTCGTAGCCGTCCCACAACGCGTAGGTCAGATGCACCGTCGAGGTGTCGGCGTTGCCGGAGAAACCCCAGCGGGCCGCCATGTCCGAGCAACCGGACAGCGCGGTCGCGCCGGCCGCGGCACCGACCGCCTGCAGCAGTCTGCGCCGCGACATCGTCACCGGACGGGTGCTCACTTGTTCACCCCGGACAGCGAGATGGAGTTGACGATCTGCTTCTGGAAGATCACGAACAAGATCACCAACGGGATCAGCGCCACCATCGATCCGGCCAGGATCAGATTCCACTGGGTGCCGAAGCTGGAGTTGAAGTTGGCCAGCGCCACCGTCATCACCTGCAGGTTGTTGGAGTTCGTCACGATCAACGGCCAGAGGAAGTTGTTCCAGCCGAACACGAACGCGATGATCGTCGCGGTGGTGATGATCGGCCGGGCCAACGGCACCAGCACGCTCCACAGGATCCGTCGTTCGGAGCAGCCGTCGAGCCGGGCCGCCTCGATGATCGACTGCGGAATGGTCAGGAAGAACTGCCGCATCAGGAACACCGCATACGGGGTGCCGAGCACGTACGGCAGGAACAGTGCCCAGTAGGTGTTCAGCAGGTGGGCGTACTGCATCATCACGTACAGCGGAATCATGGTGACGACGTTGGGCACCATCATCATCGCCAGGTAGAGCCAGAAAAGCCCTTCTCTGCCAGGGAAGCGAAGCCGGGCGAACGCGTACGCCCCCATCATCGAGAAGATCACCTGGCCGATGGTCAGGATGACCGTGACCAGCACCGTGTTGCCCAGGAAGACGAGGAACTGGTGGTCGACGAACAAGGACTTGTAGTTGCCTGCGTTCAGCGACTTCGCCGGCACCCAGGCCTTCTCGGCCAGGATGTCCGCCAGCGGTTTGAACGATGCGTTCAGGCTGAACAGGTACGGCGTGATGAAGATCGCCAGGATGGCCAGCAGGACGAGATAGAAGATCACCAGCCGCACCACGTGACCCGGCGTCGGGCGGTGATGACGGGTGGCAGGCACCGTGCCGACGGTGGCCGTCGGCTCGGCCGGGTTGGCAGTCGTGGCGGTCATGTCATCTCATACGTGGTGCGCTTGTTGAAGTAGGCGAACTGCAGGATGGTGACCGCGAGGATCACGATGAACAGCACCACCGACATCGCCGACGCCTCGCCAATCCGGAAGCCGACGAAGGCGGTCTTGTAGATCAACGGATTCACCACCTCTGTGGCGTTGCCGGGGCCGCCGTTGGTCATCACATAAACCGTGTCGAAGACCTGGAAGGAGCCGATCACGCCGGTGACCAGGACGAACAGCAACGTCGGCCGGAGCAGCGGCAGGGTGATCGAGAAGAACTTCTTGAAGCTGCCGGCGCCATCGATCGAGGCGGCCTCGTAGAGGTCGTGCGGCACCGCCTGCAGACCGGCCATGAAGAAGAGCATGTTGTAGCCGACGTACTGCCAGATGTTGGCCCAGGCGACCACCGGCATCGCCCAACCCTGGGAGGACAGCCAGGCCGGACCGGTGATGCCGAACATGCCGAGCACGGTGTTGATCACCCCGGTGGTCGGGTCGAAGAACCAGTTCCAGACCAGTGCCATGGCCACCGGGGTGGCGAGATAGGGCAGTACCGCGATCACCCGGATGAAACCGGTGGCGGGGAGTTTGCGGTTGAGCAGCATCGCCAGCAACAGCGCGAAGACGGTCTGCGCCGGGATGTTCAAGATCACGTAGTAGCAGGTGACCAGCAGCGCGTGGCCCATCCCGTCGTACTTGAAGATGTCGACGTAGTTGGACCCGCCGACGAATCGTGCCGGGTTGAGCAGGTTCCAGTGAAAGAAGCTCAGGATCACCACGACGACGATCGGGATGGCAAGGAACAGCAGCACCCCGATCAGGCTCGGCAGCAGATACAGCAACGCCGAGATGGATTCCTTGCGCGAGGCCCGGCCCCGCTCGCCGGGTGCGGTGCCGGCAACACCCGCGGCCGTCAGGCCGGTGGCCGCGGCGGTCATCTCGCCACTCGCTCACCGTGACGTGGGCTTCCGCGACGGAGAGCTCGGGATCTGTCCGCTTCGATCATCCACATGAGCGCCCCGATTCGGCGGCGGATGGCACCGTCAAGTAGTCGTTACTCAGGAAACTAGAAGCGGGATTCCTTACTGTCAACGGATCCCGGTCGGTCGATACAGCCCCGCTTCAGGCGGCGCCGGTCGGCCTCGACCGTCGCGAATGCGACTTTGATGCAACTTGTATCTATGATGTGCGCGTGAGTCGTACGACGTTGCCTCTGCCGTCCCGGTTGGTGCGCTGGATCGGTGTGGCACTGGCCTTGTTCGCGGTCGCCTGGGGCGGGAATCAGTTCACCCCGCTGCTGGTGATGTATCGCCAGCACTCGGGTTTCTCCGGCCAGGCGGTCACCCTGCTGTTGGCCGCGTACGTGCTCGGGATCATTCCGGCCCTGCTGTTGGGCGGTCCGCTGTCCGACCGGTACGGCCGCCGGCCGCTGGTCTGCCCGGCGCCGGTGATCGCGGCGTTCGGCAGCGGACTGCTCGCGGTCGGTGCCGGGTCGGAGCTGCTGCTGTTCGGCGGCCGGGTGCTCTGCGGAGTCGCGCTCGGTCTGGGCATGGCCGCCGGGTCGAGCTGGCTGAAGGAACTGGTCGAGCTCGCCGAACCGGGCTCGGGACGGGGTGCCGGGCGGGCGGCGATGTCGCTCTCGGCCGGGTTCGCACTGGGTGCGGCGGCCGCCGCGGCGCTGGCGCAATACGCGCCCTGGCCGACCGTGCTGCCTTACCTGGTGCAGATCGCGATGGCCGGGCTCGCCATGGGCGCGCTGATCGGCACGGCCGAGACCCGGGCACCGCAGGTTTGCCGCAGCGGCGGTCTGCTGTCGGATCTGGTGGTGCCGGCCGCTCGCCAACGGCGCTTCCTGACCGTGGTGCTGCCGACCGCTCCGTGGATCTTCGGGCTGGCAGGGAGCGCCTACGCGGTCCTGCCGATGCTGGCCGGCCGGTGGGTGGGCGGCATCGAGACCGCCTGGTCCGGTTTGCACTGCCTGATCGCGCTCGGCTGCGGGATCGCGGTCCAGCCGGTCGGGCGGTGGCTCGGGCGATTCGGCACCGTGGTGGCGCCGGCGGTCGGGATGGTCACCGGCCTGGCGGGGTTGCTGCTGGGCGCGATCGAGATCACGGCGCCGGGCCCCGCCGGCTTCCTGATCTGTGCCGCCGTGCTCGGTTGCGGCTACGGGCTGCTGCTCACCGCGGGACTGCAGGAGGTGCAACGGCTGGCCGGCCCCGACGATCTTGCCAAACTGACCGCGGTCTTCTACACGCTGGCCTACCTCGGCTTCTTCGTGCCGATGCTGCTGGCCGAGCTCAGTGCGTGGATCGGCTATCCGGTGATGTTCGCCGCCGGCGCCGGGCTCGCACTGGCCTGTCTGCTGGTGGTGCTGATCGGCGGCCGGGACCGGCGTGCCGTCGTCGATCCGGAGCCGGAGTCGGCGGCTGCTCTGTCGCTGACGGTCGCCGAGCGGACACGCGGTTAGGCTCTGCGGTCATGGCTGGAAGATCATCGGCGTCGGCATCGCAACGGGTCTACACGCACGTCAAGGAGCTGATCCTGTCCGGTGAACTGGACGGCGGCGAGTTGATCACCGAAGGCGAGATCGCCGATCGCCTGAAGGTCAGCCGGACTCCCGTCCGAGAAGGATTCCTTCGGCTGCAGGCCGAGGGCTGGATGCGGCTGTACCCGAAGCGGGGCGCGCTGATCACCCCGGTCCGGCCGCAGGAGGCCGAGGAGGTGATGCAGGCGCGGGTGCTGCTGGAAACCCATGCAGTACGAGCGATCGCTGCCGACAAGGCGGCTCGCGAACGGCTCGCCGATGAGCTGGCGGCGATCACCGAACGGCAGCAGCGAGCCACCGCCGGCGATGATCTTGGTGCCTTCGCGATCGCCGACGCCGACTTCCACACCGCCATCGTCCGCGCCGGCGACAACGATCTGTTGATCAACTTCTATGCCGGGCTGCGGGACCGGCAACGCCGGATGACCCGGGATTCGGTGCAGGGCCGGGTCGAGGTGCAGTTGATGATCTTGGAGCAGCACCGTCGGCTGGCCGGACTGGTCGCCGCCGGAGATGCCGATTCCTTCGAGACCGAGATCACCGGACACCTGCACGACACCCACCGCCGCTGACGGGCTCAGTGCTGCTCCGCGGCCCGCAGCCGTCGCGCCAGGTCCGGGTGACCTCCGTGTTCGGCCCAACCCGACGGCCGGGCGTGAAATCGGTCCTCGAGCTGGGTCGGGTCGGCGCCGTGCGCCAGCAGCAGCGTGACCAGGTCGGCGCGGCCGTCGTGCGCAGCCTGATGCAGCGCGGTGGTGTGGAAGCGTCCCGGCACGTTCGGGTCGAAGCCCAGCTCGAGCAGCAGCCGGACGCCGTCGATCCGGCCCTTGTCGGCGGCGCGCCAGATCGCGTCGGGCCAGCGATCGTGGACCTGCTGGACGGACGTCGGGTGCTGCCGGGTGAGCGATCGCACCGCGTCGGCGTCGCCGGCCAGACAGGCTCCCAGCAGGAGGTCGGCCGGTCCGATCGAGCGGGTGTCGGCGCCCCGATCTGCCAGCAGATCGGCGAGCTGCAGGTTTCCGGCCCGCACCGCCAACTGGTACGGAGTCTGGTCGCCGAAGATCGGATGGTAGCCGCGGCCGTCCACGTCGACTCCGTGATCGAGCAGCAGACGGGCCCGTTCGAGCATCCCGGCGTCGGCGGCCCAGCGCAGCTGCTCGGTGATCATCTGCGTCACCGACGGATAGTGATCGCCGAGTCGTCGCCGCCACGGACCGTCGACCGCGGTGCCCAGACCGTAATCGAAGAGCAGCCGAAGATGATCATCGGATCGCCGGAAGCTGCGGTTGTACAAGGCCTGGTTGTCGTTCGGGTCGGCGCCGGCTTCGAGCAGCAGCCGCGCCAGCGCCTCGGCGTGCCGATGCGGCGGCTGATCTTGTTCGCCGCCGCCGAAGACGCCGGTCAGTGCGGTGAACGGCGACGGCATCCCGTGCCAGAGGAAACCGGCATTGGGGTCCGCGCCGGCATCCAGAAGTACTTGTGCAGCACGAATTGCGGAGCGACCGGCGACGTCGCCGAGCCGGCCGTAACACAGGTAGAGCAGGGGTGGCCAGCCGAACGGGCCGCCGTCGATGTCGACCGACTCAGGGGAGTGGCGCAGCGCTTCGGCCAGTTCGTCGGCGGCCCCGGTCGCCGCCATGGTGTAGACGTCGGCGCCGGCCAGCTCGGGGCGGCGCGCGAGCAAGTCTCGCGCCGCGCCGCCGGCGCCGACGTGATCTTGGGTGTAGTTGAGGGTGGCCAGCCGCAGGAATCGATCGACCAAGATCACCGGGTCGTCCGACTCGTCCGACTCGTCCGCCGAGGCGGCAGGTTCGGGGAATCGGGTGTAGTCGTTGATGATCTTGACGTGCTCTCGCAACCGGGACCAGCCGGGGAAGCCGTAGCTGCGGGCGATCACGCGCTGGGCCGAGGTGAGTGCGAAGTCGGCGGCGGTTTCGGCTGCACGATCGAACTGTCGGACCAGGGCGACGGCATCCGGGTCTGCAGCCCGGACTCCGCGCTGCAGACTCTTCGCCTGCCCCTTCAGATGATCAAGATCGGGTTGATCGGGGAGCCGGCGGACGGCGGGCGCATCGGTAGGCATCGTGGCCTCCTTCTCTGCTGCTCGACGTCCGCGTGTCCGAGCGAAAAGGAGGTTGCCTGCGAAGTCTTTCCGCACAGGTGGGCTGAGCCCTTTCCGCGGACCGGATGCGTCCTGAGTCGCATGCCGAACCCTACGCCGAAAACCTGTCCATCGCCACGGGACTGCTATAGTTCGCCGTATGGCGAAGTATTTGCGGGTGCGCCGGGAGGCTGCCGCGCTGGCCAGCGAGAGCAGGCTGCGGATGATCGACCGGCTGCAGCGAGGATCCGCCAGCAGCAGCGAGCTGACCACCGCTGCCGGCGTCGGACTGCCGGCCCTGCACAAGCATCTGGAAGTGCTGCGGGAAGCGAAGCTGATCACCTCCAGCAAGACCGGCCGGGTCGTGACTCACCGACTGCGGCCGGGCGGACTGGAGGCGCTGAGCAGCTGGATCGACACCCGGAAGGCCTTCTGGCGCAGCGGTTTCGCCACCCTGGATGCCGCACTCGCGGCCGATGATCATGCGGCCGATGATCATGAGGAGCAACAGTGAGCCCGTACACCCTGCAACTCGAGCACGAATTCGCGGCCTCGCCGGACCGGATCTGGCGGGCCTGGACCACCGAGGACGGTCTCGCCGCCTGGTGGTGGCCGACCTGGTCGCCGACGATCAGCATCGATCTGCGGGTCGGTGGCGGCTACCGGATCGAGGCCGCGGATCCGAAGATCATCGTCGAGGGGCGGTACGTGATCATCGAACCGGTCAGCCACCTGCGGATGACGTGGATCTGGACCGATCCGGACGGTGCCGGGCCCGAGGAAGAGGTCGACGTGACCTTCGCGCCCGAGGGTGTTGGCACCCTGATCCGGCTGCAGCACACCGGACCCTGGACCTCCGCCGAACCCGCCGACAACTACCGTCAAGGCTGGACCTCGGTGTTGGACAATCTTCTCCGAGTCGTCAGTCTGTAGTTTGCCTATGGCCACACCACCGACTGACAAGTCGGCTCAGTGACCATGGGCGACCTCGTGACCGGCGTGCCGATGCAGGCCGAAGACCCCTTCCAGTACGGGGTAGAGCATGATCAACGCCAGGACGAAGAAGGCGATCTGGAAGCCCGCTTGCGGGCCGGCGTCGGGGGCCGCTGACACCAGGAGTTGATCGGCGCCGCGCAGGATCAGCGCACCGAACGCGACCCCGAGGCCGGCGGCGATCTGCTGGATGGTCGAGGACAGCGTGTTCGCGTCGGCCATCTGATCGATCTCGATATCGGCGAACTGCAGCGAGTTGTAGCCGCTGAATCCGATCGACCGGAACACGCCACTGGCGAAGAGCAGGCCGACGATCAGCCAGGTCGGTGAGTCGGCGGTGATCAGTCCGCAGGCGGCGAACACCAACGCGCCGCCCAGCGAGCTGCCGACCACCACCGTACGGAAGCCGAATCGCCGGATCAGTGGTGAGGTGGCGGGCTTGATCATCACGTTGCCGGCAAAGAGTGCCATCACGAACAGACCGGCGCGTGCCGCACTCCAGCCGTACCCGATCTGGAACATCAACGGCAGCAGAAAGGGCGCCGCGGAAATCGCCATCCGGTAGACCATTCCGCTGGAGTTCACCACTCGGAAGGTCGGCACCCGCATCGCGGTCAGATCCAGCAGCGGATTGGGACGCCGCCGAAGACCCCGCCAGCACAGCACACCGAGCGCGAAGGCGATGATCAACAACGCGATCGATACGGCAAGATCAACACCGCGACGGCCGTCGCCGATCCTCTCCATCCCGAGCAGCAACGCGGCCAGACTTCCACCGCAGAGCAGGAATCCGATCCAATCCAGTGGTGGCACGCTCGCGGCGGGACGATCATGAACCAGCCGGACCGCCGCGATGAAACACGCGATTCCGATCGGAATGTTGATCAAGAAGATCCAGTGCCAGGAGGCGTAACTGCTCAACCAGCCGCCGAGGGTCGGGGCGATCACCGGTGCCAGCAAGGCCGGCCAGGTCAGATAGGCGGTGGCCGCCAGCAGGTCCTTCTTGGCCGTGTTGCGCAAGACCACCAACCGGCCGACCGGCACCATCATCGAGCCGCCGACGCCCTGCAGGATCCGGACCAGGCAGAGCATCGGCAGGTTGACGCTGACCGCGCAGAGCAGCGAGGCCAGGGTGAACAACGCGATGGCGATCAGGAAGACTCGGCGCGCGCCGAACCGATCGGTCAGCCAACCCGAGACCGGGATGCCCACCGCCAGGGTGACCAGGTAGCTGGTCATCGCGGCGTTGATCGCGACCGGCTGGGTGCCGAGGTCAGCCGCGATCGCCGGCGCCGCGGTGGCGATGATGGTGCCGTCCAGGTTCTCCATGAAGAACGTGACGGCGGCCAGGACGGCCAGCGGCCGGTTCAGGCCGATTCCGGCCGTGGTCTGCTGGCTGGCCGGCGTCACGGGGCATCTCCAAGGGCAAGGCGGGGCGATGGTGCAGCAGCAAGCTATCGCGTCTGCTGCTCCACCCAGCCGACCACCTGCAGGATGAGACCGTTGGGATCCTCGACCTGGAAATAGCGCTCCCCCCACGGCTCGGTCTCGATCGGTGTCACCACCGGCGCACCCGCAGCCACGATCCGCTCGTACTCCGCGTCCACGTCGGCGACCGTGAAAGCGATCAACAACCCTCGCCGAGCTGATGATCGACTCGGTGCATGCGGAGCTCTTCGACGGCAAGATCCGCAGCTTCCGGTACGGGCCGCGCAGCCGCCCACCGGCAGACCCGCGGCGGAGCTGGCAGCGGGCCGCGCGGACGGTCGCGGACGCCAATCTTGATCTTGTTCGACGGCATCCCTGGTTGATCACCCGGCCGAACGAACGGCCGGTGCTGGGGCCGCACAGCACCGCCAAGTACGAGGCCGAGCTGGCCGCCTTCGATCGGACAGGTCTGTCCGCTGCCGAGGTGGATCTCGCACTGTGGCAGGTGCTCAACCACGTCCGCGGGGTCGCCGGGGATCTGTTGGCCGGACAGTCCAGTCCGGAGTCGACAGCGGACTGGTGGCAGGCCCGCTACAAGTTCGGCCTGTCCCGGATCCTGGACGGCCTGCAGGTGCTGATCGATCGGCGCGGTTGACCGGCCGGGTACGGCAATCCGGCGCCGCCCGACCGACCGCTTTCGCATCCCCCTGGAAAATGTCCGCGGACAGGGCTAACGTCTCGTTATGGCGATCCGAACCACCGCCCCGAAGGCGATGTGATGCACGCGTCAGGGCCAGGCCGCAGCTCCATTCGGAGTGTGCGGCCTTTTGCGTTCTGGGACGGATCTGCCCAGCTCTCGGTTGAGACCGGGCCCACCGTCGCGTGGGGTACCTACAGTTGGAGGGTTTGACATGGATGTTGTCGTCAAGAGTCGGCACTGCGCGCTTCCCGAGTCGTTTCGCAGCTATGTCGAGGAGAAGATCACCAAGCTGGAGAAGCTGAACGGCCGGGTGATCCGAGTCGAGGTGGAGGTTTCCGCCGAACGCAACAGGCGACAACTTGATCATGGCAGCAAGGTCGAGATCACCTTGCACACAAAGGGTCCGGTGGTCCGGGCCGAGGCAGCGGCCGAGCACAAGACGGCGGCCTTCGACCTCGCCCTGGAGAAGCTGATGACCCAGTTGCGCAAGGCGGCCGACCGTCGCCGGGTGCATCGCGGACAACGTACGCCGCGTTCGCTGGCCGAGGCGTCGGCCGGGTGGCCGGCCGAGGACGCCCAGGTCAGCCTGGACGGACAAGACGGTCAGCGGCACAACGTCGCCGGCATCCAGGTCGAGGGCGACGGCCCGCTGGTGGTTCGGGAGAAGACGCACCAGGCGTCGCCGATGACACTGGCCGAGGCGCTGGACGCGATGGAGCTGGTCGGCCACGACTTCTATCTGTTCATCGACAAGGAGGCGCAGGCGCCGAGCGTGGTCTACCGGCGGGTCGGCTACGACTACGGAGTGATCAGGCTCGAGAACGTCGAGGCCCTCGTTCACTGATCGGCCCTGGTTGACTGATCAACTCCTGTGGGTCACCGGCTGCTGCAGGTCGGTGACCCACGTCTCCTGCGGTTCGCTCCCCGGGGTTCGATAGAGCTCGCGGCAGACACCACTGGGCTGGTAGCCGTTGCGGTCGGCCCAGTCCATCAAGGCGTGCCAGGACTGGTCGATGCTGGCCACCGATCCGTGGTGGACCGCCACGGCGGCCTGCTCGATCGCGGGCAGAGTGGTGACGTCGAATCCGTCGGCCGATCGCACCGTGTGATCGACGACGTAGGCCGCGGTCACCCGGACCCGGTCGCTGTCGACGCCCGCAGATCCGTCGGCCTGGTAGATCGCGATCGCGGGCCCGAACTGTGCCACTCCGGCGGCCTCGAGCCGGTCGGCGACGTGCCCGAGCAGCGGTCCGATCACCGGCGTGATGTTGATCGGACCCCAACCGGCCGCGGCCGCGGTGGCGAAGGCGACCCGCTGCGGTTCGATCCTGGTGAGCTCGACCGGGATCGTCGGTTCCGGAGTTTCTCCTTGTGTGCTGCGAAGATAGCCGTCGAGCCGGTCCAGCCTGATCCGGTTCTGCTCGATCTCCAACTGCAGCGCATCGCGGGCACCGACCAGCAGTGCCTGCTCGCCGGTGCGGTCCAGACGACCGTTGATGATCTTGGTGATGTCGTCCAGCTTCAGCCCGAAGTCGCGCAACTGCAGGATCCTGGTCAGCGTTGAGGCCTGCTCCGGCTCGTACCAGCGATAGCCCGAGACCGGATCGACCCGGGCCGGGGCGAGCAGCCCGATCTGGTCGTAGTAACGCAACAGCCGGACCGTCACCCGGCCGATCGACGCGAACTCCCCGATCGTGTACACGAGGGTCAAGCAAACCATGTCAGGATCGGCGGATGAGCCTGTCCGTCCGACAGTTGACCGACCCGAACAGCCCCGACCTGGAGACCTATCAGGACCTGTACGTCCGCGCCGAGCGGGCCATCCGGCCGGACGCCGCCGTGCACTCGCTCGGTGAACTGCGGGCGGTCCTCGGTCCGACCTCGGTCGGCATGTGGTTCGGAGCCCTGGCCGCCGAGGACGACGACGACATGGTCGGGGCCGCCTGGCTCTCGGGCTCGCTGACCGACAACCTGCACGCCGGATCGCTGGGCGTGTGGGTGCCACCCGAACGGGCAGGTCGTGGAGTCGGTTCGGCGCTGCTGGCCGAGGCCGAGCGGCGGATGATCCTGGACGGCCGCCGCGAGGTCACCGCTCGGATCATCCTCGACGGCAACGGTTCGGCCGCCCATCGCGGCTTCGCCGAGGCCCGCGGCTTCCGATGCGTCTACAGCGAGGTCGAGCGGCGACTGTCGCTGCCGCTTCCCGAGGCGAGGCTGGCAGAACTCGAATCCCGGGTGCTGCCGTACCGCGACGGGTATCGGATCGAGGCGTTCGCCGGTCCGATTCCGGAACGCTGGGCCCAGGGTTACTGCGACGTCAGCAACCGGCTGGTGCTCGACGCACCGCACGGTGATCTCGAGGTCGAGGAACGACGTCGTACGCCGGAAATCCTGGTCGGGCAGGAGCTGGAGATCACCTCGTCCGGGCGACGCCGGGTGACGGCGCTGGCGCTGGCCGCGGACGGATCGGTGGTCGGACTGTGCAGTTGTGTGCTGCCGGAACCGGGCAGTGAGGAGGTCGATCAGTGGGGGACCGTCGTCGATCGGGATCACCGCGGCCATCGGCTCGGACTGTCGGTCAAGCTGGCCTGTTACCGGCTGATCCAGGAGTTGCCCGGTGATCACCGGCTGATCCGCACCGGCAACGCCGAGACGAACCGGTGGATGATCGCGATCAACGAGGCGCTCGGCTTCGAGGTGTACACCCGGACCGGCGTCTTCGGCAAACGTCTTGTCGGTGGCTGCCCGTAGGGTCGGCCACGTGTCCCGCCCATCGAAGGCCCGCTCGGATCTCTCCCGCGCCCAGGCCCGCCGGATCGCGCTGGCCGCACAGGGTTTCGCCGGCCGAAACGACTCCGACCGGGGCGGCCAGCGGCCCGACCGTCAGCCGACCATGCGGGACGTCCAGGCCGTGATCAACCGACTCGGCCAGTTCCAGATCGACACCATCAACATCGTCGCGCGGGCACACTACTTGCCGCTGTTCAGTCGGCTCGGCGCCTACGACGTGGCGCTGCTGGACCGCGCCGCGAGCAAGGCTCCGCGCCGGCTGTTCGAATACTGGGGCCACGCCGCGAGCATGATCGACGTGACCCTGCAGCCGGCGCTGAGGCATCGGATGCAGTCCTGGTCCGAGCGGGAGATGTGGGGGTCGATGGCGCGGATCAACACCGAGCGCCCCGGGCTGGTGGAGTGGGTGCAGCAGCAGGTTGTTGATCATGGTCCGATCGGCGCCCGCGGGATCGAGCTGATCGCCGAACAGGAGCGCGATGATCATCACGGATCGCGCAGCCGGGACAACTGGGGCTGGAACTGGTCGGACGTGAAGACGGCCTGTGAGTATCTGTTCGTCACCGGCCGGATCACCGCCGCTCGCCGGAACGGGCAGTTCGAGCGGCTGTACGCGATCCCGGAGCGGGTACTGCCGACGGCGGTCGCGCAGGCGCCGACCCCCGACGAGCCGGAGGCGATGCGGATCCTGGTGCGCCGGGCCGCCGCAGCGCTCGGCGTGGCTTCGGAGTACGACCTGCGCGACTACTTCCGGACCAGCCAGGCGCTCACCCGGCCCGCGATCGACGACCTGGTCGACTCCGGCGAGCTGCTGCCGGTGACGGTCGAGGGCTGGAAACGGGACGGCTACCTGTGGCATCGAGCCAGGCAGCCACGCAGCATCCAGGCGCGAGCGCTGATCAGCCCGTTCGACTCGGTGATGTTCGAGCGGGACCGGCTGGAGGCGCTGTTCGAGTTCTTCTACCGGATCGAGATCTACGTGCCCGCGCCGAAGCGGGTGCACGGCTACTACGTCTACCCGTTCCTGCTCGGCGACCGGTTCGTCGCCCGGGTCGATCTGAAGTCCGATCGGGCTGCCGGGGTGCTGCGGGTCAACGGTGCCTTCGCCGAGGAGCACGCGGATCCGGACGAGATCGCACCCCAGTTGACGGCAGAGCTCGAGCTGATGGCCGGTTGGCTCGGCCTGGACGGCGTACGCGTGGAAGGCCGTGGTGATCTTGCCCCACACCTGATCGCTCACGGACGGTGACCCGCTGTGCTCAATAGGGTGTGCCGGTGACCAGCTCGCTGCCGGCAACGGCCCAATCGCCGTCCATGATCAGCAACCGGACACGGTCCGGCTGGTGGTATTTCGGCGGTGGCGTCCTCGCCGCGGTGATCGGTCTGCTGCCGTGGCTGATCACCGGCCTGCGGTTGCCGCTGCAGAATCTGTGGGCCGTCGAGACGCCCGCCGAGCGGATGCCGATCGCGTTGCTGCCGTTCAGCCAGTACAAGCTGTCCTTGATGCTGGCCCTGATCATCTTCGGCTCGGCGCTGGCCGGGCTGTTCGCTCGGACGGCGCCGGCCGGCGTCCGCGGACGAGCGTCACTCTCGTCCCTGGCCGGCGTGTTGTTGATCTTCGTCGGTGCCGGTGTGCAGTCGACAGTGGTGGTCTATCGGGGGCTGGCCGACGATCCGCGGTCCACCATCTACCTGGGTGCGGTGATCGGGGTGATCGTGGTCGGCATCGTCGTCGGGTTGATCGTGCTGGCCCTGCTGGCCATGGCGCCTCGGGCTGGAGCGTCGATCGGTGGCACCCTCGCTGCGATCGCCGCCGGACTCTGGCTGGGCTCGGTGATCTTCGCCGATCACCAGTCCGGATCCGTGTTGATCAACCGCTGGCTCGGCTATTCGAGCTGGCTGCCCGGGATCCTGACCGGATTGACGCTCGCCTGGTGCGGGCTGCACAGTGTCGGCCGCGCGGTCGCCTGGTTCTTCGATCTGTTGCTGCTCTGGATCATCCCGGCCGGCCTGACCGCGATGTCGTACGGCGCCGGTTCTCGGGTGCTGGCCCAGGACCCGGCCGAGATGGTGAGCGCCAGCCTCCAGGTGTTCCGGATGGCCCTCGGCACGGACGGGATATCGCTGCGGCTGGCCGGGCTGGCCTTCGTGATCGGTCTGATCGGCGTCGGGCTGCGATCGCTGCGGCAACGCGGTCGCTCTCGATAGGTTCGACCCATGAGCGACGAGCCGCCGCCTTCGCCCGAGGACGTCGACGTCCTCGACTCCGGCCAGGGCGGACCGCGCCGGCCGAGCCTGGTCGGCGCGATCGTCGCGGCCTGCTGTCTGATCGTGGTCGCGGTGGCCGTGGTCCGTGCCTACGGCGATCGCGATCCGGCATCGGCGCCTCCGAACTCGCCGTCGCCGTCGGCACCGTCCGAACCGGCGGTGCCGAGGCCCACCGTCGTGCCCTCGTTCGAGGACGTTCTGACCAGGACGGTCGAGCTGTCCTGGCTCGGAGCCGGCACCGACTACTCCGTCTTCGTCCGCACCGGCGCCGCCCTGTCCGACGGCGACAGCGGTGTCTACCAACTGGATCCGCGCCACGACCGGGTCGTCAGTCACCGGGTGCCGGCGCTGGCCAGCACCGGTCCGCTGTCCTTCGTGCCGGTGAGTGGCGGCGTGCTTGTCCGGCCGATCGACCAGGTGCCGGGCTATTTCGTGCCCGACGACGCGCCCGTGATGGGCACCGGCAACGTAGGCGGGATCGTGCTGCCGGGCCCGGACGACCGGCACGTCTGGATCCCGACGGCCAACGGCTCGCACCTCGACCTAGTCGGCGCCGTCGACCATCACTCCACCGGGACCACCATCACCGTCCCCAGCGGCATGTACCCGATGCAGCTGACGCCCGACGGGCACGGGTATCTCCTCGGTCCGCGTGACGACGGTCTCTACGACCTCCGCCCGCAGGGCGCGGTCCGGGTTGCCGACGGCGCCCTGATCGCGGTCGGCCCCACCCGCGTGCTGGCGGCGAACTGCTCCGACCAGGAGGACTGCGCCCCGGTGCTGCTGAACAGCAACTTCACCCCCGTCGCACCGCAGCCACCGCTCCGCTCGCAGGGGTCCGTATCGTCCAACGGCGTGATCTCGCCGGATGGCAAAGTCGCTGCCCTTCTCGGTGCCCAAGGAGGACCGATTGTCTTGGTTGACCTCGCCACCGGTGGGCTGCGGTACCTCAAAGTGCAGGTAGCCGGGTACATGTCGGCGCAGGTCGCGTTCTCGCCCGACAGCAAGTGGCTGTTCGTGGTCGGCGCCGACCACCGTGCGTACGCGGCCGAGGTGGCCACCCGTCAGGTGCGGCCGCTGCTGCCCGGGGTGCGCGGTGTGGCCCAGCTCACGGTCCGGCCCGCAGCGTGAACCGGCGTTACCCCTGATGGCCTAGCATGAACGCTGGACCGGAACACCCCGAGCAGGGAAGAAGAGCAACTCGTGGCTTTGATGGACAGGCTGTCCCGCCTCGGTGAGGGCAAGACGCTCAAGAAGCTGAAGGCGGTGGCCGATCGGGCCAACGCCATCGAGGAGGACTTCGTCGCGATGAGCGACGAGGAGCTCCGCGCCCAGACAGCGGAATTCAAGAAGCGGTACGCCGACGGCGAGTCGCTCGACGACCTGATGTACGAGGCGTTCGCCACCGTTCGCGAGGCCAGCAAGCGGGTGCTCGGCAAGCGGCACTACGACGTCCAGTTGATGGGCGGGGCCGCGCTGCACTGGAACAACATCGCTGAGATGAAGACCGGTGAAGGCAAGACCCAGACCGCGCTGCTGCCGTCCTACCTGAACGCGCTCAGCGGCAAGGGCGTGCACATCGTCACCGTCAACGACTACCTGGCCAAGTACCAGTCCGAGCAGATGGGCCGGGTGCTGCACTTCCTCGGCCTCACCGTCGGCGTGATTCTGACCGACATGACACCGGAACAGCGCCGGGACGCCTACGCCGCCGACATCACCTACGGCACCAACAACGAATTCGGCTTCGACTACCTGCGCGACAACATGGCGCTCAGCATCGACGACTGTGTGCAACGCGGCCATCACTACGCCATCGTCGACGAGGTCGACTCGATCCTGATCGACGAGGCCCGGACCCCGTTGATCATCTCCGGCCCGGCCGAGGACAACCAGCGTTGGTATCCGACCTTCGCCCAACTGGTGCAGCGGATGAAGCGCGACGTCGACTACGAGGTGGACGAGAAGAAGAAGACGGTCTCGATCCTGGAAGCCGGCATCGACAAGGTCGAGGACCGGCTCGGCATCGACAACCTGTACGAGTCGGCGAACACGCCGCTGATCTCGTACCTGAACAACGCGATCAAGGCCAAGGAACTCTTCAAGCGGGACAAGGATTACGTGGTCACGCCCGAATCCGAGGTCGTGATCGTGGACGAGCACACCGGTCGTACGTTGGCCGGGCGCCGCTACAACGAGGGGCTGCACCAGGCCATCGAGGCCAAGGAGAAGGTGGAGATCAAGGACGAGTATCAGACGCTCGCCACGATCACCCTGCAGAACTTCTTCCGGATGTACGACAAGCTGGCCGGGATGACCGGTACGGCCATGACCGAGGCCTCGGAGTTCCAGAAGATCTACGGCATGGGCGTGATCCCGATCCCGACCAACGAGCCGATGATCCGGATCGATCAGAAGGATCTGATCTATCGCACCGAGGAAGCCAAGTTCACCGCGATCGTCGAGGACGTGGCCGAGCGGCAGGAAGCCGGTCAGCCGGTGCTGATCGGTACCGCCAGCGTGGCCAAGAGCGAGATCCTGTCGGCGATGCTGAAGAAGGCGGGCGTCAAGCACGACGTACTGAACGCGAAGCAGCATGAGCGTGAGGCCGCGATCGTGGCGATGGCCGGTGTCAAGGGTGCGGTCACCGTGGCCACCAACATGGCCGGTCGTGGTACCGACATCATGCTCGGCGGCAACCCGGAATTCCTTGCCGACAAGGCGGTGCAGGCCAAGGGCATCGACCCGGTCGACCAGCCCGAGGAGTACGAGGCCGCCTACCACAAGGTGCTGGCTGAGCTCGAGGAGCAGACCAAGACCGATCACGACGAGGTGACCGAGCTCGGCGGCCTGTATGTGATCGGGTCCGAACGGCACGAGTCGCGGCGGATCGACAACCAGCTGCGTGGTCGTTCCGGTCGTCAGGGTGACCCGGGGGAGAGCCGGTTCTTCCTGTCTTTGGGCGACGATCTGATGCGGCTGTTCAAGTCCGACATCGTCGAGTGGGTGCTGACTGCGCTGAAGGTGCCGGACGATCAGCCGATCGAGAACAAGCGGGTGAGCTCGTCGATCGCGAGCGCGCAGACCCAGGTCGAGGCGCAGAACTTCGACATCCGCAAGAACATCCTCAAATACGACGACGTGATGAACCGGCAGCGGCACCGGATCTACGGTGACCGGCGGCGGGTGCTGGAGGGCGCCGACGTCTCCGATCAGCTCCGGGAGACGGTCGCCGGCGTGGTCGAGCAGTATGTGCTGTCCACCACCGAGGGATTCAGCGAGGACTGGGATCTGGAGCAGCTGTGGACCCAGATGAGGACGCTCTACCCGGTCACCCTGAAGCGGTCCGAGTACGAGGGTGTCGAGGATCTTGATCGCGAGGAGTTGATCAACGACTTCAAAGAGGACGCCGGCGCGGCCTACGACGCCCGGGAGGAGTCCCTGGGCAGCGACGTGATGCGGGAGCTCGAGCGTCAGGTGATGCTGACGGTGCTGGACCGCAAGTGGCGCGAACACCTGTACGAGATGGACTATCTGCGCGAGGGCATCGGCCTGCGCGCGATGGCGCAGAAGGATCCGCTGGTCGAGTACCAGCGCGAGGGCGGCGCCATGTACAGCCAAATGATGGAAGCCTTCAAGGAAGAAGTCGTCGGCTACCTCTTCCATCTCGAGGTGGAGGTGCAGCGACAGCCCGCGGTCGGCGTGGTCGCCGATGATCATGGACGGCCGGTTCAGGTCGGGGCAGCGCGGAGCCAGGCTCAGGCCGGTCACGGTCGCCGGCCGCTGATCGAGTCCGGACCCGATCTGGACACGTCCGGGGTCGAGGTCATCGAAGTCGATCAAGAACCGGAAGATGATCTTGAACCGGTCGGTGCCGCGGTCGGTGAATCCCGTCCGCAGCTGCGTAGCAAGGGATTGCAGCAGACCAAGCCGCGGCAGGTCTCGTACAACTCCGGCGACGGCGAGGTCAAGACGGGTGCGGTGAAGAAGGACAAGAACGACCCGTACGCAGGAGTCGGCCGCAACGCCCCGTGCCCGTGCGGCTCGGGCAAGAAGTACAAGATGTGCCACGGTCGCGCCTGAGCTGAACGCGGCTCAGGTCAAGATCACCAACTGCTGGGTGGCCCGGGTCATCGCGACGTAATGATCAACGGCGCCCTCGATCCCGGTGCCGAAGCTGTCCGGGTCGACGAGCACGACCAGGTCGAACTCCATCCCCTTGGACTCCAGGGCGCTCAGCGATCGGACCCGCGGCCCACCCTCGTACGACGGATCGCCGATCACGCAGGCGATCCCGTCGTCGTGAGTGTTCAGCCACTCCTCGATGATCGAACCGAGCTCCGACCTGCGCCCGGAACGGACCGGGGCGCCGCCGGAGCGGATCGAGATCGGCACGTTCGCATCCGGCAGCACCGCCCTGATCACCGGCTCGGCCACGGTCATCACCTCCGCCGGTGTGCGGTAGTTGATGGTCAGCGTGGCATCGCTGACCGCATCGAAGCCGACCCGGCGTAGCCGTTCCTGCCAGGTCTCGGTGAAGCCGTGCCGGGCCTGGGCCCGGTCACCGACGACGGTGAAACTGCGAGACGGACAGCGCCGCACCAGCATCTGCCACTCGGCGTCGGTCAGTTCCTGCGCCTCGTCCACGATCACATGCGCGAACGGCCCGGCCAGCCGGTCCGGCGATCGGCTGGGCAGCCCGTCCTGGTCGACCAGTGCCTGCCGCAGATCCTCACCGCGCAACATGTACATCGTGGTCTCGGGGTTGTCGTCGGCCTCGATGATCTCGTCGATCACGCGATCCATCTGCTCCCGTTCGGCGGCCAGGGCGGCCTCCCGCCGGCGGGCGCGTCGAGGTGCGTCCGGGTCGCCGAGCCGCTGCCGGGCCGCATCCAGCAGCGGCAGGTCGGAGATCGTCCAGGCTTTGGCAGGTTCGCGCTGCAGCAGTCGTACTTGTTCATCGGTCAGGCTCGGCGCGCAGCGGCGCAGATAGGCCGGCACCGACCACAGGTCGGAAACAAGATCATCGGCGTCGATCAGAGTCCATGCGCGCGTGAACGTACGAGTCAGACTCTCGTTGCCCAGCAGCGATCTACCCAGTTGATCAACGGTCACGTCCTGCTCGTCGAGCTCCTCGGCGAGCCGGTCGAACAAGATCGACACCAGCGCTTCCCATACCTGATCGCGGACCTCGTTGTGCGCGGAGCCCGGTTCGGCTGCGGCGAAGGCCTCGGCCCAGTCGCCGGCCCGGAGCGGGAGATCGCCCCAGTCGGTCTCGACCAGCATCGCCTTCGTCGGCGGTTCCTCGTACAATCCGACCGCGGGCTCGATCGCGGCCACCAGTTCGGCTTGTGCCTTCAGCCGAGCCACCTCGGGATCGGTCTCCGCAACCGCCGTGTCGCCCTCGGCGACCAGATCGCGCAGCGTACAGATCTGCACGCCCTCCTCACCCAGGCTGGGCAGCACGTCGGCGACGTAGGCAAGGTACGGACGATGCGGGCCGACGAACAACACACCGCCGCGGCCCTCGCCCACCCGCGGATCGGAGTAGAGCAGGTACGCCGCCCGGTGCAGCGCGACCACCGTCTTGCCGGTGCCGGGACCGCCGTCGACCACCAGCGCGCCGCGCGAGCCGGCTCGGATGATCGCGTCCTGGTCGGCCTGGATGGTGCTCAGCACGTCCCGCATCTGCTGCGTACGGCTGCTGCCGAGGCTGGCGATGAATGCCGAGTCGGGATCCAGCGCCGGGTCCTGCAGCAGAGCCTCGGAGGTGAGGGCGTCAGGGCTCAGAGCCTCGTCCCAGTAGTCGGTGATCCTGCCCTGCGTCCAGCGATAGCGGCGGCGGCTGACCAGGCCCATCGGTTCGGCCAGGGTCGCGGCGAAGTACGGCTCGGCCGCCGGCGTACGCCAGTCGATCAGCAGCCGGGACCCGTTCCGGCCGGTCAGTCCGATCCGTCCGACATAGGTCGGCTCGCCCTCGCCGTCGACCATCCGGCCCAGGCAGACATCCAGGCCGAAGCGGCGCAGCAGCCGCAGCCGGGCCGACAGTCGATGGATCTCCAGGTCCCGATCGGCTGCGGCGCGCCCCTTGCCACCGGGTGATCGGCGCAGCACGTCGATCCGCTCGGTCAGTTCGGCGACCAGTTGATCAAGGCTTTCGCGGATGGCCGCGAAGTGTTCCTCGTCGGCAGTGATCAGAGCAGGATCCGCCTTGGCCACAAGGCGTTTCGGCAGGTCGAAGACCTTTCCGGAGATAGTCACGAGCGCCGATTCTGCACCCGCGACCGGGTCTTGCGGCAAGCCCACGGGTCCGCTATATGTTGGAAATGCGGGGGAAGCGGCATGGCAATATATGCAGCCATGCGCATCGTTCAGGTCGGTCTGGGCGGCTTCGGCCGCAACTGGGCCCAGGAGATGATTCCTCAAGTCACCGAGGTCCAGTTGGTCGGCAGTGCCGACGTCTCGGAAGAGTCCCGCACGGCGGCGATCGCCGCCGGGGTCGCCGATCCGGACCGCTGCTTCGCCACCGCCGAACAGGTGATCGAGGCCTGTGATCCGGATGCGGTGCTGGTCACCGCCAGCCTGGTCGGCCACGTGCCGGCGATCCGGGCCGCGTTGAAGGCGGGCAAGCACGTGATGACCGAGAAGCCGTTCGCGCCGTCGGTCGAGGACGCGCGCGAGCTGGTCGAGCTGGCCGAATCGCAGGATCTGGTGCTGGCGGTCAGCCAGAACTACCGCTTCTTCCCGGCGGTCCGGGCGGTCCAGCAGATCGTCCGCAGCGGCGAACTCGGTGCCCTGCACGCGGTCGAACTCGACTTCCGCCGCTTCTCCGGCGCCGAGGGTGTCCGCGGCCCGCATCACTACCTGGACGAGCCGCTGCTGGTGGACATGTCGATCCACCACTTCGACCTGCTGCGTACGGTGCTCGGCCGCGACGCGACCGGAATCACCTGCCGCACCTGGGATCCGGACTGGTCGCTGTTCGCCGGTCCGTCCGAGGGTGTCGCCCTGATCGACTTCGACGATCTGACCGCGAGCTACCGCGGCAGTTGGGTCAGCCACGGCGCGCCGACCGCCTGGGCCGGCGAGTGGCGGATGGATTTCGCCGACGGCGAGGTCGACTGGACCAGCCGCGGCGACGGAAAGGACGGCTGGAAGGTCGACGTGGTCTCCGTACGACGCAACGGCGAGGACAAGCGGGTCGAGCTGCCGCGGGTCCCGCGGACCGACCGGGCCGGCAGCCTGACCGAATTCGCCCGGGCCATCGCCGAGGGCCGGCAGCCGGAGAACTCCGGCCGGGACAACCTCGGCACCCTGGCGCTGACCTACGCCGCCGTCGAGTCCGCCACGAACAACAGCACCGTCACACTCTGAATTCGGCCCGGGCCGCGGTCCAGGCTCGGGCCCGATCGGTCAGGGTGATGCCCAGGCCGGGGCGGTCGGAGATCCACATCCGGCCGTCCCGGGTCTCCAGCTGCTCGGTGAACAGCGGGTCGAGCCAGTCGAAGTGCTCCACCCACGGCTCGATCGGGTAGTGCGCGGCCAGGTGCAGATGGATCTCCATCGCGAAGTGCGGGGCGATCTCCAACTGCTCGGCCTCGGCCAGCGTCGCCAGCTTGAGGAACTGGGTGATGCCACCGATCCGCGGCGCGTCCGGTTGCAGGATGTCCGCGGCGCCGGCCTTGATCAGCGCGACGTGTTCGCCGACGCTGGCCAGCATCTCGCCGGTGGCGATCGGCGTGTCCAGCGTGCGGGTCAGCCGGGCGTGGCCCTCGGCGTCGTACGCGTCCAGCGGCTCCTCGATCCAGACCAGGCCGAATTCGGCGAAGATCCGGCCCATCCGCAACGCGGTCGCCCGATCCCATTGCTGGTTGGCGTCGACCATCAGCGGCACGTCGTCGCCGAGGGCTTCCCGGACGGCGGTCACCCGGGCCACGTCGGTGCGCCAGTCCGGCTGGCCGACCTTGAGCTTGATCCCGCCGATCCCACGGGCCAGCGCGGCCCGGGCGTTTTCGATCACCTGCTCGATCGGGGTGTGCAGGAAGCCGCCGGAGGTGTTGTAGGTGCGGACGCCGTCGCGGTGGCTGCCAAGCAGTTTGGCCAGCGGCAGGCCGGCCCGCTTGGCCTTCAGATCCCACAGCGCCACGTCGAAGGCGGCGATCGCCTGGGTGGCCAGCCCGCTGCGGCCGACCGAGGCGCCGGCCCAGCACAGTTTGGTCCACAGTTTGCCGATGTCGTTGGGATCCTCGCCGAGCGCGGCCTCGGCGATCTCGCAGGCGTGCGCGTACTGGCCCGGCCCGCCGGCCCGCTTGGAGTAGGAGAAGCCGATCCCTTCGTGGCCGTCGGCGGTGGTGACCTCGACGAACAGAAACACCACCTCGGACATCGGCTTCTGCCGGCCGGTGAGCACCTTCGCATCGCTGATCGGGGTGCTCAGCGGCAGCACCACCGAGGACAGCCGCAGCTTGCTGATCTTGTCCGTGGACGTGTCCATGATCAATTCACCTTGTTGATCAACTCGGCCAGCCGGCGAAGTTGATCTTGGTCGAGGTCGGTCAGCGGCGGCCGGACCGGGCCGGCCGAACGGCCGATGATCTTCATCCCGGCCTTGATGATGCTGACCGCGTAGCCGACGCCCTCGTTGCGCAGATCGCTGTAGGGAATGACGAAATCGTTCAGCGCGGCGAACACTCGATCATGATCACCGCCGCGGACCGCAGCATAGAAGCTCAGCGCGAACCGGGGGACGAAGTTGAAGATCGCCGACGAGTAGGTGGTCAGCCCGAGGCTGAGGTAGGGCAGCGCGTACAACTCGGCGGTCGGCAGCCCGCCGACGTAGAGCAGCCGGTCACCGAGCCGGGAGTAGATCCGGGTCAGCTGCTCGATGTTGCCGGCGCCGTCCTTGAAGCCGATCAAGTTGGGGCAGTCCTCGGCCAGCCGGGCGACAGTGTCGGCGGCGTAGATCGCGTTGGCCCGGTTGTAGATGATCACGCCCAGGTCGGTGGCGGCACAGATCGTCCGGACGTGCTCGGCCAGACCGTCCTGGCCCGCCTCTGTCAGGTACGGCGGAAACAGCAGGATGCCGTGCGCCCCGGCCCGTTCGGCCGCCCGGACCAGCTCGAGCGCGGTCGCCGTACCGCCGCCGGACGGCGCGATGATCGGCAACCCGTCGGGCGCAGCGCCGACCGCCACCGAGACGACCCGTTCGACCTCGCCGGGCGTCAGGGAGAAGAACTCGCCGGTGCCGCCGGCCGCGAACAGGCCCGCCGGACGATGCTCGGACAGCCACGCGATGTGATCCCGGTAGCCGGCCTCGTCGAACTCCTGTCGATCGTCGAAATGCGTGACAGGGAAGGACAACAGGCCGGAGCCGAGGATTCCGGCGACGTCCACAGGCGATAGGTCGGTCATGGTCGGTGAGCCTAGGAACCCGGATTGATCGCTGTCCAACACCGATTCGGGATCATTCGATGCACGGCCGGTATGACACGCGGGCGACCAGGGCTTGTGGGCGAACATCGTCTAGGGTCGTGGCCCGTGAGACGTACCCAGATCCGCGCAGCGGCCGTCGGCACGACGCTGCTGCTCGCGCTCGGCGCCGCGGCCTGCAGCGGCGGCGACAAGACGGGCGACGGCGCGACCTCGACCCCGTCGGCCAGCAGCGCGGCTCCGAGGTCGGCGTCGCCGACCCCCACCCCGAGTCCGACGCCCAGCCCCACCAAGGCGGCGAACTACGACCCGATCACCGGCGCCAAGAAGAGCGACAACGTGGTGGCCGCGGTCAAGATCGACAATGTCGCCGCGGCGCGGCCCCAGGTCGGCCTCGATCAGGCCGACATGATCGTGGTGGAACGCGTCGAGGGCAACCTGACCCGGATGGTGGCCATCTACCATTCGAAGTTCGCCGACCGGGTCGAACCGGTCCGCAGCGCCCGCAACACCGACGTCCAGTTCCTGCCGATGTTCGGCAAGCCGGCACTGGTCTTCTCCGGCGCCAACCGCAAGGTGCTGAAGCAGGTGCGGCAGAGTCCGTACCTGCGTCCGGTGCCGCGTTCGCGGCGCGACCCCGCCCGGGTCGCACCGCACAACGTGGTCGTCAACACGGCCGAGATCGCCAGGCTGCCCGGCATCGGCAAGGCACAGCCGATCGGCTACACGTTCGGCTCGGGTGCGCAGTGGAAGTCGGCGACCGCGGCAGCGAAGGTCAAGATCAAGGTCGGCGTCGACACCTTCGGCTTCGACTACACCGGCGGCCGTTACCGCACCAGCTGGAACGGACGGGCGAACACCGACGGCGCCAGCGGCAAGCCGGTTCTCACCGACAACATCGTCCGGCTGTCGGTCAAGTCTCACAAGGACACCAACACCACCTCCGAGTTGTCCAACGTGGCCGAGACGATCGGCACCGGCACGGTGACGATCTACTCCCAGGGCAAGCAGGTCGGCGGCACCTGGAAGCGGACGAAGCTGAACGGTCCGATGACGCTGCGGGACGCGCACGGCAAGGACATCCCGCTCAAACCCGGCCGGACCTGGATCATCCTCGACGGTTGAGCGCCCGGGTGTCCAGCCGGGTACACATCCAGCGGTCCGGACGCGCCTCCAACCGGAAGGCCAGAGCCGCGAACGCTGATCCGCCGTCGCCGGCAGGGTCGGTGCGCGCCCATCCGAACACGGCGACCGCCTCGACCGCGTCCGCGGAAGACCGGCTGACGTGGACGCTGCGCAGGACCGCGTGCTCGGCGGATCGTCGGCGGACGCGAGCATTCAGCTGGGTCAACGCCACCGGATCCAGCCAGCGGTTGAGCTGCGTCACCGGACGCAGCCCGTGCACGGCCTCCAGCAGGGCCGACGCCAGTCGAACACACCACGGGCCCGGATCCGGCAGCCCCGGCGGTAGTCCTGGTGCCCAGCTGTCACCGAACCGCAGGATGCGCACCTGCGGTTGCGAACGATGCTGGACGGATCGGTCCCAGCCGGCGCGATGCTGCTCGGCGGTCGTCGCCCACGGCAGCGGCTGCTGCTCCAGCGGCGGCGCGATCGCCTCCCGGGGCCAGGCCACGGCGGCGGGCACCGAGTCCGGCACCGGCAGCATCGCAACGTCGATCAGTTCAGCGGTCATCGCGACCTCCATCGGCCAGATCTGCTTGGTGTCGCAGATCCTGACACGAACCACCGACAATGCTGCTCCGGTTATGCACAACCCCAACCGGTATCGTTCGCGTCGTGATGGCCGCACACGAGCGATTCAGCTGGGCCGAGTTCGGTGAGGCCTGCCGCGAGCTGTCTCGCCAGGTCGTCGACAGCGGCTTTCGTCCCGACGTGCTGCTGGGCATCGCCCGCGGTGGGCTGCTGCCGGCGGGCGCGATGGCCTACGCGCTGGACTGCAAGAACCTGTTCACGATCAACGTCGAGTTCTACACCGGGGAGGATGCCCGTCTGGACGTGCCGGTGATGCTGCCGCCGGTGCTGAACGCCGCGGACCTGGACAACCTCGAGGTGCTGATCGTCGACGACGTCGCCGACACCGGAAAGACGCTGGAGTTGGTCGAGGCGTTCTGCGCGGACCACGTCGCCCAGACCCGGACCGCGGTGCTCTATCACAAGCCGCGATCGATCATCCGGCCTGATTACAGCTGGCGGCAGACCGAGCTGTGGATCGACTTTCCGTGGTCGTCCGAACCCCCGATCACCCGACCGTCCGACCGAACTGCAGGAGCCTGAGCTTGAACGTCCCCGCCGAACCGACCCAACCGGCAGCCGATCGCAACCCACCGTCACCTCGAGTGGTCGTGGTCACCCCGACCTACAACGAGCGGGAGAATCTGCCGATCCTGGCCGACCGACTGGCCGACCTCGGGATCGAGAATCTGCAGCTGCTGGTGGTCGACGACAACTCGCCCGACGGCACCGGTGAGGTCGCCGACCAGCTGGCCGAGAAGCATCCGGACCGGGTCGCGGTGCTGCATCGTACGGAGAAGAACGGGCTCGGCCGCGCCTACGTCGCGGGCATCTCGCGGGCGCTCGACGAGGGCGCCGACGTCGTCATCCAGATGGACGCCGATCTGTCCCACCCGACCGAGGTGGTTCCCGAGATGCTGCGGCTGCTGCGCGACACCGACGCCGGTGTGGTGCTCGGATCGCGGTACGTGGCCGGTGGCTCGGCGGCCGGCGAGTGGGCCTGGTATCGGCGGCTGCTCTCGGCCTGGGCCAACGCGTACGTCAATGTGATCCTGCGGCTGCACGTCAAGGACGCGACCGCCGGCTTCAAGGCCTGGAAGGCCGACACCCTGCGGAGCATCGACGTGGCCACCATCCGCAGCAACGGCTACGCGTTCCAGGTGGAGATGAACTACCGCGCGGTGCGGCAGGGTTTCAAGATCACCGAGACGCCGATCCGGTTCTCCGAACGCAACGAGGGCCAGTCCAAGATGACCCTGGCGGTGCAGTTGGAATCGGCGCTGATGCCGTGGCGGCTGCTGTTCAGTCGCCGAGCATCGCGTCCCTGAGCGCCCGCAGACCGCGTTCCAGATCGGCCAGGTCGGCGGCGCTCAGCCGGGTGGTGAAGATGTCGTGCAGATCGTCCAGGTGGGTGTCGAGGGCCCGATCGAGTTCGGCCCGGCCGGTGTCAGTCACCTCGGCGTAGACGACCCGGCGGTCCGCGGTGCTCGGGGTACGGCGGACCAGGCCGTCGCGCTCCAGGCGCTCCATCATCCGGGTGGTGCCGCCGGTGGTGATGTCCAGATGATGGCTGAGCTCGGACATCCGCAGCCGACCCTGCGGTGACCGGGACAGCCGGAGCAGCACCTCGAACGCCTCGGGCGCGATGCCGACCTCGTCCCGCAGTGTCGCCGAGACCCGATTCCGGACCGCGCTGCCGGCCTCGAACAGCAAACCGGCCAGGGTGATCAGTTCGTGGTCGCGTTCGGATTTGCCCGAGCTGGCGGTCCGAGCGGGCGAGACTGCCAGGGTGTGCGCGTCATTCACTTCAGACATCCTGCCACTCGGTCAGACCGCTTCCCACCGCCGAGGCACGGGTTAGGGTTCCTCACGCAACAGATTCAGGGAACCCGGTGTGAATCCGGGACTGCCCCGCAGCGGTGAGTGGAAACGACCGCCGTCTCCTCCTGACCGGGAGGACCAGCACTGGGTCAGCCGACCCGGGAAGCGACGGCCAGTAGTGGGCCGGCAACACGCCGGCCGTGTCCGCGAGTCCGAATACCTGCCCGTTGTGTGCGGGCGCAGCCGCGTACCGCAGACACCTCTTGGGCTCGCGAAGGAGAGACCATGATCAACAAGAACAGTGGGATCAGCAGGAGCACCATCCTCGGCTATCCACGACTGGGCGCAGAACGTCAACTGAAGAAGGCCACCGAGGCCTACTGGGCACACAAGATCACGGCCGAGGATCTGCTGCAGGTCGCGCGTCAGCTGCGGTTGGATCGCTGGGCCGAACAGCGGCAGGCCGGCCTGGATGAGCTGCCCAGCAACGATTTCTCGCTGTACGACCAGATGCTCGACGCGGCCTGGATGCTGGGAGCGATCCCGGATCGGCATCGTGGGCATGCCGGCCTTGACCGCTACTTCGCGATGGCGCGCGGCACCGACGAGGCCGAGCCGCTGGAGATGACCAAGTGGTTCGACACCAACTACCACTACCTGGTGCCCGAGCTCGGTCCGGACACCGAGTTCCGGCTCGACCCGACCAAGCCGCTGGCCGAATTCGACGAGGCGCTGCGGGCCGGGTATCTGACCCGGCCGGTGATCATCGGACCGGTCAGCTTCCTGCTGCTTTCCAAGCCTGCTTGGGAAGGCGGTGACTTCCAGCCGTTGGAGCTGCTGGATCGACTCGTGCCGCTGTATGCCGAATTGCTGTCCCGGTTGGCCGAACGCGGCGTCGAGTGGGTGCAGGTGGACGAGCCGTGCCTGGTCACCAACCAGCCGGATTCCGTACTGCAGCAGGTGGATTCGGTCTATCGGCTCCTCGCTGCTGTTCGGCAGCGTCCCAAGATCATCATCGCCAGTTACTTCGGCCGGCTCGGCGCGGCGCTGCCGGTGTTGGCCGGAACGCCGATCGACGGCCTGGCCCTGGACCTGACCGGTGCCGGGGCGGCGAACCTGGATGATCTCGAGCGGCTCGGCGGACTGCCCGGGCGGCGCTTGATCGCCGGGGTGATCGACGGGCGCAACATCTGGGCGGCCGACCTGCCGCGCACCTTCGAGTCGGCGCAGCGGGCGGCTCGGCTGGCCGGCGAGGTCGCCGTCGCGGCCTCGTGTTCGCTGTTGCACGTGCCGCTGGACGTGACGCGTGATTCGGGCCTTGCGGCCTCGTACCCGGGCTGGTTCTCCTTTGCCCGGCAGAAGCTCTCCGAGATCGTCATCCTGGCCCGTGGACTGAACGAAGGGGCAGCGGCGATCGCGGCGGAACTCGGGGCCAGCACGGATGCCCGGCAGGCCCGGCTCAACTCGCCGCTGGTCGTCAACCCTGCGGTACGCCGGCGTGCTGCTGCCGTCGGCGCTGCCGATCTCGACCGAGGTTCCGGCTACCCGGAACGCCGGGACGAGCAACGGGCGCAGCTGGGGTTGCCGGACGTGCCGACCACGACCATCGGCTCGTTCCCGCAGACCCGCGGATTGCGGCGAGCCCGGGCGAAGTTGCGGTGCGGCGAGTTGTCGCCGGCGGCCTACGACGAGGTGATGCGGGACGAGGTCCGTTCGGTGATCACCGAACAGGAACACCTCGGGCTGGATGTCTTGGTGCACGGGGAGCCCGAACGCAACGACATGGTGCAGTACTTCGCCGAACAACTGGACGGCTACGTGGCCACCGAGCAGGGCTGGGTGCAGTCGTACGGGACCCGGTACGTCCGGCCGCCGATCCTGCTCGGCGACGTGTCCCGGCCGGCGCCGATGACGGTGGAGTGGGCACGGTTTGCGCAGAGCCTGACCGATCGGCCGGTGAAGGGGATGTTGACCGGTCCGGTGACGATGCTGGCCTGGTCGTTCGTCCGTGATGATCAACCGCCGGCGGAGACGGCTCGGCAGGTGGCGTTGGCGCTGCGGGACGAGGTGACCGATCTGGAAGCGGCCGGGATCAAGATCATCCAGGTGGACGAGCCGGCGTTGCGAGAGACGCTTCCGTTGCGGGCGGCGGATCGCGCCGAGTATCTGCGCTGGGCGGTCGAGTCGTTCCGGCTGACCGTCGGCGGTGTCGCGAACCGGACGCAGATCCACACCCACATGTGTTACGCGGAGTTCGGTGATGTGTTGGACGCGATCATCGCGATGGACGCGGACGTGATCAGTCTGGAGGCGGCGCGGTCGAAGATGGCGATCGTTGCTGATCTTGCTGCTGCCGGTTATCCGAACGAGGTCGGTCCGGGCGTGTGGGACATCCATTCGCCGCGGGTTCCCGATACCGACGAGATCGTTGATCATCTTCGAACCGCGCTGGCCGCCTTCGGTGATCGCGTCTGGGCCAATCCCGACTGCGGCCTGAAGACCCGTGGATACCCGGAAGCGCGATCCAGTCTCGCCAATCTGGTGGCGGCCGCAGAGCAGGTCCGGCAGGACTCTGCCGGCTGAGCCAGAGGGTCCTGAGCAAGGCGTGCGGACCGCCCCTTCGACAAGCTCAGGGATCAGTGCGCGCGGGCGTCAACCTCGTACGACGTGTTGATCGACTCGAAGAAGTTGACCAACTGCAGGGTGTCGTTGGCAGTCGCCATCCACTTGGCCGGGTTGGCGACGCCGAAGGCCGCCTCGAAGCCGAGCTCCTCGAGGCGCCGATCGGCCATGTACTTCACGTACTGGTTGACGTAGTCGGCGTTCATGCCGAGGATCCCGCGGGGCAACAGGTCGGCGTTGTAGGCGACCTCCATCTGCACCGCGTCGATGATCATCTGCCGGATCTCGTCGGCGAACTCCGGAGTCTGCAGATCCTCGTTCTCGTCCAGTACGGTCAAGATCAGGTTGATGCCGAACTTCAGGTGCAGGCTCTCGTCGCGGACGATCCAGTCGATCAAGGAACCGAAGTTGCGCAGCAGATTGCGCTGCCGGAAGCTGAGCGCCACCATGAAGCCGGAGTAGAACCAGATCCCTTCCAGAATCACGTTGTAAGCAACGAGATTTCGGACGAAGTCGCGTTTTCCCTCGGTGGTGCCGATGTCCAGACTCTGCTCGGCCATTTGCTTGATGTACTTGACCTCGAAGGCCTCCTTGGCCGCCATCGAACCCACGTTGACGTGCGACTCGTACGCGGCGGCTCGGTCGATCGGGAACGTCTCCAGCACGTACTCGAAAGCCATGCAGTGGTTGGCCTCCTCCCACATCTGCTTGGCCAGGTAGAGATGGCACTCGGCGGCGTTGAGATACGGGTAGACGCCGAACGCCAGCGACTTGTTGACCAGCAGTTCGTTCGGGTTGAAGTAGCTCATCAGGTGGGTGAGCGCGTGCCGCTCCTCGTCGGTCATCCTGGCGAAGTCGCCGAGATCCTCGCCGAGCTGGATCTCGTGCGGGAACCAGGTGTTGGCCACCGCCTGGTTGTAGAGCTCGTACGCCCACGGGTAGGTGACCGGCTTGAGAAGCAGTCCCTCGCTGATCCCGGTGCCGAGAATTCCCTTGCTGGACATGAAAAGGTCACTCCTTAGTATCGAAATGGACGTGCCGTGAACTGGACCGTGAACGCCTACTGGCAGGACTCACACTGCAGGCGTTCCTGGGGGTCGATCGGGCAGTAGGCGCCGTCGACCTCTTCGGTGTCGTAGCCCTCGTGTTGGGTGACCCGTTCGGCGTCGGTATCGATCACCGGCAGCACCGTGCTGTCTGCCTGTGGCTCGGGTGACCGCGGCGAGCTGGGCCGAGCGAACCCGCCGAAGCCCCGTCTGCCGCCCGACGAGGAGCGGGAGGTCGATGCCGATTCCTGGCTGCGCAGTTGTTCCGCCTTGTTGATCTTGACCGTGCTCTGCTCGGCGGTGTGCCGGGGCATCATGTGCAGGTAGTAGGTGGTCTTCACGCCCATCTTCCAGGCGGCGCTGTAGAGGTCGACCATCTCGCCGATGTCGCGGCCGGCCAGGTAGATGTTCCGGCTGATCGCCTGATCGATCCACTTCTGCGCCCGCGCGGCGACGTTCAGATAGGCGTAGGGGGAGAGCTGGAAGGAGGTCCGATAGGTCTCCTTCAAATCCCATGGCACCGAGTTGATCTTGGACAGGTCGCCTTGGGTGCGCAACAACTCGTCCTTGACCTCGTCCCAGAGGCCGCGTTCGACCAGGTCGGCGACCAGGTTGCGATTGACCTCGAGGAACTTCCCGGCCGAGGTGGCCCGGCTGAAGATCTGGCTGAACTGCGGATCCAGCCCAGGCGTCGTCCCGGCGACCAGTCCGATGGACGCGGTCGGCGCTATCGCCATCAGGGTCGCGTTTCGCATCCCGCCCTTGACCTTTGCCCGCAACCCGTCCCAGTCCAGCCGGGTGGCCCGGTCGACCTCGACCGGGATACCGCGATCGGACTCCAGCGCATCCAGGGTGTCGATCGGAACCAGCCCCTGCGACCAGCGGGAGCCGGCGAAGTTCGCGTAGCTGCCGCGCATCCGAGCAAGATCAGCGCTGGCGTCGATCGCGTGGTAGCTGATGAACTCGGTCAACTCGTCGATCAGCTCGTACGCCTGCTCGCTCTCGTAGCTCAAGCCGAGCCGCTCGGTCAGATCGGTGAAGCCCATCAGCCCGAGACCGACGGCACGGTTGAGCTCGTTGGAGCGCTCGGATTCCGGCACCGAGGAGATGGTGATGTCGACCAGGTTGTCCAGCTGGCGAACCGCCAATCGAACCGATTCGGCCAGCCGCTTCCAGTCGATCCGGGCCTGCTGCTTGGCGCCGATCAGGTGCCGGGAGAGGTTGATCGAGGCCAGGTTGCAGACGCTGATGTTGTCGCGGTCCTGCGGCAGGCAGATTTCCGTGCACAGGTTGGACAGATGGATGGTGCCGGTGTTGTTGTTCAGCGCCCGCGTGTTGATCGTGTCCTTCCAGGTCAGCCACGGATGCGAGGTGGTCTGTAGGGAGATCAAGATCGACCGGTACTGCTCGCGGGCTCTGACCTTGGCGAAGCGCTGGATCTCGCCGCGCTCGGCCATCGCGACATATTCGTTGTAGCGTTGGGAGAACGCGGCTCCGGACAGCTCGACCAGATCGGCGACCTCGAGCGGATCGAACAGATACCAGTCGTCGTCGCGCTCGACCCGCTTCATGAATTCGTCGGAGATCCAGACTGCGGTGTTGGCGGTGCGGGCGCGTCGGTAGGGGTCGCCGGAGTTCTGTCGCAGGTCGAGGAACTGGGCGAAGTCCAGATGCCAGTTCTCCATGTAGAAACACAATGCGCCGAACTTCTTGCCGCCGCGGGAAACCGCGCGCAGGGTCGAGTCGATGGTGTGCATGAACGGGATCGGTCCGGTCGAGGTGGTGTTGTTGGACCGGATCGGGGAGCCCTCGCTGCGGAGCTTGGTCACCGAGAAGCCGATGCCGCCGGTGCCCTTGGTGATCCACATGACGTCCCGGATCGACTTGGCGATGTGTTCGATGTCGTCCTCGGCCTGCATCACGAAGCAGTTGGAGAGCTGGGCGTACGCGGTGCCGGCGTTGACCAGCGTCGAGCCGGCGGCGAGGTACTCCAGGCGGGACATCCTGTCGTACAAGGAGATTGCGACGCTCGTCGGGTCGTCCTCGTTGAGCGAAAGGCCCATCGCCACCCGCATCCAGAAGAACTGCGGCACCTCGAGCGGCTGTCCGTCGTGGGTGCTGGTCATGTAGCGGGTGCGCAGAGTTTGGGCGCCGATGTAACGGAGCAGGTCATCGCGGTCCGGATCGAGTGCGGCGGCGAGACGGTCAAGATCAAAAAGCTCGGTCAGCCGATGATCAAGAAGGCCACTGTCGACGCTCTGCTGCAGATAGCCGGCGAAGTGGCTGCGATGGCGTTCGCGAAGATCATCTCGACTGATGCCGTCACCGAGGACAGCCTTGTAGAAGGTCTTGATCAACAGCCGCGCCGCGATGGTGTCGAATGCCGGATCGTCCTTCACGTTGCCGAGGGCCACCTGGATGACGGCCTCGTCCAGTTGCCGGCTGGTGATGCCGTCGAACAGCGTGATCTCCAGTTCGGAGGCGATCTGGGTGGCGCGGGTGACCGAGTCGTCGAGGCCACGGCTGGCCTCCTCGATCGATCGCGCGATCTCGTACCCGTCGTACGGGGCCCGAGTGCCGTCGCGCTTGATCACGGTGATCTCGGTGGGGTTGATCTCTGAAGTGCTCGTCATCTGTCCATCCCTCGTGAAGTGACTGGCCGCGGTACCTGCCCGCTGGGCCGAGAGGGGAGCCTGGGAACTGATCGATTCTGGCAGCGGCATGCACGCATGCCGGCAACGACGATCAGGTACCAACGCCGTCCCTCGCGGCTGCGGACCACACAGTTGGCAGGTCTTCGGACTCGTGGGCACGAGCACCCGTGGTTCGGGTGCGTTTCCTACTGGTCGTCGCTTCCCAAGATCTCGCGTTGACCTCAGTGCTTGATGACGACGTTCGTTCCCTCTCACCGCTGCGGGGCAGTTCCGGTCTTGCACCGGATTCCCTGTTGCCTCCGCCGACCTGGATGGCCGGAAGAACCAGCTGCGAAGACCACTATATATGGAAACCACACCGATGTAACTACCCAGATCTGGGTGTCGGTGTGTTTCGGGCACGTCGCCCGCGCCGACAGCCGGGCCTGACATCCCCACCGTCAGCTCAGGCGACCTCGAGCTTCCGCAGCATGGCCCATTCCAGGTCGCTGCGGCGCGGTCGGTCATCACCCACGTTGGCACTGGGATCCCCGCGGGCTGCCAGGGCGGCGTGCCAGACGGCGGTTGCGAACCTGTTGTTGCCGAGGTCGTGGCTACCGGAGTCGTTGACGATCAGCACCCGCCCGTAGCGGGTTCGCCACACGTAGGTGCCCGGCACGGGCTGCCGCGCCGACCAGCCACCGTGGGTCTTGATCCGGTGCTCGGTCTGGCCCAGCGGTCCCAGATTGTGCAGCCCGGTCTGACCCGGCGGGGCGTTGCCTCCGGGCCCGCCGGTTCGTCGGTAGGCGATGGTGTGGTCGGCCTGCATCGATCTGCTGCGGTTGGCCGAATTGGGAAAGCAGCTCGCCGGGGTCCTGGCCAACAGCGCGTTACGCATCGCATCCGGCACTTCGTAGGCGTCCACCGGGTGGATGTCGGCGTAGTCGACGATGGGTTGTAGCCGGATCCTGCAGCGGGCACCGAGCCAGTCCCGGATCTGGGAGGCGAGCATCGGGCCGATGCCTTCGACTCGGGCGACGCCGGGGCCGATGGTGGCGGTGTCGGCGGAGATGTGCACGTGCAACACCACTTTGGGAAGCAGTTTGCTGGGGTTGATCCGGGCCAGCCAGAACGCGGTGTCTCGGCTCAGCCTCTGGTCGGGGTCGACGGGTATCGGGACCCGGCGCAGGTCACCATGATCAACTTCGTAACCGATCGTCCCGCATCCATTCGGGCTGCTCGACTCGTGATCGTTCCTCGACGCGTGTTCACCGGTCGCGGCCAGGTCCTGATCATGATCACTCGTCGAGCCGCGATCGTCGGAGAAGGAGGTCTCACGATCTCCCGGCGCCGTGGCAGTGGGTGTCAGGTGATTGCTGCGCGCGGCTTCATGGTTGTCGTTGCTTTGTCGGCCGCGCCGGTTCTGACGGGCAGGTTGGTGATCTTCCGGCCGCGGTGGATGATCCCGGTCCTCGGCATGCGGATGGCCGCCGTCTGTGGTTCCAGCAGTATCGCCAGTCGGCGCTTCATCGTGGCCGCGGTTATCGGGTTCGTGATCATGGCCGTTCTGATCATGCTCGTTCTGATCATGGCGGGTCTGCTTCGGGTTGTCTGGTTGCCTGTCGTCGGTGAACAGGTCGGGGTGTTGTGCCTGGGCCAGCAGCCGGGTGGACAGCAAGGGCAGTCCCATCAGCCCAAATGCTTGGGCTTGGAACTCCTGCGGCTCTTCGCAGTGTCGGTCTCCGACCTCGGCCGGCAGCCCGGTCGGGCCGGTGATCGCCTTGGTGATGGTGTCGATGGTGGCCTGCATCCAGACCGCGTAATCGGCATCGATCCGGGCCGTCACTGACCGGGTCCCGTACCGGGTCCGGCGCGAGATCTTCACAAACCGGCCATCCCGCGCCCGCCGGGCCAACCGCTCGGCCCGGGCCGGGTCGGCCCGCAGGATCGCCGCATCGACCTCGTCGAACAGGCGACCCCACGACGAGATGCTGTGCACATAGCCGACAACCTCACCATCCACCACCCGCGCCGCCTCCGGCGCCAGGGCCCGGGTGCGGCGGGCGATCTCCCGCACCCGCTCCACCGGCGCGATCCCGCGTAGCACCAACTCCCACAACCGCGGGAGCCGATGCCGCAGATCCAACGTGTCGGCGATCAGCTCCCGGGCCTGCCGATCCGGCAGGCCGAGCGCGGCGCCGAGCTCGACTGCGCAGAACTCGGTCACGGCCGGCGTCCCCTCGCCACCCAGCCGGATCGCCCGTTCCATCCCGCGCACCACCGGCCGACCCTCCAACAACTCCGGCGGGTGCAGATCGGCGTAATGCGCGACCACGATCAGGTCGTCACACTCACTGCGACGCCGCGCCGCCCGCGAGGTCGACAACAAGGTCAGGGACTCCCTCGCCCCCAGCCCTGCCACCGACGATTCGCTCATACAGACGAATCTAAACCAGGCTTCCGACAGTTCATCTCGACAGCCGCCGTGCGGGATGACAACGGATGAGATTCCCGCCCATGTCTACTGCGCGCAGCGGGCAAGGGCCTGCTCCTCGGTCGCACGCGAGCCATCGCGCCAGCAGCCTCTCCAGTGCCCCGCTCGCTTCCACGATTCGGTGCGAGCAGTCCCGTAGACAAGGCCGCACAACCAATCCGGCAGACGCAACCCGATACCGACAATCGACTAATCTGCGACCGTGGCTGAGTTGGTGATCATCGCTCCGCTCTCCCCGATGAAGATCGGCGACGAGTTCGAGCAGGGCGGCGTGCCCCTTCACCTGACCGCACTTCCTACCATCCGGGTGCCGCCCAACCAGCTACAACCAGTGCTTGTGGCGATCGGTGAGGTTGCGATGTCCAACGGACCGGTTGAGGTTCAGGCGGTGGGCTACGAGCAGTTCGGCGACGCTCAGGACGTCTCCGTCACGATCATCGATCCGTCTCCGCAGCTCCGACAACTCCACCTCGAGTTGCTGGAAGCGGCACGGATGGCCGGCGCGCGGCCGCGACGCTACGACTACAACGCCGACGGATACCGACCGCACATCAGCCACACCCATGACGCTCAGGCCGTACGCCCCGGCGAATCGGTGACTCTTACCGCACTCGCCGTTCTCGACTGCAGCGAGCCGACGCGTCGGATCTCGGCGATCTGTCCGCTCAGCGATGATTCGCTGCCGGCCGAACGTACCGAATGAGCGCAGGATGGAGGCATGGCAGCACAACGGCAGTTCCTTGCGGGCAGCGCTCGGCCTCCGGTCACCGGCGCCCAGTTGGTCGGTCCGGCACCGGAGCAGGACGTGGTCGAGGCGACGCTGGTGTTCCGGCGCCGCGCCGAACCCGAATCGGTGACCGACGTGCTGACTCGCGACGAGCTCGCCGAGCGCTACGGCGCTCACCCCGACGACCTTGCTGTCGCGCGACGGTTGCTGACCGACGCCGGTCTCGCCGTGCTGGAGGAGGACCCGGCGTCCCGACGGATCCGAGTGCAAGGCAGTGTCGCGGCGATGAACGCGATGTTCGGAGTCTCGCTGCAGAGCTACCGGCTGCCGGATGCCGTCGGCGGTGGCCGGGTACGGCATCACGCCGACGACCTCAGCCTGCCCGACGAGCTTTCCGGCATCGTCACCGCCGTGCTCGGCCTGGACGACCGACCGCAGGCGAGACCGCACAGCCGACGCGCAGCGGCCGGTGCGGTCAGCTACACCCCGATCCAGGTCGGCGAGGCCTACCAGTTCCCCGCAGACACTGATGGGACCGGTCAAACACTCGCCCTGATCGAGCTCGGTGGGGGTTTCTCCGAAGCCGATCTGGCGACCTACTTCGGCGGACTCGGCGTACCGAGTCCCACCGTGACGGCAGAGAGTGTCGACGGCGCCCAGAACAGCCCGGGGAACGCCAACGACGACGGCGAGGTGATGCTGGACATCGAGATCGCCGGCGCGTTGGCCCCGGCCGCGAAGATCCCGGTGTACTTCGCGCCGAACACCGACGCCGGTTTCCTGGACGCGATTTCCCAGGCCGCGCACGCCGCCCCGGCACCGACCGTGATCAGCATCAGCTGGGGGCAGAGCGAGGACCAGTGGAGCGCCCAGTCCCGGACCGCGATGGACGACGCGCTCAACGACGCCGCGCTGCTGGGCGTCACGGTGACCGTCGCCGCCGGCGACGACGGCAGCGCCGACAGACAGGACGACGGCGCCGCGCACGTGGACTTCCCGGCGTCGAGTCCGCATGCGCTCGGCTGCGGCGGGACGACGTTGCACGCCACCGGCAGCACCGTGGACAGTGAGACCACCTGGAACGGCGGCGCAAACGGCGGCGCCACCGGTGGCGGCGTCAGCGACGTGTTCCCGACGCCCAGCTGGCAGGGAGAGGTCGGCGTCCCGGACCGCTCCGGCAGCAGCAACTCCGGACGCGGCGTGCCCGATGTGGCCGGGAACGCAGATCCACAAACGGGATACCAGGTGCTGGTCGACGGCAAGCAGGCGGTGTACGGCGGGACAAGTGCCGTTGCACCGCTCTGGGCAGCGCTGCTGTGCCGATTGGCGCAGAGCGCCGGTCGTCCGTTCGGACTGTTGCAACCTTCCTTGTACGCAAAGGCAACATCAGGTACGACGCCGCCCGGCTTCCGCGACATCACCACCGGCGACAACGGTGCCTATCAGGCCGGTCCCGGCTGGGATCCGTGCACCGGCCTCGGCGTCCCGGTCGGCTCGCAGTTGCTCAGCGTCCTGCACACCGACTGAGGTGCCACGCTTCGATGTCGTCGATGATCAACTGTTGACGAAGTCGACGATCGCGTCCAGTCCCGGCCGGTATTCGTCGGTGGTGTCGACGTCGAGTGTGGGAACGCCGAGATGGATGGCATCCCAAGCAGGCAAGCGATCCCGAGAAGTCTGGGGGTGCAGGATCTCGGAGTCGGCGTGCGCCGACCGGGTCGCCACCTCGGCCAGTCGCCGGTGCCGCCGCTCCACCAGCACCTCGTCGGGCGTACCACAGCGGACCACGCGCAGCTCGGCGAACTCCCGCAGCGGACTCAGTCCCTGCACCCACAAGGTGTGCTGGAAGGCGGCCTCGGCGACGACCGTCACGCCGCCGGCCAGCAGCAGCCGTACGCAGTCGAAGAACAGCGGGAAGGTCCGCATGGTCAGCGGATCGGAGGTCGCGGCGACAAACCCGGCCCCGTACGCATGCACCATGCCTTCCTTGATCTCGTCCCGGCAGATCGCCGGGCAGCCGATCGCGGCGGCGAGCCGGTGCGCCAGCGTGGTCTTGCCGGAACCGGCCTGACCGCTGACGACGATCAAGGTCGGATGAAGCTCGACGTCGTCGGATGGCTGCACCTCGGAGCTCTCCGTCATTCGGCCAGCATAGGGTTTGCGGCATGAGCATGCGGTTCGTGATCACGGGAGCGCGGCGCGGCAACGGGCGGTTGGTGGCCGACACAGTTCTGTACGCGTTGTTGTTGCCGAGCGACGCTGTGATCACCGACGTCGTGCTGCGGCCCCGTCCTCGACGCTGAACGACTAGGGCGTAACAGGCACGCCCTAGCTCCCCAGGAATCGCAACACAGCAAGGATTCGACGGCTGTAGCCGCCGCTGGCCGACAGTCCGAGCTTGTCGAAGATCGCGTTCGCGTGTTTCTCCACCGCTGACGGCGAGATGTAGAGCCGGCGCGCGATCCCGGCGTTGGTGCGGCCCTGTGCCATCTGCTCCAGAACCTCCCGTTCACGATCGGTGAGCCGGGCCAGCGGATCGGTCTGGGTGGTGCGCTCCAGCAGTTGCCGCACGACTTCCGGGTCGAGCACCAGATCGCCACTGTGCACCCGCTCCAGCGCATCGAGGAAGTGATCGACGCCCATCACTCGATCTTTCAGCAGGTAGCCCAGGGCGTGCCCCTCGGACATCAGCCGAGTGCTGAATTCGGGTTCCACGTACTGGGACAGCACGATGATCCCGATCTCGGGCCAACGTCGGCGAATCTCCAACGCTGCTTGGATTCCCTCATCGGTGTGCGTCGGCGGCATCCGTACGTCGATGATCACCAGGTCCGGTTGTTCGGCCGCCACCGCCGGAAGCAGCTGCTGTCCGTCGCCGACCGCGGCCGGCACCTGATGCCCTTCGTCGAGCAGCAGACTGCGGATGCCTTCACGCAGCAGTGCCGAGTCCTCGGCGATGATCACTCGCATACCGGCTCCGTCGCGGGCAGCGGCAGCACGGTCGTGATCATGGTCGGTCCGCCGGCCGGACTGTGGATCGTGACCGTGCCGTTCAAGGCGGCGAGGCGGCCCGTGAGTCCGGCCAACCCGTGTCCGGCACGTGGCTCGGCGCCGCCGACACCGTCATCGGTGATGATCACGGTGACACGTTGATCATCGGCGCTGATCTCGACGTCGACCCGGGTCGCGGCCGAGTGCCTGCCGGCGTTGGTCAGACACTCGGAGACGACGTAGTAGATGCAGGTCTCGTGCGCGGCCGGCAGTCGCACCGGATCGGGCCAGTTGATCTTGACCGGGGGAGTGGAACGGTCCGCCAGTTGGGCCAAGGTGGCGGCGAGGCCGATGGCTTCGAGCGTGCTCGGTCTGACCCGCCACGCGACCTCGCGAAGATCGTCGAGCATGCCGGCAGCTTCGATGCCGGCCCGGTCGAGCAGGTCGGACGCGGGCTGACCGGTGCCGAGTCGGCGGCGGGCGCGATTGATCAACAGGCCCAGGGCGACCGCCCGCTGTTGCACACCGTCATGCAGATCGCGTTCGATCCGAGCTCGTTCGGCGTCGATCGCCGCGACCAGGTCGGAGCGACTCAGTCGAAGCTCGTCAACCTCCTGCTGCAGGACGTCGTTGCGACTGGGGCGCAGCCAGCGGTCGGCAGCCATCCGATCGAGCGCGGCTACGCCGGAGACGCCCATCAGGTTGAGGAAGAGCAGCAGCGCACCGGGCAAGATCAACCCGAGCACCGTTGCCGTGCCGATCCGACCGTCGCCGACGGAGTCGAGCACGGTTACTCGGACTCCGAACAGCCAGGACAGCAACACCGCGGCCACCGACCAGATCCCGTACGCGAGCAAGCCGAGGACCGCCATGGCGAGGATCCCGATCGACGCTCGTACGCCGAGATAGGCAGGGGCGCGCCGATCGGTGACTTCGCCGCGATCGGCCCAGCGCAGCCAACGGGTGAGGCGGCGGCGATGCCAGCCGACCATGATCATCGCCGGACGCCGTCCTCGACCGGCCAGTCGTGCAACCGCCGTGGCGATCAGCGCAACGAGGTCGATCGGCCAGCTGATCGCGCCGAGCAGGACTCCGAACAGTAGGCGACCGCCCCTGGAGAGATCGCGCGTCCGGTTCACGGCGCCGAGACTACCTAGCCCGGGCTGTGGCCGAATTGCGGTTTTCCGCAGTGTGCCGGCTGGATTTCGGCTCATAACCTCGACGCCATGATCGAGAACGTGCTGTCGGCCATCAACGACTTCGTGCTGTGGATCATGGAGCAGTTGGGAGCGCTGGGTGCCGGGATTGCCGTCGCCTTGGAGAACCTGTTCCCGCCGATCCCCAGTGAGCTGATTCTGCCCTTGGCCGGATTCACCGCCGGACAAGGAAAGCTTGTGCTCTGGCAGGCGCTGATCTGGACCACGATCGGGTCGGTCGTCGGAGCGCTGATCCTGTACGGGATCGGTACCGCGCTCGGCGAACGACGGCTACGCCGGTTGGTGGACAAGCTGCCGTTGATGAGCGTGGAGGACCTGGACAAGGCCGAAGCCTGGTTCGATCGTCACGGCAGCAAGGCGGTCCTGATCGGCCGGCTGGTTCCGATCGTACGGAGTCTGATCTCCGTCCCGGCCGGTGTGCGCAGGATGCCGATCCTGCAGTTCGCCCTGCTCACCGCGATCGGCAGCGGGATCTGGAACACGGTGCTGGTGGGGCTGGGTTTCCTGCTCGGCAGTCAATGGCATCTGGTCGAGGACGGGGTCGGAGTGTTCCAGAAGGTCGTCGTCGCCGCCGCGGTGGCCGCGATCGTGCTGTTGCTGGTGCTGGCCATCCGTCGTTGGCGCGCGGCTGCAGCGGGGCGACAGGACGCACTCAGCAGAGAGTGATCCAGCGGCGTTCGAGTGCCGAGGTCTGCATCGCCTCCACCGCTTCGGCGGCGATCACCGCATCGTCCAGCGTCGGGCCTACCGCCCGGCCGGTGGCGATCGCGGTGATCAACTGCGCCGCCTCGATCACCTTCAGGTCGTCGAAGCTCATCGCCACCCCGGAACCGGGCTGGAAGCTGCCGAGCTCTCCGTCGCCGGGCCGGACGAAGTGCGTGACGTAGCCGGCGTCCACGTAGTCGTCCCCGCGGCAGATCTGCAGCTCACCCATCCGCCGGAAGTCCCAGGCGACCGCACCTTGATCACCATGCACCTCGAAGCCGTACGTGCACTGCTCGCCGACCGCGACCCGACTCGACTCCAACGTGCCGCGGACACCGCCGGCGAATCTCAGCAGGGCATGGGTGTAGTCCTCGTTCTCCACCTCGGCCAGCGGACCGGTGCCGTGCGCGCTCCGGTCCGCGGTCACCGCGCCGCGCTGGCGCTGCGGGATGAAGGTCGCCTGATCACTGATCAACTCGGTGATCTCGCCGACCAGATAGCGAGCAAGATCAACTCCGTGACTGACCAGGTCGCCGAGCACGCCCGAACCGGCCCGTGCTTGCTCGAATCGCCACGACAGCAGGGCTCTCGGATCGGCGGCGTAGTCGGCGAGCAGTCGCACGGTGATGTGTTCGAGGGTGCCGAGCCGGCCGGATTCGATCATGGACTTGGCCAGCTGCACGGCCGGGGGATGCCGATAGTTGAAGCCGGCCGCGGAGTGCCGACCGGCCGCGGCGACCGCGTCCCTGATCTCGCGTGTCTCGGCGGCGCTCCGGCCGGCCGGCTTCTCGATCCAGACGTGCTTGCCCGCTCGCGCGGCAGCGATCCCGACCTCGTGATGCAGGAAGTTCGGTGCGGTGATGCTGACCAGGTCGATGTCGTCGCGGGCGATCAACTCCCGCCAGTCGGTGTAGGTGTCGGCAAACCCGTACGCCTCGACGGCGCGCCGCAGTCGATCATCCGATGCACTGTCGGCCACCGCCACCAGTTCGGGCCGCAGTCCAAGATCGGGATAGTGCTGCCCGACCCGGAGATAGGACCGCGAATGCAGTTGTCCCATCCAACCGAACCCGACCACGCCGACCCGCAACCGCTGTTTGTCCCCGTCCTCGGTGATCACCCGGCCGAGCCTATTGGGGCGAAACGTGCTTGCCGCACCGGGCATCGTTTCGTACGTTCTGGGTCATGGCTGCCGCCGAGGGATTCGAGTACGTGGTGCGTGGGGGTGAGGTCGTGATCACCCATCACGGGATCAAGGCGACGGTGCTGCGGGGGCGCCGGGCGGCCGACTTCATCGAGGATGTCGAGTCCGAGGACGCGCAACTTCTGATGGCCCGGCTGACCGGCAACTATCGGCGCGGCAACGAACGGACGGCGCGCCGGCATCTCCGCAACTCCCGCCGAGGTGCACAGCGCCCCGAGTAGCCTGAGCAGTCGTCGTAGCCTGAGCAGTCGTCGTGGGAACGACGAGCGATCGGAGTGAGGAGTGGGATGCCGGAGCGCTTGACCGCAGCGGAGCAGGCCACGCTGACTCTGGACGGGGCACGCACCCCGGCGGCTGTCGGCACGGTGGCGGTGTTCAGCTCCGGGCCGTCCGGATTCGACTTCGACCGGCTGATCGACCTGATCCGCGATCGGATCCGCTACGTCCCGCGTTATCGGCAACGGATTCTCAGCGTTCCCGGCCGGCTGGCGGAGCCGGTCTGGGTCGATGACGGCGACTTCGACCTGACCTTTCACGTCCGTCGTGCGGCGGTGCCGCGGCCGGGAAACCCGCAGCAACTTCGTGAGTTCGCTGAACGGGTGCTGTCCAGACGGATGGACCGGTCGCGGCCGCTCTGGGAGCTCTATCTGGTCGAGCGGCTCGAACATGATCAATTCGCGCTGGTGGCCAAGACCCATCCCAGCGTCGTCGACGGCATCGACACCGTCGACCTCGTCCAGGTCCTGCTGGAGGACGCTCCGTCGACCGAGATCGCGCCGGAGGAGAGCTGGCATCCGTTGCCCGCACCGACGACGATCGAGTTGGTCGTCGGAGCGCTGAACAAGAGCGTGCAGAACCCGGCCGGCACCGTGAGCAATCTGCAGAACGCCCTGACCGACGCCTACGGCACCGCGGTTTCGATCGGCGAGGCCGTCGGCCGGGGTGAGCCGTTCGGTGATCTTGTCGCCGACGCGCTGCGTGGGGCCCGAACACAGCCGCAGACTCCGTTGACCGGCTCGGTCGGTGATCAACGCCGGATCGAGGTCGTACCGCTCGAGCTCGATGATCTTCGCGCAATCGGCACCGACCATGATCAAGACCTTCACGACGTGTTGCTGGCGGTGATCACCGGGGGCTTTAGGACCTGGCTGATGACGCGCGGAGAGATCGTCACCGCGGACTCCACGCTGACCGCGCTGGTCCCGATCAGTGTCGTCGAGGACGACGCGTCGGGCGTCACCTCGCTCGGTAGTCGCGTCGTCGGGCGGTTGACCACCCTGCCGATCGGTGAGCCGAACGCGTCGGCCCGGCTGCAACAGCTCGGCCGAGAAACTCAGCCCTGCAAGGAATCCGGACAGCCGGTGTCGGCCCGAGAGCTCGCCGAGCTCGCCGGTTTCGCGCCGCCCACCCTGCACGCACTCGGGACCCGGTCGGCCGCAGCGCCGACCAGCCAGCCGTACGACGTGTTGATCAGCAACGCGCCCGGCCCGCAGGCACCGGTCTATCTCGGCGTAGCGGAGCTGTCGGAGAGCTACCCGGTGCTGCCGCTGACCGACGGTCATCTGCTGGCGATCGGCATCACCTCGTACCAGGGCAAGATCATGATCGGACTGAACGCCGACCGGGACGCGTTCGATGATCTTGAGGTACTGGCCCAATGCATCACCGATGCCTTGGAAGACCTTCGACCGGAAGACGATCGGTGATCATGAGCGCCCAGCCGCCTCGGATGATGATCTTCATCCCGCTGACCCACGCCGCCGCGCGAGCGATCCGCACGGCCGGCAACACCGATGACGAACTGCCCGGCTTCGCCGCCACCGGTCAGCTGATCAAGGCCCACGACTATCGTCCGGACGAGCGCGAGGATGCCGACTACGCCGCGCAGGTCTATGCCTCGGTGGCCGGACTGGCCGAGGGCGACGACGATCGCCGGCTGGTGCTGGCCGCCGACGTGCCGATCTCCCGAGTCGCCGACGGACGCGCCGACGTCGACTACGGCTCGATACAGGTGCGCGGCCTGGCCTGGCAGGACGTGACCGCCGTCTTCGTCGACGAACCCGCAGCCGCCGTCGCGGTCGCCGCCGCCCGCAAGGCGATCATGGCCGGCGAAGATCAACAACTGGCCGCGATCCTCGAGTTGCCTGCCGTCAAGGCCCTCGATGATCACGAACTCCTCTGGCACACCCCCGACGAGAACTGGTGATCAGCGTCCGGACGGCTTAACAGCTGAGAAATGTCCGCATCCTCGGGCAGACTAGGCCCATGCCTCGTTCTATCTGGAAGGGCGCCATCTCGTTCGGCTTGGTCACCATCCCGATCAAGCTGTTCTCGGCGACCGAAGAAAAGGACGTCAGCTTCCGTCAGGTACATCCTGAGGACGGCGGCCGGATCAAGTACAAGCGGGTCTGCGAGAAGTGCGGCAACGAGATCCCGTACGGCGAGATCGCCAAGGGCTATGAGCTGTCCGACGGCCGGATGGTGATCTTGGACAACGAGGACATGGCCTCGCTGCCGCTGCCGACCACCAAGGCGGTCGAGGTGGTGCAGTTCGTGGGCGAGGAGGACATCGATCCCACCTACTTCGCCCGCACCTACTTCCTGGAGGCGGAGACTGCCGGCACCAAGCCGTACGTGTTGCTTCGGGACGCGCTGATCAAGACCGAGCGGTGTGCCCTGGTCAAGGTGGCGCTGCGATCCCGTGAATCACTGGCGCTGATCCGGCCCAAGGACGGCATGCTGCTGATGCACACCATGCTCTGGCCGGACGAACTGCGCGACGGCAGTTTCGCCGCCCCGTCGGCCGACGTGTCGGTCTCCGACGCGGAGGTGGCGATGGCGCAGAACTTCATCGAGGCGCTGGCCGGCGACTTCAACCCCGACGAATACACCGACAGCTATCGGCAGGCGGTCGAGACGTTGGTTCAGTCCAAACTGGAGGGCGCCGAACTGCCCGAGGAGGAGGCGCCGCAGGAGGCCGAGGTGGTCGACCTGGTGGCCGCGCTGCGTGCCTCCGTCGAGGCCGCGAAGAAGCGTCGGGAGGAGTCCGGCGAGTCGACCAAGAAGTCGAAGAAGGCGGTCTGATCGCACAGCGACATTGGTTCCGGCGGCGTTAGTTTGGGGGCGTGGATGCGCAGACTGTCGTTCCGGATCCGGTCAACGAAAAGGTCCTCGGCTATGCCCCCGGTAGCGCCGAGCGAGCGAGCCTGGAGGCCAAACTCAAGGAGTTGGCGGGCGATCAGGTCGAGCTGACCGCCACCATCGGAGGCGAGCAGCGGATGGCCGGCGGTGCCTCGTTCGAGGTCACCATGCCATCGGACCACCATCACGTCCTCGGACGATCCGCGGCGGCGAGCACCGCCGACGCGCGGGCCGCGATCGAGGCAGCCCTGGCGGCGGCTCCGGCCTGGGCTGCGACCACCTTCGACGAGCGAGCGGCGATCTTCCTGCGCGCGGCCGAGCTGTTGTCCGGGCCGTGGCGCGACACCCTGAACGCGGCCACCATGCTGGGCCAGGGCAAGACCGTGCAGCAGGCCGAGATCGACGCCGCCTGCGAGCTGATCGACTTCCTCCGCTTCAACGTCGGCTACGCAAGCAGGATCCGCGCCGAGCAGCCGATCTCGCCGGCGGGCGTGTGGAATCGGGTCGAGTACCGCCCGTTGGAGGGGTTCGTCTACGCGATCACCCCGTTCAACTTCACCGCGATCGCCGGCAACCTGCCAACGGCGCCGGCGCTGATGGGCAACGTGGTGGTGTGGAAGCCCAGCCCGACCCAGCAGCTCGCCGCTCACTTCACCATGCGGCTGCTGGAGGCGGCCGGGCTGCCAGCCGGGGTGATCAACCTGCTGCCCGGCGACGGCATCGACCTGTCCGCGGTCGCGCTGGCGCATCCGGCGCTGGCCGGCATTCATTTCACCGGCTCGACCCGCACCTTCCAGCATCTGTGGAGCACCGTGGGCGCCAACATCGGCGCGCTCCGCGGCTATCCGCGGATCGTGGGGGAGACCGGCGGGAAGGACTTCGTCGTGGCGCACCCCAGTGCCGAACCGGCGCCGCTGGTCACCGCCCTGGTCCGCGGCGCCTTCGAATACTGCGGGCAGAAGTGCTCGGCCGTCTCCCGTGCCTACCTGCCGCAGAGTCTGTGGGACAGGATCAAGGACGAGTTCCTGGACACCGCGGCCGCGCTGCCGGTCGGCGACGTACGCGACTTCGGCAACTTCACCTCGGCGGTGATCGATCGGCGGGCCTTCGACAAACACAGCCAGCTGTTCTCCAGGCTCCGCGACGCCGCCGACGTCGACATCCTGGTCGGCGGCGGCACTGACGACAGCGTCGGCTGGTTCGTCCGGCCGACGGTGATCAGCTCACCGAACCCGAAGCACGAGGTCTTCTCCGACGAGTACTTCGGCCCGATTCTGAGCGTGTACGCCTATCCGGACGATCAGTACGAGCAGACCCTCGACCTCGTCGACAGCTCGGCCCCGTACGGACTGACCGGCGCGGTCTTCGCCACCGACCGGTCCGCGATCGACCTCGCGCATCGGCGGCTGCGGTTCGCGGCCGGCAACTTCTACGTCAACGACCGGCCGACCGGTTCGATCGTCGGCCAGCAGCCGTTCGGCGGCTCCCGGGCCTCCGGCACCAACGACAAGGCCGGCTCGATCTGGCATCTGATCCGCTGGGCCAGTCCGCGTTCGGTCAAGGAAACCCTGGTGCCGCCGACGGACCATCGCTATCCGCACATGGGCTGATCGGTCATCGCTTCAATCCTGGAGCAAACTCAACGTGGCAAGGTTCGGTCGAACAGCTTGGATGCGGATGTAGTCGATGTCCGCGTGGACCAGCCTCACGCTGGATCGCTCCGCCAAAGCTGCGATCAGACAGTCGACCATCGACCGGACCGTGTGGCCCGAGCTGCGGACATCCCGAAATATCTCGGCGGCACTGTCGAAGTCTTCGTCCATGACGTGGACGGAATCGAGTTGGTCGTAGATCGCGAGAGTGCGCCGCCGCGTCATCTCTTCCGACGGCACGCTCAGCTCCATGCGCACCGGCGGACAGCCGAGCAGATCCTCGGGTCGGGCGGTCAGCACCTCGGTCAAGTGTGCCGTCGCGGCTGATGGCAGGTTACGCAGATAGTCGATCCAAACCGACGAGTCGACCAGTTCGGCCATCTCACCAGTCCTTGGGTTCGGAGAGGCCCTCGATCTCATCGTTCGACATCGGGAATCCGATGCCTCTCAGTGCGAGAAACTCTTCCGTGGTCGGCATTCTCCGTACCGTTCTGCGCAGCGCGAAGTCGACGGCTTCCCGCTTGGTCTTGAGGTGATTCTGTTTCATCACCGTCTCGACCAGCTCATCGTCGATGTCGATGTTGGTGCGCGTCATACACACACGCTACACCTTGATCAACTTCGACGATGAGCCAACGTCGCAACGGTGGTCAGCGGGCGAGATAGTCGGCGCCGAGCTGCTCCTGGGTCTTGAAACCCGCCAGCACGGCCGGGGCCGCAGACTCTTCCAACTTCTTGCCGAGCAGCGGCACGTTCACCTTCAGCACGCCGGTCAGGCTGAGCCGGCTGCCGGAACCGCCGGCCGCCAGCTGGTACTTGCCGTTGAACGACACCGGCTGTCCGGGCACCTTCATGGTGACCGCGCCGCTGCGGCCGCCGTCTGCGCCCGCCTCGGCCCAGGTGATCTCCTCGACCACGGTCAGCTTGTCGCCGGTGAACGGGCGGGCGGCGTCGGGCGCGGGCAGGTCCCGGCTGGTCTTGACGTTCGAGCCGTCGACGATCACGTCGTACGAGGTGGCGTGCGTCCGCTCGCAGACCTTCTCCAGAAAAGACTTGTCGGTGAGCATGTCGAAGACGCGGGCCGGATCGGCGGCGAAATCGGCGTGGGAATCGATATCCATGCGGCCCATCATGTCCTACCTCCGAAACACGGCCGGACCTGCCACAGCTCCTGGGGTGAGGGGCTAGGGTCGGCCGTAGGAGAGCGGTCAGCCCTCTCCGAGGGCGCACAGCGTAGTGCGCCCGCCTCACAACAAGTCCTCACCGATCGGCTGCGGGCGATCCTCGCGGGATCGGGGTGGGCACGGTGACAGGGATGGTCGGGGTTGCACACAACAGAAGCCGAAATCGAACGAGAGAAACTCGCCAAGATCAAGTCGGTGGCCTCGCAGGGTGCGGCGATCGCGCGCCGATTCGGGCACGATCCCGAACTGGTGAAGGAGTTTCTCGGGCACTACTTCCGACACGTGGACGCCGACGACATCGGCATTCGCACCGAGTCCGACCTGCTCGGCCTGGTGGTCAGCCACTTCCAGCTGGCGCAGGACCGACCGCCCGCACGGGGCGCGGTGCGGGTGTTCACGCCCGGTCAGGACACCGATCACTGGAGCGTCGGCGGCGCGACCGTGGTGCAGATCGTCACCGATGATCAACCGTTCCTGGTCGACTCGGTCACCATGGAGGTGGTCCGCCAGGGCTGGAGCATCCGCGAGGTCTTCCATCCCCAGTTCTTCGTCCGGCGCGAGCTCGACGGGCATCTGCAGACCGTGGTGCACAGCTCCGAGGCGGGTGCCGGCGGCGTGGTCGCCGAATCCTGGATGCACCTGGAGATCAGCCCGCCCGCGGATCCGGCCGACGACGCCGCAGCCCGGCTGGAGGCCGGCCTGCGCGAGGTGCTGCGGAGCGTGGCCGAGGCGGTCGCCGACTGGGACAAGATGCGCCAGATGGCCCGGGACGCGGCCGGCGAGTTGCGGCCGGGGCCGGGCAATCATCCCGACGAGGTGCACATCGCCCGCGACCTGCTGGAGTGGGTGACCCGGGACAACTTCACCTTCCTGGGCTACCGCGAGTTCACCGTCGACGATCAGATGCATCCGGTGCCGGGCACCGGTCTGGGCATCCTGCGGTCCGATCAAGCGGCCGATCACGCGTTCGCCGCGGTTCCGCTGCCGGGGCCGGGGACGCCGTCGCTGTTGGTGATCACCAAGGACAACGTCCGCGCCCGAGTGCATCGGCCGAGCTATCTGGACTACATCGGCGTCCGCAGTTTTGATGATGAAGGTCGGGTGATCGGCGAGCGGCGCTTCGTCGGCCTGTTCGCCTCCACCGCGTACACCGATTCGGTGGTACGGATTCCGGTGCTCGCCCAGCGGACCGAAGGCATCCTGCACCGCTCCGGCTACGACCCGAGCAGCCACGGTGCGAAGGCGATCCTGGACGTACTCAACAGCTATCCCCGCGACGAGCTGTTCCAGGCGAGTGTCCGTGAGCTGGCGCCCACCATCGAACGGATCTCCCGACTCAAGGAACGCCGGCAGGTCCGGGTCTTCGCCCGCCGCGACCCGTACGGCAGATTCCTGTCCTGCTTGGTGTATTTCCCGCGGGACCGCTACACCACCGAGGTACGCGTTCGGATGGAACGGGTGCTGATGGACGAGCTCGGTGGCAGCTCGGTCAGCTACACCACCCGGGTCTCGGAGTCGGTGCTGGCCCGGTTGCACTTCGTGGTCCGGATGCCCGACGGGAAGGCGCTGCAGGACTTCGACGTTCAGCAGCTGGAGAGCCGGCTGACCGCCGCAACCCGATCCTGGGACGACGATCTTGCCGATCTGGTCGCCGGTGCCCCGGATGCCGATCAGCTGACCCGTGCTGCGCGCAACCTGCCGGAGGGGTACAAGGAGGACTTCACTCCCAAGCAGGTGATCAAGGACCTGGAGGCGTTGTCCGGTCTGAACGACGAGTCGGAGATGGCGATGGCGATGTACCGGCCGGACAGTGCGGAGGATCAGGCGAATCTTCGGTTGAAGATCTTCCGGTTGACCACGCCGATGCGGCTGTCCCAGGTGCTGCCGCATCTGAGCCTGCTCGGCGTCGACGTGGTCGACGAGCACCCGTACGAACTCCCGCTCGGGCTGGGCCGGGTCGGTCACGTGTACGAGTTCGGGTTCCGGGTGCCCGGTGGCGAAGCCGCGGTGCACAAGAGGTGGGACCAGGCCGCCCGGCAGCTGTTCATGTCCGCCTTCCATGCCTCGTACATCGGCGACAGCGAGTCCGATCCGTACAACGCGCTGGTGATGGGCGCCGATCTCGAGTGGCACCATGTCAGCTTGCTGCGCGCCATCGGCCACTACCTGCGGCAGGGCCGGGCCAGCTACAGCCAGACCTACATCGCCCAGGCGCTGGCCGCCAACGTGGAGATCAGCAGAATGCTGGTCTCCTTGTTCGATTCCAAGTTCGATCCCGATCTTGATCTTGGTCCCGAGGTACGCAAGGAGCGGACCGAGGAGATCGTCGCGCAGATCAGGACCGCGTTGGACGAGGTGGCCAGTCTTGATCATGATCGAATCATCCGGTCCTACATCGCGGTGATCAACGCCGCGGTCCGGACGAACTTCTACCGGTCCGATCGGGACGCGATCGCGATCAAGCTGTTGCCGCGGAAGATGCCGGAGCTGCCGGAACCCCGGCCGGCGTACGAGATCTACGTCTACTCGCCGCGGATCGAGGGCGTGCATCTGCGCTTCGGCCCGGTGGCCCGCGGCGGGCTGCGCTGGTCGGATCGGTCCGAGGACTTCCGCACCGAGGTGCTCGGCCTGGTCAAGGCGCAGATGGTGAAGAACACGGTGATCGTGCCGGTCGGCGCCAAGGGCGGTTTCTACTGCAAGAAGTTGCCGGATCCCAGTGTGGACAGGGATTCCTGGATGGCCGAGGGTAAGGCGTGCTACCGGATCTTCGTCGGCGCCATGCTGGACGTGACCGACAACATCGTCCGCGGTGACGTGGTCCGGCCGGATCGGGTGGTCTGTTACGACGGCAACGACGCCTATCTGGTGGTGGCCGCGGACAAGGGCACGGCGACCTTCTCCGACCTGGCCAACCAGGTGGCGGTCGACCGCGGGTTCTGGCTCGGCGACGCGTTCGCCTCCGGCGGCTCGGCGGGCTACGACCACAAGGGCATGGGCATCACCGCCCGGGGCGCCTGGGAGTCGGTCAAACGGCACTTCCGCGAACTCGGCTTGGACACCCAGAGCCAGGACTTCACCGTGGTCGGCATCGGCGACATGAGCGGCGACGTGTTCGGCAACGGGATGCTGCTCAGCCGGCACATCAAGCTGGTGGCCGCCTTCGATCATCGGCACGTCTTCATCGATCCGGATCCCGACGCCGAGACGAGCTGGCAGGAACGCAAACGACTGTTCGAGCTGCCGCGCTCGAGTTGGGCCGACTACGACAAGTCGCTGATCTCCGAGGGTGGCGGCATCTTCGCCAGGCAGCTGAAGGCGATCAAGATCACCGACCAGATGCGCAAGGTGTTCGACATTCCTGCCGACGTGATCAAGCTGTCGCCGGCCGAGATGATCAACACCGTACTGAAGGCGCCGGTCGACCTGCTGTTCAACGGCGGTGTCGGCACCTACGTCAAAGCGTCCCGCGAGTCCAACGCCGACGTCGGTGACAAGGCGAACGACTACGTACGGGTGAACGGATCCGAGATCCGCGCCCGGGCCGTGGGGGAGGGCGGCAACCTCGGCTGCACGCAGCTCGGCCGGGTCGAGTACGCGATGGCCGGCGGCAAGATCAACACCGACTTCATCGACAACTCGGCCGGCGTGGACACCTCCGATCACGAGGTCAACATCAAGATCCTGTTGGCCGACGAGGTTTCCGAGGGACGGCTGTCCGGTACCGCGCGGGACGACCTGCTGGCGGCGATGACCGATGAGGTCGCCGAGAAGGTGCTGGCCAACAATGCCCAGCAGAATCTGGCCCTGGCCAACAGCGAATTCCAGACCGCCTCGATGGCCGGTGTGCACGAGGACTGGATGGAACGATTGAGCGAACAGCGGCTGCTGGACCGCGAGCTGGAATTCCTGCCGACGACCGCGGAGATGGCCGAGCGTCGCGAGGACGGGCGAGGGCTGACCACGCCGGAGCTGGCCACGCTGATGGCGTACACCAAGATCGTCCTGGAACGCGAGTTGGTGCAGTCGGATCTGCCCGACGACGAGAATCTGCAGCATCTGTTGATCGACTACTTCCCGCGGCTGCTCCGCGAGCGGTACGCCGATCGGATGCCGTCGCATCAACTGCATCGCGAGATCATCGCCACCGCCGCGGTCAATCAGTTCGTCAACCAGTCCGGAATCACCTGCTACCACAGGCTTTCGGCAGAGACCGGTGCGACCTCGGCGGAGTTGATCAGGGCGCAGGTGGTCGCCCGCAAACTGTTCGGCGCTGATGATCTTGAAGCTCGGATCCGCGGTCTTGATCATCAGGTCGACGCGGCCGCGCAGACCCGGTTGCGGCTCGAGGTGCGAACGCTGGTGGAACGGACCACCCGCTGGCTGATCGTGAACAGGCGGTCGCCGATCGACATCGCGGCCGTGGTCGACCAGCTCGGCGGCGGGATCGCGACGGTGGTGCAGGCGCTGCCCGGGGTGTTGTCGGGTCGCGATCTGGAGGCGTACGACCGCCGCCGGACCCGGTTCGAGATGGCCGGGGTGGATGCCGAGCTGGCGGCCGCGATCGCGATCCTGCCGCACGCCTACGCCGCGCTGACCGTGGTTCAGACGGCCGTGCGTGATGATCTTGATCCGGTCCGGGTCGCCGACGTGCACTTCACCGCCGGCCAGCAGCTCGGGCTGGACCGGCTGTTGAACAAGATCATCGGGCTGCCGCGGACGGATCGCTGGCAGACCATGGCGCGGGCGGCGCTACGGGACGATCTGCACAACGTGCACGCCCAGCTGACCGCGGAGATGCTGCCGCTCGGCGACGCTTCGACACCGGTGGCCGAGCTGGTCGACCGCTGGCGGGAGTCGATCGGCGCCGGCGGTGATCGGGCGATCGCCACCATCGCCGAGATCTGCGACGCCGAACCGGACCTGGCCCGGATGTCGGTCGGCCTGCGCACCGTACGGAGTCTGTTGGGCACCAACTAACCCGACACCGGCAGGATCGGCCAGGCCACCTCGGTACGTAGTCGGTCGGGCGGGGTGCCGACCGGATCGAGGTGGTGCTCGCGGATCGGTCCGGCGACGCCGATCTCACGTCCGATCACGTAGCTGCCGAGCTGTGCGTACGTTCTGTCGATCTCGTCGCCGGCACCGGCGTTCACGGTGACCGCGACGTCCACCGCTGGCAACTCGTACGGACGCAGATCGGCGGCCAGCCCGGCATCGGTCAGCCGTCGGCGATCGGGCGGCTCGGCGACCGGGACGTAGACGACGATCTCGGCGCGGTCGATGTCGGCGTACTCCCGGAACCCTGCCTGGGTGAAGAACTCGGTGAAGAACAGGGTCCCGTCCGGACCGGTCCGCCGCAGGCCGGCGGTCGTGATCGCTTCCTGCAGCCGACGGCGGGCGTCGCCCAGCCAGGGCGCCAACTCGGCCATCGAGGACTCCGTGCTGCAGGCCATGGCCCAGGTCGGCTCCAGATGTCGGTGCTGGATCGCGGCGGATCGCGTGTTGTCGGCGGCAGTCGTGTGGACGGAGAGGATGTGCCGCAGCGACGCGACCGTGGCCCGGGTCTGCTCCAGTTGCCGTTCCATCCGCTCCAAGTGGCTGATGATGGTCCGGTTGCGCTCGGCCAAGTCAGGCGCGCCGAGCACCTCCTTGATCTCATCCAGCGGCATGCCGAAACCACGCAGCCTCAAGATCACCTGCGCCTGCGGCAGCTGATCGGTGCTGTACCGCCGATATCCGGAGGACGGATCGATCCGGGCAGGAACCAGCAGACCGAGATCGTGATAGTGACGCAGGGTCTTGACACTCAGGAACGTCATCCGGGAGAAGTCCCCGATGCTCAACAGGGTCGGGCTCAACAGGTCTGCCATGCCGGCCATTCTGCTGTCTCCCCCTACCGGAGAGTCCAGAGGTTTCGTGACGCTTGACTCTCCCGTCACCGGAGGGTCGAGAACTGATGCATGACAACGACGACCTCTCTCGGACCGGCACCGGTCGAAGACACCGGCAACCGCTGGACGCCGATGGTGGCGCTGATGATCAGCGTCACCCTGGGAATTCTCGACTTCTTCATCGTGAACGTGGCGCTACCGGACATCCAACGCAGCTTCGGGGCCAGTGGCTCGGCAGTGGAGTGGCTGGTGGCCGGCTACGGTCTGACCTTCGCGGTCTTCCTGATCGCCGGCGGCAGGGTGGCGGATCGGATCGGTCGTCGGCGGGTGCTGGCCTTCGGCATCGCAATCTTCGGTGTCGCCTCGCTGCTGTGTGGCATCGCCTCCGCCGCGCAGCTGCTGATCGCGGCGCGCTTCCTGCAGGGATTCGGCGCAGCGCTGGTCTCACCGACCGTGCTCAGCATCATCGGCGTGCTGTATCAGGGCACGGACCGGCGACGGGCGCTCGGCATCTTCGGACTGGTGATGGGCCTGGCCGCGGTCGGCGGCCAGCTGGTCGGCGGCTTGTTGATCAAGGCCGACCTGTTCGGCCTCGGCTGGCGGACCATCTTCTTGATCAACTTGCCGCTGGCGGCGATCGTGTTGATCTTGCTTCCGGGTACGGTGCCCGAGACCCGGTCACCGGTCCGGCAACGGGTCGACATCGTCGGCCTGGTAGGGATCGCGCTCGGGCTGGGTGCACTGCTGCTGCCGCTGGTGGAGGGTCGCCAGCAGGGGTGGCCGCTGTGGTCCTGGATCTGTTTGGCCGCTTCGGTGTTGATCTTCATCGGAGTTGGCGTCCAGCAGAGCCGACTCGGTCTGCGTGGTGGGGCAGCGCTCTTCCCACCGGCCGCGTTCGCAGCGCGTCCGGTCCGGGTCGGCCTGCTCTGCATGTTGATCTACGTCTGCAATCAGGCGCCGCTGTTCCTGTTCCTGGCGCTGTATCTGCAGCAGGGAAGGGGAATGAGCCCGATCGCGTCGGGGCTCACCTTCAGCATCCTGGCCGGGGGCTACCTGGCGACCTCGCTGAAGGCGCCGCAGTTGGTGCATCGGTTCGGGCGGCCGGTGGTGACGGTCTCGGCCGCCCTGCTGGTGATCGGCTACCTGTTGTTGGGCTGGCAACTGCTGGCCCACGGTGTCGGCGGGCCGGTGCTCGCGCTGGCGCCAGGGTTGTTGCTGGTCGGACTCGGGCAGGGGATCGGCCTGAACGCGATCACCACCCTGGTGCTGTCCGGTGCCGAACCGGAGCATGTCGGCGCAGTGTCCGGGGTGATGGCCACCGTGCAGCAGGTCGGGTCGGCGATCGGCGTCGCCGTGATCGGCTTGATCTTCTTCGGTCTGGCCGATCACGGCCTGGCGGTGGCGTTGACCGTGACGGTGCTGACGCTGGCTGGGTTGATGGTGATCATGGCCGGCCTGGCGAGGCTGCTGCCGCGACCGTGAGCGCGCCGGTCGCTTCGGCGATCACATCGGTGGCACGCTGCCGTGGCGGTGTGCCACCTTCCATGCGCCGTCCTCTCGGCGATAGATCTGCGTTGCGCGCAGGGTGCTGGTGGACGGTCGGCCGTCGACGGATGCGGAGATGTGTTCCAGTGCGACGGTCTAGGCGGCATCACCGATCACCTCGGCCGCCACCAACTCCAACTCGTAGCCGGTGCAGTCGGAGAAGCTGTCGGCGAGGTGGCTGAACAGTTCGTCCAACTCTGCCTGGCCGACGGCGTTGCGCCACGCGCCGAGCACGGTGACCGGTTCGTTCCGCGACCAGCTGGCCCGTCGCGGTGACGCGTCTCCGTTGTGCAGCGCCCGCTCAGCATCGGTGAGCGTTGTCCGCACCCACGCCACGAAGTCCTCCTGGTCGCTCATCTGTTCATCATGCGCCGCCGGATCCCGATCCACCGGCGGTTCGACCACTTCACCAGACGCGGTAGTCGAGGGCGGTGACGTACGCCTTGGCGCCGGGTGGGCGGGCGACGAGTTGCAGGGTCCAGACGCCGGGCAGTGGGGCGGTCGCGTCGGTGCTCTGCCAGTGATCGCCGGACGGTACGAAGTGCACGTCGATGGCGGACACGCCGGCATCTGCGGAGGAGAGCCGACCGGAGAGTGCGGCCAGCCGGGCAGGATCGCCCGATGCCGACTCGGCGGTCACCGTGATCTGTTGCGGGCCGCGCCGGGTCGGGTCGATCGAGACCTGCAGTTCCCCCGTCGGGTAACTGATCACCGACGTGGTCGGCGGGCCGTAGGTGTCGCGGGCCGGCGGGGTCGCGCTCAGCACGGTCGCGGCGGCGATGATCAACACCGTGGTCGCCACCTCGACCCCGAGCAGCAACCGGACTCGCGCACCCGATCGCACCCGTCCCGCGTACCGGCTGGTCAGTCGGCCGAGCACGAGAGCGACCGCGATCAGTCCGAGCTTGATCAACAAGATCACCCCGAACGGCGTCCGCCACAGTGCCTCGATCGGCTGGATCTGCCGCCAGGCCAGCAATTCCCCGGAGATGATCAAGATCGCCACGCAGCCGAACGCGAACCGCGACCAGCCGCGGATGGTCCGTCCTGCCGCCGCCGGGTGAGCCCGCAGCCGAGGCAGCACGACCAAGATCAACACCGACAATCCGCCCAGCCAGCCGGACATCCCGATCAGATGGCCCGTGGTGGCGACCAAGGTCAGCAGCCGGTCCGAGCCGGTCAGCGCATGCCCGTGCGCCGCGATGATGACCACCAGGCCGACGGCGACCGCACCCCAGACACCGAGGAGCCAACCGTTGCTGCGGACGCGGTTGCGGGCCCGGGTCAGCAACTCCAGACTCAGCGGCAGCAGGGCCAGCGCGATGATCATCCGCGGGATCAGCAGCCGGCCCACCCCGGACAACACCGCCGCCAGGCTCTCCAATTCGACCGCCTCGGTCGCCAGTTCGACGATGCCGCCGGCCACGATCGCCGCGGTGCCGCCGATGATCAGCGGGATCAGCCGACGGGACCGCAACGCGGAGGGCCACAGCAGCAGACCGGCCGCCAACGATCCCAGGGCGGCCACCAGACCGGCGTAGCCGAGCCCGGTGCCGAAGCCGGCGATGATCGCGGCAGACCGCCCGCCGCTCCCGCCGCCTGGTGCGGGCGCGGGCTCGCGACCGACGCCGAAGCGCAGCGAACCGTTCACTGGATGGGAATCTGCCGACACCACCTGCCAGCTGACCAGGTAGCTGGCGGGATGACCGATCGGGTCGCGGCGCAGACCGATGATCACCGTGTGTCCCTGGTCGGTGAGTTGGGGATCGCCATCGTCGACGCGTTCGCCGCTGCCGGTGATCACTCGGGCCGCGTCGGGCGCGATCTGAACGGGTTCGTCGAACCGCAGCACCACCTGCCGCGGCAGCCGATCCAGCCGGGCGCCGTCTCGCGGCGTGCTGTCGACCAGCACCGCATGGGCCGAGGCGGTTGTCGGCACACCGATGATCACCGCCACGGCCAGCAGGGCGGCCGGCAGCAGCGAGCGCAGCAGAGTCTTGAGCATCCGTCGAAGGTCAGTCGCGACGCCGGCTGCGCAGCAGCGCGATGGCCGAGATGATCACCGCGACCGCTGCCAGGCCGACCGCGATCGATGACAGCCAGTCGGTGTTGTTGTCCGAAGGTTGGTCGGTCGGCTGCGGCGATGAAGTTGCGGTCGGAGTCGCCCCCGACGACAAGGTGATCGTCGGCGCCGGGTGCTCCGGTTCGGCGCTCGAGCCGGAGGCGATCTCGTCCCAGGCCACCGAACTGCCGTCGCTGTAGCGCTGCACGGTCGGGAAGGCGATGCTCGCGGTCTTCGGCAGCGGCCCGGCCGAGATGCTGAACTGGCCGAACTCGCCCGGCTTGATGCCGTAGCGCGGCGCGTCGGCCTTCCAGGTGATCTTGCTGATGTAGCTGTCGATCTCGCCGTCGTCGGTCGTGATCGGCTGAGTGAGTTTCTTCACCGTACGGGTGGCGGTCCAGCCGGGCACCGGTTGGGTGGACACGGAGCTGATCGGGGTGTCCGACGGCAGCGTGATGATCAATCCCACCGTGGAGGCGGTGTCCGACTCCGTCGGCACCCGGAAGGTCAGCACTCCGTACCCGCCTTGGACGGCGTCGGTGCTGCTCACCCGCACGTGTGCGGAGGCCGGCACCGCCGAGGCGAAGCCGATCGTCAGGGCCAGCAGGATCGCGGCCACGGTTCGGAATCTCAATCTGGCACGAGAACGCGTCATGTCATGTCCACCAGGAAGGTCAGGGCCATGCCGGCCGCCATCAGGGCGGCCGACGCCAGATCGGTCAGCCGGCGTACGTCACCGGCGCCGGTGATCGGGCGGGTGCCGGCGAATCGGACGAAGCGTGCGACGTACCACAGTGCCGCCGCGGCGAAGCCGATGCCGATCATGATCGACAACGGAGCTGCCCAAGTATGCAAGGGAATCTGGGCAGGCAAGGGTGGCGGGGATGAACTGCCCGCGCCATGTGTGTGACCGGGCATCGTCATGCTCATCGCGCCGGCGGTCGGCACCGGCGCCATGATCACTGCCATCCCGGCCATCGCCAGCATCATCGCGGCGTGATAGATCAATCGTGGCCGACCGGAGTGATGGCTCGGGTCGGCGCCGGCGGTGTCGCCGACCAGCACGTGGACCGCGTACGGCCGGAACATCGCCAGGTAGACGTACCACAAGGCGAATCCGGTGAAGACGGTCAGCAACAGCACCGCGGGGATGCGCTCCGACCAGCCGACCGACATCATGATCATCACCGCCGACATCACCAGATGACTGGCATCGAAGATCCGGTCGGGCCCGCTGCCCGCGGTGATCATCCGGACCGCATAGAAGAGACCGCAGAGCACGAACAGGCCGATGATCGCCACCGTGGTCGGTGTCACGAACGCTCCTTCCTGCCGGGTCGGTGCTGCTGCTGATCGTGGGAACGGGCGGCCGCTGGGCGGCGCCGGGCTGATTCTACATATCGTAGAAATCCGCCGTGGCGGTCGGCCCCGAGCTCGCCCGGACAGCTCGGTCGGACAGAATGACCGTATGTCCATCGACCTGCACACCCACTCGAACGTCAGCGACGGCACCGACACCCCGGCCGAGCTCGTCCGCAATGCGAAAGCCGCCGGGCTGAGCACGGTCGCCCTGACCGATCATGACACCTTCGACGGGTTGGACGAGGCCGTCGCGGAAGGTCGGCGGATCGGCGTCGAGGTGCTGCGCGGGATGGAGCTGTCCTGCCAGAACCGCGCGGCCGGACCCGGAAAGGGGATGAGCATCCATCTGCTGATGTACGGCGGAGACGAGCACTTCGTCGAGCTGCACCAGGAGATGGCCAAGGTGCGCGAGGGGCGTACCAACCGACTCCGGCCGGTGTTGGACAAGCTTGCCGAGCTGGGCGTGCCGGTGACCGAGGAGGCCGTGCTGGCCAAGGTCGGCGACAGCCCGTCGGTCGGTCGCCCGCACATCGCCGACGCCCTCGTCGAGGCCGGCCACGTACGCGACCGGACCGAGGCGTTCGACCGCTATCTCGCCGACGGCGGTCCGGCCCACGTCGAGCGCTACACGATCGACGTCGCGCGCGGCATCGACCTGGTCAACGCCGCCGGTGGGGTGGCTGTGATCGCCCATCCGTGGGGGCGCGGCCGGGAGGCGGCGTTGCCGCCGGACTACCTGAAGCTGCTGGTCTCCGATCATGGTCTGGCCGGATTCGAAGCTGATCACCAGGATCACGATCCGGCGACCCGGCAGCGGTTACGCGAACTGGCCGACGAGCTCGGTGTGCTCGCCACCGGATCCAGCGACTATCACGGCACCGGCAAGGTCGATCATGATCTCGGCGTGAACACCACCGCGCCCGAGGTGCTGGCCGAGATCAAGTGGCGCATGCGAGCTTGATCACAGAGCGTGGTTGGCGATGATCATCCGATCCGGATCGACCTTGTCCCGTAATACCTGCAACCGCGCCACATCGCTGTGCTCGTAGGCTTCTGCGACCTCGTCGGGCCGTAGCGGATCGAAGCTGAAGTTGAGGCTGCGGCCGATGATCGACGGCCGCCACGGGTCGAGAACGGCGCGGTGGACGGCGGTGATCCGATCGTCGGCATCCGACGCGGACGAGTCCGGCTCGCAGGGGGATAGGCGTGCGGCCGGTCCGGTTCGGCGAAGACGCGGTCGGAGGCTGCGTACGGCAGTTCGGTGACGGTGTCCTGCAGCGGCGTACCGAGACCGCGCAGCGCCCAGAACAACTCGGCATCGTGGTCCGCGGTCACCCGACGCATGCGCCCGTCCGGGGTCACCAGTTCGACGGCACGGACTCGATCGGCGGCGTAGCCTACCGCGGCGAGTAGCTGGAAGCCGACGGCAGCGGGGTCGAGACGAGTGGGATCGAGGTCGACTGCTGGATGGTCATGGCTCGACGCTAGGGGCCCTTTGTGGACACAACAGGTCCGCATTGATCGCGAGGATGGACTCATGGCTGATGTCGAGATTTCGGAGCGCAGCCGGCGCGATGCCGGCACGACTGCTGCGACTGCTCACGTTGCTGCAGGGTCGGCCGCGCTGGTCGGCCGCCGAGTTGACCGAGTGACTGGGCATCACGGATCGGACGCTGCGCCGGGATCTCGATCGGCTGCGCGGGTTGGACTATCCGGTCGAAAGCCTGACCGGCCGGGCCGGCGGCTACCGGCTGGTGGCCGGGGTGAATCTGCCGCCGCTGGTGCTCGACGACGACGAGGCCGTCGCGGTGGCGATGTCCCTGATCGCGATCGGCGGCCAGTTGCCGTCGCTGGCCGAGGCGGCCGGCCGAGTCCGGGTGAAGCTTGATCAACTTCTACCGGCAGCGCTGCGCAGCCGGGTGGGGGCGCTCGGCGGCACCGTCGTCGCTTCGCCCGGCTCGTCCGGCGGTGGACGGATCGATCCGGAGTTGTTGATCATGATCGGCGAGTGTTGTCGTGATCACCGGGTGCTGTCCTTCGACTACGCCGACCGGTCCGGCAGGACGTCGCGGCGGCGTACCGAGCCGCAGCAGTTGATCATGGTGCCGGTGCACGGCTACTGGTATCTGATCGCCCACGATCAAGATCGGCAGGACTGGCGTACGTTTCGGGTGGACCGGATCCGGCTGGCCCGGCCCGCTCATGATCATTTCCGGCCGCGTGATCTTGACGCCGCGACGTTCCTGGCGGATCGCTGCGCCGAAGCCGTCTACGCCCACACCGCGATCCTTCGCGTCGGATTGTCCGCCGAACGACTACGCCAACGGATCTGGGGCCCGATCCCCGGTGCGGTTGTTGATCTTGATGATCGGCAGTGTGAGGTCCGGCTGACCGCCGACTCGGTCGACCTGGTGGTGCAGTACGCCGCGGCGGTGCTCAGCCTGGATGTCGAAATGACGTTGATCATCGCCGATCCGCCGGTCGCGGATCGGCCGCGATCGTTGATCAATCCTGCGCGGCAGGCTGCTCTGCAGAGCCCGAACGGCGGCGGCGCCGACGACGCGGTTTCTTCGACTCGGTAGCGCTGTCGGCCGACACGTCCTGCGTCTCGCCGGTCTTCTCGGCCGGTACGGCCTGATTCTCGCCCGACTTCTCCTCGCCCACCGGCACACCGTTGCGCAGCCGGACCCGGCTCCGATTCCGCTTCGGCTTGGTACGCTCCCGCTTCCGTTCGTGATCATGATCATCACGCGGCTTCTCGGGCACCAACCGGCCCTTCGCGGATCGATCGATGCCCTGATCATGGAACAAGTGCTCGGAGGTGGAGTAGGTCTCCTGCGGTTCCTCGAACGGCAGCCCGAGCGCGTTGTTGATCACCTTCCACCGGGTCAGATCGGCCCAGTCGACGAAGGTGATCGCCACTCCGGAGGCGCCGGCGCGTCCGGTCCGGCCGATCCGGTGCACGTAGGTGCTGTCGTCGTCGGGGCACTCGTAGTTGATCACGTGGCTGACGCCGGTGACGTCGATGCCGCGGGCGGCGACGTCGGTGGCCACCAGGGTGTCGACCTTGCCCTCGCGGAAGCGACTGAGCGCCTTCTCCCGTACCACCTGGGAAAGATCACCGTGGATCGCCGACGCGGAGAATCCGCGTTCCTTCAGATCGTCGGCGACCCGCTGGGTGGTCCGCTTGGTCCGGCAGAAGATCATCACCCGGTCGCGGGACTCGGCCTGCAGGATCCGGGCGATCACCTCCGGCTTGTCCAGGTCGTGGGCCTGATAGACGAACTGGGCGGTGGTCGGCACCGTCGATTCCTCGCCGGCGGACTCGGCGCGGATGTTCAGCGGATGCCGCAGATGGGTGCGGGCCAGCGAGACGATCGCCGACGGCATGGTGGCGGAGAACAGCATGGTCTGCCGCAGCTCCGGCGTCTTGGCCAGGATCCGTTCGACGTCGGGCAGGAAGCCCAGGTCGAGCATCTCGTCGGCCTCGTCCAGCACCAGCACCTTGATGTGACCGAGATCGAGCTTGCCTCGGCTGGCCAGGTCGAGCAGACGGCCCGGGGTGCCGACGACGACGTCCACGCCCGCCTCCAGGGCTGCGAGCTGATCCTCGTACGGGGTGCCGCCGTAGATGGTCAGCACCCGGGCCTTGCGCCGGGTCGAGGCGGTCTGCAGATCCTTGCCGACCTGACTGGCCAGCTCACGCGTCGGGGTGACGACCAGGCCCTGCGGCTTGCCCGGCGCGGCGAGGAAGTCGTAGTCCGGATCGGACGGCACGACGATCCGCTGCAGCAGGGTGGTGCCGAAGGCCAGCGTCTTGCCGGTGCCGGTCCGGGCCTGGCCGATCAGGTCGGCGCCGGTGAGCGCGACCGGGATCGCCATCTGCTGGATCGGGAACGGGTGCACGATGCCCACGTCGGCCAGCGCGGCGGCGATGTCAGGCTGGATGCCCAGATCGGCGAAGGTCGGCTTGGTCTGTGCCGGTGCGGCGACGGGGGACTCGTCGGCGGCGTCGGTGCCGCCGGGGGTGGTGGCGGTTTCGCTGTGGATGCTGTCGGTAGTCAGGATCTTGCCTTCTCGAATCGGCTCATGTCTGAGGTGCCTGTTGGCGGTGCACGGCCGGCGCGGATACCCGAGATGTATCTCCGGCACGACAGCGACCGGGGTCGCGGTGCCTGGGGAGACAGGTGCACACGCACGCATCGAGCGAAGGGCGCAGCCGTACTGTTCGATCGCATTCTAGCTGCAAGCGGCGTATCCGCCGATTCGCGCTGCGCCGGGGAGTGTCTACGCTGTCGCTCATGGCTGACGCGGAGGGTGCCCTGGAGTTGCTCGGCGCGGTCGCGTACGGCGAATTGGCCGCCTTCGATCGGCTGGCCGCCGACGCCCGACTGGCTCCGGAGCTGACCGATCGAGTTCAGATGACCGAGATGGCCGCCGCCCAGTTCACCCACTTCGGACTGGTCCGGGATCGGATCAGCGAACTGGGCGCCGACGTGCTGGAGCAGATGCAGCCCTACCATCGCCCGTTCGACGAGTTCCATCAGCTGACCCAGCCGAAGACCTGGCACGAGGGCCTGCTCAAGGCGTACATCTCCGACGGGATGGCCGCCGACTTCTATCGCGAGGTGTCCGAGCTGGTCGACGACCGGACCCGCGAGGTCGTGCACGAGGTGCTGGCCGAGCAGGCCTACGCCGACTTCGCGGTCGACCGGGTCCGGGCCGCGATCGAGGCGGACCCGGACATCGCCGGTCGGCTGGCGTTGTGGGGCCGGCGGCTGGTCGGGGAGGCGCTGAGCCAGGCGCAACGCGTGGCCACCGAGCGTCCGGCGCTGACCGAGTTGCTGACCGCGCAGACCCAGGAGGAGCCGTTGGTGCTGATCAGCCGGCTCACCTCGCAGCTGGTCAGCAACCACACCGCCCGGATGCGCCGGCTCGGCCTCAGCTCCTGATCGACCTGTGTTCTCGGTCGACCGGGGTCGGACTCAGACGGCGCCGAAGCCGACCCGGCGGCCGTTCTCCTCGCCGATGTCGATGTAGGCGATCTTGTCCGACGGGATGAGCACCTTGCGGCCGTGCTCGTCGGTCAGGCTGAGCACGGCGAGCTTCGGGTCGGTCGCCTCCAGCGCCTTGGACACCGCCTTCTCGATGTCGGCCGAGGACTCGTTGACCTCCAGCACGACCTCGCGATTGACATGCTGGATGCCGACTTTGATCTCCACCTGCTACCTCCTGTGTGGTGTTGGCCGCGTCATCGGGCCAGGCTCAGCCTAGACGGGGCTACACCGCGTCCGGGGTCCGGCCGTCCATCGGCGGCAGCAGGGTCAGCCGGGTCCAGCCGCCGAGGTAGACCCGGTCGTACGGGCCGAGCGGATGCCGGGTGCCGACCTCGATCGGATTGTCCGGGAATCCGGCGCCGGCCTCCTGCTGCTCCAGGGTGCTGACGTAGGTGCCGTTGACCGAGCCGAGATCCTCGATCCACCAGCCCTTGCCGTCGCTGGACAACTGCGCCTGCCGGCGGCTCACTCCGCCGTCGTCGCCACAGTCGATCTCCGGGGTCGGATTCTGACTCGGGGAGCGGCGGCCGACCAGCGCCGACGGTTCACGGAGCGCGATCAATTGCGGTTCCTGCTCGGCGGGCAGCGGTGCGGTGGGTTCCTGTTCGGCGTACCACTGGCGGTCGATCGCCAGTTCGACGACCCAGATGCTCGCCTCGGCGAGGGCCCGGGCCACGGGGCTGTCGGTCATGCTGGACTCCTGTGATCATCGGCCGGGCTCGGGTTGACGCCGGTGACATGGCGCCCGGCCTGATGGGCGTGCTCTGCCTCCTCGGTCAGCGGGAATCCGCTGATCCCGCGCCAGGCGAGATTACTGACCAGCCGCTTGGCCTCGTCCACCGCGACCGGGCCGGCGGTGACCCAGTAGCGGGCGCTGACGTGGCCGATGCCGACCAGCGAGATGGCCAGCAGCTTGGACTGTTCGGTACCGAGCGCGGTGTCCTCGGCGATCACCGCCGCGATCCGGTCGGCGATGTCGTTGTTGACCTGCCAGATCCGTTCCTCCACGGCCGCTTCGCCGGTCAGATCGGACTCGAAGATCAGCCGGAATTCGGCGCGTTCGCTGGAGACCAGGTCGTAGAAGGCGGTCATCGTGGCGACCACTCGCTCGGAGTTGTCGTCGGTGGAGGCCAGCGCCTCGGAGACCTTGGCGACCAGTCGCTGGCAGGCCTGATCCAACAACGCCAGGTAGAGGTCGAGCTTGGAGCCGAAGTGCTGGTAGAGCACCGGCTTGGTGACGCCCGCCTCCTCGGCGATGTCGTCCATCGCGGCCGCGTGATAACCCTTCGCGGTGAACACCACGCTGGCCGCCTCCAGGAGTTGGGTACGGCGCTGCTCACGGGGCATCCGGGTGATGTTGCTGGCCACCCGCGGAGTTTAAACCTGAACAGTTGACTCAGCGTCGGAAGATGCGGACGTCGGTGTGGTCGAAGTCGGTGCCCTTGTAGAGCAGCGGCTGGTCGGTGTCCTTGGCCAGGGCGTAGGAGAAGCAGTCGCCGAAGTTGAGCCTGGCCGGACTGCCGGAGCCGGCGCCGTAGAGCCGATGAGCGGTACGGGCCAGATCGGCCTGCTCACGGGTGACCGGGGAGATCAAGATGTCGAGATCTGTGACGATTCGGTCGACAGCTCGACGAGTGTAGGCCCGAAGATCCGAGGGATTGACCGGACGACGAAACCTGTCCGTCGTCGCCCGATCAGTCACTACCGAGCATTCGACATAGCTCGCTGCCGACATGACGGCACGCTCGGAGGCGAGATGATCGAAGAACTCATCAGCCTCCGGCTCGAAGAACAGGATCGCGATCACCGCTGATGTGTCGACGATCACTTCGGAACTCCGTACGCGTCGTACAGGAAGTCTCCGCGTGGGTCCCAGTCCTCTGATTCCTCGATGGGCCCGAACTCGTCGCGCGCCTTCTTCAGATCGGCGAGCAGTCGCTCGATCCGCTCTTCGCGATCCGCTTCCCCGCGCAGTTCCTCGAGTCGGCGCCGTACCGCATCCTCCACTGCCGAGGTCTGGCTCTGTCCGGTCAGCTCGGCCAGTTCACGGACCAAGGCGTGGGTGCGCTCGTTCTTGATGTTGAGGCTCACCGCATTCGCCTTTCTACCATTTACGGCCCGGATTCTACCCTCGTGGGCGGCGGTCCGGATGGCGGAATAGGGTCTCGGTGTTGTCTGTTGGCACCGAAGATCGGAACGTCGGCCGGACTCGGTCGGCGCGGATGCGGAATGCAGGAGGAATGGTGGCCCTACCGCCGCTGGTGGAACCCGCCGCAGAGCTGACCCAGGAAGAGGTGCAGCGCTACAGCCGGCACCTGATCATCCCCGACGTCGGGATGGACGGTCAGAAGCGGCTGAAGAACGCGAAGGTCCTGATCATCGGGGCCGGTGGTTTGGGTAGCCCGGCGCTGCTCTATCTGGCTGCGGCCGGTGTCGGCACCCTGGGCATCATCGACTTCGACACGGTCGACGAATCCAATCTGCAGCGGCAGGTGATTCACGGCCAGTCCGACATCGGCAAGTCGAAGGCGCAGTCGGCCAAGGAGTCGATCGCGGAGGTGAACCCGCTGATCAACGTGGTCACCCACGACGTCCGGCTGGACAACGACAACGTGCTGGAGATCTTCAGCCAGTACGACCTGATCCTGGACGGCACCGACAACTTCGCCACCCGGTATCTGGTCAACGATGCCGCGGTGCTGCTCGGCAAGCCGTACGTGTGGGGCTCGATCTTCCGGTTCGAGGGCCAGGTCTCGGTGTTCTGGGAGAAGCACGGCCCCAACTACCGCGATCTCTACCCGGTCCCGCCGCCGCCGGGGATGGTGCCGTCCTGCGCTGAGGGCGGCGTGCTCGGCGTGCTGTGTGCCTCCATCGGTTCGATCATGGTCACCGAGGCGATCAAGTTGATCACCGGCATCGGTGAGCCGTTGATCGGCCGGCTGATGGTCTACGACGCGTTGGAGATGAGCTACAAGACGCTCAAGCTGCGCAAGGATCCCGAGGGTCAGCCGATCGAGAAGTTGATCGACTACGACGCCTTCTGCGGTGACCTGACCCCGGAGGCCGCGGAGGCCGTCTCCGGCAGCACGATCAGCGTGCAGACGCTGAAGGAGTGGCTGGACGAGCGCGAACGCGGCGAGCGCGACTTCGAGTTGATCGACGTCCGCGAGCCGGTGGAGCGGGAGATCAACAACATCCCGGGTTCGATCCTGCTGTCCAAGGGCGACTTCCAGAACGGCAGCGCGCTGGGTCAGTTGCCGCAGGACAAGCAGGTGGTGCTCTACTGCAAGGTCGGCGGCCGGTCGGCCGAGGTGCTGGCGCTGGTGCACGGCGCCGGGCTGAAGGACGCCGTCCACGTCGGCGGCGGGGTCGCCGCCTGGGTCTCCCAGATCGACCCGAGCCAGGCCGCGTACTGATCACGCACGACTGAACTCCGCCGAAGCCCGGGCATCACCCAGATGCCTGGGCTTTGTCGTGTCCGGCCCGAAATCTCTGTATGCTTCGTACGTAGATTGCATACATCGGAGGGGCAGATGGCGTCGACACAGATCGACATCGACGACGACGCACTGGACGCCGCGATGCGCCTGGCGGGAGTGCGAACCAAGAAGGAAATGGTCAACCTCGCGCTACGAGAGTACGCACAGCGGCGTGCCCGAAGCGAGGCGCGGTTACGGTACTTCGCCCAAGCCCAATCGTGGGACGACGAGGACTTCTGGCGCCGCCACGAGGCGGAGAAGGATCCGGAGTGATTCGCTACTTGCTCGATTCGACCGCGATCTGGCGCATCCAACGAAGCCGTGAGTTGTCCGACGGCTGGGCCGACGAGGCCGATGTCGGAGCTCTGGGGTCTTGCCTGCCGCAGCGGTTGGAATTTCGGCGATCCGCGCGGAATCTGGACGAGTTCGAGCAGATGTCCGGCATGTTCTCCGAACTCTACCCGGACGTTCCGGTACCGAAAGTTGCCTGGTCCTGGGTGGATTCAGCGCAATTCCGGCTGGCCTCGCGGGGACGACATCAAGCCCTGTCGGTGGTGGACTGGCTGGTCTGCGCGACGGCCGCACATCACGATCTCGTAGTTCTCCACGACGACCGGGATTTCCACACGGCCTCCGAGTTACTGCCCGACCTGCGCGAGCACAACGTCCACGATCTCCCGCCAGCAGGCGACAGGTAGCAGCCGCTGGCCGGGACTTGACACCGGTCGCAGCAGCGAGGATCGTGGCCGGACCCGAGGAGGCAAGCCATGACTCGATCGTCCCGATTCGCTTCGGCCGGTGCCGGCCGCAAGGTCGTCGTCGGATTCGTCACCACCGTGCTGATGGGTGCCACGGCCGTGCTCGGCGGTCCGCTCGCACCGGCCGAGGCCGCCTCGATGGGGCACGACTACGAGCAGTCGGTCGCCCGGCTCACCAATCACGAACGGACCAAGCGCGGCCTGGTGAAGCTCAGCTGGGGCTCCTGCCTGGACCGTTACGCCGAGGCTCAGGCGACCTGGATGGCCAAGCACCAGAAGCTGCACCATCAGGATCTGCACCCGATCCTGCGCGCCTGCGACCTGACCTGGGTGGGCGAGAACATCGCTGTGGGCTACCCGACCCCGGCCGCCGTCACCAAGGCCTGGATGAAGTCGCCGGGACACCGGGAGAACATTCTGCGCAAGCAGTACCGCCGCTACGGGCTCGGTGCCTACAAGGACAGCCACGGCCGGTGGTGGGTCTCGCACGTGTTCGGCCGGCACTGATCCCTTCGCGCCGGCTGCAGCACCCGGCGACCTACAGCGCGGTCATCCCGCCGTCCACCCGGAAGATCGACCCGGTGGCGTACGAAGACTCGTCGCTGGCCAGGAAGACCATCACGCCGACCACGTCCTCGGCCCGGCCCGGACGGCCCAGCGGGATCCGTGAGGTGATCGCCGCACGTTCGGCCGGATCGCCTGAGATCGCTGTCACCAAAGGGGTTTCAGTGTACCCGGGGACCACCGTGTTGACTCGGATGCCCCGATCGGCGTACGCGGCCGCGACGGCCCGGCCGAGGCCGTGGATGCCGGCCTTGGACGAGCTGTACGCGGTGAAGTCCCTGCCCTCACCGTTCAGCCCGGTCGGGCTGCCGGTGAGGATGATCGAGCCACCGCCACGAGGCAGCATGGTGCGGACCGCCTGCCGTACGGTCAGGAAGGTGCCGGTCAGGTTGATGTCGATGGTCTTTCGCCAGATCTCCAGCGACGCGTCGGCGATCGGCGCGTCCTGGCCGAACAGTTGCACCCCGGCGTTGGCCACCACCACATCGGGCGCCCAGCCATCGTTGATCAACTTCTCGAAACCCTCGACCACGCTGGCTTCGTCGCTGATGTCCAATGCGAGGTTGCGGGCCCGATCATGATCACCGGCCGCAGTGGTGGCGGCCTGATGATCACGATCGGAGTAGACCACCCGAGCACCCTCGGTGACGAACCGATCGGCGATAGCTCGGCCGATGCCCGAACCCGCTCCGGTGACCAGGATTGTCTTGTGCTGCAGGCGATCCGTCATGGCAGTCGACCTTACCGACGGACCGCGTCGATCTTGAGCATCTTGGCGATCACCGAGTCCAGCTCGCTGTCGTCGAAGATCTTCTTCCAGTCGTCCTTGATGATCGACTCGCGGCCGTAGCCCATCGCGATATGGCAGGCGTCGGAGAACGGATTCGATCCGCGCAGCCCGTTGGTCAGCGCGATCCAGGTGTGGCCCCACAGGATCGCCCGGGCGGCCTCGCGGGGAACGCCGACGGTGTTGACCGTTTCCTCCAGTGCCTCGTGCAGGAAGTCGCCGATCATGCAGGCGATGGTCTCGACCAGGGTCGGCTCCAACACCGCGAGCTGCTTCACGGTGACCCAGTGCACCGCGATCACCGGCGCGTAGATCGTGGAGATGACGGCCTCGGCGATCGCCCGGATCTCGTCGTCGTCCTCCTCCAGGGCGGCGACAACCTCTTGTGGGGCGGCGATTCCGCCGAAGGTGTCGTCCCACTCCTCCTTGCTGGTCCGCTCCAGGAACACCGACGGATGACACGGGTGGGCAACGGCGTAATGCACGTCGTCGCGCTGCGCCAGCAGACCGGCATAGGCGGCCGCCGGATCCAGGGTGAGCAGGATCGCGCCCGACTTCAGCCGCGGCACGACCGCCTCGGATACCTTGCCCAGAACGACATCCGGCACTGCCAGGATGACCACGTCGGCGGCCTGCACCGCCTGGTCGGTCGGGGTGATCTCCCGGCCGAGCGCCTTGATCGCTTCCTGGCCGGCAGCCGAGTTCTCGCTGTAGAGAGTGTGGTAATCGCTCTTGGCCAGGTTGTTGGAGACCCGGGTGCCCATCTTGCCGCCGGCGCCGATCACGGCGACGGTGAGTGCTGGGGCGGTGGTGTCAGTCATGCTGCTTGCTCCTCAGATAGGTGATGGTGTCGTTGGTCCAGGTTTCTTCGGTCCGTACGGTGGCTGCGGGATCTCCCTGCCAGGGCAGCCAGAACTCGATGATCTGGTTGATCCTGCGCCGGTCGGGTTCGATCAGCTCTCGGATGCCGTCGTAGTCCAGGCGGCCGGTGCCGATCGGGACGCCGGAGTAGTGGAAGCCGACCCAGCCGGGGGATCGGGTGAAGTCGAAATCCTTGACGTGCCAGTTCCTCACGTACGGTGCGCAGCGTCGGGTGACGTCGTCGGGCAGTTCGAGGTTGGCCACCGTGTTGGCGGGATCGAGCACGATCCCCAGCGACGGTGAGTCGATCTTCTCGATCACCTCGATCAGCGCCGCAGTGGGGACCTGTTCGTAGGTCTCCAACGCCAGCGTGACGCCGGCTTTTTCGTAGGCCGGCAGCACCGCCCGCAGCCGGCGTTCGGTCTCCGCCGCGTCGGGTCGATCGTCGCCTGCGGTCCACATCGAACGGACAAGTTTCGCCTCCAGCCGGGTTGCGATCTGCAGGTGGCGGTGCAGCTGATCTTCGTCGGTGCCCTTGGTGCCGACCTCGAGCTCGATGCCGAGATCTGTTGCCAGCTTGAGGATCTCGTCCAGTCGTTGATCGGTCGCGGTGGTCAGCGGATCGTGATCGCAGATCTGGAACAGATGCAGGTCGTGTGCCGCCGTGTCCCGCAATGCGTCGTCCAACGAGATCGGCTGGTCGACCTGATCCGACATCCGCCAGAAGTAGGCGTAGGTTCCGGTTCCGATCATGAGCCGAGCTCCTCGGCCGTGGACGGCGCCGACTGCGGCGCCTGCTGGGCCTGCGGTGTCCGGCGAGCCAGCAGGGTGATCAGGACCGCCGACAACACCATGAAGAAGCCGACGATGATCATCGGCACCTGGTAGCCGCCGGTCCAATCATGCACACCACCGGTGACGTACGGGGCGGCGAAGCCGGCGATGTTGCCGACAGTGTTGATCAAGGCGACCCCAGCGGCGGCGCCGGCACCGGACAGGAACCGGGTCGGCAGCGTCCAGAAGTTCGGCAGTGCGGCGAAGATCGACATCGCCGTGATCGAGATCACCGCGACGGTCGCGGCCAAGGAGCCGGCGAACAGGGCCAGCGGGATGCTGACGCCGCCGACCAGGGCCGGGATTGCGATGTGCCAGGTGCGCAGTCCGCGCCGGGTGGCGTCCCGAGTCCAGAACCACAAGGCGATCGCGGCCGGCACGTACGGGATGGCGGTGATCAGTCCCTGGGTCAGGGTGCCGATCTCGACGTGGTACTGATCCTGGAAGCCGTTGATGATCGTCGGCAGGAAGAACGACAGCGCGTACAGGCCGTAGATGAAACCGAAGTAGACCAGGCAGAGCACCCAGACCCGGCCGGACCCGAACGCGGCCCGCAGGCCGCCCTTGGCCTTCTGCTCCGGCTGTTTGGCGGCCTCCTCGCGGGCCAGCGACTGCTCCAGCCAGGACCGTTCCGGGCCGGTGAGCCAGCCGGCGTCGGCGGGCTTGTCCTTGAGGTAGAACCAGCACACCACACCGATGATGATCGCCGGGATCGAGACGCCGAGGAACATGAATCGCCAGCCGGCCAGGCCGAGTGCCCCGTGTTGCTGCAGCAGCAGTCCGGCCAACGGAGCGCCGATCACGCTGGTCAGCGGCTGGGCCAGATAGAACAACGCCAGGATGCGACCGCGGTAGGCCGCCGGCACCCAGCTGGACAGGAACAGGATCGCGCCGGGGAAGAAACCGGCCTCGGCCACGCCGAGCAGGAATCGCAGTGCGACCAGCTGCGGGAAGTTCTGCACCCAGACGAACAGCAGCGACACGATGCCCCAGGAGACCATGATCCGGGCCAGCCAGCGGCGCGCTCCGTAGCGATGCAGAGCGAGGTTGGAGGGGACCTCCAAGATGATGTAGCCGATGAAGAAGACACCGGAGGCGAGGCCGAACTGAGCCGCGGTCAGCCCGAGGTCCTGCTCCATCCCGTTCGGTGCCGCGAAGGAGATCGCGGTCCGGTCGAGGAAGTTGATGAAGAACATCAGCGCGACGAACGGCACGATCCGGATCGAGATCTTGCGGATGGCGCTGCGCTCGGGGGACGGACGGCCCGGAGGCGGGATGGTGTCCACGACGACTCCTGGGAATTGATGCTTGGCGACCGGCGATCCGTACGGATCGCCGGTGCGATTCATCCTGCACCCGTCGCCCTGAAGCTGTCAACCGGTTGACCAATTCGTATCCGCCCAACCGGTTGACCAATGCTAGGGTTGCGGCCATCACAGGCCCCCCGACAGGAGCATGGCTGTGGCTGCCGAGAGCTGGAATGCACCGTCGCGACGCCGGCGCGTGATCATCAACACCGACGCCAAGAACGAGGCGGATGATCAGTTCGCCATCGTGCACGGGGTGTTGACGCCGATGTTCGATCTGCGCGGCCTGATCGCCGCCCACTTCGGCACCCGGCGGACCGACCGCAGCATGCAGGAGTCGCGGGCGGAGATCGATCTGCTGCTCGAGTTGCTCGGCCGTACGGGCCAGGTGCCGGTCGCCGACGGCGCGCCCTCGGCCATCCCTGATGAGTCCACGCCGGCCGAATCACCCGGCGCCCGGATGATCATCGAGGAGAGCAAGCTGGCCGGTCCCGGCGATCCGCTGTACGTGGCCTTTCTCGGCCCGTTGACCGACCTGGCCTCGGCGATCCTGCTCGATCCCGAGCTGCGACAGCGGAACGTGGTGGTGATCTGGATCGGCGGGTTCGGCTATCGCGAGCAGCCGTCGGGCGACCGGATCGAGTTCAACCTGTCCAACGACATCGCCGCGGCCAACGTGGTCTTCGATTCGGGCATCACCGTCTGGCAGGTGCCGTCCTCGGTCTACACCAAGGTCTCGGTCGGGTACGCGGAGTTGTCCGAACGCATCGGCGGCACCAGCAAACTCGCCGACTACTTGATCACGCAACTGGTGGAGTGGAACGCGACGCACCACGCCGAGCCGATCGAATCCCGCTCGCTCGGGGACTCGCCGGCGATCGGCCTGATGATGTTCCCGCTGAGCGGCCAGTTCCGCACCGTGCCGGCGCCACGGTTCGGATCCAACGGCGCCTATCTGGCCGGCTCCGGCCACCCCGTCAAGGTCTGCGAATTCGTGGACGTTCGCTTCCTGCTCGAAGACATGTTCGCCAAGATCCGTCGCTTCGGACGCGAGCACGACCCCCTAATCTGAGCGTCATGTCTCCCGCATTCTCCGACGACGATCCGGCCGGCATCCAGCTGGAGTTGAACGCCGTACCCGCCGGTTCACCGTCGGCCGTGGTGGCCCGTCAACTGTTGGAGTTGCTGACCTCCGGCGATCTTGCGCCCGGCTCCCGGCTGCCACCCGAGCGGACGCTGGCCGAACGGCTCGGAGTCGGACGCTCGGCAGTCCGTGAAGCCCTTGCCTCATTGGAGATTCTCGGCATCGTCCAGGTCCGGCCGGGGTCCGGCACCTACCTGCAGGGCGGTGCGTCGGAGCTGCTGCCCAAGACGCTGAGCTGGGGGCTGATGCTGGCCGCCTCGCGGACCGATGACCTGCTCGAGTTGCGTTCCAGCCTGGAGGCCACGGCGGCCGAGTCGGCAGCCGCCCGGGCAAGCCAGGATGATCTTCAGGCCCAGGCGAAGTATCTGGACCGGATGAAGGCGAATCTTGACTCGCCGGACGACTTCATCGAGGCCGACATCCGATTCCATGCCTCCATCGCGCACGCCGCCGGCAACGAGGTCCTGGCCGACCTGCTGCAGACCATCCGATCCCTGCTGCAGTTGTGGACCCGGCGCGGACTGTCCACCCGGGACCAGGCCGAGGACGCCTACCGCGAGCACTTGATCATCCATCAGGCGATCGAGAGCGGGAGTGCCCGCAAGGCCGCAGCCGCGATGCGCAAACACATGTTGACCGCCAGCCGGCGGGTGCGCTCGACGGAGGACGCGTGATCGGAAACCCCAAGATCAACATCGGCCCGGTCGGCGAGGACCTGAGCCGGCTCTGGCGGGATGATCAACCAGCCGATCGCCCGGTCAGCTGTGGCCAGTGGCAATTGGCCCTGCGGGGCAGCGAACTGGCCGACCTCCGTTTTTCCGGCCGGACCGTGCTGCGGGCGATTCGATTCGTCATCCGAGATCACGACTGGCGCACCGCCGACGACGGCTCGGTCAGCGTCGCTTCTGCCGGCGACAACACGCTGGTTCTCAACGTACGCAGCCGTTTCGGCCGACGCGACGTGATGGACTGGACCCTCACCGCGACCTTCGAGGAAGCGACCCTTCGGGTGCACGCCGCCGCAACCGCGTTGGTGCCGTTCCGGCGGAACCGGATCGGTCTGATCATGCTGCAGCAGCCGTCACAGGCCGGCAGCGCGTTGGAGATCATCCATCCCGACGACACCACGACCGAGACCCAGTTCCCGTCCCAGGTCGCGCCACATCAGCCGGCCCGCGACGTCACCGGATATCGCTGGCAGGCAGCCGGGATCGACTGCTCGGCACAGTTCGCCGGCGACGTCTTCGAGATGGAGGATCAGCGGAACTGGACCGACGCCTCGTACAAGACCTACTCAACCCCGCTGGATCAGCCGTTCCCGGTGGACCTGCCGGCGGGTGCGCGCGTGGAGCAGGCACTCCAGCTGCACTGCACGGCGACGGGCGCCGTGGAAGAGTCCGCTGATCGGTTGTTGATCATGCCCACGACCACGACGCTGCCGACGCTGCAGCTCGGTGCCTGCACTGCGCCGACCGTGCCCACGGTTGCGGGGATGCCCGTGCTGGTGGAGATCCCGGCGGACGAGCCGCGGTGGCGCGATGTCCTGCGGCGAGCTGCTGCCGAAGCGGATGACGGAACACTGGACATCCGGATCGTGGCGGCGGAGGCGTCGCAGATCCGGCCGGTGGTCGAGGAGTTGGCCCGCAATCCTGCGATGGCCGGCGTGGCCAGGATCGGCGTCTACTCCCGAGCCACGAGCCTCAGTGATGCGCCGCTGATCGAGGAACTGCGCGGCGCCCTGAATGATCAAGGTCAGGCCGTCGAGCTGGTCGGCGGGACCAGGGCCCACTTCACCGAACTGAATCGGCATGTGGAGGAGTTCGACGATCTGCTCGGCGCGCTCACCTTCAGCGTGACTCCGCAGATGCACGATCGCAGCCGCGCACAGGTGTTGGAATCCCTGCCGGTACAGCGAATCGTTGCCGAGCAGGCCGTGCGTCTCGCCGGCGACCGCGGTGTTCACATCGGACCGGTGACGTTGCGCCCCCGGTTCAACGCCGTCGCCAGCACACCCTTCGTACCCGATGATCATGAAACCGCCGACGACGGATACGGACCGCAGACCGTGCCGGAGGCCACCGATCCGCGGCAGGACTCGATTGCACTGGCCGGCTGGACGATCGCGAGCATCGCCGCACTGGCGATTCCCGGCGTGCTGAGCCTGACGCTGTACGAGACCGCGGGCCCGCGCGGGATCCGCCGTGACGACGGATCCCTGACGCCCGCCGGTCAGGTGATCGACTGGCTGAGCCGGGCCGGTGTGCTACAGGACCCGATGGGGTTGCAGTTGATCACCGGCCGGTGCGGCGTGATTGCGCAGCAGTACGAAGCCGGTGTCCAATTCGTGATCGGCAACCTCACCGCCGAGCAGGCCGTGATCAACATCGGCGATGCCCGCGCCCGGCTTGTTGATCATCTCGGGCCGGCGTCGCAGACCATGATCACCGACGGCGTCGAACTGCGGATCGATGGTTATGGCAGCGTCCGGGTGATCATTGACCGACCGATCATGGAGTGATCATGCGCAGAAACCCCGGCACCGTGACGATGCCGGGGTTTCTGGTGAAGCGGGAGATCAAGATCAGATCGCGTGAACTTGATCAGCCTGCGGACCCTTCGGGCCCTGGGTGGTCTGGAACTCCACCCGCTGGCCCTCGTCGAGGGTCCGGAATCCGGTGGACTCGATCGCGCTGTAGTGCACGAATACGTCCGGGCCGCCGCCGTCCACGGCAATGAAGCCGTAGCCCTTTTCGGCATTGAACCACTTGACGGTTCCCTGCGCCATGAACACATCTCCTAGCATCTTGCATCTGAAACCGCACCTCACGGCTCCAGCGCTGCCGGACGCTCGCCGCGCCCACGCAAAAGTCACCGGGCGTAGCACTTACCACGACACAGAGCACTTGCAACAGCACGCCTAGCCTGTCACAAGTTGGCAGAGCTGGGAACCCCGGACCAGGATGCGTATCCCGACGGTGATCATTCGCCGGATCCGTCGGATGCACTCGGTCCGCGCCAGCGTGCTCGTTTCATGATCACCCGATCGCCGCGGATCGGCGCTCCCTCGGCGCGTAACTGTTGCAGAGCGCGAACCTCCAGCCCGTCGGCCGGTCGCCCGTCGGCCCGGACGACCCGCCACCAGCAGACGGCGCCGCCGTAGTGCGACATCACGCTGCCGATCTGGCGAGGTCCGCCGCTGCCCACGTACTCGGCCAGGTCGCCGTAGCTGGCCACCTGGCCGGGCGGAATCAACTCGACCGCGCTGAGCACGGCCTCGACGAAGTCCTCACGCACCGGCCTATCCTCGCATCGGGTGCGGCAGAAGGGACCACTGATCGCTCGTCTAGATTGGTGCGACGTGGGAGAAGGTTTGAGCACGCAGTCCGCGGCGCCGTTGCTGATCAGGGTGACCGGCCGGGACCGGCCGCGGGTGGTGCACGACCTGCTCGGGCTGCTGGACGGCGCCGGCGCCGCGGTCGAGGACATGGAGCAGCTGGTCGTTCGCGAACAACTCACCCTGGATGTGCTGGCCCGGCTGGACCGCGCCGACTCCGGCCTGATCCGCGACATCCTCTACTGGGGTCACACCGAGGGCTTGTCGGTCGATTTCGAGCAGGTCGAGGCCACCTCGCAGCGGGCCCGGTTGCCGCGGCATGCGGTCACCGTGCTCGGCGAGCAGCTCACCCCGGCCGGCCTGGCCGCGGTGTCCGGCGTGGTGGCAGACACCGGCGGCAATATCGACCGGATCGTCCGGCTGGCGACCGAGCCGGTGATCGCGTACGACTTCTCGGTGATCGCCGGCGACGTGGCCGAACTGAGGCGCCGGCTGCTGCAGGTGGCCCGTGATCATCAGGTCGACATCGCCGTCCAGGCAGGCGGACTGGAACGCCGTGCCAAGCGGCTGGTGGTGATGGACGTCGACTCGACCTTGATCAGGAACGAGATGATCGATCTGCTGGCCGAGGAGGCCGGCTGCTCGGATCAGGTGGGCGCGATCACCGAACGGGCCATGCGGGGTGAACTCGACTTCGAGGGTTCGCTGCGGGAGCGGGTCCGTTTGCTGAAAGGGCTCGACGGCGAGGCGATCGAGCGCGTCCGCGGCCGGATCCGGCTCACCCCGGGAGCCCGAACCTTCGTACGTACGTTGAAAAGGCTCGGCTACGCGGTCGCCATCGTCAGCGGCGGCTTCACCGTCTTCACCGACTGGCTGCAAGATCAACTCGATCTTGATCACGCCTACGCCAACACCATCGAGATCGTCGACGGACGGCTCACCGGTGAGATCATCGGAGCCGTCGTCGACCGCGCCGGCAAGGCCGAGCTACTGGGCCGGATCGCCGCTGCCGAAGGGGTTCCGCTGTCGCAGACGGTGGCCATCGGCGACGGCGCCAATGATCTTGACATGCTCTCGGTGGCGGGGATGGGGATCGCATTCAACGCCAAACCCGCGGTTCGCGATCAGGCCGAGGTGACCGTCTCGGTGCCGTATCTGGATGCGATCCTGTTCATGCTCGGGCTACGCGGCAGCGATGTCGATCATGGCGAACTCGCCGCCGGGACACGGGAGTGACGATGCGACTCGCACTGGCACAGGTGATCAGCTCCGGCGACAAGTCCGCCAACTTGGCGATGGTCGAAGATCAGCTCGGCCGGGCTGCCGACGCCGGAGCCGAGTTGGTGATCTTCCCCGAGGCGACGATGTGTGCGTTCGGGAACCGGCTGGACACCATCGCCGAGCCGTTGGACGGGCCGTGGGTGACCGGGCTGACCCGGGTGGCGAATCGGCATCGGCTCACCGCTGTGGCGGGCGTCTTCACACCCGGCGGAGAACGTGGACCGGACGGCCGCCAGAAGGTGATCAACACTCTGGTGGCGACGGGTCCCGGCGGCGTTTCCTGCTATCGCAAGATCCACCTGTTCGACGCGTTCGGATTCGCCGAGTCGGACAGCGTCGTGCCGGGCCGTGACCCGGTGATCATCGACGTCGGTGGCGTCCGGGTCGGACTGACGATCTGTTACGACGTGCGTTTCCCGGGGCTCTACACCACGCTGGCCGAGCGCGGTGCCGAATTGATCGTGGTCTCCGCATCCTGGGGTGCCGGACCGACCAAGATCGAACAGTGGCAGCTGCTCACCCAGGCCCGCGCGCTGGACAGCACCTGCTTCGTCGCCGCCGTCGGCCAGGCCGATCCGGCCACCCGCGGGATCAGACCCCGAGGCAGTGCACCGACCGGCGTCGGTTACAGCGCGGTGATCGACCCGACCGGTTCGGCGATCGCCGGCGCCGGCGCCGAACCGGAACTGCTGGTGGCCGACATCGATCCGTCCCGCGTGCCCGAGGTCCGCAAGAGCATTCCGGTGCTGGCGAATCGCAAATTCTGAGTCTCGGCGGTAGCTGCCCCGATAGGGTCGGGCGGGTGCACTTCTCCGACTACGACACCCGGTTGGCCGCGTACGCGGTGATCGTCGACGATTCGACCGGCACCGATCGGATCCTGCTCAGCTGGTTCAACGGCGGCAGGAACGGCCGGGCCCGGCAATGCTGGTCGTTGCCCGGCGGCGGAGTCGAGTACGAGGAGAGCATCGAGCAGGCCATCGTGCGTGAGGCCAAGGAGGAGACCGGCTACGACGTCGAGCTCGGTCTGCCGTTGACCACCAGCACCTTCACCACCCGGGATCCCGGCCGGCGGCCGTACAAGGCGGTTCGGATCCTCTACACCGCAGCCGTGACCGGCGGCACCGTGGGCACGCTGGAGGTCGGCGGCACCACCGATCGAGCCGATTGGCTGCCGATCGACAAGGTCGTCGACGAACCACACGCCGACATCGTCGCGATCGGCATCGACGCCTGGCAACAGCTCGCGCGCTGACCCGGGCCGGTGGTCGGCGCCCCGACTGTCGGTGGCGGATGTTGCAATAGCCCCATGACCGCGACCGGCACCGAGGAGACCAGCAGCGACCTCGCCTCCAGCAGCGACACGAGCGTGTCCGCGACCGGCGGTTACGACCTGATCCGGCGGCCGCTGCGGGAGCGGCCGATCCGGCTGGACCCGGCCCAGCAGCGGGTCGTCGACCATCCCGGCGGACCGCTGCTGGTGATCGCCGGACCCGGCACCGGCAAGACCAGCACCCTGATCGAGACGGCGGTGGACCGGATCGCGGTCCGCGGACTGGGCGCGGATCGGGTGCTGGCGCTGACCTTCTCGCGCCGGGCCGCGGCCGACCTGCGGGTCCGGATCGCCGCCCGGCTGGGCAGATCGGTCGCCAGTCCGCGAGCGATGACCGTGCATGCCTTCTGTTATGCGCTGATCCGCCGCTTCACGCCGATCGAGGGTGGCGCAGCCGAGCGGATCGGGCCGCGCCTGCTGACCGGTCCGGAGCAGGAGTTCCGGGTCCGCGAGGTGCTGCAGGGCAGTCTCGACTCCGGCAAGGTGCGCTGGCCGGAATCGGTCGGCCGCGCGTTCGGCACCCGCGGTTTCGCCGGCGAGGTCCGAGCCGTGCTCGCCAAGGCACGTCAGCTCGGGATGGATCCGGAGGATGTGATCGACGCTGGTCGACAGGCTGGTCGGCCGGAATGGGTCAGCGTCGGCGAATTCTTCGACGAGTATCTCGACGTGCTCGACGCCGAGGAGGTGATCGACTACGCCGAGCTGGTGCACCGGTGCCGGATCCTGCTCGCCGATTTCGACATCCTGGCCACCCTCCGCGGCGAGATCGGCTGCGTGCTGATCGACGAGTACCAGGACACCGACCCGGCCCAGATCCGGCTGTTGCAGGCGCTGGCCGGCGACGGCCGGGAGGTGATCGCCTTCGGTGACCCGGACCAGTCGATCTTCGGATTTCGCGGCGCCGAGGCCCGGGGCATCCTCGACTTCCCCGACCGGTTCCTCGTCGGCGCGGACGGCTCCGGGCAGCGCAGCCCAGCCCCGGTGATCGCGCTGCCCACCAATCACCGCAGTGGTGTCGCCCTGCAAGGAGCCAGCCGTGGTCTGGCCGATCGGCTCGGCATCCAGCGGGCGTTGCCGCCGAAGGTGTTGGCCGGGTTCCGCAGGCCGGAGTCGGCCGCGGAGCTGCCGCGGGGGCGGGTGGAGGCCTACACCTGCGTCAGCGCCGGAGCCGAGGCCGACCAGATCGCCGATCTGCTCCGCCGGGCGCATCTGCTGGACGGACTGGACTGGTCGCAGATGGCCGTGCTGGTGCGGCACGGCCGGCAGCGGATCCCGGGGCTCACCCGGGCGTTGACCGCCGCCGGGGTTCCGGTCGAGGTTGCCGGCGACGAGATCCCGCTGGCCGCGGAGTTGGCCACCCGGCCGCTGTTGCTCGGGCTGCGGGTGGCCGCGGCGGTCGGTTCGTTGCAGGCCGACGAGGCGCAGTTGCTGCTGGCCTCTCCGCTCGGCGGACTGGACAGCATGGCGATCCGCCGCCTGGGCCGGATGCTCCGGCATGCCGAGCGGACCGAGCTGGCGGGTGCGGCACTGCCGCGGCGCTCGCCGGAGTTGATCAAGGAAGCGATCACCGATCCGTCCCGGCTGGACGAGCTGCCGCAGACGTTCGAGGTGGCGGCGACCCGGCGGGTGGCCGAGTTGGTCGCCCGGGTGCAGAAGTTGATCACCGCCGGGGCGACCGCCGAGGAGGCGCTCTGGGAGCTGTGGACGGGCACGGACTGGCCCGAGCGACTGCGCAGCGACGCGCGGCTCGGCGGCGACATCGGGATGCGGTCCAATCGTGACCTCGATGCGGTGGTGGCGCTGTTCGACGTCGCCGGTCGCTCGGAGGAGGTCTCCGGGCTGCGGGGGGTCACCGGTTTCCTGGCCGAGGTGGAGGCCCAGCAGATTCCGGCCGACACCCGCAGTGAGGCGGCCGTCCGCGGCTCGGCGGTCCGTGTGCTCACTGCACATCGGGCCAAGGGTTTGCAGTGGCCGCTGGTGGTGGTCGCCTCGGTGCAGGAAGGCAGCTGGCCGGATATTCGCCGTCGCGGGTCACTGCTGGAGGCCGACAGGCTGAGCCGGCACGGGGTGGCCGAGGCCGAACCGCCGGCCGCTCGGATCGCCGAGGAGCGGCGGCTGTTCTACGTCGCCTGCACCCGAGCCGGCCGGCGGCTGGTGGTGACCGCGGTGGAGGGCACCGACGGCGAGAACGATCAACCGTCCCGGTTCATCAGTGAACTCGGGGTGCAGGTGCGCCGGCTCGCCGGTCGGCCGGCGCGTCCGCTCTCGTTGCCGGCGCTGATCGGTGATCTTCGCCGGGTCGGCGTCGATCCGCAGGCGCCGCCGGGTCTGCGGAGCGCCGCCGCGGTCCGGTTGGCGCGGTTGGCCGATGCCGTTGATGATCACGGCCGTCCGTTGGCGGCAGCCGCTCGACCGGGGCGCTGGTGGGGGATGCGGGGTCCCAGCGAGGCGACCGGCCCCGTACAGCATCCGGGGGCGCCGGTGCAGCTGTCCGGCAGTCAGCTCGCCTCCGTGCTGGACTGCCCGCGACAGTGGTTCCTGTCCCGGAAGGCCCGGGCCGAGTCGGTACGAGGGACCGCCGCCAGCTTCGGCTCGGTGGTGCACGTGCTGGCCCAGTACGGTGCGACGCAGTACGGCGCCGGCCGGCAGCTGGACGCGGACGCGATCTCCGGTCATCTGGACTCGATCTGGGACCAGCTCGATTTCGACGCCAACTGGCTGTCGGCGACCGAACGGATCGAGGCCGAATCCGCGCTGGAACGGTTTGCCCTGTGGCAAGTCGCGCGAGGTGACCGGGAGTTGCTGGGGACCGAGGTGCCGTTCAGCTGCGAAGTTGATCTTGGGAAGGATCGGGTCAAGCTGACCGGAACCGCCGACCGGGTCGAACGAGACGCCCAGGGCCGGATCCGGATCGTCGATTTCAAGACCGGCCGTCGACCGCCGACCGCGGCGGACATGGCGGTCCAAGATCAACTGGGGGTCTACCAGCTGGCGGTGGCCGAGGGTGCGTTGGCCGAGGTGACCGGCCCCGACGCCCGGACCGGAGGCGCCGAGCTGGTCTATCTGCGGCTGCCCGAGGGCAAGGGGCCGTTGCCGAAGGTGCTGGAGCAGGCGTCCCTGCAGGACGTACCGTTCCCGATCGCGCCGCCGGCCGACGCCGAGGCGGCGTATCCGACCTGGGTCCATCAACGCCTGGCCGACGCGGCCCAGATCATCCGCTCCGAACGGTTCGATGCTCGGACCGGCGCGCCCTGCCGGTATTGCCCCTTCCGCAGCAGCTGCCCGGCGCAGTCCGAGGGTCGGCAGGTGGTCTCATGATCAACCCCGTCGCGTTCAACTCAGGGCCGCGTCGATTCGAGTCCACGGATGATCTGATCGAAGCCCTCGGCATTCAGTTCTCCCTGCAACAGTTGGCCGCGATCACCGCGCCGCTGGAGCCGGGCGTGATCATCGCCGGTGCCGGCTCCGGCAAGACCACGGTGATGGCGGCCCGGGTGGTGTGGTTGGTCGGCATCGGAGCGGTCCGGCCGGAGGAGGTGCTCGGGCTGACCTTTACCCGCAAGGCAGCGGCCGAACTGTCCGGCCGGGTGCGGTCCGCGCTGCTGAAGGCGGGCGTGATCGACGAGCAGGGCGTGGACGAGGCCGGCGAACAGTTGATCATGACCTACGATGCGTTCGCGGCCCGGCTGGTGGCGGAGCAGGGGCTGCGGCTGGGCGTGGAGTCGGAGAGCGCGATGATCACCGGCGCGGCACGGTTCCGGCTGGCCTCCCGGGTGGTCGAGCAGGCCTCCGGACCGTTCGAGCAGATCTCCCGGCTGCGGCCGCAGACGGTGACCGAGCGGGTGCTGCAACTGGATTCGGATCTGCAGCAGCATCTGGTCCCGACGAACGCGCTCGACCAGCATGCGCGTCGGTGGCGACTGGCCTTCCAGGCGGCGCCGGTGAACAACCGCGGCAACGTGTATGCCGACGTCAAGAAGGCGTTGTCCGCGATCGACGAGCGGCTGGAACTGGCCAGCCTGGTCGACAGCTATCAAGGCTTGAAGCAACGCCTCGACGTAGTGGAATTCGCCGATCAGATGGCCGTCGCAGCTCGGCTGGCGACCGAGCTGCCGGAGGTGTCGCAGGCACTCCGGGACGAGTTCAAGGTGGTCCTGCTGGACGAGTACCAGGACACCTCGGCGGCTCAGGCGATCATGCTCCGCGGGCTGTTCTCCGGCGACGAGGAACGGTCCGGGCGGGGCCATCCGGTGACCGCGGTCGGTGACCCGTTCCAGGCGATCTACGGCTGGCGGGGCGCCGCGGCGAGCAACATCCTCCGCTTCGCGTCCTCCTTCCCGCGCGCCGACGGGCGCCCGAGCCGCCGGTTCGCCCTGACCGTGAACCGGCGCAGCGGCCAGACCATCCTCGACGTCGCGAACGTGCTCTCCGAGCCGCTGCGCGCCGACGAGTCGATGCTGCTCAAGGGCCCCGAGCATCTCGAAATGCCGGGAGCGTTGTCGGACGGCCCTGGGCCTGTCGAAGGGCTGGGGTTGTTGCAGGCACCGCCGAGCTCCGGCCCGGGTGAGGTACGTGCCGCCACGTTCCAGACCTGGGGCGAGGAGGTGTCCTGGCTGGCCGACCAGGTGGCCGCCGCTCGAGAAAGCCAGACCGTCACCGGCTGGTCCGAGGTCGCGGTGCTGACCAGACGCAACGCCGACATCGGCCCGATCTATGCCGAGCTGACGGCCCGCGACGTACCGACCGAGATCGTCGGCCTCGGCGGCCTGCTCAGCCTGCCCGAGGTGATGGATGTGGTGTCCACGCTGCGGCTGATCGACGACGTCACCGCCAATCCGGATCTGATCCGGCTGCTCGGCGGTCCGCGCTGGAACATCGGTCCCCGCGACCTGGCCCAACTCGGCCGACGGGCGCGTGAGCTGGCACAGGCCGGACCCGACGGTTCTGATCCCGACGGGTCCGATGATCACGGGGTCGGCGGATTGCTGGGTGCGCTCGAGCAGGCCGTCGGTGAGCTGGACCCGACCGAGGTGATCAGCCTGCTGGACGCCCTGGAGGATCCGGGCGACGGCTTCAGCGAGGAGACCCGGCAGCGGTTCGGGCAACTGGCGGCCGAGCTGGGCTATCTGCGCCGGCACAGTGATGAGCCGCTGCTCGACCTGTGCCGCCGGGTGGTGTCGGTGCTGGGACTGGACGTCGAGTTGCTGGCCACGCCGGACTTCGGCCGGACCCAACGTCGTGATCAGCTGGGCGCCTTCCTGGATGCGGTGGCCGACTACGCCGATGTCGACGGCCAGGCCTCGCTGTCCGGCCTGCTCAGCTTCCTGCGCGCCGAATCCGAGCACGGCAACGGGCTCGATCAGGCGGTTCCGTCGGATCGGGACTCGGTGAAGCTGCTCACCATGCACAAGGCCAAGGGCCTGGAATGGGACGTGGTGTTCCTGCCGGCGCTGATGAAGGGCACCTTCCCCAGTGATCGGGTGACCGACAACTGGGTGACCGCGGCCGGCGTGCTGCCGGCCGACCTGCGCGGCGACGCCGACTCGATTCCGCAGCTGTCCGAAGCTGCCGGGCCGGCCATCGCCGACTACAAGCAGCGGCTGAAGGATCAGCAGATCCTGGCCGAGGACCGGCTCGCCTACGTCGCCGCGACCCGAGCCCGGCGGGTGCTGATCGGCAGCGGCCACAACTGGCGGCCGGAGTTGATCAAGCCCCGGCAGCCGTCCCGCTACCTGCAGGTGATCATCGCCGAGGCGAATCGGCAGGATCGGTTGCTGCAGCAGGCGCCGCCGGCGGGGGAGATCAACCCGCACGACGCCGAGGCGCCGCCGGTGCCGTGGCCGCGGCCGCTGGATCCCGAGGCTCTGGACCGCCGACGCCATGCCGCTGAGCTGGTTCGGACCGCTCGACGGCGGCACGCGGCCGAGGGCCGCTACGACGGACCGCCGGGCGCCACCGAGCCGCTGTTGCTGGACGACGAGGAGACGGTCGCGGCGTGGGACGCCGACCTCGAACGGCTGCTGGCCGAGAGCATCGCGGCGCGCCGCGGATCGGCCGCGGTGGTGCTGCCGGAGTCCCTGTCGGCGACCGAGTTGATCAAGCTTCGAGCCGACTCCGGTGCGTACGCGGGTGATCTCGCGCGACCGATGCCGCGCCGGCCGTCCCGCCGGCAACGCTTCGGCACCCGATTCCATCAATGGATCGAACGTCGGCTGGGTGCCCGGATGATCACCGACGGCGCCTGGGGACAGCCGCAACTGGTCGACCCGGACGAGCTGGCCGACCGAGCCGACCTGGACGTGGACGGTGAGGCCGAGTTCCGCGAGCTGTGTGAACGGTTCGCTGCGGGCCGGTTCGGCGACTCGCGTCCGGTGGCGTTGGAGGCACCCTTCACCCTGGTGCTCGGCGGCCGGGTGATCCGGGGCCGGATCGACGCGGTGTATCGAATCGACGAAGGGCCACTGCGCTATCGGATCGTCGACTGGAAGACCTCACCGGGGCAGAGTCACGACCCGTTGCAGTTGGCGATCTATCGCACGGCGTGGGCCGAGTTGTCCGGAGTCGAGACCGACCAGGTGGACGCGGTCTTCTACTCGGTGCCCGAGGATCGGATCCTCGCGCCGTCCCGGTTGGCGTCCCGGCCGGAGCTGGAACGGATCCTCACCGCGGTGCCGGAAGCAGTAGCCGCGGCGGGGCGTCTAGCCTGAGACCCGTGACTGACACTGCTGGGACGGCCGGACCGCCGGCGTACGACTGGTCGGCCCCGCCGGAATGGGCCACCCCGAGCCGGCTGATCCGGGTCGAGGAGCATCAGACGTCCAACGAGTGGGTGCCGAAGTTGTGGCAGTCACCGGACGCCCGATTGTTGATCGTCGACGCGACGCGCGGCGTGGTCCCGGTTGACGAGCGCGGTGAGCGGCTGCGCTTCGTCGCCCCGGTGGAGGAGTACGACAGTGCGCGGCACTATCTGCTCGGCACCGTCGACGCGGTCCCGTACTTCGTCATGCTGGGCGATCCGGACGAGTCGGTGCCCGGTCCGTCCGGCACCGTACGGCAGCTCACGGTCAGCCTTGATGATCTTGACCGAGAGATCGCGATCACCGCGGTCGCGCTGATCAACTGGCACCGCAACGAGTCGTTCTGCGGACGGTGCGGCACGACCAGCGAGGTCCGCAAGGCAGGCTTCATGCGGGTCTGCCCGAACTGCGGCAACGAATACTTCCCGCGCACCGATCCGGCGGTGATCGTGGCGATCCTCGATGACGAGGACCGGTTGCTGCTCGGCAGCCAGGCCGACTGGGGCAATCGGGTGTCGGTGTTCGCCGGTTTCGTCGAAGCCGGCGAGTCGGCCGAACAGGCAGTGCACCGCGAGATCGCCGAGGAGGTCGGCCTGTCGCTGCGCGACATCCGCTACTACGGCAGCCAACCCTGGCCGTTCCCGCGTTCGCTCATGCTCGGCTTCGTCGCCCGTGCCGCCGGCACCGAGATCAACATCGACAATGCGGAGATCAGCTACGCCGACTGGTTCACCCGGGACCGGCTGGCCCGGGACATGGCGGACGGGACCATCGCTCGCCCGTCGTCGAACTCGATCGCATTCCGGCTGATCACGGCCTGGCGTCAGGGGCGGCTCTGACCGCGATGCTTCCGCCGCAGGTGCAGCGGCTGTGCGATCAGTTCCTGCGGCAGTCGCCGCCCGGGTTGATCACCGGGCTCTACCTGCGCGGCGGAATCGGCTTCGGCGAATGGATCGAGGGCGTCTCCGACGTTGACTTCGTCGCCACCGTGGCGCATCGACCGACGCCGGCCGAAATTGATCAACTTCGCGACGTTCATCGCGGCCTGCGCGAGCAGTCGCCGACCGACTTCTCCGGGATTCACATCCTCGCCGATGATCTTGCCCGCGATCCGCGGGAGTGCCCGGAGGTGCCGACGGTGCTGGACGGCGACTTCCGAGTCGGACCGCCGCTGGACGGGATGATCTGCTGGCATGAGCTGGCGCGTCGCGGCGTCACCGTGACGGGCACGCCGCACACCGAGCGGCCGATCTGGACCTCCCAGCCGGACCTGATCTCCTTCACCCGAGGCAATCTGGACGGCTACTGGCGCAACTGGGCCGATCGACTGGCCGCGGTCGAGCCGGACAAGATCACCGACCGGGTCTGCGCCTGGTGTGTCCTCGGTGTCACTCGGTTGCATCATCTGTTGATCACCGGTGAGATGACCAGCAAGTCGGGCGCCGGCCGCTGGGGGCCGACCTTCTACGACGAACCCTGGCACCGCGTCCTGGCCGAAGGGCTGCGCTGTCGTGAGGGCGGGCCGCCGCAGTACGCCGCCGAACCTGAGCTGCGTGCGGCCGAGGTTTCCGCCTTCGTCGCGATGGTGGTCCAGTCGGGGACGGCCGGTCCTGATCGGGCCGGGTGAGGTGGCGGTGCGGGACGAGTCCGTACGCGGCGTTGTTGATCTTGTCCGGCAACGCCCCGACGACGTCGTGATCATCGCCGTCGACGGGCACAGCGCGGCCGGCAAGTCGACCTTCGCCCGGGCCGTGGCTGCCGAGTTGGATGCGGCCCTCGTGCACGGCGACGACTTCTATCGCGTGATGGATGAGGACGAACGCGCGGCCCTCACACCGGAACAGGGTGCCGATCAGTACTACGACTGCCAACGGCTGCGGAGCGAGGTGCTGATTCCCTTACGTCGTGGACGATCCGTGCAGTTCCGGCCGTACGACTGGGCGGCCAACCGGCTCGCCACCGACATCACGACGATCCCGCCGGCGCGACGGGTAGTGGTCGAAGGACTCTTCGTCTCTCGGCCCGAGTTGGCCGACGTTGTTGATCTTGCCGTGCTGGTCACTGCCGACGCCGCATTGCGCCGACGTCGCCAACTCGCGCGGGCCGACGCCTCGCCGGAGTGGCTGGCCCGCTGGGATGCAGCCGAACGCTGGTACTTCGACCAGGTCCGAGAGCCCGACTCCTACGATCTGGTGATCAGCACCTGACGAGCCCGGCCGCCGCCTGCGTGTGCGGAGCCTCCTGCTGCCACTATCGACTCGCATCCGGAGATCTGTTCTGAAACGCTCGCACCATGACGACAGATCGCCCCGCCGACGTCCTCGATGAGCTGCCGCCCGCGCACGCCGAACTCGTCACCCGGCTGGCGGCGCTGCCCGGAGTCGAGGCGATCGCCCTGGGTGGGTCGCGGGCGCAGGGGACGGCTGGTCCGGACAGCGACTGGGACTTCGGCATCTACTACCGGACCGGGTTCGATCCCGCCGAGGTACGAGCACTCGGTTACGACGGCACCGTGGTCGAGATCGGCGAGTGGGGCGGCGGTGTGTTCAACGGCGGTGCCTGGCTGCAGGTCGACGGCCACAAGACCGACTTGTTGTGGCGAGATCTCGATGTGGTCGAGCACGAGATCGCCGAGGCACGGGCCGGTCGGTGGCGGGTCGAGCCGCTGAGGTTCCACCTGACCGGAATTCCGACCTACCTCCTGCTGGCCGAGTTGGCGGCGAACCGGGCGCTGGTCGGCCGCCTGCCGCGGCCCGGCTACCCGGAGGCGTTGAGAGAGTCGGCCGCCCGGGGCTGGGCCCGCGGGGCCGAACTCACCCTCGACTTCGCCCGCACCGCTCATGCCCGGCAAGGCCGGGTGACCACCTGTTTCGGGGCACTGGCCGTCGGCGCGGCCGAGTTCGCCCACGCCGTGGCCGCCGCTTCCGGCCGCTGGGTGACCAACGACAAGACCCTGCTGTCGATCGGAGGTATGAGCGCTGTGGACGACATCGTCCGCGTGGCCGGCCGGGATCCGAGTCCGGCGGCTCTGATCGCCGCGGTGGACGCGACCGTCGAACTCGGCCGCAGCACGTTGGCGGCGGCTCGGGCCGATCGGTGACCGGCGGCGCGGACGGTCAGCTCACCGCGCGCCGGGTACGCCGCCACAGCAACGCGGCGACGATGCCGATCACCGCAAAACCGGCGGCCAGCAGGTAACCGGCGGCACTGGTGTCGATGGACGCGATCGCGGTGATCGGGGAGAAGTCGACGCCGAACACCTCGGACAACAACGTCGCGGCGGCGATGGTGCCGACCAGCAGGGCCGAACAGATGCTGATGCCGGTGATCAACAGGTTGAAGTTGATCTTGCGGGCCGGATCGTCGGCCGCGGATTCGTACATCTTCAACATCATCAGGCCGTTCGAGGTGTCACCCAAGGTCATCGCGGCGGCGAACAGGAACGGCAGCGACAGCGTGGCCAGCGGCGCCGCACCGGCCAGCCCGGCGGCCCCGGTCAACATCAACAAGCCGATCTGGCTGGAGGTGTCGAACCCCAACGAGAACAGGAATCCGATGCCGTAGATGTGATGCGGGTGCCGGACTCGACGCAACGGCGCGGTCATGATCATCGCCGCCGGACCGCGCGGTGTGAGAGCCTGCGGCGGCACTTCCAGACCGGGATCGCGCCGCAGCCGCAGGCGCAGCCTCCAGGCCGTGATGAAGGCGGCCAGATTGGAGATCGCGACCAGCAACAGATACAGCCCGGACACCGACAGGCCGATGATGCCGAGCGCCTGAGCCGCGGTCGACTCGCCGTCCAGCGCGTGCCGAACCGCGCCCAACCCGGCCACCAGCGCGACCCCGGTCAAGATCACCACGGTGGAGTGCCCGGTGGAGAAGGCCAGCCCTACCGACGCGGGCCGCCTGCCCTCGGAGATGAATTTGCGGGTCGAGTTGTCGATCATGGAAATGTGATCGAAGTCGAAGGAGTGCATCAGCCCGCGCAGGTAGGCCAGCACCGCGAGCGGCACGGTCACCACCTTGCCCTGCCCGGGCAGCAGCGTGGTGGCCAGCAGCGTGAGACCGATCAGGTGCAACCCGCCGATCACCACGTACGACGCGGTCACCCGGGTCCGGAACGGTCGTGCCTCCCGGCCGGCCGGGGTCAGCAGCGAGCGCAGCGTCGTCGGCTCGGCAACCGGACTGGTCGACGTACGCTGCGGAGTCACGGTGTGATCCTGCCATGATCGCTGCGACCGCGCTTCGGTCAGAGGCGGTTGCGCAGCCCGCTGGCTCGGTTGGCGGGCCGCAGGGTGGCACGCCGGATCGCATCCTCGGCGCCGATCACGATCACTCGTTCGGTGGCCCGGGTGACGGCGGTGTAGAGCAGCTCGCGGGTCAGCAGCGGGGAGTCCGGTGGCGGCACCACGAAGGACACGGTCCGAAACTGGCTGCCCTGAGCTCGGTGCACCGTCATCGCATGCACCGACTGGACGGCGTCCAGCCGGACCGGGGAGATCATGGTCGCCTCGCCGCCGCGAGCGAACGCGGCCCGGATCCCGTTCGCGGTCTGCACCACCACGCCGGTGTCGCCGTTGTAGAGCGACATCTCGTAGTCATTGGCGGTGATCAACAACGGGCGGCCCGGATACCACTCGCCGGCGGTGGCGTAGCCGGGCAGCGAATCTCCCAACCAGCGCAGGATCTCCCGGGTCCAGTGCGTCACCCCGTACGGCCCGCGTCGGTGGGCGCAGAGCAGGCGATGGCGTTCCAGTCCGGCCAACGCCGCGGACACGTCGCCGGCTTCGGCGGCGACCTTGATCGCTCGCGCCGTGTCGACCACCTCGGTCCGAAGCAGCACCAGTGCGCCCGGCTCGAAGGCGGCATCTCCGGCGACCGCGGGGTCGCCGATCGGCTCGGTGAAGATCAGACTCTCGTCGCCGGACCGCAGCACCTCCATCACCCGGTCTGGATCACTGGCCCGGATCGCCCGGGCCAATTGATCGATCGCTCCACCGAACCGCCAGGTGTGCTGAAGCCGGACCACGGCTCGTGCCGGTTGTTGATCGTCGACGGTCCGATCACCAGCCGGCGGCTGGTCCGGCAACACCTGTTCGAGCGACTCCTGCAGACCGGGTACGGCACCCCCGGCCGCACCGACGATGTCGGCCAGCACCGCGCCGGCCTCCACCGAGGACAGCTGATCGGGGTCGCCGACCAGGATCAGCCGAGCATCGGGGCGCACGGCATCGAGCAGCCGCGCCATCAGGGTGAGCGACACCATCGACATCTCGTCCACCACCACCACGTCGTAGGGCAGGTGGTTGCGGGCGTGATGGCGGAATCGGCTGCGGCTCTCCGGCACCCAGCCCAGCAACCGATGCAGGGTGGAGGCGGTCAGCTCGCCGAGCCGGCCGCGGTCGCTCGTCGGCAGCCGGCCGGACGCCTCCCGCACAGCCTCCTCCAGCCGGGCCGCCGCCTTTCCGGTCGGGGCGGCCAACGCGATCCGCAACGGCCGATATCGGGCGCCCGAGTCCGCGGCAGCCAATTGTTGATCTTGCAGCAACGCCAGCAGTTTCGCCACCGTGGTGGTCTTGCCGGTGCCCGGACCGCCGGCCAGCACGCTCACCCAACGCAGCACGCTGATCGCGGCCGCCCGCTGCTGCAGGTCCGGTTCGCCCGGCGCCAAACCTGCCGAGTCGAAGATCCGCTGCAGCCCGGAACGGAGCCGATCAAGATCGACAACCGGCGGCGGCGCGGCGGCCCGCAGCTGGAGCTGGCGCCGTACCGTCTCCTCCTGCCGCCAATAACGTTCGAGGTAGAGCAGGCCGCCGGCCATCCGCAGTGGCCGCCCGTCCGGTTCGCCCTCGGCCGCGATCAGCGGGCTGTCCGAGCAGTCGGCGAACCAGGATTCCGGCTCCGGCCACGCCAACGCGGACACGTCCAGTTGCTGGCTCGCGTCCTCGGCGGTGGTGTCGGCGAACACGGCATCGGCGATGGTCCGCAGGTCGATGCAGACCGACCCGGCCCGCAACGCCCGCACCGCCAGAGCAATCGCGAGCTGCACCTGGGGACGGGTCTCGCCGCCGATCCGGCCGATCGCCCGGGCGGCATGCACGTCGGCGACGCCGAGCACCCCGGCTCGGTTGAACTCCCCGAGCAAACCCGGCACCCCGTGGGCCAGCTGCACGTCGTCGCGATCGGCAGCCGCGGTCGTCGCGACGGCGGCCGGTGCTGTAGCCGACAGAGGGTCCAGGCCGATCGAGGTCATCGTGGCTGACCCCCGTGATCGAGCAACTCGGACAATTGCGTGATCAACTCCGCGGGCGGCCGCCAGGAGAACACCCCGCAGGGCACCCCGTCCTCCCGCGGCGTGTCCGGTCCACCCATGCCGCGGACGAAGAGATACAGCACCCCGCCGAGATGATCTTCGGGCCGGTAGCCGGGCTGCCGCCAACGCAGGTAGCGATGCAGTGCGGCGGAGTAGAGCAGCGCCTGCAGCGGATAGTGCGCCCGCATCATCGCCTCCGGCAACCGGGACGGGCTGTAGGCGGTCAGCCGCAGCGGACGCTGATCAAGATCACCGAGCCAGTTCGTCTTGTAGTCCACGACCAGATACCGCGGCCGGTCGCCGCCGATCCGCAGCACCGCGTCGATGCTGCCGTTCAGATAGCCGCGCAGCGGTTGCTCGGCCAGTACGGGATCGGTCAGCAGAGCCGGATACCGCGCCAGCGGCCCGTCGGCGAGGTGGCGTTCCAGCAGCGGCGCCAGATCGGCGAGCCGGACCTCGGCTCGTGGCCGGTCGCCGCCGGCCAACGGCAGCTCGAAGGTGAGCTCGGCGAGCCTGTCCTCGACGCCGATGTCGGACAGCCGCAGCCCGTCGGCCAGCGGTCCCAACGGCGTCAGCATCGCCGGCAGAATCCCGTCCGCGAGCGCCTCGGCAGTCATCGGCTGGGCGGGCAGCTTGGCCAACTCGTCGGCAGCCAGCTCGCGCAACGCGGTACGAACTCGGTCGGCACGGTCGACGTCTTCGGAATCAGGGTGACCGGCTTGGGGGTCGACCCGTTCCAGGATGGCGTGCACCAGCGTGCCGAACGCGGCACCCAGCGGCAGCGCGTCCATCGGCGAGACGTCCCCGGCCACCGCCGGCCCCCCGCCTGGTCCGCCGGTCGTGAGTGCGCCGACGCCGATCTCGCCGGTTGCGATCTCGGTCAGCGACTGCGTGGCAGCGGTCTCGTCGTCCTCCTTGGTCACATCGACCTCGCTGCCGACCCCGGCCGCCGCGAGTTCGCTGCCGTGTGCCGCCGCGGTCAGCGACGAGTACGAGGTGCGTCGCCAGTCCAGGTCGAGGGCACGGTCGAACCGCCGACGGCCCAGCATCGGCGGCGCCGGAAGCTCGGGCTGCCAGCTGACGACCGGCCGGGTCTCGATCGGCTCGACGGAGAACAGTGGGGCGCCGTCCTCGGACCGTGCGGCGGGGCCGAGCAGCGGCAACGTACCGGGATCGGTGTTCAGCGGATACCGATCGGCCGGCTCGGCCGCACCGGACTCGCGGGAGCGGAAGAGGAATCGCTGCAGGCCCGATCCGGGAGTGTTTCGGCCGGACGGCATCCACCAGGAGATCAGCTGGACCTGCGCTCGGGTGAAGGCGACATAGGCGAGCCGGAGATCCTCCCCGGCGTCCTCCTGCCGGCATCGAGCCAGCCGTTCGGCCCGGCCGGCTCCGCCGAGCCCGCCCACGTCGAGCACCAGATCGCCGCCCGGACGCGGATCGTCACCCGGCGCGGGCGCTGTCGTGCCGCCGCGGTCGTGCAGCCGCAGCAGCCGGCCGTCGTCCTCGTCCCGGACGAATCGATCCCACGCCTCCGGCAGGTAGACGATCGGGAACTGCAGTCCCTTGCTCCGATGCACGGTGAGGATCTGCACCGCCTCGGCATCGGTCTCCAACCGGCGGCTCTGCTCGTCGAGACCGGCGCCCTGAGCCTCGTCGATCCGTTGCCGCAGCCAGTCGATCAGGGCGCCGACGCCCAGTCGGCCGCCGACCATCGCCGCATGCAGGCTCTGCCCGATGTGACGCAGGTCGGTGAGCCGGCGTTCACCGCCGACCGAGCCCAGCAGCCGTCGGCCGAGCTCGGTCTCGGCGGTGATCACCTCCATCAGCCCGGCCACGCCGCGATGGTTCAGTGTGCGGCTCCAGCGCCGGATCATCGCCGACAGTTCGGTGAGTTGATCTTCGTCCGCGGTCGCCAGTCGGCGCATCGTCCAGCCGACGAACGGGGTCAGCGCGACGGCCCGGACATGGGCCTGGCGTGGTTGTTCGAGCGCGGTCAGCAGGGTCAGCCAGTGGGTGCCCAACTCGCCGGAGTAGACGCTGTTGGCACCCAGCACCACCGCCGGGATGCCGGCCGCGGTCAGCGCGGTCCGGATCTCCTCGGCACGTTCGTTGCGGCGGACCAGGACGGCGATGTCGCCGGGCCGAATCGGTCGACCGCCGGGTTCGTCGATGCACAGCAGGGGTTTGGCCGCCAGCAGCGCGGCAACATCGGCAACGAGATCGCGCGTCACCGTACGCCGCAATCCACGCACCCACTGCTGATCCTCGGGATCGTAAGCCTGGTAGCGGATCCGGATCGGGGCACAGAGATCCGGCGCCGATTCGGTCAGCCCGAGTTGATCTTGGGCCGGTCGCAGCCTGCGTCGCCGATGATGCGCCCGAACCGGACGTACGGCGATCCGCGGATCGCCCAGCGTCGACTCGCCCATCAGCCGGTCCATCGCGGTCACCAGCGCCGTGTCACTGCGCCAGTTCACGCCGAGTGTGCCAACCTGCCCGGCCTCGGCAACGGCATCGAGATAGGAGTAGACGTCGGCTCCGCGGAAGGCGTAGATGGCCTGCTTCGGGTCGCCGATCAAGATCAACGTCGCCCCGTCACCACGACCGGACGGCCCGACGAACGCCGTACGCAGGATGTCCCACTGCACCGGATCGGTGTCCTGGAATTCGTCCACCAGCACGACCGAGTAGCGCTGCCGCAGCCGGTTCGCGGCCCGTTCGCCGAGCTGCGGATCATGCAGCGTGTCACGCAGCCGGGTCAACATGTCGGAGTAGCTGTAGAGCCGCCGGCGGGACTTGCGGACGCGCAGCGCCCGGCGGACGTCCTGGGCGAAGCCGTACCGCTGAGCCGGAGCCGATCGGTTCTGGTCGGCCTCGGGCACCGGCACCAGCGGGACGGATTCGTCCCGGATCACGTCGGTGGCGATCCGGATCGCCTCGGCGAAGTCGAAGGGTGGTGCGGCGGCATCGGCGGCGAACCGTTGCAGGTAGCAGTCGCCGGCGACCTCGTGGGTCAGATCGGTCAGGCTGTCGGTGAACGTCGCATCGGGTTCATGATCGCCGAGCACGCCGAGCTCGTCCAGCATGGTCTGGCAGAACTCGTGGGTGGTGGCGATCGTGGCCGCGTCGAACTCCGCCAGCGCGGCCCGGATCCGGCGGTGACGCAGGCGTAGTTCGGATCGTCGGCCGGTGATCAACAACCGCGTGACGTCGTCGGGATGATCAACTTCGATCTCTTGATCATCGTCGACCTCGCGGGACAGCGCCACGGCCAGCGCTTGTTCGACGTCGACCAGTCGCTCACGCACCCGCATCCGCAGCTCGTTGGTGGCCATCCGGCCGAAGGTGATCACCATCAGCTCGGGCAGCTCGGCCACGCCTTCGGCGAGGTAGCGGGCAGCGAGGGCGGCGATGGTGTAGGTCTTGCCGGTGCCGGCGCTGGCCTCCAGCACGGTGGTGCCGGTGGGCAGCTCGCCGCAGACGTCGAAGGAGGTCGGCTCGGTCCGGGTCGCGTACGGGGTCTGGGTCATGATCAACTCAGCTCCTCGGCCAGCAGGAGCGGATGCCAGACCCGGCGGGCCAGAGTGCCGAATCGGCTCGGCTCGCCGAGGCTGCCGCGAGCCTCGGTGTCGATCGCCGGCACCTTGATCAACTCCTGGTAGCCGAATTCGTCGCCGAAGAAGGCACGGTAGGCGGCATCGCGATCCCACTGTTCGAAGAGTTTGGCGAGCTTGCCCTGCAGATTGCGGATCGGCAGATCCGGTTTGGTCTGCCGGATCCGGGCGTACTCGGCGGCCGTCTGCATCGGCAGTGCCAGTGGTTCGCCCAGACCGGTGCGGTAGAGATCGACCAGATCTGCCAGCACCAGCCGGGCGAACTGCGGCGAGACCGGGCCGAGCACCGAGGTCGGCGGATTCCAGGCGTTGCCCCGTCCGATGGTGATCGCCTGCCACGGCCTCGGATCGCCGGCGGTGACGGCCAGCAGCTTGATCCACGACTGCAACCGATGCTTGGGTCCGAGCCGCGAATACTGCACAGTGATCAACTGGTCGCCGTACACACCGGCGACCGTGCCGACCAGCGCGTGCTCGGTGTAGCCGCCCGCCCCGTCGGTGACCTCCAGCTGGGCGCTGACGTCGGCCGTACGCGGCTCGGCCGTCAGCAGCGGCCGGGCGCGTTCGGCGACTTCGGCGACGTTGTCGGCAACCGGCGCCAAGGCCCGCTGACCGATGGCTCGCGGCGGGACCTCGCCCCGCCGCCACTCCGCACCGACCAGTTGGTCGAGCTCGACTCCGGACAATCGCCGGCGCAACATCCGATCCCCGATCGCCCACGCCTGCAAGGGATCCAGCTCGATCGGCATGGTGTCCAGGTCCGCCGGCTCGTCCTCGTACAGACTCAGGCCGGCTCGGCATCTGACCAGGAACCGAAGGGGATGGTTGTAGAAGTTGATCAGGTCGGTCAGTTGGATCAGTTCCGGCAGCCGGTAGCGGGGCAGCGGCCGGATGTCGAACACCGGCTCGGCGGGCTCCCGCGGCCGCACCAGAGCACGGGCACCGGCCAGCGCGTCCGGGTCGAAACTGAACGCCCGGGGAGAAGTGAAATTGCGGGGGTCGAACGGTTGCAGCGGATGCCGATGCAGGATCTGGGTGCGGACCGGTCCGCCGTCGGCAGCGGATGCGGTCTGATCCAGCACGTCGAGCAGCTCGCCCAACGGCACCGACGGCGGCTTCTCGGCGTTCGTCCGCGGGTCGGCGCCGGAGTAGATGATCATCAACCGGTCGGTGCTGGACATGATCGCGTCCAGCAGCAGTTGCCGGTCCTCGCTGCGCCGGTCCCGGTCGCCGATCCAGGGATCGGCGGCGAGCAGGTCGTCGCCGTCCAGCCGTCCGGCGCGGGGGAAGACGCCGTCGTCCAGCCCGAGCAGGCAGACCACCCGGTGCGGCACCGAGCGCATCGGCATCATGGTCGCCACCGTCAGGGTGCCGGTACGGAAGTTGGCTCGGCTCGGTCGGCCGGCGAAGAGGTCGGCCAGCACGGCCCGCGCCTCCCGTCTGGTCAGCGGCAGCTCGTCGCGATCGGCCGCGGACTCGGCGATCCGGGCCAGCTCGCCGTACGCCTGGCCGACCTGCCAGTTGTCCGACGTCGACACCGCTGTCATCAGCTCGAGCGCCTGCCGGCAGGCCTGGATCCAGGACCGCAGCGGCTGCGGCCGGGCGAAGGAGTCGATCACCGCGCGCAGCCGTCGGACCACCTCGGTCAGCCGGCCGACCAGGTCCACGTCGCCGGCGTCGATGTCGTCCATCGGCAGGGTGGTGCCGAGGAAATGCTCGCCGTCCTCGTCCATGGCGACCCCGAGCAGTATCCGATCCAGCCCGGCAGCCCAGGTGTTCTGCGCGAATCCGTCCATCCCGAAGCGCTGCCGGTCGGCAGTGTCCAGGCCCCATCGCACACCCGACCGCTCGACCAACTCGCGCAGTCGGTGCAGGTCGTCGTCGGTGAAGTCGAACTTGGTCGCGACCGGAGCTGTTGCGCACAGGTCGGCCACCACCGACGCCTCGACCCGGGACTCCGCCAGATCGAACAGCTCGGCCAGCACCTGAAGCAGGGGATTGAGCTGTCGCAACGAGCGGTCGGCCAACCGGACCCGCAGCTGATGGCCCGGATGCCCGGCGAATGCGGTGTCGTCCTCGTCGGTCAGCTGGGCGCCGAATGCGGCCGAGATCAGCGGAGCGTAGGTCTCGATGTCCGGGCACATCACGATGATGTCCCGAGGCTCCAGCGTCGGTTCCTCGGCCAGCAGCCCCAGCAGCAGTTCGCGCAGCACCTCGACCTGCCGGTCCGGACCGTGCGCCGCATGCACCGAGATGCTGTCGTCGTCGGCCCCGATGCGATCGGCCGCAGCAGGCGTACTCAGTGGCCGGTCGGCCGCCAGATCGGACTGCAACCGGGACAGCAACGTCGCCGGCGGTTGATCGGCATCATCCAGAGGATGATCTTGAACGTCCGCCGGCAACCCGGCCAGGCTGAGCTGGAACTCGCGGGAATCCCGGCCGAGGTAGCCGAGCAGTCTGTTCTGCGGAATGGTCGCGGTCGGGTCCGCGGCCCGACGTCCCGCCGCCGCCGGCAACATCGCGTCGCGCTCGAGGTCGTGACCGAACCCGTCCCGGTCGTCGAGTGCGTGCGCGATCGCCGCCCACAGCGCGGGGGAGGCGTGCGGCAACCAGAGGTGGATCTGCCGATGCCGGGCCAGCGCGGAGAGCACCGCAAGCGTCGCGTACGGCAATCGGGTCGGGCCGAAGACCGAGACCCGGCCCGGCAGGTCGGAACACTCCGGCTCCATGATCAACTTCTGACAGGCCGTACGGAGCCGCTCGGCCGGGCTGGGCGAACCGATCTCGGCCCGCAACCGCCGCCACAACTCCGCCTGCCAGCCCCACTCGGACGGCAGCGCGTTGCCGTTGCCGTCAACGTCGCGGCCGGCGATCCAGTGCTCGATCATCTGCGGTCGGTTGGCCGCGTAGCTGTCCAGCAGCTCGGCCAGATGCCGGGTGGTCGCGAACCGTCGACCGGCGCCCGAGTCATCGGCGGCGGGGGAGTCGGCGGAGCGGGCCAGGTAGCGCCACAGCGGCTCGGCCCAGCGCTGCTGCCGGGCCGAGTCCACCACCGAGAGCAGTGGCCAGACCGCCCGGCGCGGATGCCACGGATCTTCTCTCGGGTCGACGCCGGTGACACCGAAGAGTGCCTGGCCGACCATCCGCTCCGGGGAAGGGAAGTCGATGCCGGCACAGACGCCGTCGCCGGCTGCCTCGCCGGCGGCACCCAGCACGTGGGACAGCGATTGGGCCAGCCAGCGCTCGACCCCGCGGGTGGGCACCGCGACGATCTCGGTCGCGAACGGATCGGGTAGCGGGGTCCGCAGGACGGCGCCGAGTCCGGTGACCAACCGGTCGGCTCGTCGTGCCCGATGTAGCTGAATTCCCATGGCGTCCGCCACTCTAAAGTGCGCCACCGACAGTGTGGTCAGGAGCGGCCCAGCAGCACGTCGGCGATCACCCGATCGGCGGCGGAGAGACCGCCGCCGCTGTCGTCGTTCTCGATGTCCCAGACCACGTTCTGCAGCACCCGGGCCAAGGTCCAGGCGGTGGCCCGATCCCGATCCAGATCCAGCACCTCGGTCATCAGATCGAACCGCCGCCGCAGCGCCCCGGCCACCTCGCCCCGGGCGATCACGTCGGACCAGCGGTTGTG